>CAVPBC010000002.1:0-2890125 GCA_963701785.1 uncultured Bacteroidales bacterium | reverse complement strand
GATCCATGTCCGTGAAGTGGGTGCCCAGCGTGACGCCCAGTTGACAGCCTTCACACGAGACAGCTATGATCCGGCATGGTCACCTACTGGTGAATGGATCGCGTTTGTGAGCAGCAATTCGGGCAACGATGAAATCTATCGGGTCACACCAGATGGCAGTATCGTCCAACAGTTGACGTTCAATAACTGGGAATGGGACAAGCATCCTGCATGGTCGCCCGATGGCAGTCAGATCGTATTTTCTCTAACCGGGATGTGGGGCGTGCGCAGATTTGGATCATGAATGCGGACGGTTCGGGGCAAAGGAATCTGGTGTCTAGTGAATTTGAAGATGTGTACCCGGTTTGGACGCGCTAATGCATTGGTTGTGCAGCCCAAATCGCCGCTAGTGTGTCCGCAGCGTAGCTGATTAGGTTGAACGGCATACTTCAGCCCATCGCCGAATCGGGCTTAGGTTTGAAACAAAACCACCGGGCAGGTATACCGGTGGTTTTGTTTCGAGCCTAGGAGGGTGCCCTGCTGATGGTGGGCTGCTGCAGGGAAGTTCATTCCGACGCAGCACTGAACTCTGAGGCCCGAGTGCCGGCATGCTATGTCATTGGCCGATCGGTTGCTCTTCCAGATCCAGGTCAGACTTAACTGCCTGACCGGAGATTCCCTCTGCGACCAGCAACACGACGAAAGAACCAAACCCTAGCGCAATGAAAGTCGCGGCTGCAATCCAAATCAACATGCTGTACCTCTCCTCTGCGTGCGATGTGCCACGGAGTGTCTTGTGCATCAAGACTAACACAATTGTCCAGACTGCTCATCGGACAAATGTCCTGTCTTTTGCCGTGAAGTTTAGCTGTGCTCTAGCGTCGATGAGGCCAATGCTGTGTGGGTTGCGATGAAAGGTTCAAGTAAGCTCGCCAGTGCCCCAACCATACACGATCACGGCCCTGCGTCTCGACGGACCGGCTGCGGTTCCTGTGTCAGGAGTGCACGTAGTCCTGTTGTTTCAGGGTCGTCAGGGCATAGTCAGGCTTGGCGCAGGCACGCGTTGGCAGATCGTAAGGAAAGCGGATTCGATCTGGAGGCATCCGCCACTTCACTATCTGTCAGCCAAATGTAAGCTGGAAGCGTGATCTTTCCTGATACGATAGCCGCGGAGGTTGTGACGCCGGCATAATTTCGATCTTTGTTCGTTTAGGGTATGGGGTATTTGTGGCTCGCATGGATGTTGCCGGCAGCGCTCGGCAAGGAATCTCACTTTATATTGACCGCCAAGCAAGCAGTCTGTCGCGATATATTGTCGAACAGACCCTTTTCCTGTTGGTTGGGTGGATACCAACGGTCGTCGGCATTGGTGTCAGGGCGCTGATCTACCGGTTGGTGTTAAGGATGGCTGGCATCGCGGCAATCGAGAACAATGTGCGCATCCGCTTTGCGGATCAGATCCATCTTGGTCGCAATGCCTATATCGACCAGGGTGTATACCTCCATGCCTGCCCTGCAGGCATCGAAATCGGCGACAACAGTTTCGTGATGCACGGTTCAGTGCTGCATGTCTACAATTTTCGCAAACTGCCGCATGCGTTTATTCGCATCGGCCCCAACAGCCTGATTGGCGAGTTCAATGTGCTGCGCGGCCAGGGGGGGATTACCATCGGCGACCGTGTCTACACCGCGCCGATGGTGCAAATGCTCGCCGTGAACCATGTCTTCGAGGATCCGGCGCGACCGATGGTGGACCAAGGCATCACGGCCGAGGGCATTGTCGTGGAAGACGACGTTTGGATCGGTGCGGGCGCCATCATCACCGACGGTGTGTGCATCGGCAAGGGTGCGGTCGTGGCAGCCGGCGCGGTTGTCACAGAGGATGTGCCGTCCTATGCCGTAGCTGGCGGCGTGCCGGCGCACCGTTATCAAACAGATCGACGGTATAGGACCGAAATCGGTAGCGAAGCAGGTGTTTTTCTGAGAACTCCTCCGGGAAGACGGAGGATATGAGTGTGGACTGGAGTGGGCAGGATCAGGCGAGCATAACGTAACGGGGCGGATTGACCGCCGGGATGGAAAGCACATCTTGTTCTTCTCCAACCGTGACACAGCACGCAGCAGTTATCGATCATGAACACAGACGGCTCGGAGAAACGCAACCTTACCAGTGACCAGTTCGAAAACTGGGATCCGGTATGGACGCGCGAATGCGCCGAGATTTGAGAACGGGAACTTGATTCATGGATAGCGTCGGACTCCGCAAGTACCTCGATCCAGTGAGGCGCTGGTGGTGGCTCGTTCTTGCGTCTGCCCTGCTGGCGGCTGCTTCTGCCTTCGTCTATGTTCTTCGGCAGCCGCCTTTGTACCGTCGTACACGACCCTGGCAGTAGGCAGCGCCATCCAGGATCAAATCCCAATGGCGCAGAGTTCAACCTGGCACCGATGCTGGCTCTCGTATGCGGAAATCGCACGCCGTAATACCTTTCGCAATGCAACCATGAAAGCGATGGGAATAGAGTGGCTACCCAAATACACCGTTTTTGTTGTACCTGGGACTTCCCTGATTGAAATCGTAGTCACCGACATTGACCCGGTCCGGCCCAGGTTGTTGGTACTGAACTCGTCAATCAGTTGACTTTGCTCAGCCCTGCCGGGCAAATGTGCAGAGCCAGCGACGCGTTTGCCAAGGCCCAAATGGCCAAACTGCAAACCGATATCGGGGCGACAAGGATGAAATTGCACCAGCAGGACGATCTTGCAAAGGAGTTGAGCGCCAGCAAAATTCGCCAGTTTGAGCCAAATTCAGATTCTTGAGTCGAAATTGACTTCTCTGCAGGCGAACTATGCGGCGCTGCTCACGCTACCCAAAAGGGAGCGGTGAACGCGATCAATGTCTTGGAGCCCTCCTCGTTGCCCGACAGCCCGATTGACGCAGGGTTCCTCGTGACAGTTCTCCTGGCGGCTTTGCTCGGGGCGGCTTTTGGCGATCGGTTGCGCCTATCTGATCGATTTAATAGATAACACGATTAGTTCGGATCAGGTCGGTGAGGAGTTGGGGGTGAACGCACTGAGTATAATGCCGCTGCTACCCGAAACAGGAGCGAAGCAAACAAAACTGACTGTGCTGGACGAACCGTATGGCCCTGCCGCTGAGGCATTCAGGTCGTTACGGGCAACCTTCGATTCGCATCCGTGGATCGTCCCCTTGCGCTGCTTCAGGTCGCAAGCCCTGGACGGGTGAGGGTAAGTCCTTGTTGCGGCGAACCTTGCTGTCGCTATGGCACAGGCAGGACAGCAGGTGGTGTTAGTTGACGCCGATTTGCGCAGGCCTACGCAGCGTCGTCTTTTTGGCCTGTCGAACAACTTCGGCGTCACGACGGCGCTGCTGGGCGAATACGAGGCACTAGAGAATCTACTTGAGGGCGCGGAATTAGCCAACCTCCGCATTTTGGTGTCAGGGCCTTTACCGCCTAACCCGTCAGAATTGCTTGGGTCGCGCCATATGCAGGATCTGTTCGAGAACTGAGAACCGTATGCGATGTCATCATTGTTAACAGCCCGCCCATTACCCTCGTGTCTGATTCGGCTGTGATCGCTGGCGTCGCCGACGGCGTCTTGCTCGTCATTCGGGCTGGGAAACTCAACGCGAGGCAGCCAAGCACGCAGTAACCACGCTCCACCAAGTCCACGCCTACTTGCTTGGCGCAGTGCTGAATGGCGTTGACGAGCGCGACCATGCCTACCGCCATGCATATCAAGCCGACTATGGCTATTATGACAGCAAATCACAGGTTGCCAAGGGCATTCGATCTCCACCAACAGGGCGATGGACAGGATTACAGAGAACGGAAGTGATGGTCATGCCGACGAATGGCGAGGGCGGATTTGCGCAAGAGCTGGCACGCATTCATCATTGGCGCAGGACAATAGCTGACTGCGCGCGCCGATCGCCGCGTGTAAGGTGTGTAGACATATTGGGCTGCATGCGTCGTGAACATCCGTTATTCGCGTGTGGCTTCGGTTCGCGGCAACACACAGGAGTTCGTAAGCCTTAGGTGAAAAATATTTTGGAACAGTCGGAGGGGAGCGCAACATGACCACACTTTCTGTCGTCATCCCAGCGTATAACGAGGAGAAAGGCATTCGCTCTATTATGGAGCGAGTACTTGCTATTCACCCACAGCTACCGGATGTTGGCATTGACGATCTCGAACTGATTGTGGTTAACAACGGCTCCAGCGGATACCGGCCGCAATCGTCCTGGCGCGGCCTGGAGCACGCCTAGTGCAGCATGCAAGAAACGGCGGCTATGGCGCGGCGCTGAAGACGGGGTTTGCGGCTGCCAGCGGCGAATGGATCGGTTTTTTGGATGCCGACGGAACCTACCCGCCAGAGCATTTTCTGGACCTGGTGCAAGCAGCGCTGGCCCAAGCCGCGGACATTGTGATCGGCCCGCGCATGGCTGGCGCCGAAAGTCAGATGCCGCTCACCCGGCGTATCGGTGACCTCGTCTTTGCCCGGCTGGTGAACATAATCAGTGCATCGAATATCACCGATTCGGCCAGCGGCATCCGCGTATTCAAAAATCAGTGTTGGAGCAACTCTATCCGTTCCCGACGGGCTGAACGCGGCGCCGGTGATGGCACGGCGCGCTGCACGAACGGATGAAGATGATAGAGGTTGCCGATCCGTTGAGCGAGCGCATTGGCCGCTCCAAGCTTAATGTTGTCAACGATGGAATCCGCTTTGCCCGGTCAATTGTTGGACAGCGCTGAACTACAACCCGGCCCGCCCATTTGGCATCATTGGGATGGTTTCGGTAGGTATTGCCGCCCTGGTGGCCCTGCTGCTCCTTTTTCACGTTTGCAGGGCATTCAGTCGCTGAGCCCCATTGGGGCATTTGCGATTTTCTCAGCTGTGGTGCTAGCCGTAGCGGGCGTCACCTTGCTGGCCCTTGGTTTCAGCTTCAATTATTTGGTCGCCTTGTTTCACAAGACGCCCGTGCGTCAAGGGGCTGTGGGGCAAACCCTGGTTCAATGTGCGGTGGGACCAGCAGTTTGGTTGGATGGGGCTTGTATCTCTGCTATTGGGTCCGTTGCTTGCTTTAGGAACAGATATACCATATGTTTCGTATAAGTTATCAGTCATACAAAACACAGGTCGCGCCATCTATGCCCATGTTTCCGGGGAAGAGGCCACTGCAGTCTATGGATTAGCTTCAGCAGCTACCGGGACGAATTATGCAGTAAGAGGGTGGCTCATGTCCAATGAAGGAGCAGCAGGCTTTTTTCTCGCTGATGAAAATTCCGGTGCCTGTGCAGGCGTATTGGGGAGAGCTGATGGCAATGTTTTGCCAGGTTCCTGTGCAGTTGCAGGTTACCATTTTTATAGCGGTATCGGGGTGGGTGCATGGAGCTGGGGAGGTGACCTGATCCGTGGTTATGCTGGCGATTATCCGGGAGGGACCCTGAGGTTTTATATTACCAACGCCGGTGCTGTGTATGCTGATGGCGGTTTTAATACCTTCAAAAAAGTAATGTTACCCGAAGGAAAGCATGAATACCGGACCTTTAATTCCATTCAATCTACAGAATCCTGGATCGAAGACCTGGGTTCTGCAGAACTTCTTAATGGGGAATCAATCGTGAGTATTGATCCTGTCTTTTCCCGGACAGTCGATTTAAAAAATGATTACAAGGTCTTTCTTACCCCTGTTTCCGAAGAAATGGTCTTATTGGTTGTCACGAAAAAAAGCCCTGATAAGTTTATTGTGAAAGGCATTACATTTGATGGAAGGGCAGTTTCCTGCAGTTTCGATTACCGGATCGTGGCCAAGGATAACGACAACCAAAATACCCGAATGGAGATCGTTGACATCCCGGAGACGATTGAGGTTGCAAGGGAAGATAGTGTTAATTAGTCTATTCATCCCTAAGACAACGGACACTCAAGCCGTAGGTTTTACTATAGCTAAAACGGCCTTCTATCCCGTTGTCGTAATAGTTGTACCGGCCCCAGGCGTTGTAGGAGCCGTCCTCCGTAGACGTCCACCAATGGCCGCTGCCGCTCTCACTGTCGAAGAAACCATTGGAATCGCGGTGGCCACCCGGAAGACCTGAAAAACCACTGTTGTTGGTGGCATCGGCGTTGGGAATAGCCCATAAAGGGGATACAGATTTCATTTTCCCTCCGGCAATGTTTGGTCCTCCTAAATATATTATCAATGTGGTCCATTCTGGTTCTGACGGGGCATGCCAGCCGGTGGGGCAAAGTCCCCGGCTGTCATTAACGGCATAAAAGTTATAAAGGGGACCATATTTATTTGATGTATCATTATCGAACCAGCAATATGCTCCAATTGAAAGTCCTATCCAGGCTATATCATAAGACACATTCGGAATAACATTCCCATTCCGGTAATGCGTCACCCGCAGGTTCTCCGCCATCCACACCTGAGTACCGATTGTAAGAGTCGGGTATGCATTGCCATCATAATCGATGCAGGTGGATGAGGAGTTGCTCCCTGCTCCTGCACCTTCGATACTGACCCAGTTTGCGCCGGTATAATAATAATATCCTGCCGTGCTATCGGTTTGATAGACCAGCAGGCCTTCTGCGGGTAACGAAATTGCTGTCCGCTGGGCGGAGGTCATTCGAGGTGGCAGAAAACCTTTTGTTGAGGAGGTCATGTCCATCAATGCAGAATTTTCCGGATTTGAAGTTCCAATGCCTGCGTTGCCATCTTTAATTACGAGCATATCTGGAAAGCTCTCATTAGCCGTCCATTCCCAAAGGTCATTATAGGTGTGCCCGCCTGTATTATCGAAATTTGCATAAACGCCATAACCCATGTCAATATTTGGAGCAATGGGTATGGGACTGCTCCAGATTGTGCCTCCGTCATTGCTTATTTGTATTTCATTGGGATTAGGGCCGGCATTCTGAATGCGGATGGCATAATCAGTTGCCCCTGCGCTGTTGTAACCCGATATACTTACTGCCAGGTCATTTAATCCCGCGCCGGTAAAAGCAATGCCTGCCCAATTACCCGGTACGGAAATGTGTAATTTGCCTGAGGGATTCAACTCACCTATTCCTACATTGCCTCCATCATAATAAATATCGCTCCCACTTGTTTTCCATTGACTTTGTAAACCAGACCATTCAGGTGATTCGGCTGTACCACGATTCATGTAAAACTGGTTGTCATCAATACAGAATATCAGCAATCCCTTGGCTGGGCTACTGATTGCATTCATATCGGATAAAGACATGCGGGGAACAAGCATCCCCATGGTGGTCGATTGCACATCCAGCATGGCACTGCCATCAGGTGCAGTTGTACCAATACCGATATTCTGAGTAAAAACATCCGGTATAAGGCAGCTGATACACAAAATAATGATGATTGATTTCATAAAATGGTATTTGGATTAGGCTGATAATGAAACAACTCTGGTAAAAGTAGTATTGAAAAATCTGCGATGGATGAAAATTAACACTCGCTTAACAATAAAGCTGCCTCGAATCATAAGAAGGTAATCTTTCCCTCGAATTATGTATTTATTCTCCGGATGGTATCAATATCATCGGATTTTGCAATTGACAACCAAAAAGAAACATGGACTACTTTTCTACCTGCAGACTTACATTAACGACATGAAGCCAGTAGTTTTTATATTGACTTCTGCCTTCAATATAGTTAACTTTACCTCACTTTTAATTCAAATCAATATGCCACGCCAATTCAAATATTTTCTATTTATATCATGTACAGCGTTAGGAATGGCCATATATCTATTAACAGTTGGCTGTAAAAAAGAATATACTGAAGAGGATTTCGTAAATACTTTAAAAGGGGAATGGTCTGTCTATTCCTTTATGTCAGAAATAACAATTCATCTCCGAGGAGACACTGTGTTTTATTACAAAGATGACATAGAAATGATCTATTTTATTTATGATACAACAATTTGCGCGCTTGCTGGAATTGAAAATATGGGTAATTGGACAATAACTGAAAAGAATGATACTCTTCAGCTTCAAACGGAGGATCTTTGTGGTGATAATAAGAATTATAGCATTGAATTTTCCAACTTATACCACTATGATGAATCATATGGCATTTTGGGTAAACCTGAAGGAGTAATTGCAGATGTTGAAATAAGTAATGGTGACAAAGTCATAACGCTTTCCGATTTCTATATAGAATTCCAAGATACTTCAACTTGGATGGTTTTTACAGTGAATGAAACCGAAATGTCTGGTAGATATACGATCTGCCGATGATAATTATGAATATCTATCTATCGATCATTTAATTTGAGAAAGCAGAGGGGGCGATGCAGGTATCCTTTCTTATCTTTCTAACCTCAACACGGCCTGAATTCCCAATTGCTTCGCACCGTTTTCGCGCGATCTCTGTTGACGTGGACTCTTGTGTCATCCGGAGCATATAATGGCACTTTGAAGCGTATCTGGAAGAAAAACTTGCTTTCAGCCTGAATAATTCTTATCTTTCGCTTTCAAATCCAGAACCAGATCTTATGAAAAAGTATGGTATAATTTCAGGGATATTTGGTATTATTACTTGCGGGGTAATTATATCACTGTCCGGATGCAACAATGACGATGACAACAATCCTCTTTCCACCGTGACCGATGCAGACGGCAACGTGTATCATACAGTTAACATTGGCACACAGATTTGGATGGTAGAGAACCTGAAAACAACAAAATACAACGATGGTTCAAACATCCCTTTGGTATCAGATATTTCAGAGTGGAGCAACTTGAATACTCCCGGATATTGTTATTATAACAACGATGCTACTGCGTACAAAGATATTTATGGCACTTTATATAACTGGTATGCAGTAAATACGGGAAAACTGGCTCCGGCAGGATGGCATATCCCCACGGTTGCCGAATGGAAGACACTATCGGACTATCTGGAAGGTGACACTATTGCCGGGGGCAAACTAAAGGAACCTGGCACAACCCATTGGAACAATCCCAATGAAGGGGCGACCAATGAAAGTGGATTTACAGCCCTTCCCGCCGGCGGTCGTGCCCCTGATGGTAATTTTTACAACCAGGTTGGCAATTATGGCTACTGGTGGGCAGCCGATGAGTTCAATGTTCAGCAAGTATGGTACCGTATGGTGAATTTTGGGGATGGGATGTTCAGAGAAGTTAGAAGCTTTAAGACAAACGGTTTGAGTGTCCGCTGCGTCAGGGACTGACGCATAGCTCCGTCACCTTCCTCATGATCTCCCGCTTGCTTTCTTCATCGAACCCTGCGAAGTAGGTCTGGAAATTATCAAAGCAGGTATTATGATAGATAAAAAAAGAAATCGGTGGTGAAATGGAAATTATGAAAAATTCGGCAGTTTTGGGAGTAGTGCCGCAAACCAAAACGCAAACTTTGACAAAAAACAAGTCAGTAAGATATTTTGTAACTTGCTGACTTTCAACTTGTCGGTGTAGTAAGATTCGAACTTACGACCTTCCCGATCAAATCGGGACGCGCTAATCGGATTAAATAAAAACAAGCAGCCAGCTGACTGTTGATCCCGACAAGGTCGGGACTTCGCTTCGCTCCGCTGCTGACTGTCGACTGCTGACTTTCTCAGTGTCGGGGTAGAAAGATTCGAACTTACGACCTTCCCGATCAAATCGGGACGCGCTAGCCGGGTTAATACCATAAAAAAAAAGCAGCCAACTGACTGTTGACTGCTGACTTCGACTTTCTAAGTCGGGGTAGTAAGATTCGAACTTACGACCTTCCCGATCCAATCGGGACGCGCTAACCGGGTAAAATAAAAAAAGCAGCCAACTGACTGTTGATCCCGACAAAGTCGGGACGTCGCTTCGCTCCGCTGCTGACCGAAGACTTTCTAAGTCGGGGTATTAAGATTCGAACTTACGACCTTCCCGATCAAATCGGGACGCGCTAACCGGGTTAAATAAAAAAAGCAGCCAACTGACTGTTGACTGCTGACCGAAGACTTTCTAAGTCGGGGTAGTAAGATTCGAACTTACGACCTTCCCGATCCAATCGGGACGCGCTAACCGGGTAAAATAAAAAAAGCAGCCAACTGACTGTTGACTGCTGACTTCTAAGTCGGGGTAGTAAGATTCGAACTTACGACCTTCCCGATCCAATCGGGACGCGCTAACCGGGTTAAATAAAAAAAGCAGCCAACTGACTGTTGACTGCTGACCGAAGACTTTCTAAGTCGGGGTAGTAAGATTCGAACTTACGACCTTCCCGATCCAATCGGGACGCGCTAACCGAATTAAATGGCAAAAAGAAAGCAGCCAGCTTATTGCTGACTGCTGACTGCCGACTTTCATTGTCGGGGTAGTAAGATTCGAACTTACGACCTTCCCGATCCAATCGGGACGCGCTAACCGGTAAAATAAAAAAAGCAGCCAACTGACTGTTGACTGCTGACTTTCTAAGTCGGGGTAGTAAGATTCGAACTTACGACCTTCCCGACCAATCGGGATGCGCTAACCGGATGAAATGAAAAAGAAAGCAGCCAGCATTACTGCTGACTGCTGACTGCCGACTTTCAATTTGTCGGGGTACTAAGATTCGAACTTACGACCCCCTGCTCCCAAAGCAGGTGCGCTAACCGGACTGCGCTATACCCCGAAGCGGGTGTGGGTGTGGGTGTGCAAGTGGAGTGTGCAGTGAAGCGGGTGTGAATTTGGTGTGCAGTAAATTGTGGTGTGAATTTGGAATTTATTATTGTTGTCGTTCCATGGAGCGATACATGGCCAGCAGCATCTTGGAACACTGCTCGTAACCCGCATATAACTCCTGTATAAATTTCTTCTTCTACTATTTTCATCTCATGAAGCAAATCCAATATCGCCGCACATTCAAAAACCGATCCCCGTGCCATGGTATAATAATGTTTTTTGTCCTGTACCGACATTCTTCCCGTCCCTTCCGCAAGATTCAGCAAAATGCCTATCGAAGCCCTCTTCCACTGATCTTTGATGTAAAATCAATTAATGTTGATTGTGAAATTAAAGCCAGAACCTTTAGATTCTGACTCTTAACCACCTGGTAAACCTCTAACTTTTCAAAATCAAACACCGCTTATTAATTCAAAATTCAAAATTCAAAATTCAACAAATTCCAACACTTCACCTGCACTCCACACTCCACCTACCTCACATGCACACCCACACCCACACCCTCTTCGCGGAGAGAGGGGGATTCGAACCCCCGGTACCCTAATCGAGTACGACAGTTTAGCAAACTGTTGGATTAAGCCACTCTCCCATCTCTCCAAAAACTATCCTTACTTAAAAAGGACTGCAAAAATAGTAATTCTGGCGATACCATCAAGGAATCTTTTAAATTTTATTTGAGAAGCATATTATATTAATGGATTAATGTTTAATGCTCAATGCTAATGCTTAATAGTAATGCTTAATGTTAATCATAATTGTTTATTACATTCTTGTTAAATGAAAAATGCAACATGTAACATGGAACATGATCACGCTTTCCACCTGACCTGCTTCCGCCTGTAATCAATCACAGCCTTAACTCATGCAGCAGATCTCCGCCCAGAACGCCGTCAATTGGCTGCTGACCAAGCATCGGATACGACTGGTTTACATGTTCCATGTTTAAAACCACAGCCTGGTAATCATGTGAAAATGGTTTCTCCAAGACTGAATTCTTCAAGTATGACGGAATGGCTTTCCATTGTGTTGGTTCCCAGACCTGTAGATAGTTTATCTATCTTTTCAAAACTATGATTTTCCTTACTAGAAAAGCCTTTATTCTTTCCTCATCAAAAACGGTCCTCGATGCACCCGTGTCTATCAGCAACCTTGCTATTCTGCCATTTATTAACGCTTCGATAAAAATGTGATAACCATCTTCTTCGATCGGCAACAGCTCTAGTTTGATGTGTTCAATTTGTTATAGTCCAAGGTCAGTGTTCAGGTAGGGTTTCATTCAAAGTTCCAAATTCCAGGATTCAGATTCCAATTTAATTCGATGCGATTGCTAACTGCGACTTTGACTGCCGACTCGACGCTGACTGCCGCGACCGCTGACCGCTACTTAGAAATTCGGCTTTAACGCATATTTCTTGTAAAATTCATCAATGACACCAACGGCTTCTTCCGCAGTGTCGACCAGCTGGAAAATTTGCATGTCTTCAGCCTGATCTTGTTTTCAGCCAGCAGCTTTTCTTCAATCCATTTCACAAGCCCTCCCCAGTAGCTCTTATCAACCAGGACGATCGGGAAACTGACCTGTTTCTGGGTCTGCACAAGGGTGATGGCTTCAAACATCTCATCCAGCGTGCCAAATCCACCGGGCAGGACGATATAGCCCTGGGCATATTTCATGAACATGACTTTTCTGACAAAGAAATGATCAAAATCGATCAGCTTGTCAGGATCGATAAAAGGATTTGGCATTTGCTCGAAAGGAAGGTTGATATTCAGCCCGACCGATTTTCCCCCGGCAAAATGCGCCCCCTTGTTGCCGGCTTCCATGATGCCGGGACCACCGCCGGTAATGATGCCAAAACCTTTCTTGGTGAGCAGGTAAGCTATCTCTTCCGCCATTTTATAATCCCTGCTGCCGGGCTTTGAGCGTGCAGAGCCGAAAATGGAAACGCACGGCCCTATCCGTCCCAGCTTTTCAAAGCCTTCTACAAATTCGGAAATGATCTTAAAGACTTTCCAGGAATCATAAGTCTTGATCTCCTGCCAGCTTTTCTGCTGGAATGCCTGCTGTCTCTTTTCGTCTTCGCTCGGGTTCGTTATCATTTTATTTTCTTTTTAATGTGACCTGATATTCCCGGATGATAACCGGTTTTTCATTTGCTGGGTTCTGTCATCTGGTTAACGAGGATCTTCAGCCGCTTCAAAACCGATTTCAAACAGCCTGTCAATATGCTTGAAATCAAAAATCCCATGCTCCCTCAGCTCGGGCGGATCGATGATAAAGTCACATTTGCTGAAATTCTTCTGCACATGCTGATAAATTGCCAGGCGGTAAACCCGTTCTGCAATGGCCCGGATGCTGGTCAGTTCCGGATCCGGACCATTGTAGTTCACATGTGAGGCAATGATCTTCCGGCATTTTCCAACCAGTGGCTCAACCGGCAGATCGTTGAACAGCCCGCCATCGACATAAGTCTGGCCATTGATCACCTGGGGCTCAAATACGATCGGGATCGAAGCGGATGCAACCACTGCCTGGAACAATGGACCTTCTGAAATGATTTCGTCCTGGCCGGATGAGATATTGGAGACGGTGATGAATAAGCTTTTTCTTTAAGGATTCGAAATGAATCTGTCGGGATATGTGTTTCAAGAATCTGGTGAGCATTTTAAGGGACAGCATCCCGCCATGCTTTGGGAATGACCATTCGAATAGGCTGTTAAGCTTCCGGTTCCGGGCAATGTCCAGCATCTCTTCAGTGCTTACCCCTGCGGCATATAAGGCACCTATGATTGCACCCATGCTTGATCCGGAAACCAACCCGGGCTGATCCCGTGTTTTTCCAGTGCAGCCAGCACACCGATGTGAGCAAGCCCCCGGGCCCCTCCTCCGCTCAATACAATGCCATATTCCGGTTTTTTTTTATTCATAGTTGATTCATAATTTCCTTCGTGGTTCTTCGTGTCTTCTTCGTGTAACTTCGTGTAATATTTAAAAGCTGTTTCGCAAAGTTACGCAAAGTTAACACAGAGTTTCGCAAAGATAAGTGATTCAAATGAATCTGTAACGATTAATGAACGCGGAGTTCCTGCTCCAGGAACTTTGCCGTATGGCTCTCAGGGTGAAGGATGATCTCTTCCGGCGTCCCTTCGCAGACGATCTGCCCGCCGCGCTCCCCGCCTTCCGGGCCCAAGTCGATGATATGGTCCGCCACCTTGATCACATCCATGTTATGTTCAATGACCAGGACGGTATTGCCCCGGTCGATCAACCGGTTAAGCACTTCCAGCAGCACTTTGACATCTTCAAAATGCAAGCCCGGTGGTCGGCTCATCGAGGATATAAAGTGTTTTGCCGGTATCGCGCTTGGCCAGTTCCGATGCCAATTTGACGCGCTGGGCTTCGCCGCCTGATAAGGTGGTCGATTGCTGCCCCAGGGTGATATACCCCAGTCCCACATCCTGCAAAGTCCTGATCTTCTGAATGATGGAAGGGATGTTTTCGAAAAATTCAACTGCCTGGTTGATGGTCATGTCCAGCACATCATTGATCGACTTGCCTTTGTAACGCACTTCCAGTGTTTCCCGGTTGTAGCGTTTGCCATTGCATGATTCACATACGACATAAACATCGGGCAGGAAATTCATCTCAATCACCCGTAAGCCGGCTCCCTTGCAGGTTTCACATCTTCCCCCTTTACATTGAAAGAAAACCGGCCGGGCGTATAGCCCCGTATTTTCGATTCCGGTATCTGGACGTAAAGCTTGCGGATCTCATCGAAAACCTTGGTGTAAGTGGCAGGATTGGATCTGGGTGTCCTGCCGATCGGCGACTGGTCGATTTCAATGACCTTGTCGATATTTTGAAGGCCCGCAATAGAACCGTATGGCAGCGGTTTCTGGCTGGAATGATAGAAATGATTGCTGAGGATCGGGTATAAGGTTTCGTTGATCAGCGATGATTTGCCGCTGCCGGAAACGCCTGTCACACAAATAAACTTACCCAACGGCAAGTTGAGCGTTACGTTTTTCAGGTTGTTCCCGGTGGCGCCCTGCAGGATGAGCCATTGCCCGTTGCCTTCACGCCGCTGCGCCGGCACCGGGATGTTCTTCCTGCCTGAAAGATAATCGCAGGTGATGGTATGGCAGTCCATCATCTGCCCGGGGACGCCGGTGCCGACGATCTTCCCGCCATGCCGGCCCGCACCGGGACCGATATCGATCACCCAGTCGGCCGACAGGATCATCTCCCTGTCATGCTCAACCACGATCACCGAATTGCCGATATCCCTCAGCTCCTTCAATGCATTGATCAGCCGGATGTTGTCGCGCTGGTGAAGCCCGATGCTGGGCTCATCCAGGATGTAAAGCACATCGACAAGCTGCGAACCGATCTGGGTAGCCAGCCTGATCCGCTGCGATTCCCCTCCGGAAAGGCTCCTGGCCGACCGTTCCAGCGACAGATAATCCAGCCCGACATTCAAAAGGAACTGCAGCCGGTTGCGGATCTCCCGGATGATATCATGGGCAATCACCCGCTGGCGTTCTTCCAGTTTATCTTCCAGACTCATTGATCCATTTACTCATCGTGATCAGGTCGATCCGGGATACATCGGCTATGCTTATCCCGTCGATCTTAAAATGCAAGCGATTCTTTTTTAAGCCTGCGCTCCTTCGCAAACAGGGCAGGGGACTTTGTTCATGAAAGATGTGGCCCACCGGTGTACGCCTTCGGAAGATGATTCAGTGAACTGGTTGGTAATGAAATTGATCACCCCTTCAAAATTCAGTGAATAGGAAGAAGTCACGCCCAGGTATTCTTTTTTCACATGCACCGTTTCTTCCGATCCATAAAGAATAGTGGTGATGGCATCTTCGGGGATTTCTTTAACGGGCGTATCGAGGTTAAAACCATATTTGTAACCAATCGCCTCCATCTGGCTGAAGATCCAGTTGTTCTTATATTCCCCGAGAGGGGCAATCCCGCCTTTTCTTATGCTTTTATTGGGATCCGGGAGGATCTTTTTAATATCGACTTCGGTAATATTGCCGAGGCCGTTGCAATGCGGACAGGCACCGTAGGGCGAATTGAAAGAGAAGGTGTTTGGCTCCGGCTCATCATAAGAAATCCCTGATACGGGGCACATCAGTTTGCGGCTGAAAGGCCTGACCTCGCCGGTTTCAGCATGCAGGACCATCAGTGCATCCTTACCATGCTTCAGGGCAGTCTGGATCGATTGCCTGAGACGCAGATCGGTCCCTTTCGACCCGTCCAGCCTGATCCGGTCGATCACGATTTCAATGTCATGCACCTTGAACCGGTCGGTTTGCATGCCGAAGGTCAGGTCCCTGACTTCCCCGTCGATCCTGACTTTCAGGTAACCCATCTTGCGGATGTTCTCGAACAGCTCCCGGTAGTGGCCCTTTCGGCCGCTGACAACAGGGGCCAGGATGATCAGCGGCTGGTCGTGGTAATTTTCGAGGATCAGCCGGATGATCTGGTCTTCCGAGTAGCGGACCATCTTTTCGCCGGTTACGTAAGAATAAGCTTCTCCGATCCGGGCATAAAGAAGGCGGAGGAAATCGTAAACTTCCGTGATTGTGCCGACAGTTGACCTGGGATTTTTATTGACCGATTTCTGTTCGATGGAAACGACCGGTGAGAGGCCGCTGATCTTATCGACATCAGGCCGTTCCAGGTTGCCGATGAATTGCCGGGCATAGATGGAGAATGTCTCCATGTAACGCCGCTGCCCTTCGGCATAGATCGTATCGAATGCCAGGGAGGATTTGCCGCTGCCGCTCAGGCCGGTGATCACCACCAGCGCGTTTCGGGG
Organism: uncultured Bacteroidales bacterium; assembly: GCA_963701785.1. Lineage (GTDB taxonomy): Bacteria > Bacteroidota > Bacteroidia > Bacteroidales > JAGOPY01 > JAGOPY01. The sequence goes on along the minus strand of CAVPBC010000002.1, from coordinate 2,873,596 downwards.
GATCTTAACGTCGATGTTCTGGAGGTTATGAACCCGGGCGCCGTAGACCTCCAGAAATTCCGTCCCGATAACAGTTATCAACATTTTCGATATTGTCTTTTTCCTTGAACATCAGCGGTTTTAAAAAGAATTTGCAAAATTACTGCTTTATCAGATATGAAATTAAACCCTCTGTATCACAGTTCATTTATTACCACGAAGGCTCACGAAGGGTATTCTAAGGCGACTAAGTATTATTGACTAAACCAGATTCCTTGGATTAACACCTGGTTAAAAACGATGTAAGTTCGTACTACAAATTCGGCAGTGCGATCTCAAACTCTTCCCCGCCTTACAGTCAGTTTATCCGACCTCAGCCAGGGGTTCAGCTCTTTCAGCATGCGGTAGGTGGTATTTTGCTGGCGGGCAAAAGCAGGAAGATCGCTGATGGTCGATGTGACTTTGACGGTTTTGACTTCCAGCGGGTCGTACAAATCGCCCTTTGCAATCTTAAAACCGTATTTGACAGGATTTTCATAAATGTATCTTCATCGCCAGGATACGGAAAATATATCGGGAAGTCTCTTCATTCAGGAACATTTGGTAATAGTTCCTGTCCTGCTGTTTTTCAATGGTTTCGTCGATGCGGCCCTGTCCGGCGTTATAGGAAGCTGCCACCAGGGTCCAGTTGCCGAATTTGATGTAAGATTTCTTCAGGTAAGCACAGGCCGCTTCAGTGGCTTTCGCAACATGATAACGTTCATCGACTTCTTTATTGATCATCAGGCCGTATTCTTTTCCTGTCTTTTCAAGGAACTGCCAGTATCCGGTGGCGCCGGCAGGGGAAACCACGTTCAGCAGGCCGCTTTCGATCAGGGCAAGGTATTTGAAATCATCCGGGATGCCGTTCTTTGCCAGGATGGGCTCGATCACCGGAAACCAGCGGGCGCCCTTTTAATGCTGAGGATGGTGGATGAATGCCAGTAGGTATTTACCGTCAGTTCCCGGTCGAATTGCTCGCGGACATAAAAAATATCCATCGGGACAGGCTCGCCTGCAAAAGTTAGCAGAATCGGGAATGGGCACCGGCATGGCATAATTCATCCCTTCCACAAAAACCATCGACTCTGTTACCGGTTCTTTTTATCTCTTTTTGTTTTCCCTTGTTTTGAAGAAAAGATAATATCATTCCAATAAATAGAAGGGCATGGAAGCTAAAATAATTGTGATAATCGTTTTGACATAGAAATTTTTTAAATTCTCTGTGTAACTTCGTGTATCCTCGTGTAACTTTGTGAAACTTATAATAAATTACACAAAGTTTCACAGAGACTCACGAAGACCACGAAGATATTATTGACTTTTAATCCTGAAGTCATTTAAAATGGGCTTTTAAATCTTTGAAAAACAATCCTTTGCAGATCTTTCTCAGAAACCAGCGGATTTTCAATTCCCCAATCGATCTTCAGGTCCGGGTCATTCCAGATGATGCCGCATTCCGATTCCTTGTTGTAATAATTCGTGCATTTATACTGGAAGATGGTATCGTCTTCAAGTATCAGGAAACCATGTGCAAATCCTTCCGGGATCCACATCATCAGCTTGTTTTCGGCACTCAGGACTGACAGATTCCCATTTGCCGTAAGTCTCCGAATTCTTCCTGAGATCCACTGCCACATCCAGCACCGAACCACGCACTACCCTCACCAGCTTGCCCTGTGCGAATGGAGGCTTCTGGAAATGCAGCCCCCTCAACACGTCCTTTGCCGACATCGACTCGTTATCCTGGACAAATTCAGCATCAATCCCAAGTTTCCTGAATTTTTCCTTTTGGTATGATTCAAAAAAATATCCTCTTGCATCCGGAAAACATCAGGTTGGATCAGAAACAGATCTTTAATGCTGGTTTTCTGAGTTTCATAGTTTCGTTATTTACCATTCATTGGGATTACTCAGATTTTCGACTCAGCGATTCGCGGACTTGCACTTATAAGTAATAGTTACACAGAGTTCACAAAGAATACACGGATTACCACAGATAAAATTCACACATTCAACTTTAACTTCAACACTTAAGACATTCAAGTTTATATGTGAATTACTTCCCATAAGCCGCCGCCACTGCTTCCATCACCGCTTCCGACATGGTCGGGTGCGGGTGGACCGATTTGATGATCTCATGGCCGGTGTTTCCAGTTTTCGGGCCACCACCACTTCGGCGATCATTTCCGTGACATTTTCGCCGATGAAGTGTGCCCCGAGCCATTCGCCGTATTTCGCATCGAAGATCACCTTGATAAAGCCTTCCTTGTTGCCGGCTGCGCTTGCTTTTCCCGATGCCGAGAAAGGGAACTTGCCGACTTTGATCTCGTATCCGGCTTCCTTGGCCTGCTTTTCCGTATATCCTACCGAAGCTATTTCAGGGCTGGTGTAAGTGCATCCCGGGATATTGTTGTAGTCGATCGGTTCGACTTGCATGCCGGCGATCTTTTCCACGCAGGTGATCCCTTCGTGCGAAGCCACATGCGCCAGCGCCGGCCCCGGCACGATATCGCCGATGGCATAATATCCTTCCACATTCGTCCGGTAATATTCATCGACCTTGACCTTTCCTTCTCTACTATAATGCCAACTTCTTCCAGGCCCAGGCCTTCAAAATTCGATTTAACACCAACGGCGGATAAAACCACCTCACATTCAATCACTTCTTCCCCGCTTCCCGCTTCCCTGCTTCCCCGCTTCCCGCTTCACCTTCACCTTGCAGGTTCGCCTGTGGTGTCGACAGATTCGACCGTGCATCGGTCATTACCTTGATCCCTGCTTTTTTAAAGCTTCGTTCCAGTTGTTTCGATACTTCTTCATCTTCCAGCGGAACAATATTTGGCAGAAGTTCGATCAGTGTCACTTCCGTTCCGATGGAATTATAGAAATAAGCAAATTCGCTGCCGATGGCGCCGGAACCGACCACCACCATGGATTTCGGCTGTTTTGGCAGGTTCATCGCCTGGCGGTAACCGATGATCTTTTTTCCGTCCTGCTTCAGGTTGGGAAGTTCACGGGAACGGGTGCCGGTGGCCAGGATGATATGATTGGCCGTGTATTCGGTCGTTTTGCCGGCTTCATCGGTCACAACGACCTTTTTACCGGGTTATTTTTCCAGTGCCTTTCAGGGTTCGATTTTGTTTTTCTTGAATAGGAACTGGATGCCGTTGCTCATGCCGTTGGCCACATCGCGGCTGCGTTTGATCATCCCTTCAAAATCGGGTGTAACGGTGCCTTCTATTTTTACGCCGTAATCCAGCGGCATGGCTTGCATACCTGAACACCTGGGCACTTTTTAGCAGCGCTTTGGTCGGGATGCAGCCCCAGTTGAGGCAAACCCCGCCAAGGGATTCCTTTTCCACGACAGCTGTTTTCATTCCCAGTTGCGAAGCGCGGATCGCAGCCACATAGCCGCCCGGTCCGCTGCCTATAACGATCAGATCGTAATTCATGTTGATTGAATTTTGGATTGAAGGTGCAAAGGTAGAAAAAACAGTGAAAAATTGTTAAAGTGTTAAATTGCTAAACTGTTAAACTGATTAACCTCGTTTAAGTTATTTCTATTGATGACAATCAGATTTAGTACTGTAATTAAAGAATGCAGAATTTGAAATAAGAATTTAACATTTAGCCATTTAATCAGTGATTTAATTAATTTCTAATTTTAACCAATCATTAACCTAACCAAAAGAACTATGTCTACAGGCAAACAATACTACATCGATGCTGCCCGCCGGCCATGGCCTGGCACCAGGAAAACATCAACCGGATGCGGCAGTGCCGCTTTGATACCATCGCCGTTCACGGCATTTACTCCATGCAGGAAGCGCTTGATTTCAACCAGGGCTCCATCATCGAGCCCATGTATATGTCGACTTCACAGGCCTACCGTGATTCCGACGAGATGGAAGCCGCACTGGCTTACGAGATCCCGACCTGGTGCTATTCCCGCATCGCCAATCCCAGCATGTATTACCTGGAAGGCGTGCTGGCCCTGCTCGATGGATACGGCGCGAAAGATGAGACCTCCTGCGTAGCCACCTCTTCCGGTATGGCCGCCATTGCCTCCGCGGCTGAGCCTTTGCTCGCGGTAGATCCGAAAAATCCAGGCAGGCCCATCAATTTCGTGGCCACCTGCCAGGTTTATGGCGGCACTTTCCAGCAGTTTGCCATAAGCAAACACAAAGGAGCGCAACATCGAATGGCGCAAGGTGGTCCACTCCAACGATATCAACGAATGGGCAAAACTTATCGATGAGAACACCCGTTTCCTTTATGGTGAGATGCCATCCAATCCCGGCCAGGCTTTCTTCGACCTGGAAAAGGTGGTGGAACTGGCCCATGCAGCATAACATCCCGGTGATCATCGATGCCACCGTGGCCACGCCTGCCCTGATGCGCCCGATCCAGTGGGGTGCAGATATTGTCGTTCAGTCTGTTACGAAAACGCTGGCTACGAGCGGCTTTGGAATAGGAGGGGCCGTCATTGCGAAAAAGCATATTGTTACCAATATTGAAAACGATGCCCTGAGGGATGATTACTGCATGTATCTCAAAGCTTTGCCCAACCGCGACAACGGGCCGAACATCTCACCCATGAACGCCATCCTGGCGCTGAACGATATCCGCACCCTGCGCATGCGTGTTGACCAGTGCAGCCGCAGCACCATGACCGTGGCAAATTACCTGGCACAGCACAAGCATATTGAACAGGTGGATTATCTGGGGCTGGAAGCCCATCCGTTGCATGAATTGGCCAGCAAGTACCTCTGGCTGGCAGATGCAGAGAAAGACGAACTTTATGGCAAGCCCGTGAACCGCTACGGCCATCTGATGTCGTTCCGCATAAAAGGCGGAGCGCAGGCCACCAGGGATGTTTTCGACGGTTTCCAGCGCATCTGGCGTGCCACCGACCTGGGCAGGATCAAATCCGTAGCCACCATCCCGGCCATTTCCACCCACTCGCAGCAGGGCGAAGAAGGGCGCAAGATAGCCGATATCCCGCCAAACCTGATCCGGCTTTGTGTAGGGGCAGAGCATCCCGATGATATCATTAGCCGATCTGGACCAGGCGCTGGCTGTGCTGGATGGGAAGAAGATTGCTGTGACTTCGCCGGAGTATTCGGCGGGGGGGGCGAGTAGTGCGAGGTTAGGACTGTAAGACTATAATACTGTAGGAAGGGAAGAATCTAAGACTGTAAGAGTTTAGGACAGGAAGACGGGGGGATAATAGCCGGCTGAGCCTATTGACTTAGGGTGAGTTATTTTGTATCTTCACAGCAGGGAACATTACCTTAACCAAACCTCCCTGTCTTATGAAAAAACAGCTGATTACCAGGATGTTTACCGTGATCATGCTTATGGCCATGGTGCAAATTTGCATATCATGCAATAAGGATAATGAATCTGATAAAGATAACTACCGCCTGAGCAGCTATATTGAACAGCTGATCGGAAAATTCAGGCTTGACTGTTCCATCATTTACCAGGGGGATAAAGTATCTGTCATCAATTATTATTATTCTGATGATGATGGGAAAGATACCGTGCAGGAAGTATATGATTATCCCCTGGATAATGTGATTTTCAGGACCAAGTCAAATAAAGAAGCCGGCACCTTCATTCCTTCCTGGAAAGAAGAAATGGTGTTCCAGGATGGCGCCAGGACCCAGTCAATATCATCATCCTATAATTCGGGATTTCAGACCTGGGATGAAAGTTATAAAGTTGATTACATATACTCTGATGGAAACCTCGTGGAGGAATCCTCAAGTAATTACTCCAGTGACCAATGGTTTCCTGTTGAAAGAACTACTTACGAATACACAGGTGATCTGCTTTCAAAGATTTCCAATTATGATTTTTTTAATGTCTGGGAATTGTCTTCGGTAGAAGTTGTTCATTACGATGGGGACAAATTCAGTCATTCCATCAGGTCCCTTTATGATGGAGGTTCCTTATCGGATAGCACAAGGTATGACTATATTTATGAAGCTGAAATGTTATCATCCATAGAAATATATAACTATGGTGCACATGAAGAACAATTGCCGTTTACCTTCACTTACGATCCAAAAGGGTACCTGGTCACGGAACATTTCGAGTCGGGGGATGAATTATACCAGAAAGACTACACCTATGAAAAAGGGGACGGTAATTTTGAACAGTTAAAGGATCCGGGCGGTGAAATGGCCCTTTTTACTGTTTATCCTTATCCAACTAAATAAGCAGTGATATAGTGGCAGAACTACGCAGGGCAATGCTTCACGGGCTTGCATGCCTGATCCCTGGCTGTTCTGACCGGCCTTGTTCCGGTTCTTCCTGCTTTTTGCCGGACCATTGCAGGAGATTGACACCCGGTGAATCATATGATTCCATGGTCCCGAAATGCAGGGCTTTGCCATCTTCCGAAACATAAGCTTTGCAGTGATACGTATACATGCCGCCGTATATTCCTGTGAATTCCATTTTTAATATTCTGGAATAAGGATCATAAGTACATTCTATTGGTTCCGGTTCTGCCGGGACCTTAATCGTATCATCCTCATATGAATACCAATATTGAAAATTTCCAATATATACGCTATCCTCCTCATAATAATCGCTATATCCCACATAATCAAGACTAAAAGCAAAGTCCATAATTTCACCACCGGGACCTTCAGAGATAAAGCTCCATGCACCAAGAAGGTTGGGGTAACTGTTATGCGTGGCCGTATCGGTTAACTGCAACTGGATCTTTTCCGCCGATCTGCTTTTATATCGCTCGATCCTGTAAAAACCATCTCCTCTGACATATACCATAGACTCCCCAGTTGCAGTATCATAGCTGATCACCTCGGGGAGTCCTCCGAAAATAAATGGGAGCCCTAACTGGAGCCCTTTTATATCATCATGAAGGCTTAGAGTTCCATCCTCGGATGTAGTTATAACAATGTTTTTTCCGGGAATACTGATGATTTCGGCGGGAACGTTTTCTGTGAAGATATAAAAAGAAGTATCTGTCCCGGTCTTGGTGCTGATCCTTTCAATGTACCCGTAATACTGCGATCCTGCCAGGTATACCGAATCACTAACCCAACTCAGGGACCCGATATAACTGTATAATTCCTGATCTGAATTGCCTGTCCATGCAGTGTCGGCTAAATTCAGGTTCATGAGCTTTCCTTCACTTGTTGTCATGGCAAAGTAATTGTCACCCGGAGAAAACCAACCCCGGGATGGCATTACCAATGAACTGTCAGGATACATTTGAGGCTTTATTCTGAAATATTCAGTTAAAGAAGACATGGAATAGATGATCACATCGCCATCTCCCATTGTGACGGAAAGAAAATCACCGGAATTGGAAGGCTGGAAATCACGGATCTGTTCAAAAACCATTTCCTGTTTATCTTCTTGTATATTGTAAATAATCAGCTTTGCCCCATCACCACAAAGAATAGCAATTTTATTGCCACCAATGAAGCGAAAATCATAAACCATGCTGCCAACCGGAAATTCCCTGAACAACTTCGAAGTATGTGCTTCATAAATATAGAACTCTGTTCCAAGTGAAGAAATAGCGATATAATCCAGACCAGGTGATAATCCTGCCCTGTATACTGATCCTTCGCTCCTGGCCTTGTTTATAGCAGTTTCCAGTGATCTTAGGGCCCTGATATTTTCTTCGGCGGGCAGGTAATTCAGGTTAGGATTGCAGATTTCAATACCGTAATTGTCACCTGTCATTCCTTCTTTGACATATACCAGTGGGAGTTTCCAGATATAACAGGTATTTTCTGATAATCCATAAATATAATCATCCACGATGCCGACATACTTGATATCAGAATAAGAAATATTGACATTTCCTGAAATGTTATTCCAGGATGGGAGCGAGTATGCCACTATAACTTGTTCGACCTGGTTTTTTTTCAGGAGGGTAACTATTTGATCTCCCTTATCGTTAAATTTATAATCGAGTATCTCCCCTGGTAATAATTCAGAACCCACCAGGTAAAACTGTTTCAGCTGCCCGAGATAGTCGAACTCCATTTCGTACATCTCGATAAAATAATTTGAAGTAGCGATTGCAAAACTTTTACCGTCTGGTGAAAACCTGCATGATCCCCTGACAATTCCGCTGGATGGAATCGGGTAGTACTTATTCGTGGACACATCGTATAACATTACATCATTTTCCCCGTACATAACTATATAGTTTTCATCGGGACTGCTATCCATTTGATGGATCTTAAAGTCATTGAGTTTGATATGCCTTCTCTTGCCTGTCAGAATATTCAGGCTTTCAACAGTGATACTGTCAGAGTACAGATAAAATAATTTATCCTGTAAAATTAGAAAGGGAGGGACATCAAATGAAGGATTATTAGTTTCTTCATAGAAATCATTTTGTTCATACTGGTACAATTCACGGTTATACTGATATAAATCCTCATTGTATCGTTTGAGTTCTTTCCTGTATTTCCTTGTAATTCTCTGTTCCTTAAGATTTTTCTTTTTTGGTTTGAAGGAATTAACCATGGCTATGTCGGCCAGTGTGTAGATTTTTACGAGAGGTTCCTTCTCAAAGGAAACAGCCAGGTATTTCCCTCTTTTACCTGGGTAAACTTGTTTTATACTATCGTTAAAGCGTTTTATCACACCGGGATTGTCCGTTAGGTTATTCCATAGGGCAACCGTGTCGGAATAAAATTCAATAATCTGGTTTGCTTCCCGGTTAAAAATGATATTATCACCATACATGCCCGGTTTAAGACTGCCAGTTGATAATTCACCTGATTGGGAGAGACTGATGACCTCATAGGGAGGAAAGAGGATCGGCATGGCATTGTTCTGATAATTATATTCATTGTATCCGCTTAAATCCTTTTCTAGCCAGGGCATCGTTACAGAAGGATACCAGCTTTTCGCCAGGATTGATGATAAGATACGGACTGAGTCATTAAGAGTGGACGAAAAATCTAAAGTTTCGAAGAAGAAACCAACGGCCTCGCGATAATTACCTTCATCGAGTTCTTTGCTTCCCAGGTCTAATAGCAGATCGCTGATCCTTGCGTTTTTTTTACTGCTCATATTATCAATTAATAATTGCATACCTTTCCGGCAATAATCCTGCTTTTTACGTAAGTCGTTCGTATCCGGGCAGTCGAAACAATCATCGGCAAGTTCGAATTTCTCCATGGCTTCCAGGAATTTACCCTTGTCAAGCAGCATCTGGCCTTCATGTTTTATTGTTTTATAGCAACCTGTCTGGGCCTGGGAGAGATTAGCCATGATAAGCAACACAGAACATATCAGGATGAATTTATTCATAATCTTCATTTTTTGTATTCAATCTCTAAAGCATCAATTTCGGGATCGCTTTTCTTTATTTTTTTTGCTTCCTCTAACCATTCCAGGGCAAATGATTTATATCCTTTTTCAAACAATGATCTGGCTTTCTCTTTATATTTTTCAACTTTTTCGTCGATTTTAGCGTTTTCTTTGTCTATTTTAGCGTCTAAAGCCACGATTTTCCCTTGTAACTCAACATTATCAGAATCTTTCCGAATCGCTTTGGAATAAATATGTTTCGCATCGCCATAGTGATCAGGACCAAGCAGGATTAAACTGTCACCTTCTTTTATAAGCTTGCTGATTACAATTGAACTGTCTTTTTCTTCATAGCATTTTTGAATCATTATGAAAGCCTCTGAGGAATCCAATCTCGTGAGGGTATACTTATTATTATAATTTCTGACAATTTCGAGGGCACTTGAGAATACTTGTAAAGCTTCATCGTATTTCCCGTCCTTCTGCAATTCCTTCCCTTTATCAATGTTTCTATTATATCTTTCAGTTGCGTTTTCTTTTACTAATGTCATAAGTTCATCATACGCCTTCTGTTCTCTTAAGAAGCTTATGCCAAGGGCAATACAAATCCCGATGACTACCAGTCCCGCAGCCTTGTATCTCCGGCTGATCTTTCGCTGCCGTTCCTTCATGACAAGTATTTTCTTTTCTTCCTCTTCCTTCCTCCGTTTCTTTTCTTCCTCCAGCTTTTCTTCGGCAAGCCGCCGGGCTTTTGCTTTAAGGATAGGGGCCACGAGGGTATCATGGCTTATCTCGTAAGAAAATCCTCCTGCAGAATGCGGTTCGGTCCGGATCAGCCGGGTGTCAACCAGTTGCGAAAGCAATTCCTCGCTGATATCATATTGTCTCTCTGCCTGCCCTTCGTACATGCTAAGCCGGCGCATATCCTCTTCAAAGATCAACCCCTCTTCAATAAATTTTCTGACTTTGAGCTGCTGGTCGGCCGGGACTGTTGAGATGCGGTCATCGTAATAGTTTTCGAAGATATCTTCAACTTTGCCTAAGTCTTCGGCGGTGATGACCCTTGGTTCTTCAGTCTTTCCAAGCGACTTGTTCTCAGCATATTTACATAGGATCTGAAGCTGGAAAGTCTCGATCTTCTGTTGTCCTCCTTTCGACAAAAAGGCAACCATAGCGTCAAGCGCACCTGCTGAATATTGAAATGGAGGGGAATTGAATTTTATGGTTTCACTGTCTTTTAATCCAGCAGGTTGCAGGATGGCATCCTGTGCCTGGTGGATCTCCAGTGGCCTGAGCTCGTATGTCTTTTGAAGGATCCCGGGATTGTAATCCTTCAGATTGTTCAATAAGCTCATTTTGTCCGAACGGATGGAGATAATGATCTTGATATTGAGGGGACGGAACAGAACGTGCGATTCCTCTTCAGTGAGTTCATCCTTACCTGTCTTATGTTGAGGATATGGTCGCGAACAAATTGGTGGCATATGCACGTTGACCAGGTGGGCCAGTTCCCTGCTGAAAGTGACGACCTGCTCATCAGGATATGTGAACAGCTCTTCGAACTGGTCCAGGACTAATACAAATATATTTTTATTTGGGTCCTGGATCTGGATGCTTTTAATATAATACCAGAGATCGGAGAGTATAGCAATGCTTGGAATGGATTTAAATTTGTCAATTTTTCCGGGATGAAACTGGATGATCTTATCCCACAGGAAATTATCGAAATTTATATGCTCTGAGATTTTCGATCTGATGATACTTAAAGGCGAGTCCTCCTTATCTGGGGTAAAAGCATTGAACCTGATCTGGAATGCCTCATAATTGTCTTTTCCCCCGAGTTTAGGCACTACCCCTGCGTTGAGCAGGGATGATTTGCCCAATCCTGATTTTCCGAATAGAACGATTTGCCTTTCCAGGAGAACGAGCTGGGAAAAGTTTTCGATATCTTCATCCCGGCCAAAAAGATCCTTTGCTCTTCGCCTGAGAACGGATGGGTGCCCGGGTAGCGGTCTGTCGTCTTTATTGTGCTCATTTTCGTTCGATATCTTCTTTAATTTTTTTATCGATAGCATCAAACAAGGGCTTGAAGTCTGAATCGAGATGCATGTCGAGGCTAAGGGTATTCATATTCCTTATCATATCGGTTACGTCATCGATGATCCGGCTAATATAGGCGTACTCGTTGATTGTTTGGTATACACAGCAATTTGGACAGGATCTTTGATTGTCCCACTCTCGCCCGTAGTTCCTCCTTTTTTCTCCCAATATTTAATGTATTCAATGCGCTCCAATTCGTCATATATCCTGGCATCACCCAGTACCACAGGAAAAATCCGATCATTCATGTCGCCCCGGTTTTTTATCTCCAGCATCTCATACATGCAGTTCTCCGATTTAAGGTACTTATCGCTGATCACAGTGATGACATATTTGCCCTTTCCGATGGATTGCATGAAATCCTTGATGTTCCCCTTATACTCAAGGTGTTTTCTGTCACGTATGATATTGTAACCCTTTTCTTTGAAAGATTCATAGATCTTATCGACTATCGCATCGCTCTCGCCACCCCATCCGTAAGACAGGTAGATCTCTGCGGATGTTTCTGCCTGAGCCTTTTGCTTTGTCCTTAATTCATTTTTCTGGGCAAATCTCTCATAAATGTTATTAATGATGTCTTCTCCTGACAAATCAATGAATCCAAAATTATATTCATCAGGATAAAAGTTCTTTACGCTATCATAAAGTTCTGTCCGATAGAGATCTTCTTCCTTTCCGCCTTCAAAAAAGTAACTTTTAATATCATGCATGGCAGCATGACTGATCTTTTCAGTCTTTATTCTCAATAAGCAACCTTAAAAGAAGTTTGAAATACCATTTTTCAAATTTAAATCCTATAAAAAGGATGATCGGGGATTTCTTCAGTTCCATGCGCAAATCATTATGCAATGGACTCGTTCCGAAAATGGCCATCAGGTAATCAAAAAGGTCATTGTAGGTGAAAATCAGTGATCCTACTTCATATAATTGCCAAAAAGGTTATAGATCAGCGGCTTATTCTTTGTCGGTTTGTCAATTGGCTGAGGGGCCTCTTCCTTGTTATAGAAATCAAAAAAGTAATCGATCTTGTTATCCTCAAAAGCCTTATGCATCCGGAGATCTGGGGAAACAGAAATAATCAGGTGAAAAGGAATTTCGGCTATTTTCTTATGGATATGGGTATAGTCAAGTTTTTCGAAGAATTCCTGGACATTAAATGATGCCTTTAACTTTTCTTGAGGCTTAAGAAAATAATAAAACTCATCATCAATATAATACCTGTAATTCTGGGCACTGTTGTTGTCGAGGTACTCCTTCAGCTGTTCATTCATTGTTTGTTTCCCTTCCAATGCGATATCCGGTCCGAATAAGGATACATTTTTCTTCCTCAATCCTTTTGATGATCTCGTCCCATTCCTCTTCCTTTAATTGTTCAGCCATAAAAGTCAATTTTAATTTAGCAGGATGTTTGAATTAATAACTGGTTTGATAATCGGTTTAATATATTGACTAAGACTTTAGGAATCACAAAGATAAAAACTTTATTTAGAATCTTTCTAAATATTTTAAAAAAATTTCATTTTAATTTATTTTGCAAGTTATTTGGTACATGATGTCTTATATTTGGGCATTTGGTTGATTGATTGTAATTAGTTTTCAGGTTAATTATTATCTTTAAAAACAGTTAGAGAACAAGGAAACTGTACAAGGATACGGGCCCGTATTATAGCCTTTTCTGTGAGTAGAATAAATGAAATATGAAAGCAAGATTTAAATACATCCTGGCGATATGTACCGGAGATCCTGCCGGTAAACATCATCATGGTCTGGTACCGGCTGACGTATACTGAAAGCTTTTCAACTTTCGACATGCTGCTTTACCCGGTGGTTTTTGGCGGCGGTAGTATTTTGCTGATCCTGGCATTGAACAGGTATTTGCTGAAGGGAAAATTATCTGATTTTAATCCCGGGAAAGGCACCTGGTATTGGGACATACTGGCGGGTTTCGGCCTGGTGGCGATTTATTTTTTCCTCGTGTTTTTAGAACGGCCTCTTCTTTCCGGGATTTTGCCCCAGGGGAAGCCACCATCACAGGAGGTCATGAACATGATGGTAGATCTTTCTCAAAACCCGTTTCTGCTGATCATCTGGCTGGGGCCGGTGGTCTGGATTGGCGTCGCATTATTTGAAGAAATCGCCCGGGTTTTCTTTTTGAATTGCTTATGGAAACTGGCAGACAATAAAACATGGGATGTGCTTTCAATCATCCTGGTGTCTGTTGTTACAGGTATCTTGCATTTATACCAGGGAGCGTTTGGCATTGTTTCGATAAGCATCCAGGGGCTGGTCATTGGATTTTTTTACTATAAATTCCGCAGGATCTGGCCACTGATTATCAGCCATGCACTATATGACAGTCTCCAGATCATCATGTTTGTCTTATCCAGGTAGCGAAATAAAAAGTGATAGCCAGGTGTCGTCTTCCTGCAATAAAATGTAACTTTATCGCAAAAAAAATGAAAAGCCTTTCGGTTGTTATATTGCTTGGTTTCCTTGCCATTTCAGCCTGCAACAAGGAAGATGAATTTGTAAATGCCAAAATCATTGATGGGGGTGATATTGCCGTGGATGGCTGTGGATGGCTTATTGAGATATCTTCAGAAATATTTAAACCGGTTGACCTGCCGGAGGAGTTTAAAGTCGATGGCAAGCTGGTAGAGATCAAATATGATGAACTGAACAGCATGGCGGATTGCGGGTTTGCCCAGGACGTCTACCGCGAAATTTCCATTACAGTCATACAGGAATTAAACTAGTTACCCGATGATATTAAACAAATTGTGTTTTTTTACGGCCATTTTTATAATGATCAGCGCCGTTTCGACAGCCCAGGTAGTCATCAATGAAGGCAGCAACCGGAATTACTCCTGCATTGCCGATGAGAACGGCGAATTCCCTGATTGGATTGAATTGTATAATACCGGGGCAGAACCGGTTATATCTTTTGAATTATTCCCTTACCGATGACGATGAAGAACCGGCCAAATGGGTTTTTCCGAATATCAATTCTTGACCCGGGCGAATACAGGACGGTTTTTTGCAGCGGTAAGGACCGGAAACCTGTTTCAGGATTTATCAATGTGATGAATACTGGCGTTTATAATCCTCATGCGGGCTGGAATACCCATACTTTCACCACGCCTTTTTACTGGGATGGGATCTCCAATATCCTTGATCAATACCTGTTCCTATAGTTCTGCCGGTATACGGTCAAATTCGGTTTTCAACCAGACCGCAACGGATTTCTGGTCGACTTCTTTTACCTTTGCAGATGGCAAGTCCGTGCATCCTGCTCAGCTGTCTATGGTACACGGGTCCGTCAGCGGCCCAATATGAAGCTGAACGGCCATGCAGTGGGAACAGGGCAGGTACAGAATTCGCCTTATGACTATCCTGCGCCTTATGGCAACTGGTATTGGGGAGCCAGGCACCAGATGCTGATCCTGGCTTCGGAACTTACCGCAGCCGGGCTGACTGCGGGAAATATTACCAGCCTTGCTTTTGATGTAGTCTCGACCGATCCGAATACCGTTTATGATTACATCGATATTCACATGAAGCTGGTTTCATATGCATGAAATCTCCACGGAGTTTGAGCCGGTGGATACGAATAATTTCCTGCATACCAATTTTAAAATTTCAGGTTCAGGGGAGGATATATATCTTTATTCACCCGGCCAGGTTCTTCTAAGCCAGTTGTTTGTGAATTGCGGCGACCTGGATAACAGCAACGGGTCATTTCCTGATGCCTCTTCCGATATTTTCCTGTTCCAGAAAGGAACCCCTTCTGCAACCAACAACCAGTCCAATACCTATTCCGGTTACCTTCTTGCCCCGGTTTTCTCAGTTCCTTCGGGATTTTATGACGAACCTTTCAGTGTAACCATGACCAATCCGAACACGGAACCCTCTTCCATCCATTATACCATCGACGGCAGCGAGCCTTCCATATTTATCGCCGCTTTATACCGGTGAACCAATCAATATCATTTATTCGGTGGTGTTGAAAGCCAGGGCATTTTGCCTGGGATGTTTTGCCAAGCCAGAATACGGTTTCTTCCTATCTGTTTGGTGTAAGCCATACTACGCCTGTTGTTTCCGTTATCACCGATAATCAGAATCTTTATGGTGAAACAGGGATTTTTGATAACTGGTGGACTGACTGGGAAAAAACTGCCTATGTGGAATATTTTGATTCTGCCCAGAACCTGATATTTTCGCAACGGACCGGAATGCAGATCGACGGGGGATGGGGCGGGGCCAGGTATCAGCCGCAGCATTCCTTCCGCCTTGAACTGGATGATGGTGTCCTGGGCGATGGACCTGTCGATTATCCACTTATCCCCGACAGGCCTGAAAGGACAAAATACAGCAAGTTTTACCTGCGGAACGGAAGCAACCAGTACCTGGTCTTTCCTTATAAAGATGCCTGCCAGGTGAGAATGATGGGAACCGGGACAAATAATTATTATTCTGCCTGGCGCCCGGTTTCGGTTTATATCAATGGATATTATTTCGGCCTTTATGAACTGCGGGAAAAATTTGATGCGGAATATTTCGAAACCCTCGAAGGTGCAGATGCGGATGAGACCGATCTGATATCGGTCAGCGCCTGGTACAACTATGTCTTGCGCGCGGTGGAAGGCTCCGTCTGAAGGTTTCATCGAGGATTATGCCGCATTCACCCTCTTAAATCCTGCAGATACCGGTTACTGGAAGCAGGCTGACAATTATTTCGACCTGACCTGGTATACCGATTATATCATCGGGGAATCATGGATGGCCAATACCGACTGGCCTTACAACAATATCAAGATCTACCGGTCAGACATGACCAATTACAGGTGGAGGTTCTGCCTGATCGACCTGGAACTGGCCATTGGCTCCCAATAGCTGGACTGATTGCTATTTTGACCATATCCAGTTCATGCTGACCTATGATGCCAATAATCCATATATCAATATCTGGTTGAAGAGCATGCAGAATGAGCGTTACCGGAATTATTTCATCAACCGTTTTGCCGATGTGATGAATACAGCTTACCGGTTTGATCATATTTCCCCGGTTGAAAATGACATGTTCAACCAGATGGTCGTTGAAATGCCGAAAGAATATGCCAGGTGGGGGGATCCGAACAATATCCCGGAGCAAATGGCCGCTTTTACCGATAATCACCATGGTCTTCCAGTCACAGCTTTCGGAAAGAACGGAACAGGTTAGAAATCATATCCAGTAAATTTCAATTTGCCCAACCAGGTGGATGTGACATTGAATGTGTATCCTGAAGGTGCCGGTACAATTCACATCAGTACCATCACTCCGGATACCTATCCCTGGCAGGGCGTTTATTTTAACGGTATCCCGGTTAAAATCGAAGCCGTTGCAAATGAAGGATATAATTTTCTCCACTGGGGAAACAACGGGTTGATTCCCGATACCCTTAATGCGGTATTCCTGGATATTTTAAATACTGAAGCTATCAGTTTTGATGCTTATTTTGAGGAGATTGCCACTTCGATTCCTGATACAGAAGAAGATAATGGTTTCGCATTGTATCCAAATCCTGCGAATGATATCATTTACCTGAAAAGAGGTTCATGCGGCAGAAGAGCTAACCTTTCAAATTTTTGATGTAACTGGAAAAACTTTACAAGAAGGTATATTGCCGCAAGGAAATTCAAACTCTGAAATCAGGATAAGTGATATTCCAGATGCCGTTTATATGCTACGAATCAATAATTCAAAAGAAACAATTGAACAATTGCGGTTTATTAAGATGGGAGATTAAAATTGCATATTTACCGGCTCATCCCCATATACATCCCGCCAAAATACGGAATCAGCCAGATGAGCCAGACGATGATGGCTTAGCGGTGGAACTTCTTCCTGGTCGACTCTTTGCCTTTTCTCACAACGTAAGTCGCCCAGATTGCATGGACCAGCATGAGCCACAGGGCAATCTGTCCTGTAAATGTATGGGGTTCAAAGATATTGAAAGGGCCTGCTGCCATTTTGTGCATCATCCATGTGCCTAATACATCGAAAAGAAATCCTGTCCAGAACGCAGCCACATGCCAGGGCTTAAGATAGCGAACCAGCCTCTCTGCCCATACCCCAGTGAATAAAAGACCAATGCCAGCGTGATATGAAGAGCGGATCCAAGCAATTTTTATAATTTTACAATGATTACTTTTATGAGCCGCAAATATAATCCAGAATTCCCGATAAGGGCGAAATATGGTTGCAGGCTTTGCGGGAATTGTGTTGCAGTATGACCGTTTGGATCGTTATAGATAAGCAATATACCGCAGAGGTAACAGAGATTAAGCAGAGGAAACAGAGTTGGAATTCCTCTGTTTCCTCTGTGGCTCCTCTGTTTCCTCTGTGGTTAATTAAAGAAAATTTTCAATGAAAAAGACCTTTAAAAAAGAAGTTAAAGTAGCCTTAGAGAGGCAAAAAGATCTGCACCCCGGCCTCATTACCGAAGAAGACCTGCGCCCTTTGCCGGTCATCGTTCAGAAATACCTCCGGAATTGCGGGGTGGTAGGTAAAAGCAAAGTGCTGAATGTCAGGGTGGAGATGGAAGGGAAGATCAGGGGCAATCCTGGTGATCCGTGGATGAAGCTAACATCTGTCCAGTATAACTTCTTTGAGCCATATACCAGGATTTTTTATATTAAGGCGAAGAAAATGGGCATTCCTGCTGTTGGGCTTCATTTATATAAAGAAGAGACAGCCTTCATGCTGATCAAATTAGCCGGGTTATTTACCATTGCTGATGCCAGGGGGCCGGAAATGGACCAGGGCGAAACCGTAACGGTATTTAACGATATGTGCTTTATGGCACCGGGGACACTCATCGACAAAAATATTAAATGGGAAATTCTTGATCCCACAACGGTTATAGCAAAATTTACCAATGGAAAATTATCTGTGGGTGCGACACTCTATTTTAATGAAGAAGGCAACCTACTGAATTTTATCAGTAATGACCGGTTTGAAACGACCGATGGAAAAGTTTATAAAAACTATCCCTGGTCAACACCGGTTAAAGATTACAGTCTTTTTAACGGATTTAAACTTCCCTCATCTGCAGAAGCAATTTATCATCATCCTGAAGGCGAGTTTTGTTATGCACAATTCACAATAAAGAATATTGAATACAATTGCACGGAATATAAATAGTCGTTACTTTTGAGTGATTTTGAAATTATCGATGTAACTCCATGATTAATACAATTTATGCCAGAGCTTACATATTATTCAACCAACCATAAATCACCATCTGTAGGTTTCCGTGAGGCCCTTCTGCAAGGGCAGGCCCCGGATAAGGGGCTTTATATGCCGGAAATTATCCCGCAGCTGAATGCTGAAGAGATCAAATCCTTCATCAACAAGCCGTATCATGAGATTGCTTTTGAAGTGACGCGTAAATTCCTTGAAGGTGAAATCCCGGAGAGTGAATTAAAAAGGATCGTCAAAGAATCTTATAATTATCCTGTGCCGCTTGAGCCCGTTTATGAGCGGAAATATATTATGCGCCTCGACCAGGGGCCGACAGCATCTTTCAAAGACTTTGCCGCAAGGATGATGGGGCGCCTGATGCATTATTACCTTGCTTTAGAAAACCGAAGCCTTCTGATCCTGACTGCAACTTCCGGGGATACCGGCAGCGCAATAGCCAATGCCTTTTATGGTCTTGATAACATCAAGGTTGTCGTCCTTTTTCCTGAAAAAGAAGTTACGAACCGCCAGCGTAAACAAATGACAACCCTTGGTAAAAATGTCGAAGTGATCTCGATCGACGGCAAGTTTGACGATTGCCAGGCCCTTGTCAAAGAAGCATTTTCCGATCCTGACCTTCAGCACATGAACCTTTCCTCGGCCAATTCCATCAATATTGGCCGGCTGGTCCCGCAAATCGTTTATTATTTTTATGCCTTTGCCAGGCTGAGGGTTGGAAATCCTGACGATAATGTGATCTTTTCCGTTCCTTCCGGGAACTTCGGCGATATGATGGGAGGGGTTCTTGCCATGAAAATGGGATTGCCGGTTAAAAGGTTCATCATTGCCGTTAATGAGAATGATGAATTTCCACAATTACCTCAAAACAGGTGAATATCACAAGGTGGAACCTTCCCGCAATTGCATCTCCAGTGCGATGAATGTCGGCCACCCGAGCAACCTTGCCAGGCTGGTAGCGCTTTACGGCGGGATGATGGATGAAAAAGGGGCGATCAGTAAACAGGCCGATCTGGACCTTATGCAGAAAGAACTTTATGCCGTAAGTATCTCAGATGAGACCACGAGAAAAAGTATTGCAGATACCTGGGAAAACCACAATGTCATTCTTGAACCGCATGGCGCAGTTGGATGGGCAGGCTTGCAGGCATTTTTGAAAAATGAGGGTAAAGACCTTGACAGGGACCAGCTATTCGTATCCCTTGAAACGGCGCACCCGGCAAAATTCCCGGAAGAAATCAACCGGTTGCTCGGCTTTGACCCGGAACTTCCTCCAAGCCTCCAGGGAATTGAAGACAAAAAAGAAAGCTATGGCATTATGAAAAATGATTACACAGCATTTAAGGAGCATTTGAGGGGGAATTACGGGTGAAATGTGAGAAAGTGAGAAAGGGATGAAGAGGGGAAGAGGAAGAAGGAGAAGAGGGGCAATTTAACAATTTAACAATTTAACAATTTAACAATTTTGTTATGAAACTTCCGAAAACAAAAAATATAGCCCTTGTGGCGCATGACAAGATGAAAGCCGATCTCGTGGAATGGGTCCGGTGGAATAAGGATATTCTATCAGGACATAAACTGATCTGCACGGGAACTACCGGACGATTGATACAGGACCTGCTGGTTTCTGAAAAGGATTCACTGCCTGAAAAAGATTTTGAAGTGGTACGGCTGAAATCAGGGCCGCTTGGCGGTGACCAGCAACTGGGTGCGATGATCGCCGAAGGTAAGGTACATGTCCTGATCTTTTTCTGGGACCCGATGGAACAACAGCCGCATGATGTGGATGTCAAAGCATTGCTCCGAATAGCGGTGCTTTATAATATCCTAACAGCCTGTAACCGCAGCACAGCAGACTTCCTCATTTCCTCCCCGCTGTTTGATGAAGCAGACTATGATACCAAGCAGAAAGACTACAGCAATTACCTGCAACGGTCGATACCGGAATAAATTAAAAATTAAAAATTAAAAATTCAAACAATATTCGACTAATGACCAATGACCAATGACCAATGACCAATGACTAACGACCAACGAACCAATAACCAACCCTATGAAATTTCTATGCAGTGACCTCGAAGGTGTTTTTATTCCTGAAGTGTGGATCAATGTTGCGGATAAGACCGGGATACCGGAGCTTAGAAGAACCACCCGCGACGAACCTGATTATGGCAAACTGATGCGCTTCCGCATGGCCCTGTTAAGGGAAAAAGGATTGAAACTGAGAGATATCCAGGATGTGATCGCAACTATCCGGCCGCTTGATGGGGCAGTGGAATTACTCGACTGGATCAAGCAACAGCTTCCGATGGTCATCGTCTCCGATACTTTCACCCAGTTCGCTGATCCTCTGATCGCACAATTGAACCGCCCGACCTTATTCTGTAATGAGCTTATTATTGACGGGGATGGATATATTGCTGATTTCGCTTTGCGACAGCAGGACCAGAAGCGCAAAGTAGTGCATGGCCCTTCAAAACCTTAATTACAACGTTATCGCCATGGGGGATTCATACAACGATACTTCCATGCTTTCCCAGGCGGAACATGGCATCCTTTTTCGTCCGCCGGAAAATGTGATCAGGGATTTTCCGCAATTCCCGGTTGCAAATGACTATGAAGGGTTGAAGGAGATTATACAGGGAGTTCTTTGATGGTTCTGGTTCTTGGTCACCGGTCACTGGTCACCGGTCACTGGTTACTGGTCATCGGTCATTAGTCATTAGTTATTGATTTGTAAGATGGAAATAAGATTCGATAATAAGATCGTCGTCGTTACTGGTTCGTCTCGTGGCATCGGGTCGGCTGTTGCTCGTAAATTCGCAGAAAACGGGGCAACTGTAGTAACACATTATAAAAGCGACAAGTTTACAGCCAGGCAGAATTTCGATAAACTGCCAGGGACATGTCATATGATGCTGCAAGCAGATCTTTCAGTTCCTGATGATGTTGAACAATTTTGCAATAAGGTTATCAGGCAAAAAGGAAGGATAGATATCCTGGTAAATAATGCAGGAATTTATGAAGAAACCCTTTGGTGGGAGTTGGATTACAAAGAGTGGCAGCAGCACTGGAAAAAAACGATAGATACTAACCTGACCGGTATGGCTAACCTATCTTTCCTGGTTGCAAAACAAATGATTGCACAGGGCGGTGGAAAGATCATCAATGTCTCGTCACGGGGCGCTTTTCGCGGGGAACCTCATGCACTTCCTTATGGAGCCGGCAAAGCAGCCATGAATTCTTTCGGCCAGTCGATGGCATGGGCACTGGCTGATAAAAATGTGCAGGTTTACACGCTGGCTCCCGGGTGGGTCGACACAGATATGACACATGACATCCTGCAGAGTGAGCGGGGCAAAGCTGTTGCCGCCCAAAGCCCTATGAACCGGGTAGCCATGCCGGAAGAACTGGCCGGTGCAATATTCCTCCTTGCTTCCAAGGGCACAGAATATATGACGGGATGTATCCTTGATATGAATGGGGCGAGCTACCTGAGGACCTAGCCGGCGGTCGGAGGTCAGCAAAATCAAACGACCACTGACCAGTGACCAATGACCAGTGACCAGGAACTAATAAAACACCACCTCCAGTCCCGGCATCAGTTCTTTAAATGCCTCGACTTTTTTTGAATTAAGTTTTGTATTGTAACAAACCAGTTGTTTTAGCCCAAAAAGCACTGTAAGTGGTTTAAGGTTCCCAATCCCGGTATTGTAACACTCCAGTTTTTTCAGGTTGACCAGGTATGAAACCGGATCAAGTTTTTTTATCTGTGTACCGGAACAGTTAAGCTGTTCAAGAGTTACAATGGTCTTCAAGGCATCCAGCTTACTTATGGCTGTATTGCTGATATCCAGCTGAACGAGGTCAGGGAGATTACTGATTGGGTATAGATCTGAAACCGGATTCCCGGAAAGGTTCAATTTTTTAAGCCTTATCAGGTCTCTTAACGGGGTAATGTCATTCATTGTACCATTAGCCAGGCTCAATTCCTCCAACCGGCTCAGGGTGGTAATTGGATCGAGTGATGGGATCTCACGGTTCCCTGAGAGGTCTAACGTGGTCAGACTGGCCAGGGTGTGCAATTGCTCGCGGGCAGGGGGCTCATCTAACTGTGTGTGGGCCCTGAATGCTGTTTTCCAGGATGGCAACAATCCGCTCCACCAGCTGGAAAGCAGGTTGGTCTGATAAATGATCAGGCAGTCGGGGTTGTGGTCCAGGAATTGGTCGATATCAATCTTCCCGATCCTGGTATTGTCACAATATATAAATGCTAAATCCTTACAATCCATCAGCGGACGGAGATCATCGACACCGGTCCTGTCGATTTTCAACACCTGGAGATGGCTTAGATCATTCAACCCATTCAATGAGTCTATCAGGGTGTTGGAAAAATCAAGGTTTTCAAGATTCACCAGGGCTTCCAGTGGCATCAGGCTGCTAACCCTCGTATCGGCGCAGGATAGAATTTTAAGGTCGACGATTTCCGATAAGGGAGAGATATCATCGATGAAAGTTCCTCCTGCCTGTATCTCCTTCAGGTTTGTCAATTTAGCCAATGGTCCCAGGCTTGTGATGTTATCATTTCCTGTGATATCGATCAGGCTGAGTAAAGTCAATTGATGAAGTTGTTCCGTAGTCGGTATCGTGTCAAGCTTTACCAGTCCCCTGAAAACATGCTGCCAGTCGGAATTGAGATCATCCCACCAGGTACCCAGTTCCTGGCTCTCATAAATGACAAGTACGGAGGGATGCTTCGCCATGAATGCATTTGCCTGGTTACGTGTTATCAGGGTCTGGTCGCAATAGACTTTTTCCAGTGCCGGAATATTGCCAAGCGGTTCCAGATCGGCCACCATCGTTAGGTCGGCATCGATGAGCTGCAGGTTTTCCAGCCTGCTCAAAGGGGCCAGATCAGCAATCCTGGTGTTTTCGAAGGCTATCCTTTTCAGGGTAATATTATATTGCAATGAGGAAAGGCTATCGATCTGTGTTCCTGAAATACTGAGGTTTTCGAGATTTGTAAGGTCGGCAAGAGCTGACAGGTCACTGACCGGAGTGTTATCCATCCTTAAATCCCTGATATTACTGAGATGCCTGATATAAAGTAGGCTATCGACAGGAGTGGAGCTAAAATGAAGTACCTCCAGAGCCGTAAAATCCTGGATCGGTGATAAAGACCTGACGGCTGTACTGTCGATATTTAATTCCCTGATTTGAGTATTATAGCGGATAGGGCCCAGATCAGCGATACCGGTCCCGGAGATATTAAGTGTGACCAGCCTGGTCAGGTTCCGTGCCGGGAACAGGTCAGAAATCAGGGTATTGGAAATATTCAATGTCTTGAGCTCCGTCATCTGGTCAACAGGGTAGAGATCATATACATACATGCTCCCGGGAACTTCAAGGCTCTCCAGCCTGGTGATTTCCTTTAGCATCGTCAATCCGTTGTTTTTTCCGACAGGAATCGTGTCGTATAATTCCTTTAATATCGTATCACTCTCCATGACCAGCAGGCTATCAGTTCCGATGTGGATGAAAGATTCAAACTGAACTACCTCCGGGACTTCCTGAATCAGCAGGAAAGTGGTATCATCCAGGAAATCAATCTGGTTAAGCCTGTATTCATCAGTCACGATATATCCTGAACCGAGAATATCTTTCCACCCGGTGGGCATGCCATTCCACCATGCCATCATCTCCTGCGCTTCATTGAGCCTTGTTGTATAAATGCTGGCAATTTTAAGTACCTGCTCTTCTTCGTCCACGTTAATTTCGATATACCTGGTCTTGTTATTATTGATGATTTTATCATCAACCGTTACGGCCTGGAGGTTTCGATTGGCAGTTACCTTGAAATAGGTCATTCCCTGGTCATCGGTCAGTGATTGGATATCCTGGACATCGATCGTGAAAGTCGGCTTCTTTAAAAAAGAAATCGACGTCCTTAAGGTAAGCCTGGACGTCTTTATAAGTCAGGATTTCCCTGTTTTCATCCAGGTCGTCTTCTACCTGGACCTTTTCATGAAGGAAAGCTTTCTGGTAACTTTCGTTGATGATGATCTCTTTTTCTTTGGTTGATGTTTCGGAACTGCCAAGGGTATTAAGCGAAAACTCGAGGAATCCCATCAGTCTCCTGATTTGTTCCCGGTAGTTCTCGACCTGGTTAGCGGTTGTATCTGCCTCGCTTTTTTGTTGTGACAATCCGGATACCGGTATAAACCAGGTAAGGATAATCAGAATAAAAATAAATGCTTTCAGGGTAGATTTATTCATGGTAAATATATTTCAACAACATTGCTTTTTCATTTTTGTTGATCTTCATAAGGGTTGATATAAGCCATCCGGTATTATATCCCTTCCTGTTAAAATCAGACTAATTCAAAATACCATCCATCGACCTGGAAAAAGTGGAACTTAACCTTTGTAATCGATTTGAACGACAGGTTGCCTTTTTTAAATTCATAAATGAAAAGCGTAAGATAATCAGGATGGTATTTCCATGCGAGGTAATGTTCCAGGCTTGATTTGTCTTCAAAAGTCCTCACCATGTTCATGAAATCCAGCTCATGACTCATGGGATGAAGGAACTTTTGCCCGTTTGACCTGAGGCTATCCTGGTCGGCAAACAATTTTGCAAATGGCTCGAAATACACATTGGTTATCACCCATTTGGAACCAACAGTATCTTTTTCCAGTTGCAGGAAGAGGGTCAGGAAACGATCTTCACCCTGGTATGTGAATAAAGTGGTGACTTCAGCAAACCAATCGCCGCCGTGAAATTCGAGAAAAACGGGGTCGTCCTTATCCAGCAGATGTTCCAGGAATTCAGCTTTGAGACCGGCCGTCAGGTAAGTGTTTTCATTATTGAACAGGTTTTCGAGATACTTTTTTCTGAGGGCTGGACTACGGTAATCCTTGTCCTCGGGATAATAGCGCTCACCTTTGATATCCTCTTCCCCGTTAAAACGCCTGAAAAACTGGTTTACCTGCTTGGTTGAGGTATAGAGGTCAGTTTCATCTTCAACAAAATTCCCTATCGACTGTGACTGCAATGAAACAGGCATACAGGCAATAAAAAGAAAAATCATAAAGAAATAAACTCTCATTTAACCTGCACGTTCTAATCCTGCCCGTAAATTAATGACTAATGACCAATGACTAATGACTGCCGCCAGCCTACCGGTCCGTTTCCGCCACACGGATATCGCCGAGCAGAACATCCCAGAAATCGATAAGCCTGCCGCTGATCTGGGTCTGCTTCTTTTCAACATAAACGGTGATGTCCTTTTTTGTCGTGTCTTTATAAACCATGCCTTCATCGGTGGTTCCTTCAAATCGCTGGTATATGGTTATAACACCAACATACCTGCCGTCGGGCTGAAGTTCAAGGTCACTGATGTATTCAATGTTATACCAGGTGATGTTGATTTTGTCGTAATTCAATGCCATTAATCTCTCAAGATATTTCCTGACCGGGTAGTATTTGATCTCTTCACGGTATATGGAAGAAACTCCCATCTGGGCTTCTTCTACGAAAAGTTCCAGCGTACGTTCAATCACCCTGTTTGCTTCCGAAAACGGGGTTTCTTTGCTTCCGATGATACTGATATATTTGCTGAGGTCCCGCACTTTTTCAAGGGCAAGACTATCAATGGCTGCTTTCCGCTGTTTGCTCAGGTTTTCCTGTGCCTGTATTCCGGATGAAAGCGTAAAAATGAATGCTGATATTAATAATAGCTTGATTTTCATGGCTTAATTAGATTTTAAAAGTTCCAGTTCTCTGATCTTTCCGGCATTGTCATAAGTGATTTTTTCTACCTTGTTAGTATTGTTTTTGGTATCTTTAAGGTAGTTAAGGTAATTTTTGATCGTGGTCGGACGGTCATAATCAACCTGGTCTCCTTCCTTACTGATGATGATCAAAACAGGGGCCTCGGGGGTGCTGAAAAGTTTCAATGCTTCGGCAATTTGCATATTGGCCTGTGAAACACTGGTGGACGATGCTATCTTCGCAAAATAATCGGTTATAGAAACCGCGGCCGCCTCTTTCATGACTGCTCCCCCCTCCGCGAGCTTTTTAGCTTCCATTTCCTTCCTGTTAAGTTCT
Organism: uncultured Bacteroidales bacterium; assembly: GCA_963701785.1. Taxonomy (GTDB): domain Bacteria; phylum Bacteroidota; class Bacteroidia; order Bacteroidales; family JAGOPY01; genus JAGOPY01. The sequence goes on along the minus strand of CAVPBC010000002.1, from coordinate 2,846,804 downwards.
GCCCGCTCGTAGGCCAGTTTTTCTTCTGCCTGGCGAACTAATTCATCGATCTCTGCATCATTCAGGTTTGATGCTTTTATAGACCTGACTGCAGCCTCTTTTTCATCCAGTGACATGGCTGTGTTATCATTCAGGATGTCAAGAAGGGTAGTTTTGGCTGTATTCACTTTAGCTGCATATTCGGCAGCTTCTTTTTCTTTGGCCAGCTTTTTCTTGCTTTTACAGGCACCCATCCCGCCTGCCAGTGAAATGACCATCATCATGATGACCGATCTGAAAAGGATTTTCTTCCACATATTTCTTTAATTTAAAGTTAGACCTAACCAGATAAGAACGGACAAAAGTATTGAAAATTATGGGCAGGTGCAAAAAATAGTCGTCTAGTCTTTAGTCGTCAGTCGTCAGTCAGCAGTGAATGCTAATGACTAATGACCAATGACCAATGACCAATGACTAAGGACATCTAACAAATTTGCTACTTTTACCAAAACTTTCAATTATGCCAGATCAGAAATTCAATCCCTCGGGTAACATATTCGACCTGAAACAGTTCGGCGAATTTGGGGATGTAAATCCTTCCATTACTGATTCATCAACTTATACATTCCTGGCTGCTCAAACCATGGTCGATACTTTCCATGGTGAGTCGGAAGGATGTTTCCTTTACTCACGTCACTGGAATCCCAGCAATAAATACCTCTCGGATGCCATGGCAGCCATGGAAGGGACACCGGCAGGCTGGGTCACGGCCAGCGGGATGGCTGCTATCACAACAGTGCTGTTGCAGCTCTGTAATGCCGGCGACCATATTATCACCAGCGTCACAACTTATGGCGGGACATTTGCTTTTCTACAGAATTACCTGCCCAAGTTCAACATCCAGGTATCATTTGTAAATATTGCAGACCTTGAAGGTATTGAAAAAGCCATCCGGCCGAATACAAAACTGATCTATACCGAGACATTGACCAATCCACTGCTCCAGGTTTCAGACATACCGAAACTGGCTGATATTTCACGGAGGCATAACATCAAGCTGGTCGTCGACAATACTTTTGTGCCGCTTATCATTGCCCCGTCGCGTCTTGGCGCCGATATCACCGTTTACAGCATGACAAAATTCGTCAATGGGAAAAATGATTGCGTGGCCGGGGCTATTTGTTCCGATGCGGCTTTCATCGACGCTATCAGCAATGTCAACGACGGAACGGCGATGTTGCTCGGGCCCGTGCTCGATCCGTTGCGTTCATCAAGCATCCTTAAAAACCTCCATACCCTGCATATCAGGATGAAAAAGCACAGTGAAAACGCCATGTACCTGGCTTCCAGAATGGAAAACGACGGGTTAAAGATCATTTACCCGGGCCTGGCAAGCCATAAGGACCATGAACTGATGAAAGGGCTTATGAACCCTGACTTTGGCTTTGGCGGCATGATGGCTATCGATCTGGGCACGGCACAAAAAGCCAGTCATTTCATGGAGAATATGCAAAAGCAGGGTGTCGGCTATCTCGCTGTCAGTCTTGGATATTTTAAGACCCTTTTCAGCAATCCCGGCAAAAGCACTTCATCAGAAGTACCAGAGCACATTCAGCGTGAAATGGGACTGTCTGAAGGACTGGTAAGGTTCTCCGTAGGGCTTGATCATGATATTGAGCGAACTTACCAGAGAATAAAAAGTTGCATGTAAGTATTCTAAACCTTCTTTAACTTCCACTTACCCTTTCGAAAAAAGTATAATGCGCACAGCGTCATGGCAATTTCAGCTACCACGATGGAAATGAAGACGCCGTTTTCTCTCATGTTGGAATATACGGCAAGGAAATAAGCCAGCGGGATTTCGAGCAGCCAGTAGCAGAAAAAGTTTATCCATATAGGCGTGGTAGTATCGCCGGCTCCGTTCAGGGAATTCACCATCACCATACCCAGGCCGTAAGCTATATAACCATAGCTTAATATGCGCAGGCATGATGAACCATACCGGATCACTTCAGGGTCTTTTATAAAAATAGTGATAAATGTGGCCGGGGTGAGAGCTAATACCAATCCGATGATTCCCAGGAAAATAACATTCACGTAGCCGGTGATCCAGACTGATCTCTCAGCCCTGTCAGGTTTATCAGCCCCCAGGTTTTGACCGACCAATGTAGCTGTGGCATTGCTTACACCCCAGGATGGCAGAAGGGTAAAAAACATGATCCTGATTGCAATGGTATAACCGGCGACAACCTGGCTGCCGAACATCGAAATGATCCGCACCAGGAAGATCCAGCTGGATGTGGCTATAAGGTATTGCCCTGTTGCCCCGGCTGAAAGGCGTAAAAGACTTTTAATCAAGACCCAGTCGGGTATTAAATGGTTTAATTGTAAGCCGATCCGGTGTTTGTTTTTGAAAAGGAGATAAAATTGGTAAATCACTCCGGCTCCCCTTCCGATAGAAGTGGCGATAGCAGCGCCTTTAATGCCAAGAGCCGGGATGGGACCGAATCCGAATATCAATATCGGATCAAGAATGATATTCAGAATGTTTGCGAACCATAACACCCTCATGGAGATCGCTGCATCGCCCGAACTCCTGAAAATAGCGTTATTGATGAAAAGCAGCATGATGACAAGATTGCTGCCCATGATGATCAGGGTATAACTGCCAAATCTGTCCACTGTTGATTCATCTATTCCCATCAGGATAAGGATTTTCCGGTAGAAAAGCATTGATGGGATGGCCAGTGCAATTGAGATCAGTGAACCGGTGATAATGGCCTGGCCGGCTGCATGTGAAGCCTGTCCCGGATCTTTTTCCCCGATCCTTCGTGAAATAATGGCAGTGGCCGCCGTACCGATCCCGATGCCGATTGCATAGATGATGGTCATGAGCGATTCGGTGATCCCGACCACTGCAACGGTTTCAGCCCCGAGCTTCGATACAAAGAAAATATCGACAATCGCAAAAACAGACTCCATGGCCATTTCCAGTACCATGGGGACTGACAGCAGGAATATGGCCCTGCTCAGCCGTTCACTGGTGAAATCACGCTCTGTGCCTGATATCGATTCCCGGATATCGGTCCAGAAAGCTTTGATCGTATTTATAGTTGTCTGCTTCAGAAAAAAGATTTTTCAAATAGCAAGCAAAGATAAATGATTGTCCTTTTCATAACATAGTCGTGATATCCGTAGCATGGTTCAATCATTACTTCTGAGCAAAAATACCTACCTTTGCAGTGGTAATCATTGTCGATTGTCGATTGTCGATTGTCGATTTAAGATGTCATTAATTATTGAAATCCCGAACTTAAAACTAAAACCTTAAACCTCAACACTTTATTCTGATGATATTCGATCTTGACATTATCAAAAGCGTTTACGCCGGAATGGCAAAGAAAGTTGAACAGGCACGGAAATTAACAGGCCGGCCGCTAACGCTGACAGAAAAGATCCTCTATGCCCACCTTGCTGATGAAAATGAACCGGGGCCTTTAGCAGGGGCAAATCCTATGTGAACTTCAATCCTGACAGGGTTGCTATGCAGGATGCCACAGCCCAGATGGCCTTGCTTGCAGTTCATGCAGGCGGGCAAGAAAAGAGTAGCCGTGCCCAGCACTGTTCACTGCGACCATCTTATCCAGGCAAAAGCTGGCGCCGGCGAAGATCTGCGGGTGGCTCTCGATTCGAATAAAGAAGTATTTGATTTCCTCTCTTCTGTCAGTAACAAATACGGTATTGGGTTCTGGAAACCCGGTGCGGGCATCATACACCAGGTGGTCCTTGAAAATTATGCCTTTCCCGGTGGCATGATGATCGGCACCGATTCCCATACGGTAAATGCCGGTGGACTTGGCATGATAGCGATAGGCGTCGGCGGGGCTGATGCGGTGGATGTTATGGCAGGAATGCCCTGGGAACTGAAATTCCCGAAACTGATCGGCATTAAGCTCACCGGTAAACTGAGCGGATGGACCTCTCCCAAGGATGTTATCCTGAAAGTGGCCGGCATACTGACCGTCAAAGGTGGCACAGGCTGTATCGTGGAGTACTTCGGTGAAGGTGCTGAGTCAATCTCATGCACCGGAAAAGGTACCATCTGCAATATGGGCGCTGAGATTGGCGCTACAACTTCCGTGTTTGGCTATGATGCCAGAATGGAGGCCTACCTTCGCGGTACCGGGCGGGATGCCGTGGCTGACGCAGCCAACCTGGTAGCCGGGCACCTGACTGCTGATCCTGAAGTGCTTGCAAATCCCGGTCAGTATTTCGACCAGGTCATCGAAATAAACCTCAGTGAACTTGAACCGCATATTAACGGACCTTTCACTCCCGACCTGGCCACACCGGTCTCTAAATTCGCCGAAGCGGTGGAAAAAAACGGCTGGCCGGAAAAACTTGAAGTCGGACTTATCGGCTCCTGCACCAATTCTTCATTTGAAGACATTACCCGCGCCGCCTCCATTGCCAGGCAGGCATTGGATAAAAACCTCAAAGCCAAAGCGGAATTCACCATAACCCCCGGTTCTGAACAGGTCAGGTATACTGCGGAAAGGGATGGCTATCTCGGTATTTTCGAAAAAATGGGCGGGGTGGTGCTGGCAAATGCCTGCGGCCCCTGCATAGGTCAATGGGCCAGGCATAATGCCCATAAGCAGGAGAAAAATTCGATCATGACTTCCTTCAACCGGAATTTTGCAAAACGTAACGATGGTAACCCCAATACGCACGGTTTTGTGGCATCCCCTGAGATCGTCACAGCCTTTGCGATTGCCGGAACATTGAAGTTTAATCCGCTAACTGATACCCTTGTAAATGAGGACGGTAAGACTGTAAGACTGGAAGAGCCTAAGGGGTTGGATTTTCCTGTTCGGGGATTTGACGTAAAAGACAATGGCTACCAGGCCCCGGCAGATGACGGCAGCAGGGTTGAAGTGCTCGTTGATCCCTCATCGGACCGACTGCAGCTCCTCGATCCGTTCCCGGCATGGGATGGCGGGAATATGATAGGATTGGCGCTTCTGATCAAGGCCAGGGGGAAATGTACCACCGACCACATCAGCATGGCGGGCCCCTGGCTTAAATACCGCGGTCATCTTGATAATATTTCAAACAATCTACTTATTGGTGCGATAAACGATTTCAATGGCAAGACCAACCTGGTCAAAAACCAGCTTACCGGTGAATACGGGGAAGTCCCTGCCACCGCAAGGGATTATAAAGCTGCAGGGCTGGGTTCTGTTGTTGTCGGGGATGAAAACTATGGGGAAGGTTCGTCGCGTGAACATGCCGCCATGGAACCCCGTCACCTGAATGTAAAAGCCATCCTGGTTCGCTCATTTGCCCGTATCCATGAAACCAACCTGAAAAAACAGGGTATGCTGGCTATCACTTTTGCAAACCCGGGGGACTATGATAAAGTCAGGGAAGACGACAGGATCGATATCATTGGTTTGAAAGAAATGGCTCCCGGGCAACAGCTTAAGATCGTTCTGCATCATGCGGACAAAACCCGGGAAGAATTCCCCGTAAATCATACTTACAATAAAAACCAGATAGAATGGTTTAAGGCGGGGGCAGCCCTGAACCTATTCAGGGAATAGATGTGGAGAAGAATTATCAAATACTATTTTTACCCCTGGTCGTTAGCATATATTGAACCTTAAAAAGATCACCGGTTGAAAAAGTCAATACTTACGCTTATTCATCATAGCCCTGATCATTACTGCAGGCCATGTTACCGGCCAGGTAGGGGGCAAGGGGACGTACCAGTTTCTGAATCTCCCTAATTCCGCCAGGATTGCCGCTCTTGGAAGTAATTTCCTTACCGTGAACGATAATGATATCACACTCACACTGGCTAATCCTTCACTGATCAATGAAAACATGCATAACCAGTTAGGCTTCAGCTTTGTTGACTATTACACCGATGTAAATTATGGCTTTGCACAATATTCCAGGACATTCGATAAAGCAGGCAGTTTTGTCGGCACCATGCAGTTTATCGATTATGGCAAATTCCAGGAAGCCGATGAAGCCGGCGTGCAGTATGGATATTTCCATGCAGGTGAATATGCCCTGAACGTAGGCTGGGGCAGGAAATTAACCCCGCGGTGGTCGATCGGATCAAATCTTAAATTTATTTATTCTTCCCTTGAATCGTATAATTCGTTCGGCATGGCAGTCGATGTTGCCGGATCCTATTTCAGTAAAGATACATTGTTCGATGCTTCGCTGATTTTCAGGAATATCGGTTACCAGGTTGTAGCCTACCGAGATGGCAATCATGAGCCGCTGCCTTTTGAGATCCAGGCCGGCCTGTCCAAGAAATTTAAACATATACCATTCAGGATTTCTGCCTTGTTTACCCATCTTGAGAAATGGGATGTCCGATACGAAAATCCCGTTAATCCTTCAGGTGGAATCGACCCGGTTACCGGCGAGCCTAATGAGATCAGCGGGATAGATGAATTTGCCGATAATCTTATGCGCCATATTGTCCTTGGTGGAGAGATCACTATCGCCAAAGTGTTAAGTCTCAGGGGTGCCTATAATTACCAGAGAAGACAGGAAATGAAGGTCCCTGATAAGTTGTCTACCGTTGGATTCTCGTGGGGCTTCGGCATACGGGTAAAACAATTCCAGTTCAGTTACGCCCGTTCTGCCTATCACCTGGTCGGTTCTCCTAACTTTATCACGGTTATGGTCGATCTTGATGGTTTTGGTTCAAAGACACAGGTAGACTAAGACTATAAGACGGTAGGACGATAAGACCATGACTAATGACCAATGTCCAGTGACTAATGACTTAATGAACCTGTTCCGTTGAAATGTACCTTCAAAAACTATCAGTCACCAATTTTAAGAATTACGAGGAAGCCACACTTCTCCTATCTGACAAGATAAATTGTTTTATCGGGGATAACGGGGCCGGAAAGACGAACCTGCTGGACGCCATTCATTACCTTTCATTTTGCAAGAGCTATTTCAACCCGGTAGATACCCAGAATATCCGGCACCAGGAGAATTTCTTCAGCATCCACGGGACTTACCTGAAAAATGGCGACAGCGCGGATACCATTTCATGCATTCAAAAGACCGATCACAGGAAACTTTTTAAGATCAACCAGAAGGAATACGAAAGATTGGCCGATCATATCGGCCTTTTTCCGCTGGTGATGGTTTCACCATACGACCGTGACCTGATCAACGAGGGCAGTGATGTCAGGCGCCGTTACCTTGATGGGGTTATTTCGCAATTCGACAAACTTTACCTTGATAATCTTATCAATTACAACAAAGCACTGGCACAGCGGAATGCACTCTTAAAGCACTTCTCTGATACCCGCACTTTCAACGTTTCCATGCTCGACATCTGGGACCGTCAGCTTTCGGATTACGGCCATAAGATCCATGAAAAACGGGCCGCTTTTTTAAATGACTTTATCCCGATTTTCCGGCACTATTTTGATTTCATTTCAGAGGGCAAGGAAACCGTCGACATTAAATACATTTCGCAGCTTTTTGACCGTGATCTTGACCAATTGCTGGCCGTTTCGATAGAAAAGGACCGGATGGCAAAATTTACCACCCAGGGCATTCATAAAGACGACCTGGAATTGATCATATCAGGATATCCTTTGAAAAAATTCGGATCACAGGGACAACAAAAATCTTTCGTAATAGCCGTCAAACTGGCACAGTTTGACTATACCCGCGACATTAAAGGTTTTAAGCCCATTTTATTATTTGATGATATCTTTGATAAACTTGACGATAAGCGGGTTCATCAGATCATCCGCCTGGTGAGTGAAAACAGCTTCGGGCAGGTCATCATTTCCGACACGCAAAGATCAAGGATAGAGAAACTTTTTGAAGAAGTAGACATAGATCACAGGATATTTGAAATCAGGGAAGGAAAGGTTTTACCATTATGAAACTCAGCAGTGACAGGCCAATTGGGGAGGTCTTAAAAGAACTCATTGAAACTTATCGCCTGGAAGGAAAGTTGAATGAGCTGAAAATCATCCATTCATGGGAAAAAGTGGTAGGTGATATGATTGCCCGCCATACAATTGATCTTTATATCAGGAATGGAAAACTTTTCGTGAAAGTCGATTCCCCGGCATTGAAAAATGAACTGACCTATTCATCTTCCATGATTATCGAAAACCTCAATAATGAAGCAGGAAGCAAGGTGATCGAAGAGATCATCTTCATTTAGTGCCGGAAGCCAGTTTAATTGTTACCTCCCCGGAAATATGGTTTATAAAAGCTTTTTTCTTGTTCCAGAAATAGATGAGCAATGATCTGCTTTGAGGAGGAATGTTGTAAATAAGGTAGACATGCCGGAAATGGCTGTTATTGTTATCCCAGTGCGGGCGCAACTGATCCAGGTCGATAGCTTCATATACAAGGGTTTTCCGGTCTTCATCGAATAATTCGACCACGATGGCTGCCTCGAGCGGCTTTTTGTGACTCTCAACAAACAGATCTGCCTCAAGCCGTAAACTCTGGCCAGCCAGGCTGTCAGTTTCAATCCTGAGCAGGTCGTGGTAGACATTGCTTTTCCTTATACATTCCTCTGGTGTTAATGATTTATACAGGATGAATTCCGCTGGTTCTTTATTTCTGAGGAGCGCTGTCTGTGTATTACGGTCTGTTAAAACTGGCTCGAAAAGGCCAGTAAGAGAATCTGGCAGTGGTAATTCATGTATGATGAAATCAGCTGTTTTATTCGGGAAATCATTTGACATTAAGGGATTTAAGATTCCTCCGGAACGAAAATTCATATAAGCCCAGACCTGCCGGCGTGCCTGGTAAGAAGAAACAACGGGCGGATAATCCTTTCCCTGGGATTCATTAATAATGTAATGAAAATAACTGGCCGGAACCTGGAGACTGCTGCCATAGACTGATTTACCCAGGCTGACCTGTCTGATAGAAAAAGCAGGAATGATAAGGAATGGGAGAAGTAAAACAAGTGAATATCTTTTAAAAACCGGAAATAAACGATCGATGCCGAAAAAAGCCATCCCATAAAAAATCGGGATTAGGTGCATAGCCGCCCTGTCTTCCTGGTAATTGACACGGAAGATATGGTTGAGTAATAATGCACCAATCCAGTTGATCATCAGAATGCCGGTGAAAAGGGAGTACAAGTCAATCCGGGGTGAACGTTTATTTTTTATCATTGACTGGTAAAAGGTCAACAGGATGGCAATTATTAATGCGCTGACGGCCAGTATCTCAATGAAAAAATGAAAATGGCCTGAAATCATCGTGCTCAGCGATTTGACCGTGACAGGCAAAAAGCCGGTCGATGCGCCGTAATAAAAGCCTGCAACCTGCCGGATCTGAAATGAAAAATCTGCCAGGTACCAGGAAGCCAATACCCCTGCTACCGAAATAACGAATATTCCTGTAAGAAAATCCCTTCTTTGAATTGATTTATAGCCAGAAATTAGCCGGATAACCAGGAAAGTGAATATCGACAGGGCTGTAAAGATCATATTAAGGTTGGCCGCGGTAGCCAGGATAATATAAAATGTGGCAAGGATGGCTGGTTTCAACCTTATTTCATTTAAAGCCAGGATCATATAATACAATGCGCCGGTCAGAAAGGCCAGTGAGAGACCATAGCCCCTGGAATAGCTGAAAAATTCGAGGAGAAAGTGTGTCCCGGCAGAAAGCAGGATAAATCCCCACCTGGCAAAGGACCAGTTTATGAGCCTGGAAATCTTGAAAATAAAGTAAAAATATATAAGTGCAGCAAACACATTTGGCAAACGGAGCGATAGGGGGGATGACCCGAATAACTTGAAAGATATCCATGTCAGGAATGAGTTCAGGATGTGATTATTGGCATCAACCCGTGAAAATGGTGGCAGGAAATTTCCGGGCTGGACATACATGAAAAAAGTGGCGGCTTCATCGCTCTGGAAAGGGACCAGTGCCGCCCTCATCCAGATATAGATCCAGGCAGAAGCTGCTATCAACAAGAAAATAGATAACGATATCCCGGGAGAATTCAGATTTTTAAAGTAGGGACTTCTTTCACTTACTTTATATGGCATGACAGCATGAGCTTTCCTTCCAGATAGGCTTCTAATTTATCGCCGATTTTCACCGGTCCTACACCTGCTGGTGTGCCTGTGAAAATGAGGTCCCCGGTCCGCAGGGTCATAAATTTTGAAACATAAGAAATGATCTTCTCAAAAGAAAAGATCATTTTGCCGGAATTACCGTCCTGGACCTTATTCCCGTTTAATTCAAGATAGAAACTGATGTTTTTCAGGTCCGATATATTCTCTTTGGGAATAAACTCCTGGCTTACAGGGGCAGAATAATCAAAACCTTTGGCAATTTCCCATGGAAGCCCTTTTTCTTTGCAAGCCTGCTGCAGGTCGCGGGCAGTGAAATCAAATCCCAGCCCGATCCGGTCATAAAAATCCCCGGCGAATTTCTCAGGTATCGATTTGCCCACTTTGCAAATCTTCAGCACAAGTTCAGTCTCGTAATGAATGTCAGTTGAAAAATCAGGATAATAAAACGGCCGGTTCCTTATCACCAGGGCCGTATCCGGTTTGAGAAAGAATACCGGGTTTTCAGGAAGCGGATTATTGAGTTCCCGGGCATGCTCCACGTAATTACGGCCGATACAAATTATTTTCATGATTAGTAGTTATTGGTACTTCGGTTATCAGTCATCAGTCATCAGTCATTAGTCATCAGTCATTAGTCATTAGTCATTAGTCAGTAAGAATTAACTCATTACTAATTATTAATTAAGCATTCAGCATTAAACATTAAACATTAAAATATAAAGTCTGTGGATAGAAAATTTGATTTATCCTCTTTTACAATGCTTGTAATGATCTGTTTATTGAGTTCAGTGCTTTTAGCCGCAACCAGGCTGCGGATGGTAAACACCCTCAGGGCATCTGAGACGGAGAGTGTGCCTTCTGCGGAGTCTTTCCTCCCGGTAAACGGGAATGAGTCAGGACCGCGCTGGCACTGGCTGTTTATGTTCAGCCTGCATACCTGGTTTACAAGGGGATCGATGAGGTGTGAGATGGCATCTGCATCTTTCCCGAAAATACTGATCTGCTGACCATAGTTTGATGAAGTGACATAATCCAGCGGTTCTTCAATATTTTTGAATGGCACGATTGGCACTACCGGTCCGAATTGCTCCTCGTGCCACACCTTCATTTTATTGTTAACCGGGTAAAGCAAAGCAGGAGAGAAGAAAGTGAAAGAAGCCTGGCCACCTGCCGGGTTAATCACACTTGCCCCTTTTAAAACGGCATCATCAACCAGCTCTTTAAGGTAACCTGTTTTGCCAGCCTCCGGGAGTGGCGTGATCTGGACCATTTCTTCCCATGGCATTCCCTGCTGCATTTGATTCAATCCTGCAATCATCCGTTTGTTAAAATCCTCTGCAATTGATTCATGCACGAAGATGATCTTTAATGCGGTACAACGCTGACCGTTAAATGACAGGCTTCCCAGGAGGCACTCATTAACGGCGAGTTCCAGGTCGGCGTCAGCCAGGATTATAGCCGGATTTTTAGCCTCCAGTCCAAGGATGCTCCTGAGCCGGTGGGGTTTTGGATGCTGCTTTTTCAGCATGCTGGCCACGCGGCTCGTGCCAATGAACGCAAGTACATCGATCTGGCCGGATTCCATCAATGGGCCTACAACTGAGGATCCATGCCCGTAAACAGTATTGACAACCCCGGGAGGAAAGGCGTCCCTGAAGGCTTTCAGGAGAGGATGATGAAGCAGCACGCCATATTTTGGCGGTTTAAATATGACCGTATTGCCCATGACCAGGGCCGGGATAAGGGTTGTGAACGTCTCATTCAAAGGGTAATTATACGGGCCCATGCAGAGAACCACACCAAGCGGTGACCTCCTGACCTGCCCGATGATGCCCTGTTCGATCTGGAACCGGGATGAATTACGGTCTAGTTCCTTAACCGCTTCGATGGTGTCACGGATATACTCAACCGTGCGGTCAAATTCTTTTGCGGAGTCATTGTATGACTTTCCTATCTCCCACATCAATAGATTTATTACCGTTTCCCTTTGTTCTTTCATCAGGAAAGTAAAATCTTCCAGGTGGGCAATTCTTTTTTCCACGGATAATGTAGGCCAGTAACCCCTGCCATGATCAAATGCCTTAACAGCAGCATCAAGAGCCAGTTGTGATTCACGGGCTGTCATAAGAGGGTATTGCCCGATCAGAAATGGTGTGGTATTTCCCTTTAGATCAACGACACAAACCGGTGAAAATACTTCCTGGAACGGGCCATCCCAGCTTAACAGCTCGCCGTTGACCAGGTAATCACGCTGGAAAACCGGTTCATTGAGACGAAACTTAGCCGGGATTTGATCTATCGATGGAAAAGTCATAAATGATAAATTTTATTTTATAACTCAGCACTCAGCACTCGGCACTCAGCACTCATTTTACCATTCTCTTCTTAATCGACTGGATGACCCGCTTTGTTGACAACGGGAACTGGCTTTTCATCATCCAATCATAATAGGATGGCTCCTTTGAGAACACATCCTCTATAGAACGGCCTTTATACTTGCCAAAATTGAGCACCTCTTCCTGCTTTTCATTGAAGACAATATGACCCACCAGGTCAACATTTTTCGTATTGATTGAGAAATCATGGAGGGATTTGATGTTATTCTTCACCGGTTTGCTGGTAATACCGTCAGGATCGGTGTATTCCTGTCCGTCATAAGCATCCAGCTGGGCCTTGAGCACCTCATACGTGGCCATGGTATCCGCTTCTGCAGAATGTGCCATTTCCAGGTTTTTATTGCAGTAGAACCTGTAGGCCGCCTTCAGGGTGCGCGGTTCCATTTTATGGAAAATGTTCTGGACATCGACGATATGCCGGTTCATCAGGGAGAAATCGATGCCAACCCTAAGAAATTCCTCTACGAGCAGCGGGATATCAAACTTTATGGCATTATATCCGGATAGATCAGCCTGATCAAGGAATTCATTTAAACCGGGTGCAATATCCTTAAAGGACGGACAATCTTTAACATCCAGGTCGGTGATCCCATGAATCATCGTCGATTCCCTGGAGATGGGTATTCCGGGGTTAAGTCGCTTGGTCATGACCTGGTGGGATCCATCCGGCATGACTTTCACAACACAAATTTCAACGATACGGTCAGTAGCGACATTGATTCCGGTAGTTTCAAGATCGAAAATGGCAATCGGGCGTGAGAGAACTAATTCCATGTGTGTGTTTTGAGTATAGATTATAGATTATAAATTGTAAACTGTAAATTTATATGCTTCTGTTCATGTCCCAGTTCTCTAAAATCTCTTTCATCTTCTTCAAAAACATGCCGCCGAGAGCACCATCGACAACGCGATGGTCATATGCCAGTGAAAGGATCATAATATGACGGATACCAATAAGGTCGCCCTGTGGCGTTTCTATCACAACCGGCTTTTTCCTGATAGCTCCCACACCGAGAATCGCTACCTGGGGCTGGCTAATAATAGGTGTACCTGTCAGGCTGTCGAATGTGCCGAAGTTGGTTACCGTGAAAGTGCCACCCTGAATTTCGTCCGGGAGAAGGCTGTTTTTCCGGGCCCTGGCTGCCAGGTCATTTACATCTTTTACGATCCCCAGTAAACTCTTCTGATCGGCATTTTTTATGACAGGCACGATCAGGTTCCCGTTTGGCAATGCTGTCGCCATCCCGATGTTTATCTTCTTCCGGTGAATGATATTGTAACCGTCAACTGAAGCGTTTACCCTGGGAAATTCTTTGAGAACTGATGCACAGGCCTCTATAAAGATTTGCGTATAAGTTAGTTTTTCCTTATCGCGGGATAACAGGTTGTCTTTGACTTTCTCCCTCCATGCCACGATATTGCTGACATCGACATCAATAAATGAGGTGACATGCGGGGATACTTGCTTGGACATCACCATGTGGTCAGCGATCAGCCTCCGCATCCGGTCCATCTCAAATAATTCATCCCCGCTTTCCATTACAACTTTTGGGGCCTCCATTACAGGAGCGGATTTTGCCGGAATGGCCGAAGGCTGTGGAACAGTCCCGGAAACAGTTCGTTTTTGCATGTATTCCAGGAGGTCCTGTTTCGTAAGGCGCCCATCTTTACCTGTTCCTGCTATCCTGTCAAGTTCCTGCCGGGAGATGTTTTCTTTTTTGGCAATGCTTTTGACAAGGGGAGAATAGAATTTTTCACCTGAGCCGAAATCTTCATGTCCGGCCTGTTCAACGGAAACAGTTGCTGCAACAGGCAATGCTTCTTTTTTATCAGGCTCAGCAGAAGCTTCTGATTTGGTCGGTGCAGTTTCTTTTGGAGATGCTTCTCCACCTAAATTTATCACCGCTATGACTTTCCCGACAGGGATGACATCGCCTTCTTTATAAAGTATTTCTTCCAGGATGCCTTCAACCGGTGAAGGAATTTCAGAATCCACCTTATCTGTCGCGATTTCCGCTAATGCGTCATCTTCGTTGACCTGTTCGCCAACGCTTTTAAGCCATTTGGTAATGGTAGCCTCTATGATGCTTTCGCCCAATTTGGGCATTATTATTTCAAATCTGGCCATGAAAATTATTTTGTTATACGATCGCTTTTTTGGCTGTTAGTAAGCGCTTGCAAAAGTAAGCATTTAAATTAACAAAGAATCGTTCTGAATTGTTCGCAGGGTGATCAGCTTCTCCGGCCCAGGTTCCTGTATCCTTTTACAATAATGCTCAGATCGGTATTTATGCTGTAATCTCGGGCATAGATGAAATTTAACCTCTGTTTGATCTCCTCGGATATTTTATCCTCACCAAAAGCATCCAGCGGATTAAGTATCCCTTTTCGTATATGTGGCAACCTTTCCATATCATACTGTTTATCACGGATGTAACTCACCCATGAGCGACTTGAAACCAGGACCAGGAAAATATTCCTGACCAGGCCCAATGGTTTGCTGACAAGGAAAAGCAGCAGGGGCAGAAGTAAAATAATGATCAGGGTAACGGCCAGGTCAAGAAGCCGCTTATTCCTCTTGTTTTCGACATTGGTGATCGCATTGATATTCACCGTGTAAAGATCACCTGCTGTGTTGATTGAGTTGCTCCCGATGATCGAAAGACTGTCTTCAGGGGCAATTTTGTAATCCACGTGCAGGTCCTGCAAAGCCGACATCTGGTCGATAATTGCCTGGTGGGTCATGCTCTTCGAACAAAAAATGACCTCATCTATCCTGTAAACCCTGGATGATTTCCTTGATCTGGCTCAAGGATCCTATAAAACCATCATTTTTTTGTTCTCTTGCAGCTGCAGAGATTAACCCTATAAAGCCAGGGTTTCCGTAAGAACTATGCAGCAATTCCCATACCCTTTTTGCTTCATCCCGGTCGCCGACAATGACAAAACGCCTGTTTTTCAATGGGCCGAAATCAATATTGCGAAACTTCGCTACGTGGAAAATGGCCCGTGTTGCAGCCATCACCATATAGCCCAGACAGATCCGATCAGGATGATCGCCCTGGAAAACCTGAGGTTTTCAGGGAAAAGAGCATAGGCAACCAGGATAATGATGGTCCCTAATGTAATACCCCTCAGTATCCTGGAAAATTTTACCGGCTTGTCATATGTACCGTTGAAATAACCGGAAAGCAGCCACACCAGGATATAACCGGGAACTGCCAGGGTGAAATATCCTGGCGGATAACCCCCTCCTTGCGGGAAGATAACATGATCTTCCCAATAACTGATAATGAAATACATGCCGCCGTAAATAAAAACAGCATCAGTCAAAGGCAGCAGGGCCCTGGATAAAAACCGGCTGAAAATGGCCAGGAAAGCCCTGAAATAAATGGCAACATTTATCAGGAATGATAACATCCTGGCCTTTTTTGAAGTGAAATGCTTCCTGGCAAAGATGATCATCGCATTATAGAAGAGAATGACATAGTTTATGCTTCCTTTCTTAGTGCTCTCCCCTTTGTAATGAATGATGCGTGTTTCCGGGAAATAATAATTCTGATAACCGGCTTTCAATATCCTGTATGACAGGTCTATATCTTCGCCGTACATGAAAAATGTCTCGTCGAGTAGACCTGTTTTATCCAGGACGGATTTTCTTAAAAGCATAAATGCACCCGACAGGATCTCTACCTGGTTGACCTGGTCTTCATCAAGGAATCCAAGGTGGTATTTCCCGAAAACTTTCGATTTCGGGAAAAACTTCGAAAGTCCGAAGATCTTATAAAAAGCGACAGATGGGGTTGGAAGGCCGCGTTTTGATTCCGGCAGGAAATTGCCTTTGCCGTCAATCATCTTTACACCCAGTCCGCCTGCTTCAGGGTGGGCGTCCATAAATGACAGGATCCTGGTGAAAGTGTCATCCTCAACAACGGTATCAGGATTCAAAAGGAGAACATATTCACCTTTCGATATTTTGATGGCCTGGTTATTGGCCTTCGAAAAGCCTGTATTGTCCTTATTTTCAATGAGAATAACCTCAGGGAACTTCTCTTTGACCATTTTAACTGATCCATCAACCGAATTATTATCAACAACGAAAACCTCAGTCTGCAGCCCTTCACTGGCGCGGCGGACGGAATTCAGGCATTGCTCGAGGAAGTATTTAACGTTGTAATTGACAATAACAACGGATAATTTCATCAGGTCAGGTTTGAATTAATTGGCAAAAATACAAATCATGAAGCTATAATGCACAGGTATTACCATCCAAGTATCAGTTTAAGGTAAAATAGGCGGTTTTTCAGCTTTCCTTTCGCTTCGGAGCTGTAAAGCATTTCTGCAATAAGGTCCCTGGTCTTTTCATTTCGGGATGCCCTTCCGATGACAAGATTAAGTAAATATTTCCTGCGTGCAAGGCTTTGTAATCTTAAGCCTAGTGCTAATTCCGGCCCAAGCTTCTCATAAATCTTCTGCTGGTAATTTTGCGTGGATAATGCGCTGAAATCATTGCTTTTCAGGCACTCTGAGGCAATTTCTGCAGCCATGTAACCACTTGCCATGGCATTGCCGATCCCTTCACCGGTAAAAGGATCTATCAGCCGGGCCGCATCACCAAGTAAAAGATAATTATCGCCGGCGATGCGGGAAGGCCCCGTGTAAAAAGGCAGGCGGTTAGCCGCTATTTTGCCGTTTAGTTTTGCGTTTTTAAATCGCTCTTTAAGGTGAGGGTATTTTTCGATTAGATAAAACAGCAGTTCTTTCAGGCTACGCTCATTTTTTTCAGCCAGTGCTTCAGGTAAAGCCAGTCCGACATTGGCTGATCCGTCAGCAAAGGGAAATATCCATAGGTACCAGGGGAGCAGCTCTTTTAGAAAATGTATTTCAATGGCATATTGCTGATCTGATCCGCCGACATGATCAAAATAGCCCCTGACCCCGATCCCTTCTCCAGCATGATCCGGGTAGGCTGGATCCAATTGCGAGATCAGTGATCTGTCAGCCCCGGCAGGCAAACAGGACAAGGCGGGTTTCGGCAACCTTTCGTCCGGCATCATCCTCAAGCAGGATTAAATTTTCATTCCCTGCTCAGTTTACTGATCCTGGTCCCGCTTTCAAAATGAATTTCGGGAATTAGACAGGCCTTGTTCAAGCAGGAAATTGTCAAAATCAATTCTTTTGCAGATAAATCCCTGGTGGAAGTGAAGATGACTCCGGTTTAAATGACAATTCCATCATCTTCAAATCCGGAGAATAAAAACGGACGGCGCGTGATCCGGTTGCAAAGCCTGAATTTTGTAATTCAGGTACATATGCCGGATCAATCTTGTTAAGGATACTTATCACTGCACCGCCCAGGCCATCACCACATATTTTTTCCCGGGGAAATTTATATTTATCGATCAAGCAGGCACGGGATCCCCATTTTGGAAAGTTTCAAGGCTGCAGTTACACCTGCCGGTCCTGCACCGATGATGGTAATGTCGGATTTAATGGGATCTGGCATCTGTCAGGTGTGCTGCTACTGGATTGGCTTGACAGCCATAATGGGTATGCGCGTAAGAAACAGGTCTTCCCTGGTAATACCTTGATAAAACAAATTTTTCAGGATGTTGCGCTTATGGGGGATAAATGCGATAAGGTCGATTTTATTCTCATCCATGAATAACCTTAATGTCTCCTGTTGATGTTGATTATGAAGAATATGAAATGATGATTCTGCCTTCAAGTTTTTTTAGGGAAGCTGATTTTCAGAAAGCATATTGATCTTCTGCTTGGCTTCGGTTTCGCTATCATCTGTCAATAAATGCAGGCAGAATATATTGATATGGAAGGGTGACAAGGATGCTGTCAATTTTAAGGATAATATCACTGTCAGCCGGATTGAAGGTAGTCATGTAAACCACATTTTTAATCGCATGGGACATCTTCCATGCCAGGCACTGCGATAACAGGGATTTCTGTATGATCAATGATCCTGCGCGCCACCGAACCCGACAATATGCCTTTTTTACCCATTCCGCCCGAACCCATGATGATCAGGTCAGGTTTAAGTTGACTCGATCACATTCATGATCTGCACTTCCGGATCACCGCTTTCCATCCGGCAACTGACTTTCACGCCTGATTTATCAGGCTGTGACATACCGGCCTGCAACTCTTCAGCAATCCCTTTCAGCTTCGATTCCTTTTGTTTGTAAAAATCCAGGATGATTTCATCCGTTAGCATGATCCCGGATTCAAAACCTGTCGTAAATCCGCCGTCAGAAAAGTAAAGCTGATCGAAAAAGGAATGAAAGAGAATAATTTCAGCACCGGTTGTTTTTGCAACATTTAAGGCATATTTGCAGGATATGGCTGTATGTGGAGAAAAATCAACGGGTACAAGTATCCTTTTCATATTAAGGCGGATTTAGATTGATTAAGATCAAATTTACATGAAAAACCGGAATATCCCGCATTTTATTGCTTAATTTTGACCTTCTAATTCTGTAATAAATATTCAAAATGACAACACATCATAAATCCGAATTCCAGGTTACCGGTGAAGAACTGCTGGCGAAGATCAAAGAATTGATCCATGAAGGCAATGTCAGGAAGATCATCATAAAAAATGACAAGGGGGAAACTTATCTTGAAATTCCCGTCACAGTCGGGCGTCATCGGGGCCATTTTAGCACCTGTTTTTGCTGCCATCGGCGCCCTTGCCGCCCTTGCCGCCGATTTCACCATTGAGGTTGAGCGAAAAGAAGAGGAAGGAAAATTGAGCGCCCATATCCCTAATTGAGGGGTTTCCAAAGTATTTTTTTGGTCCACGCAAAGTAAGCAAAGTTACAAACTAGATTCGCAAATATTGATAATCATCAATTAATTTGCGTGCTTAAAATCATTTCGCGAACTTTGCGTGAAACCAGCCTTTTGATACACCCCACTAAAAAGGATTGGACAGGAATTTGGAATTTTATTGGTGGCCGCAATTCCATATCTTCCAGCTTAATTCTGCCTGTAATTGCAGCATTTCCAATCCATTTTTAACTCGCGCTCCAGCTTCAGCGCCCTTCTTTAGAAATAGCGTTTCAGCAGGATTATAAACCAAATCGTATAACAGGTGATAACCTGTTAAATATGAATAGGGAAGGGGAGGGCAATGGCCGGTATCCGGGAACATCCCGGCCGGGGTGGCATTGATGATAAGCTCATGTTCAGACATGATATGGCTGTCAAGGTCACGATAAGTGATAACCCCTGCTTTTTCCTCACGGGAAACGATAGTAAAACCAATATTTAATTCCTTCAAAGCGTGACAAACAGCGCGGGCTGCGCCACCGGTGCCTGAAACAAGGGCTTTCTGGCAGGTTTTATCCCGCAGTAATGGCTTTAAAGTGTCCCGGAATGCAGCCATATCGGTATTGTAGCCTGTAAGATGAATTTTATCTTTTATTCTGTTTATTTTAATGCAATTCACAGCCTGGATAGCTTCTGCAACCGGATCCAGTTCGTCAACATACCTTATAATTTCCTGCTTGTATGGGATCGTAATGTTTAAGCCCGGCAATATCTGATATCTTCAGCAACAAGGATTGCGGAAGTAGTTCAAATCTTCCAAGCGCGTAATTTTCATATGCGCAATTGCTAATGCCTTCTCGCAAAAATTTATCCAGAAAATAATCTTTCGACCATGAATGATCCAGCGATTTGCCGATAAGGCCATACTTCACCATTTAAGGGATTCGTCAGAGTGACATCTACTTTTTCTTAAAGTGCATCTGGATGAGCTCCTGGATATCAGCGTTCTGCTCCAGGTCAGGGGAAAACTCGAAAAGTTCTGTGTGCTTGCTGTAATCCATCTCAAGGCCTTCAGAAAGCACTGCCATGCCTTGTTTTTGCTTGCCGTCCCTGATCAGCAGTCCTGCCAGACGGTAAAGAAGTGAGGCATTCTTAGGCTGCTGATAGACACCTTCTTCAATGACATCAAAGGCTTTCTTCATTTCACCGGCTTCAATATAAATATCCGAAAGGTCCAGCCAGATGTCAGGGTGCATGGGGTCAATCGCGCTGACCTTTTCAAATGCCTTTGTCGCCGATTCTTTGTCTTCCAGCTTGTATTTCAGGTCGCCATAAATGTACCAGTATTCCGCATTATCATCTTCAAATTCCAGCGCCTTCTCCATATGCCTGACGGCAGATTTCTGGTCGCCCAGTTCATCATAACAAACGCCCAGTCCCATCCATGAATCTGCCATCTCCGGATCAATCTCCAGAGCCAGTTTGTAATGTTCCACCGCGTCACTGAAACGGTTTAACTTTTCAAAGCATTCACCGATGTAGTAATGTGTAATGGCCTGGGGCTCTTCATAATTGAGGGTTTCTTTGTAATTCCTGATCGACAGGTGGTATTCCCCCAGGTTGGCATAAGCATTGCCCAGGTTAAAATAAGCCGATGAAAATGTTTCATCGATAGCAATGGAAAATTCATACGCCTGTATGGCCTGTTCGAACAATTCCAGGTTATTGTAAGCAATCCCCATGTTAAACCAGGCAACCTTATTATATGGATGTTTGTCAAGGAACGCTGTGAAAAACTCTATGGATTTCTCAAGGTCATTGGTGATTTCATAACAAAAGGAAAGCTCAAATATGGCTGACTCGTTCTCAGGGTTTAAATCAAGGATCTTTTATGAGATATTCAATGGCTTTGGCATAATCGCCGGCATTTTCATATTCATAAGAAATGTTGGTGAGAACTTCCTCAATATCATTGGCATACTGGATGGCCTGGTTATATTCCCTGATCGCATCTTCAGACTTTTTCAGCTTGCTGTAAATCGATCCTTTGAGAAGATAAACCTCCCCGTTGGTCGGGTCGTACTTTTCAATTTCCTCAAGCAGGGAGAGCGCCTTACTGGCTTTATTGGCCAGCATGAAATATCTCGCTTTCTTGATCATGAAAACTGTGGCGCCTGGATGTTGTGCTTCTGCCAGATCAATGGCTTTTCTTGATTTGGTAATATTTTGATTGTCAAGATAGATAGTCTATAATATCTTCAAAATCCTCCACATCGAAAAAATAGCTGCCATTAGCCTGCAGCATCTCCTCAAAGCGTTCGACCAGCGCTTTCAGATCAGTTTCGTTGTGTTCAAATGATGGCTCCATCGGAGGATTGACTTCTAAGTTTCTGCTGCAAATTTACCTATTTTTACCAAAATTTTGACCATGACGTTAATTAAATCGATTTCAGGGATAAGGGGAATTATCGGGGATGGCCTGTCACCGGCGGAGATCATCAGGTTTACATCGGCTTATGCAACTTATATTAAAGTGATTTCCGGGAAAAGCCATTTAAAAATAGTTGTCGGAAGGGATGCGAGGATTTCAGGCCAGATGGTTTCTGCAATGGTATGCAGTACACTGATGAGTTGCAGCGCTGATGTGACAGACCTCGGCCTGGCAACGACACCGACGGTTGAAATGGCCGTTACAGCTTTGGGTGCTGATGGCGGGATCATCATTACGGCCAGTCATAACCCGGCCCAGTGGAATGCCTTGAAATTGCTTAATGCGAAAGGAGAATTCCTTTCTGCAGCCGACGGACAAAAAATCCTTGACCTTGCCCTGATAAATGAATTTGAATATGCCGGTTACTTAAATATCGGGACTTATCAACAGGACAGTGAACAACTAAATCATGCATATCAGCAAAATCCTGGATTTACCGTTAGTAAACCTGCATGCTATCCGGAATGCAGGATTTACTGTCGCTTTCGATGCAGTGAATTCGGTCGGGGGGATTGCGCTGCCTGCTTTATTTGAAGCTCTTGGGAGTTAATGTTATCATCCCGGTGAATGCCCACCCCGATGGGCATTTTGCACATAATCCCGAGCCATTGCCGGAACATCTAACTGAAATCTCACGGGTTGTCCAGGAAAAGAAGGCTCATGTTGGTTTTGTTGTGGATCCTGATGTCGACCGGCTGGCCATCATCATGGAAAATGGCGGCTTTTTCGGGGAAGAATATACCCTTGTCGCCGTTGCCGATTACATCCTGGGCCATACTCCCGGAAATACCGTTTCAAATCTTTCCTCCACCCGCGCTTTGAAAGATGTCACGGAAAAGCATGGTGGGAAATATTTTGCCTCGGCAGTCGGAGAGGTCAATGTGGTCGAAATGATGAAAAAGCAGCATGCAGTTATCGGGGGTGAAGGCAATGGAGGCGTCATATACCCGGAACTCCATTACGGGCGGGATGCGCTGGCCGGTATCGCCCTTTTTCTTTCTCATCTTGCTCTTTCAGGTAAATCCTGCTCTGAATTGCGCAGGCAATACCCGGATTATTTTATCTCCAAAAATAAAGTGACCCTGAAAGACGGGGCAAAACCACAGGAACTGTTTGACCGGGTTAAAGAACAATATACTGACTTTCCGGTCAATGATATTGATGGGCTGAAAATTGATTTTGAAGATGGCTGGGTCCACCTGCGGCAGTCAAATACGGAACCTATCATGCGCGTTTATGCTGAAGCTGTGACACCTGAACAGGCTGATAAATATGCCGGCAGGATCATTCATGACATTTCACAATGGGCCTGTTAATAAATTCCCTGGCAGGGAATAAGGTAAATCTTCATATTATTTTACTTTAGGCATCTGAAATGATCATCTTATGCCTGTTTTAAAGACAAGGAAAAAACGCCGGAAAAAGGTCAGATATAAGGAAGTTTCGCTGAAACTTTCTAAAAACCAATAGCGCTCCCTTGATAATTATTGCAAAGCAAGGAGAACGACACCAAATAAACTGATTAAAAAGATGATCAGGCGTTTCCTTACAAATTATTCGAAAGAAGTTCCGGAAGAGTCATTTGTCACGGCAAATCAGCTTGATCTGTTTGGAGAAGGCCATGAATAATTGAAATTCATGTTCCATTTTTCATTGTTTCATTTTTCATTTTTCATTTATTTGCAAAAGGATCCTGTTCACAATTGACGCGCCCCAGTGTGATCTCATCGGCAAACTCAATATCGTCACCAATAGCAATCCCACGGGCAATAGTGGATAAGATTAACAGGAAATTCAACCAGCCTTCGTGAAAGGTAAAAATTAGTCGTATCGCCTTCAATCGTAGTTGGCAAGGCAAAAATGACCTCCTTGATCCGGCCCTCACCCGCCTTCAGGATAAGTGATTCGATCGTGAGTTCTTCCGGTCCGATCCCTTCGATGGGTGAAATGATCCCTCCAAGAACATGGTAAACCCCGTTAAACTGGCCCGTATTCTCAATTGCCATCACATCCCGGATATCCTGGACAACACAGACAAGCGAATGGTCGCGCTTATGATTGGAGCAAATATCACATATATCATTGTCGGAAATATTGTGGCAGATCGAACACCTTTTTATCTCATTCCGCATGCTCATGATGGCCTGGCTGAATGCTTCCACCTTCTGTACATCCTGCCTGATAAGGTGCAAGGCTAACCGCAGGGCGGTTTTCCTACCTATACCGGGCATCCTGGCCAGTTCATTCACGGCATTCTCCAATAATTTAGATGAATAATTCAACTTTGCCCGTGTATTAAATAAAATCGATATTTTTACGTTTTCATGACAAAATTAACCAAATGTTGTATTCATGAAACGTCTGATCCTGGCAGGTTTATTACAACTGTTATTTTTTGCGGCATTGGCCCAGGAAATCACTGACAACCATATCAATAAAGCGGATGCCCAGGGGAGAAGGCAAGGTGTATGGCGGGTATATGACGATGACGGCAACCTGAAATTTACCGGTGAATATATTAATGGTAAACCGGTTGGGGTATTTAATTATTATTATCCCGAAGGGAATAATCAAAGCAACCATAAACCACCTTGACAGCGGAAAGTTTGCGTATGCCAAGAATTATCATCCCAACGGCAATTTGATGGCTAAAGGTAAATATGTCAACCAGAAAAAAGACAGCACCTGGCTGTATTACAATGAAGAAGACGGCACTTTATCTACTGAAGAGCACTACGTGAATTCTTTGAAAGAAGGGGTCTGGAAAACTTATTATCCTGAGGGCCAGGTTGCCGAAGAGATCACCTACCGCAATGATCTGATGGAAGGCCCATGGATACAGTATTTTACGGATGGTATGGTTAAAATGAAGACTACCTATATTAACAATGATCTTGAAGGGCTGTATGTAATTTATCATCTGAATGGCAATGTGGAAGTTTCAGGCTCTTACCTGCATTCCGACAAAGATGGCACCTGGGTTTATCTGAATGATATCGGGGAAATGGAAAAACGCGAAGAGTATAAAAATGGTAAACTGATTGAACAGGAAATCACGAAGGAGGAAGAATAATACCGGTATTAAAAATATCAGATCATACCGTTACTGGAAATCTTTCTTTCAGTGATTTCATGTCATGCAGGACCAGGCAATCCAGCATCTCAAGTCTCTTAAACGACTGGTGCCCGCGGGCAATTAATATGCATTTAACACCTGAGCCCCGGGCTACATCATAATCATGAACCGTGTCACCGACCAGGCAGATTTCTTCAGGATTTTTGCCAAGACCGGCAATCATTTCCCTGGCCATTTCAAGTTTTCCTTCCCCAAGATGATTGGTGATCCCGGCCACTTTATCAAAATATTTCAGGATGCCTTTTGATTTCAATGTATCTTCAAGAAATTCCTGCTCCATCGCAGAAAGGATTACCTGTTGAACCCGCTGTTGGCGGAAATAATCAAGTGTTTCGGTTGCATCTGCTTGTAAAGGAGCTAAATGCAGGTTTTCCCGGTAAAGGTCGATGAACTGGTGGGCGGGGATTTCAAATGGCTCTTTCTCAAAATCAAATCCCAACGAAATATAATAATCCCTCACCGGGAAAGTGAAAATATCGCGGTAACGCTTCAGGTCAAGAGCAGGCAGATCCCTTTCTTTAAGCATGATGTTCATGCAATCGATGCATACCTGCATATCATCAAGCAAGGTGCCGTTAAAATCCCAGATGATCGTCCTCATTCAAATTTTAAATTTTTAATTTTAAATTTTAAATTAATAATACAGCCAGTGCCATTTCACCTTATCCACCCTGTTAAACTCGATGGCAGGGAATGGGATCTTAATATAAGCCTACCATGTTTAACAGCAGCCTGACTGTTTCATTGTTGGTTTTGATTTTTGTCAGGTCCACATCAAGTGAGAACAAATATTGTGAATATCTTTCAAAATCGGGTAAAGGTTCACCATTATATTCAGCAGGATTCGATTTGGCACCCAGCATTCCTTCAGCCACTGTAGCCGAAAGAAACATCAAGCCATTTCGGGAATTTGACTGTTTTCAGGCAGAATGGAAGCGATATTTGCTGAAAGCCAGTATGTCTGTCCATTGTAGTCCTTGATCATCTGCTGGATGAAATTCTCTCCCAGCAGGTCGGGCCGGTATTCTGCATATTCAGTTTGATGAAAGGAATATTTCAGCGTAAATGGCTGATCATCCCAGAGCAATTGTTGCCCGATAAATATTCCTGCCCCCAGGGTATTGGCTGCCATATCGCAGACCGAGGCGCCCCATTCTTCCGAGAAACCATCGAAAATTTCGACGGTGGTCAGAAATGCCAATCCCCACATGCCGCCGTACCAGATCGCTTTTTTACGCTCAACCCCGCTCCATCGAAGGCTTTCGTAACCAATCCGGCCGATCCAGTAGGAAGTCGTCGTGTGCCCTATTTTATCCATTGACATCCATTGGCCGCAATCATTGAAAAAATGAAAGGATGATTGCGGATAATCGGCATACCACAGATGGTAAAGTCCGGTCATTCCCACGGCATAAAGCGTGCCGGCCGTGATGGAGACACCGAGCAGCCTGCCTTTATAATTTGGCTGTCTCTCAATAGAGTCAATTATACCGGATCCCTCGCTGAAATTTCCAAATGTCGGGTAAATTCCAGCAAGTGAGAAAATGAAAAAGAGCAGTATTTTTCTAAAAAATTTCAATTATAAATAAATTTATCCCCCAAATTTCCAATTTCCAATTTCTAATTTTCATATTTCATCACCTGATCTTCCGTTCATTCAATGCATTCTGATAAGCCCTGGCATACCTGTTATGTTCGGCAAGGGTCCTGGAAAAAGCATGGTAACCGGACATATCTGATCTGGCACAAAAGAACATGTAATCATGTTTCTGGTTATTCAGTACGGCATCAATAGATGCGATGGAGGGCATACAAATGGGGCCGGGCGGCAAACCCCTGTGCAAATATGTATTGTATGGCGAGTTGATCTCTGTATGAACTTTGAGCACACGCTTCATGGCAAAATCGCCCCAGGCATAAACCACCGTCGGATCGGCCTGCAATGGCCAGTCTTTCCTGAGCCTGTTCAGGTATACCCCCGCAATGATCTGTTTTTCATCGTTTTTTTGAGTTTCCTTTTCAATGATCGAGGCCAGGATGATGACTTGTTCTTTAGCCAACCTGATTGCTTCCGCTTTTCTAATCCTTTCATCATCCCAGAATTTCCGGAATTCCTTTTGCATTCTGCGCGTAAATTCATAAGCATCGGTGGTCCACCAAAATTCATATGTGTTGGGAATAAAGATCATGATGACTTTTTCAGGTGTAGTGTTCAGGGATTTTAGAAATTCCCTGTCGTTCCAGCATTTGATAAATGACAGCGAATCGCTTCGATCTGGCCGGTTAGCTTTCCTGCCAGGTCCTCCTTCTTCCTGATGTTGTTAAATGTTACCCTGACCGGGGTTTGTGCCCCGGAGCGCAACAGGTTGATCAGTTCGTTATTGCTCATAGAATTCTTAATTACATAATGCCCGGGTTTAACCAGGCCGGGATAATTTTTCCTTCCCGCAACCCATTCAAAAGAGTGCCTGTTGATGATCAATGACTTGCTGTACAATATATTCCTGACATCATTATAATCGGAACCTTTAGGTATAAAGACAGACACCTGCTCACTACTGCCTGTAAATACATTTGGCTTTAACAGGAACCTGAATAGTGTAAATGCAATGATGATCGCAATGATGGTGGCAAGCAGGAGCAAGGCAAGGATTATCCTGTGGAACTTGTGCTTTGGGGATTTGGAGGATAATATCCTGCTCCGGATTGCCATGATGCTACTGGTTTCCTGGTTGATGAATGAGCTGGAACATACTTTCGTCCTGCCATTTGTTCCTGACACGGTTCCATTCTTTTTTAGTTCCGATGTATTGGAATCCTTTGCTTTCAAAAAGCCTGATGCTATCGGTATTATCAGCGGATATATTGGTGAATAGCTGGTGCAGCTGCAGCGTTTCAAATGCATAATTTATTAATAATCCGAGGGCTTCTGATGCATATCCTTTGCCTCTGAAACCTTCCAGGATCAGGATCCCGACACCGGCACGCAGATGTGCCGGTTCAAATTCAAAAAGATCAATGGAGCCTATCGTTTTTACTCCATTTTCAGGCACTGTCAGATCGACCATCATCCGCATCTGCCGTGTAGAATAAATATCCTGCCCGGCACTAAGGACATATTGTTCGAGAGTGAAGCGCGATAAAGGCGTGATCGTATTGGAAAGATGCCAGATGCTCCGGTCGTTCTCCCAATTGTATAAAATATCTATATCCTCTGGCTCTAAAGCCCTGAGGCCTACTTTAGTACCGTTCATAAATTTCTGCCATTTAAATCCATCACAAGTGACCGGAGAATTTTTTATAAATCTATTGTCCCGTTAAAAACTTTAGCAGCAGGCCCTTCCAGCCAGATGCCGGTAAACCCGGTTCCTTTCCTTTTGAAATGCAGGCTGAGTGAGCCGCCCCTGGTCATCACAGGGATCATTCCTTCATTTATCTGGTGGATACCGGCATAAGCGAGCGAAGATGCGGTTACTCCCGTACCACAGGATAGGGTCTCGTCTTCAACCCCGCGTTCATAGGTCCTGACAAATATTCCACCACCCTTTTCTTCCACAAAATTTACATTTATCCCCCCGGGCTGAAATTCATCAAGGTTCCTGGCAGCCCTGCCTTCATCAACTACATCTATATTTTCGGCATTCTTAACAAACCTGACCAGGTGGGGCGATCCGGTATCAAGTATGTAATCTCCCAATCGCATGCGATAACCTTCAACATCGTTCATGCTGAGTTTCACGTGCCAGGTATCGCCTTTCCTGCCAATGACAATTCCGGTATGCTCGCCGTCGACGGCGATAAACCTGACATTCCCGGGTGAGAGTGACAAAAAGTCAGCAAATGCAACAATACACCGGCCGCCATTTCCGCACATGGTGCTTTCATTCCCGTCAGAATTATAGTATTTCATACCAAAATCATAACCCGGTATTTGATTAAGAAGGATCAGTCCGTCTGCCCCAATACCAAACCTGCGATGGCAAAGCAATGCAACCAGTTCAGTCCCGGGTATGAATTTATTGTCCCTGTTATCGATCAGGATAAAATCATTACCGGTGCCATGATACTTATAAAAATCAAGCTTCAAATAAAATCTGTTTAAGGGTTTCAAAAATAAAGAAAAAATAAGACGTTCCCTGATTTGGAAAATCCTTTCTTTTAACATTATTTAACAGGGGAAAGGCACACTATTTGAAGGACATAAATCGTTTTTCCAAAACAAAATTTAAACATTTGAGATTTTAAACTGTTAAGATTAATATGAAAAAAGTTATTCAGGTTTTAGCGATCGTGGCACTCTCTGTATTGATTATCTGGGGAGTGAAGAGTATTTTCTTTGATGGCGGCAATGCCATTGGAAACAAGACCGGTTTATCGGAAACATCCGGGGCTGAAATAATTCCAACCAGCTATCTTCCGGTTGCACCTTTTTCAGGTCCTGATTTTACTACAGCTGCTGAAAAAACGGTTCACGGGGTGGTTCATATAAGGTCTGAATTTTCCGACAGAACTGGTGGTTATGATGATTTTTTTGGCCCGTTCCGTGATTTATTTGGCTATCCTTATGGCGGAAACAATACCTACACCGGGTTTGGTTCCGGGGTGATCATTACCAATGATGGATATATCGTTACCAATAACCATGTTGTTGATGGAGCTGGAAATGTTAATGTTACGCTCAACGATAACCGGGAATTTGAAGCCACAGTTATAGGGAACGACCCTTCGACAGATCTTGCCCTGTTAAAGATCGATGCCGATAATACACCTTTTATTGGGTTTGGTAATTCTGATAATGTAAAGATAGGGGAGTGGGTACTGGCAGTTGGAAATCCCTTTAACCTTACCTCTACGGTTACTGCCGGAATTGTCAGTGCAAAAGCAAGGAATATCAATATCCTGGGGACTCCGGGGGCCATCGAATCTTTCATCCAGACCGATGCTGCTGTCAATATGGGCAACAGCGGTGGTGCTCTGGTTAATATGAATGGCGAATTGATCGGGGTTAATGCTGCCATTGCCAGCAATACAGGTTCCTATGCCGGTTATTCTTTTGCGATCCCGGTCAATATTGTGAGAAAAGTTGTTGATGACCTGCTGAATTTCGGCCTGGTGCAGAGAGCCTATCTTGGTGTCACCATTCGTGAAGTTGATTCCAAACTGGTTAAGGAAAAGGACCTGGACATAGCCAATGGGGTTTATATCGAATCCGTGTCGGAAACCGGTGGAGCAAGGGAATCCGGGATGAAGGAAGGCGATGTGATTATATCAGTGGATAATCATTCTGTGAAAACCAACGCAGAACTGCTGGAGGTCATTGGTCAGCATAACCCTGGTGATGTGGTCAGCGTTCTCGTACATCGCGACGGGACAGATAAGGAATTCCGGGTTGAATTGAGAAACCAGCAAGGCAGCACCGCCGTCGAGAAAAAAGGTGATGATTTCTTTATGTCAGACCTTGGGGCGACACTGGAACAGGTTCCCGATGAAGATATTAAAAACCTCAAACTAACGGGCGGGCTGAAAGTGGTTGAATTACAGGATGGGATGCTTAAGAAAGGCGGGGTGCAGAAAGGATTCATTATTTTGAAAATAAATGGATTAGAATATCGAAAGCAAGCAGGATGTAGATTATGCTTTAAGTAATATCAAAAATGGCGTGATCAGGATCGAAGGCATTTACCCGAATGGAATGCGGATGAATTATGGCTTTATCCTGTAACTATTTAAAAAAATTCTAAATAACGCAAAACATTTCGTATCTTTGCACGTTTATCTTGACATTAAGCGGATTAATTCCGTATATTTATGTGTTTTGAAAAATGTTTTTGATCCCCATATATTAAAATGAGACAATTAAAAATATCCAAGTCGATTACCAACCGTGAAACTGCTTCTTTGGATAAGTATCTGCAGGACATTGGAAGAGAGGAACTTATTACAGCTGAAGAAGAAGTCGAACTTGCCAGGCGAATCAAGTCGGGGGATGATAAAGCCCTCGAAAAATTGGTGAAAGCCAACCTCAGGTTCGTGGTTTCTGTTGCCAAACAATATCAGAATCAGGGTCTTAGTTTACCTGATCTGATCAATGAAGGTAACCTTGGATTGATCAAAGCAGCACAACGATTTGATGAAACCCGGGGATTTAAATTTATTTCCTATGCTGTCTGGTGGATCAGGCAGTCGATATTGCAGGCTCTGGCCGAACAATCACGTTTGGTCAGGCTCCCGCTTAACCAGGTGGGTTCATTGAATAAGATCAAAAAGGCTACTTCAAGACTTGAGCAGGAATTTGAAAGGCCGCCTTCAGTCGAAGAAATTGCCAAAAAACTGGATATCCCTGAACATAAACTGGATAAAGCCCTCAGGATCACCACCCGCTATGTTTCTATGGATGCTCCGATCGCGGAAGATGAAGATACGAAATTCCTTGATGTTTTTGTGTCAGAAGATACCCCCCGTACCGATAATAACCTGATGCGCGAATCATTGAACAAGGAGATCCAACGGTCATTGTCAACACTTACAGAAAAAGAAAGCGATGTAATAAACCTGTATTATGGGATTGGGATGAACCATGGGCTGACACTTGATGAAATCGGCGCCAAATTCAACCTTACCCGCGAACGGGTCAGGCAAATCAAAGAAAAAGCCATCCGCAGGCTCAAACATACTTCGCGGAGCAAACTGCTGAAAGCCTACCTTGGCGAATAAATATCAGTAAATTATGATCCATCTGACCACAGTTCATTTATGAACTGTGGTCTTTTGTTTTTTTATTTTTGTTATTATTGCATGATAATCTAAACCCGTTCGTAATACACAAACCTTTCCTTCTATGCCAGAATCTAGCCAATTAAAAAATAGTGCGCACCATCATGAATATACCAATTCATTGGAAAACTGGATCACTGACGAAAAATCCGGATTTGAATTCGTTAACCTTGTTGGCCAGCTTTACTATGATAAGTCCATAGAACTGATCATATTCAGAAGCCAGCTTATCGACCGGTCTTCCAGCGTTATTCTTAAAAAACATTCACATTCCTTATCGGTTATAGGCAAGGAATTGAAAATCCAGGTTTCGGTCCTTCTTGCCAGGGAACTGCTTAAAATGGATTTACCTCCGGCACGTATTGATATCGGCAGGTTAAACAAAGAATGGACGGAGGAAGGTTCCAATTTTCCAGATCCTGAATCATTCCTTAAAAACAAATTACAGCACCTGATCGGGAAAAAAGTGAAGTATGACAAACCTGTAGATGTTGTAGTATATGGATTCGGTCGAATCGGCCGTTTAGTAGCAAGGGAACTTATCATCCAGGGAAACGGCACCCAGCTCAATGTCAAAGCTATTGTTACCCGTGGCAACTCACCTGAGGAAATTAAAAAACGCGCATCGCTGTTTCGCAGCGATTCCATCCATGGGCCATTTCGTGGAGTCGCCATTGAGGATGTTGATAAAAAGATCATCATGATCAACGGGCATAAAGTTAAAATGCTTGCAGCCAATAATCCCGAGGAATTGGACTATGAAGCTGAAGGAATACATGATGCACTGCTGATCGACAGTACCGGAGTCTGGACCAAACGTGAAGACCTTGCCAGGCACCTGAATTCAAAAGGAGTAAGGAAAGTCCTGCTTACAGCCCCCGCCAAAGGAGATGTGCCAAATATAGTTTTTGGGGTTAACCATGATGATAAAACGATTGACTTTAACAAGGAAACCATCTTATTCCGCGGCTTCCTGCACCACCAACGCCATTGTGCCCGTTCTGTATGCCATTGAAAATAAACTTGGCATCGATAAAGGCCATATCGAAACCATACATGCCTATACGAATGACCAGAACCTGACGGACAATTATCATAATAAACCAAGGAGAGGAAGGTCAGCCCCGATGAATATGGTACTGACTTCAACAGGTGCCGCATCGGCCGCTGCCAAAGCAATCCCGTCGCTGAAAGGCAAGCTGACCGCCAATGCCGTCAGGGTGCCGATCCCCAATGTGTCACTAGCCATCCTGTCCCTTACCGTCCGGAAACAAACCACCGTTGAAGAAGTCGTGGAAATCCTCAGAGATGCTGCACTCAACGGACGGCTGGTGGAACAGATCAGGTTCTCGGCCTCAACGGAAGCTGTGTCGACCGATTTTATCGGCGACAGTTGTGCCGGTATTTTTGATGCACCTGCCACACTGGTTTCTGCCGATGGAAAATCTATTATCCTGTATGTATGGTATGATAATGAGTTCGGATATACCATCCAGGCCCTGCGTTTAGCCAAACATATTGCCGGCGTCCAATGGGAAACATATTATTAAAGATCAAACTTCATTTGTTTAATTAACAGACATGTCTAAAACTAAATACATCTTCGTGACCGGCGGGGTTTCCTCTTCACTTGGCAAAGGCATCATATCAGCATCACTTGCTAAGTTGCTGCAGGCCAGGGGATTTTCTGTAACAATCCAGAAACTTGATCCTTATATCAATGTGGATCCGGGAACGTTAAATCCTTATGAACACGGAGAATGTTATGTGACGGAAGATGGCGCTGAAACAGACCTCGATCTCGGTCATTATGAAAGGTTCCTCAATGTGCCTACCTCCCAGGCAAATAATGTCACTACCGGCAGAATCTATAAAACTGTTATCGAAAAGGAAAGAAGAGGTGATTACCTGGGTGAAACGGTCCAGGTCATTCCGCATATTACTGATGAAATAAAGCGCAATATCCAGATCCTTGGAAATAAATTTGGCTATGACTTCGTGATCACTGAAATAGGCGGAACCGTTGGCGATATTGAGTCTTTACCTTATATTGAAGCTGTCAGGCAGCTGAAATGGGAACTGGGGCGCCATTGCCTGGTCATTCACCTGACCCTCGTCCCTTACCTTGCCGCGGCCGGCGAACTGAAAACCAAACCCACCCAGCATTCGGTCAAAACACTGCTTGAATCAGGGGTGCAACCGGATATTATTGTCTGCAGGACCGAAAAACATCTCAACCAGAATATCCGCAATAAAATTGCACTGTTTTGTAATGTCGAACCTACATCCGTCATTGAATCCATAGATGCCAAAACCATTTATGAAGTGCCCCTGCTGATGCGGGAAGAAAAACTGGACGTGGAAGTGTTGAGAAAGCTTGGCCTTTCTTCGGAACAACAGCCTGATATGGCCAAATGGGAGGAATTTATTTACAGGCTTAAAAATCCCAAAGATGAAGTCAGAATTTGCCTGGTCGGGAAATATGTGGAACTGAAAGATGCCTATAAATCTATCCAGGAATCCTTTATTCATGCCGGTGCTGCAAACCAGTGCAAAATCCATGTTCAATCCATCCAATCTGAAAATCTTAACAAAACCAATACTGACGAAAAACTTAAAGGCTTTGATGGCATCCTGGTCGCCCCGGGTTTCGGGCATAGGGGAATAGAAGGTAAAATTGAGGCGATCAGGTATGCAAGGGAAAATAATATCCCTTTCCTGGGGATTTGCCTGGGAATGCAGTGTGCCGTGGTTGAGTTTGCCAGAAATGTGCTCGGCCTTACAGATGCACATTCAACTGAAATGAATCCAGACACTCCATATCCTGTCATTGATATGATGGAAGAGCAGAAAACCATCATGGAAAAAGGCGGTACGATGCGCCTTGGCATATACCTGTGCAGGATTAAAGGAAGGGACAAAATCGAGTGAGATTTATACGGAAAATGAAGTCAATGAAAGGCACCGGCATCGTTATGAATTCAATAACAATTACCTGGCAGAGTTTGAAAAAGCCGGTATGATCGCAGCCGGTAAAAATGTCCAGAGAAACCTGGTTGAAATCATGGAACTGAGAGATCACCCCTGGTTTATCGGGGTACAGTTCCACCCTGAATACCGGAGTACGGTCGACAGCCCTCATCCCTTGTTCGTGCAATTCATCGGAGCCGCCGTTATTCATAAGCATTCCAAGCAATTAGCGGTTCATCAATAGGAAGTAATTTTATCTTTCTGAGTCTGTCCTTTTACCTTATCTTTGCCCATTGATTTAAGAGTCATAATGCCGAAAATTTTATGAGTAACAGCAAAAACACGATCATTGGCTTTGTTCTCATCTTTGCCATCCTGATAGGTTATTATTTCCTTACAGCCCCTTCAAAAGAAGAACTTCTGGAGCAAAGACGGAAACAGGATTCATTAATGATCGTCCAGCGACAGCGGGATTCTGTCGCGCAGCTTGTCCAGGCTGAAAGGATGGTGGCAGAGGAACAAAAAAAAATCCTGGATACCCTGGCTGCAGCGGGTATACGAAGATGAAGGGCAAAATATTTCAGTGCTGCGTGACCAGTTCGGCTCTTTCGCACTTGCCGCTAAAGGTGAAGAAAAGCAATATTTTATTGAAAATGACCTGATGAAGATCGGTCTTTCATCATTAGGCGGTAAAATATCTTTTATCGAATTGAAAAACTTTAAGACCTGGGACGGACTGCCCCTGGTCATGATGGATAGTGATACCAGCCAGTTTGGATTTTCATTTTTCGCCAATAACCGGACTATCAATACAAATGGTTTTTACTTTCAGCCGGAATGGGTTGATGGTTACCAAAAAGGCAATGATACGGTCACGGTGAGCGGCGACCAGGAAGCCCGGTTTGCCATGCGCCTTTATGCTTCCAGCGATCAGTACCTTCAACAGGGACCAGTATATCGAGTATTTATTTACCCTGAAGGGGAATAATTATATGCTCGGTTTCGATGTTAGTTTTCATAACCTGAATACCACTATTGATGGAGCCAGGGGTTATGTCGATTTTGAATGGAGCACCGATCTGAGAAAGCAGGAAAAACATATCGACCAGTTTAACGGTTCAACCATCTATTATAAGCTGAATGAAGATAAAGTGGAATACCTTTCTGAAACCAAAGAAGATGAAGAATCCCTGCGGGACCAGATCAAGTGGTTGTCTTTTAAACAACAATTCTTTTCCGCTGCCCTGATCGCCGATAATTATTTTGTAGATCCGATCATGAGGGTTTCAACCTCAGAAACCGCTTCCAGTGACCGTTACCTGCGATCGCTATATTATAAAGTCGGGGTTCCTTACACTGGTGCCGTTGATGAAACAGTCGGCATGTCTTTGTATTTTGGCCCCAATAAGTACAATATCCTGAGAAAATACAAGATTGGACCTGGAAAGGCAGATCCCGCTCGGGTGGAGTTTTTTCCTCATGCAATGGATCAACCGGTATGCAGTGCTTCCCGTCTTTAATTTCCTTGGCAGTTTTGGCTGGAATTATGGGATCGTCATCCTGGTCCTAACCATCCTGCTGAAAATCGTTCTGTTCCCTATCGCTTATAAAACATACCTGTCTTCCGCAAAAATGAGGCTGTTAAAGCCGGAGGTCGATGAGATCGGCCTAAAATTCCCTAAAAAGGAAGATGCGATGAAGAAGCAGCAGGCGACCATGGCCATGTATAAGAAAGCCGGTGTAAACCCGATGTCAGGATGTATCCCGGTATTGTTGCAAATGCCCATCCTGATCGCGTTGTTCCGGTTCTTCCCGGCTTCGATTGAACTTCGCCAGCAAGCTTTTCTATGGGCAAATGACCTTTCATCCTATGATTCGATCATGGAACCTTCCGTTTACCATACCATTTTATGGTGACCATGTCAGTCTGTTCACACTCCTGATGACCATCTCAACTATATTTTATACTTACCTGAACAACCAGATGATGGGTTCCAGCAGCCAGCAACTTCCCGGGATGAAAACGATGATGTACATCATGCCGATCATGTTCCTGGGCATCTTCAATAACTATTCTTCGGGCCTTAGTTATTATTATTTCCTGGTAAACATTATCACCTTTGTCCAGATGTATATTTTCCGCTGGTTTGTCAATGAAGATAAACTGCATAAACAAATCCAGGAGAATAAGCTTAAACCGGTCAAGGTCTCAGGTTTCCAGAAACGCCTGGAAGAAATGGCCAAGAAAAAAGGCTATAACCCAAATGCCAAAAGATAAAAAGACTATTCATCCCTGAAGAAATCCAGGGTCATGAACTGTTTATCAACATTAATCAGCCTGGAATTGTATGATGGTAACTGATATAGAAAAAGAAGTTAAGTTATCGGTCGATTTCCTTAATAAAGGCAAGATTATCCTATATCCTACCGATACGATCTGGGGCATAGGTTGTGATGCTACCCAGTCAAAACCGGTTGACAGGATTTACAGGATCAAGCAGCGGTTCGAAAGCAAAAGCATGATTATCCTGCTGGACCATGCTGATAAAATTGCCATGTATGTCAAAAAAGTTCCTCCTATCGCTTATGATCTGATCGAAAGATACCTGGAGCCGTTGACCATTATTTATCCTGGTGCCATGAATGTGGCGAGAAATGTCGTGGCTGAGGATGGTACAGTAGCTATCCGGATCGTGCGGGATGAATTTTGCCGGAAAATGATCTCATTATTCAAAAAGCCGGTTGTTTCCACTTCGGCAAACCTTTCAGGGCAGCCCGCCTCTATAATTTTCAATAAAATACCACATGAGATCACATCCGGAGTCGATCATATTGTAAACTATAACCGTGATGTTATTATCCGGACAAAGCCATCGACCATCATCCGTTTGACGGATAACGGCGAATTCGAGGTAATCAGAAAATAAAACCTATGATTGCAAAGATTTCTGTCATCCAGTTTGAGCCTGCCCTGGCTGATCCTGAAGAGAATACAAGGCGACTGCAACCTTTGCTTGATATGATAGAAGGCAGCCGGCTGGTCATATTGCCTGAATTAGCCAATTCCGGGTATAACTTCAAGGATTATAAAGAAGCTTATTCTTGCTCCGAAGTCATTGGTAAAGACGGCATTTTCCAGGATTTTTTATTAAACCAGGCCAGGGCAAAAAATATTTACATTGTTTCCGGAATAACTGAAAGGGAAGAAGACAGGCTGTATAATTCTGCGATACTTGCTGGCCCGGACGGGATAATCGGAAAATACAGGAAAATGCATCTTTTTATGAATGAAAAAGATATTTTCCAGAAAGGCGATGCAGGACTGCCTGTATTTGACCTGGGCGGATTTAAGATCGGGATCATGATCTGTTTCGATTATCTTTTTCCCGAACCCTGGCGGATCATGGCACAAAAAGGCGCTGACCTGATATGCCATCCCTCAAACCTGCTGACAGAGAATGCCCACCGCTGTTTGCCGGGTATCTCCCTCATGAACCGCATCTATATTGCTACGGCAAATCGCACCGGGACGGAAAGGGGGATCACTTTCAACGGCCGATCAGTATTTACCGATCCGACGGGAATAATAACCGGGATGGCATCCCCGGATAAAGACGAAGTGATTTCTTTTGAAATTGATACCCAATTATCAGGTAATAAGATGATCACTCCCCGCAATCATGTCTTTGACGACAGGCGGCCGGAATATTACCTGCCCTAGCTTTTGCCTGTCATATTTAGATTATTTATAAATAATGATTGATTAATGATTAATTTTGCCGAACAAACCGGGTACCTGGATTGTTATTGATTTGTTTCAAAGAATATTATCATATGTATCAGAATAAAAGGTTAAGGATCAGTAAAGAGGATAAAGTATTTTCAATAAAAAACGTCGACAAAGCGACACTGAGCAGGTGGTATTACCTGATGACGCTTGGACGGCAACTCGACGATAAAGCTCCTAATTATCTCAAGCAGGCACTTGGATGGTCTTATCATGCGCCGTATGCGGGGCATGACGGCATTCAACTTGCCATTGGGCAGACATTCGACCGGAAAAAGGATCACCTGTTCCCTTATTACCGTGACATGCTTACGGCAATTTCCGCCGGTTTAACACCGGAGGAAATCATCCTCAATGGCCTTTCCAAAAAGGATGATATTGCCAGCGGCGGCAGGCATATGTCTAACCATTTTGCGAAACCTGAATGGAACATTCATAATGTCTCATCAGCAACGGGCAATCACACGCTTCATGCCGTCGGGGTAGCCAGGGCGATGAAATATTATAAATCCGGCGGGGTTGCCATCAGTTCACAGGGTGAATCATCGACATCCGAAGGTTATGTCTATGAAGCCATAAATGGAGCCAGTAATGAAGAACTGCCCGTCATTTTCGTTTTCCAGGATAATGGTTATGGCATTTCTGTGCCTAAAGTGGACCAGACGGCCAACTATTATGCTGCCACTAATTTTGAAGGATTTAAAAACCTGCGGATCATCTATTGCAACGGGCTCGACATTTTCAGCAGCATGAATGCAATGGCCATGGCAAAACGCCATGTGCTTGACATAGGACAGCCTGTTATTGTTCATGCCCATTGCGTGAGAATGCATTCCCATTCCAATTCCGATAAGCACGAGCTTTACAGGGACGATGATGAGATCAGCGAAGCGAGGGGCCAGGATCCTTTGATGAAATTCAGGAAAAGATTATTATTCTCGGAAATATTTACAGAAGCTGAACTGGCAGAGCTTGACGGTCAGGCTAAAAAGGAAATTTCTGCAGCTCATAAAAAGGTTATCATGATGCCTGACCCTGATCCGGCTTCGATATTCGACTTTGTCATTCCCGAGTCTTACCAGCCTGTTAAATATAAAGATGGGATACATCATGAAACCGGGCCGGCTAAAAAGCTGATACAGGCATTGAACGAGACATTAAAGGAAGAATTTCGCCATAACCCGGATACCTTTATCTGGGGCCAGGATCTGGCCAATAAGGAAAAAGGCGGCGTTTTCAATGTTACTAAGGGGATGCAGAAGGATTTTGGCAGGGAGCGTGTTTTTAACGCGCCAATAGCCGAAGATTATATTGTGGGCACAGCCAACGGGATGAGCCGCTTTAATGATAAAATCCGCATCGTGATTGAAGGAGCGGAATTTGCAGATTACTTCTGGCCGGCCATGGAGCAGTTTGTTGAAATGACCCATGATTACTGGAGATCAAACGGACAATTCTCTCCCAATGTGACAATAAGGCTGGCTTCTGGTGGCTATATCGGAGGCGGCCTCTATCATTCGCAAAATATTGAAGGGGCATTATCTACCTTTCCGGGGATAAGGATCGTTTATCCTTCATTCGCCGATGATGCAGCCGGTTTGCTCCGTACCAGCATGCGTTCCAGAGGTCCGACCATGTTCATGGAACCTAAAACCCTGTATAACGACCCGCTGGCTGAAACCTTTGTCCCCGAAGGATTTGAAGTGCCTTTCGGAAAGGCCAGGATCCGCAGGGAAGGAAGTGACCTCAGTATCATCACCTACGGTAATACGACGCACATGTCAATCCAGGTTGCGGAGAGAATTTTCCAGGAATCGGGTAAAAATGTTGAGGTCATAGATATCCGTTCGCTTATTCCGCTTGATAAACAAGCTATCCTGGGTTCGGTCATGAAAACGAACAGGGCGCTGGTGGTGCATGAAGATAAAGTATTCGCAGGTTTTGGCGCAGAAATTGCTGCTATGATAACGGAAGATGCTTTTGAATACCTGGATGCACCGGTTAAAAGGGTTGGTTCGACATTCACCCCGGTTGGTTTTAACAGGATCTTAGAAAAAGCCATTCTCCCCAACACGGAAAAAATTTACGAGGCCTGCAAGGAGATTTTAGCTTATTAGCATTTGGACTTTAGGACTGTAAGACTGTAAGACTGTAAGACTGTAAGAATGTAAGACAATATTAACAATTTAACAATTTAGCAATTTAGCAATTTAGCAATTTAGCAATTTAGCAATTTAGCATTTAACTGCCATGAAAATTACAATTATCCTTCGTTCAGCTTTACTCCTGGTCGTTATGTCGGTGTGGGCAACTTTATCTATGGCCCAGAGCATAGCAGGTAACCAGGAGATCCAGAAGATCGTGGCAGCTATGCAGATCATTGATCTGGCTTACGTTGACAGCGTTGATATGGATGATGTGGTGTCGGATGCGATCGTGAAATCACTAAAAGGCCTTGATCCTCATTCGGCCTATATTTCCAAAGAAGATCTGCAGAAAGCCAATGAACCTCTCGAAGGTAGTTTTGAAGGCATCGGGGTCACTTTTCAGCTTTTCCAGGATACAATCCTTGTTATTTCCCCGGTTCCTGACGGGCCCTCCGATAAATTAGGCATCCTTTCAGGTGATAGGATTGTAAAAATAAATAATGAAGATGCTACCGGTGATAAGGTTGACAATGAATGGGTGATGGAAAGGCTGCGCGGCAAAAAGGGGACATCGGTCGACGTTAGCATATATCGCACCGGTAAGAAAGAACTGCTTGAATTTACCATCATCAGGGATAAGATACCGCTGCATTCCATCGATGCCAGTTTTATGGCCGCACCTCAGACGGGCTACATCAGGCTCAACAGGTTTTCGAAAACATCCATTGATGAATTCACCTCTGCTGTCGCTGACCTTAAGGAACTGGGCATGTCAAATCTGATCCTTGATTTAAGGGGAAATTCCGGCGGGTACCTGAATATAGCCGTTGAACTGGCCGATGAATTTCTTGAATCGGGAAAATTGCTTGTATATACTGAGGGCCTCCATAGCCCGAAACAGCCTTTCTTTTCAACATCAGCAGGCAGTTTTGAAAAAGGCAAATTAGTCGTCATTATTGATGAAGCCTCTGCATCAGCCAGCGAGATCGTGGCAGGGGCAGTGCAGGACTGGGACAGGGGAGTCGTGATCGGCCGGAGATCCTTTGGAAAGGGATTGGTACAGAGACCATTCAACCTTCCTGACGGATCTGTGATCAGGCTTACTACCGCAAGGTATTATACACCCACCGGAAGGTGCATACAGCGGTCGTACGAAAATGGCACGGAAGAATACTACGATGAATTTGAG
The DNA here is from genome assembly GCA_963701785.1 of uncultured Bacteroidales bacterium. Lineage (GTDB taxonomy): Bacteria > Bacteroidota > Bacteroidia > Bacteroidales > JAGOPY01 > JAGOPY01. The sequence continues at coordinate 2,805,040 of CAVPBC010000002.1, read as the reverse complement.
AAGAGGTTTGAGCATGGTGAATATCTTTTTGCAGACAGCATACAATTCCCTGACTCGTTGAAATATGAAACTCCGCGCGGAAGGGTTGTTTACGGTGGGGGCGGCATCATGCCTGATGTTTTCATTCCCTGGGATTCAACCATGTTTTCCGATTATTACGTGGAGTTGAGAAGAAAGGGTGTTCTGAATACCTTTACCCTGCAATATGTTGAGAAAAATCGTTCCATACTGAATGAAAAATATCCCCGGCTTGAAACATTTACTGATAATTTCAAAGTGGATGAGGCATTGATAGGCGAGTTTAAGGAAAAAGCCGAAAAAGAAGGTGTCAAGTTTGATGAAGAAGGATGGAAATCTTCGGAATTATTGATTCATACCCAGATTAAGGCTTTGATAGCAAGGAGTTTGTGGGATATCGATGCGTTTTATGAAATCATGTCTGTGATTGACGATGAATTCCTGAAAGCTGTGGATATGCTTGAAGATGATGAGATCTTTCAAAAATTAAATATTGGTTAAGCACCTGAGTTTTTCTTGCCTGAAAAGATAAATCATTAAATTTGCTTTAAATATTTTTTCATGGCTGATCTTTCTACTTCCTACATGGGTTTAAAACTTCGTAACCCTATCATCGCCGCCAGTTCCGGATTGACAAATTCCCTGGAAAACATCCTGAAGATCTATGATGCCGGTGCAGGTGCCATTGTTTTGAAATCTTTATTTGAAGAGCAGATCAATTTTGCGATCAATAAAACATTCAACCAGAGCGAGAATAATTATTCCTACCCGGAAGCACAGGACTACATCAGTCATTATACCCGTGAAAATGACCTCGAAAGGTATTTAAAACTCATCAGGGAGGCTAAGAGCAAGATTGATATCCCGGTCATTGCCAGCATCAATTGTGTATCATCCTCTGAATGGATCACTTTCGCAAAAAACATCCAGGATGCAGGTGCTGATGCTATCGAGTTGAATATATTCATCCTCCCGTCTGATCCGAGAAGAAAGTCCGATCAGCACGAGCAGGTTTATTTCGAAATTCTCCAGTCGGTCATGAAACAGGTTAATATCCCGGTTTCGGCCAAGATCAGCTATTACTTTTCAGGTCTGACAAATATGGCCTTGCAGTTTTCATGGACCGGTATTAAAGGACTGGTCCTTTTCAACCGGTTCTATTCACCTGATATTGATATAGATAAGTTAGAAGTCACATCGGGTCATGTTTTCAGCACCCCGGGCGAAATGGCGCTCACATTAAGATGGGTTGCCCTGTTATCTGACAAGATCCAGTGCGATATAGCTGCTTCCACTGGTATCCACGACGGGGAGGCGGTCATCAAGCAGTTGCTTGCAGGTGCAAAAGCGGTCCAGGTTGCAAGTGTCCTTTACCAGACAGGCTTTGAGCAGATAGGGATCATGACGGGGATACTCGATGCCTGGATGGAAAAACATGGTTTTGCCACTACCAAAGATTTCATTGGAAAATTAAGCTATAAAGAAGCTGAAAACCCTGCAGCCTACGAACGGGTTCAGTTTATGAAGCATTTTTCAGGGATAGAGTAGAGGTTCCGGGTTCCGGGTTCCATCGTTCCCTGGAATTTTGGAACATTGGAACAATGGAACCAATTTCTTATCTTTGTACCGAATCTAAATAACCTCCCATGCCACATTATCATAAACTCGGGCATATCCCGCCCAAACGGCATATCCAGTTCCGCAAACCTGACGGTAACCTGTATGCCGAACAGCTTGTCTCAACGGAAGGATTTTCTGCCGAGTATTCCCTGGTTTACCATTGTTATCCTCCAACGCTGGTCACAAAAATTGATGAGCCTTTTTCCATTGCCCCTGAAGTTGCTATCGAAAAAAACATGCAGCACCGTAGCTTCCAGGGATTTAAGGTAAAACCTGCAGAACATTATCTAGACAGCCGCATACCGGTTCTTGTAAATGACGATTGTTATGTCATTCTTGCAGCTCCAAAAGCATGGGGAAGTCAGCGGTCAGCGGTCAGTCGGTCACCGGTCAGAACGACCTCCGACCAACGACCACCGACCAACGACTCTTATTTCTTCAAAAACTCCGACGGGCATGAGATGATCTTTGTGCATGAGGGTGAAGGGGTGCTGAAAACCATGTATGGCAACCTGCCTTTCGGATACGGCGACCACCTGATCATCCCGCGGGGTGTTATTTACCAGCTTGATTTTAAAACTGAGAATAACAGGCTTTTTATTGTCGAATCATTCAGCCCTTACCGGTTCCCGAAAAGATATGTGAGCCGTTTCGGACAGCTTTTAGAGCATGCCCCTTATTATGAAAGGGATATCCGGAAACCCCAGGACCTGGAAACACATGATGAAAAAGGAGATTTTATCGTTATGGTGAAAAAGCAGGATATGATCTATCCTTATCATTATGCTTCCCATCCTTTCGATGCCATAGGCTGGGATGGGTATCATTTTCCTTATGCTCTTTCGATCCATGATTTCGAGCCGATTACCGGGCGTATCCATCAACCGCCCCCGATCCACCAGACCTTTGAAGCGAATAATTTCGTGACCTGCGCTTTCGTGCCGCGCTTGTACGATTATCACCCGTTGTCCATACCGGTACCCTATAATCACAGCAATGTAGATTCAGATGAGGTGCTCTATTATGTCGATGGGGAATTCATGAGCCGGAAACATGTTGAGAGGGGGCAGATCACCCTGCACCCGATCGGTATCCCGCATGGTCCTCATCCCGGAACGGTTGAAAAAAGCCTCGGGCAGAAAGAAACCCGCGAACTGGCCGTAATGGTGGATACCTTCCGCCCGCTGAAGATCACCAAACAGGCATTGGGGATAGAGGACAGAGAGTACTTTCAGGAGCTGGGTGGAATAATTTTTAATTTTTAATTTTGAATTTTGAATTTCAAATTATATGGAAAAAGATTTTCTACCGATAAACGGGACCGACTACGTGGAATTCTATGTCGGAAATGCCAAGCAGGCTGCATATTATTATCAGACGGCTTTTGGATTTCAGCCACTGGCATACAGCGGACTGGAAACCGGCGACAAGGAAAAGACCTCCTATGTGGTGGTCCAGGATAAGATCCGCTTTGTATTCACCACCTCCCTGGTGCCTGATTCCCCGATCAGCGACCATGTCAAAAAGCACGGCGATGGCGTTAAGGTTGTTGCCTTATGGGTTGATGATGCCACCAGGTCGTTTAACGAAACTGTCAAACGGGGCGCAAAACCATATTTTGTCCCCGGTGGTGGATGAAGATAAATACGGCAGGGTTGTCAGGTCGGGAATTCATACGTACGGTGAAACCGTTCATATTTTTGTGGAACGGAAAGACTACAACGGCCCGTTCCTTCCCGGGTTTACCAAATGGGAGCCTGCTTACAGGGCTGAGCCCCTGGGATTAAAATATGTCGACCATATGGTAGGAAATGTTGGCTGGGGTGAAATGAACACCTGGGCGAAATTCTATGCCGAAGTGATGGGCTTTGCCCAGCTTGTTTCTTTCGACGATAAAGACATTTCTACGGAATACACCGCCCTGATGTCGAAAGTCATGGCAAACGGCAACGGACGCATTAAGTTTCCGCTTAATGAGCCTGCAGAAGGCAAGAAAAAATCCCAGATCGAGGAATATATCGATTTCTACCGCGGCCCCGGCGTTCAGCATGTAGCCATGGCTACGGATAATATTATCCATACCGTCAGTGAACTGAGAAGAAGGGGTGTGGAATTTCTTTATGTCCCTGATATTTATTATGAAGATGTCCTTTCACAGGGTTGGAGAAATTGATGAAGACCTCAAACCGCTTAAGGAATTGAATATCCTGATCGATCGCGATGATGAAGGCTACCTGCTCCAGATCTTTACCAAACCCGTTGAAGACAGGCCTACCGTTTTCTATGAGATCATCCAGCGAAAAGGGGCCAAATCATTTGGAAAAGGGAATTTCAAGGCACTGTTTGAGTCTATTGAAAGGGAACAGGAGAAAAGAGGAACTCTTTAAGAGTTTAAGTTTGAGTTACGCAGTATTTATTAATTCTTTGCGCAATTTGCGGGTACTTTGCGAAACTTTGCGGATAATAACTTTGAACTTTGAACATTATGAACTGAAATGAATTCCTGGATTAAAATTGATCAAGACAGTGATTTTTCGATTTTTAATATTCCTTTTGGGATCTTCAGTACCGGAAATAGCGACCCAAGGCCTGCCACAAGGATAGGGGATACGGTTGTGGACCTTTCTGTCCTGGCTGATTTTGGATATTTCGATGATCTTGATATTGATGATCTTACAGTTTTCTACCAGCCTTATCTGAATGATTTCATAGCACTTAGGCAAGCCATTGACCAACAAGGTCAGGGAACGGCTTCATGGAACTTTTTTCCGATTCAGCCAATGACCTGAAAGCTCATGCGGAAGCATGCGAACTGGCCTTTCTTCCTTGCGCGGATGTGACCATGCACATGCCGGTTAAAGTGGGGAATTACACAGATTTCTATGCAAGTGAACAACATGCTTACAATGTCGGGGTGATGTTCCGGGATCCGAAGAATGCTTTGCTGCCCAACTGGAAACATATCCCTGTCGGCTATCACGGCCGTGCTTCTTCAATCGTTGTCAGCGGTACAGGTATTCATCGCCCTAAAGGGCAGACAAAAGCCGACGATCAGGAATTTCCTGTCATTTGGTCCCAGCAAACAGGTCGATTTCGAACTGGAAATAGGCTTCATCATCGGTCAGAATTCCGCATTAGGATCTTCAATAGATACTTCAGAAGCTGAATCGTATATATTTGGACTGGTGTTGTTTAATGATTTGTCCGCACGCGATATCCAGAAGTGGGAATATGTGCCACTGGGCCCGTTCCTCAGTAAGAATTTCGGTTCGGTCATATCACCCTGGATCGTCACCATTGAAGCCCTTGAACCATTCAGGATCGCCGGATCGGTCCAGGTCCCGGAAGTAATGCCATATTTAAGGTTTGAAGGGGAAAGGCATTTTGATATTAATCTGGAAGTTTGGTTTGAGATTGGGAAAGCTACTGTTTCAACCCGGAACCCGGAACCCGGAACCCGGAACATTAAACTAATTTCCAGATCCAATCTGAAATATCTTTACTGGAATTTTGCCCAGATGCTTGCCCATCATACGGTTAATGGCTGCAATATGGAAGTTGGTGATATCTGCGCATCCGGGACGATCAGCGGACCTGATGAAGGTGCCTACGGATCGATGCTCGAGCTTGCCTGGAAAGGAACCAGGCCGATTGTAATGCCGGATGGCAGTTCGAGAAAGTTCATCGAGGATCATGATTCAGTGGTTTTCCGGGGATATGCTGTGAAAGAAGGCTTACGTGTCGGCTTCGGCGAATGCCGGACACAGATCCTGCCAGCGAAATGAAATTGAAAGCAGAAGTCCGGAATTTTAATTTTTAATTTTTAATTTTTAATTATGTTAAGACTCATTCCCGGCGAAATACCACATCCGAAATTGCACCAGTACCTTCTGGGCAGCATTGCGCCGCGGCCAATAGCTTTTGCCAGCACGGTTGATGCCGAAGGTCATCCGAATCTTTCTCCATTCAGCTTTTTCAATGTTTTTGGCGTAAATCCCACCACACTTATCTTTTCACCTTCCCGCCGGGGACGTGATGGCAGTACTAAAAATACCCTTGAAAATCTGAAAGTTGTTCCCGAAGTAGTGATCAATGTTGTTACCTATGATATGGTCAACCAGGCAAGCCTGGCCAGTACGGAATACCCGGCAGGTGTGGATGAATTTTTAAAGGCAGGGTTCACAAAAATTCCTTCTGAAACCATCCGTCCGTTCCGGGTTAAAGAATCGCCGGTGCAAATGGAGTGCCGGGTCAGGGATATTATTGAGACCGGCAGCGGGGGAGGAGCAGCAAATTTGATTATTTGCGATATCCAGGTCATACATATCAGCGAGGAAATACTTGGTGACGATGGGATGGTTGATCAGCATAAAATAAGGCTGGTAGGCAGACTGGGAAAAGACTTTTACGTCAAAGCTTTTGGCGAAGCCCTTTTCGAAGTGGAAAAACCTTTGCAGAAGATGGGTATCGGAATTGATGCCTTACCGGAGAAAATACGCACCAGCCGGATTCTTACCGGCAATGACCTGGGGCAACTGGGAAACGTGGAAAACCTGCCCGGGGATGAAGAATTAAAGGCTTTCCGTGACAACCCGGATATCAAAGAATTGATCGAAACCTCCTGCGACCTGCTATCCGATTTACATCATTTAGCTAAAAATTACCTTGAGAACGGCTACCCTTATGAAGCATTGAAAGTTTTGATGCTTTAAAAAAATGTTCACCAACTTAACCCTCAACCCTTAACCCTCAACACTTTTCTAAACTGCCATCCCGTTCTCCACCAACCTTTTAATATCCGGATCGGTGCTTTTGGTGTTCAGCAAAAAATCGATGATCTCTTCCTGCAATGCGTGAAACTCAGATTTGCCCCGTGTCATTTCGATCAATTCCAGTGGGAGCAGCCATTCTTCCGGATAGTCTTTGATTAACTCCTTCCAGATCCCTTCCAGGTCCAGGGTGTCAATGACCTTTTCCCTGTAGTCCCTGACGGTCTGGTAAAGGTGGTGAAGCCGCCGGGCCCTTTCAGAATGGACTATCTTATGCGTTTTTTCTTTCGGGACAGGGTATTCCAGTTTAAAGGCAAACGGGTCGGCCGGACCGGAAAAAGCAGAAATGATCTTTTCGCCGACGGCCATATCATAGGTTCCCCAGGCAGGATCAAAAAGCAGTCGTTCACGGAAAGTTACCCGGCAATCAGAAAAACTCATCACCAGGATCTTCCTTTCTTTCCTGATTATTTGATCTAAACGGCCTTCAACCAATACACCTGATTCAAATTCAAGTTTGGCTTTTTCTCCTTTATGGATTCCGATTGCCATCAAATCGCCGTCTGATAGCAATTCCAGTGGAGCAGCTGAATTTTTTAACTTTCCCACCGGTGAACTGAACCCATGGCTGTGGTAATCTTTGCCCTGGCCCGGTAATTGCCTGTCGCCAAAACAAAGTTGCGTCGGGCCTTCGGTACGGATATAAATGGGGGCTTCCCGGTTAATGATCATTTCCTGGAAGGTCCCTGAGACCTGCAGCCCGGAACTGTAAACACATGTCCCGGTATAACCAGATTCGATCGCTTTCATCACGCCATCGACACCGCCGGTCCGTAATGCCATGTTCTCAGCATATTCATTCAGGACATTCGTCAGATGCTGGAAATCAGGTGTTACAAAGAGCTGTGGCTGCCGGGTGGTGATATCGAAATTATATTTGACGGCATCAAGGGTGTAGGGGATTTTTTTTACTTCGGGTTGCAAAGATGAATAGCTTTCGCCAATGGAAGACAACAACCCGGCACCATAGATCTTCGGATTTTTCAGGTCCCCGATCAGCCCGTATTCTACGGTCCACCAGTGCAGGTTCCTGATCTGGGCCATCTCAGAAGTGGTTTCCTGGATGGCTTCGGCTTCGGCAAGTTCTTTTTCTGCCTGGATAATAGCTTCGGCAGGCGTATAAGGATCGGCTTTCAGAATGGAAAGATGCCGGACGGCTTCATAGATCTCGTAATCCCTGCCGGAAGAAAAGGCGCGTGCGCCAATCCAGCCGAAAAGCCTGAGGTACTCGGCATACACCGGATCCGCAATGATGGGCGCATGCCCGGCTGCTTCGTGAATGATGTCCGGGGCAGGCGTGTATTCGATCTGGTCAATTGGACGGATGTCGGCAGCGATAACAAGCACATTATATGCCTGGAACTCCATAAAAGCTGCCGGCGGAATAAATCCATCAACAGCTACGGCAGCCCATCCGATATCTTTTAAGATCCGGTTCATCCCGTACATGTGAGGGATCCGGTCGATAGAAATGCCGGTTTGTTTTAATCCTTCCAGGTAGGAGCCATGAGCAACTTTACTGAGATAACGGACATTCTGTCGCATGACATACCGCCATACAGCATGATCCTGGGCAGTATAATCGTTATAAGGCTGATTGATCACCAGTTGCATCAGGTGATGAGGCAGTTTATCCAGTATCTCGTTCATTTCCATGATGTCTCAAAATTACCAATTTTGAGCAATGAACAGACAACATATTTACCAATTAACGAAAAATTAACGATTTGTGATGAGGTTTTCAGTACAAAAAAAAGGCTGTCCCAATATTTGAGACAGCCCCATTCAATAAGTTAGGATATAAGTATGTTATTGCTGAACCTTTACATCAATAGTCATCGTACCAGCAGAACCGGTTTCGATTGCTCTGACCTTAATAAAACCTTTCTTTCCGGTTACAGTAACAAAAGCAATAACCTGATCAACTGCCATTTCACCGATCCTTGTCTGATCTGCTCCTGTAGCAATGTCGACGATATCACTGTCATCAGTCATAGCATCAAAAGCTGCCGGTGTAACAGTAGTTTTCTTAAACCTGGTAGCATTTTTGGTAGTCCAGTTAGCAAGCTGATTGGCGCCTTCATTAAACACGAGTGCGGCATTTCCATCGTCTGGTGCGCCGATAGTTGCAAAAGTAGATGCACCATACCAGTACATCCAATCGATCAGTGACTGATTTGCGAAAGCCTGCGCAAGGGTATAAACAATACCATTAATTGATGCAAAGGAGCTTCCTGTCGCATCGTCGTATGACCCGAGTATCTTTTCGGTCCAGGAATAAATCGGGCCGGCAGTTGCCTGTGTGGTGATCTGCAATGAAATCTTATCCTTCTGACCGTCTTTATCCTTTGCTTCGAATTCTATGTTTTCCAGGCCTGCCTCAGGAGATGACATAAAAGTGAGTTCAAAAGTCACGGTTGCATCATTAAACAAAAAGGAAGTATCCCCAACTACCTGGTTGTTGAAGATCCGGGTTACGCTGATTGATTCTATTTTTGCGCCTGATGTTGCATTTGCCTGCGCAAGAATTTTAACTACGAATGGTGTATTTACCGTAACAGTTGAATTAGCTGAAATAAAGCCTGATCCTGCGACAAAACTTATCGATGGTGGAAGGTCTACCGGATCGGTTTCATCAGTACATGAAGTGAGCAGCATCATGGAGCTTAGCATAATAACTCCTAAAAACATTAATGTTCTTTTCATTTTTATAAATTATTAGTTAATAATAGTGTTGTATAACGACAAAAATTCGATTTCAGTATTTAGGGGTGCAAAAGTAAGCAAAAATTCATTCAAAATTCAAAATTCAAAATTCAACATTCAAAATTTCAAACTCAGTCTTTTGCTTTATTTCCCAGCATCGGCACAAAACGGAACTGATCATGCTCTTCTTTCAATATGTCTTCTGAACTGATCTTCCGGATTGTGACCATGGTTTGCATCTCCAGCGGGCCAACAGGGATGACCAGGATTCCGCCGGTTTTCATCTGGTTGATCAGTTCCTGCGGTATTTCAGGTGCTGCGGCGGTGATGATGACCTTATCGAATGGGGCATAAGGCGGCAATCCTTTATAACCATCGCCGTAAAACATTTTAGGATTATACCCGATCGAAGGAAGAAATGATTTCGTTTTCTCAAAAAGTTTTTTCTGCCGCTCGATGGTGTAAACTTTTGCACCCATTTCCAGTAATACGCAGGATTGGTAACCTGAGCCGGTGCCTATTTCAAGAATCTTTTCACCGGGCAGCACCTGGAGCAACTGCGTCTGGTAAGCTACCGTGTAGGGTTGTGAAATGGTTTGACCTGAGCCGATCGGAAAGGCTTTATCCTGGTAGGCGAATTCAAGGAACGAAGAATCCAGGAACAGGTGCCTCGGAACCCGGTCAATGGCCATCAGCACCCTGGTGTCGGTGATCCCCTTCTCACGCAGGGTATCTACCAGCTTTTTCCTTAATCCTTTATGTCGATATGAATCCATTAGCATACCTGTCTCATTCCGGCAATTTTTATTTAAGCCTATACGGCAGCGAAAATAATAAATACGACGGTAATAAGAGATGCCAAATACATGATGTTTTAAGCCAAAAAAATTACTTTTGCACAAAAATCAGATCAGATGCTAAAAATTGGGGTATTAGGTGCCGGACATTTAGGGAAAATCCATATTAAATGTATCCGTGAAATACAGGATTACGAATTTACCGGGTTTTATGATGCCGATAATGTGACGGCATCGCAGGTTGAAAAGGAATATGGTGTCAGACATTTTCCCAGTATTGACGAACTGATTGATGCAGTGGATGTAGTTGACATTGTGACGCCGACGGTTTCCCATTTCGACTGTGCTTCAAGGGCCCTGAAGAAATCCAGGCATGTTTTTATCGAAAAACCTGTCGTCACCACACCGGAGGAGGCACGACAACTGATGGTATTTGCTGAAGAAGCAAGTGTGAAAGTCCAGGTAGGGCATGTTGAGCGGTTTAATCCTGCATTCCTTGCCGCACAGCCATATATTAACAAACCGATGTTCATTGAAGCGCACCGGCTGGCACAGTTTAACCCGAGGGGAACCGACGTGCCGGTCATCCTTGACCTGATGATCCATGATATAGACATTGTATTAAGCGTGGTCAGGTCAAGTATTAAAAAAATATATGCCAGCGGGGTGTCAATCGTCAGCGATACACCCGATATAGCCAACGCCAGGATAGAATTTGACAATGGATGCGTGGCGAACCTTACTGCCAGCCGCATCTCCATGAAAAATATGAGAAAAGCCAGGTTCTTCCAGCGTGATGCTTACGTGGCTGTCGATTTTTTGAAAAAAGATGTGGAGATCATCCGGATCAGTGATCCACCGGAATTGAATGTCGACCCCTTTGCTATGATCATCGACCTGGGTGAAAAAAGAGGAAAAAAACAGATCTCTGTTGAGAAGCCGGAAATTGTCAGCCTGAATGCCATTAAAGCGGAACTGGAAAGCTTCTACCAGGCTATTGTCAATAACACTGCCCCGTCGGTCACTATAAATGATGGTTACGAAGCCCTCAGCGTTGCTTATCAAATTCTTGGAAAGATGCAGGAACTGCCTGCCGGACTATCCCTTTGATAATTCAAACAAGGCAATTTTTTGGCAATAATAAGGCTGACGGGCCGTTATATTAACCTGATTGAAATCAATGAAATTCCTCAACCATCCAAGAGCATCGTATTCAATGATAAACTTTGGTTACCTGTTTGCTTTAGCGGTGATCTTCCTGGCAGGTTGCGATAAATTTGAAGGAGACCAGACCGTCCCGTCATACCTGAAAATTGATTCACTGGATTTTTTTACTGAACCTGACATGCAGGGAACCAGTAATCAGAAGATTGTCGATGCATGGGTTTATGTGGATGATGACCTGGTTGGCGGATTCGAAATGCCAGCCATTATTCCCGTGCTGGTTGAAGGAAATCATAAACTTGAGATCAGGCCTGGTATCGTATTGAATGGAATCTCTGATACACGTGCGCCTAACCCGGTTTTTCAGCCTATCATCTATGAAGATTTCAATTTTTTCCCTGATAGTGTGGTAGCGGTATCAGGGACTTCATCATACCTCAGCAATGCTCGATTTTGTGTGGATGGAGGATTTTGAAGATGCCAGCCTTGCCATACATGAAAGTGCGAACAGCGACACCGTTATGGTAAGGACTGAACCGGCCGGCGCACCCGAAGCTCTTATTGATGATTATTCACAGTATTCCGGGATCACTACCTGGATGCTGACCACCCATATGTTCAATTGGTTTCAGACGATGGCAACGGGGATGGATTTGTTTTTGACCGGGGTGATTTTATTTTTCTAGAACTTAATTATCGAAACAATATTCCCATGGTGGTGGGAGTTTATATCAAGTTGACGGATAATACAATCGAGGAAAGGCCATTCCTTATCATTAATCCATCTGACAACTGGAATAAAATCTATGTTAATTTTACGCCAATCGTTAATGAAACCCTGGATGCTGTGAATTATACCATTTATATTGAAGCACAGATTACTGCAGGCTTAGGAAGCGATTATATTACTCTCGATAATATCAAACTCGTAACCAGACCCAATCTTTGATGAATAAAAAGTTACAGGTTTTAAAATATGTAATTGCGGATCTGCTGGCTGCGGCAATTGCCTGGTCGTTGTTTTTTATCTACCGGAAGTATTCGATCGAACCAACTGTCCTTGACCATTTATCCGACATATTTCAAGACAGGAATTTTTATCTTGGTATCCTGATCGTGCCTGCTTTCTGGCTTATCCTGTATTATATCCTGGGTACGTATAATGTGAATAAGATATTCCGGAAATCAAGGCTGAGGGAATTGAGCCAGACCTCTTTCATATCACTGGTTGGGGTTATTATCATTTTCTTTGCGCTGATCCTGGATGATGTTATTGTTACCTATAGATCATATTATCAGTTATTTATATTTCTATACCTCTTTCATTTCGGAGTAACTTACCTGTTCAGGCTAATTCTTAACTACCAGAACTGTCAGGAAAATCCACCGGAAAGAACTTGGCTTTAATACGATTATAGTGGGAAGCAATGGCAATGCCGTTAAAATTTATGAAGAAATCGAAAGGCAGGAAGTTCCTTCAGGAAATAAATTCACGGGTTTTGTCAATGTGGTTGAATACGAGCAATATAAAATTGGTAAGTACCTGCCTCACCTGGGGAAATTCCAGGACCTGAAACGTATTATTAAAGAATACGAAGTGGAAGAAGTGATCCTGGCCATTGAAAGATCGGAAAGAGAAACGATCAGGAATATCCTGACCATGCTTGAGGAAACGGAGGTGGTCATTAAAATTATCCCGGATATGCAGGATTACCTGATGGGAATGGTCAAGATGTCTTCGATCTGGCATTATCCGCTCATCCAGGTTTCTCAGGACCTCATGCCGCCATGGCAGCAATCCATGAAAAGGCTGATCGACATTGTAGCCGCTTTGATTGCACTTACTTTGCTCTTCCCGGTATTTGTCGCTGTTGCTATCGGTGTCAAATTCGGATCACGCGGACCTGTCATCTATTCCCAGAAAAGAGTCGGCCTTCATGGACATACTTTTAAAATGCATAAATTCAGGTCGATGTATTCTGATGCTGAAAAAGACGGGCCGCATGTTGTCTAAAAAAGATGATAGCCGGATCACACGTTTTGGCAAATACCTCAGGAAAGTCAGGCTTGATGAAATCCCCCAGTTCTTTTCCGTTCTGAAAGGGGATATGTCGCTGGTAGGATATCGGCCTGAAAGGCAGTATTATATCGACCAGATCGTGGAAAAAGCGCCTGAATACAGGCTGCTTTTTAAAATTAAACCTGGGATCACTTCCTGGGGACAGGTAAAATATGGCTATGCTGAAAATGTGGATCAGATGGTCGAGCGACTAAAATATGACCTCCTTTATATTGAAAACATGTCGCTGGCGATGGATTTTAAGATCCTTATCTATACTGTGCTGATCGTGATGCAGGGCAGGGGGAAGTGAAAATTGAAAATTGAAAAGGGACATTACTCCTATAACTGGCCGTTCTCGATCATCCTGACAATGTTTTCTATTTCCCTGTCTTCACCATTAGGTTCATATCTTAATTTCATGTTAAGGCCGAATATCCTGGCAAAAGCCTGGTAAAAAACAGCCCTGAATTCTCCTCTAAGATCGGTAACAAGGTCATAAGAAGATTCTCCGGTCTCCCTGTCAACCAGCTTTAATAATATCTTACCCTGGGTAACTGTCAGTTCGCGCAATTCCTGCCCATATTCAGCTTCAAGTTCATCTTCAACCTGTTTCATGATTTTTCTTCTTTCTTTATCATCAGCAGCCTGCGTGAGGACATCTTCGTATTCAACCAGCTTTATTCCGGCCAATCGCGCATAGGGATATACGATCTTGACATTTTTCATCAATTTGGTCAACTTTCTCTCTTCACTTCGTGTTAAAACTCTCCAGGAATAAATATTTAATTCTTTAAGTGGAATAACCGGAATTGTATCGCCGTCGACAACAGTTCCGTAAACGACAATTCTTTCCTGCTCCTGGGAAAAAGCCCAAAGACTTATAAAAAGGAAGACAGGTATGAGTGATAACCTAAGCATTATTATGGCCAGTGAATTCCAATAATTATGCCAGCCCGGGGATCAGGCTACTTTCAGCCGGGATAAATTTGATTTGCTGAATTTCTCCTCTGCGTATTTCCTGTTTATTTTCAGTGATTTGGTTGATCCTTTGGATGGCAGTTCAAACATGGCATCGGTAAGAATGGCTTCCAGAATGGACCGCAACCCCCTGGCTCCCAGTTTGTGCTCTGTGGCTTTTTCAACCATGAACTCAAAGGCCCCGTCATCAAAAGCCAGGTCGATGCCATCCATTTTGAACAACTTGGTAAATTGCTTCACAAGGGCATTTTTAGGTTCGGTCAGGATCCTTTTCAGGGCATCGTGGTCAAGGGGTATGAGGAAGGTCAAAACCGGGAAACGGCCGACAATCTCGGGGATCATGCCAAACTTCTTGATATCGGTAGGGGAGATGTATTGCAGTATATTTTCACGGTCGAATAATTCCTGCTCTTTGGATTGAAAGCCAATGATATTGGTTCTGAGCCTGGAGGCTATGATCCGGTCGATTGAATTAAAGGCTCCGCCTGAAATAAAAAGGATATTTTGGGTATTGACCTGGATAAATTTCTGTTCCGGGTGTTTTCTCCCTCCCTGCGGCGGAACGTTGATAATGGCTCCTTCAAGCAGCTTGAGCAGGGCTTGCTGCACACCTTCGCCGGAGACGTCGCGGGTGATGGAGGGATTGTCGCCTTTACGGGCTATTTTATCAATCTCGTCGATGAATACGATGCCGCGTTCCGCAGCCGTCACATCGTAATCGGCTGCCTGCAGCAGTCGGGCCAGGATACTTTCCACATCCTCCCCGACATAACCGGCTTCGGTCAGTACGGTTGCATCTGCAATGGCAAATGGCACTTTCAGCATCCTGGCAATCGTTCTTGCCAGTAAGGTCTTACCTGTGCCTGTTTCCCCCGCGATCATGATATTCGATTTTTCTATCTCGACATCATCATCGTCTTTGGATTGCATGATCCGCTTGTAATGGTTGTAAACGGCAACAGACAAAACCCGTTTGGCCTCTTCCTGCCCGATGACATATTGGTCGAGGTATTTCTTGATTTCTGTAGGAGGTTTCAGCTCGATTTCAGGAGCCTTGCCGCTTTTTTGGTGAACAAACTCTTCGCTCAGTATGGTCTGCGCCTGCATAATGCAGGCATCACAAATGTGCGCATCGATACCGGCAATCAGCATATTCACTTCCGATCTGTCACGACCACAAAAGGAGCATTTTTGCGAAACCTTTGGCATGTTATGCGGATTTTTGCTTGGTTTTCTCCAGAACTTCATCGATCATACCGTAATCCCGGGCCTCTGCTGCCATCATCCAGTAATCCCGGTCGGCATCTTTCCAGATTTTTTTATAATCCTGGCCCGAATGCAGTGCTATGATTTCGTATAATTCTTTCTTGATCTTCTGGATTTCCTTTGCCGTGATCTCAATATCGGAAGCCTGTCCGGATGCTCCGCCCATAGGCTGATGGATCAGGATGCGTGAATGTTTCAACGCGGTGCGTTTCCCTTTTGCACCTGCGCAAAGGATCACTGCACCCATCGATGCTGCTACCCCGGTACAGATCGTGGCGACATCCGGTGCGATGTATTGCATGGTGTCATAAATGCCAAGGCCTGCGTAAACCATTCCTCCCGGTGTGTTCAGGTAAATCTGGATGTCTTTGACCGGATCCACGGATTCGAGAAATAATAGCTGTGCCTGGATGATATTAGCTACATAATCATCGATAGGGACCCCCAGGAATATGATGCGATCCATCATCAGCCTGGAAAAGACGTCCATAGTAGCTATATTAAGCTGCCTCTCCTCGATGATGGTCGGGGAAATATAATTCCCTATCATAGAACTGTACTGGTCTACGGTAAGCCCGTTCAAACCGCGGTGCTTCACTGCATATTTGCGAAACTCATTATTTTTCATACTATGCTTTCTTTTCTGTAACCAATTTTACAAATTCATCATAATCAACTTGCCTGTCATTAAGTTTCAGCTTGCTTTTGAAAAAGTCGAGCAATTTCCTGTCAAAAAGTTGATCGTGTAACCTGTTTGCTTCTTCTTTATTGCTTAACACCGAATCGACGATTTTGTTTAATCTTTCATCATGTTGAGGATCCTCTTCGGTGTTTGCTAAATGGCCTGTAAAGTAACTCTTTACAACATTTCTCATCTCGCTTTCTTCAACCCTGAGGTTATTTTCTGTGATGATCCGTGATTCAATCAGTTGCCACCTGATTGAATTTGCATAATTAATGTATTGAGACTCAATTTCTTCTTCACTCAAATTATGTTCGTCATTTTCCCTGATCATTTTCCTGATAAATTCGTCAGGTAATTCAAGGCCGGTCTCTTTAACCAGTTTTTCAATGACCGAATTCAGGAAAAACCGCTCACTTTCCTTAATCAGGGATTGCTCAATTGCTTCCCTGATCTTTACTCTGAAAGCCTGTTCGTCCTTAATTTCTTCACCAGGGAACACCTGGTTGAAAAAAGCCTCATTTAATTCGGGTAGTTCTTCCTGGTGTTGTTCTTCCTCAGAATGTTCTTCCTCAGAATGTTCTTCCTTATGAGCATGATTTACAGAACGATGGCGCAGTTCATTGACCTGTTCGTCAATCATGTTTTCGGTGGCAGTTATCTTTAAATAGTCGACCGCGAAATTTTCGGAAAGATCCAGTTCAAATTCAGGGGCCAGGCCAATATCGAAATAAAATTCAAAATCTGATTGCAGATCAAGGTCGAGTGCAGGAGGCTTTTTCCTTATTTGCAATCGGGCTCCCGATTAATTTCAGATTGCTCTCCTCAATATATTTTTGCAGATTTTCGGCCAGCAGGTGATTGATTTCATCAAGCAAAACGCCTTTCCGGTACATTTTTGAAACCATACCAAACGGCACTTTTCCAGGGCGGAAACCCGGCATGTTGGCTTTGCGCTGGTAATCTTTTAAAGTCTTTATTACTTTCTCTTCGTAATCCTCTTTGCTGATCAGCAATCTAACTGATGCAGTCAATGCTCCGGTTTCTTCCTTTGTTATTTGCATGCAGCAAAAGTAATTTGAATATATAACATTTTGAATATTAAATTATTATCTTATAAAAATTGAATCTTGGCACGAATGCGGTTAAAAAGATTTTTTCGCTCTTTATAAGCTTCGGGCAAAAATAACCAAAAAGGAGATAAGGAAGGCTGGTTTACATAAAGTTTTTAGAAGTTCCCCTGCCTGACGCTGTCAGGTCTTCGACGCTGACAGGTCAGTTTCCTTTCAATCCTGACAGCGTCCGCAGGACCTGTCAGCGATTGAACGCAAATTCCCCTTGATATTCGCCCCTAAATTCCTTATCTTTAGCATTTAAAGCCAATTCTTATCCGCCATGTCAAAAAAAGTAATCATCGTTGCATTGTTTGCAATCGTTTCGCTGGGATTGTATTCCCAGCGTCCCACTATTGGAACTGACCTTTACCGCTGTCGACAGCGCAGCTTATGTTCAATTAGACAGCATCAAGGTGATGAACCGCACCCAGGGAGGGGAAACCATGATCTACTGGCCTGACACCACGCTATCCCTTGAAATCAACCCGGGAGATTTGCTGCTGTATGTCGGCTATGCCACATTCTCCACGGTGAGCATTCCAGAAGTGAATGATGATATTTCGTTTTTTTCGGTATATCAAAACTTTCCGAATCCTATGGCAGACCGGAGTGAAATCTCGATGTACATCCCTCATGCAGGCAAGGTGAATTTGATGATAACAGACCTGCAGGGCAAGGTTGTTCTCCGCACTGAACGGCAGCTTGATGAAGGACATCATTCCTTCAGGTTCATTCCTGGAGGGAGCAACTTTTACTTCCTCACAACCTCCTGGAATGGAATAAGCCGTAGCGTTAAAATGATTTCAGCGGGGCAGAATGATGGTAAAACCTGCAGTTTGGATTATATCGGAGGTGATAAAGTTAGACGTGAGTTGAAAGCATCCAGGCAAACTAATGATTTAATTGTCCGTCAATCGGGTATTCTGGATTCCCCGGAAGAAAACCAGACTTACACCTTCCAGTTCGCCACCAACATCCCCTGCCCGGGAACACCCACGGTGGAATATGAAGGACAGGTGTACAACACCATCCAGATCTTCAGCCAATGCTGGCTGAAGGAAAACCTGAATGTGGGGACGATGATCCCTGGAACAATGGAACAATCGGACAATGGAACCATGGAAAAGTACTGTTACGACAACGAGCAGGACAGTTGCACCAAATACGGCGGTCTTTACCAATGGAATGAAATGATGCAATACACCACTCAGCAAGGGGTACAGGGCATCTGTCCGCCGGGCTGGCACCTGCCCACGGATGAGGAATGGAAGGTGCTGGAAGGAGCGGTGGACAGCCAGTATGGAATTGGTGACCTACAATGGGACATTTTAAGTGATTATAGGGGTTTTGATGCCGGCTCAAACCTTAAAACCACCAGTGGCTGGTATTATAATGGCAACGGAACCGATCTGTTCGGTTTCTCAGGTCTGCCTGGTGGCCTCCGCTTTAATTGGGGTGGTTTCTCAAATAAGGGCGGCTCCGGCTACTGGTGGTCATCGACACGGCTACGGCATTATCTCATGGTTCCGTGACCTCTATTGCTGGGTACCGGGAGTTAACCGGAATTACAATAACAATGTTTACGGTAAAAGTGTTCGTTGTCTTCGGGATGAAATTTACATACCTGCAATTGAATTAACTTTCACTGCAGTAAACAACACCAGCTATGTTGCAGCTCGATAGCATCAAGGTAATGAATCGCACTCAGGCTGCCGAAACCATGATCTATTGGCCGGATACAACATTGGTTGTGCC
The DNA here is from genome assembly GCA_963701785.1 of uncultured Bacteroidales bacterium. Lineage (GTDB taxonomy): Bacteria > Bacteroidota > Bacteroidia > Bacteroidales > JAGOPY01 > JAGOPY01. The sequence goes on along the minus strand of CAVPBC010000002.1, from coordinate 2,786,048 downwards.
GGGTGACCTGGCATTTGACCCCGGCGATGAACTGCTTTATATCGGTTATGCTGACACCCTCCAATCGGGCATCCTTGATGCCCCGGAGGAAAGCACCACCTACACCTTCCAGTTCGCCACCAACATCCCCTGCCCGGGAACACCCACGGTGGAATACGAAGGACAGGTTTACAACACCATCCAGATCTTCAGCCAGTGCTGGCTGAAGGAAAACCTGAATGTGGGCGACGATGATCGCCGGAACAATGGAACAATCGAACAATGGAACTATTGAAAAGTATTGCTACAACAACGAACCGGACAGTTGCACCAAATACGGCGGCTTTACCAGTGGGAGGAGATGATGCAATACACCACACAGCAGGGCGCACAGGGCATCTGCCCGCCGGGCTGGCACCTGCCCACCGATGAGGAATGGAAGGTGCTGGAAGGGGCGGTGGACAGCCAGTATGGGATTGGTGATCCGGAATGGGATATTGAGCGGTTATGCGTGGTTTTGATGCCGGGACAAACCTGAAGACCACCAGCGGCTGGTATGAGAATGGCAACGGCACCGACCTGTTTGGCTTCTCAGGTCTGCCCGGTGGCTACCGCGCATCCTCGATGGTATACTTCTTCAATGTTGGCAGCTACGGCTTCTGGTGGACATCGACGGAGGGCGACGGCAACGACGCATGGGACCGTGGCCTCATTACCACTACCCGAGTGTACGCCGGGACTACTACCTCTACGACATGGAGGATACGGTTTTAGTGTTCGTTGTCTGAGGGATTATTGACAATTTGACTATCCCGATAAAGTCGGGACTGGCGAAGTCTGTTGACAATTCGAAAGTGAATCTGCAGTAACTTCCGCAAAAGGTGGTTTGGCCTAAATCTCCGGAGACTGGTAAAGTATGTATGCCAAATTGAAAAATCATCGGGTTTGTATCTTTAAAGTGGGATCGACAGTGCTTATCTCCTAAAATTTTATGTATTTTTGTGATACAATGAAATCAACGGAAGAAATATTAAAATTCATTTCCCGCAATAAGGCACTGTTGCTTGAACGATTTCATGTTGTAAAGATTGGTATTTTCGGATCATACGCCCGGGGTGAACAGAAGATGAGCAGTGATGTCGATTTAATCGTTGAATTTGAAGAAGGAACAAATGATCTATTCAAATTGAAAATTCAGCTGAAGGAATTTTTCAAAATGCACCTTGGGATCGAAGCAGATATCTGCCGTGAAAAGTACATTAAACCCAGGATGAAATCCGCTATCCTGAAAGACACCATTTATGCTGAATAAAGACCGGCACTGCCTCGAGGCCATCCTGGAAGCGATAGAAAGGATTGAGGAATACACTGCTGATTTTGACAATCCCGATGATTTCAATGAAGATCACCGCAACTTTGATGCCTGCATGATGAATTTTATCGTCATCGGCGAAATGGTCGAAAAACTTTCATTAGATTTTAAAAATAACTATTCCGCTATTGATTGGAAGAACATAAAAGGATTCAGAAACTTAGTGGCACATGACTATTTCGGAATAGATGCTGAAGAAGTCTGGCAAATCATCCAGGAGCGTCTTCCCTTATTACGATCTGATATTTCAGAGATTATTGAGTGAAACCATCGCCTGGCGCATTACTGCCGCACTTTTTTCCCCCAATCTCTGGAAGTCTTACTCTATCTAGTGTTTGCACACACTTTAGTGCGGATGAAGGGACTCGAACCCCCACGCCTCTCGGCACCAGATCCTAAGTCTGGCGCGGCTACCAATTACGCCACATCCGCGCGTCTATTAATTTTGGCCGGGTGCAAATATACGAATTTTGGTTGGAGTGTGATGATAAAGTGATAAAGTGGTAAGGTGGTAAGGTGGTGAGGTGGTGAGGTGGGAATGCAATCCACTATTTAAATCGCATTTAAATTAATTTTTCAAGAATAATTAAGTTATTGATAATCCATGTTTTGAAATAAATAAATTAATTAAATATGAAAAATTAAAATTAAGATAAATTGAAAAGCATATTTTTGCCGTTTATAATTTCTGGAATAACTAGTATTATCAGGATTCACGAAACGATGCAACACTCCAGGCGGATAATACTGCGCGGTTTATGGCTGGTTGTTTTCCTTTCTCTTGCTATCAGTTTTAAAGCTCAGGAGATGTGGGGCATTACCACTAGCAATTATGCCGGTTCGACGGGGGCGCTCCTCAATCCCAGTTCCATCAGCACGTCCAAGCTATATATGGATATTAATATTGCAACGGCTGATATATTTTTCGATAATAATTACGCCTATATCCACAAGGAGGATTATTCCTTATTCAAGTACCTTACCAGTTCGCCCGAGTTTCCCAAATATGGCCCTGATGAAATGCCATTTGACCATTTTACCGATAAAAACGGTAAAAATGCTTACGCCAGCGAACTGGTCAAAGGGCCTTCCATGATGCTGGCTGTCGGCAGGCATGCCTTTGCATTTCATACCGGTGCGAGGGTGCTGACCTCGGCATTCGGAATACCTTATGATATTGCAAATTTTGGATACTATGGCCTTGATTACACCGACCAGCATAATATAAACTACACCAGCAGCGATTATAGCTCTGCTGCACTGGTCATGGGAGAAGTCGGGGTCACTTATGCCTATGCTTTCAGGAAGATCAGCATGGAAGACTGGTCAGCAGGAATTACTGTGAAACGCCTGTTCTCAGTTGCCGGGGGGTATCTCCAGGCAAATGACCTGGATTATATGGTGCTTAATGATACCACTATCAATATTAAAAACCTGAATGCTGAAATTGGCTATTCCTTTCCAATGGATTATGACAATAATGATTTCCCTGACGAGCCATGGATAAAAGGAGGCGGGTTTGGCGTTGACCTGGGCTTGACTTTCCAGAATAAAATCCTCAGCTATCAGAAAAAAAGGGTTACTAAATTATGCCGCCAGCGTTATATTGATTATAGTTACAGGATCGGGGTATCGATCCTGGATATTGGGTATGTTAACTTCAAGAAAAACGCCCAGCTTCAGTCATTTGAAGATGTCAGCGAATACTGGGTCAATGTCGATACCCTGAATTATTACAACCTCAACGAACTGACCCGGACTCTCAGTACTATTTTTTACGGGGATCCCAATCAATCATTAATTGATAACAAAATCAAGGTTTATTTACCGACTGCATTCAGCATCCAGGGAGATTATAAAATATTCAGGAATTATTACGCAGGAGCCGTATTTATTCACCCCATCCGGTTAGGCAAATCTTTTATCCGGCGCCCGGCACAGATTGCCCTGGTCCCCAGGTATGAGACCCCTCACCTGGAATTTGCCATACCTTTTTCCCTTTACGATTACAAATATCCCAGGCTTGGTGCTTCGGTCAGGTACCATTTCCTTACCATCGGCACCGATGAATTGCTTGGATTGCTTGGCCTGACCAATTTTACAGGCCTGGATTTTTATGTTTCGATAAAAATCAATTTCAGGAAAGGAAATTGCGGAAGATATAACCGCAATGTACCCTGTGAAAATGAAGAATATGGCATCCGCAGAAGATGATGAACATCCGGGTGTTAATATCTGAGCAGTTTTAACCGTTTTCAAACTTCCCCATCAGCTAATTTTGTTAGTAACCATATTACAAATGGTTCAAATATGGATGAATAGATATAGTTTATCCTTCAAAATCGTATTTCGGGGATGAAAAGATTGTTATGGATTATTGTGATGGTTTGCTGTTCCCAGGGGATGTATGCACAATTATCCCTGGGTTTGGTTGGCGGTAATTATGCCGGTTCCGGCAGTGTCGCATTGAATCCTTCATCCATGGCCAATTCCAGGCTTAAAGCAGATATAAATATATTTTCATTACATGCTTTTGCCGAAAATAATTACCTCTACTTTCCTTCCAGGGAATCGAGTTTTATTAAATTATTTAACGGGGCATATGATTATCATTATATGCCTAAACCCTATGGTCACGGCGAAAGAAATGTTTATGCCTATTATGAGGATAAATCTTTAAAGAATTTCTATGTAAACTCCAGGATTTCAGGTCCGTCAGTGATGTTTGCCGTGCAGGACCATGTGTTTGCAGTTAATACGGCTTTCAGGGTGATGTCATCTACACGCCGGTTGCCTTATGATATGGCCAATTTCTCTTTTTATGGCATGGATTTCAAACCACAGCATAATATAAATTATGCGCATGATAATTATGATATGGCGTCCATGGCCTGGTGGGAGATCAAATTCAGTTATGCGACAGTGGTGAGCCGAAACAGGAATAATCACTGGTCTGCCGGGATTTCTATCGGGCCGGCCTTTGGATATAGTGGCGCCTATATGTCTGGAGGTGAGACGCGATATATAGCTTATAATGATAGCATCTTGAATGTTGAACAGCTCAACGGTGAATTTGGTTTTTCAATACCGCTGGATTACCAGGATGATATTGTCGATTTTTATAACCCGGTCGTTAGGGGTTACGGGTGGGGCATGGATCTCGGGATTTCCTGGCAATTCAGGGAAAGACCTTACCAGAAAAGTATCCCGAGAAATTGTTACAAGAAAAGGTTCGAGGATTATAAGTTAAAAGTGGGATTTTCCTTACTCGATATCGGCTGGGTGAACTATACAAAAAATGCGGAAAGGCATGTTTTTGAAAATGTGCATAATAACTGGATAAATGTCAACTTGCTGGAATATGATAATATACGGGAGGAACTGAATACGACCAGCGAGATGTTCTATGGAGACCCTGATGCATCCTTACGCGGCCATTCTTTTAAAATTTATATGCCTGCATCTGTCAGCATCCAGGTCGATTACCATTTGACCGACTGGTGGTATCTGAACGGCGTCCTGATCATTCCGGCCAAATATACCTCGCCAATGATTGAAAGGCCGGTCGTCATGGCCGTTACACCGAGATTTGAAAGCAGGTTCCTGGAAGTCAACATACCTGTGATCCTTTATGATTTCAGGTATCCAATGGTTGGATTGTCTGTCAGATTGGATGGCTTTACGATAGGCACGGATAATTTAGGGAGTTTTATGAGCCACAAGGATTTTACCGGGTCTGATATCTATATCTCCTATAAAATCAACCTGAGAAATGATGGCAGGAATCCTTATGCGTCCAGGGGAGCATGTTATAATAACTGGCGACTTGATCTGAAGAGGATCCACTAGTAAGATTTTTAAGCCTTGACCCTTTCCTGTGTTTTGACGTCCAGTGCATCTCTCAGTCCATTTCCGACAACCATAAAAGAAAGCACGATCAGCATGATGGCCAGTCCGGGCAGGACAGCCAGGTGGGTGGCATCCAGGAGAAGGTAAGCGTAATTTTCGCGGATCATGCTTCCCCAGGATGGCATTGGAGGCTGTACCCCGATCCCAAGGAAACTCAGCCCGGCTTCGATAAGGATAGCTGAAGCAAAGTTGGCAGCGGAAATGACTATGATCGGGCCCGATAAGTTTGGGAGTATATGCCTGAATATGATCCTGAAATTAGAGAATCCCAGCGCCCTGGCGGCTTCAACGTATTCTTTCTCCCTTATTGCAAGGATCTGGCCACGCGTGATCCGGGCAACTTCGACCCACATCGTGAAACCAACAGCGATGAAAACCTGCCAGAACCCTTTTCCCAGGGCAAAAGTAATGGCGATTACAAGCAATAGCGTGGGAATTGACCAGACAACATTGATGAGCCAAACGACGACTTTATCGACCCATCCCCTGAAGAACCCGCCTAAGGACCCAATTGTAACCCCAATGAGCAGGGAAATGATGACGGAAATCAGTCCCACGGCAAGGCTGACCCGGGATCCGATCATCAGCCGGCTAAGCATATCCCGTCCGAACTGATCGGTCCCCAGCAGGAATTTTTTTTTATAAGCAGATCGTCCAATTGGGACTGCTGTGTATTTATTTGCCTTTCCTGGCCCCGAATACCGTCCTCGCCCGTGTATTCGTAAATTGTCAGCAGGCCATTGTTAAATTCGTAATCCTGAACAGGAATGTACTGATATTGACTTCGCTGGCCGAATAGCATCCGGTTTATAATCCCTTTCTGAGGGACATCTTCTTCTTTAATTATCTTAAGCATGGTTACACTGAAACCCGGCTTTTTTGTCGATAGCTCAAGTGTCTGCCGGTTAGCCATAGGGGTGCTGTCGGGCGTGACCAGGTAACCAAGCAAAGCAATAAGCACAGAAAGGAGAATATAAATCAGGGCGGCAACCGACAGTTTATTCCGGAGAAATTTCCTCCATGCTTCCCTTGAAAGGGATCCGGATGTAAATGTTGTTTTTTTTCTCTGAAAGATATTCATATGCAATTTCCAGGGCCAGGCAAAATTTTCGCTGATATCCTTAACAAATATAAGACGGTCTCTTTAACTTTTTATTTTTTTCATATCTTTGCATCCGCTTTTCAAACGGTGCGCGTAGCTCAGTTGGTTAGAGCGTCGGATTGTGGTTCCGAAGGTCGGGGGTTCGAGCCCCCTCGTGCACCCATCACAAAAGCCCGTCGATTTTTATCACGGGCTTTTTTCATCGGACGAAATCCCGAACAGCCTATCGGGCGATATAACATTCAATTTCCCAAACCAAATCGAATATCGGCTGATCGTCTGATCGTGATCTCGCCTGATCATTTCCGAATATCGGTTGATCGTCTGTTCGGGTATTCGCCTGATCAAGCCGTTGTTATGCGGTTAGAGTCAAGGTCGGGGAGCCGAAGTCGTTTTAAATGCCTTACCAAAAGTCTATTCTATCGAATTGCCCGCTAATATTAATTCGAACTCCAACGACGAAAGCTGTTGTTGCTGTTGATATTACAAAATTGGAATCGACGGCTTCAGTCGACGGACTAATATAAAATAGAGATAGCTCAGACTTTTGTTCATTCTATATCAGAATAAATTTCCCTTCAATTATATTTTATCGGAAGACTTTTGGTAATATCGCAGTTGCTATTTTTAGCAAAGATTGAAGCATTAAACTATAGATAGCTCTTATGGATTCTATTGCCATAGGCGTTGATATCGGAGGCAGCCATATTTGTAGTGCGGCTGTTGATTTATCGACACATCATATTATCCGGGGAACTGTGGCCTGGCAAAAAATTAATAATAAAGCAGACGCCGGCGAAATCCTGGAAGGTTGGAGTTCTGCCATTACCGGCACGTTATCTAAGATTGATAAAAATGAACTGGCTGGTATCGGATTCGCTATGCCCGGTCCATTCGATTATCCGAATGGAACAGCGCTTTTTAAACGTGTTGAGAAATATGAAAGCCTTTACGGCGTGAACATTAGCGAACAATTGAGGCTAAGGTTGCAATTGGGAGTATATGTGCCGTTCAGGTATATCAATGATGCAACCGCTTTTGCCATTGGTGAAGCATGGTTGGGAAAAGCCAGCAAATATGATAAGATAATCGCACTTACGCTTGGAACGGGTTTTGGGTCCGCCTTCATTGACCGGGGAATACCTGTACTTTCCGGTAATACTGTGCCGGAAATGGGGTGTGTCTGGCATATCCCTTATAAAGACGGTATTGCCAACGATTATTTTTCAACACCTTGGTTTACAAGGAAATATTTTGAAAAAACCGGGGTAAAGACCAGTGGTGTAAAAGAAATTGCTGAAATGGCCGGCAATGATGAGTTTGCACTTTCATTGTTCAAAGAATACGGCTCTGATATGGGTGACTTCCTGGCTCCCTTGATTGAAAAATTTGATGCCGGCGTCATCGTTATCGGGGGAAATATAACAGGCGCATTTACTCTTTTCGGAAATTTCCTCCGGGATAAGATTGAAAGAACCAATCCGCACCCCGAAATATTGCTGTCAGATCTTGGGGAAAATGCTGCAATAGTTGGCAGTGTGCGCCTTCTCGATGAAAAATACTGGAATGATGTAAAAAATTTATTATCAATTATGTAAAACGAAAAGACTTAAACAATGATGAAAAAAATTAATATGCGGTTTGTACTTCCTGTACTGATGTCCTTCTTTGTGATGAGCTTTTGCGACCTTGTCGGGATTGGTGTTGACCGCATCAAACTGGAATTTGGCCTGAGCAACACGATGGCTCAGCTTATCCCTTCAGCAGTTTTTATCTGGTTTTTCATTCTGTCTGTTCCGATGGGGGTGTTGCAGGACCGATTAGGGAAGAGGAATGTTTTAAACCTGGGCATGATCATTACTGCGATCGGGTTGTTATTTCCTTACTTTTTCTTTTCCAAAGTTTCTGTTTTTATTGGTTTTGCTTTGTTAGGAATTGGGAATACTATTGTCCAGGTTTCAGCAAACCCGCTATTGGTTGATGTCGTCCCTTCAGATAAGAAATCCAGTTTCCTGAGCTTTTCACAGTTCATTAAAGCCATAGGTTCAATGGTTGCGCCATTTGTGGCAGCTTTGTTCGCCGACCAGTTCGGCGATTGGAAACTGATGTTCCTTGCTTTTGGGATCGTTTCCTTGCTGGCAGTTATCTGGCTTGGGTTTACCAAAATCGAAGAAACAAAAAACACGGAGAAAAGGGCAACCATTGGCTCGTCACTTGGTTTGCTCGGCAACAGGTATATAGCTCTGATGGTGCTGGGGATTTTCCTGGTTGTTGGTATTGATGTTGGTATAAATGCCGTTTCCGGCCAGTTCCTGCTCAATAAGTTCAATGCGGCGCAGGAGTTTGCTGAAAAGGGGAGGAGCGTTTATTTCTTCGGAAAAATGCTTGGAACTTTTGCCGGCGCCCTGATGCTGACCATGCTTTCTTCCCGGAAGTTTTTAATGTGGACTTCGGTACTTGGACTTGTTTCCATATTGGCCCTTCTCGTGGTGCCAACCCCGATGACGGCAATGGCTGTCATTTTTATCATTGGTTTGGGCATTGCCAACATTTTTCCTTTGATTTTCTCTTTAACAGTCGGTAAATATCCCCTTCGTGCCAACGAAATTTCAGGACTGATGATCATGGCCGTTTCTGGTGGGGCTGCCATTCCTCCGCTTATTGGTTTCCTGACGGATACGGTTGGCTTAACAGCAGGAATGTTCGTACTGGTGGTATGTGCGGTCTATCTGCTTGCATTGGCCTTTTCAAACCTGAAAAAAGCTGATGCTTAAATGTACTATGAATCAGGGAAGAAAAAATCGCAGGCAGACGAGCCAGTTCCTCTTACCGGTAATTAAGCCATATGTTCATCCGGGGGATTATGATATATACCCATCACATAAGATCGATGAAAATAAAATTTTTACCGGGTTTGCACCTTTAGCTAAAAGACTCAGGTCAAACACTTTGGTCATAGTTGATGGATACATGGGGGTGTTTTTTGAGGATTTTAAAGAGGGCCTGGATGCTGAGTTTCAAAAACTGGGCATCAGTGCATTTTGGACTGATGTTTCAGCAGCCCTGATGGAAGAAGGTGAAATTAACAGGATGATTTCCCCATTTCTGGGGGGTGATGACCCGTTATTTGGAAAACGGACAACGCTTAAGTTAAATGATTTTTTTGATCCGGAGGCATTATCTTCCTTAAAACCAATTGGTAGCTGTGATTTGAACATTATATACGGCCCGGGCGCATCGTTATCTGAGTGGGATGGATTCCTGATTTACATCGATCTGCCGAAAAATGAATTGCAGTTCAGGGCACGAGCTGGCAGCATAACCAATCTGGGCGCCGGGACTCCATCTGATATTAAAAGCATGTATAAGCGCTTTTATTTTGTGGATTGGATTGTTCTTAACCGGCATAAGCAAACACTGGTCAATGATATCGAAATTTTAATTGATGGCCAATATGACTATGCAGCAGTATGGATGGAGGGAGATAATTTACGGGCAGCATTAGAGCAAATGTCGACCAACATTTTCAGGGTACGGCCCTGGTTTGAACCCGGCACCTGGGGCGGGCAATGGATCAGGCAAAAGATACAGGGTCTGAATCGGGATGTGATAAATTATGCCTGGTCATTTGAATTGATCGTCCCGGAAAATGGATTGGTCATCGAAAGTTCGGGCCGTTTGCTTGAATTCTCTTTCGATTTTATCATGTTTTTGGACCACCAGGCTGTATTAGGGAATCATACAGCAAAGTATGGCGCTGAATTTCCCATCCGATTCGATTTTCTCGATACTTTTTCAGGAGGAAATCTTTCCATTCAATGCCACCCGCAACTGGAATATATCCAGGAGCAATTCGGGGAGAATTTTACACAGGAAGAGACCTATTATATTCTTGATGCTGAGGATGATGCTGTTTGTTATCTGGGTTTCCAGGAAGATATTGATCCTGCAGTTTTCCGGGATGCCCTTGTTGCCAGTTTAAATGAAAATATACCGGTTGAAATAACCAGATATGTCCAGTTGCATGATTCAAGAAAGCATGATCTGTTCCTGATACCTCCGGGAACGATCCATGGATCAGGCCGGAATAACCTGGTGCTGGAGATAAGCACCACACCATATATTTTTACATTTAAAATGTATGACTGGCTGCGGACAGATCTTGACGGCAAGCCAAGACCGCTGAATATTGAAAGGGGAATGGAAAACCTTGATTTCGACATGAAAGGGAAGAGGGTGAAATCAGAATTGATCTCCACGCCATTATTGATTGAAAAAGGAGAAAACTGGGAGCTTTACAATCTTCCAACCCATGAAAAACACAGTTATAGCGTGCACAAGTACCATTTTACTGGCGAAATTTCCATTGAAACAAAGGGCTTATGCCATGTCCTGAGCCTGGTTGAAGGGAGCAGCATCCTTGTTGAAACCGCTAACGGCCTGCAACAAAGATATAATTACGTTGAAACCTTTGTAATTCCCGCCGCAGCAAGATATTATAGAGTAATCAATGAATCGGGAGGCAGGGCAGTGCTTGTTAAGGCTTTTTTAAAACCTGGGAATTGATCAACAATGAAATGTACTTTATTCAATATCGTTTTTCTTGTTAGCAGCATATTCGTCTATTCTCAGAAGGTCATTCCCCCTGAGCCATACGGCCCCATTCCATCAGAAAGGCAGTTAGCATGGCATGAAACCGGGTTTTATGGCATTATCCATTTTACCCCGACAACCTTTGAAAACAAGGAATGGGGCTATGGTGATGCTGATCCTGCAATATTTAACCCATCATCCTTTAGCGCCGGACAGATTGTTGCAGCAGCCAAATCGGCAGGTATGAAAGGGATCGTACTGGTTTGCAAGCACCATGATGGATTTTGCCTGTGGCCCACTAAAACCACCGAATATAATATCTCTAAAAGTCCGTGGAACGATGGAAAAGGAGATATGGTGCGCGAGATAAGGGATGCCTGCGAAAAGGCCGGATTAAAGTTTGGCGCATACATTTCGCCCTGGGACCGTAACCATCCAGCATACGGCACAGCGGAATACGTCGCCGTATATCGTGAGCAACTTAGGGAGATTTACACGAATTATGGAGATCTTTTCATGTCGTGGCATGACGGGGCAAATGGAGGTGACGGCTATTACGGCGGAGCCAGGGAAACGCGATATATCGACCGGGCAACTTATTACGGTTGGGACACAACCTGGGCGATTACCCGCCAGATGCAGCCTGACGCCTGCATTTTCAGTGATATAGGCTGGGATGTGCGCTGGGTAGGGAACGAGAGCGGTTTTGCAGGGGATACCTGCTGGGCCACCTTTACTCCAAAAGGTATTGATGATGAAGATAAGCCGGCCATTGGAAATACCCGGTACTGGGAATCCGTTAATGGGCATCGCGACGGGAAATACTGGATGCCTGCCGAGTGTGACGTCCCCCTCAGGCCAGGTTGGTTTTATCACCCGGAACAGGATTCCCTGGTGAAGACACCAGCTGAATTATTCGATCTGTATTGCAAATCTGTTGGCAGGGGACAATGCCTCGACCTGGGATTGTGCCCTGACACCCGTGGACTACTCCATGAAAACGATTTCGCATCCCTCCATGGACTTGGCGAATTGCTGGAAAAGGCATTCTCCGGCAACCTGGCCCCGGAAGGGGAGATAACCCTCTCGAATATCCGTGGCAGCGATAATGAAAGTTATGGCGCACATAATCTATTCGACGACGATCGCTATTCGTATTGGGCCACAGATGATTCAATTACTGACCCGGAACTGATACTTGAATTCATAAAACCAACGAATTTCAATATAATCACTATTCGGGAAAACATCAGGTTAGGCCAGAGGATAGATGAAATCGCCATCGATACCTGGAAAAAAGATGCCTGGCAGGAAGTTGCCAGGGCATCAAGTATCGGTGCGTTAAGGATTATAAGACTTCCGGAAGCTGAAACCTCTCTAAAAATAAGGCTCCGGATTATACGGTCAGCCGCTTCGCCCTGTATCAGCGAGCTTGGGGTGTATTCAGTTACTGTACAATAACCTTTTTCATTTCCGTTTTATCCTCATTCTGGATAATCAGGATATAAATACCTTCAGGATAATTTGAAAGATCTATTTGTACCGATGCGCCATCCCACTCAAACTGCTCAATGAACAGCCCTGTTATTGTCATTAACCTGATTGAACAAGCTTTACCGGCCGGTGATGCCGTGCTGGTGACTTCGATCAATCCTGATGTGGGATTAGGCTTTACGCTGAAAGTAGAATTCGGGGCATCTAATTTATCGGTGCCGGTCATCAGCGGATCCTGGGAAAACACGACCAGGTTGCAGGCGACATCAAGCATCGGGTTAAAGCCATCGTTACAATCATCGCAGGTCACACCGGTGACACAATCGGGATGGTTAGGATGGCAGAGGTCAACATAGTCTTCATAGAAAACATATTGCAACTCAATTTCCGGTCCCGAAACATATGGGGTCATATTGTAGTCAAACCATTGTGCAATGGCGCCGGGGCACCATCCCGCCCGGTTATAATACCAGGTCCCGTTTTGCGGCTGGCAACCATCCGGATTTGGATTGCAGTCATACCAGTTATGTTGTTCGAAAGCTTGCTCGCCATTAATCCAGATGTGATGGGTGGCCTCATAAAATTCGGCGGCATTGCCGGTATTAAGGTCTCCCCATCCATGACCCGTAGAAACCAGTTTCAATTTGGCTGCGACTGCTTCTTCCGGGAATTCAAAAGTCCAGTTTTCCACAGGCTGCATATCAGCATAATCACCAAAGGGATAAACCTCATTCCAGACTTCATAAATTGAGCTGTATAGATAATCGGGAGCCCCCTGGGTGTAATTCAGCGTGAGGGCATAATAGTAGCCATTGTCGAGCGTACTGCAGTTGAACCTGAATTCGACCTTGCCCATCAGCATGGAAATGTAGTCGGTCAGATCAATATTATGTGAACAGGGTTTCCCATAAGGAGTGATATAACGGATGATCTCGTACCATTGCCCGTCATGGCTCTTTGCATCCACGCTGGCCACCCTGTCCCATTCACCGCAGCCCCCATCGGGGCATTTCACTTCCAGTGTGGCTGTTACATTGCTGAAAGCACCAAGGAACGAGGGAAGTTCTGCGGAAACAGTCTGGGTGTAAGTCGCCGTATTTAAAAGTACACTGTCGGCTGCAACTACCTCCAGGTCGGATGTTGTGGCAACAATATTGATGTTAATTGTTTCATTCGCAGCGGCCCCGTAATTATTTGTCGAAATAATTTCCAGGCTGTAATTTCCGTAGGCAGGGGGGGCCCACCATGCTATATAATGACCATCGGCAAATTCCGGTGCCGGGATCGTCTGGCCATTTATATCAAACTTAACATCCTGCGACACTGAATAATTCCGGGTATTCAATGGTGGACACCGTCGATAGCAGTATTTTTGAAAGTGAGGGGACGAATACATCCCCGCCAAGCGGATGCCTGGCATCAATGTCCGGAACATGTGTTGACGGATCAAGCACCATGAACGAATTAATGACCGGATCGGCAGGATCATACTGCCCATTGCCCGGCTGGGTCGCCTCAATGGTCACTTCCCCGGGAGCGCCGGTAAGCGTAACATTATTGCCACTGATCGTTGCCGGACCGGAGAGGACTTCAAATATCACCTCCAGTCCTGAAGTGGCGGAAGCTTCAATTGCAAATGGGGGATCCGAGGTGAGATGATTCGGGATTTGAGGGAAGGAGATGGCCTGGTATCCCGGATCAAGTTCCCCGTTGAAATTGGAAGTCTCACCGATAAGAGCAAAATTCATCAGTTCGGCATCCCTTTCACCTTCACCAATTTCGCATACCAGGTGGGTGATCGAGGTGTTATCCCCCCCGGCACACCCTGGTTAAACTTATAATACAGCTCCAGGTCAGTCTCTGTACCTGTCAGTTCATTTTCCATCATATCCTGTATCTCGGATTGCGTAAGGGCTTTCTTCCATACAGACACCTCATCAACCCTTCCTCCGTAGACAAAATTAAATCCGCCCAGGATACTTTTCCCGATTGCAAAAGTTACATTTTCGCCCTGAAAAATTCCTGATGCGGCACTGCTGCCTTTTAAAGTCCCGTTGACATACAATTTAATGGCTGTTCCATCGTAGATCCAGGCAATGTGCTGCCATACCTGCGGAATGATTGTGTTTGCAGGGGCAACATATTCCTGAAATCCTGTCGTTGTTACCAGGCGGCATTCCATAACGCCTGTATTCAACTGGATCAGGTAGAATTCAGCTGTCCCGGATCCGGAGCGGAATCCCATATAGCCCTGCCCGTAGGCCAGCGCATCGCAATAAAACCATCCTGTTAAAGATAGCGCTGTGGTTCCCGATACATACTGTGAACCATTCGGCAACTGCACGAAATCATCGACCTTGTCGAAATGAAGGTACTGATTCGTCTGGGAGATCATCAATAAAGGCTGCATCATCATGATGAGCGCCAGGAAACTGATTTTGGAGTAAAGCTTTTTCATATATTTTCATTTTACAGTTTATATTTTACAATCTAGAATCTAGAATCTAGATTATCTAGGATCTGGAATCTTAAGCTTCAATTAACAACCTTTTTAATTCAACATTCAACATTCAACATTCAACATTATCATGGAACCCACCATATTTTCACCTCTGGTGTATCTCCTCCCTGTTCGGCCACCGCCTGTGCCCAGTTATCCGAGTTGAATTCAGCTTCTGAAGTCGGGTAGGGGAGCCGGTAATGGTCAATTGGAGCGCCTTCCCGCGGGGTCATGCCTGTTCTGCGAGCCAGGGCGTAAGCTTCCCAGGGCTGCCGGAAAGCGTCGAGCCACCATTGGGTGTAAATATACTGCAGTTTTTCTTCTTCTGTAGCTGCATTCCAGCTGCCAAACCGCATCAATACCGATGATGCATCCAGGTCACCCGGAATTTGAACCATTTCGGGGAAAGTCAGTCGGGAGACCGGCAACTTGGAATTTCCGGCAACACCAAACCACCATTCGACCGATGCATTGATCCCGTTCATGTATTCTTCATCGGCTCTTTCTTTGTTCATCTCAACACCAATACCCCTGAAATAGGCTTCAGCTTTAATAAAATGGATTTCAGCGCCTGTAAAAATGATGATCGGCATATAATCCTGGTCGCTGACGATGAAATAATTGAAAGGTGAGTAAAGGCAGAATTCACCTTTGATTGAATAGGCCCCGGCCTGGTCACGGTGAGAATCATATGGAATGCCGCCTTCAGATGGAGTCCCTGTCTCAGGATGCTGCGGAAAAGGCTTCCAGGCATTTGCATTATTTGTTTCGAAAAAGATGTAGGCCCGTGGGTCAAAGATCCCGCTTCCATCCAGGCTGTCATGATAGGATAGCTGGTGCCAGACATTGGAGCCCATCCTGAGGTTTTTGTGTTCCCTGAATGACCAGCTGAGACTTTCGTTCCTGAATCCGGAAGCCGCCGGCCATATGCAGGCGCTTTCAAGTACCGGCGTCGTAAAGTCATAGCCCATGAATACGGGAATGTCATTTTCAATAATATCTTTGATGATATCACCGGCAAGTGCTGGTTCTTTTTCAACCATCCGCATGGCATGGCGCAAGCGGAGAGAATTAGCCAGCTTTCTCCATTTTAACATATCACCCTTGAAAAGATTGTCAAAACCCGTAAATGTTGCGTAAGGCTCTACCAGCGGGGCATTTTCATCAATGTTGTCTTCCGCCCATTTTAGTTCATCCAGCAGGAACAGGTAGATATCCCTCTGCTGATCAAATTTGGGACGCAACGACTCCAGGTCCTGAAATCCGTATCCGGCTCCCGTGAATGGCATATTTCCAAATAAATCGGTTACCTTGAAGGTTTTTAATGCCAGGATGATCTTCAGCATAGCCCTCATATTATTAATTCCGGCTGAATCCGGATACAGGCTGAACCTTTTTTCAAGTTCCCTTATTTCCGGTAGGGATTGATAGTATTTACCCCATATTTCATCGGTACCAATCGAAAAGTTACCCCAGGCTTCTTTAGTTAATGCTGCCTGCTGGGTTTGCGGATAAAGGATCTCGTTATTGATATAAAACTGTTCGTTCCACCCCGGCTGCAATGTAGAGACCACCTCGTTAAACAGCGCGCCGTCGCTTGCTGTTGTGAAACTGTAAGGATCGGTGTTTATCTCTTCAAAGTCTTTTTTACAGGAAACCAGGATGAACAACAACAGCAAAAACAACCAGGCTGATTTATATTTCCCTATCATGATCGACGATTTCATTGATTCCATTTTTATTATTCATTCATATTAAAATGATGCAGCAATGCCGAAGGTAAAAGACATGGTGCCTGGCATGGAACCCCATTCAAAGCCCTGTGCATTACCTGATCCCATGATGCCTTCAGGATTGATATTATCAGGCAGGGAAGAGTAAAGATAAAACAGGTCTCGTCCTACAATAGATAAAGTCAGTCCCTGGAACATCTTTGTTTTCTTAATAACTTCATAAGGAAGCGAATATGAAAGGGAGATTTCCCGCATTTTCACCCATGAGTTTTCAAGTATCCCCGGTGTTGAAAGAAATTTTCCCCATCCTCCTGCATTTGGCAGGTATTTATAGTAGTAATGCACCACTTTTTCATTGGGTGTCCCGTCTTCATAAACCCCGTCAAGGATGATCCCGATATTTGAGGTATTGCCGTCTGGATCGGTGTAGGGAAGACCTCCGCCTTCACGTTCGAGCAAAGTCTCAGGACTCTGGCCAGTCTGTAAGGAGATGACATAAGAACCGCAATAGATGTCACCGCCCCATTTAGTATCGATTGATGTAACCAGGGTGAAGCCTTTATAACTTATTTCAGCCTGCCAGCCGGCAATAAAATCGGGTGATGCATTGCCGATAGGGACCCTGGTGTCGGTGATCAGGTATTTGGTGCCTTCATCGTTTACGATGGGCTGCCCGTTCTCATGATAAACATAATCATAGCCGTAAATCGTCCCGTATTCATCTCCTTCCCTTAAGGCAATGGCCGGGCCGTTCAAGCCCCATATATCCGCCAGTGGGTAAACATCGGCATAATCGCCGAGACTTTCAACATAATTCCGGTTTCTCGAATAGTTAATACCAGTCCTGATCAGGAGGTCCTTTGTCTGCACAGGTACGCCGTTTAGCGTGATTTCATAACCATGATTTGTGAGTACTCCTTCATTTATAGTGATTTCCGGTGCGCCTGATGAAACCGGTATCGGTAACCCGCCCAATATCTGGGAATAGCAATATTTATTATAATAGGTAAAGTCGAAATCAATGCGGTTTTCGAAAAACCCCAGGACGATCGCGGCTTCCCAGGCATTGACTCTTTGCGGGACCAGCCCGATAGGAGGGATGGTGTCGGGGAAAGAGGTGGTCTGATCACCACCGTAAATGCCTGAATCATAATTAAAATCAAGCATATAGGGATCTGTATCGGTAGCTGTGTGAGATAATCCGCCCCTTAATTTGACAAAGTTAAGCCATTTGATCTTTTCCTGGATTTTAAAGGCCTCCGACGCAATGAAACTTAAAGAAACCCCGGGATAGAAATAGGAATTGCTTTCACTGGGAAGGGTCGACGACCAGTCATTTCTCCCTGTTATTTCAAGGAAGAGATAATTGTGGTAACCCAGGTTCAGGAAAGAATAGACCGAATTGTTGCGCTCCCGCTTCACGGATTCCCCGGGGGTCATTCCCTCTGGTGTGTCGCCAGGATTTTCAAGGATAACCTCGCCGTTTTCATCGGTGATGTAAGTTGGAGCGGTGAAATTATCATAGGTGTAACGGTTGGGAAAATACCAGGTGCCGGAATGTCCCCTGATCTCTTCCAGGTTATAATCCCAGCGGCTGGCACCCAGGGTAAACCTGACATCGATTTTGGATTTAAAGATGCTGTTTTTATGGGCCGTAATCATGCCTTCAAAAATGTCAGAATAGGTCCTGTTCAGGCTGTTTGCATAATAGCCTTCCTTAATGCCGATCACATCGATGGGTTTTTCCTTGGTTGTGTACTGGTCGAGGTTAAAGTCCCTGCCGGCACGCCCGGTCATGGTCAGCCATGATGTTACATCATAAGTCAGGCTAATCGCCCCCAAATATTTATCTCTGTGCAGGGTCGTATTGTTATTATACATATCCCACCATAATGTTGGATTGATGTATAAAAAAGGATAACCCTCCTGGGGATTTTGCGAGCCATCGGGATTGGCGTAAAACTCCCTGTCGATTCCCTGGTAACTCCTTGGCCATGAATATAGGAACCCTTTACTGAACGAAGCTTCAGATTCTCCCAGCATGGGGCTGTTGAGCCGGTTGTAATTGATATACGACATGCTTACATCTGCCGTAACCCTTTTGGATATCTTAAGATTGGCGCCCAGGTTAATCGTTGTGCGGTCAAAATCGCTGTTATCTACGATGGATTTGTTATCCTGGCGGGTGATAGAAACACGCAGTCCGCCAATATCATTTCCACCTGAAACCGCTATATTATGCGTCTGGGTGTAACCGTTCTGAAATACCGATTCGTAATTATCAGGCTGGGGGGAATAAGACCGCATCTGGCCATCCCACCATTTCACCATCTGGCCTTCCATTTTCGGGCCCCAGGAAACCGCCGACCCATAATAACCAAACTCTTCGGTAGTCGACCCTTTATCACCCTCCTGGTTAAGGATCAGGTTGTCGGTTCCGTAAATACCCGGGTACAGCAAGGTGTCGCCACTCATCGGGAAAGAAGGCGGGGTAAATGAAATGGGCCCGCCATGCCCGTATGTGTTTTGCATTTCCCTGTACCTGTAAGGATGGATCAATTTATAGCTATAGCTGTAAGAAACGCCAAGCCCTTCCTGTTTTTTGCCCCGTTTCGTCGTGATCAGTATAACCCCGTTGGCTCCTTTGGAACCGTAAAGGGCTGAAGCTGCACCGCCTTTTAAGACAGTATAGGTCTCGATATCAAGTGGGTTAATATCCGACACCGAATTGCCCCAGTCAACACCCCTGCCTATATTCTCAAGACCGGGAACATTTTCCAGGGGTACATTATCCACCACGATCAATGGCTGGTTTCTACCGCTCAGGGTATTATTGCCCCTGATCACGATACGTGTCGAACCTCCTTCCACACCATCGCCCTGCAATACATGCACACCAGCTACCCGGCCAATGATTGCATTCAGGATATTTGGTGAATTTGTCCTGACCACCATGTCGGATTCTATCCGCTGGGTTGAGTAACCTATTTCTCGCTGCTGACGTTTTATTCCAAGTGCGGTGACTACAACTTCTTCCAGTTTTTGAGCTGAAACCGACATTTCAACATCGATGACAGACTGGTTCCCTACGTGAATTTCATAGCTTTCAAAGCCGATATAGCTGAATTTCAAGGTGTCTTTTGATGTAACATCGGATAGGTTATAATTCCCGTCGATGTCGGTAGTGGTGCCCCTGGTGGTTCCTTTGATCACCACCGTTGCCCCGGGAATACCTTGTTTATCTTCTCCTGAAATAACTTTTCCTTTTATTGTTTCCGACTGTGAAAAAACAATATTGCTGATGACAGTTAAAACAATGATTAAAAATACTTTAGCTCTCATATTCAGGATCTGGTTTTATACATTCATTGTTCGTTAAAACAAAGATATTATATTCTCAGAATTAGCTGCTGGCATGCTGTCTATTTTCTGACTTCTTCATAAATTAAAACATTTAACGTCAAAGGCAGAGGCTGTTGAATGCATGGCACGATCTAGCTGGCAGGAGAGTTATATTAGTACTAAATATTATTTTGATAAAAATCCGTGTAAATCCGTTGCATCCGTGTTTATCCGTGTGCCATTATTTTGATAGCACACAGATGACACGAATTTATACGAATGAACACGGATTTATTACTGAATTTTGAAGGCTGGGTGAAATGATGAACTACAGATAATCATTTATAAATAATGGATTTCCGAATTTCGTACTTTTGCAAAGTTTTTTACCATAGTAATACATATTTATGTTTGAAGGACTATCAGATAAACTGGAACGATCGTTTAAAATCCTGAAAGGACAGGGGCATATCACGGAGATCAATGTTGCCGAGACATTGAAAGAAGTTCGTAAAGCCCTTCTGGATGCTGATGTAAGCTATAAAATTGCCAAAGACTTTGCCGACCAGGTCAAAGCAGGAGGCATTAGGACAGAAGATCCTCACCTCGGTTTCCCCCGGTCAGTTGATGGTCAAGATCGTGCATGACAAACTGGCTGAATTGATGGGCAGCAGCCAGGTCGACCTTGATATCCAGGGCAAACCGGCTGTGATCCTGATGTCAGGACTGCAGGGCTCGGGAAAGACAACTTTTTCAGCCAAACTGGCGCATTACCTCAAATCTAAAAAAGGCAGGCAGGTCATGCTGGTGGCATGCGATGTTTACCGTCCGGCTGCTATTGAACAGCTTAAGGTTTTGGGAGGACAGATTGGCGTTGAAGTATATACGGAAGATGATAATAAGGACCCGGTGCAGATTGCCAGGCGGGCGCTTCAATATGCCAGGGATAAAAATTATAATGTGCTGATCATTGATACGGCCGGTCGTTTGGCCATCGATGAAGATATGATGCGCGAGATCGCTGCCATTAAAAATGCCGTCAATCCAAATGAAACACTTTTTGTGGTCGATGCCATGACCGGCCAGGATGCCGTAAATACAGCCAAGGCTTTCAATGAACGGCTTGATTATGACGGCGTGATCCTGACCAAACTGGACGGGGATACGCGTGGCGGGGCTGCCCTTACCATTCGGGCGGTGGTGAATAAACCGATAAAATTTGTCGGTATCGGTGAAAAAATCGATGCTATCGATATCTTCTATCCTTCCCGTATGGCCGACAGGATACTCGGGATGGGCGACATTGTTTCTCTTGTTGAAAGGGCCCAGGAGCAATTCGATGAAGAAGAAGCACGGCAGTTGCAGAAAAAAATTGCCCGCGATGAATTTAATTTTAATGACTTCATGACCCAGATCAAACAGATCAAAAAAATGGGTAACGTGAAAGACCTGATGAGCATGATCCCGGGTATGGGCAAAGCTTTACGGGATGTCGACATAGATGATAATGCATTCAAAGGCATCGAAGCCATTATCCAGTCAATGACCCCGCTGGAAAGAGAAAATCCCAGGCTGCTGAATGGGTCAAGAAGAAAGAGGATTGCCATCGGCAGCGGCAATGATATCCAGGAAGTTAACAGGCTTATCAAACAATTTTATGAAACCAGTAAAATGATGAAGATGATGTCGGGCGGAAAAGGGAAAAATATGATGCGGGCCATGCAAAATATGAAAGGCGCGCCTAAAAGGTAATGCTGTTTGCAGTCAAAAAGATTTTCATATTGATAATTAGTTAATCGATTGCTGATGAAATTAATGGATGGAAAACTGGTCGCGGAAAAGATCAAGGCTGAGCTTAAAATAGAGATCTGCCCGACTTGTCGATTCGGGCATTGACCCTCACCTTGCGGCTATCCTGGTAGGCGAAGACCCTGCAAGCCAGACTTATGTCAGGAATAAGGAAAAAGCATGCCATGAAGTCGGGATCATATCTTCAATTTACAGGCAATCAGCCTCCATTTCTGAAAAAGAATTGCTGGCCATGATCGATTTTATCAATCAGGATCCCGAAGTCCATGGCCTGATCGTTCAACTCCCTTTACCTGCCCATATCAATCCTGATAAAGTAATTCAGCAGATCAACCCAGCCAAGGATGTGGATGGTTTTCACCCGGTTAATGTGGGCAGAATGGTTCAGGGGCTGCCTTCCTATTTGCCTGCAACACCTTTTGGCATACTCAAGCTGCTGGAGCATTATAAGGTTGAGACGGAAGGGAAAAATTGCGTGATCCTGGGACAGAAGCAATATTGTCGGGACCCCGTTAGCCATCCTGATGTCAAGAAAAGCATACCCGGGCAATGCCACAGTCACGATCTGCCACAGCAAGACGCAAAATCTTGGAAAAGATTGCCAGTGAGGCTGATATCTTGATTTCTGCCATTGGCCAGCCGGCTTTTGTTACTGCGGATATGGTGAAGGAAGGTGCGGTGGTTATTGATGTGGGCATACACCGTATCCCTTCCGATAAAACTGAATCGGGATACCGGCTTATCGGTGACGTAAAATTTGATGAGGTTTCGAAAAAAGCATCACTGATCACACCTGTTCCGGGTGGCGTTGGGCTGATGACCATTGTATCCCTGTTGCTAAATACCATCCGCGCAGCTAAAAAAGAAATATACCCTTAAATGCTTGAAACGGGCGGTTTTCATTTTCTATATCCCATACGATGAGTATCCTGATGTCCGAAGAACAAAAAATTCTTTTTGACCAGGGAAGGCTGCTTCCGCTGATGGAAGATTTTTATACTGTCCAGGGAGAAGGCTTCAATACCGGCAAAGCTGCCTATTTTATCAGGTTGGGAGGCTGTGATATGGGTTGCTGGTGGTGTGATGTGAAAGAATCCTGGGATGCAAACCTGCATCCTCTGACGCTTACCGATAGTATTATTGAGAGGGTTATGCAATATCCGGCCAGGGCAGTTGTGGTGACAGGCGGGGAACCTGTTCTCTATGACCTGGGATATCTGTGCAGGGAATTAAAGCTTAGAGGAGTTGAAACATTCCTGGAAACTGCCGGGGTAAGAAAACTGACTGGTGAATGGGACTGGATCTGCCTGTCTCCGAAAAAAGGATCCCTTCCTGTACTTGAATATTTTCAACTTGCAAATGAACTGAAAGTGATCATCCACCAGGAAAGCGACCTGCGCTGGGCTGAATTGAATGCTGAAAAAACCCACCCTGGCTGCCATCTTTATCTTCAGCCCGAATGGAGCAAATATGATACTATACTTCCATCGATCGTTGATTATGTGAAAGAACATCCTGCCTGGAAAATATCCCTTCAAACGCATAAATTCATGAATATTCCCTGACCATGATGAAGCTCATTGATCCGGATAAATACAATTGTTATGATCCTGGTGTCTTTTGCTGTTTTACAGGTAAATGGACAGGGTAGCGGATCGCAAAAGGCTTTGAAATATTTCGAAAAGGCACAAGTAATATTTTGACAAAGGGGAATGGGAAAATTGTGAAAATGAGCTTTATAAAGCCATTAAAGCAGATTCTACCCTTGCCGATCCCTACATTATGCTTGGTGATGTGTTGCTGGAGACTGGCAGGCCTGGTGAAGCAGCCGAAATTTATAAGAAATCCCTTGAGTTAAATCCTGAACATATACACGTGATTTATAACCTTCTGGCAAATACGCTGTATTCTCTTGAAAGGTATGCGGAAGCCTGCTATTATTATGAAAAATTATTGAATTATCCCGGTATCGAGCCGGAGTTGAAAAATATCATCGAAATAAAACTTAAAAGCTCCCTTGCCAGGAAAAACCTGGTTGAAAATCCAGTCTCTTTCAATCCGGTTAATTTAGGGCACAACGTAAATACGGAAGCTGACGAATATATCAATTCCCTGTCAGCAGATGGTTCCGGTATTTTTTTTACCAGGCGGACCAAAAATGTTTCAGGTCAATTGAAAGATTTTGTGGAAGATTTTTATTATGCTGATATTTCCGGCGATTCCCTGGAAAATGCTATCCAATTAAATTACCCGCCGGGAAAAGAAAATGATGCGGGCGCTATCTGCATTTCCCCTGATGGAAGGCTCCTGTTCTTTACTGCCTGCTTCAGGCCTGATAGCCATGGTAGTTGTGATCTGTACTTTTCTGAGAAAATAGGAGACACCTGGACTGTAGCCAAAAATATGGGTGCACATATTAACTCGGATTTGTGGGATGCCCAGCCATCCATTTCACCTGATGGTAAAACATTGTACTTTGCCAGCAACAGGGAAGGCAGCATGGGAAGTTCAGACATATGGAAGACGGAAAGGACGCCAGGTGGTGGCTGGACCAAACCTGTAAATATCGGGCCCCCGGTCAATACCCCGGCAGCTGAAATGGCCCCGTTTATCCATTATGATAACCAGTCACTTTACTTTTCTTCTTTTGGCCATCAAGGACTTGGAGGTGCTGATTTATTCAAATCCGAACTTAAAAACGGAGTATGGTCACGGCCCGAAAATCTTGGCTACCCGATCAACAGCTCTGCTGATGAACTCGTAGTAATTGTAAACCCGGAAGGGAACCGTGGTTTTATTTCCAGTAACAGCCTTGAAGGTGAAGGCGGATATGATATATTTATGTTTGATTTGCATGAGGAAATCAGGCCGGCCCCGGTGACCTATCTGAAAGGTAAAGTTTATGACCGGGTTAACGGAATCCCCCTGGAAGCCAGGTTCGAATTTATCGATATTGCTCTGGATTCAACAATTATTGAAGCCATGTCTGAACCGCAAAATGGTGAATTCCTGGTCTGTCTTCCATGTAACAGGGATTACGCATTAAATGTTTCCTGTAATGGTTATCTTTTTTACTCAGAACATTTCCCGCTTTCTGAAATAAAATCCATGATTGATCCGGTATTGAAAGATATCCCGCTTGATCCCATTGCTGTGGGAAAGACAATGGTACTGAGAAATATTTTTTATGAAACCGACCAATTTCAGCTCAAAACCATTTCCTATGCCGAGCTGGATAAATTGGTGAGTTTTCTTAAACTTAACCCGGTGCTCAGGATCGAAATCGGCGGTCATACTGATAATGAAGGCTACTGAAGATTATAACCTGGAACTTAGCCTGAAACGGGCCCGGTCTGTATATAATTATTTACTGGAGAAAGGAATTGATGCCGCCAGGATCTCATACAGGGGTTATGGGGAAAGCAAGCCGGTCAGTCCGAATGAAACAGAAGAAGGAAAGGCCCTTAACCGCAGGACCGAGATCACGATATTGGAATCGGAATAAGCCAGGTCTATTCAATCATGATGAAATCCTTTTTAGATACTCCGCAAATAGGGCAGGTCCAGTCATCGGGAATATCTTCAAAAGCCGTACCGGGCGAAATACCCGAATCTGGATCTCCTTCTTCAGGGTCATATATAAATCCACAAATTGTGCACTGATACTTGTTGGGTTGCCCTTTCTGTTTGAGCGGCTCGTTAAAAACAGTCTTTTCCAGTTTATCGCCTGTATAGGTAGGTGAATTTTCAGGCGAAAGTCCTTTAACCACTTCCCTGTAATAGTTGTATGTCAATGGTTTTGCATGTTGGTCAAGGATTTCGGCATCAACGACCAGCCCTATGAAAAGGATGTGCGTCCCGGTGTCGATTTTTTCCACTACTTCACATTCAAGGTAAGCCACCGTCTTTTCAAGAACAACAGGGACCCCGGTTGTTCCAAGTTTATAGTTCGTCCCTTTAAATTTATCGACATTCTTACCGGATTTAAATCCCCATGGCCCCAGGAAATCAAGATCGACCTCCTGCTGAAGAATAGAGACGGAAAACAGCCCGCTTTTTTCCATATAGCTGGTTGTCAGGTTATTTTTATGAGATGCTACGACAAACTTAGGAGGATCTGCCGTAACCTGGAAAACGGTATTGGAAATATGGCCGTTATAATTATTCCCATCCTTTGAGCAAACAATATAGAGTCCGTAAGTAACTTTGAAAAATGCTTCGATATTCATAGTATATGTTGATTTGAATAACTGTATGCAAGATACAAAAAAGGGGACTCCATCCCGCGGGATGGAGTCCCCTTCTGGAAAAAAAATACTTCCACGTTAATTTTTAACCCAGTTAACGATTTTTTCAGATAAAGGATCATCTCCGGGGGCAGCCATTCCGATAAGATTGCCGTTTTCGTCGATCATGAATTTCTGGAAATTCCATTTCACCGGGGCATCCATCACACCATTCTCTTCCTTTGAAGTCAACCAGCTGTAAACCGGGGCAATATCATCCCCCTTTACAGATATCTTCGACATCATAGGAAAAGTTACACCATACTTTGAGCTGCAAAATTGCTTTATCTCCTCATTTGTGCCCGGTTCCTGGCTCAGAAAATTATTTGCCGGAAAACCTATCACAGTGAAATTATCTCCACCATAGGTTTCAAAAAGTTTTTCCAGGTCTTCGTATTGCGGGGTGTTACCGCATTTTGATGCAGTGTTAACTACCAGGACCTTCTTTCCCTTGAGTTGTGAAAGGGGGTATTCCTTGCCATCAATAGTAGTCACCGTAAAATCATGGAATGTTTTTTTGCCGGCACTTTGAGCATTTAATAAATTTGTGCTGAGAATTAAAACAGTAATAATCATAATAGTTTTCATTTGTTTAAGTTTAGTTCAAAATTACGAACAAAACCATTTTCATTTTGTTCAAAACCATCTGAAAAATAAACCTGATGAAAAAATCAATCCTTCCCTGGTCAATATTTTTGTAGAAGATGAGTGGATTTAACTTAAACGGCTTCAAAGATATCTTTAATAACCTGGGGGTAACGGAAAAGAAAACTTTCCGCATCCATCTCGCTTACCAGTCAATTGAAGGGATCATTCTTGGCGTGCTCGCGCTTAATGAATATGTATTTCTGAAAAGCCTTAAAGGAAGCAGCTACCAGATAGGTTTTCTATTCCAGTCCAGCATGCTGGTGTTTGTATTCCTGGTCTTTTTCAATGAAATCAGGAAACGGATCAGGAATAAGAAAGGTCTCCTGCGGGGAGCAGGCTTAATGACCAGGTTGCCACTGCTTGGTTTAATGTTCTTCCCGGCTGACCCGCAGATTTATTCTTCAAGCCAGTTATATCACTATATTTTCCTGGGCATCTTCCTGGTCTATTATTTTGGAAATATCATCATTTATCCTGCAATAAATGTCTTGCTTAAAACAAACTACCGGCATGAAAATTTTGGAAAGCTTTATGGCTATAGTTCTTCAGTAAATAAAATCGTCATGTTGCTGGTAACTTTTCTTTACGGGATGATGCTTGATCTTGACTTTTATGCCTTCCGCTATGTGTTCCCCGTTATTTCTTTGCTGGGGATCATATCCATCTTTATCTTATCGAATATTGATTTCAGCAAAGTCATTTATGCACCTCAGACAAAGACATTGTGGTTGTCTGTCCGCCATTCAATCCGGGGTATGTACCATGTTTTAAGAGATAATAAACCATACCGTGACTTTGAAATAGGATTTATGGGCTATGGATTTGCATTTATGATGACGTCTCCTGTGATTAATATTTTTCTTAATGAAGGATTAGAATTGAATTACTCCAGTGTAGCTTTTTACAAAAATGCCTATAACGTGGTTGCCATTATCCTGCTCCTCTTTACAGGAAAGTGGATGGGGCGGATCGATCCCAGGAGATTTGCCAGCATAACCTTCATCTCTTTAGGATTATATATACTGTTTATGATGCTGGCGCAATTTATACCGTATTCCTTTGAAATCGGCAGGGTAAGGATCTACTACATGCTGATAATCTCCTTTTTATCTTACGGGTACTTCGCTGCAACAATGGTCCTTTTATGGAATATCGGCTCGGCGTATTTCTGCCGACCGGAAGAAGCGGATGATTACCAGTCGAACCACCTGTTCCTAACAGGAGCCAGGGCAATATTTGCTCCTGTACTGGGCGTGTTTTTTTATGAAAAGATAGGCTTTGCGGGCACTTTCAGCCTGGCGATTGGATTGCTGGCCATTTCTTCACTGATGATGATGATCTCATACGGAAAACAGAACAGAAATCAATAATGTTACGATAAATGGCTTTACCCGGTATGTAGCTGAAGATTAGAAATTTTCATAAATACCAAGTCCGAAAAGTGCGAAATCATATTTAACAGGGTCTGCAGGATCAAATTCCCTTAGATGTGACATCAATTCTTCCAGTGCCTTCCAGTCATTCTGCTTCCGGGTAACCAAACCAAGTTTCCTGGCAACATTGCCTGTATGTATATCAAGCGGGCAGCACAATTGTGAAGGCCGAAGCGTATCCCATATCCCGAAATCCACACCCCGGTCATCTTTTCGCACCATCCATCTTAAAAACATGTTGATCCTCTTTGCTGATGCCCCTGCTGAGGGATCGGCAATATGTTTGGATGTCCGTGAAGGATAGGGTATGGAGAAAAATATATTCCTGAAATTTGTAATTGATGTCTTAATGTATTCATTTTCATATGATATAAAAGCCTGTTCAAGGCCACCATGCTTTAGATAGATGTTACGCAGGCTTTGCATGAAGAAAATACAATCGGTGCCGCTGAAAGTCCTGTGCTGAAAGGATTTAAACGCATGAAAATCGCTTTCACCTGCCTGGGTGATGAAATCATAAGGACAATAATCCATGATCTTTAAAAGATTATCGGCACTTTTCAGGATTGTTTTTCTCAGGCCCCAGGATAAAATCGCAGTCAGAAAACCTGCAATCTCAATATCTTCCTTAAGGCTGAAAAGATGCGGAACAGATATGGGGTCCCCCTCAATAAATTCAGGCCGGTTATAAACAAAATATTTATATTCAAGCAACTCTTTAACCTGGGAAAAGTCAGGATTCATTATAAATTTATTAAACAGTTCAATTCACTGGTTTGAACTCACTATATTTGATGGGCTAAATTAATAACTAAATGACTGGAAGGTTATTTAAGTTATTTCTATACCACAATCCTTGCGAGTAACATTATAAAACCAAATCACTAATATTATGGCAAAGAATAGTTTAACTACCATTGATGAATTCCTGAAACCGAAACGTTTTGCTTTTATCGGCTTATCCCGGGACCCTAAAAAATTCAGCAGGACCGTTTTTAAGGAACTTCTCTCCAAAGGATATGATATCTATCCTGTTAACCCGAAAATGGATGATGTTGAAGGGGTTAAATGTTATCATGATGTGGCAGATTTGCCGGATACTGTCAGGCATGGTTTGTTCATGACGCCTAAGGCAAATACTGCAGGAGCAGTTGAAAATGCAGTTCACCATGGTTTTCAGCACATCTGGATACAACAAGGGGCTGAAACCAGGGAAGCGGTTGAAATTGCAAAACAGAATGGGGTGAAGTTGATCTTTGGTGCCTGTATCATGATGCACACCAATCCTTCAGGTGTGCATAAGTTTCACCGTTTCCTGTCGAAATTATTTGGGTCTTTTCCTAAAAAATAGTTCTGCACCTGATCAAGCTGTTCATTAAAAGCCCATAATAATTCCTGCTACGCCAACAATGATCCCTATAACCAGCTTTATTGCTTTCATAACTATAAAGCTCCTGGGAGATTCGGCAAGTAATGGAATGGCTCCATGACCATCTTGTACTATCGAATTGGCCATCAGGATACTGAACGGGATGGCTCCGCTGGCAAACAATGTGACAAAAATTATATGCGGACCCGATTGTGGGATAATACCGACAAGTAAGGCCAGTACCAACATGATCATGGTGTTGGAACTGATCCAGTGATCCAGGTCAAAGTATGCGAGAAACACATCTATAACCAGGAAAGCAAATAAGGTCCAGATAAAGATCCTGGGAATATGCCTTTTGATGGTATGCTTCCAGAGATGCTCACTCAGGAAATGGTCAGGAACTGTTGTTACAATGAATAGCCCGATCAAGGAGACGATGATATAAGTGGTCTTTTCCCAGCCATTTGGTTGATGAAATTCTGCCGTGGTAAATAAATGGAGCAGGAACAATAAACCGCCGGTAATGAGTAAGGCCCTGTTGAACGTTATTTTCCGCAATTGCGGAATGATAAGTTCGGGTGCAAAACAAATACAATCAGGCTCTTCTCTGTGCAATGGGATCTCATTTTCTTTACTTTTCAGGGGGCTCTTATTCTTAAATAAAAAATAGTAAATCGCCCCTGTCAGGATTGAAACCAGGAGAATGTAAAAATTCAGTTCCAGCGCCTTGCCGGGGAAAAGGGAGAACATAATAAATGCCTCATCACCGGTAGTTGCTATCATAGCGGTCAATAATGCGGCAAAATTAAAGGTGCGGTGTATATATAATGAAACTGCGGTAAAAGCACCAAGGCATCCTGGAACCAGGCCCAGCAATGCTGCCACCATGATCTGAAGATAACCTGACCTGCCTAAAGGTTTGCTCCACTTTCCTCGGCTTTGGACGGTAAGATACTCGATCATCAGCATGACAACCAGCACAAAGAAGGTTACCATCAGGGTGTGCTGCAGCACTGATAACAAGTTATCCATACTTAATGGATTGGCCCCTTCGTGATGATGTTCCATGAATTACCGGGTTAAGATAAATTTATTAGAATCTTGAGATCAGAATATTGCAGGGCCGGAGTATTCCACATAGTTCCTCTCCGTTTCGAACAATTGAACGTGCAATTCAAAATCCGGTTTTATTTTTTCCCGTAATATATTCCAGATCTTGACAGCTATATTTTCGGCAGAAGGATTCAGGTCTTTAAAATCAATCATATCGAGATATAAATTCTTGTGGTCATATCTTTCTATAACATGCTGGCGGATGATATCGTTAAGAATTTTAAGATCAATGACATAGCCTGTATCCGGATCGACCGGCCCTTTCACCTTAACGATCAGGTCGTAGTTATGCCCATGGTAATTTTCGTTATTGCATTTACCGAAAACTATTTCATTCTTTTCATCCGTCCAGTTTGGATTATGCAGCCTGTGAGTAGCATTAAAATGCACTTTTCTGCAGGCAGTTACGATTTCAGGTCGACTGTTTGAAGCCATTGCCTTGGATTTTAATTTTTTGCTTTAATGCCTCCATTCTGGTAAATGAGGAAGCATGATGCAAAAATAATAAATAAACACGTGCTTTAATGGTGTTTTAAACGGTCACAGGAAGGGAAGTATGCGTGTTTGCCGGGGACTAATTTCCGGAAATTGATTTTCCTGATAATAAAGCGTGGAACGGGATCGTATCCGCTGGTCCCCCATGGTTGGCAGCGAGCAATCCGGTCGGCTGAAAGAAATCCGCCCCTTATTAAACCATGCATTCGCAAAGCATCAATAGAGTAGGTGGAACAACTGGGATAATGACGACACCCCCTGGGTAACATAGGGGAGATCATGTACTTGTAAACATAGATCAGCCCGATAAAAGGTGAGACAAGTAATTTTCGCATTACCCAAAGATAAAAAAAATACCCTTAAGACGTTAAATCTTAAGGGTAACAGGATCAGAACAAAAAAGGCTGTCGGTTATTGACAGCCTTTTGCTATTATTTTAATATCTTGCTTCCTTGATACGGGCTTTTTTGCCTTTAAGATCACGCAGGTAGAAGATCCTGGCCCTGCGGACACGGCCTTTCTTATTAACCTGGATCTCATCGATAAAAGGGGAGGCTATAGGAAAAATTCTTTCCACACCTATGTTGGCGGAGATTTTACGAACGGTGAAAGTTTCAGTGGCACCAGTGCCAACACGCTGTAAAACAACACCCTGGTACTTCTGTAATCTTTCTTTGTTACCTTCACGGATCTTATAAGTTACAGTGATTGTATCGCCAGCCTTAAAACTTGGAAACACCTTAACAGTGCTCAGGTTTTCCACAAACTGCATCAATTCATTCTTGCTCATATCTATCTAGTATTTTAAGCGGTTCTTTTAAAAAAGAGTGCAAATATACAACTATTTACAACTTAGCCAAGGCTTATGTTGAAAAATATTTGACATGATTTGAAATTGAATTCAGGATTTCTCCTCCAGCAATCCCGGCCTTCGTTTTTTGGTCCGTAAAATTGCCTGATCAAGCCTCCATTCCCGGATTTTAGCCTCATGGCCGGAAATCAGCACATCCGGCACTTTCCATCCTCTGAAATCTGCGGGACGGGTATATACGGGAGGAGAAAGTAAGCCATCCTGGAAAGAATCTGTCAGTGCGGAGGTCTCGTCGCCAAGCACACCGGGAATAAGGCGCACAATAATGTCAACCAGCACAGCTGCTGCCAGCTCGCCACCGGATAAAACGTAATCGCCAATGGAGATCTCGCGTGTTATAAAATGTTCCCTGACCCGTTCATCAACCCCTTTATAATGTCCGCAGAGCAGGATCAGGTTTCCTTTGAGCGATAATTCATTGGCGATTCCCTGGTCAAGTAGCTGTCCATCAGGTGTTAAAAAGATGACCTCATCATAACTACGTTCATTTTTTAATTGGCTGATGCATTCTGCGATTGGCTCTACCATCATTACCATTCCCGAACCACCCCCGAAAGCGTAATCATCAATGCTCCGGTATTTATTAAAGGCAAAATTCCTAAGGTCATGCAGGTGGATTTCTGCCAAACCCTTGTCAATTGCCCTTCTGGTTATGGAAAAATCAATAGGACCGGTAAACATCCCTGGAAAAATGGTTATTATATCAATCCGCATAATTACCAAAGATATAAATTTAAAACATTTACCCGTGTAGATTGTTTCAAGATAAAGTCTGTTAAAAGTCAAATTATATTAATTTTGTGTTAAAATAGTTTTATGAAAGCTCTATCCGTCTCCATCTTTTTGTTATTCATGACGTTATCAGTATTTTCACAGATTGCGCCTGATAAATATTTTGTCAGTTTTACTGATAAAAACAATTCACCTTTTTCGATTGATAATCCTGAAGAATTCCTTTCTCAGCGGGCAATCGACAGAAGGAGTAACCAGGGGATTGCGATAGATATTTCCGACCTTCCCGTCAATCCATCCTATATACAGGGTGTCGCCGAAACTGGCGCAACGATCCTTAATCCGAGCAAATGGCTGAACGGGGTTTCCGTATATACTGTCAATCCTGCTGTGATTCAGGCAATCAATGATTTACCTTATGTGGCCGGAATAACAAAATCATCCAGCTCTTTACCTGGCGAAAATGAGTTGACGGGCAATCAAGAGAAATCATTTTTTAAAAATGAAGTATACTATAATTCACCAGAGACTGGTTACAAAGAGGGATACGAAATAGGGTTATATGATTATGGAATGGGCCTCAACCAGATTGCCATGCTGAAAGGAGATGCATTTCATGAATTGGGGTATCGCGGACAATCTATGGTCATTGCAGTGCTTGATGCCGGGTTCCTTAATGCTAATGTTTTAGATGTGTTCGACAGTCTCTGGCAAAATAACCAGATTATTGGAACACGCGATTTTGTGAGGGGAGGAGAGGTTTTGTTTGATGAGCACCCCCATGGCTCCATGGTGCTTTCGTGCATGGGTGGCAACTTCCCCGGCCAGCTGATCGGAACTGCGCCCAGGGCCTCATACTGGCTTTTGCGTTCAGAAGATGGCGGTTCAGAATATATAATTGAAGAATATAACTGGGTTTCAGCCGCTGAATTTGCCGACAGTGCAGGTGTTGATGTGATAAATTCCTCCCTTGGTTATACCACTTTCAACGACCCTTCGCAGGATCACACCTATGCTGATATGAATGGTGATACCGCTCCTGCAACCATTGGAGCAGATATGGCAGCAAAGAAAGGCATGCTTGTCGTTAACAGCCTGGGTAATGAAGGCAGTAGTTCATGGTACTATCTGTCAGCACCCTCGGACGGCGACAGTGTCCTGGGCATCGGAGCAGTGGATGGTAGTGGCATTTATGCCGGCTTCAGCTCACATGGCCCCTCATATGATGGCAGGGTCAAACCCGATGTGGTTGCCCAGGGTTCAGGTGTTTATATAGTTGATCCTTATAGTGGTGGATTTACTTATGGAGGGGGGACATCTTTTTCTTCACCGATCCTTGCAGGCATGGCAACCTGTCTCTGGCAGGCCAATCCTTCACTGTCCAATATGCAGATTGCTGATGCTATCC
Organism: uncultured Bacteroidales bacterium; assembly: GCA_963701785.1. Taxonomy (GTDB): domain Bacteria; phylum Bacteroidota; class Bacteroidia; order Bacteroidales; family JAGOPY01; genus JAGOPY01. The sequence goes on along the minus strand of CAVPBC010000002.1, from coordinate 2,751,857 downwards.
GTCAAAGCGGCAGCAAGTATCTTTCACCGGATGACATGCTTGGCCATGGTATCCCTGATTTTATCGAAGCAAACAGCATCCTGACCATCATAGGCGGACCGGGAGATAAGGACTTTAATCTGAATGTCTATCCAAACCCTTTCAGGCAATCGTTTTACATTGTTGCCGGAGAGCACTCTGGAGCAGGGTTGAATGAAGGTTCAATTGAGATCACCGATATTACCGGCAGGATCATGGGAACGCAAGCGATCAGCATGAGCAATTCCGGGCAGACAGAAATTTATTTGTTACAAAACGCCCCAAAGGGTATATATTTTATCACCCTGAACCTTTACGGGTCCCAATTTGTGAGTAAACTAGTAAAAGAATAAATGTAGCAGCTAGACTCTGGCTGTCAACTGTCAACTGTTATTCTCCCCCCATCACGCCTCTCTTTGAAAGGTCATCAACAATTGTCCTGGAGAATTCATAGGCAAACTTGTCAACACTCGTAGGGTCAACAGCTTTACTCTGAGCAGAATAAGCCAGTTTTCCATCGGAAAGCCTGTAGGCATTGCATTCAATGAAGTAGCTCGTTGTGGTCTGGTAATAACCCGGATCGTAAACGTTAGTGTAAACCGATCCATAATATCCATAGTAAGGTCTTCCGTAATAGGTTGGAGCATAAGTGGTCCCGGGAACATAATAGGTCTCTTTCTCTTTATCAAGCAAACTGACAATGATCACGGCTGTGATATTATTTTGTTTGAGTATCAGTTCGATAACTTCCTTTTCCATTTTACCTGGAGTAATAAAGTCCATACTTCTCATGGCATTTACACCCTTTGCCTGGAACATTTCTGACATCTGGGTTTCCACCTTGTCCCTGATATCAAGACGGGGAGTGAGACAGAAAATAGCAATCGATTTTCCTTCAATGGATTTAACTTCAGGATCAATCCAAGATCCAACCAGCGAAGTGGAAGTGCATCCGGAAAAGATAAAAATAACTGCAAAAAGGAATAAGAAGATTTTCGTTTTCATATTGTTTAGTTATTAATTTACAAAGCACAAATCTAATACAATAACTCTTTGGAATATTATTCAGGCACCAATGAGTAAAATAAATCAGCCAAAACAAAAATAGGAGAGGGCTAGGATTTTCATTATTTAAACCACTAATTACATGCATCAATTGATAGTTTAATGTAAGTACATTATTTAACAGGATATCAATATTATATCAATGATGTAGTGCATTATTTCACGTAATTTGACCGTACTGATTCATTTGATAAAAATAATTTACAAATGTAAATATATAGAATTCAGTACCTGATAATTCTCTATAATGCTACTTCTAGTACATTGTATTAAAGTATATTAGTAATTAATTTTTAGTATAATTACAAGTTACAAATGTAAATTACAAAATTAAAATTAATGTATTACATTTGTAAATGACTGTTTACATTGTTCAATAGGATCATAGACAAGATTAATATATGGTAAGCCGGTTTAAGATGATTTTGGAAGAATTACAGCTAACTCCGTCAGAATTTGCCGACCGGATCGGGGTTCAACGTTCTAGTATTTCACATGTCCTTTCGGGCCGCAATAAACCCGGACTTGATTTTCTTGAGAAAATATTGAATACCTTTCCTGAAATTGATGCTGCATGGCTTATCACCGGGAAAAAGGGACAAAATCTATACAACAAGGAAGATAAAACCGGAGATCTGAAAAAAAACCATGAACCGAAAAATTCTCCTGACCTAAATCTGGCCAATAAAAAACCACCGCTCCCGGCAGATGAGGAAGCGGTGGATCATATTATCCTGGTTTATAAAAACAATACTTACCGGATTCTAAGGCCTTCTGAAAAATAAAAAGTTAAAAGCGCTCCAGCTCGCTGAAAAAGAATGCGGCTTCATTTTTCGCATTTTCATCGCTGTCCGATCCGTGGACGGCATTTTCCTGGATGTTCGTTCCATATGAGGCACGGATGGTTCCCGGGGCTGCATCTTTCGGGTTTGTGGAGCCGATAAACTTCCGGTATTCTTCCACGGCGTTTTCTTTCTTTAAAACCGCCGCCACTATCGGGCCGGAGGACATGAATGCAACCAGGTCCTGGTAGAAAGGACGCTCACGATGTATTTCATAAAATTTTTCTGCCTGCTCACGTGTAAGTTTAAGGTATTTCATCGCGATAAGTTCGAATCCCCCTGTCGTGATTTTTGCTAAAATGTTGCCAATATTGCCGTTTTTAACAGCTTCTGGCTTGATCATGGTCAATGTGATGTTTCCGTTCATTTTTTAAATTTCTTAGTTTTGAAGGCCGCAAAAATAAGATAAATCAACTAAATTCCTTTACTTTGCTGATTATTAAAAGTTTATTTTGATCAATTTTATATACGCCCATATTATTGAGCTCATCAGTCAGAGTCGCTCAATTGTTGTTACCAGTCACCATAATCCGGATGGCGATGCCATTGGTTCGATCCTCGCCATGACTGCTCTTCTCCGAAAAACAGGCAAAGAAGCGGTTGCCATGGTGCCGAATGATTATCCTGGATTCCTTAAATGGTTGCCTAACAGCGAAAGGGTAATCATCTACAGGTCAAATGAAAAAATGGCTGACGACATTATCTCCCGGGCCGATCTGATCTTTTGCCTCGATTATAATGCCCTCCATCGCACCAATGGAATGGAAGGTGCATTGCGAAAAGCTTCCGGCAAGAAGATTCTCATCGATCATCACCTTGAACCTGTGCTGGATGATTTTGATTATTACCTTTCCGTGATCCAGATCTCTTCAACTTCAGAACTTGTTTACCGGTTTGTTGAAGGTTGCTCCTGGCTTGACCTGATCGATCAGGAAATTGCCTCAGGCCTTTTTGTAGGAATTATGACCGATACCGGTTCCTTCAGCTTTTCGTGCAATTACCCTTCTACATTCCACATTGCTGCAGCATTGATAAGTACAGGCATAAACCCTGAACACATCCACCGGCTTGTATACGATACCTATTCCGAAAACAGGCTGAGATTGCTGGGTTATTGCCTGAGTGAAAAGCTAATCATCATGCCGGAATTCAGTACGGCCTATATTGCTTTATCAAAAGCCGAACTTGACGGTTTTCATCACCAGGTTGGCGATACAGAGGGTATCGTTAACTATGCGCTTTCTATTGAAAGTATTAAACTTGCCGTCTTCCTTACGGAAAGAAAAGACCGCATCAGGCTCTCTTTCAGGTCGAAAGGTGATCTTTCCGTCAACCTGTTCGCACGTGAATACTTTAATGGAGGCGGCCATAATAATGCTGCCGGTGGCGATTCATTTTTATCACTGGACGATACTATCATCAGGTTAAAAGATGCGCTTGTGCAATACCGGGAAATTATCAGTCGTTCCTCATTCTGAAGGAATTATGTATGAAAATCGTTTTTAAAATACCCACACTTTTGATATTACTGTTCATATTGGTTATTTTCAACCAGTGTGGTCAGCAGGGACCTGAAAAGCAATTTAAGGATCCTTCAGAATATAAGGAATCCCTGATCAAAGCCAACCAGGAAGCTGTTAGAGAAGAGAGCGGTCAGATTGATGATTATATCCGCCGGCATAACCTGGACATGGAAACAACCAGCACGGGGATCAGGATGATGATCCTCAAACACGGAATCGGTCCGTCATCTCAACCCGGGATGACTGTAAAGCTATCATATACAATGACTTTACTGACGGGTGATACGGTTTATACTGCTTTAAAAGACGGCCCTCTTATATTTGAAATCGGTAAGGGCCAGGTGATAACAGGCCTCGAGGAAGCTATTTTATTACTGAGGGTAGGTGACCATGCGAAAATTATTATACCTTCGCACCTTGCTTTTGGCCTGATCGGTGACCAGAAAAAAATACGCCACAAGGCTTCCCTGGTATATGATATAGAATTCATCAGCATGTATTAGCAATAATTAATTAATAACTTTTATGAACTTAAAAAAGATTTTAACCCTGACAATTGTCATGGCAGCTGTTTCTGCCCTGATGATTTCCTGCAACATGGGATCATATCCCGGATTTAAGAAAACCAAAACTGGTGTTTACTACAAAATTTATAACGATGACAATGACGATACCACTTCGGTTCGGACGGGTTCCATCGTTACGTTGTATTTAAAATACGGACTTGTGGATTCCGCCCTTTTCGACAGCAAGGACATTCCCAGGCCAGTTATGCTTCCTGTAACCGAACCACAGTATGAGGGCGATTTTTACGAATGCCTTAAACTGATGAAACAGGGCGACAGTGCAACATTTGTATTAAAAGCCGGGCCACTGTTTACTAAAACTTTCGGTCAGCCTTCCGTACCTGCATTTCTCACGGATGAAAGTGATATCTATTTCGATGTAAAAGTGCGTAAGGTCCAGACCAAGGAAGATATTGACAGGGAAGCCGAGGTCATGAACATGGAGCTGGAAAAGGAAGAAATGATCAAGCTGGAAGAGTATGTCAGGAATAACCAGATTACTGCTCAGCCCTCAAGTTCGGGTATATATTACATCGAAACAAAAAAAGGAAGCGGGAAATCCCCGTTGAAGGATGGTTATGCTTCGGCCCATTACACGGTATTCCTTTTAGGAGGGGACAGGCTGTTTTCAACCACAGACAGGGGTGAGCCGGTCGAATTTAAGATCGACAGCCCTTTTGAAAATGCTGGTTTTATGGAAATTATCGGGATGATGCGTGAAGGCGGAAAGGCTAACGCCATTGTGCCTTCTACGATGGCATTTGGTGCGCAGGGGGCAGGTGGGATTGTACCTCCGTTCAGTACGCTTTACTATGATATTGAACTGATCAAGGTTATTACCAAAGAGGAATTTGATCGTAAACAGGCTGAAATAGGAGCAAAAAAACAGGCTGAAAATGCTCAGAAAGAAAAAGATGAAGCCTCAGTTATCCAGAAATATTTGAAAGATAATAACATCGTGCCAACCATTACTCTTCCAAGTGGTTTGATATACGTTGAAAAACAAGCCGGTGCAGGCCCGAAGCCACTTGACGGCAAGAAAGTCAAAGTTCATTATACCGGTAAACTATTCGATGGAACCGTATTTGACTCTTCAGTTGAAAGAGGCGAACCATTTGAATTTGCGACTTGGCCGCAGGGCTGTTATCGAAGGATGGGACCAGGGTATTGCTTTGATGAATGAAGGCGGAAAAGCCACGCTGATCATTCCTTCCAAACTCGCATACAAAGACAGGGGAGCAGGTAATACGATACCTCCTTATTCACCGCTGGTTTTTGATGTTGAACTGGTAGAGACTGAAAAGTAATCCTTTTAATTTTTTATAAGCCCCTGCATGAGATGGTCTTACCATTGCTGATGCAGGGGTTTTTCTTTACCGGTCCCTGCTGGCTACAAACCAGGGATTCAGTAGTTCAGGTTTGTTGTATTGAATCGGCACCCCGGAATAAACCTGCAGAACTTTTCCTCCTGCTATTTCTACGATAGCCTGGCCGGCAGCTGTATCCCATTCCATCGTCGGCCCGAAGCGAGGATAAATGTGAGCTTTTCCTTCAGCAATGAGGCACAATTTTAACGAGCTGCCAATCGATACAAAGTCCAGATCCGGATCAGTTTTCCTGAGATCCTGAATAAATTCTAAAGTCTCAGGCGACTGGTGAGACCGGCTGCATACAATAGTTAATTCACCCGGTAATGCTTGTGACGGTAATTTTTCAGCTTTTTTGATCAATTCATCAAGTCCTTGATCCTGATTTCCATCCAGGGCTATTTTAAAGGCCCCTGCCGATTGTGATGCGAAGTAGAGTATGTTGCTGACCGGGACCAGGATAATGCCAGTAACGGGCCTGCTGTTGATGATGAGTGCTATGTTCACGGTGAACTCGCCATTTCGTTTTACGAATTCTTTAGTGCCATCCAGGGGATCGACAAGCCAGAACGCTGACCAATCCTTACGCACACCGAAGGGAAGGTGCTTGCCTTCCTCGCTCAGGACAGGCAACCCTGTTTTTTTTAATGTATTGCAGATAGCCTCGTGAGCACGGCGGTCTGCCAGGGTTAGCGGGCTTTTATCATCCTTGAATTCCACTGCAAAATCCTGCCTGTAAACATCAAGGATCTCAGCTGCGCCTGAAATTGCAGCAGTTATCGCTGTTTGTAAAAGCTCATGGTCATTCATCATATTGATTGGATGTCTGAAATCTGGTTATTATTTTTTCGATCCGGATTTTCTTTCATTGAGGTAATCTTCCAGTGCGAACATTTCATCCCGGAGTTTGGCTGCCTGTATGAAATCTAGTTCCTTAACCGTTTTCTCGATCTCTTTTCTCAGGTCCGCTATTGATTTGGAAAGCTGTGCATCGGTCATATATTGAAGCACCGGGTCAGCTGCAACTTCGACATCCTGTTTCTCGTAATAGGCCTGTGGCTCTTTCTTTTTAGCGTCAGCCACTGCTGTTTGCCCCATGATCCTTTCAATGGATTTGACGATCGCGGTTGGGGTAATATTGTGTTTTTCATTATAAGCAAGTTGTTTCTCACGACGGCGATTGGTCTCGTCAATCGTCGTTTTCATCGAATCAGTGATCCTGTCAGCATACATGATGACCCGACTGTTAATATTTCTGGCGGCCCTGCCTGCTGTTTGGGTCAATGAGCGTGCTGAACGAAGGAATCCTTCTTTATCTGCATCAAGAATGGCCACCAATGATACTTCCGGAAGGTCGAGCCCTTCCCTGAGAAGGTTGATGCCAACCAGAACATCAAATTTCCCCAGGCGCAGGTCTCTCATAATCTCAACCCGTTCAAGGGTTTCAACCTCCGAATGAATATACCGGCATTTGATACCCAGTCTTCCCAGGTATTTTGTCAGTTCTTCCGCCATTCTTTTTGTGAGCGTGGTCACTAAAACCCGGCTGCCTCCTTTTACGGTCTTATCGATTTCTTCGAGCAAGTCGTCAATCTGGTTCTGGCTGGGCCTGACTTCAATAACAGGGTCCAGCAACCCGGTTGGCCTGATCAACTGCTCGACAACCACTCCGCCCGAACGTTGAAGTTCATAATCTGCAGGGGTGGCACTGACATAAATAATCTGGTTGACTAAAGATTCAAATTCGTCGAATTTAAGCGGCCGGTTATCCAGCGCGGAAGGCAACCTGAAACCGAACTCAACCAGGGTTTGCTTCCTTGACCGGTCCCCCCCGAACATAGCCCTGATCTGGGGAATGGTCACATGGCTTTCATCTATTACCAGCAAAAAATCGTCAGGGAAAAAATCAATCAGGCAAAAAGGTCGTGTACCCGGGTCCCTTCCATCGAAATAACGTGAATAATTTTCAATTCCCGAGCAATAGCCGAGCTCCCTCATCATTTCGACATCATAAGTAACCCGTTCCTCTAATCGTTTGGCTTCAAAAACTTTACCAACTTCCCTGAAATAGGCGGCCTGCTTCCACATGTCTTCCTCGATCTCCTTTAATGCTTCCTTCATTTTGTCCTGTGACGTAACAAAGATATTGGCCGGAAAAATGGTGATGTTATCATGCTTTTCAAGCTTAAAACCATTTTCGGGATTAAAGGATTCTATGCCTTCAACCTGGTCACCGAAAAAGACGATCCTGAAAGCAAAATCAGCGTAAGCCGGGTAAATATCAACACTGTCGCCCCTGACCCTGAACCTGCCCCTGCCAAAATCGGTCTCAGTCCTGGAATACAAGGCATCTACGAGGGAATACAAGTAGCCGGTTCCGGCTAAGATGTTCACCGGTTTTAATCCGAATGACGTTATTGTTAAAATCATCCGGGTTCCCGATGCCGAAAATGCATGATACCGATGAAACCACGATAACGTCGCGCCTTCCCGACAGGAGGGAAGACGACGTGCTTAACCTTAGTTTTTCAATCTCTTCATTGATGGAAAGGTCTTTCTCAATATAAGTATTTGTTACAGGGAGATAGGCTTCTGGCTGGTAATAATCATAGTAAGAGACAAAATATTCAACGGCATTTTCAGGGAAGAACTGCCGGAATTCCCCATACAGCTGCGCAGCAAGGGTTTTATTATGGCTCAGGACAAGGGTCGGGCGGTTTATTTGTGCAATGACATTGGCAATGGTAAATGTTTTCCCTGAACCAGTTACGCCTAATAAAACCTGCGCCGGATCACCCCGTTCTATCCCTTCCATCAACTGCCTGATGGCATCGGGCTGGTCACCGGTCGGTATAAAATCTGCAATTAATTTAAAGTCCATATTCATTCATTTTATTAAGGACGGACCCCGATAAAGCAACTTATAGGGTAATGATCAGAATACTTTATGAGTTTTCTATGGAATTCCCAGGAGGTGAAATAATCGCTGTAAAGGATGTAATCTATGCGGTAAGATGGCAGCTTTCCAATATAAGTGATTCCAAATCCCCTGCCACTTTCCATAAATGCATCTTTGAGATCGTTTGAAAGTTGCTGATATGCATAAGAGTTCGGCGTATCATTAAAATCCCCGCAAAGGATCACCGGGTAAGGGGAATTTTTTATCCCGGCTGACAGGTTGTCAACTTGAGCTGCACGCAGGGCGAATGCGGTTTTCAATTTTCTGAAGATTCTCATGGAGCCTTCCTTGATATTTTCATCCTCTTCAAATTGCAGGTCCAGTTCCGAAATGAAATTATAATCTTCATGCTTTAACCGTATTGACTCAAGATGTATATTAAAAAGCCTTACTGTATCTTTCCCGATCAGCAGGTCAGTAAAAAGAGCATAATTATGCATGTCATCTTTTTTAACCGGGCTGATATTCAGGATCGGAAACTTAGAAAAAATGAAAATAGCATCTAGTCTTTTCCCGGGCTTTTCAAAATACTTGGAATATGCATGATAAGGCATATCCAGCCGGAGGGAAAGTGAGTCTATAAAAGCATCCGGATCGGGATGGACTACTAAAAACTCCTGCAGGCAAAGTATATCAGGGTCTTCATCATCGAGGTAACCAAGGATTTTATTGCGGATTTCCGGCTCAACCAGGTCTACATTATCATTCGAAAGGTTTTTAACATTGTAGCTGATCACTTTGAATTGATCCTGGTTTGCAGGCAAATTGTCTTTGGTCCGTATTTGAACCGTGCGTTCCACGTGGTTCCAGCCAGCAGCCAGCAAGATGGCCGAAAGAAGAAATAACCATCTTTTGCGCAATATCCAGTAAATGACCATGAATAGGTTGATTATGACCAGGAAAGGATAAAGCAAGCCAAAAAATGGAAATATCCAGCTTTTTTCAGGGCTGACATGTACCGAAAGGTAGGATAAGGATAAAGCAAGGATGAATAGAATGTTAAAAATCAGCATTAGACCGTTGAAAATACCCAGTCTTTTTTTCTATGTGGTATGTGATTCTGCTCATTTTGTCTGTGATTACTTGATTTGAAGAGCAGGTCTTTTTCTTCACCGGTCAGGCTTTCATAACCTGATTTGGATATTTTATCGAGGATATCATCAATTTTCCTTTGCCGTTCAGCTTTGCGTTCATTATATTCATCGTCAGAAAGTGGCCGGCCGTAAGTGGTGCTTGTATTCTGATAATCAACCCTCAGTTTACTTCTCCTTAGCTTTCCGAAAATGCCTGAAAACCATGAAATCCTCCAGACCCCATTGAAATTCATTCCTTTACGTCTTGCCACAATATAACTTAAACCGAACAGTGCACCGCCGATATGAGCGATATGCCCTCCTGCATTTTCTGACCTGATCATGAAAAAATCAAGGATAAACAGGAACAAGGCTATGTAAAATATCCTGATCCTTCCGAGAAACAACATATGTATGGAATAACCGGGCACATATAATGATATCGCCGTCACGATAGCCATCACTGAAGCTGAAGCACCCAGGGCAACTGACAAATCCAGGGATTTTTCAAAAACCGGGAATATATTGTAAAACAGGACATATAAATACCCCTCCTGAAAGGCCTCCTAACAGGTATATCAAAAGTAACTGCCTGGCTTTGAGAAATTCAAGGAATATCTTACCAAACCAGAAAAGCCAGAGCATATTGAATAGAAAATGAAAAAAGTCGATGTGCAGAAACATATATGTCAACAGGGTCCAGGGGCGTGAGGACAGGCTTTCCAGGTTCGCCGGGAGGGCAAGGTAGTCGACAATAAAATTGGTCAGTGAAGAATCCGGGACATCCAGTAAAAAAGAAAATACCCTCATCACGCCAATGGCAATCCAAATAGCGGCATTGATCAGGATCAGCCTTGGTAAAACGGCATTAGACCTGAAAAAGCGGCCGAGATCTTCAAAAGGATTTTGGTTGTAATACATGACTTGCTTAATATAATCTGCCTTTTTTCTTCCAGTAAAGGATCAGGAAAAAACCAAATATCATGCCACCCAGGTGGGCAAAATGTGCCACATTGGAATCTGCCCCGGTGAATCCATAAAACAAGTTCAATCAATCCGTAAATGATAACAAAATATTTAGCCTTTAATGGGAAAAAGAAATAAATATAGATAAGCGTATTCGGAAAGAGCATCCCGAAGGCCAGCAGGATGCCGAAAACAGCTCCGGATGCACCAATTACGTTAGGCAAACTCATATAATATTCACGGTAATCCACCAGGAAATTCCTGGCAATCAAAAGAGCCTGCCGGTTTTCAGGATTGTAGGCCAGGGCTTCAAGAGCTTCCTGGAATTTCTGGGACTGCTGGTAGATATCACCTGAGTATTGATTGATCTGCAGGGTGGTTTGAGAAATGAAATCAAAGATAGCAGGGGCAGTCGGATCGGCAATCAAACTGCATCAAGCATTACAACAGTCGGATTGATTTCGAAGATAAATGACCAGGTAATGAACCAGGGCGGCACCGATTCCGGTTACGAGGTAATAAATAAGGAAGCGTTTGGGCCCCCAGATATTTTCCAGCGCATATCCGAACATCCACAAGGCAAACATGTTAAAAAACAGGTGGCCGAAACTCCCATGCAGGAACATATAGGTAATAAACTGCCAGGGCTTGAACGCCATGGATCCGGGATAATGCAAGCCCAGTGAATCCTCCAGGCTGATACCGAAAGATTTTTCAGCTACGATCTGAGCAACGAACATCAAACCATTGATGATCAGCAGATTTTTTACCAGAGTCGGCAGCAAGGAAAAACCCCTCGGTCTGAATTGTTCTGTCATAATAAACCCATCTTAACGGTTTAGCAATTGGTGAATCTGGTCCAACGGGATAACAGTAAATACTTTTCGCCCATCCGGGGTCAGTTCCGGGGCCTTGCAGGAGAATAATTCATCAATCAGATGTGTCATCTCTTCTGTATAAAGCCGTCTTCCTGATCTGGCAGACAGGCTGAAAGCCAATGAGCGGGCTAAATTAGTGCTTTTATCCAAATTCAATTCAACGAGATTCTTCTTATACTGTATCCAGGAAATTTTCCAGCAGGGCCTGAATGTCAGTTTCCTGTAAATCCGCCGGAGTGCCTGAAACAACAAACGTATTTTTCCCGAGTTTGTTCAGGTGAAATCCAATAACTTTCAGTTCATCCATTATTTCTTCCAGAAGGCTCGGCATCAGAAAGGGAGAATGAAACCTGGCATGGGGAATAATTCCTGCTGGACAACCTGCTGCTGATGCCTGATTCGATCCAGGTATTGTTCATACAGTATTCGTTCGTGCGCCCTTTGCTGGTCGATCAAAACCAATCCCGATTTGATGCTGCTTATGATGTAACGGTTCTGAAACTGAAAGACATTTACCCTGTCCTTTTCCTGTGATTCTGGTTGAAATTCAGTTTCACTGAACATACCATCGCTTTGCGGCTTCTCTGGTATAACTTTAAAGTCATTATTGTCATAAAGGTTTTCCCATCCTTTGACAGGTGGTTTCAACCTGGGTTCACCGGCAGTTTTCTTTCCCTGGTCGGACTGGTTAAAAGGATTAAAGTCAGTAGGTTGCACATCAAACGGGTTTCTGATAGCCCGGTTACCGGTGGCTGGTGAAAAGTCAAGGCTGCGTTCCACGTCGAAATCTATACGGTCAAGTATATTGTTCAGGCCAAGTGATTGCCTGACGGCTGACCTGATTACAGCATAGATCACTTTGCTGTCGAGAAAATTTACCTCAGTTTTGGTAGGATGAATATTGATGTCGATGGTGCCGGGATCAGTATCTATATATATGAAATAACTGGGAATAGATTCTGCCGGGATAAGCTCCCTGTATGCGCTTTCAATGGAATGATGCAGGTAGGGATGACGGATATATCTTCCATTCACAAAAAAGAACTGTTCCCCCCTGGTCTTGCGCGCAAATTCAGGTTTTCCTATAAAACCGGTAATTGAAATAGCTTCTGATATCTGTTCCACGGGCACAAGACGTTCATTGTAACCGGAGCCGAACAACGAGATGATCCTTTGTTTCCTGTTACCTGGCAAAAGCTGGTAAAGCAATTTTTGATTCTGATGAAAAGTGAAGCGGACATCGTTATACACCAGGGCCACGCGAAAAAATTCATCCACAATGTGTTTTAATTCAGCGGATTCTGCTTTTAAAAAGCTTCTTCTTGCAGGTACATTAAAAAACAGGTTTTTTACCTGGATTGATGTGCCGGCCGGACAACTGCAATTATCCTGGTTTTTAACCCTTGAGCCCTCAACCTCAACGATGGTCCCCAGTTCATCTTCATGCCGCCGTGTTTTCATTTCAACCTGGGCAATCGCCGCTATGGAAGCAAGCGCTTCGCCCCGGAATCCTAATGTCCGTATTGCGAAAAGATCATTTGCCTGCCTGATCTTACTGGTTGCATGGCGTTCGAACGACATCCTGGCATCTCTTTCCGACATCCCGCCTCCGTTGTCAACCAACTGGATCAGGGTTTTACCCGCATCTTTAATGATCAGGTTTATTTCTGTAGCTCCGGCATCGATGGCATTTTCAAGCAATTCTTTCACGGCAGAAGCAGGACGAAGAATAACTTCTCCGGCGGCTATCTGGTTAGCTACAGAATCTGGAAGGAGCTGGATGATGTCGGCCATTATTTATCTGAGGAATAAAGAAACCATTTTTGTTACGATGTCGGTGAAAAAAAGAATATAAATAATGAAAATGGCAAAGATGATATAAATAAAACTCCTGACCATCTGGCTCTTATTACCAGCCTGGCTTCGTTCAACTCCCCATTTGCGCCTGATCTCGGCACGCATGTGTTCCTTCAGGTCTCCTTCCTGGGTTGAGTTCCGGGCTTTTTTTCGTTCTTCTGCTTCTTCCTTGACCGGGTCATAATAGATTGGCCGGTAATTAAATGACCTGGGTTTGGGCCTTTTGAAAAAAACGATGTTCATACCTTAACGGTTTTAAGCAAAAATACTTAAAATTAAGATAATATCTATCCTAATTTCAGTCATTGGATAATAACGTTATATGTGGCTTGAGATAAGCAGATTAAGCTGTTGCGGAGAGCCTGGGGAACCATTGCCTTGCCAGTGCATAAACCCCGAAAAATACCCCGTTATAAAACAGTGCACCGGCTATTTCATTGAGGAAGAAAGATATCCCGTATGATCCGTTATTAAAAAATGCCAGGCCTGCAATATAAGTTTGCATCAACCCTGCAAAATTTTGTGGGTAAATCGGGCTTGACAGCCAGGCGGCAAAATTGGTGAGGAGAAAGAAAATGACCGATGAAGCAACGGAGGCAGCTATCACGCTGGTAAACTTAACATTGCTCCGGATCCATGTGCCAATTAACACCGTTATTCCAAAAGCAACATAAACCGCCCACATATCTTTATGCAGGCCAAGAACCAGGTCGCTAAGAAACATGGCAGCAAAGGGAATCAGAAAAGCAAGATGTTTCCGGCCAAGGTATGCCCCGCCAAATAACGCCATAGCGGCTATAGGTGTGAAATTCGGCCAATGAGGGATAAACCGGAAAAACGCTCCGGCAATAATAATGGAAATGATAAAAAATAAACCTTTTTGTGTTTTTATATTATTCATTGCGTTGCTTTTTAATTCCTGCCTGCAAATATAAAAAGGATTTACCTTCGACTTCGGCACAATTAAGATTTTAATTAACAGGCTTTTTTTAATTTTGTTCGAAACCTTATAAAGGCAGAACGATGAAAAGAAATAAAATTGCCGCAAGCTTAATATTAGTGATGATCGTTTATACCGGATGCAGCATGAAAGAAAAATCTGACTTCATCTTAATTAATGGAATGGTTTATACCGTTGATTCCGTGTTTGCTGTAAAACAGGCATTTGCAATTTCAAACGGCCTTTTTCAGGCCACAGGGACCAATGAAGAGATCCTGGGTTCATTTGAGTCGGAAATAATAATCGATGCAGGAGGCAAGCCCGTCTTCCCCGGATTAATCGATGGTCATTGCCACTTTTACGGATATGCATTGAACAATCACCAGTCTGTCAACCTCAAAGGAACGCGTTCGTTTGATGAAATTATTCAGTTATTGAGGAACTATCATGAAAATCATCCTTATATCTGGATACTGGGCAGGGGATGGGACCAGAACGACTGGGAAGTCAAGGAATTTCCTGATAACTCCATGCTTGACAGGCTTTTTCCTGAAAATCCGGTTGTGTTAACAAGGGTCGACGGGCATGCGGTACTGGCTAACAGTGAAGCACTTCGGCGTGCCGGCATCACAGCCGTGACCAAAGTCAGCGGGGGAGAGGTGGTTGTTAAAAATGGCAGGCTGTCAGGAATGCTGATTGATAATGCTGCGGATTTGATGAAGGGCGCAATTCCGGAGCCGGAAGACCTTTTGAAAACAACAGCTCTGACAGATGCCCAGTTCGAATGTTTTAAAGTAGGGTTAACTTCTGTGGTTGATGCCGGGCTTGACTATAAGACCATCATGATGATAGATTCTTTACATCAAACCGGTAAACTAAAGATGCGGATCAATGCCATGTTGAGCCCTACAGCAAAGAATATTAATGAGTTCGTTGAAAAAGGATCTTTCCGGAAAGAAAGGCTGACGGTAAATTCAATTAAGTTATATTCCGATGGCGCATTGGGTTCAAGAGGTGCTTTGTTATTGGAACCATACACTGACGATCAGGGTAATTATGGCTTGCTTATGTCACCACCTGATTATTTCCGTGACATCCTTGTAAAAGCCTATGAAAAAGGTTTCCAGGTAAATACGCATTGCATCGGCGATTCGGCAAACCGGATGATGCTTGAATTATATGGTGAAATACTCCGGGGCACTAACGACCGGCGTTGGCGAATCGAACATGCCCAGGTCATTCATCCGGATGATTTCAGGTTATTTGCAAAATATAACATCATTCCTTCCATACAGAGCACTCATTGCACATCGGATATGTACTGGGCGGGGGAGAGGCTGGGACCTGACAGGGTCAAAGGAGCTTATGCATATAAAAATTTACTGCAACAAAATGGCTGGCTCATCAATGGGACCGATTTCCCGGTAGAGGAGATCAATCCAATGTTAACCTTTTATGCCGCGGTTGCCAGAATGGACAGAAAGGGATATCCTGAAGGCGGATTTCAAATGGAAAATGCACTGAGCAGGGAAGATGCGTTGCGATCTATGACCATCTGGGCAGCTAAGGGAAGTTTTGAGGAAGATATCAAAGGAAGTATTGAGCCTGGAAAATTTGCAGATTTCGTAATCCTTGATAAGGATATGATGACGATCAACCCTGCCGAAATCCCACGGATCAAAGTATTAAAAACTTACCTGAATGGTGAAATGGTTTATGAGCTGAAATAAACCAGGTCGATCCCAAAAAGTTCCATCATTTCCTCAAACACCTTCCATTTATCTTCCCCATATTTCCTGATACTTTTTTTAACCTTTTCCAATGGTTTAGGTACAATGAGGTTACTTGCTGATTTTGAATAGAATTTGTCAGCATAGCAAATGATTTTTTCTTCAATAGTCTCTGGGGTCATATCCCTTAAAGGAAGGGGAAGATTGTTCTTCTTGATATCAGCAATGGTAATCCCTACACCGATGTGACGCTCGCAGACCGGGGCGATCACAGGTAGACCCTCTTTTTCAAGCAATTCCCGTCCCATATAACCGTGTGCCAGGTAGGGGAGCTCCCCAGAACATCCTATTTCAGGGGCATTTGTATAAAAAATACCTATATCATGAAGCATGCCCCCGAATAGAAGTACTTCTTCATCAGCCTGAAGTTGAGGATGTAACCGGGCAATCTTTAAAGCTAACTCTGTCACCGACGTGCAATGAGGCAAGTAGATTTTATGCCTGAGAGATCCTGGTGGAAAATGTTTATTTATGATCTCTGATATATGCTTATTCATTATTTAATTCCAAGTTTCAAGTTCCAAGTTTCAAGTTTCAATTCTCCAAGCCCTATGCCCTATGCTCTAAGCAAGCATTTATCCAACCCAGCAGATCATGGTACACTTCCTCCCGGTTCTTTTCATTCAGTATCTCATGACGTCCGGCAGGGTATAATTTTAAATCAACTTTGGCCCTGGCTATTTTTGCAAGAAGGTAACTTATTTTTTCAGGGGCTTTCCCGGATTGCCCGGCTGGATCGAGCTTTCCTGCCAGGATGTATACCGGTTTACCGGCTGGGATTTTCTTCAGGTTACAATGCCTGGCAATATATTTAAATCCGTAGAAAAAGTTCTGGTAAAACCGGTTTGTTAATGGAATCCCGCATAAAGGAGAGCTTATATATTCGTCAACAATGCTGTTTTCGCTGCATAACCAGTCTGACACGGTGCGGTTCGGCCTGAATTTCCTGTTGTATGGACCATATCCAAGGGCAATAATTAATTTTGAGCGGTCTTTGGGACCAAATAGAGCAGAAAGGGTCTTCACTAACAAAATTCCAAGGTTTGCCATGACCAGTGGCTGTCGGATAACCCCCGAAAGAATAAATCCATTTGCTTCCTTTCCGTATTGCATCATATAAGTCTGAACCATTACCGAACCCATACTGTGGCCTAACATAAAAACGGGGATTCCGGGATGGTCTTTTTGAATCTTTTCAGCCAGGATGTGTAGGATATTGACTGACCGCTGCCAGTCGTACTTTCCTGGAAAATGACTCAGGTCTTCAGGCGTTTTCGCCGATAATCCATGCCCGATATGGTCATTTGCGTAAACTGCTATATTCCTGGAATTTAACCACCTGGCGAAATGATCATAACGCTGGGCGTGTTCCTGCATGCCATGCACAATTTGAAGGACTGCCAAGGGCTTATTTTGAGGGAGCCATGCATAGGCTTGCACCTTTATGTGATCTTCAGTTTCTATAAAAAAGGATTGCATCGGATTAAATTATGGCAATTGCACTAATATCTCAAACTAAAATTGCGAAACTAAATAAAATTCACCATAATAAGGAAATATCATAGTTTTGTCCTTACCGATCATAAAAAAAATTAAGTGCAGGTATTTTCATTAAACACATACTTTAACACGGTAAAATATTAAATATGAAAATTCAGATCCCTCATCTGATGAATGCGGTATTCGTAAATCCGGAGAACGGGCTATTATTGACTAAGAAAGTCGCAATACCATTTCCAAAAAAAGGGGAGGTGCTGATAAAAATGCTGGCGGCACCTATAAATCCTTCTGACCTGGCTAAAATGAGGGAGATCACAGCCGAAGAAACTCGTGATTTCATTCCGGGAATAGAAGGTTGCGGGGTTGTAATTGCAGCCGGAAAAGGATTGCTTCCCGGTCTTTACAAGGGGAAACGAGTGGCTTGTTCCGCTAAATACAGGACCAGCGGGACCTGGGCCGAATACATGGTTACCCCTGCGGGAAACTGTTTTCCTGTCGGTAAGTCAATTTCCGATGAACAGGCTTCCATGACACTCGTCAATCCCATGACAGCGCTTGCTTTCCTTGATTATGCCCGTAAAAACAAACATAAAGCTATTGTTAATACAGCCGCAAACAGTGCTTTGGGGAAAATGATGGTTCCCATATTTGAAAAGCACCATATCAAAGTGCTCAATATTGTCCGGAACGAGGAGGGCGCTAATGAGCTTATGAAACAGAAATTCAGGTACATATTAAACAGTAGCGATACTGATTTTCCGATAAAGCTGAAGAAATGGTGTGACGAAATGAATGCCGGGCTTTTCCTGGATGCGGTAGGCGGTGAAATGATTAACAGGGTGCTCGATTGTTTACCCGCCAATTCGACTATCCTGTTGTATGGGAATCTCTCACAGGAGAAAATAGAGTTTTTACCTACCCAGTTGCTAAGAGAAAATAAAAAGATCAGCGGGTTTTTCCTGGGGCATTGGATAGAAGAGAAAGGCATGATGAAAACGATCATCCATTTACTGAAGGTGAACAGTTTGCTCAAAAAAGGCATGGAAACGCGGATACAGGCCATTTTCCCGACTCGACAACATCCAGCAGGCCGTTGAAATGTATGAGAAGAATATGAGCAGGGGGAAGGTGCTGTTAAAGGCTGAATAAAAAAAGCACCTTCATATTTACTGAAAGTGCTATTTGTCTAGTGAACCCGAAAGGAGTCGAACCTTCAACCTTCTGATCCGTAGTCAGATGCTCTATCCAATTAAGCTACGGGTCCATTTGTGTCAAAACCGGTGCAAAAATACAAATATTTTCAGACAGATCATCATTTAAGGCTGTTTATTCTGCCATGTGGATTATATTTGTTATTCAATTAATGGCACACGGATTAACACGGATGCGACGGATGAACACGGATTTCTATCTGCGATTATCAGCTGCATTAGTGTAATTCAAATGTTCTAATAATTCAACATTCAACATTCAACATTCAACATTCAACATTACTCCCCCTATGCAGACTTCTGAACTCAAATCCCGATTCCTGAGCATATACAGTGCTAATCCTGAAGAAATTCATCTTTACTTCGCCCCGGGCCGGGTGAACCTGATCGGCGAGCATACAGATTACAACAATGGTTTCGTCCTGCCATGCGCGCTGAGCTTTGGCACCTACCTTGCCATCAGGAAAACCAGCGAACCTTTTTTTGAATTTTACAGTGACGGTTTCACTCACACCGAAAAGATCCCCCTTGCCGACAAATACCAGAAATCAGGGCAGGAATGGGTCAACTATCCTTTGTCAGTCATCGAAATGTTTTCCCAACAGGGATTAAAAACCGGCGGGCTTCAGTTCTATTTTTACGGGAATATCCCACCTGCCGCAGGATTATCTTCTTCAGCATCTATAGAAATGGCGACAGCATTCGCTTTGAATGATCTGTATCAATGGGATAATAATGTGCTGGACCTTATTCATCTGTGCAAAAAAGCCGAAAATGAATTCATCGGGGTAAATTGCGGAATCATGGACCAGTTTGCTGTTGGCCAGGGGAAAAAAGACCACGCCATCTTCCTGAACTGCGGCACGCTTGCCTTCCGGCTTGTGCCTGTCAGTATACCCGGATACCGTTTGGTCATCACCAACACAAACAAAAAAAGAGGCCTGGGGGATTCCAAATACAATGAACGGGTTCAGGAGTGCCGGAAAGCTGTTGAATACCTGTCAAAACCACTTGGGATAAATAGCCTGGGTGAGGTAAGCCATGATCAATTCCTTCAACATCAAGACCTTATCACCGATCAAACTGTACTTAAAAGGGCCCGGCATATCGTTTCTGAAAACCAGCGTGTGGTGGAAGCTGTTAAAGCTCTGAGCAATAATGATTTTTCCAAGTTTGGACAGCTCATGATCCAATCCCATGATTCCCTCCGGGATGATTATGAAGTTACCGGTTTTGAATTAGATGCACTGGTTGAAATTTCATTGAAGCAAAAAGGAGTCCTTGGTGCAAGAATGACCGGTGCCGGTTTCGGGGGATGTACCGTAGCTTTCGTTAAGGATGAAAATCTTGAAGAATTCAAATCCGGTGTATCAAAGGCTTATCTGGAAAAAACAGGCTTGCAGGCAGTTTTTTATCTGCCGGAAATTGGAGATGGAGTCAAAAAGTGTTAATGTTCTTAAAAAATATTCCCGAACTAAACCCTTAACCTTCAGCACTCAGAACTTACCAAATATTCCTGTTCCGATCCTTACGATCGTGCTCCCTTCATCGATCGCTATTTTATAATCTCCCGTCATGCCCATGCTGATTTCGCAGAATTCGGGCTGATCCTTGAAAAATTTATTTCTCAAGTGACTTTCCACAGTTTTTAAACTGTGGAATTCCTCCCTTATCAGGGCCGTATCGTTAGTGAACGATGCCATGCCCATCACGCCGTTTATGCTGATATTCTTCATTTCCGCAAACTCCCGGCTTTGCAAAATGGCTTCGGCTTCTCCGGCATCAAGGCCAAACTTGGTTTCCTCAGTAGCAATGTGAAATTGCAGCAGGCATTTTATGATGCGGTTATTTTTTTCAGCGTATTTATTGATTTCCTGCAACAGTTTCAGAGAATCGACGGATTCGATCATTTCAACAAATGGGGCCAGGTACTTCACTTTGTTGGTTTGCAAATGCCCTATAAAATGCCATTGCAGGTCATCGGGCAGAAATGGCTGTTTGGCAATCAGTTCCTGGGACTTATTTTCCCCAAAGATGCGGTGGCCTGCCCTGTAGGCTTCCATTATTGTTTCAACCGGCATGGTTTTAGAGACCGCCACTATTTTTATCCGCGACGGTATTTCATTGTATAACCGGGCCAGGTTCTGTTGAACAGACATGGTTCAGATTTAAGTTCAAACAAATTTAAGACAGTTTACCGGCTTTATCAATAAATTTGCGGCTTATTTTAATAGTGTGAAACGACTCTTTTTTTCAATAATCCGCCAGTATTTATTCTGGATGGTTTTCTTTTTCCTGCTGAGGGCCATCTTCATCCTGTATCATATTAATTTACTTTCAGCGGAAGGCATAAAAACCGGGGAAACCCTGCTCAGTTTCTGGCATGCCCTGAAACTCGATACCGCATCTACAGGGTACATCCTGATCTTTCCCTCTTTTTTGCTGCTGATCCAGGGTCTATTCAGGGCCAGGTGGCTGAAACTGGTAAATAAAGCGTATACTTTTTTATTGATTTTAGCCTGGACATTGATAACAGCTGTCGAACTGGGATCTTTTGCAGAATGGAAATTCAAACTGACTACAAGCGCATTCGTTCATTTACATAACGCGAAAGAAGCGTATTATTCCGTTACTGCCATGCAGTTTTTCAGCCTGCTATTTTTTCTGGTTATTGTAACAGGTGGCTCTTTTCTTCTTTATTCAAGGTTTTTTTATCTCGATTTGAAAGACAGGTCTAAGCATTTCGTTACACCGGTGATTTTCTTTATTATTATAATCCCAACGCTTTTCATCATGCTAAGGGGTGGATTTAATGCTATTGCCATCTCGCAGAGTTCTGCCCATTATTCTCATCATAGTATACTTAATTGGGCAACTGTAAATTCAGGCTATCATTTTGCGGTTAATGTCATGGAAACCAGCAGGTATAAAAAATCAAACAATTACCAGTTCTATGATATTAATGAAGCCAGGAAAACTGTCGACGGGATTTTAAAAACGGAAAAAGATACTACGATAAGCATACTTAACAAGGAAAGGCCTAACATCGTAATCTTATTCATGGAAAGCTGGACTGCTGATATTATCGAATCTCTCGGAGCGGAGTCAGGCATCACACCCGAGTTCGCAAAACTTGAGAAAGAGGGCCTGCTGTTCACCCGGTTTTATAGTTCAGGCAACAGGTCGCACGAAGGCACCGCAAGCCTTCTGGGAGGACATCCGGCGCTGCCTTATACCACGTTCACCGCCAACCCTGTAAAATTTCCCAAACTGCCCAGCATTGTGAGAAAGCTTAATGATGCAGGATATCATTCATCATTTTATTATGGTGGCCAGCTTGATTACGGCAATATGAGGGCGTACCTTTTATTTAACCAGTTCCGGGAAATTTTAGAGGAAAAAGATATTGATCCCGCAATTCCCAGGGGCCGCCTGGGTGTGCATGATGAGTACCTTTACGAGAGGCACATCGGGGATTTGAAAGAAATGCAGGAACCTTTCTTCAGCGTTATTTTCACCTTGAGTTCACATTCACCATATGATTATCCCATGGAACCGGTGATTGATTGGGCCGGACCGGAAAATCCGTTCATCAATTCTGCCTATTATGCCGACAAGTGCCTGGGACAGTATTTTGAAATGGCACGTAAACAACCCTGGTTCGATAATACCCTGTTTATCATCGTGGCTGACCATGGCCATAGTTCTCCTAAGAACTGGCGCTATGAAAGTTTTGAGTTCCATAGGGTTCCGTTGATGTTTTATGGAAATGTTTTGAAAGAAGAATTCAAAGGGGTTATAAATGATAGAATATCAGATAACAGCAGTATTCCCAAAACAATCCTGCAACAGTTGGCCTTCCTGCCGATGAATTCAAATGGGGTTCAGACCTTTTCAATCCTTATTCACCGGAATTCGCCTATGTGGTGCTTAATGACGGATATACCTGGAAATCCCGGGAGGGGGAGGTTGTGTTCAGTATGAAGTGGCAGCATTTTTATAAAAAAGAATTCCCTGAAGGGACGCCGCCAGAGCAGGTTGAATCATTTATCCGGAAAGGAAAATCTTACGTCCAGGTCTTATTCCAGGATTTCCTCGACCTGTAATGGATCCTTACTTAGCCTGGTCCAATTTGTGAACGACAAGCCCGCTTCTGAGTTTTGGCTCAAACCAGGTCGTTTTCGGAGGCATGATGTTTCCGCTGTCAGCAATGTCGATAAGTTGTTTCATGGAAACAGGGTAGAGTGCAAATGCAACTGCCATTTCACCGCTGTCGACCCTTTTTTTCAATTCTCCCAATCCCCTGATACCACCTACGAAATCAATTCTTTTGTCCCTTCGCAGGTCTTTTATGCCCAGGATTTCATCCAGCACCAGGTTTGACAGGATGGTCACATCAAGCACACCGATCGGGTCATGATCATTATAAGTTCCTGGTTTTGCTGTCAGTGAATACCATTTTCCATCCAGGTACATGCTGAAATTATGCAACTGACCGGGTTTAAATATATCCGGTCCCTTCTCCTCAACCTCAAAGTTATTTCTTCAATTTCTCCATGAATGCTTCCTTGGTCAATCCATTCAAATCTTTAACAACACGGTTATAATCGATTATCGTGAGCTGGTTATCAGGAAAATGGACGGCCAGGAAATAGTTGTATTCCTCGGAGCCGTTATGGTTCGGGTTGCTTCTTTCTTTTCATTTCCTACCAGCGCAGCCGCAGCCGTCCTGTGATGACCATCAGCAACATAAACATAAGGGATTCCGGCAAAAAGCCTGATAAGTTCAGCGATTACTTTTTGATCCCTGATCACCCAGAAATGATGGCCAATACCGTCTGTGGAAATAAAGTCATATTCAGGGGCATGTGTGGCAACAAATGAAGAAACCAGCATATCAACTTTTGTATTTGCCGGATAAGTGAAAAAGACCGGCTCCATATTGGCATTGGTAACCCTGACATGCTTTTTCCTGTCTTCCTCTTTATCAGGCCTCGTCAATTCATGTTTCCTGATAATACCATTCAGATAATCCTCAACTGAGGCGCAGGCAACCAGGCCATATTGTGTTTTGCCATTCATGGTCTGTGCGTATATATACAGGTATCCTGCCTCATCTTCCTTTAGCCAGCCATTGTCCTGGAACTTTCTGAAGTTTTCTTTGGCTTTGTCATATACTTCCCGGGCATAATGGTCTGTTTCAGGAGGGAGGTCAACTTCGGGCTTGATAATATGAAGCAGGGAATACTGGTTTCCCGCCACTTCTTCTCTGGCTTCCTCTGAGTCCAATACATCATAAGGCCTGGAAGCTAAATCTTTAACAATTTCCTTTGGGGGTCTGAGTCCCCGGAAAGATTTAATTACTGCCATAAAATTCAATAATAGTTATAACATTAGTATTTAATAATGATCAGAGTCAAAAGGATGAGGTGGTAAATCAAGGTCCTCATCACCGTCGTCCATGTCTCGGCTTCCGGTTGGCCCCCGCTGTAAAGAAGAAATCAGGGCGCCAATCATTTTAGTCATTTCCATAAGGAAATTTCTGGATTCATCTTCTTGTTTATCAGTAAGATATCCATATTTTTTAACTGAAGAAGTAAGCACAAGTGATTCCCTCACTGAACTTTTGGCCATTTTCAGATAATAAATGAACTGGCTCTTATTCCTTGCTGATCCTTCAGCAATGTTCAACGCAATGGCCCTGGCTGATTCGTTGAACCTGATGCCGATATTGTCCTGCATTGAATCAGGAAATGTAAGCGTGGTTTTATGAACCCAGGCCATATAATCCAGGGCTTTGTGATATATCCTCAGGTCTTCAAACCTGAAGAAAGTCAGATTTCTTTCAGAAGATGCAGCATCCATGGTAGTTTATTTTAATTGGTTTACTTTAAAAATAACAGGGGAGAGACTGTTTCTCATTTATGGATAAAATGCTGCATCGAAACAGTCTCAATATGTTTAATCAATTAGTTTACCTTAAAACGCGTATCTCCTTTTTCAAAGAAATCCACGATCTGTCTTGCCGCTGCCAGGCCTGCATTAACATTAGCCTCCGAGGTCTGTGCACCCATTTTTTTCGGTGTTACGAAATACCTTCCAGGGAATTTCTCCTTAAGAACTTCCAGGCAATCAGGGGCAACATCTGAAACGTACCTGAAATCTTCCCTCTCGGCAAACATCTTCAGCAGCGATTCCTCATCAATCACTTCTTTCCGGGCTGTATTAACGAGTACGGCACCCTTGGGCATTTTAAACAGCAAATCAAAGTTGATTGATTTTTTTGTTTTTTCATTAGCAGGCATATGTAATGAAACAAACTGGCATTTTGAATACAATCCCTGCACATCCGCAACAGCTGTAACGCCATCTTTAGCCATGACATCGGCCGGGACGAAAGGGTCAAATGCAAATACCTCCATTCCAAAACCCTTGGCAATCCGGGCGACATTCTTTCCGACATTGCCGTATGCATGCAATCCGATCGTCTTTCCCAGTAACTCAGTGCCGGAGGACCCATTGAAATGGTTCCGGATCTGATACACCATCATACCAAGAACAAGTTCTGCAACAGCATTGGAATTCTGGCCCGGGGTATTCATAACAACAACGCCGGCGGCTGTCGAAGCGGGCAGATCGATATTATCATAACCGGCACCAGCCCTGACAACTATTTTAAGGTTTTTTCCGGCTTTAATCACTTCAGGAGTAACCAGGTCGCTTCGGACAATCATGGCATCTGCCTGTTCAACGGCTTTGATCAGGTCGGAAGGGTCGGTGTATTTTTCGAGAAGCAACAATTCATAACCGGCACTTTCAACGATTTGGCGGATCCCTTTAACAGCAACCGCAGCAAAAGGCTTATCGGTTGCAACCAGTACTTTCTTCATATTTTATCAGTTAAAAATATTAATATATGAACGTTCTCATGAATTTTGATTGGCAAATTCCCTCATGGTAGTGATCAGGGCATCAACACTTGCCATAGGAAGGGCGTTATAAAGGGAAGCCCTGAATCCGCCTACTGAACGATGGCCTTTTATGCCAACCATTCCCTGTGCCGTGGCATATTCCTGGAACGCGGCTTCAAGGTGTTTGTATTTCTCATTCAGCACAAAACTCACATTCATCCTGGAACGATCTGCAGGATCCGGAATAGTTGGCCTGAACATCGGATTGCGGTCAATTTCAGCATAAAGTTTAGCGGATTTCTGAATATTGATTTTCTCTATAGCCTCAACACCACCGAGCTCTTTTAACCATTTAAGCGTCTGAAGACAAGCATAAATAGGCACTACAGGAGGAGTATTGTAGAGCGACCCTTTATCGATATGGGTTTTGTAATTCAACATCGTGGGGATTTTACGGGTTACTTTACCCACTGCATCATCCTTCACGATTACGAAAGTAACACCGGCCGGGCCTAGGTTCTTCTGAGCCCCGCCGTATATTAATGCATATTTGGAAACATCAATCGGGCGGCTTAAAATATCAGACGACATGTCTGCTACCAGAGGCACGCCAAAATCAAAATCTTCAAATAATTCAGTACCGTAGATCGTATTATTGGTCGTAACATGGAAATAATCAACATCTTTAGGTACGTTAAATCCACGAGGGATATAATTGAAAGTCTTGTCTTCCGATGATGCAACAGTTATAACTTCTCCGAAGAGTTTTGCTTCCTTGATCGCTTTTGAAGCCCATTCCCCGGTATTTAAATAAGCCGCTTTGGTTTCCAGCATGTTATAAGGCACCATGGCAAACTGAAGGCTGGCCCCACCTCCCAGGAAAATGACCGAGTAGCCTTCAGGGATATTTAACAGCTCTTTGAAGAGAGCAACTGCTTCGTCAATGACAGCCTGGAAATCCTTGCTGCGGTGAGATACTTCCATGAGTGACAAACCAATGCCGTTCAGGTTCATGATAGCTTCTGCAGTCTTTTCGACCGTAAATGCCGGAAGTATGGAAGGACCGGCAAAAAAATTGTGTTTTTTCATAGTAGTTTATGTTTTGACCCTTGATCTGGTTATTGTTTAATATCTAACGAAGAGCAAAGATATAAATTTTGTCTGGAAATTTGTATCAGGCAGGCTTATTTAAATAAAGCCTAAATTTGCAGCAGTTGAGCACTCCGGCTTATGATTCATCCCGATCAGTTTATACATGGTTACTCTATACTGGGCAATCAATTCCGTGAAGCTTCCCGGCTAAAAGAATTGAGGATGGGGGATGAACCACCGGTCATTTCTGTTCTTGCAGATACTATTGAAAACAGTTGTTTATATAATCCCTGGTTCACACCTGCTTTTGTTCGTTTTGCTTTCTCCGCCTGGGCTGAAGCTTTGCAGAAGGAGAAGGTTGAAAGGTGGATAGATTTTTATTCAACGGAACCGGGTAACAGTAGAGATCCGTTAACTGTTGCCATCATCATGGCAGGTAATATTCCGATGGTTGGTCTGCATGATCTTCTCTGTGTCCTGGCTTCCGGGAACCATGCGCTAATCAGGCTTTCTTCTGCAGATGACCGGCTAATCCCTGTTGTCCTGGATGTGCTCTGTGAAGCAATTCCGGAACTTAGAAACCGTTTCACGATCGTGGAAGGACCGATGAAAGATTTCGATGCGGTCATTGCAACAGGTAGTAACAACACTTCAAGGTATTTTGAATACTATTTTGGCAAGTACCCGCATATCATCAGAAAAAACAGGAACAGTGCGGCTGTAATTACAGGACACGAAACAGACGACGACCTTCGGAAACTGGCAGACGATATATTCATTTATTTCGGTTTGGGCTGCCGTAATGTTTCCAAGCTTTATATTCCGGAAGGCTTCAGGATTGAAGAGGTTATTCCTTGCTTTGACCATTACGCCTACTTTTCAGATTTGCATAAATACAGGAATAATTATGACTACCAGAAGTCGCTTCTCTTGATAAACAGGGTCCCACACCTTGATAACGGGTTCCTGTTGTTAAAGGAAGATAAATCCTTGATATCACCCATTTCAGTGCTTCATACAGAAACTTATCAATCTGTGGGATCACTCAAAAATGAATTATTCAGTCTTCAGGATCATATCCAGTGCATTGTATCTGTAAGCGATGAAATAAATTCAGCCATTCCTCCCGGCCGGAGCCAGTTTCCGGAACTCTGGGATTATGCGGATAATGCAGATACCATGGATTTTTTAATGAATTTGCGAAAAATCAAATGAAAATTCATGCAGTCATTTTTTTATTTGAATAAAATTAGTACCTTTGCAGCCCGAATTTGTAAAGGAATAAAGCCATGAAAAAGAATATTCATCCGAAAGATTACCGTTTTGTTGTTTTTAAAGATATGTCGAATGGTTATACTTTTATGACCAAATCCACAGCTAAATCAAAAGAAACCATTCCATGGGAGGACGGTAAAGAATACCCGCTTATCAAGCTGGAAATTTCCAATACTTCTCATCCTTACTTCACCGGTAAGATGAAGCTGGTTGATACGGCTGGAAGGGTTGATAAATTCAAAAACAGGTACAAACAGCATCTTGAAAAGAAAGAAAATCCGACCGAGTAAAATGCTTGTCAACGATACATCAGCCCTTTGCTAACGCAGAGGGCTTTTTTGTTTATTTTTACAGTAAAATATTTCCTATGAATTTCATTTTATTTGATAATTTTCGCAGAAGTAACCTTTTCCCGCTCACATACCTGCGCCCGGTTGCCGATTTGAGGATTGGTATTATGACTATCAGGGAAAAATGGGAGAATTATCTCGGCCAAAAAACATCAACATTAACTGAAGGTTATCTCCGGAAGAAATACCCGATCGTCAGGGAAGATGACAATATCATGATTAATGGTTCGGTTTGCCCAAACCAGGACCTGTTCAGTGAAATTCTGAAACTGAAAACCGGGGAAGTGCTGTTTCAGGGTGATGCCATCATAGCCATGCGCCTTCATTCCATCGAACTTGATGGTCTTGATGATGAAAAAATCGATGATGTTAATATGGTCGAATCAAAAAGCTCAATTCTGAAGATCATTCATACCTGGGATATTTTTTCTCAAAACGGGAAGGCTATTGAAAATGATTTCGAGTTTTTGACCAGCAAGAGAAAATCTGAACCTATAAGCAAAACGAACCAGGTAATTGGCGACAGGATATTCCTTGAAAAAGGCGCCAAAGTAGAATGCAGTGTCCTGAATTCAACGACTGGACCTATTTATATTGGTAAAGACGCTGAAATCATGGAAGGCAGCCTGATCAGGGGCCCTTTCTCCCTGGGTGATCATTCTGTTGTCAAGATGGGTGCTAAAATCTATGGTCCGACGACGATCGGACCCTCATTGCAAGGTCGGTGGAGAGATCAACAATTCTGTATTCTTTGCTTACTCTAATAAAGCTCACGATGGCTTTATGGGACAATCTGTAATTGGCGAATGGTGCAATATAGGTGCTGATACGAATACTTCAAACCTTAAAAACACCTATGAAAATATTAAGTTGTGGAATTATGCCGACCAGACATTTGTCGAAACCGGCCTGCAATTTTGCGGGCTTATCATGGGTGATCATTCCAAATGCGGCATCAATACCATGTTTAACACCGGAACGGTAGTTGGGATCAATTCCAATGTCTTTGGCTCAGGCTATCAAAGAAATTTTATCCCGAGCTTTGCCTGGGGCGGACCCGGTGGCATCAAAGCTTACCATATCGACCGTGCAGTATCCGTCGCGAAAAAGGTTTTCCAGAGACGTGGACTCGAGTTCGACCAGGTAGAAGAAGGTATTCTTCGTGATATTTTTAACCTGACTAATGAACCGCAGCCCTGAACAAATGATTTTATTGGATAATTATTTTATTTATTTGACACAATTATATATGGATGATCTTTTTAATATAAAGCGCTTTTCAGATTCTATTGATAATGACACGGAATTCATTCCTCTTCTTTCATCAGAAGAAGAAGAACTCATGCAGGCCGAAAAACTTCCCGAGTCGTTGCCGATCCTGCCTCTCAGAAATACCGTTTTATTTCCCGGGGTGGTCATCCCCATTACGGTCGGACGGGATAAATCAATCCGCCTGATACGCGAATCATACCGCAACGACAGGACAATCGGAGTGGTTGCACAAAAGGATTCCACGATCGAAGATCCGGAAGAAAAAGACCTGTACAAAGTTGGCACCCTGGCTCAACTGATTAAGATACTGCAGATGCCTGACGGAAATACGACCGTCATTATCCAGGGTAAAAAGCGGTTTGAAATTGAAGATTTCATGCAGGATGAGCCTTATTTCAGGGCAAAGATCAAGGACCTGGCGGATTTTGATAAAATCCTTGAAAGGGACGAACATTTCTTGGCCCTGATCTGCTTCTTTGAAAGACCTGGCCATCCAGATCATCAAACTTTCCCCGAATATTCCGTCAGAAGCGGCATTCGCCATAAAAAACATCGACAGCCCCTTCTTTCTTGTCAATTTTGTGTCTTCAAACCTGAACATTGACCTGGTCGATAAACAAAAACTCCTTGAAACGCCAGATCTTATGAAGAGGGCAAATGATGTCCTTTCGGCCCTTGCAAAAGAACTTCATATGCTCGAACTTAAAAACCAGATCCAGGACAAAGTCAAACTGGACCTTGACAAACAGCAGCGTGATTACCTGCTCAGCCAGCAGCTGAAGACCATACAGGAAGAACTGGGAGGAAGCCCCCATGAGCAGGAAATCAATGATATGAAGGTGAAGGCTTCCAAAAAGAAATGGTCTGCTAAAGTTGCCGATAGCCTTTGATAAAGAGCTTAAAAAGCTGCAGCGGATGAACCCTCAGGCAGCAGAATATTCCATCCAGATGAATTACCTGGAAACTATGATCGAGCTTCCCTGGAACGATTTCACTACTGACAGTTTTGACCTGAAGAAAGCCCAGCAGGTTCTGGATGAGGATCATTACGGACTTGAAAAAATCAAGGAAAGGATCATTGAACACCTTGCTGTACTGAAGCTTAAAAAGGATATGAAATCGCCCATTTTATGTTTTGCAGGGCCTCCGGGCGTCGGCAAAACATCACTTGGCAAATCTATTGCCAGGGCGTTAGGAAGAAATTATATCAGGATTTCGCTCGGGGGGTTACGTGATGAAGTCCGAATTGCGCGGTCACAGAAAGACTTACATTGGCGCCATGCCGGGCCGTATCATACAAAGCCTGCGCAAAGTAGGTTCAGCCAATCCCGTCTTTGTGCTCGATGAAGTGGACAAAGTTAGCGGCAACAATTTCCAGGGGGACCCCCAGGCAGCCTTGCTTGAAATCCTTGATCCGGAGCAGAATTTCGAATTCTATGATAATTACCTTGAAATCACCTTTGATCTTTCAAGGGTGATGTTCCTTGCCACAGCAAATACACTTTCCACTATTCATCCGGCACTTCGCGACAGGATGGAAGTGATTGACCTGAGCGGTTACCTGCTTGAAGAAAAAGCCGAAATCGCCAGAAGGCACCTGGTTCCGAAACAGATCAGGGAGCATGGCTTGAAAGATAACGACATCATTTTCTCCAAAAAGGTACTGGAAAAGATCATCGATGATTATACCCGGGAATCAGGCGTGAGGTCACTTGAAAAAGTCATTGCCAAGATCATCAGGAACAGGGCGAAATTCGTCGCGATGGATGAAGATTATCAATCCTAAACTAAGTTTGGAAGACCTGGAGAAGATTATGGGTGTCCCGCGATACCAGAAGGATCGGGACACCCGGATAGATGTACCCGGTGTTGTGACAGGTCTGGCCTGGACGGCAGTAGGAGGGGAGATCCTTTTTGTTGAAGTCAGCCTGAGCAGGGGTAAAGGAAACCTTACCCTTACCGGTAACCTTGGCGATGTTATGAAAGAATCTGCCACCATTGCTTATGAATACCTGAAATCGCATGCCCCGAGCCTTGATCTTGATCCGGCCGTTTTCCCGAACTGGAATGTCCATATTCATGTCCCGGAAGGCGCAACGCCAAAAGATGGCCCTTCTGCAGGGATTACCATGCTGACTGCCCTTGCATCAGCCTTTACACAAAGAAAAGTCAAATCCGACCTGGCTATGACCGGTGAGATCACCCTCAGGGGAAAAGTACTGCCTGTTGGCGGTATTAAAGAAAAGATACTTGCAGCTAAAAGGGCTAAGATTAAAAATATCATCCTTTCAGTCGAAAATAAAAAAGATATTGAAGAAGTTAAAAAGGATTATATCGAAGGTTTGAATTTTATTTATGTCGATAAAATGATTGATGTCATCAATCATGCCCTGTTAAAGGATAAAGTAAAGCACCCGCTTGACCTGACGGTGAAAAATGACGGTGGAAACTCTTCCTCAAACAGATAAGACTGGCTATTAGAATTTTTTTATATCATTGTGCTAAATTCCAGCAGGATGCACAGGTGGTATACTATAATTCTTTTATTATTTGTTTTTAACTCCTGTAATTCCCCTTTCGATGACGATCCATCACTGACGGTATTCCGTTATAATGAATTTTCGAATATTACTTCGCTGGATCCTGCATTTGCCAAGGACCAGGCAAATATCTGGGCATGTAACCAGCTTTATAACGGTTTACTGCAGCTTGATGACCAGCTGCATATCTGCCCCGGCATTGCAAAGAGACTGGCAGATTGACAGCAGCGGGACAACCTATCTTTTTCACCTCAGGACTGATGTTTTTTTTCATGATCATCCTGCATTTAAAGATGGAAAAGGCAGAAAGGTAACCGCACATGATTTTGTTTTCAGCTTTAACCGGATTCTTGATCCTGCTCTTGCTTCACCGGGAGCCTGGGTTTTCAGCAAGGTGGCCAGGCACGGATAGATGGATTATGCATTTCAAAGCTATTGGATGATTCGACATTCCGGATCAGGCTGGTCGAGCCCTTTCCACCATTTGCCGGAATCCTTACCATGATCTATTGCAGTGTTGTCCCGGAAGAAGTTATCAGCGATGCCGGTGCAGACTTCCGGCGAGACCCTTCAGGCACAGGCCCTTTTCAGCTTGAATACCTGGAAAGAAAATGTTAAACTTGTCCTGGTTAAAAATGACAGGTATTTCGAAAGTGACCAGGGATAAACGCCTTCCTTATCTTGATGCCGTTGCAGTCACATTCCTGATTGATAAACAATCCGCTTTTCTTGAATTTGTCAAAGGCAACCTGGATTTTATCTCCGGTCTTGATCAATCTTATAAAGATGAATTACTGACGAAAGATGGTCAGCTGCAGAGCGAAATACCAGGACAGGTTTAATATGCTGACACAGCCGTTATCTGAATACTGAATATCTTGGCATCCTTGTGGATACAACGCTGGAAATTGTTAAAAACAGCCCGCTAAGGCATAAAAAGGTCAGACAGGCCATAAACCATGGATTTGACCGTGAAAAAATGATCCGTTACCTGAGGAATAACATCGGGTATCCGGGAATTTACGGGATAATTCCGCCCGGTTTACCTGCCTTCGATTCTTCCCTGACTGCTTATGATTATAATCCGGCCAAAGCACGGCAGCTCATCAGGGAAGCCGGGTATGAAAATCCGGAAGAAATTCCTGAAATAACCCTGCATACCACCGCTGAATATGTCGATCTCTTCAAATATCTGCAGCATCAGCTGGAAGAAATCGGCCTGAAAATTAAAATTGAAGTTAATCCTGCCGCAACCTTGATGCAGATGAAAGCCTATTCGAAAATCAACTTTTTCAGGGCTTCCTGGATCGCAGATTATCCCGATGAGGAAAATTATCTTTCATTATTCACAGGTAAAAATTTTGCGCCCGCCGGGCCCCAATTACTCCCGCTTTCAAAGCGAAACCTACGATTCCCTTTATGAAAAATCCCAGATGAACAACCAGTGAAACGGAGCGGACTAAATATATACAGGCAAATGAACCAGGTTATGATGGATGAATCACCGGTCGTAATTCTCTATTATGACCAGGTTTTGAGGTTCACACAAAAAAATATTCAGGACCTGGGAACAAACCCTTTAAATTTACTTTCTTTGAAAAGGGTTAAAAAAACAAGGCAAATGATGAAAAGAATTGATCCATATGATATTAATGAAAGTGTCTTCCGTCTTTTAGATAAAGACTGGATGCTGATCACAGCAGGTATAACCGGACATTTTAATACGATGACCGCATCCTGGGGTGGCTTTGGTATTATATGGCATCAGCCCGTGGCATTTATATTTGTAAGGCCTCAGCGATATACTTTCCAGTTTCTTGAGCAATATGAATGGTTTACCCTCAGTTTTTTCAAACCGGGTTTTAAAGATATTCTCAACTTTTGCGGTTCAAGGTCAGGCAAAGATGTTGATAAAATTATCAGCACCGGATTAATCCCGGTTGAAACAGAAAGAGGAAATATTTACTTTCAAGGAGCCAGGCTGGTATTTGAATGCAGGAAAATTTATTATCATGACCTGGAGCCCGGTCATTTCCTTGATCCAAAAATTGAATCCAATTATCCTTTAAAAGATTATCACAGGATGTACTTTGGGAAAGTGGAAAATAGCTGGACAATAGATGAAAAAGGTTCAGTGTTGAATAAATTCTTGTTATTTTTACAAATCCCTTCTTCTTAAAAACGATGAATTTTATACAACAAATCCGGATCAAAACAGGCAACTATTTCTTGAATAAAGGAATTGCTTCCTTTAAAAGAAAGAGGAAGCTCGTAAATATTAATTCAGCCGGATCAGTTGGTATTTTATTTGAACTGACCGAAGATGCGGTTTACTATTCTATCCAGAAATATTTTCAGAAATTGCAGGAGAAAGAAAATTAAAGTGAAAGCACTTGGGTATGCAAGTAATAAACTGGTTACCAATCATTTTCTACCTGTGCTTTCTTTCGATTTTTTTAATCCAGGGCAAATCAACTGGTTCCATATTCCCAAAGCTCCTTGTGTGCAGGATTTTATAGAAACTGATTTTGATATCTGTATCAATATCTCGTCTGAAAATGTATTTCCTTTGAAATATATTGCAGGAATGTCGAAAGCCAGACTCAAAGTCGGTGCGTACGGATAAAGAAATGCCAGGCAAAAAATATAATGAGCTTTCCCGCATATATGATATCATGCTGCTTGCTGATGAAAACCATGACCAGATAGCTTTTCTGGAAAATATTCATGAGTATCTTAACTATTTTAAACCCGAAAGAAAATGTCTGATATTTTTAAGGGAACTGGTGTAGCCATTATCACACCGTTCCATGATTCCGGAAATATTGATTTCGGTTCTTTTGAAAAAATCATTGAACATATCATTAAGGGCGGGATTAATTATATTGTCGCACTTGGAACAACAGGGGAATCTGTTACTTTATCCCGTGATGAAAAAGTTGCCGTCCTGGAATTTGTCATGGAAACGGTTAATAAAAGGGTTCCTGTCGTCGCCGGATTGGGTGGAAATAACACCCAGGAGGTTATCAACACGATTAAAGCCACTTCCTTTGATGGCATTGATGCTATACTATCCGTTTGTCCATACTATAATAAGCCCCAGCAAAAAGGGCTTTACAATCATTATAAGGCAATCGCAGGCGCATGCCCGGTACCTGTCATCCTTTATAATGTTCCGGGAAGAACAAGCATGAATATATCGGCTGAGACCACACTCAAACTTGCCAGTGATTTCAGCAATATTATCGGGATCAAAGAAGCATCGGGAAACTTATTGCAATGTATGGATATTCTGAAAGACAGACCCCAGGGTTTCCTGGTGATTTCGGGAGATGATGCACTCACACTGCCCATGATGGCTCTGGGCGCCGACGGAGTTATTTCCGTGGTTGCCAATGCTTTCCCGCAGCAGTTCTCGGAAATGGTAAACCTGTGTCTTAAAGGTAAATTTTCAAAGGCAAGAAACCTGCATTTTGACCTACTCAGGTTTACAAATGCCTTGTTTATGGATGGAAATCCATCCGGGGTAAAGGCAGCTATGGAGATCATCGGGCTTTGCAAAAGCAATGTCAGGCTGCCCCTGGTTAAAGTTAACAAAAATGTCCATTCGCTGATTGCTGAACAAATTGAGTTCCTGCTTAAAAACCAGGCTGAATTATGTTAAGTACTATTATTAAACTCTTCAATTCATTTATGAAAACATTTATTCTTAAAACCGCTCTTATTAATTTATCATTCTTGCTGACCTTTATTGATTTCCTCTGGCCAGGTCAGTCAAAAGGATGATGTGATTGACCATCTTTACGCGAATGAAGGGGAACAATATTTTTCCTTTAATACTTCAAACCGGGACATCGGTGCAGGAGCTGAGCAGAATAATTTCTATTGATAAAGTCGACCAGGCAGGCAAAGTTCACGCATATGCAAATAAGAAAGAGTTTTCACGGTTTCTTGATTATGGCATATCCTATGAAATTTTACCACATCCAGGTGATTTCCAGGGATTTCTGAATATGAAATCTGAAGTTGATATCAGGAATATCCAGGAATGGGATTTTTACCCGACTTATGATGCGTATGTAGATATGATGTATCAATTTGCAACGGAATACCCGGAATTATGCCAGGTAACTTCGATAGGTACATCCGTTATGGGCAGGGAGTTGCTGGTTGCCAAGATATCCGATAATGTCGGGATAAGTGAAAATGAGCCGCAATTCCTTTACACATCAAGCATCCATGGCGATGAACTTACTGGTTATGTCTTAATGTTACGATTGATAAATTACCTGTTATCAAATTACGGGACAGATCCAAAAGTCACCAATATCGTTGATCAGATTGAAATTTGGATCAATCCGCTGGCGAATCCTGACGGCACCTATTACGGAGGCAATAATACTGTCAACAATGCGATAAGATATAATTCCAACTGGGTTGATCTGAACCGTAATTATTCTGATCCGGAAGACGGGCCGCATCCTGACGGGGAAGAGTGGCAGACCGAGACACTTCGCTTTATGGAATTTGCAGAAAACAAACATTTTGTTGCATCTGCCAATCTGCATGGCGGGAACGGCTGTTTGTAATTATCCTTGGGACACCTGGAGCAGGCTGGCTGCCGATGACAGCTGGTGGCAGTATGTTTGCCGTGAATATGCGGATAATGTCCATGAAAATTGTCCCTGGGGCTATATGGCAGATTTCGATAACGGAATAACAAATGGCTATGCATGGTATACTATTTCAGGCGGGAGACAGGATTATATGAACTATTTCCATCAGTGCCGGGAATTTACACTTGAAATTTCCGATACCAAACTATTACATCCTGACTCTTTACCTATGTACTGGGAGTATAATTACCGCTCGTTGCTGAATTATATGGAACAATCCACTTTTGGCATTCGTGGAACTGTGAAGGATTCTGTAACAGGATGGCCGGTCAAAGCAGAAATTTATGTCCCGCTTCATGATTTAGACAGTTCCTGGGTCTATTCCACTTTACCAAATGGTAATTACCACAGGCTGCTTGCAGCGGGTACTTATACCCTCAAATTTTCAGCTCCGAATTACGAAACTAAATTCGTAAACAATGTTTCTGTTACTAACAGGCAGGCTTCGATATTGGATATCAAGCTCGTCCCTGATGGAGTTGGAGGCATTGACAACAACCAGGTGAGCAATATGATCCGGATCTATCCAAACCCTTCAAACGGTGATTTGCTTTATTTTGAATCCGATATTCCTGTAGTTCAGATTAAAATGTATGATCTTTCCGGAAAAAAGTTCAGCCTGCCGGAAATTGATATTTCAAAACGCAAAATAAACCTGCAGTCAATAAATCCTGGCATGTATTTTATCTGGTTTGAAACGGAAAAAGGTGCCGGAATAAAAAAGATGGTAATTACCCGTTGATTCCAGGTTATCCGCCAAAATGAAGCCCGATTTCCAGGACCCCCCTGAAAATTAATACTACACCGGCAAGAATAGCTATGGCCATCCATGTCATTCCGGGTTTCTTTT
This sequence comes from uncultured Bacteroidales bacterium, assembly GCA_963701785.1. Classification (GTDB taxonomy): domain Bacteria; phylum Bacteroidota; class Bacteroidia; order Bacteroidales; family JAGOPY01; genus JAGOPY01. The sequence goes on along the minus strand of CAVPBC010000002.1, from coordinate 2,714,336 downwards.
CTTCTTCCTCAAAGTAGAGTTCGTTGTATGAGCTGATAGGTTATCAAAACGGGAAGAATGCAAATAATCATGGTTAGTGCAATAAAGGTATCGTAAAAAATAAATCTAGGCTGCCTTAGAATGACCAGGAATGCATTTCCAAACAGGTAAGGCATGAGTACCTGCGAAATAATGAAGGATGTCCTGTTATACCTGTTAATCTCATTGTAATAAGTGTTTCCTGAAATTAAAAAATACTTGGTCGCCAGCAACCCGGCTATGACCAGCAAGAAAATGGATATGATGGAATATAATACCCTTCCCGTATCCATAATGTACATCCAGCTGATCACATGCCCGACGCCGGTTTCAAACAATGTGCCAACAAGCATAGCACCAAAAAGCATATTTACGGCATGCAGAAATCCCCAGAGGAAAAAAAGTTTGAAAGGCCCTGTCCACTCCCTTATATTACTGTAAATGATCAGAAAAGTTATCCCTATTACGAAATTTACCAGCGGCCCGGCAGAGAATATGGTTTTGACCGAATCATGATACCAGGCTTCAGGGCTTATGTTAAAATAAATTTCGTAATAGTAAACATGGGTGGGGTAATCAAAAAAACTTGCAGCAATAACAGTAATGGCTTGCGAAACAAGGAATAAACTTAAATATGAAAGCAGGAAAAGTACCGTTGAATTGAATGATATAAGCACAAATAGCCTTCGGTTTGGGGCATTTTCCCTGAATTCCCTAAATCTCTTCTTCAGGTTTTTTAAATTAACAGACCGGATGAAATAAATGAAATTGGTGCGCCTGTTTTTCATAGCATGACGCAGTTGCTTTTTCCTGTCTCTCTTTTCCTGTAACCGGGCTTTCTTTGCCCTGGCTTTATCCTCTGACGACAGCTTTTCCCATTCCTGCCTGGCCAGCAAATCCCTTTGCCTGAATTCTTCTTTAAATTCCTTTTTTAATTTCCTGTCAATTTCACGTTCAGCCTTAATCTTTAACCGGTGTTTTTGTTTTTCGGATAGTTTGAATTCTTCAAGATGACGCCTGTTCTCAATGCTTTCCAGGATTTCTTTCTTCCTGATCTCAAGCTTGTTTCTTTTGATGACTTTCTTTTTATACCGGATAAATTTTATCCTTCTATAAATTTTATAGATAGAAGAATATGACCGCTTCTTATTCTGGGTGTGATTTGACATCATGTAAAACTAACCCGGTAATAATTTCAGTCACCAGGGGGATCGGAGAAAGAATTGTTAAAGTTTCATTGTCTTCGATTTGCCCATCAGAGAATTCACCAGCATCGAGTTTTTGTTTCACCTGGGCAAAAGCGTTGATAGTATATTCAACATCTTCAAGGGTATGCACTGCTGTGGGGATCAGCCGCAACATGATCACATCTTTGGGCACCACCGGGTAAACCACAATTGAACAGAATACGTTATGTTTTTCCCGGAGTTCATAAGTGATCTGGGTGGCTTCACTGACACCCCCGGTGAAATATACCGGTGTCACGGGTGATTCGGTTTTACCGATATCAAATCCTTTTTCCCTGAGCCCTTTCTGCAGGGCATTAACTATCGTCCACAGCTTTTCCCTGTGTTGCGGTTCATTTTTTAAGATCTCCAGCCTCTTGATAGCACCGATTGTCATGGCAACAGGCAGGGATTTGGCATAAACCTGTGATCTTAAATTGTACATCAGGAATTTGATCACGGATTTATCAGAGGCGATAAACCCTCCTATACCCGCGAAAGCTTTGGCAAAAGTGGCGAAATAAATATCAATCTCATCCTGGACGCCAAGGTGCTCACCGGTACCCTTTCCGTTTTTGCCCATCGTGCCAAAACCATGTGCATCATCAACCAGTAACCTGAACGGGTATTTTTTCTTTAATTCAACTATTTCCCTGAGATTTCCCAGGTCTCCTGCCATGCCATAAACGCCTTCTGTAATGACCAGGATCCCGCCACCCGTTTCCTGTGTGATTTTTGTTGCCCTCTGAAGTTCCTTTTCAAGGTTCTGCATGTTATTGTGCGGATAGACAAACCTTTTACCGAAATGCAGCAGCATTCCGTCAATGATACAGGCATGGGCTTCCGAATCGTAAACGATGACATCTTTCCGGTCGACAATCGTCTGGATCAGGGAAACCATTCCCTGGTAACCGTAATTTAACAGGTAAGCCGCTTCTTTGCCAACAAATTCGGCGACTTCTTTTTCAAATTGCTCGTGGTATATTGTCTGGCCCGACATCATGCGGGCTCCCATCTGGTATGCGAGTCCGAATTTTGCAGCGGCCTCTGCGTCGGCCTTCCTCACTTCAGGGTGGTTAGCCAGCCCCAGGTAATTGTTCAGGCTCCACACCAGCCTTTCTTTTCCATTAAACATCATCTTGTCTGAAATATCCCCTTCCAGCTTTGGAAACAAATAATATCCATGGCCAGACTTCATAATATTTGCCTAAGGGCCCCATCTTTTCTGTGATCTTTTTAAATATATCCACGACAATCGGTTTTAAGAGTTAGTATTTAAGTTCCTTTTAATTTGAATCGGCAAAATTATTAATTATTCGGGTTGTTTCAAATGAATTGAAGATGATAATATTTGCCAACTACCACGTTATCAGTAAATCAAAAATTTGTACTTTTGCACGATGTTTTTTAACCGCCTTATACTATTCCTACTTTTAGCTGTATTATTACTGGTTAGCTGCGGAAAGCACCAGAAACTGGTTAAAAGTACTGACAACGAGGCAAAGTATGCCGCCGCGATAGATTACTATGAGAAGTAACGATTATTACCGGGCTTTACAGTTATTTCAGCAACTGATCAATTTTTACCAGGGGACAGAAAAAGCTGAAAAAATGCAGTTCTATTATGCATATTGTTATTATCACCAAAAGGATTATGTTCTGGCCAGTTATTATTTCAAGCGTTTTGTGAACAACTACCCGAGAAGCTCACTGGCCGAAGAAGCCATGTTTATGAATGCCTATTGCTATTTTCTTGATTCCCCCATTTCAAGCCTTGACCAGACAAATACCTACACTGCCATTAAAGAGTTACAGCTTTTCATTAACCTTTATTCTGACAGTGACAGGGTTGAGGAAGCCAATAAACTTATCGACGAGTTAAGGGCAAAATTACAGCGGAAAGATCTCGACATCGCGAACCTGTATCTCAAAATGAAGCTGTATGAAGCGGCAATCTATTCTTACAAAAATATTATGAAAGAATACCCCGATACAGAATACAAAGAAGAAATCCTTTTTCATATCCTGAAATCAAATTATAACTACGCAGAGAATAGTATTCTTTCAAAACAATCCGAACGTTACCAGGCTGCTTTGGATGCATACAATGAACTGGTTTTTCAATTCCCTGAAACAAAGTATCTAAAGGAAGCCAAAAATATGAACCGCATCGTCATGAATCAGATTCAGGGCAATGCCACTTCGCATAACAATATTGATATTAATTAAATTCAATCATATGGATTACAAAAAAGTCAAGACCGACCCTGAAGCCGTGACACGTGACACGCGTAAATTCAGCGAACAAACAGGTAATATTTATGAAACTGTTGTTATTATCTCCAAAAGATCGAACCAGATCGCGCTTGAGCTGAAGGATGAATTAAGCAAGAAAATTGAAGAATTTGCCACGACCAACGACAACCTGGAAGAAGTATTTGAAAACAAAGAGCAGATTGAAATAGCCAGGTTTTATGAAAGGTTGCCAAAACCGACCTTAATAGCTGTTAATGAATATCTGAATGACCAGGTGTATTTCCGGAATCCACACAAGGAAATTAAAGAAAAAGAAATCACATTAAATTGGTTCATGCTGAAAGGTAAAAAAATAGTCATCGGGATTACCGGTAGCATTGCCGCCTTTAAAACACCTGCTCTGATCAGGTTGTTTAAAAAAGAAGGGGCAGAGGTCAAAGTTATGATGACCAGGGCAGCAACCGACTTTGTAACCCCTTTGACACTTTCAACCTTATCAGGTAACCCGGTTATTATTGAGCCATTTAATCCGGAAGACGGCACCTGGAATAGCCATGTTGAATTAGGCCGATGGGCTGATATTTATATTCTGGCGCCTGTTTCTGCCAATACGCTGGCTAAAATGGCACATGGCATTGCCGATAATTTTTTTCTGACCGCCTTTCTGTCAGCTAAATGCCCTGTTTTTTTTGCACCTGCCATGGACCTGGATATGTTCAGGCACCCTGCAACACAAAAAAATATTGAAATCCTCCAGTCTTTCGGATATACCCTGATCGATCCGGTTGTCGGTGAACTCGCCAGCGGCCTGAGCGGTGCCGGAAGAATGGAAGAACCGGAAAATATCTTTAACCTGGTTTGCGAATTCTTCAAGGGGCGGGATACAGGCCTTTTCAGGAAAAAAAGTTTTGGTAACGGCAGGTCCGACCATAGAAGCCATTGATCCTGTGCGCTTTATAGGAAATCATTCATCTGGTTTGATGGGTTTCTCAATTGCTGAAGAATTAGCTGCAATGGGTGCGGATGTGACCCTGGTTTCCGGACCGGTGCATTTAAATATACAACATCCTCATATCAAGAGGATCGACGTGACATCTGCTGATGAAATGTATGACAGTTGCATGGCTGAAAAAGAAACTGCCGACATTATTGTAATGGCTGCTGCGGTTGCTGATTATAAACCTGTTGCACAGGCTGCTTCGAAATTGAAAAAGTCCGGATCTGATCTCGAAATAAAACTTAATACCTACCCGCGATATCCTGGCAGAAATAGGAAAAACAAAAAGGCCAGGTCAGATACTGGTCGGTTTTGCCCTTGAAACTGATCATGAAGAAGAGAATGCGAGGAAAAAACTGAATAGTAAAAACCTGGACTTTATCGTATTGAATTCCCTTCGTGAACCAGGTGCCGGTTTCAAATCCCCTACAAATAAAATATCTGTTATTTTCAAATCAGGTCAGGTCCAGCACTTCCCACTGAAACCTAAAAGGGAAGCAGCACAAGATATCATTAGGATTATCGGGTCAATAATTTGAATATCAAATTATTGAAATTAATTATTTAATTCTCAACTTCATGTATAAGACATCTATTTTATTGATTTTGAGTTTATTTATGCTAAAAGCACAATCACAGGAACTACTGTGCAATGTTGAAGTGAGCAGCCAGCAAGTTCAGGGCTCTGACCGCAGGGTTTATGAAACGATGAAAAATGCCATATATGAGTTTATGAACAATCAAAATTGGACAAATTATACATTTAAACCCACTGAAAAAATTGAGTGTTCAATATTGATCAATGTGACAGACCGCCCTTCAACTGATTTTTTCAGGTGTGATATGACCATAGCTTTACGAAGGCCCGTCTTCAATTCAACTTATAATACGGTATTGTTCAATTATATTGATAAAGATGTTGAGATAGAATATATTGAAAACCAGCCACTCGATTTTAATGTGGGGATGTTCTCATCTAATCTGACTTCCATTCTTGCCTATTATGCTTATTTCATGATCGGACTTGATTTTGATTCTTTTATATTTAAACGGGGGAGATCCATATTACGAGGCTGCTTTGAATATTGTTAATGCCGCTCAGTCGACAACTTACAAAGGATGGAACTCTGCTGAAGGTACCAGGAACCGCTTCTGGTTACTGGAAAACCTGACAAACCCTTCATATTCTGGTATCCGTAGTTTCTATTATGAATACCATCTGAAAGGATCTGGATATTATGTATGAAACACCTGAAAGAGGCAGGCAAACCATCCTGGCTACTCTGGATTACCTGCAACAGGTTAAGCAATCGCGCCCGGGCCTGTTAATTCTCCAGGTTATTGCTGATTCCAAAAGGGATGAATTAGTCAATGTCTTTTCTGAAGGAGTACCGACAGAAAAAACAAATGCGGTCAAAATCCTGAATGAAATTGACCCGTCCAATGCCATGACATACCAGAAAATCCTTCAGAAATAAGCCGGTTTTACTGAATGGTTACACATCTTGCCATAGAAAATTATGCACTCATAGATCACCTTGATATCGATTTTTACAAGGGGTTCACAGCGATTACAGGTGAAACTGGGGCCGGGAAGTCAATTCTTGTCGATGCACTGGACCTGGTGCTTGGAAAAAGAGCAGACACTCAGTTCCTGCTTGACCCGGCCAAAAAATGCGTCGTGGAAGCCACTTTTTCAATTGCAAAATATAACCTGAAGCATTTATTTACTGAAGCCGGACTGGATTATGAGGAACTGACCATCCTGCGTCGTGAAATTCATCCGAACGGAAAATCAAGGGCTTTTATCAATGATACCCCGGTGAACCTTAACCAGCTCAAAATACTGGGGGATCTCCTGGTTGATATACATGCCCAGCACGCCACCTCTTCTTTGCAGGATCCTGGTTTCCAGCTTTCCGTGATCGACAGTTTTGCAGGACTTGAACCAGATGTTGCTCAATATCAAAAGCTTTACCTGGATCTGAGAAATGCCAGGGCAGTGCTCAAAGGCCTCATTGAACAGGAGAACAATGCCCGTTCGACGCTGGATTACAAACAGTTTTTACTGAATGAACTTTTAACGGCAGGGCTCATACCGGACGAACAGGAACAATGGGAAGAAAAACTTTCGCTTATAACCCATGCGGAAGAAATAAAAAGCACACTATTCCAGGTTCAGGGATTCCTGAATGACGATGAGAACAGTATACTGAATCTATTATCCCAGGCTGAAGCAAGCCTTCACAGGATTGCAGCCTATCACCCGGACCTTGAACAATTGACCGCCAGGTTCCGGTCGGATATTATCGACCTGAAAGACATACACCTGGAACTGGTGAAGCTGAATGAAAGCATCGATTTCAACCAGGAACAACTGATCATTATTCAGCAGAGGCTCGATTTGCTATACCGGCTTCAGCAAAAACATCATGTCAATTCAGTCGCTGAACTTATAGAAATTTCTAAAAAACTTGACCTGGAGTTGCAGGATTATACCTCACTTGAAAACAAGATAAAAGAACTGGAAAGCCTGGTAATGTCACAGCAGCAAGACATGGAAGCCTTTGCTGCCAGGTTGTCTGAAAAAAGAAAAGCAGCTTTTCCTGCACTTGAAAACCAGATTGTCTCTTCCCTGAAACACATGGGAATCCCGGAGGCCCGTTTTGAAATAAGGCAGGAGTTTACACCTGAATATAATATTGAGGGGAACGATAACATTGAATTTTACTTTAATGCTAACAAAGGACATGCTTTAAAGCCACTTTCAGAAATAGCATCCGGGGGCGAATTATCCAGGGTTATGCTCAGTATCAAATCCATTATTTCATCCAAAAAATTGCTGCCGACGATTATTTTTGATGAGATTGATAACGGGTTATCGGGTGATGTTGCCGGCAGGGTAGGAGAGGTACTTTCATCTGCAGCCTCAAGAATGCAGGTCATTGCAGTGACTCATCTCCCGCAGATAGCAGGCAAAGCCCAACATCATTATTCAGTATTTAAACAAAACAAAAATAATGTGACTTTTTCCAATATAAAATTCCTTGACCACCAGGAGCGGGTTGCTGAACTGGCCAAGATGATAGGAGGCAGGGATGTCACCGTTGCATCCCTGGCAGCAGCGAAGGAATTATTAACATCAACCTCAGAAATACATTAAGTTTCTAAACAGTTAAATTCATGTAAAATGGCTTATAATCTCTTAAAAGGAAAAAAAGGAATAATTTTCGGAGCCCTGGATGAAAAATCCATTGCCTGGCAGGTAGCGCTGAAGGCCTATGAAGAAGGTGCAGAATTTACTCTTTCCAACACACCGATTGCTATGAGGTTCGGCACCGTCGATGAATTAGCCAAACATTGCAATACGATTGTGGTCCCTGCGGATGCAACCAGCGTCAAAGACCTGGAACAGGTCTTCAGCAAGTCCATGGAATTTTTCGGCGGCCAGATCGATTTTGTGCTGCATTCGATCGGGATGTCGATGAACGTCAGGAAGAAGAGGGTATACAATGAAGTTGATTACGATTATTTTAAAACGACTCTCGATATATCCGCTTTATCTTTCCATAAACTTCTCCAGGTTGCATTCAGAATGAATGCAATAAAGGAATGGGGCTCTGTGGTTGCGCTTTCATATATTGCCGCACAAAGAACACTTTACGCATACAATGACATGGCTGATGCCAAAGCACTTCTCGAATCAATTGCGCGGAGCTTCGGCTACATTTACGGCAGGGAAAGAAAGATCAGGATTAATACTATTTCCCAATCCCCGACCATGACAACTGCAGGAAGCGGGGTTAGGGTGATGGGAGGACTGATGGACTTTACTGAACGTAATTCCCCGCTGGGAAATGCAACGGCAGAAGAATGCGCAAACTATTGCATCACGCTGTTTTCCGATCTGACAAAAAAGGTCACGATGCAAAACCTTTATCACGATGGCGGTTTCTCAAGCATGGGTATGAGTTTAAAAGCCATGGAGATGTATAATAAAAGCTTTAACTGCGAGCATTGCTAAGATTATTTTCGGCTTGCAGTTAAGACAATCGATAATATTTTAAATTTGTTATGGAATTTTAATTTAGCTCTTTATAACTTAATTCATTTTATTTTATGATTGATTTTCAATTAGATAAAAGGCAGCAGGAAATCATTGAGAAATATCGTGATTTCTCTAACCGCTGGATCGTTCCCAACAGGATGAAATATGACGCATCAGCAACTTTTCCCTGGGATATCGTTCGGGCGGCTTATGATGAAAAGATTATCAATGCATCTCTGCCGGTAGAATATGGTGGCCATGGCCACAACATTCTTGACGGCGCACTCTCCTCTGAAGAATTGGGTTATGGCTGCACAGGTATCGGAATATGCATTGATGCAAGCACACTGGCCTTGACTCCTCTCCTATTAATGGGTTCGGATGAACAGAAAAAACGGATCTTCGGTGAAATTATTGAAAAGAAAGGCGTTGCGGCTTATGCTTTAACAGAGCCTAATGCCGGTTCGGATGTCCAGGGAATCAAATCAACTGCGATTAAAAAAGGCGATAAGTACATTTTAAATGGTCACAAGCGATTTATAACCAATGGAGAAGTCGCTGAATATATCACTGTTTTTGCCCTTGCAGATCCTGAAAGGGGTTCACGAAGTTTAAGTGCTTTTGCAGTTCAGAAAGATACACCGGGGATAACCATGGTTTCCCGGCTGGACAAAATGGGCCAGCGGGCTTCTGTTCAAAATGAAATCAAATTTGAGAATGTCGAAGTACCTGCTGAAAACTTGTTTGGAGGGGAAGGATACGGCTTTTTGATAGCTATGAAAACATTTGACCGGACCAGGACAGGGGTAGCGGCTGCAGCTATAGGGAATGCCCAGTCTGCATTTGATTATTCCAGGGAATGGGCCAAGAAAAGGATACAGTTTGGTCACCCGGTTACCAATCTGCAGGGCGTATCGTTCATATTATCGGATATGGCGACGGAGATTGAAGCAGCCAGGATGCTGGTCTGGCGGGCAGCATGGGCTTATGATACCCAGCAGAAAGATTTCTCTAAATTATCGGCCATGTCTAAGTATTATGCGACCGACGTAGCTATGAAGGTCACCACTGATGCTGTCCAGGTTATGGGTGGCGAAGGTTATTCTAAAGAACATCCGGTAGAGAAAATGATGCGTGATGCCAAACTTTCCCAGATCTATGAAGGGACCAACCAGGTGAACAGGCAGGTCGTTTCAAAGCATATTCTGAAATAAAACCCGGTCAGAAAGTGTACCTGGTATCGTATATAAGCCTGTCGGCAATTCGCCGGCGGGCTTCTTTTATGTCAACAGGAGCCACCCGGGTGAATATATCCAATGCCCTGTTTAATTTTTTCTGAAGATCTCCTTCTTCAATGGAGTTAATGGCATCTTTTCCCGATTTACCGATCCTGGCCGCTGCTTCATAGATAAATACATCCAGGATATCCTGGTAAATACTTATATGCTTGTCATCGAAATACTTCTGCATCTTGTCCAACCGTAAAAGAGTTGATTCGGACATGTAAAGCTGCATCATCATATCGGCTACATTCATCATGATCTCCTGTTCATTGATCAGGTTCTTCCTGTATCTTTCCGAAAAAGCATGAATGACAAGTAAGGTAGCCTTTTTAAAGTTGTGGATATAATGATATTTCTCTTCAAAATAACCGGGGAATTCGGGTTCAATATCATCAAGTGAATCTATGGAATCAAAAATGATCCTGGCTTTCCCAAAGAGGTCAAAATCACCTTTCTGAGCTTTTTTTATGGCTGAATCAGCGGCCAGGAGCCGGTTGATCTCGTTAGTACCTTCAAAAATACGATTGATGCGTGAATCCCGGTAAGCCCTGTCTATCGGTGCTTCTGCAGAATATCCCATTCCGCCGTATATTTGAACGGCCTCATCAACTACAAAATCCAGGACTTCTGATCCATATACTTTCAACATGGCGCACTCTACAGAAAACCTGGCAATGGCTTCAATCTCAGCTTTACCTTTTTCCAGGCCTGCTTCAAGATTTATTTTGGCAGCTTCTTCAATATTCATGCTGGTACGATAAACGGCAGATTCATTGGTAAAAGTCCTGATTACCTGTTCAGCCAGCTTGTGCTTAATGGCGCCGAAACTTGATATCAGCGAACCGAACTGTTTTCGTTCATTTGCATAATTAACGGATTGGTTAATAGCACGTTTAGCTGCCCCGAGAACAATTCCGCCGAGCTTGATCCTGCCCATATGCAGGATACTTAATGCGATCCTGAAGCCTTCACCGGGTTTGCCCAGCAGGTTTTCAACAGGGACTTTCACGTCATTGAAAAATATTTGCCGGGTAGATGATCCTTTGATCCCCATTTTATTTTCTTCCGGGTTCATACTGATCCCGGGCAGGTTGCTGTCAACAATAAATGCACTGAGGACGCGGTCATTGTCAATCTTTGCAAAAACAGTCAGTACATCGGCAAAACCGCCATTGGTGATCCACATTTTCTGACCATTCAATATATAATGCTTTCCATCGTCCGACAATGTGGCCTTTGTCCTTCCGGAGTTGGCGTCTGAACCTGCATTGGGCTCTGTAAGGCAATAGGCAGCAATCCATTCACCGGTAGCAAGTTTAGGAAGATATTTACGTTTCTGAAATTCATTGCCGTAATAAACAATGGGCATCGTACCGATCCCGACATGAGCCGAATATGCCACTGTAAAGGAATAACCGGCGCCCAGCGATTCATTGGCTCGCATGGCCGTGAGAAAAGATTGTCCGAAGCCTTCATACTCCTCCGGGATGGAAATGGCCAGAAGCCCAAGTTCCCCGGCTTTGCCAAGAAGTTTGGGCATAAGTCCAAGTTCCTGTTTGTCAATCCTGTCAAGCATGGGGAAAACTTCAGATTCAAGGAAATCATCGCAGGTTTGCGTGATCATCTTTTGCTCTTCATTGAATTCCTCTGGAATGAAGATGTTATCACAAGCTACATCTTTGACAAGAAAGTCTCCGCCGGTAATGTTTTTGCTTTCGTCCATCAGTTTGATTTTAAAAATTTGCGGCAAAGATAAATAAATATTGGCAGGTCACTAATAGTCAGCGTCAACGCTGCTTTGTGATTAATATCCATATATATTGATAACTTTTTCAAACAAAAGATATTACTTTCTGAGATTATTAATGATAAATCCTTCTTAGTGTATATATTTCCAATGGATATAAAATTGATGTTAATAGGGGCAGGAGTGTGTTTTTTCTTAATTCTCCTTATATTTATCTTCAGAAAGGCAATAAAACTTATTCTCATCAGGATGGTTTATGGTCATTACAGTTACGAGTTCCTTCACAATTACAAGAAATATTTCGTCAGAAGTCCGTTTCAATATTGTTTCCGGGATGACTTCATAGCCCATTTACTTTTTGTCCTGGCTAAAAAGGAGGAAATCCCATCTTATAAATCATATAAGGATATTTATTTTGAAAACACACCTTATTTTATCGATTATAAAGATTTCCTGAAGAAAAAAGGCAAACCTTATTGCTTTAATGCTTTTGTGTTTGATCAACTTGATTTCGAGATAAAAGCACTTGGATACCAGTCCACCACTGCCGGAAGTAAGGCCATCATTGTGTTCTATTTTATGAATGATTCATTCTTTATGGGCGAATATATTTTTAAAAATCCCAAAACAGATATTAAAGCCAGCCTGTTTAGCCATTTTCTTGAAGTGAAAGAGCCTTCTGAGGATAATTTTTATATTGAGAACACCAAAAACAGGATCATCCATTTTCAAAATACAGGTTTCACAGTCGATATCAAGTATCTTAACAGGGAAAATAAAGATATCATAGATAACCTGAATGGATATTACAACTACGTTACAGGTAAAAAGTTAATCGTTCAACCATAAAAGGGTCGGAAAACGACTTGATCGATTATTACCGGAATATTCTGATCATCAGGATTTTTGAATGTTAATCCTGATTTCATCCGATTCCTTATCATAATCTACCATTATAACGGATCCGGGTTCAATCTTTGTCTTGATGATCTCTTCTGCTAAAGGATCTTCCAGGTATTTCTGGATAGCTCTTTTTAATGGTCTTGCACCAAACTGGACATCCCAGCCTTTTTCTACGATATAATCCTTTGCTGTATCGGTCAGTTGAACTGAGAAGCCGAGGTCTTCAATACGTTTGAAGACGTACTTTAATTCAATTTCAATTATCTTATGGATGTCCTCAATCTCAAGGGAATCGAAGATAACAACATCATCTATCCGGTTCAGGAATTCAGGTGCAAATGTTTTTTTCAGGGCACTTTCAATGACGCCCCTTGCGAAATTAGACCTTGAAGTTCTTTTTGCTGATGTACTGAAACCGATACCTTCTCCAAAATCTTTTAACTGGCGTGATCCGATGTTAGAGGTCATGATGATGATGGTATTTTTGAAATCGACCCTCCGGCCCATGCTGTCAGTCAGGACTCCATCATCGAGTACCTGCAGGAGAAGATGGAAAACATCAGGGTGGGCTTTTTCAATTTCATCAAGCAATACGATGGAATATGGTTTTCTTCTGACTTTCTCGGTCAGCTGGCCGCCTTCCTCATATCCGACATACCCCGGAGGTGCGCCTACAAGACGGGAAACGGCAAATTTTTCCATGTATTCGCTCATATCCACCCTGATCAGTGCATCCTCGGAATCAAAGAGATATTTTGCCAGGACTTTTGCCAGATGCGTTTTGCCAACGCCGGTAGGTCCCAGGAATATAAGTGACCCGATTGGTTTTTTAGGATCTTTAAGACCGGCCCTGTTCCGCCGGATAGCTTTGACAACTTTTTTTATGGCTTCATCCTGACCTATAACTGAGCCGGCAAGCTCCGCTTCCATATTGACCAGCCTGGTGCCCTCATTTTTGGCGATCCTCTGGACCGGGATACCGGTCATCATCGCAATGACCTCAGCCACATTATCTTCGGTTACCTGTTCACGGTTTATTTTGGATTCTTCGTCCCATTTTTTCTTGGCCACATTAAGACTGTCCTGAAGCTTCCTTTCCATATCCCGGTATTCTGCGGCCTCTTCAAATTTCTGGCTGTTGATCGCACGGGTTTTTTTCTGTCGCACTTCTTCAATTCGGCTTTCAATGCTGATAATATCCGATGGAACATGTATGTTGGTGATATGAACCCTGGCGCCTGCTTCGTCAAGGGCATCGATAGCCTTATCGGGTAGGTACCTGTCAGTGATATACCTGTTGGTGAGCTGGACACAGGCATGAATAGCTTCATCCGAATACTTGACCAGGTGGTGGTCTTCATATTTTTCCTTGATATTGTTCAGTATCTGGTAAGTTTCCTCGGTTGTGGTCGGATCGACGAGCACTTTTTGAAACCTTCTTTCCAGGGCACCGTCTTTTTCGATATATTGCCTGTATTCATCAAGTGTGGTGGCACCGATGCACTGGATTTCGCCCCGGGCAAGCGCAGGCTTGAACATATTGGACGCATCCAGCGAACCGGAGGCATTTCCTGCACCTACGATAGTGTGGATCTCGTCGATAAAAAGAATAATATCTGGATTTTTCTCGAGTTCATTTAAAACAGCCTTCATCCGTTCTTCAAACTGTCCGCGGTATTTTGTGCCAGCCACCAGCGAAGCCAGATCAAGCGAAATGATCCTCTTATCAAACAAAGCGCGTGAAACCTTGCGTTTCACAATCCTTTCAGCCAGGCCTTCCGCAATAGCCGATTTCCCCACGCCGGGTTCACCGATAAGGATAGGGTTGTTCTTTTTTCTGCGGCTCAGTATCTGGGCAATCCGCTCAAGTTCTTTTTCACGTCCTACGATGGGATCAAGCCGGCCTTCTTCAGCAGCTTTGGTGATGTCCCTCCCAAAATTGTCAAGCACCGGGGTTTTAGATTTGGAATCCGAAGGCTTGCGGGTCGTATTTCCATAACCACGCCCGGCTTCTTCTGCATCCTCATCAGCTGGATCCCCAGGCAAATCATCCCTGGGGGATGTCCGTTCATCAACCTCTTTACCCTTCAACATCTTTTTAAGCTCTTCCCTTACAGTATCATAGTCTACACCGCTTTTTTCAAAGAATTTGGTAATGATATTATCCTCGTCACGTAAAATTGACAACAAAAGATGCTCTGTGCCGATCAATTCGCTGTTAAACATTTTAGCTTCCAGGTAAGTTATCTTTAAAGCTCTTTCTGCCTGTCGTACCAGGGGAATATTGTCAGCATTCAGCAGGGTTTCATCAGGGTTGGCCACGGCTTTTTCTATCATTTTCCTGACTTCACCCAGGTCCATACCGAAATATTTCATCAACTGCACGGCGAGACCTTCACCTTCACGCAGAATGCCCAGCAATAAATGCTCCAGGCCGATATAGTTATTTCCAAGCCTTATGGCTTCTTCCCGGCTGTATGAAAGGACATCTTTAACTCTTTGAGAAAATTTAGCTTCCATCCTGTTGTTTCTGCGATCAGTATTATTTGACAAAATTAGATAAAAACAATTTAACCGACTGAAATTTAATCTTTCCTTGTCTCAGCTAAACACTTTTACGCTTTAAAAGTTCAATGTTATCCAACCCGGATATTTTTGCATAACAAAACTAATAAACCAATTCGCCTTTAAAGGATGGTTTTTATCTTAAATATAAACATAGGAATGTTAGTAATAAAAAGACATATAAAATCCTTACCGGCTCACAAAAATTGAGTACCTTCGCATCGAAGGTATTGTATAAACAATGTGTTGATTAATAATGTTTTAAGATATAATATGGAGCCAGGAGAAGAAAAAATAGTAAAGGTCAATATTGAAAGCCAGATGAAATCGGCCTACATTGATTATTCAATGTCGGTTATAGTTTCACGCGCACTTCCTGATGTCAGGGACGGGCTGAAACCGGTTCATAGAAGGGTATTGTTTGGAATGCTTGATTTAGGGGTACTTTCAAACAGGTCTTATAAAAAATCAGCAAGGATAGTTGGGGAGGTTCTCGGTAAATATCACCCGCACGGTGATACTTCTGTTTATGATGCCATGGTAAGAATGGCTCAGGAATGGTCACTGAGGTATCCCCTGGTCGACGGGCAGGGAAATTTTGGATCTATCGACGGGGATAACCCCGCAGCCATGAGATATACCGAGGCAAGACTACGAAAGATAGCAGAGGAATTACTTGAAGATATCGATAAGAACACAGTTGATTTTCAATTGAATTTCGACGATTCATTGGAAGAGCCAAAGGTCCTGCCGGCAAAAATACCAAACCTGCTGATTAACGGCGCCTCCGGTATCGCAGTTGGCATGGCAACCAATATGCCCCCGCATAATCTTTCACAGGTGATTGACGGTACCATCGCTTATATTGATGACCGGGAAATCACGATCGAGCAGCTGATGCAGCATATCAAGGCACCTGATTTCCCAACCGGGGGTATCATCTATGGGTATGAAGGGGTGAAGGAAGCTTTTGAAACGGGACGCGGACGGATTGTTGTCCGTGGTGAAGCCCGCATTGAGCCATCTCACGGGGGAAAAGACATGATCATTGTCAGCAGCATACCATATATGGTCAATAAAGCTGAAATGATCCGCCGGACTGCTGAGCTTGTCAATGAAAAGAAAATTGACGGGATCTCCGATATCAGGGATGAATCGGACCGCACCGGTCTCAGGATTGTCTATGAATTGAAGAAGGATGCTGTCGCTAATGTCGTTCTTAATAAATTGTACCAGATGACGGCGCTGCAGACGGCATTCAACGTCAATAACGTTGCATTGGTCCATGGTAAGCCCAAGACTTTGAACCTGAAAGACCTGATACATTATTTTGTTGAGCACAGGCATGAAGTTATTGTGCGCAGAACCCAGTATGAACTGGAACAGGCTGAAAAAAGGGCTCACATTCTTGAAGGATTATTGATTGCACTTGATCATCTTGATGAAGTCATCGCCCTCATCCGCGCCAGCAGAACTCCTGATGAAGCCAAAGAAGGCCTGATGAAAGAGTTCCAGTTGTCGGAGTTACAGGCCAAGGCTATCCTTGAAATGCGTTTGCAACGCTTAACCGGTCTTGAGCGTGATAAAATCAAGGCAGAGTATCTTGACCTGCTCAAACAAATAGAAAACTTCCGCCTGATCCTGTCTGATGAGAATTTAAGGATGCAGATCATCAAGGATGAACTGGCCGAAATCAAGCAGAAATATGGCGACGAACCAAGAACCACCATAGAGTATACGGCCGAAGACTTCCGCATGGAGGATGTTATTCCTGATGAAGAGGTAGTGATAACTATTTCTCACCTCGGCTACATCAAACGTACTCCCCTGGTTGAATACCGGCGTCAGAACAGGGGTGGGAGAGGGGCCCGGGGAAGCGACCTGAGAGGGGAGGACTTCCTTGAACATCTCTTTATTGCCAGCACCCATAATTATATGCTTCTCTTCACAGAAAAAGGTAAGTGTTTCTGGCTCAGGGCTTATGAGATCCCGGAAGGAACTAAAAATTCCAAAGGCAGAGCAATCCAGAACCTGATCAATATCGAACCTGAAGATAAAGTGAGGGCCTTTATTAAGATCATTAACCTGGCTGATGAAAATTATCTGAACAATAATTTCATCATACTTTGTACCAGGCGGGGGATCATTAAAAAGACCAACCTGGAAGCATTCTCAAGACCAAGGCAGGCAGGCATTATCGCCATCAATATCAATGAAAATGACCATTTGCTGGCTGCCAAACTGACAAACGGAACCAATGAAGTTATGCTTGCATTGCGGTCCGGACGTGCCATCAGGTTTAATGAAAGCAAAGTCAGGCCGATGGGAAGGAATGCCGCAGGGGTTAAAGGTATAACTCTTGGAAAGGGTGAGGATGAAGTTATAGGAATGATTTGTGTTGAAAATGAGAACTTTGACGTACTTGTAGTTTCCGAAAACGGATATGGGAAAAGATCAAGTCTGATAGATTACAGGGTAACAAACAGGGGTGGCAAAGGTGTTAAGACCATCAATATCACTCCCAAAACCGGAAATCTTATCGCGATAAAGGAAGTGAATGATTCGGATGATCTCATTATTATCAACAAATCCGGGATCTTAATCCGACTGGGAGTCAGAGACCTAAGAGTTATGGGCAGGGCAACGCAGGGAGTGCGATTGATCAACCTCCGTGATGAAGATGCCATAGCTTCTGTAGCCAAAGTTGATGTCGATGAATCTGAAGAGGATGTTGACGATTTACTTGATGAACTGGAAGAAGAAAGCACCAATGGTGAGGAATGATATAAATTGGCAAAGAAATTGCTTATTTTATAAAAATTGATAATTTTGTTAAAGAATTAACAATAAATAAAATATCGGATTATATGAAAAAAACGATTCTAACCATGCTGATCATGATGGTTTCCATTGTTATGATTGGCCAGACCAGTGAAAGGACCTCTGCTTTCAACTATCACCGTTATGGAAAGTTGGATCTTGCCAAAGAATCAATTGATAAAGCCGTTCAGCATGAGAAAACGATCATGGATGCTAAAACCTGGTTTTACAGGGGGAATATTTATTACGATATTGCTGTAAGCACCGAGCCTGCATATCAGAACCTTGATCCGGATCCGTTTGCAGTAGCTTATCAATCATACATGAAAGCCAAGGAGCTTGATGTAAAGGGAGAATTTACGCTTGATATCCTGAAATATACGATAGCAATAGGTGAGGGATATTACAACAAGGGGGTTATCTATTACAATGAGCAGAAATTCAGGGAAGCGGCTTTGAGCTTCGAACAGGCATATAATGTGAGTGAGGCAATTGGAAATATTGATACTACTGCACTTATTAATGCAGCTGTAGCTGCAGCGCAGGGTAATGATATGGATATGTCAAAGCAATACTATTTAAAGTTGATTGAAATGGGTGTTCAGAAACCCGATGTATATGCCAGCCTGTCTGAAATATACAAGGCGGAAGGTGATACGACTATGGCTCTGCAGACCATTGGGGAAGGAAGGAAATTATTCCCGAATGACTTTAATTTGCTTATAGCCGAGACGAATATTTACCTGGCAACTGATGAGAAGGCGAAAGCTATGACAGACCTTGAAACGGCTCTTCTGATAGATAATACAAATCCATCTATTTTCTTTGCTGTTGGCACAATTTACGATCAGATGGGCGATGTTCAGAAAGCCACCAGTGCTTATGAGAATGCCATCATGTTGAAACCCGACTATTTTGAGCCCAATTACAACCTGGGAGCTTTATATGTTAACCAGGCTGCAGATATTCTGGATAAAGCGAATGATTTACCGCTTGATGCCGTAAAAGAATACGACGCAGAAAAAGCAAGAGCTGATGATATGCTGAAAAAATCTCTGCCATACCTTGAAAGATCACTGGAGCTGATGCCGGATGATGTGAATACGATGGTTTCCCTGAAAGAGATTTATACAAGACTTGGAATGACTGAGAAGCTTGAAATGATAAATACCAAATTACAGGATAAATAAGATTAATAGAGGAGGGCTATCAATGGTCCTCCTTTTATTAATATAATACCATTTAACATAATATTAATTATAGGACAAAAGGGCAAATAAAGCCAAAGCAGGTATACTGGGAATCAGGCGGTTGAAAACTCGGAAAAGAAACAAAAACATTTGCAAATGTTTCTGATTTTTTATAATGTAAATTTGCCGTCCCATGAAAAAAATTATCATCACCCATCCCGAACAAGTCAGGATAAATAATTAAAGTGTCAATAATCTCTGAGGCAACGAACGCTGAAACCGTATTCTTTTAAATAGTGGCTCCGGTAAACTCCCGGATAGAGGTAATCGATGCCATGACTCCACGCATCGTAATTATCATGCTCCAAAGACACCCACCATATCCCATCGGTGCCTATGCCCTGGAAGTCATTACCGGAGTCAATGAGACCGCCCGGCAGAACCGAGAAATCAAAGAGGTCAGTGCCATTGCCTGCGTAATTCCATCCACTGGTGGTTTTCAGGTTTGTACCTGCATCATAACCACGATAAGCCCAGTCATCCCATATTGGGTCTCCAATCTTAAACTGGCTATCCACCGATCCTTCTAAAACTTTCCACTCCTCACCCACAGGGATATGCCATCCTTCCGGGCAAATACCTTGTAAACCCTTTTGTGTGGTGTATTGCATGATCTCCCGCCACTGGTAGAGTCCGCCGTATTTTGTACAACTGTCAGGTTCGTTGTTGTAGCAGTACTTCTCAATGGTTCCATTGTTCGTTTGTTCAATTGTTCCAGGGATCATTTCGCCCACGTTCAGGTTCTCCTTGATCCAGCACTGGCTGAAAATTTGAATCGTATTGTAAACCTGCCCCTCGTATTCCACTGTGGGCGTTCCCGGGCAGGGAATGTTTGTGGCGAACTGGAAGGTGCAGGTCTGGCTTTCTTCCGGGGCATCCAGGATACCGGATTGGAGCGTGTCAGCATAACCGATGTAAAGCAGTTCATCGCCCGGGCTGAAAGAGAAATCCTGCATATCATTCATTGTCTTCAATTGTGGGGAATAATCCTCACTTCCAATGTATTCAAGCGAATTCGTTCCTCCTGAATTTAACCCGGGATGAATGATTTTAATACTGCTACTTTGTCCCTGCCAACGGGCGGTGAAGAAGTAAAGGTTATCCCTGCCGGGAATGAATTGGAAGGAATGTTTCCCTTTATCCAACACTCTTTCAATTTGGACAATCATTCGCCCCAGGAAATCGGTCATGAAGATGCTTACCTTGTCTTTTACAGGAACATATAGCGACACTGTCGTCTGGTCTGCCACCGGATTAGGATAATTCTGGTAAACCCGGAAAGCATTTTCTTCTAATGTAATTTCATGAATTCCAACAGAATAGATCGACAGCACCGTATCGGACCAGAAAAGCACCGTATCGCCCCCCTGGGTGCGGTTCATAATCTTAATACTGTCAAGCTGCACCCAGCTGGTGTTATTGAAAGCCGTAAAGGTCAGCTCCAGGGTGGAACGCTGAGAAAACAGGCCCAGCGAAATCAATGCAAACAATACAAAAAGGATTAATTTCTTTGACATAGCGTAAAGAAATTGGTTTGAAGTGTTAAAGATAAGGAATTAAGGGGCGGATAGCAAATAAATATTACAGAGTTCATATGCCGCTAATGCGACAAACAACCAATTCTATTTCAGCGCCTTCAATGCCTCTTCTTCAACTATTTTATTAATTAATATTTTGAGAATGCTGAAGAGTTTGGAATTTTCTGTGTAATCGGCTGGTGCTATGAAATCTGCACGGTCCTGACGGATCAGTTCTTCGCATATCTCTTTCGCGGATGGCCTGTCTTTCGTTCTTTTCTTATCGGGATCATAAACCGCGATGGCGGTCCCTCCTTTGAACTTGATCATTTTCATGGCCGGAACATCTGTTTCCCCGTCGCCAAGATAGATCA
Source organism: uncultured Bacteroidales bacterium (assembly GCA_963701785.1). Lineage (GTDB taxonomy): Bacteria > Bacteroidota > Bacteroidia > Bacteroidales > JAGOPY01 > JAGOPY01. The sequence goes on along the minus strand of CAVPBC010000002.1, from coordinate 2,693,332 downwards.
TTCTCGAAAATGGGATCGGGCGCTTTTCTTCCGAAACATATTTATTGATCAGGGAATTGTCGTACGAACTGTTGATCCCTTTATTGATCCTGAAAAGATACTGTGTCTTGTTAGTATAGTTGATCGCAAGCGCGGGCCAGATGGCTACCTCATGATCATCAAAAACAAAACCCGATGCGAAGATATTTTTGAAATGCCCGGCTATGCTCGTCCCCTGGATAATATCCCTGACCCCTGACGATATGATATGGTGCTCGATGATAACATTTTTCCGGGCAGCATAATGGTTTATATGTTCAAAATATGGTTCTACCCCCTTGAAAAAACTGATTTCCCTGCCATATTCGAGTAAAGCTTTACGGGTAACCTGGATATTTTTTTCTTTTGCTTTATTCAACATCAACTGCAGATAGGATAAAATATCATCCATATCATGCTTTTTGGACTCCGCATTCGATTCCGCCCAGAATTGGTCAATATCAAGCCCTAACCTCGGAATAAAAGAATGCTCCTGCATATTGCCGGGCGCCAGCGTTCCGTCAAAATCATAGGCTATAGCGATCCGGATCGGCTTTTGGTTCATATTCTGTCGAATCATCCTGGTTGGAATCCCGGGCAGGTTTTTAGCAAATCATGCTGTTATAATAAAACAAACCTGTTCGTTTTTGTAGATCCGCCTGCCTGTAACTGGTAGAAATATACCCCGCTTTCCAATCCTTCTGCATGAAAAGATACCTGGTGGATTCCGGCCGTCTGTGTTTCATTTACGAGCGAAGCTACTTCCCTGCCTGTAACAGAAAATATTTTAACCGAGACAAAATTTTCATCCGATAAGCGGTACCGGATGGTTGTCTCGCCTTTAAACGGATTTGGGAAATTTTGCAGCAGGGTCACCGGAAATGCCCCGATCTCTTCAACGAGGCCTACATAATCTGGTGTAATGACCGAATAATACACATCCTGTTCCCCGTTAAAAGTGGCTGCCCAGGCCAGGTGTGCCCCGGTCTCATCCGAGTACATGTCAAAATAATCTCCCATTTTAGCCTGCTGGGGCCACCCGACATGCGGGTCAAATGACTCGGAAAGCTTTTCATTCGCAGTCCAGGTTACACCCTGGTCAAGGGAATAAGAATAATATAATGCAGAATTGACAGCTCCCGGGTTGTCACGTGTGTCAAGCCAGATGGCATCGATCCTGCCATCCGGAGCCACCGACATGGTCCCGAACCACTGGTAAGCATTGTTGCCAAGATCATCATTCACCCTGACCGGTGAACTCCAGGTGAAACCGCCATCAGTGCTGCGGATAAACGTTACATCGCATGGATCGGAACTGGCAAACCGGGCAACCGAACATAACATATAAATATTGCCATTGCCAGGCCCTCCGGTCGAATCCATCGAGATGATGGTCTGACCTAACAATCCTGAAGGATTCGGGCAATCATCGCCTCCAAAACCGACGATGTCCCCTCCCAGGTTAACAGTTACGGCAAAATCCCAGGTAACTTCCATGCCCGGATATTGAGCATCGGACGACCTTGCCACCAGGAATCCTCCCCATGTGGCCCCGCAGGTATAAAGCACGCCTTCCGGCGTGACGAACGTAGTTCCCCAGTAAGGATCCCCCGGGATACTGGAACAGGACTCGTAGCTTGAATTCTCGTCTGTTGAACGGGTGAAATTATAGGGGTAGCATATACTGTATGAAGCATTCCAGAATTCATAGATGTTCCCCCCTCCTATCCCGCTGGATCTGTCAATCGACATCCATTGTTTATCGCCTCCCTGTGAAAATGTACCCATAGTCCACGAGTTCCCACCATCATCAGATTTATAAACATTGCACCAGTAATCATTTCCGTTCGAAGTCAGGCTGTTATAAAAGAAGTTTCCATCACCGTCACATCCAAGCACAGGATCTGACCTGAATATGCCTGGATTTATCACCCCCGGAAATGTCCATGACTGCCCGGCATCAGTTGAATAACCAAATCCAGCCTGGCGGAAGTCGTTATTGATATCATCGAATTGACGCCATCCAATGGCAATTTTATTTGGGTCATTCAAATCGAAAGTGATGGATGGCTCATTAGCCGCATCATCATTAATGTTAAAGCCGTTTGAATTGACATTTACCTGTACAATGGAAAATCCGGGTGCATCGAATTTGTAAGCCGGAGAGGTTTCATGCAACTCACGGGGAGAAGGAATGTAATTATCCCCCGGAAATTCCATTAATTCCTGTGAATGGCCTGTTGGTAGCAAAGCGATCATCAATACACCTAATAACAATACCGGCAGTTTTTCCTGAGTTTTAAGAGTAGCTGACTTTTTCATTTGAATCTTGATTTGGAGTGAAGACGTAAAATTAACATTAATTAATGTCCATTTCACGATCCACATAACAAGATAATCGATATATATAAAAAAGATCCGGCTGAAAGTTCTCCAGCCGGATCATCTGATAAACTGACGGGTTAGCCCGTCGGTATTTGCGGTTTATTTTTTGATGAACTTTGTCTTAAAGGTTTCTTCCTGCGTTATGATGAAGACCATATAAACACCTGTCCTGTATGTCTCAAGGCCAATAATCCGCTGCTGATCGTTCATGATTTCGTGATGAACAACCTGGCCTTGCATATTATAAATAAATATTTCAGCAAGGTCATTATTTTCAATATCTATATTCAGCTGATCATAGGCAGGATTCGGATACACCCTGAACTGGCCGTTTTCTTCCCCGGCTAATTCTTCAGACCCGTCCAGCGGTCCGCTGATCGCTATAATATAATTATTCGGGTTAGCCTGGGTTGATGCCGTGATTTTAACATTATCAACATAGACATCATCGTTATTGTCGCTGGCATCACACATAAACCTGATTTTCATGGCGGTCGGGAAAGTATAGCTGGTTTCCAGAATACTGACATTTGCACGGTAGAAGATATTATTGCTGAAGTTAGTTGGAGTGATGTAATTAGCAACTGTATACCAGGTAGTTCCGTTATAATACTGTACCCAGAAGTTTTCATTGTTATCCATGCTGACTCCTCTAAACTCAAATTCAACATCAATTTGCACATATCCTGGGGTATGTACATCTACCCCATTGGTCATGTAGAATGATGAAGGAACAGCACTGTTATCCTGGATATCGATCGACGCGATACCTCCTGAAGAATATGTACCACCGGTATATCGTGCACAATCAAGCCCGCCGTCGGTCCAAATACCCCACCCGGCTTCAAAATCCGAATAACTTAACTGGACAGTACCACCCGGTGCTGCTAATGTTGTGAATGACCATACAGAACAACCAACAGCCGAACCGTTGGCATTGTAAGGAACTATTTTCCAGTAATAGGTAGTGCTATAACTCAGGTCACCTGCAGGATCATATGTTGTTACGTTCCCGACATTAGTACCGTTGGCAATATTCGTAGGTGGATTGTTCGTGCCGAAATACAGGGTATATCCTGTTGCGTCGCCAACGCTGTTCCATTGCAAATTCGTTGTGATAGCAACTCCTGCAGCACCATTCAGAGGTGAAACTGGGGTTGTGCAGGAAGGAACATTTACCACGGTTATATAGCCTGTCTTGGTTTCAGTATCGGAACCTGCTGAGTTTGTAGCAATCAGTGAAACATTATACGTTCCTGCTGTACTGTATGTTACTGATGGGTTCTGTACTGTGCTGGATGCCGGTGTTCCACCTGTGAAAGTCCATGCCCATGAAGTCGGTCCGTTGGTGGAAAGGTCAGTGAACTGGGTACTTTGTCCTGCTATGACAGTGGTAGGAGTGGCGGAAAAGTTCGCGACCGGTGCCTGCAGAGTCCCAAATGAAACTGTGTAATCTTCCACTTCTCCATAACTAAATGTTTCACAGGATGTAGGAATGGCATTGTATTTCATGGTAACACGCATACGGGTTGTGCCTGAAGCGCCTGCTGCCACGGTGAAATTCCCGGTAACCGTTGTGGTACTTGATGCCGGGGCAAATACAGCTTCATTTGCATCAAGGAAATCCCCGTCCTTATTATAATCTATCCAGATCCTCCAGTATTCAACATAAGTTGATCCTGAAAAAGCCGGTGTTAGGGTTACCGCTACATTTCCGCCTGCAGTCATAGGAACAGTGAGGCCTGTGAAATTTGTATAACCTGCAGCGCCTGATGGATTCACAAAACTGTTGAAGGCAACCTGGCCGATCCATTCATAGCTGTAGTTGCTTCCCTGGGATGCACAGTAACTTACCGGAATTACATTAATGTAATTGGTCTTTACTTCTGTATCGCTGCCTGATGCATTAGTTGCCACCAGGGTTACCGAGTAGGTACCGACGGTACTATAAACAACAGCAGGATTCTGACTGGTCGATGTTGAAGGGGTGCCACCCGGGAATGACCAGCTCCAGGAAGTAGGATTACAGTTAGTATTGTCAGTAAAAGTCACCGAATTTCCTATAGTGACCGTGGTCGGGCTTCCAGTGAAATTCGCTGTGATATCGGCTACTGTTATGTAGTTTGTCTTGGTAAGCGTATTGGTGGTGCTTCCATCTCCAACAGTCAGGGTAACATTATATACACCAGGTGTGCTATAGGTAACGACAGGATTTTGCACACTGGATGTGCCGGGTGTTCCGCCGGGGAAAGTCCAGCTCCATGTTGTCGGGGATCCCAGGGACTGATCGGTAAAGGTTATTTGTCCACCTGTGCAAACTGTAGTTGGAGACCCGGAAAATGCTGCTGTGAGGGCAGGCGGTGCAAAGGCAAATGCTGCGATCTTAGTCTGGCGGCTCCCACCGTATTCCGTGGTGAACCAGAAAGTATTATCATTTGAAGGATCGATGGAAATGCTGGAATAGTCGCCCCAACGGTTGTAAGCTGTTTGCGATGTAGTGGCATTCTGGATGACTTCTTCAGCAATGTCGAGTACGCCGGCACCTGATGAGTAAGCACTTGACGATTGACCGCAATACCTGATTCCCGGGTAAACAGTTGTGCTGGAAACGGAATATCCCATTCCAAGCTGGCTGTTTCCATTTAAAGCGATACTTCCCATCCATCTTGAATTTGCGTCCGGAGCAAAGGTGCCGGATTGCCTGACTGTCCATGTCCCTGTGGTGCGGCGAAGCTCATACCACCTGATCCCGGCATGATCTGTTGCATCAACATCAACAGTATGGCAGCATACTATGGTCTGGTATGAACCAAAATTTCTATATTGAGGAACATTCATGATAACCATGGGGATAGCATCCAGTTCCCTTGTAGTTCCGGGTTGCTTAATATTATCCCAGTTGGCGCCAAAATTGCTGTCAAAGGCTGGTACACTGAGTTGCTGGCTGCGCGTAAATGTTGAGCTCGAAGGAGTTGTCCAGTTTACTGCCAGTTCATAAATCCAGAGCTGATCAGATCCGCCGCCAATGGCATCATCGTTAATGGTAATGAATAATCCGGGAGATCCTACAGGAGCAAAAGCGCCGTCATTATCTAACGGTGGAACACACATAAAACCATCTATGGTTGTCGGCCTCCAGGCATTGTTAAATCCTACCATCTGTGCGGTAAGGCCATTAAGCATCTGGGCGCGTTCAAAAACATAGATATCATTTCCGGAACTGTTGTTGGTACCCATATAATAACCATCACGCCAGATACCGAATTTCTCATAATCAGGCATATCATCTACATCAAATGAGTATTTATGCCATACCCCTGTTGGGTCATTTGTTGCAGAGACAGCAATCAGCATATAGTCATTTGCCCCGCTGACGGAGAATTCAGCAACCACCCACCTGTCAGCCTGTTCATCATAAAGGCATATGGGGTCGCCATCGTTATACTCTGATCCCGTGACCCCGCTGAAAAGCTGGTTCAGGTTAGTGGGACCGGCCACGAGCGCCCCGGTAGTTTTATCGTAAATGGCATACACGCAGTTTATGGTCTGCATATAATGATTAGGCCCGATCGAACCATTGGCATCAGGCGGGTAATAAGGAGATGCTTGGCCGTTGAAATTCATCGTCGGGGCTTTTACACCCATGGTCTTTCCCATTTCCTGCTGCCAGACCGGGTCCGGGCCCTGCGGCAAAGCCGTATTGGCATAAGGATAGTGCCGTTCTTTCAGTTTTTTATTCAACATTTTCTTCTCACCTTTGATAACCAATTGCTGAAATTCAGCATCGGTCATGGCAGGCAGATCTCTCAATGCCGGAGAAAGGCCATGATACACGCCAGTCTTAATGATCGATGGTGAAATTGGCTGGTCCTGTGCAACCAGATTAGCTGCACCGATAAAAATACCGATAATCGCAAAAATTACTACTCGCTTCATAATTTTAATTTTTGGTTAATGTTTACAATAAATATAGATAAAAATTCTAGTAATCAAACCTGACGGTGGATGGTGGTTGTCAAATTAACTAAGAACTTGCGGGTGGACTGCATTAACGGTATAAAAATAGAACGAAGAAATGAATTATGCAAACATTTGATAGAAATTATGCTTATTTATTGATAATCAACTTTTTAGTGTACAATTTATTATTGGAATGTATGACTATAACATAAATGCCAGTTAATAAATCAGGTTGAATTTCATAAAGACCGTCATGAATAATGTAAGAAATCAACGACTGCCCCAGTAAGTTATATAAAGTTACCTGGCCCGAATAACCTGTTTTACTGTCGATATTTATGTTAATTCCATCATACCAGACATGAATCCCGGTATTATTCCAATCATATATCCCTGCGGGAATGCCCCATATCTGGCTGGTAAATTCAGGGTGATCAATAAAAGGGTTGCGGTTATTTTGAATCAGGTAAACCGAATTATTGCGATCAATTTCCTTCTGGCTGACAGGATCACCGGAGTCCCATTCCAGCAGCATGTCTTTAGCCCAGGGAGCCAGATCATTTCCTGAAAGCATATCACTGCTCCAGGTTGCCACCTTGTCCATATAGCGCGTCATCATATAAAAATATGTCCTGGCAAAATCGCCTTTATATTCATTTATGGGTTCAAATACAATACCTGAATATCCTGTATACGAGCAATTTCCCAATTCACTGCCATTGGTTGAAGTCCATGTGACATCATTGGTTTCACCATAAGGATAATTGCTTCTTCGACCATTAACATAACCATCTGTTGGATAAATCTGGAAGAGATCGGTAACCATGGGAGGTGCATCGTTAAACCAGCTTTTGGGAAAAGAATGTTCCCGGTTATAGCAATCACCTTCAGCCGAATAGTTTCCGCACTGATCTGTTCCGAAAGTATAGGTATATGATGGATTGCCACCGGGAATATCTGAATACATATCCCAGACTTTTCCGTTTATATTATCATCTGTGGATTGAAAATGGGTCCAGATCGATGCATAAGACTGTTCTTCGTGGTCATCAATGATTTCCTGTAAAGCGGCCCTGAGTTCCTGACCGGAAAGCCCGAGTGCACTATCATAGTACCCCTGGGGTATTTGACCAAAGACCGTAACAGAGATAAAAGAGAGGCAAACAATCAATGTTTTCATGGGAACCTGAGACAATCATTATAACCAGCCTGCTCCCAATCCCCTGAAAGGCCAGGGAATGGCAGCTAAAATAAGCAACAGGGCTATCGAAAAATAAATAACAATGAGTTTGTGTTTTTTAAATTCGCCGGTAGCCCGGTCAGATTTGACATACCCGATGGTGACCAGAACGACGGCTATAATCATCAGGCTGATATGTTCAACCAGGAAAAACCTTAACAGGCTGTCTTTCATGGAAGCTGGATTAAATATAACTTTTGGGCTAATAAAATATAGCACTAATCCCAGGACAAGCTGAAGATGCATGAATATCAATGTCAACCTGTTAAAGATGCAGTCTTTTAGCTTTGCCGGAGATTTCCTGGTCAGTTTAACGGAAGCATTTACAATGGCAATAACAATGAATATTAGCACCAGCCATCTCAGGACCGAATGTAAGTGAATCAATATGGAAAAGATGCTCATAACTTCTAATTTTATAATAGTATGTAAATTATTCAAATTATTTTTTCGAGCCTTTAATTTCTACGCGCCAGTCATGATCAAACGTAAAGTCACCTCCTACATAAGGATTTAGGGTGTATCCCCAGTTTAAAGCATCACCCGCAGGCCCTTCCCATTTCTTGTCTTCAAAGACTATGACATATTTTCCATTCTCACGGCTGATGGTGCAATGATATACTTTATTACCAGGTTGAATGGTATCAATGATCCCCTTTTGTAACGGGTTTTCCTGGGGGCTTACTCCATTAACGTAACAATATGCTCCGACTACCAGCAATGAGTCATTAAAACACTGGTAACCCAGCCGTGCGGATGAATTCTCCTGATGATGACCGTGGCTTATCCCCCTTATCTTGTTCCAGCCCGGATTTTCCGGTTCGGTATAATACCAGGTATTATTGACCTTGAAATCAAATTCGATCTTATCTGTATTAGTTAATGGTGCACTTATATCATTGGTTGAATGACTGCCGGCTTTAACAACATAAGTTTTCCAATTGTTATTGCAGGAAGATAATAATACCAGAGTCATCGGTATGAAGGCCCAAATAAATAAAACTTTATTCTTCATGGGATTTTGAATTTAGCTCATGATTCATTCTTACTTTTATCTCAGCGTTCAAAAGTAATAATAAATGATGAATAAAATAGACCTTCGTAGTGATACAGTTGCCCGCCCCTCACCAGCCATGCTGGAATTCATGATGAAGGCAGAAGTCGGGGATGACGTGTTTGGTGACGATCCCACTGTCACAGAACTTGAAACCATGATGGCCACAATGTTTGGAAAAGAAGCCGCCATATTTTGCCCTTCCGGGACCATGACCAACCAGATCGCGGTCAAAGCCCATACCCAGCCCGGAGATGAAATTATCTGCGATATAACTTCACATGTATATAATTTCGAAGGCGGTGGAATTGCGTTTAACTCCGGTTGTTCAGTCCGGCTTGTCAATGGAGACAGGGGCAGGATGAAGCCTGGTCATATCCTTGAAAATATCAACCCGGACAATATCCATTATGCCAGGACCAGCCTGGTTGTGGCTGAAAATACCAGTAACAAAGGCGGAGGAAGCATTTATGAATTTAAAGATCTGGAAATGATAGCTGCTGTCAGCCACCAGCACAATCTTCGATTTCACCTGGATGGGGCACGTCTTTTCAATGCACTTGTCGAAACGGGCGAGAGAACAGAAGATTATGGTAAAATCTTTGATTCCATTTCGATATGTTTTTCGAAAGGACTTGGTGCGCCTATCGGATCAATTCTAATAGGAAACCAGGATTTTATTTTTAAAGCCAGGCGCATCAGGAAAGTCTTTGGCGGAGGGATGCGGCAGTCCGGTTACCTGGCAGCTGCAGTCATTTATGCTTTAAAACACAATATAGGCAGGCTCAGGGATGATCATAGAAGGGCCAAAGACCTGGGCTCATTTCTTACAAAATTGGATTTTGTAAAAGATGTTATGCCGGTTGAAACCAATATCATCATTTTCAGTTTGAATGATAAGTATTCCCAGGCTGATTTTCTAAGGTTACTGAATGAAAAAGGTCTTTTGGCGTTAGGATTCGGGAATCAGAAAGTTCGAATGTTAACCCACCTGGATTTTAATGATGAAATGCTTGCCGGGACTTATGAAATCCTGGAAAAACTATCATGATCAGCGGATAATGATTTTCTGGTAAGATTGATCCTGTCCGGAAGATATTAATGCAACATAGAAGCCGGCAGGTATCTCGCTGCAATCAATTAAAAACCTTGTGTTATTCAATCCTGTTTGCTCAAGGACTATTTTCCCGGTCATGTCAAAAATCCTGAAATCAAATTCATTAAGAGGTTCGCCGATTAATTCGACGGTGGCTACATCACTCACAGGGTTAGGATAGAACTGGCAGATAAAATGGTGTTGATCATAATTATCAATGCCAGTGGATCCCTGCAGGTTATATTTATTAAAGAAATCCCAGATTTCATAGCTTGCTTTTATATCCTGGTTAGTGATACCAATGATATAAAAAGCGCCAGGCCAGGTGTGTTCGCCACCATTAATGGTATAAAGTATTACTTCTGTTGAATCTTCACAAGGACCATAATAAGAAACTGTTACAGTCGAAAAGTCTGTAGTGTCAATATCAGGTAAATCGGTGATAACAGGCTCAGTAGGACACAGGTTATGATTTACCCAGTTTGCAATGGTAGAAGGGACGCCCGCATAAGGAACAACCGGATCGGCAGTCCCATGAATTTGCAGGACCGGTACCGGGCGGTCCGGATTACATGGATAAAAGGCCTGTAATCCGGTAACAGATGCAATAGCTGCTATCCTGTCGGAGAGCTCGCAGGCAAGCCTGTAACTCATAAATCCGCCCATCGACATGCCGGTTGCATAAACACGCTGCAGGTTAATGCCATATTCAGATCCTATCGTATCGATCAGGGCGGAGATAAAGCCCACATCATCTGTTCCGGTGGATGATGAAATATTCCAGGTTTCATCAATACCATCTGGATAAGTCACAATGAACCCGGCTGAATCAGCTACATCGTTGAAGGAAGTGTAAAATTCCTGCTCGAAAGCATTGGACCCTAAGCCGTGCATGTTTATGACCAATGGATATAGACTGTCGGCGTTGTAGCCCTCTGGCGTGTGCAATCGGTATGAGCGCGTGAGCCCATCGTGGACCAGGGTGAAATTCTGGCTGTAAGTAGAGATGACAGGCAGGATAGCTAATAAAGTAAAATATATTCTATTCATTTAAATCGCTTTTAGCAAAGGTATATTAAATTATTTCAGGCAGATTCTTCTTTAAGGTAATCAGGTTCGGCTTTTCTGAGTTGATTTAACAATGGTTTGAAATCCCTGCGGACAGTTTCCCACTTCTCCGGGTATTTCTCTAAAAGTTGCCTGATTATATCCCTGCTTTTACCGAGAGATTCCGTAATGGCAGGAGCAGAAATTGGTGGATCCATAGCCTGACCGACTTTCGAGCTGATAACAGGTATATTCTTGCTTTTCAGTAAACTTGCAGCCCTTTCCAGCCTGTCCAGCAATTGCATTGCCCTGGATTGCCTGCTGTCAATTTTCCTTGTAAGTTGTTCAGTTTTATCAATAACCTGGTAACTTTCAAAATCAATACTATAAGGATTTATTTTAATGGTTTCTTCGTCTTCTATCATCAACAGATTCTCAGTAAAAACAACGGCATTTTCAAGAATTGCGGGCAGATATTTCAAATTGCCCTTATATTCCCGGATCTTATTAACAGCCTCATCTGTAAGTATATAATTCCTGCCGTATTCTTTGGATAAGTATTGAAGATGCTGTTGGGCGATATTGACCATATTTTCACCATAACTGGCTTTTATCTGATTGAGTTGATCCCTTAGCGACAGATTTTCATTAATTACAGATCTGACGCCATTATTCAGGGTACGCAAAAGGTTCCGGTTAGAAAGGTTAAGCTGAAGAAATGATTTAAACTGATAGTATAATAAATGACCTATAATAGATTTATGATCAGCAGATAAGACCTTTTCCGACTTATTGAGTCCAAAATTCCCGAGATGCTGGTTAAAATAGATCATCAATAAATCATAAAGTTTGTCAGTTTCATTTTTGAAACGCAATACGAGGATAACATTTTCCAGTTCCGTGAATAATGTAGGAACTGACAGGCGTTGCTGGGTTGAAAGTTCAAAAGGAAGGTCCCCTTTCTTTATCCAGGAATACTGGTGGTATTCAGCACGGTACTTTTGAATCATTACAATATTTTCCCGCTTCTGAAGTACATCTTCATAATCATCCACGATATCATCATCCCTTCTTCTTGATAAGATCCTTATCTGACGGTCATGCTGTGAATAATAAATACCTGCAATCTTTTCTATACCGGGCAGGAATAGATCGGAATACTGGAATACATTCTCAAATTCATCCCCGATGAATGAAAATAAACCTGGCTTCATGGTTGGTTGAGTTTATACAAAGATAAGCATAATTAAGTGCTTAAGTCAATACTTAAGTTAATTATTTAAGTACATTAATTATTCACTTCAGTATACCGAATGAATAAATTAAGTTGAAAGTAATGTCTTAATATATTTGATATCATTACTTTACGTTCTATATATTTGTACTTTATTTTTTATTTTATTTTGAATATTAAGTTAATAATTTTTATTGAATTTAAGCAATACTAAATTGAATGAAGCCAGGTCTTAACATAATCAACCGGATTTTCTGCAGGAAACCTTGCAGCAGGGTCAGGAGTGATTCATATTGGACCGAAATATACCCATCCCCTGAACCTTCTTTTCTGAAAAAAACGATTACAAAGACCTGTGATTTCGTTTATGGAAGTATTGATAGTTTCTTTCAGGGAAACTCAAAACGAAGATCAACCAGAATTAACGAAAACCATTCACTGTTAAATGATTTGAACACAGGTTACAGCCTGGTTTGGGAATTGAACCAGGGAGTGGCCGATATTGCATTAAAGGATTTAAAAGGAAGTGTAAACTGGGTCTTGCCTGGATTTGTCAAGAGGTATGCAGTCAAGATGTATCATTATTTCATGCTTTATTTTTACACCGATATGATTTTTGAAACTGAACCGTTCACCGGTAAAGAAAATGAAGATTCAACCGTCAACGGGATATCCATGATGAATAACGGAAAAACTATTCAAATCCTTCACGACTTAAACAAAAAATTTAATGCTAAATACCTGTCTATCACAGACTGGTATTTGAATCTTTATAATAAAATACGTCATTTATTTAATTGGGCTCCAAAAACTAATACTTATTACTTATTAGGGTTCTTTGGGCCACAGGGATATGATAACCTTGTTACTGACCATGATTCCATGATCAGGGGACCTGATAAGCTCAAATTAAATTCTACGATCTCTTACCACAAAAGAAATTGATTAATTTCGCTGCATGAAAATTGCAGTTACAGGTGCCAACGGGCACGTAGGAGCAAACTTATGCCGGAGCTTACTTGCTGAAGGACATCAGGTTAAGGCGCTTGTTCATAAAAACAGCTACGCTTTAAAAGGACTCGATATTGAGTTGGTTCAAGGCAGCTTACTTGACCAGGATTCGTTAAGGGAATTGTGCAAAGGAGCAGAAATTGTTTTTCATCTTGCTGCGATGATTTCGATTGACGGGCAAAAGGACAAACTGCTTGAAGTTAATGTTGATGGCACAAGGAATCTCATCAAAGTTATAAAGGAAAACGGCGTCAGGAGGCTCATTCACTTTAGTTCCATTCATGCCCTCTCCCATTATCCATATAACGAACCAATGGATGAAACCCGTCCGCTTATTACAGAGGGGCCGATGTGGTATGAGATAACCAAATCGAAAGCTGAACAAATGGTCCTGGAAGCGACAACTTCCGGTCTCGATGCGGTGGTTATCAATCCAACAGCTATCGTTGGGCCAAATGATTTCAAGCCCTCTCTCGTCGGTACGGTGCTGATCAGGTTATACAAGAACTCTCTTCCTGCCCTGGTCCCGGGTGGTTACGACTGGGTGGATGTCAGGGATGTTGTAAAGGGTGCTATATCAGCAATGGAGTCAGGGAGAAAAGGTGAACGGTACATTTTAAGCGGCAAATGGGTCAGCGTGAAGGACCTTGCATTATTAGTCGAAAAAGTTACGGGCAACCGTGTTACAAAATTGATGATCCCAACTGCTGTGGCAAAAATAGGCGTGCCTTTTATAAAAGCTTACGCCAGAATAACCGGCCAGGAGCCTCTTTATACTTTCGAATCGCTCAGGACTTTACGGGAAGTCAATACGATGATCAGCCACGGCAAAGCTAAAAGTGAGCTGGGATATAATCCCCGTAATTTCGAAATAACGGTTCGTGACACCATGGACTGGTTTAAAACGCAGGGCTACCTGAAGTAAAATAACTAATTATTCAAGTCTCAGAATTGTTATTTAAGCTAAATAATCAATTTAATATAAACTATGGATTCTATTATTGTTCAATATATTGCTTTAGCATGGATTGCTGTTGCTGTTATTCTTTTTCCAATATTATTAAAGATAACGGCGCCATATGGGCGACACAGTAAAAAGAACTGGGGTGTAATGATAGATAACAGGCTGGGATGGATATTGATGGAGATTCCCTCCCTCATTATTTTCGTTTTACTGGTTCTCCTTGGGCCAAAACACCCCTCCACTGTTGTCTGGATACTCTTTGGTTTATGGACGATCCATTATTTCAACCGTTCTGTTATTTTTCCATTAAGGACCCGGACTACAGGTAAGAAAATGCCACTGATCATCATGTTTTCTGCGATATTCTTCAATCTCATCAATGCGTCTATCAACGGTTACTGGTTTGGTTTCCTTGTGCCAGCTTATCCTGAGAATTGGCTGACTGATCCCAGGTTCATCCTGGGAGGAATTATATTCATTGCCGGATTTATGATCAACCAGGCAGCAGATAAAAAGTTAATAGGATTGAGAAAAGGCGGCAAGACAGGTTATTTTATTCCCAGGGGTGGCCTGTTCAATTACATTTCATGTCCGAACTTCTTTGGAGAGATACTGGAATGGTCCGGATTTGCGCTTATGGCCTGGAACCTGCCTGCACTTTCATTTGCGGTCTGGACTGCAGCAAATCTTATTCCCAGGGCTCTTGATCATCATAAATGGTATAAAAGCTATTTCAAGGAGGAATATCCGAAAAACAGAAAAGCCGTAATACCTTATATCGTTTAATTGGTAATCAGGTATTTGTAACAGGGATAGCACCGCAATTTATATGGACAATCATGATCATCATCATACTCCTGTAAGAGGCAACCGGTTGCTGGCATCTGCATTACTTAATTTTATCATTTCTATTGCAGAAATTATCGGGGGCTTGCTTTCAAACAGTTTGTCCCTGATTTCTGATGCCCTGCACAACCTGAGTGACGGGATAGCTATATTCATTGCCTGGATGGCAAATGTGGTCAGCAAAAGGCCATCAAATTCAAAACGGACCTTTGGTTATAAACGGATTGAGATCCTGGCGGCTTTTTTCAATGCGCTGATCCTGATAGCCGTATCGGTCTACCTTTTTTATGAATCTGTACAGAGAATAATCGAGCCTGAGCCTGTTAAAGGCATGCTCATGCTGATTGTCGCTATTATTGGCCTGATTGCCAATTTGATTGCTGTATTGCTTTTACGCTTTGATTCAAAAAGAAATATCAATGTCAAAGCGGCATACCTTCATTTAATAGGTGATACCTTAACATCTGTGGCGGTGATCATCGGGGGTATCCTGATCTATTTCCTTGATATCTATTGGATCGATCCTATTATAACGATCCTGATCGGACTTTATATTATAAAACAAACCTGGGCTATTTTAAAGCAAACCATTGATATCCTGATGCAGGGATCCCCGGCAGGAATGGACCTGGAAATGATCAGGCATGACCTTGAAAAAATACCTGAAATCGCCAATATCCATCATGTTCATATCTGGAACCTCGATGACCAATCCGTTCATTTTGAATGCCATGTTGATTTAAAAGAGAACAGCAGGATATCGGAAACAGAAAGTATTTATCTCCATATTGAAAAGTTACTGAAAGAAAGGCACCACATCAGCCACCTTACCATTCAGTTCGAATACCAGAGATGTGATGACAAGAATATAATACATTAGTAATCAGTAAACGATCATCTTTTCAAATTGGTTCTTCCTCAGGTACCCTCTGATGATCACGTGGGCATCGCGGTTATCTTCAAAGGGTTTAATGATGTCGTGCAATATTCCTGCGTTACTATCGATATCATCCAGTTCAACATAGCCAAACCCCACGTACCTGCCGTTTTCAACTTTTACAACTGAACATTCGTGGGCGAAACGGCCGTCATCGACGATAAAGAAGTTCTTATTGCGATAGGTATATTTACTTATCGCATCGATTACCCTGTCATTATAACTGGCCGGGCTTTCTTTCCCGACGCAGGCTCCGCGGCATATGCCCATATGATGATCAAAGCAACCGCCATTTGATGAATACAGGCCGCATAGTTTCTGGCATAGATTAAATTCATCAAGCAATTTTTGGAGATGGCTCACACCTTCTTTTCTTGATGAATAAGATGTCAGTGGCAGCCTGTCACCTTTTATCTGCTCCACTCCAATATGAATATATCCATCCTGTGCTGTATATGAAAACAGACCATACTGAAAAAGGGATCTCCTGAGGGACCGGTTGAATACAGGTTTGTGCTTTTTTATTTCAGCGGATTCGAGCAAAGATGCTACCAGGTCACTGCCGGTCAGCTCATAGGTAACAGATGCAGTCCTTTCCCGCATTTCTATTTCCCGCTTGTGATCATTATTGCTTAAATGCGACATGACCCTGCTCTTGATATTCACACTTTTCCCGATATAGAGAATCGCGTTGGATTCATCATGGAAATAATATACACCAGGGGCTTCGGGTAATTTTTTGATGATTTCAGGAGATAAATTAGAGTTTAATCCTTTTAGTGGAATATTTTCCAGATGGTTTTCTATTTTCAGGAGATGTTCAAGCAGATATACGGTTGTCAGCGCATCCCCCGCTGCCCGGTGACGGGCGGGATTTTTGAAATTTAAGATCTTTGCAAGGTGGCCCAAACCATAAGATTGAATTCCCGGCATCAGTTTCCGGCTGAGTTTCTTGGTACAAAGCGTTCGTTGTGAATAATCATACAGCAGCCTTTTAAATTCACACCGGATAAAATTATAATCAAATGAAGCATTATGGGCCACGAAGATTTTACCGTCGGTCATTTCCACGATTTGCCTGGCCACTTCAAAAAAGTGGGGTGCTTCGGCCACCATTTTATTGCTGATGCCTGTCAGTGCTGTGATATGAAAAGGTATCCTGCATTCCGGGTTGATCAGCGATTCAAATTTCTCCACTATTTTCTCCCCGTCGTGGATAAAGACGGCAATTTCCGTAATACGGTCCTTTCGCGCATTTAAGCCGGTTGTTTCGATATCGACGATCGCATACATACATTAAATGTTGAGGGTTTAGTGTTAAGGTTTAAGTTGGGGGAATCATTGAAGCTTCAGTTTCATTTGAATGTCCTTAATGTCTCTCTGAATGGATATTACAGTTCTTGTCAGTTCATCTTTCGGCAGGTTGGGCTCGGGGATTTCAGAGGATACGAAGTGGACAAATTTCCAGACTTCGCGGATATTTTTCACGTTGATTTCATAGGGATCATAGAGAGGATTCAGGGACATCAGGGTGAGTTTCTGTTCATCCTGGAGTTTATTTTCAACCACTTTAAACACGATGCCATCATCAAGGGTAAGGATGATATAAGGATATCCATTCCGGATATTAAACCAGTTCTGGATAAATTCCCCTATCACCCATGACTTATCCGGGATGGGGAGCATGGAATCGCCGTTCACCTGGAAAGCCCGGTATTTCTTTTCCCTCGAAAGAAATGGCAACTGGAACACCGGCAAAACGCGGATGAATTCCGGGTCGGCGAAACCGCTGCGGTAGCCGGCCTTGGCAGTTTCGCTGACCAGTTCTATATTCTCGTTGTTTTCAGAATCGACAGTTGTAGCCAGCACACGGAGTTTACTGCCGGTAATAAAAACATCATACCCGCGCTCCAGTTGTGAAAGCTCGCTTTCGGCCAGTTTCGACAGGTCTTCTTTCACCAGTGTATCGATAGAAATTTTGAAATGCCGGCTGAAGGCTATCAGTGCTTCCAGCCCCGGCTGTGCGATACCGTTTTCATAACCGCTCAGGGTAGAGCGCTTCATTCCGAGGGAGAAAGCAATATCATCCTGTGTGCGGCCCAGACGCTTCCGGAGTAATTTGATATTTGAGCTGAAGTACATCGTTTTATTTGTTTATCCGGTTTTTTCAAAAAAATACCCGGTCGGTTGAAAAAATATTTTTTTTCTTGACTTGTAATTGATTTTTTGATTAAATTGTAGTCAGAAAATTGATTAAATTTTAATCAAAAGTAATATAAAGAAAAATGAAAGTCAAGAGAAAGCGGAAATTTTTTTATGGCACGCTAACAATAGGATTTACACTTTACAAATTACAGTTTACAATCTAAGATCTAAATTGCAGATTCTAGATTCTAGATTCTAGATCCTAGATTCCAGATTGTAAAGTGTAAACTGTAAATATTTCAGACTGATGACAGACACCCGTCATATCGTCCACATGGATCTCGACACGTTCTTCGTATCGGTAGAGCGGCTGATGAATGCCCGCCTGGTTGGCAGGCCGGTGATCATCGGCGGCACGTCTGACCGCGGCGTGGTGGCCAGTTGCAGCTACGAAGCGCGGCAGTACGGGGTGCATTCGGCCATGCCGATGCGAACGGCGCGCATGCTGTGCGGGGATGCGATCATCGTCAGGGGTGACATGGACCTGTATTCCCGTTATTCCGGCCTGGTTACCCAGATCATTGCCGAAAAGGCCCCGGTTTATGAAAAAGCATCCATTGACGAGCATTACATCGACATCACGGGGATGGACCGTTTTTTCGGCTGCCTGGCCTGGACGCGCGAACTGCGGCAAACCATCATCCGGGAAACGGGACTGCCCATCTCCGTGGGCTTATCGGTCAACAAGACCGTTTCCAAGATCGCCACGGGTGAGGCCAAGCCAAACGGGGAACTTGAAATCCCGGGAGAACGGGTACGCCCCTTCCTGAACCCCTTATCGATCAAAAAGATACCCATGATCGGCGATAAAGTTTATCATTTGCTCCGGTCGATGGGGGTCGACACCATCGAAACCCTCAGCCGGATCCCGCCCGAGATGGTCGAAAAGGTGCTGGGAAAGAACGGCATCGTGATCTGGAAGAAAGCCAACGGCGTTGACCCCACCCCGGTAAAGCCTTATTCTGAAAGGAAATCCATTGGTTCCGACACCACTTTCGAGAGCGACACCATCGATATACCACGTATCCGCCAGGTGCTTTCCTCCAAGGTGGAACGGCTCGCTTTCGACCTGCGGAAGCAGCAGAAGCTGACCTCCTGCATCACGGTGAAGATACGTTATTCAAATTTTGACACCCATACCCTGCAACAGCGCATTCCTTATACCGCCTTCGATCATATCCTGATCAAAACCTCTATGGAACTGTTCGACCGGCTCTACCAGCGACGGATGCTTATCCGGCTGGTGGGCGTCAAATTCAGCCACCTGGTGGGCGGTGTGCAACAGCTGGATATGTTCGAGGATACCCCGGAGATGATCAATTTATATAATGCGATGGATAATATACGGAAGAGGTTCGGGAAGAAGGCGATACGGAGGGCGGTGGGGATGAGTTTTTGAGCCCCCACCCCGTCCCTCCCCCAGTTGGGAGAGGGAGAAAGGGAGGGGGCCAGTGAAATATGTACTGGAATTGTCATTCATATTACAGTTTGCGCTACGGCACTTTGTCGCTGGAAAGGCTCGTAGAACAGGCGAAAGCGCTGGGTGTTGAAGCTTTGGGGCTGACCGATATCAACAATTCCACCGGGGTGCTGGATTTCGTCAAACTATGCAAGGAAGCCGGGATCAGGCCGATGGCGGGTATTGAATTCCATGATGGCGACAATCTTTTATATACCTGCCTGGCCATGAACAACGAGGGTTTCCGGGAGATCAACGAGTTTCTCTCCAGTCAAAACCTGGAGGGGACTCCCCTGCCCCATCGTCCGCCGGATCTGCCGAATGCCTGGGTCATCTACCCCTTCGGATCCATCAGCCGGGCTGAACTGAAAGATAACGAACGGATCGGCATCCGGCCTGAGATGGCAGGTAAGCTGTTGTCAACGGAATTCTCCCACGACCAGGATGGGCTGGTCGTTCAGCATCCCGTGGTACTTGACGGCCCGGGCAGTTACCTGCTCCACCAGAACCTGCGCGCCATCGACCACAACACCCTCATCACCAAGCTGCAGACGGGACAGATGGCTTTAAAACACGAGCGCTTCTTCCCGGCAGAGCGTGTCTCGGGTGCTTTCCGCGATTACCCGGAGATCGTCAGGAATACGGATAAAATGATGGCTGCATGCCAGATCGACTTTGATTATCACTCCGTTAAAAACAAGGAGACTTTCACCGGCAGCCGTTACGACGACCGCATCCTGCTCGAAAAACTGGCCATGGACGGGCTGGAATACCGCTATGGCAAAACCAACAAGGAAGCCATTAAAAGGGTCAGGCATGAACTGGAGATCATTTACAAGATGGGTTTTTCGGCTTATTTCCTGATAGCCTGGGACATCATCCGCTATTCCATGAGCCGGGGTTTCTATCATGTCGGCCGGGGCAGCGGCGCCAACAGCGTAGTTGCTTATTGTCTGAAAATCACCGATGTTGATCCTATCGACCTGAATCTTTACTTTGAACGATTTATCAACCCGAAGCGAACCAGTCCGCCCGATTTCGATATCGATTATTCCTGGAACGAACGCGAAACGGTGCAGGATTATATATTTAAAAGGTATGGACGGGAACACACGGCCCTGCTGGGTGCCATGTCGACTTTCAAGGGGAGCTCGATCCTGAGGGAACTGGGAAAAGTATATGGTTTGCCAAAGCAGGAGATTGATGACCTGGCCGATTCTCCCTATTCACAGATCAACAAGAATGCCGTCACGCGCCAGATCTATGATATAGCCCGGATGATGGTCGATTTCCCCAATATCCGGAGCATCCATGCCGGCGGGGTGCTCATTTCCGAAAAGCCCATCACCTACTACACGGCGCTGGATATGCCACCCAAGGGTTTCCTGACCACCCAGTGGGATATGTATGTAGCCGAAGACTTCGGCTTTGAGAAGCTTGATATCCTGAGCCAGCGCGGTATCGGCCATATCAAGGAATGCGCCGATATTGTGGCTGAGAACAGGGCGATTAAGGTCGATGTGCACCAGGTTGATAAGTTCAAGAGAGACCCGAAGGTGAAGTCGCAGTTAAAGAACGGCGAGACCAACGGCTGTTTTTACATCGAAAGCCCGGCCATGCGCGGGTTGCTGAAAAAGCTCAAGTGCGACAACTACCTGACGCTGGTGGCGGCCAGCTCCATCATCCGGCCCGGCGTGGCCAAGTCGGGCATGATGAAGGAGTACATCTACCGTTTCCATCATCCTGATAAGTTCCAGTACATCCATCCCGTGATGAAGGAGCAGCTGGAGGAAACTTATGGGGTGATGGTTTACCAGGAAGATGTGCTGAAGGTCTGCCATCATTTTGCCGGGCTTGACCTGGCCGATGCCGATGTGCTGCGGCGGGCCATGAGCGGAAAATTCAGGAGCAAAAAGGAGCTGGAGCGCATCGTCGACAAGTTCCACCAGAACTGCCGTGAAAAAGGCTATCCTGATGCGATCACCAAAGAAGTGTGGCGGCAGGTGGAATCGTTTGCCGGGTATTCCTTTTCCAAGGCCACATTCGCCTCCTATGCCGTGGAGAGTTTCCAGAGCCTTTACCTGAAAGCCCATTACCCGCAGGAATTCATGGTGGCCGTGATCAACAATTTCGGCGGGTTTTACCGGACCTGGGTCTATTTTAACGAAGCCCGGCGTAGCGGTGCCACCATTCACCTGCCCTGCGTGAACAACAGCCGGTACAAAACCAGTATCAATAACAATATCAATATCAATATCAATAACAGTAACAATATCAATTTCAATAGCAATAACATCTACATCGGTTTTATTCATGTTGATAGTCTGGAGAAGCAGTTTGGGAAGGCGATCATTGAGGAAAGGGAAGCAAACGGTCCGTTTGCAGGGATTGGATGACTTCGTGGAGCGGGTGAATGCCGGACTGGAACAGATGATCCTGCTGATCCGCATCGGCGCGTTCCGGTTCACGGGCAAGCCGAAGGCTGAATTGCTGTGGGATGTGCACCAGTTGCTGCGCCGCAGCCAGCCAAACCATCACCACCAGTCGTTATTCCGCACGCCGCAGCGAGAATTCCGCCTGCCGCAGCTCTGCATAACCCGGTAGAAGACGCCTATGATGAGATGGAACTGCTGGGCTGGCCCGTGAGCATGACTGCGTTTGACCTGCTGCAGAGCGATTTTCGCGGCGATATCAAGGCCCGGGACCTGGTGAAGTATATTGGCAAAAAAGTGAGGATGGTAGGCAACCTGGTCACGATCAAGTATGTACGAACGGTTAAGAAAGAGATCATGCACTTTGCCGCTTTCCTGGACGACGAAGGCGAGTTTTTCGACACGGTTCACTTCCCTCCCACTCTTCGCACCTCACCTTTCAAAGGCGACGGGGTGTATCTCATCCTTGGGAAAGTGGTGGAAGAGTTCGGTTTCCCGAGCGTGGAAGTGGAGAAGATGGCGAAACTGCCGCTGCTGGCGGACCCGAGAGGAGCGTAGTGTTAGGGTTAAGTGTTGAGGGGTAAGGGTTAAGATGCGGGAATTTTGTTTAACGCTTCGTAGCTCCCTCCACCCCGAAGGGGTGAAACATGAATAGCCACGGGTTTCAACCCGGGGAAGAGAAAGGGCAATTACCGTTATGAGTGCCAAAGGCACGACAGAAAATCAAGTGATCAGCGACATCATTTCCCAGTAATGATAAACCCGGATACGCTGATCATCCTGTTTGCTTGCAGCAACCATAGCCCTCGCCACATCTAATGCGGCAATGGGTTTATATTTCGAAGGGAACAAGAATGATAGCGGTTTAGATATAACCTGCGCGATGGTTTCCAGGGGTCGACTCTCATTACGCTTTCCCAGCAGCATCGACGGGCGGAAAATGGAAACTGAAGGAATGCCGAGTGTTTGGACCTTTTCTTCCACCTCCCCTTTCAGTTTCAGGTAAAAGTTACTGCTGCTGCTGTCAGCACCCACGCTGGATACCAGCAGTAAGCTTTTACAACCTGTTTCGGCACAGAATCGTGCTGCATTCACCGGGATGTCGAAATCCACTTTGCGGTAGGCGGCTTTGTCGCCTTTGACTTTCTTTTGCGTGGTGCCGATGGCACAGAACACCGCTTCGCATCCGGCAATGCCCGCTTTAAAAGCGGATTCTTCGGTAAAATCGATCACTATGACCTTGATCTTCGCGTGGCTGAAAACAATCTGTCGCCGCACAAGTACCCTAATAGTTTTGAACGCATTATCGTCCTGGAGACATTTAAGCAAATGGCCCCCGATCAATCCTGTTGCGCCAATAAGGGCGGCTGTTTTTTGATCCATGATTTTACGGTTTAGATGACAAAGATAGTCTTAAGTGTTGAGGGTTAAGGTTTAAGTTGGGAATTTATTCAACTTAGTGTTAGCGCGCGTCTGCGACGCGTGATTTCTTATTTCATAGTTTCAAATAATGTATGTTGAGGCACGCGAAACAATCGCGCGCCAACTGGGGTTATTGTGGATTAATGTTGAATTTTGAATTTTGAAGGTTGAATTCGGGAACTTTTTAAAGTCCCATCAGGGACGACAGTTTGGTTTCTCGCAGATATAAGGCGCAGATATACGCAGATGTCATTTTACATCCAAAAGCTTGCGGCAAAGCGGTGAATAGTGATCTTGATTACAACCCCAGAGAAAATTTTATTGGAAGATTATACCTGACCTTTACCGGATTTCCGTTACTATTAATGCCAGGTGTCCATCGCTTCATATTTTCAACAAGCCTGACCGCTTCTTCATCACAGCCTCCCCCGATACCTCTAATTACTTGAATATCCTTTACATATCCGTCTGTATCCACAATAAAACTCACAAACACCCTGCCCTGTATACCTTTAACCCGCGCATCATAGGGATATTTTATATTGGTGGCTAAATATTCATATAATGCTTTCTCGCCTCCCGGATATTCAGGCATAGTCTGGACAATCATAAAAACCTTCCCCGAATCTATTTCGTTTGAAATCCCGGTTAATTCATTGTAATCGGCAGTAATGACCTGGTTAAAGGGAAGGCCATCCACAAACTCAGACATCTTTTTTAAATCACCATTGACTTTATCCGTATTCTGAAGTTTGGAATTTACAGATATCCTGAGCTGGTAAAATTGGAATGTATATGGATTTCTGCGGATCAGTTCATCAAGGTACCTGCCAGCCAGTGTGTAATCATGCTGCCTGATAGCAGCAGAAGACCAAAGGGCCAGGTTGTCGTCAGCGACAAGGTTGACCGCATTGTTATCATAATCAATTTCTGTAATAAAAAAAGGAAAAAGGAACCTCTCGTTTGCAATGAATTGATAATTTGCCTGCTGGTAATGATCAGTAAAGATCCGGTAACGAAACTGGAAATAAAGCTTAGTCGTGTCCTTTCCATTTTTCTTCCAAAGATCTTTTGTGCCACTGACCAGGTTGATCACCTGTTGGTCGATATCCTTATCTACAGAATTTACAATATTTACTTCTAAAATGTTTCCTATACCATTCAACACAAGTTCCGCAACAGATAACCCAAAAGCTGCCTGTTCAACTGATGATTCTGGATATGCAAGATGCTGGCCAATCATGTAATAATACAGTGACTCTTCCCCTCCTTCAATATAATCCTCAAGATTAAATTCTGTTTGTGCAGCACCAGGGAAGCCAAACAAGAGAAAAATAATTGTAAACACAAATGGCAGGAATCTTTGTTTTGCCTCACAACCTGACTGCTTATCTGATATTTTACGCATACGTATTTTTTACGAAAAGGCCACCATACAAAGAAGAATGAATATGCAAAGCAATTTGGTTTTCATCTGCCAAAAGTTATTTTAATTCATCTGATACTAAGTAAATTAAACATATTCTAACCCATTGCGGCATATGGGAAGAAGAGGTAAAGAATTTAAACTGGCTGCCTCCATTAAGGCCCATATACTTGTTGCCGTTGATTTCGAATGTGACGACCATGTGGGTTTAATTATCCGCGTTAATCCGTTGCATCCGTGTCATCCGTGTTCCATTAAAAGAAACGCGAATGACGCGAATCTTTACGAATGACCACAAATATTTACATTACATTTATTAATCCGGTTCCTTCCGAAACCATTTTCCCGATAATAACCCCGGTGATGCCGCTTTTATTTAGTTTCTGCACGAATTCATCCGCATAGCTTTCCGGCATGCAAATCAGCAGCCCGCCGCTGGTCTGGGCGTCGCAGAGCAACACCTTTTTCAGGTAGCTTACCCTCTCATCCCATACTACAAATTTTTCGGCAAATTCGAGGTTATTCAATGTTCCCCCCGGAACGATGCCTGCAGCCGCCATATCTTCAGCACCGGGCAGCATAGGAACATTGCCCGAATTGATTTCAGCATCGACCCCACTGGCAGATGCCATCTCATGCAAATGGCCAAGCAGCCCGAAGCCTGTCACATCTGTTGCTGTCGAAACAGGGAAGGTAAGCATTACTTCGGCAGCAGCTTTGTTTAGGCTGAGCATATGATAAATTGCTAAATTGTTAAATTGTTGGCCGGTAATACCGCGTTTCATTGCCGTTGCCAGGATTCCCGTGCCAATCGGCTTGGTCAGGATCAGCACATCCCCGGGTTTTGCACCGCTGTTTCTCAGGATCTTATCCGGATGGATGATGCCTGTCACGGCCATACCAAATTTTGGCTCGGGGTCATCTATGGTATGCCCGCCGATGATTTCTATACCTGCTTCAGCAGCTTTGTCCGTGGCACCATGAAGGATCTGTTTCAAAACTTCCATCGGCAACCGGCTGGAAGGAAATCCAACAATATTCAAAGCAAACAATGGTTTAGCCCCCATGGCGTATATGTCGCTCAGGGCGTTGGCTGCTGCTATGGCACCGAATGTGTAAGGATCATCAACGATGGGTGTAAAAAAATCAAGGGTCTGCACAATAGCCTGGTGGTCATTGATGCGGTAGACTGCAGCGTCATCTGATTGATCGCTGCCGACCAGTATATCAGGATGAAAAGGCGCCGGAAGTGACCTGAGGATTTCTTCAAGCGCCTGGGGCCGCATCTTGCAGGCACATCCCATCCCATGGGTGAACTGCGTAAGACGGATCCGTTTTGCATCCTCGACACCGCCGACCGCCGACCGCTGACCGCAGACTCTTATAATGGCTTCTGAGGCTTTCACGACATCAGCCTCAGTCAAAAACCTGCCGGTCGAAAACCTTATCGTACCCATGGCAAATACTTCCGGGACGTTCATCGCTTTCAGGGTAGCAGAGACACTGGTTTCGCCTGAATGGCATGCTGCACCTGCCGAGGCGGCCACTTCATCCACTATTTCCGACAAAATGGTATTCGCCTCCAGACCATAAAACGATAAGCTCAGGGTGCTCGGCAGGCGTTGTTCAGGATGACCATTTAGGCGGACATTTGGAATTGCGTCTGAAATGAGCTTATATAAAATATCCCTTAACTTCCGGGAATGAAGCTGATTCTCTTCCAGGTTCTGCAGCGCCAGTTCGCAGGCCTTTCCCAGTCCGACTATCAATGCCACATTCTCTGTCCCTGCCCTGAGATTTTGTTCATGGTCGGCGCCGTGGATCAGTTTTTCCAGCTTCACCCCTTCCCTGACGTACAAAGCCCCGATGCCCTTTGGTGCATAGAGCTTATGTCCTGCGATCGACAGCAGGTCGACATCCAGGTTGTCTATCGGTATTTTGCCTGCAGACTGAGCCGCATCAGTATGAAAAAGAACGCCGTGCCTTTTGGCGATCCGTGCAAGACTGGCAATCGGCTGGATGGTTCCCACCTCATTATTTGCATGCATAACAGATATCAGGATGGTATCACCGGTTATTGCATTTTCAAGATCAGACGGGGAAACCATCCCAAATTCATCCACAGGCAGCCAGGTAACCCGGAATCCCTGTTTCAACAGGTACCTGCATACTTCTGTCACTGCAGGATGCTCTATACTGCTGGTGATGATATGATTGCCTTTATTTCTGTATTGAAATGCGACTCCTTTGATAGCCAGGTTGTTCGATTCACTGCCGCCGCTGGTGAAGATGATCTCATGGTTCTTGCACCATATCAGTGAAGCAACCTGGCTGCGGGCTTTTTCAACAGCTGTCCTTGCATCGGCACCATATAAGTGAACACTCGAAGGATTGCCGAAGTATTGCTCAAAGTAAGGACGAATGGCTTCTGCCACCTCAGGATGTACCGGAGTGGTTGCGTTGTAATCTAAGTATATTGGGATTGGCACGTATAATAATGTTGAATGTTGAATGTTGAATTTTGAATTCCAAAAATAATACTAACTGGAGGTTTTACTACAAATATCATTTGATTTGCTATTTTTACGAATATAAATCTCAAAGGCGCACACAGTATCCGCGTTAATCTACGATTTAAATCTGCGTTCATCTGCGTGAAACCTGAAAAACATTTCTCGCAGATTTTCGCTGATCAAGTCTTAAATTATCGCAGATATTTATTACTAAAAAAAAATGGAATCTTTAATCACGAATTTAAAACTCAAAAACCGTGGCGATAAGCCCACGAAAACCGGCTTCGGCGAAGGGGTACGTGATGCTGCCCGGATCAATCCTGCAGTGGTTGGCCTTGGCGCCGATATCACGGCTTCGGTTGGGATGAACCTCTTTGCGGATGAATTTCCGGAAAGATTTTTCTCCCTGGGTATTGCAGAGCAAAATTGTATTGGAGTTGCTTCAGGCATGGCGCTGTCGGGCAAGATACCGGTCTTTTCAACCTATGGCGTTTTCGCTGCTTTGCGAACCACAGATTTTATCAGGGTTTCGGTTTGCTATAATAACCTGCATGTCATCATCGGTGGCGCCCATGCAGGCATTTCTGTGGGCCCTGACGGTGCCACGCACCAGGCGCTGGAAGATATCGCCATCATGAGAGTCCTGCCCAATATGACTGTCATTTCCCCCTGCGATGCCACCCAGGCAAGAATGCTTACCATCAAAGCTATCAAGGAACTCACTGGTCCGGTCTATATCAGGTTTGGAAGGGAGCCGGTGCCTGACTTTTCAGATGGAAATTCGAAAATGGAAATTGGAAAATCGGATTTGATGCATGAGGGAAATGATGCAACTATTATTGCAACCGGACATATGGTCTGGGAGGCGCTTACAGGCGGCCTATGCTTTAGAAGTTAAAGGGATCAATGTGCGTGTTATAAATATGCATACGATTAAACCGATTGATAAAGAAGCGATTATTAATGCTGCCAGGGAAACCGGCAGGATATTTACAGCGGAAGAACACCAGGTTACAGGAGGTTTGGGAGGAGCCGTCGCAGAAATTGTTACGCAAAATTACCCGGTCCCTATCACGTTCATTGGGATGCCTGATTGTTTCGGGGAGTCGGGAAAACCATCAGAACTAATGGAAAAATATGGACTCACCAGTCGCGCGATAATGGATATTATTCTTGCAGCCCCGGGTATTCAACGCGGGTAAGGAATAGCCCTTTTGCAGGAACAGATTCCCCGGCATTGCAACGATCTTTACTTTCAATGATCAATCTCAAATCTTCAATTGTTATTTTATGCTGTCCCAGGTTGATCATGGTACCAACAATGGCCCTTACCATGTCATGCAGGAACCGGTTGGCAGTAATCCTGAAAACAAGTTGATGCCCGACGTTTCCCATTGTGCATTCAATAATTGTGCATAAATTGGTCTTCCGTTTCACATTGGCCTTTGAAAAACTCGTAAAATCGTCATATTCTTTAATCACCTCCCCTCCCCTGTTCATCAGGTCAATATCCAATGGTTGATGCAAAAACCAGGATGTATGATTTAAGAAAGGGTCCTTAATAGTATGGATATGATATTCATAGGTCCTGGAAATAGCATCATAACGGGAATGAAGGTCTGAAGCGACAGGAAAAATCCTGTAAATGACAATATCTTCTGGCAGGTACCGGTTCAGCCGGTGAGTCAGTTCGTTAAGTTCTTCCTGGCTTTTTTCTTCTTCCAGATCAAAATGTGCGATAAAACTCTGTGCATGCACGCCGGTATCAGTCCTTCCGCAGCCAATCATCTTAAAATCCTTCATCCACATCAGCCTGACTGCCCTGGTAATCACTTCCTGGACTGTTAACGCATTATCCTGTATCTGCCAGCCATGATACCTGGTGCCATTATAGGCAAGCTTGATAAAATAACGGTAAGCCATCTTATTTAAAATCGTTTCAAATTTAGCGGTTTCCTTTAATTTTTCTCACAAAGAATCACAAATAACTATTTTTGTGTTATCATTTTAAATTTCGTGTTACTATGAATATTAAACGATTTGGTGTATCACTTGAAGATGAGCTGCTTCAGGCCCTTGATGACTATTCTTCACAGAATAAATTTCCAAACCGTTCACAGGCCATCCGTCACCTTATCAGGAAGAACCTGGTTACGCAGCGCTGGGAAGGGAACCAGGAGGTGGCTGGCGCTATTGTGCTGGTATACGACCATCACAAGCGAGATCTCCAGCATAATTCGACAGCCATTCAGCATGACTTTCACGATCTGATCTTATCGGTGCAGCATGTGCACCTTGACCATCATCATTGCCTCGAAACCATTGCTGTTAAAGGAAAAGCTGAAAGGCTGACAGAGCTGGCCAATAAGCTGATCGGATTGAAAGGGATATTTCACGGGGAGCTGGTTATGAGCGGAGTATAAGAAATGTTGAATGTTGAATTTTGAATTTTAATTAGTTTATGAAATGGACAAATTATTGGAATTTTTTCTGTTGTTATCGGTTTGCTCAATCGTGGGACAATCAATACAAGGAATTATAACTGATGCCGGGTCGGGGAATCCTTTAAGTGGGGCACATATTGTTATTGAAGAACAAAATACGGAACGATCAGTGATTATCAGTGGTTCTTACAGCATTTCCGGGCTTCCTGACGGGGAATATTCCGTTAAAGCCACCTATATCGGTTATGAGACATCATCAAATGAAATAGTTGTCAGCGAAGGGCATGAAGCTGTAGCTGATTTCAGGCTTAACTCAAAGCCCTATCTTGCTGAAGAAGCAATCATCACGGCAAACCGTGTTGAAGTATCACGCAATATTACGCCGATGACCGTTTCGCTGGTATCTCGCCAGGCTTTGGAAAATGACGGCGGATCGAACCTTCTTCCTATTATTGGCAAACAAGTCCCCGGCGTATTTGTAACTGAAAGAGGGGTCACCGGATTTGGTGTGGCAGATGGGTCTGCGGGAAAAATCAGTATCAGAGGCATCGGTGGATCGCCCAATACACAGGTGCTGGTATTGATTGATGGTCATCCTCAATATATGGGACTTTTCGGTCATCCCCTTGCCCGATGCTTATGTAGCTTCAGACGCGGAAAAAGTTGAAGTGGTGCGCGGGCCTGCTTCAATTCTTTACGGTTCCAATGCCATGGGTGGCGTTATCAATATCATTTCCCGTCAGCAAGCACAGGACGGACTTTCACTCTATGGAAAACTTGGTTATGGCTCTTTTAACACTTTTAAATTCAACGGAGCCGTTGGATTCAGAAAGAATAAATTCCAGGCTTTTCTTTCTTATAATAAAGATAAAACAGACGGACACCGAGTTAATTCAGATTTTAATATGGATAATATTTATTCAAAATTATCCTATGATTTGAATTCCCACTTCAGGCTGTGGGCTGATGTCAGCCTGGCACGATATGAATCGACCAATCCTGGTCCAGTGAATACTACGGATACAACTTATGAAATACCTGACCCACTGGCAATCAATCGAACGGGGATATGCTTCAGGAGCCGTTGAAAACAAATACCAAAAATTTGCGGGAGCCTTAAAGTTTTATTATAACTGGGGTAATCATTCGCTTTGGGATGGGTTTGAGTCTTCAGATAAAAACTATGGTTTAATGTTCTACCAGGCATTAAATTTATTCAAAGGCAACACCATTACAATAGGTTATGATTACGTAAGTTATGGGGGAACCGGAAAGAATGTCATTCCCGAAGTCCCGGTTATACTGGTGGATACTGTTGTGATAGAAACCGGTGCTTACGCTCTTTTTCAACAAAACTTCTTAAACAGGCTTACAGTTACTGCAGGCTTGCGCTACCAGTATCACGTTCTTTTTCAAGGAGTCTGGATCCCACAGTTTGGGGCATCTTGCCTGGTTTTAGAAAACACTACAGTAAAAGCCAGCATATCCAAAGGTTACCGGAGCCCTACGATCAGGGAACTTTTTATGTTTAAGCCTGCAAATCCGGCTCTTGATCCTGAGAGCATGTGGAATTATGAAGCAGGATTGATGCAGAAACTCTTCGGGCAAAAACTGTCGCTGGATATTACAGGATTCTATTCAAAGGGAAATAACCTGATAGAGACCGTCGGGGTATTTCCTGATGTGAAAAACCTGAACACCGGTTCATTCGAGCATTATGGCGTGGAATTCCAGGGAAAATATATGATTAAGAAAAACCTGGATGTGATGCTTAACTATTCATGGCTGCATACTGATAAACCGGTGCTTGCGGCACCTGCAAACCAGGTATACACGGAAGGCAATTACCGGTTAAAAGACTTTCTTTTCCATTTATCATTGCAGTATATCAACCAGTTAACTACACTTTCATCTCCTCTTACTGAAGAATCCTATTTATTGCTTTCAGCAAGGGTCAGCTATACAATCGATAATTTCCTGACCTTTTATATAGATGGGAATAACCTTACTGATGAGGATTATGAAATCAATTACGGTTACCCGATGCCCGGGCTTGCAGTTATGGCAGGTATTACCGTGAATTGGAAATTAAAAATTAAAAATTAAAAATGAGTACAAGTTTCAATTTGCAAAATCCAAAGTTGAAGGTAAATCTGGTCCTCATTCTTTTAACTATATTTACTATGATTACAAATTCCTTGATTGGGCAGGTTATCGTGAGTGAGCATGAAAAAGGCATTCCTTCTCATTCCGGAAGCGGGGTAGTATTTTCAGGTTTTCCTTTACATGAGGAGAATTATACGGCTGATGTGCAGGAAATTATGAAAGAAGTTATTGCTAAATATGGCGAAGAAGAGTGGCGGTTGGTTGTCCTGACCAGCGAGTTACATGGCCATCTTGGTGTTTATGCCATTATTGGGGCGAAAATGGGGCTTTTTGCCAGGGAAACTCTAAATGCAGGGCATGATGAGTTAGTCATTATATCCCATGCTGGATCGAAACCACCGGTCAGTTGCATGAACGACGGATTACAGGTAAGCACAGGTGCAACCCTGGGGCACGGGCTGATAAGTGTCACTGGCATCGGTATTGCCAGCCCGGCGGCTGAGTTCACCTATGCAGGGTAAAACGATCAGATTATCCCTGAAGAATGATATAAACAGGGAAGTTGAAGCATCGATTAAAGAAGCAATCAGCTTATCAGGAGGATTAACAGAAGCATACTGGCAAAGGGTCAGGGAACTTGCACTTGCCTGCTGGCTTGAATTTGACAGGAAAAATATTTGATTAGACATAACTGATGACTAGCAACTAATGACCAATAACCAATATTCAATTCTTTACAGGCATACTGATGTCATCCGTACATGTGGTCACAGGCCCTGACCACCTGGCAGCAGTCACCCCGCTGGCTGTCGAGAACCGCAACAAAGCCTGGCATATCGGGTTTTTCTGGGGGCTGGGGCATGTGCTGGGCATGCTGATGATCGGCCTGTTATATATTGCTTTCAGGGAGATCATCAATGTCGAAAAAATATCAGGTTACAGTGAATACCTTGTTGGTATTGTGCTGATTGGAATAGGTACCTGGGCTATCATCAAATCGATCAGGCACTTTCACACACATCATGTTCATCCTCATTATCATGATAAACCGGTTCCGCAGGTCCATATACACCGCCATGAGCATTCGGGTGAATTTGAGCATGCCCATGAGCATAAGAAAACCCGCAGGCAAAACAGCATTACTGCTCTTTTAGTTGGAACCCTGCATGGTTTTGCAGGCATTTCGCATTTTCTGCTGATCCTTCCTACACTGGCCCTGCCAGGTATCCTGGATTCAATATTTTACCTTTCCGGTTTTGCTGTTGGAACGATTATTACCATGATTGCCTATGCATTGATCTTAGGCTTGGTTGCCCAGAAGACGGCTGATTTTCCAAAGTCAAAAATTTTCAGGAACCTGAGGATCATTGCCGGATCTCTGGCAATTGCAGTTGGAATCTGGTGGCTGATTTAGCTATCCCAATTATGCCCATTGCTCAATGCTCAATCCGAAATGCGCAATGCGAAATGAATTTAGGATAATCTGTTCTTCATCCTGAATTCCGATGGTGTCATCCCTGTTACTTTTTTAAAACAGGCATTAAAAGATGATTTTGATTGAAATCCCACCATCTCACCCAGCACTTCAATCTTCATTTGATTTAAGCTATCTCTTAACAGAAGTTCTTCGGCTTCTTTTATCCTGTATTCATTAATCACCCCATAAAAATTCTTCTGGATAACATCATTCAGGACGTAGCTGATCTTTCTCCGGCTGATATTCAAATGGTTGCACAGATCATGCATGGAAAAATCACTTTTAATATAAGGTTTTTCAGTTTCAAGGTATTCCAGGATCGATTTATGGATTTCTTCAGCTTCTTCAACCGAAAGGAAATCCGCTGGCGGTGTTTCACTCTTTTCCGGTACATTAACCGGTAAAATTTCCGTATCTGGTTATATCGGGGACTAAAGCTGATTTTTTCCACCTGGTTAAGAAGATCGTCCTGTTTCATACCTAAATAACCGGTCACACCGCCTGATATCAACATCAGTAAATTGTATACCACAACCAGGCCGATGAATTTCATTGGCATAACCATTTCGATCAATGAATTAATAACCAGAAATATCAGTACACTGATAGAAATCCCCAGGATCCATCTCCATTCCAGGTATGCTAAATGAGAAGGTTGTTTTCTCATCAGGTCGGCTTCACTCATCATGATTTTCGAAACTTTCGAGATGGCAAATGAGATCTGGCCAAAAATCAAAACAATAGCCCCGATCCAGATACCTAACAATAGTCCTTGCATGCCATTCCCATCGGATTCCTGGCTGAAAAGGTCCTGGCTAATAAAAGACATCCTGGCGGATTGATCCAGAGTACCCAGAATAATAATATTAGTGATAAGGAAAATAATTGACGGTGAAAATAAGATCAAGCCTCTGCTTTTTCTTCACATCATGATTTTCCCTGGTGATTGAAAGGATATAAAGGAAATATGCCGGGGCAATGCTCAGCAGGACGGGAATGTAAATAATATATAAGTATAAAAACAGATCATAATACCGCAGAAAATGTATTGCGTTAATAACCAGGAATGTAGTCATGCTTAAAAGAAGCAAACCCAGGTATTTTTTTGAAGGGTTCTTTCTTTTGAAGGATATAAGCTGAACCGTATAGAAAAGTAACTGGTAAACCGGGAGGGAAAAGAAGATAACGTAAATACTTTCTTTTGTAAGCATATCATGCATTGTAATGAGAATATTGCAAAGATAAAATTTCCCCTGCTTGATAAAATTATATCGATGTAAATGTCCGAACTATTTTTCCAGCATTAAAATCTCCCTATTTTTGTTTAAGATTGATATGATTATGAATTGTAAATATTTTACATACCAGGCGATTAGATGAGTGGAACAGGCAGAAGTTCATATAAAACTATATTGATTTCAGGAGCCGCAGGAGGCCTGGGAAGTGTTTTAGTAAAGAAATTTTCAGAACAGGGGGATCATGTTATTGCTTTAGATATCTCTGCCAGAGGCCTGGAAAGCTTTAGTAATTTGGATAATGTCATGACAAAAACCCTGGATATAACCGATGCGATCCAGGTAAATGATTTTATCAAAGAGATCGATCTGGAGCATAAGGGGCTGGATATTTTAATTTGCCTGGCCGGAATCTATGATACTTACCCGGTCACGGAAGCAAATCCTGATCTATTTAAGAAGATAATAGCTGTCAATCTTCTTGGGACTGCCATATTGGTTCAGGGCTTCCTTAAACCGCTCATTAAAAACAAGGGCCGGGTTATCGTCGTCAGCAGCGAAAGTCATAAGATACAGGCCATGTTTCAGCCATATATGATTTCCAAAGCTTCACTGGAAGCATATTGCAGGGTTGCGCGCCAGGAACTTGCCTTAAAGGGTGTTAAACTGACAGTTATCCGCCCGGGTGCTATCCGGACTCCCCTTTTAAACTGGATGGAATCACCCGTTAATCCATTGGAGTATCCCGTTTTCAGCAGGGAATACATTAAAAGCCGGAATAGAAGTGTTAAAATGGTAGGTAAAATTGCGACACCCGGGCAGGTTGCAGAAAAAATCCTCACCGCGGCAACAGTTTCAAACCCAAAAAGAATTTACCGGATCAATAATAATCCGTTATTGACGCTTATCTCTTTTTTACCTGCCGGTATTTTCGATTGGCTGATATTACGTATTATGAAGTAAAGATCATTCTGCAATCCCCAATGGTTTTGTTTCAGCCCACATGCCCCTGGTAAAATCAGGGATTTCCACCATCTGGCTTTTATTGGTGACAGATATTTCGCTTAACTGGACTATGCTTGACCAGGAAGCTGCATCATAAACATCCTGGTCCAGGGCCAGGCCATTGCGCAGGCAATATATCAGCCGCCAGTCCATTATGAAGTCCATCCCGCCATGGCCACCGACTTCACGCGCCATCTCCCCCATTTTCCTGGCTAAAGGATGCTCATACTTTGTCAAAATATTATTCAGGTCCGTTTCATTCAGCCATTCATGGGCATTTGGTTCGAGTGCGATTTGTTCTACCGGCCATTTCTGTGCGATACCGCCGGTACCACTTATCATATGTATCCTGCTGTAAGGTCTTGGGCTTGTCGTATCATGCTGGATCATAATGGTTTTCCCCTTCACAGTCCTTACAAGTGTTGTGTTCATATCGCCCAGTAAATATGACTGCTGGTATTCAGGAGAATTTTCACCAAATTTATCCCTGGCATACTATGCTCATCCCAACCTGGTTTGTCGATGTTGAAGTAAGGTATTCCATCCTGTCGCCCCTGTTGATCCCCATGATCTGGGCGACAGGGCCCAGCCCGTGGGTCGGATAAAGATTGCCATTATGGTTCATGCTGTATTTCAACCTCCACATGTCAACATATCCATTTTCCTTATCAAACTTCAACCAGCGCAGGTCATGGATATAAGCACATTCCGCATGCATGATTTCACCAAAGACACCATTGCGGGCCATATTCAATGTTGCCAGTTCAAAGAAATCATAACAGCAGTTTTCCAGCATCATGCAATGACGCTGGGTTTGCTCAGCCGTATCTACAAGCTGCCAGCACTCCTCCAGGGTAGTTGCTCCCGGCACTTCTATGGCCGCATGTTTCCCGTTGTTCATGGCATAAACGGCATTAGGCGTGTGTAAATACCATGGGGTACAAGCATACACGAGATCGATATCATCTCTTTCGCAGAGTTTCATCCAATCGTCAGGTCCGGCTGAATATCCAGCGGGTTCTGATAATCCTTTCTCTTTGACATTCTTCTGGGCCTGTAATACCCTTTCAGGCAGAATATCGCACACAGCGGTTATTTCAACTCCTTCAACATACAACAAACGGCTTACAGCTTCGATTCCGCGCATTCCCAGTCCAATTACGCCGATCCTTACCTTTTCCAGCGGTTCGCAGGTAAGGCCCATGACGGTTTTTTGGCCCAGCGGCCGATTTGGGGGGATCAGTCCTGAAATTTCCTGTGAATTCCCCTTGATCCCTTTCATGCCCAATCCAAGTGCAGCAGCACCGGCAGCAGCAATGCGGATGAAATCCCTGCGGTTTGTTCTGTTATCAGACATAAATAATATGTATTTAAGAGATTTATTAAGTTTGTAAATTTATAAAATGTTACCAATGTATTTTTTAAAAACGAACGGTTTATCTATCATCCTGGGATTTGCCTTCATTCTGATATCCGGATGCCAGGAGAAAAGATCTGCATCATTTTCAGATTATCCTGTTGAACCGGTTGCATTCACAAAAGTTAAGGTGAATGACAATTTTTGGGCCACCCGGATGGCAATCAACCACCAGATTACCATACCGATAGCATTCAGGAAGGCTGAAGAAACGGGCCGGATTGACAATTTTCGCATCGCGGGAAAATACAAAGAAGGTTCTTTTTGCTCACTTTACCCGTTTGACGACTCAGACGTATACAAGAATATTGAAGCGGCTTGCTATTCTATGCAGATATACCCTGATCCTCATCTTAATGCCTATCTTGACTCACTGATTGATTATATTGCCGCTGGCCAGGAAGATGATGGGTACCTGTATACCAACAGGACAATTGATCCGGCAAACACCCATGAAATGGCAGGAAAGCAGCGCTGGGAAAACGAGGAAGAGAGCAGTCATGAGCTTTATAATGCAGGTCATTTATATGAAGCGGCTGTTGCCCATTTTGAGGCGACAGGTAATTACACCCTGCTCAACGTTGCAGTAAGGAATGCTAACCTGATTGACAGTTTGTTCGGCTGGGGTAAAATTGAAAAAGCACCCGGTCACCAGGAGATTGAAATAGGCCTGGTAAAGCTTTTCCGCATTACCGGTGAGAGAAAATATCTTGACCTGGCAAAGTTTTTTCTCGATGTACGTGGGCCGGAAGGCGGAGAATACAATCAGATGCATGAAAAAGTCGTGGACCAACATCTGGCCGTGGGCCATGCTGTAAGAGCCCAGTACATGTATGCCGCCATGGCTGACATTGCAGCTCTTACCGGTGAAAAAGAATACCTGCTTGCCATTGATACCTTGTGGTCAGATGTGGTTTCATCGAAAACATATATAACCGGAGGAATTGGATCTGTTGGGAGCCATGAAGGATTTGGCGAGCCTTACGACCTGCCCAACCTGGAAGCTTACTGTGAGACCTGCGCTGCCATTGCCAATGCATTGTGGAATTACAGGATGTTTTTACTTCATGGGGATTCAAAATATTTTGATGTTTTCGAAAAGGTACTTTATAACGGCCTTTTATCAGGTGTGTCTTTGAGTGGGGACCAGTTCTTTTATCCCAACCCGCTGGCATCCAAAGGACAGGTTAAACGCAAATCCTGGTTCGGGTGTGCCTGCTGCCCGGTAAATATCACACGCTTCCTGCCGTCATTGCCCGGTTATATCTATGCTGTCGAAGACGATAAGCTTTATGTTAACCTATTCATTGGTAATGAAGCAGATATCAATTTAAAAGGACAGGAGATCAGGCTTCTGCAATCAAATAACTATCCATGGGACGGGGAAATCCGCTTGAAAATCAACACATCAAAATCTATTTCATTTAATTTGATGGTCAGGATCCCGGGATGGGCAAGGAACGAGGCTTTTCCTTCAGATCTTTATTTTTTCGACGATAAGTTCAGCGGAGAAACTGAATTTTTCCTGAATGGTCAGGAAATTAAAGTCAATCAAATTAAAGGCTATGCATCACTTGACAGGAAATGGGAGGATGGGGACGAGCTTACTATAATCTTGCCAATTATTCCCAGAAGGGTCAAATCCAACATATTGGTAAAGGCGAATGAAGGAATGATAGCGTTACAGCGTGGTCCGGTTATTTATTGTACTGAAGCCATTGATCAATTCATACCTGGCAGGATGGATATTGTCATTGAAAAAAATGCGGAAATACGATACGAATATCAGCATGAA
This sequence comes from uncultured Bacteroidales bacterium, assembly GCA_963701785.1. Taxonomy (GTDB): domain Bacteria; phylum Bacteroidota; class Bacteroidia; order Bacteroidales; family JAGOPY01; genus JAGOPY01. The sequence continues at coordinate 2,654,604 of CAVPBC010000002.1, read as the reverse complement.
TTGTTGAATGGCGTGGGTGTATTAAAAGGTAAATCGTTTACAGCCATACCTTATTATGCATGGGCAAACCGTGAGCCGTGTGAAATGACGGTATGGTTCAGGGAATCCATCAAGCCAATGTATCTATCGGATTTATAATTTAAAATCCTCACTTTTACCTCCTAATTTGGTAATTAAAATCTCAGCTGCTTTAAGTTTTTTTAATAAACTCTCTTTTTCCAGCAAATCACTGGTCATATCAATCCCGATGCTTAAGCTACCAGATATTTTCCCCAGGTGATTAGTAGTCCTGACATTAAACCACCTGATCATTTTTTCTTCCTTGTTCCTGGTTAGAATTGGATTAAGATAATCGGGATGGAATTCATATTCAAGGATTTCTAAAAATGCACCCTGGACGTTATAATATTCTTTCGGTGGAATAAAAAACTCGAACCAGTCTTTGCCTATGACTTCATCTTCCTTATATCCTGTCAATATAAAAAAGTATGGATTGATAAACTCAACATGGCCCATTCTGTTTAAACCCACGACAATGATTTCAGCCTCATTCACCAGGTGGTGCCATTCCTTCTGCTTCTGGATAATACTTTGCTGATCAATTATTTCCTTGATAAAATATATAAATGGGATAAAAATTAAAATGATGTAGAATACAAACAGGGAAAAAGGCAGGACATAGAATGAATGAATCTGTCCGAGATCGACAAGCTGATCAAATATAGCAGCAAGCAAGATCACACCCAGTCCGGCAAAAAGAATTACGATCGTTCTGAAGCTGATATTATCCAGGCGCTTTAATAAAAGCAGGAATGTGGAAACGGCAAAAATAATTATGGTAAAATCTATAAGGGCTCTCCACAAAGTGAAACCAGATTCAACCATAAGGATATTATCACCATGAGGCAAGATCAGACGTCTGCTATCTGTATCTGCACCGAACAGAATTTCATCCGGAAGAATCAGGCTGATAAACAATAAAAAAACAATTATCGAAACATTTATTAAAATATAGATTTTCCTTTGGACTTTCAAAAGGTGATAAATCACTCCCAGAAAGCATATTGCCAATAACTGGTAAAAAATCAATTGACTGCGCAGGAGAGAAAAGGGAAGGCATGAAATTCCGAGGGAAGATGAACAAATGACTTCAATGCTGAAAAGCACAAATACAAATAATGAAAGAATGGCACTTACCATGAATAGCATATCGCCCCTTTTTCTGATTGAAATAAAAAGTTGCAAAAAGCAAGCAAAAAAAGATATTGCAGCGAATGCTATATATAATACCAGAATTGGACCCATGAAAATATAATCTGGAAAATGCGGCAAAAGCATCACAAATTTAAAGAAATCAAATGCAATAGTCAAGATATTTTTAATTTTACTTAAATTTTAAAATGATTGACCGGATTTTTTAAGAAAAAATATCATTATTTAAACATATCTCTGGATTTAATTTATCTTTTATCTGATCAGGAATAATAATTATGTTATCAAAGAAGGCGCAATATTCTATTTTAGCTCTTGTTAAACTTGCCAAGGAATATAATAAAGGACCTTTGGTGATCGGCAGCATCTCGCAGAGTGAAAGAATACCCAGGAAATTCCTGGAAGCGATTCTGTTTGATCTTAAACAAACAGGAATACTTGGCAGCAAAAAGGGAAAAGGGGGAGGATATTATCTCATTAAAAAACCTGAAGAAATTAACCTGGCTGATATTATAAGGCATATTGACGGTGCCATTGCACTGATACCTTGTGTTACATATAAGTATTACCAGCCATGCCAGCATTGTAAGGATGAACTGACTTGCGGGATCCGGAGCGTTATAAAGGACATACGGGATGATACGGTTAACATATTGAAGAAAATCAGTTTATCTGATATCATTAGCCGGGAAGAATTGTTAATTAATGAGTTAAAAAATCATAAAATTTAATTATCTATTATTTCTATAGGGTATATATATTTTAATAACTTTGGAACGATATTTAAAAAACACAACATCATCATCATGAATGATTTAAAAACATTTTTATCCCTGGCTTTTGTTACTCTGTTAATAATTACACTTGCTGCCGGATGTAATTCAAATGAGGGGGTTAGATTAAATAAAAAAGGAGAACTGAAAGGGACTATTTCTATTTCAGGCGCATTTGCCCTTTATCCTATGACGGTAAAATGGGCCGAGGAATTCCAGAAAAAGTATCCTGCAATCAGGATTGATATCTCAGCAGGGGGTGCAGGTAAAGGCATGACTGATGTGCTTTCAGGAATGGTAAACCTGGCCATGTTTTCCCGCGAAGTAAGCCAGTCTGAGATCGACCAGGGAGCATGGTATCTTGCTGTTACGAAAGATGCTGTTTTACCTACCATGAGCAGTAAAAACCCGGTTGCTGGTGATATTTTAACAAAAGGATTAACCCGTCAGATGTTCATGGAAATTTATCTCAGTGAGAATACGCATACCTGGGGAGAATTCATGGAAATGCCGGATCAGAATAAAATCAATGTCTATACCCGCTCTGATGCCTGCGGTGCGGCTGAAATGTGGGGCAAGTACCTTGGTAAAAACCAGGAAAGCTTAAGAGGTGTCGGCGTTTTTGGTGATCCCGGCATTGCAGATGCTGTTAAAAATGACCAGTTTGGGATTGGATATAATAATGTGATTTATGCTTATGATATTAAATCAAGAAAAAAATATGAAGGGATGGAAATCATACCGATTGACCTGAATAGCAACCGGTTGATTGATTCCGATGAAAATTTTTACGGAAGCCTTGATTCGATCATGCACGCCATACAAACCGATAAATATCCTTCACCACCAGCACGTGATTTATACCTGGTGTCTAAAGGCAAGCCAACAGATCCTGTTATTATTTTATTTCTTGACTGGATATTATCTGAAGGCCAGCAATATGTGCATGAAGGAGGTTATGTGCAGCTCCCTGATGAGAAGATCAAAATTGAAAAATTAAAACTTAATTAAGATTGGCCAGGTATAGAATAGGGAGACATCTGAGAAGCAGGTTGCATTTGATCTGGATGATGATCGGACTTATCATGGTCATCTTCCTTCCATTTGTCCTTGGTGTAGGTTTGTATATTAAATCTACCCTGCTGCTTGAAAACCAATCGTTGATTGACCTGATCTTTTCGAGCGACTGGCGGCCCTTATCCGGGAAATTTGGCTTCCTGCCTTTCGCCGTCAGTTCTATCTGGGTTACTGTTTTATCCCTATTAATTGCAGGACCCATTTGCCTTCTGACTGCCATTCATCTGACACAATATGCAAAAGGCTGGGTCCTTAAGATCATGCACCCGGTTATCGATATTTTAGCCGGTATTCCATCTGTAATATTCGGAGTATGGGGAATTCTTGTTATTGTTCCATTCATCTCAAAGTACCTTGCTCCTTTTTTCGGTGTCAGTACATCAGGATATACCATTTTGGCTGGCGCTATAGTCCTGGCCGTTATGATCATTCCGTTTGTGCTGAATATATTGATCGATGTTTTTAAAACCATACCCGATGAATTAAAAGAGGCTTCTCTTTCCCTTGGGGCAAGCCAGTGGCAGACAGTCAAACTTGTGTTGCTAAGGAAAGCGTTCCCGGGTATCGTTTCGGCTCTCGGCCTGGGTTTATCCCGTGCTTTTGGTGAAACAATCGCAGTTCTGATGGTAGTTGGAAATGTGGCGAAAATCCCTTCAGGAATTTTTCAGCCGGGATATCCCTCTTCCCGCACTCATTGCTAATAACTACGGGGAAATGTTATCAATCCCACTCTATGATTCTGCGCTGATGCTTGCTGCATTGATCCTGTTTTTTGTAGTACTGGTATTTAATTTTTTATCGCGTTTAGCTATTGTCCGACTTGAAAAGCAAACCAGTTAATGAAAAGGTTGAGAATCATAGAAGAAAAATTTTTCAGGGTTTTGATGTTCATCTCAACCAACCTGATCGTTATCGTGCTGCTGCTGATCATTTTCAGCATCCTTTATAAGGGATTGCCTTCCCTTTCCTGGGAGATGATCTCACAAACCCCCAAGGGAGGTTTCTATTTTGGAAAAGAAGGCGGGATACTGAATGCAATCATTGGTTCTCTTTACCTTTCAATCGGAGCAACATTGCTTGCAGTGGCAATTGGATTGCCAGTAGCTCTTCTGATGAATGTGATCCTGGTAAAACATAAAAAACTGATCAACGCTATCCGTTTTATTCTGGACCTGCTCTGGGGAATCCCTTCTATTGTTTATGGAGCCTTTGGATTCACCATTATGATCTATTTCGGTATTAAAACTTCTCTGTTAGCCGGTATTATCACCGTCACCCTGTTTATTATACCGATCATGGTCAGGGCAATGGATGAGGTTTTAAAAACTATTTCCATCGGGTTACTGGAAACATCGCTTTCATTGGGGTCCACGCATTCCGAAACAGCTTTCAGGGTTTTTCTGCGACAGGCTTCTCCGGGGTTGGTCACGGCCATTCTATTATCGTTCGGAAGAGCGATAGGCGATGCGGCGTCTGTTCTTTTTACAACAGGCTATACGGATCATATTCCTACTTCGCTTGGACAACCTACAGCGACTTTGCCGCTTTCCATTTTTTTCCAACTTTCTTCTCCGATCGAAGAAGTTAAGAACCGGGCTTATGCCTCTGCCGTTGTTCTCACTGTAATCATTTTGATTATCAGTGTGCTGGCCAGACTGTATTCAAAAAGATACCAGAAACACAAAATTAATTTCTGAGATGGAAAAGGGTATCAAAATACTTATTAAAGATCTCGATCTGTATATCGGGAAACAACATATTCTGAAGAATATCAATGTTGCTATACCGGAAAAGAAGATTACAGTCATTCTGGGACCTTCAGGCTGCGGAAAAACCACACTGATGAAAAGCATGAACCGTCTGACTGATATTTACCCTGATGTAAAAGTGACCGGGCAGATCTTTATTAATGATGATGATATCCTTCATACCCAAATGGATATCACGAAACTCAGGCAAAAAATGGGCCTTCTTTCCCAGCGCCCCTACCCTCTTCCGATGAATATATATAATAATATAGCTTATGGTTTGAGGATCAGTGGCCGCAGAAAGAAGCAATTCCTGGATAAACGTGTTGAACATTACCTCAGGGTTGCAAATCTATGGGATGAAGTGAAGGACCGTTTAAGGGACCCTGCTTCAAAATTATCCATAGGCCAGCAGCAGCGTCTTTGCCTCGCACGTGGACTTGCTGTTGACCCTGAGATTATCCTTGCAGATGAACCGACATCGGCACTCGATCCCATCTCAAGCCAGGCAATCGAGGAGAAATTCATTGAACTTAAAAAGAGCTATACTATCATTCTCGTGACGCATATCCTGCGCCAGGCCAGACGGATTGCAGATAACGTCATCTTTATGTATATGGGGGAAGTAGTTGAGCAGGGTACAGCCGACCAGATATTTAATGATCCTAAGGAAGAAAAGACCAAATCTTACATTAAAGGATTATTCTATTAGAAACCAGCCAAAAATTTAAACAAAAATTGCATATTATGAAAAAATCAATTGTAATTTGCACTTATTTCCTGTTAATTATTTCACAGGCAAATGCCCAGTTTACCTTAAAAGGGGAATTCAGACCACGGTTTGAATACCGTGGCGGTTACGGCAAAATCCTTGCCGAGGATGAAAAACCATTTTTTTTCGTTTCCCAGCGCAGCAGGCTTTCTGCTTATTACAATACCGGTATCTATTCATTTGGATTTGCTATTCAGGATGTAATGGTCTGGGGTGATGAAGACCTTTATTCCTCGACCGGTGTTTTCGGAAGCAAGGCCAGCATCGATATTAATGAAGCATGGCTGGGGATCAAGCCTTATGAAAAAGGAAATGTTAAAATAGGCCGCCAATACTGGGCCTATGAAGACCAACGACTGCTCTCTAACAGGAATTGGAACCAGAGTGAAATCAAATATGATGCTGTCCTTTTTCAGCATGCCGGTGATAGATTAAAGATGGATGTCGGTTTATCATGGAATAATGATATCGACAGGAATTTTGGTAATGAATATCCTACCGGGAAAATGAAATCAATGAATTTCGTTTATATAAGAAAAGATATTAATGATTGGCTCCACGCGACAATGATGGCGCTGGCATCAGGATTTACAGCAACAGATTCCACCCCTGATATCAACTGGCAGGGGACCTATGCAGGTTACCTCGGAGTTAAAAAAGGCCCTCTTAGCGCCCTGGCAAGTGGTTTTTACCAGGGCGGAAAGAACAGGAAAGGTCTCAGTACCAGCGCTTACATGTTTGCATTAAGCGGCGATTACCTGTTTAAAGAGAAATATTCGGTCGGAGCCGGGATTGATTACCTGTCGGGCCATGACCAGCAAAGTTCCGATTCAATTTATCTTGAAAAAGCACATGCATTCGATATTTTCTATGGTAACAGGCACAGCGTCTTTGGGCATATGGATCTGTTCAATAACCTGCCCAAATCCACTGACAACGGGGGACTGGTTGATATTTTCGTCAGGCTTAAATGGATCCCGGTAAAGAGCACTACTATTGGTGCCGATTTTCATTTTTTCAGCCTGCAAAATAATGTAATTGACAAGACCTCGGAAAGTACGGCCTATCTTGCGAAAGGATTAGGCCAGGAAGTTGACCTGAATTTCTCATGGGATATCTCTAAAATATTTAATATTAAAGGAGGCTATTCATTTTTCCTGGTTACGGATTCCATGGAAAAACTCCAGGGAATTGAACCAGGCACTTCAAAATTCCCGACCTGGATTTGGGTAATGATAACTGCCAAACCAGTTTTCCTCGATACAAGCCAGAAATAATATACAGATTCAGGTAGTTGCCCCTATCTCTTTTCAAAATAACAGTTAAATATTAGTTAAAAAGCAGTTTTATTATTATCCCGGTACATTATTTTTTTTTATTTTTGAATGCTTCAATATTCAATGTATTGATAAACCTTTTCTCAAGTCTTACATTTTAAACTTAACCCATATGAAAAAACTGCAAAATTTCATGTTCATTATGCTATTGTCAGCACTGGTGCTGGCTATTGGCTGCAAAAAAGACAATGATGATGAGCCGGATCCGGAAGTACCTGAGTATTCCCTTGGGTGGTTCGGCACTGACGATCCAAGCAAGGTTCCTTCTTCAACCAACTTCGGATTCGGTTCGGCCACTGTACCTGCCAGCTATTCGCTGATTGACAAATTTCCCCCAATCGGTGACCAGGGGCAATACGGCACATGCGTTGCTTGGGCTGTAGCATATAATACCAAAACGATGGTAAACGGACTGGCAAAAGGCTACGGCGAAAGCGACCTGGCCAGCGCCAACAAACAGTTCAGCCCTCGTGACCTTTTCACAGCCATTGACGATGCTAATAAAGGAGAGAACTGTGGCGGCACCAACTTTAATTTTGCCCTCGACCTGGTGCAAACCAGGGGCGTTGCCACCCTGGCTACCGCTCCTTATACCACCAATCTAGGCACCTGCTCTCAATCCACAGTCGATCCGGCATGGACAGCCGAAGCGGCCGGTTTTAAGTTCAAATGGTGGCGTAAGATTGATGGCTCTATAGCAGCCATAAAAGAGAATATATCACAAAATGTCCCAGTTGTATTTGGTGCACGTCTTGCCGACAACTTTATGTCGCACAATTCCGATGAAGTTATTTCCTCTGCAACATCCTATGAAAATGTGGGGCAACATGCTTACCACGCTATGGTTATTGCAGGTTACGATGATAATAAAGGCCCCAATGGCGCCTTGCGTTGTATCAACTCGTGGGGAACTTCCTGGGGTGGTAGCGGCTACTTCTGGGTAGATTATAACTTTTTCATGAATGAGTTTGTATCGAAACTCAGCAATGAAACCAACCTTTATATTGCCGCAAATGCCGACAGCAACACTGAACCTCCGGATGATGTAGATCCTGATGTGACCGGCGTTGATCTTATCCCTTGGGTCTTTGATGACTATTCAACATTCAGCTGGGATTATCCTACTGAAAGAAAGATTGACTTTAATATTTATAATGCCGGCAATGCCAGCGCCGACGCTTCAGCCGATTGGGCTTACTATTATATTTATTACAATGCTTTTGATGCTGAAGATTACGGTATTATTTTCTACGATCAGTTTAACACTTCCATTCCTGAAAATACTTATGAATGCCCAAATGACTGGAACTGTATCTTTAATATCCCGATCCCTGCCGGTGATGATTTTGCAAATTATGCCTGGGGAGAATATTGGGTGGAACGTACATACTATATGCCCGAGATTACCGGATATTATTACCTGCTTTGCCTTGCTGATGCTGAAGATAAATTCCAGGAACAGGATGAAATGAACAACCTTTTCTATACAACCATTGATCCGGTTTACTTTGAATATGGGGAAGAATTTAAGTCTTCAGACAAAAAGGTTAATCCTTTCACCTTCAAGAACGATATTACTTCCAGTAAAGAAAATATTAAGCGTTCAAAATATAACAGCGCCGTAACTCAGAACTTCAAGAATGCCTACACTCCGGAAGAGATCAAAGCCTTCTTTAAGAAAGAAAAGGAAAGCGGACGCATGGACCTGAAAGTGGATGAGTATGTGCAACGCAATGCAAATATGACTTCAAAAAAACCTTTAAAATAAAATAAGCACTAAATGATGGAGTATGCAGCGAAGAAAATATCATCTTGCTGCATACTCTTTTTATTTTCACAATCTATCTGGGAAAAAATGAAAACTTACCTACTGATTATTACAGGCATTATCATGGTTACGTGCGCTTCCAGCAATGGGTCCCGAATCAAAGGAAGCTTTGAAAATCTTATTATAGAAGGTAAAGATGTATTTTTTAAAGACATGACTTTCGATGATGACATTGATTTTACTCAATTTGAAAAGAATCTCATTAGTGAAGGGGTTTATCAGGTCCGTATCGTTTCATCCGTAACATTTCAAAATTGCATATTTAAAGGCAAAGTAACTACCTATAGAAAAGATGACGATAATACGATGATCCTGACATCATTCCAGAGTAACCTATCGTTTATCGGGTGCACTTTTCATGAGGATGTAAACTTCAGGGCATCCAGCGTGCTTGGAAGAACTGATTTTACAAATGCCACATTCTTAAAAACAGCAAGCTTTGAAGAGTGCACTTTTTTTCAAAATGCCTATTTCAGGGCTAGTTCATACCACGAAGAGCTCAGGTTTCAAAACGCCGTTTTTATGCAGAAGGCTAATTTTTTAAATGCGGAATTTGATGTGACCGCAAGCTTTCAGCAAACTACTTTCCACGGCGAAGCACAGTTCAGTTCCACAAAATTCATAGGGTATGCTGATTTTGGACTTATCCGATGCCATGGTAATTTTTTCGCCAACTATGCCGTATTTGAAAACCGTTCAATCTTCAATAATGGTTATTACAATGGCCAGGTCGATTTGATAAACATCAGTTTTAAGCAATGTGAAATAATGAATTGCAGGTTTTTTGGCGATACCAGATTCTTAAAATCCACCGTTGAGGAACATTTATCACTGGATAACAGTTTTTTCCTGTTTGGCATGCCGGACATCAGTTCATTCGATCAGGAAAAACTCAGTCTTGAGGGAATAGTTACCCGGAATTAAATAGATTATTCTCCTAGCGCCTGTTTAAGGAACTGTACCCTTTCAAAAGCAGATATATTCTCATGACGTTTGGTCAGCTTTCCCTTAAAATCATCTATTTTCTTATACCCTTTCCAGGCCATCCACTTCTGCAGGTCATTGATCATGGTGTCAATATACCCAAGCCCGTTGATATATAAAGTTGAACAAACCTGAACGGCGGAAACACCGGCCAGCAGCATTTTAATCATTCCACTCCCATCATGTATCCCTGTATTTCCAGCTATATCACAATTGACGCGGGCGGAGAACAGGGAGGCCCAGCGCAAAGGCTGACCCATTTCCTGGGGGCAGCTCAGGTAATTCGGCCGGCTTATCTCTTCCGTATCTATATCAATATCAGGCCGGTAAAACCTGTTAAATACAACTATGCCATTAACACCTGCCTGGCAAAGCCGGCTGGTCATATTAAAGGCATTGCTGAAGAAAGGACCAATTTTTATAGCAATGGGAACATCAACATTTTTTCTGACTTCCTCGACAACTTTCACATATAGATCTTCTATTTCAACACTGGAGATCTTTTCGTTTTTAGGGACAATGAATACGTTCAACTCTATACCGTCAGCTCCTGCATCAACCAATTCCCGGGAATAACGAGGCCATTCTGTTGCCGTGACACAATTGATACTGGCAATGACTGGAATATTTGTCTGTGCTTTTGTTTCACGGATAAGTTTGAGATATCCTTTAATTCCATGCTCTTTCGAATGCTGATTTATGAATTCGATCGCTTCCGGGAACCAGAAATACTTCTGGTCCTGATCCATCAATCGTTCGGAATTAGCTAAAAACTGCTCTTCGAACAATGACTTCAACACAATTGCACCAGCACCGTAGTCGGCACATTTTTTAATATCCTCAATAGTGCTTGTTATCCTTGAACTACTGACAATTAAAGGATTACGCAATTTTAATCCCATGTAAGTCGTTGACAAATCCATACTTTGTAAATTTTAAGGTTTAAGTTTTAAGGTTTAAGTTGTGGATGCCTGATCTTGTATATTTAAAAGATATTCTTGCATAAAGCCAAGGGCCTTTTTAAGATTAATTTGTGCTTTCTCAGAGAGCCCTTCCTTGAATTCCCATTGATATCCCTTAATATGAAGAAGATAAACTTCAGGGCATTTCCCGAACAATTCGCTGCAAAGCTTCACGATATAACCAGGCGATGCAGCGTGGGTGGTGAAAGAGACCTCCTTTTCACCGGTTACTTCAGTGAAAAGGAAATCCTCAATATCCTCAGTTGAAGCATCGGCAAACACAACTATATCCTTTTGGGATATCGCTTCAGCATCTTCAATGTTCAACTGGTAGTTAGAATCAAATTCGATACCGCGGATGTGGACATGTCCTGTCCAATCTTCCAGGCTTTTCACCAGCGCAATGCCAAGGCCATCGTCTTCCCTGCCAGGATTACCGTAACCGTATATAAGTATTTGAAAGAACTCAGCCAATGTTTATGTCCGTTTTCTGTCGAGAAGGTTATTATCCTTATCATACAGTGAAATATCAAGAGGCATCTGGCCCAAGGCATGTGTGGCACAACTCAGGCAGGGATCATAGGCCCTGATTGCCACCTCTACGGCATTCATCATCGGTTCGGTAATCTGGGTCTTGCCATTCATCCAGGCTTTGGCCACATGATTGACAGACCGGTTCATGGGCTCATTGTTATTCGTTGTCGAGACGATCAGATTTGCCATAATGATCTGGTCATTTTCATTGATTTTGTAATGGTGAAAAAGGGTGCCTCTCGGCGCTTCGATCAAACCGATACCTTCATCCTGTTTGGTGCCTTTTACAACCAATGGCCCTTCGAGCAGGTCAGGATCATTCAGCAATTTTTTTATCTCTTCAGCCGAATGAAGGATTTCAATCAGGCGGGCATAATGGGAATGCATGCAATGATTATTCGGCTTACCGTTTGTCAGGGATTTAAACACTTCAAATTCTTTCTGTGCCAAAGGAGTAGGTATGAAATCACAGGTATTTAACCGTGCCAGCGGACCAACCCTGTACCAGCCTTTCTGGGGGCCTAATTCCTTCAGATACGGGAATTTCATGTAGCTCCATGACTTGACTTCTTCTTCTATATAATCCGTATAATTTTGATAATCGATATCATTAAGGATTTTCTTACCATCTGTATCTACAGCCCTGAGGACACCATGATATAAATCCAAAGCGCCATCTTTCCTGACAATGCTTAGGTGGTTGGAGGGGAAATATGCAAACGAATCAATAAATTCCTTATTCTTTTTATAATATGTCTTAAAGAAATCGAGCGCCCCGATTGACCATTCGATCATTTTATCGATATTTAACGGATCTGGTCCGTTAAGGAACTTATCTCTTTCTTCTGATCGTAAGATGCTTATTGATACCACCGGGTATTGCGCCAGTGCCATGTATTTTCTTTCCTGCTGTGGCGGCAATGATCTCCTGTCCGAATTTCCGCATCATGACCCCCTGGATAGCCAGGTCCCTGTGATGGATTGCAACACCTATGATATTTCTTATAGCAGGATCTGCATCAATACCCAGGAGAAGGTCAGGAGATGCCAGGTGAAAGAAATGCAGGGAATGTGACTGGAACATTTGCCCGTAGTGCATAAGCCGGCGCATTTTTTCGCCGGTCGGGGTGAGGCCTTCGCCTGTTCCAGCACCGACAATCACATCCAAAGCTTTGGCTGCGGCCAGGTGGTGGCTGACAGGGCAAATGCCGCACAGGCGCTGCACCAGCACAGGTGCCTCCCAGTAAGGCCTGCCCTGCACAAACCGCTCGAAACCGCGGAATTCCACAATATGAAGCCTGGTTTGTGATACGTTATTCTGGTCGTCAAGATGGATGGTGACTTTCCCGTGACCTTCCACCCGGGTGACGGGTTCTATAGTGATTTTCTGAGACATATCCTTATCCTCCTTAATTAATCAAATTTAACAACTTCGTAGGGTAAATTCATTTTATCCCCGGTCAGTAAAGCGACAAGCGCATTCCAGATCAGGTCAGCCCTTGGTGGGCATCCCGGCAGGAAATAATCGATCTTGACAATTTCATGGCAGGGGTAAACTTTATCCAGCAACATGGGAAGTTCATCGTCATTGGGCAGGATCCTTTCTTTATTTAATCCCACAGTAGGTCCATTCAGGTAAGCTTCTTCGATACATTCCTGAATCGGAATGCCGTTCCTGAGAGCCGGAAGGCCACCCATTATAGCACATTCGCCAACTGAAATCAGGATCGTGCAATTCTTCCTGAAGTCTTTCAGCACCTCAATATTTTCGCTGTTGCAGCAGCCTCCTTCAAGGAGCCCAATATCACAATGTTTGGTGAATTTTTTAATATCATCGATTGGTGACTTATTGAATTCCACCAGTTCGATCAGATCGAGGATCCGTTCGTCTATATCAAGTATCGACATATGGCATCCGAAACAGCCGGCCATAGATGTCGTTGCTACAATCGGTTTACTCATAACTGTTATATTTTATCAGTTTAATTAATTATTTTTTAACAAGATCAGCTCCCGATTTCATCAAAATCATATTTTCTCTGACCGATCGGGGAATAATACCCTCTTTCCTTTTTAATGATGGCACCAACAGGGCAGATTTCCATGGCCTGCAATGCTTCAGCTTCTGTCAGCTGGTCAGCCAGTTCCACATCCACTTCGATATGCAGGTGATGGCCGCCACGCTGATTCAGGGCAAATACAGGCTTTTCATCTTTAAGAACGGTTCTGACGCAACGTTTGCACAGGATGCAGCGGTTCCTGTCATGGTAGATGTATTTGCTTTGCGCGTTAACCCCTTTAACCGGGAATTCAAAAGGAAAACGCGGTACCATCATCTGGTAACGATATCCCAGGGCCTGCAGCTCGCAATTGCCACTCTTTTCACAGGCCGGGCAGAAATGGTTCCCGGCAACAAATAGCACCTCAACAATGGCTTTTCTCATATCTTCCAGGTCAGGGAGATTGTTTTCAACAACCATTCCTTCGGCCACAGGCGTGGTACAGGCTGTCATATTCCTCCCGTTGACCTTAACATTACAAATCCGGCAGGAGCCTGCAGGTTTTAATCCTTCTACATAACAAAGTGAAGGTATGAATACGCCATTATCCCTGGCGGCATCCATGATGGTCTGGCCTGCATGTGGCATGGCAGACTTTATCGTCTAATATGAATTTAATTTTTTCGCTCATATTCTAAGATCTTTATTGATTATCACTCAATTATGTTCAAATTTTGGAACCCTGCCCACATATGCACAGGAATCTGCAACAGCATCTTCCATATTGAATGTCCGACACAAATTCTTCTTCGGGGATCACCAGGTCTTCATATAGTTGCCTGAAATTTTCAATAGTTGAAAGTATCGGGTTGGCAGCAGTTTGTCCAAGACCGCAGCGATTTAGCAGACTTTCATGTATTTAGCCCACTGGTATAGTTCATTGACATCGGTTCGTGAGCCATGCCCATCGAGGATCTTTTGCAATTTATTCCTCAGGATTACGGTCAGTGAACGGCAAGGCGCACAGGAACTGCAGGATTCTTCAATGAAGAAATCCATAAAATTGACCACTATGTCTTTAAGCAGGTTTCGCTGTTTTCCGATGACGATCATGGATCCCCCGGTTGCGAGGTCTTCAAATGCTATTTCTCTATGGAACTGTGTGGGATTGATACAGGTACCTGATGGCCCGCCAACCTGGACTGCCTGGACAGAAGTTGCCCCGGCCATTTCCAGTAATTCACGGATTGTCATACCCCACTCTATTTCATAAACTCCGGGATGTTTGCAATCGCCGGATATACTGAGCAGTTTGGTGCCGGCAGATTCCTTGGTTCCCATTGCTTTGAACCAGTCAGCTCCTTTCACCATGATTTTAACCACGGCAGATAAGGTCTCTACATTATTGATGACAGTGGGCATATCAAGATAACCTTTCTGGACCGGGAATGGCGGACGGTTGCGTGGTTCTCCCCGTTTTCCCTTCCATCGATTCGATCAGCGCTGATTCCTCCCCGCAAACATAGGCTCCGGCTCCGAGCTGGATCCGGATATCATAATTAAATCCCTGTTTGCCGGCAATATTCTTTCCCAGCAGGTTACCTTCACGCATTTCCTGCAGCATTTTCTCAAGGTATGCCACGAGATAGCGGTATTCATATCTTAAATATAAAATCCCTTCTTTTGCTCCTAAGGCATAACCTGCCACGATCATTCCTTCAAATAATTGTTTAGGTAATTCAGTCAGGAATACCCTTTCCTTAAAAGTTCCAGGCTCCCCTTCATCTGCATTACATAGCAAGATATGTGACAGGTCCTCTTGACTTACGACAGAATTCCCATTTCAATCCGGCAGGGAATCCCGCACCGCCACGACCTCTCAGGTTTGATCTCTTTATTTCCTCAATAACCTGCTCAGGAGTCAAATTGACGGCTTTACGGATTGCCAATCCCAATTCATATTCGGAAAACAGAATCGGGCCCTTTTTCATGATATTGTTATGGACCATAGATTTGATCATGGGATGGCTGTTTTCACCATCGCCGTATTTGGTAACCAGTTCCTTCACATCTTTTCCGGATCGGAATGCAGCAACGAGTTCACGCACCTTCGAAGGAGTAATCCTGGTAAATACCACATCATTGATAATGGCTGCAGGTTCCTGGTCATTCATCCCGATATCCGAAGTGTCCCAAAGGCCGATCAGCCCATCCGGCGTAACTGAATTGAAAGGGATTCCAACCTCTTTTTCAAACATAGCGGCAATCTCCTGCCTTCCCATCATGCATGCAACAGCACTGTTGTTCAGGTAAACTGCATATTTACCGGGTGAAGTCTTTGAATAAAAATGATAAAAAGAAATGGTTTGCTCCACGTCGACTTCAGACATCTTTAAAATTGCAGCAATATGTTTGACAGCCTCAGCAGAAATATAACCAAACTCATCCTTGACTTCATGCAAAATATCCATCAGCCTGGTCCGGTCATGATTATATTTTGCGATAATGGCTTTAACTTTTGATTCCATCTGTCAGGTATGTTAAGATTAAAATTCTGATAATCAATCTGGTATTGTGAAATAATTAACAAGACAAAAATAACTGAAAATGTTGAACTTACAATAATCAGATCAAATTTAGAATTAGTACAAATAATGATAAATTTCATTATTTTTGCCCTCCTTTAATTAAATCATGAAAGCACATTCCGCTAAATCCATCCATATTACCGGTCTGGTTCAGGGAGTTGGATTTCGGCCATTTGTTTATCGCCTGGCAACCAGAAACCAAATAACTGGCTGGGTTGAAAACGGAAATGACGGGGTCAGGATTCATGCGGAAGGATTGGATGAGGATTTAAGGAAATTTTTGTCAGGGTTGTCCGCAGAAGCACCCGTTTCATCCCAGATCATCAGAATAGAAGTTCACCCGGACAGATTGCTTCATAACATTGATTTTCAAATTAATAAAAGCTCAGATCATTCAGAAGCAGTAACCGAGATCAGCCCCGATATCGCCATATGCAACGATTGCCTGGCTGACATGAAAACACAAGCACACCGGATTGATTATCCTTTTATAAATTGCACGAATTGCGGCCCGAGGTTTTCGATTATCCAGGGGCTCCCCTACGACCGTGCCAAAACAACAATGAATTCGTTTGTCATGTGCCCGGTCTGCAAAAAGGAATATGAAGATGTTATGGACCGAAGGTTTCATGCACAGCCGGTTGCATGTAATCATTGTGGCCCGCAATATGAATTGATTCAGGGTCAGGATCTTATCACCGGGACCGGTAAAATCACGGCCCAGGCTGCAAGCATGATCATGTCTGGAAAGATCATTGCCATCAAAGGAATAGGAGGTTTTCACCTCGCCTGTGATGCCACCAGTGAATCGACGGTCAGTTTACTCAGGCAAAGGAAATACAGGGAAGGGAAACCATTTGCCGTCATGTTTAAAAGTATTAATGAGATCAGGAACTATATGGATGTCAGCCAGGAAGAGGAAGACGCGCTCCTGTCATGGCGAAAACCCATTGTAGTTCTGAAAAATAAAAGCAGCCATATTCAGTTAGCTAAAAGCGTGAGCAATGGATTTAGCACCACCGGTGTCATGCTTCCATATATGCCGATCCATTACCTGCTCTTTGAAAGATTAAAAACTCCGGCTATTGTTTTAACAAGCGGCAACATTTCAGATGAACCTGTCATTATTGAAAATACTGATGCCATTGAACGACTTGCTTCTATAGCGGATGCTTTCCTGGTTTACAACCGGGAAATATATAACCGGACCGATGATTCAGTAATGATGTTTTCAGGAAACCATAGCCGGATCATAAGGAGATCACGCGGATTTGCACCTTCCCCGGTAAACCTGCTTCTTGATGCAGACGGAATCTTTGCTGCAGGCGCCGAACTGGTCAATTGTTTTTGCCTGGGCAAAGACCGGACCGCTGTCATGAGCCAGCATATCGGGGATTTGAAAAATCTTGAGACATTGGATTTTTATAAGGAATCCATTGAACCGGTTTAAAAAAATGTTCAGGGTAAAACCTTCACTTGTTGTATGTGATCTTCATCCCGACTATTTATCCACCAGGTTTGCCGGGGAGTTTGCCACCCAACACGGAAATCTCCCCCTTTTACATGTTCAGCATCATCATGCGCATATAGCTGCCTGTATGGCAGAGCACGGATTGGATGAGCAGGTCATCGGGATCAGCATGGATGGTGTTGGATACGGGACAGATGGCCACATTTGGGGTTTTGAAGTGATGAAGTGTGATCTTTCAGATTTTGAAAGAAAGACACACCTTGAATATGTTTTGCAGCCTGGTGGGGATAAAGCAAATTTTGAACCCTGGCGTATGGCCGTATCGTATTTGTATCAATATATCGGGCATGATATAGCGGGGATGCGACTGCCATTTCTAAAGGATATTGACCCGGAAAAAATCAAGATCATTAAAATGGCACTGGAAAATAAGATCAACACTCCTTTGTCATCCAGTGCAGGCAGGTTATTTGATGCTGTTGCAGCATTGACCGGGATCTGCAATTATGCGGCGTTTCATGCAGAAGCCCCGATGCGGCTCGAAGACATCATAGACCCGGGAGAAACCAGCCGGTATGAATTTTCCTTCGGCAATACTATTGATCCTGGTGATATTATAAGAGGTATTGTGCATGACATCGAAAACAAGGTCCCGGTTGGAAAAATTTCAGCTAAGTTCCACCGTTCTATGGTTGATATTATTATCCAGGCAGTTCATAAATACCGCAATGAAACAGGAATAAATAAAATTGTTTTATCCGGTGGGACTTTTCAGAACCGTTATTTATTATCAGAAAGTGAGAGAAGATTGCTGAATGATAATTTCCAGGTCTTTACTCACAGCCAATTCCCTTCTAATGATGGTGGAATTGCCCTCGGACAGCTTATTATTGCGGCAAAAAGAAGGGAAGCCGGCAAATTGAATTTCTGATACATGAATATTAATGTTTAATTTTAATTTTTAATCAAGTTACTTTTTGTCAGTGAACGTGATATATCTGTACTAAAAATATCTTGCATGAAGTCTTCCACTTGGTTAGTAATTTTGATAATCCCATTAATCCTGCCATTTAGTGGCTGTGAAGGATCAAAAAGACACGAACGGATGATCGGTGAATTAATGGAAGTTGACCGTGATTTTGCCCGTCTATCATTAGAAATTGGCGCGCATGAATCCTTTTTAGCTTACATCGATGACAGTTGTGTTTTGTTAAGGCCAAACCGGCCACCAGTTATCGGACGTAAAATGATAGAAGAGATGTACAGCAAACCTGATACATCATTTACACTTAAGTGGGAGCCTTTGTTCGCTGATATTGCTGAATCCGGCGACCTGGGTTATACTTATGGCATTTATACCGTCGAGATGGATTCACCGGAAGGGAATTCCGTGACAAAAGAAGGCACGTATGTCACGATATGGAAAAAAGACGGTAATGGAAAATGGAAATTTGTTCTGGACACTGGCAACCAGGGATTAGGCAACAAAAAAGAGGATTCTGAATAACAGATGAGGTTTATTGATGAATACCGAGATAAAGAACTGGTCCTAAAACTATCTGAGGAAATCCGTAGAATTTCGACAATACCCATTTCATTAATGGAAGTTTGCGGCGGGCACACCATGTCTATCCAGCGGTTTGGGCTCCCCTCCCTTTTACCGGGCACAATCAGGCTGCTATCGGGTCCAGGCTGCCCCGTATGTGTTTCAAGCAGGAAATATCTTGACCAGGCCATTGCCTATAGCAGGTTACCCGATGTCATTATAGCCACTTACGGCGATCTGATCCGGGTGCCTGGATCCACATCTACACTTGACAGGGAAAAAGCCCATGGTGCTGATATCCGGATCGTATATTCCGTCATGGATTCATTGGAGATGGCCCGGCAAAATCCCTGCAAGAAAGTTATTTTCCTCGGTATTGGATTTGAAACAACAGCTCCTGCAAGTGCGGCAGCCATTATGGGCGCTTCTCTGCAGGATCTTTACAATTTTCACCTGTTCAGCTCGCACAAAGTCATGCCTCCTGCCATGGCTGCTCTGATCGATGAAGGAGTTAAAATAGATGGTTACATAGCCCCCGGACATGTCAGCACCATAACAGGTGTTTCGATCTACCGTGATATTGCTGAAAAATATCACCTGGGTTGTGTAATTGCCGGCTTCGAACCTGTAGACCTGATGGAAGCCATCCTTATGCTGGTCAGGCAAATTGAAGCTCATGACCAGAAAGTAGAAATTCAGTATCGCAGGGCTGTAAGGCCTGAAGGCAATATCAAGGCCAGGGAAATGCTTGACGAGGTTTTTGAGCCAAGGGACGATTGGTGGAGAGGCTTGGGCATTCTTCCGGAAAGCGGACTTGGCATAAGGGAAAAGTATTCCGCATTTGATGCCGAGAAAATGCTGAGCGTTGAGGTGGAACCCACAAGGGAAGACAAAGGCTGCATCTGCGGGGAAATCTTAAAAGGATTGAAAAACCCCAGGGAGTGCAAACTATTTGCCACGGCCTGCACACCTCAGAATCCTGCCGGGCCATGCATGGTTTCAAATGAAGGCGCCTGTGCAGCATTTTACCGCTATAACAGATATACATAAAATGATGATCAAAAATGATAAAGTTCTACTGGGTCACGGTAGTGGCGGGAAACTCAGCCACGATCTGATCAGTGACCTTTTTGTGAAGTACTTCGAAAACCAATATCTCGATAAGCAGACTGATTCGGCCATCCTTGACCTGGCTGACTCACAGATTTCATTCACAACTGATTCGTTTGTCGTTGACCCGGTTTTTTTCCCGGGAGGCGATATCGGAAAACTTGCTGTATGCGGCACTGTAAATGACCTGGCTGTTTCAGGCGCAACGCCGATGTTTTTGAGCGCAGGGTTTATAATTGAGGAAGGATTCCCATTAAAAGATCTCGAATCCATTGTCAGCTCCATGGCTGCCGAAGCAAAGAAAGCCGGCGTGGTAATTGTCACCGGCGATACTAAAGTTGTGAACCGTGGCAAATGCGATAAGATTTTTATCAATACGGCAGGTATCGGCTTGATCAAAATGCAGCATACAAACATAGGGGAAGGAAGAAGTATCAAACCGGGCGATAAAATAATCATTAACGGATCAATAGGCGACCATGGGATGGCGGTATTATCTGCCAGGCAGGAGTTAAACATTCAGAGCGATATCCAGTCGGACTGTGCTTCACTTAATGGATTAATCCACAATATACTGGACGTGTCAGACGGGGTCAAATTCATGCGGGATGCAACACGGGGCGGACTGGCCACCGTTTTATCCGAACTGGCTGAAAAGAAAAATTTCGGGATCACACTCGAGGAATCAAATATCCTGGTCATGCCAAAAGTGAGGGCTTTCTGCGAATTACTTGGCTTTGACCCTCTTTATGTAGCTAATGAGGGTAAGGTTGTAATCGTGGCTGACCGTGATTCGGCGGCAACGATCCTGCAGACGATGCAAAATCATGAATTAGGCAAAAATGCAGGGATAATTGGGGAGATCGTAGCTGAATACCCTGGCAAAGCCTGGGTAAATACAGGTATAGGAGGAAAAAGGATCCTGGATATGCTTGCCGGCGAACAACTGCCGCGCATTTGTTAAAATGATCGCATCTTCCCGGGTCAATGATAGCCGTAATCTTCGTAAAATTTGCGGATAGTGGTATCAAGATCCTCAAAAACAACATAATGGTTTTTACAGCCACTTCTTGAGCAGATACTAACCCTTCCTCCAATCGAACAACTCAGGCTCACGATCGGTGCCCCACAGATATCGCACTCGATCTTCTTTCGATAAAGGCTTTCCTTACAATCAGGACAGTAAAATTCAACAATCTCCCCTTCTTTAATCTGAAATTCAGAAGTGAAATTATAATCTCCATAGATAGAACTTAGCCAGATAAAACCCTTTTGACTTATTGTAGTGTGGATCAACAACTTAATGCTGGGCATATTGTTGATGAGGTGCCCTTCATCCATCAGGGAAGTATCGCAATGAGGGCACTTGACAGTTAATGATACAGCTTTTGGCATAGTGAAATGATTATGTTAAACAAATATAAGAAAATTTAGATTATAATTCCCAAAATTATTTTTAAATAGTAAAAACCAAGCCGGCAATTTAGAATTATTCTAAATCGATTAGAGATTTTTTCTATTTTTGCATACAAATCAGATAAGACTATAAATATGTGCGGAACTTGCGGATGTGGGCAGCCTGACCCGGCAAATATCAGGAAACCAGGCGAACCTGCCGATCACGGGCATACACACAACCATAATGCAGCAGACCATCATCATGAACACGGTCGTGAAATAAGCCTGGAAATCGATATCATGCGCAAGAACGATCTCCTTGCCGAGCGTAACAGGGGATTTTTTGAGGCAAAGAACATTGTAGCCATTAACATGGTCAGTTCACCAGGTTCCGGAAAAACTTCGATCCTTGAAAAAACCATTAAGGAATCCGGTAATCATGACAGGATCTTTATCATTGAAGGTGATCAGCAGACCATGCTTGATGCGGAAAGGATTGAAAAAGCAGGCGCACCGGTTGTCCAGGTAAATACCGGGAATGGCTGCCACCTGGATGCACAGATGGTAAGTATGGCTGTAAAAAAATTAGGGGTGCCTGATGGTGCTCTCCTGATGATTGAGAATGTCGGCAACCTGGTTTGCCCGGCCCTCTTCGACCTTGGTGAATCCAGGCGGGTTGTTATAATCAGTGTAACTGAAGGAGAGGATAAGCCGTTGAAATATCCCAACATGTTTCAGTCCTCACATTTATGCCTGATCAATAAATCTGACCTGCTTCCCTATGTCGATTTTAACCCGGAAAAATTCAAAGAATATGCCAGCCGTATTAACCATCATCTTGAATTTATAACTGTTTCAGCAAAAACCGGCGAGGGATTCGGGCTATGGCTGGAGTGGCTGCAAAACAGTCGTTAGCTCTTATTCATATAGAATTTGTTGTAATATATTTAGAGTCGATTTTTAATTTTTAATTTTTAATTCTTGATTATGAAAATTAAAGTACTTTTTCTATTTTTAATTGCATTTGCTACTTTTAAAGGCACAGAAGCTCAATGCATTAATGGCACTAAAAGTTACCCGATTTACAAACTGGGGGCACAACTGGTAGATCAGTTCGATACTGACGGAAATGAGATTGTCCGAATTGAATACGACCTTGTTTTTACATCAAAGGAAACGTCCCGAAATTTATCGGCAGATTGGGAATATACCCTGGTCGCATTTGCTGACGATGGCGTTAAAGATTTGGATATCAAAGTTTACGCATATGATGATCTGCTGGAGGAATGGACACTGGCTGCAGAAGATAATTCCGTGGAATCTTTTGCTATAGCAGTCGTGAAACCTCCTGTGGATGCGTTGTATAAAGTGGAAGTTATTGTTTACGAATTCCATGAAGGCTATTCTGCAGCAAGATATGGACTGATGTTTGTCCATGATTGACATTTTTCCCGGGAAGAACACATCATTTCAGCTCATTTTTTCTGATTATCCTGTCCAATACTAAGACAGTGTTGTTAAATAATTAACAAAACACTTGTTTTTTAACATTGACGAAACTATTTTTGTGCAATTATTGGCCAAAAATAATTTTGTAAAAATGAGACCACTCCCCCATAAAACAATTGAAAGATTAAGTCAATACAGGCGTGCATTGCTTATGGTACATGCCAGCGGCAAGACCCATATTTTTTCTCACGAGATTGCCAGAATCATTCATATCACGGCAGTACAGGTGCGGCGGGATATCATGCTGATAGGCTATACGGGCACCCTGAGAAAAGGATACAATGTAAAGGAACTGATAGACCTGATCGGGGAAATTATCGACAGCGAAATGATCATCCGTGTATGTGTCGTGGGGGTCGGTAATTTGGGAAGAGCCATCATCAATTACTTCAGTGGTAAACGAACCAAGCTTTCGATCATTGCAGTTTTCGACAGCAATATTGAAAAAGTCGGCAAGAAATATTCAGGGGTTACCTGTCATGATATTGAACAAATTAATGAACTGGTAAAAAAAGAAGATATTAAAATAGGCATCATCACTGTGCCGGCTGACCAGGGACAGGCCACGGCTGACAGGCTGGTAAAAGCAGGGATCAAAGGAATACTGAACTATGCGCCCAAATCAGTATCTGTTCCAAAAGATGTTCACCTGGAAGAATATGATATGATCACATCACTGGAAAAGGTTGCTTTTTTTGTAAAAACGCACAGCGATTAAGAAGAGCTTCAAGCAAACCTAACTTCCCAGAGTAGCAACCATTACCGCTTTAATAGTATGCAGGCGGTTTTCAGCCTGATCAAAAACGATAGAAGCGGGGGATTCAAATACTTCATCGGTAACTTCCATTTCTGCTACGCCAAATTTCTGAAAAATCTCTTCTCCCACCACAGTTTCCCGGCTATGAAAGGATGGCAGGCAATGGAGAAATTTTACATCAGGATTGCCCGTCTTAGCCAGTAATTGTTTATTAACCTGGTAAGGAAGCATGAGCTGTAACCTTTCTTTCCAGGCTGAATCGGGCTCTCCCATCGAAACCCAAACATCGGTATAAATATAATCGACACCTTTGACTCCTTCATCAACATTATCCGTTACGGTTAATCCTGGCCCCGGTTTCTTTGGCAATCTCAAGGCATTTAGACACGAGTTCGGCTGCAGGCTGAAACTGTTTTGGTGCAATGGAACGGAAGTCCATGCCCATTTTGGCAGCCCCCACCAGGAGTGAATTGCCCATATTATTGCGCGCATCGCCAAGATAACAGAACGAGATTTGTTTCAAGGGTTTATCGCTGTGTTCTATCATGGTCAATAAATCTGCCAGGACCTGTGTCGGGTGAAATTCATTGGTGAGTCCGTTCCAGACCGGCACATTGGAATATTGGGCCAGTTCCTCGACGATTTCCTGTCCATAGCCACGGTATTCTATCCCATCATACATTCTGCCCAGCACCCTGGCTGTATCCTTTATGGATTCCTTCTTTTTCATCTGGGAACCCGATGGTCCCAAATATGTAATATTAGCGCCCTGATCCATCGCTGCCACTTCAAAGGCGCAACGTGTCCGGGTGGAATCCTTTTCGAAAAGGAGAACGATATTTTTTCCTTTAAGCCGTTGCTGTTCAGTCCCGGAATATTTGGCTTTTTTAAGGTCAGCCGACAGATCGAGCAAGAAACTGATCTCCTGTGGAGTAAAATCAAGGAGCTTTAAAAAACTGCGGTTACGAAGATTGAAAGGCATAAATATAAATTTTGAATTTTTAATTTTTAATTTTGAATTATACTATGGTGACTCTTGTTCCGCCATCATCCACGCCGAGCAGTGTCGTCTGGGTTATGATGGCGTCCCGCCCGCTGTGTTCCACGAAGTAAATGGCTGCACGGATCTTAGGTGCCATACTGCCTTCTGAAAAATGTCCTTCTGCAAGATACCTTTTTGCTTGTGCTATGTTCATACGGCTGATGGTTTTTTCCTGCGGTGTATTGAAATTCAGGCAGACTTTCGGCACATCGGTCAGGATAAAGAACCGGTAAGCACCAATTTGTGATGCAAGAAGTGCCGATGCATGATCTTTATCGATAACGGCATCAATCCCCTGGAGTTTATATTCAGTTTTGTAGTAGGCAGGAATGCCACCACCACCTACTGCTATAACAATCTGACCTTCACGGGCGATCCTTTCTATCGTTTTCGTATTGTAGATGACGAGAGGCCTCGGTGAAGCCACCACTTTCCGGTATCCCCTGCCCCTTGGATCTTCTGCAAAAATGTTACCTGTCAGTTTACTGTTCTTATCGGATTCTTCTTTGGTATAAAACGGGCCGATCGGTTTGACAGGATTCAGGAATGCAGGGTCATCATTATTTACAAGCACCTGGGTGATAATCGTAATAATGTCGCGGTCAATATCATTTTCCCGGAGGACGTTTCTTAATTGCTGTTCAATGACATAACCTATAAAACCCTGCGAATAGGCGACACAGATATCGAGGGGCATTTCAGGCACGCCATAAAGTTTCTCTCCGGCCGCGTTTGCCAGCATGATATTCCCGACCTGCGGACCGTTCCCGTGTGTGATTACAAGGTCGTAACCACCCTGGTCGATCAAGACCAATAAACGCTCACAGGTTTTATAAGCATTTTCTTCCTGGTCTTCTATGGTCCCTTTTTGTTTTTCGGTAATAAGGGCATTACCTCCAAAAGCAACAACACCAAGCTTTTTCATAATAAAAACATGTTATAAGCGTGCAAAGCTAATAATATTTAAGGGTTTATGATTGGAGACAAGCTTAAATATTTATCTTCGTTTATCATTCTTGGAAAACCACTACATGTACTCTAGTTTAAGGAACCTTTTACATTCACCCCGTTTGTTGACCGGCTATATCATTGGCCCGGCAGTTTTCCTGTTCCTGGTATTTTTTATCGACCTGGACCCGGAGAATACAGCTGTGACCAATACCCTGGCCGTGGGTTTTTTAATGGCTGTCCTGTGGATCACCGAAATCATTCCACTTGCAGCCACTTCACTTTTGCCTGTTGTTCTTTTCCCATTGCTTGGTATCATGGATGGCAAAGACGTATCGGCAACTTACTTCAACCACGTGATTTTCCTATTTATTGGCGGGTTCCTTGTTGCCCTTGCCATGCAAAGATGGAACCTGCACAAGCGGATTGCCTTACGGATCCTGATGTTAACCGGAGCCCACCCTGCCAGTATCCTGCTTGGATTTATGCTTGCCACGGCTTTTTTATCGATGTGGATTTCCAATACGGCCACGGCGATGATGATGGTACCCATCCTGATCTCGGTTATGCAGAAACTGGAAGAGACAATCGAAAAAAGTGTTATGTCGAAATTTGCGATCGGCTTGCTGCTCGGGGTGGCATACAGTGCATCAATAGGTGGAATAGCTACACTCGTGGGCACGCCGCCCAATTTATCCTTCATGAGGATCTTCCAGATCATGTTTCCTGAAGCACCTGAAGTGAGTTTTACCTCATGGTTGCTCTTTGCATTTCCTGTTGCGCTCTGCCTATTCCTATTTGTGTGGTGGTACCTTTATTTCAGGTTTGGCCCTCGGAAAGGCCAATGGACTAACCTGGAGAAAGGGGTTTTCAGGCAGCAATACCATAACCTGGGACCATTATCATTTGAAGAAAAAATAATCCTTGCCGATTTTATTATACTGGCCTTATTATGGTTAACCAGGTCAGACCTGGACTTTGACAGGTTCGTTATTCCGGGCTGGGCAGGTATTTTTAATAGTCCTGAGTATGTGAACGATGGCACCGTTGCGATCCTGATGGCCGTTATCCTGTTTTTCATCCCTTCAAAAAATGATCATGGAAAGCAGATATTAACGTGGGAGACAGCGGCAAAATTACCCTGGCACATTGTCCTGCTTTTCGGCGGAGGATTTGCTCTGGCTACCGGATTTAAGGAGTCGGGTCTTTCAACCTGGTTTGGCGAACAGCTGAACTGGCTATCAGGCATGCATCCAATTATTGTTATCCTGATGATCTCCTTACTGGTAACTTTCCTGACCGAATTAACATCCAACACCGCTACCACAGAAATGATCCTGCCCATCCTTGCCGGTCTCGCGGTCTCCATCGAAGTAAACCCTTTGTTCCTCATGCTTCCCGCAACTTTATCAGCTTCGATGGCATTTATGCTTCCGGTTGCCACACCGCCAAACGCCATCATCTTTGGCACGAACAGGTTGACAATAGCCGATATGGCTAAAACCGGGCTGGTTATTAACCTGGTCGGCGCAGTGATCATTACACTTTTTACATATTTCCTGGCAGGTATCGTATTTGGTGCTCCTGATCTTTCATTACCATCCTGGGCCATCCATCCATAACCTTATTCATGACACGTCAGAACAAGGCATATCTTTACGCAGGCACTGCAGTCCTGATGTGGTCGACAGTCGGATCGGCCTTCAAACTGACGCTCCGGCACCTCTCCCCTGTCCAGATGTTGCTTTACGCATCCTTCGTTTCCATCGTTGTGCTATTCATCATCCTGGTTATTCAGAAGAAATTACCGATATTGATGGCTTCAGGCAGTGCAAGCATCTTTCACTCGGCCCTGAACGGATTACTCAACCCTTTCCTGTTTTATATCGTCCTGTTTTATTCTTATGACCTTTTACTCACCCAGGAGGCCATGGTCATTAATTTCACTTGGCCCCTGCCCCTGACGTTATTGTCCATTTTAATCCTGAAGCAAAAGATCGGGTGGAAAAGTGTAATGGCCATTATCATCAGCTTTTCTGGCATTGTGATCATAATTACTAAGGGTGATCTGCTATCTCTGAAATTCGCAAATCCACCGGGGGTCATCCTGGCATTAAGCAGTACTATCATCTGGTCGGTATTCTGGATTGTCAATATCAGGGATAAGCGGGATGAAGTCGTGAAGCTTTTCCTGAATTTTTTCTTTGGATTCATCTATATCCTTATCACTGCCATTATCATGGATATCCTGACATGGCCATCCTGGCCGGCTGTTGCCGGCATCATATACATTGGCACTTTTGAAATGGGCATTGCCTATGTCTTCTGGCTGATGGGACTGCAACTATCCTCGACTACGGCAAAAGTCAGCAATCTGCTGTTCATTGCTCCTTTTATCTCACTTATCCTCATAAATGTGGTTGTCGGGGAAAATATCCTGTGGACAACTTTTGCTGGCCTTGCATTTATTACATTAGGGCTTATCATCCAAAGAAGGTCAGGATAGTTCACCATGCAAATTTATATCTTTAAAAACATTTGTCGTCATTTCACGTTTAATGTAGTCATGAAAACAATTAAACTTACTATCATACTGGTTTTTCTTTTTCTTTCTGTCCGCCAGGCATCGGCAGCATATATCCTGATCCCGATGGATGATACCCAGAAGAATCATCTTAAGGCTTACGGGATTGCCTATTGGGTACTGACTTATGATGTCGAGATTTACTGGCTGTTGAATTACCGGGGCGGAAGCTACATGTTCCTTCATAACAAAACATTTGAAGATGAGTGTATTATCCGTGGTGTAAGTTACCAGGTCATAGCTGATGTTCAATCCACCAGTATTCTCCAGGAGATAGCTGATCCGCAGGTGAATATGGATGCCGTGAAATTGCACAAAGCACCCCGGATTGCTGTCTATTCCCCTAAAAACAAGCTTCCCTGGGATGATGCTGTCACGCTCGTGCTGACCTATGCAGAAATACCCTATGATATAATATATGATACTGAAGTGATAGAAGGGATTTTGCCGATGTATGACTGGCTTCACCTGCATCATGAAGATTTCACAGGGCAGTATGGCAAGTTCTGGGCAGCTTACAAAAGCTTTCCCTGGTACCAGGAAGATGTCAGGATAAATGAAGAAACGGCCCGGTTACTCGGTTTTGAGAAAGTCTCTGAGTGCAAACTGGCGGTATCACAAAAGATCAGGGATTATGTAATTGGAGGCGGATACCTGTTTGCTATGTGTTCAGCACCTGACAGTTACGATGTTGCATTATCTGCCGACGGCGTTGATATTTGTGATATAGTTTTTGATGGTGACCCGATGGACCCTGATGCACAGCAGAAGCTGAATTATGATAATTGTTTTGCTTTCAGCAATTTTACCCTGATCAACAACCCCTACGAATATGAAATTTCATCTATCGATGTGACGAATACCAGGCCACAAAATCTTGAAGGTAAGGACTTTTTTACCCTTTTTGAATTTTCGGCCAAATGGGACCCTATCCCAACCATGCTTTGCCAGAGCCATACACAGGTCATAAAAGCATTCATGGGGCAAACAACTGCCTTTAACAAAGTCCCTGGTCAAATCCAGCGTTTTAGTCATGGGCGAAAACAAACCACTTAACGAAGCACGTTATATTCACGGTGAATTCGGAAAAGGATTCTGGACATTCTACGGAGGACATGATCCGGAAGATTATTCTCATCGTGTCGGTGACCCTCCTACAGAACTGGACCTGTTCCCCAATTCACCGGGATACCGGCTGATCCTGAACAATATTCTTTTCCCGGCGGCGAGACAGCAAAAGAGGAAGACCTGATGCTTTATTTGATAAAATGGTAAAATAGGTTGTCGTTAAAATAGAAGTGAATTTCATTATTGCACCCATCTTCCATAATATAATCAATATCCCCGGTCGGGAATTCTGCTATTGGCACAGTAATCTGGCTGGATCCCTGTGATATCCAGAAGCAATCAAGATAATTCGTCAGGGATTCAGTAATGGCAACAGAAAAATCAGTGCCGTTGGATGAAATACCTGAAGCTGTGCCACTGATCAGGTAAATGTCATCTTCATGAATTGCAGGGGTCGCAGATCCTTGTGACCATACCATATTATATGATGTTGTAATACTTACACCATTTATTTTTGCAGTATCCGGAAGCATGATCATGGAAGAATTTACTGTCAATGAATATTCCGGAAGGTTATTGCTGTTTAAACCCAGGTTTTTAATATCCATATTCGCTTCAACCAGTAAATTATCTACGAAAAGGCTGTCGGTAAATATGTTAGCAGAGATGCCTTCATCGAATAACGGGCCTGAAAAGTTGGCCCAATACAGCCCTCTCCTGAATTTATTATCCGGACACATCCTGTTCACTTCCCCATAGCTGAACCTCAAAGCATTTTCAGAGGGAAAGTACTGAACATCGCAGTAATCAATGAATCCATAATTACTATTTAACACAAGCGTATCGTTAATACCTTTTAAAAATGCATTGACAATTTCCAGAATGGCATCTTCTGCACTGATATAATCTTTAGCTGAAAGCACGTTTGGGTTATAATCAATTTCTGAAGTTTCTTCATTACATGAGCTTAACCAGAGAATGGGAATCAGCAGTAATATGGCGAAAACGATCTTCTTCATCTTTAACAGATTTCTTGATTAGATAAACTTACATTTATCTGTTTTTATTTTTCAAAAGTAAGGAAAGAATAAGAAAAATCATTTACGCCATCCGGATCGTGGTCTTCTCTCTCCATTAGTTTCCATTGATCCATCTCAAAACGCGGGAAAAAAGTATCCGCCTCAAAATCTTTATGGACCATAGTGATATAAAGCTTGTTGCTGTATGGAAGAAATTGCCGGTATACAGATCCTCCCCCGATAATAAAGCTTTCCTCACTTTCATGGCACAATTTTAAAGCCTCATCAATTGAATACACGGTCGTACAACCTTCAAATGATTCCTTGATGTTATCGGTGATTACAATATTTATCCTGTTTGGCAGCGGGCGGACCGGCAAGCTCAGGTAAGTCAGCTTTCCCATGATCACCTGGT
The DNA here is from genome assembly GCA_963701785.1 of uncultured Bacteroidales bacterium. GTDB lineage: Bacteria > Bacteroidota > Bacteroidia > Bacteroidales > JAGOPY01 > JAGOPY01. The sequence continues at coordinate 2,623,922 of CAVPBC010000002.1, read as the reverse complement.
GGCCGCTTGTTATTTTTTTGAATCTTTTAAGATCGGCAGGTATATGCCAGAGCAACTGGTTATTCAATCCAATGGCAAAATTATTTGCAATAGCTACTATGATGGATATCTTTTTCATATCGAAATCTCTCCTTTAATATGGGGATGTGACTGATAATTTGCCAGCTGGAAATCTTCAAAGACAAAACCAAAAATATCATTTTTCCCCGGGTTAATGTTCATTTGTGGCAACGGATAAGGTTCACGCATTAATTGAAGTTTAACCTGATCTATATGGTTCAGATAGATATGAGCATCCCCCAGCGTATGAATAAATTCACCCGGCTTTAATCCTGTGACCTGAGCCATCATCCTTGTCAGGAGGGCATAAGAGGCAATATTGAAAGGCACACCCAGGAAAATATCGCAACTTCGCTGATATAGCTGACATGAAAGTTTTCCGCCGGCGACATAGAACTGGAACAGAACGTGACAGGGAGGCAATGCCATTTTATCAAGCTCGCCGACATTCCATGCGCTCACAATATGCCGCCTGGAATCGGGATTTTCCTTGATCGATCTAACAACATTGGTTATCTGGTCGATAAAACGCCCGTCAGGAGCTGGCCATGATCGCCATTGATATCCATAAATGTGCCCCAGTTCACCATTCTCATCAGCCCATTCGTCCCAGATCGTCACCTTATTTGCATGCAAATAATCCAGGTTTGTTTCACCTTTCAGGAACCATAGCAATTCATGGATGATTGAGCGCAGGTGCAATTTCTTAGTAGTCATGACAGGAAAGCTATTTCCAAGATCAAAACGCATCTGGTAGCCAAATACACTGATCGTACCTGTTCCTGTACGGTCTGATTTCTCAACCCCGTTCTTCAACACATGTTCAAGTAAATCAAGGTATTGTTTCATATAAGGAACCTAAACCAAATTTCTAATTTCTAGATTCTAGATTCTATCCTAGCCTAAAATCATCGCAACCAGTGTCGCGGATAACAAAGCGGTCATCCCTCCCCCCAGAAGTGCCCGGAACCCAAGACTTGACAGGGTTTTACGCTGGTTCGGGGCTATTGCGCTAATTCCTCCGATCTGGATCCCGACAGATGAAAAATTGGCAAAACCGCAGAGGACATAGACGGCCAGGATGATGGATTTTTGATCATAAAATGCCCCGGCTGTGACCAGTTCCTTCAGGCTCGCATAACCAATCATCTCATTCAGGATTATCTTTTCACCCAGTAACTGCCCGACCAGTGTCATATCACGCGCACTCACGCCCATTAACCACGTCAGGGGTGCAAGTGAATAACCGAGGAGAAATTGCAGGCTGAATTTTTCATAGACACCACCGGTCAAACTCGCGATCATGGTGTTAAGGTGGGTCCAGTCACCAATTTTTCCAAGGGTGAAATTAATAAAGTAGATCAGAGCGATGAAGGCAATCAGCATAGCAGCTACGTTTACAGCTAATCTTAGTCCCGAGCCGGTGCCGTTTGCGATAGCATCCAGTATATTGTCACCGATCCTATCCTTGGTGATCTTAATATCGCTTTCGATCTTTTCAGTTTGCGGAACCAGTATTTTCGAAGTAACGACAGCAGCAGGGGCCGCCATAACTGAAGCTGTAATCAGGTGTTTGGCAAACAGCATTTTCCCAACAGGATCGTCGCCACCCAGCAAACCGATATATATTGCCAGGACTCCGCCTGCCATGGTTGCCATGCCTGCTACCATGACCAGCATTATTTCAGACCTGTTCATTTTAGGAAGATATTCTTTAATAAGAAACGGGGCTTCTGTCTGACCAAGAAATATATTGCTCGATGCCACAAGGCCTTCAGCCCCTGAAATACGCAATACTTTGGTAAGCAACCATGCCATTCCGTATACCACTTTCTGGATTATGCCGTAATAAAACAAAACACTGGTCAGTGCTGAGAAAAATATAATAGTAGGCAGTATCTGGAATGCAAAATTGATCAGTCCGATTTCCACCTTACTAGTAACGAATGATTTAAAGAGGAATGCGCTTCCGGCATTGGAAGAATCCAGGATCTTGATAAATATTTTTGCTATAAACTCAATAATGTGCTGAATTGCCGGCACCTTCAGCACTGCAATGGCCAGGACGAGCTGGAAAAGGAGGCCGAATATTACCACCCTCCAGCTGATAGCCCTTCTGTTCGTGCTGAAGACAAAACATATTCCAATCAGGACAACCATGCCAAGTAGTCCCCTGAGCAAAGAATTGATCGAAAATCCATTACCTGCCTTCCCTATCGCCTGGGCGACTTCCGCTCCTGTCTGTGCTGAAACAATATTTGGAAGCATACTGAGCAAAACAAATAAAATGGTTAACAGCAGGTATTTAACTTTCATTTGCCAGGTGTTTAGTTATTATTAAAAAAACCTGAAGAGCATTTTATTCATTCATGTTCTTACAGGTATGCTTCCGGGATATTCCGGGGATGTCATTCATTCTTCCTCTTTCTGATCTCGTCCCTGATCATCGAAGCCTTTTCATAGTCTTCATGTTCAACAGCTTTTTGCAACATTTCTTCCAGTTCACTCAGGGTATATTCCTCAAATGCCGGTTCAGAAGGTTCATCAACCGGGCTGGTAAGGGGGTCAGGCGTTGAGGCATTTTCATCCATGATCATCCCTGCTTCTGCAATTATATTTTCATACGTAAATATGGGGCATTTAAACCGGATAGCCAGGGCAACCGCATCAGAAGTCCTTGAATCAATCAGGTTTTCAATATTATTTTGCACACATACCAGTTTTGCATGAAAAACCCCCTGTTTAAATTGATCTATGATCACTTCCTTTAGCTGAACAAGGTAAGTATCGGCAAAACTTTTAAATAGATCATGAGTTAACGGTCTCGTGGGTTTCATTTTTTCCAGTTCAACCGCAATAGCTTGTGCTTCAAAGCCTCCGATAATAATCGGGAGTCTCCTCTTCCCTTTGACCTCACCAAGGATAAGCGCATAGGCGCCACTTTGTGACTGGCTGTATGACATTCCCACAATTTCAAGCCTGATCTTATCCATCCATTAACTATTTACAGCGATTTTTTTTGATGGATAAAAGTAGAATATTTTTTGCAGCTAACTCCGCTCTGTTGATAAAATGGGGTTGTATTTGTAAAATACTTTTTTACTTTTGCTTTCCTCACTATTTTCAAAACCAAAAAACAACCAATATGAAAAAACTACTTACTTTACTTTCTGTTTTTCTGCTACCGGCACTGACTTTTGCCAGTGAAGCCGACCTGGTGATCCCGGCGGATATCAAAAACCAGAGTATTTTATACTGGGGTTTTCTGATCACCGTGCTTGGAATGATGTTCGGTCTTTACCAGTTTGTTCAGGTTAAAAAACTGAAGGCACACCATTCGATGCTCGAAGTGGCACAGGTCATTTATGAAACCTGCAAGACTTACCTTCTCCAACAGGGCAAATTCTTAATGATCCTGTTTGTTTTTATCGGTGCAACCGTGGCTTTTTATTTCGGATACCTCTCTCATGACCCGAAAGATCCTGAAGGAGGATTTGGCATAGGCGGAGTATTAATGATCCTTGGATGGACCGTTGTTGGTATCCTCGGCTCATATGCCGTGGCGTGGTTTGGAATCCGAATGAATACCCTTGCCAATTCAAGGATGGCTTTTGCTTCCCTGGAAAGAAAACCTATTAAACTTTTAAACATACCACTTGCTGCAGGTATGAGTATAGGCGTGGTTCTTATTTGTGTGGAACTTATCATGATGCTCATCATCCTGATGTTTGTCCCTGGTAAGTATGCCGGGGCCAGTTTCATCGGTTTTGCCATTGGTGAATCCCTTGGCGCATCAGCCCTCAGGATAGCCGGTGGAATTTTCACAAAAATCGCTGATATTGGTTCTGACCTGATGAAGGTTGTTTTTAAGATCGGTGAGGATGATCCCAGGAACCCTGGTGTAATTGCCGACTGTACCGGTGACAACGCAGGTGACTCAGTTGGACCTACTGCCGACGGTTTTGAGACATACGGCGTAACCGGTGTGGCATTGATCTCTTTCATATTGCTCGCAGTTCACGATATTGCCATTCAGACACAGTTGCTGACCTGGATCTTTGTTATGCGTATCCTGATGATCATCACTTCAATCGTAGCTTACTGGATAAACAGGGCTATCAGCCAGGCACGCTTCGGGAATAAGGACGATATTGACTTTGAGCAGCCCCTTACCTCACTGGTTTGGATAACTTCTATACTTTCTATTATTGTAACATTCGTAGCCAGCTACTTCATGATCGGTGACCTGGATTACCAGATATGGATCACCTTATCTATCATCATCAGTTTCGGTACGCTTGGCGCAGCGCTTATTCCGGAGTTTACCAAGATATTTACCAGTCCGAAATCAAGGCACGTGCAGGAAGTTGTTGAAGCTTCCAAGGAAGGCGGAGCTTCGCTGACCATTCTTTCAGGCCTGGTTGCTGGTAATTTCAGCGCTTTCTGGCAGGGTATGGTTTTCTTCGTCCTGATGTTTGGGGCTTATATTTCCAGTACGTTCAACCTTCATGAGTTCATGGACTACCAGGCCATTTTCGCCTTCGGGCTTGTCGCCTTCGGGATGCTGGGTATGGGTCCTGTCACTATTGCCGTCGACAGTTACGGCCCTGTTACTGACAATGCCCAGTCAATTTATGAACTTTCGCTGATAGAGGATATAAAGGATATTGATAAGGAAATCGAAAAAGATTTTGGTTTCAAACCTGACTTTGCCAAATCCAAGCATTATCTTGAAGCTAACGATGGGGCGGGCAATACCTTCAAGGCTACAGCCAAGCCGGTTTTAATCGGCACTGCAGTCGTCGGGGCAACCACCATGATCTTTTCACTTATCCTGGTGATAAAGAAGAGCCTTGGTGTTGAACCTGAACAGATACTGAACCTGTTGAATCCCTATTCAATTCTCGGATTTATCCTCGGCGGTGCAGTTGTGTACTGGTTCTCCGGGGCTTCTATCCAGGCCGTTTCAACAGGTGCAAACCGCGCAGTGGCCTATATTAAAAAGAACATCAACCTTGACCCGAATGCCGAAAAGAAAGCATCGGTGGAAAAATCAAAGGAAGTGGTCAAAATCTGCACGGTTTATGCTCAAAAAGGTATGTTCAATATATTCATTGCCATTTTCTTCTTTGCCCTGGCATTCGCCTTTATGGCCGCACCAATGAATTTCGATGAACTTGGCACTCCAGCTGAAAAACTAAAAGCCGCTATGCCGGTTTCCTTATTTGTAAGTTATCTCATCTCCATCGCAGTATTTGGGCTTTTCCAGGCCATCTTCATGGCAAACGCCGGCGGTGCATGGGATAATGCAAAGAAAGTGGTTGAAGTTGACCTGAAGCAAAAAGGGACACCGTTGCATGATGCCACCGTTGTTGGCGATACAGTCGGAGATCCGTTCAAGGATACCAGTTCGGTAGCCCTTAACCCGATCATCAAATTCACCACCCTTTTCGGTTTATTAGCTATGGAAATTGCCCTGGCTGCACAATTCAGGGATATTGCGCCGTACTTCGGGATCGCATTCCTGATGATATCCCTGGTGTTTGTTTACCGCAGTTTTTATAAAATGCGTATCAGGGAATAATATCTATTTGATAGTGATATATTGTTCAAAGGGACTCCATCCTTCGGGATGGAGTCCCTTTTTGCAGCTATTGTTATTTTTTTAACAATTATTAAACACTTAGCCGGTTCATACGTTAAAGATTATTATTTTTGCCAACCTTTAAAACGACTTAACATATCTTAATAATGAGCACTGATAGCTTTCTGAAAAGGCACCTCGGACCCGGCGAACATGACATGGCTAAAATGCTGGATGTCATAGGAATAAAATCGTTAACTCAACTGATCGATGAAACTATTCCGGCTTCTATCAGGCTTTCTGAAGACCTCGACCTGCCTGGTGGAATGAGTGAATTTGAGTACCTACAGCACATCAGGGAGCTTGGAAATAAAAACAAACTATTCAAAACATATCTCGGATTGGGTTATTATGGCACCATCACCCCTCCTGTTATCCAGAGAAATATCCTGGAAAACCCGGGTTGGTATACTTCTTATACCCCATACCAGGCTGAAATATCACAGGGGAGACTTGAAGCGCTTCTCAATTTTCAAACGATGATTGCCGACCTGACCGGTTTGCCCATCGCTAATGCATCCCTGCTTGATGAAGCCACCGCTGCTGCCGAAGCCATGATCATGGCTTTCAATTCACGCCCGAGGGACCTTGCCAGGAGAAATGCCTGTAAGTTTTTTGTTTCCGTTGATGTATTCCCCCAGACCCTTGAAGTCATTCAAACCCGTGCCGTCCCTCTTGGGATTGACATTGTTACCGGAGATCATTCTTCATTCGGTATTACTGAAGAATTCTTTGGAGGATTGGTCCAATATCCTGACCAATATGGTAATATAAGTGAATACGGGGATTTTGTAAAGAATGTCCATGAGAAGCAAGGTTTGGTCATAGTAGCTGCAGACCTGCTCAGTCTCGTCCTTTTAACACCTCCCGGAGAATGGGGAGCCGATGTTGTTGTCGGATCCAGCCAGCGATTTGGGATACCACTTGGTTTTGGCGGTCCTCATGCAGGCTTTTTCGCGACAAAAGAAGATTATAAAAGGAACATGCCTGGCAGGATCATCGGGATTTCAAAGGATGCCAATGGTACCACTGCCCTGCGAATGGCACTTCAAACCCGCGAGCAGCATATAAAAAGAGAAAGGGCAACCTCAAATATCTGCACCGCGCAAGCTTTACTTGCCATCATGGCCGGAATGTATGCAGCCTACCACGGTCCGGAGGGTCTTAGAATGATCGCGCTAAAAATTCACAACCTTGCTCGTAACCTTGCTGCAGAACTTGAGAAATTGGGTTTCAGGCAAACCAATAAATGGTTTTTCGATACCTTAAAAATTACACTTCCAACTGGATTAGATCAAAGGAAGATTGAAACCATTGCCCTGCAGAACAGCATGAATTTCAGGTTCATCAGCGATGGTGCGATTGGGATCAGCATCGATGAAACTACTACCGGGGATGATATCATAAATATTATGAAAGTCTTTTCAGAAGCAAACGGGAAGAAATCTATTGAAATTGAAAACCCGGATCTTAATGCTGAATTAATTCCGGACTGGCCTGAAGACCTAATCAGGAAAAGTCCTGTACTTCATGCACCCTGCTTCAACAACTATCATTCGGAAACGGAAATGATGCGTTATCTGAAAAGGCTTGAAAACCGGGACCTCGCATTGAACCGCACCATGATACCCCTGGGTTCATGCACCATGAAACTTAATGCTGCAGCCGAAATGTTTTCGTTAAGCTGGCCTGAATTTGGATCAGTCCATCCCTTTGTACCTGCTGATCAGGCATGCCGGTTATTATGAAATGATCAATAACCTGGAAAATGACTTATGTAAAATAACCGGGTTCGCCGGTATTTCCCTTCAGCCTAATTCAGGGGCTTCGGGTGAATATACCGGGCTCCTTGTAATCCGTCAGTATCATTTAAGCCGTGGCGAAGGCCACCGCAATGTCTGCCTGATCCCGGCATCGGCTCATGGAACAAATCCCGCCAGTGCAGTTATGGCAGGGATGCAGGTCGTGGTCACTAAAACCGACCAGGACGGCAATATCGACCTTGGCGATCTTAAGGAAAAGGCACTGATGCACAGCCAGAACCTGGCCGCAATGATGATCACTTATCCTTCTACCCATGGCGTATTTGAAGAAAACATCCGTGAAGTCATCGATGTAGTCCATCAGGACGGGGGACAGGTTTACATGGACGGTGCCAATATGAATGCCCAGGTTGGTTATACCCATCCGGGTACTATCGGTGCTGATGTGTGCCACCTGAACCTGCATAAAACATTTGCCATTCCTCATGGCGGAGGCGGCCCAGGAGTTGGCCCGATAGGCGTTGCCATACATTTGAAGCCATTTCTTCCTTCACATCCTGTAATTAAGACAGGTGGTGAAAAAGCGATTACCGCCGTGTCTGCTGCCCCTTACGGAAGTGCCCTGATATTGCCCATTTCCTATGGTTATATTAAAATGCTTGGCATGAAGGGAATAAAAGATGCAACAGCTTATGCCATCCTCAACGCCAATTATATTAAATCCAGGCTTGAAGGGCACTATAAAATTTTATATACCGGTAAGAATGGTTGGGTAGCTCATGAAATGATACTCGACTGCAATGAGTTCAGCAAAACTGCTGATATCACAGTGGTAGATATTGCTAAAAGAATGATGGATTACGGTTTTCATGCACCAACAGTTGCCTTTCCTGTCCATGGCACCTTAATGGTAGAACCGACTGAAAGCGAACCGCTCTCCGAGCTTGACCGTTTTTGTGATGCGATGATCCGGATCCGTGAAGAAATAAGGGAAATCGAAACGGGTCAGGCAGATAAGAACGACAATGTAATCAAACATGCTCCTCATACGGCAGAGATGGTAACTTCCGACAACTGGACATTCCCTTATTCAAGGCAAAAAGCGGTTTCCCCCATTGCAAACATGTTACAGGATAAATATTTTCCGCCGGTTACCCGTATTGATGACGCTTACGGCGACAGGAATTTAATTTGTACATGCAATCCTATGGAAGATTATCTGTAGATATTTTGTTATGTGAGATAATTGTTTTATATTTGCACGCTCATTCGTAAGAATTCCATTTATTTCTCATAAACCCATTTTAATCGGAATCGGATAGTTTATAGCTTTTACGCTTGGGTATTTTCGTTTAACAAACTTATTCTCCTTGCAAAAGTTTCATCATTGATCATTTATTAAAAAACAACATGTACGATATTATTGAACTAAACGGCAAGTCATTGCCTGAATTACAAGAGATTGCAAAGGAATTAAATGTTCCTAAGTATGAAAAGCTCATGAAACAGGACCTGGTCTACCAGATCCTTGATCAGCAGGCACTCATTCCAACCAAGGATGAAAAACCTGGTTTTATTCCTGATTTAAACAAATCAAGGCGCGGTAGAAAGAAAAAAGAAGTTGGCGGTGAACCAAAACCAATGGTTGAAGACAAACCAAAAGAGGACCGCAAGTTAAATCCCAGGTTTAAACAGAAGCAGCATATTGTTCCTGAACCACCAGCAGAACTGCCCAAGGAAGAGATTAAACCCGCGGAAGAAAGGCGGCCTAAGCTGATTAAAAAGATTGACAGGAAACCTGAAGTCCCCTTTGAAGAAAAAAAACCTTTCAGAAGCGACCTTGAAAAAGATAATGACCTTATACTGCCCGAAATCGTAAATGGCGATGCGGATGATGATATCATTGTCAGTTCAGACGCAGAAACAGAAACAGAAACCGGGGCAACATCCGTTTCCCAGGAGGAAAAATCGGAATTAGAAACTTTCAGTCCCTCGAAAGATGATGATTTCCAGCCACCACTTCGTGATCCTGGTTTCAGGCCAAGGCTTACCAAGAAAAGGGATGAGTTTCCTTTTGAATATGAGGGATTTATCAATTCAGAAGGGGTACTTGAAATTATGCCAGACGGCTATGGTTTCCTGAGGTCCTCAGATTACAATTATCTCAATTCACCTGATGACATTTATGTGTCACAATCGCAGATAAAATTGTTCGGTTTAAAGACGGGGGATACAGTCGAAGGTAGTATCCGGCCCCCAAAAGAAGGTGAAAAATATTTCCCTCTGATCAAGGTCGAAATGATAAATGGGCGTAAGCCGGAGGAAGTCCGTGACAGGATCCCCTTCGACTTTCTAACGCCATTGTTTCCGCAAACAAAATTTAAGATCACGGATTACCCTAATGCCAGTATTACCACCAGGGTGATCGACATGTTCTCCCCGATCGGTAAAGGCCAGAGAGGGCTTATCGTGGCCCAGCCGAAAACCGGTAAGACTGTCATTCTGCAGGAAATCGCCAATGCCATCGCCTATAATCACCCGGAAGCTTACCTGATCGTCCTGCTGATTGATGAAAGGCCTGAAGAGGTCACGGATATGCAAAGACACGTGAAGGCGGAAGTGATTTCTTCGACTTTCGACGAACCGGCAGAAAGGCATGCAAAAATTGCGAACATTGTCCTTGAAAAAGCAAAAAGGCTGGTAGAATGCGGGCATGATGTGGTCATCCTGCTTGACTCCATTACCAGGCTTGCAAGGGCCTATAATACTGTTTCCCCTGCATCCGGCAAGGTTTTGTCTGGCGGGGTGGAATCCAATGCACTTCAGAAACCAAAAAGGTTCTTTGGCGCGGCAAGGCAGATCGAAAATGGCGGGTCGCTGACCATCATTGCCACTGCTCTTATTGATACGGGCTCCAAAATGGATGAAGTTATCTTCGAAGAGTTTAAAGGTACCGGTAACATGGAATTGCAGCTTGACAGGAAACTTTCCAATAAGCGCATCTACCCTGCTATAGATATCGTCGCATCCAGCACACGCCGTGAAGAGCTCCTGGTTGATAAGGAATCGCTGCAAAGGATCTGGATCCTCAGGAATCACCTGGCCGATATGAATCCCCTTGAAGCTATGGAATTCCTTAAAGACAGAATTAAATACACCAAGAGTAATGAGGAGTTTTTGATTTCAATGAATTCCTAAATAATAATTCCGGATTCCAGATTCCAGCATGTTAAAGACTGGAGTCTGGAATTACTTTTTAATCACATTTCCTGCCAATTCCTCAAGGTCCAATCCGTCGAAATTTCCCGAGCTCATCAATAGCAGGTTCTTATTACGGTAATCTATATTTAGCAAATCCTCCTTCAATTTTCCGGGATCATTGTAAATAACCAGCCTGCTGTCAGCAAATGCGGTCCTGACTTCGTCCGGCGTCAGTTCAGGAAGTCTTTTCAACGAAAGGGCATGGTGACTGAAGTATACGATCGGCCTGTCGGCTGAATCCATGCATCCCCGGTATTGTGGCAAAAAAGCCTTGTTCAGGCTGCTGTATGTGTGAAGCTCAAGGCATGCGATAAGTTCCCTTTCCGGATGAAGTTCTTTCAGGGCTTCGATGGTCGCTTTAAGTTTGGAAGGGCTATGGGCAAAATCTTTATAAACAGCTGAATCAGGACCCTTCTGCAGCAATTGCAACCGCTTTGAAGCGCCACTGAACGAACTGATTGCTTTCAGGAAGGTTTCATCATCCACCCCGATCTGACGACAAACCTTCCATGCCCCCTGGATATTCTGAACATTATGTTTGCCAAAAACCAGGATGGGGGTTTCCAGTCCGCCGGAAATGATATAGGTCTTCTGGTTATGAATGCGATAGGTCAAGTCACCGTATGGAACAAGGATGATGTCTTTCCGGCTTTTTCGTGAAATACGCTTAACAACTGGGTCTGTATTGCAATAGATAAGTGAGCCCTTTGGCTGAATCAGGCTGATAAATTGCTCAAACTGGCTGACATAATTTTCAAATGTCGGGAACACATTCATATGGTCCCAGGCAATTCCGCTCAAAAGTGCGATATGAGGCTTGTATAAATGAAACTTGGGCCTGGGATCAAGTGGCGAAGACAAATATTCATCTCCTTCGAGAATGATATACTTTGCATCATTGGTCAGTCTGACCATAACTTCAAAACCATCAAGCTGGGCGCCGACCATATAGTCCGCGCGGATACCGGCATATTGCAAAACATGCAGGATCATGGAGGTGATGGTAGTCTTGCCGTGACTTCCGGCAATGACTACCCTGATCTTATCTTTTGAAGCTTCATAAAGATATTCGGGATATGAGTAAATTTTCAATCCCAATTCGCGGGCCCGTGCCAGCTCAGGATTGTCTTTCTTTGCATGCATTCCAAGGATTACCGAATCAATGTCTTTCGTGATCTTATTTACATTCCAGCCATCTGCATCCGGCAAAATATCATACTTCTTCAGCCTTCCCCGCGCAGGTTCAAATATTTCATCATCTGACCCGGTAATATCATATCCCTTTAACTTTAAAGCAATGGCTAAATTATGCATGGCACTGCCACCGATCGCGATGAAATGAACTTTCATGACTATTTTACGTTAATCAGTCAAAAATAATTTATTTATTACTTTTGTAACCTTTATAATCTGGAATATTTCAACATGAACGCTGATATCGCACAAAATCTTATTAAAGGAATTTAACCAACAGTTTGAAGATCAGTCTGCTGCTGATGTCTTGCGATTTTTTATAAAGAATTACAAGGATAGGCTTGGTTTTTCGACCAGTCTCGGAGCTGAAGACCAGGTCATTACACAAATAATTGCAGGTATCGACCCGGATGTTTATATGTTCACCCTCGATACCGGCAGAATGTTTCCGGAAACTTATGATTTGCTCGATTTAACACAGCAACGTTATAAAGTCAGGATCAAAACATATTTCCCTGACCAGAAAGCCGTGGAAGAAATGGTCAACAGCAAAGGGATCAACTTATTTTATGAAAGTGTCGGGAACCGGAAATTATGCTGTCAGATACGGAAAATAGAACCCCTGAAAAGGGCACTGGAAAGTGTTGATTTCTGGATAAGCGGGTTAAGGCGCGAACAATCTGTGACCCGCGAGGATATCTCGTTAATTGAATGGGATAATCTAAATAACAAAATCAAGATAAACCCACTTATAAATTGGAATATAGAGGATTTATGGGACTATATCCGTCAAAATAAAATACCTTATAATCCTTTGCATGACCAGGGATTTCCCAGTATCGGATGCCAGCCCTGCACACGTGCTACCGAGCCCGGTGAAGATATCCGTGCCGGAAGATGGTGGTGGGAAAATCCGGAGATGAAGGAATGCGGACTGCATAAAAAGTAAGTCATTAGTCATTGGCATTGGTCATTAGTCATTTATCTGGAATTTATATAATTACCTGTAGCTTATCGCCTTCACAGGTGTTATTCTTCCGATGATATAACCCGGGATTAAGACCATCATAAGGCATAAAAGAAAAGTAGCCCCGTTTATCAAAAGGATATGGCTGATATTCATCGAAACCGGAACGAAGGAAATATAATACGATGCTTCATCCAGGGGAATGATGTGAGTGTAATACTGCACAAGCCCGATCCCGATCCCGAAAATATTTCCCCATAACATTCCCTTCGCAATGATCCGGGCAGTTAAATATAAAAACAACTTTCTCAGGTCATTATCTTTAATTCCCAACGCTTTTAAGATGCCAATCATGTTTGTCCTTTCCAGGATCATGATCAGCAAAGTAGAGATAATGGTGATACCTGCGACGAGGATCATCAGGATAAGGATGATCACGACATTAATATCCATCAGCCGCAACCAGTCGAAGATTTGCGGGTATGCAGCGGTTACAGTTTCAGCATTCAGGTCATAGCCTATCGCCTGGTATACCATGTCACCCATTTCATCGAGCTTTCTGAAATCATCAATATAAACTTCAAAGCCCGAAACCATTGTAGAATCCCAGTTATTAAGGCTTTGAATATGACGGATATCCCCGATGACATAAGCTTCATCAAATTCTTCAAGACCGGTTTCGTATATGCCTGATACTATGAATTTTCTACCACGGGGTTGAGCTTCAGAGCCTGATAGAAAATACATCCTGACATCATCACCCACTTTTAGATTAAGCTTCTTAGAAATCCTGCCCGAAATCAGCAATTCCTGTGAAGTGCTATTGTTCGGAACCTGGAATGAAGAACCGGCAATGAGATTTTTCTTAAAAAAATCCCAGTCATAATCAGGGCCAATTCCTTTTAATACAACTCCGTGCAATTGATCCTCAGTCTTGATAATACCGGCCTTCAGGGCAAAAACCTGGATATGACGGATCCCCTCGACCTCTTCCATTTCAGGATAAAACGACTGTTCAATGGAAACGGGTGAAGCTTCATAAGAAGCATTTGAGTCAAAGTTATCGATCTGTATATGTGCCGAAAAACCAATTACCTTATTACGGATTTCTGCCTGGAAACCAACCAGGACGGCAACTGCTATGATCATAACTGCCAATCCCAGTGCTATGGTAATAACGGCGATCCGTATAACCGGACCGGATAAATTTTCTTTATCTTTACCGCCCAGGCGGTTAGCTATGAATGCCGGTAAATTCAAGATAACTGGATTGAATCAGATGGTAAAAATAAGCAAAATCTTCACTATTGGCGTTATCCTGATCCTGGCATCATGTCATTCCAAGGAAGGCAATACCCAGGTCAGTGTTTCAAAAGACCTGCGCCTTGTGAATATTGATGAAATACTTGCAGGCGCTGAGAGGACAGACTATTATTTTCCAATGCTGGAGGGCAAGTCAATAGGTATTGTTTGCAACCATACCTCCGTGGTTAAAAACACTCACCTGGTAGACACACTTATCAATTCAGGATTTACCGTGCAGGCGATATTCAGCCCGGAACATGGATTCAGGGGTGACCTGGAAGCCGGGAAAGATATTCTTGACGGAAAAGATAGCAGGACCGGCATTAAAATCATATCCATTTACGGGAAAAAGAAGAAGCCCGACCCGGCTGATCTTGAAGGAATAGATATTTTATTGTTTGATATACAGGATGTAGGTGTGAGATTTTACACTTATATTTCAACCCTGTCACTTATCATGGAAGCATCAGCAGAGAGCGGAATTCCCCTCATTGTGACTGACCGTCCAAATCCAAATGGTTTTTATGTCGATGGTCCGGTGTTAGATACAGTTTTTCGTTCATTTGTAGGCATGCACCCCGTTCCGGTAGTTTATGGCATGACCATCGGGGAATATGCTTTAATGATCAACGGTGAGGGATGGCAGGGTGAAAAAAAATGTGATCTGAAAGTTATCCCGCTGGCTGGCTACAGTCATAATATGATTGTGAAATTAAAGCTGAAGCCCTCCCCTAACCTGCCGACCTGGCAATCCGTTTACTTATATCCTTCGTTATGTCTTTTTGAAGGTACGATGATCAGTGTCGGTCGCGGTACTGAAACCCCATTCGAAATAATCGGCCACCCCGGATTTCACCAGGGAAGTTATGTATTTGAGCCTGAGAGTATCCCGGGAGTGAGCGAACATCCTCCATACGAGGGCCAGGTGTGTTATGGGTCATACCTGGCCGCTTATGCCGAAAACTTTTCAAAGAATGAGTATCATTTCACGCTGCAATGGCTGACAGGCATGCATGAATTCTTTAAAGATTCCACAGCATTCTTCAATCCCTATTTCGAAAAACTGGCTGGAAATGACCGGTTAAGAAAATGACATCCTTGATGGATTATCGGAGCAGGAAATCAGGAAAACCTGGGAGGAAGGCCTCACCCGTTTTATGCAAACCAGGAAAAAATATCTGCTCTACCCCGATTGATCAATTTGTTCTGCCCGGGTATACCTTCAAAGCTTCTTCGAGGCAAACCATAGCCTTTTTAAGGTCTTCAACCTTCAGTACATAAGAAATCCTGACCTCATCCTTTCCTTTGGTTGGATTGGAATAGAAGCCTGTAGCAGGGGCCAGCATCACGGTTTCGTTATTAAAATTGAAATCTTCCAGGAGCCATTTGCAGAACCTGTCTGAATCATCGATCGGGAGCCTGGCAACCACGTAAAAAGCACCTTTAGGTTTCGGGCAATAAGCACCCGGGATACGGTTGATATATTCTACCACTATATTACGACGGGCATGGTATTCTACCAATACTTTATCAAAATATTCCTGGGGCGTGTCAATGGCAGCTTCAGCCGCGACCTGGCCAAAAGTTGGGGGACTTAACCGGGCCTGGGCAAATTTTAGCGCTGTGCGGATAACATCTTTGTTATGCGTGATCAGGCAACCGACTCGAAATCCACAGGCGCTGTAACGTTTGGAAACAGAGTCGATCAGAATAACATTATCATCAATGCCTTCCAGGTTCATGGCAGAATAATGATGGTTGCCATCATAAACGAACTCCCTGTATACCTCATCTGTAATAAGATAAAGGTCATGTTTTATAACAATATCCCTCAGGGTTTCCAGTTCTTCTTTCGAATAAAGGTAACCTGTAGGATTGTTTGGATTACATATGAGGATCGCTTTTGTCCGTTCGTTAATAGCTTTTTCAAATTCTGCTATGGGAGGCAGGGCAAAACCGGTGTCAATTGTTGAAATGATAGGACGCACAACAGCGCCGCAATTGATGGAAAAGCCATTATAGTTGGCATAGAATGGTTCCGGGATGATCAGTTCATCTCCCGGATCAAGACAGGTATTGATAGCGAATAATAAAGCCTCGGATGCACCGGCACCAACCACAATTTCTTCCGGTGTAATATTAATATTGTTTTTCTTATAGTATTCTGTTAACCTGCAACGGTAGGAATAAATACCAGCTGAATGACTGTATTCAACAACTTTCTGGCTGAAATTCCGGATCGCGTTCAGCGCGATTTCGGGTGTTTCAATATCAGGCTGGCCTATGTTAAGATGATAAACTTTACGCCCGGCTTTCTTAGCGACTTCAGCAAAAGGCACCAGTTTTCGGATCGGGGATTCCGGCATCATCATCCCCTTTTTAGAAATTTTTGGCATGGATAATAATCTTTTATGAAATGAAAAAGGCTGCCTGGTAAGACTTACTAGACTTATCAGACAACCCTCTAAAATTTAAAATGTTCTACTTATTGACAGGAGTTCCTTCGCCCGTGGTTTTCACCGGCAACTGCTGGGCAGCATCGGCTTCAACTTTTCCTGTTATGCGCAAAACAACAGTATTATTCTTTGCATTTGACCTGATGGTGACCGTTTTATTGATCGGACCAGCTTTCTTGGTATTATACGTCACCTGGATCTCATCGGAAGCACCTGGCAACACCGGCTCTTTAGGCCATGTCGGAACGGTACATCCGCAGGAAGACTGTGGCTGCTGAAGGATCAGGGGTTCTTTTCCCGTATTTGTGAATTTAAAAACACAGACGCCATCCCCTCCAAAAGCAATGGTTCCGTAGTCATGAACCAATTTGTCAAAGCTTATTTCCGGTGCATTTGGGTTGTCTTCAATCTTAACAGGTTCTGTAGCCTGCGCGAAAACTCCAGTCGCCGAAACCAAAATCATGGAAATAAATAAAGTAATTTTTTTCATTGTTTAAATGTTTAATTAGTAAGACAAAGGTATTAATATTTTAAAAAACGATCTAGAATACTAGTTTTTTTATACTTTTTTAACATAATTATTTCTTAGTAACCAGACTAATATGGACACTAAAATCCTGCCAGAATTATTTATTTAGCATAAATGCAGCCTTTAAATGAGAAAAAATCTTCAGGAAAAGAAATTCTCACAGGATTTTAGGATTAAGGGCAAGCAATTTTATACTTTAGCAGACACTTGATTTAATAGAATTATAAAGTATGGCAAGATGATTAACAGGGAGTTAACAGATCCGAAAAGTATTGTGGTCATTGGTGGATCGAATGATCTTCAAAAACCAGGAGGTAAAATCCTTAAAAATATCGTTGACGGGGGTTACCAGGGAAATTTAATGGTGGTTAACCCCAGGGAAGATATGGTGCAGGGGATCCGGTCATATCGCGATGTGGAATTGTTGCCGGAAGTTGAGCTTGCCATAATGGTCATAGCAGCCAAATATGTTCCTGATATAGTTAAGGTATTAACAAAAGAAAAGGGTACGAAGGCATTTATCATCATTTCGGCAGGCTTCAGTGAAGAAAGCCATGAAGGCAGGGAATTAGAGAGAAGGACAGTGCAAATCATCAATGAAGCCGGTGCCGCACTGATCGGTCCCAACTGCATCGGGGTTTTAACCCCGGCTTATCATGGCGTTTTTACACTCCCTATCCCGAAATTAAATCTATCCGGCTGCGATTTCATATCCGGTTCCGGGGCAACTGCATGTTTTATCATGGAAAACGGCATTCAGAAAGGGTCTGACCTTTGCCCGGGTATTCTCCGTTGGCAACAGTGCCCAGATGGGGGTTGAGGATATCCTTCAATACATGGATGAATCATTTGACCCGGTCATCAGTCCAAAAGTCAAGCTGCTTTACATGGAATCCATTAATAAGCCCCGGCTATTATTAAAACATGCATCTTCCCTCATCAAGAAGGGTTGTAAGATTGCCGCCATCAAAGCCGGTTCTTCCGAAGCAGGCAGCAGGGCAGCATCCTCGCATACCGGCGCACTGGCCAGCTCCGACCTCGCCGTCGATTCTCTCTTCCGGAAAGCCGGTATTGTCAGATGCAGCGGGCGGGAAGAACTTATGAATGTAGCTTCAGTGTTCCTTCATAAAGAGCTGAAAGGAGAAAATATTGGCATTATCACTCATGCCGGGGGGCCTGCCGTTATGCTCACCGATGCCCTTTCAAAAGAAGGATTTCATGTCCCTCAAATAAAAAGTCCAAAATCACAGGAGCTGTTAAAGGAATTGTATCCCGGTTCATCAGTGAATAATCCCATTGATTTCCTCGCAACAGGAACGGCAGAGCAGTTAGGTAAGATCATTGATTACACCGACCGGTATTTTGATGAAATCGACGGCATGGCCGTGATTTTCGGCACACCGGGCCTTAACCCGATATTTGACGTGTATGAGGTACTCGATGAAAAGATGAAATCATCTTCCAAACCCATTTACCCCATATTACCTTCAACACTAACCGCACGAGAAGAAGTTAATTCCTTCATTCAAAAAGGCAGGATCAATTTCCCGGATGAAGTTTTATTTGCACGGGCACTCGGATTAGCACATTTTAAACCCACGCCGGCGATTGCAGTGCAAAAAAATGCCCCTGCAATTCCGGAATCCATCATGGCGAAAATCAACGGGTATCCTTCCGGCTATTTGCCTCCTGAAACGGTTTCAGAAATACTTGATGCGATGTCGATACCCACGGTTCCGGAAAAAGTGGTATTTTCAAAGTCCGATGTCTCTGAAGTATTGCAGAACATGGGTTTCCCAATGGTCATGAAAGTTGTGGGCCCGGTTCATAAATCAGATTCAGGGGGTGTAATACTGAATATAAAGGATCCTGATACCGCCCTGGAATCTTATGATACACTGATGAATATTGACGGTGCCATGGGTGTAATGCTTCAGCCAATGATCAAAGGTGTTGAACTTTTTGCCGGTATCAAATACGAGGAGAAATTCGGGCACATGGTCCTTTGCGGGATGGGAGGCATTTTTATAGAGGTATTGAAAGATTTCAGCGCGGGTCTGTCACCCATCTCCGTCGAAGAAAGCATGGATATGATCAAACGGCTTAAAATCTATCCCATGTTAAAAGGAATGCGGGGCAAGGAAGGAATTAACCTTGAACTTTTTGGTGAGATACTGGTCAGACTTTCTGAATTGGCCGAGGTCTTACCCCGGATCATGGAAATGGACCTGAACCCTCTCATGGCAGGAAAAGATAAAATTGTGGCTGTTGATGCCAGGATCCGCATCAACTGTGATTAATTTCACAGGTTTTTGTTTTTCGGATTTTAATTTATATTTTTGGCATCTACTGATTTTTTCAATTAATACATCTAACGTTTACTCATGAAAAGCACACCAATCGATTTTGAAATTGTAGAAAGAAAACTTAAAGAAACCCGGATCGGAGATCTGGGGATTGCTTCAATCCGTGAAATAAAGAGATTGGTAGACATGATTGAAAAGGAATCGGGTCAGCGCTTCATCCGCATGGAGATGGGCATTCCCGGGCTCGCACCTGTCAAAATAGGTATTGAGGCGGAAAAAAAGGCGCTTGATATGGGTATTCCTGCGATTTATCCTGATATTTACGGAAGAGCCGAGTTAAAAACGGAAATTTCCAGGTTTGTCAAGCTGTTCCTGAATATTGATGTAAATGCCGATGGCTGCCTTCCTACCGTAGGTTCCATGCAAGGAAGCTTTGCATCCTTTATGACCCTGAACCGGATGCACAAAGACCGTGGACAAACACTTCTGCTAAATCCCGGTTTCCCGGTTCATATGCAGCAACTCCGCATCCTGGGCATTGAAACGTTATCATTCGATGTATATAATTACAGGGGTGAAAAACTCCGTGAAAAACTGGAATCCTACCTTCAAAGCGGAAAGGTTTCAACCATTTTGTATTCCAATCCTAACAATCCTTCCTGGATTTGCTTTACTGAAAGGGAACTCAGGATTATCGCTGAAATGGCAGATAAATACAATGTGATCGTAATCGAAGATCTTGCTTATTTCGGTATGGATTTCCGCAAAGATTATTCTCAACCCGGCGTTCCGCCTTACCAACCGTCAGTTGCACATTATACTGACAATTATGTCCTTTTGATATCCAGCTCAAAAGTATTCAGCTATGCAGGGCAAAGGATCGGCATGATGGTAATCTCAAATAAAATTTTTGAAACTGAGGCACCGGACCTGTTACGTTTCTACAAATTTTCCAAGGTCGGGCATGCCATGATTTTCGGGACACTTTATTCGCTGAGTTCAGGGACTGCCCATACTCCCCAGTTTGCCCTGGCTGCCATCCTAAAGGCAGCCAATGATGGTGAATTTAACTTTATTAAGGAAGTGAAAGAATATGGCGAAAAAGCCAGGATCATGAAAAAGCTTTTCACTGACAATGGATTTAAGATCGTCTATGATAAAGATGAAGATAATCCTATTGCGGATGGATTCTATTTCACATTCTCCTACCCAGGATATTCAGGGGGTGAACTTTTACGCGAAATGCTGTTTTACGGGATCAGTGCCATTGCCTTATCAATATGCGGAAGCGACAGATTGGAAGGTGCGAGGGCCTGCGTATCCCTGGTCAAACGCGATCAGTTCCCCGACCTGGAACTCAGGCTGAAAAGATTCAGGGAAGATCATCCTTAGATCTTTTCCTGATCATCATTTTACCGTAAATTCCATTATTTAAACCAAGTATAAATTGTTACCCTAATAACAATTCAAATCTATTCTTTCAGCTTATTTCATCTTTTATTAATAATTTCGTGGCGCTTAACAAATGAGCATTTATTTTAATTTTTTTACTAAATGGCTAAAGTCAGAGGAGTTATCATAGTCGACATTGAGCGGTGCAAAGGCTGCGAAGTTTGTGTCGGAGCATGCCCTACGGAAGTAATTTCCATAGCCCGGGAAGTTAACCACAAAGGGTACCGGTATGCTTTTGCTGCCAATCCAGATGAATGTACAGGTTGTACCAATTGTGCCGTGGTTTGCCCCGACGGGGTGATCACCGTGTTACAGGAAAAAAGTTGAAGTCTGATCCCACCAAATAACAGAATATCAGTATGGGTGAATTAAAATTGATGAAAGGCAATGAGGCCTTTGCAGAAGCTGCCATTCGGGCGGGCGTGGATGCCTATTTCGGATATCCGATCACACCGCAATCCGAAGTACTTGAATACTTCATGGCCGAGAAACCGCATGAACGGACAGGCATGGTAGTATTGCAGGCTGAAAGCGAAGTAGCAGCCATCAACATGGTTTATGGTGCCGCTTCCACCGGCAAAAAAGCGATGACATCATCCTCCAGCCCTGGCATCAGCCTGAAGATGGAAGGCATTTCGTACATGGCCGGTGCAGAATTACCGGGGGTCATCCTGAACGTAGTCCGCGGTGGACCGGGACTTGGAACGATCCAGCCTTCTCAGGCTGATTATTTCCAGGCAACTAAAGGAGGCGGACATGGCGATTACCGGCTGATCGTGCTGGCCCCTTCATCCGTGCAGGAGATGTTCGATTTTGTCAGGCTGTCTTTTGACCTGACTTTCAAATACAGAAATCCCGTGATGATGCTTTCTGATGGAGTGATCGGACAGATGATGGAGAAAGTTGCAACTGGCCGATCCGGTTCCCCGGAGAACCGATGCCGAATTAATCAAGGAATGTCCCTGGGCTACAACCGGAAAACCAAAGACCAGGGAGAGAAATATCATCACTTCTCTAAATCTTGAGTCTGCCGTACAGGAAAAGCACAATATACACCTCCAGGAGAAATACCGCAAGATTGAGGAAACAGAAGTACGGTTCGAGAAATTCAATTGTGAAGATGCTGAATACTTATATGTAGCTTATGGTTCCAGCGCCCGCATCGCACAAAAAGCAGTGCAGCTGGCCAGGGCTAAAGGAATTAAAGCCGGGCTTCTCAGGCCCATTACCCTCTTCCCTTTCCCGAAAAAAGAGATTGCGGCCCTGGCAAACCAGGTGAAAGCAATGCTCGCGGTTGAACTGAGCGCCGGACAGCTTGTGGAAGATGTCAGGCTTGCCGTGAATGGCAAAGTACCTGTCGAACATTTTGGCAGGATGGGAGGCATGGTTCACTCTCCCGAAGAAGTAGTGACTGCACTTGAAAACAGATTCATAGGAGGCTGATAATATGGACGAAAAATTATATAAGGAAATCGTTTCCGATGAAAACCTGGTCTATAAGAAGACCAGCCTGATGACGGAAAAAGTTTTAAGTTATTGCCCGGGTTGCGGCCATGGCACAGCTCACCGGATCATCATGGAAGTTATTGACGAAATGGGCCTTCAGGAAGATACTATTGGCGTTGCACCTGTCGGGTGTTCCGTTCTGGCCTATGAATTCATGAATATTGATATGCAACAGGCTGCCCACGGTCGTGCTCCCGCACTTGCAACCGGGATCAAACGTACCTGGCCTGACAAGATCGTATTTACTTACCAGGGCGATGGCGACCTGGCGGCCATCGGCACTGCCGAAACGATCCATGCCTGCAACCGCGGGGAAAATATCATCATCTTCTTTGTCAACAATGGTATTTACGGAATGACCGGGGGCCAGATGGCACCCACAACTCTTCCCGGGATGAAATCATCTACCTCTCCTTATGGACGGGATACTAAAAGTATGGGATTCCCGCTGAAAATCACCGAATTGGTAGCACAACTCCCCGGAACGTTTTTCGTGACGAGGCAGGCTGTCCATACGCCTGCAAATGTAAGAAAGACAAAAAAAGCCGTAAGAATGGCTTTTGATAACCAGCTTAATAAAAAACCGGGACTTTCGTTCATCGAAATCGTTTCCAATTGCAATTCAGGCTGGAAAATGACACCGGTACAGGCAAACCAGTGGATGGTAGATAATATGTTTCCATACTATCCGCTTGGAGATATTAAGGTTGACGGAGCGATGGTAAGTGTAAAGTGATCGGTGAGCAGATATAATTTTTAATTTTTAATTTTTAATTTTCAAAGTCATGACTGAAGAAATTATCATTGCAGGATTTGGAGGACAGGGTGTCCTTTCCATGGGAAAAATTCTTGCGTATTCAGGCATCATGCAGGACCAGGAAGTCAGCTGGATGCCATCATACGGGCCGGAAATGCGGGGTGGAACAGCCAATGTTACTGTTATCCTGAGCGATGAACGGATCAGCTCCCCGATCCTTACCCGTTACGATACCGCTATCATTCTTAACCAGCAATCCATGGATAAATTTGAGCCCATGGTTAAACCAGGTGGAACACTGATCTATGACGGCAACGGCATAACACGTCATCCTGAAAGAAAAGACATTAATATTTTTCGTGTTGAAGCTGCTGATGAAGCTGCCAAATTGGGCCTCTCAAAAATATTCAATATGATTGTGCTGGGTGGTTATCTTAAAGTCAAACCTGTTGTGACACTTGAAAATGTCATCCAGGGATTGAAAAAATCATTACCGAACAGGTATCATCACCTGATTCCCGATAATGAAAAAGCATTGAAAAGGGGCATGGAAATTATCAGCAAAGTCAGCTGATTATCATCTCCTTTCAAACTTCAAAAAAACTTCCTCTCGAAGAAGAGGAAGTTTTTTTTGTAATTTAGTGCCGCCTTTCCGCCAATTAATGACAACACTGAAGAATAAATACAGCAAAGTGCCCCACTACCATGGTTTGAGGATTTACCTGGTTTCCACCATCCTGTATTTTTTCCTTGTCTTCCCGGTCGCGGGCATACTGGCAGTCAAGTATGTTCCTGATTATATGAACCGGTCAAAAACGAACCAGCCTGAATCCGCTATATCAAAAACATCAGACGCCTTTTCCAAGCTTACTGAAAATGACACTATTGCTGAGGTAAACACCATTGAAAACCAGCCAGCTGACAGTTCTTCATTTACTTTTAAAATTACAACGCCTGAGTCAACAAATATTGGTGTGACCGTTGGAGGCAATACACAGGAAGACAGTCAGATAGGCGGTACTATGGCCCTCCTTATCAGGCTCCTGCTGGTCAGTTTTCTTATCGGGCTTGGCTTCAACCTGCCTTTTATAATATATTTCAGGAAGAAACGGAAGTTCTTGCCAATAAAGCCCCGCATCCAGCAATATTGCAGAAAATTCGTGCTCAAGATCGCATGGATTAATACCGGTATCCTCACTTTACCCTACAGCATCACCTTATTGTACATGCTTTATATCATCTTTTTCAAAAAGAATGTCGATGATATAAACTGGCAATTTTACCTTCAATTCTTTTTCATAACCTTAGTCGCCAGCATATTAACTCTAATGCTTGTATATTTCTGGATGAAGCACCGGGTTCATATCAGGTACCTTGAACATTTTTATACAGAAGATGAATTAAAAAGAAGAATATTTAAAGTCAGGCAGGAAAAGATCAAGAACAGGTTATGGATTTCCAGTGCCATGACCACTTTGTTTCCCTTGATTATAGTGGTGTTCTATATTGTTCTCAGCATGTCATCCGTCAAGGAACTTGAAATTAATGAATTCACAGATGAGCATCAAAAGATCCTGCTTGGAAAATATGTGGCATTAAACCTGGGATTAGACCTGCCTACGCTGGATAAGTTCTTTTATGTCAATGCCGTCAACAGCCTTCTGATGGTATTAGGTATCGGGACCGGCATCTTCATCGCACTCATTTACATTGTGCTCTTTGTCAGGTGGACCACGGAAGATATAGTACGACCTGTCAACGAACTGCTGGCCAATATGCAGCGCACCGGCCGGGGAGAACTCGACAGTTTCAGCATTGTCAGGACCAATGACGAGATAGGTGCCTTAACGGAAGGGTATAATGAAATGTCGGGAAAGCTGAAAAACTATTTCCAGAGCCTGGACAATATCAACAGGGCCAATGCCCGTTTCGTACCCCGGCAGTTCCTGGAATTTTCTCGGAAAAGAAAGTATTACCGATATTCATTTAGGCGACCAGGTTCAGAAAGAAATGACGATCATGTTTTCCGATATCAGGGATTTTACATCCATGTCAGAAACCATGACCCCCAAGGAGAATTTTGATTTCATCAATAATTACCTGGGATATATGGAACCCGTGATCCGGCATAACAACGGGTTCATCGACAAGTTCATGGGTGATTCGATTATGGCGCTATTCCCTGAGCGAAGCGAAGATGCGCTCAATGCTGCCATAGAAATGAGGATCAAATTGCTGGAATATAACGAAATCATCAGCCAGTTCGGAAAGCCTGCGATAGATGCCGGCGTTGGCATCCATACCGGTATGCTTATGCTTGGAATTATCGGCGGGGAAGGCAGGATGGATGGCACAGTCATATCCGATGCTGTTAACCTGACCGCTCGTCTCGAAGGACTGACCAAAGTTTACGGAGGTTCCATCATCATCACTGAAGACACCCTGATCAAGCTCAATGATCCAAGCCAGTACCATTTCAGGTTCCTGGACGTGGTCAAAGTCAAAGGAAAGAAAGAAGCAATCTATATCTTCGAGATAATGGATGGAGAGCCTGAAATAATAAAAAATCTCAAAATAAGCACAAAAGAAGATTACAATAAAGCCATTCAGGCATACAAAAAGAAGGAGTTCAAAACTGCTTTAAAACTTCTTCAAACTATTGAAGCTGTTAATCCCAGGGATAAGGCCGTAAAAATTTATCTTGACCGCTGCAATCATTATATTGAAAAAGGAGTGCCGGAGTTTTGGGATGGTGTCGAAAGTTTTGATCTTAAGTATTAATCCGTATATTTAAGCATTCCAATACTGAACAATCTTAAAAATGAATTGTTGAACTAACAGGAAATCATGAATTACGAAGGCGTAAAAAAGTTTATTCTCAATAAACTCGAAAAGGAACTGGATCCCAGACTAACTTATCATTCTATCTCCCACACCCTGGATGTCCTTGAATCGGCCATCAGGCTGGCAGAATTGGAAAAGCTGTCTGAAAATGATGTATTGTTGTTAAAAACAGCCTGTCTTTTTCATGATTCTGGAATGCTGGTGACTTACCGAGGACATGAAGAAGCCAGCATCGAATATTTGCCGTGAAACCCTGCCGTCTTTCAATTACAAGCAGGTTGACATTGAGGTCATTTGCAGGATGATCAGCACGACAAAGCTTCCGCAATGTGCCAGTGATCTGCTTGATAAAATTTTATGTGATGCTGACCTGGATTACTTGGGAAGGCCTGATTTTTTTATGATTGCCCACCGGCTGAAATATGAATGGGATATTTTGAAGATAAATCCCACTACTTTGCAAGAGTGGTATAAGATACAGAGGGATTTCCTGGCAGCCCATAAATATTTCACCGATTCTGCTATCAGGCTTCGCCAATCATATAAAATGGAAAATCTAAAACAGGTTGAGTTTATGTGCAATCACGAAAAATGAGTCCCTGCCATTGGCATTAATTATATTTTCTATATTTGTGTAAATTTAAAAATCAGATCAATTAATAAATTTTTTCATGGAAACTGTAAAAAATCCCATCTTCCTTGTTCCGACCGATTTTTCGGAAGTATGCACCAATGCTGCCCATCGTGCGGCTTCGCTGGCAAAAGATTTCAATTATAAAATCGTGCTATTGCATGTTATTGATAAAAACACCATCGGTGAGTTGAAGAAAGAAGGCAAAGGCCCTGAATGGGTTGATGAACGTCTGCGGGAACTTGCCGACATCCTGACCAGGGAATATGTCATCCAGGTTGAAACCATTTCACGTGAGGGTGATATTTTCAGTACCATTGCAGAAGTAGCGTGATGATCTTAAAGCCAGCCTGATCTTCCTGGGAACTCACGGGAAAGTTGGAATGCAGAAAATCACGGGTAGTTTTGCCCTTAAAGTTGTACCAGTTCTGAATTACCTACCATTGTAATCCAGAAGAGGCCCTTCGGCTCCGGGCTGGCTAAAATTGTCATGCCTATCACCTCCGATGCCGGCCCATGGTCGAAAACAAAATGGGCTGCCGCTATTGCCAAAGAATTTAATTCAACGATTCGAGATCATTCATCTCCCCGGCGACGATATGGATGATGTCATTACCATGATCACCAATCACTTCCAGGTGAATGATGTGAAATTTAAAGTTAAATCAGCTGATAAATCAGGAAATTTCACCAAGCAGGTACTGGATTATGCTACCGCCGAAAATGCTGATATGATCCTGATCATGACCAACCCTGACAAGAGCCTGAAGACTTATTTGCTGGGAAGTTATGATGAGGATATCATTTTCAATCCTTCTCAGATCCCGGTTATGTGCATTAACCCAAGGGATTTCAACTGGAAAAAAATCGTTCCGCGTTAAATATTATTTGATTTACGTTGGCAAAAGATAGATAATTTCAATTATTTTCAGATTATATTAACTCTATTTCATTATGGCTCAGAATATTCAGGACCGGAATAATATTATTTTAGTACCAACTGATTTTACACCGGTTGGAGAAAATGCAATTGATCATGCTGTAAAAGCTGGTGAATTATTAAAATTTAAAGTTATTATCCTGCATGTTATTAACCGAGAAACCAAATCCAGTTTTGGAAAAGAAAAGACCGGTCTTGCAGTTGAAAATAAGCTAAAAGAAATAGTAAAAGGTATAAAATCCAAATCGAAAATTGATGTTGATTATCTTTACCGGGAAGGTAGCATTTTTGATGTTATCCACGAGGTGGCCAGTGAACTGAAAGCAAGCATCATGATCCTGGGTACCCATGGTAAACGCGGACTGCAGCATCTTGTAGGCAGCTATGCCATGAAAGTCATCACCCAGTCACCCGTTCCGGTCATTGTTGTTCAGAAAAGGCATATCTCCGACCACGGGTATAAAAAGATTGTCTTCCCGATTGGTTTGTATACCGAATCCAGGCAACAGGTGTTTTATGCCATTATATCTTCCCTTCTCTTTAAAAGTGAATTGCTGATTTTTAAACAAACGAGCAAACAGGTGGCCGACAGCACAAAGCTGAATATTATCACCAGCCAGATCGAGGAAGAATTTAAGAAGAACGGAGTAAAATATACCATTACAGAAGCAGAAAGGCATGCGAATTTCGCAGGTCAGCTTCTGGATTTTGCCGTATCGGAAAGCGCTGATCTGCTGATGATGATGACCGACAGTAACATTGAGAATCCAAGTTTTGATAACAGTTCATGGAGTGAAAAGCTGATCTTCAACCTGGCCCAGATCCCGGTGTTATCCATTAACCCGGTCTACCTCGGACAGATCTATTTTACGCTTTAACCGGGTGTTAACCATGACAGGCTGAAAAGCCGGATTTCTTTTTCTTTGCCCCTGAGTTTCACTGCCCCCACTTCGCGCTTTACAATATATCCGGGAAGGCTCATTTGACCTGCCAGGTCTTCCGACACAAGCAGCCGTTTGTTCAGGTTTTTACATTCGCTCTCAATTCGTGCTGTGGTATTTAAGACATCACCGACAAAGGCGATTTCCCTTTTTGTGAGCCCAATTTCACCGATAACCGCCTTGCCACCATGAAGCCCGGCTTTGAATTCCGGTACAAGCCCGTATTTTTTATGGTAATAATCTGCCCGGTTTTTGATTATTTCATCGATATAAAAAAAACACCTGACACAATTGCCGTCTTTAAGGCCGTTCTTCATATTCCAGGTGATGATCACTTCATCCCCCACATACTTGTATATCTCACCTTTAGTCCTATAGATGGGATCCACCACATCGTAAAAGAAATCATTAAGGAGGGAAAGATAATGAAGGTGGCCGATTTTTTCTGCAATGGTAGTTGAGGATGAAATATCGAGGAACATAAATATCCTTTCCTCTTCGACCGGTTTCCTGTAACGGCCGATGAATAATTTGGGCAGGATATTCTTTCCGATTATGGTGCTGACGATGGATAAAAAGCTGAAAATCATGCTTAAAACCAGGCCATAGATGAGGCCTATCAGGTAAATACGCCGGAATAGGACGGTGTGTTCCGTAAAAAAATAGCTATAATCACCTTCCAGGAAAATCAACCCGACGAAGATCAGCGTAATGACCATGATGATGAAGACCTGAACCAGGGTATTGATAATTAATAGAAAGATCAGGTTTGTATTTCTGAAAATCCTGGGTTCAATTTTAGTTTTATAGGAATGAATAGCAATATAGGTAAAGAAACCGATGCACAAGCCGGCCAGGAACGCACTGACATTAAATCCAATAATTATGAGCATGAACAAGGCCGTCATCAGTCCCGAGATTGAACTGCCAATTAAAAGCTCCTTCAGTTGCCTTTTAAATGAAAGATTCATGTGTTGAAAATGAATTTAATTGGTGCGTGCGACGATTAGTTTCCCTGATGCTGAATTTATGCCGGCGTTTAAGCTGTAAAAATATATCCCCGGCGGCAAGTGCCCGGCATTCCAACTGACCTGGTGCTCCCCGGCCGACTGCTGGCCGTCAATAATTACATCAATCAATTGCCCAAAATTATTGTATATTTTCAAACTGACAGAGGCAGTTTCTGCAAGATCATATTTAAAAGTGGTAACAGAACTTAGCGGGTTAGGAAAACACTCAACTTTGAACTTTAAACTTTGAACTTTGAACTCTTCAGTCCCCACCATGCCACCATTATCAGTATGGAATAGCATACCCAATTGTCCAATCGCCCAACCATTATTCTCATCCACAAACCAAACATCAAAAATGCTTGCATTTGTCAGCATGTTTTGCAAAACCCAGGTATGCCCGCCATCATCCGTGCGTTCTATATTCCCCCCCAATCCTTCAGCCATCCAACCCTGGTCAGGATTTATAAAATGAATTGCACTACCACCATTATTTGAAATTCTTTCCCAGTTTAATCCTCCATTTTCTGTAAATAACAGCCCATAATCATCAATTATCCAACCGTGTTGAGCGTCATAGAACTGAATATCCCAGCCCATACTGTACTGAAAGCCTGTAGTAAATGCAGTCCAGGTCTCACCCCCATTCGTAGTTTTAGATATCCAGCCATACCCTCCTGCAATCCAGGCGGTCAGGGAGTCATAAGCATATATTGCATTTTGCTGGATATCAATAATTCCGCTGAATTGTTCTTCCCAAGTATCCCCGCCATTACGGGTATGGAAAAGTAACCCATAAAAATCAAGAGCCCAGCCATGCAGGGTGTCAGTAAAGAATAACTGGCAAAAAGAAGTATCCCATCCCCTGCCAAGATCGAGCTGAAGCAACCAGGAATCACCGCCATCCCTGGTTCGGTAAATTTGATTATCGCTTGCAGTCCAGCCATTTAAACTGTCCTTAAAATCGACACAATTAATATACATGCCTGGAGCAGGCCCCTGTTCAACCCAGGTCTTTCCGCCATCTGTTGTGTGTTGTAATTGATATCCTGTGGCCCAGCCTTCATTTTCATCCAGGAAAAACAACTTTGTTCCAAGTTTATAATACCAACTTGTGAGTGCTTCCCAGGCATCATTTTCTTGATTATAAGAAAGAATTTGACCAAATCCACCAACCGCATAACCTTTGCCTGCTGCGGGAATATTCATGTCATATAAGCTTATTGTTGTACCGCTGTTCATCATCTCCCAGGTCAACCCGCCATCCCCACTCCTGTATATAATGCCATAACCACCACAGGTCCATCCGTTCAGAAGATCGGAAAAATAAATACAACTGGTCCCATTTAAATCCGAAGCAATCTCAAACCAGGTATTGCCCCCATTTGTGCTTTTAAAGATCATGCCGCTTCCTGAAACCCATCCGACAGAATTATCAATAAAATAAACAGAACTCAGAAAATCATTACCTCCTGAAGTAGTCTCGTTCCAATATTCTCCGCCATCGGTAGTTTTAAGTATGACGTTATTCCAGCCACAGGTCCATCCCATATCTTCATTTATAAAAAACACTGAAGTCAGCCAGCCATACTCTGATCCCATCCCGCTGTCCTGCTCTTCCCATGATTCGCCTCCATTTTCGGTATGTATTATCGTA
Organism: uncultured Bacteroidales bacterium; assembly: GCA_963701785.1. GTDB lineage: Bacteria > Bacteroidota > Bacteroidia > Bacteroidales > JAGOPY01 > JAGOPY01. The sequence continues at coordinate 2,592,699 of CAVPBC010000002.1, read as the reverse complement.
TAGTTGCTGCCAACAATCCAACCGTTATCTTCATCAATGAAGAAAACCGACTCACAATTTAACGGTACAGGTAAATCCTGCTCATTCCAGGTCCCTCCTGCGTCAGAAGTATGATAAATCAATCCATATCCAACAATCCAGCCATCATTGCGGCCAACAAAGAAAACGTCGTTTAGCTCTTCTGTTGTTCCAATATTTAAAATATCCCAACTCAACCCGCCATCTATTGTATGCATAACTGTCCCGAAGGATCCGACAGTCCAACCTTCCAGCGAATCGACAAAATGAACCGAAACAAGGCCATTCCCCTGGGGCAGGGGGTTTTGCCACTCCCATTGGGCATTCAATGCAGTGGCCAGAAAGGTAATAATCAAAAGAATAAGCGTCTTCATATCGAGGCCGTTTGATTTGGTTAGCTCAAAGTTATGAATTAGGCTTCAAGTTTTGGACTGAAGCCCGTTTTTTTTATCGGTTTGCTTCCACCTCAACCTGAAGGTTGAGGTAAGTTAGTACCAAGTAAGAAAGCAGCCAATATTAACGGGTTTTAGCCCATACTTGAATTTATCATAAAAAATCCGATCTTTGTTTAAACAGACAGAATGATATGACAGCCGAGGAAGCAAAAAGACGTATCGCAGAGCTGACGGAAGAAATAAACCGTCATAACTACCAGTATTATGTCCTGTCTTCGCCGCTTATTTCGGATTATGAGTTTGACCTGTTACTGGAAGAACTAACCGGCATTGAATCGGCATTCCCTGAACTTATCTCGCCCGACTCCCCTACCCAGCGTGTCGGGGCAGATCTTACCAAAGAATTCGTCCAGGTCAGTCATAAGTACCCGATGCTTTCGCTTGGAAATACTTATTCGGAAGAAGAAATAACAGATTTCGACGGCAGGGTGCGGAAATTGCTGGGGGAAGATCCGGAATATGTGTGCGAGTTGAAATTTGACGGCATCGCCATCGGTCTGACTTTCCGGAATGGTAAGCTGGTGCAGGCTTTGACCCGTGGTGATGGGACCCGGGGCGATGATGTTACTGTCAATGTTAAAACCATCAAGAGCATACCCCTGAATTTATGGGGTGATTTTCCGGATGAAATTGAAATGAGAGGTGAAGTATTCATGCCCCGGAGCAGTTTTGATAACCTCAACATTGAAAGGGAAAAGAATGGGCTTCAGTTGTTCGCCAACCCCAGGAATGCAGCCGCCGGGAGCCTTAAAATGCAGGATCCGGCCGAAGTTGCCAAAAGAAACCTTGACAGTTTCCTTTATAATATGATGGGTGATGACCTGCCTGCCGACAACCATTACCAGTGCCTGCAGAAAGCCAAAGAATGGGGGCTTAAAATTTCGCCCTATGTAGCCAGATGCCACTCCCTGGAAGAAATATTTTCCTTTATTGAACTCTGGAATACAGGCAGAAAAGAATTGCCTTTCGATATCGACGGGATCGTTTTAAAAGTTAACTCTTACCGGCAACAGGAAATGCTTGGTTATACAGCCAAATCGCCCCGTTGGGCCATTGCTTACAAATTCAAAGCGGAACGGGTCTCTACTCCCCTGCTCTCTATTGATTACCAGGTCGGGCGCACAGGAGCCGTAACCCCGGTCGGTAACCTTCAACCGGTCCAGCTCGCCGGCACAACGGTAAAAAGGGCCTCACTCCACAACGCTGACATCATCAAAAAACTTGACCTCCATGAAGGCGATCATGTTTTTGTCGAGAAAGGCGGTGAGATTATTCCGAAAGTCATTGGGGTAGATCTGGAAAAGCGAACTTCAGGCTCCCCGGAAGTCAGCTTCATCACTCACTGTCCTGAATGTGGATCCCTCCTGGAACGGCAGGAAAATGAGGCGGCTTTTTATTGCCCGAATGAAGCTGGATGCCCGCCCCAGATCAAAGGCAAACTGGAGCATTTCATCAGTCGCAAGGCCATGAACATCGACAGCCTGGGTGAAGGGAAAATTGAGCTGCTATTCGACAAGGGACTGATTTCCAATATAGCAGACCTTTACGATCTGGATTATGAACAACTTATCGGGCTGGAGAAAATTCACGAGGCAGAAGAAGGACAGAAAGAAAGAAAGATCAGTTTCAGGGAAAAGACCGTTTCTAATATTCTCCAGGGGATCGAACAATCCAAAAGCACCCCTTTCGATCGTGTCCTTTATGCATTGGGCATCAGGTTTGTCGGGGAAACTGTAGCGAAAAAATTAGCCTACCACTTTGTCAGCATCGATTTGATCAGGCAGGCAAGCTTTGATGAGCTGAAAGAAGTTGAAGAGATCGGCGAGAAGATCGCCGGATCGGTGGTTTCTTTCCTTGCAAACCCCGTCAACCTGGAAATCATCGACAGGTTGCGAAAAAAAGGGATCTCCTTCAGCCTTGATCATTCAGCCCCGGTTGTACTGGAAGATAAACTGGGTGGCAGGTCGTTTGTGATCAGCGGTGTATTTCAAAAGTTTTCAAGGGATCAGCTCAAGGAAATGATCGAAAAATACGGCGGAAAAAACACAGCTTCAATCTCAGGCAAAACCGACTACCTGCTCGCCGGGGAAGACATGGGGCCGGCCAAGATGAAAAAAGCCCAGGTCCTGGGCATTAAGATTATTTCGGAAGAAGAATTTTTAAGGATGATTGAATAAGTTTGCAGTTCGCAGTTCGCAGTTCGCAGGTTGCATCGAATTTATATGACTGGGAACTGCGAACTGCGAACTGCAAACTGCACTCACATTGCTTTTACGCTCGAGGCACCTGATTCATCAATAGACACCTTCGGACTGCCTTTGTAACGGATATCTGATGCACCTGACGCATCAATGTTCAGTGTCCCGGTTGCCCAGACTTTTGCTTCGGATGCGCCGCTGACTTCGATATTCAGATCCACGAATTCAAGATTTTCCGCATTGAACTCTGAAGCGCCAGACAGTTCAAAATAACCGGTTTTACATTTTCCCCTGAAATCCACCTCGGATGCACCGCTGAATTCGGCTTCGAACCTGTCGGCATTTAATTCCATGTCCAGTTCGGCTGCACCGCTGACGTCCATTTCAAGTTCTGAGAAGGTAAGTGCATTTTCGCTGACCACTTCCACCGCACCGCTGAAACCGATATATTCCAGGTCTTTGAAGGTAAGATAAATGGTCATCTCATGGAAATTACCGGGCCAGTTAGATTTTGTATAAATTCTCAATTTATTGCCAACCACTTCGGTGATGATTTCCTTCAATTCATCTTCATCAGCCTCAATGACAAGTTTTTCCTGGTCGCCCTGTGAAAGATACACTTTAAATGCACCCCCGACATCGAGTTTGCTGAAATTACTGACCGGCCTGTCTTCTTTAATAAAATTACCGGTGCTCCTGTCCTGTTGTGGTATATTCCAACAACCGAAAGAAACAGTGGCTATCATTCCAAAGAGAATAAATAGTGCAAAAGGAACAATTAATTTCTTTGTGTCCATGGTCATAGTTTTTAAGTTATTAATATTATTCTGCGAAATCTAAATTGACATCTGCATTTTTGGTAATGACGGTTAGTTTCGAAGATGAGCCACCGGCAGCCCCAATCCTGCCCTTGTAAATGTGGGTGGTATAACCGATAATTTCTTCATTCATCGATGCATTAGACTTTGGATATGAAAGTTCACCGAATTCAATTTCAGCATCGATCGTTATATTTGCTTTCGGATCAAAAGTCAGGCTTGCGCCAGCAAATGTATTCCTGACCTTTCCATTTTTAAATGTGGCAGAAATATTCTTAACAGTAAGATCACCGTATTCAACATCAAAATCGAAATCACCATTGATCTTTTCAAGCTCCAGGTCTGAAAAACGGCTGATGGCAATAACCTGCCCGGCATTTCCAAAAAAGATATCGTCATATTGCGAATCCATATTGAGATTAGCTGTTTTTTCGATGGTCACTTCGGAGAAACGGGAATAAAGCTTGAGAAATTCTCCACCTTTGGATTCCCATTCACTGTATTCAATATTAACATTTCCATCTTTGATATAACCTGTTTTAACCTCAGAGAACTTGATATCCAGCTCTGTCGCCAGCCCGTTAAAAGCATTAGCCTCCATGGCACCGTATTCAAGGTTTATTTTCACAGAACCATCTGATTCATCCAGGTAGATATCCCCGAATTTATTATCCAGGTCGATGGTGATCCAGCGCGGCATGCGGATCTCATAATTGATGGATAAGTTGGCATTATTGATATTGTCAACTGAAGTGACCCCCTGGACTTTAGTCCGGCTACCGGTTAATTCAACATTTATCCTGTCAAAAAACTTATCGGCTTTTTCCTGGCTTGAAGCATCGACTTTCACGGTTACAACAATGGAAACACTGCTTTCATCCCATGCCTGGCAATGGATGTCGCCAAATTTATTCTCTATAACAAGGCTTGCACCTTTGTCAACGTCGTACTTCTCCTGGTAGGTCTTGGTGTAATCATCTGCATTCATTGCAAGCCAGGGCAATAGCAGCAAGGCAATTATTATGATCCTGGCAGTAAAAGGAGCTTTTGAATTCTTTAGTGTTGTTTTCATGGCATTATATTTATTAGATGTGGCATAATCTGATTAAAATATCGTCCAGAAGATCGGACTTTGTTTTATAATTCCTGATCAGGGCATTGATAAGCCTGGGATTTTGCTGGTCATTCTGCAACTGTTCTTCGAGTTTAACAGAACTGGAATCCAGCAGGGTTATCTCATCAATAACAACTTTCTGAATGTATGAGGCTTCGGAAGTTGAGGCAGCACAGTTATTGATCTTTTGAAGCTTTTCTTCAGCCAGTTTATCATAATACATCCTGGCTTCCTGTATTTCTAGTGGCAGGGTGCTGGCCGTTAAGTGATTGGCGTTTTCAGATGGATCAACCAGGTAATATGTGACGGAAAGGCCAAGCAGAACCACGATCACAGCGGCAACCCTGAAGAGACTGCTTTGATACCAGCTCTTGCGGCCGGGTGCCACTTCCTGCAGGGAATCCAGCCTGGACTGGAACCTGTTGAAGTGACCTTCCGATGGTTCTGCCCCATCGAAAAGATCCCTGTTTTTCCTGATTTTTTCTTCTAACATTGACATGGTAGTATATTTTAATTCAATTTCGAATTTGAAGCACTGTTCTCCCCTGCACCGATAAACTCAAGCAGTTTTTTTCTTGCTCTAGAATACCTGGTCCTGGAAAGATTATAGGAGATATCCGAGGATCTGGGCAATTTCCTCATGATCATAGCCTTCCAGCAAATAAATGTCAGGATGATCCGGTAACTGTCGGGCAAGGCATGAATGGCTTTCCGGATCTCTTCAACACGCGTCGAAAGAACCTGGATATAGTTCTCTTCCTCGTTGTTCATGTCAGCTACTTCAACATCGGCTTCATCAATTGAGATGACATCTTTTGCTTTCCTGATCTCATCGATGGATTTATTGATCACGATCTTTTTCAGCCAGGTGCCGAAACTTGCATTCCCCGCGGTAATTATCAATTTGCCTGAAGGCCTCCAGGAACGCTTCCTGCATGATATCCTCAGCCTGGGCTGAGTCGTTCACGATCCTGATGGCTGTATTGAACATGGCTTTATAATATAATTTATAGATCTGAAACTGAGATTTCCGGTCGTTCACCTGGCATCCCCGGATCAGATCCTCATGAATATTTTTTACCGTTGGTTCCAAAAATTGTCAAATTTTAATCTAATGTCGGTGAAAAATTAAAAATGTTACACTTTGAAGAGATAATAATTATTGGTCCACTATGAAAAGCCGCTTTTTGCCTCTTTCACCAGATTTATCATACCTTTGCCAGCCTTATACCTTAAAACTGGCATGAAAAAATCGATCCTGCTGCATTTCGGCATTTACCCCATTGTTATCCTCTCGATGATCTTCTGGGGAATGTCGTTTGTGTGGACTTCCATCGTTTTTAAATATTATCACCCGATCACTACTATTTTCATCAGGCTTGTCATTTCAACTCTTATACTTTCTGTCTTTATTTATTTATCAGGGAAATTTGAAATATTAAAAAAGGAAGACCGCGGGTTGTTTCTGCTGTCTGCACTTTTCAACCCTTTTCTGTATTTTTTAGGGGAAAATTTTGGGCTGAAAGCTCGTCTCCCACCATCAGTGCCGTGATCATTGCCACCATTCCTGTTTTCACCCCGCTAGTGGCTTTTATTGCTTTAAAAGAAAGACTTTCCTGGCTGAATATTGTCGGGCATATTTATTTCATTTTTCGGAATTGGCGATCATGCTCGTTAACCCTGACCTTTCGCTTGGATGCCTCACCACTCGGCGTCATTTTCCTGCTTGGAGCAGTGACATCGGCAGTAATCTATTCCGTCTTCCTGAAAAAGCTGACCCGGAAATATTCTTCTCTCACCATTATTACCTATCAGAATGCATTAGGCGTCATGTATTTTCTGCCACTTTTCCTCTTCTTCGATTATGATCATTTTATTACCGTCAGGCCAAACATGGAATTGATCTCCTCACTGCTTCAATTATCCGTCTTCGCATCTTCGCTGGCTTTTATATTCTTCACCATGACCGTGAAAGAATTGGGTGTAAGCCGGACCAATGTTTTTTCGAACCTGATCCCGGTGTTCACGGCAATATTTTCCGCTATCTTTATCTCCGAAATCTTCAGCCCGACAAAGATTGCAGGAATGGCTGTGGTGATTACAGGGGTGATGATTTCACAGATAAGAAGGCAAAGAGGCGGGGAAGCAGGGAAGCGGGGATGATTGAATGCTTAATGCTTAATGCTTAATGCTTAATGACCAATGACCAATGACCAATGACTAATTACTAATGACCAATGACCAATAACAAACAACTAAACATCACCGTGCTGGGCGCTGGCCTGGTTGGTTTCCCGATTGCACTTGATCTGAGCAAGGATGGGAATTTTTCAGTCACAATTTGTGATATCCGGAAAGACAGGCTCGACTGGATTGAAGCACATCACGGGATCAAAACATTCCTTGCAGACCTTTCTGATGCATCTGCAGTAAGAGATATCGTCCGCAAGGCAGATTTCGTGGTAAGTGCTGTTCCCGGGCACCTGGGCTTCCAGACGCTCAAACTGATCATTGAAGAAGGGAAAAACGTTGTCGATATCGCATTCTTCCCTGAAGACCTTTTTGAACTGGAAGAACTGGCTGCAAAAAATGGAGTTATCGCTATTTCCGATATTGGCGTGGCCCCGGGCATGAGCAACCTGCTTACGGGTTATGGGTTCAGCAAGCTCGATAAAACCGAAAAAGTCAGGATTTATGTCGGAGGACTTCCAAAAGTCAGGCAGTTACCCTTTGAATATCGTGCTGTTTTCTCCCCCATAGATGTTATAGAAGAATATACCCGTCCGGCCAGGTTCATCCGGGAAGGAAAACTGGTAGAAATGCCTGCCCTTTCCGAACCTGAATTTTTGAATTTTACCGGCTGCGGCACCCTGGAAGCATTCAACAGCGATGGGCTCCGGTCACTTATCCGGACTATTGATTGCCCCGATATGATTGAAAAAACCATGCGCTATCCCGGGCATATCGATAAGATCAAATTATTGCAGGAAATCGGGTTTTTCTCAACGGAAAAGGTGAACGTAAAAGGCAAGCTTATCCGGCCAATCGACCTGACCACCCAATTGCTCTTCCCGATGTGGGATTTGAAGGACGAAGAAGATATTACCGTGATGATGGTAAGTGTGGAAGGGATTAAAGACGGCAGGAAAATGAAGTTTACCTGGGAGCTTTCAGATCAGTACGACAGGGCAACAGGCATCCATTCGATGGCCCGCACGACGGGTTATACGGCAACTGCTGCCGTCAGGCTGGTTACCGGCGGATTTTACTCAAGGAAAGGGATCTCCCCTCCTGAATATATAGGGTTCGAGCCTTCCTGCGTTGATTTCATGCTGAAGGACCTGGCCAGGCGAGGGGTCGTCTACAAGGAAAAGGTGGAAACATTTTAATACCATGACATCGCAGCGCCAACTGTTTTTCGAATATCTGGGCCTTCCGTCTTCCCGTCCACTTGGGCTGGAGATCACCTCAGCCAGAGGTATCTATCTTTATGGCCCTGACGGAAAGGAATATATCGACCTGGTCTCAGGCGTGACCGTGAGCAACCTTGGCCATCAGCACCCTGAGATCATCCGTGCTGTGAAAGACCAGGCAGACCGCTACATGCACCTGATGGTTTACGGTGAGATCATCCAGTCGCCGCAGGTAAAACTGGCTGAAGCACTTGCAACTGTTTTACCCTCCCCTCTTCATTCCACATACTTTGTAACTTCAGGCAGCGAAGCCATAGAAGGGGCCATGAAACTGGCCAGGCGGTTTACCGGCCGCACTGAAACCATAGCATTCAGGAATGCTTATCATGGAGGGACGCAGGGCGCATTAAGCATAGCAGGAAACGAATCCTTAAAAAATTCATTCCGGCCTCTGGTTCCGGATGTCAGGTTCCTCGATTTCAATAGTTTTGAGGATCTTTCCCAGATTTCCGGCAAAACAGCCTGTGTTGTCGTTGAAACCATCCAGGCTGAAGCCGGCATTATCCTGCCAGCGGAAGGATTCCTGGCCGCTTTGCGTAATAAATGCACAGAAACAGGCTCCTTGCTTATCATTGACGATATCCAGATGGGCATGGGAAGAACAGGTAAGATGTTCAGCTTTGAACATTTCGGTATTATCCCTGATATTCTTTGCCTGGCTAAAGCCTTTGGGGGCGGCATGCCACTGGGTGCTTTCATTTCATCAAAAGAGATCATGCAAAGCCTGACACATGATCCGGAACTCGGGCATATCACCACTTTTGGCGGGCATCCGGTCAGTTGCGCCGCAGCCCTGGCTTCCCTGGAATACCTGGTTTCAACCAGGATACATGAAGAGGCGGAAAATAAAGCAGTCATCTTTCTGGAAAGATTATCAGGTCATCCGGCCATTAAAGCTATTCGCCACAAGGGACTTATGATTGGCATCGACCTGGAATCCGGAGAATCATTTACAAAAGCTGATACCCCTGTTTCTTGAAAATGGTTTGATTGCCGATTCGTTCCTGTTCCGTCCGCAGGCGTTCCGAATTGCACCGCCACTTATCATAACAGAAAAAGAAATCCACCTTGCATGCGACAGGATCGTAAAGAGCCTGGATTTGTTCCCACTTTCGTGGGAATGACGCAGATAGACCTTAATCATCAATTATGCCTTTACACATCCTGGACGAAGAAATGAGCTTCCCCCACCCATCCCATGCCGACAAAGACGGCCTGCTGGCAATAGGGGGCGATCTTTCTGCCGAAAGGTTGCTATTTGCCTATTCACAAGGGATTTTCCCCTGGTTCGATGCCGACTCGCCTATTCTTTGGTGGTCACCGGACCCAAGGATGATCCTGCTCCCGGGCGGGTTTAAAAAATCAAAAAGCCTGGCTCAAAGCATACGAAAAAAAAACTATGAGGTCCGGTTCGATGAAGACTTCAGCAGTGTCATCAAATATTGCGCTGTAACCGGCAGCCGTGAAGAAGAAGGCACCTGGATCACGCCTGAAATGATCGATGCCTACACAACACTGCACGAATTGGGTTATGCGCACAGTGTAGAGACTTATATGGATGGCAGGCTTGCCGGCGGCCTTTACGGGGTATCCCTTGGTAAAGCATTTTTTGGAGAATCTATGTTTTTCCTTCAAAGGGATGCTTCAAAAGTCGCCCTTGCCGCACTTGTTGACCGGGCAATGGAATGGGGCTTTCACTTTATAGATGCTCAGCAGCGAACTGAGCACCTCAGGAGCCTGGGGGCCAGCGCGATAGCACGCAGTGAATTCTTAATAATGCTGGAGCATGCATTAACTTATCCGTCCATTACCGGTAAATGGTAACTTTGCGAAAAGATTTCCACATGATCACACCGCAGGAAAAATTTATGGACGAAGCAATCCGTCTGGCAAAAATGAATATGGAAAACGGCCATGGCGGGCCATTCGGCTGCGTAATCGTTAAAGATGGAGAGATAATAGCTTCGGCATACAATGAGGTGCTTACAAATAATGATCCGACGGCCCATGCCGAGATTGTCGCCATTCGCCGGGCATGCAGTAAACTGAATACCCACCAGCTTGAAGGCTGTGAAATCTATACCAGCTGTGAGCCCTGCCCGATGTGCCTCGGGGCGATCTACTGGACCCGCCCGGCCAGGGTTTACTTTGCCGCTTCCAGGGAAGATGCTGCCGAAGCAGGCTTTGACGATAATCACATCTATGAGGAATTATCCCTTCCCATGCCCAGCCGTATCATCCCTTTTCACCAGATCATGCGGCAAAATGTCAGGGATATATTCGCCGTATGGACCCGTATGAATCTGGATATCAAATATTAAAACGAGCCTGATTGAATCATAACCTTAAATCACATTTTGCACTTCTCGGGGCTAATACCATTTATGGCCTTAATTATGTTATTGCAAAAGGCATCATGCCGGATTACATGATGCCAAAAGCTATCATTTTCATTCGTGTCAGTATCACGGTGATCGTATTTGGGATATTACATTTTATTATGCCTAAAGAAAAGGTTGAAAAAAGAGACCTTTTCAAGATGGCGCTTTGTGCCATCTTTGGTGTCGCCATCAACCAGATCCTGTTCTTTGAAGGCCTGAACCTTTCAACACCGATCAATGCCTCCATCATCATCACAGTAATCCCGGTGCTGATCCTCATTTTCGCTCATTATATCCTGAAAGAGAGGATCACGGCTTTAAAAGTATTTGGAATTATCCTGGGAGCCGCCGGAGCATTGATCGTGATCCTTTCGGCAGGTAAAGGCGATTTTAAATCTGCTACCATGCTGGGCAATCTTCTTATCTTCATTAATGCCCTTTCATGGGCTCTATACCTTGTTCTTATCAAGCCTTTAATGGAAAAATACGATTCCTTGACCGTTATGAAATGGGTATTCTTTTTCGGACTGATCATCATTTTCCCTTTCACGGTCAGATCCTTTTCCACATACCTCCTTCGTCACCATACCTTTTAAAATCTGGATGTCCATATCGTTCGTCGTATTTGGTGCTACGATCGTTGCTTATTTTCTGAATAATTATTCCCTTAAAACGGTAAGCCCCAGTGTAAATGGCATCTATATTTACCTTCAGCCGCTGATCGCTTCTGTCGTCGCCATTCTGTTCGGCAAAGATGAATTAACTGTATTCAAGACCATTGCTGCTCTGCTTATTATGGCAGGCGTATATTTTGTGACCAGGAGGCCACAAAATGTAAACCGTAAGCTTCCATCGACATAATATTTCCCCTGACTTTCAATAAAAAGTCTATTTTTGCCAAAAATTTCAAAAATGAAAAAATCTGTCTTAGTTTTATTCTTTCTCGCTTACACGATAGTTAACGTTTTTAGCCAGGTCCAGGAATCATCCAATGAACCCGTCCTGAATAATTCCACGGATTCATTATCCTACAGTTTCGGATTATTAATCGGGAATAATATGCTGGTCCAGCAAGTGAAAGAGATCAATGAAAGTTTATTTATGAATGGATTTAATAGTGGTTATGCCGACAGGCAGACAGCTGTCAGCCTTGAACTGGCAAACCAGATAGTACAGGATTATTTCAATAAACAAATTTCTGACGAATCAAATATGAACTTACAAAAAAGCAATGCTTTCCTGGCTGAAAATAAGACCAGGGAAGGAGTGGTAACGCTGCCCAGCGGATTACAATATAAAATCCTCACACCCGGTGCAGGCGAATTTCCTCAATTGACCGACCAGGTGAGAGTGCATTACCATGGCACTTTTATCGATGGAAAAGTATTTGACAGCTCTGTAGAGCGGAACGAACCGATTGTCTTCGGGGTGAACCAGGTTATCCCGGGTTGGACCGAAGGCCTGCAACTCATGCAGCCCGGCGCTAAATGGATGCTTTACATCCCATCCTCATTGGCATACGGCGAGCAGGGCGCCGGTGGCGTCATCGGACCGAACCAGGCGCTGGTATTCGAAGTGGAACTGATTGAAATCGTGAAATAGGATCCTGAGTTCTGAGTGCTGAGTTTAGAGTTATGAATTTTGAGTTTATGAGTTTACCTCAAATAAATGTATAACTCATTCACGTCGAACTCCGAACTCTAAACTCAGCACTCAGAACTCAGCACTCAGAACTCAAAAGGCTTTTCCTTCTCAAAGTCCGGCCTGTATTGTTCATGGCTCGACAATTCCTGCACCCATCCGTTTTCAAAGCCCAATTCCTCCAATTCTTCGACAACACGGTTATAATCCCTGGCTTTTAAAGTCCGTCCGAGGAATTCATGCCGGTTGACCTGGAATGTCGGGTAATACTGCGACATCAGCGAAATATGGATCTCGTTCGACAATTCCGAGGCAATTGTCCTGAGTACCATGACACTGTTTTCAGGATGCCCGGGCAGGACAAGATGCCTGATGATGATCCCTTTCATGGCATAACCATTTCGATTCAAAGGCAATTCAGCGCCTTTCTGCCTGAACATTTCCTTTATGGATGAGAGCGCCATTTCCGGGTAGTTCCTCACATCAGAATATTTCTTTCCCAGTTCAGCTTCGGCATATTTGAAATCAGGCAGGTAAATATCGATGTAGTTTTCCAGTCCGCTAATACTTTCAGGATAAGTCGTAAGCATTGGTATTGTATACAAAAATGGGATTTAATCCCAGCGCACGCAATGTATTGATTATCACTTTCACCTGGGGAATAAAATGAGAAGGTGATACAAATCCTACATGGTTTATACCTGTTGAAAGGATACCAGTTATCTGCCTGATGATTTCTGACAATTCCATTTTCTGGTTGCTGTAATTCAGCGTATTGCAACTGATCTGGTGATTCTGGCAATAAATACATTGAAGGTTACAATTAGTGAAGAAAATGTTACAGATACCTTTATCCCCGGAAATAGCCGGTTCTTCCCCCCTGTGGATTAAAATAGAAGAGATACTGAAAGAAGCATCAGACTTACAATAGCCAAGTTTAGCCGAGAACCGGTCAGCGTTGCATTTACGCGGACAAATCCTGCATGCCTTCAGTTCCTGCAGTGGATCCAGGATGGTTTTAAAATCCAGGAGGCTAAATTTTTCAAGAATATCCATCAAATAAAATTACCAGGTCAAAATTAGGGATAAGCCTGTTATATTTGTACTTTATCAAGACTGATGTTATGAAAAGTTATAACTTCTCATTTCTGCTGGTTTTTATTTTTCTTACCGGTATCGTTCATTCCCAGGACCTTATCATGTCGACAAACCAAAGCATTAAAGTTATTGGTTACACCGACAGAAACGGGAACAATCACAAGCTGCTTCAAACATTTCCACTATACACCTTCCAGGTCGATGGAATAAAACACGACATCAGTGAAGCCATGGCACAAATAGCGGATACGGCCGTCATCTATACTTTTGAAGATAAGATTGTGAATGAAGTAATTGCATACCAGGATATTAATAATGGATGGAAGTGTAAAATAGTCATTCATAACATGACCGGTGATACGGTGGATATTGAAAACATCGTTCCATTTGGTGAAACTGCCGATCACATTTACCTTACCTCAACCGGCCCCTGGGCACTGGCCAGGGCTAAGATATTTCGCCCGGGGATGGGCCCCATCGGGATTATCCTGCCTGACAATGCCTGGGAACTTGGATACGGGGCAATACCGGTCAATAAAGACCTGTCAGTTTGTGCCATTGCCCGCAGGGAGAAATCCGAACTGGCTGAATGGCGGAGATACCGGACCATCGTTTATCCTGGCGGAAAAGTCGAATACACGCTCCGGGCTGATGAATATACCGGCGAATGGCAGAACGGGCTTAAACTTATGTTCCGGGAAAGATATTTATACGACGTGGACTCATTTGACGATAGCCTGTACCGTCGTCCAGACCTGCAGTGGATCAGGCATGAATACCTGATCGGCCTGCAGTTTGCCTGGAACAAGGATTATTACGACTGGCAAAAGCAAGAATATACCGTTGGATCATTTCTTGAAAGAGGGAAGCAACTTTTCGGAGGATATGACGTGATCGGCCTCTGGCCCACCTGGCCCAGGCTGGGGGTTGATCAGCGAAACCAGTGGGATCTGTTTAATGACCTTCCCGGCGGCCTTGCCCGGTTGAAAAGCTTTTCGCAACAATGGAAACAGGAAGGGACAAAATTTTTCATCTGCTACAATCCATGGGATGAAAGCACCCGGTCGGAAAATCCTTATACAGGAATGGCAAGGCTTATCGAGGCCACGGATGCGGACGGGGTAGTACTGGATTGCCATGGCGCATCCAGTTATGAGCTTCAGAAAGCCGCGGACAGCGTGAAAGCAGGCGTGGTTATGTACAGCGAAGGGATGGCCGTGGTCAAAGATATGCCTGGCATTGTTGCCGGACGAGTTCATGACGCCATTTACCTGCCACCGCCCCTGAACCTGAACAAACTGATCAAGCCTGACTTTGCCATATTTCGGGTTTGCCAGGTGCACGACGGAAGGATCAGGCGGGAAGCATCCATTGCTTTGTTCAATGGTTATGGAACCGAACTGAACACGTTTGCACCAGGCCAGTTTGACCAGATGGAGGATGATCTTGTTTACCTGGGCCAGACAACACGGATCCTGCGTGAGAACACCTCTAATTTCTTATCTTTTGACTGGACTCCTTTAATACCTTCCTTAACCGACAGCATCTGGGTGAATAAATGGCCGCTTGGGGATAAAACAATCTTTACCGTATTCAGCCTGGTCTCGGAAGGTTTCAGCGGACCTTTATTTGAAGAAGGAAAAATCGATGGAAAACATCTTGTAAGCATCTGGCATCATGAAGAGCTGGATTGGGTGGAAAAGGAAGGCCGATTTTATATACCTGCAAAAGCGTCGTCTTTTAATTCCTTTGAACTAAATACCCGGGCTGAAGGAAATATCGACTGTATCGCTTTGCTGCCTGAATTGATAAACGCTTCACTGCGTGAAGGTTATTTAAAGATTGATTTAATGGAAGGATTTGGGGATGAATTAAGGATTTGGGCCGGGAATCCATCTTATCAGAATGAAAAGGTCAGGACACTTTCTTCGGGTAATCATAAACTTGATATTCTTGAAACCTTCGGGAATTATGAAGGAAAGTTTGTTATTCAACTTTTTGAAGATGATGAACTACTGGATGAGAGAATAGTCACACCGGAGCCAGGATCACCCCGATTGATCAAAAAAACTGAGAAGACCCTTGTTCCGGAGAAGACACCGGATGGAATGGTGAAAATCCCGGCAGGATCGTTTAACTTCCAGGCAGAGAATACGGATCAATTCATTCCATATCCCGACACCAAAGAACCGGTGGAGGTTTCAATGCATTCGTTTTATATCGACAAATATCCGGTAACGAACAGGCAATATGAAGAATTCATCATATCCTCCGGTTATAGCCCAAAAGATACTGTTAATTTTCTGGCGCACTGGATAAATGGAAGGATTCCCGAAGGGATGGAAGACCACCCGGTGGTTTGCGTGAGCCTGGAAGATACCAAAGCTTATGCCACCTGGGCCGGAAAGCGTCTTCCTTCCGAAACAGAATGGCAATATGCCGCACAGGGCACGGATGGCAGGAAATGGCCCTGGGGCAACGATTTTGATTCGACACGGTGTAACAATGCTGCCGGTAAAACATTCCCTGTAGATGCATTTCCGGAAGGTGAAAGCCCATTTGGCATTATGGACCTTACCGGTAACGTATGGCAACTGACAGGGGACGTTTATAGCAATGGCACCTATTATTTTGTCATCATGAAAGGAGGAAGCCATTATAAACCGACTTCCTCCTGGTGGTATGTTAAAGGCGGTCCCCAACCGAACAACTGGCACCAGCAGCTGCTGCTGGTTTCGCCGGGATTTGACCGGAACGCCACCGTTGGATTCAGATGTGCTCAGGATGTTGCCAGGTAATGATCATTGCAGGCTGTTGTAATACTCGACAACCTTTTTAAGATCATCACAGGTTTTCATTTTTATATCATTGACTTCCAGGAAGTCATCTACCTGCTTCCTCCTTGTCCTTAAAGGCACAAAGCACGCTTTTCCGGCAATTCCTGAATGGTTTGGCAACACCCTCATCTTTAATTATATAATATTCGGACTCCCTCACGAACACTTCTTCTGTCAAGCCGGGTTTCGATTCGGGATCCGCATGATATTTTATGGTCCTGCGCAATAACAATTTGCAATCCCCATCCGTAAGTATTTCAAAATACCCACTTCCCAGGCCCCCTCCTTCCTGCTGAAACACGGTATAAATAAAATTTCTGCCGTCGAAGATAAAATACATCACCTCTTCAGGTTTTGAGAAAGCTAGTGTGTCATTTTCCCTGACAAACTGGATCTGCTGGTTATAAATATCATATCTCAATTGGATATTCTCCAGGACACTCTGGTCTTTCAGCATGACCCGGCCCGTTGCCCATCCGGGCTCAAGGTACATGCCCCCCTTGCTGGAAGATAAACCTGATGGACTGGTTGAACCTCCCGTAGTGCCCTGGTCCTGTACCAGGGCCATTTGCTGTGTGGTTTTGGTATGCATGGGTGATTGGACAGAAGTTTGAGGGTTAGCAACCGGTTTGATCCCTTCATTCTGAGACCTGGCCACGAAGGGAAAAATGAAAACACAAGCCAGGATCAATACTAATGATCTTTTCATGGCTACCAGTATTATCTTATTATTATTCAATTAATTGGTTATTTCCATTCACCATAAAGATAGGATTTTTTTTTGAATTTTCCAACTTTATATTGAATTTATTTACATATATAGACGATTAAAGGATGCCAAAAAATACAGGCTTTGGCTTTTTTTATGAAAACCCCCATGCCCCCGTGCCTCCCCGCTCTTCTTCTCTTTGAACTTTGCATTTTGAACTTCGAATTATTTCCTATTCTTTGTCACACAAATCAAATCCCTCCTTATATTTGAATCGACCAAACGCATGAGTTTTGACATTTAAGGGTTAATCAATACATCAAAAAAAATCAATTTATCGATTATTAACCTATTTATTTATCAATCTAATCCTTAAACATTTAAATTTATTTACATGAAAGAAAAAATAAAATTACTGGGCAGTTTCGCTTTGATTTCCCTGGTTTTCCTGATGTTCAGCAGCTGCACCCCTAAGCCGGTGGATGTGACCGGAGAAATTACAGAAGCCAATAATGCCCTCATGGCTGCATATGCCGGTGGAGATGCAAATGCCCTGGCCGCCTTTTATACCGCAGATGCTAAAATATTTCCTGAAAACAGTGCAGCAATCGAAGGCCCCCAGGCGATCTCAGGATTTTTTGGCGCTATCATGAATATGGGGATCAAGAAGGTTAAGTTTGAAGCCGTTACAGCACAAAGTTATGGAACCATGGCCATAGAAGAGGGAAAATATACTTTATTCGTGGATGGGGATTATATTGCCGACCAGGGCAAATACATCGTAACCTGGAAAAATGAGGATGGCAAATGGAAAGTTCATCGTGACATCTGGAACACAAATAATCCCGCACCGCAGAAAAGGGCGTCATTAAATGATACCGTTTTAGTTGTGTACAATACTGTCAAAGCCGATAAAGTGGCCCAGTTTGAAGATTTCAACGCTAATTATTTGCAACCGGCAGCTAATGAATTTAATGCACAGTTATTTAAAACAGCAAGGATGCTAAGACCAACATCAGCAAACAAGGATGGCTCATTCACCTATTATTATATCATGGACCCATGCGTGAGTGTAAATGCTTATGATATGGAACCGCCTCTTGTCGCCAAATTTGGTGAAGAAAAAGCCAGCGAACATATCAAGATGTTCCTGGACTGCCTTGTTGAAGGAAAAAGCGGCGCTTATGTAACTGTCCAGACTACGGAGTAAGCTTTCTTAGCCCGGGTAAATAAACAGTTCGTCGACCGATAGGTATCTCTCGCCGGTATCATAACAGAATGTAAGTATCCTGGCCCCGGGATCCATTTCGGCTATCTTCTTATTGACGGCAGCTAACGAAGCCCCGGTCGAAATACCGGCCAGGATACCTTCTTCCCTGGCAACCCGCCTGGTAAATTCATATGCTTCATCTTTGGTCACCTGGATGGTTCCGTCAAGGTACTGATGATGAAGATTTGAAGGGATAAAACCGGCACCGATTCCCTGGATGGGATGCGGCCCGGGCTGACCACCACTGATAACAGGCGAAAGAGCAGGTTCCACGGCAAATACCTTTGTAGCAGGAAACTTTTCCTTGAGCAACCGGGCCACTCCGCTGATATGCCCTCCTGTTCCGACACCTGTTACCAGGTAGTCGAAACCTTCCGGGAAATCCTGAATGATCTCACGTGCCGTTGTCCTGAGATGGATGTCGGGATTGGAGGGGTTATCGAACTGCATGGGCATCCAGGCACCGGGAATGCTGCTGACCAGTTCACCGGCCCTGGCAATGGCCCCTTTCATGCCCATACTCCTGGGTGTGAGCTCAAGCTCTGCACCAAATATGGCCATGATATTCCGGCGCTCTACCGACATGGAATCGGGCATTACCAGGATGAGCCTGTATTTTTTCACTGCGGCCACCATAGCCAGTCCAATGCCGGTATTGCCGCTTGTCGGTTCAATGATCACCGATCCCTTTTTCAGGACGCCTTTCGATTCAGCGTCTTCGATCATGGCCAGGGCAATGCGGTCTTTAATGCTGCCTCCCGGATTGTTCCGCTCCAGTTTCATCCACACTTCATAACCCTTTGGAAAAAGATTGTTGATCAGCACATGCGGGGTTTTGCCGACAGTCTCTAATATATTGCTTGCTCTCATAATTCATCAATTTAAATAACAAAATGAATAGGTTCGTCAAAAGCCCTGTTCTCCCGGATCACCGTCTTATTTTCACGGTAAACCACGCTATGTGGCAGGACACTTTCTGTGATCCATACATTGCCCCCGACAAGGGTATCATGGCCCACAACGGTATTGCCTCCGAGGATGGTGCAACCCGCATAAAGGATCACATTGTCTTCGATGGTTGGGTGGCGCCTGGTATCGGCCAGGTCCTTATTTACAAATAAAGCACCGAGGGTGACCCCCTGGTAAATTTTGACATTATTCCCAACGACGGCAGTTTCTCCAATGACAATACCGGTCCCGTGATCGATGAAACAGTTCCTGCCGATAACAGCCCCGGGGTGGATATCTATGCCCGTTTTGCTATGGGCATACTCAGTCATCACCCTCGGGATAACCGGAACATTAAGCTGATAAAGGACATGGGCGATACGGTATACAACCAGGCCAAAAAAGCCCGGATAGCAAAGGATCACCTCTTCCAGCTTCTCGGCAGCCGGGTCGGATTTAACAAAAGTATGAGCATCTTCTTCCATGAGACCGTAAATCTCAGGTAATCTGCTGAAAAAAGATGCTGCAATCTCCACACGGGAAGATGGCAAATCTTTATCCAGGGGCGCCATTAGTTCCTCCAGGCGAAGCCGTAGCCTTTCCATGCCAACTTCAATATCCTGCAGGTTGACATGCCGGTTCTCTTTGATAGGAAAAAGAAGGTTGACAAGGTCTTTCACCCAGCGCTGCGTCTCCTTCATCGAAGGCACCTCGGAACAATAGCCGCTATTTACCCGGTAAAGTTCCTCAGCGAATTGTTGTTTCGAAATGGTCATATGGTGATCTTACGGTTTCATTGAATTTATGTTGTATAACAGCGCAAAAGGTATAGCTTATATAACAATCTTGGATTTGTTTTGTTTACCCTGCCAGGTAACACCTCCCTGCCCTTAACAGATAAATAACAATTAAATTCCTGAAGTAGTTACATTTTTCATTGCATTAATGATTTATCTTTAAACAATACTAAATTTAATGGACTGGTTACTCATATTGATCGGCATCCTGCTGTTATTAATTGGCTTGCTGGGAGCCATTATTCCTGGAGTGCCGGGGCCACCAATAAGTTTCATCGCGCTGGTATTGCTGCAATTCACAAAAGATCCTCCTTTCAGTGAAGATTTTTTGATCATCATGGGTTTGATCATGGTGGCCGTTAGCATATTGGATTATATCGTCCCCATTTACGGCACCAAAAAATTCGGGGGCTCCCGGTCCGGAGTCAGGGGAAGCACTATCGGGCTGATTGCCGGTATCATCGTTTTGCCGGCACTGGGAATCGTTATCGGGCCATTCGGGCTCCTGGGGATCATACTCGGCCCATTTATCGGGGCTTATATCGGGGAAAAGATGAGCGGCAAGGATCAGGATACGGCCCTCAGGTCAGCCTTCGGCTCATTTATCGGTTTCCTTGCCGGGACATTGATGAAACTCGCATACTGCGTCGTTGCCATGATTTATTTCTTTACCGGGCTGTTTTGAAAGTCAATAATTTTATTTGTTGGTGCGTTATCTCCTTAAAAAAAAGGAATGAAGATCACAGCCAGCATTTTCCTGATCATTGTTTTATCCTCTATTTGCATACATGAAGGCATTGCACAGGAATCCCTGAAAGATCCTATGCTGGAAGAAGTTAATAAATTAAGGCGATTCGGCTGTAAATGCGGAGAGGAATTTATGCCACCGGTGCCGTCCCTGGTATGGAATAAAAAATTAGAACTGGCCGCCGGCCGGCACGTCATTGACATGTATGGCAACGATCTGACGAGTCACAGAGGTTCTAATGGCTCCTTACCCGATGACAGAATAAAAGGGGCAGGCTATGAATGGGCCTTGTGTGGTGAAAATGTTGCTTCTGGTTTTTATTCCGTCAAAGATGTGGTGAACGGCTGGAAAAGCAGTCCGGGCCACTGCCGAAACATGATGGATGCGGATTTCAGGGAAATGGGCGCTGCCAGAAAAGGCACCTACTGGGTACAGAACTTTGGGACTGCCCCGCTTTTAACAAAACATTAACACATTGATTCTTGACAATACATTTATAAAATCTATTTTTGCTAAGCCAAGTATTTATTTTCCTATTATACTCTGCTCTCTTTGCCTCTGATCGGTACTAATGTTTGTTACACGATCCATATCCACTGAGCACATTCTTTAGGGACAAAAATGAGAAGATCGAATAAGGACTTTGAAAAATAATTAAACGGGGAAGCTGAAAACCGAAAAGAGTAGGTAAAATAAATAAAAAAATAATATGAAAAAGAAATCGCTCAGCGTAATTTTTATCTTATCACTGGTGGCATTAATGATGTCAGGTTGTGAAAATCAAAGTGAAAGAATTAAATATCTTGAGGCTGGATATGCAGAATACCAGAATTGTCTGAAGCAGTGTGACGAAATGGAGGCCCGATATACTGAGGAGTATAATAATTGCAGAGTTGGATGTCCGGCACCTCAGCCAAATTTTGAGGTTTGTGAGCATGTGCCGCCAGCAAATTATCAAGCCTGTATTCAAGAAGAAATAAAAAAATACGAAGCAGTTGCAGCATGCAACCAATGTACTGAGGAATATATAAAACACATGAAGGAAGTGAATGAATGCAGAAGGGTTTGTATAAATGAATACAACAGGCGATTTGAAGTAAAGGTTGATGAGTAGAAGAATAACAAGAAGCTGCTTAAATCTGAAAAGCAAGATATATGAAACGTATATTCTATGCAATAATCCTGTTATTAATACTGCCGGGAGTATTATTTTCACAAAGTTTCGCTTTAAAAGAAAAAGGCTTATTTGAACCTCAAAATAAGGCTGTCGTTTTGCTGACGGACTCCATGGCTAATGGTATTATATTATTCAAAACCAAACTCCAGGTAAATACTGATGGCACGCCCATATCATACCATCCATACGATTTGACGGGGAGTGAGAAAGCCATCAATACCATTGGAAATGCCATAGCAGTCTACAAAACCGGTTCTGAAACGACATATTCGGAAGCACTGGATGTTTTTAAAAGATACAGGGATTCGAATTTTGATACCATCCCGGCAGGTTACACCATCGTCTGGAAAAATGTATTGATACCTGAAAAAATAAATGGAATAGAAAAACCGTGTATAATCAAGACCGGGGAATACAAAGGCTACTTTTCTTCCGCCACTTCATTAACTAACGGATTAATAACAGATAAGGGAGAATGCGAATGCAATAACCAGGTTAATCCATTAAAAGTACCTGCCCTGGTTTTAGCAGGCGGGAATGATAATATTGTCAGAAAATTCGGCGCAAAAATCGGTGACCTCTTGGTAGCATATAACCCGGAGAATAATAAAGTCGTCTATGCCATCATCAATGATTCAGGACCTAAACATAATTTAGGGGAAGGGTCAGTCCTTTTAAATATGAAACTTCTTGACAGAAGTGAATTTCCGAAAACCAGGAAAGACACATACAAATTAGCCACAGGTAATGATATTATTATTGCTGTCATACCCGGTTCAAAAAGCTTTGATACGAAAAAGCCATATACCCTTGAGAATATCAATGAGAGGGTTACCTCCTGGTTGAATAAGGCAGGATTTGAAACAGAAAGTGAATTTATTGAATTTCTTAATAAAAGTAAAGTTGAATTAGACTTATTATGATGATCGAACCGGAAGTGCATATGGCCAGATGATGAAAGCAGTAGTATACACCAAATACGGGCCGCCGGAAGTCCTGCAACTCAAAGAGGTGCCAAAACCTGCTCCCGGGGACCATGATATCCTGGTAAAAATTTATGCGACAACGGTCACGTCAGGAGATGCCCGCATGCGCAGGGCCGATCCGTTTGCCGTAAGATTTTTCAACGGCCTCACCAGACCAAAAAAAATAACCATACTCGGAAATGAGTTCGCCGGGGTAATTGAAGCGGTTGGTAAAGATGTAAAATTATTTAAAAAAGGCGACCAGGTTTTCGGCCAGTCAGGGTTGGGTCTTGGCGCTAATGCCGAGTATATATGCCTCCCGGAAAAAGGGGCGCTTTCTTTAAAACCCGCTAATTTAACCTTTGAAGAAGCCGCCGCCATTCCTTTCGGGGCAAGTACAGCCCTGCATTTCCTCAGAAAAGGGAATATCGTGGCCGGGCAAAAAGTTCTCATCTATGGAGCATCCGGTAGTTTGGGCACTGCGGCAGTGCAACTTGCCAAATACTTTGGCGGGGAAGTCACCGGGGTATGCAGCACCGCGAACCTGGAACTGGTGAAATCCCTGGGCGCCGTCCATGTTATAGATTACACCAGGGAGGATTTCAGCAAAAATGGCCAGGTCTATGATGTTATTTTTGATACGGTTGGGAAAAGCCCTTTCTCAGGAAGTGTAAAATCGCTCTCGCATAAAGGAGTCTACCTCAGGGCTGTCCACATGACTTTATCACCGGTCATTCGGGGGCTCTGGACTTCCATCACAGGCGGCAGGAAAGTAATTGGCGGATTAGCAACTGAGAGCAAAGAAAACCTCGATATCCTCAAAGAGATAATTGAAGCGGGAAAGCTAAAACCAGTCATAGACAGGCGCTACCCGTTTGAACAAATGGCCGAAGCCCATCGATATGTCGACCTGGGGCACAAAAAGGGGAATGTGGTGATTAGGGTGCAGGAGGAATAGCAGAATATGGTATAATGATTTAAGGGTATTGAGCGGTTAGCAGTTCTAGGAACTCCGGAGGAGTGAAATATTTGTAGGAAAGGTGGCATAAAGATAATTTTTTCCCCTCCCGCGATAATCCAGATTTTTCTGATAAAATTGGCATGGGAGGGGACAAAGGGGTGGGGACATGCGAAACCCTCCCCAACCCCTCCCTGTGAGCCTTTACCGCGTTTAGCTTATGTTATCAAAGGGAGGGGCTTTATATTCATTGCCCTCCAATCATCTACAAATATGGCTCTCCTACGGAGAGCTGGTTTTGACAGAATTTTTACTAAAGTTTCCGGATTAATCGATTTTAAATGAGAAGAAAGTTATTGAGCGGTTGTTCAATCATATAGATAACTTGTTATTGATATCCGCCGCAGGCTGAGAGAAATCTGTTCGAATCCAACGTCGCCCCCTTCTCTCCTTTGGCTTCGTCATCCTTTTGAAATCGAGGAAATTCAAGGCGTCGAGGTTCATTAAATCACCTGATTTCTTTAACAATTTAATAACAATATACTTCTTGACAACACATGTACATAGGTGTATATTTGCCTTGCCAAGTTAAATTTCGACACTTTAGGTTTTGTAAGTTTTTAAGCAATACCGGTATCGTATTTTGATACTGTTATTATTTCGGATATTTCTTGTGTAAATATTACAACTGATTTTTTTTGCGGTATATATGATCTAAAGAATAAATAAATTTTTCAATAAATCACTGGCATAGTAATAATCGGTTTATAAAATAACACCTAAATTGAATGAAATGAAAAAAGTATCACCAACAATTAGACTGACTTTGCTTTCAGTTTTATTAGTATTTCAAATGACATTCGGACAGGTAATGCCACCACCTGACCCACCAGCCGCAAAAGCTGAAGAAAACTCTACTGAAACAGAATTAAATGAAATAAAAGATGATCTCAATGACATTAAAAAAATAATCAAAGAAAATGGAAGTAACCAGTCAACAAAAGTTAGCGATTTGATCCTTATAAAGACCAAGCAAGTTACCTTATATAGTGATGGTAATTGGACCGCAATTCCTGGTAAAACAATCGACATTGATAATGTGATAATTTTAACTAAAGATGGTTATATTGTAGATATACAAGTAATTGCCGGAAATAAAATATTTATGAATGAGGATGCACCAATTGCACTAACGAGTGAAAGATTTGGCAAAAAGGATGCTCTATATTGCAATAGTTCTAAAGATGCTCAATGTATATATACTAATGAAATATTTCAGTATATTTCCTATAAACCGTACATTCCTGATAATGCAAACTTTACTCTTAATTCTAATGATAACATTCACACCTTTTATAAGGGTGTTGATTTAAATACAATATTTGACATAAGATTATATACAGATGGACTTGCCACATTTGGGGGACAACCCAATGGTTTAATTCAGACTGATGCCTTTTTTAGTCAAATAATTCACCGAAATAATATACGAAATACTGGCATTTTCTTATTAAACAATTTCAAAATCAACTTGACTGCTAGTAAATTCGATAGCAAAGTCGGATATACAGACTCTGCTAATTTCAACAGGACCTCTCTTTACCAGAGAAGCTGGTTAAATACTGATATAGCATTAAATGTTATAAATGGTTGGCTAGAAAAAAAATCTTTAAGCTCCTGGTATATTGACATCGGTGCAGGTATCAGCTTATCTAATTTAGCCAAATCCACCGATACTGTAACAATTACCTCAACTTATTTATTTATTGAACCTGGATTTGATTTCAAGTTTGGAGACAATTTTGGCACTTTGGTTTCGTCCAAAATTATGTGGAATTATAGTCCTCAGATTGAATTTGATAGGCAAGGTGGAGAAAGGATATTTTTTAAGCCAAGTGTAGGTCTTTTTTGGAATCCGTTAGGTAATCAAGCCAACAGAATTTTTATAAGAGGAATTTACAATGTTGACACAAGGGATAAAGTGAATAGTTTTTTCCAATTGCAGTTTGGCTATTCATTGCAATTGACAAGCTTAGTAAATTAAATAACATCATCACAGGGGAAAGTTATTTCAAAACTTTCCCCTACCCCCCCATCCCATCACCCCAATTTTATCATCTCTTTCTAACCAAAGGCTTAAGAAGAGAATAAATTCCGTATTTTTATTTTTTCATGAGAAACCATGATAAATAAGAAGAACTTATCTGAACGCGACATTTGTACCAAGTTCATCACTCCTGCCCTTGAGAAAGCAGGCTGGAATAAGCAAAGCCAGTTGCTTGAAGAAGTTTTTTTTACTGACGGGAAAATATATGTCAGGGTGAAAGCTCTCCGGGAAACCGCATCAAAGGGAGGGAATGGATTATGCATCCTGTCAGGCTATTCAAATTGAACCCCTTCGGGGTTTTCATTGACCGCAAACCGCCGACCAATAACCGCGAACCGCTGACCGCTGACCGCCGACCGCCGACCGCCGACCGCCGACTGATCTCACTCCTTCACAATCTTCCCCTGGAAATACTTGCCACCTGCAGAAAGCGAAACGAGATAGATGCCCGGGGAAAGGGCTGAGACATCAATCGTTTTTCCGGTAAACGGAACTAATTTCATCACTTGCTTTCCCATCATGTCTATCACTTCCAGGCTGTCGCATTTATCCGGGAAATCGGCCGGCAACATGAGTGTCTGTCCGGTTGGATTGGGGAAAAGCCTTATGATATTGACTTTCACAGGTTCAAAGATATCATTTGCGTAAGAGGCATACAGCCACTGGTAAGCATCGGCGAAATCTTCGCGCCAGAGTTGCTCGTTGTGCTGCCCGCCGGGAATGACGGTCAGGCTGATCTCTTCCTCGGGAAAACCAATGGCCAGAAGCGAATCCTGCATGTCTATCATGTCGTTGATGGTCCCCTGCCCTTCACTGCCGCCGCACATCAGGTATATGCGCATGACGTCCTGGTGGCCGGCCTCGCGGGTAAAAGCCCAGACGCTGTCGGAAAACCAGTATGATGGAGAGTAGATGCCAGCCTTGCTGAAAGTCTCCTGGTACTTCAAGGCACCGTAATGCGAGATCAGTCCGCCCAGCGAACTGCCCATGATAGCAGTGAACTCACGCCCGGGTAGGGTGCGGTAATTCTGGTCAATATAGGGTTTTAGGGTTTCGTGTGATGAATTCCATGTACAGGTCGCCATCACCACCGCCATATAGCTGGTGCGGCCAGGGGGTATACTCCCCTATCCGGTCCTCGCCCCCGTTTTCAACACCAACAACGATCGGCACCTGCAAGCCCTGCCCGTGCAAGGTATTCAGGGTCTCATCCACCTCCCACTCACCGGCAAAGGAAGTGGAATCGTCAAACAGGTTCTGCCCGTCCTGCATGTAAAGGACCGGGTAATCCAGCCCGGACGTATTGTAATCCGGCGGGAGATAGAGCCAAATCTTCCTGGTACGGCCTAACTGCGGCATTTCAAAGTCGTCATCCATCAGGATGACATTGTCGGCTGCAGTGCTTCCCGGGCCACCCCCACTTGCCCAGTTGTAAATAATGATCCGAACCGTATCACCATTGCCGAAAGTGAACAACCGGTTACCGATCTCTTCACCGCCAGGGCCTTTTTCGACCGTCTCCCAGCTTCCGCGGGTGAACTTGTACTCGATCTGAGTGCCCTCCGGCGCTGCAGCAGAGGTGATAAACCATTTTTCATCATCATTCTTCGAAAGAACATACGCGGGATCACCGGGATTCCATCCATTGAAATTGCCTGCAATATAAATCAGGTCCTCCGGCGGGGTGTAGGCTGGCAGGGAATCGATGATGAAAGTCACCTGTCCTTGCACGAAACCATAGAGCAGCAATAAAGTGCAGAGTATAATTTTTTTCATGGCATATAAATTTATATACTTAAAATTCCAAAAACTCTCCCCCTTGGAGGGTGTATCAAATGTCTGGGTTCCACGCAAAGTTCGCAAAATTATGAATAAAAGAACGCAAATTAGGTAACTGATTATAAACACTTTGCGTATCTAGTTTTTAGCTTTGCGCGCTTTGCGTGGACCAAAAATATACTTTTGATACAGTCTCAACCAAAGGGGGTGGGTTCATTTCAAAGTAATCTTCTCCAGGAACACCTCCGGAATCCTGACCGGCCGGCGGGTCCCGTAATCGAATGCCAGCAGGCCGGTGCTACCGGTAAAGACCACCGCATCGTCACTCTCCCGCCTTACGGTATAGATCATGTTGAAAGCAGAATTGCTGACATCATCAATCCCCACATCCACCAGCAAGACGTCATGTAAAAAAACCTCCTTACGGAAGGTCACATGTGCATCGCGCATGATGATACCGGGTCCACCGATGTTATTCTCGGAAAAGCCCAAGGATTTCAGAAAAAGTATCCGTGCATCGTGAAAAACGAGCAGTGCCTTATCATTGCCCATGTGCCCGCCATAATTGATATCCCCTACCCTGATCTCAATCCGGGCTATTTCTTTCCTCATGATCCAACCTGATCCTTCCATGTAGTCATTCTTTAAGGATACAATAATAAGACAATCTTTAATCAAAGTTAACAGATTAATCAGCTTCAGGTAATACCTTCATAAATCCCAATAATGTTAAAGTTCTGTTAAAGTCATGCAATTATGTAACAAAAATGAATATTTCCGGAAAAACTTGGTTAACTTTAGTACCTGGTTCCTGGTTCTTAATTATAATTTTTAATTTTTAATTTTAATTCTTGCCCCATGTCAACTCTTACAATCAAAGATTTCATTGAACAGCCCGGTATGCCTGAGATCCTGGCTAAGGCTGAAAAGATCAAAGCATCAGGACAGGCCTTTTCTGATGTGCTTGATAACGAAGGTCACCAGTATGTCGACCTGGTGCAGGAAGGCGGCGGCTTGCTGGGAATTGCCCTGGTTGGTTACAGCTATGTGCTGGAACAGGCCAATATCAGGTTCTTCAGCCTGGCAGGGACATCCGCCGGCGCCATCAATACGCTTATGCTGGCAGGGCTCGGGCCCATACCTGATCCTAAATCGGCCAAGATCCTTGACCTGCTCGTCAACAAAAACCTGTTTGATTTCGTTGACGGTGATCCCAGTATTAAAGACCTGCTCCAGGGTTTCATCGAAGGGAAGCCTAAATGGTGGCTGTGGCTTAAAGGGATTAGCAACATCAAAAAGATCATTTCGCTGATTAACAACCAGCTTGGTATTAATCCCGGTAATGATTTCGAAGGATGGATCAAGGTAAATTTATTGAAAAACGGCATAGAATCCACAAAACAATTAATTGAATACAGGAGCAAATTCCCGGTCCTCCATTGCCGTGACGGTCGCAAATCCGACGACCTTAAACCGAAACTGATTATGATCACATCTGATGTTACGACTCAAACCAAAGTGCAGTTCCCGGAAATGGCGTCCTTGTACTGGAAGGATCCGGATAAGGTGGAACCGGCCAGGTACCTGCGTGCATCCATGTCAATCCCCATGTTCTTTTATCCTGTAGTGGCTGATGACTTACCCGTGGGTACGGAAGCCAAAGCCAGGTGGAGGGAAATGGTTTCGTACGAAGGGGAAATCCCGCCTAAAGTGGTCTTCGTCGATGGTGGCATGATCTCGAATTTCCCGATCAACGTATTCCATAACTCCAAAGTTATACCCAGGCTCCCGACTTTCGGGGTCAGGTTAAGCTCCTACCGCAACGAATTCAACAAAACAAATAACTTCTTCCAGTTTGCCGGAGCTATGGTAGGTACAATGAGGCATATCTTCGATTTCGACTTTTTCCTCCGGCACCCTGACTACAGCCACATTATCTGTTCCATCGATGCCGATAGTAAATACAACTGGCTGGATTTTAATATGAAAGACGAGAACAAGAAGACCCTGTTCATGCTAGGTGCACAAAAAG
Source organism: uncultured Bacteroidales bacterium (assembly GCA_963701785.1). Lineage (GTDB taxonomy): Bacteria > Bacteroidota > Bacteroidia > Bacteroidales > JAGOPY01 > JAGOPY01. The sequence continues at coordinate 2,563,176 of CAVPBC010000002.1, read as the reverse complement.
CCATCGAATTCCTGGAAACATTCAAATGGGATGAATATAAGGAGATCAGGAAGAAGATAATGGAAGCAACTACAGACTGATTATCTTTGCACCCAAATCAGGGTAATCTATGACACAACGCCAGGCTGTTATCGTCGGGGCTGTATCAATCAGTTTGGCTGCCATAATGTGGGGACTGGACGGAGTAGTGCTCACACCCCGTTTGTACAACCTGGATGTAGGCTGGGTGGTGCTGATCCTGCATGCACTACCTTTTATTTTGATGCATACTTTTCTTTACAGGGAATATAAGCACCTGAAAGAATTCACACGCAGGGACTACGTGATCATCCTGCTGATTGCCTTATTTGGCGGGGCAATTGGCACCCTTTCCATCGTGAAGGCGCTGTTCCTGATAAATTTTAAAGAACTCAGCATTGTCGTCCTGCTGCAGAAGCTCCAACCTGTTTTTGCCATCACCCTGGCCGCTATCATCCTCAAAGAAAGGATAAACAAATACTTCATTGTGTGGGCCTCGATAGCACTTCTGGGAGGTTATTTCCTGACCTTCGGCATGGAAACCCCTGACCTGAAAACCGGTTCCAAAACAGCACTTTCGGCCATGTACGCCTTGCTGGCAGCCTTTTCCTTTGGCAGTTCGACCGTTTTCAGCAAAATGATGCTGCAAAAATACACCTACAAAACTGCAACTTTTTTCCGGTACGGATTCACTACCCTGATCATGATCCTGTTTGTCATTATTTTCGGTAAATCCATACAATTTGACCAGATCACCACGAGCAAACTGGATCATATTTTTTGTTATCGCCTTCACCACAGGAAGCGGGGCCATTTTCCTGTATTATTACGGTTTGAACCATGTAAAAGCCACGGTAGCCGTTATGTGCGAACTGTTTTTCCCGATTTCAACCATCGTTTTTGATTATCTATTCAATGATTCCAGGCTTACATTGGTGCAATGGATCAGTGCAGCACTGATGGTTTTTGCCATTGTAAACCTGAACCGGATGCAAAAGATCGAAAAAATTTCACCCTGAGCTTTCATTTCTGTGTTGATTTCACTATATTTGTTTGTTTACTTAATCAAAACTAATTATCATGGATAAGCACGACGGTTTGAAGAATGTTTTTACGGGGTCTTTTATGGAAGCTTCATTCATCCAGAGCCTTCTTGAAGAAAACGGTATCGGGGCGATGGTCCACAACACCTTAGGCGAAATCATAACATTTGGTGCCCCTGAAAATGCCGGGCTTGTTTTTGTCACCGAAAGCCATGAAGAGGAGGCAAAAAAAATAATTGAAGAATATTTAAAAAGCAAATAAACCTGCTTCAGCTATATCCCGGAATATTCCGGTGATCAGATCCTGCAATCAATTTCAAGTTCATACAGCTTTTTCGCATCATTGTCTATCTGCCCGTCTTTTGTATAAACCATCCGGATAGCCGTTTTACCTTTACCGGTGGTTTGAAAATAATAGGAGAAAACGCCACCTTCTTTTTCAGTTTTATTAAAAGGTTCGTATTGCGGATTAAGCACCATCTTTACGACGGTCGTATCAATACCTGCAACCTGCCAGGTAAAATCTGTGTCAGGGTTGCCCTCAAGCCTAATCTCGAAAGGAGTGCCAACAGGCAGGGCAATCATTTTACCATGATCATTTTCAGAAAACGGACCAACACATGAAGTCACCGTCAGTATGATGAAAGCCGCTATGACACTTAGATTTACCTTACTTTTCATTTTTAGGAATCCTGTATAGAAATATAATCTCGCTCAAGTTTATATGTATATTTATTACTTTTATTGAGAAATGTAATACGAAATGTTTTTAAGAAATGGTTAAATTTCTGAACTTCGTCATCGCCATTGCACTTAATGCTTTCCTTTTCAATAACTTATACTCCCAGCCATTTAAAGTGAATGATGAATTCCTGGTCATCAATGCCGGGGAACATGATCCTGTTTATGCCACATACACGGCTGCGATGGAAAGATCACGCTTATACGGTGATAAAGGTTACAAAATGGTTTTTGATGATCATTACAGCCCTTTATCTTACGGAAGTGAATATGGTGGCCGGTTATTCACCATCTGGGAAATTAACAATGTTGTGGTTGACCATACCGGGGATTTCTTCAAAAAACCGGTCATTAAAGCTACTTTTCCTGACATGGCCATCCTGGAATATGAACCCTGGCCGGGATTAAAGGTTGATGAAATATTCTTCGTATACAGTTCAAAGGTAGCGGTGATAGATTGTTTCATTACTAATTCTTCAGGGGAAGAGCTGAAAATCAATTTCTATCCTGTATTCCAGGGTGCTGATTCCCTGCAGGTTATAAACTACCAGTCTGAAGGGAACGCATATGTAACACAGCATTATGAAACAAAGAAAAGGCTGATCAGCAACCTGCCGGATAAATACCCTTATCCCACCAGGCTTAGGGATATTTTTAAAGGCAGCTTTGCGGCATACTCTCATGGTGCTTACAGGGGTAATATGGAAGATTTTTACCAGCAAATCAAAACCGATTTTTATTCTGAAAACCGTTCTGACTCACTGAATCTGCAGGATTCAGGCTATGTCGATTTCATATCGCTGCATGGGCAGTTTATCCTGGATCCCGGGGAGAGTTTTAGTTTCCGTTACTGTCGCGGGCTGCAAAGCCAGGAGGAGGAAACCGACAGTCTTGAAACCGATGTCCAAAAAGCTTTAAGCTGTGATATTCAGGCATATATTGATGAAAACGTCAGCATATTCAAACATATCCCGCGGATAGAATTCAGGAGACCACAGGATAAGATGGTTTACCTGTCAGCTTTTAACCTGGTGAGAGGATGTATGCTGCCTCCTTCGGGAGAAACTACCTATAATCATTATGTCTTTTCAAGGGAACCTCTCTGGGGCTGGGGGCATGGCCACCAGGTCCTGCATGAATCCCTGAGCATGCTGGCATATGTTTACCTTGATCCGGTTTCAGCACAAAATTCCCAGCGGGTTTACATGGAACAGCAGGGCGATGACGGCCTTATCGCTTACAGGCATGGCCCGCGCGGTCCGCAAGCCTATCCTCATAAAGGCCAGCCGACAACCTCCGCACCGTTTTACAGCTGGATTAACTGGGAAATTTACCAGGTAAGCCATGATAAGGAATTCCTGCAGGATGCTTACGAAAGTGGCGGAAAATATGCCGACTGGTTGATTGCAAGCAGGGATACCGACAAAGACGGCACTTTCGAGTGGGGGCCTTATGGTATCATTGAAAATGTAAGGGATTGGTACAACGCTGTTTTCCAGGTGTCTGCCGAACGCTACCTGGATGTCGACAAGGAAGATATTTCAGATGAGCTGGAATGCCTTGACCTGAGCCTGATGATGGTTAAAGAAATGCGCTGCCTGTCGGAGATGGCATCTGAGCTGAATTTGAAATTTGAAAGTGGAAAATGGGAGGAAAAAGCTGATAAGCTTTCGGACCTTATCAATGAAAGGATGTGGCATGCTGAAAGCGGATTCTTTTATTCGGTAGATAAAGATGATCATAGTTTTTTCTTTATGTCAAGAGATTTGAAACGCGAGGAAATCATAGGCTTTTTGCCACTCTGGGCACAGGCTGTTTCGGAAGAAAGGGCCGGGATAATGGTAAAGAAACTGACCGATCCGGATAAGTTCTGGAGGAAATATGGTGTTCCCGCACTGGCTGCAGATGATGAATGGTACAGCCCTTATGTCGATTATTGCTGCAAATGGAACGGCCCCGTCTGGCTTTTATGGGACTATATGGTATTTGAAGGGCTGAACAATTACGGTTATTCAGAACTCGCACGGGAACTGGCAGGTAAGATGTTGATTGCCGTAGAACTGCAGCTTTCAAAGAACCACAATTTCTGGGAATCTTACAGCCCTGATAATGAGGTGTTGAATTGCCCTACTAATTACATCTGGGATGCAATCATTGCCAGGGTGATTATTGAAAGTTCTTTGGATTAAATTTATATTTTTGCCGGTAATTATAAATTAATTCTTTCATAATATGAAAAGTCACATCCTGCTTGTATTTGCTGCATTATTAGTTACATTTTACGGTTGTAAGCCGGAAGTGAAAGAAGAACAGCCCCTTATCGGGAAGAAAGAGCTCAAACTGGATACTGATCGCATGACCCCTGAGGTTTTATGGTCATTAGGGCGGGTGGGTGAATTCGAAGTCTCCCCTGACGGAAAGCAGGTACTTTTCAGCATTACTTATTTTGATATAGAAAAGAATAAAAGCAACAGGGAGCTTTTCGTCATGTCGGTTGATGGCACTGATCTAAAGCAGCTGACCACAACGCCGGAAAATGAGTTCAATTACCTCTGGCGTCCTGATGGTAAAAAGATCGGTTACCTTTCGACTGCCGGCGGATCAGCGCAAATATGGGAGATGAACCCGGACGGCTCTGGTAAAATGCAAATCAGCAATTATGAAGGTGGAATGAACGGGTTCAGGTATTCCCCGGATTTCAAAAAGATCGCCTTTTCTGCCGAAGTTGAAATTGAGGATCAGCTTACCAAAGAATTATATAAAGGATTACCGTTAACAAGCGGAAAAGTCATTAATAAAATGATGTTCAGGCACTGGGACGAATGGCGGGAAACTTACAGCCATCTATTTATTGCTGACCTGGATGGGGATAATATTGCCAATCCGGTGGACCTGCTCGAGGGTATGCCATTCGATTTTCCTAACAAGCCCTTCGGGGGAATGGAAGATCTTTCGTGGCACCCTGACGGAAAACAGCTGGCTTATTCCTGCCATAAAAAAGATGGTAAGGCCTATGCCATATCGACCAATTCCGACATTTATATTTATGACCTGGAAACCGGTGAGACAGAAAACTTCACGAACGGAATGATGGGTTATGATGTGGCGCCGTTGTATTCACCCAACGGCAAATATATTGCCTGGTCGAGCATGGAACGTGATGGTTATGAGGCCGATAAGAAAAGGATCATGTTTTATGACCTCGAAAAAAAATCACGCGTGGATTACACGGGTTACTTCGACCAGGATGCCGAGCACCTGGTGTGGGCTGATAACAGCCAATCCCTTTATTTCGTTGCATACTGGTATGGATCCAAAGAAATATTCAATCTACACCTCAATGGAACCTTTACTCAGCTGACCAACGGTGTTCACGATTTCACTGCGGCCCAGCCGGCAGGCGACCGCATCATTGCTTCAATGATGTCAATGTCGTTGCCGACCGAACTGTTTTCCATTCCTGTTGCAGGAGGCCAGGAAACCCAGCTCACTTTTACCAATAAAGAAATATTGGCCCAGCTTACTTTAGGCAAGGTCGAAAAACGTTTCGTCCCAACGACTGACGGACAAAAAATGCTGACCTGGGTCATTTATCCGCCGCACTTTGACGAGCGCAACAAATACCCTGCACTGCTGTATTGCCAGGGAGGACCGCAAAATGCCCTCAGCCAGTTCTGGTCATACCGCTGGAATTTCCAGATGATGGCAGCCAATGATTACATTGTTGTAGCCCCTAACCGCCGCGGCGTCCCCGGGTTCGGACAGGCCTGGAAAGAACAGATCAGCGGTGATTACGGCGGGCAAAACATGAAGGACCTGCTTGGGGCCATCGATGATGTTTCGAAAGAGCCGTACATTGACAAACAAAATCTTGGGGCGGTCGGCGCTTCCTATGGCGGCTTCACGGTTTACTGGCTGGCCGGCCATCATGAAAAGCGATTCCGCGCCTTTATTGCCCATGACGGCATGTTCAACATGGAAAGCGCCTATCTCGAAACGGAAGAGCACTGGTTCCCGAATTTCGACAACGGAGGTGCTTACTGGGAAAAAGATAATCCTGTTGCAAAAAAGACTTATGCCAACTCACCGCACCTGTTTGTAAAAAACTGGGACACGCCTATTCTTATTTGTCACAGCGAAAAGGATTACCGCGTTGTTGCCACCCAGGGAATTCAGGCTTTTAATGCTGCTCAGCTACTGGGTGTCCCTTCACAGTTTTTGTATTTCCCTGATGAAAACCATTGGGTTTTGAAACCGCAAAACGGGATACTCTGGCAGAGGACGTTTTTTGCCTGGCTCGACCAATGGCTTAAGAAGAAATAATGTTAAATGTTAAATGTTAAATGTTGAATGTTGAATTCGGGATTATTACTAATAATTAATTACTTAAAAAAATGAAAAAAAATCTACTCTTACTAATTGCATTGATCCCTGTATTTGTATGGGGTCAGGAGCCTGCCCCCAAAAGCTGGGTATGGACCGGTATTACAGGCTTGAACCTCAACCAGGCTTCGTTCAGTAACTGGACGGCAGGTGGTATTAACTCTGTTGCATTTTCTGCGTTGGGTAAGTTTTCAGCCAATCACACAAAAGAAAAATTTACCTGGAACAATAACCTGAACCTTATTTACGGCATGGTGAAAAACCAGGATGAAACCATGAAAAAAAGTGATGACAACATCGAACTCATTTCAGTTGCAGGTTATGATCTTTCAAAGAATTGGGCAGTTACCGGTTACTTGAGTTTCCGGAGCCAGTTTACGAATGGGTATGATAAAGATAATGATACCATCCGCATTTCCAGGTTTATGGCTCCGGGATATCTGACGCTTTCCCCGGGTTTTCGTTATAAACCCAATGATTATTTTTCTTTAATTATATCACCGGTCACAGCAAAGATCACTTTTGTTACGGATCAGACTTTAGCTGACCAGGGATCGTTTGGTGTTACGCCAGCGGAAAAGGACACGAATGGCATTATCCTAAAGGAGGGTGAAAACATACTTCTTTACCTGGGCCCCTTCCTCGAGGCTTATTTTAAAAAGGAAGTTGCCAAAGGGTTCATCTACGAATCACGCTTTAAGGTCCTTTATACATTAATGAACCGGGATAACCTTGAACCTTATGATGCTGATATAAGCTGGGAAAACTTTCTCAATTACAGCATAGCTAAGTATTTTTCGGTAAGCTTATTCCTGCATTTTGTTTACCTGCCCGGCCAACCCACTATCAAGTTTGATAATTTCGAAGGTGTTGCCGTGCCTAAAGCTACTCCAAACCGTCATATCCAGATCAAGGAAACCGTTGGGATAGGGATCACTTATTCATTCCCGGAAGGTAAATAGATTCAAACAATTGGATGACAAAACTTTAGCTGCACTCAGGCATAAATCCCGCGAAATACGGGCCGATATCCTGCGAAGCATTGCTGAAGCAGGAAGCGGGCATACCGGAGGATCACTGGGCCTGGCAGATCTTTTCACCACATTATATTTCCACATTTTAAATCATAAGCCGGACGCACCTTCCTGGGAGGGCCGCGACCGGCTTATTCTTTCCATAGGCCATGTAGCACCGGTACTGTACACTACACTTGCCCATGCCGGATATTTCCCCTGTGAAGAATTAATGACACTCAGAAAGTTCGGATCAAGGCTGCAGGGACATCCCGGTCGGGATCACGGACTTCCGGGGATCGAGCTATCTGCTGGTTCCCTGGGACAGGGTCTTTCCGTGGCAGTCGGTATGGCGATCTCAGCAAAAATGGATCAAAAAGAATGGCGTGTTTACAGCGTCCATGGCGATGGGGAAATGCAGGAAGGATCCATCTGGGAAGCCGCCATGAGCGCAGCCCATTATAAGCTGGACAACCTGGTTGCCTTCATTGACCGCAATGGGGTGCAGATCGATGGCAGGACATCCGATGTGATGGAAATCGAGCCGCTGGACCAGAAATGGAAAGCCTTCGGATGGGAGGTATTCGTTTGCGACGGGCATGATCACAGGCAAATATCAGATACCGTTGATATGGCGAAAGAAGTTAAAGGCAAGCCATCGGTCATCATTTTAAAAACTTTAATGGGAAAAGGGGTAAAAAGTATCGAAGGGGATTATCGCTGGCATGGGAAAGCACCCTCGAAGGAGGAGCTGGAGAGGTTTTTGGGAGAGCTAAAAATTTAAACTGTTTTAGATTTTAATTCCTCCGCGAAACTCTGCGAATCCTCTGTGGAACTCTGTGTAACTTATTCTGGTTAACTTACTGGCATCCCTTTTTGAAAGCCCGTACCGGTATGTTTTATCATAGTATTTCAAAACCAATGAAACAGCGCCCTTAACATCACCTTGATCCAGAGACATCCTTGCTGAATTGGCAACATCTCCTCCAATCCGCTTGCTGATCTTTTCGATGGTTTCGGCAAGGATATCTTTATCAAAATTGCCATATTCTTTAACCAGCCTGTCAACCCGCTCCTCAAACGGAACATCGATAAAAACAACCGGGGCATCAGCCATCCTGGTAAAGACCGGTTCCGGTATAATAACTTTGCCGATATTCCGGCTTTCATCTTCGATCCAAAGCGGATCCCTGTGGTTAAAAGTGAGCCATTTTTGTGGCCAGGTCATTCTCAAACTGTTCATTGGTGGGCTGGTCAGCCTGGCCAAGTGCGCCAAAAGCCGATCCTTTATGGTTAGCAAGACCTTCGAGATCTAAAACCTGCTCGCCGGAATCTGAAAGATGGTGCAGTAGTTCCGTTTTCCCGCTTCCGGTCATACCCCCGACAACAATTACGGGAGGGCCATGAGATAAAGCATCACGGATATAGCGGCGGTATGCCCTTATCCGCCTTCAAGAACTGAAGTTTTTATTCCCGAAAAATTGAAAAGCCAGGCCATAGCTTCACTGCGCATGCCACCCCGCCAGCAATGGACCAGTAATTCCCCATGTGTTGCTGTCGCTTTAGCCTGTTTCACAAAATCCTCCAGTTTGCTGCCGGCAATTCCGAGACCTTTCAAAAATGCTTCTTCCTTGCTTGTCTTCGCATAGGTGGTTCCTACCACAGCTCTTTCATCATCGTCAAACAACGGTATGTTGACCGCTCCTGGTATATGTCCCTGCCGGAACTCTTTCGGGGCACGGACATCAATAATAGGAATTGTGTTTGACAACTCCAGGAATTGATCGGGCTTCAGTTTAAGGGTTGGCTCGTCCATGTCAGAATTTGAGCAAATTTAACTTTTCTTTACCTTTGTCAAAATCCCAACCCTCATGAAATACATCGGCGCACATGTCAGCGCATCCGGCGGGGTCGAAAATGCACCGCTGAATGCACATAAAATAGGAGCTAAAGCTTTTGCCCTCTTCACAAAAAACCAGAAACAATGGAAAGCCTCGCCTCTGACCGAAAAAAACATATCCCTCTTTAAAGAGAATTGCAAAAAATACGGTTACGAACCCCGGTATATAATGCCGCACGACGGTTACCTGATCAACCCGGGAAGCCCTGATAAAGAGATGCTGGAAAAATCGCGGGAAGCCCTCCTTGACGAAATGCAGCGGTGTGAGCAACTGGGCCTGACCATGCTGAATTTCCATCCCGGTGCTCATCTTGGAAAAATTACTGAAGAAGATTGCCTGAAAAATATTGCCGAATCAATTAACCTGATACTGCAAAAAACAAAAGGCGTAACGGCAGTTATTGAGAACACCGCAGGGCAGGGCAGCCATCTGGGATATAAGTTTGAACACCTGCGGTCGATCATCGATATGGTGGATGATAAAAGCCGTGTTGGCGTTTGCATTGACACCTGCCACACTTATGCTGCAGGATATGATATCAAGGCGGAAGCCGGGTATGAACTGACTTTCAAAGAATTTGACCGGATCATTGGGCTGCAGTACCTGAAGGGATTCCACCTGAACGATGCCCGAAAAGGCCTGGCATCGCGGGTTGACCGCCATGAAAGTATCGGCAAAGGTGACCTGGGAGAAGAAACCTTCATCCGCCTGATGAACGATCCTCGCTTCGATAACATGCCGATCATCCTCGAAACTCCTGATGAAGATATTTGGGCCGAAGAAATTGCCTGGCTGTATAAGGTCATTGGTCATTAGTCATTAGTCATTAGTCATTGGTCATTGACTAAAGCTCAAACTCCAGGTAATCCTGCTGCTCCTTTAATCTTTTATTCATCCCCATCCCCTGCAGGTTCACATCGTCTGTTTTCCGGGTATCGTATTCCGGGGTGAGGCGCTGGCCTGTGGGCTTGAGAAGGTGGGGACCATTTGCCCGTGGATTTTTAATTGCAGGATCAATCGGATAGGCATTCATCAGACTAGCCGGGTATGGACGAAGCATCCCTGTCACATCGGAAAGTGGAATGTCATTATTTATCCATGCCTGTTCAAGCGAACGCGGCAGAATGACGGGTGAACGGTGATGGGGAATCTTCTGCAGCAGCTCGTTAGCCGTAGTGGTGATGATTGCAAAAGAACGAATGATCTCTCCTGTGTCGGGATTTGCCCAGGTATCCCATATCCCGGCAAAAGCAAAAGGCCTCTCCCCTTCTTTGAGATATACCACAAAAGGTTTCGACAACTTTTCCTTCGTTGTCCCTTCAATAAAGCAATCAGCCAGGACGAGGCATCTCTGCGAACGGATGGGCTTGCGGAAAGAAGGTTTGGTGATGATGCCCTTAGCGCCGGAATAACCAGGATCATCCTCCTGGTTATGATCACCTTCGGAACGGGCATTGATCAGCAGGAGTGGTTTTTTTGACCAGAAAGGCGTCAGACCGAACCTGAACAGGTCAAGCTGTCTTGGATTTTCATTGGTGATGACGGCAGCCAGGCTTCCCGGGACGATATTATAACTGGGCTTATAATCAAATCCTTCAGGAGCTTTAACATTGAAACGCCTTTCAAGCAGTTCCACCTTCTGGACCAGTACATATCTTCCGCACATCGCGATACCATTATCGAAGATTAATCCTTAGTATTTTCAATTTTCAAGGTGATCTCATCCATAAGCGGAATGAGAGAAATACTGTTATCCAAAGATACCAGGACTGCAATATAATTCTCTATCTGCCTGATCAGGATAAAATTACCTTTGTTATCCCTGCAGCTGAAACCCTGGAATGCCATGGTCACATCGGTGAACCGTTTGTTATTAATAACGCTCTGTTTTGCACTGGCCAAAACTTCAAGGGCTTTAGCCTGATCGGGGTATTTGATGACGATCCTGTGATGACCTCCCGGGGAACATGCCAGTGCCTCCTGCAATTTGAAAATATCTTTGTAATCAAAGTAATAGAAATTAGATAAAGCAAGGTTTCCCTTCAGGTAGATTGTTTTTTTTCCCGGATCCAGTGCCTGGAATGAAAGGACCATTGACGGGTAATCACCATTTTCAGGGATTTTTTTCGCGATCATATTGGCCAGTCCGGCCAGTAAAGGTTGATCAAGGTGCTGACGTGATGACCAGGAAAGGGTTACATAATACCTGCTTTTCCAGAAAGTAATGTAATCATCCTTAACGGCAGATAAATTCCCGTATTGCTTCGACCAGTCTGCCGACTGCTGTGTCAGGCTGAAAATACCATAAGCCGAAGACGCATCAGTCATTTCATAAACTTCAACCTGGATATTATTTTGCGAAGGATCGGCATATTGAACAGATATTACCCTGAAAAATCCGTATTCAAGGTAAATATCAGCGCCTCCATCGATCAGTTCATACAGTTCATCTCCGGCAAATACCTGCGGCTCTGAAGTCAATTTCCATCCTTCCAACTCTGAAAGAGAAGGTACCAGGCTGTTGATGTCCTGGCCGGACATAAAATCTGCGCCCAATAATAAAATGAATAATAACCAGCCGGTGAAAATCGCTCTCATGTTTTATCAGGCTTGAATTTCGAGAATTGATAGTTTAGACAGGTCCATTTCTCCGAGGCCAAGATCATAGGCACTCTTAACCGTGAGGATATCATCCGGATAAGCGTCAAGGCATGTAGCTCCGAAAGCGTCGATGGCAACCGGGTCAGTTGCAGCAACCACCAGGTCGAGTCTTTTCAAAGGCCCCGGACCGGAAGGTCCGTTCCCGGTGATAAACTCTATGGCATCGGCGACAATAAGATCCGGTTTCCTGATAAGGTTAAGATCAGCGATACATTGAGCCAGGTACTCCGGATCGTTCCTTACGCCCGATCCTAAATGAAAGGTCACATTGGTTTTCCTGGTAGTGAGTCCCATCATATTCTTTAATGCCCCTGTCAGGATCGTGGTCGCGTGATGCTTCATGATAGGGATATTGATAAATACATCGACCTCGCTTATCTTCCGGATAATTTCGATGTTTTTCAGAGTAACGGCCCCGTTGATCGTTTCAAGAACCGTGAAATCTTTCTCATTAAAAACAGCCGGAAATTCATTTTTCTCAACCTGGACAAGTTCATCGGTAATAAACCTGTGCTTTGAATACTTATCGCTTCTTCTCCAGTAGTCCTTTGAAACCGGTTGAAGCATGGCGATTTCCCCGGCCCCGGCTTCCCAGCACAAGAACAGCATAGCCAGCGCAATATCCGGATGAGGATAGGTGCCCGGCTCTTCAAAAGCAGAGTTAATCAGAAAGCCGACAGTAGCCCCCCGGGGAACAAATTTATTGATCCCGCCCAATTCATGGACTGCCCTGAGGGTGGCTGCATAATAATCGGTTGATTTGACTTTGCACAGATCCGGAAGTCCTGATCTGCCAAAAAGACTGAGTGGGGCAAAGTTCAGCAGAATCCCTCCTGCAATCATACCGGTACCCCGGTAAATAAAATCCCTGCGATCCATATTAAAACCTTCTATTTAACCGGAAAATAGATATTTGTCTGCCATTTTGAAGTGTCCGGCTCCGTCCCGGGATCGGTGATATACTCCTCAATAGGACCGCCGGCCTGTTCCAGTCCAAAATCCTTCATAAACTCATCCATTGCAACATACATATACATCGTCTTATCGTAGGCACCGAAATGAGTTCCCATAACAGCACGGGTTGCAGGCAGTACTTTATATTGAACCCTTCCTTTTCCTTCAACTTGCCTGTCAACAGGCAAACAGTTTTCGAAAACGGTGAACTGGTTGACCTCATCCCATTTATGATACATGGATAAAGGAGCCCCGGCAAATTGAAACTTTCCACCTTTCTGCATGGCCATGATCTCGCCAAACATCTGTCCCATCTTCATTTCGATATCAGACCAGTTGCAGGAATCGATAACCGATAAAACCGCTCTTTCCTTGAATTCCGTTAACTGAAGAACAGGCGGAGCAGGCATTGCTTCAGTGATCTCCTTCAGCTTTTCGAGTCCGTTCACAAAAAACACTTTCATCATTCCGGGCATCATAAGTCCAACGTACCTTTCGACCGGATAAGCCAGTTTAGGCAAATTTACACCCCATGTTACTCTGGTTGCCCCTTGATCTTCTTTCAGCAGGAACACATTCGTTGCTCCCGACATCCCAATATCAAGTGAAGAAGAGACCTTAACGTATGGGACACTTTCAATAATGGTCATGCTGCCATTGCCATTCTTCTTGCTGGTCCAGGTTGTTTTGGCATCAATTCCCTGTTCCGGGCCTTCATAGGTGTTCACCTGTTCCGGATCATTGGCCTGCCATGGCGACCATGCCGGCCAGTTATTAAAGTTATTGACCTGCTTGAAAATTACGCTCGCAGGTTTATTGATCACGATTGATTCCTCAATATAAACTTTGGAAGGGAGGAAAAAGGCTACGGCCAAAAAAACCAGTACGAGGATGAGTAAAATTAGCCCGATGATTTTTAATGCTTTCATGATTGTATTATTTAATTAATGTCACAATAATAATTAACGAATTGATTTATAATAACAAAAATATGAAAATTGATATTAGATCATGTTGAAAACTGTTAATATTATGCTAAACAAAAAAAGCCACCTCAGAGAGATGGCTTTTTCAAATATCGCGAAGCTGAACAGCTACTTCACTTTATCCACGATGGCCTTGAAGGCTTCGGGATTGTGCATAGCGAGATCGGCTAAGACTTTGCGGTTAATCTCGATATCGTGTTCTTTCAGTTTTCCCATGAAAACGGAGTACGACATGTCGTATTCCCTGACGGCTGCATTGATACGCTGGATCCACAACGCGCGGTAATCGCGTTTTTTCTGTTTGCGGCCAATGTAAGCATACGATAAACTTTTCTCATAGGCGTTCTTGGCAACGGTCCACACATTTTTGCGGCGGCCCCACTGGCCCTTTACCCGGTCAAGAATCTTTTTTCTTCTTGCTTTTGATGCTACTGCATTTACTGATCTTGGCATAACCCTTTCTTTTTTACTTCAGCGGCCTTTGTTTCATGACTCTTAGTGCTGAAAGTAAGTTAACACTAATTGAATTACTGAAGCATATGTTTTGACATTCTTCAGGTCGGCTCCCGACACTTCCGTAAAATGACCAAGGTTACGTTTCCGTTTCTTGGTCTTTTTGGTCAGAATGTGGCTTTTGTAAGCATGCTTCCTCTTGATCTTACCGGTACCGGTTACGTGCAAACCTTTTCTTGGCACCGGATTTTGACTTCATTTTAGGCATTTTGTTTTATATTGATTGTTTAAGTAAGTTCTATTGTTAAATTGTTAAACTGTTAAATTGTTAAATTGTTATTCTGTCTTCGCGGCCTATAGTCTTACTGTCTTATAGTCTTACTGTCTTATAGTCTTACCGTCTTATTTCTTCGGTGCAATCATCATGATCATCCTCTTTCCTTCCAGCCTGGGCAGTTGCTCCACTTTTCCATATTCTTCCAAGATCGGCGGCGAACTTCAGCAGGATGTATTCCCCTTTTTCTTTGTAAATGATGCTTCTTCCTTTAAAGAACACATCCACCTTCACTTTGGCACCCTCTTCCAGGAACTTCATGGCATGTTTCATCTTGAAATTAAAATCGTGATCATCGATATTCGGGCCGAGCCTGATCTCTTTCACCACGATCTTGGCTGAATTTGCCTTGATTTCCTTCTGTTTCTTCTTCTTTTCGTAAAGAAACTTCTTATAATCAACCACTTTACAAACCGGTGGATTGGCGCTTGGTGATATCTCCACCAGGTCAAGGTCTTGCTCCTCAGCCAGGCGTAGCGCTTCCTTTATGTTATAAATTCCGATCTGGACATTTTCCCCGACCACCCTGACTACCGGCGCTTTGATCAGCTCATTCACTTTGTATGGTTCTTCCTTGGGCTTGATCTCGCGGCGCGGCGGCCTGCTTTTAAATGGAAATGACGTTGCTATAAGTATTCCTCCTGTATTTTAATTAAACATTATATAATCTAAAAACCATCAAAGATCCTTCAATGATTCTTCAACTTCATTTTTTACCAGGCTGATAAATTCATCAATTGAAAAAGTCCCAAGATCACCCTGCTCCATGTTTTCTAACTGAAACTGAGCCGGTTGCCTCTTCTTTTTCACCTACAATCAGCATGTAGGGTATTTTCCTGATTTCCGCATCCCTGATCTTCCGGCCGGTTTTTTCACTGCGTTCATCAACGAGGGCGCGAATTTCGGAATTTTTCAGCAAATGTATAACATTTTTTGCATAATCCAGAAATTTGTCGCTGATCGGCAGTATTATTGCCTGATCAGGCGTCAGCCACAGCGGGAAATTTCCTGCGCAATGCTCCAGCAACACGGCGACAAAGCGTTCCATCGAACCAAACGGCGCCCGATGGATCATGATCGGGCGGTGTTTTTCATTGTCACTGCCGGTATATTCCATTTCAAACCGTTCCGGCAGGTTATAATCAACCTGGATGGTGCCAAGCTGCCACTTCCGGCCAATGGCATCCCGGACCATAAAGTCCATCTTGGGGCCGTAAAAAGCCGCTTCGCCTTCCACGATCACATAGTTCAAGCCCGCTTTCCTGCGCGACTTCAATGATCGCCTGCTGCGCTTTTTCCCAGTTTTCATCAGAGCCGATATATTTTTCCTTGTTATCTGGGTCACGCAGGAAATCTGGGTGGTAAAATCTTTAAAATCCAGCGCTTTAAAGATCAGCATAACGATATCGATCACCCCTTTAAATTCATCTTTTACCTGTTCCGGGGTGCAGAAAATATGGGCATCATCCTGGGTAAACCCACGCACCCGTGTCAGTCCGTGGAGCTCACCGCTTTGTTCATAACGGTAAACGGTCCGAATTCGGCAATGCGCAGAGGTAAATCTTTATATGATTTCGGCTTGCTCTTATATATTTCACAATGATGCGGGCAGTTCATCGGTTTAAGGAAAAACTGCTCCCCTTCAATAGGTGTATTGATCGGCTGGAAAGAATCTTTCCCGTATTTGGCCAGGTGGCCGGAAGTGCGGTATAGTTCCACATTTCCGATGTGAGGGGTAATGACCTGAACATAACCGGCCTTGCGCTGGACCTTCTTCAGGAACTGCTCCAGCCTTTCCCGCAGTTCGGCTCCTTTGGGAAGCCAGAGCGGCAGCCCTGCTCCTACTTTCTGGGAAAATGTGAAAAGCTCAAGTTCCCTGCCTAAAGTACGGTGATCGCGCTTTTTGGCTTCTTCCAGGAAAATAAGGTATTCATCAAGTTCTTTTTGTTTCGGGAAAGTGATGCCATAAATACGGGTCAGCATCTGGCGTTTCTCATCGCCACGCCAGTAAGCGCCGGCAATGTTCAGCAGTTTGACAGCTTTAATGAATCCAGTATCGGGAATATGCGGCCCGCGGCAAAGGTCGGTGAAAGTACCTGATTCGTAAAATGTGATCTCGCCGTCATTTAAGCCTGAAATAAGTTCAATCTTATATGGATCGCCTTTTTTGGTGAAATAATCAAGGGCATCGTTTTTTGAAACTTCCCGGCGCCTGTACACCTGCTTTTCACGTGCAAGTGCCAGCATCCGTTCCTCTATCTTCTTCAGGTCTTCTTCTGAAATTTTATAATCCAGGAAATCGATATCGTAATAAAAACCATTTTCAATATCAGGTCCGATGCCAAATTTCACACCGGGATAAAGCTGTTCGATCGCTTCGGCCATCAGGTGTGCTGATGAATGCCATACGGTGGCCTTGCCTTCGGTATCATTCCAGGTAAGCAACTGGAGTGTCGAATCTTGATGAATGGGACGCGTTGCATCCCAGACTTCGCCATTTACTTTGGCCGCCAGCACATTTCTCGCCAGCCCTTCTGAAATGCTCTGGGCAATTTCCAGCCCGGTGACCCCTTTCTGGAATTGCCTGACCGAATGATCGGGAAATGTGATGTTTATCATATGAACCTTATTTTTTCAAAAATTGTGTGCAAAGGTAAGTAAAACAAAGGAAACAGCAAAATTTTTAAAAATATTTAAAAATATTTAGTACTATGGTATTGCATAGTACTAAAATATGTATTATATTTGCATCATGGATCTTGAAAGAAATAATGCCCAGATGCGGAAAGGTGTACTCGAATTGTGCATTCTTTCCATTGTTTCGAAAGAAGACGCTTATGCGTCCAACATCATTGAGAAACTGAAAGAAGCAAAGCTGATCGTTGTCGAAGGAACACTCTATCCATTGCTTACAAGGTTGAAAAACGAAGGCCTGTTGAGTTATCGCTGGGAAGAGTCGACCCAGGGACCACCCAGAAAGTATTACCGTATAACCGAATCCGGACAGAAAGCGCTGGACGGTATGGCCCGGGACTGGGCAGAATTGGTGGAGTCTGTGGAGAGATTGCTTGAAGGGATAGACCGCTACGACTGTAACGACTGTAAGACTGGAAGACTGGGAGACTGATGGGACGTGGAAGACGAACACTGGAACAATATAACAATCTAACAATTTAACAATATATCAATATAATGAAAAAGACCTTAACAATCAGCATCAGCGGGTTCGTCTTCCATATTGAAGAGGATGCTTATGAAAAACTTCACCGTTATCTTGAAGCCATCAAATCTCATTTCAGGGGCTTTGAAGGAAAAGAGGAAGTGATCTCGGATGTTGAAGCCAGGATAGCCGAGCTCCTGCAAAAAAAGATCTCAGGCAGTAAAGAAGTAATTACCATTGATGACATCGCTGAAGTGATTGCCATATTGGGTCAGCCGGCTGATTTTGCCATGGATGATGAATCCGCCGGAAGCGGGAATGAGCCCTCCTATGCCAGCATGCCGAAAAGGCTTTATCGGGATCCCGAAAGGAAAGTGATCGGAGGGGTTTGCAGCGGCCTGGGTGCCTACTTCAACATGGACCCGGTTTGGGTAAGGGTCATTTTCATTATTTCCATTCTGATATCCGGGTTCGGAGTATTGGTATACCTGATCCTCTGGCTGGTTGTCCCGGAAGCACGCACTACTGCCGAAAGGCTCGAAATGAAAGGAGAACCGGTCAACATTTCCAATATCGAGAAATCAATAGGTGAGGAGGTGCATCAGATTAAAAATAAGATCAGCGACTTCACATCGAAGGCAAAGGCAACCTACCGGACACAGAAAGAGGAATTTAAAAGCAATCATCGGGACCAGTTCCTCGATAGTCTCGGTGAAGTTGGGAGAGTGCTGCTGAGAATCCTGCTTATTTTCGTGGGGATTTTGATCCTGCTGGTGGGTATTGCCTTAACAATAGCTTACCTGTCGATATTATTCCGCTTCCCGGTAGTTGCAATGATGGAAGATGCCGGCCTGCAGGCATTCCCGCTTTATTCAGTCACAGAGAGGATTTTTGGCAATGATGCCGATTTACGCACCTTTGCCACAGGCATGATGGTTCTTGCGGGGATACCCTTGCTTATGATGCTTTGGGCCGGTATCCGGCTTATCTTTAACCTTCCGCGGGCAAAATTCATCAACGGGATAGCTGGCATAATCTGGCTCTGCGCCCTGGTTATCACGCTGGTATTCGGGTTTAAAGTTGCCAACTCATTTCGGGTGCCCGGAGAATTCAGCAGGGAATCAATTTTGCAGGTCATCAGTCATGATACATTACATGTCAAAGTAGACCGCAGTCTCCCTGAAGATTTCGAATGGGAGAGGTCCGGGGTATTCTATTTCCCGGAAATGAGAACGGCTGTTACCAATGATAAAAACGTGCTTTACGGTATTCCACTGCTAAAATTCAAGCCCAGTAAAGACAGCCTGGCACGGATGATAATTGTTACAGCGGCCAGGGGAGCATTTGTAGACGAGGCTACGGAGAGAGCTGAGAGAATAAACTATGACTGGCAGATGAAAAACGACACCCTTTTGTTGTCCGACAGTTTCGTCGTGCCAGAAGATGATAAATGGAGAAAACAGGAAGCACGCGTTGAGGTGCAGCTTCCTGAAGGAATTGCTGTAAGTCTTGATGACCATCTTCATCCTTTCATGGGATATCATAAAAATATTTCACGCCGTGAAAAGATCGGGACGTTGTTCATCATGACGAATGAGGGGCTTGTAAGAAAATAATGTTGAATGTTGAATGTTGAATGTTGAAATAGATGGTAATCAAATGAACCAGGAGGCTGTAGCCATTTTATTGGTGCTGAAGGTGTATCAAAAGTCTTAGCTACATCTATTTTATGTTAATCCGACCTTTAGATTTGTCCCATAGAAATTTGATAGACAGACTTAGTTGGAACTGCCTTTAATGAATTTAACTGTTTTATATTGGACACCATCGTTAATCCTTAAGAAATATAGCCCGGGGGTCAGTGGAGAGACATTTACTTTATTTCCCGTATATTCTTTGAGATATAAATATTGCCCTCAATATCCGAAATAGTAAAATCAGCAGGCACATCTACTCCAGATATTGACAATTCAACTGTGCAGGGATCCGGGAATACTTTAAGTTCTGGTTCAGTCAATTCCGGATCATGAATGATTGAAGAAGCCCTTTTCCCCCTGATTATGATCCGGAACCCTCCCCACTGGTTATAGTTGCCGTAGACAACGGAGATGCTGTCGCCATCGCAATATCCGTTTAAATTGCCATTTGCACAACCGGTAAGTTCAGGATAGGTTAATATCCCGGCACTATTGATGGTCGGGTGCAAAAAGCCATCCGTATAATAAATTGTCCAGCCACATTGGGAATCATCATAATCGGCAGAATAAGGGGCGTATGTAATTCCAGTCTTATGTTCAATATCAATATAATTAGACCCGGATTGAACCGTATAACCCAGGAATTTTGACACATTTATTAAACCTTCTATCGTATCATTTTCATCCGGATGGTAAACATCCCATTCATGCGAAATTATCGTGCCTTTAAAATCCCCAAGGAATGGCTCCCTGTAATCATCTAATTGTATGGTATTTTGTTGTGCGATAAGAGAACATGAACCATTTATCACTTGATAAGTCATGAAAAGCACGGCAAAGATTTTAAGAGAATGTTTCATTTTAAAGGATGAGCATTACCGTAAGGTTCAAGCGTAAAGTTAAAAGCTATTTGAGTAAAAAGCAAATTAACCGGGAGACAATTTCATTTTAATGGGTGATTGTAGCGATTCAGCATAATGCATCCTGCGAACTGCAAACTGATTTATTCCTTTTTTAAGTACTTTTGCAATAACAAAAAGCAAGTCTTATTCCATGAGGCAGGATACGGTTAATAAGAAAAATTCAGGGCAGGAAAGCAGGTTATCTTTTGATAAAGAAGAAGTCTTACGCGATTATCATACCGCCAATTTAAGCCGCCAATTGAGCCTTATCGGCCGGCGCGAAGTACTGGGCGGAAAGGCCAAGTTTGGCATTTTCGGGGATGGCAAAGAGATCCCACAGCTGGCCATGGCAAAGGTTTTCCGAGAAGGCGACTGGCGTTCGGGCTATTACCGTGACCAGACATTTATGCTTGCCGCCGGGATGATGTCGCCGGAAGAGTTTTTTGCCCAGTTATACGGCGATACGGATATTTCCTTCAACCCGCAAACTGCCGGCCGTGTCATGAACAATCATTTCGCCACGCGCAGCCTCGATGAAAAGGGTGAATGGAAAGACCTGATGAAGCAGAAGAATTCATCTGCCGACATCTCCCCTACAGCCGGACAAATGCCAAGATTATTGGGTTTAGCCCTTGCTTCTAAAATATTCAGAAATGTTGCCGGGCTTGAACATCTTTCTAAACTTTCTCAAAAAGGCAATGAGGTGGCTTTTGGTACGATCGGCGATGCCAGCACATCCGAAGGGCATTTTTTCGAAACGATCAATGCGGCCGGGGTATTGAAAGTCCCCATGGCTATTTCGATATGGGATGACGGGTGGGGCATATCGGTCAGCAAGAAATTCCAGACCACCAAGGAAAGCATTTCAGAGATCCTTCGGGGTTTCGAGCTGGATAATAAGGGCAACGGCTACCTTATATACAATGTCAAAGGCTGGGATTATGCCGGCCTGTGCCAGGCTATATTCAGAAGGCATCGCCCGTTGCCGCGCCGAACATATCCCTGTCATCTTTCATGTGGAAGAATGCACCCAACCACAGGGCCACAGCACTTCCGGTTCGCACGAAAGGTACAAATCACCGGAAAGGCTGGCCTGGGAAGAAGAATTCGACGGTATCCGGAAAATGCGGGAATGGATCATGGCTGAAAAGATCGCCACTGCAGGAGAACTTGATGCCATTGAATCGGAAGCTGCAGAAAAGGCAAGGGAAGCGCGCAAAACGGCATGGGACCATTTCCTGGGACCGATGCGCAAACAACGTGACGAATTTCTCCGGATGGCGGATATCAGTACCTGCAATTGCGCCAAAACGGAAAGGATCAATGCCATTAAAGACGAGCTGCGCGTTGTCGGGGAACCGGTCTGGAAAGATATCATGTCGTCAGGCAAGAAGATCCTCCGGCTGATCTGTGATTCCTGCAGCAATCCCCAGAACTCTCTTAAAAAGAATGTGATGGCCTGGCGCGACATCGCCATGAAGCAGAATGAGGAGAATTACAGCTCCCATCTTTACAGCGAATCGGCTCACAATGCCCTGCAGGTGAAGGAGGTCAAAGCAGCTTACGGCAAGGAGCAGCACCTGGTTCCCGGGAGGGAGATCCTGCGCGACAATTTCGATTATATCCTGGAGCATTTCCCGGAGACCCTGGTATTCGGTGAGGATGTCGGCAGGATCGGCGGGGTAAACCAGACGCTGGAAGGCCTGCAGAAAAAATACGGTGAATTGCGGGTTGCTGATACGGGTATACGCGAAGCGACCATCATCGGGCAGGGGATCGGTTTGGCCATGCGTGGCCTGAGGCCCATTGCCGAAATCCAGTATTTCGATTACCTTCTCTACGGTCTCCAGCTGATCAGCGACGACCTGGCCACGCTGCAATACCGCACCCGCGGCGGGCAAAAAGCGCCTATGATCATCTCGACACGAGGTCACAGGCTGGAAGGGATCTGGCATTCCGGTTCTGCCCTCAGCATGGTCGTCAACTCCATCCGTGGCGTCCACGTTTTGGTGCCAAGAAACATGACACAGGCAGCAGGGTTTTACAACACCATCATCCGTTCGGATGAACCCGCGCTTATCATCGAACCGCTAAACGCTTACAGGCTGCGGGAACCCATGCCTACCAACATAGGCGAATACACCATTCCGCTGGGAAAACCGGAGATCATCAAAAAAGGTAACGATATCACGATCGTAACCTATGGCGCCTGTGTCAGGATCGCACAGGAAGCTGCAGCGCAACTCCTCGATTTTGGTATCGACGTCGAGATCATCGATGTGCAATCACTTACTTCCCTTCGACCTGGACCACTTCATCGCAGAATCTCTCAAAAAGACGAACAAGGTCCTTTTCTTTGATGAAGACGTCCCCGGGGGGGCAACTGCCTATATGATGCAGAAGGTCCTCGAAGAACAGCACGGTTACTATCACCTTGATGCCCAGCCTAAAACGCTGACGGCAAAAGCACACCGTCCGGCTTACAGCACCGACGGCGATTACTTCAGCAACCCGAATGCAGAAGATGTCTTTGATTCTGTTTATAATCTGATGCATGATATCAACCCGGAAAAATATCCGAAAATATTCTAAACCACTGCTTTAGCAGTAATGAAAAGCGTAACCATCCATATTATCTTTCTATGTTCCATGTTGCTGCTGGCAGGATGTGCCAGGCATGAGCCATATTCCACCAGGGAGGAACGAACTGCCAATTACCCGGAAGACACCAAGAAAAACCAGGAAGGCAGGAACCCTTCATTGCAAAACCAGACCATTGAATCGCGATTCTCCACCAGTAATGCTGAAAGCCGGGAGATCATTAATAATACAGCTTCTGAAGCTGAGGAGGATTTTGAATATTTTCGCCCTGACGAGCATATAGACGCCCAATCCATGATTCCGGCCGGCGGAAACCTGAAACAAAACAAGGAACCATTAACAACATCTTCTTTAAATAAAAAAATAAATATCACGGAACAGCAATTCTATTTTAAAAACGGCAGGACATCCCCGGAAGTTTTTTTCAACGCCATTTTCGACAATGATATGTTTGATTACACTGATTACTATTACACCAGCGGGATAGGTTTTGAATTTTACCACCCGGCTATAAGTTCTTTTCCGCTTGTACAGGTTTTGCCCGGTTTGAAATATGGTTTGAATTATTATGGAGTTACCCTGACGCAAAACCTATATACGCCGCGTAACCTTATTTACGACTATGTTCTGGACGATGACCGGCCCTTTGCTGCTTACCTCATGCTCGGATTCAAGAGGATATCACTTTCGCCCGAACATCGCAGAAGGCTGAAAAGTGAGCTTTCTTTGGGTATTATAGGCCCGGCAGCACTTGGTGGTGCTGCCCAGGATCTTATCCACGATGATAAGCCTGTCGGATGGGTCAACCAGGTGCAGAACGACATCATCATCAATTACCACATCCGTTATGACCAGGGCATTTTCAGCGGAAGGCATACAGAACTTGCCATAGTTGCAGGCGGACAGGCTGGCACACTGTACAATAACATCTCAGCCGGTTTATTTTTCCAGGCAGGGAATTATAACAGCCGTTATGCATCCATTTTTCAAACCACCGTCTATCAGAAATCCTTTAAGAAAAGGATCCGTTATTACATTTCGCTTGAATTGATGAATAAAATGGTATTCTACGATGCGACGCTGCAGGGAGGCATGTTCAACAGGGAAAGTGTTTATACACTGGAAGGGAGCCGTGTAAGGCATTATGTATTAACAGGGACGGCCAGTGCCGGTTTAGGCTTTGGAAGGTATAGCCTGGAGGCGGAACAGGTTATCCTTACCCCTGAGTTCAACGGAGGCCTTTACCATATGTGGTTCCGGATTAAAAATATTATTTACCTCAATTAGCCAGTCTGTCACATGCATGATATTGAGCCATATTACTCCTGGCGACATCTTTATATTGCTTCCGAAGATAGATTTTCACCCTTTTATAACAGGGAATATTCAGAGTTTGAGTTTACCCATGCCATTTATAATTATCTCATTCACCCCCAGTGGGATGAGATCGGGTCACCAACATTGTATTTAAAGATCCTATTTGTTAATTATGAAGTGGGATTTGCCGTCATTGAAATGATCGGGGAATGGAACGATGCTATCCACAATGATATCATGTTCCTCAAAAGAAATATCGCCGATGCATTGATCATGAAAGGGGTAATTAAATTCATCCTCATTGGCGAGAATATTTTTAATTTTCATTCTTCGGAAGATGATTATTACCAGGAATGGTTTGATGATATTGACGATGGATGGATCGTGGCTTTGAATTTCAGGGAACACATTATCAGGGAATTCAAGCATGCCAACCTGGATTATTACATTGCATTTGGTGGTAAATTTGACCGGTTCAACTGGCGAAGTTTTGAGCCCAACCAGCTTTTCCTGGTGATAGAAGCTCAAATGATAAAAAGGCTGAATCCATGAAGACGAGTTACAGGATAAGGGTTACGGGAAAAGTACAGAATGTCGGGTTCCGGTATTATACTGCCAAAACTGCGCAGGAATTCAATATTGACGGTTTCGTAAAAAATGAGACTGATGGAACCGTTTATATTGAGGCAGAAGGTGAAGCGGATGCCATGGAGACATTTACAAACTGGTGCCGGCGCGGGCCGCAATGGGCGCGGGTTGACCGGTTTGACATCCAGGAACAGCCCCTGATGGGGTATGTTGGATTCAAGGCAAAGTGAGTTAGCCGCCAAAAACTCTTTTGACGGCTCGCAGAATTTCCCTTTTCCCTGCCGGTCCTGGTAGTTTTTCCAGCGAAAAACCGGCTGCTGAAAGATTTCTTTTTACAGTACCTTTCGTAGAATAAGTCACCAGGACGCCTTGCTTTTTCAGGCAGGATGCCATCTTTTTAAAAACATCCGGGGTCCACATTTCAGGTTGAACATCTGGCCCGAAGGCATCGAAATAGACCAAATCAAAATGTTGATTTGCAGGAATATAATTCAGAATGGAAATCTTTAGCTTCTTTAAGATAAAACAATCAGAAATAAAAACTTCATGATCCCATGGGCTGTAATGAAGTTTATTAAAGATTTCATCAACATCCTTATAGTGTATTTGTTCCGCATAATTCAACCTTGAAAAAACATCTTCATTCAAAGGATATAATTCAATAGAAGTATAATTGATGACAAGTTTGTTCCTTTCTGATTCGATATAAGTCAATAGAGCATTCAGGCCGGTGCCGAAACCGATTTCAAGGATATTTATCTTTTTTATTTTATGGGAGAGATGATTCAATCCCGCTTCGATAAAGATATGCCGGGATTCATTTATAGCGCCAAAAACAGAGTGATAATGTTCCTTTAATCCGGGGACATATAAAGTATGTGAACCATCTCCCGTGATTTTCAATTCAACAGGTAAACGGGTATTATTTTCCCCTGTCATTTGTTATAAAGAATTTGAAAATCAAGCACTTCTTCCGGGAAAGATACATCTTCCATTAAATCACCGGTCGTTCTGTGAAAACCATAAACCCGGCTACCTTTAGCCAGGTAAATGATATCATACAGGTGGTCATACCTGCAAAAATCATAGGGCTGATCTGTGAAGTTTGTAAACAGGTTAATACCCGGATCATAAACGATCACCCGGTTATCGGTAACCAAAAATAACTGGCTATCAGATACTTTCTCAACTGATCTGAGGTTCTCATTCTGTAAAAAGTTCACCTGTTCCATTGATAAGTTCTCCGGGTCATATTCCATGATCCCTGTACCCGGAACTGATGAAAAGAAAACCAGCGCGCCGTTACCAACTGATGCCAGGCCTGAGATCTCCCCTGAAAGCATTTTCTGATCCCTAATGCTCCCGCTCACCCTGTAATAAACTGAAAGCTGGTGGATTTCTCCACTGAGTGAAACATGTGAAGCATAGATGTATTTATCATCGGCTGTAACGTGTTTGATCATTTTATCGTCAAGTGGTGCGGTTCTCAATATGACGTTCCCGCTGCCGGATAAAATGCCCGCATCTCCGTTGGCCGTTGAAAATACGAGCTCCTTATCCGGGAAAAGACCTGTAAACAATGGCCTTGGGGGGAAGGTTTCCATTTCCCATACCGTCTCGAAGTTCGCCGGATCAAATGCAAAAAGATCGGAAGGTTCCGCAGAGACAAAATAAAACTGTTCCCAGAGACTGTGAACACCGGACAGGCAATAGCCTTTCGGAAAAACGAACTGGGTGTCAGTTTCAAATGATGGATTTAACTTAATAATGGTGGATTTAAAATCAAACTGGGCCGTGACGACGATATAAGCCATTATTTCCACCGGTAACCCGTTTATCTTGATTTCACGATATTTATCCTTTGAATTAATCCCATCGGTTGCCGTTACCAGCAACTGATAATTTCCGCTAGCAAGGGTTTTATCGACAATGGGAAGGGAAGCCTGCATATAAAACTCCGGGCTGTTTGGATAATAATATTCAGCAGGAATTACTGGGACCTTATTTTCATCTACAAGGCTGAGGACAACTGAACTGATGATCCTGTCATCGCTGATCTCCACCCTGACTTCCAGCGTATCTGGCATATTGACAACATGACCGGCTACAGGATCAATAAAGGTAATTTCCGGGTTGCCAGAATCTTCTTTTTTCCCGCATGATAACATGATCAGCAAAAAGCCAATAGAGAATAAAAGTGATATTTCCCGTTTCATAGGGCAAAGTTAATCATGTAATTGTCAATTCAGGCAGGTTTTCATGCCATATCTCCTTTTGATTTTATAATTTTAGCCGCAAATTGATTGATGATGCTGAAAGATATTATTGTTGAAAATATCCTGTTCCTGGACATAGAAACAGCGCCGGCTTATATCTCGTATGATAAGATGCCGGATAAATTCAGGAAGTTATGGGACAGAAAAACGGAAACATTGAAAAAAGACCCTGAGGATACCCCGATGAGCCTGTATCCACGGGCTGGTATCTATGCAGAATTCGGCAAGATCATCTGTATCTCGGCAGGCTTTTTCAGGGGCAAAGAATTCAGGATAAAATCCTTTTTCGGAGATGATGAATACCATCTGTTAAGGCAATTCTGCAAATTACTCGAGGCTCATTTCAACTTTGCCGACAAAATGCTCTGCGCCCATAATGGCAAGGAATTCGACTTCCCATTCCTGGCCAGGAGGATCCTGATCAATGGACTGCCATTGCCTTTCATCCTGGATGTCGCCGGTAAAAAACCCTGGGAGGTGCAGTCTCTCGACACCATGGAACTCTGGAAATTTGGCGATTATAAACATTATACATCACTGGAACTGCTATCAGCGGTTTTTGATATCCCAACGCCCAAGGACGATATAAACGGGAGCGATATCCACCGGGTTTACTGGGAAGAAAAGGACCTTGAAAGGATCAGGGTTTACTGCCAGAAAGATGTGTTGACTGTTGCCAGGCTTTTCCTGAAATATCAGCAGCAACCCGGGATTGAGGACGACCTGGTGGTTTACGTGGAATGAATGCCGGATACCAG
This sequence comes from uncultured Bacteroidales bacterium, assembly GCA_963701785.1. Lineage (GTDB taxonomy): Bacteria > Bacteroidota > Bacteroidia > Bacteroidales > JAGOPY01 > JAGOPY01. Next base: position 2,535,390 of record CAVPBC010000002.1, on the reverse strand, counting down.
GACCCGGGTTCAGGATTAAAATAATTACATTTGCCTATCTATCTTTTGCGATAATTAATATAATCATGATCAGTATAACAAAACCAACACTTCTTCTGAATAAAGAGCAGTGTTTATCGAATATTTCCAGGATGTACGAAAAGGCCAAAAAAAGCGATACGCATTTCAGGCCGCATTTCAAGACTCATAATTCTGCATTCGTCGGTAACTGGTTCCGTAAGCTTGGCATTCACAGTATTACGGTTTCTTCAGTCAGTATGGCCAAATTTTTTTCCGCTTATGGCTGGCGCGATATCACGATCGCATTCCCGGTTAACCTTGCCGAGTTGGGACAGATCAGCGAGCTGGCAGCGGAACTTAACCTGAATATTCTTGGAGATACTTCGACGATACTGCAATCGGTCGAGAATGGCTTAACCTTCAAAGTCGGTTTTTATATAGAAATTGACACCGGCCATCACCGTTCAGGCGTACTCTGGAAAGACCTGAATGAAATTGACCGGATGCTTGAATTTCTTGCCAGTTCTAACCGGTTGAATTTCAAAGGCTTCCTTACCCATTCCGGGCATACTTATTCGGCCGACAGCCAGGAGGAGATCCTCGATATTTATAAAGATACTGTCGAAAAAATGACCTACCTCAAGGAGCGTTACCTGGAGGCCTGGCCTGAACTGACCATATCCGTCGGGGATACGCCAGGTTGCAGCCTTGTTGAAGATTTCTCAGCCGTTGATGAGATCAGGCCCGGCAATTTTGTTTTCTATGACCTGATGCAATTCTCGCTCGGATCATGCACACTGGATCAGATCGCTGTTGCGGTAGCCTGCCCGGTTGTCGGGAAAAGCCTGCTGCGTAACGAACTTACGATTTACGGGGGGGCTATTCATTTCTCAAAAGATTTCCTATATAAGAGTAACGGGGAGCACCTGTTCGGCTATATAGTGCGCATTTCCGAAAAAGAATGGTCACGCCCGATCGCGGGGGCCTACCTGGCCAATCTCTCGCAGGAACATGGTATCGTGCGCGCCCCAAGGGAGTTCATCGAAGAAATCAAGATCGGGGACATACTTGGTGTCCTGCCTGTTCACTCCTGCCTGACGGCAAATCTGATGAAGGGATACGTGACCCTGGATGGGGAGGTGATTGGTTATTAGTCATTGGTCATTAGTCATTGGTCATTGGTCATTAGTCATGACTTAGTTAGTATCAGATGTGCCGGTAATACATGTTTTTTTCTTTTTTTTCACGACTTATTAACATCAATTTTGGTGATAAGTTAAGGGGTTACGGGAGATAATCCGGGTCAGTATTTCATATATTTGAGGCATGGAAAATAACACCCGATACAACCCGTCAGATAAGTCAAAAGGCTTTGCCAGGAAAGGATTTGAGAGAAGAAGACACTTCTCAGGATAACGCGTTTGAGCACGGGAAAGTGCAGCCTCAGGCAGTTGACCTGGAGGAGGCCGTCCTGGGTGCAATCATGCTCGAAAAAGATGCCCTGACTTCCGTCATTGATATGCTTAAACCTGATGTTTTTTATAAAGACCAGCATAAGACTATTTATAGCGCCATCATCAGTTTATTCGGTCGCTCTGAACCGGTTGACATCCTTACTGTAACCAGTGAACTCAAAAAGACCGGCGACCTTGAACTGGCCGGCGGGGCTTATTATATTACACAGCTCACCAACCGTGTGGCTTCATCAGCCAATGTCGAATACCACGCCCATATCATCATCCAGAAATACATCCAGCGGGAACTGATCAGGATTTCTTCCGAAATCATCAAAGATTCGTTCGAAGACACCATGGATGTCTTTGATATGCTTGACAAAGCCGAGCAGGGGCTGTTCACGGTCAGCGACAGCAACCTCAGGCGTAACACGATGGATATGAATACCCTGGTCAAGGAAGCACTGCATTATATCGAAGCGGCCAAAAACCAGCAGACAGAGCTTCGCGGGGTGCCATCCGGCTTTACGGAAATCGACCGGATGACATCAGGCTGGCAGCGCTCCGACCTGATCATCCTTGCCTCACGTCCGGGTATGGGAAAAACGGCTTTTGCCCTTACCATGGCCAGGAATATGGCGGTGGATTTTCACAAAGCCGGTAGCTGTATTTTCCCTTGAAATGTCATCAGTACAGCTGGTTACCCGTCTGATCTCTGCGGAATCGGGACTGCCCGCTGAAAAACTGAGGAAGGGTGACCTGGCCGATTACGAATGGGAACAGCTCAATTCAAAGATCAGCCGCCTGATCGACGCGCCGATCTTCATCGACGACACCCCTGCCCTATCGATCTTCGAACTCCGGGCAAAATGCCGCCGGCTCAAAGCCCAGCATAATATCGAAATGGTCTTTGTCGACTACCTGCAGCTGATGACCGGGAATTACGACCGGCAGGGAAACCGTGAGCAGGAGATCAGCAACATCTCGCGTTCGTTGAAAAGCCTCGCCAAGGAACTGGATATCCCGGTACTGGCACTTTCGCAGTTAAGCCGTGCCGTTGAAACCCGCGGCGGTTCTAAAAAGCCTATTCTTTCCGACCTTCGTGAATCAGGCGCCATCGAACAGGATGCCGACCTTGTGCTCTTTATTTACCGTCCGGAATATTACCAGATCGACGAGATGGAAGATGGAACACCTACCAATGGCCTTGCCGTCATCAGCGTTGCCAAGCACAGGAATGGCCCGCTCGGTGAACGAAACCTGAAATTTATCGCACGCTATGCCCGATTCTCCGATTACGATGCCATTGAAACTGATACAGGGATTGGCGATGGACTTCTGCCTGAAAAACTCCGCACTGTGCCATCCAGGATGAATGATATGAAGGATCTGGATGATGAGGATAGTATGCCGTTCTGAGTTCTGAGTTCTGAGTTCAATGCTCAATGTGAAATGTTAGTATTTCTTCCCCTTTTCATTGATCATGGGAACAAACCTGACAGGCAGCACGTTTTTTTTCTGCAGTTTCCCGCCTTTTTTCACTAAAAGTATGAGCTCCTGCGTGTAATCCCCGCCGACAGGGATGATCATCCTGCCCCCTTCCGCCAGTTGTGCTTCCAGCTTCTCGGGCACATGTGATGGCGAGCAGGTGACAATGATGGCATCGAAAGGGGCATGTTCCTCCCATCCCATGTAACCGTCGCCGATCCTGACAAAGACATTCCTGTAACCCAGTTCGTCAAGTATTTTCATGGCTGACAGGCCCAGTGACCGAAATATCTCAATGGTAAAAACAGAATCGCAGATCTCGGCCAGGATAGCAGCCTGGTAACCTGATCCTGTGCCGATTTCAAGAACTTTGTCCGTTTGTTCGAGTTCAAGGGCTTCTGTCATAAAGGCCACGATATAAGGCTGGGATATTGTCTGCCCTTCCCCGACGGGAAGCGGGTAATCTTCGTATGCTTCTGCCCGGTAAACTTCCGGGACGAAGAGGTGGCGTTCCACCTTGAGCATGGCATTCAGCACCTTTTCATCTTTGACACCCCGGAACCGGATCTGGTCGCGGACCATTTCAGTCCTTTTTTCCTGGTAATTCACAGGTTTAGAAATCTGGGACATGCAGGTAAGATTTGACTGCAGAATAATGACTGTAAAGATAAGCAGTGATTTACAATCAATATGTTTGATTCTTCTCAGAGTAGCACTTTACTTACTAATTCGGCCGCATCTTCAAGTTGTATGGCTGATTGAACTTTTAACCCGGATTCGTTGATGATCTTTGCACCTTCTTCGGCATTCGTTCCCTGCAACCTGACAATGATCGGCACCTTGATCTCGCCGATATTCCTGTATGCATCCACGATGCCCTGCGCCACGCGGTCGCATCTTACAATTCCGCCGAAGATATTGACCAGGATAGCTTTCACATTGGGATCTTTGAGAATGATCCTGAAGGCTTCCTCTACCCTTTTGGCATCGGCAGTGCCGCCGACATCAAGGAAGTTGGACGGCGACGCCCCCGACAGCTTGATGATATCCATGGTTGCCATGGCCAGCCCGGCGCCATTGACCATACATCCAACATTACCATCCAGCTTTACATAACTCAGCCTGAACCTGCTGGCTTCGACTTCAATCGGGTCTTCTTCATGGTAGTCGCGCATTTCCTGATATCAGGATGGCGATAGAGCGCATTGTCATCGATCGCCACTTTGGCGTCGGCGGCAAATATCTTATCATCCGCCGCTTTGATAACCGGGTTTATCTCGAAGAGCTTTGCATCCGACTGCATGTAGGCGGTATAGAGCGCATGGATGAACTTGACCATATTCTTGAATGCCTCTTCATGCAACCCGAGATTATACGCAATCCGCCTGGCCTGGAAAGGCATCAGCCCGGTGCGGGGGTCAATCTCTTCGGTAAAGATCTGATCGGGAGTTTCTTCGGCGACTGCTTCGATGTCCATTCCGCCGCGCGGGGAATACATGATCATATTTTTACCAATGGCCCTGTTCAGCAGGACGCTCATGTAAAACTCCTGTGTTTTCGATGGCCCCGGGTAAAAAATATTCTGTTCCACCAGCACTTTCCTGACTTCTTTCCCTTCCGGTCCGGTCTGCGGGGTGACAAGGTGCATGCCGATGATCTGGCGGGCATATTGTTCCACTTCTTCCAGGGTTTTAGCGATCTTGACGCCACCGCCCTTGCCACGTCCGCCGGCATGGATCTGGGCTTTTACTGCCCAACGGTCGGTGCCGGTTTCTTCCTCAAGCTGTTCCGCTGCCCTGACGGCTTCATCCGGGGTATATGCCACAATGCCTGCCGGTACGGCGACCTTATACTTTTTCAGGATAGATTTACCCTGGTATTCATGTAGATTCATATGGAGATTTTAAGTGACTTGTACTGCAAAATTAATGCTTTTCGGTCATGGTAAAAGCAAACAGTTATAAAAATTCATGTTTCATATTTTCTAATAAACAATTCTTTATATATGATCCTCGCATTTGGTAAAACCGTTTTTTAATAGTCTTATTAAGCGCTGGGAGTCGTTTAGAGACCAGGAAATCAGGAGTTTTTTAATTGCCAGGCACGATTTTCATAGGAATTGGGCCGGATATTTATTATATTGTGCGCTCAAGCCAAATCCATCGTGCCATGTCAAAGAAATTATTCCTTATGGCATCTTTTGCATTCGTTTCGTTGGGATTATTTTCACAGCGTACCACACTGGAACTGAGTTTTACCGCTGTTAACAGCACTGCTTACATAAAGCTCGACAGCATTAAAATTATGAACCGCACCCAGGGAGGAGATACAATCTTGTATTATCCCGATACGGTGCTGTCGATCTATTATGTGGGGATTCCTGAAATTCCGGAAAACCTGAGCGCGTTCCAGGTATTTCAGAATTACCCCAATCCGGTGGCCGACCAGACGACCGTATCGCTGTATGTTCCTGAGAAGGAAAAAGTTAGCATCACCGTGACCGATATCCTGGGACGAATGATGATTCAGACTGAAAGAGTGTTGGATAGAGGAAAGCACACCTTCCGCTTCACTCCAGGTGCCGAAAACCTGTGTTTTTTCACTGCCCATTGGCAGGGACAGAGCAGCAGTATCAAGATCCTGCAGGCAGGATTTCATTCAGGTGGGACCGCTCGCTTGAATACACCGGTAGTGAGGCTTATTTCCCACAGCTTAAGGCATTGAAGGATATCCAGGATTTCTCCTTCAGCCTGGGGGATGAACTGCTGTATATCGGTTATACAGACACCCTACAATCCGGCATGCCGGACTCCCCGGAGGAAAGCACCAACTACACTTTTCAGTTCGCCACCAACATCCCCTGCCCGGGAACACCTACGGTGGAATACGAAGGACAGGTGTACAACACCATCCAGATCTTCAGCCAGTGCTGGCTAAAGGAAAATCTCAATGTGGGCGAAATGATCCCTGGAACAATGGGACAATCGAACAATGGAACCATTGAGAAGTACTGTTACAACAACGAGCCTGATAGTTGCGAAAAATACGGCGGCCTTTACCAGTGGAACGAAATGATGCAATACACCACTCAACCAGGCACCCAGGGCATCTGCCCACCGGGCTGGCACCTTCCCACCGATGAGGAGTGGAAAGTGCTGGAGGGGGCGGTGGACAGCCAATACGGAATCGGTGATCCGGAATGGGGCAACGGTTGGGATTGGCGTGGCTATGATGCCGGGACGAACCTGAAGACCACCAGCGGATGGTACGGGAACGGCAATGGCACCGACCTGTTTGGTTTCTCAGGTATGCCGGGTGGCTACCGCGACTACAGGGGTTACTTCGACGGTGTTGGCTTCACCAGCTTCTGGTGGACTTCGACGGCGCTCGACAATGAAGCGTGGTACCGTGGCCTCGATTACTCCGGCCCGGAAGTTTACCGAAACGACTGCAACTACGACGAGGTTTTCGGTTTCATCGTTCGCTGTCTGCGGGATGAATAGAACTATTTGACAATTCGTCAATTTGGATCAATCCTTTCCTTCACTGCCCTGGTACAATACTATTCACCTGAATTCGTTATATCTTTGTCGCTTAATTTATCATGAAAAATGCTGATAGCTGAGGGGATACATAAATCTTTCGGTGACCTTAAAGTGCTGAAAGGTATTGATTTATCCATTAAAGAGAAAGAGATCGTATCGATAGTCGGGTCATCCGGCGCCGGGAAATCCACTTTGTTGCATATCCTGGGCACACTTGACCGGGCTGATGCCGGCCATATTTACTATGATAATAAGCCGGTCATGAATTTGAAAGAAGAAAGCCTGGCTACATTCCGGAATAAAACCATTGGCTTTGTTTTCCAGTTCCATCATCTTCTCCCTGAATTTACAGCCCTGGAAAATGTCTGCATACCGGCGTTCATCGGTGGAGTTGCAAAGAAGGAAGCTGAAAAGAAGGCTTCAGAATTGTTACATATGATGAACCTTTCAGACCGTATGACACATAAGCCGTCTGCACTTTCCGGCGGGGAACAGCAGCGGGTAGCCGTGGCGCGTGCATTGATCAATAACCCGAGAATAGTCCTGGCGGATGAGCCTTCCGGAAACCTCGATTCGGTGGCGGCAAAAGAGTTGCACCGTTTATTCTTCAACTTACGGGACCGCATCGGCCAAACGTTTATCATCGTTACCCACAACCAGGAACTGGCCAGGATGGCCGACCGTACAATCACCATGAAAGATGGCCGGATAGAATGAACTGTATATGGCCTGTTCACATACCCATGTTCATAATAAGTTGTCCTGAAGGAAAAGCGGCGATATTAAGATATTAATTTTGGCACAGATTTAATGCTACTAAAACTACATATGACCTATCGACATAAGACGGTGCTCTTATCGCTGATCTTGCTGGCTTTTTTTGCCTTTACAGGACAGTCCCAGGACAATCCTGAAGAATACAGGAAGACCATCGAAATGGCCGACGCTTACTTTACAAAAGGGGATTACATCAACGCCAAAGCTTCTTACCAGATTGCTGTCCGGCTTGCGCCTGAAGATCAATATCCAAAGGACCGCCTGCAGCAATCCCTTGACATGATCAAGGTCCAGATGTATCAAAACAGCCTTTACACCCAGAAGGTCCAGCTTGCAGATGACCTGTATGATAAGAAAGATCTTGATGCTGCTTTGAAGGTTTACCAGGAAGCATTGACGATAATTCCAAACGATGCCTATGCTACCGGACGGGTGCAGGAGATAACCAGGACCCAGGAAGATAACAGGCTCCTGGAGGAAAAATACCAGAAGAGCATCATTAATGGCGATTTGTTCCTGAAAGGTTTACAACTGGAAAATGCACTGGCTGAATATCAAAACGCAGCCAAACTTAAACCTGTAGAAGCATACCCGAAAGAGAAAACAATTCAGGTCCAAACATTATTAACGGCAAGTAATACAGCAACGAGTAATTATGAATCCTTACTTCAGGATGCCGATTTTGCTATTTCGAGAAATAAATATGACGATGCCATCAGGTTGCTGGAAGCGGCCATTCTGCTCAAGCCTGATGAAAATCTGCCGAAACAGAAACTTGCAGAGGCGCAGGATCTCAAAATTGCCTGGGATTCTTATGCCTCCATCATTGAAGAAGCGGATAATTATTATATATCGAAAGAATTTGAGCTGGCGCAGGAGAAATACCTGCAGGCCCAGTCTATCAAGCCTGCTGATGAATATCCGAAAAGCATGCTTGAAAAAATAGACATTGCCCTGATGGACATTTCCAAATCCAACAGGTCAAGTTATGAAGTTACCATTGCCCTTGCCGACAAGCTGTTCAGCGAGCAGGACTATGAACGGGCGATGATCGAATATAAGAATGCCCTGCATTTTAAACCTGAAGAAGATTACGCAAAACAGCGGATCAACGATATCAATGTAGCGCTCAGCCTGAGAAAGACACAGGAAGATGCATATACACAGGCTATTGCCCGGGCAGATAACCTTTTTAAGGAAGAACGTTACGAAGAAGCACGAGATGAATACAACAGGTCGATAGGGATCAAATCGCTGGAACAGTATCCGAAAGTTAAGGTTGATGAGATCAATACGATATTATCGAACCTGGCCGGCAATAGAGAAGTATATAATAACCTTATCACAGGGGCCGACCGCCTGTTTTTCTCCGATGAATATGTGGAAGCCCGCGAGCAATACCGGTCTGCAAGTGCATTATTCCCGAAGGAGCAATATCCGCTTGACCAGATCACTATGATCAACGAAATTTTAGGGATCCGGGATAAATATGTAAAAGCTGTCACAAATGCCGATCAGCTAATGTATGACAGGGACTATGAGGCTGCACTGATTGAATTCCGCAATGCCGCCGGGATCAATCCTGAAGAGAAATATCCCCAGCAGAAGATCCAGGAGATCGAAACTATTCTTGCAACAAATGCCAGTAAACAGGCAAGTGGCGGTAAAAACCGGGATGAGATTGCCGGGGAGGAGAATGCCATCACCAAGCAGGAATACCAGGAAGGTATAGCCGCTTACCAGGCGGAAAAGGTTTTCGAAATCGATAATGATTCCGTTGAACAGGCAGCTCTGGAAGTTAAAAATACCCAATATCTGGATGCCATCTCGGTTGCAGACCTGGCCATGCAATCCAAAAATTACCAGGAAGCTTTAGCAGGTTATCAAGTTGCCCTCGGCCTGAAGGCCGGGGAAAGTTACGCGCAAAGAAAGATCGACGAGATCAATGGTATCCTCGGAGAAATCGCAGCTAATGAAGCACTCGATAAGCAATATGGAGATGCCATCTCAATTGCCGACTTAGCTTTCCAGGCAAAGGATTACCAGAAGGCCCTGGCAGGTTATCAAGCGGCCCTCGGATTGAAGGCCGGGGAAAGTTATCCGCAGGGAAAGATCGACGAGATCAATGGCATTTTCGGTGATATCGCTGCTAAGGAAGCCCTCGATAAGCAATACGGAGATGCCATCTCAAGTGCCGACTTAGCTTTCCAGGCAAAGGATTACCAGAAGGCCATGGCAGGTTACCAAGCGGCCCTCGGCCTAAAGACCGGGGAAAGTTACCCGCAGGGAAAGATCGACGAGATCAATGGCATCCTCGGCGATATCGCTGCTAAAGAAGCCCTCGATAAGCAATACGGAGATGCCATCTCAGCTGCCGATTTGGCTTTCCAGGCAAAGGATTACCAGAAAGCCCTGGCAGGTTATCAATCAGCCCTCGGCCTAAAGACCGGAGAAAGTTACCCGCAGGGAAAGATCGACGAGATCAATGGCATCCTCGGCGATATCGCTGCTAAAGAAGCCCTCGATAAGCAATACGGAGATGCCATCTCAGGTGCTGATTTAGCTTTCCAGGCAAAGGATTACCAGAAAGCAATGGCAGGTTACCAAGCGGCCCTCGGTCTAAAGACCGGGGAAAGTTACCCGCAGGGAAAGATCGACGAGATCAATGGCATCCTCGGCGAGATTGCTGCTAAAGAAGCCCTCGATAAGCAATATGGAGATGCCATCTCAGCTGCTGATTTAGCTTTCCAGGCAAAGGATTACCAGAAAGCTTTGGCAGGTTATCAAGCTGCCCTCGGCCTGAAGGCCGGGGAAAGTTATCCGCAGGGAAAGATCGACGAGATCAATGGCATCCTGGGTGATATTGCTGCTAAAGAAGCCCTCGATAAGCAATACGGAGATGCCATCTCAGCTGCCGACTTAGCTTTCCAGGCAAAGGATTACCAGAAAGCCATGGCAGGTTATCAATCAGCCCTCGGCCTGAAGGCCGGGGAAAGTTACCCGCAGGGAAAGATCGACGAGATCAATGGCATCCTCGGCGAGATCGCTGCTAAAGAAGCCCTCGATAAGCAATACGGAGATGCCATCTCAGGTGCCGATTTAGCTTTCCAGGCAAAGGATTACCAGAAAGCTATGGCAGGTTATCAAGCAGCCCTCGGCCTGAAGGCCGGGGAAAGTTACCCGCAGGGAAAGATTGCTGAAATAAATGTTGCAATCGCAGAAATTGCCAGGCAGGAAGAAACCCGGCAAGAAGAGATCAGGAAACAAAAGGAAATCGATGAGCAATATAATTTAATTATTGCCAGTGCGGATGATTTTATGAAAAATGAAAAATATGAAGAAGCCAGGGCAGCATACCAGGAAGCCCTTACCATCAAACCTGCCGAGGAATTTCCAAATAAACAGGTAATCGAAATTAACCGTACCCTGGATGCCCTGGAAGCACAGCGCGATCAGACCTACCAGATAACCATATCCAAAGCTGACAATTACTTTGATCAGCAAGACTATGAAATGGCCAAACTGCAATATGACCGGGCACTGGAACTCAAGCCTGAAGAACTTTATCCCCTGGATAAGCTGAAACTGGTCAATGAGCAAATTATGAAAAAAAGGCAGTTGATCCAGGAAGAATATGATAAGTCAATAGCCGATGCCGATAAATTCTTTGCTTCGAAAATTTATGACAATGCCATTGAATCATACAGGGCTTCTATCTTATTAAAGCCCGAAGAGGAATATCCCAAAGAAATGGTCCGCCGCATTTTAAAACTGCTTACAGAACGATCTATTGTCCAGATCAATAAAGAACCATTACTTATCTCAAACAACACACAGCATAAATTTGATTTCATCCCCGTTCCTGTCAAAGACCGTAAAAGCAATTACATATTCTTCAGGGCGCGGAATGTTTCCAAAGATGAATATAAGCTCATCATCAGTTTTGGCAAGGACCAGACAAAAAATGGCGGTGTGGTGATAAAAGTCCCTGCCGGGGAAGACCTTTTTGAGTTTGTGGTGAGGATCAGTGCACAGTACAAATGGTTCAGCGATGATAATAACTGGATCACCTTCTATCCTGAAGGCGGGGATTTTGAAGTTTCACTGATGCAGATTTCTTACAGCGATTAGGCACTTTTAGCCAGGGATGCAAGCCTGACCATTTTATTTATCTTTGCTTTCCAAACAACCCCGTTATGGAGAAATACTTTAAACCGTTCAGGGATAATATAATCGGCATTGATCATACATTCTCCTCCCCTTATGGCAAGGTTCCTATCGTATATGCCGACTGGATAGCGAGCGGGAGGCTTTACCGCCCGATTGAAACAAAGATCGTCGAATCGATGGGGCCCTTTATCGGGAACACTCATACAGAAACGAGTGAGACCGGCACACTTATGACCAAAGCATATCACCTTGCCCACAAAAAAATAAAAGAACATGTAAATGCTTCACCTGATGATGTGATCATCACGGCAGGTTTCGGGATGACAGCCGTTGTGAATAAATTACAACGGATGCTCGGACTTAAAAGCTGCGGCCTTGGATCCAAGCACGATTGCCTGGGAGATGATGAACGGCCTGTGGTTTTCATCACCCATATGGAACATCATTCCAACCACACATCCTGGTTCGAAACTATGGCTGATCTGGTTCAAATCCCGCCATCCCCCGATCTGCTGGTCGACCTGGATCAGCTCCGGTCATTGCTGGAGAAGTACAAAGACCGGAAAATCAAGATCGGCACATTCACTGCCTGTTCCAATGTCACCGGCATCGGGACCCCGTATCACCAGATGGCCAGGCTCATGCATGAATATGACGGGTATTGCTTTGTCGATTTTGCAGCTTCAGCTCCTTATGTCGATATGAATATGCATCCTTCCGACCCCAGAGAAAAACTCGATGCGATCTTTTTCTCTCCGCATAAATTTCTCGGGGGACCGGGCAGTTCTGGTGTCCTCGTTTTTGACAAGCACATTTATAAAGGCCATCGCCCACCTGACCAGCCCGGTGGCGGAACGGTCGACTGGACGAACCCATGGGGCGAATACAAGTACATCGATGATATTGAAGCAAGGGAAGACGGGGGCACGCCTGGCTTTCTCCAGGCTATCAGGGCGGCTTTATCTATCGAACTGAAAAATAAAATGGGAACGGAAAATATCCGGAAACGGGAAGAAGAATTATTAGCCATAGCATTCCGTGAATTTGACAGGATACCTGACCTTCATTTGCTGGCGGATAATATCCGAAACCGACTCGGGATCATTTCATTTTACCTGAAAAATATCCATTTTAACCTGGTGGTCAAATTGCTGAACGACAGGTATGGCATACAGGTCCGCGGAGGTTGCGCCTGTGCCGGAACCTATGGACATTACCTGCTTGATGTTTCTTATGATAAATCACACCTGATCACCAGCCTGATAAGCTCGGGAGATTTATCCTTAAAACCAGGCTGGATAAGACTTTCCCTGCACCCGACCATGACTGATGAAGAACTCCTGTATATCATGGATGCCATAAGTCAGGTGCAAAAAAATCACAGGAATTGGGAAAAAGATTACGTGTATAACCGGCATACCAATGAGTTCAGGCATTTGAATGAGCCGGAAGACAAAACGGTACAGGTCGAAAAGTGGTTTGAACTCTAATTAACAAGTAATTTCTCCACCCGGGTCGTTTCATTGGTCCTGATCCTGACCAGGTAGTTCCCTGAAGTGAATTGGCTAATCAGGAATTCAATGTTATTAAGGTAATTTCAGGAAGAATCCCAACACGTCCGGGGTACCCGATCATACCCAAACCACGGTTAACATAAAGATATTGAGGTTTTGCCGTATTTTCAGCCTGGTATAATCCTGCCCAGTATTTGTAAACATATTGAGCAAAACTCCACCTGAAATGTTTCAGTTCCACGCCAAACTGAAAACCATGGGTATGCCCTGAAAGAGTAAGGTCAATATCGGGATATTTCAGGCTGACCTCTTTCTCCCAGTGCGTAGGATCGTGCGACATCAGGATCTTCACAGGGACGTCAGCAATTCCTTCCATAGCTTTGGGGAGATTTCCAAGTTTGGGAAACCTTGGATTGGCACTCCAGTTCTCGACCCCTATCAATGCCAGCTTTTCACCATCAATCTCAATGACATCGTTTTCATTACGAAGCAGTTTCCAGCCGATTTCTTCGAAAAAGCTGTACAGGGAAGCCATATTTTGTTCCTTTTCAGCTTCAGAAGGCCAGTTGACGTAATCGCCATAATCATGGTTGCCCAGGATGGCATAAACGCCATACTTTGCATGGATGCCCTCAAGAACCTCCTTGAATCGCAAAGCTTCATTGGTACTGTAATTGACAATATCCCCCGTGAATAAAACCAGGTCAGGGTCCAGGTCATTGATGATACCTGCCGCTTCCTCAATAGGATCGACAGAAGCCCAGCTTCCGAGGTGAAGATCAGATATCTGGACAATCCTCAATCCTTCAAAAGGCCATGGCAGATCCGGAAGGTTTAAATTCACCCCCCGGACACGAAAATCATGAGCCCATTTAACCATCCCGATGACCATCCCGCTGAAAAACAGGCCGCCGGTTGCCAAACCCAATGTCCTTAAAAACCTTCCGCGGGAAATAGCTGTCGTATCATGACTGATCGGTTTCCCGGTTTTCTTGGCCCTTGCATGCCTGAAAATAAATATAATGATCCTGTAGAAATCAGCGAAAAGAAAGAAGATAACCGTGATCAGTTTTGAAAAATAGGCCACTACAGTAAATCCCAGAATATAGGATATTAAAGGAGGATGGGCCAGGTTGACATTTTGAATGGAAGAAATTGATGTAAGAAAGACGAATGCTGCCAGGGGCATCCAATAAAGGATACCAATCGTAACTTTGCCCGGGGCCGGTAACGACCCGATCTTTTTGTACAATGAATACCAAAGATAAATATCGATGGCGAGCAGGAAAACCATAAAAGGAAAACGACCGACGGTTTTCGGATGGGCCTCTGCAAAAAGAAAATAGGCCGGGACAAGCAGGATGATAATAAGTATCGGGAGGTAATATTTTCTCATGTATCGGAGATGCGGCCCCGTAAATTTTGAATTAAGGCCGCAAAATTACATAAAGAACATATATAACCTTCAGAATGTTTACTTACTTTTCAACAATATTTAGTGATTGGGCTGTAATTGGCTCTATACCCTGTTTGATATAATTTACCAGTCCTTTAGCTTCAAAAATCTTCATCAATTTCCCGGGAAGCGGTTCAAAATGGAAAACCCTGTCCCTGACCATGATGGTACCCTTCGCAAAATCGATACTCACCGGATCCCCGGCCTGGTAATAATCAACAGCTTCAGGAACTAGAATGATCGGCAGTCCCTGGTTTACCGATGAACGATAAAATATCCGGTTCACGGATTTGCAGATCACCGCCTGGATACTGGCATAAGCCAATCCGACAGAAGGATGCTCCCTCGAGCTCCCGCAGCCAAAATTAGCCCCGGCGATGATGATATGTCCTTCTTTAACCCTTTCCGCGAAACTGTCATCGAATCCTTTGAACAGATAAGGCATGATCTTTTCAGGTTCGGAACTCAAAACATTATATGTCAGGTTTCCGGCAAACATCTGGTCAGTGTTTAGGTTATCCACATCAGAATAATTCCATACACCATCGATCAAACGGTCATCATCAGCACCGATCATCACGGTCTTTGATTGCTCTCTCTGGTAAGGGAATTTATCATTGGCACTGATTCCTCTCGGATCGACGATCTTACCGGCCAGGGCAGCCATAGCCACGGCAACGGGAGAAGCAAGGTAAATATTTGCTTCCTTGTTACCCATTCGTCCTTTAAAATTACGGTTTGCCGTGGAGATGACGTTATAACCGTCAGCCGGTATCCCCTGCCCTGTTCCAAGGCAAGGTCCGCAGGAAGATGCCAGTACATTGGCCCCGGCATCCATAAAAATTTCTATCAAGCCTTCCCGGAGAGCCTGGAGGTAAATATCTTTGGAAGCAGGAATTACCAGCATTTGCATGCCTGCGGGAAGTTTTTTGCCTTTGATCACCATAGCGGCCTCATACAGATCATCGAACCGGCCGTTTGTGCAGGTTCCAATCATTGCCTGGTGTATCGGCGTCCCCTCGACTTCAGAAATAGCTTTGACATTGTCGACATGATGTGGTGCAGCAACAACCGGAAAAACTTCGCTGAGGTTGATCTCAATCTCTTTGATATAACTGGCATCTTTATCAGCCCAAATACCTTTCACAGGTCCTCCAAAATATTCCTCCAGGATATTATCCGGGGGAAAGACCGCATTCTTCGCACCCATCTCAGATGCCAGGTTAGCCAGGGTCATTCTTTCGGAGATAGACAATGTTTTAATCCCTTCGCCATGAAATTCAACGGACATATAATCTGCCCCGCTGGAACCAATCATGCCAATGATCCAGAGTGAAATATCCTTGGCAAATACGCCTTTTCTCAATTGGCCGGTCAGAGTGACCTTCAAGGTCTCAGGGACCCTGAACCAGGTTTCGCCCAATTTCCATAGGCCTGCTGTTTCGGTCCGGTCAATCCCGGCGGCAAATGCATTGAAAGCCCCCGCCGTGCCGGTATGGCTGTCACTACCGACTATCAGCATCCCCGGCCTGGCATAATGTAGCCATGATCTGGTGGCAGATCCCGTCACCAACATCATGAAATTTTGTGACCCCCTGCTGCCTGACAATGTCCCTGATCTTCTGGTACTGGTTGGCCAGTTTTGCGTCAGTCGGAGGTGCATTATGATCCAGGATCACAAGCAACTGGTCAGGATCAGCAACTTTTTGCCCGTCCATCTTGTTAAATGTGCTGCTGATGCTTGAAGTATTATCATGCGATAGAACAATATCAGGTTTTTTAAATACGATGCTCCCTGCAGGTGCATCGAAAATCTTTTCAGCAAAGGTTTTTCCGGCCATAATTCATTATTTTTATAAGTTTAGAAGAGCAAATTTCTCATTTTTTTACAGATGAAAAATGAAAGGATTAAATTTAGAAAGGATATAAAGAGAAGGTCGGGGGTCGGAGGTCAGAGGTCGGAGGTCGGCGGTCAGCGGTCGGCGGTCAGCGGTCGGCGGTCGGCATTCAGCTTATGCAATCTGGAAACCGGGACATTGGAACGTTGAAACAATGGAACAATCAATCCAAACATGCGATTGGTAGATTGTCCTATATATTTTGCTTTGATTATGAGTTAATTTCGGATAACTAATTAAATCTCACAATTATGAAAAAACTACTACTATTTGCATTAATGGTATGTTTTACAACTGCCTATGCACAGATCAGCAAAGAAATCTTTAAGCCATTGAGTCCGAAGGTGCCTGCTGCCAGTTATATCGGGCATGCACCGGGAGACTTCATTACTAAACCCTACTGGAATGCAAATAAAATAGCCAGTCCATTAAAAGGAATGAGTGACTTCAACATGGTAAATCCTATAGCAATAGGGCAGTCGGGCAATGCCTTCGGATTCGCTTTTTTCAGGACCACTTATTTATGGGCCGATAATAATATTAATTCGGTATCCTTTATACATCGTATGATCATTCCTCCCGGGACCGGTTACCTGGCTTATGATATTTCAAAGGACGGCGGCCTGAACTGGGAAAATAATGTCCAGGCTTATGACCCAACGCTTCCCGACGGTTATGATGGCCGTTACCCCCAGGGTGCGCTATATAATCCTGCCGGGAATACGGATCCTGACAATGCCTATTTCCACTATTTTGCGCCAACCCTTGACGGCAGTAATACCGGGTCCGGGACTAACTGGGGAGGGTATGCATATGGCGTCAAACAACTGGCTGATGGCTCGACTCCTACACAGCATAACAAGACTTCCACCCCACCCTATTACCAGTACCTGCCATCAGCATTTACAATTACCCAGGCGGGGGAAGCCTGGATGGTCGACCAGAATTCAATTGGTGACCCATCTACGTATAATTACCAGGGCACCCTCATTGTTGGACGCGGGATATGGGAGCCGGACCTTTCTGATTTTAATTACAATTTTGATCTCCTCGAGCTGATTGCTAATCCAGATGATGGGATCAATGACATTAAGATTGCGTTTTCACCGGATGGGTTGACAGGTTATATTTGCGTAATGACCAACCTGCCTGATGTACTTCCTTATACCAGTTATCATCCCGTATTGCTGAAAACAACCGATGGTGGCGATACCTGGAGTGATCCGATTGAAGTTCAGCTGGGTGGCGAGGATGGGCTGGAAGAGGTTCAGCAGTTCATCACTGACGAAGTGCTTATTGCCTTCTTTGATCCTGAGCCGGTGCCGCCAAGGGATGAAATTGATTATTACATGGGTTATGAATGTGACCTTTCGGTGGATGCATGGGGAAACCCTCATATCGTAGGTTTAGTATGTATTGCCGACAATGAAGAGGGCGTAATATATACATCGGAAGGCCTTATAGCCATGTTCCATATCTGGTCGGACGACCAGGGGCAAACCTGGAGATCTTTTAACCTGAGCAATATAAAACGGTTCCAGGCTGAATTTGGGGCCAGCGACGCCCCGATTACCCAGTATAACCGTCCACAGGTGGCCACAACCATGGACGGGGCCATCGTTTTCTTCTCCTGGATCGATACGGAAAATCCTGATATTGAAGACAACAGCCAGCCTGACATTTTTTTCCGGGAATATTTGCCCACACTTGACCAGCATGGGGATGCGGCTGAAAATGTGACCTTCCTGTCAGCTGCCATGTGGAATGCCTTTTTTGGGTGTATGAGCCACTATGTGTTCTCGGAAGTTACTGAGTCAAGCTATACCTGCACTATACCTTTTGTTTATGAGGAAATGACCAACAATGACCCGCTTTTGCCTGTACAATTTTATTATATCCCCGATTTTGTTAAGTCATATACGATTACCGGGATCAAAGATAACCACGAACTACCCGCAATCGTTTCACAGAATTTCCCTAATCCATTCTCTTCCAATACCTTCATAAAGATTCATCTATTGCAGGATGCCCATATCACAGTGGAAATTTACAACCTGACAGGAAGCCTGGTGAGAACGACTGACATAGGCAACCTGGCGAAAGGAATGCATGATCTTGAAATCGATGCCAACGGCTTGAGCAGGGGCATTTATTTCTATTCGGTCAACACCGGCGCAGGAAAAGTGACGAAGAAAATGATCGTCCAGTAATCCATACAAACACCAGGTCCTTCTCAATACGGGGTTGTCTCAAATGTCGGGACAGCCCTTTTTTATTCTAATATCGGACGACGTTCCGACCTTTGTTCCAGTATTGAATTTTGAATGATTGAGAGGAAGGAACCCGATTTTAACAACATACCATTAATAACATAATTATCAATATTGATAACAGGATTGTGTAAGGCATCCTTTATCACAACATTTGAAAAGCTGTCAGGGATATCATTTGTACTCCAGTTGCCGGGATTGGTCCAGTTTTGATCAATCAGCCCGGTCCATACGATTTTATTCTCCAGTTCCATTGCCCCGATATCGGGCATTTCAGGGTCACGCGAATTGCGACTGGCGTCATACAAAACGGGGGAAGATAAACCCATACCTGTGCAGATTGCATTGTCTGATTTGATCAATAAATTAAAATCGCCACCGGGAGGATCCATGAAATCAACGTTTCCGACAATCCGGCCAATCTCCTCAAAATAGGGCATCGATGGGTCAGGAGTTGGATCGGTAGGATAAAGATTATTGGAGACCTGAAAACGGCCCTCAGCGCCCAAATGAGTATAATACTGGTCATTGATCCGGATGATATTATTACTTATGACGAAACCAGGTGCACTGCCATAATCTTCAAGAAGAAATCCACCGTCAATATTGTTAATGGTATTGTGAACCGCCCTTGAAGAAGTGTGGCCTGTGCCATCAACCCGGAATGCATAAATGTCATTATCGGAGGCCAGCGTATCATAAAGGATGTTATTAAGAATATCCAGGTTAATAGACTGATCATGCACCATGATAATCGCACGTGGCCCATCGCCGGTTTTATCAATCTGGTGAAAGATGTTCCCGTTTATCAGCGTGCGATTTGTTCCGGAACCTATATTCAGCGCCCCGTTACCGGAACTCACCAGGTTGAAATCATGAATAACATTGCTTTCAATTAAGGAAGACCTGTTTGCATCCGTGATATCAATGGCATTTTCAAGCATCGCATAAGGTCCGGAACCGGAAGTATGAATATCATTCCCGATAAGGTGTGTAAAATGGGTATGATTATTATAGGCAGTCATTTCAGCGGCGCCTATGTAAATGCCTTCGGTTGGGGTATTAAAGATTTCGTTATTGATGATGAGATTGAAATAGGCCGGATGGTCAGCATTTCCATTAACCAGGATCCCTGCACCGTTTAATTCATAAATCCGGCTGTTGGTAATTATATTGAACGAAGAGCTTTGAATATGAATCCCTCCCCCATTGTCGGAGCCGGTCAGATCAATTCCGTCAATGATGTTATAATTTGCCGGCAAAGCATCATAAGCACCATCGCCAATGGCATCCCCCAGGTACAAAACCGTACTGATACTTTCATCGCCGGCCGCATCAACGACAACCCTTTCCGTTTCAGGATCTGCAGAATATTTCGAATAGATGACAGGCCTGCAGACGACTGCTGATAATAAAGCAGAATCACCGACCACACCTTCTTCATCATTAAATCTATGCCCGTTGACCATGATATAATCGTTTGATTCATCAACCTGGTTTACCTGGTAATAGCCGCTGTTAAAATATTTACTTCTGAAAACACAGGCATAATACTCTCCCGGGTTACCGGCAAGATCAATACCTGACAGATCGGTCCCGGCAGGGAACTGGATCTTATGTCCGTTTGACAGGGATATCCCGGTTTTCAGCGGTACAATTTCCTGTCCATTGCTGGTGATGATGAGATCTTCCTGGTAAGTTCCGGGCTTTATCAGTATAAGAGATCCTGCAGGTGGTTCCAGCTCTGTTACTTCAGAAATAGTCCGGTAAGCGCTATGCCAGCTTCGGCCATCTCCTGAAAATGGGCGGGACGCATCAACATAAAGATTGCTGCTGCTGGATAATGTCAACGTCAGGCAAAAATTCGTCAAGGTACCCGGAATTGACCCTGCATTCCTGATCTTTAAGGACCAGTTCCCGGATGCGGCTGTATCATCAAACGCGGACAGGGGTTGTTCGGGCCTGAATGTTCCGGTAAACGGCGGCATGCCCTGGTTAATAAATGTCACTGCCTCATCGTCAAAAACAGTGTTGGTGTAATGATCCATGCCCGTACCGTTTTTGGTGCTCAGCATAACTTCACGTCCCGAAGGACTAACCAGGTAAAGGTTAATGTCCTTATCCAAATAATGGTTAAGGCTAATCGAAACATTTACATCCAGTAACTGCCCTGAATATGGAATATTTACAACCTTATTGACGGTCTGATATCCGGGGATACTCATTGGTAGGCCGGATGCACAGACTGTAGCCACGGTATCATTCATAATATAATAGCTGTAAAAAACAGGTGGTGAGACACTACCCGGAGGATTTATACCTTTCCCGCCCTCAGGAAGGGTTACCACGTATTCACCATCAGCATCCTGGGCGGCAAAATAGTACGAAACCTTACTGCCGGCTTGTTGCCCGGGAATAGAGAATTTAAAAGTATCGCCTGAAATTTGATAAGCGTTCAAAAAGTTGAGGCCCACATCATCAATTTTGTAATAGAGCCTTGGGCTGTAGATTCCGGTGTCGATCATATGAGGTCCGGAAAGCACCAGGTTTGCGATTCGGTCATTGTTGTTGCGGCTATTGGCGAATGGCTGATGGCTCATATTCATCTTGTAATTACGCGCCATCGTTGCCACAGATGCAACTGCACCACGTGTCATGGCCACGAAGAATGCCGGGTTCAGGTATTGAAAAAGGTCATTCACCGTGTGGTAATAGGGGAGAAAATCACCAGGATATTCTTCAATTGCCAGTAAAGCAGGATAACCTTTATTCCAGAAACTGGAATGGTCGCTGTTTGGGGCAGTAATAAGATGTGGTGATAATTGAGGTTGAAAAATGCGCAGGATATCTGTAAAATCAGCTAAGAGTGGCATCGATTGAACATTAGAACTTACCGATAATTCAAAATCATTATTTGAATCCCATCCGATCATATCCAGATTTACTACACCTTTGATTATAACACCGTATTTATAGGCCGTATCGGCATAAGCCCGGCTTCCGATAAGCCCCTGCTCTTCTTCATCGAAAGCGATGAATTTAACAGTATAATCAAAATCATAGGGACTTAACAATCTCGCTGCTTCAATAACGGCGGAGGTACCTGAAGCATTATCATCCGCCCCGGGTGCAATCGGGCCGCCAGGCTGGGCATCATAATGGGCACATACAATGTAATGTTCATTTGGAAACACCGTACCTGTTTTTGTTCCAATCACATTAAATCCGTTTCCGTCATATTGCTGGTAATCAGCCTCAAGTCCGAAAGATTCAAATTTTTCAAGGATCAGTTGCGCTGCTTTTGCATTACCGGGATAGTCTGAATGCCTTGATTTAATGGAATCAAGCACGCCACCGATATAAACAGAAGTATCACCGCTGAGTTGACGGTCAACCAGGGCTAATGAGCTATCAGTAATCCCTGTGATAAGTGTTTCCACAAATTCGCTATAACCATACTGGGCCCTGGCCGGGATGATATTGCCAAATAGAAACAATAGCAAAACAGAAGTCGCAAAATAATATTTCATGTAATTAAATATATGATGCCTTTAATCATATAAAGATATAGATAGTAATAT
Organism: uncultured Bacteroidales bacterium; assembly: GCA_963701785.1. Classification (GTDB taxonomy): domain Bacteria; phylum Bacteroidota; class Bacteroidia; order Bacteroidales; family JAGOPY01; genus JAGOPY01. Next base: position 2,513,237 of record CAVPBC010000002.1, on the reverse strand, counting down.
AAATCTTAAAAATTACAACCTAATGTCCGTAAAAAGAGGTTTTATAGAAAAGAATGAACCTGTCCCGCTTGATATTTTATTCAGATACAGTAAGAGTCCTCGGAGATCGCATCCTGAGCTGGGCGCCCGGTTGAAGCTGCAATGATTTACATACTGCATTGCCGGTCGAAACCAGGGGATCATTAGCTCTGTCAGGGACCAATGCAGACATAGCTTCAGTGGGCACATATAAAATATCCCAGTTTTTATAATTGTGCCAGCCCTGGCCAGCAGCCCCTGTCCAGGCACAAGCCACAATCTGTCCTTCAAAAGCCCCAATTGCAGGAGTTGTTGTACTTCTGGCCCGGTTGAGGTAATCATTCGCAATGCCTGACACAGTTGTGCCATTGTTTATACAGATCGATCCGGGCAGGAGACTCAGTCCTGCAGCACTGAGGGAAAAAGAAGGATTTAAAAATAACGGGTCACCAACCTGCCTGCCCGGTTCAAGATGGTAAGGCTGACCGATTAATGTAGGTGTTGTCGGATAGCAGTTGTATGAAACCGTAAAGCGGCCTGTTGTCCCCCCGGCATGCGTAAAATAAACACCGCCGATTCCGGAATTAATGTAAATGATGTTATCCTGGAGTTTGAAATCTACTGTTGCCGGTAGTCCCGTGTCTTCAAAAAGGATCCCGTTATCAATGTTGTAAATTGTATTAAAAACAACCCTGTTTGAAACAGAGTAATTTCCATTCAACCGGAATGCAAAAATGTCGGTATTTTGCACCAGTGAATCCCTTAACACATTATTGTAAACATTGATATTATTATTATTATTCCTGACATAAATCAAGGAATTGGTGCCGCTTGTGAGTTTGCCGATATTCTTTAAAAAATTACCGTAAACCAGGCTCTTTCTTGCATAATCCCAGATTTCAACAGCTCCTTTCCCCGCTGTTTTCAGATTGAAATTTCTTATCGTATTCTTTTCTATAACAGTGAAAGAAGTATTCTTATGGATATCCACCGCATTCTGAAAATTGATATTAGCTCCGGTTCCTGAAGAATACATTTCATTTCCCTTAAAAAGTGTGAACTGCACCGCGTTGGTAGTTCCGGTTCCATTATGAATTCCTATTTTCAATCCCCTTGCTTTTGTATTATAAACTTTATTGTCAAGGATCATATTGTAATTACATGGATGCGAAGTGGTTGAATTTCCCATGAGGAACACTGCCATACTATCAAGCTCATAAATCCTTGAATTGCGATAGACGTTAAATTTTGAGCCCACTAATCTCAATCCCGATAATCCGGTTAAGCCAGTGTTGGCAGTCAAATCCCATCCATCCACAATATTATAATTGGCTGGAATAGTAACATCATCCCCGCTGACTGAAGGGGTTCCAATGTAACATACGGATTTGTTAACGGTTGGAACGCTGGCTGCTTTGACTATAACCCGTTGTGTTTCAGGAGCTGTGGTGTATTTCAGATAAAACACCGGTTGACCAATGGAGGCCTGCAAAAGCGAAGTGTCGCTTGCTGCTCCCGATTCCGGCTTAAATGCTGCATTTTCAACAATCACAAACCGTTGTTCGGTATTAACCAGCAATATTTTATAAACACCATTATTGCAATTCCAGCTCCGGTAAACATAAGCATAAAATTGCCCTGCATGGTCGTTCAGGTCAATACAACCCAGGTCGGTTCCGGTTGGAAAAGTAATTTTATTGGTATCTGAAACTGAAACGTTATACTTAACCGGGACGATTTCTTTCCCATTGCTCCTGATATTTACAGTCTCAGCGTAGGTTCCGGGCTTGACAAGCACTGAATCGCCGGCTTTCAGGGTCATCGAGGTAGCTTCTCCGATGGTTTTAAACGGAGTGGCCCATGAGAGCCCATTCCCCGATGATACAACGGCACCATCCACATGGTATGCGATGCTGGCCAGGGGCCCGGCACTCCCATCATCATAAGCCGGGATGACCTGCTGAAACAAAATAGTTTGAAAATCACATCCGGGTTCAAAAACAAGATCTGAATTCCCACCCTTGTAGGTAAAATTAAGAGTAACCAGGGTCCCGTTTATATTTGTTGGATTTGTGCTCGTCCAAACAATACCTACCATTTGACTTACAGGGTCGTAATTAACAGCTGCGGGAATGAGTCCGGGTGTATACCCTGTATAAGTAAGTAAAGATGGATCAATACTGATGAAAATGGTAACGGCGGCCATATTAGTAGGAAATCCTGCCGCAACAACAGGGAAGTTCATCGATTCACACTTGAAAGCAGTCCTGTCAGGAAGAGATACAGTTTGAGCAAATGACCAAAAGGAGAAAAAAATTAAAGTAATAGTTATAATTATGTTATGTGATTTTTTCACAGCGCTGGGTTTATTAAGGTTAAAAAGGTAAAAACGGTAAAACAATCGATAATGGATGGCAAAAGTACACCAAATTGATCGATAAAACTGCCAAAAAAATGTTAAAAAACCAGGACTAACTTACTTTGACAGGAATGGGTTTGCATTGTATTCATCTCTTTTAAAAGAACCTGGCAAACATATAAACCTTTGGAAACGAGGTTGATGTTTATTGCTAATTGAAGCATTTTATCATAAACATAAGAATGAATTACCCGGCCATCCATTGTCAGGATCTTCACACCTGCAATACGCCAGTTACCCGGATCGGTCATACTTATATTAAATTGACCTGGCGCCGGTACCGGGTAAATTACAACATCAGGAATTAATAAATCCATGTCATCCAGGCCGGCGACAGGAGGATTTTCAGAACTGGCAAAGTATTCCATTCCGCCTGAGAAATTTCCTGCAATTAAATCCGGGTGGCCGTTCTGATCAAGGTCAAATAAAGCCGGGGCCGTCCGGTATCCGCGGTCTGCATTGAATTCCTCCAAACCGATGAGACCGGCGAGGGTGTCGGATTCAGTGAATTTTCCAGCCAGGTTACCGTCAATCCCGGTAAAATAATAAATAACTCCCTGTTCCGAACCAACCAGCAAATGAGTATGTTCGGCCGCATCCCTGAAAAAGAATGGCACACTGTACCCGTCAAGCGAAACGGCAGGATCGGTCACATTCACTTTCCCCAGGCTGTCTGTCACCAGGGTAAATGCAGGTTTTTGGAATGTCCCGGTATTTCGGAAATAATTGAGATTACCTCCCTTTTCACCGATGATCAGGTCATCCAGGTTGTCCCTGTCAAGATCAAAAAGCTGCGGAGTGCTGTATGCTCCAACATCGATCCCCTGGTAATCTGACTGGTTAAATTCCAGGTTTACAGGTTCTCCGGTTCCTGCGGAATTCAGGTATAAAATTATCTGCCCGGTTTCACATCCAAGAAGCATATCCGTATCGCCATCTCCATCTAAATCACCGAAAGCAGGCACAATTCCCCTGAGATCAAGGGCGGATACTGTGGCGAAATCCCTTTCGGCAAATGTAAAGGCAGGTGTTTCCTGTGTTCCGGTATTCTTAAAAAAAGCCAGCTTACCGGTTTGCTCGGTATGAAGGATAAGAAACTCATCTAAATAAGAGGTGTCATAATAGCCATAATTGCCGGCAAACAAATCCACCAGGCCATCCTGGTCGATATCATAGAACACCGGGTATGCACCGGCTCCCAGGTCTATCATCCGGTCCTGTATAAATGACAGGGACTTTGTATGAAAAAGAGGGGCGCTATTGGTCCCGTCGTTATGGTAAAGCCAAACACTCCTGAAATTTTCCGTCAGGAAAGGATTAGGGTCAAAAGGTGAGACCATTAGGTCTTTAATTCCATCGAAGTCAAAATCATCATTGAATGCTGCAGGCATTGAAAACAGGTTAACGGATTTGTCGTAAGGCGGATATTGCCAGTCATAAGAAACCATCCGGGCGGTATCCGGACTTCCCCCGTTATACAGCGCAACCAGGTTGGGATAATCCACATCTCCAAGCAAAAGGTCCGACAGATTATCATCGTTTAAGTCAAGTACCAGAAAAGTTGAGCCGGTATGGCGCTCCCCGTCTCCCCGCATCCACGCCTCCCCGCTTCCCCGCCTCCCCGCATCCCCACATCTCAGGCAGGTATCCAGCGTCAAATCGTTCGATTCTTCGCTCTCAGCAAAATATCCCCAGCAAAATTCCGTCTTTTCAAAATCCAGTGAATCGGCATGCCCGTATTTTTCCATCGACATATTCCGGTGCTTTTCGACAAATGAGCCCAGTCCCCAGAAAGTTAGGATATCAAGATCGCCGTCCCCGTCGAGGTCAGTAATGGCGGGGTAATCGGCATAGGTTACGAGAATATTGACATATCCCCCACCCTGGAAAGAAGTCAGGAATGGAAAAACTTCCAGGGTGAATTCCAGCGTACTTCCCGAGGTGTTGCGGTATACTTTCAGCCCGCGTACCCGGGTGAATAAGTGAAGATATCCTCTTTTCCGTCGAGGTCGTAATCTGCAAAAATCGCCCAGTGCGAAAGGACAGGGAAATTCTCTGCAAATTCAGGGGCATATTTATATTCGAAATTACTACCTGATTGGACGACCAGGAAAGGCATGATCCGGTCACCGGCCCTGTCAAACACGACCAGGTCTTTCAGTCCGTCTAAATTCATATCCACCTTGCCGAACTGGCACGAATTCATGCCTCCTGCCCAGGGGAAATCGTATTCGAGGCGATTATCCGAATAGACTTTGATGGAATGATCCTGTCCATAGCTGATGAAAGCGTAAAAAGTAAGGGCCAGAATATATAACCTGCTGAGCATACACAAAGGTATGAAGATTGGGCGAGGTATAAGATGATAGGAATAGCAGAATGCGGTATAATGAAATATGAAGAATGTTAGTGGCATTAAGTAGTCAGCAGTTCGCGGAACTCCGGAGGAGTGAAATATTTGTAGAAAGGCGGCATAAAGAAAATATTTTCCCCTCCCACGATAATATATATTATTCTGTTGAAATTGGCATGGGAGGGGATCAAGGGGAGGGAGACTGCTTAACCCTCCCCAAACCCCTCCCTGTGAATCTGATATTCAACGAGATATCTCATCAAAGGGAGGGGCTTTTTATCTTTTATCCCGTCCTTGCTATAAATATGGCTCTCCTCCGGAGAGCGTCCTGGCATTATGTCTTTCCGACCGCGTGGAAAGCTAAATTTAATGTCCGGGCTGGGCGCTGCGTGTTCGTTAGGTTTAGTTGATCATTTAATTTGCTTTAAAAATGATAGCAATATTCGATTTCGTTTCAATAATTAAACTACTTGAAACAATTTGGTAATTCTCGGCATTTTTTAATTCATTATAATATTTATTTTCCCAATTTCTAATTGTGTCATTTTCACAATTTATTAAAGTTGTGTACAGACTATAAATCTGTAATGTATCCGGGTCCAAAATTGAATAATAACCATCAAATGTATTACACGAACTTATCGCATGAACTGTATTTTCATTAGTAAACTCGATATTCATTTCCCTTAAGCTTTCAGGTTTGAATTCTTCTACTTGGGTATCATGTGGCTGAAAGCCTATCAAAATCCATTTACTGCCTTTTAAATTATTTACTCCATTCTCATTATCTGCGTTGTTCTTACATGAAAATATTAAAATAACAACACACAAAATTGATGCAATTTTATAACATTTCATGGTAGGTGATTTTTACAGATCGTTTGTATTGAGCATGTTAAATTTATAGCTTTTAAACTAATCCTGTAATGCATATTTTCAAATTTACCATGCAATCAAGCAATTTATATCCATTCTACCTGTTTATAGTCATGACAATCCCAAAACTAATTCCCTGATCCAAGCCGTAATCCTTAAATTGTAAATCCTTAACTTTGCCAATATATCTAATCTGTCTCCCATGTCAAAAATCCTTGTAGTCGATGACGAAAAAAGCATTCGGAACACCCTGAGGGATATCCTGGGCTATGAGAAATATGAGGTCAGCGATGCGGATTCGGGTATGACGGCGCTTGAAATGTTGAAACTGGCCGAATTCGACGTTATCCTGCTCGATATAAAAATGCCGCAGATGGACGGGCTTGAAGTGCTGGACCATATCCTTGCAGAATACGATACCCCGGTGATCATGATCTCCGGTCACGGCACCATCGAAACCGCCGTAGAAGCCATTAAAAAAGGCGCTTTCGACTATATAGCCAAACCGCTCGACCTTAACCGGCTGCTCGTTACGATCCGCAATGCGCTTGATAAATCACGGCTGCTTACCGAAACCAAATTCCTTAAGAAAAGGGTCAGTAAAAGATATGAGATCATTGGCGAAACCGAAGCCATGAAAGGCATCCTGGATATCATCGACCGGGTTGCGCCAACCAACGCCCGGGTTCTGATCACCGGGGACAACGGAACCGGCAAAGAGCTGGTTGCCCATCAATTGCACGAAAAAAGCCAGCGTTCCAAAGGGCCGTTCATTGAGGTTAATTGCGCTGCCATCCCTTCAGAACTGATCGAAAGCAACCTTTTCGGGCATGAGAAAGGATCATTCACATCGGCGATAAAACAAAGAAAAGGTGACTTTGAACTGGCAACCGGGGGCACCCTGTTCCTCGACGAGATCGGCGATATGAGCCTTTCAGCCCAGGCCAAGGTACTCAGGGCACTGCAGGAAAACAAGATCATGCGTGTTGGGGGCGAAAAAGATATCCCGGTGGATGTCCGTGTGATCGCCGCCACCAATAAAAACCTTACGGAAGAAATCGCTGCCGGCCGGTTCAGGGAAGACCTCTACCACCGCCTGAGCGTCATTATTATCCATGTTCCGCCCCTCCACGAAAGAAAGGAAGATATCCCGCTGCTGGCCAATTATTTTATGGAGGAAATCTGCGCCGAACAGGGAAAGCCATTGATGTTCTTCGACGATAGTGCCTTTGAGGAACTTAAAAGCATGAAATGGACCGGAAACATCCGCGAGCTCCGAAACGTAGTGGAACGGCTCACCATACTCTGTGACGGGCAAATAACGGCGACAGACGTAACCAGGTTTGCCCAGCCGCTGGTCAAATAAATCTGGCTATTCTAAGATAACAGTTTTCAAAGTGCCTGTTTCCAGGTCGAATTCCACACGCTTGAATTCAGCCGGTAATGTCAGCAACATGCCAAACTGCAAAACTTCAACAGGTTTTGAAACGATTTCCGTTTCCTGGTAAGATAACACAGCCAGCGCTGATACCGGGAGGCGGTATACAAGCCCGGTTGCGGCCTGGACATCAGCAGGCGGGCCAGGAATTGTATCCGGGATTTCTGCCAGGATTTTAACCATAACAGCATTTTCATCCCCGGGTTCGGTCATCCCTGCATTCTTTGAAAATCCGGCCAGGGTATATTCCTGATTCTTCTTTCCTGATTTCAGGATAAAAATGATAATCAAATTTTAATGTCTCCGTAACACTCACGCCTGTGAATAATTTCAGGTATTCAAGCCTTTGCTCTTCCAGCCTGTTATACATAAAATCGAGGGCTTCAAGCGAATAGGCGGTTTCCTGGTATCCTATCATCAGATTATATTTATCCTGTTCTATTTGCCTGATCCGCGCGGCAGCTTCGCGGGCTTTCTCCCGGTCGGTATATTCCACCAGGGTGTGTTTTAATATCTTTTCTTCAATCACCAACGTATCGATACTGACTTTTCTGATGATCGTATCGATGACATCCCTGGCCGCCGATTCAGAGTATTTCCTGAACAAATGCCCTGGTTCCTGAACCATGTACAGATCTTCATCCCAGTCTGCAAAACCTTTAGGGCTGACTGTATTATCGAATTTTTCAATGCTAAGGACAGGTGCAGTTTTCCCGAAGGAAATCCAGATCTCTCCCTGCGATTTCTCCTCTTTTTCGATCAGGTAAACCTGCCCGGGGTCCGTTTCCACGGATGTCCGGATGCAAGCGTTATTGATGGAATAATTCACAGAGTTTTTAGTAATCACATCATCCAGGCCCATAAACTCATCGGCAAATTCTGCCAGTGGCCCGGCAAATTGCTGGGTTTTACCGATCCACAGGTCAACATGCACCAGCGTGCGGGGCAAAGAATAAACGATACCGTTTTTACCCGTCAGCATCTCTGGCGCCGACACCCTTGTCACCCTAAGCTGGGCAAACAGTTCAGAATTTATCAGCAATGACAGGATGATGGTGATGGCAGCAATGCCCGGGCGATTAATCAGTCTGGTTTTCATACGTCCGAATCAGAATTTTTATTTCAGGAACATGATCTCGCGGTATTTTGGCAGGGGCCACAGGTCATCATCCACGAGCAATTCCAGCTTATCTATGTGATATCTGATCACATCAAAATATGGCTTAACCTGTTCATCGTAAGCAATCGCCATTTCTTCGATGGATTCCAGCCTGTTGGCCTTTTTCCTCTCCTGTAGCATCAAATCGACATTTATTTTCACCTGGCTGATATGTTCCGAAATTTCCTTTATCGTATCAACCTGGTTTTTAGATAGTTTAACATATGTTTTGGCATCAAGCACCTCCTTTAGCCCCATGGCATTTTCAATCAGGGTATTCTGATAGCGGATGGCGGTTGGTATCAGGTGATTTTTAGCCAGGTCACCTAACATACGGGATTCTATCTGCAGCTTGCGGGCAAAAGCTTCAAGTTTGATTTCATACCTGGCCTGCAGTTCCCTCTCTGTAAATACGCTATGATTCAGGAATAGCTTGATCGTTTTGCCGGAAATGTAGTTTTTGATAGCTCTCGGGGTTGATTTTGCAGTTGTCAGCCCTCTCCTTTCAGCCTCCTTAATCCATTCTTCACTATAGCTGTTTCCTTCGAAACGGATATTTTTCGATTCTGTAATATACCGCTTTAAAACCTGGAAGATGGCTTCATCTTTCTTGACTTTACCGGCGATCAGGCTGTCGACATCCTTTTTGAATTTCTTCAGCTGGTCAGCCATGATCGTATTGAGGATGATCATCGCCCTGGCACAGGTATCGGAGGAACCGACGGCACGGAATTCGAACTTATTGCCGGTAAAAGCAAATGGTGATGTCCTGTTCCTGTCGGTATTATCACGAAGGATTTCAGGTATTTTGGAGATATTGACATTCAGTTCTTCCTGCAATGAGTTGGTCAGCTGACCTTTCTTTACCTTAATTTCTATTTCATCTAAAATTTTGGTAAGGTGAGAACCGATAAAGGCCGAAATAATCGATGGCGGAGCTTCATGACCGCCCAGGCGGTTGTCATTTTCTGCAGATGAAATGCCGGCACGCAGCAGATCGGCATGTTCATAAACAGCTTTCAGGACATTGACGATGAAAACAATGAACTGCAGGTTAGTTCTGGCTGTTTTACCGGGAGATAAAAGGTTAACGCCGGTGTTGGTGCTCATCGACCAGTTGTTGTGCTTTCCGGAACCATTTACGCTTGCGAAAGGTTTTTCATGCAAACAGCACCGTAAAATTATGGTGGTTGGCCACTTTTTTCAGCAGGTGCATCAAAAGCTGGTTATGATCAACCGCAAGATTGGCTTCTTCGAAAATGGGAGCGCACTCATACTGGTTGGGTGCCACTTCATTGTGACGGGTCTTCAGAGGTATTCCCAGGCGGTGCGATTCATATTCCACATCACGCATATAATTGGCAACCCTTTCATGGATGCTGCCGAAATAATGGTCAGAAAGCTGCTGGTCTTTTGCAGAAGGATGCCCGAACAGGGTGCGGCCGGTGAGCACAAGGTCAGGCCTGGCAGCAAAAAGAGCTGAATCAATCAGGAAATACTCCTGTTCCCATCCCAATGTTGCGATGACTTTTGTCACATCCTTGTCGAAATACTGGCAGACATCCACGGCAGCTTTATCAAGGGCATGCAACGCTTTGAGCAAAGGTGTCTTGTAATCAAGCGCTTCGCCGGTATAAGACACAAATATCGTTGGAATACAAAGGGTCCCATCCAGGATGAAAGCGGGCGAAGTAGGATCCCAGGCCGTATATCCGCGGGCTTCAAAAGTATTACGGATCCCGCCGCTCGGGAAGCTCGAAGCATCGGGTTCAGCCTGCACAAGCTGGTCACCGTTAAAATTCTCAATAGCTTTTCCGTCATCGACCGGAACAATGAATGCATCGTGTTTTTCTGCAGTTGCGCCGGTCAGCGGATGGAACCAGTGCGTATAATGCGTGGCGCCTTTGCTGATAGCCCAGGTTTTCATCGAAGCCGCCACCTGGTCAGCTACCCTGCGGTCGATCTTTTCACCGCTTTCCATGGCATTCATAACCCCTTTAAACGCTTCCTTGGAAAGGTATTCGCGCATGACGCTGATCCCAAATGTCATTTCACCAAAATATTCAGATATTTTTTTCCCGGATGAAAGCGGTTTTTTATCAAAGGACCGGGATAAAGAAATTTCAATCGCTTTGAATCTAAAATTGCTCATACAATTAAATATGAATTAGTTAGTTAATTTTTTTAATTCGAATTAAGACTAAGCCAAGAAACATAAAAATACCGTTAATGATCAAAAGCTCAAATCCAAAGTTATAATTATTTAATAACATTTGATCATATATACTTAAGAAATAGCACAATACGGGGGAAATCAGGGCAATAAGCGGCACCCATTTATCTTTCACTTTCCAGCGGGTAAACAATCCGAAAGCATATAACCCGAGCAATGGGCCATAAGTATACCCCGCTATCGTAAATAGCTTATCGATCACTGCCCTGTCATTGATGGCACGGAAAACCACAATTACGGATAATAACAGCAGGGCAAAACCGGCATGGACCAGGTACCTCGTCCTTTCTTTTTGCTTTTCCGTGAGTTTATCATTCTTATTCAATCCGAGGAAATCGATACTGAAGGAAGTGGTCAGGGAGGTCAGGGCCCCGTCGGCGCTGGGATAAGCCGCTGAGATCAACCCGATGATAAATACAATTCCTGCTAACGGGCCCAGATGGTTGATGGCCACCATCGGGAACAGGTCATCGGTTCGTTCGGGCAGGCTAATACCTTTTGATGTAGTAAAAATATATAGCGCTGCGCCCAGGAACAGGAATAGGAAATTCACCAGGACAAGGACAAGGCTGAAGGAAAACATGTTTTTCTGGGCATCTTTCAGGGTGCGGCAGCTCAGGTTCTTTTGCATCATTTCCTGGTCAAGGCCGGTCATAACGATGGCAATGAATGCGCCGCTGAGCAATTGTTTAAGGTAGAACCGCTTATCGTGCCAATCCCCGAATACCATTTTAGAATATTCACTATCCCAGACAGTATTGAACATCTGGCTGAAATCCATCCCAAGGTTTTTGGTGATCAGGTATATGGTAAGAACCAAGCCGCCAGCATGAATGTGGTCTGCACCGTATCGGTCCAGATAATCGTTTTGATACCTCCTTTAAAGGTATACAGGAGGATAAGTATGATGAAGATCAGCGTGGTTACGGTAAAAGGGACACCCCAGGCATCGAACACAAAGACCTGCAGGACATTTACCACCAGGAACATCCGGAAGGATGCGCCGATTGTGCGTGAAACCAGGAAAAAGAAAGCGCCTGTCTTATATGACCAGAATCCAAAGCGGCCTTCAAGATAGGAATAGATAGAGGTGAGGTTAAGCCGGTAATAGAGCGGCATCAGGACGGTAGCGATCACAAAATAACCGAACAGGTAGCCCAGCACCACCATCATATAGGAGAACTGTGTATCGCCTACCCAACCCGGGACTGACATAAAAGTGACGCCGGAGAGGGAAGCGCCGATCATACCATAAGCCACAACCAGCCAGGGGGATTCTTTATTCCCGATGAAAAAAGCCCGGTTTGTAGCTTTCCTGGCTGTCAGCCAGGTGATGAAAAACAACAGGGCTGTATAAAGCAGGAAGATTATGAGGATCAGAGATGGTTTCACGAGAGTTTGGTTATTAAGTTAATACTAGTTACTGCAAAGTTTCGCAAAGAAATCGCAAAGTCACGCAAAGATTGAAAAAACAAATCTGCTAATTCTGATCCTGGTTCGTTGTCGTTATCACAGATCAAAACTGTAATCATTCCTAACCTCTTACCAAATTCCATATCTGAGGCAGTATCTCCGACCATAACTGATTTTGAAAAATCAATTTCCGGGAAATCAGCCTTTGCTTTCAGTCCCATGCCGGTCCCGGGTTTTCGGTCGGGATGGTTTTCTGTTGCAAGATGGGGGCTGTAATAAGAAGCATCGATGCGGCCGCCGGCATCACGGACAGCTTTTTTCATCTTAAAATCGATCAATTTCAGGCTTTCCGCGCTCATCCGGCCTTTTGCCGACACCCTGCTGGTTGCTGACAACAATGATACGGCCAAAGACCCTGCTGAATAATGCTCATGGCTTCCAGCACCCCATCAAGGAACCGGAATCCTTCCCATGATATGATATAATCATCATGGATACGCTCGGCTGATCACCCCATCACGATCGAGGAACAGTGTCCATTCCTTAGTAAAAGATAAGTCTTTTAAATTCATCGATCGCTTTTTGGTAATCTTCGGGGACCCCGATATCCCTGAAATAAGAGAAACATCTCATGCCATAGATCTCTTCGGTTTGATAATATTTCTGCAGGAAATCTTTTTCAAATGAAAATTTTTCCGGCAAACCGAAACGAAGCAGGAAATCTTTTCGGACAATGTAAACGCCGCCATTGATATAACCTTCCTCTATCCCGTCAGGCTTTTCATAGAACTGGATTATCCTGTTATTGTTATCAAATTCGAGCATGCCAAATCGGGCCGGATCAATTTCAAACCGCATGGCCAGGCAAATATCGGCTTCTTTGATCCTGCGGAAGTCGTCCAAACGCTGCAGGTTCACATCGAAATAGGTATCCCCGTTAAAAATGAATACCGAGAAACCTTCGACATGCTGTAAAGCATCTGATTATGGCCCCGCCTGTACCAAGCGGCTCTTCCTCAACTGAATATGCAATCTGCAATGATTTGTACTGCCCGCCGAAATGATCCTGTATCTTTTCTTTGCCATAGCCTACCGACAGGATCACTCTTCTCAACCCCCATCGATCGAGATAGTCAAGCTGATATTCTAAAAATGGCCTCCCGTTTATGAGGGCCATTGATTTGGGGGTATCAGGCACAACTTCCTTCAGCCGGGTTCCCAGGCCGCCTGCAAGTATTATCGCTTCACCGGTCATTCAGGGAATAAATTTCTTTCTACCAGTTCACAGATGATATGACCTATGAGGATATGAGATTCCTGGATACGGGGTGTATCTGAAGAAGGGACCCTGATAATGAAGTCTGAAAGATCTGCCAGATTGCCACCCGATTCCCCTGTCAGTCCGACTGTTATGATCCCTTTGCGATGGGCGGCCTGGAAAGCACGGATGACATTTTCCGAATTCCCCGAAGTGGAAAGCCCTACCAGAACATCGCCTGCCTGACCCGAACCTTCTACCAGGCGTGCAAAGACCTCTTCAAATGAGTAATCATTTGAAACGGCAGTGAGAAATGAAGTATTTACAGTCAGGGCTTCTGCAGCCAGCGGTTTCCGGTCGAAATAAAACCTGCCTGACAATTCTGCCGCAAGGTGCTGGGCATCTGCAGCACTGCCGCCATTCCCGCAAAACATGATCTTATGTCCGTCACACAGCGACTGGGAACAAGTTTCGGCAATTTCCCCGATAGTATCAAGAATGCCGTTATCGGAGAGCATCTTTTGCTTAACCGATACAGACTGCTGAATTGCTTCTGAAATCCGTTTCATCCTCAACTCTTTATAACATCAAATCTTCAAATCGTCCAATCGTCCTATCGTCCTATCGCTTAATCATTATTTTTTCCCATCCTTGGTTTCCATCGCCGGTTTTTGTTCGGTACCGGTCTGGGGGGCTGTTCCGGGATTTGCCTTGATAGTGGAGCCGGTTGATGTACCAGCCTGTCCTCTGGTCTGCGCAGGGGCATTCGGATTTTTATCGGCATTCCAGGTTTCGGCCACAATCCTCCAGGCTCCTTCATTATCTTTTCTCCATACATTGAGATACTTGCCATTATCAACTTTTGGCTCGGCAAGCCCAGGGAAAGTCATGGTCAGTGTATAAGTCCCCAAATCGGCCATCATATCTTCCCCAACGAATAATTCAACAGTCGTTTTTGAACCGTCAAGGATTTTATAGCCTCCTTTTTGCCTGCCAAGGTTATTATTGAGGATCAATTTATAACCTTTTTCCATAGCCCGGTAATTAGGTAAAGACACGGCATCTTTATCATAAAATTTTCCCATTGCTTCATATCTGCCTGCTTTGACAAGCTCCATCATCTCCTGGTTCATTTGTGCCACGAGCGATTTCATCTCAACATTTGATTGGGCATAAGATCCAAAAGATATCATTGCCAGTAAACTAACTGAAATAGCATTAATAATCAAGCGTTTCATAATCTATTATTCTTATCGGTTTAACCATTATTTAAAACGGTTCCAAAGATAGGATAAAATCAATTGCAAAATCAAGCTTTAGCTAAGCGAAGGATCTGCCGGAAATTATTAACTTTGAATCATGTATCTATGCCGCATTGAAATTGAAAACTTCCGGGGCATCCGTTCCGCCAGGCTCGACATTGGTGAAACCACGGTTCTGATCGGTGAAAACGATTCAGGTAAAACCACGCTGCTCGAAGCCATCTGCCTTATCCTTTCTCCACGGCCTGAAAACAAATCCATCGTTTTCAAGCCCCAGGATTTTTTCATGGTAACCGGACCAGCGGGATACCAGCCCGTCGGCCCTTTGTTTATACGCCTGGCATTCCGTGAAAGAAAACCTGATGAATGGTCGTTCATGCAACAAAATGAACTCGGCCTGGTTCTTAAGGATGACAGGGGCGTATTACAGGAATTAACGCTGGAAGTTAAAGCCAACCCCGTTGAATCCGGAGAATCGGCTGAAGCCCGATGGCTAATCAAAGTAGAAGGAAAAAGTCAGCATGGGTACTCGGATGATCCTGCGATTCTGGCCTGGATCAGGCGACTGAATCCTGTTTTCCGGATCAGGAGCGGCATTTTAGCCAACATTCCGGAGGAAAGTGAAGCCATCCAGGAAAAAGAGACCGGATCAAATATCCCATCCGAAGAAGCCAGGAAACTCGAAGAGACAATCAGTCTTTATTATCAGAGCCTGATTTCAGGAATTTCACCAGGGGGAAGTGCTGAGTTGCAAGAAGGGTATCGTGCGGCTTTACAATATCTCGGGCAGGTTTCGAACCTTTTGCTTCATGAAGGGCCACAGCTGGAGCAGATCATTTATGAAATCCTTGGCCGAAAGAAAACAAATCAAGTGAATCCCGGTAAAAAGTTTGGATTCCGGCATGGTTCTGCTGCCGAAAAAATAGGCATGTTACTTTTTACGGCTGCTTTCCTCCAGTCGGGCAGCCTGATGGCAGATCCCTCGGCTGAACCGATCCTCATCATTGAAGACCCGGAAGCACACCTGCACCCCATGACCCTCGAGTCGGTTAAATTGCTCATTGAACGCCTGAAATGGCAGAAGATCATCACCACCCAGTCAGGCAGCCTCCTGTCAGGATTTCCACTCGAGGATATCCGCAGGATCTCGAGACATGAGGGCCATATCAAGCAACATTGGGTTCAACCGGGTAATCTGACCCACGAAGAACTGCGCCGTTTGAGTTATCATGTACGCATGCGCATGAGCTACAGCCACTTTTGCACGTTGCTGGCTCCTGGTCGAGGGGGAATCGGAAGTCTGGCTTCTCCCCCACCTGGCCAGGCTTTGTGGTTACGACCTGTCATTAGAAGGCGTCGTATGCATTGAATTTGCGCAATGTGGCCTTCCTCCCCTGATTAAATCGGCACGCCTCCTTGGCATCGATTGGTTCCTGTTAGCTGACGGGGATGCAGCCGGCAAAGCCTATATTGAAACGGCCAGGCATTTTGCCTTGCATTACGGTGTCAATCCTGATGACCATTGCATGCGGTTCAGGGAGAAGGACATTGAAAATCACCTTTATTTCAACGGGTATGAAGCTATCTACCAGGAGTACTCCGGAATCCCCGCTCAGGCCAGTAAAAACATGCATCCCCGCCGGGTGATCGGCAGGGCTATCCATCGCAATTCAAAGCCTTATATGGCAGTGGCTATCGTGGAAGCTATCGCACGCAAAGATTCCCCGGGTGTGCCGCCTCAACTCAGGAAATTGATTGAGGCTTGTGTCAGGCTGGCGAAGGAAGCACCGGGCAAATAAATAAAATTCCAAATCCCAAAATCAAAATCCCAAATTTCAATTTCACTGTCCAGCCAGGATAAAATTATCTTGAATTTACACGGATTTCTCTATATTTGAAAACTATATGCAGCACTGCAAATAATCTCACGAGAGGGTATGATTTTCCGGCGCACTCACATATTTTTAACACTTCTTGTTTTATCCGGTTTAGTGGCCGTTCCTGCAGCCGGACAGCAGATCGAAGCTGGAAAAGTCATTCCGGATATGGTTTGCATGAATGATTCCAGTCATTCCTACGCCCTCTATCTCCCAAGTTATTATTACGAATCCGACGTGGAAGAATGGCCCGTGATCTATGCCTTCGATGCAGCAGCAAGGGGTGTGGTACCGGTTGATCTTTTCCGGGAAGCGGCTGAAAAATACGGTTATATCATTGCAGGTAGTAATATATCCGAAAACGGCCCGTGGGCACCCATCCTGAAAGCTGCAGAGAATATGTTCAAAGATACCGAGGCGCGTTTTAAAATCGATCAGAAACGAAGATATACTGCGGGATTTTCCGGTGGCGCCAGGGTAGCCACCTCACTGGCCGTACTTTACGGGACTTTTGAAGGAGTGATAGGCTGCGGGGCAGGTTTCTCCAATAATTACCCTCCCCATTTCGACCTGGAATTCAATTACTTCGGGCTCATTGGTAACCGTGATTTCAATTACCAGGAAATGTACAACCTGGACGACTGGCTGGGCAAATTTAATATCAACCATTATATTTATGAATTCCCGGGAGTACATGAATGGCCTCCGGCAGGGTATATTACTGAAGCCGTCACCTGGATGGAATTCAGGGCCATGGAAAATGAATTAAAATGGACTGACTATGGATTGAGGGAGGATTATTATGAAGAAAACCACCAGGCTATTTCAGATCTGATCCGGGAGGAAAGACCATATGAAGCCTATAAGCTAAGCGAAAAGCTCATTTCTTTCCTGCATGGTGTCAGGAATACCAGTGAAATTGAAACTTTACGGGATGATTTATATAAGAACGAAGCGGTTCAGAAAGAGATAAAAAAGCAGAGGATGATCCTTGAAGAAGAACGCGGTCATTACCTTCAATACGCAGATGCTTTTGTCTGCTACCGGATAAATTTCGAAGACAGCATGACCCCGGTCAAGCCAAATTCCTGGTGGAAAGAACAGTTAAAAATTGCCACGATAAGATGCAACAGGTTGATAGCCCGATGGATACTCTACTTGGACGCAGAATGATCGATTACATATGGCGGACTGCTCACATGCAATATGAAAGTGTCCAGGGTACAGAATATCAACCGACTTCGAGATATTTCCTGGATATCTGGGTGATGGCCCAACCGGATGCAATCAGCCCGTATTATTTTCTCGCTAAATATTACACGCGGCAAGGCAGGTATGACAAAGCGCTCAAATCACTCGAAGATGCTATCAACAGGGGGCTTTCCGACAGAAGCCTCATCGAGGGCGACAGCACGCTGGTCAACCTGACCACCCTGACGGAATACCAGAGACTTGCCATGAAACTGGAATACGATTATTAAAAAAATCTTTACCTTTGCCCCCGAAACGGTCTCGTAGCTCAGTGGATAGAGCAACAGCCTTCTAAGCTGTGGGTCCCGCGTTCGAATCGCGGCGAGATCACCACCTTCATTATACATGGACGCATTTTTCATTTTTCATTTTTCATTTCATTTTGCATTTTATTTCCCATATCCTCAGTCCTATTTTCTACATCCCTAATCCCGAAAGGCTTAAACATGAATAACCCACCGGTAAAACCGATGGCATGAAGCACCCCTCCGCTATACCAACCCTGAAGGGGTTGAACAGCTCAACGAACTACTAAAATTTTTCCAATGCCGATTCCCCGCTGTCCGTCAGCCGATAAATGAAAGTGATACAAGCCGGCAGGATATTTCCAGGCGTCCCAGTTAATTTGATGTTTGCCTTCATCCTGCCTGCCAAGAGGCAGCACTTCTATTTCATGGCCGAGGTGGTTGAAAATACTGATCCTACAGTCTGCTGATGACTTCATTTCGTATTCAAAAGTGGTTTGATCTGAACAGGGATTCGGATATGCCCTGATATCGATGTCACTCTTGTTTTTTGATTCCGAAACACTTCCAATAACTACCTCAGTTTTACTGGTAAATAACTGACGGTGGCCGTTCCGGAAGGATTCCCAGATGCAGACCAGGTCGAAATACCAGCCGTAGTCAGCAGCTTGAAATAGCAATGGATGGCCTTCGGATGTTGTCGTACTGTCGAGCCGGCAGTATGCACTGAACCATGGGCTGATATCTGCCCAGTCGGTGGAATAGATGTCGTAATTTCCCATTCCTTCATCATGCCTGAATGAAAAATAGCCGAATCCCATAAAATCCTGCGTGATAAAATCAACTGTGAAAAGGTCGGGCTGAAAAGGAATGGATTGTGAGAAATCTGACAATAATTCATATTGCTCATCAAGATCATAGGCGCTGATATGATAATTTCCAATACTGTCGCGCCAGTCCGAGACTATGCCGGCAGCCCACCCTGAGTATTCATAGCCAGACGGTGACCGCAGGTTGGAATGTGCCCCATCCTCAAATAATAAAACCGGGTCATCCCAACTCTCAGTCTGATAATTCCATAAGGTGTACCACACCTGGCTGCTGTCCTGATTCCCTTTTTCCCATGAAATAAATCTCTCATGCTCATAACCAGATGCAATATGTATGACGGGTCTCATGCAGTTGACCTCATCAACTACAGTTGCCGGTTCGAAAAAATACCCGGAACTATTCCGATTCAATTTAGTGTACCTGATGATGTCTCCTTCCTGCCAGACTATGCCTCCCGACCTGCTAACACGCAGATGCGACTCATCGAAAGCAGAATTTACAAAAGGGGCGGGCTCTGTAAATCCGCCCGAGGTCATGACGGTATAATAAATATCCTCGTTCCCGGCCTGGTTGGTCTGATAAAATATAAATGCCAAGGTATCTGTCCACGGGTACCAGTTCCACATTGAGATAACCTGCGTGCCGCTTACGTCATAACCTTCCGCAAGTACCACCGTCTCCGGCACACCCATATTGTAATAATCCATATAAACGATTTCCGAGCCAAAGACATCCAACGTTCTGTCCCAGAAAACATAAAATGTGTTGTCACCGTCAGGTATCCTGACCAGGAAAGGATTTCGATTATCCTCCATGGAATCGGACAGGGAAACCGGCGCTGTCCAAAACTCGCATTGCTGTCCGGCCATTTTTTGATTACAGGAGATCAGGACGGCTAGAATAACTATAAATCTCAGGGTTTTCATATTTGTCAGGTATAAGTGGTTAATAATCTGCAATAAATTTACTGAATTTCGATGCTTAATTTAATTTCCGATCAGATTTTTAATCGATCTTTTAATTGTTTATCTTTTTTAAAGTTGCTTAAGGTCCTATCCAGGCAAAACAGAGCACATTGTAGCAGTTAACCGGGTAGCCTTGCATTCCAGAAATTAATTATCTTTGGGCATGCAAAAATTCCTTTTGTGCATTTCCTTTATTTTAATTTCTGCCCTGTGTTCTGCTCAAAACAGCCAGATCGACAGTCTGAAAGCTGTTGTGGCTGGCGCCGAAGATGATACCACAAAAGTTAATACACTTATCACTCTCGCTAACAGGTTAGTCAATTCTGATCCTGAAGCAACCATCTTTTATGGCACACAGGCAAGAGAACTTGCAGAAAAACTGAACTATAAAAGAGGATTGGGATACGCCCTGAAAAGCATCGGCATGGGCCATTATTTCAAGGCGGAATACTTCGATGTGCTGATCTACTGGCAACAATCATTAAGCACTTTTGATTCTATCGGCGAAAAAGTGGGTGTGGCCAATATGTCAAACAATCTCGGTATGGTCCATTTCAACCAGGGTGATGACACGAAAGCGATCGAATACCTATTTCAGTCCTTAAAGGTTGCTGAAGAAATTGACGATAAATTAAGGATTGCCACGGCACTGGTCAATATAGGGGCAGTTTATTCCAATAAGGAAGCCACAAATGACATGGCCCTGCAATTTTATAACAGAGCACTTCCGCTCAGCAATGAACTCGGGGATTATCAAGCCATCGGGACAGTAGCTGTCAATATGGGGGAAATCTTCCTAAAAAGGAACCAGTATGATTCAGCCTTGTTCTATTTCAACACTTCCCTGGAAGCATATGAAAAAGTCGAAAGCGTTAAAGTCGCATACACATTGAATAATATAGGCAAAGTATATGCCCGGCAGGGTGAATACGAGCAGGCAGTCAAATTCCAGAAAGAAGCCATCGAAAGAGCTAAAAGCCTGGATGCCAAGCTTGAAATGACACAATCTTTTTTAGGGCTTGCTAAAACATTTAATGCACAGGGAAATCTTCCACTGGCAATAGCTGCATACCGGGAGGCGCAAAAAACAGGTGAAGAAATCAGGACCAAAAATGAACTGAAAGAAATATACGAAGGCCTGGCAAATGTTTATTCAAAAACGAAGGATTATACCAATGCCTATAAATACCAGGCATTATACATTGTTATGAAGGATTCTCTTTATAATGAAGAAATGGATAAAAAGCTTCAATTCATGACGTTGAGTTATGATATAGAGAAGAAACAGGGTGATATCGATCTTCTTACCAAGGATAATGCCCTTCAGGAATTAAGCCTTCAACGGCAGCGAATTGCCACTTACGCCGCAGGCAGCACAGGGTTTCTGCTGCTCGTCATGGCCATTGGACTTTTTAACCGCTATAAATATGTCAGGAAGACCAAGAAAATCATTGAAGATGAAAAAGATCGCTCTGAAAAACTTCTTTTAAATATCTTACCTCACGAAACTGCCAATGAACTTAAGGAAAAAGGCATCTGCAACACCCGAAGCATTACGATAAAGTTTCGGTCCTGTTCACCGATTTCAAAGGATTTACGAAAATTGCCGAAAAACTTACCGCGCAAGCAATTGATCGAAGAATTGAATTATTGCTTTTTCGAATTCGATAAGATCATCGACAAACATAACCTGGAAAAGATCAAAACCATTGGTGATGCTTATATGTGTGCCGGTGGCATCCCTGTTGCCAATGATTCCAATCCTGTTGATATTGTCAGGGCCGGACTGGAAATCAAAGCATTCATGGAGCAACTGAAAATTGACCGTGAAAATCAGGGTAAGGATTACTGGGAGTTAAGGATCGGAATCCATACGGGACAGGTGGTTGCCGGTGTTGTCGGCAAAAACAAATTTGCATACGACATCTGGGGCGATGCCGTAAATACGGCCAGCCGCATGGAATCAAGCGGCATCCCGGGCCAGGTAAATATCTCCGGCACCACTTATGAGTTTATTAAAGAACGGTTTAACTGCACCCACCGGGGCAAGATACAGGCAAAGAACAAGGGTGAAATAGATATGTATATTGTTGAATCTGAGTGCTGAATTTATAATTTTTAATTTTTAATTTTTAATTAAAATGCTAGTTCCATTCTACCAGGTTGATGCGTTTACTGACCGGCTTTTTGGCGGCAATCCGGCCGGGGTTTGTCCGTTGGAGCAATGGCTCCCGGATGAGACCATGCAAAAAATAGCCATGGAAAATAACCTCTCGGAAACAGCATTTTTCGTTAAAAAAGATGAAGGATTTCATATCCGTTGGTTCACGCCGAAAGTCGAAGTAAATCTTTGCGGTCATGCCACCCTGGCATCAGCGCATGTCATATTTCACGATCTTGGATTTAGCGGTGAGAATAATCTCATTTGAATCCAGGAGCGGGCTGCTTAATGTGACCAGGGAAGGCGACCTTCTCATCCTGGATTTCCCCGGCAATAAACCCCAGACGAACCGCATTGCCCGATGATTTCGTGCAATCTTTAAATATTACCCCGCTGCAATGCTACAGGGGAAAGGAGGACTATCTTCTTCTCTATAAATCGCAAAAGGAAATAGAGGCATTGATCCCGGATTTCCGCAGACTGGAAAAGACCGATGCCCGTGCCGTGATTGTAACTGCGCCTGGTGACAAAGTTGACTTTGTCTCCCGCTTTTTTGCGCCTCGTGTGGGAGTTGACGAAGACCCGGTGACCGGTTCGGCCCATACTGTCCTCATTCCATTCTGGGCGGAAAAACTGGGAAAAACCGAGATGAACGCCCGACAGCTCTCACGCCGCGGAGGCTTAATCTTTTGCCGACTGAATGGCGACAGGGTGGATATCGGTGGTAAAGCAGTGACATATCTTAAGGGTGAAATACATTTATAATTTAGAGGCTGTCAAGTCTTTCAAACGCTGACAGGTCAAATCCGATTTAAAACTCTGACTGCGTTTTGAGACCCTCTAAAGAGTTAATAGACCAATACCCCGCAGACCTCAAACAACTTCTCAACCTCCTTCAGGTTACGGCTGAAGCTGCAGACTTGCTGTTTCCTGTGCTCGAAATACTTCCCGGTAATTCCTTCAACTTCAGGGCTTGTTGCCAGCCAGACAGGCGTATCTGCTCCTTCGTCCGGTGTTTCATGACCGCCAAAACCCATAGAATTGCTCAGTGCCGAGTTCACATCGCCCGGGTGGCAGGCATTGACCGTTATATTTAAAGGTTCAAACCGCCTGGCAAAAGCGGCCGTCAGCATCCGGTCGGCCTGTTTTGACTGGCGGTAGGATGAATCGTTGTCATATTGCCGGCGCCGGAATTCCAGGTCAGCCATGTCAAGTCCTCCGGCCCAGTAACTGGCCACATTGACCACCCTCGATGGGCCACCTGCTTTTAAATGGGGCGTCAATGCCTCCATCATCCAGTAATAGCCCAGCACATTTGCAGCGAATTGCATTTCGATGCCTTCAGGTGTTTCAGTTCTATTATGCGGGGTTATGGCAGCATTATTGACCAGGATATGAACGGGTTCCTTGATAGAAGAGGCCAGATCAAAGACCTGGGATTTCCGGGACAGGTCGACAACCACGTAGCGTATATCAACAGAACGGGTAAGCCGCCTGATGTCTTCCATGACCTTAAGTGCTTTATCTTCATTCTTTACCACCATCAATACCCTGTAGTCACCTGTTGTGACAAGCTGCCGGGCAATTGCCTTCCCGATGGCGCCTGTGGCTCCCGTAACCAGGGCCAGTTTTTTGATTTTCATAGCTATCGTTGTCAATCTTTCAAATATAGTTATTTTCGCCACACGAATTTCATCTTTATCAGAACTGGCAAATGATCATCGGTATGTTTATTTACGCGCTGATATTTATCGCACTCGGGATTTTTTTCATGTTTAAAAAGAAAAAACTACTGGGGGGTATGTTTATCCTGATGGCAGTAATGTTATCCGTTGTCGGTGCTGTTGCTATCGCCCTTTATCCTCATATCTGGCCATTCTGAACATGAAAAAAATCTTTATTTCGATAGTTTTCCTTTTTGTGGCGATAATTACAACAGCACAGCAAAAACCATCTTTTGTCAGCTTACAGGTTGGGACATCTTTCCCGGTCGCAAAATTTCATGGCAAAGAATTTCCGGATGGAGGTTTTGCCCTGGCCGGCCTTTGCACGTCAATTGAAGGAGCGTGGTTTTTCAAGTCCTGGCTGGGCGTCGGCGCATCGGCAGGAGTGAACATGCATCCTGTTGACGTTGGCGACCTTGGTTACGAAACCGTACAGGAAAATCCATTTATCACTGATTTGATCATCAGGTCGGATCCTTACCTTGCCCTGTCGCTGTATACCGGGCTTTTTTTCCAGTTCCCTCTGGTTCAAAAGCTTTCCGTTACCGCAAAAGCGCTGGGCGGGATCATTTACACCCAGACTCCTTACCAGCTATATAAAGCAGAATATTATCTGATTGGCGAAAACTGGTATGAGATAACTTCTGCCGGTGATTATGAAGGCAGTTTCCTGGCCGGGGCCGGTCTGAGGTACGACCTGAACGATTGCCTGGGATTTTCACTGCAGGGCGATTTCACTTACAATGTGATGGATTTCAATTTTATCCAGTCGGACGGCAGTGTCCGGACAGATGAGAAGGTGGTGTCGTTTGTAAACCTTTCAGCAGGACTTGTTATAAAGCTATAGCCCCTGTTCCGGGAGCAACTTCCTCAGGTTCGCGGCCATATCTGAATATCCGCATCGGCCTGCTGCCTTTGAGTTCATACTTATCACCTTCCACCTGTATCAGCGAAGCCTCTCTCAAACCTGCAACGGTCACATCCCTGTTTACAGCCAGGAATTCTTCAATCCTTTGTTGTCGTGTCTCGCCACCATGGCCTTCCGGGTTGGCATCCAGGTAGTGCGGGTTGATCTGGAAAGGTACCAGGTTAAATGTATCAAAACTGGCCGGCTGTATGATGGGCATGTCGTTAGTGGTGCGCAAGCGTGGGGCAGGCCACATTCGCACCGGCGCTCCAGCCCAAGAAATGCATCCCTTCAAGGGCGCGTCTCGCGGATGACCGGAACCAGGTTCAGCTTATGCAGCATGTAAACCAGGTGGAAGGTATTGCCCCCTCCTACTGCGATAGCTTTAGCCTCTCCACCGCCCTGACCGGGTCTTTTTCCCGGTGGATGGAATAAATCCCATAGCCAAGTTCCTTAAAAACGGATTGCACCCGCTGCTCATAAAGATCATAAGATTTTTCGACACTTTCTGAAGCCAGGTTCACCCCGGCATAAGGGACAAATAAGAATATTTTTAACACCTGTACCTTCAAGAAAAGCAGATATATAAGACCTTGGCCATCCTAAATAGGGCTCGCCTACGTTTGTTGAATTGCTGATGAGCAGAAGTCGTTTCATGGTTTTTAATTTAAACTGTTTTTTACAAAGTAAAGAATTAATTCTTCCATATAAAAGGCCAATACTTAAATTTCCAACCGGTAGCCGATAACCATGTGAATTTATATCTCCAGTTAAAAGGCCGGTACCATTTGTCCCGGCCCGTATATGATCCAAGGGTTTCCCAGGGTTCGGTGATAGCAGGATTCTTTGCATCCCGCCTGGCATAAAATTCCGCCACCGATTTTTGCTGAGCTGACAGTGGTTTTGAAGGCACTCCAAGTTCATGCAGCCTCTCCAATAGTCTGAAAGCATGATCAAAATCATTCAATGTTGATATAGTGATTCAACATTCCTTCAAGGAATTCCGGATTATCTGCACGGACCACCCGTCAAAAAGAGGTATGAAGACGACCCCCTGCTCCAGGAGTTTATGCCGGTAATAATAATTTTTCAGGTCCTGGAACGATTTCAGATAATCGGTGCAGGATGCGTCTATCAAGTCATTAAGTTGTTTTTCCATTTTCTGGAAATCAGCCGGTGTTTCAAGATCACTTTCTGATACCAGGCTTCACTATCTCTAATTCCGACAATTAAGATGATCAAGGGACAATATTACCGCATCATAAGCGATTTTGCGGGCAAGGATGAAATCGCTGTCGGCTTTGGCAGATTTTACCTGTTCAAGCAAATCGTTAAATTCTGCGGTAACCATTTCACATTCTTTATTGCTGATCTTTCCTTCAATGCAAAATACTGCCCCGTCAGGCTGTCACTTTCCGGGTATCCGGTAATCAGCAAGCATCCCTTCCACCTGTTCCAGGCTGATCCGGGCACCTTCATAGTTTTTACCCCACGCCTTTAACACGTCCATCTGAAAGCATTTGAAGTATTTCCTGGCGGGCAGTCTCCTGGCGGAATGTACAAGCCCGGGATGAATGACGGTCAGGCCCGACTTCTTCAGGAACTCCGCTTTATTGAAATAAAATAATGCTGAACTGAATTCCTGTTTATTCCTGATACCTGATGCCCTCTTCGATAAGTTCTTCATATTGGATCTGCTGGAATTTAACTTCAAGGTCCGATTCCAGTCCGATCTTTTTCAATCCTGTATCCAGCTTTCATCCTGGTGGCTATCGCCTGCCGAAAGCTTTTCCGGCTTCCTGCCATTCATCCCTGAGCAATAAGTTCTGTGATTTTTTCAGGAGATCATGATAAATTCCATCCCTTACCGTGCGCATCCATTGATGAAAATCTTCAGGGCAAGTATATGAAGCATCAGTCTGGCAATGATTCTGAATCTCAACAAGATATGAGTGCCTTATTGTAATTCTTCAGGTCGATATATTTAATAGCCTGGTTTTCAAAATTCTGATAATAGCCATTCTTCGTACTCATGAGATCCCGCCAGGTCTAAAAGATGCAAACTGCTTATCCGTTAAAATCTGAATGCTTCCTGGAAATATTGAGCGGCCAGGGCAGGATTTTCCGCATTGGCCGACTTCCTGGAAATTTCGAGATAAGAGGAAGAAATACTGTTCATCATCCGGCCAAGCTGCTGGAATGCAGTTGATCGCATATCATGAAGATTCATGAGCTGAGAAAGGTAATAGGCTGATTTATAATAAATAATTGCCCTGAGATTGATTACCTTCCATTTCGAATTTATCTCCTCTCTCCATCAAGCCATTGCAAGGATCCGGCACCAAGTACGCCAGTTATAACGATTGACCCCAACATAATGGATAAATTCCTGCTGAATTTAATTATACCTGCATTGTTGAATTCCGGTGTGGCTAATGAATCTATATAATTCACAAATCTGAAATCTGTCCCAAAAGCAAGGAAATGGTAATAATCCAACCTGTCCAAGTAGTTTTTCAAGAGTTCAATTTCCGAAATGGTCCTGTCCTGACTTTCAGGCAGAAAGCTGTTATATTCAATAATGGCTTTCATCCGGTTGTTGACCCTTATAAGTTGCTGGTATTTGGAAGTCAGCTCA
Organism: uncultured Bacteroidales bacterium; assembly: GCA_963701785.1. Classification (GTDB taxonomy): domain Bacteria; phylum Bacteroidota; class Bacteroidia; order Bacteroidales; family JAGOPY01; genus JAGOPY01. The sequence continues at coordinate 2,486,209 of CAVPBC010000002.1, read as the reverse complement.
TTAATATCATTCAAGCCGGATCCGAAATCAGGATTAAATCGTTGTGGCCGGATATATTTGATGATCCTTTCCAGCTCAAGCTGCCGTAATATCATTTCTGCCCGATTACCAGTCTCCGACAGGAATCCATGGCCAGCCCATATGAGGGTGCTGTCAGCTAAGAGGGAAGCAGCATAATACTGGTCGATTTGCAGGATACGGTCGCGAAATTTCTCATAGGATGATTTGGAAAAATGGAATACAGCCCTGGAAAAAGATAACAGACCCAACCGATGAGGTGTCTTTTATAATTGAAGTCAGGGAAGTGTACAGGCTGGAATCTGTTTCCAGGGGAATATCGAAAAAAACAAGGCTATCCGTAACAAATCCGCTATGCTGAACCAAGTGGAACACCATGTCTGCCCGCTCAGGTCTGATGGAAGATGAAATATCAAAACCCTGGTATAATAAGGGCAAGCTATTAATGACCACCGGTAAAACCCTGATCTCAAGTTTCCCTGGTCTGCATTGGTCCGTAAGATATTGAACTTTGAAGTCAAACTGAAGGGAGATCTCACGGAAGGTTTTCTGTTCAGCCAGTGCTATATCCTGGATGATCAGGTTTTGATAATAAGTATCAATGCCATTCGTAATACCTTCAATTGCAACAGATTGATCCAGGACAAATTGCCTTTTACATTGAGAATAGACAGCTATGGGCAGCATTAAAAAAAGAATAATGACCGCAGCCATTATTCTTTGTACTCTTTTGTCAATTATATGTACCAATGTTTCTGGTGTTAAATTAAGATGCCGGCTTTTCAACCGGCATCTCTCCGAGTGCCCAAAACAAGACTCGAACTTGCACGGGCGTGCGCCCACTACACCCTGAATGTAGCGCGTCTACCAATTCCGCCATTTGGGCATCTTAGATAATGTCTAATGTTTAATGTTGAATGTTTAATGCTTAATTATTAATGGATTCAAAATTTAAAGATTTAATTTAAATTCCTCATTTCTCATTAAGCATTAAACATTAAACATTAAGCATTAAACATTCAAAGAACAGTGCCCAGAACAAGACTCGAACTTGCACAACCGAGCGGTTACATGGCCCTCAACCATGCGCGTCTACCACTTCCGCCATCTGGGCTTAAAACGGCTGCAAAAGTACAAATAATTTTGAATTTTGAATTTTAATTTTTGAATTATTTAAAATGAGATCGGTGATTATTTTTTTTGACATTTTTATGAGGATCATTAATTTTACCAAGTTTTTAAAAGCTTTCAAACCGAAAGCTTATATTGATCAAACCATGTTTATTATGTTCAGCACTAAAGATTTGAACCAGATCGCAGCCCGGGGTATTACCATGGAAACCATTGAGCAGCAAATCCTTGATTTCAAAAATGGCTATCCTTTTACACGGCTTCAGGCTCCGGCAACCAGGGAAAATGGCATCCGGACTTTTAATGAAAAAGAAATTCACGAACTGATCACTAATTTTGATCGTACAGCTAAAGATATGAAACTGGTCAAGTTTGTGCCTGCTTCAGGAGCTGCAACAAGAATGTTCAAGCATTTATTTGAATTCAGGGAACTAACTGCGGATAAAAATCTTGCAGACGAGGATGATTTCAACAGTGCAGGATATTTTTTCAAACACCTGAACAGGTTTGCTTTTTTGATGATCTGAAGCGGATCATGTCAAGGGGCGGCATCTCTCTGGAGGAATGTTTAATAAAGAATGATCATGATACAGTCCTCGATTACTTACTGACCCCGAAAGGGCTGAATTACGGGAACCTGCCCAAAGGCGTGCTGAAATTTCATCATTATGGCACATTTGCGCGGACTGCAACGGGCGAACACCTGGTGGAAGGGGCACATTACTGCTCTAACAGGTCAAAGGAAGTTAAGGTCCACCTGACCGTTTCACCGGAACATCTTTCTAATTTCAAAGACCTGATTGCCTACGTTCAACCTTACTATGAAAGCATGTTCGGTGTATTGTACGATATCAGCTTTTCGGTCCAGAAACCATCAACGGATACCCTTGCCGTGGATTTGAATAATGAACCTTTCCGTGAGAAAGACGGGTCCCTGGTATTCCGTCCGGGAGGGCACGGGGCCCTTATCGAGAACCTGAATGACCTTGACTGTGACATCGTCTTTATCAAGAATATCGATAATGTAGTACCTGACAGGCTAAAAGCCGAAACCTACCGGTATAAAAAAATACTCGGAGGATTACTCCTACAGATCCAGGCAAAAGCATTCAACCTCCTTCGAACCCTTGATAAGAAGCCACCATCGGAAACCGATATCATCGAAGCTACACAATTCTGTGAAAACCAGATCAATATTTCATTGCCATCAGATTTCGGACAATGGGAAGAAAGCAAGAAGGTAAAATACCTGCTTAACATCCTAAACAGGCCACTCAGGGTTTGCGGCATGGTTAAAAATGAAGGTGAGCCGGGAGGGGGGCCCTTCTGGGTGAAAAACAAGCAGGGAGAAGTGTCATTACAAATAGTGGAATCTTCCCAGGTTGATCTGAAGAATGCCGAACAGAAAAAGATCCTCGGTTCATCCACCCATTTTAATCCTGTCGACCTGGTTTGCAGCCTTAAAAATTACAAAGGCGAAAAGTTCGATCTTCATCATTTTATCGATACAAACACCGGATTTATTTCCATTAAATCAAAAGATGGAAAGCAATTGAAGGCCCTTGAACTGCCGGGGCTCTGGAATGGTGCCATGGCCAACTGGATCACGGTTTTCGTAGAAGTACCGATCATCACCTTCAACCCGGTGAAGACGGTGAATGACCTGCTGCGCGAACAACACCAGAATTGAGTGCTGAGTGCTGAGTGCTGAGTGCTGAGTGCAGAGTGCTGAGTGCAGAGTTATTGAGTTATAGGATCTTAATAATTATTTTTTATCTGAGCGGGTATAAATAGGCCAATTTCCGGATAAATAGGAAAAGGACATTATGAAAGGACCTATTTATCAAAAATCGCATTTATTCTCATTACAAGTAATTGAACTTTACAAAGTCTTACAAAATCAAAGAGAAATTGTAATCTCAAAACAATTGCTGGCTTCAGCCACAAGTGTGGGAGCTAATATTCGTGAAGCATCAGCTGCAAATACCCGAAAAGACTTTGTTAATAAAATGGTTATCGCAAGCAAAGAAGCCAGAGAGTCTCATTATTGGCTTGAACTAGTAAAAGATAGTAATTTAGTCAGTTATGATATTGATAAATTACTAAGCCTGAATAATGAAATTATTAAAATCCTGAATAGTATAATATTGACTTCTCAAGGAAAACCAAAACCAAAATAATAAATAACAACTCAATAACTCAAAACTCAGCACTCTACACTCAGCACTCAGCACTCAGAACTCAGAACTCCTTCAAGGTGCCAAACGTTCAATAATCCACTCCCCTCCACTCCTGGTGTACCTGATCCTGTCGTGCAGCCGGTTCTGTCCTCCCTGCCAGAATTCAATCATTTCCGGGATGACCTGGTAACCCTCCCCAGTGAGCCGGTCTTATATGTTCACCGGTATGTTTTTCCAGGTATTCCATCTTGCTGTTTTCGAGATGCTTGCGATCAGGGATTATAGTACTCTGGGGCGAGATGATGGCGCTTACCTGGCTTTCAGGAGGACGAGAATGGAAATAATCATCAGATTCTTTCCCTGAAGTTTTAAGGACGAAACCTTCGATACGCACCTGCCTCTCAAGTTCCTTCCAATAAAACACCAGGGCCACCCGATGATTTTTCAATATCTCCTGCCCTTTCCGGCTTTCGTAGTTGGTGAAGAAAACAAAGCCTTTATCGTCAAAACCCTTAAGCAATACCATGCGTGCTGATGGTTTACCATCAGCACCAACAGTAGCCAGTGTCATAGCGGTAGGCTCATCGATTTCAGATGCCAGTGCCTGGTCCATCCAGACGCTGAATTGCCGGACCGGATCCGGCTGAATATGTTCAATTTCCAGCTCACCCTGCACGTATTCTTTACGGATTTTAGAAAGATCATGGTTATCCATGCGGCAAAAATAGGAAAAAGTTAACAGTTGACAGTTGGTAGTTGGCAGACCAAATTCCGGACGAATTCAAGCGATTAAATAGTAACACCATACTATCTTCCATTATCAAACTCTGCGACGCCTCTGCGAGACGACTCAAAACTTTCCGGGTTCCGGGTTCCGGATTTAAATAAATTCCGATCTTTAGCTTTAAATCACTTTAAAGGCATTATTATGAAAAAAATTGTCAATTTTTTAAATTTAACACTGATCCTTCTAAATCTTAGCCTTTCAGCCCAGAACTGGACCACGCACAACGGCAACAATGAGCGGAACGGTCTTTCCAAAATGACAGGCCCTCAAAATATCAGCACCCCGTTATGGACTGTAAACGATGCTACACCAACAGGGCTTGGAATGAACATTTATTCTTTCGGCGACCGGTTTGTCACTTCCAGGGTCGATTTTTCACCATACTTTGCATTGATTGAATGCCGGGATCTGCAAACCGGCTCTCTGATCTGGACATCGCCAGACTTTGGAAGCGAGTCGATCCTTTTCACAATAGGTTTCAATGAGGATGCCGTCTACGCACACGATTATCATTCCAACCTTTTTTATGCAATCAATGCCAGTGACGGCAGCGTCAAATGGGTTACTGCTTTTGGTTCATATACATTTGGGCCGATGGATGGAATCATCACCACATGTGAAAGAAATATCATCATCAACGGTGATTTTGGCTCGGTGGATGAATCGACAATTTGTCTTGATAAGGAATCCGGTGAAATCCTTTGGACCAATGCCAACTATATTTCAATTACTCCGAATGAGACCAAGGCAGCACACGGAAACCATCTCTATATGATCACCGGTGCGATCAATCAGCCCAAGCTTTTAACTGCAGTGGATATGCGAAACGGGGATAACCTTTATTATTCAGAAGCGCTGCCAGGCGATGCTGACCAGGAAGGGCCCATTGCTGTCAGCCCTGATGGAACGATTTATTTTCAGCGGGACGGGGGCGATTTCTTTGCTGTTTCCGATAACGGAACCGGTTTTGACATCCTCTGGACCTATACTCCCATAAATATGGGATTTTTCGTGATGAATTTCGGTATTGACCCTCAGGGTGATATTTTGATGATGGATAACGGGAAGATTTACCGGATCAGTAAGACCCACGGCACGCCGATAGATTCCAGCCTGGTAAGCGGCATCACCGCCGGCAGGATAAGCATCGGGGCTGATTCTACGATATATGTTGATGACACGGAAGGCGGATATTATGCTTTCTCCCATGACCTGCAAACCCTTAAATGGCAATTGAACATCCCCGGCAATTACTATGCAGGACCGGCTTTGTCGAAAGATGGCATCATGGTTGTGTGTGGAGCTGGCAATACCTTAAATGCCTATCAGAACACTGATCCCCATTCACCGGTGGCTGATTTTACGGCTTCTGCCCATAAAATAAACTGGGGTGAAAGTATTGATTTCACCGATCAGTCATCCTTCTCCCCTACTTCGTGGTCATGGAATTTTCAGGGAGGTGAGCCTTCCTCATCATCGGATCAGCATCCACAGGGGATTTTTTATAATGAGCCCGGAACTTTTGAAGTGACCCTGGTTGCAATAAATGCACTGGGCGGCGACACGCTGACCAAAACATGTTATATTGAGGTGGCTGGATACCAGGACATTATTTCTTTAGAATCCAGGGGTTACATCAGTATCTATCCTAATCCGGCGCATGCTTATGTAATCATTTCTTCTGAAAAAGATACTGAAGCCCGGTTGTTCAATCAGCTTGGTGAGCTGGTGTATTTAGATCAAACTCATAGCAGAGAGCGTAGAATTGACACCTCCAGACTGCCTGAAGGGATATATGTGATAAGCCTCACAGGAAGGGATATTAGTGTCCGGGAGAAGATCGTTGTTTGCAGGTAGGTTATTGTTTAACTGTCAACTGTCAACTCTTCTACCTGCTCTTATCCGGCCCTTCAGGAATCGGCGGGACATCTTTAAAATTCTTCAGATCTTCCAGGATAACTTCGATAGCTTTATCCAGCTGGGTATCTATGCCTTTGTATTCCTGCGCGGGATCATTGTCGATTTCAATATCGGGCTCGACGCCAATGCCTTCGATGATCCAGTCGCTTGTTTCGGAAGAATATGATGCAAATTCGGGCTTGCGCAGGTCCATGCCATCGATGAATGGCAGTGAGCCGCGTATACCGACCACACCGCCCCAGGTGCGCATACCGATCACTGTTCCCATCTCATGTTTCTTGAAAGCATAAGGGAACAGATCGCCATCGGAAGCGGAATACTGGTTGATCAGCATCACCATAGGGCCCAACATCATCTGCCGTGGTGTATGGCCGGGGATCTCGACATTCCTGGCCATATTGGAGCGGGTGATCTCCCTGCGCAGCCGTTCAATGATCATGGGAGAAACATTTCCGCCGCCGTTGCCACGGTCATCGATGATAAGTCCTTTTTTAGCTAACTGCGGGTAAAAATATTTAACAAATTCGTTCAACCCGGCAGGACCCATATCGGGAATGTGGATGTAGCCCACTTCACCGTTTGTTTTGTTGTTGACATAATCGATATTGTGCTGCACCCAGTTGTAATAATACAAGTCGGCTTCGTCACCGATGGGTGTAACGATCACTTTGCGGCTGCCGGCTGTCGATGCTACTGAATTGACCGTCAGTTCGACCGGCTTGTCAGCTTTTCCAAGCAGTGCGGCATAAAGATCAGGCATCCTGTCGGCCGGTTTTCCGTCGACAGCAAGGATAAAATCACCCTGTTTCATATCCACGCCGACTTCAGTTAACGGTGACCGCATGGTTTTGCTCCAGTTCTGCCCTTTCAGGATCATGTCGACCTTAAAATAGCCGGAAGTATCTTTACTGATCCTGGCCCCTAACAAACCCGTTTTAATCCTTTCCGGGTCAGGTTTATCGCCTCCTGAAACATAAGCATGGCCTACGTTCAGCTCGGCGATCATCTCACCGATAAGGTAGTTCAGGTCATTGCGGTTGTTCACATAAGGCAGCATCTGGCCATATTTCTCTTTCATGGCCGGCCAATTCACCCCATGCATATTCTCAACATAGAAGAAATCCCTCATCTGGCGCCAGGCCTCATCAAATATCTGCTTCCACTCCATGTCCTTATCCACATAAGCTTTCATACCGGACAGATCGACATACTTTGTCAGGGTTACCTTGGAAGAAGGCAGGTCGATGATGGCATATTTCCCATCCTGAGCCACCAGCATCTTTTTGCCATCAGCAGAAATGGAAAAGTTCATTCCTTTGCCAAGTTCCGTTTCTTCTTTCTTTTTCAGGTCGTAAAATTTCAGCGAAATGCCATCCCCGCCTGCCGGCATATCATTATAATAGACTTTCTCATCCAATCCAGCCAGGCTAAAGTAATTAGACGGCCTGATCGGCAATCCCAGTATCCTGTCACTGATGCCAAGTGTATCGATCCTGGTTATTTTAACTTCCGGCTCTTTATCTTCCGTTTCCTTCCTTCTTCTTTGAATCAGATTTGGCCGGCTCATCTTTTTGAACCTGGACTTCATCATTTTTCGGAGCAAATGGATTTGGAGTATCTGCAGCAAGTATAACCATAAAGATGCGTTCCATGTTCTGGTAAGCATGGTTCCATTCCGTTTCACTGTATATCGGGTTAAAATCCCTGCCGGAGGCAAAATACAGGTATTTCCCATCCATGCTGAAAACAGGGCTGTTGGAAGTATACCAGTCATCAGTAACGGCATACTTTCCTCCTGTTTCAGTGTTAAAAAGCATGATCTTGCCAAAAGTGTTCGGTAATTGTGGTAACATAAGCGATCCAGCGGCTGTCGGGCGACCAGTTGAAATCATTGATTTCCCAGATCTTCGACTGATCCACCAGTTTCACTTCTTTAGTTTCCACGTCAACATACTGGAGCCTGAGTTTTTTATCGCTCCAGAGGATCTTTTTGCTGTCGGGCGACCAGCGGATCCGGAACTTGTACGTGTCGGCATTGCTTGTAAGCTGCACAGGTTCCTGCAGGCCATCCTGGGCTTCCATATATATCTCGTATTCCCCGTTTATATCCGATAAATAAGCAATATACTTTCCATCAGGCGACCAGGCAGCTTCGCGGTCGTGAGCGCCGGAACTTTCCGTCAGGTTGCGCGTAATCCCTTCTTCTGCCGGAACTGAGAATACTTCCCCCCTGGCTGAGAAAACCACTCGTTTTCCGTCAGGTGAAATGTCGGCGTTACTGACAGATTTAGAAGCATCTTTCAGTTCATTCCTTCCACCATAAAAATCCTCTGCTATGGTTATGCTGATTTTGGAAATCCCTTCCGTCTGCAGATCAAAAACATAAAGGAACCCGCCGTTTTCGTAAATGATGGCATTATTTCCAATGGATGGAAATTTGATGTCATATTCGGTATAGTTTGTAAGCTTACGTATTTGCTGCGTTCCGCTATTATAGACGAAAAGGTTCATCGTGCGGTCGCGGTCAGAAAGGAAATAGATATTATCTCCGTGCCACATGGGGAAAATATCCTGGGCTTCATTGCTGGTAATATTAACCACTTCACCCGTCACGAAATCAAAGATCCGGATATCATCAGCCATGCCGCCCTTGTAATATTTCCATGTCCTGAACTCGCGGCATACCCTGTTAAAAGCCAGTTTCGTGCCATCGGGAGAGTAGGTGCAAAAACCACCTGTCGATAGTGGCAGTTCAGATGATAAACCGCCGTTAACAGGCACTTTAAACAATTGCCCGATGAAGTCATTAAACGTCTGTTTTCTGGAACGGTAGATAATGTTTTTCCCGTCAGGGGTCCAGGTCATGACGATATTATTCGGCCCCATCCTGTCAGAGATATCATCTCTGCCAAGTGTGGCAGTATAGGTAAGTCTCACGGGCACTCCACCTTCTGCCGGCATCAGGTAAACTTCCGTATTCCCGTCATACTGGGCTGTAAATGCAAGTTGTTTTCCATCCGGAGAGAACCTGGCAAACATCTCAAACCCTTCATGGTTAGTAAGTTTTCGTGCCATCCCGCCGGTCCTTGCCACGGTATAGAGATCACCGGCATAGGTAAAAACAACCTGGTTTCCATGAACGGCCGGGAACCTTAATAATCGTGCTTCATCCTGCGCCTGTATGCAAAAAGGCAGGATGATCAGTAAAAATAAGAAGAGTGCTAGATTTTTCATTTGTCAGATATTTAGATTAATTTTTGAAGCTAAATTATGATGAAAGATTGAAACCGGGATTATGTTCTTTCTAAAGGTCGATCACTATCAACCGTTGGTATGTCCCGGCTAATAAATTGTTTTGATCAGATTCCCTGTCAGATTACCTTAATAACTTCCGGCTGCCGGTTAAAGTATAAAAGATAAGCACCATCAACTTTATATTTCATCCCGTTAATGAGGTCCGCATACCTGAGAATCTGGGCCCTGTGCTCTTCCCTGTGCTTTCCCGTCTTGTAATCGATAATAGTGACAAGGTCATTTTTTATAAGGATGCGGTCAGGCCGATATAAGTGCCCCTCTGACGTCAGGATTTCCGGCTCGTTCCTGACAAGGTATTTCGGGTCGAAAAAACGTGATATTTCCGGATCTTTCATGATAACGGACAGTAAAGCCTTCAACTCGTTTTGCTGTGATGAAGAAATAATGCCTTGAATAAGAAGTTCCTGCAAAACCATATCTACCTGAACAAAGTGGCTGATCATTGACATGATGAGATGCACAAGTTTCCCCCATTCCCGGTTCTTTTCAGGGTCTTCCATATCCCATGTGTCCGGTGCATGCCGGCGAAGCAACATTTTCAATGACGGTCTACAGACGGGGACTTCTGCAATATCATCCACTTTTTCAGATTCCTCATAGTTTACAGGCCGTTGCCATCTGTCGCCGTACTGGTAAATGTTTCTGTTCTTTTCCCAGGTGCCTTCGGTCATGAAGAAACTGCTGAACAATTTGGGGACAGATGATATCCCATCGGTCTTTTCAGGGAGATCTTTGGCAAGGACATACAACCTTTCTTCCGGGCGTGTCAGGGCCACATAGAGGACATTGACCATATCGACCGCAGAACGGTCCATTTCATCCTCGTACAATTCCCTGTAAACGGTATCTGCGAGCGATTTCTGTGCCGGCAGGTATGCTGTTTTCAATGGCCTGGAAAAATCTTCATCGAGGTTGACCCAGAGGTTCTTGCGGGTAGCCCTGACCTGTTCGTCAGCAAACGGAAAAATCACAGCCGGGAACTGCAACCCTTTGGCTTTATGTACGGTCATGATCCTGACCGCATTGATGCCCTCAGGTATGATCACCGAGGCCTTCCGGCTTTTTTCCTCCCACCATTCCATGAATTCCGGCAAACCACCCCTGTGATCTTTTACGAATTCAAGGACAATATCCTGGAAAAACCGCAGGTAGCTGTCATCCAGTTTATTCAACTTAAAATAATAGACCAGGTACTGGGTCACGCCGAATATTTCAAGGCTCTTAAGCTGATGATAATCAATGAAAGGAAAATGTTCAGTGAGTAATTTATGAAAACCGTCAGCTTCCTGATGATCTCGCGGTCCAAAAAAATCCTCAAGCTGTATACCGGTAATCAATCCATTGTGGATAAGGTATTGAAGAATGTGGGCCCTGGGAATGCCATCAGCTGGATCGACAAGGTGCTGCATCCATGCCACCAGGAAATTCACATGCTCTGATTGGGTCAGCAGCAACGATTCGGATGAAATAACGGGGATACCTCGGTTAATCAGAAAGGCAGCGATCTTTGATGCTTTTTCATTTTTACGGCAAAGTACAGCCAGGTCTTTTAGCTGGAAATGATCTTGCTGAAGTTCACCGATAATTTCAAGAATCCTTTCATGAACCGCATCTTCATATGCACTCTCTTCATCTTCATTCTTCACGACCTTTTCGATCCTGACCATGCCCGGCTTATCTTTCCTGGCAGCCACCTGCGTGGCATTCCTGAAAGTGCCGCCGTATCGTTGCGGCAACGATTCTGAGATACAGGTGAACAACCGGTTATTGAAATCGACTATGACCGGGCTGGACCTGTGATTCCGGTCCAGGTTTTCCTCTTTATAATGGTTGATCAGGGCACGTTCCCTGCTTTCAAGCAAAAGATCGGGTTTATCCCGGATAAGCTTCGGAAGCTGTTCGAACTGCTCCGCATCCCCGGAGCGCCAGCGGTAAATAGCCTGTTTGGCATCTCCGACAACCAGGTTCATCCAGTAGGAAGCAAGTGAGTTTTCGATCAAGGGCAGCAGGTTATGCCATTGCAGTATAGATGTATCCTGGAATTCATCGATAAGGTAATGGTGATATTTTTCCCCCAGGCGCTCATAAATGAAAGGGGCAGGCTGTTCCTGCACTATCTGAGAAATACGGCGGTTGAACTCACTGATCAGCAGTTTATTATTATCCAGGCAAAGGGCATTCAGTGTTTTCTCAATTTCACTGAGGAGCGCCGTGGAAAAAAGGTTGTTCAGCAACAATCTGCAAAGTATATAGCGTGGTAATTCACTTTCAACCATTTCCAGCAACCGCTTCCCCAACGGCAATAACAGATGGGCTATGCCGTTCGAATGCAGCCTTTTGCGCCGCCGGCGCTTTCGGGCTGATCCATTCACCAGTTTCCAGGGCTTTTTGGGCATAGGAATTAGGTTTAATCTTTTCAAATTTACCTGAAGCCAGGTTTTGCAGGTACATCAGGATGCCTTTATCTTTCTGGATAAAAAACTCAATCGTCAGGTACTCCCGGTCAATCAGGTCAACGGCTTCGCCGGCTATTTTTTTGATCGTATTCTCCCATTTCGCTTTCCACTCAGCCAGGCTGCTGCGTACCTTCATGAAAACTTCCAGGTTATAGCCCCTGATTTCTTCCAGGGCAGAAATGCCGGATTCTGAAAGCAGGGCATGGCCGAATTCGTTCAGATCTCTTTCGATCTGCCAGTTCAGTTCGTCCCCGGCTTTTTTTTCGACAAAGTCAACCATTACACGGGTAAGCTGCTCATCGCTCCCGACCTGGCTGATCAGCAGGTCGACAGATTGTGAAAGCATGGTTTCTGCATCGAGTTCAACCTCAAAATTCATTGGTATTTTCAGGTCGTGGGCGAAAGTCCGGATAACACGGTGGGTAAAGCTGTCGATAGTACTGATCGCAAATTCGGCATAGTGGTGCATGATCAGGCGCAGGACTAAAGAAGCCCTTGATTGGATCTGCGCTTCTGTAAGCTTAAGTTGATCGGCTAATTGGGGAAGCAGGTACCTGATGGCATCTTCCTGACTGTTATTTCCAGGATCTGCAAGGATTACCAGGTTCCTGATGACCCGTTCCTTCATTTCATTGGCAGCCTTGTTGGTAAAGGTTATAGCCAGGACCTGGCGGAATTGTTCCGGGTTTTGCAAAACAATTTTCAGATATTCCCTGACGAGTGTGAAAGTCTTACCCGAACCGGCAGAAGATTTATAAACAATGAATTTTGCGGTTTGCTGTGCCATAACTGGCATAAAAGTACAAGGAAATGCCTAATTCAGCAAGATCCTTTTTACGTAAGGGACATTATCGATGGTGATCCGCACAAGGTAGATGCCGTTCCGGAAACCGTTTTCCTTCAGGTAAAGCACACGGTTGTACAATCCACGTTCCTGGTGGGTCTGGGCAAATCGTTTCATTTCATTTCCATATATGGAGAAGATTGAAATTTTCACATCTGCATCTTCAACCAACTCGTAACTGACCGATAAATAATCGCTGCAGGGATTGGGATAAACTGAAAAATCAAATTTGTGCCTGCTTATTTCCGGGACTGCCAGGAAAGTAGACCGGACAGAATCAATATAAGAGGCGGTAATGATAAATCCTTCTTCGGTTACCTGCAGGACAGGTTCAGGGTAACCATTTGCCAGCCATTTATACTCAATAATGTTACGGGTTATCGGGCATCCCGATCCCCAGTGAGTCACTGTAAAGGCTGTCGTATTCCTGGATCTCCGTTTTCACCCTCAGGGTCTGAAACTCGCCGTATGGCGTAGTAAGGGTCCCCCATCCATCCACTGTATTTCTCCTGAATTTTGATATCATCAGATAGCCCAGGTCGGGGATATCAATTTCAAAAAGGGAATGTGCAGAATCTATATTTCCATATTCGAGGGGAAAGCGATAAATCGTATCGATCTCCTGGAACTGCATAGGCACCTGGAATCCCTTCCAGGGTAACGCCATAACCAACTTCCCGGATATCCTCATCCGAATTCTTTATAAAAAGATAAGAATCGGTAATGTTAATGTAGGTATACCGGTAAATTGCGCCAGTTTTTTTGCGACAGTCGATTTATAATCAGGATATATCCACTGGTTATTGAAAAAGAGCTGGTAAATCCGCCGGGGTTTCACTCAACACTGATAAAAGTATCCACTTGCTGGGAAATGACCGTTAATTCGTCAAACATCCAGGTCTGATCAGGGCCGCCCTGCTGATAATCGATGCCTTCGAGGACTAACGGTATTACTTTTCCTGACAGTATCACCCGGGACTCGGCATATCATCGCTGGTAATGACAATCTGGGCAATTTACCTGAAAACTGAAGGAATAATAATGGTTAAAAGAGTAATAACCCGGTTCATTCAGTATATTTTTTACAAAGATATGATGAATTAATTTAGTTTTTGACTTTTTTCTGCCTGTCTGAACCTGACTTTCTGAAGAGTTCTTTCAAGATTGTTGAATTCTTTCCGGTAAAAAATACCGACTCCCTGGGTATAAGGAGCATAATCATTAAAAAGCGAAAGATCGTTCGAACGGTTGAAAGCTTTCAACCCGGAACCTTCCATCAGGTGTCAGTTTATATTCGATATTAATATCCCCGACAATGGAACTGGTCTTTTGTGAACTGGCATTGGAGCCTGAAACATCGATATTTCCATCGATGATGAGCCGGTCGTCTAAAAGCTGGGTAGAAAGGGCCACTTCAAGCTGTTCATCCGGTAACCTGGTCGCCGGGCATATAATTTATCCCGATATTAAAATCATTGCTGATCTGCGATAGCATATTGCTGAGGGTATTGGAAACAATGGCTGCCGGATTGACCGGGTTAGTGCCCCCGGAACCGGTGCTGCTGAAACTGCCAAAACCAGCAATGAAATAGCCTGCTGGTTCATCAATCCTTTATCATTTGTATCAAGCACAGCATAGACAGCCTGCCTGGTCTGTTCCTGCATATTCGGAAATGTGATCCCAAAGCTCAGGTCGGGATTAAACAAATTTCCTGTCATACGGATATCGGTGTTGACGATAACTTTTTCGCTGGCAGCATCGGGTCGACCATGGATATGCCCAGGCCTTCGAGGGAGGTCCTTAGCCTGTAACGGGCAACGATACTGACTTCAGCATCATATATATCCCCGGTCCAGCTGATCTTGCTTCCCTCAAGTATGTCAAAACGCCGGCTAACCAATTGTTCAAGTGAAAAGACAAATAAGCCTGATCTGGATGACGTAAGAACCATTCAGGGTAAGGTAACCATAACTGATCAACACCCAACCTCAGTTTACCATCACCTTTTGCACGGAGATTCCCGATATTGCCGGGCAGGAAAATCTCAATATCTGCATCACGTGTAATATCCATGGCGATATCAAGACTGATACCGACAATCTGCACTTCCCGTCCATCTTCAACCTGGATCGTATCATACTCGCTGGTAAATGATAATAAAGTCGTTTTGTGAAACATCCACGGAATAATTAATCGGGATGGATACTTTTGTATCTTTCTCTGTCTTCACATCGACCTCAATGGAGATGATTGGTAAAAGGGCCCGACAGCCTTACCGTCCCTGTGGCAAATGCTTTGCCGTAAAAGACTTCATTCTGGTAACGGTTCAAGGTTCATGGCCATGAACTTCTCCGGCTTTATGGTCAGATCAAGGCTCATGTCCTGGAAATAATGTATGTTTGATCCCACCGCTTAACAAAGCTGTATTGGAATTAGGATCGAAAACAGTCAATTCGTTGAACTGAATAAGATTCTCTTTAAAAACCACTTCATTGGAGAAAGAATAAATCACATTCAGGTAATCAACCTGCATTTCAGCACGCTGCAATTTCAGCCGGCCAAAAGCAAAGGTTTAGCATTTGTCCCGTCAAGGGTTAGCTTTCCGGTTGGCAAATCCTGCCAGATGCGAACTAAAACTACTTAAGAAGTGGTTCCAGAACAGAAATATTCAGATTTTGGGCAGCGATATCAAAGTCGAAATTCCGTGTTTTGTCAAAAGGATAATAAATGCCATTTACCCCCAAAATTTTATAAGGATTCTCCATTGACCCCTTCGAAAAATATTCAGATCGATGGCCAGTGCCTTGTCAGATTCAAGCCAGCGTGTCCTGAACTCGGCATCACCGAAAAAAACTTCATTGAAACTAAAATCAGCTATTTTAATTCCTGCGAAAATATTTGTAACACTGCATTTCTAAAAATGACCGAATCTGCCCGTTAATGATCCCCGACAACTCCAGCGACATTCCTTCAAGGAAAGGGTTAAAATTTGCCAGGGACCACTTTTCAAAATAAAGGCTTAAAGTATCCTCTGCCCGGTCAGAGAGATTGCCATCGATGATAAAATTCTCTTCCCCATTAAAAATATTGAAGTTCCGATGCTAATATTCGATGAATCAAGGGTAAACAGATTATCTTCTTCCACCCGCCATAGATTACCATTAAAATTCGCTTCAGCATTATAAATACCTGCCTCAAGGTTTTTCATTGATCTCAATTCTGACAAATCCATCCAGGAGCCTCGTTAGGGGCGTCCGGCAAAATAATTGTCCCATTGAATAGCATAATTTATGCTATCATCACCTGCCACAATTTGAGAAGTGAAATTATCCATGCCCAATCCGGTGCCATCTTCATTCTTCCTGAAAATTAATCCGGGTTATCCCAATATCCAGGTTAAAATCATCTCCGGTAGTCCTGCCCTGAAAAGCTCACTCCCTGAAAGTGATCCCGCTTATCGATATGGTATCCGTTAAACCATTAACTTCCAGCAACTGCTTTTCCGGAATCAAATTTTCCATTGATTATTGTGCCTGGCGAAATTGCTAAGTCCAGGCAGGAATATCCCTGTAATCAGGGCTGATATCTTTTATTCTGAAATCAAAGGATACATTTTGAGGATTATTCCTTCATTTGTCATTGCATCGCCACATCCTCGTCTTTACCAAGATAAATCCGGTTAACTGGCTGATCAGATCTTTCATTATAAAATTCCCTTCGATATCCCCATCGATATAATCTGACCTGAGCCTGACGCTATCCGGCTGACCGGAAAACTGGTCCTTGTCAGGGCAAAGTGGTTCAACCGGATATTTCACATCATTCTCAACATATATGAAGGCTGTCTATTGAGATATTCCCGATGGAAGGAATCGGGGTCAGTTCCTTTGAATTCTCCGCTGATTTGCCCTTTAAGGTCCATATCTTCACTTCTGTCCGACAGATTGAGCTGATAAAACCTGGCTTTTTCAACATCTATTTTAAAATCAAAGACCGGAAAATCCGCGCTGTTAAAATCGATCAATCCGTTGAAATCCAGATTTAGTGAAGTATCAATTACCATCACCCGCCCATCGAAAGAACGACCCTATTACCTTACCCCCGATAATGATCTTTTCGTAGCAATATTTTCTGAATTCAAGGTCTTGTATCCAGCCATTGACTGTCATTTCAAGATTATCGACCGTTGAACCCCTCCCATCGAACTCCATTTCCAGGTTTACTGTACCCAATTCCTCACTGTTAAAAAGGCTTCCAAGGTGTCACGCCTGTTCCAAGGATATCTCCGGAAAATATCATTTCACTTCCTGGATCTTTTCCGCATAAGCCGCCGGTGATCTTTAAATTTCCCGCATCCGAGCTCACATCCAGGTCAGCTTTAAAATCATCATAATATCCTTCATAATAACCACTGATGCTGTAAATCCCATTTGTTCAAGCTGGGATGGGAAGAACGAGGTTGGGATTTTCAAGCGGAAGATTGAATTCCGCAATATCTTCCGGGGTTGTATTCAGCTTGTTAATATCCAGCCTGACATAGGTCGAATAAATATCCGGCAATCCTTTCATGCTGACATCACCCGTTGAATTCCGTAAATTCCCCCAGGCTGATGATCAGATCACGAGCATATAAAATCGCTGATCGGTCCTTCGATCAAGACCGGACAGCATAACCGGATCATCCATTGTAAATAATTCCGGGGCAAAATAGCCAACATCACTTAAAGTGACCATGGAGCTTCTGATTACTGCATGAATACGAACACTGTCAAGAAAATCAGATAAATTATGGTATCCATCATATAAGAAATCAAGGTCGAGATCAAGACTTGACTGGCCGGTAGAAATTTGTCCATCTTTAACCCTTATACCGGAAGAACTGACTTGCGCATCACCCGGATAAATTAAGCAGTTCAATGCCTGATTTTTCCTTGCAGGCAACATGGTCGATGAATGCTGCAACAGAATCCCCGATGATGGAAATATCTTTGATGATCCAGGAATATTTCGGAAAATTGAAGATTGTTAAAGTCTATCCACTTTGGTTTCAAACACCGGCTCATCGTATGCGATATCCGAATGAAAGATCATCGACCACAAGCTCATTGCAAAAAAAACTCCATGTCACCACTGTATCGGAAGTAACGACAGTATCAGACTTAAATCCTTCAAGGAAATAATCCAAGTTTACAACGCTGTCACCCGGGTATTTTTCGAGGAATAAACCCGCGCTGTCCAGGCTTACCCGTTCGAATTCAATAATATGCTGCTTTAAGGATAAACGGTTAATTTTCACCCTTAAATCATCAATCCTGATCATTTCCCGGCGATGATGATCATTCACCTTCAAGTCCGTGTATTTCAATAAATAGAAAGTCAGATATCCTAAGTTTATCGAGGAAAAACTCAGTCTGGAACTGCTTTGATAAATAATCCGCAGCAAGCCGGCCTGCCAGTTCCTGGAAAGAGGGGGTGCGCAGGACGGAAAACAGTGTGAGCAATCCCGTGAGGAGGATCACGATGACCAAAACTGTCAGCCTCAGTATTTTTTTAATAATTTTGCCCGTAATACTAGAATTAATGAGCATTTACATCCTTGGCATTGAATCCTCCTGTGATGACACCTCAGCAGCCGTCATCCGCGACAGGGAAATACTATCCAACCTGATCGCGAACCAGGAAGTCCACCGGGCATTTGGCGGGGTAGTCCCTGAATTGGCTTCAAGGGCACACCAGCAAAATATTATCCCTGTGGTTGAACAAGCCTTGGATAAAGCAAAAGTAAACAAAAATCAATTGCATGCCGTTGCATTCACCCGTGGCCCGGGTCTGCTCGGTTCTTTGCTTGTAGGCACCTCTTTTGCCAAATCTTTGCCATGTCGCTTGGCATCCCGGTCATCGATGTCGATCACATGGAAGCCCATATCCTTGCTCATTTTATTGAAGATCCGGAAGCAGACAGTGAAATCCCCGGCTTTCCCTTCCTGTGCCTGACCGTTTCGGGAGGTCATACTCAGATCGTGCTGGTTAAAGGATTATTTTGATTTCACGATCATTGGGAGAACTATCGATGATGCGGCTGGAGAAGCCTTCGACAAAGCGGCCAAGATACTCGGGCTCCCCTACCCCGGCGGCCCATTGATCGATAAACTGGCCATGGAAGGCAATGAAAATGCTTTCACTTTCCCCGAACCGGTCATTCCCGGACTGGATTATAGTTTCAGCGGGCTAAAGACCTCTTTTCTGTATTTTTTAAGGGACAGACTGAAAGATGACCCGCAATTCATTGAGAAGAACAAGACCGGATCTGGCAGCATCCATTCAGAAAGTGATCGTGGATGTGTTATTAAAAAAACTGGTCAGGGCTTCGCATGATTATCAGATCAATGATATCGCTGTGGCCGGTGGCGTTTCTGCCAATTCAAGGCTTCGCAAATCTTTGCAGCAAAAAGCCGACGAACTGGGCTGGCGGGTTTTCATCCCCAAATTTGAATATTGCACGGATAATGCAGCCATGGTTGCTATCACCGGATATTTTAAGTATCTTCGGGGATTTGGAACAGGGATTCTGCGTACGCAAGGGCGAGGTAGCCGGGAAGTTGCGGAGCAGGTACCGGAGCGGAAGCGGGAAACAGGATGATATGAACTGGATGGACATTGAAACAGGACTTTGGAACCCTGGAACTGAACATTGAAACACGGAACTTATGAAAGCAATCGTTCTTCCGGACTATAACGCCAATGTCATCCGGGCAATGAAAAGCCTGCAGGTGCAGGAGCTGGAAATCCCAAAACCTGCAGGGAGCCAGGTCTTGATAAAAGTGGCCGCAGCCCCCTGCAATCCCTCCGACATTGCATTTATGAGAGGGGGATATAATATCCGGAAACCTGTCCCGGTTGTGATGGGTTTTGAATGTACCGGAACCATTGTAGAAACCGGAAATGATCCGGCATGGCCACTGCAAATGATAGGAAAAAGGGTCAGTTGCTTCTCACAGGGTGTTGAAAATGGCACCTGGGCAGAATATTTCCTGACAGATTACAGGAATTGCCTGCCTGTCAGGGATGAGCTTGATGATGACCAGGCGGCTGCACTCTGCATCAATCCTTTTACCGCCTTTGCCCTTATTCAACATGGCTATTGAAAAAGAAGCCGGTGCAATCATTCAAAACGGTGCCTCCGGGCAAATTGGCATTTTTATCCGCACTCTTGCCAAAAAGAAACGGATACCGGTCATCAACCTGGTAAGAAAAGAAGAACATATTAAAGATCTGGCGAAGAAGGTGAAAAGCATGTTCTTAACATGAACGATCCGGGATTTGAAATGAACCTGCAGCAACTTGCCCTTGAATACTCATGCCACGATTGCTTTTGATGCTGTCGGCAGGCGACACTTCCGGGATGATCCTTAACGCAATGCCGCCGGGATCAGAACTGATCATTTATGGCGGACTTTCAGGCAAACCTGTCGGGATGGTCAACCCACTGGATATTATTTTTAAAGCAAAGACGATCAGGGGATTTAACCTGGGTGACTGGAAAAAAGAGGTCGGAGATGAGCATTTCCAAAAAGTCTCAGATGAACTGCAGGAACTGATGATCAGACAGGACTGCTTGTCACACGGATCCAGTGCACCTATGCCCTTGAAGAGGCTCAGCAGGCCCTGGAACAGTATATCCGCAATATGTCGTCAGGGAAGATCCTCTTTCAACCCTGAAATCCTCAATAGCTTGTCCAGTTCAATGAATCTTTTCCTCATCCCTGGTGGCATATACCAAGCTTACGGGAAGGATCATAATGGTAATAATAGCCTTTCATAAGGATAGTCTTCCGGCAGGTTCTCCGCAATATAGCTATTCAACAGGTAATCAAATAAATATCCTGCCGTAATTTTCCCGAATTGCCGGGCAAATTTATAGATCCTTGGCATGGTAATGGTGTCGATGGTATAATCGAAGCTCATTTTGCCGGTTATCAGGTGTTGCTTTAATGTCCCATTAATATTATCCAGAAGGTAATCAGAAGCAAATAAAACTTTATTGTTCTTTTCCGTGTTCATCCTCCCCAATTCAATCCAGACATTATAATTTAGTGCATTCAGGTCGATACCGTCAATGACGACAATTTCGTCATAAACCATTTCTTCCGTGCTGTATGGGTGTATATACTCTTCCATGGAAAACTGCGCAATATTAAGGATATAAGGGGTACCTCCGTTTTCCATCAGTGTATCTATGGCATTCTCAGGTTAACACTTTGGCTCCATAACTTTCAAGTGTAACGGCAAAACTCTGCCGTGAATTCATTAATGATAGCCGAATCTGAAATGATCTTCAGAAAAAGGCTGTATTCCATCAGCAGGCTGTCTTTCGTATATTCATCCAGGGTATCAATGCCAGGTATCTCAAATTCTTTAAGGTTATATTTAAAAATGAATGAAGGCTTAAGCAGCAGAAATTGCCCCGGACTTTCCAGATCGACAAACGATCTGGCAAGCTTCTGTTCCAAAGTACAACCGGTAACCAGAAACAGGAAAGCCAGGAGAAACAGGGATGAAGTCCGCTTAAACATTAAAAAACGTTTTAAATTATAACTCTTCAGATCCTGCTAGAAGAGCTTCACCAAAAGCTTTACCGTAATCTACCGCCTGTTGCTGCTCCTCCAGATCCGGGGAAAATTTCACAAAGACACCTTCGCCGAAATATTTAAGCTTAAGGTTATCAAGGTTAGATTTGATCAGGTCCTTGCTTTCACCTGACCAGCCATAAGATCCGAATCCACCGGCCAATTTTCCTTTATCTCTAAGGGGACTGATCACCGAAAACAGTTTATAAACCGGCAAAAGTATATTCTGGTTTATCGTGGTGCTGCCAACAATTATAGCGGCACTTTCAGCAACCTTCTGGTCCAGTTCGCCTATGGTGGCCTTTTCAATATCGAGGATTTCAACATTTATATCGCCAGCTAACTGCACCCCCTCCCCTATTTTCTGCGCAAGGAGCCCGGTTTTATGATAAGCCGACACAAAAGGAATGAACACTTTATGTTTGATGGGGAGTTCAAGGTGATTCGGCGGCATATTTTTCAGATAAGGCAACATATTTTTGCCAGTCAGTCCGTAAAATCGGCCCGTGACCGGTCGCTATAACTTTAATATCCAGCGATTTAATTTTCTCAATCGCTTTCAGCATGAATTTACTGAAAGGTTTCAGGATGACATCGAAATAATATTTGAATGCGTCATCAAAATCCCCGACCAGGTCGTCAAATATTGCTTCATGACAAAAATGAGCCCCGAAAGAATCGCAGGTGAACAATATTTTTTCTTCTGCCAGATAGGTAAACATAGTGTCGGGCCAGTGCAGGTTCGGCGCACTTATGAATTGCAGCGTTTTATCACCCAGGTCAAGCGTATATCCATCCTTCACGATGATATACTGAAAGTCCTGGAAAATCATATCCTTCAAATAACGGATCGCATTCCCTGTACCAACCACTTTGGCTTTTGGCGCGACTTTTAGCAGGTGGACCAGGCAACCTGAATGGTCAGGCTCGGTATGGTTCAGGATAATATACTCTATTTCAGCCGGATCCGTTAAGCTTTTCAGCTTTTCCAGGTAGGTGTCCCAGAATTTTTCTTTGACGGTTTCGATGACGGCTTTTTTTTGGGATTGATAAAATAGGAATTATAAGTTGTCCCGTGCTTGGTCTCCATGACCACATCGAACGAAACTATGTCATAATCCAGAACGCCGATCCATTTCACGGAAGGACTGACATTCAATATTTTGTTATCGGACATGGTTTAGGTTAATGTTGAATTTTGAATTTTGAATTTTGAACTAATCAAACTCCAGCCTGATCTGTTTTCCCATTTCTTTAGGCGGTTGATCGGGATTTCCCGGTTCCGGCTGCTCGTCTATCGGCATATCATCAGAAGTGATTTCCTCCGAAAGGGCCTCATCTTCCTGGATACCCATATCTGTTTCAACGGATGAAACCTCAGTTTGTTCTTCAGGTTCATCAATTTCCTGGGCTTCTTCTGCCGGTATGTAAGGCAATGGTTCAAGCCACCGGATTTTTTCGACCGGGTGATCGGACAACTTTCTTCCTTTGGCCCTGAAACTCTTCAAACCGATGAAACCGGCCACGTCCAGCAGGTCATCAGGACGTTTCCTTCCATTTTTCTCCTGGTAAGAGACCTCAAGCTGCGGCAACCAGTCGAGGCTGACCTCCACCAGGCGTGTATCTTTATGGTCATTCAGGAAATTGACGGCTTTTTCGGACATTTCAATATTAAACCGTTTGAGATAATATATGCCTGTATTACCATCGAAATAAACCACAGATACGATAGTCCGCGGATCGTATTTCAGGATGAAAAACATATCCTCATCAAAATGGGTCGACAGGTCGTAATTATACAGCTTATAAACCCCCGACTTGTGGATGGTCAATATTTTATCATCCCCTTCAAAAGCGCCGAGGTAAGACCCTCTGTCTTCCGCGCTTAGCCGTTTGACCGATTCATCAAACCATATATCGCGGGCTCCAAGCGTCGAGACACCCTGCTCTTTCTTGACGATTTGTTTTACAGGGTTTTTTGTGAGAATATTTCCGAGTGAGCTCCTCCCTTTTATGACAATCCGGCTGAAATCAAAATCAAAGGACGTTTTTTTCATCCTTGGTTTGGGCCTGAGGAAAACTTTGAGCATCTCAGCTTCCCCGTTTGGATTTGCTGATAAATATATCAATCTTTGAACCGGGAGTCCCTTTTGTCAGGTCATATTCCTTATCGCGTGTCACGCCAACAACGGAGAACCTTTTCACGTAATAAGGGCCTTTTTTCCCGTCACGGTAAATCATATTGTATACCGTCCGCTCATCATTCTTTTTAAAGACATTGATGTAAACAATATCCTTACCTGCAAAGAATTTGCTTTCAACCTTTCTGACCAGGCATGTTCCATCTTCCCGGAACAGGATGATATCATCAATGTCGGAACAGTCGCAAATATATTCGTCTTTCTTCAGCGAAGTACCGGCAAACCCTTCCTCCCTGTTGATATAAAACCGCTGGCTGGCAGCTGCAACAGCTGCAGCTTCAATGGTGTCAAAACTCCTGATCTCGGTTTTTCTCTCTCTTCCCTTACCGTATTTTTTCCGGATCTGCTGAAAATAAAGAATCGCATAATCAACCAGGTTATTAAGGTGGTTTTGAACCTCTTCCAGTTCATGCTCAATGCCAATGATCTGCTCATCAGCCTTTTGTGAGTCAAATTTTGAAATCCTTTTTATTTTAATCTCAGTCAGCTGGATAATATCCTCGCGGGTAATGACACGGAGCAACTTTTTGGTAAACGGCGCCAATCCTTTATCAATGGCTTCGATGACTTCTTCCCAGGTCGTACTGTTTTCGATTTTCCGGTAGATCTTATGCTCGATGAAAATCTTTTCCAGGCTTGAATAATGCCATTGGTCCTGCAGCTCGCCTTTTCGTATTTCAAGCTCACGTCGGATCAGGTCAAGGGCGTGCCGGGTAGATATCCTGAGGATTTCTTTCACATTTAGAAACTGCGGCTTGCTGTCTTTGATCACGCAGGCATTGGGTGAAACGGGCACTTCACATTGAGTAAAGGCATAAAGCGCATCAAGGGTCTGGTCGGGAGATGTCCCCGGCACCAGGTGTACGATGATTTCAGCCTCTGCAGCCGTGTTATCATCGATCTTCCTGATCTTGATCTTTTTTTTATCATTAGCCTGGACGATCGAATCAATCAGGTTGGAAGTCGTAACCCCGAA
Source organism: uncultured Bacteroidales bacterium (assembly GCA_963701785.1). Taxonomy (GTDB): domain Bacteria; phylum Bacteroidota; class Bacteroidia; order Bacteroidales; family JAGOPY01; genus JAGOPY01. The sequence continues at coordinate 2,461,753 of CAVPBC010000002.1, read as the reverse complement.
AGGTATCTCATGGATCACCAGCGTCTTGTTATCCAGCTTCCTTATCCTGGCCCTGATCCTGACTTTCCCGCCCCGGGCTCCATCGTTATACTTTGAAACATCTATCAGCCCACCTGTTTGAAAATCCGGATAGATCTCAAAATCATTTCCCTGCAGGATATTTATCGTAGCATCAATAAGCTCCAGGAAATTATGAGGCAGGATTTTGGAAGCCAGCCCGACAGCGATCCCTTCCACGCCCTGTGCAAGCAAAAGTGGAAATTTCACCGGAAGGGTGACAGGCTCTTTATTACGGCCGTCGTATGATAATTTCCAGGGGGTGGTTTTAGGGTTGAAGACGACTTCCATTGCGAATTTCGAAAGTCTTGCCTCGATGTACCTGGGTGCGGCAGAACTATCCCCGGTGAGAATATTTCCCCAGTTACCCTGTGTTTCGATAAGAAGGTCTTTTTGCCCGAGCTGTACCAGGGCATCCCCGATAGACGCATCGCCATGTGGATGGTACTGCATCGTATGGCCGATGATATTGGCGACTTTGTTAAAGCGTCCGTCATCCAGTTGCTTCATGGAATGAAGGATCCTGCGCTGGACGGGTTTGAGGCCATCGGTCACCTCCGGTACTGCCCGTTCAAGAATTACATAAGAGGCATAATCGAGAAACCAGTTTTCGTATAAACCGGACACTTTAATGGTACGGTGTTTGTCGGAGTTTACAGGCTGTTCATCGCCATGATCAACCGTATGATCAATATTTTCCTCCAATTCATCCCTGAAATCTTCCATCTGGTCCTTTCCTGCTTTTATTTAACCAGTTTTGAAATGGCTTTGAACTCACCCGTACCGGAATACCGGAGCAATTCGAATAAGACTGATTCGTAAGTCGTTATGATCGCGCCCGATTTTCTCATCCTGGCGATGGCCATTTGCTTATCATTCAACCGCCTTGAGGAAACACAATCCTCCACGATAACAGGGATAAAATTCAATTCAAGGAGATCGATTGCCGTCTGTAAAACACAAACATGTGATTCGATCCCGGTGATCACGATGAATTTTTTATCCAGGGCCGTCAGTTTCTGTATAAAAGCAGGCTCATCACAGCAACTGAATGCAAGTTTTTCGATAGGCTGCCAGCCTTCAAAGAACTGTTGGACCGGCAGGATCGTAGGCCCCAGGCCTTTTGTATACTGCTCCGTTACTAAAATTGGGATCTCAAGCGATTGCAGTCCTTGTATTAGGATTCCCGAATTCAAGGCAAGGATATCATTTCCGTAAATGAACGGAAACAGGCTCTCCTGTATGTCAATCACCAATCCGGCTGTCTGATCTCGTAATACTCTCATTATACTGGTCTCCAGAATCTTAAAAGAATAATTTCCATAGCTAAAAAAACCAGGGCTAAAATAATAAATAACTTCCAAAGCAAGGTACCCTGGTTCATATCTTTAATGGTATCAGACAGGGGTTTGCCTTTATCTGCCAGAATTTCAAAATTATTGAGGGAATACCGGCTGATCATCTCACCAAGTTCCTCCTGCCCGGCAAATTTCATAGCCGATTCTTTACGGTTATAATTGAATCCCATGCCTTTCAGCACTTCATTATCCTTTAGAAGATTATAATGGCCAGCCTTCCTGACCTGGTCGTACAGCATCAGGTTGAGCTTTCTGTTCAGGCTTTGCTGACCGGGGATGAATTCAAATTCATCTGATGTTGAAATAATCTTTAAAGCATTATCACCTGTCAGGTAGGTATTGCTCAATTCAATACTGTTATCCTGCCCGATAATATAATAAAGCGGGTCTGTCGCCGCGCTCAGCAGCGCAATCCGATAAAGGGCCGGGACAAAAACAGCATGCCTGGCAAAGTTGCTGTAAGCTTCGGCAAGCGGGACAGCAAGCAGGAAAACCTGGCCATTTCCCGCCGATTCAAGGGTCAGGAACGATTTTCCATTAAGCATGGACATGATGGCAATTTGCGACGACTGTGACTGGCGGCTGATATTATAGAAAGCTTTTACTGCCGGTAAATCAGTATTATCCAGATCCCGTTCAGCGCCAGGTGATGACTCAAAGACATCTGCAAAAACCGGGTTTTCCCTGTCAAGTTCCGTGACCCGGGTTTCTTCGTTGACAAAACCGGTATAGAAATTTGAACCTGCTAAAGATAAGAAAGCCTGGAAACTATCCATATTTGCCGCAGCCGATGGAATGATCAAAAGGTTCCCGCCATTTTCAAGGTATACGGAAAGTTCCTGTGCCAGCCCGGTAGAAATATCGTTCAACTCATTGAGAATAACCAGTTCAAACTCATGCAAACGGTTATAGTCAATGTTTTTATAAGAGTTGTTTACAAACCTGAAGGCTGAATCTATCCCAAACAGTGAATTCAGGTAAATGCTTTCTTCTGCCCCGTTTATGGAAAGCACCGGGATTGAGCCGGCGACATGATATACCAGGAACATCCGGTCATCAAAAACCACCGGGTAATCGGTAATTTCAACAGTCCCGGCCTGGATGCCTTCTTCATAATTTGTAAACGGCAGTTCCACATCATGTAACGTCCCCGGTTGAATATCAAAACTCGCTAAAGCTTTTTGTTTGCCATTGACTGAGAGCTTCAAAGGCACTTTTTCGAAATTTGTTTCAGATTCATTGATTACCCTGACAATAAGCTTGACGCCCTGGTTAAGCTGATGCACCGGTGAAATGAACCAGCAACTGTCGATATAAAGGTTTTCATTTTTAACAGCCTGCAAAGGAACTAACCGGACTGACATCAGGGAATCGGCCGCCATTCGCTCAAAGTCGACCATGGTCTGCTGGAAATCTGAAATGACATAGCTGATTTTAGCCTGTCCTGGCGAATCGAAATAACTGTCATTTTGCCGGCTGATCACTTCCGACATTGTTCTTACCACCGGGGTGGCGGTAATATCATCCAGTAACTGCAGAAACTCTTCGCGGCTCACCCACCGTTGATGCCGGCCTTCAAATCCATTGGATGTAAGCATGAACAGGTCAGTTGACCGGTAAGCTGAGGCGATTTCGCGGGCTTTCGCTTTTGCGGTTTCCAGCAGGGGCCCTGCCGTGGAAAGAGCTTCCATGCTAAAGGAATTATCGATGTATATGTTGACCTGGTTAACGGCATCAGGTCTGGCAGAAGACTTCTCATAAGGTATATACGGTTGGGCAAAAGCCAGGATCAAAGCAGCAATTGCAAGCATCCTGCTAATCATGACGAGCAGGTGACGGAGTTTTGACTGCTTGCGGGTTTGTTGCTTTAATTCTTCCAGGAAGCGGACATTGGTGAAATATACCTTCCGGAACTTCCTGAAATTGAACAGGTGAATAATGACAGGTATGGAAACCGCCAGCAATCCCCAGAGAATATAAGGATAAAGAAAATTCATGTTATTCAGGGAAATCGCAAAAATAAGCATTTACAGCTAAAGCCGGACAAAGGTTAAACAAATGGCCTTAATGAATATTTTTTTAACCTGGAAAATAAAAAATTGTTTTTAGATGTTGCAGATTAATAAAGGACAAATATATTTGCATCCGCTTTTTATACCAATACCTGAAAAAATGGATCAGAAGAAGCTCGAAAAACTGGAGAATATCAAGAATTATCTTGAAAATGATGACATTACAGGCCTTAACAAGTATATTGAACGGATCAAGCCTGCTGTTAAGGATGATGAAGATTTTCTGGAAATTTTCGAAGAATTCAAGAATAAGAATTATGACCAGGCATTATTTCTAACCGAGGAGATCATTTTCGATGTTGATGATTCCGAATTTGTTGATGATTTCGACAAAGCAGACCTGGATGATTTCAACGAAAAGGATGATCTGCTGTTAGATGAACCGGGTGAAAATTATGAAGATTTTACGGAAGATTTCTCCGAAGATCTGGCTGAAGATCAATTTGATGACCTGCCTTATTTTGAAGATAAGGATGATGATTATTACTAAATTGATTCCTTTCTTTTAAAATAGTTGTAATTTCGGGTACATGAAAGCCCGAACAAAAAATCATCGCCATCTCAAATCTGATCCGTCAAAACGTGGTAAAAGAGCTTCCGGTAAGACCGGCCTGCCTCCGGGATCACTTATCCATATAGGCAAAATCCTGACTGATTCCGTAAGCGTAAATTTGACTGAATTCAATTCGGCAGAGATTACACAGAAGAAGATTCAAAACCTCGACGGGTTGGACGTAAATAACCCTTCGTTCAACAGCTGGATTGAGATTTGCGGGCTGCATGAAACCAGGATCATTGAATCATTCGGAAAAGTCCTCAACATCAATCCCATGATGCTTGAAGACATTCTCAATACCGAACACCGTCCTAAATTTGATATACAGGATGGGTTATTATTCCTCACCCTGAAAGCTTTTTCATTATCCGGATCCAAAGAGATCCAGAGTGAGCAGGTGAGTTTTGTCCTGGGTAAAGGATTCCTGGTATCATTTCAGGAAAGTGACCATTCATGGTTTGAGCCGGTAAAGGCAAGGCTTACAGGGTCTTTAGGGAAGTTCAGGCAGAAAGGCCTTGATTTCATTCTCTATTCACTGGTTGATATTATTATCGACCAGTATTATGCCGTGGTTGAGTCCATGGGCGATCAGCTGGAGGATCTTGAGGACCTCATTTTTGAGAATCCGAACAAGGAACTTTTTGAAAAGAACAGACTGGTCAAGAAAGAAATTATATCCATACGAAAAGCCCTGGTACCGGCTCTCGAGGCTATAAACAAGCTGAACAGGGATAAACCTGTACTGATAAATCCTGAAGTCCTGCCTTATTTTGATGATATTGACGACCACATCATTCAGATCCTGGATAATGTTGACACTTTCCGTGAATTAAGCGCCGAACTGAAAGAAAACTACCTGTCAAACATAACCCTCCGGATGAACCAGGTAATGAAGCTTTTAGCCATCATTACAACCATATTCATTCCCTTGACCTTTATTGCAGGGATTTATGGGATGAATTTCCAAAACATGCCTGAACTTTACTGGAAATACGGGTATTACCTTGTTTTAGCGCTGATGTTTGTTATTATGGCAGGGATGCTCATATACTTCAGAATTAAAAAATGGATATAATGTTAATTGAATCATTTTTGTTAACTTCGGCACATGTTTCACTAAAACCAAAATCAAAATGAGCGTATTAAAAGATTTCAAGGAATTTGCCATGAGGGGCAATGTAATTGACCTGGCAGTGGCAGTTGTTATCGGCGGTGCATTTGGAAAGATCGTTGCATCCTTTGTCAATGATATCCTGATGCCACCTCTCGGGCTATTAATGGGAGGCGTTGATTTTAAAGACCTGAAAACCGTTTTAAAGGAAGGAACAGAAGCCATTCCTGCCGTGACATGGAATTACGGTATGTTCATCCAGAACATCATCGATTTCCTGATCATCGCATTTGCCATTTTCATGGTGGTCAGGGCTATTGCCAGGATGCAGCAACTTAAAAAACAGGAACCTGTTCCGGAGCCTGCCCCACCTGAACCTTCGAATGAAGAAAAGCTCCTGACCGAGATCAGGGATTTGCTGAAGAAATAATGAAAAAATGTAGCCATTGAGCCTTGAGGATGTACCTGATATTATTTTGATGGTACATCCTCTTTTATGATCATCTGTCGCGTTAATTCCAGTGCCATGATCCTGAAAATGACACCTGAAGCTAAGCAAATCTTTGAGAAAATCGCTTACAGGTCATCTGCTTTCGCGCTGGCTGCATTATTTATTGCACTGACCCTTGAAAAGCTTTTAATCATGGCTGGTGCAGCCATCTACGGCTATTCTGTCGGCATCAGTTACAAGGAGGTCCAGGTGATCGCAAATCCCACTTCCTGGCACCAGGAATCGGTTTTGATCATCTATTTGTTTCCCTATTTAGTCCAGGCTATTATCATTGTTTTGCTTTACCTTAATCTCCAGGCTCAAGCGTCAAAAACTAGTTATTTAAGGATTCTCTCTCTCTGGGTGATGTTTTTTATCGCCTTCAGGTTATTAGGCATGCTTCCGGCACATTTGCTTTACAAAACAAGCATTTATCACGCTTTCAACTGGCTATACCTGGGGTTGTCATTTAAAATAGTAATATCCATTATCGGAATATTGCTGTTTTTCATTGTAAGTACCCATATATTAAAAGGAATCATATATTTCTCAGCGACTTACAATGATCATGTCAGGGCTATAAAATTGCCCGGATTGATTTACTCGTCCCTGCTGGTGCCTGTCCTTTTATGTTGCATAATCTCTTTTCTGTTTTATCTTCCCGATCTCCCAAAAGATGAAATTATTGGAATCATTGCATTAGCAATTGTTTCCTTCTATATTATCGCCAGGTTGTTGCTCGCCAGGCCTGAATTATTTCCAAAAGGTGAATTCGTAAAGGAAATATATCCTCCCCGGCAATTATTTATCATCATCCTGATAATGATAATTGCTTTCAGAATTATACTGGGTATTGGGTTCTCCTGATATCCGGGTTAACTTACCCGGCAAACCATGCCTTTAAGATACAAGCCTTCCGGATAATTAAGTGCGACAGGGTGATCAGGTCCCTGGGAAAGATATTCAATAACACTGGCATCTCTCCCGGCATCGACTGCTGCATCTGCAACAATTTTCTGGAACAGGTCGGGTTTGACATAACCGGAGCATGAGAAAGTCACCAGTATCCCACCCGGTCGTAACAATTTGAAGGCAAGCAGGTTGATGTCTTTATATCCCCTGGTTCCACCGGCAAGCTGGCTGGCTGCTGCCACAAATTTCGGCGGGTCAAGGATTATGAGATCAAACTGTCGCCTGCTGTCACGGAATGTCCTGAGCAGATTGAAGACATCTTCCTGGATGTATTCGCTCTTATCTTCACCAACATTGTTTAACTGAAAATTTTGTATGGCCAGGTCGAGGGATTCTTGAGAAGTATCCACATTGGTAACCAGGGATGCATTGCTGATTGCGGCTGCAATGCCGAATCCGCCGGTGTAAGAAAAGGCATTCAGGACTTCTTTATTTTCCGCGTATTTCATCAACAGTGCCCTGTTAGGCCGCTGATCCAGGTAAAATCCGGTCTTATGTCCTTTGTAAACATCCACCAGGAAACTGAGGCGCCCTTCCCGGATAGTTATAAGCGGCGGCGGTGGGGAACCTGCCAGCACGGTTATCCTGTCAGGGTAACCTTCTTTCAGCCTGCTTTCGCTGTCCGACCGCTCAAAAATCCCGCTGCAGGGCCATTGTGACATTAACTGGCTGACTATCTCATCCCTCCAGTATTCTGCCCCGGCAGATAAAAACTGGCAGACGAGGAAATCCCCGTAACGATCGACAATAACACCGGGCAGGCCGTCAGATTCCGCAAAAATCATCCTGTATGCATTGGTCCCTGACAGGTCCGTCAGGTCTCTCCTTAAAGCTATGGCCCTGGCAATGCGGTTTTTAAAAAGATCCGGATCGACATGCTCATCCAGGTCAAAACTGAGGATACGGACACGTATCTGGGATTTGGAGGAGAAACTGCCACGGGCCAGCCATTTCCGGTCGATGGTAAAAACCTCTACGGTCTGCCCATCGACAGGATTACCTTCAACGCTCTTGACCGCCCCTGAAAAAATCCATGGGTGCCGGCGAAGAAGCGATCCTTCGCGACCGGAATTAAGTGTTATTTTTACGAATTGATCCAAGGGGGGGAAATTGAAAATTAAAAATTAAAAATTAAAAATTAAAAATTAAAAATTCAAAGTTCAAAGTTCAAAGTTACGTTATTAAGATGACCAACATGGAAAAGTATTTGATCGAATAAATTTTCTGTATGACCCGTGCCTGATATTATCACCATAAGGTTTTATGAGGAACTGAATGACTTCCTCCACTATTCAAGAAGGAAGAAGGCATTTACTTTCGCACTTGCCGGAAAAAGGACTATCAAAGATATTATCGAAGCCTTAGGGGTCCCCCATACTGAAGTTGACCTGATCCTGGCAAACCAGGAACCGGTAAAATTTGATTATCATCCGCAAAAGGATGATCATATATCTGTCTATCCTGTTTTTGAAGCAATTGATATTGCCAGTATCAATCTTTTGAGGCCAAAACCTCTCAGGGAAACAAAATTCATCCTGGATGTTCACCTCGGGACACTGGCCAGGTATCTCAGGATGCTGGGATTTGACACCCTTTACAGGAATGACTTTAAAGATGAGGAAATTATCAACATATCCTTACAAGAACAAAGGATCATCCTGACCCGTGATTTGCCCATCCTGAAAAACGGGAAGGTCACCCATGGATATTTCGTCAGGGAAACTGATCCGAAGAAACAAATCCGTGAGATTACCAGGCGGTTTGACCTTAAAGATCAGTTCAAACCGTTCCATCGTTGCATGGAATGCAATGGGATCATTCAAAAGGTGGATAAATCGGTCATAGAAAATAGCCTGGAAACCAATACCCGTAAAGCTTTTAAGGAATTCTTCCAGTGCCAGTGATTGCAAAAAAGTTTACTGGAAAGGATCGCATTTTAAGAGTATGATGGATATAGTTACAGGACTGACTTGACCAGAATTAAAAGTTAAGAATTAAAAATTAATAATTAAAATTCAGAAGCCACAATCAGACCTTCCTTCCTTTCCAGTATAGCCTTCCTGTTAGATGCCGGTAGGCCGCCAAAACAGAAACTATTATAAGAGACACCTGCTGAATCGGTATCAGGATAACATTGAGCCACCAGGATTGCCGGCTTTGAGCAGATATCATCATAACGAAAATGATCAGGCCGGCCACGTAATAAAATGAAAGCAGGCAGGCAATGAAACCCAACACTGCCAACGGCCCCAGCGTGGTTAATGTAATATAGAGGAATAGTATTATCCAGTTACTGCCAAAAAAAGCATGTAACGTTCTTCGAAAATCCATTCATCCCTCGGCAAAGCCTGAATACATCCTGCAACTGACCTGCCCGGCACTGAGCAAAGTCTGAACTTTATATTTAGATAATTTCATAAGCCTGATGATCCTGATGTCTTCCACTTTTTCATCATTGACCTTCTTATGGAACCAATGTCTCTTATATGCTTCAGCTTTAAACATCATAAACTGGCCGTTAGCCGCGGCAAAATCAGGCAACCGGCTTTTTCTGATCAGCATCAGCGGGCAGGTTCCCAAGAAGTATCCTGTTCATCAAAGGAACTGTCAGCCACTCTCCCAATGTTTTCATCTTTTGAACCGGGAAAAGGGACAACAAATCGAGATCCTGCTTTTCCATAAAGGCAATGGAATCGGTAAACAGTCGCGGGATAACGCTGACATCAGCATCCAGGAACAGCAAATAGTCTCCTTTTGCTGCCTTCGCTAACTGATGGCAGGCATGGTTTTTCCCAAGCCAGCCAGGCAGCAACACCTTACCCTGAATGTAACGTATTCGTTTATCAAGCAAGCTTTTATCCATGATCACAGACCGCGTCTGATCAGTGCTGTCATCATCATAAACCAGTATCTCAAAATTATTATATTTTAATTCTTGAAGATCATCAAGCAACCGGCCAATATTATTTTCCTCATTCCTGGCAGGAATCAAGATAGAAACCAATGGATTTATCCCGAAAATTCGCCCTTTCTTCAGGTGAGGCCGGATGCAAGGTTCACAAATGCAACCAAGATCCGGACAACAAGGTAAGCTATGGCTGCATATGCTATAACTTCCATCATTCAGGTTTTTGCTGCCAGGTACATTCAGAAAGAAAAGTATTATAAGCCGATTCAATGCTTCCGGCACCAGGGCAATCTCCCGGGGAACTTCACGCAAATAAACGGAAAGGGAAGGTTTTCGGTGAGAAAAATAATCCACAAGGGCCACATAAAAAACCAGTTGCAACTCATTTTGTCACCCTGAGCGATGATAGTGCTCATACCTTTTTCAAACCTGACAGGTCTCAGGTACATGGGACTCAAATTCGCCCTGGGGATAAAGAACAACCAGGTTTTCTGCATTGCTCAGCAAGCTCAACAGTATACTGCATGCTTTCTATAACCGAACGGCTCCCCTTTTTAATGGAATAAGCCCCGGCTTTGTTCAGGAACCTCCTGCTGTTGAGTTGTTCCTCCAGCATCATCACATGGAACTTGCGATGAAATACCTTGATATTTAAAAAGTTCGCAATAAATCCGTCCCACCAGCTGAAATGATTTCCGATCAACATAACTGGCAGTCCCCTATCCTGGAATTCCCCGTTAATGGTCACCTTACGGAAATGCCACCGGATCATCTGTATCGAATAGATCCTGAAAAACCAGGTAAAAAAAAGCCGGTGGCGTGATTTGATAATGGCCATCAGGACTTAAGCTGATAAAGTTTCCACCAGGGTGTGCGCGGCGATTCATGGTGTTCACGGTGGTACCCGAAAAAATAGCAAGACAGCATGGCTGCAAGGTGAGATTTTCTCATAGTCCTGGCCCTGTGCGGACCCATCTGATTGGTATGGGGCAACCGGTGCGGCAAAAAAGTACCGAAATAAAACAGTTGAAAGGTGCTGAGAACCGCCGGGATCACCCAGAAAAAAATAATGGACCAATCTGTAAACCAAATCTTTAATATATTGTATAGAATCGCCATGATAACAAGTTGTATCCAGGTAACGTAATGAATCATAAAACGGAACCACCAGGCAAAAAAGTTTTGTGATTTGGCCGAATAGTCCGGGTCCTTTTCAGTGCCGGGGTACATGTGATGCATCCCATGGAAGCGTATCAGCGTCCTGTACCACATCCCGGCATAAAGGAAAACAGAAATGTAACCGATGGCCTGGTTAACGAACCTGTTTCGCGCAACCGTACCATGCATGGCATCGTGGCCCGTGATGAACAGCCCTGTAAAAAAATAGGTCTGCACTAAAATATGGATGTAAAATACGGGGGAAAGGTAATTTATCTCTGCCATAGCAAGTGAATAGAACAAGATGCGTTGTCCAGGCAAGAAGGATAGCTTATGGCAATAATAAGTCCCATCAGGTGTAGTGATAATATAATATTCAAGAATGATGAAAAACATGAATTGGATGATAAACATCGCCGGGGCAATTTTGTTCTTAATGCTTTTATTTGTCAGGTCGAGGATGATGAACAGTATCATGGAAGTCAGGAACCATCCGGTGTAATTCTGAAGAGGAATCTCTTCACCGATCCAGTTCCACATATCCAGCCTTATGGCGACCGGTTCCAGTGCGATATCATAAAGGACCATCAGTAACGAGCCGGCAACATACCTCAGCCAGCGGTTAGCGGTAAAAATTCCGGTCAGCGCCCAGCAGGAATAAATAAGCAGCAACCAGTTGACACCGATCATGAGGGGCGTCTCAAAGAGTTTGATCCCGAGTGTCTTTCCATAAACATAATCCCCAAAGATCACGCCTGTATTCACCCCTATCGATTCCACCGTGAACCCGACAAGGAAGATCACCATAGCAGCAATGTAAATCACTGCATCTGCCTTTTCATGAAATAACCAGAGAAAGTAGAGACTGCACAGCAGCGTGTATGGCACGAGCGCCCGGAATAAGGGCTGTGTCTGATCTAATGTTAATCCTACCACGCCAACCAGGTAGTAAAAGCTGATAACCAACACAGTTACAACAGGATATTTTCTAACATTTTCGATCATTGTTGATTATTTAAGGATGGAAACATTTCCGCGACAATTTTCGCAGATGAAAGGCACAATGGGATGCCGCCGCCAGGATGGACACTGCCGCCGGTAAAATACAGTCCTTTTATCGCAGAAAAGTTTGGATGGCGCTGAAAAGCAGCCCACATGGAGTTTGAACTGTTACCATACAGTGAGCCCCGGTATGAAGCCGTTTTACTTTCAATTCCACGCGGATCAAGAATGAATTCAAACTTCCTGTGCTTACTTACGTCAATTCCTGTAACCCTTCTTATCTTTTTCTCAATCGTGCATCGTGTTTCTGCAATCATCCCATCCCAATCCTGGCCGTTATTTTCAGGCATATTGACCATGACGAACCAGTTCTCGCAACCGGGAGGGGCATCGTTTTTAACTACTTTACTGCTGATAAAAATATAAACGGTTGGATCGTCATGCAGGGTTTTCAGGTTAAAAAGACTTTTGAATTCCTGCTCGTAATCAGATGAAAACAGGATATTATGCAGGTCGAATCCAGTTGAAACAGTTTCCATCCCCCAGTAAAATATCAGGGCAGATGTTGATCTTTCGTGCCGGAACCATTTTTCCGGAAAAGGAACAGACTTTAGCAGGTTTTTGTAAAGATGCCAGATGTCAATATCACTGACGACCGCCTGGAAATCCTCGGTTATATCCTGGCTATGCCGGATCCCCAGCACTTTTTTCTCTTTCAACCATGACCTCTTCCACCTTGCTGTTATAATGAATTGTGACACCCATCCTTTTACATAAGGCGGCCAGGGAACTGGTAATATCAAACATGCCTTTAACAGGAAAATAAGCACCTGTATTATGCTCAAGGTGGGAGATCACCATCAGTGTGGCAGGTGTTTTATAAGGATTCGACCCGTTGTAGGTGGCAAACCGGTCAAAAATCTGTACGGTATTTCGATGCCTGAAATACTTGCTGTTTACCTGGTGCAGGGTACTGAACGGTTTAATTTTGTGCACGAGGAACATCGAGGTGATGAATTCCCTTGAAAAATAATTAGATAGTTTATGTAATGAATTTTCAATAAAAACCGGGTTGGTGATCCCGAATATCTTCCTGCTATCATCCAGGTAAGCCCTGACCCGGCCAGGGATCTCCCCTGTTTTGGCTTGAAGTTCATCAGTAAAGTCATCGGCATCGGCGTAAGCATTGATCACCATGCCATCATTATAAAAATAGCGGCAAACCAGGGGCAATTTTTCATATAGGAAATGACTGTTAACATCTTCAGCAGCCAGTTCGAACAGATCGTTTATCAAACCAGGCAGGGTAAAAAGGGAAGGACCGGTATCAAACCTGTAGCCTTCATGCCTGATCTGGGATATTTTTCCGCCCGGGCCGTCATTTTTCTCAAAAATACTAACTGAATAGCCTTTCGCTGCAAGCCTTACAGCTACTGCCAGGCCCGCAATTCCTGCACCTATTACCGCAATTTTTTCAGGCACTTTTAAACATTTTAAACAAAGATATGTTTAAAGTGCGAATGATATTAGTACATTAGTAAACCAAATCAAAGAATGAAAAAAGTACTTATTGTAGGGACCGGCCTTGGCGGTTTGACAACTGCGATTCGCCTTTCAAAACTCGGTTACAAGGTGGAAATGGTCGAAAAATACCATCAGCCGGGAGGCAGGCTAAACCAGCTAAAAAAAGATGGTTTTACCTGGGACTACGGCCCGACATTCTTCAGTATGAGTTATGAATTTAAGGAATTCGTCAACTCAACCCGGAATTGAAATGCCTTTTGAATTCGTGGAACTCGATCCCTTATATGCCGTCAATTTCGCCGACAGCGATAAGTTCTACCTTATTCATAAAAACCTTAAGAAGCTCGCAAAGGAATTTGAAGCGGTGGAGCCTGATTTTGAGGCAAAAATGACAAGATACCTGGCCGGGGCAGGAAAGCTGTTTCCATGATACCGAGAATATCATCATCAAACAGAATTTCGATAATATGGCGCATTTCCTGGTGCAAATGGCCAGGGTACCGTGGGGCCATGCACCGAAAATGATCCGCTCCGATGTGGGCCGAAATGGAACGCCATTTCGAATCGCATGAGGTGAAAGTCATCTTTTCGCTTGTAGCATTTTTTCTCGGCGCAACTCCATTTGATACACCTGCAGTTTACAGCCTGCTTTCATATACTGAAATGGTACACGACGGTTACCATAATGTCAAAGGCGGTATGTATAAAATCGTGGAAGGCCTGATGGAAGAGCTCAAAAAAGACAATATCAAGATTACCTATAATACGGAAATCGTTGATTATGTTGAAAAGAACGGTAAACTGGAATACCTGGTGGATAATAAAGGGAAGCAATGGGATGCCGATATATTCGTGATTAATGCCGATGCCGCAGGATTCAGGTCGAAAATATTCAAAAGGCCGAAATTTACAGAAGAAAAACTTGACCGGATGAAGTGGACCCTGGCACCTTTCACGATGTACATCGGTTTGAAGGAAAAGATCGATTCACTGCATCATCATAATTATTTCCTTGGAAGCAATTTCGAAGATTATGCAGGAAAAATTTTCAAGAATTCTATCAGCCTGGACAAACCCTATTACTATGTCAATGTAAATTCCAGGTATAATGAGGCCTGCGCACCCGAAGGAAATGAAAGCCTTTTTATCCTTTGCCCGGTACCCGATTTGCGGTTCAAGCCCGATTGGTCGGACCGGGAAGAACTGGCCGACAATATCCTTACCGACCTTTCAGAGCGTATTGGTTTTGATGTAAAAGGAAACCTGGGCAGCTTAACCATTATGGACCCGATGGACTGGGAAAAGGACTTTCAACCTCTACAGGGGAAGCGGGCTGGGATTGGCCCATGACCTCAACCAGATCGGCGGTTTCAGGCCGAAAAATTATGATGAAGTTTTTGGCAATGTTTTTTATGTCGGAGCATCCACAACACCGGGGACCGGTTTACCGATGACCGTAATCAGTTCAAGGCTCGTAACGGAAAGGATTCAGAAGAAATATGGACTTATACACGCGTAACGCACTGGATTGCAGCGAAAAGACAACAAAAAACTACAGTACCTCCTTTTCGCTCGGGGTTCGTCTGCTTGGAAAACCTTTACGTCCTGCCATTTATGCGGTTTATGGCTTTGTAAGGATTGCTGATGAGATTGTCGACACTTTCCATGACCAGAATAAAAAAGAACAGATCTAAAAAAGTTTGAAGCTGAAGCTTTCGACTCAATTGAGAAGGGTTTCAGCAGTAATCCAATACTGCACAGCTTCCAGTGGGCCGTCAATCTTTATTCAATTGATCATGAACTTATAAAGGCATTTCTCAGGAGCATGCGTATGGATCTTTGTCCGAACAGCAAAGAATTCAGCCCTAAAAAGTATCACAATTACATATACGGCTCGGCAGAAGTGGTCGGATTGATGTGCCTGAAGATTTTTACCCATCAGGATAAGAACTATGAGGAATTAGTCAATCCTGCAAGAAAACTTGGAGAAGCTTTTCAAAAGGTGAATTTCCTTCGGGATATTAAATCTGATTTCGAGGACCGTGACCGGTTTTATTTTCCTGATGTTAATTTCGACCAGTTTGACAATGCCTCAAAAAAAGTGATCGAAAAAGATATCCAGGTTGATTTTGATGAAGCCCTGGCAGGTATCCGGAAACTTAACCGGGATGCCCGCCTGGGTGTTTACCTGGCTTATATGTACTACCAGAAACTATTCAACAAGATCAAAAAGACGGATGCCTCCCGGATTCTGAATAAACGATACCGGATTTCGAATTTCCGAAAGATCGTTATCCTGGCGGGTTGTTTTCTCAGGGTAAAACTAGGTATTATCTGATCAAAATGGAATTGCAGCAATTCACCTATGCTTTTCTGCTGGCCGGGTCGGTGCTAATGCCATTTGCACTGAGTTTTGACCGCAAAGTGGCGTTTTACCGGAACTGGAAAGTGCTGTTCCCGGCAACCCTGATCACAGCTACTATTTTCATTATCTGGGATATCTATTTTACCCGCCACAATGTCTGGTGGTTTAATAAAGATTTTGTAACAGGTCTTTTCATTGCTGGCTTGCCTGTGGAAGAATGGCTTTTCTTTATCATCATCCCCTATTGCTGTATCTTTATCTATGAAGTTTCGAGGGCTTATATCAAAAAAGAATGGAAAGGATTTATCATACCGGTTAATATCATCCTCTTCGTTTTATTCCTGGGAATAACCATATTGAATATCGACAGGATTTACACCGCGGTTAATTTCGGCATGGCTACCGTGATGATCGGCTTGCAGTTCTTCTTAAAAACCCACAAGACATATCTTTTTCATTTCTATATCGCATATGCATTGAGCATCTTCCCTTTCCTGCTGGTGAACGGCGTTCTCACCAGCATGCCTGTTGTAGGGTATAACAACGAGGAAAACCTTGCTGTCAGGATTTATACCATTCCTGTGGAAGATTTCGCATATCTCGTAAACCTGTTGCTGATGAATCTGAATCTATATGAGTTTTTCAAGTCGTTCCGCCGGGATTCCGGCACCTTGAATTTACATTGATAAATTCGTTATATTTACAGATAATTCCTTATAAATAATATATGCCGCCCCGCTCACCCATAACGCCGGCCGATATCGTCTTCCTGGGCGACAGCCTGACCGAGGGATTTGACGTGGGGCACTATTTCAGGATACCAAATATAAGGAACAGGGGACTGAGCGGTGATACGACCTACCAGGTCCGCTACAGGCTTGAAGAAATAGTCAATTCCAGGCCTAAAAAGCTTTTCCTGATGATAGGCATTAACGACATTTTCCAGGGAACGGAAGTGATTACCATCCTTCGGCATATTGCCTCCATTATCAAGGAGTTTCAGCAGCTCTCACCGGAAACGTCACTTTTTGTGCAGAGTATCCTGCCGGTGAACGAATCAACTTTGTTAACCGACGAAAACATCAACCTTTCCATTTTCAGCCTGAACGATGGATTAAGGTTGATATGCCGTGAATTCCAGATCCAATTCGTTGATCTGTATGCTGATTTTCTTAACGAACAAGGTGAAATGGATACCAGTTATACCTTCGACGGCGTGCACCTGAGCCAGGCAGGTTATGAACTCTGGGCCCGGCTGATAACACCACTCGTTATTTAATCACCTTTCTCACGATATTAATCCCATCCATAGAATAGATTCTGAGGGTATATAATCCTCCAGGAAAATTATTAAAGGGAATTGTAAAAGTATTTTGTCCCGCACTGATTGATTCCATGTTTTTGTAAACCAATTGACCGGTTATTGCATAGATCTCAATATCAACAATTGTCGATGATAAAAGATGGAGTGAAATGTTAAGTTTGTCAGATACCGGATTAGGATAAACGGCAAGTAAATATTCAGCAGCATGTGCATCCTCTAAACCCAGGATACTGTTGCCGGAGAAGGTCAGGCTAACATCCACATGCGGCTTTTCAGGGGTGATCTCTACCTTCATATTATCACTTATAACCCCAGATAATTCTGCGCGCATATAGTATGTGCCGTAATCCATAGATGGAAAATTAAAGTCCCCTGAGCTGCTTACCCCACTGAAACCAATAGCCGTAAGTCTCTCATCCATCAGCATCATATTGATGTTATCGACTGAAGAACGCACTGCACTGCTGTCATTTATCTGCCCTGAAACCGAACCAGGGCCTGGGGTCATAAGCCCTGCCTGAACAAGGTCTATATTGTAAGGATTGGCAGTTATTCCAACAACAACCTGAGAAGCCTGCTGCCAGTTTATTACATCGCCATAATAGGTTGGCAGGTAACCGTTTGAATCAACCGGGACAGCCTGGATCAGGTATATGCCCTCGGGCACCAGTGAGAAGTAATATACCCCATTTGAATCAACTGGAAATCCCTCGCCAAAATTTGAATAAGTACCAGCGGGATTTAGCGCAAAAAGCATGACCCTACAAGATTGTAAAGGGAAGTTACCGGCAAAAACCTGCCCGTATATTTGCTGATAAACAGTATCGCTGATCACGATAGTGTTGCAGTATGTATCCGAGCAATCATTACCGGTAATTGTCAGGCACACTTCAAAAGTTCCGGGCCCGGGATATGTATGAAATGGATTCTGCTCCTGGGAAAAGAAACCGTCACCGAAATCCCAGTACCAGGAAATCATATCTCCTGTCGAAAGATCAGTAAACTGGAAGGAATCGGGTGACCCCTGCGGAACAGCTTCATAGCTGAACAATGCCTGGCAGATAGTTGAAGTGGTGCAAATCTGGAAATCCTGTGTATAGATATTACTGCCCGGATTAAAATAAATGACCGCCTGATGCAAGTTATTATTACAATCAAATATCATAACATTTAGTATTCCAGTATCCCCCGGTACATCTGGATAATCAAAATAAAATCCGACAGAGTCAGTATAAACAATATTATAATAGAAAATGCCATTAGTCGAGTCTGACATAATCGTAACTGCGTGGTTTGGAATTGGATAGCCGCTCAGTGAATCCGTGACCGTACCGTCGATATACACCCATCCCTGCGACATGGCAGGATTAATTAACAAGAGCAATATTATAGGAAGCAGAAGCTTTTTCATATAATTCAAAATTAAAAATTCAAAATTCAAAATTTATAAGTAACACCCAGCCTTACTCCAACCGACCATGGCTTTTTCGTTAAATCGGATTTTTCATAGATCGATTGATAGTAATATTTAGCCTGTGGTTCAAATTCAAAAAAGAATGCTTTTGAAAGATTTACGGATGCATTAAAGCCCCCAATCGCCTGCCAGTTGACCCTGACATGTTCCGGGCTTATACTGTTTATCCCGGTAACCTGGTTTTCACCGGCATCATATTCCCCGGTAAGTTGTCTAGAACTCAACAATACCGACATGATGGTACCAATACGGACGCCAATGGTCAACCTGCCCTGCTGCCAGAAATCAAATCCCAATACGAGCGGGACCTGAAGATAGGTGTACCGTTTAGTAACTTTTGTTGAATCCAGATCCGGATTACTATCCCAGACCTTCTCTTTGCTCATATGTAAATTCGGAGAAAAGTCATGAGCTAACTCATTAAAGGTAAAAGTGATCGAGTCCAGTTTATTATAGGTTCCCAGGTATTCATTATACTGAACTGCATTTTCAGTTATCCCCTGCGAAATGGAGAGCCCCAGGCCTGTCCTGATGGAGGTCTTTCCCCGGTAAAAAGTTCCTTCCATACCAAAATTGTTCACAAACTTGCTGCCCTCCAGTGTATTGAACATCAGTTCAGGCAGGTAAACTACTGCCACGGTATAATAAGCGGCAGGTTTTTCATGTTCCGGCTGCGGTGTATTCAACGGAAGAGGAGTCTGCTTTAACCCACTTGTGTCAGACTCCGGCGACGTAGCGGCATTTGCAGGTTCTGAGGCATTGTCATAGGCACTTGATAAAGAATCCAGATCCAGGCCTGACAACGTTGTGATGGAATACAACGTGTCATTAGCAGTTGGTATATTTTGCCCGGCATATGCCTGTTGCACCGGCTTTTCCGATTCAAAACCAGCTAATGCGGGATTTTCTTCTACAATTTTGTTCAGACCAATAGCATCTTCGTTAACAGATTTGTCCTTGTATCCTTGTCCTGCCTGAGCCACTAATTTATCAGCAGGTTGTGATATAGGAGTTTCCGTTGGTGTGTTTACATCAGAAATAACCGGATTTGATTTTGTTACAGGGGTTAATAGTGATGTTGATGTTGCTTCTGATGAATCTGAAATAAATAAGGAGGAAGGATTTTCAGTTTGAAGTAAAATGGAAGGAGTCGAATCATCATGATTAAAATAGTAAATAACAGTGATGATGCCGGATATCAATACGACAAGAACCGGGAGGTAATACCAATTGTTCCACCCTTTCCTTGCCGTAACAATCGCGGATGCTTCCTCAAGGAAAGCTTTCCTGGCTTTCTCCCGGGGAGCCAGCTGATGATCTTTCAAAGCTTCCTTCAAAAAATCATCAAACGGATTTGGATGCTTTTCCATTTATTTGATATTATATATTTTCACTTTTTCACTAATCCTGGCGCGGAGCACTGCCCGTGCTTTTGAGAGTTGTGATTTTGATGTACTTTCAGTACAATTCAGTTTTTCACAAATCTCTTTATGACTGTATTCTTCAAATACATACAAATTGAAAACGGTTCTGTAACCTGCCGGAAGTTCCCCGATAATTTGCAGAATCTGGTCCTGGTCGACAGGCAGATGAGCAAGGTCAAGTTCGGTATACTCTTCCTCAGGCAGGTTTAACCTTTCCTGCACTTTATCCATATCAAGGAGTTTCCGGTCTTTTGCATGATCCCGGAGGAAGTTCAGTGCAGTGTTTGTCATGATCTTTTTCATCCATGCCTGCAGCGAACTGTCGGGCCTGGGTTGAAAGTCAGGCAGGCTTTTTATGATTTTAATGAACCCGTCGTGCAATATATCTTCGGCATCCTGCATATTTCCGGCATAACGAAAGCAAAGACTCAGCAAAGAAGGCGCGAACCGGTCATAAAGCTCCTCGACGGCTTTCGAACGGTTCCGTATGATTTCTTTTATAAGTGCGAGGTCTTCTTTCATTAATAATCCTCTGGATTAATAACCCGGGGAATGCAAAAGGTTGTCTGCAAAATTAAAAAAAGGCCACCGTTTCCGGTAGCCTTTTTGGGTTTCATGAGTTTTAAAGCCTCGGTATGATCAGATCACGCCTGGTTTTAAAGCATTACAATATACCCTGATCGATCATGGCATTGGCTACTTTAAGGAAGCCAGCCACATTAGCGCCTTTTACATAATTGATATAGCCTTCGGGTTCGGTGCCGTATTTTACGCAGGAAGCGTGGATATCACGCATGATCTGGTGCAGCCTGGCATCGACTTCATTTTTCGGCCAGCCAAGTTTCATGGAGTTCTGCGACATTTCAAGCCCGGAAGTGGCAACACCACCGGCGTTGACAGCCTTTCCGGGACCGAAGAGAAGTTTATGTTCCAGGAATATCTCGACAGCTTCCGGTGTGGAAGGCATATTGGCGCCTTCAGCAACACAGATACAACCATTTTTCACAAGGTTACGTGCATCTTCCGCATTCACCTCATTCTGGGTAGCGCAAGGAAGGGCCACATCACATTTAACTTCCCAAGGATGCTTGCCCTGGTGGAACTGGGCACTGGGGAATTCATAGGAGAAAGGCTTTACTATATCCTGGTTAGAAGCACGAAGCTCAAGGAGGTAATCTATTTTTTCACCAGATATTCCATCCGGGTCATAAATGTAACCGTCAGGTCCGGAGATGGTCACGACTTTACCGCCAAGGTGGTTAACCTTGCTGGCGGCACCCCATGCCACGTTTCCGAAGCCGGAGATGCATACTGTCTTGCCTTCGATTGACATGCCGCGTGTAGCAAGCATTTCCTGTGCAAAATAAACAGCGCCGAAACCCGTTGCTTCCGGACGTATCAGGCTGCCTCCCCAGTTCAGGCCTTTGCCTGTTAAAACACCCGTGTGCTCATGTGTCAGTTTCTTATACATCCCATATAGAAAACCGATCTCTTTGGCTCCAACGCCAATATCACCGGCAGGGACATCCGTCTCAGGACCGATAAGTTTCCATAATTCCAGCATGAACGCCTGGCAGAAACGCATGATCTCAGCATCAGACTTGCCTTTAGGATCGAAATCAGATCCACCTTTTCCCCCACCCATCGGTAAGGTCGTGAGGGCATTCTTAAATATCTGCTCGAAGCCGAGGAATTTCAGAATGCTCAGGTTAACACTCGGGTGGAACCTTAATCCTCCCTTATATGGACCAATGGCATTATTAAACTGGACACGGTATCCCAGGTTAACATGCACCTTTCCCTGGTCGTCAACCCAGGGCACCTTGAATGTCAGGATGCGGTCAGGTTCAACAATCCGGTCAATGATCCCGGCAGCTTCAAACTGGGGATTTTCATTGACAGCATCTTCAATTGATTCCAAAACCTCACGAACAGCCTGCAGGTATTCAGCTTCACCCGGGTGTTTCTTTTCAAGGTCACTCATTATCTTCTCTAAATTCATGATGTATTGATTTATTTATTAATACTGTTAAAATTTAACACTGTTAAAAAATTAACAGCGCAAAATTAGTGCTTATTCTCAAACAAAAAAGAAAAAAAGCCAGAAGTTGAAAAAGAATTTTTTATTTGAGAAGAATTATTGAGGAATGGGGGATTCAACCTCATAAGCTACCCTGTCACCATGTTCAAAATACCTAATCGATATTTCCTTGCCGCTCTTATTATACCATATTTCCCTGCCATGCTTGAGGTTATCCATATATTCAGTTATTCCTGTCAACTTACCGTCGGTATCATAAGATTTTTTAACCCCCATGCCTTTTTTAAAATCCGCCTCCCCGATCAGGTTGCCAATCCTGTCATGATAAATCCATTTTCCCTCAAAATAACCATGTTCGTAATATCCCTCGATCATGATTTGTCCCACATCGTCAAACTGCCTGCTGAGACCATGAAGGGTATCGTTAACATAGGGCATTTCCGATAATACATTGCCATTGTAATGGAATTCACGGCAAAGTCCGTGCAGTTTACCGTTTTGATATATATCTTCCGTCTCAATGATACCATTTTCGCGATACCTGCATAGTTTTCCGTCCAGGACACCATCCTTATATTCACCGGTAAGTTGCAGGTTACCATTGTCATACCAGAACTTTGCCACCCCATGGACCTGGCCGGCCTCATTTTCCGGAAGAATATACTTAATTTTTCCGTTTGGATAATACGACTTCTCTGTCTTCTGGCAGGAAGTAAAAACGCCTGAAATGAAAATCAAGGGAAGAAGTACAATTAAAGTATTGAAATTAAACCTCTTACTACCATGATACTGACCTATTGACCAATTTATAATCTTCATATTGCAATATATTCCAGTAAATATTATCATATCCACCATCATCAATCCGCTTAAAATGGTATTGGTTTTGAAGCAGTTGTATTCTTTGTTCGTTGATACATCTTTCAAAATCCTCTCCATAATTCAATAACGCGCTCAGGAAAAAAAAGCCGGCATCGAAACCCGTTAACGCATAATCCAAAGGTTCATCCAAATACTTTGTCCTGTATGACTGAATGAAGCCTTTAACATTGTCTGAATGGAAATCGGTAAAAGATGACTGAAAAACATGAGCATTCAGGGTTAAAAGGTACACGGATTCGATATTGCCGAATTTTTCCCATTCCGGCAGACCGATCACCGATATCTGGTATTCATTTTTCAGGGCGCTTAATTTGCTCAGCAAAGCTGATGGTAATACTTCATTTTCCGAATAAATAATAACCAGGTTTGGTTGGATCAGGGAAGCATGGTTGCGAAATCCCTGGGTACTATCAGCGGCATAGTCAATCAGGGTCACTTTTTGCTTACCGGTTCTGTCACTTTTTTCAATAGCCTGAATATAGTTTTCAATCAGCTCATTGTCTTGGTATTTATTGGCCATGTAAAAAATGATCCGGTGATCATTAAAATCACGACTGATCAATCCGGCCAGCAAAGCCGGCTGTGATTCTATTGTCGGAAGCAGCTTATAGACATAAGGATTTTCCTGAAGAATATCACTCCTTGCTGATAGCGGGTTGATCAACGGTATTTTATTTTCTTTTGCAAAATCAGCTACAATGGAAAAACTGCTTTTAAAGAATGGGCCAAAAATAAGGTCCATCTTCTTTAATTCCGGCTTACGAATAACATTTAAAGCTTTGGATGTCAGATGGTCAACATCATAGACATAGATCTCCAGGTTAAGTCCGGCTTTCCGGAGTGAATCCGCAGCCATCATAAACCCATGATAAAACCTGGTAAACCGGAAAGGGCTCAGGTCATTGATCTTCGATGGGTCAAGGTTGTCAATCCAGAGGGTGTCAGCTACCTGTTCGAGGTAAAACGGAACCATCAGGGCTACCCGGTAAATTTCATGCCTGTTTTTTCCGAGCTTTGCACAATCCGTTGAAACAGTTTCCTCTACAAACTGTCCTTTTTGTGGAATGACCAGTACATCTCCTTTTTTCGGACTGGATATTCCCGGGTTGGCCTGTTTGAGTTCTTCAATACTGACATCATATTTCAATGAGATGCTATAGTAATTATCTAGCGCCTCGACGACATGTTTCCTGGCCTCATCCTGCGCCCACAAGGCATTACTGCCCAGGATCAGGCAAAACAGGAAGCTAAAGCATGTTATTATGGTTATTTGTGTTCTTCCTTGCATCCTGATGGTTATGATTAAATTTAGGCTGAAATTATTCCCATTCTATTGTCGCAGGAGGTTTGGAACTTATATCATAAACGACCCTGTTCACCCCTCTGACCCTATTGATGATTTCATTGGACATTTTCGCCAGGAATTCATAGGGCAACTGCGACCAGTCAGCCGTCATGCCGTCGGTAGAGCCGACCGCTCTGAGCACGACTGCATTTTCATAGGTCCTCTCATCACCCATGACGCCCACGGAATTCACCGGCAGAAGGACTGCCAGGGCCTGCCAGACCTGGTCGTACAGGCCATGTTTTTTCAACCCGTTTATGAATATATCATCCACATCCTGAAGTATCCTGACCCTCTCTTCCGTAACTTCTCCAAGTATCCTGACGCCCAGTCCCGGCCCCGGGAACGGATGACGGTTCAGCAGGCCCGGATCCATTCCAAGTGCGGCTCCTATCCTTCTGACTTCATCTTTAAAAAGGGAATGCAGAGGCTCGACAATTTTAAGTTTCATAAAATCGGGCAATCCTCCCACATTGTGGTGCGACTTGATCGTGGCTGAAGGACCCTTAACCGAAGCCGATTCTATCCGGTCAGGGTATATCGTCCCCTGGGCCAGCCATTTCACATCCTGTATCCTGTGGGCCTCTTCATCGAATACTTCGATGAAGGTACGGCCTATAGCTTTACGCTTCAGCTCGGGATCGGCAATGCCATGAAGGGCAAGATAAAACCGCTTCTTTGCATCCACCCCCCTGACATTCAGTCCCATATCTTTATAAGAATGAAGTACTGATTCAAATTCATTCTTCCGTAATAATCCATTATCCACAAAAATGCAATGCAGGTTTTCACCGATGGCTTTATCCAGCAGTACTGCCGCAACAGAAGAATCGACACCACCGGATAACCCGAGCACTACTCTATCATTCCCCAGGGTTTCTTTAAGTTCATGAATGGTGGATTCAATAAATAAGGACGGGGTCCAGGATTGAGAGCATCGGCAAATATCTACGACAAAATTCTTCAGCAGTACCATCCCTTCAGTCGAGTGATAAACTTCCGGGTGGAACTGTATCCCATAACTCGGTTCCTCCTTAATTTTGTACCCGGCGGCAGCGACATCACCTGTGCTGGCAATAACGTGAAAATCATCCGGCAGTCTTAAAATTGTATCGCCGTGTGACATCCAGACCTGGCAACCGTTGTTCATCCCTTTCATCAATTCGTTGCCGGTATTGATAAAGGAAAGGTTAGCCCTGCCATATTCCCTGTTCTGAGAAGGTGCGACTTCTCCCCCGTCTGAGTGCGCCATGAACTGTGCCCCATAACATACGCCTAAAACCGGCACTTTCCCCCGGATATGGGAGAGGTCAGGGACAGGCGCTTCGGGATCACGTACCGATGCCGGGCTCCCCGAAAGGATAACTCCTTTTACCGATCCTTCAATTTCACGGATCTTATTGAACGGATGGATCTCGCAATAAACGTTCAGTTCACGCACCCTGCGTGCTATCAGCTGGGTATATTGAGAGCCAAAATCGAGGATCAGGATAGTTTCTTCCATATCGCAAAGATAGAAAAAATAGGTCTGTCAGATCAACCGCCGCTGTGCATTTGACGGATCATCAAGGTCGAAATCAACGAGGGCAAGCTCCGGGCCATCCCAGGCTGCCGTAAAAGCATTCGTTTTCCCAATAAGCTGTCTCCAGTGCCCGGTCAAACGCGACGACTCATGGATGTGACCATGCATCGTCAGCCAGGGCTGCCTTTCTTCAATAAAACGCATGATGGCAATGCTTCCCACATGAACATCCATCGGGACATGGTCGACCATGACCCCATCCAATGCCGCCCTGTCGAGGAAAGTCTTATATGGAGGCGAATGAAAAAGGAAAACCGATTTTTCCATTGGTTCATTGCCGCACAGCTGCTTCAACTCATCAAGAATAGTGGCAAAAGCCAGGTCGGTGGATGGCTCCATGCTACGGAAGCCCTCTTCAGGCGGGATACAGCCAGGATCGACATACCTCGACACATCGTACCGTTCCCAGTCTTTGAAACGGAACGGCGTGGGCGGCACGTTGGCATAACCGTAAAAAGTATACCCCCCATAGCTTTCCTTACGATCATGAAGATAACGCCATACACCGGTTTCAGACAGCTCCAGGAATTTATCCTCTTCCGAACGCGGGTCGTCATTTCCAAGGATCAGGTAAACGCGGGGGTAAGCCTCCCCCATTTCCTCCATCAGCCGGCTGAACTGAAGAAAGAGAAAATCTACTGTAAAATCATCTGCGATATGACGGCGCATTCCATGCGGAAGCAGGTCGCCACCAAAAAAAACCAGCTTTGGCTTATGTTCACGGATTTCCCTTACCAGCTTTTCATACCGGTCAACGTGCCCGTGCAGGTCTGATATGAAAAAACTCCTGGTCATGCTAAAGGTTCCTTGATCGTAAAAGCTTTGCGGGATCATCCACTGCACCGATCATAGATGCATAGCTCGTCCTGTTCTTTATATCCTCATCCGTGATGATATGGAAATCTATCAGGCTACCCCTGGTCTCATATCCTGTCTTGAGGAAATTCAATTCTGACAGGCCAAGTCCCCATCCTTCGATCCATGCTTTCAGTTCATTCTCCTGTGCCTGGTCCCCCCGGAAATGCACCATCAGGTCGATATCGCTTCCGGGACCGGCCTTGCCCGACTTCGTGCTGCCAATGATATAAATAGCTTCAACCCCCAGGCGTTCCATATCCATCATACCGGCAATCTTTTCTGATACGTGAAGGCGCCATTTCCAGTGCTCATCCGATTCATAGTATAACAATGAACTAACACCATTCGGTTCGGTGATTGTTTCTGAAGAAAGGGAAAGTTCCAGTGTATTCTTGAGACGCCGGTGGAAAATGAAACGGCTAAGGTGATCGGCGATGGCATTGAGCAGTTTCTGCTCCTCAGGAAGAAAAGCAGGTGCGTTTTCATATACTTCCTGCAAATAACAAACCTGGATTTCACCCGAAACATGGTTGTCTATGACAATTTCTGCGTGTTGCATCCATGGCGTTTCCCTGAAATCAGGAGATGCATATTGCTTTCCTTCCAGGATAATACGGGCTTCACAAACGGTCGGATGCTGGTAACCCGGTGGAATTGCTTCCAGGATGGACTTAAATATAGCTGTCAGTTCTGCTTTCTCATCTTTCATAGCCTCAATGACCTGGTATATGCATCTCAGCTCCTTGGCCCTTTCCGTCAGCTTTTTCAGTTGTATGTCTCTCAAATTACCATCCATGTCAATTTCTTCTATAGTATTAACTCATCGACGCACGAATTTACAAAATAAATGTAGCCGCAAAAATTGACCTGTTGTTCTTGCCATCCCTCACTTCCAGCATGAAGGTGTTTTTCCCGGGCAACAGGCTCCCGTCGATCGTATAGACCAGCAGTTTGTTTTTAGCATCGTAATCCATAAGTATCCATTTGCCGTTCAGCGCACCCCTGTAACTGGCAATACCTGATAACTCATCGCTGATGACCAGTTTCACATATTTCTGCCCTGCCAGCTTGGTAAATAATTCAGGTTGTACCGCCTTGATATTGGGAGGAATGGTATCCACTGCAATGCTGTAATCCCCAAATTCCCTGATCCTGGTAGTGACATACCCGTTAT
Source organism: uncultured Bacteroidales bacterium (assembly GCA_963701785.1). Classification (GTDB taxonomy): domain Bacteria; phylum Bacteroidota; class Bacteroidia; order Bacteroidales; family JAGOPY01; genus JAGOPY01. The sequence goes on along the minus strand of CAVPBC010000002.1, from coordinate 2,434,076 downwards.
TTTCCCAGTTGCCCCCGGCAGATGCATATCCTTTTCCATCATCTTTAATTTTAACCACCAGCGCTTTTGTCCTCAATCCCTCAGGCAGGTTTACCGGTTTTAGGGATAAGGTGATGTAATCATGGACAGGGGTATATTTATCATGTATCCGGTGCACGGGCGAAAAGGTATTTGGAATGCGGCGTGTTGAATCGTACCTGAACGGGAAAGAATTATAAAAGGCGCCGGCCGGAGCGTCCAGGATGACGGAACCGTTTTCAAAATGATTGGCGGTGTTGTAATTGAAGGTTGAAGATTGAAGATTTAAGGTTGAAGGTTGTTTTGAAATTGTAGTAACAGGTTTTTCTGATTTTACTTTGAAGGAAAGTAGAGCGGTGTTTCCCATTGCGTCTTTTACCTCATAAGTGATCACATGCTGGAGGGTATCATTAAAAAGAAAAACACCCTGGTTTGCTGATTCCACATATACACTCAGCCGGTTACCCGGATCAATCTTTGTCCGCTGCAAACGCACTTCATTTTTCACAAATTCGCTGTAATCGATCAGGCTGTTGACATAACGCGTCTCATCGAAAGAAAAGGTCTCCATCCTGTGGCCGTAAACCGCTTCCTTATCGATATAAAGTGTAACTGAATAAGCGCCATTCATATTATCCGTATCATTTTGCTGGTCACTGACCTGCAGGGCAAAAGAAATGTTCCCGCTCAGCCTGAGGGTTTGGGAAACATTGATACGATGCTCTTCCCCCCATCCTTCAACCGGCAGGCTGATGCTCTTGTTCTGGCCATTGATCCGTGCATTTTCATCCTCTGCATACACTTTTAAACGGGTAATCCGTGGTCTGATAAGATCTTTAACCTCATAGCCAAAAAGGAGCGGATTAACCGGTTTTTGGGAAGCGCCGTCACGGATTTCGAAATGCAGGTGCGGACCGCCGGAAGAGCCTGAATTACCCGAATAAGCGATGATATCACCTTTCCTGACCGGCAATTCTGCTGCTGACGGGAAAAGTTCAATTTCAAAACTTTCCTGCCTGTAATGCTCCTTTCTTACATATTCTCCAATGGCCCTGTTATAGCGGTTAAGGTGTGCATAAACAGAAACGTATCCATTGGGATGTGTGACATACAGCGTTTTTCCGAAACCAAAAGCCGAGACTTTGATCCTTGAGACGTACCCGTCGGCTATGGCATATACTACGGCTCCCTCGACGCCATTGGTCTTGATATCGATCCCGGAATGGAAATGATTGGCCCGTAGTTCGCCAAAAGTCCCGGATAAAAGGAGCCTGATATCCAATGGTGGCCGGAAATAATCAGTGGGATAGCCTTTCTGGGCAAAACCCTTGATGAGAAAATGCAAAGAGTAGTAACAAAGAAGAAGAATTATATATCGTAAAGCGATGAGCATGATTAATTTTGAATTTTGAATTTTAAATTTTGAATTTTGAATTTGTTTGGAATTAGATACTTGGGATTTGGAATTTTTAGATATGCTATTCTCCAGGGTTAACAATTATCTCGATAAGTTGTTCCTGGGTATTTTCGTTTTGAAAAAGGACTTTCCGGGTGACCGAATTTTTATCCAGCACCTGCCAGATACGGGTTTCGATGGGCTCCAGGTCAGCACCTTTATCCTTTCCGATATAAATATAGAATGAGGAACTGGTTTTATTGAGAATGTGCTGAATATCAACAAAATCATCCCAGAAATAAAATTTCTCAGACCAGCCCACATATTGAAAACTCCGGGGAAATTTTTCCTTCAGGTAGGGCTTAAAAAATCCTTTCAGGTGCCGGCTCATGATAAATCCGTTATAATGTGCAAATTCAACAAAAGGGGTGCCATAATAAGGGCCGGTGATTATGACCGGTTTGTTTTTGTCAACCATTGCCATGATCTTCTCATAATCCTGTTTCAACATTTCACTTCTTTGACTGAACCGTGTTATGGATGACCTTACCTCTTTCACCTGCCCGAAAGTCATGAAAAATATAACGATTGAAAATAATGTCAATGCAATGTTTTTGTATTTATTGGATATTGATATTTTCTGATATTGAATGATCAGTAATACGATCAATAAGACAAGCAAATACTTGAACAGGGAAAAAGGCATGAAATAATATAGGGCGAAATGCTTCAGGGTTAATGCAATACTGACTATAATGGCAACATTCACCGCAAGAATAGCGCGGGTGATCTTTGTATTAGTGAAACCCTTATTTTTAAAATACCCTAATAAGAATATGCCGCTCAGCAGCAATGACAGTGCGGCAATAAAAAAGAATTCCTTATTGTACCTGTACAGGTATTGCAAATTTCCCGGAATGGAGGAGAAATCAATAAAGTTCTTTTCTCCGCCGCCATATTTACCGCTGTGTGTAAACATTCCGGAAACCCAATCCCAGTATTCATTCATATTAAATAAGACCGGGTAGGCAAAAAAGGCAAAGAATATGATCGTATACAATACCAGTCTTATCTTTTGCTTACCGGTACCTTTCAATAAGATCAACGGGATTAAGAGTACCGGGAGGAAAGAAAGTTTACAGGCAATCCCAAACCCAATGATGATACTAAAAAGGACAATATCTTTTTTAAAATTCTTTTCCTCATTTTCATCATAGATATATTTTATGATCATTAAGCCTGTCAGCAGCAGGGGGACCATCAATAGAGCTTCTGGTATCAGCCTCCCTGACATGCCCAGCAGGGCTGAACTTCCAAAGGGGCTGAGCTGCATCAGCAAACCTGTAAAATATGAACCTGAGTACTTTTTTGCAAAAAGGCCACAAATAAAGATCACGACGGAGATCAGGACGTTCATAAAAAGGTTCGCCGCGTGAATGTATTTTTCCGGATCATTGACCACATCCCTGGCATAATCCCAGGGCTGAAACAGATCAATGATCCTGGAAGATATGGCAACTATAAAATGTATGGGCGTCCCGGGATGTGCAAAGTACTGGATGCTCAGGTTTCCTTCACTTAATATCACCCCGTTGTATAAATAAAAGTACTCCGGATCGACGCTGCCAAGGAAAAACGGGCCAAGGTGATCATGTATTGCTGTGGCATTTAACAGGTAGACAACCGGCAGGATAAGAAATGCCAGCACCCCGGTATGATTTCGTGACAGCGATTTAAAGACCTGGAAGACCGGGTTGAAAAAGCCTGACAGGTGATCCCTGAAACTGCTGAGCCTATTTTGTTCCATTTATCAGGCTGTTTATTTCCCTGGAGATATAATTATCGTAACCGCAACAAACATCAGCGGCAAAAATAATCCCAAAACCGATCAGTTCTTTCCACGATTCATAGCTTATATCAACAAGGTCATCAACAGTTATCCCCTTAGTGGTTATTCCAAAGATGATCCCTGCATTGAATGCGTCTCCCGCCCCGATGGTACTGACAACCTGTATTTCCCTTGCCGGTAATTTAAAGCAGTGGCTGGGCGACAATAACTCCACTCCCAATTTGCCCCGGGTTATAATTAGATTATGGCACCCAGCCTTTTTTACTAGCTCATAATATCTTTTCACTGTCTGTCATCCCGAAAAGGTTCTCAAAATCCTCATCCGATCCCCTCACTATATCAGCCAGGGCAATATTTTCTTCCACCAGGTGCATCAGGCCCCTGATCTCTGCCAGGTGGTTTTTCCGGATATTAGGGTCATAAATGATCAGCGCCCCGTTATGTTTAGCTTTTTTAACAAAGGATATGATCCTGTCCCTGATAGCCTGGTCCAGCGAGTAAAACGATCCGAAGAGCACCACATCTCCCCTTTTCGGCTCGGGCCATTCCATATTGAGCCTGTTTTCAGGGTAATGTTTGTAGAATGAGTATGACGCATTGCCTGATCCATCCAGGAAAGCAAGCGATACCGGTGTTTTGAAACCTCCAACAGGTTTGATAAAGGATGTGGAAACCCCATTATTCCCAAGGAAATCCAGAACAAATTTCCCGACCTGGTCATCCCCCAGTTCTGTGATCATTTCGACCTTCAATCCGCACCTGCCCAGTGAAACGGCGGAATTGAGCATGGAACCGCCTGCCCTGGCAGCCTCAGGCTGGCCGTTTTTAAAGATGATGTCGTAAACCGTTTCGCCGATGGTGAAAATGGTGGGCATGGGTGATAATTTCTATGCCAAAAATAGTCTTTTATTCCTGCTTTTTGAGTATCTTTCATCCTTAAAACAACGCCAGGCATTATGAAAAACCGGATCATCTCATTTTATGTATTTCTTTTTTGCAGCATGAATATATCGGCCCAGTGGGATGATTATATCAATTACGATGACGGCAGTTTTATAGACGACAGGGATGGCAGGGAATACAACTGGATTAAGATCGGGAAACAGGTCTGGATGTCGGAAAACCTGGACATCGGCAGGATTATTTACGTCATTGACGGAAAGATCACTGATTACTCGATTGAGAAGTTTTGCTACGATGATAAAGAAGAAAACTGCAATAAATATGGTGGCCTGTATACCAACCAGCTAATTGATTTTTACACCCCCCACGAAGGGGCGCGCAGCATTTGTCCTGAAGGATGGCATTTGCCATCAGAAAATGAATGGCTGTCCCTGGTGAATTACCTGGGCGGGCCGGAGGTGGCGGGAGATGCGATGAAGGTAGCAGGGAAATACAAGTCGAATAAATCCACTGTTGGTGAAGACCGTTTGAGCGGATTCTCTGCCCTGCCGGGAGGATACTGCATGTGCAGTAAGGATGGTTTTACTTATAGCAAAATAGGCAAGGGATCTTGCTTCTGGTCATCGACCGTTAAGTTTTCTCTGATTTCATTTAATAATGATTTTCAGACCATATGCCTCTTTAAAAATAAGTCGAATATTGCCAGGGACAGGAGTTTTGGCAATTCAGCCCATTCCGTAAGGTGTGTTAAGGATTAGAATCATTCCACCCTTATTCATAAGTATTCGCTGGTTATGTTTAATGCTACTTCTTCTGTTGTGCTCAAAGTAACAAGATAAGCTGCCGGGGAATTGATGGGTAGCGAAAATTAAAATTTTCTTGCATTACCTGTTTTTATTTCTTATATTTATAACCGATTTACCAAATCTACTAGTTTTTTTACTCATTGCTCTTCTAGTTGGCTATTACTGGTGACCTCATTCTGCTGTTTGTATTTGAATATTGCTAAATCTAAATTATGACTGAGACTTCAGACCATATTAAGATTTATAAATACGGATTGATAAATATGCTTGTTGGGAGTTGCTAAATAGTTTGCATTATGAATCTTTTAAAAATATCAGGAAGATTATTCCTTAAAATGATTTTTTCAAATTATCCATGATTCATCTATTGGTTAATCTAATTTCTTCATTAATTTTCAACAGTATCTGAAAAGTAAAAAGATATAGTATTCATTATTAATCTAATAAAAAGGAGGTTATTATGGCTGATCTGAAACAGGGTGATGATATTAGGAATCGCCCGGTGAAACTCTATGTTCCTTTAGATGCATCCCTCGTCGATGGCTTCAAGCCGGGGCAGAACGTCCAGGTTGTCGTTCGCGATGATGCCGGAGCATTACAATCAGTGATGGTACAGATGGATAAAGGCGGGAAGGGTTCTGCTGAATTTTCCTTTAAAAAAACGCCCGGTGCATTGACCATTGCTATGGGACCAGAAAACGTAGCCAAAGAAGATATCTTTGGCTTACAAACAATCAATCTTTCTGTTTCAGCCAGGCAATGGCTGAATAATAAAGAACTTCGCTTAACCCCGGTAATAATTTCCGATTATTACTGGCACTGGTGGTTAAGATGGTGTCGTACATTTACCATAACCGGCAGAGTTCTTTGCCATGATGGAAGTCCTGTTCCCGGAGCCGTGGTCACGGCATTCGATGTGGATGCATGGTGGTGGTGGATGAGCAAGCAAAAGGTCGGCAGCAGTGTTGTAACTGATATCACAGGATCTTTTAGGATCACCTTTAAATGGTGCTGCGGATGGTGGCCCTGGTGGTGGTGGAGAATCCGTCACTGGGAACTTGAACCGGCAATAGCAGAACGAATCCATAAACTTTATTACAGGGAGCCATTATTTCCCCGACCTCCTCTTCCTGACCCGGAACCTAACCTTGAGATTTTTAAAAAAATAATCGGGAATGAAGAATTTGCATCCCTGAATATCGGTTCAAAGGATTCTGTTGCGCCACTTAATAACGAATTAAAGACCATGGGGTCTCCTGTTCAAGTAAGGAAAACTATTGATCCGGGAATACTCGAACCGTTCCGTAAAAAACTATTGAATCAAATACCTGAATCAATGGACTTGAAACGATTCAGGATATGGCCCTGGTGGAAATGGCAACCCTGGTGGGATTGCACTCCTGATATTATTTTCCGGGTGACTCAGCACTGTCATTCTGCCAAATTTGATGATGTCATCGTCGATGAGGACTATTTTGATGCCCGTTGGGATATTCCGACAAATTTTAACGTTACGCTAGTTGCAAATGAAAAAGCATGCTGCATCGAGACAGATCCAACTCCTCCGCTAGAAGGTATTTGTCAAGCGATGACATCTGTATGCTCGAGAGGAATTGATCAAATCGGGGGTAATTCCACCGCGCCTCCAACTCCTGTAGGATATTATAACCCCGGTGTCTGGGACCAGCCATTTTCAGAATATGTATGGATCCAGGGTGAGGTCGGTAGTGATGTTCACTACTATGCTTTCGAACTAACAAAGAACAATGGTCTAAACTGGAATTTATTGGACATTTCAGCAATTAGTGCTTTTTCCCGTCGTTACTTTGATTCGGGTGTTTTCTCTCCTTACATTAATTTCCTGCACACTATTGATGGGATACAAGTCTATGAGAGCAGGCATCATTATGAAGATCACAACGATCAGGCGAGATGGGGATTGGTCCGTTTTTGGACGACAGATAATTTGGATACCCTGTTGGTATGGAATACCCTGGCACCTTTTTTGAATGGTGATTACCAGTTAAGATTGGTTGGCTGGCAGCTGGATGATAAAACAGGTAAACTTATCAATCGGCAAATTCTCAAAACATGCGGTAAGAAAGTCTATGATCCACTAATGGATACTATAAAGTTAAAGATAGATAACAGGCTAGTTGGCGCGGCCAGCGGTCATCCTCCTTATACTCCAGATCACCCTTGCGGCCCAGGCACTGTGCACCTCTGCACAATGGAACCGGACACCAATTTTCTAGATGTTAAAATCCTCCATGCTGACAATTCTGAGATGCAAATTGATGCATGTAAAAGTCATTCTATCAATGATACTGACAGACTTCAGATCGATTTCTTCGCATATGATGAAGAAGGGCACCTTTTAGATTTTTCGGTCATTGCCACTTGGGGAATTAACCAGCAATCACAGGATCTGGCTCAAATTCCAGGAGCCTTAACCTCATTACCGGGAGGAGGTGGTGGTGTCCCTGCTGCCTTGCAGGTTGGTCCTAATTATACTACTGCACTTAGTGATAGCCCCACCAGCCCGAAGTGGTGCGGAGGCGCAATGAGGCTGACTGTATTAGCCTATAAAGTATTCCCTGAAACATGCTGTTATCAGCTAGAACTAAGGGCAAGAAAACGGACCATTGTGAATTGCTGGGGAGAACCTTATAGGAATCTTAGTGAATATAGTTTTATGATTACTGTTTAATTGAAGATTCTTAAGCTAATCGATCTTGCCGCCTACACAGGCGGCAAGATTTTATGATCTTTTAAAATTTAACAATAGCATTTTATTGGTTAATGGTTTGAATATTAAGTGTTTGACGCATAGCACGCTTTTTTTATGCCGAAGAAGGCCCATGGTTGATAGTAATCTGTTTAAGCCGGTTTGCCGGACAGGGTTTCTGGGGAAAGTACAAGAACTGTTTTTATTGTATGAGCATTTGGATCGCTCAGCCGGCGTCATCCTGCTTGAAAAACTTACTAGCCAGAAATCACAGGAAACACAAGCTAATTTTTATGAAGAAAAGGAGGAAACCTAATTATGTCATGTTGCGGAAAAAGAAGACAACAGTTTTACTCAGAACAATCCGGACCAATTAGAAGTTATTTTTACATTGCACCTGGAAATCAAGATGGGCCAAAAGGTCAGCCTCTTTCCGGCAAGCAAACCGTTATTTGTTTAGAGTATACAGGAAACACTGTCCTGAATGTTATAGGGACAGTTTCTGGTAAGCGATATCGTTTTGAAGGCCATGGAAGCAAGGTTATTATCGATCCGAGGGACAGGACTTCTTTAATATTGGTGCCAAATCTAAAACAGGTTTTTATTTAAATGTCATCCTTAAAAACGGATTTCCAGGCGAAATAGAACACCAATCTAACCTAACATTCGTAAGTTTAACGGGCTTTCTAAGTGCAAATACAATAAACAATAGCGACTGGAAAATAGGATTTAATTCCACGATCCTAAGAATACATGCTGACTAAATTGACCCCTATTCTCCAATTTAAATTAAAAACCTTAATTTCAGAGCTTCAAGGTAATCAGCTATTAGATTTGTTAAGGCATTGATCGCCAGATTTATCATTTCTGTCCAATTTTATTAGGAACTGGTCTGTTACTTCTTTGTTATCCTAAAATTGGCACCTCCTATGATCTCCCCATCGGCATACCCGGTTAGAGAAAAATTAGCTATAGTTCCGGATTTGACATCCGATTTCGCAGGGTCAATCAATACAATGGCATCTCGTTTCTCCCCCGGTTGCAAAAGCTGGGGATCGGGATGAATGATCTGGCTTTCCCACAAAATGAGAGGGATCTTTTGGTTTATTGAATCGCTTATCTGCCGTAGGTCCAGATAGATCATTTGAGGCCGCTTCGTCGGATTCCATAATGTAAATTCCACTTTTGCCGGGGAACTAGTTGGACCAACATCGCAATTTTCCTGGCCTAAATTATTATTCGTATTTATTTCTTCAATATGATAAATCTCAACCTGGAGACAAGTGTGACCAGTAAGTGTGGGGGTCCAGTTTATTTCAGCAGTAGCTGAGCCATTGGCAGGCAGATCTATTTCAATCGGAGAAGGTGTAATGATGGTCCATACATCAGGCGGCTGACCCATTCCAAAATTTGTCCATTTAAAAGTTACCTTCGTTTTTTGTGCAATATAACCAGTGCTGTTATAAACGGTTACATTGATCCTGTATGTATGGCCCTGCGTCAGATTGTTAGACGACACTGGATTTGCACCATCATACAGTTGAATTGAGGGATTATCCCATGTAGGATTCTCGGTGCCGGAATATAAGAACCATGTTGTATTGTCCCACTGGTCATAGAGGTACAGGTCAATCGGATTCTGCTTTCTTACCCAGAATACATCCACTCCATAACGGTTTGATGATTTGCCTTGGGCGATCACATTGACAGGCCCCAGGTCATGAAGGGAGGGGGTGTTGATATCAAAATTCTGCTGGCTTGTTTGTCCGAAAGATACCGCCTGAAGAGGAAGCTGTATTGAGCAATGAACCATCAAACAGAATATCTACATCTTCATTATCATTGAAATTTATTCCTCCAACATGAATAGTTTGAGTGACTACCCCGTTATCTGGATCGAGCCTATTCAGGGTTGCACCCCCTGCAGAAATATTTATTTCCTTAGAATATGGAATATAACCCAGCGAGGTTACAGTTAGATTTAGGTTGTTTCCTGTCGGGGCATTGAGCTTGAACCTCGAAATACCACCCGCATCCGTTTCATACAAGGAAACAATTGCATGGTCAATCGAAGTTAAAACTACACGAGCACCAGTCACTGGGAGCAAAGTGGCAAGATCGATTACTTTAACGACAAAGTCCTGCTCGCCTATCGAACCAATATCGGAAGGATGAGTGACTTGCAACTCAAGTGGCTGTTCTGTCCAGACTGGCATTTCGCGGATCCCCAAAAAGATGGTAGATTTCAAATTGATTAGTTCTCGTTACGCTGCTAGCAAATGCACATGCCATATACATTTTCCCAAAATTCATTATCTGGCCCACTTCCAACAAACGGTTGGATGTCATTACCGGGATAGTTGGAAAAGATTGATTCGAGGGTGGATTTGGTAAATAATCGGGCCATATGGCTTTATGGAGTCCGAACATAATGAAATCGTTCCAGCCAGTTACGCTATTCCTTGTTGATGCTATTATGGCTGCAGCTCCGCCATTTGATTCCCTGATAAAATGCTCCGCGAAACATTCGTCGTTAATCGGAGTAGCTAGACTAGAATTATCTGTCTCGTTATCGAACCAGCCGTTCTGGCAAGCTATTGAAAAGACAACTGGAACCAGATCGTTGTTTGCAAGATTATCTATATCTGTATTGCTAAATCCAGTTGCGCCCCAGCTTTCACGGTCCGCATGGTCTCGGAATGTTACAAGGAAACGACCTGCATTGATTGCAGTGGAAACATCAGCTGATGAACTGTTCCACCCCAGGCTTTGCAACGTTGAGGGAAGAATGTCCCCGTTTTGATAATTCGATGGTTGATCACCCCCTGGATTATTTACTGTGTAGAACTGGTCGGCCAGATAATTTTGCGAAACGACATAGTTTCGAATATCTTCAACTGCTTCGATCCAAGGCCTTTCCTCCGTGCCGTTGCTGCAACCGCAGCAACCACTACAAAAATCAGAACAGTAATTCATATTACAACAACAATCCTCAAATGAAGCAATAAACATTAAGTTATTATAAAAATTCGCATTGACCGGAGGATGTCGCTCATAATTGATGATCCGGTCAATGGCAGTAGTAGCTTCAGTAATATTATTCACGGACAACCTGCCGATATAGATATCAGGGAAAATATCGGTCCCGTCCAATGTTGAATAATACAAGTCTGTGCCAATAAGTGTGTTTTTATGGGAATGGATGCTGTGTCAGGTATCTTACAGGGATATCATCTGCATCACCGATTAAGAGTAAATAGGACAGAACCAGATCCCAGGTCTGATAAGCATTATCCAGGTACTGTCTGATGCCGTCATAAGTTTGCCCGTTGGTGATGGTTGCAATATCAATGACCTGGGTTACGAAGCCTTTGTCTTGTTTCCAGTTAGCAAACCGGACTACTGGATTGTTTGCATCATTGGAATTGTAATAGGTGTTGGTTGTCAGGATGAGGTAATCACATCCTTGTCGTTTTCTCCATTCCTTATTGTCATACAACGGCATCACTTTCAATCCCAATTGTCTTTGATCCTTGTAATTGAGAACCAAATTTTTCAATTCTTTATCAAAAGAAGCAGAATAAAGGCGTTTTGGAATGACCTCAATTTGGGCTGGCTTGCTATACCTTACCCGCACTTCAATCTGGGCATAACCTGTAGTCATATGGGTTACGGGATTATATTTGATTGGATTTACCTTGAGCAGAATGATCCGGTGGCCACGGATGACCCCAATATCCTCCACTTGAATGGTGGCCAATCCTTTTGGATATTCTATATCGGTCAAATATGTAATGGAATCTATCCCAAATTGTATTGTATCATATGATGTCAAAGGATCTTTGGGGCCTACATCATACATTGGCAATTGGGCGGGGTATACTCTGTAATGATCCAGGGTAATCGGCTTGCTTTTGATAACCTCGATGGAAAAGTCAATACCAAAAGGGACCTCTATGGCCTTCCCGATAATCGGGATTCCGGTTTTCCGACTTCTGTCAGAGATGCTTGGCCAGGCAATGCAAAACGGTAATAGGATAGTCCCTCCTGTTTTACTTCCTGAACAAATACACCGGGTATTTCAAAATTAACCATAGCCCCTATGGTGGTATTGTCTTTCATCGCCGGTTTGGGAACATCACCTTTCTTGCTGTCCTTAATAAATGGAATCCACCCTACATTTGGTTGGCTGTAAACTTGAGTAATTACTTTTTCCGTCTCGATGATAATGGGCTTATCACTAAAGTTTTTCTTTTTCAAATATTTTGATGCAATAATGTTACTATCAGCTTCCGGACGGTATTTCTTGATATCGAAACTATAGAGTTTCCCCTTACCGGAAATTGGATCCGTGTAGAGTTGCTGATCGCTCCCGTTTTTTTTAATATGCCATAGATATCCACGAAACCTTGTCCGCCAGCCGGTACTTTCTTGAATTCCCAAAAAGCAGTATTTGATAATTGATCAAAAGTGCCTTGAGAATCAACCTGGACTTCTTCGATCCCTTCATCCAGCTTATCAATGATTCGGATATCGGTGATCTTTCCACTGATATTGCAGTAATAGATTCGGTAATGGATTGCTTCATCAAGATAACCGACACTTGTCTTGACTTCACCCACATCGGTGAAGATCACCTTGCGGTTAGGAATATCCTTTGCAACTTTTGTACAGCTATAAAAGGAAACATAACACACGATGCTGCTTATTAGCAGGATGTAAAAAATTGAAAATCTTAAATCGCTTTTCATCTTATAAAATTTTTACGCAATTGATAAATAGCAATAAGAAATTATATGAATTCATCAACAAGGTCCTAGATATAACAGTAACTCACCTTTACAAGACTCGCTATTTTGATTTGAACGATTGATAATTAAATCGAAATTATTCCCCCATATTCTAAAAAACATTATTGTTTCTTTAAACTTTTCTTAATAACATTTCCTTTTTGTCCATCTTGTTTTTGACGTTTAATTTCAGTTATGACCATCAGGTTTTCAGGATTTTGTATAAGGCTTATTTTGTTTCCCTGCATGTTTATTATATTAGCAAAGCCAGTCTCATCGGCACGATCAATAATTATAACTCGTTCGTTTTTTGCTTCAAGCCAGATTATGAAATCCTTCATAGAAGAGTGATCATTTAAATATTCATCAAACCTGCGCCACAGTTTGGGCCATATTGGATCTATTGCAGCAAGTGAAGGTTTACCATTTATGTTTACTCCAATCAAAGTTTTATCTTTGATCCAATAACCTTTGCCGCTTTGTTTTGCTTGTGCAAGAGCCTCATTAAATTTAACGCGCAACGTTGCAAATAGTGAATTATAAAATAAAGGGTAAGCATAACCTGATTGCATTTGCTTATAATTTACCGAAGAGCCAAGCATCTCAGCGTCTAAAAATATATTACTTCCATCGGGTTTTGAAATTGTTCCAACGAATACAAATGCTATAGGTCGACCATGAGGATCAGTCATGCGAGAGAGTATATAACCTTTAGGCTCCGGGTTGGCAATAGCATCGTATCCTATCAGGTTAAACATATTTTCTTTTGCTTGGACAGAAAGCGGTTTGGTAGCACCTTTTTCTATTGCATCGATGCCTTCAAAGCGTAACTGAACAGTTCCATTTGTTTTGGCACTTTCACCCACTTTGGCTTTTAATCCCTCTAATTCTTCAAGAAGGTTTAAATTATCAGGCATAAAGCGCACGGAGTCACCATCAGGAATTCCAGCCTTAGGCTTAAATGTTCCTTTAATAAGTGTAAATCCCATTTTGTTAATAATTATTCTGCCTACTCTTTAATCGGATTTTCGGCTTGTTCCGATATTTAAAATATTATTGTTGAATCTATTAAATTCCTAAGTTTTTCATGAATTTTGTCTTGCATTGTTACCAATACCTTTTGAGGCTCATTGTCCTCCATATCCAGCATTAGTTAAGATAAAATTTTAAACGCGCAGATTTTGGGCTTAGAAGAATGAATAAGGCAGCCTAATTGAATATAGTCTCGACATAGTAATTCTCAAATATAAGAAATTTATAGATAATTGTCAAGTAAAACTTTTTAAAACATAATTCTTCAAATAATCTACAACAACTATTTAAATATCAAATGATTGTGGTATGAAATTTTGGCCCGTTTGGGCTAATAAACTTACCAGATCTAACCATTGATTTCATAAAATCTTTGGTTTTTCCACTTTTACCAAAAAATACCCAGCAATTTGACAAATTCCTGCTTTTTGAGTAATCTTTCACCCTTATCTCTATCGTCAGGAATGATGAAAAACTGGATCCTTTTATTTTTTGTTTTTCTTCTTTGCAGCATGAATGTATCGGCCCAGTGGGATGATTATATCAATTATGATGACGGCAGTTTTATAGATGACAGGGATGGCAGGGAATACAACTGGGTTAAGATCGGGAAACAGGTCTGGATGTCGGAAAACCTGGACATCGGCAGGATTATTTACGTCATTGACGGAAAGATCACCGATCGCTCATTTGAGAAGTTTTGCTACGATGATAAAGAAGAAAACTGCAATAAATATGGTGGCCTGTATACCAACCAGTTAGTTGATTTTTACACCCCCCACGGAAGGGGCCCGCAGCATTTGTCCTGAAGGATGGCATTTGCCATCAGAAAATCAATGGCTGTCCCTGGTGAATTACCTGGGCGGGCCGGAGGTGGCGGGAGATGCGATGAAGGTAGCAGGGAAATACAAGTCTTAATAAATCCACTGTTGGTGAAGACCGTTTGAGCGGATTCTCTGCCCTGCCGGGAGGATACTGCATGTGCAGTAAGGATGGTTTTACTTATAGCAAAATAGGCAAGGGATGTTGTTTCTGGTCATCGACCGCCAGGTTTTCTTTGATTTCGTTAAATAATGATTTTCAGACCATATGCCTCTTTAAAAATATGTCGAATATTGCCAGGGACAAGAGTTTTGGCAATTCAGCCCATTCGGTGCGCTGTATCAAGGATAAGTGAAAAAAGGCAAAAGTCAGTAACTCATTTTGAGAATTACTGACTTTCAGGTTTTGAGCGGTGAATGGGATTCAAACCCACGTTGAAAGTGTTAATTCTGAGAGATGACTCCTTATACTCACTTTTATGGCCTCAATTATGTTGCATTTAATTGAAACCAGTTCCCCCACCCAGTGCTGGCATTCCACCATGTGCTATAAATCAAACCATCTGAACCAACTGTGAATAGGTCTATTTGCCCGGTAATCCTTGAGATCGCTGCTACATGACCTCCCGCCTTACCGACACCACCGGATACATTGAACCATGAAGCCCATCCTGTGTGGGCATCCCACCAGGTACTGTAAATCTTGTTATTAGTACCGATCACAAACAGATCAAGGTGTTCCGAGTAACGAGTTATGGCAGTTACCTGCGAACCTGCCGAAGCTACGCCACCTGCTACTTGAAACCAGTTTCCCCAACCGGTCCTGGTGTTCCACCAATTAGACATTATTTTACCATTTGAAGCTATGGTGAACAAATCGAGATGGTCAGGAAAACGTGAAACGACGGTGACTTTAGAGTCCGGTCGACATATCGGATTACCGACTGTAAACCAATTATGCCAGCCACTACGCTCATCCCACCAGCAACTGTAAACACGATTATTGGTTCCAATTGTGAAAAGGTCAAGGTGGAACGGATAGCGGGCTATGACAGTAACCTGCGCTCCGGCAGCGGCCACACCATTCTGGACTTGAAAACCAATTTGCCCAGCCTGTGCTGGGGTCCCACCAGGTGGACATAATGCGTCCGTCCGATGCGGTGGTGAATATATCGATGTGATCGCTGTAACGGCAGACAACATTAACAGTCGATCCCGGATCGGCATTGTAGGTTACCAATCGGAAACCAGTTGTGCCATCCGGTTTTGGCATTCCACCAGCAACTATATACTTTATTATTAGTGCCAATCGTAAAAAGGTCTAAATGTCCGGCATAGCGTGCAACGGCCGTTATTGGTGAACCAGTGCCTCCTGGTGAAGCGATACCGCCCTTCACATGGAACCAGCCTGCCCAACCGCTGGTATGATCCCACCAGTTACTCATCGTGCGGCCATCAGATGCTATTGCGAATACATCGAGGTGCTCAGGATACCGGGCTATAACATTGATCGGTGTGAGGTCACGCGCTGTTAAAGTTAAGAGCGGGATTATGCGGTTCCAGATCACTTGGCGGCAAATTCGGCAGAATGGCACTCCTAATCCACGCATCTTACAATTGTACTCAGGTCGGTAAGCACCACAATGATAATAGTGAGCTCCTTCGAATAGCCCAACCGTCCCGTCAGGGACTTGATTTGGCCGATTATCAATTTGACTGCAATTTGGATTATTCATTGTAGGAAGCGCCGTTGCTGAATCTACTGCCCACCTCCATTTCAGAGTGTTACGATTGGTGTTTGTTGTAACATTGGGTTCCGACGGTTCGCCCGGCGGGTGGTGATCATGCCCGACCTCATTGCCACCTGCGTAATATTCATATTCATCTGCAAGACCAAATGCAGAGTGTCCCATCTCGTGAAGTGCAATTTCGGCAGCATTCGCAGCTAAAGAATAAGTAGCGACAGAGCCACCAGAGCCGCCATAAATTGTTGAGTTTACAACAACGAGTGCGATATTGAACTCAGGGACCCGGGATGCAGCCACCTGCAATGCTGTCGCATTATTACATAACAGCAATCTACGGATATTACCACCACCGAAGCTGGCATCAAAGTAAGTACGGGCAGTTGCACCAGTGCCACCGCCGGCGATAGGATCATCAGCACCAGAATCGGTCGATCTGACATTGACCCGGAAAATGTTGATCGCAGTCTTCAGTTCATCGAATGGTGGTGTTGCTATAAGTGCATTAACAAACACAGTACATGCGTTGTTGAAGTTATTCTGCTGGACATTAGTAAATCCATCTGCTAACATAACGATGGTAAACGCCCGATTACGCGGTGCATCTCCGAATATCTGGGTGGTGCCCAGGATAGTGCCGTCTGAGGTACTCATGACTTGCCCCCTTTCTTTTTAATGCTCGATTTCAGCGGGAACCGGTATAGTTCTTTGATCTCAGTGCTCCCTTCCGCCTCGCTGGTTGACCTACTAGTTGGTAATTCAGTGTCAGGCCTACCTTTTGTAATCAACATGAGACTTACATGATCTGCATTGATTGGAGTTGGAACAACGACGGTGAATGCCCCTTTTGGCATTTCTACATCGATCCTGGTAATTTGCTCGTTTCTGTTTTCTGGAAAAACTTCCAAACTAGCAGAGAATGCATTGCGCACTGGAATGCGTGCCAGAGTAGCATCTTGGCTATCACGGGTGTCGACATAATAGCCAGATTGTTCGGCGCTGGAAATATCGAAGCCAGTAATCGCCATTTCCACTGATTGCTGGCTGATGAGACGAACCTGATCTCCTTCATACTCAAAGATCAGGCGTACTGCGGGCATTAGCTCTGATTGACTTGAATCATTTGTTGGCATGTCATTACCTCCTATTCTGTTTTGGTTAAAATATTGTCCAATTTTTTATATAAAAGGCTAATCGCAATTATAACAATACTTGAATTTTATATAATTGCCTATAAATATAGATAAAAAATAAGAAAAATGCAAGTTATTTAGTGGTTCCTGGAATGGGGTAGATTCAAGTAGTAAGTGTAACAGAATACTAAAATGAAAGCATACCTGTGAACCAGGTTCTTTCTGAAAAATCTGTTGTATGCAGAAGAAATATTCACACCTGAACCAGGAACAAAGGCACCGAATTTCAGCCCTTTAAAGAGCGGGACATTCAATCAGTTTTATTTCTGATCACCCGGGTGTAAGTATAAGTACAGTCAGTCGGGAATTAATCGTAATGCCAAGTAGTTTGGCAGTTATAATGCGGTTTTTGCTCAGGAAGGAAAAAACATCGACGAAAGATATGGCAGTAACAAACAATCGAATCAGGCTCATATTTATCTGAAAAAAGTCAAAATAATATTGACTTTTTGCTTTCGATTCCTTATCTTTACAATCTACTCCCCAAACCTGCATTAACTCCATTTATTCTTAAGTACTTTACAAACCCATAATCATCAGTCATTTTCTTATGGCTTTGAAATTTACAGGTTCTGAATATTATAAAAAAATAATGCAATATGAAAAAAAACCACTTTAGATCAAATATTTGATTTCTTCATTATAACATATTGATATATAATATCTTAATTCAAGTCAGGAGGTATTTATGAAAAAAAATGTTCTTTTGTGCTTTATTGCGGGAAGCCTTATAGCAGTTATCCTTTCAGGCTGCTGTACCCTATGCGTCACAGAATCATTGCCAGTCACATTACGTCCGCAAGAAACTTCGATGTGGTGCTGGGCTGCCAGCGGCCAAATGGCCATGGAATACCTGGGAACTAATGTTAATCAGTGTACGCAGGCCAATAACAGGTTTAGCTACACCAATTGTTGCAATAGTTCCATCCCTGGGCAGTGTGTTAAAGGAGGATGGCCCGAGTTTGAGAAGTATGGTTTCACAGCGATACATACTACAGATGCCGCTTTAACGTGGAAACAGGTCAGAGAAGAGATTTGCAGGAACATTAATTGCGGCGCACGGCCATTCTGCTTTACCTGGCATTGGACGGGACCGAATGGTGGAGGCCATATGATGGCAGCAATAGGTTATCAAACTGTTGAAGGTGCTAATTTTGTCGAAGTTAATGATCCTTGGCCACCTAATGTTGGCGATCACTACATTTTAACCTACAATGCATATGTGAGTGGCCCCGGCTATACTCACTGGGATGATTATTATGAAATCAGAAAAAAATAGGAGGACATGGATATGAAAAACTTAACATTATTTTCTTTAGCCTTGTGCCTGTTAACTTCGATGTCATTCAGCCAGAAAATGCAAGTTCCTATAGATGATATTAGTAAAGTAGCCGGGCAATCGTTGAATACATTAAAAATGCTTGTAAATGAATCCAATTTTAAACAAATGGGTTTTGCATCGATGGAAGAACCTGGAAATTCTGTTTTAGGGAAACCACTTTTAGTATATACCATTCAACTTAATACACTTCGAGAATACAAAGAGGGAATGGAATTTCCTGAGTTGTTCACAGATGAAGTAATATTTCCTGTGATATTTAAGGAGATGGTCAGATCGTCAATAACTGTTGGGAAAATGGGCGATAAATGGGAAACCACATCATATGGTAATCCAAATAGGATGTTATTGTTAAGTAGATCGGTTGATAATCTTAAAAGTGATACAACTTTTAAAGTCAAAGATTTCATCGTAGTAAAAGTTCCGGCAATGAATTTATATTTTATTGGAATAGATACAAAGGAAATTCTTTGGCTAACACCTGTTCTTGATGAGCCTATGTTTGATTTCAAGGCCGGTCAGCCAATGCCAGCTGAGGATGTTTTTAAGAGACTAGCACCGGTTGCCCGGGAAATGGAAGATGTGCCAAGATAATTGATTTTAGCTGCCTGATGAAGTTGTTTTATCCTAACTGCTTTTCCTGAAATCTGGAAAATGAGAGTTAGATTCCCGGTTGGTTGGTGAGTAGTTTGACAAGACTGTTGATTCTACCAGTCCACGCCGGAGCAAATTGTATACCTTATTCCATTGATTTTTGGGAAATAGGTTGGTCAAATTTAGATCGGCGCAGGCTGGACAATTAGTCCGGCTTATGCAGCATGGGCACATCTGATGATTTTTTTAGTACATGCCTGAGAAAATTGACAAGTTCAAAACCACCGCAATCTTATCTTACTTCGCCTCGATATTAAACAATCCCATTAACCTGGGTATTGAAAGTTCAACAGGCGTCTCCTTCATAATCATGCGTAGATGCCACCGCAGCCACGACCTCATATATGGCCCAGAAAGCCATAGCCATAATTTTCTTAATGCTGTCATCATAAGTCTTTTCTTTATTTATCCGGAATTTTGCAAAATATACCTGTTATATTGACAACTTTGATCCCGGATTTCATAAAAAGGTCTTAAATCATCAACAATATCAAGTAAGTCTTCCAGTATTGTAAAATTATTTATGCCTCTTAAAAATAAACATAATCTATTGGCATGCAAAAAATCTAAATATTTCTAGAAATTTAAAAAAAAGTCCTATAAACCTTGATTTCTTTTATTAAATTCATTATATTTATATGTTCTTCCTCTTTGCTAATATTGACTGCCTAAACTATCTTTTCTCTTTTTACTGAAGTTTTTTTGTAAGCAATATTTTAATAATTAATTGAATATTAAATAGTTTAATAAAAGTCTAACGAGTGCTAGACTGGAAAAAAGCAGTATATTTTGTAGTTATGTGTCAACTTAAAAAAGGAGAGATTATGAAAACCCTTAAATCAACTATTCTAGCTCTAAGCATCGGGTTAGCACTTTTGCTGGCCTTTGGGAGCGGATGTGTACCTGAGCCTAAAGAAGCCTGCCAGTATACTCATAAGCTTCAGAAAAGGCAGATTCAGCCTAAAGAAGTCAAGGGTGGAAATTATCCCGCTGTCAAACCCGATCTCAAGCGTCGGCTAAATGAAGCAGAAGAGGATAAACCTTATTACGTGCCTAAAGGACCCGATCGAGGTAATAAGACACCGAGTAATAAGGAATACAAAGTAAAGGAGCTCCAACCTGATAACCCCGATGGCAGTGGAGATTCGCAAGCGCCTTTGTTCTTTGAAGAGTACGAAGAGCTAACGGACACCGCCCTGTCAGCCCACTCTACTGTGCCTGAACCCAGTGTGGCCGAGAACGGTCAGACGGTCATGCAGACGGGTAACTTCTGGGTGTCGCTTTCAGAAGATGCAGGCCAGACTTTCACCAGTGTGAATCCCACCACTATTTTCCCTGAAGACTATGGAGGATTCTGCTGTGACCAGGTGCTCCAATACGTGCCCCGGTACGATCTGTTCGTATGGTTACTCCAGTATACCCCCGATGCCAACAACGTTAATGCCATTCGTATTGCTGTACAAACCACTCAAGGCGTGCGCGACAGTGATGGCACCGCCTGGACCTATTGGGATTTCGTCAATACCACCTTCGCAGCGAGTGGGCAATTGGACTACAATGATATGAGCTTCGGAGATAGCTTCCTTTACTGGAGCAGCAGCGTGGGCGGGGGAGCCAATCGTTACGTGATCCGCGTCTCCCTCAAAGAGCTTCAAGCGATGAGTACGGTGAACTTCGCGTTCACGGGAAGCACGAATGCCTACTGGTCCCATGTGACGCAAAACGGCAGGAACGGTGTTTACTGGGCGGGTCATGTTGATAACAGCACGATGAAGGTTTACAGCATGAAAGATGGCGACGGTTTTTACAGCTGGCGTGAGGTGCCCATCAATCAATGGCCCAACAACAACATCACATCAACCGCAAAAGACGGTACCGATTGGTTACTGGACGCCTCGTGGAAGACCTACATTCGCGCTGCATCAGTCAACGGTAACAGCGCCTACTTTGCATGGAACGCTTCAAGCGGCGATGGTTTCCCTGAGCCCCACGTACAGATCGTCAAGATCAATACTGTGACATTTACTCTGGAAAGTCAAATGCAGATCTGGAACCCGGATTTCGCCTTTGCCTACCCGTATTTCGAGATTAATGCCGAGGGCCAACTAGGAATGATCGTCGCCTTCGGTGGAGGGCCATTCGACGCGAGCAGTGGTGTTGGTGTGTGGGGGGATTTTGTCATTTACTATCCGCGCCTCAGCAGTTCAAGCCGAAACAATTACGGTCATTACCACACCGCACGGAGGGCGGGATCGGATCAGATGAAATGGGTAGGGGCTGGCTATACACGTCTGAATGACGGCTCGAATCAGCCTTATTACATCAAGTTTAGCCGTTAAGTTGTAAAATCCGGTGATATTGGTGACCACCCCATAGTACTTATAAACAGTCATTTAGACTGGTCTGTTTAAAGCGGAATCAGTTAGTATGTTTGAACGGATCTTCCAATTAACAAAGAATGTTAAACCAAATGTTAAACCAGCCCTAAAAAAGAAACCAGCAAATTAAATATAACTTGCTGGTTTATAGTAAGAGCGGTAAATGGGATTCGAACCCACGACCCTCAGCTTGGGAAGCTGATGCTCTACCAACTGAGCTACTACCGCTTATTTAATCCCTCAGCTGGATCCGACTGAGTCGGACTACCAACTGACTACTACCGCTTATTTTATCCGGCAAAAGTAATTATTTTTCCATTTTACCATTCATTTCTTTAATAAGCCCGGCAAAATTTCTAATTTTATCAAAAATTTCCATCATGATACGAAGTCTTTTAAAAAAGTTTATCATCAGGCTTCTCAAGAGTTTCAAATACGCGATCAGAGGTTTTTCAGGAGTCGCAATCACTCAGCCTAATTTTATCATCCATCTTTTAGCCATAGGGGTTGTGTTTGTTTTAGGATATTATAAGAAAATCAGCCATATGGAATGGGGGCTTGTGGTGCTTGCCATTGGTCTTGTGCTTATCGCCGAGATTTTTAATACGGCAGTCGAATGGCTGGGCGATCTGATCAGCCCTGATTATAACGAGAAGATCAAATGGGCCAAAGATGCCGCCGCCGGCGGTGTGCTCGTAGCAGCAGGGACAGCGATATTGATCGCTATCATCGTATTTATCTTATAATATCTGTTATCCTCTCCCCTTCCAGCACCGGAACAACATGGAATTTCTCCGGGAAAAAACAGTACCTCAGCCTTTTCCTGTCTTCTATGCCTAACAGCCGCAGGTAATGAGATGATCTCGAAACAGTCTTCATGATGCTTTTTGCTGTCTGGTTCCATAACAGTAAGGAAGCAATGCTTGCATCGCATTCGGCTATAAATCCGTAGGCAGTCACAAGCAAATCGGTCATGGCACCGGCAAAAATGGCATCTTCCAGTGAAAATTTCCCCCTGCACCCGGCACAAAGGATGATGACATCCTTCTGGTCTTTTTTCAGCCACCCGCAGACCGCCTCCAGGTTCACAAATGAAGCAATGATCACTCTGCCGTATTCCTTGCCATGAAAAATGGCCTGTGTTCCGTTGGTGGTGCAAAAGACAATATCTTTCCCCCTGATCGGGGATTCACGGAATTCAGGAGGGGAATTGCCGAAATCTGCGAAAGGGAGCTTAATGCCATCCCGCTCGCCGGATACCAGCATCCCCTGTTGTTTCATCTCCAGGGCTTCCTCTTCGCCCGATACAGGTATAACTGAAGCCACACCGTAGCCAAATGCAGTGCACATAGCTGTTGTTGCACGCAGAATATCCACCACAACAACATTCACATCCTCTTTATAGGTCACGGTTTTCAGCAATGCAGGCGAAAAACAGACCTCAACCAAAGGTCCTGTCATAGTTGAGTATTAGTTAATTGTTTTTATAAAAAGGAATTTTGACTATCACGGCTTTTAACAGCTTTTCACGTACTTTGATATAAATATGGTTCCCGATGCCGGAATGAGAGGTTTCAACATAACCCATCCCGATCGGTATTTTCAGGGAAGGCGACATCGTGCCTGAAGTGACTTCACCGATGATATTCCCCTTGTCATCACAAATTTCATAATGCTGACGCGGGATACCCTTATCGACCATTTCAAATCCCCTGAGCATCTTCTTCACACCTTCTACCTTTTGTTTTTCAATGGCAGGACGGTTAATGAAATTATTTCCTTCGCTGAATTTCGTTATCCAGCCCAGCCCGGCTTCAATCGGGGAAGTCGTGTCATTAATATCGTTTCCGTAAAGGCAAAAGCCCATTTCCAGCCTGAGCGTATCACGGGCCGCAAGACCGATCGGCTTGATTCCGAATTCGGCCCCGGCTTCCATAACGGCGTGCCAGATAGCAGGCCCGTCGGCGTTCTCCATGTAAATCTCAAACCCGCCGGCGCCGGTATAACCGGTATTCGAAAGAATTACCTGTTTAACCCCGGCCAAATCAACTTTCTTAAAAGTATAGTAAGGAATATCGTTAAGATCTGTCCTGGTCAGTTTTTGCAATGTAGCCAGTGCTTTGGGGCCCTGGACGGCAAGCTGGGAGATCTCATCCGAAGCATTGTAAATATTTGCCCCGTGAATATTGTTTTTTTCGACCCATGCCCAATCTTTATCAATATTGGCAGCATTTACCACAAGCAGGTAGGTTTCAGCATCGACCCGGTAAGTCAGCAGGTCATCGACAATCCCTCCCCTGTCGTTTGGAAAACAGGTATACTGTATCTTGCCATCATCCAGTTTAGCAACATCATTGGAAGTGAGGCGCTGGACCAGTTCAAAAGCGTTTGACCCTTTGATCCAGAATTCACCCATGTGTGATACATCAAAAACCCCAACGCCATTTCTGACCGTTTCATGTTCAGCATTGATACCTTCAAATGTCACCGGCATATTATACCCGGCAAACGAAACCATCTTGCCACCATTTGCTACGTGCAAATCGTAAAAAACCGTACTTTTCATTAATTCAAAATTAAAAATTAAAAATTAAAAATTAATTTCTTAAAACGCTCCTTTCAAATGCTCAATGTGAAATGCTCAATGTGCAATGATTTATTATTCCATCAGCCCTCTTCCCGTTTTCCTGATCTTTCCTTCCTCCTTAAGTTTTACAACCAATTTATCAAGTATTCCGTTGATAAAAAGTTTGCTTTTTATTGAGCTGTAGGATTTGGATATCTCAATGTATTCATTGATCGAAACCTTTACCGGGATGGAAGGGAAAATCATTAATTCCGTGAGGGCCATTTTCATGATGATGATATCCATAATGGCAATCCTTTCCAGTTCCCAGTTCTCAGCCTGTTCCTCGATCAGCTTTCCAATTTCCTCACTTCGTAATATACTATACCTGAATAACTTAATCATATACTGGCGATCATCGTCCCCATTTTCACCATCGTCATCGTCTTTGAATAAAGGGGGAAGGTGATGATCTGGCCCCCAGGATTCCTTATATAGCTTGATCGTTTTCATGAGCATGATCAAAGAAATATCATAATCCTCATCTGACCAGAAGATGCTCCTGTCTTCGTAAAAATTCCTAAGAAGCTCAAATTCAGGAAAATAATTCATCACAATAAAGGCGATCAGTTCTTTATCATCCCGGTAGCCATTCCCGTTTTTTTTAATGAACTGAATATAATCCGGTGCACTTTTCAGTTCCAGGAAGATCTTATGAAACAGGTTTTCTTCATCTACCCAATTAATTTTCAATTTATTGCGCCATCGAAGGAAGTCCTTATTGTCTTCCATCTGCACAATAAACCGGTTCTCTAACAAACGTGTATTCGGGTGGAGATCCTCTTCGGTAGGATAAAACTTCTTTTTTGCCTCTTCGATCCGGTTTCGGGAATAATCAACCAGTTTTATCAGGAAAGAAATCTGGTAGATATAGAGTTCATATAGCTTATCAGTGCTATTAATCAATTGTTTTTCACCAACGGCAATATCATCGCCGTCTGATTGAAAAAACGCGTACAAAGCTTGTAAAACTTTGACCCTGAGATGCCTTCTGCTCAGCATGATTCGAAATGAACTTAAATGTCTTGTCAAGCAAAGGTAAAATTATTCCTTAAACAGCCTGGATTTTTTTTATTTTAACCGGCAATTGCCAGAAGCATGCAACCTTTCACTCCTTTTTCCTGTCTATGAAATTGTTTTAGCCCATGCAGGCTAAAAATAGCATGAAAACGCTGTGTGAATAATTATTTTTATTTTTGTAACGCAGTTGAAGGAATAAAAATCGGAACAGAAGATGGAAGAGTTTGGAAATAAAGAGATAAGGAAAGAAGAAGTGTTTTCAAGGGTTATCCGGGCAGGCAAAAGAACCTATTTTTTTGATGTTAAAGCCACCAGGTCCGGAGAAAATTACCTGACTATCACTGAAAGCAAAAGACGTTTTGACAACGAACAGGGTAAGTTTTTTTACGAAAAACACAAAATCTTCCTTTACCGGGAAGATTTTGATAAATTCCTTGCCGGCCTGAACGAGGTGATGCATTTCGTCGACACGGGTGAAAAACCTGAAGGTATAGAAGACGAGCACACTAATGGTGATGACACCCATACCGACCTGGATTTTGAAGACCTCGGGGATTCAGGTAAGGACTCGGATCATTAAAAGTTCCCGGTCATTTCCTGCAGGTATGCGCGAATTTCATAGCAGATATTTACTCTCCTGTTACTCCGCTTAATCATTATTTAAGTTGATAAATTGTAATAATTCCAGTTATTCCTATGCTGAATTAAATAGTATTTTTGACCCGTTTGATAAAATAAACTAATAATGGGCAAGGTCATTGCATTAGCCAATCAAAAAGGAGGAGTAGGAAAAACCACAACCGCCATCAACCTGGGGGCAAGCCTTGCTATTCTTGAATTCAGGACCTTGCTTATCGATGCCGACCCCCAGGCTAATTCCACTTCGGGTGTCGGGTTTGATCCTAAAAACATTAAAACCAGCGTTTATGAATGCATCATCGATGACCTGGACCCCAATAATATCATACTGAACACCCAGACGCCGAATCTTGATCTGTTGCCTGCCCACATCGACCTTGTAGGAGCTGAAATTGAAATGATCAACCTGCCAAGCCGTGAAAAAATGATGCGGCGGGTCATTCAGAAGATCAAGAACAAGTACGATTTTATCCTGATCGATTGCTCTCCGTCCCTTGGCCTGGTAACTATAAATGCGCTGACAGCAGCCGATTCTGTCATCATTCCCGTGCAATGCGAATATTTTGCCCTGGAAGGTCTTGGAAAGCTTCTGAATACCATTAAGATAGTTCAAACAAGGCTGAACCCTGACCTGGATATTGAAGGGATCCTTTTGACCATGTTCGACTCTCGTCTTCGACTATCAAAACAGGTGGTGGAAGAAGTTAAAACACATTTTCAGCAGATGGTTTTCGACACGATCATCCACCGGAATACCAGGCTGAGTGAAGCGCCCAGCTTTGGCGAAACTGTGATCATGCATGATGCCACCAGTGTCGGCGCCATTAATTACCTGAACCTTGCCAGGGAAATCCTCCAGAAAAACGGGCTCACTAATCTGAGCGAAGCAGACAAAACAATCGATATCGCAAATGACTTCTAAGAAAAAAGCACTTGGCCGGGGATTGGATGCCATTCTGCAAAGCCCGGAAACTGATATCACTTCCCGTGATATTTCAGGGGATTATGTTGCTGGGGCCATTGCTGACATTGCCATTTCCAAAATCGGGGCCAACCCGTTCCAGCCACGGACCATTTTTGAAATGGAAAGCCTGGAGGAACTGGCTAAATCCATCCGTCAGCAAGGCATTATCCAGCCTTTAACTGTACGTAAGATCGGATATGACCGATACCAGCTCATTGCCGGTGAACGCAGGCTCAAAGCAGCAGCAATATCAGGCCTTTCAGAGGTTCCTTGCTACATCCGGGTTGCCAATGATGAACAGATGCTTGAACTGGCCCTTATAGAGAACATCCACCGGAAGGACCTGAATGCCATTGAGATTGCCATCAGTTACCAGCGGCTTATCGAAGAGCTGAAACTCACCCAGGAGGACGTTAGTGTAAAAGTCGGCAAAGACCGGGCAACTGTATCCAACTATATCCGTTTACTGAAATTACCTGCTGAAGTGCAGTACGCCTTGCGCCACGACCAGATCTCCATGGGCCATGCCAGGGCTTTGATCAGCATACCCGAACCGGAATTGCAGCTAAAGGCATTATTACGGATCGTTGAGAAGGGGCTTTCGGTGAGGGAAACGGAAAAACTGGCAAAGGATATCCAAATTCCGCCAAGGAAAGAAGATACAGCCATCACCCTGGCAGAAAACCTACAAAACGCCGGTGTCCGCCTGCATGAAAAAGTCGGGGCCGCGGTAAGTATCAAGAGCAATAATAAAGGACAGGGTTCCCTCGTTATTAAATTCCGTTCAGAAGATGATCTGGAACGGATTTTGAGAATACTTAACCAGGAATAGCAGGAAATCCGGCAAGGTTTTAAGCTATTTTCAACCTGACTTCAACTTTAATTTGAAAGAATGCTTCCTGTATCAAAATTGCTGACCCTTATTATCATTGGTTTCATCACCCTGGTGCCAGGAAGTATATTCTCACAGGATATGCCTCTGAAAACCAAGGAAATACCTGCAGAGCATTCGATCAGGCGTGCGGCTTTATATTCGATGGCCCTTCCCGGCCTGGGCCAGGCTTATAATAAGAAATACTGGAAAATCCCGATCATATACGCCGGGTTTGGGGCCTTCACCTATTTTATCATCACGAATAACAACGAATACCTGCTTTTTAAAGAAGCTTATGTATATACAGCCAACGGCGAGACCTATCCCATCGACAACGATTATATAGGCAAATATGATCAGACCCAGCTTAAGGAAGCAATGGATTACTATCGCCGAAACCGTGACCTTTCTGTCATTATCGGTGTATTATGGTATACGCTAAACATACTCGAAGCATATGTTGATGCCCATTTTTATGACTATGATGTCAGTGAGGATCTGACCATGCAGGTCAGCCCATCCATAACAAATATGCCGCTGGCTCCCCTTCAGCCTGCTCCCGGGATAAAACTATCATTAAAATTTTAGAAGATGAAAATCGTCATTTCAGGATATGGCAGGATGGGAAAGGAGATAGAAGAAGCCGCCCTTGCCCGTGGATACCAGGTACTGTCTAAGCTGGACACGCCTGAAGACTGGCAGGCTCAAAATAGTCAGATAATCCTGGCAGATGTAGTCCTGGAATTCAGCACACCGGAATCTGTGCTTGGTAATATCAGAAGGTGTTTTGACCTGCATCTCCCGGTGGTCGTTGGAACTACTGGCTGGTATAAAACGGAAGGCCTTGTAAAAGAATGGTGTGATAATGAACAACAGTCCATTTTTGTCGCTTCCAATTTCAGTATCGGGGTCAACATTCTTTACAGCCTGACCGGTCATCTGACTAAAATCATAAACCAGATTGATGATTACGAGATCTGCATGGAGGAGATCCATCATATTCACAAACTCGATGCACCAAGCGGGACTGCCATAAAACTGGCGGAAATTATCCTGGCCGGATTGGACCGGAAAAAAAACTGGGTTAACCATCAACAGGTAAATCCCGAGGAATTGCAGATATTATCTGTCAGGGAGGATGAAATAGCCGGTATACATAAGATCAGTTGCGAGTCGGATTCAGATAAGATCACCTTAAAGCACATGGCAAAAGGAAGAAAAGGATTTGCAAACGGGGCCCTGCTGGCTGCTGAATGGCTGATTGGCAAAAAAGGCTATTTCGGGATGAGAGATATGCTGTCACTTGCCTGAATAATTTGACAGGCTTAACAAAAATTAACACAATCGATTGACAGCCATCTCCTTTAAATTCGTTACTTTCGCAACCAAATTACATTCCCATGAATTTTTTCCTTATCCTTTCCATCTTCTTTCTTATAGGTTCTATTATAGGTCTTTGGAAAATTTTTATCAAGGCCGGATATCCCGGGTGGACCGTTCTCGTTCCATTTTATAATTTTTATATCTGGTTGAAGATCATAAAAAAGCCTCTCTGGTGGTATATTTTCCTGTTAATACCTTTCATCAATGTATTTACGGTCTTACTGATGATTGTTGAACTTTTGAAATGCTTTAATAAATTCGGACTTGGCGACCAGGCGCTGGGTGTGCTGTTCCCGTTTGCTTACCTGCCATACCTGGGATTTTCCGCTAAAGAAAAATATATCGATCCTGATAAAAGGCATGAAGTCAAAAAAACCTGGGTCAGGGAATGGGTTGATGCAATCATATTTGCAGTCATAGCGGCTACCATCATCCGGACATTCCTCATTGAAGCTTATACTATTCCCACCCCTTCCATGGAAAAAACCCTGCTGGTTGGAGATTTCCTTTTTGTAAGCAAGATGAGCTACGGGCCGAGGGTACCCATGACCCCTCTTTCCTTTCCCTTTGTGCACCATACCCTGCCTATGACAACGGAAACAAAGTCATACCTGGAGTGGATCAAATTGCATTATTACCGTTTCCCCGGTTTCGGAGAAGTCCAGCGGAATGATGCCGTCGTTTTTAATTACCCTGACGGAGACACATTGTCAGTTAAATTCCAGAGTAACCGGAGTTATTATTCGATGGTAAGGGAATATGGGTGGAGCAAGGTAAACAGGAGCCCGCGCGATTTTGGGGAGATCATCTCCAGGCCGGTGGACAAGCGCGAAAATTACATTAAGAGGTGCATCGCTATCGCAGGCGACACTTTGCAGATCATTGACCACCAGGTTTACATCAACGGCGAGAAAGCCCCTAACCCGGGCATTACCGAATACCAGTACCTTCTGAAGGCTTCAGGAAACCAGCTGAACCCGCGTTTGCTCGATGAACTGGATGTAACGGACAAAATATGGCCCGTAGGACCCGGCGAATCTGTCGCCACTCTCACAGAAAAGGCTGCCGGTCAACTGGCAAAAGTTAAAGGTATAGAGTCTATTGATATTCTTCTGGAACCAGCAGGCAAATGGGATAAGGAGACTTTCCCATACGCACCTCAGTATCCCTGGAACAGAGATAATTACGGGCCTATAGTCATGCCAAAAGCAGGAAGCACCATCGATCTCACGATTCAGAACCTTCCTTTATACGAACGGATTATCCGGAATTATGAGCTGAATGAACTGAAAGTTGAGGACGGAAAAATTTATATTAATGGAAAAGAAGCCAGCCAGTATACTTTTAAGATGAATTATTACTGGATGATGGGCGACAACCGGCATAATTCAGCTGATTCAAGGTACTGGGGCGTGGTCCCGGAAGATCATATCGTCGGCAAAGCCGTTTTCGTCTGGTTCTCGCTCGATAAGAACAAATCCTTGCTGGATGGCAAGATCAGATGGAATAAGTTGTTCCGTTTTGTTAATTAATTTTGTTTCACTTAATAAATCAAAACCATGAAAAAAAATCTGACTATTAGCTGGTTAGCAATAACCATTTTTACCTTGTTCTCCTTCCAGGCTTTTGCCAAGGAATTCAAAGGCGTAATCACATACAAGATCACTATTGAGGGCTCTGGCGTGACGGATGAAATGAAAACCATGATGCCCAAAACCATGACCATGACGATCAAAGGAAACAAAGCCAGGTCAGAAATGATCATGAGCATGGGCAAGACGATTTCCATTTCCAACGGGGATGACAAAACAGCCATCACCCTGATGGACATGATGGGTCAGAAAATTGCCATTCAATCGAATTATGAAGAAATCATGAAAGAAATGGCTGATTCACCAGAAGCAAAAGTTGAGGTCACCGGTGAAACCAAGGAAATCGCGGGATATGTCTGCAAGAAAGCATTGGTCACCATCCCGGAAGATGACATGGAGATCATAGTTTATTTCACCGAAGAACTTGGCACCAGTGCGCTGAATTTCGATAATCCGCAGTTTAAGGATATCAACGGGGTCATGCTCGAATTCGAAATGCCAAATGAGTCATTTACCATGCATTTTACTGCTGTTACAGTCGAAAAGAAAAATGTTGAAGACAGTGAATTTACGATTCCCGAAGGATACCAGATCAAAACCAAGGAAGAACTGAAAGGAATGTTCGGGGGTTGATAATATATGGTTAAGAATACCAACCAGTTTAAATCCGGTCAGGAGAGTAAGCCAAAAAAAGAGAAATCCCGGGATCCGGAAAAAAGTAAAATCCGGGTTCCGGTCATGTTAACAGATGGCCGTTTTGCCCGGGTTACGGGATTTTTCATTATTCTCCTTACCGCATTCCTTTTACTGGCATTCACATCCTATCTTCTCTCCTGGCGGCTCGATAGCAGCATCCTTGATAACAATGATGCCAGTTTTATCGTCGACAGTTCGATCAGTGTACAAAACTGGACCGGAAAGATAGGGGCCTGGATGGCTCATCTTTTTATTAAAAGAGGCATTGGCATTGCTGCTTACTTTATCCTGCTCCTGATATTCCTGGCAGGATTCAGGCTTACCACCGGGACAAGGCTGCTTCCTTTTTCCAAAACACTGCGGTATTCGGTGATCGGGATGCTATGGATATCTGTCATGCTTGGATTTGCGCTAAGGAATGATCCTGAACTACTGATGCTCGGCGGGGTATTCGGTTACCAGGCTTCTGACTGGTTGATCGGGATGGTTGGCCCACCGGGGACTATCCTTCTACTTATCTTTATCCTGGCCAGTTTCCTTATCATCATCAACCTGGTCCCGTTTTTAAGCAAAAAGAAGGAACAGCCTATTCAGGCTGAAGAAGATTTAAAAACGGCTATGGCGGGCAATGTCCCCAAAGAGGATTTTTACAATACCCATGAATTTGCCGTTAATCCTGAACCTGAAACAAGGAGGCCTGCCCATGTACTTGAAGAGGATGATTTTCCCGAACCTGTTACTTTCAAGGAAACAGCGGATAAAGGTGTCGAACTGACCATCGAAGAAACACCCCAGGAGGAAACCGGCAACCAGAGAGGGACTGTAAGCGGCAGCCTGGATACGCCTTATGATCCGACCCTTGATCTTCCCCATTACCGCTACCCGACACTTGACCTGCTGGCTGATTATCCTTCAGAAAACGTACCCGTATCAAAGGATGAACTGGAACAAAACAAAGACCGCATTGTAGAAACACTGAACAATTATGCTATCCGCATTGATAAGATCAAGGCGACGATAGGCCCTGCCGTTACGTTATATGAGATTATCCCGGCTCCCGGAGTAAGGATATCAAGGATCAAAAACCTCGAGGATGATATAGCCCTTTCATTATCCGCCATGGGCATCCGTATCATTGCACCTATTCCCGGCAAGGGTACTATCGGGATTGAGGTTCCGAATATGAAACCGGAGATCGTTTCTATTAAATCCCTTCTTTCATCTGAAAAATTCAGGAATTCGACATTCGAGCTACCTTTTGCCCTGGGAAAAACTATTTCGAACGAGAGTTTTATCGCCGACCTCACTAAAATGCCTCATATCCTGATGGCCGGCGCAACCGGCCAGGGAAAGTCGGTCGGGTTAAATGCCATCCTGCTTTCATTGCTGTACAAAAAACACCCCTCACAGATCAAGTTTGTCATGATCGACCCAAAGAAGGTCGAGCTGACGCTATTCTCCAAGATCGAAAGGCATTTCCTGGCCAAACTGCCCGATTCGGAAGAAGCCATTGTGACCGATACCCGGAAAGTGGTTCGCACCCTGAATTCCCTGGGAATGGAAATGGATCACAGGTACGAGCTTTTAAAAGACGCACAGGTCAGGAATATAAAGGAATACAACACGAAATTCATTGCCCGCAGGCTGAACCCGAATGAAGGGCATCATTTCCTGCCATATATCGTGGTGGTGGTTGACGAATTTGCCGACCTGATCATGACTGCCGGCAGGGAGATCGAGAATCCATTGACGCGACTGGCGCAGCTTGCCCGCGCAACCGGTATCCACCTGGTCATTGCCACCCAGCGGCCTTCCGTGAATATTATCACCGGCACGATAAAAGCCAACTTCCCTGCCCGGTTTGCTTACCGTGTCATTTCCAAAGTTGATTCCAGGACAATCCTTGACAGTTCGGGAGCAGACCAGCTGGTTGGCAAGGGGGATATGCTGCTGTCCACCGGAAGCGACCTGATCAGGCTGCAATGCGCTTTCGTTGACACGCCTGAAGTCGACAAAGTAACGGAGTTTATCGGTTCGCAAAGGGGTTATCCCGACGCCTTTAACCTTCCGGAATATTATGACGACTCAGACGAAATGGAAAAAGGAGAATTCGATCCCAGTGCCCGCGATGAACTTTTCGAAGATGCGGCCAGGATCATCGTACAACACCAGCAGGGATCCACTTCACTTCTGCAGCGCAAATTAAAACTCGGGTATAACCGTGCCGGCCGCATTATTGACCAGCTCGAAGCAGCCCGCATTGTCGGCCCCTTTGAGGGAAGCAAGGCCAGGGAAGTCCTTGTTGCCAATGAAATGGCTTTGGAACAATTTTTGAGAGACCTTTACAGTAAATAATCAAACTGATAAATAAAATAATATGAGAATTATCACAAACTTACTCATCGCAGCACTTATACTTGCAGGCCAGACTACTTTTGCCCAGGCGAAGAAAAGCTCAGAAGATATTTTAAAGCAGGTATCTGAGAAAACCAAATCTTTTGCATCGATCCGGATCAGTTTCACCTATAATATGGATAATCCGTCGGCCAAGGTACATGAAACCGAAACAGGCGTCCTGCTAGTTAAAGGCGACCAGTACAGGCTGGATATAGCAGGGCAGAAGGTCATATCTGACAGCAAAACTTCATGGACCTACATAGGTGAGGCCAATGAGGTCCAGATCAATTCTGTTGAGGAAGATGAAAATGTCCTTACCCCAACACGATTACTGACTTCTTACAGTGAAGATTACAAATCGAAACTGCTTAACGAAATTACCAAAGACGGCCGTGCACAGTATGTCATTGAACTCAAGCCAAATGCCGATAAAAACTTCACGACTGTTGAGCTGAATATTGACAAGGAGTTATACCGCATAACGCGAATTGCCATCCAGGATAAGAGCGGAAACACTTTCAGCTACATAGTCAACAAATTCGAACCAAATGTAGCCGTGAAGGATACTGATTTTACCTTTAATGCTAAAGATTACCCGGGTGTCGAGGTAATTGATATGCGATAATTTTCGATTCCCGGATCCTTTTTTAGAAATATATTACTGGCCTGCCTGCCATGCATTATACCTGTCAAGGAGGCCTACCGTGGTTTCATCAGGGAAAGTGACATCTGTCGAAAGGGTTAGCGTTTTCAACCCTGAATCCCAGAAAACAACAGGCATGACATCCCCGCCATATTCGCCATTGGATTCGGAAAAGTATTCTGAATCTATTGAATAGCAGCTAAGGCAATACATGAAGGGCCCTTTGCCATTATGCTGATACAGGTGCCCCATGGCCAGACCCGTAAATTCAAGCACGATTTCCCCGCAAAGAACGCCATTTTCTTCAAATAACCTTTTTCCGACAATAACAGCATCGGGAAAATCATTTTCAATTTCAGTACCTTCATAGTAATCGGCGATCAGGCTGGAGAAATCATCTTCGGATATATCAACGGTATCATCCATCGTCGACATCAGGTTGATGTATTTGATAGTCAGGCGGCCAGAATCTTTTCCGGTAAATTCAAAAGTATATTCCTTTTTTTCACAGGTCAGGCATCCGCTCATAAACAATACGGCGATAACTACCCCTATCCAAACTAAAATTTGCTTTTTCATGTGTTTTATTTTTATAATGCAGGCTTTATTTAAAACAAATTTAACGATATAGTTTGTAATGAAAAGTAATTTCAATATTTTTAATTTTACCGAATAATATTCATATTATGAAAACATCTGCAGAGATCAGTTATTACCCTCTAAACCAGGAGTATGTTCCGCCTATCCGTGAGTTTATCGACAGGATCAATACTTATGAAGGGCTTACGGTCAGGACCAATGGTATGAGCACACAAATTTTCGGCGAATACGACATCCTGATGAATGCCCTCACGAATGAAATCCGGCATTCGTTCAACCATCCGCATTCCGTTTTTGTCATGAAGATCATTAATGCTGACCTCAACATAAGGGAAGCCACATGATCCTTCTTTCCATTTTACAATCCTTTTATGAAAATATCCTGGCGTCCACATGGCTTGAAGCAGTGGCAGTTATCTTCGGATTACTTAGTGTCTGGTTTGCAAGGAAAGAAAATATACTGGTTTACCCTACCGGGATCATCAGCGTATTGATTTATGTCTACATCTGCCTTACTGTCAAGCTATATGCCGATATGGGAATCAATGCTTTCTATTTTTTCATGAGTATTTACGGGTGGGTAAAATGGAGCCGGAAAACCGGGGACAAGCCTTCGAGGCCCATCACATGGGCATCAAAGATGGAATGGATCCTCTCCGTGACTGGGTTGATCACTATTTTTCTTCATACTGGTACTATGTTTTAAAAAACTATACCGATAGCAATGTCCCCATCTGGGATGCCCTGACCACGGCCATTTTTATTATCGGGATGTGGTTGATGGCACTTAAAAAGATTGAAAACTGGCTTGCCTGGATCCTGGGTGACCTGATATCAATACCATTGTATGCCAGCAAAGGGCTCATCCTGACCAGCCTTCAGTTTGCCATTTTCCTTGCCTTGGCTATAGCAGGATACCTGGCATGGAGTTCAAAGGTCAAAGGTCAAAGGTCAAAGTGATTCAAAATGATTGCACGAACTTTTTAACTATTAACTTTGAACTTTTGAACTTTGAACTTTGAACTTAAAGAAAATCGCTATAACCGGGCCTGAATCAACAGGCAAATCAGCACTGGCAAAACAATTAGCCGAATATTATGATACGGTTTGGGTTCCGGAAGTTGCAAGGGAGTATCTTGATAATCTGGGCAGGGCATACAGGTTTGAAGATATTGCTGAGATTGCCAGGAAACAGTTAGCGAAAGAGAACTCCATTGCTTCAAATTCCTCAAAATTCTTATTTTGTGATACCGATTTCCTGGTGACAAAGATCTGGAGCCATTATAAATACGGAAAATGTGATCCCTGGATCGAAGAAATGGTTTTAAGTCACCGCTATGACCTATATTTGCTTTGCGACATCGACCTGCCATGGGAGGATGATCCGCTAAGAGAACATCCGCAACAACGTGAAGAATTATTCGGCATTTACCATGAAGAGTTAGTACAACTAAAAGTTATTTTTACCATCGTGTCGGGCACGGGGGAACAAAGGATGAAAAATGCAATTTTAGCAGTCGAGGAAGCGTTTTTATAAGTTAACAGATTGCCAGTCGGCGGTTTGGATTTTGAATTTTGGAATTTGTTTGGTTTTTGGTGCTTGGAATTTGGAATTTTAGAAGATGCCTGAAGGAGAGAAATTAAAAGTCCTTTACCTGCCCCGGTGGTACCCGAACCGGTACGACCCGATGCCGGGGCTTTTCATTGAGACGGCATGCCAGATCTGTGGCAGGCTTTGTCAACGTTGCGGTACTTTATGTGCACCAGGATGATACGCTTACGAAAACCGCAATAGAGGTTGAGCGTTTCCATGATGATGAGCTTTTCCAGTTAAAAATATATTACATGCCTTTCCGGCATTCAATTCCTGCCATCAAGTCCCTGGTAAATCTTTACCGGTTTCTGACTTATCATTACAAGGGATTGAAATTGATTAAGAAGGAATTTGGAAAGCCTGACCTGATCCATGTCAATGTCCTGACCCGCCTGGGTATCATTGCTTTGCTTTACAAATGGATAACAGGCACGCCCTATGTCATTACAGAGCACTGGACACGCTACCTTCCTCATATGGACAATTTCAAAGGCCGGCTACGTAAGGCGGCGACAAGGCTGGTTGCCAGGAATGCATCGGCCATCATGCCGGTTACCGATAACCTGCGAAAAGCTATGGAGAGACATGGGTTGAATAACCCGAATTACCGGATAATCCCCAATGTTGTTGATATGAACATGTTTGATGCCAGAAAAAATGGGGAAATACATGCAAAAAAGAATTTCATCCATGTATCATGTTTTGAAGACAGGCAAAAGAATATTTCCGGGATACTGCGGGTTTTAAAAAGACTTTCTGAAAAGCGATCAGATTGGGCGTGCCAGATGGTGGGAGAAGGTATTCACCTCGAAAAGCTGGTCAGTTATGCCAGAGATTTGAATATTGAGGGAAAGTTCGTTTTCTTCCATGGTTTAAAAGAAAATGATGAACTGGCAAAGATGATGGCAGAAGCTGATTTCCAGGTTATGTTCAGCAGATTTGAGAATTTACCTGTGGTTATACTTGAAAGTTACGCCTGCGGTGTTCCTGTATTATCGACCGATGTGGGCGGGATCAGTGAACATTTGAATAATGATCTGGGTTTGCTCATCCCCAGTGAAGATGAGGATAAATTACTCGAAAAGATCATTTTCATGCTTGATCATCACCATGATTTTGATAAGGAAAAAATCAGGGAATACGCCAATAGTCATTTCAGCAGGGAGGTGATAGGGAAGCAGCTATTTGAGGTATACTCTGGTGTAATTCTAAATTCAATAAATTCAAAATTCAAAATTAATTAATCATTATTCAGTCTTTGTTCGGCAAGATATCTAAATACTTTCGGCGCCAGGGCACTTTCTGCAGTGATCAACCTGCTGATCGCCATTATTTTATCACAATATCTCGGCCCGGCCGGGAAAGGCATCCAGAGCCTTATCATTACCACGATTACCTTTGTCCTGGTTTTCGCAAACCTGGTGGGCGGTGCAACTCTGGTTTACCTTGGTACCAAGGCATGCACCGTCTCTGCTGGTTCTCCCCTCCTATCTATGGACCATCCTGATCTGCCTGGTTTCCTATTTCATCCTGCACCTTTTTCCCGTTGTTGACGGACCGTTCATCATTCATATCTGTATCCTGTCTGCTTTAAATTCATTCGTGGCAATCAACACATCTGTCTTAATAGGAAAAGAGAAAATTAAAACCTCCAACCTGATCAGCCTGGTACAGCCCTTTATGCTAATCTTAAGCCTGCTTGTCTTTTTTACCATATCTGAAGGGCCAGGGATCGAGGATTACATCAAAGCGCTTTATATTTCATTTGGAATATCGGCCATTGTCAGCCTGGCTTACTATTATAAACATCTGCGGTAAAATCAGTATTCATCAAATAAAGGAATACAGGGTTATAGTCCAGGATATGATCAGGTACGGCATACTGAACCAGGTGGCGCATATAACGCAAATGCTCAGTTTCAGGCTCAGTTATTACGTTCTGGATCATTATCATGGGGAAGCCGCTGTCGGGGTTTATTCCAACGGTATTTCCCTGGCTGAGTCGATCTGGCTGATTTCAAAGAGCATTTCGATGGTGCAATATGCCAGGATTTCCAATACGCCTGACAGGACGGAATCCGCAAGGCTCACGGTAAGGCTGATAAAATTCAGCGTGGTTGCCAGTATGGTTGTCCTGCTCCCGCTGATGTTACTGCCATCTTCCTTTTATATCTTCATCTTCGGGGATGGATTTGCTGAAACACGCCTGGTGATCTGGACGCTGGCTTTTGGCGTGCTGGTATATAATTTTTCTATACTCACCGGTCATTATTTTTCCGGAACCGGACGTTACCACATCAATGCCATATCGTCATCACTCGGACTTATTGCCTCCATCATACTTTATTATACACTTATCCCGACATTTGGCATGGCAGGTGCAGGCTGGGCGACATCCCTTTCTTACCTGATAACTACCATTATCCTGATGACCCTGTTCAATAAGGAAAACAAAAACTGGTATAAAGACCTTATGCCTACCAGGGGTGATATCACTCAAATCAGGGCTGAACTCAAAAATATCCTGCAAAAAAAGGAGAGGTAATTGCTTATGAAAAAGGGACTCCATCCGCCAGCTGGCGGATGGAGTCCTATTTGTGATAGCTGATATTGACCTGAAAAGCACCTGAAGGTTGAACAGGCGTCTCCAAATGTTTTCCCCCGGTTTGGCCGGGGATATAAACAGCACACAGGGTATTTGCAATGTGGAAGATATGAGGATGAACGGATGCGGGGCTTCCTTCAAGAATGCCGCTTAAAACCTCATATCTTACAGTTTCAGGGTTACGGGCATAATCGTGCCAGACTACCACAGAATTTTCATGGATCAAATGACTGAATACTTTTTTCGTATCATTTTTAACCATTTCATAATGGTGGTCGCCGTCGATAAAAACCAGGTCAAACTTACGATTTAACGACTGAAAATCGAAGCTTAGGGTATTCCCTTCAAGGTGGGTGACATTGGGTAAATCCCTGGAGTAAAATCTATGAAGATCGATGTAACGCTGGTTTAAACCCATTTCTCTCATCTCATGCCCTGAAAGGTTTAGAGTGTAACAATCCCTTGCCACTGATGCCACATTTGCCACACTTTCTCCGCGCCAGGTACCGATCTCGAAATAGCTGCACTGTGGAATCCTGCGGGCCAGTTTTTTAAGCAGTGCCAGGTCGGTAGGCAGGGAACCGCCATCGAGGAATGCAAACGGATCAACGGTTTCAGAAAAATCACCAAAAAGTTCCACAGCACTGATGACCGGGAGACCGTATTGGAATCCAAAATCATTGATGACCTTGTTTTTCCAGTACCTATCGTCATCCAGTACCTTGTTTAACAGCCAGGGATTGCGTGCAATTTGGTACAGAGCGGCAAATGTTTTGGATAATTTTGACACAGGCCAGGGATTTGCGGGTCAAATTTAGGTTAAAAATGGATTCTAAAAAGAGACTCCATCTCAATTGACCCAGATGGAGTCTCTTTTTTTATTCACAAGCGGGTATAAATCAGTTATTTTCCGGATTAACATACAGAGACTCCATCTCGCTGAACAGAGATGGAGTCTCTGTGTATCCTCATCTAGTAATAATTAAAAAAAAAGCCATGACATCAAAAAAACTTAAATCCCCGGTTTGCCCTGACAAGTATTATCATATTTACAACAGGGGAAACAACAGAGAAAAGCTCTTCTACCATTCTGGTGATTATTTTTTCTTCCTGGCAAAGTATAAGGAATACGTCGTCCCTTTTACTGAAACTTATGCGTATTGCTTACTGCCTAATCATTTTCATTTCCTGATCAAAACAAGAAGTGAAGTATCCGTTAAAAAATCAGTTGTTTCTAACCAATTACGTAAACTCTTTATTTGTTATACCAAAAGGATAAATTTCATGCAAAAAAGAACAGGTGGCTTGTTTACAAAAAACTTCCAGCGGATTGAAATTCAAGATGAAGCATATCTCACCAACCTGGTAAATTATATTCATAAAAATCCCGTTAAACATGGTATTCAATATAATTACGAAAGCTACATTTATAGTAGCTATAGAATAATTTTAAGTGAATCAGCCACTCATCTGAAAAGGGATGCTGTCCTCTATTGGTTCGGTGGAAGAAAGGAATTCATTCAATATCATCAATCAGATGCAATTGATCCGAAAACCATTAATTTATTAAACTATTGAAGCTGATGAGATGGAGTCTCATTAAATCGAGATGGAGTCTCCTTGAATCGAGATGGAGTCCCGGTAACTTTTTCAACATCAAATTATTCATAAGTTTCCTGACTTGCGCGAAAAACAAAGGTTCCATGCTGTTACCTTTGCAAAAATTTTAAGATCCGTGACTGCAGAAAAATATACGGAAGAAAGTATAAAATCCCTCGACTGGCGGGAACATATCCGGCTCAGGCCAGGTATGTATATCGGCAAACTCGGCGATGGGGCTGCACAGGATGATGGCATATATGTCCTGATGAAAGAAATTCTCGATAACTGTATCGATGAACATGTGATGGGACACGGGAACAGGATTGATGTTACCATCAGGGAAAAAACAGTCACTATCAGGGATTATGGACGGGGAATGCCTCTGGGTAAGGTGATTGACTGCGTCTCACGGATCAATACCGGGGCAAAATATGATTCCAAGGTATTTAAAAAGGCCGTCGGGCTGAACGGCGTCGGATCCAAAGCGGTCAACGCCCTCTCCTCCTACTTCAAAGCACAATCCGTCAGGGAAGGAAAAACCAAGATCGTTGAATACGAGCGGGGCGAAATCATCCAGGATCACGAGATCGTCGAAAGCAACCTGCCACAGGGCACTGAAATCACTTTTATCCCCGACGATAAAATCTTCGGGAATTACTATTACATAACTGAGTATGTCGAAAAACTGCTCTGGAATTATGCTTTTCTCAACAACGGGCTGACACTTACACTGAACGGGGAAAAATTCCTGGCCAAAAACGGGCTGCTTGACCTCCTGAACCTGTATCTCAATGGCAATGGCGGAGCCCATTATCCCATTATCCATATTAAGGATGACGATTTCGAATGTGCTTTCACGCACAGTTCCAAGCAATATGGAGAGGAATATTACTCTTTTGTCAACGGGCAGTTCACCCCGCAGGGCGGAACACACCTGCAGTCGTTCCGCGAGGCGATCGTTAAGACTATCCGGGAATTTTACAACAAAGATTACGATACAAATGATATCCGGGCTTCTATCATGGCTGCCATCAGCCTGAAAGTGCAGGAACCGATATTTGAATCGCAGACCAAGACAAAACTGGGTTCCATGCATATGGAACCCAACGGGCAAACCATCCGGAACTATGTGATGGATATTATCAAAAAGAACCTTGATAATTACCTGCACATGAACCCGGATACCGCTGAAGCCCTGCAGCTTAAGATATTACAGTCGGAAAAAGAACGGAAAGACCTGGCGGATATTAAGAAACTGGCAAAGGAAAGCGTAAAAAAAGCGAGCCTTCATAATAAAAAGCTGCGAGACTGCAAGGTCCATTACAATACCAATCACGAAGACCGGCTGGAAAGCACGATTTTCATTACCGAGGGCGACAGTGCCAGCGGATCCATCACCAAAGCGCGGCAGGTTAGCACGCAGGCTGTTTTCAGCCTGAAAGGAAAGCCGCTGAATGTTTATGGGCTCACTAAAAAGATCGTTTACCAGAATGAAGAGTTCAATTTGCTGCAGTCGGCGCTGAATG
The DNA here is from genome assembly GCA_963701785.1 of uncultured Bacteroidales bacterium. GTDB lineage: Bacteria > Bacteroidota > Bacteroidia > Bacteroidales > JAGOPY01 > JAGOPY01. Next base: position 2,391,663 of record CAVPBC010000002.1, on the reverse strand, counting down.
TCGACGAAAGCCTGGAAAACCTCAGGTATAATCTTGTCGTGATCGCCACCGATGCCGATGTTGACGGGATGCATATCCGGCTGCTGCTTATGACATTCTTCCTTCAGTTTTATCCCGACCTGGTTAAAGCGGGCCATCTTTATATTCTTACCACGCCCCTGTTCCGGGTCAGGAACAAAAAAGAAACCATTTATTGTTATTCCCCGGAAGAAAAGCAGAATGCCCTCAACAAACTGGGCCAAAATGCCGAAATAACACGTTTTAAAGGACTTGGCGAAATTTCACCAGGGGAGTTCAGTTACTTCATTGGCTCGAATATGCGTCTTGAGCCTGTTTTAATGGAAAGAGAATCCTCCATTAAAACACTCCTTGAATTTTATATGGGAAAAAATACCCCCGACCGACAGAACTTCATCATTGATAACTTAAGGGTTGAATTGGACTTTGTAGAAGAGGAAGCAGCGGCTGTTTAGTTCAAAGTTTTTTAAACGCTTTTCCAATCTGCCTGATAATATCCCCTGCCACCATTGCCTCCATCCCATTCTTTTTTGCAGCCATGTCGCCGGCAAGGCCATGCAAATAAACTCCCAGAAGGCAGGCATCCTTCGGGTGGTATTTTTGTGCAAGAAGCCCAAGGATTATCCCGGTAAGGACATCACCACTGCCTCCTGTTGCCATTCCCGGGTTTCCGGACGTATTGAAGTAACAAACACCATCAGGTCCGCAAATGCAGGTATGAGCACCTTTAAGTACCATATAGACGCCATATTTTATACAGAATTCGCGTTGCAACCGGTTCCGGTGGAAATCATCCGTGGCTTTTCCGACCAGTCTCTCGAACTCACCCGGGTGTGGAGTAAAGACGCTGTTTTTAGGAATAAAAGGGATCCAGGTTTTATTTTCACCCAGGATAGTAAGTGCATCAGCATCCAGCAACAGGGGAACGGATGAATTCTGGATCAACTGCTTCAGCCCTGATCTGGTCTTAGCATCGAAACCTATACCCGGTCCGATACCTATTGCCGTAAAGGGAGATAAATCCGGCAGGGCAGAAAAGCATAACTCATCCTGATCCACAGTCACCATAGCCTCGGGAACTGCAGTCTGGATTATGTCATAGCCCCTGGCAGGAGTATGAGCATGCAACAGTCCCACACCTGATCTGAGACAGGCTTTTGATGCCAGCACCGAAGCACCCATTTTGCCATAACTGCCTGCAATCAATAATGCATGGCCGAAATTCCCCTTATGTGCAAATTTCGTTCGCGGCTTAAGTAATGAACCTGCTATCTTACTGGTCAATAAGCAATTAACAGTTTCTGCCTTTTCAATAAATTCCTTATGTAAACCTATATCCAGTAATATCCACTCCCCAGCCAGGCTGTCATTTTCCGGGAACATAAAAGCCAGTTTGGGAAACTGGAACGACAATGTATAATCTGCATGGATAACTGCCCCGGTTTTAGTATCTGTTGATTCATCGCAGAATAATCCTGAAGGCATGTCAATTGCCACGACCAGTGCCTTGCACCCGTTGATATGACGGATGACCTTTGCCGGAAAATCCTTTACCGGCTTGCTCAGGCCCGATCCGAAGATGGCATCTATCACCATAGCATCAGGCGGAATCAGGGGCAATTCATCTCCTTCATTAAGATCAGAACATTGAACAGGTATAACTTCCTTCAATCGTTCAAAATTGGCCTGGAAATCTTCAGAACACTTTTCCGAATACCTGGTCACATAAACCGAAACATGGAAATTATGCTGGGCCATCAGCCGGGCGATAACAAGACCATCGCCACCGTTATTACCAACCCCGCAATAAATCATAATTTGCTGTTTTCCATCTACCCTTTTAAGCAACCAATGAACACAGGCTGAAGCGGCTCTTTCCATTAAATCTATAGATGCAATTGGTTCATTGGCAATAGTATAAGCATCAGCTTCGCGGATTTTTCCAACGGGGAGGATTTTCATATGATTGTCTTTTGTTTACAAATTTAAGGTTTCATTATCCTTGCTCAACATTCCCGGGTTTTCAGATACTTGTTTAAATTAATCTTTCGAGTTGTTATTTTCCGTCATACTTAGCAGCCGTTTAACATAGCATATAACGGTTGCGTGTATGAAACGTTGGGGATTGAACGATTGACTTAACCACTTAAATACCAATGTTTTATACACGATGTTATGTGGCATTTTTTTATTCTATTGTTTTCATAATTAATTGAATAATATCCGTTAATCCAGGTTCTGTGTAGGTATTTATCATGACAACAATCCCAGTTTTAGTTTGTGGAAAAAAACCAGCAAAGCTCCAAAAAGTACCATTACTTCCTCGATGAGCATAACTAATTACACCGTTATCATTATCAATCCACCAGCCATGTGAATATTTCGGATATGTCGTTAAAATATGTCTATAAGTTTCCGTTTTCAAGTAATTATTTTCACCATTTATCCCGTCAAGATAAAATTGTAAATAATTCAATAGTTTTTCAGTCTTTATACTAATATTTCCAGAGGGTGTAGTCAATAAATTACTCTGATTATAACTATGATATAATCTTAACTGGTCTGATATTGGAACTAAATCTTTTTCAATATCAATATTCCAATATTTCGGATTTATGTGGCCTTTTGGCTGGTGTGAATTAAAATCCACAGGCCAACCAATATGCAAATCTAATTTTAAATCATCGGATAACTTCATTATCAATTCTTCCCATGTCATTCCAGAAACCTTTTCCAACATTAATCCAGCAGCAATAAAACCTGCATTAGAATAAGAATCATCGCATTTATCATAAATAGGCAACGGCTCTTTTTGTATAATATGCTTAATCAAATAATATCTTTTTTCACTTAAACTCAAACCTTCTTTTAACGTTTTCTCATAAGCTGAAATAATAGTAAAAATCTCTGATTCAGCTTTAAAATTTATTAGTCTTGCCCGATGAGATAATAACTGTTGCAAATTCATATTATAATAAGCCGGATTTGCAATTTCTCTCAGTTCTGGAAATAAATCAAAGAATTTTGTATTCCAATCTATTTTTCCTTCATCTACCAACCTGCCAGAAAGAAATGCAGTAAAAGATTTTGTAACAGAACCTAAATGAAAATAGTCCGACAATTGGGCTTTCTCATTAGTTTCAATATCTCGAAATCCTAAAACGTTTAAGGCTATTATTGTATCATTTTGAATTACTCCATAAGCTACAGCAGGAAAATCATAAGCGATTCTCATACTGTCAATTTTTAAATCAAGTTGGGCATTATACTTATATGACTCAATTTGCGAAAAGCAAGTCATTGAAAATCCCCAAATTAATATTAATCCAAAAGTTAGTTTAATCTTAATCATTACTTAATAGTTTTCGTCATTCAATATGCCACATAATGATTGTGTATATTCAATTGCATTAACGATCGGTGGTATGAAACGTTAGGGATTTCGGAGCCACTTTCCTTCAGATATACACCAAACTTAATGCGGAGCAGAAACTTTGATTTAACCACTTAACTCCCAATGTTTTATACACGCTGTTGTGTGTTGTAATTATTCATTTTTCCGTATTTGCTTTTCAAACTTGTCAATTATTGTCAAATCAATTACGATACCCAATCCAATTCCAGTTACATACATTAGTATATCCCAAGGGTCATAAGTCCTACCAAGAAATTCAATTTCATAAAGTTGTAATATTTCTACTATTGTTCCAAAAGCAAAGGTGATTAATGCACCTATGATTCGGGCTTTGATAACTAATATATACTTTCTTAGTGATATTTGTAGCAATAGGTATAGATTCATAGGTAGCAGAATGTCAATTAAATATCCACGAATAAAATGCTTGAAAATTCCTTGATAATCAGGGCCAATGACGAAATGTAATAGTCCAACGAATATGGAAATTGAAACAATTATATAAGTGCTTTTTTTATTCTTCATTCTGTCACATTAATGTTCGTGTAATTGCTCTTCTATCAATTACTTTAAAAGTTATTATTTCTTCTACTATGACACATAACGCTCGGGCAGGTCCGGGTTAATTTGCACGGGCATGCGGCGGAGCGCTTCCGTTATACACCGCTTTCAATACATTATCTCGAGTATTTCAATTGTTTCCTCGAACAAATGTTCAATTTCCTGTTCCGGCTTAAAATTATTCGTCCAGTCACACGCAGGCAGGGATTTTTAGCATTGAGCTCCCTACGAAGAACTGAAGTTTAAATTTAGCACTTTCCTGCCCTACGAAGCACGAAACCCCTGTTTGCGTGTAGGTGCTGTTGTGCGTTCGTATTCTTTATTTCCAAGGTCCATTTGTTGTTACATTTTTCACATCTCCATTTTTGTCAATTTTGTATAATCCACCTGCACAGCCTAACCAAATATTCCCTTTATTGTCTTTTAAAAAACTCATTGTCGAAGTTGGGACATTATGATTTACGAACTCATTGTTTGCGTAATTGTAAACTCCATTACTTGTCGTGCTAATCCATAAATTATTTGAATTGTCTTTGTAAATTGCATAAACATCATTTTCACTCAATCCATCTATTTTGGGGAAGTGAGTGAAATTTTCTCCATCAAATTTATTTAAACCACCTTTCCCGAATTTATTTTTCGCATCAGCATTGTCTTTTTCTGCCACTCTTGTTCCAAACCAAATGTTTCCTTCATTATCAGGTACAATTGATTGGACGTTATTTGAGTTTAATCCTTCTTTTGTAGTAAAATGAACGAGTGATTTGCCGTCAAATGTACTTGCTCCATAACCATCTCTTCCAAACCAAATATTTCCTTTTGTATCTTCTGTAATTGAGGTTATCCAATCTTTGGTGTCCGGGTTAATTTTAGTTTCTATTTTCGGATAGGGAATTGGAAACTTTTCAAATCGAGTTCCGTCAAACTTGCAAACCCCACCCCAAGTTCCAATCCAAAAAGTTCCTTTGCTATCGATAAATAAATTGCTTATCATATCGCTACAAAGTCCGTCTTTTTCAGAATAATTGGAAAATATTTTTCCGTCAAATTTCGACACTCCCGCACCAGTTCCAAACCATAAATTCCCCAAATCATCTTCAATGATATTTACAATTCTGTTGCTTGGGAGTCCGTCTTCAATTGTTAGATAAACCAATTTGTTTCCGTCATATTTTGCCACGCCTTTATCTAAAGTTCCAAACCACAGATTTCCTTTAGAGTCTTGGAACGTTTCAACTACATATTCTCCGATTTGAGAAGCGTTTTTTTGCTCCGCTGGATATTCAATTTTTGAAGTTTCCACTTTCTTCTCTTGCGAATTGCAAGAAACCGATAAAATTGTCAGTACTGTTAAGATTAATATTTTCATTGGTGTTCGGTTTAAATATGACGCACAACGCTCCGAGCGCAGCGCCCTGGCCCGGGTTATTTGGCCGGCCAGGCGGCGGCGTGAGGATGTAAAGTTAGATATTAGTAATGCAAATTGCAAACAGATCCCTCGCTGCGCTCGGGCAAAATTTTAAAGGTCCGGCCTGGGCGATGCGCGTTTATTAGGGCGCGTTTTAAATTCTTTTTAATGTTAACGAAGTTAATTGTTTAGATTCGATTTTCAAGCTAATATCTTCGATTGAGCCAATTTCAAACTGCAAATCATTTGCATTTTTATAGTCAAAAAATAATCGGAATTCTCTTTGGTAACTAAAATATTCGGGTTTGTCAAAGACCGTTAGATTATTATAATCTTCATTATCAGAATAATATGTGACAGGATTGTACATTAAGCTATATTTATCTCTAATTGAATCTTCAATTCTTTGTATAAAAGCGAACGGATCTGTAATAATTAAAGAAAAATCGCCAAAAGCAATATTGCGATTATCTATAAATGGTTCTCCATCAGCGAGTTTTGGTGATGCCATGTACAAACAATAAATATGGCATAAATCAAGGTTTGGATCAAAAATATTTAGCCTTGGTTTCAAAAATATTAATGGCAGTTCTTTGCCTCTTATTGAAGTACTTAAATCATTAATTCTAAGGGATTTTTGAGCACCTTCTCTTTCATCTTTTCTAAGTTTGAACTGCTCAATTTCATTGTCTCTGAAATATTTAATAGTTTTTGAAAATATTAATCCCTTTTGCTGGAGTCGATCAATATTTTCTTCAGCTCCAATTTTTATTAATAAACTCAAAATGTATTTTTGTTCCATAATTAAAATGCGCTCTAACGATTGTGCAAATTCTATAGCATTTATTTCTGACTTAGAATTAACTGTAACTGGCATTTGTTCACCTCAAACCAGATGGATAACTGCCATTGATGTTACCGGACTATAATGGGACAGTAAAAACAATAGGCACATTCATCACTAATTTGGGTTGTAACTTCTTCATTTTTAACCTGCAAATTCAGTTTATCCATTATATGGCATAAATTTAAATTAATTCGATATTAAAGACAAATAATCAACACGAATTATTATAAACAACTGCGTCCGCTCCTGCATGGCAAACCAAGTTTTGTAAGAACTATTGCCGGAGACAAACATTGAATTACCTTTGGCCCAGATATGAGCAGAAGATCAAACAGGAAGCAATTGCTCCCTATTTTAGAAAAGGTTGAAATCACAGATGCCGGTGCGGAAGGGAAAGCCGTGGCACGGGCGGATAACAGGGTGGTTTTTATCCCTTATGGCGTGCCGGGAGATGTCGTTGATGTCCAGGTAACAAGGAAAAAGAAATCGTTTTTAGAGGGCAGGATAGTCAGCATTCATGAATATTCCCCTTTCCGGGTCGAACCTGTATGTGTACATTTCGGGCTTTGCGGCGGTTGCCGCTGGCAGAACATGGATTATGAGAAGCAGTTGTTTTTCAAACAAAAGCAGGTAAAAGACCATTTCGACAGGATCGGGAAATTTGATTATCCCGGGATACGGCCTATCATCGCTTCAGAAAATGTTTTCTTCTATCGTAATAAACTCGATTACACCTTTTCAAACCGCAAATGGTTCACCGGTCAAAAACCCGAATCGGGGGATAATGAAAATTCAAACGGTCTGGGTTTCCACCTGACAGGCATGTTTGACCGGGTCATCGATATTGAAAAATGCCATTTGCAGCCTGATCCCTCCAATGACATAAGGCTGGCAGTCAGGGAGTATGCACTGAACAAAGGACTTAGTTTTTATGATGCGAAAACCTGGCAGGGATTGCTCCGGAACCTGATCATCCGTAATACCTTATCCGGCGAGTTTATGGTGATCATGGTGTTCAGGGATGATGAAGAAGATACCATCCGCGATCTGATGCAATTCGTGAAAGATAAATTTCCGGCGGTCACTTCCCTGATGTATGTTATAAACGGGAAGAAAAACGATGATATTTCCGACCAGGAGATCAGGCTATTTCATGGCAATCCCTTCCTGGTGGAAGAACTGGCCGCATTTCATGACGGTGATCCGTCGCTGAAATTCAAGATTGGACCGGTGTCATTCTTCCAGACCAACGCAATTCAAGCTGCCGTGCTTTACCGGGTTGCAGCGGAAATGGCCGGATTCAATGGAAATGAGACAGTTTACGACCTGTATTCCGGGACCGGGACTATTGCTTGTTATGTATCAAAATATTCCGGGAAAGTAGTTGGCCTGGAATCAATCCCGGCAGCTGTTGCAGATGCTTTCGAAAATGCGGCGCTGAATGGCATCACCAATGTCTCTTTTCACGCCGGGGATATAGCAAAGATCCTGGACCAGGAATTCTTTGACAATCACGGCCGTCCTGATATCATCATTACCGATCCCCCAAGGGCAGGGATGCATGAAAAGGTGGTGGAACAGATTCTGGCTGCAAAGCCTCAAAAGGTCGTTTATATCAGTTGCAACCCCGCCACCCAGGCACGTGATATACAGCTTATGGCAGATCTCTATGAAATCAAAGCCGTACAACCTGTCGATATGTTCCCGCACACGCAGCATGTGGAGAATGTTGTTTTATTAGTGAAGCGTGAACAGTCAGAATCTGGAATTTGGAATTCCTTATAATAAAACCTTTAGATCATCATTCCTTCTCCCCCGCCGCTCATCATTCTGCGTAAAATATTCCTTCTTCTAGCTATCAGATCGGTCAGTTCAATGACCATATCTGGATTGACCTGCTTTGCCATCGGAAGAATATACTGCTCCGTCTGGTCAAGGTAGTCGGAAATTTTATGGTCGGGATGTGTGTCCCTGTGAAGATCTGTCAGGTTGCTGATCCGGTCGGCACATTTGAGAATCCTGGCACGAACCGAGCCCGTTTCAAGGACACGCTGCAGGTACTGAGGCTTGGTTTCCTCTTTTCGCCTGGTTACCTCAAGGACGAGGTCTACCACCTGGTTTCCTTCGAAATCTGTCTGACGGACCTCGTCAACCTGGGTTTCCGGTACGTCTTCAAGTAGATCATGGATCAGTGAAGCTTTCAGGAGGATGCTTTCATCGAAGTACTTGTAATCAAACAAAATACCAAGTGTGGAAAAGGCGTGCCTGAATTGATTTCCACCGACCCTCCGGCTTACGCCGATAAGGGCAGTGGCTTTTAGTATATAAGGAGCCAGGACAAGGTTCCTAAGGGCATCTAAATCACTCATAATTTTGGGTTGTTTAAGGTGATTACAAAATTAGGAAGAATTTCCTTAGGATTTTTTACATCGCTGGTTTTAACGCTGACAGGTCCCTGACGGGACGCTGTCAGGTTAAACATCATTTACGTTTACCTTTCAGAGTTCATCCAATGATCTGATAGTATTAACTATGCTTTCCAGATCAACATTATCCCCATTAACCGTAACTGTAGACTGCAAATAATATTCCTGCCTTGTTTTTAAGTGCTCATTAATGAACTGCAAAAGCTGACCGGGGGGGATATTTTTCAGCAACGGGCGTTCATGGATTTTACCGGCCAGCCTGTTCATGATCGTTTCAATTGTTGTATCTATATAAACGGTTATACCTTTACTGTTCATCAGCGCCATATTATCAGCAAAGCATGGCGTTCCGCCGCCAACGGAGATAACAGTCTGCTTGTCTTCCAGGTGGCTGAGCAAGATTTCACGTTCCTTTTGTCTGAATGAGCCTTCTCCGAATTTTTCAAAATACCCCCCGATTGTGTAACCGGTAGATATTTCAATCATTTCATCCAGATCGTAAAAATGATAATTCAACCGCTGTGCAAGTTGTTGGCCCAGTGTCGTCTTACCGGCGCCCATATATCCTAAGATGAAGATCAGCATCGGAAACAGGGAGAAAAGTAACGGAAATTAATTCTAAAGTTTGACATTTGTTGTCAGGCCGGATTTGACCTCAAATGATCTTTCGACGGTAAATATGGCACGGTCGACATACCTGGAGCGAAAAACGGCCCGGTACATGCCCGGCATCAGAACGAGCGATTCCTGCGGCTGGCCGGTGTCGGTGAAAGTATAAACCCATTCCAGCTTCCCATCTTTCTCAAGATAAAGGCTGCCGTATCCCCTCACTGATTTCTGAATGACGGCGATGCCCGGAACAGGAATTTCCACTGTGGTGGTATGGCTCTGGGTAATCTTGACATCATTTACGTAAAACCTCGGCAAACTGAGGATTTCAAGATTATATGTGCCTGTGATGTATTTTTCAGGTTGATCGATATCTTCAATATTAATGGTTTCCATGCTCCCTTCCCTTCTCACAATTGTCTTTAATGCTTTCAGTGTTGTATTCTGGGAATTCATTTTCAGATGAAGATATCCCTGGGGGACATTCACAGGGATTATAGTATGTGTTCCCGGGTTAAGCCTGATACTGTCTACCCTGACAGGGGGAATGGTATGAACAACGATATCATAAGTCAGCAAAGGATCTATTATCAGGGTATCAGGCAATCCCAGGCTGTTCAAGGTATGAATATAATTATACTTTATCTTGCCGGTGAAATTATCATAGAAGGTCATGTTGATATTCGTTTCCGTCGGCCGGTTATTGGCATCCAGCAGGTTAACCTGGCTTGTGGTAGGATTAAGTGCCCTGGAAATAACAACATTGAGGGCGATGGTGAACTTATCCTCACTTGACGCATCAAAATATGTTCCAACGCAATTGAACGCTTTTTCGAAATTAGTCCCGATACCAACAATAAAAGGCCTGAGCGCAATGCCGCTTTTCTGAAGGACCTCTGACGCCTTGCAGGGATCGCCACCGCATTCCTCGATACCATCCGTGATCAAAACAATCACATTGCGGCAATCAGCGCAAGGGGTGAAATCATTGACCGTTTGTTCAAGGGAATAGGCAATGGGTGAAGTTCCCTTAGGGACAATTGAGTTCAACTTGCTCCTTATCTTTTCATAATTATCTTTACCAAAAGGCACTTCAAGTTTTGTATCATTACATACCTGTGGCGGATAAGAATGCTGATGTCCATAGATCCTCAGGGCTACCTCCAGGTCCGGCATTGTCTTAAGGCTGTCTAACACTTTGATCAGGATATTCCTGGCAATATTGATCTTTATATCGCTTTGCCACCTCCCGTACATGCTTTGTGAACCATCAAATACAAAGAGAATACGGGTCAAAGGTTTTTTTTCTACAACGGCAGCTGGCTTGGACTGTACCTGTGCGAAAGCAGAGCTTGCGGTTAGTATGAACAGAAGTAAGAAAAAGAGTTGCCGGAATAGTTTAATCACGACAGGAGTTTTTTTCAAATATAGATAATTACGCAATAATGAATATTAAATTGTTGATAAAATGAAATTGAAATAGCCCAGAGCCGGGTTATGTGTTAGTAAATTTGAAAACTGAAATTTCCAGGGTCTCACTGGATCAAATCTTTGTCATGTATAAAACTCGATATATATTTAAATTTCTTTTTACATTTTTTCTGACTGCACATTTTTTAACAGCTAACTCGCAGGCCGATACGATTAAAATTGATGATCCGGGGGAAAGATGGGCAGATTCTGTTATGCAATCCCTGACATTAAATGAAATGATCGGCCAGTTGATGGTGATCCGTGCCAACAACCCGGGGCAGGATTACTTTGACGTGATAGACCAGTACATCAGGGATTACAATATCGGCGGGGTTACTTTTTTTGGCGGCCATCCCACCTTGCAGGCGCGACAGACCAACTACTGGCAGGGAATTGCCAAAACGCCTTTGTTTATATCGATCGACGGGGAGTGGGGACTGGCTATGAGGCTCGACAGCATCCTGTCATTTCCTTACATGATGACCCTTGGCGCTATAGATAACGACAGCCTGATCTATCTGATGGGGCTCGAAGTGGCCCGCCAGTGCAAACAAATTGGTGTTCAGATGAATTTCGCCCCGGTGGTGGACATCAATTCCAACCCTGACAATCCTGTCATTCATATGCGGTCGTTCGGTGAAAATCAGGAAGATGTTGCCAGGAAAGGGATCATGTACATGAAAGGCATGCAGGACGGAGGTTTGATCGTCACTGCCAAACACTTCCCCGGGCATGGTGATACCGGATCAGATTCTCATCATACCCTCCCCGTGATACCTCATTCCAGGCAAAGGCTGGATTCAGTCGAGCTATATCCATACCGAAGATTAATCGAAGCCGGACTTGATGGGATCATGATCGCCCATCTTTATGTTCCTTCCGTTGAAAAAACCGCAAACACGCCTTCGACATTATCCGGATCGGTAGTAACCGGTTTACTCAGGAACGAACTGGGCTTTCAAGGCCTGATCGTTACTGACGCCCTGGATATGAAAGGCGTTACACAAAATAATATACCGGGCGAAATCGAAGTCAAAGCGTTGCAGGCCGGAAATGATATCCTGCTATTGAGCGCCAATGTACCGGAAGCCGTAAAACAGATCAAGGCCTCCATTGAGCAGGGCATCCTGTCGGAGGATATTATCCGCGAGCACTGCAGGCGTATCCTTGTTTATAAATATAAGGCGGGGCTGAACATGGTCAAACCGGTAAACACCGTAGGGTTATTTAACAACCTGAATACCCCGGAAAGTGAACTCTTATGCTGGAAACTATTCGAAGAGGCCGTCACCATTGTCAGGAACAATAAAGATATTCTCCCGCTTACAAACCTGGACACGCTCAACATCGCCTCAGTTTCGGCAGGACATGGAAAAAACACCCCATTCCAGGAACGGCTTTCTTGCTACGCTCCAATTAATAACTTTTCATTGAAAAAGGAGCCTTCCGATACTGACCTGGCTCTGCTGAAAAGGCAATTAGAACCATTCAACCTGGTTATCATTTCGATACAAAACACTACTATCTGGGGAGGGAGCCCGTACGGCATTTCCGGCCAGGTTTTGAAATTTATCGGTGAGATCAGCAAAGAGAAAAAAGTCATTCTCGATGTGTTTGCTTCACCTTATTCATTGAGGCTTCTCGAAAAGCTACCACAGGCCGGGGCTATCATACTCTCTTACCAGGACCACCAGCTTATGCAGGATATCTCAGCGCAGGTGATTTTTGGGGGCATACCGGCTTCAGGGAAATTGCCCGTTTCTGCGGGCACTTTGTTCCCTTCCGGCACCGGTTTCAACACAACGGCCATCCGCCTGAAGTATACGATGCCGGAAGAACTCGGCATTGACAGGAAATCCCTTTTACCAATCGACTCCATGGTAAAAGATGCTATGCTGAAAAAGGTTTTCCCGGGCTGCCAGGTCTGGGCGGCAAAGGATGGAAAAGTTTTCTACATGGAATCTTTTGGATATCATACTTATGACAACGAAATCCCGGTCAATGACTTCGATTTGTATGACATTGCCTCGCTCACTAAAATAGCCGCTTCAACACTTTCCGTGATGCGCATGGCAGGCGAAATGAAGCTGGATATCGACCAGCAGCTCCAGGTATATCTCCCTTATTTGTGGAATACGGGCAAAGGTGAAATCATCATTCGTGAAATGATGGCCCACCAGTCGAAACTAACTCCCTGGATCCCGTTCTACAAGTATACCTTGAAAAATGACAAACCGGACACTGCCTTTTACAGGAGCACTATCTCAGAAGATTTCCCGGTCAGGGTTGCAGAAAATATGTATATCCGGAAAAATTACAATTATGTCATTTATGACAGCATCCTTTCGTCGCCCCTGCTTAAAACCAGTTCTTACAAATACAGCGACCTGGGATTTTACCTCATCCCTGAGATCATGGAAAACCTGGTCAATGAGCCTTTCGAGGATTACGTTGACCTGACCTTTTACAAGCCACTGGGTTTGTCGACGACCGGGTTTTTGCCGAGAGAGCGGTTTACGCTCGACCGGATCCCGCCAACAGAGCAGGATATTACTTTCAGGTTCCAGCTTGTCCATGGAGACGTACATGACCAGGGTGCGGCGATGCTGGGCGGGGTATCTGGTCATGCCGGCCTGTTCTCCGATGCAAACGATCTTGGTATCATTGCACAAATGCTTTTACAGGGTGGCACCTACGGAGGGGTAAAATACCTGAAACCGGAAACCATTAAGGAATTTACGGAGTGGCAGTTTCCTCTGAATGACAACCGCCGTGGTATTGGTTTCGACAAACCTCTGCCTGAATATATTCCTGAAGGCCCATGCTGTAAAAGTGCTTCGGCGGCAAGTTTCGGGCATACAGGTTTTACCGGGACTTACTTCTGGGCAGATCCTGAAAACCAGCTTGTTTTCATCTTCCTTTCAAACCGGGTATATCCTGATGCAACCAATAATAAACTATCAGGCATGAACCTCCGGCCCAAAATTCACCAGGTCTTTTACAACGCTATAGAAAAAAGTACGACTTTTGGGCACTAAATTAATTTTCTGCATATGAAATCTAAATTGATATTTCTCTGGATATTCTCCTTTGTATTTACCATAGCTATAGCTTATTATCAAAGGAAAACAGGCCCAACGTACCCGATCAGCGGCAGGGCCGAAATTGCCGGGCAGACGGTTAAATATAAGCTGATCAGGACGTTTGGAGGTGATGAAGATGCAGAGATAAAGATCAAAAATGTTGACAATTCGCTGGAAGGAATGATAAAATACAAAAGGCTGGGCACTGATGACGAATGGATATCTTTTGCGATGAAGCGTGAAGGACAGGACCTGAAAGGATACCTTCCAAATCAGCCGCCGGCGGGTAAGCTCATGTATCATGTTGCACTGACCGATGGCACGGAGAGTGTTCTGCTGAATGAAGAGCCCACCGTGATCCGGTTCAAAGGGGCTGTTCCTGCCTGGGTGCTGATACCGCATATTATTATCATGTTTACAGCCATGATGATGTCGACACGCACAGGACTTGAAGCATTGGCAAGGGGTAAGAACTCATATCGTTACTCTCTGATAACACTGGTGACGTTATTTGTCGGCGGACTGATCCTGGGACCGGTTGTTCAAAAATATGCTTTCGGTGCTTACTGGACAGGCTGGCCTTTCGGACATGACCTCACCGACAACAAAACCCTGGTTGCATTCATTTTTTGGGCTGTTGCCGCATGGCGGTTATTCAGGAAACCCGAAAACCGGACCTGGCCGGTTATTGCCATGATTGTACTATTAGCTGTTTATCTCATTCCACATAGCATGTTTGGCTCTTCTTTAGATTATTCGAGTGGAACGGTGGTTACGGGGAAGTAGTCGGCGGTCGGCGGTCGGCGGTCGGCGGTCGGCGGTCGGCAGTCATTAGTCATCAGTCATTGGTCATTGGTCATTAGTCATCAATCAATAGATCAACAATTTAACAATTTAACAATTTAACAATTTAACAGTTTAACAGTTTAACAATTTAACAATTTAACAATTTAACCTTGAACCTGGCAATAATAATAATAACCGTAATCATTTCAATCTACGCACTTTACAACCAGGAAGTGTTTGGCAGACTGAAATTCAATGCATACGCCATACGCCATCAAGGACAGGGCTGGCGCTTTTTTACCTATGGATTGATCCACGCTGACTGGGTGCACCTTTTCATCAATATGTTTGTCCTGTATTCATTTGGCAAAGCGGTCATTGATGCCTATCATTTTTATTTTGATGTAAAGGGATATATGTTTTACCTGCTATTATATTTGGGTGGAATAGTGTTTTCGGTCCTTTTTGATTACGGAAAACATAAGGATGATATATATTACAATGCTGTCGGAGCTTCAGGGGCTGTGTCAGCCGTGCTTTTCGCAAGCATTCTGCTTTACCCGACCGGGACCGTCATGCTTTTTCCCATCCCTTTCCCTCTCCCGTCGGTTGTTTTCGGTGCATTTTATCTGGTTTATTCTGCAATTATGGCCCGCAGGGCTAAAGACAATATCGGCCACAACGCGCATTTCTGGGGAGCGGTTTTTGGAATAGCTTTCACCATTGCCTTGAAACCAATCCTGGCCATAAGTTTCTACAAACAGGTTATGGGATTATTTTAGCGGTTTGATCGTCACATCAATAGCTCCGACACCAAATTTTGCAAGGGAAGCAAGATGGCTTTCCGCATGTTCATAGTCCTGGACTTTCCGCATGATGGCACTTTTGAGGGTACCGTTACCCACCCCGTGGATGAAGGTAACCTTCCGGAAACTCCTCTCGGCAGCGCTTTCTATGCATTTGGTAAAGTAGTCCATCTGGATTTTTAATATTTCATGCGGGGTCAGGTCTTTAAAATCATCCATCAGTTCACCGATATGGAGGTCAACAACAGCTTCCCTCGGGCCGGTCTGGTGCTTCTCTATGAGCGATCCCGGTTTTATCTCAAGCGCTTTCTGGCGGATCAGGGCTTCTTCATCCATTTTTGATTCTTCCATGCTGACAACTGAGCTGAGGGCTGCAACCTGGGCTAGTGATACCAGCAGCAGTCTCTCTTCCATGAACTGGGAGGCCTTATAATTATTTTCTTCATTGAACCGGCTGGGCGACAGGTCGAATTCAGAACTCACAGGCATGTAAATCTTCTCCGGTTGTTCATGGAAGAAAATGAACTGGACGATTCCTTTGGTCCACTTCAACAATTCATCCCTGTCAATAGTGTCAATGAGGATCTTATTGCCAGCAAACAGGACATCATAATCTTTCCCGATAAGTTTCTTCTCCCCTTCCAGATAAAAGGCATAAAGTACATCCATGGGTGTGTAATTGACCAGGTAGATCTCCACCATGCCTGTAACCATCCATTTCTGATCATGCGGAACAAAGGCCAGGTAAACACCGGGGGTATTTTTGGCACGGAATGAGTAGTTGCCAAGGGGGGACTGGCGGTCGATGGTCGGCGGTCCGGGGTCGACAGTCGAAGGTCGGAGGTCAGCGGTCGGCGGTCGGCGGTCCTGACCCTGAGAATAGCTGACTGCTGACCGCCGGCTTGCTCCAAAATCCTCATCAAACATACTCTCCGCCTTCCCTTTCGGATCTACTTTAATAATTTCGCTGGTAATGGTTGGTATTTCAAATCCGTCTTCGATCATCACATTCACCAGTGTAGGGCTGATGATCTTGCTTACAATGCCTCCGCCTTTGGTATTAAGAAACTTGACCTTATCGCCTAAATTGAATTTCATGATCGGGATTTTTGGTAAAGATAGTCAATATTAGGTTGTTCATTTTCGGAGACCCTTGGGTATTCATTTTCGGAGACCCTTGGGTATTCATTTTCGAAGACCCCAAGTGTGGTAATTTAAAATGATTTTAATTGCAATTGGCATTATTTTTGGCGATAAACATAAAAAACCAAACTATGAAGAAAGTAATGGCTTATTTCACGGCCCTGGTGCTGCTAATATCACTATTTTCCTGTAAGGAAGAAGACCCGGAACCGGGCAAGATCAAACTCGTTTTTATGGAATATGTTGACGGGGCGCCGCTCGTCGTCGATACGGTCAGGTATGAAAATGAAGCGGGCAACGAGTATCTGGTCTCAGAAGTGCAATACTTTATCTCAAACCTGAGACTCTATTACCATGATGGTAAATCTTATGAGATCAAAAACAGCCAGGGAATCCATTATGTGGATAGTGACATTCCTGAGACTAAGGAATGGGTCATTACCGATGATGTGCCATCAGGAGTTATTGATTCCATAGTGTTTACCTTCGGGCTTGATGAAGAAACCAATCAATCAGGCCTTTTCACCAATCCTCCTGAATCAAACATGTTCTGGCCCGATCAACTTGGTGGAGGATACCACTATATGAAACTGAATGGCAAATGGCTCGATAATCAGATGTTTATAAACCCGTTCAACTTTCACCTGGGTATCGGGCAAATTTATGATACTACAGGCCAGGTCACCAATTTCGTCCAGAATTACTTTAAAGTGAATGTCTACCTCCCAGTTTATTCCTCCTCTCTCATGATCGTAAACCCGGACAAACCACTAACCTGGGTTTGCAAATGAATATTGACAGCTGGTTTAAAACACCCCACACATGGGATTTCAATAATACCGGAGGGATGATGATGCAGAACCAGGATGCCCTGAAATCGGCTTGCGAGAACGGATTTGATGTCTTTTCAATAGGACCGCTCTTTGAATTATAAAGCCTCCTATATTATTTTCGATGCCCTGGTTTCCCTGGTAATTCTGAATTCTTGCAACCAGCAGGATGAAATCGAACTTATACCTGTCGATAAAACTACTCCGTATCAAATCGAAATCCCATTCGGCTTTCCCACTATACTTAATATCCCGGAAGATAATCCCATGACTGTCGAAGGAATTGAACTGGGGCGGTATTTGTTTTATGACGGAAGGATCTCAGGGAACAGTGATCCGGAGAAGCAAATGAGCTGTGCCACCTGCCACCTCCAGGAAAACGCTTTTGAGTGCGGCATCGATCACCCGGAATTTATTGACGGAAAAACCCGTGGTGTGACCGGCATCCCCACTCCTCACTACATGCTGCCGCTCTTCAACCAGGTCTGGAACCATTCAGGCTATCTGTGGAACGGAGCTGTTCGCGCGGATAACCCGGATCCGATGCTCAGGAATATCGAGGCGCTGACATACATGAGCATCATCGCCCCGCACGAGATGAACAGCGATACCCTGAGCGCCGTAAAATCAATTCAAAACATACCGGGATACCCGGAAATGTTCAAAAAAGCCTTTGGCAGCGAAGATGTTACGATCGACCGGATGGGTAAAGCCATAGCCCAGTTCATCCGCACTTTCATTTCGGCCAATTCAAGATTCGATCAATATTTAAGGGGAGAAACCCAGTTAACCCCGTCTGAGCTGAATGGTTATGTGTTATTTGTTACGGAAGAAGGAGCAGATTGTTTCCATTGCCATGGCGGTGGCGGGAACCCGCTGTTCACCACACATCTTTTTTATAACAACGGAAAAGACTCCATCTTCGATGACCCGCGCGACCGGTTCTCCGTTACCGGCGATCCTATGATGCACGGCGCCTATAAAGCACCTTCGCTGAGGAATATAGGACTGACAGCCCCGTATATGCATGATGGACGGTTTAAAACGCTGGATGAGGTGATCGATTTCTATTCAGCCGGGCTAGTCAACTCCCCTTATGTTGATCCGCTCATGCATTATATTACTTACGGCGGTACAGGGCTTACTTATTCAGAAAAAGCCGACCTGAAAGCATTCCTGCTGACCCTTACCGATGAAGAATTCATAAAAAATCCGGCCCTTTCGAAGCCGGATGTGATGCCGTAATTTGCTGTAAGGCTAAGGGCGTAGGGCTATGCTCTACGCATCTCAGTCAAGCCCTATGCTATTAATACACCGGCACAACCCCAAGGTTCTTCATCGTAAACGCCCACATATCGGTGTATTCCTCGATGATCATGGCTGTCGGCATTCCGCCGCCATGGCCGGCCTTGGTCTGGATGCGGATCATCACCGGGTTTTTACCCTGGTAGTTCTCCTGTAAGGTAGCAATATACTTGAATGAATGGGCGGGGACAACACGGTCATCATGATCTGCAGTGGTAACAAGCACCGCCGGGTATTCGACATCGCTCTTTATTGAGTGAAGCGGCGAATATTTGTATATGTAATCGAACATCTCCTTGCTGTCTTCGCTGGTACCATAATCCGTTGCCCAGTATTTGCCGATCGTGAATTTGTGATACCGCAGCATATCCATCACGCCTACATGCGGCAATGCCACGCCGAACAGGTCAGGACGCTGGTTAACCACGGCGCCGACAAGAAGGCCGCCGTTTGATCCGCCCATGACGGCCAGTTTTTTAGGTGATGTATATTTATTGTCGATAAGGTATTCCGCTGCCGCGATGAAATCATCGAATACATTCTGCTTGTTCATTTTCGTGCCTGCCTGGTGCCAGTCCTCACCATATTCGCCGCCGCCACGGAGATTGGCCATCGCATAAACAAACCCGTTCTCAAGAAGGATAAGCCTGCTCATGCTGAATGTTGGTGTCAGGCTTTGATTGAAACCACCGTAACCATAAAGCAATGCCGGATTATTACCGTCAAGTGTGATGCCTTTTTTATGCACGATGAACATGGGCACCTTCGTGCCGTCCTTGGAGGTATAAAACACTTGTTTTACTTCATACAGGCTTGGATCAAAGTCGATGGCCGAACGGTTGTATTCTTCCGAAGTATTATTGACAATGTCATACTTGTAAATCGTTGCAGGAGTAGTAAATGAAGTGACGGTATAAAAGGTTTCCGTATCGGTCATTTTTCCGCCAAACCCGTAAATTGATCCAAGTATCGGCATATCCAGGTCATACAGGTATTTGCCTTCCAGGTCAAAAATCTGCACGACATCGTGGGCATCTTTCATATAGGTAGCGATGATCTTGCCGCCAACGGCAGAAACGCTTGTGAGCACGTTTGCATTTTCCGGAATGATTGTCTTCCAGTTTTCTTTGGCCGGATTTTTAAGGTCGATGGCAATGACCTGGTATTTTGGGGCACCTTCATCGGTCATGATATAAACGATCCCGTCCTTATGCGCAAGCGGCGAGAAATTATAGTCAAAATATCCACCAGCTGGATAAAAGGCTTGCCGGCATCTGCGGTTTTACGGTAAGCAAGTCTGTTACCATTTGTAGATTCGACTGCAGAGAGGAAGAGCAATTCCTTGTCTTCTGAAAGGAATGCGCTGAATCCCCATTCGGGGTGTGCAGGGTCTTCATATATCAGTTGATCATTTTCCTGCTTGTCCCCTATTTTATGATAATAGACTTTGCTGTTCTCATTCATTCCGGAAAGTTCATCGCCCTTTGCCGGTTCCGGGTAGCGGCTGTAGAAGAAGCCATCTCCATACCACGAGATGACCGGAAAATTTGATCCATTTCAGGTGGTCATCCAGTTTCTGCAAATCCCCGGCATTCATCACGAAAAATTCGTTCCAGTCGGATCCGCCGCGGGATATCCCGTAACCGATATATTTCCCATCCTCCGAAGGCGAAAATGCTGATAGCGATACGGTACCATCTTCTGAAAAAGTATTCGGGTCCAGGACCATTCTTTCTTCCCCATCCAGAGTATCTTTTGAAAACTGGACAAACTGGTTCTGAAGGCCGTTGTTCCTCGAATAATAATACCTGCCACCTTCTTTATAAGGAGCGGAAACTTTAGGATAATCCCATATTTTGGTGAGCCGGTCCTGTATTTTCTGGCGGTAAGGGATCTGTTCCAGGAAACCGAATGTGACAGCATTCTGGGCTTTTACCCATTCTGCCGTCTGGGCTGAAGTATCATCCTCGAGCCAGCGGTAAGGATCGGCAACTTTAGTTCCGAAATAATCATCAACCTGGTCTACTTTAGCTGTAACCGGGTATGTGAATTTTTGCTGCTGACATGAAATCATAAAGATCATCGTAAAGCTTAATGCTGTAATTAGAATTTTGTTCATATTTTAAATATTTACGGGTTGAAAAAAGGAAAAACAATAAACTTCTTGGTCAATTGGACAAAAATAACCAATTTTGGCCGAAATCACGGATTCACTTTACAGATTGAAGTTTTGAGGTCACCATGAGTAAAAAAATAAAGAAAGAAACGATTTACAGGGTCGATCACGTGCCTGGTGAAGAGATTGATCCGGACCAGGAATTTGATCATAAGCAATCTTACCGGGAATTTGACGAGATGGGCAACCTGCTTGTTGAAATAGCCTATACGCAGGAAGGAGAAATTGCCGACAGGATAACCCACCGGTATGATCAGGCCGGGCAATTGACTCGAGACGCTTGTTTTTGGAGATGATGACGATGTCCTCGAACGGAAGGAAGTGATCAGGGATAATGACGGCAGGATAGTCCGGGAAATCACGCATTATATGGACGGATCAGCAGATTTCCATGAGTATTTTTATGATGACAAAGGAAATCTGACCGGTATGGAAATAAAGGACGATGAAGAGGAGCTTGAGTTAGCGGAAAAATATTTCTATGAAGGTGAAAATGTGGTGAAGATGGAAAGGTGGAATGGTGACAATGAATTGATCTTCAGGCAGGAAGATAATTACAATAATGGAGGATATCGGGCAGGAAAATATGGTCATCGGAAGAAGAAGAGCCGTATACCATGATCCAGCAGTTCAATGCCTGCCGGGCACAGTGAGCAGGAACTCCGTTATAACAGCCATGATCAGCTGGTCGAGCGCAATATTTATGAAGAAGATGAGCAATGGACATGTTATACGCATCGTTGAAGAAAACAAGCAAAGAAAGAATACCACGGAATTTAGTATACGATGAACAGGGAAATGTCATCCATCAGATAGAAACAGATCTGAATGGTAAATTAACCACCAGATTTTCAGGGTTTACGGCCCTGATTCGTGAACTGTTGCAAACAACCGTGGAAACGATTATAAAGCCCGGAGGGGCAATCCGGGCCTATTCGCTCATTTTCCGGCGGGAGACTTATCCTGGTTAGCGAGTACCACTTTCCTCTTCCATCGGCCTGTGAGATAATAAAGGTAAGAAAGTCCCAGCCCGATTACCCAGGCAATGGGGATCGACCACCAGATGCCGTCATAGCCCCATTTTTCCGACATGTAATATCCGACTGGTATCCTTACGACCCATAAGGCAAAAAAAGTGATGAGCATGGGGATAAACGTATCGCCTGCGCCCCGCATCACGCCACCTACCACGAACATCGACGAAAATACAATGTAAAAACCGGTAACGATCTGAAGATATCCTTTACCTATCTCAATAACATCCACGTCATTGGTAAACAACCTCATTAAGGGCCCGGCGAAGAAAATACCGACCAGTGAAATCGCATATTGAAATGACAGCCGTCATATAAAATGTAGATAACAGTCCTCTGCCTGACCCTCTCCGGCTTCTGCGCCCCGAGGTTCTGCCCGACAAAGGCAGACAGCGCCATGGCGAAGTTCATTGCCGGCATAGAAGCAAAGGAATCGATCCTGAAAACCACGCTGTATGCGGCCGTGGCATTGGTCCCGAACCGGTTCACCAGCCAGTACATCGCCAGCATGCTCAAAGCCACGAATGCCTGCTGAAACCCAACCGGGAAAACCTATTTTAAGGCTTTTGTCCAGGATGGCCCTGTCGAACTGAAGCTTTCGCCAGCTCAGGTTAATAATTTCATGGGTGCCGGTTCAGGTAGATGAATGGCAAGGATGAAAGCAACAGCCTGTGAGATGACCGTTGCCCATGCCACGCTCTTTACTCCCAGGTTGAAACCCACGACAAAGACCAGGTCCAGGGCAATATTCAGAACTGTTGAAATGACCAGGAAATAAAGCGGGGTCTTTGAATCCCCCATTCCCCTCAATATAGCGCTGATACTGTTAAAACCGAAAAAGAATATCGATCCCAGCATATAAATATTAAAATAATCTATAGCATAGGGAAGTATATCTTCCGGGAGCTGTATCAGCTTAAAAATCGGTTTGCTTAACGCGATGCCGGCGATAGTCACCAGTATAGAAGCAAAGAACATGAAAATGAACAGGGTATCAATGGTCCGGATGACATTTTTCATATCCTTTGCACCATAGTACTGTGCGATGATGATGGTAGCGCCGATAGCGAATCCAATAACGAGGGAGATCAGGGTAAAAAGCAGCGGGAATGAAGCACCAACGGCCGCAAGGGCTTCTTTTCCAACGAAATTGCCCACCATGATGCTGTTGATTATGGTGTACAACTGCTGGAAGACATTGCCCACTAACATGGGCAATGCAAACTGGAAGATGATCCTGCTTTCTTTTCCGACGCTGAGGTCTCTCATGAATGATTTTACTAACGATTAAAAAGCAAGCTTGTTCAAGCACGGTAAAAGTAAATAAATCCCAGAGATATTGTTTAACCGACGGGTTAACCCGTCGGTTATAAACTAACCTTTCGGTTTATTCAGGATCCGGCATTATTGTTGTACTTTTGCAGCCGGCCGGCAGTCCGCTCTGCCGCTTCCGCCTTCGGGCGGGGGAGGAAAGTCGGGACAACACAGGGCGCCATACTTCCTAACGGGAAGGAGATCCCCGCTTGCGCGGGGATAAACAGCAAGTGCCACAGAAAATAACCGCCATGCTTTTGTGAGACCTGATCTCTAAAATCGCGGTAAGGGTGAAAATGTGGGGTAAGAGCCCACGGTGCGCCGTGGTGACACGGCGGGCGGGTAAACCTTATGGGTTGCAAGGCCAAATATGTTCCGATCAGGGCAAACGCTTTCCTGAAAAGCATTTACCCTCATCATGCGGCCCGCGTGAATCCTGCGGCAACAAAGGAATCGGAACGGGTAGGCTGCTGGAGCCAGTCGGTGACGGCTGGCCAAGATAAATGGCAGGGGATCCCCGCAACCGCGGGGAATACAGAATCCTGCTTACAGGGCCGCCGGCCAGATATTATACCGTAGAGGCTGTCTGCAAAAGTCGCGGAGCAGCCTCTACTTTTTATAACAATAAAACCATCCATACTTCGTTTCAATTAAACATCATTTGTTAATAAGTTATAACCTCTGAATCTATCCCTATCGGCCGCTTTTCTACCTTTGAAACCCTTGAAGACTGAATAAACCATGAGTTTAAAACCGATTAGGATTTTCATCACGCTATTTCTGTTCACCAGTTTGCAGTACCCCGGATTTTCCCAGGAAAATGCTGCATTTCAACAACCTGGCCTGGACTACCGGACTGGCTGATGACATGTTCCGGAATAAAAATTTCGGTACGGCACGCCAGCTTTATCACGAAATCTCCTCCGATATCGCTCTTGCAGACCCGGAAATAATTACCGGGGCCGAATTCGGTGAAGCCATCAGCGCTGCGGAACTTAATAACGGCGATGCACCGGCCAGGATCGACCGGTTTATCGAAACTTACCCGGAAAATGCCCTTGCCGGTGAAGCCAATCTTTATCTCGGCAAAATCTATTTCAGGGATAATAAGTACAAGGATGCCATCAAAGCCTTCCAGGGCGTCGACGCTTCCGGCCTCAGCAAATCTGCCAGGGAAGAGCTCTACTTCATGATTGGCTATTCCCAGCTAAAATCAGGCGATCCGAATACAGCCAAAGCCTATTTCCAGCGTGTCAGCAATCAAAAATCGACTTACTACGGCCAGGCGAAATATTTCCTTGCACATATCGATTATATCCAGGGAAATTACAGTAAAGCATTAAAAGCATTCGAAGAGCTGGAAAGCGACCGTCGTTACCAGAAGGTCATCCCGATATATAAAATACACATCTATCATTACCTGGGCGACTACGAAAAGATCATGGCCATTGGCCCTGCCATGCTTGAATCATCCGGCACGGTGAATAAAGCAGAAATCGCCAGGATCACCGGCAATGCTTTTTTCAATGCCGGGGATTTTGAAAATGCAGCGCATTACCTGGGTATTTTGAACAGACCAACCGGAAATCCCTCAGCCGGGAAGATAATTACCTGCTTGGCTTTGTGAATTATAAGGCCGGCGAGTACAAAAATGCCATCAACAATTTCCAGCAGGCAATCCGGCAGGATGATGCCCTTTCGCAGAATGCCAGTTATTATCTGGGGTTTGTTATAATGAAACAGGCCAGAAAAAATACGCCGGCAATGCATTCCTTTCAGCTTATAAAAATGGCATTGACAAAGAACTTGCCGAAGAGTCGCTGTTCAACTATATCAAGATAGGCCTTGAATCACCGTTCAATCCTTATAATGAATCCATCAGCCTGCTCGAAACCTATCTGAAAGAGCATCCGGATTCCCCCCGGGCAGATGAAGGTTTCGGGTATCTTTCCCGGTTATACCTTTCCTCCAGGAATTACAAGCAGGCCCTCGCATCGATGGAATCGATCAGCAACAAGAATGCCCAGTTGCAGGAAGCTTACCAGAAAATCCTGTATTACCGGGCGGCTGAGCTTTTCAACATGAACGACCTGGACGGTTCCCTGGATCTTTACAAAAAAGCTTCCGAACTGACCTATGATGAATCAATACGGGCTGAATCGCTTTACTGGGTCGGAGAGATCTTTTACCGCCAGGATAATTACTCGTCAGCCATAAAGTATTATAAAGATTTCCTGAATTCCAAAACAGGCAAAGAAATCAGCTTTCTATGCAAATGCCTATTATAATCTCGGCTATACTTATTTTAACCGGAAAGAATATGCGGATGCCATCACAAACTTCAATAAATTCCTTGAATTGGCCGAATCGCGTGATCGCAAAGCTTGTTTCCGACGCATATCTCCGCCTTGGCGATGCCTGGTTCATCTCCAAACAATATGATAAGGCCATAGCCAATTATGATAAAGTCATTGTGGGAAAAGAAGCTGCCATGGATTATGCCCTATACCACAAAGCCCTTTCTGAAGGGGCCAAAGGCGACTTCAGCCGGAAGATCGACGTTCTTAAAGTACTGATCAACAATTATCCTAAATCCTCATTTCACGATGATGCCCTTTACGAAACGGCCCTGGCTTATATTCTACTAAACCAGGAAAACCAGGCGCTGGTATATTTTGATAAACTTATGCAGGGTTACCCGTCAAGTGCGAAAGCGATACAGGCCTCGCTGAGAAAAGGATTCATCTATTTTAACCGGAACGATTACAGCCAGGCCATCAGTTCATTTAAAAATGTCATTGAAAGATCCCCGGGGACACAGGAATCACAGGAAGCACTTGCCGCCCTGAAAAATATCTATATTGAAACCGGCGAAATCGATCAATACTATGCTTATGCAAAAGGGCTTTCATTCGCAGAAGTCAATACTACCGAAGAAGATGAATTGAATTATGAAGTGGCTGAAAACTTTTACATGCAGGGAAAATGTGACCAGGCCATCAATTCTTTCAAAAAATACCTGGACGGCTTTGCCAATGGGGCCTTTGTCGTCAAATGCCCTTTATTACCAGGCTGATTGTTACCTGAAATCAAACCAGACAGCCCTGGCACTGGAAGGGTTCAAAAAAGTTTCGGAAAAACCGCGTTCACGTTTCTCTGAGGCAGCCCTGGCCACAGCTTCTTCGATTGAATATTCCGCAGGAAACTATTCAGCAGCCCTGCCGCTTTTTGAGCAACTTGAAACCGTTGCCGAAGACCCTGATAATACGGTCGCCTCGCTTGCGGGTCAAATGAGGTGCCATTACAATACCAAAAACATCCCGTCTGCTGCCATGGCAGCTCAAAAGCTGCTTGCTTCAGGAAAAGCATCTGCTGAACTTACCAATGAAATTCATTTTATTCTTGGACAGAGTTACCTTGCCCAGGATGACCTGACGCAGGCTGAGTATGAGTTTACCATTTCCGCAAAGCTTTCAGGAACCGAGACAGGGGCTGAAGCCAGCTATAATCTGGCAGCCATTGCATTCCGGACTGACCGCCTTGTTGAGGCAGAGGAACGTGTTTATGCCCTGGCCGAGAATTTTGCAGCGTATGATTACTGGGTCGCCAAAGGGTTTATCCTTTTATCCGATATCTTTTTAAAGAATGGCAATGAATTCCAGGCCCGTCAGACACTTGAAAGCATTATCGAAAACTATAAAGGCCCTGAATTAGGCGAGGTGGCCAGGGAAAAGCTGAATGTTTTAGGCAATGAATAAGGAATACTTCAGTTCAAACAAGAAAATAATCATGATCAATATAAAATCTCATACTGTCTTACAGTCATATTTTCTTATAGTTATATTCAGCGCTGTCATTAACAACCAACTATTCAGCCAGGGCAAGAATGAAGAAGTGACCATCATTGCACCATACATCCCATCTATTGGTGATGCCACCAAAATACCTTTCAGGCCTGAAATAACACCCGGTGAGCAGAATGCCCCCGTATTTGAATATGAATATGTGACGAAGCGGCTTGAAACCCTCATGGAACTTGATCCTGTCGAGCCTATGAAATACAGCGAAGGTCAAAAGGGTGAATCTTACAGGAATTACGCTAAGGCA
Organism: uncultured Bacteroidales bacterium; assembly: GCA_963701785.1. Lineage (GTDB taxonomy): Bacteria > Bacteroidota > Bacteroidia > Bacteroidales > JAGOPY01 > JAGOPY01. The sequence continues at coordinate 2,364,322 of CAVPBC010000002.1, read as the reverse complement.
GGTTTTGGCAATTACGTGACACCTTACCTTGATTTTATGGCCAGCTCACTTGAATCTGAGAAATACCAGTTCGGGGCCAGGATCAGGCATCATTCCTCCCAGGGAAAGATAAAAAACTATCCGCCCAGTGCTTACAGCCATAACCTGGTGTCGGTCTTCGGAAGGACATTTACCAAAACCCATACCCTGTCGGCCGATATAGGATACAAACGGGATGTGGTCCATTTTTATGGTTTTTTACCTGACGAGTTTCCTGAAGTTGAATATACCAAAGACGATCTCAGCCAGCGGTTTCAGCATATTCACGGCACGGTGGAGTTTGGCAGCAATTACAAAGATAACTACAAACTGAACCACCAGTTTAACCTCGGGCTTCATTATTTTTCTGATTTTTATGAAACCAGGGAATCGCAGGTGTCTTTTCTCACAAAGCTGGATAAGGCATTTAATACCGGCGGAAATGATTTTGAACATTCATTTGTCCTTGACCTTGGACTGGATTACCTGGGTTACAAGGACTCCTTATCCTCTTCCCATCCGCTATTTTTACTTATTTCCCCTTTTTACAGGTTTGGATTCGGGCAATACAGCTTTGAAGTCGGGTTGAACATTAACATGGACGCTGGTAATGCTGCAACAGGATCGAATTTTGGAATAGATGTATTCCCGGTATTAAAGGAGAAGTGGTGATCGTGGAAGAGAAAGTCAAGGCGTTTGCCGAAATTTCAGGTAAAAGGACCATTAATTCTTTCCGGAGCCTGACTGACATTAACCCATTCATCACCTCAACGCCGCGTGTGACCTATACCGATGAACAGATAAAGATCGGGGGAGGGATAACGGGCAATGCCGGCGGACTTAACTTCCTGGCCGAAGCTTCTTACTCTTATACGCACGATATGCCGCTATTTGTAACAGATACTTTACTGGCCTTACAGAATAAGTTTGATGTCATTTATGACGATATCAACCTGTTGAAAATAAAAGCCAGTTTAGGGTACGTAAAAATCAACGGACTGACGGCCAGGCTGCTGGCTTCCTTCTACCAGTATATCCCAAAAGATGAAGAAAAAGCATGGCAGATGCCTAATTTCGAAATCGGGCTGGATGCAGGGTACACTTTGCTGGAAAAGTATACGCTCAGGGCTTCTTTCCTGGCCCTGGGATCCAAATACGCCAGGACTTATGATGACGGGCAGGTCAAACCGGTTAAGATGGGCGGTGCGTTTGATCTTGGCGTTGGTTTTGAGTATCAGGTCAACAGGATGATTTCAGCTTACGCTGACGCGAATAACATCCTGAACCAGCATTATCAGCGCTGGTACCAGTATCCTGTACAGGGCATTTTAGTGATGGCCGGAGTAAAATTATCCTTCTGAAAACAGCCCCTGTCCTATCAACACGAATTTGTTAATAAAATGCTTGATTTTACTGATGTTTTATCATTTTAAATCAGGAAAAAAATGTAAATTTGTTGACTTATCTATTTTTATGTAACTAATTGATTATGACTGCTGAAGAAAAATATTTACAGGCACAGGAATACACAGCTGACAATATACAGGTTCTTGAAGGTTTGGAGGCCGTGCGCAAGCGGCCGGCGATGTACATAGGCGATATAAGCCAGAGGGGTTTGCACCACCTGGTCCATGAAGTTGTCGACAATTCTATCGATGAAGCCCTTGGCGGATTCTGCGACCGGATCGATCTGACCATCCATGAAGGCAACTCGGTAACGGTGCTGGATAATGGCCGTGGTATCCCCACAGATCTCCACGAGAAGGAGAACAGGTCGGCACTGGAAGTGGTTATGACCGTCCTTCATGCAGGCGGAAAATTTGACAAAGGTTCTTATAAAGTATCAGGCGGTTTGCATGGCGTCGGGGTTTCCTGCGTGAATGCCCTTTCGAAAAAGCTTGTCGCAACCATTTATCGGGATGGCAAGATATTCCAGCAGGAATATAACTACGGAAAACCGCTATACAGCGTCAAAGTGATCGGGGAATCGGACAGGACCGGTACCCAGGTGACCTTTACACCGGATGATGGCATCTTCATGGTGACCGAATACGATTTTGAACTGATTGCGTCAAGGCTCAGGGAACTGGCCTTTCTCAACAAAGGTATCCGGCTTACCATAACAGATGAACGCCAGCGCAATGAAGATGGAAGTTTTCTTTATACTGAATTCTATTCCAACGAAGGCCTGAAAGATTTCATCGAATACCTGGATGTCAACCGGGAAGCATTGATTCCCGAACCTATCACCATTGAAGGGGAAAAGAGCGGTATCCCCATGGAAATCGCCCTGCAGTACAATACCTCTTTTGCAGAAAATATTCATGCTTACGTAAATAACATTAACACCCACGAAGGAGGCACACACCTTGCCGGATTCAGGAGGGGACTGACCCGCACCCTGAAAAATTATGCCGATAAGGCTGGCTTGCTCTCCAAACTGAAATTTGATATCAATGGGGATGACTTCCGTGAAGGCCTTACGGCTATCATTTCAGTAAAAGTCGCCGAACCCCAGTTTGAAGGGCAGACCAAGACAAAGCTGGGCAATAACGAAGTTATGGGGGCTGTTGACCAGCTTGTTTCCGAATACCTGAGCTATTACCTGGAAGAACATCCTAAAGTTGCCAAGATCATTGTTGATAAAGTGATTTTAGCCGCCATGGCGCGTCATGCCGCCAGGAAAGCACGTGAGCTGGTCCAGCGGAAAAACGTACTCGGTGGTTCGGGCTTACCCGGAAAACTATCAGATTGTTCTGAAAGGGATCCATCCAAATGCGAAATATACCTCGTTGAGGGAGATTCTGCAGGGGGTACCGCAAAACAAGGGCGTGACAGGGCATTCCAGGCTATCCTGCCTTTACGCGGCAAGATCCTCAACGTGGAAAAAGCCATGCAGCACAAGATATTCGACAGTGAAGAAATTAAGAATATCTTCACTGCACTTGGCGTTTCTATCGGAACGGAAGAAGATACAAAAGCTTTGAACCTGGATAAGCTCAGGTACCATAAAGTGATCATCATGACTGATGCCGACGTTGACGGCAGCCATATCACCACGCTTATCCTGACTTTCTTCTTCAGGTATATGAACGATCTGATCGAGCAGGGTTATGTTTACATCGCCACTCCTCCGCTCTACCTGATCAAAAGCGGGAAAAATGAACGTTATTGCTGGACCGAAGAAGAACGTGCCGCTATCGTGAGTGAGTATACAAACAGTGTCAGTGAAAAAAGCGTCCACATCCAGCGGTATAAAGGTCTTGGCGAAATGAACGCGGAACAGTTGTGGGATACGACCATGAACCCGGCTTTCCGGACCCTGCGACAGGTTTCTATCGAAAACGGAACCGAAGCCGACCGGGTCTTCTCCATGCTCATGGGCGATGATGTGCCGCCACGCAGGGAATTCATAGAAACGCATGCCAAATACGCCAATATCGACGTATAACTGGTTAACGCTGTCAGGTCATCCTTCGTCGGACGTTGACAGGTTAAAAAAATCCCTCTACATCACAAACAAAAATCTTTCACCACGCTAATCCCGAAGGCATACTTCGGTCCAAGCTGCACCCCGTTGTAATGACGGTAAACGGGTATATCTCCCATTACGGAAACGGTTAATCCTGCAGGCTGAAATGTGTAACTGACCTGCGGTGATAAATAAAGGATATCTCCGCCGGTAACTAAATAACGCGTATCGCCCTGCCAGTCCTCCCACCGGTATTCATTGCGCAGCTGAAGGGTGGCTGACCAGTTTTTAGCAAAGCTTCTTCCTATAAATAAAGATGTGAAGACGGCATCCCCGAACCGGTAATCTTCCGAATTATAGCCGTTGAGTTCATACCTGCCAATGGCCACCAATCTCCATTTCTTTTCTTTAAAGCCTTTGAAAAAGAACAACTGCGCCACAAAGCCGAAAGCACCCGGTGGATGGCTGTATTTCCTGGGGGTAGGGCACGCCATATTCATCGCGGAAAACTTTCCTTGAAACGGGAAATTTAGAACCGGCACCAAGGGTAAGCTCCATATCTTTATTCGATTTCAGCAACGCATATTTCAGCGATACCGTGGCATTTGTGAACCCATGCGTCCTGAATTCATCCAGCACATCGCTGTCCTGGTATTTTGTGAAATAATATCCCAGTTCAGCCTCCGCAGTTAATTTTTTGAAGATGCCGTAAGAAAGCACCTCGCCGATAAAATCATACCCGGATTGGGTGCCCTGGTAATCAGAAATTTCAGATCCCTCGTAGTAAGTATCGGAAAAACTGTGCCGGTAATAAGTGATGGTCCGAAGGGTTTTCTTTGGAAGTATACCGACATATTCACTTCCGGAAACAGGGTTTCCGGGCGAGCAGCATTGCGCGATGGACAGACTGCTGTAGTGTTATAAAAAGAATGATGAAGAGGAGATATTTCTTCAATGGAAAAAATGTTTGTTTTAAACAGGTTTCTTTCACTGCACGATAAGCCTGATACCGTCGGATAAGCTGCTATTTTGCCTGAGACGGGCGATATAGATCCCCCTTGAAAGCCCGGTTACGGGGATTGATGTCCTCCCGTTTTCTGCAACACTTGAAGTTAATACTTCCCTGCCAGAAGCATCAAACAGGATTATCTCCGAACCAGGTAATTCATCGGATAGCTCAACATAGAATTGATCTGTTACCAGTGTCGGGTAAATCCTGAATCCGTTGACAGCAGACGGCTCACCAACTCCCGTAGGATTATACAGAAGCGCACTGTCGATCGCCTGGATGATCTTGTCATCAATGGACGGGGTATAACCGATGCTTTTAAAGAACACCTTATGCTCATTAGTGCCAACAACCACGATAGTGGGCATCCCCATACCCCCGTAATAGTTTACCTGCTCCTCCCCGTTACTGAAAACCGGGTGGGAGAACTCATTGTTGTTTCTCCAGGCAAGCAACTGCTCACACGTGTATGAATCCAGGAACCCGAATGAATAGATATGTACCCTTCCCGGGTGGGAATTCTCGTAAGGTGCGGTAAGATTTTCAAGGGCAGTGGTTCCCACGATACACGGGGCACAGTTCAGCATGACAAAATCAAGGATGACCACCTTCCCGGCATCCAGTTCGCTGAATAGGTGATGGGCTCCGGCATCGCAATCAGCCTGCTCAAAATCCATAGCGGTCGTCTGGCTACTTATCCTGGTAGTGAGTAAAAATAGAAACGTGAAGAAGAAAAGGGCAGTTAGATTTTTCATACTGGTTTTTTTGTAAAATTATCTTATCAGCCTGACTTTTAGAATCAGGCAATAGCATTTAACAAATATTTAACATATTGAATGTGATTCACCTACGAATTGCATAAAATCTCTATGTCAACTCAATATCGCTTTCAGGCTTGTAGTATCTTTACTGATGCAATAAAAATGAATGTTTGTATTCCTGGATAATGAAAAAAAACTGGCTCATCTTATTAGGTATTTTATTAGTTCATTTTTCGGTAATTGCCGAATACAGGACCAACATGCATTCGATTTCACGCCAGGAAGGCCTGTCAAACGGTGCCGTGAATGCCATTGCTATAGATGCTGAAGGCTACGTCTGGTTTGGGACATGGAATGGCCTTAACAGGTATGACGGAAGCAATATTGTGACCTATCTGCCGGGGAAAAATCCATTTTACATTCATAACCACGTCGTCAGGGAGCTTTTTCCTGCTTCTGACGGTAAAATCTGGATGCTGACCAATAAAGGAGTCGCTTTATATGATAATGCGCTCAATCGCTTTTATTCCTTCTTTACAAGTGAGTCAGAACAGATAAATTATGAAAATGATATTTTAATCGCCCACTCCGGTGAAAATGGAACTCTTGTGTCAGTTTTCGGGAAGGGCATATTCAGATATGATAATGTTACCATGCAATTTCAAAAGATTGAATTTGCACCAGGTTCACTCCTGGCATCTACAGATGTAAAAAGATTATATTCCATCGGTTCCGAATTCTATTGTTTAAGCAGTAGCAACTTACTCTTTAAGATTTTAGTAAATGAACTTAAAGAGATCGTCCGATTGCCGGAAATGGAGGCTATTTCTTCTTCCCGGGGTGTTCTGATAAATGATCGTCCCTTTTTGTTTATCGCCCAGCGCGGCGGGAATGCGGTAATGATAGATATTGAGCAGAAATCCGCAAAAAATCTTAGCCTGGAGGATGATATAATCAGTTCGTTTGCCCCTTCCTCAGCCCCCGGCAGGCTATGGGCGGGAACAGAAACAGGTAAAATATACAGTTTTAATGCCGCTTCCGGAGAATTCGAAATACTTAATAATTTAACCGGCCTTTTTGTTAAAAATCCAATAGCAACAAGGGTATTAAGCATCTGTGAAACAGCGCCTGATATTTTATGGATCGGAACTGACGGCAATGGCGTTTACAACCTGAAGCTCTCCGAGTTCCCGAACAGAAGCCTGTCATCTTCACTTTTAACTTATCCAATAGTAAGGTGCATCCTGGTTACAAGGAATAAGGACATCCTGATCGGGACCAAAGGAGGGGGAATCGATATTTTTGATTTGCAGGGAAATCATATCAGAGAGATATCAGTTAAGGACGGCTTAAGTAATAACTCTGTGCTTTCTTTTCATGAAAGGTTTGACGGAACGATCTGGGTAGGGACCGATGGAAGCGGAATTGACGTCATTACCCCGGATTTCAAGCAGATTAAAAATTTCCCGAAAGATTTCACCAGCAATCAAGGATTGGATTTTGCATCGGTATACCATATCCTGGAAGACAGCGACCACCGGCTATTTCTTGGAACAAGCGGATTCGGGGTGATCATGATTGAATTTGACAGGAACGAAAATTCTAACCCGGTCTTTTATGAGCAGGTAATTCTCGACAAGAACATAAACGCCAGCGGGCAGCAGAAACAGATCGTATACGCACTGGCTCAAGGCCACCCGGGTATTATCTGGATCGGCACACGTGGTTTTGGCGTTTACCGGTATAATACGATTACCAAGCGCGTACTTTCACAATTCAATACCGTTACGCATCCCGACCTGATTAAAAACGACGACATCCTTTCCCTTTATGCCGATTCTGCAAAAAATATCTGGGCCGGCACCAGTTCAGGGATCTTCTCACTTTTACCTGAACCTGACGGCCCGGTGAAAATCACCGGATTAAACCTGAATGAAGATCTATCCAATGCATCTATTCACACCATACAGATGGACGGATTGGGAAATCTCTGGGCCACAACAAACAAAGGGCTTTCGTGTATCGATACAAAAAATCAGACAGTTAAAAATTTTAATTCGCAGGATGGCCTGATCAATTTTGAATACAGCGATGGCGCTTCGTATTTTGACAATTTAACCGGACAATTATATGCTGGCGGCACAATGGGCGTCGACATTATTCAAACACAGGAGATTAAGTCCTCCTCTTTCTCCCCTCCGATCGCCATAAACGATTTGTATATTAAAAATCAAGTTGTTGAGATATCAGAGAACAGCGTTCTTGCCAACCGGATTAATTTACAAAATAAGCTTGAACTTAAGTATAATCAGAATGCCATTACCTTTCATGTTTCACCTCTTGCTTACTGGGGGAAAGAGCGGCACAGGATTTCATTCAGGCTTAAAAATTTTGATGACAACTGGGTAATTAATTTGCCGGGACAGGCTATTAATTTTACCAATCTCTCGCCTGGAAAATATTATTTACAATTACGTGTAAGTGATGAAAACGGGAACTGGTCAGCAAAAGGCAGGGAAATTGAGATCATTATTGAGCCGCCATTCTGGAACACATCATGGGCCATCGCAGCTTATTTTATTCTGTTTATCGGGCTCCAGATACTCATCATTCGCTCGTACATGCGAAAAGAAGCGCGAAAAAAAGAAGCAGCCCTGGTTGAGTTCAAGCAGAAAAAGGAAGAAGAACTGCAAAATTACAAGCTGGAATTCTTTACCAATGTTGCCCATGAATTCCGCACCCCGCTCACTCTCATTACTTCACACATCCATGCATTATTGGAAGATGCCCGCAATTCGCCTGAAAATCCACGTTTGTTAAAAGTTTACAATAACAGCATTAAATTGCAGAAACTGGTACTGGAAATCATGCAGTTCCGGAAACTGGAGAAGGGAAAAGAACTTCTCAATATCAGTGAATTTAAGCCCGAATTACTGGCACTCGAGGTTATTTCAGACCTGGAGCTTATGGCTCAGCAACGTGAAATCAGCTGTGAAATTTATTGCAATGACAAAAATAAATCTGTATTTACCGATGCCGATAAATACCAGCGCGTGCTTACAAACCTGGTTTCCAATGCAATTAAATACAATAAGCAGGGTGGCAGGGTAACTTTGAGGATTTCATTTAATGAAAATGAATTTGTAACTGAAGTTGAAGATACCGGAATTGGAATTAATCCGGAACTGCAAAACAAAGTTTTTGAACCATTTGGCATCTCATCCACTGAAAATAAAGACAGCTTTCCAGGGTACAGGTCAACCGGACTCGGACTGGCCGTTACCAAAGGAATAGTCGAATTACTCAAAGGCACCATATCTTTCCAGGGCAAACCGGATGAAGGGACACTATTTATCTGCCGGTTGCCGGTCGTTCATCCTGGCCATACCTCCGGTATGATAGTAAAAAAGCCCTTTGATCAGGATGAAATGAAATTTATCGAGGAAAGCGGCATAGGTGGGATCCATGAAACAACCGATGTTTTAACAGAAAAACCCGTTGTTTTACTGGTTGATGATGATCCGGATATTTTATCTCTTTTAAATGACATGCTCAGTCCTTCATATAATCTGTGCTTTGCAAAAAACGGCAAAGAAGCCTTTCATGTTATTGAAAAACAACCTGTTGACCTGATTGTTTCGGATATTATGATGCCTGAAATGGATGGTTTCGAGTTATGTTGTAAGATCAGGGATAATTTTGATACCAGCCACCTGCCGCTTATATTGCTCACTGCCAGGGCAGAAATAGAAGACCGTATTAAAGGTCTGCAGGCCGGGGCGGATTCATATATTCCCAAGCCGTTTCATCCGGATCATCTTAAAATAAGGATTGAAAAGCTGCTGACGATCAGGCAAAATATCAGGAAAAGATTTGGCAGCCATGATGAGAGCGTAGCGTTGATCAAGGAAATACCTGATCCTTTTTTCCAGAGATTACTTGGCTATATTGATGAAAATATCGATGATGAGTCACTCCTGGCTGAGAAATTATGTGAAAGGTTCGCCATCAGCAAATCATCGCTTTATAATAAAACCAGATCCGTGCTGGGAACCACCCCGCATGGCCTGATTAATCAAAGAAGGGTAAGAAAGGCCTCTGTTTTGCTTGACACCACTTCTTTGACTGTCAGCGAAATCATTGATCAGACAGGGTTCAACAGCAGGGCCCATTTCTATGAACTTTTCAATAAAGCTTTCGGTTGCTCCCCCTCTGATTACCGCCAGAAAAAGAAATCTCTGACATAAAAGCAGCTTCGACAGGGCAAATTATGCTTTTTGGAACAGGGCGGACAAAATCAGGAACAGGGCGGACATATTTTAAATTTTGTAATATTAGATTTGTAATCCGTTAAAAAACACGATAATGGATATAGCAAATCGTTTTCCCTCCAACCCGCTCATACGTCCTTCCGATTTAAAACCAGGTATTGAAGGCATGGAAATTTTATGCCTCCTCAACCCGGGCGTTTTTCAATTTAACGGAAAAATATGGCTCCTTTTAAGGGTTGCAGAAAGGCCAAAACAGATTGAAGGCAAAATCAGTTTCCCGGTATATAATAATAAAGGTGAAATTGAAATCCTGAGTTTCGATAAAGATGATCCCGACCTGGATGCCTCTGATCCGCGTGTGATAAATTACAAGAAGAAAGATTACCTCACTACCCTCTCTTATTTACGCCTTGTGTGCAGCGATGACGGGGTTCATTTCCATGAGCCGGAGGGTTTTCCTCCCATTTTCGGCAAAGGGGAACTGGAAACTTTTGGCATTGAAGACTGCCGGGTCGCCAGTATGGAGGATGAATTCTGCCTCTCATTCACTGAAGTGTCTGAGTTTGGGGTAGGTGTTGGTCTCATCAGAACTTCCGACTGGAAAAATTTCCGGCGTGAAGGGATGATCTTTCCTCCTCATAATAAGGATTGTGCCATCTTTGATGAAAAGATAAACGGGAAGTATTATGCGCTGCACCGCCCCAGCAGTCCCGAACTTGGCGGCAATTATATCTGGCTGGCCGAATCACCCGATCTTATCCACTGGGGAAGGCATAAATGTATTGCAACTTCCCGGCCCGGCATGTGGGACTCGGCAAGAGTAGGCGCCGGCGGAGCACCCATCAGGACCGAATATGGCTGGCTGGAAATCTATCATGGCGCTAACAGCGACCACCGGTATTGCCTTGGTGCCCTGCTGCTTGATATTAACGATCCTTCAAAAGTGCTCGCCCGGAGCATAGAACCTTTAATGGAGCCCATCCAGGCTTATGAACAAACAGGGTTCTTCGGGAATGTAGTGTTTACAAACGGTCATTTTGTCAAAGGCGATGATATTTTTATTTATTACGGGGCCAGCGATGAAGTGATCTGCGGCGCCAGGTTTTCCATCTCCGAAATTCTCTCCACCCTCAACTTTTAGCAGGCACCCATGATGATAGCCAAACTGACTACCGAGTTCCGCTTTTTCCAGTCCATGCCGCGCAATATGCGGGTGCTGCTGATAACGAACATGCTTTATGCCCTGGTACTGCCTGTTGTCGAGATTTTTATGGCAGCCTATATCATGAGGTATTTCGCCGATACCAGCTATGTCGCCATCTTCCAGGTGGCCATGTACACGGGAATCATCATTACTTCCCTCACCAACGGGTTCTTGCTGAAAAATTTCAAGGTGGCCCACCTCTATAGTTTCGGAATCCTTTTAAGCGGCCTGTCGATGGTAGGAATGATGTTTGTAAAAGACATAGCCCTGCCCGGCCTGATTATTTCCGGCACGTTGATTGGCGCCGCTTCCGGTTTCTTCTGGACTAACCGCTACCTGATGGCTTTGAATACAACTTCGGATGAAAACCGAAACTATTTCTTCGGCCTGGAATCCTTCTTTTTTACCATCTCCAATATCGGGGTGCCCCTGGCTATCGGCGCATTACTGGCAACAATCGAGGGAATGAACCTTTTCGGGATAGAATTTAATATATATTTAGGCTATCGTATAGTTACGCTCATTGTCTTTGCCATTACCATCCTGGCGTGTTTTTCCCTTGCCCGCGGCAAGTTTGAAAACCCGGTCCAAAAAGACTTCCTCTACTTCCGTTTTGACAGGCTCTGGAATAAGCAGATATTGCTGGCGGTGCTGAAAGGCCTGGTGCAGGGATTCCTTGTCACCGCCCCGGCTATGCTGATCATGAAATATGTGGGCAAAGAAGGGTCCCTGGGGCTGATCCAGGGAATCAGCGGCGGTTTGACGGCCATCCTGATTTACCTCCTGGGCCGCTTTGCCAAACCAAAACACCGGATCCTCATTTTTGGCGTCGGCATTACCATCTTCCTGATCGGTACCGTTATCAACGGAATAGAACTGTCCATGTTTGGCGTGATGGTATTTGTACTGTGCAAAGTGTTCTTCCAGCCGCTACATGACCTGGCTTACTATCCCATTATGATGAAGGTTATTGATGTTGTTTCGAAACGTGAAAACCGGAATAACTATGCCTACATACTTAACCATGAATTCGGCCTTTATGCCGGCAGGGTAGTTGGCCTCGGCCTCTTCATCTTCCTGGCCTTCTATGTATCAGAATCTTTTGCGCTCAGGTATTCACTCATTATCGTAGCCGTGCTGCAAATGCTATCGATTCCGCTTGCGAAAAATATTATGAAAAATTCTTACCTGGCAGAAAAATGAAAAAGACAATTGGTTTTATACTCATATTGGCGGCCATGCTGGCCGTAGTTTCCTGCGAAAACAAGGCAGGATTGCCGGTTGAGCAGGCTTCTATCCCACGCATCGACCAGATGCCCGATCTGCCATCGCCATTAAAAATCATCGATTGGAAAAAGAAAGCATTGCAGTTCGACAGCCTTGCTTTCGATTTCAATAATACTGCATCCTATGGCCCCCTGATCTGGCTCGACAGCGCAAGGCGCAATTTCGACCAGGTCACCTTTGGACTTTATACCGTTATTGGGGATGTCCGCCAGGGCCCCGGTAACTACAACGGGGAATTCCACGAAGCGCTTACTTCTCTTAATGCACTGGTTGGAGCCGGATTGCTAGGCATAGATAAAACCAGCCAGCATGGTATGAATTATGCAAAAATGGCTCAAAACTATTTCAACAGCGATACAAAGTGGAACATCGTCATGAACAACACTAACCCGGAGGTTGCCATGGCAGGTGGCGGTTATGGACGCGACTGGTGGTACGATGTTTATCCGAATGTGCTGTATTACGGAGTGGCTGCTATCTTTCCCGGGGTTGAAAACACTGAATTTATCCAGCGATCCATTGCCGATCAGTTTTATAAAGCAGATTCGGTTTTGCAGGGTAATTATGATTACTCCTATTTCGATTATGCCCAGATGAAGGGCATGCGCAATAATATCCCTTACCAGCAGGATGTTGCCGGCGGCCATGCATGGGTGCTGCTATCGGCCTACCACAAATTCGGGGATGCACGTTACCTCGAAGGAGCTAAAAGTGCAACAGAAGCGTTGCTGAGCCAGAAAGAAAGCCGGTTCTACGAAATCCTCCTTCCTTTTGGGGCTTATACTGCCGCACGGCTTAATGCCGAACATGGACCAGGATTACGATGTGACAAAACTGTTGAACTGGACATTTGACGGCTGCCAGGCAAAAGATGGCCGCTATGGCTGGGGAGTCATTGCTGAACGATGGGGCGATTATGATGTTTACGGACTGCAGGGCAGTATTACAGATGGCGGAGGATATGGATTTTTCATGAATTCGGTTGCCATGGCCTGGCCCCTGGTCCCCATGGTGAAATATGAGCCACAGTTTGCTAAAGCCATCGGCAAATATATGCTGAACGCGGTAAATGCATCCCGCCTCTTTTATCCTGACCAGGTTGATGATGCACACCAATGGCTGCCAGAGCTTAAGGACCTCACCCATGGAATTATAGGATATGAAGGCGTCCGGAAAATAGATGATTACAATAAGCCGGAACTGACAGGCATCTCCCCTGTTTCGATCGGTGACGGACCGAAATGGGTAACAGGCCAGCCCGCGGAATCCATGTTCAGCCTTTACAGCACCTCTATTGTCGGCGTTTTCGGCGCTATCGTAAATACTACTGACGTGGAAGGAATTCTTGCACTCGATTGCAATGCCACCGATTTTTACGCTGAAAATAAATACCCTGTCTATTTATACTATAATCCATATCCTGATAACAAAACAGTTACTTATTCCTCGGAGAAAAGAATTGACCTGTTTGATATCATTTCAAAAAAATACCTGGCGAAAAACGCTGAAGGAAATATCGGTATTGAAATACCGGCCGGTGAAGCTGTCGTCGTCGTAGCGCTTCCTGCCGGGATCAAGATAAAAACAGAGGGCATGAAAGTGAAAGCCGGCGAAACGGTAATTGCTTATAAATGATCGTGAATAGCTTGAGAATTGTCAAACATATAATACTGGCATGATGAAACGACTACTTTTACTGGTAATGATGCTTTCAGCAAGCAGCCTGATCTTTTGCACAGGTGGTTGTGGAAGGAACCGTGACCGATGCCAAAACAAGCGAAACCCTGATTGGCGTTACGGTAAGTATCAAAGGAACCACATCAGGGACGATCACGGACATGAACGGCCGGTACCGCCTGGAATCGGCTCAGTTGACATCTTCATCAGTTATCGTTTATTCTTATATAGGGTACACTCCTATGGAACAAATAGCAGGCAATCGCACCGTGATTGATATCGCACTGAATCCTGAAGAGATTATGCTGGATGAACTGGTGGTTATTGGTTATGGAACTGCTAAAAAGAGCAATGTCCTTGGGCGCGGTAACCAAGGTTAACAATGCAGAACTGACCAAGTTTCCGGTTGCCGGAATTGACCAGGCTTTGCAGGGACGGGCTGCCGGTGTTCAGGTCACACAGAATACAGGTGCTCCCGGCGAAGGTGTTTCGGTTCGGATCCGTGGCGCCGGTTCGATCAATTCCAGCAACGACCCGCTCTATATTGTCGATGGTATCCCGGCGGATGATGCATTAAAAATCCTTGCCCCGGGAGATATTGAAAACATGACCGTACTCAAAGATGCATCAGCGGCAGCTATCTATGGTTCGCGCGCCAATAACGGGGTCGTGCTTATAACAACAAAAAAAGGCGTAAAAGGGAAAACCATGATCACCTACCAGGGACAGACCGGTTTCCAGAAAGCTACCAGGCTTAACAAAAATGGTGAATACCAACCGATTATATCACCATTTACAATGAAGCAGCAACTAACGATAATGCTTTTCTTATCCCGTCACTGCAGCGGCCCCTTATGACACCTGATGATGCCGAAGGGTTTGATGATGTTAATTATGTGAGTGAATTGCTAAAGACAGCCCCGGTCAATTCACATGAGCTTTCCGTTTCAGGGGGAAATGAATCGACCAATTTCATGATCTCCACTTCATTTTTCGACCAAAAAGGGATTATTCAGAATACCGGCTATACCCGCGGAACAGCAAGGCTTGATGTAAATACGGAAGCCAGCAAATGGCTTACAGTTGGATTGAGCATGTTTGCCGGGATTTCAAATAACGATATTATCGGGAGTTCAGGCGATGGCTACGGTGGAAATGGCGGCAGCGTGGTCAGGTATGCTTTTTTCCGCAATCCGGCCATACCTGTAAATTTCGATGACGGCACCTATGTCGACCGTCCTGCTGAATATTTCGGCAGCCAGATTTATGATTCATTGCTTGGAGATGGCTATAATCCTATCGGGATGGCCGATTATAACGATAATAACCGGAAAGACGACAGCTATCTTGGCAAGGCCTATTTTACTGCTAAAATAACCGATAAACTTAAATTCACTACCAATTTCGGCATGGATTATCCGGAATACCGACACCCGTCGTTTCAACCGCACCTGGGGCACTGATAACCGCATCAATGCGGTCAACAGCCTGAGCGTGGGCAATGAACGCATCGCCAACTGGACGGTCAATACCCTGCTCAATTACGAAACCACATTCGGGGAATCACATACGTTTTCCGCACTCCTGGGTTTTGAAGCTATTAAAAACAGCGGAAAGGCATTATATTCCAACGATTCGGATTTTCCCATCCAGCAGGATGAACTGATCTTATTGGTAACGGGCTCGGCAATCAGATCAGCAGCCAGAGTCGAATATGCTTCGACACTGGCCTCCTTTTTCGGGAGGGTGAACTATGATTTCAAAGGCAAATATTACCTCTCAGGAACCATCCGGCGTGATGGTTCGTCAAGGTTTACCGGGGATAATAAATGGGGAACATTCTATTCTCTTTCAGCCGGCTGGGTTATTTAACGGAAAACTTCCTGATGGATGTCTCCTGGCTTGAGAATTTAAAGCTCAGGGCCGGTTATGGCGCTATCGGAAACCAGGAGATTGGGCTTTATGCATACAGTGACCAGATCACTCCATATTTCAACTATCCTTTTGGTAATGTATTCCAATAGCGGGTATGCACAAACCTCCCTCGGCAACGAAGACCTGAAATGGGAAACCAGTTACCAGTACAATGCCGGCGTAGATGCCGAGTTCTGGAAAGGTGCACTGGCTGTCTCACTCGATTACTTTTATAAAGTTACCGAGGATATGCTGGTTAAAGCCCCCAACCCACCATCGACAGGCTATGCCGAATCCGCCTGGATCAACAGCGGATCGGTGCTGAATACCGGTGTTGAACTTGAAGCCACTTTACCGGCAAACAAAAAAGGACTGGGGTTATTCCGTTGGTGGTAACCTGGCCTACCTGCATAACGAAGTGCTTAAATTAGATGCCCCGCTCTTCGGCGGAAGGGTTGAAACAGGCGTGTATGCCACCAGGACCGAGGTAGGGCATCCTATCGGCTCATTCTACCTGCTCGAAATGGAAGGCATATTCCAGAATGAAACCGATATCCTGCTTTCAGCCTTCCAGGGAAACAACATTGAACCCGGCGATGTTAAATTCAAAGACCAGAATGGAGACGGACGTATCGATAACGATGACCGCGTGCATATGGGCAGCTGCCATACCCAAGCTTATTGCCGGGATCAACCTGTCAGCTAATTATAAAAACTTCGATCTCAGCCTGTTCCTCCAGGGAGCATACGGAAATAAAATCTATGTGCAGATCAACCAGGATATTGAAGGCTTTTACCGCGGTTTTACCGTAACACAGCGATATTTCGATGACCGCTGGACCGGTGAAGGCTCTTCCAATACCCAACCAAGGCCATCATGGACCTCCAAATCAAATAATGCAAGGCCTTCTTCCCGCTTTCTTGAAGATGGCTCTTACATGCGGCTTAAAAACCTCCAGTTAGGCTATACCATTCCTGAAAAAGCACTTAAAAAGATTGGCATAACCCTGGCAAGGGTTTATATCTCCGGGACAAACCTGCTGACACTAACCAGATATCCGGGACTTGATCCCGAAATGACCGTCAGCGATAACTCTAAATCTGAAGGTGACCGTGCAGCCGGAATTGACTGGGGAACTTATCCTTCAGCCATGACTTTCATGTTTGGCATTGACATCACTTTTTAATATGAAACTGATATGAAACAGAGAAAATATAATTTCCCGGGCATCAGCTGGCAAAGTGATAAAAAAACTTCCGGAAGTTCATTACTGAAAGCCAGCAGGTTATGGATCGTCATTTTATTGATTTCATTGGGCTCCTGCAACGATTTTCTGACTGAAGACCTTAAGGGGACTTTTTCAACCGATACTTTTTACCAGAATGACAAGCAGGCTATCCAGGCTATCAATGGGGTTTATAATGCCATCACCTTCAGAAATTCCGAAAATGCCATCTGGGTTTTTGGCGATATTGCTGCCGATGATGCCGTGAAAGGCGGAAATCCCGGCGATCAGTCTGAAATCAGTTATATCGATGATTTTACTGCTGATGCAAATAACGGCATAATCGGTGACTACTGGAGCTTTGCGTATGAAGCCATTGCCAGGGCCAACAATGTAATTGCCAATGTTCCCGGAGTCACAATGGATGACGGGCTGAAGAACCGCATCATCGGGGAAGCAAAATTTATCAGGGCCTACAGTTATTTCAACCTGGTGAATATTTTTGGTAAGGTGCCCCTGAAATTGCTTCCCCAGCTGACACAGGAAACCATCCATGTGCCGTTGAGCGATGTAACCGCCATTTATCAGCAGATTGAAAAAGACCTGTCGGATGCAGCCGCAGTTTTGCCGCTATCCTATAGCTCATCAGATGTTGGCCGTGTTACCCGCGGCGCTGCCCTGGCCATGCTTGGCAAGGTGAACCTGTATCAGCAGAAATGGGCTGTTGCCATCAGCTATTTTCAGCAAGTTGAAGCCTTGGGTATTTATGGCCTGTTGCCAGATTATGCCGATAATTTTAAGCTGGCGAATGAAAACAGCATCGAATCCATTTTTGAAATCCAGCACCTGGCAGGGCAGAACCCATTGACAGGAAGCGCTTTAAATCAATGGTTTGCACCGGCAACCGAAGGCGGGTATTATTTTAATGCACCCACCCAGAGCCTGGTTGATGCTTTTGAAAAAAGCTCCACAGGAGAAGTTGATCCGCGCCTTGATGCTTCTATTGGCCGCGATGGCCAACCCTGGCTGAACGGGGAAACTTTCAGCGCCACCTGGTCACCCACCGGGTACCTTACCAAAAAACACCAGCAACCACTTGCGGAAATTCCTTCATCGCTCAAGGGCGATGGCGACCTGAATTACATCTACCTGCGTTATGCCGATGTTCTGCTGATGAAAGCAGAGGCCTTTATGGAAACCGGCCAGGCTGATTCGGCAATGGCAAACCTGAATAAAGTAAGACAGCGTGCCCGGGCAAGTTTTAACGGAACACCACCTGCTGATTTACTTGCAGATATCACCACCACAGATCAAAACATAATAAAAACGCCATCCATAATGAGCGAAGGGTGGAACTGGCACAGGAATTTCACCGATATTTCGACCTGATGCGCTGGGGAAAAGCAGATTGCTGAAGCAGCATTGGGCCCTGATTTCAATTACGAAACCAACAGGTATTTTCCATTCCCCAGGCTGAAATTGATGCTAACCAGGCTATTAATCCGTGAAAACATAAATCAACACACTCAATTAATAACCTTTAAAATTTAAACAAAATGAAAATGAAAAATTTAATGAAAATGCATGCACTGCTGCTTATGATGCTTAGTAAGCGCAACCATGACCATTGTGTCCTGCAACGATGACGACGACAATTGTTGAAGGAGACAAAACCGAACTGAATGCTTTGATTGCAGAGGCTGAAGCCATGTCCGATGCCGCGACAACAGACGATTACCCTCAGTCAGCCATTGATGCCTTCAATGCCACCCTGGAAACCATTAAAACTGCTTCAACCGGCATTCTCACACAAACTGAAATCGACAACCTGGAAACCCAGCTTACCGAAGCTATGAATACTTTTGATTCACAGGCTTACGGCTACATTGACGAATCCTTATATCTGAATGCCGGCTGGCATTTTGACGAAGGTTCCGGAACTACGGCAACGGCATATTCGACCGTAAAGCATGTTGCAACATTCTTTAAAGGAAATACCGTTATTCTGGGCGCTAATGCCATGGATCCTACCTGGATTGCCGGGGTTAAAGGCGGAAATGCTGTTTACCTGACAAGGAGGCGCACATCTCGAAGTCCCTTACACAACCAGCTTCTTACCTGTTAACCTCACGATCGCCGTGTGGGTTAAACCTGATGAGCTTTATGAACACAATTATATCGTTTCACAAAACTACTGGACAGGTTATAAACTGCAGACACAGGGAGGCGGAAAACCCTTCTTTACCTTTAAAAAAGTTGATGGTGGCATAGTTGACGCTGACAATGAAACAGATAATTCCATTAAGGCAGGACAGTGGAACCATATTGTGGTTTCTGTCAATGGTACTACCAAAGAACTGAAGTTCTATGTAAACGGATTCCTAACCAAAACATGGACTGAAGCTGACAAGGGTATAGGACCGCTCACACAAACGCTTACTTCACCTGATCCCCAGCCGTTCATCATCGGTTGTGTGGCAACAGATGCGGAACTGGCTGCTAATTTCATGGAATGGACCACGGCTGATAACCTTGGATACTTCAAAGGTGTTATCGATGAACTTAAGATCTACAACATCGCACTGGCTGATGGCCAGGTTTCAAAACTTTATAACGACGAAAAACCGTAAAAGGTTTGGTTAATTGATTCTGTGTAAAGGGGAAAGGCTCAATTATTCCAACCTGTTAAGGGAAGGGGATTGAGCCTCCCCATTTTTATTAAACCTGATGACAATGATACGCTTTCTTCTATTACTCGCTTTTATTGGCGGATCTTTGCAGGTAATCGCCCAACCCGGGCAGCTGAATATAAGCCGCATCAGCCAGATGCCCGATCTGCCAGCACCACTCCTGATAAGGGACTGGAATGAAGTAACCCTGGATTACGACAATTTTGTTTTCGACCTGAATAAAACCGGGCAGTACCTGCCACTATCACGTCTCGGGACAACCGGGCAATTCAATTATCCCGATAATATTCCCATTTTTCTTGATTCTTATGTAGGATGCTGATGACCATGTCAATCATGCCGAAGCCATTAATATCCTGCCGGCTATTGTAGGTGCCAGCGCTTGCAGGCGTTGATAAAAGCAACCAGAACGGCATGAACTGGGTGCCATGGCCAAAGATTTTTTTAACCTGCAAAACGGTCAGAATGTTTATCTTAATAACTATTTCACAACTTCAGGGAACGACTGGTGGTACGACGTCATGCCCAATGTTTACTTCTATCAGCTCAAGGATCATTTACCCCGAGGCTGCTTCCGAATTTCCCGGCCAGTTTATAACTGTTGCCGACCGCTGGCTGTATTGTGTGAATCAATTAGGCGGTAGTGCAACACCCTGGACTGTCCCCTATATGAATTATCGCGCATTTGACCTTGCAACCGGCCTGCCGCTTACAACCGGCGTGCCGGAGCCGGAAGCGGCCGGCAGTATTGCCTGGCTGCTTTATAATGCCTATCTCGAAACCGGCAAGAGGAAATACTTTGAAGGCGCCCAGCTGGCCATGGATTTCCTGGCAGGTTTTGGATCAAATCCCTCTTATGAGCTCCAGCTTCCATACGGAACACTTACAGCAGCCCGCATGAATGCCGTTGAAGAAACTAATTACCCGGTTCAAAAACTTCTTGACTGGTGTTTCGACCGGGGAGACCTGAGAGGATGGGGTTCCATTGTCGGTACATGGGGAGGTTATGATGTGTCAGGACTTATTGGCGAAGCTAATGATGGTGGCGATGATTACGCTTTTGTGATGAATGGTTTTCAGCAGGCCGCTGCTCTGGCGCCGCTTCCAAAATACGATAAGCGTTACGCCCGTGCATTGCCAAATGGCTGCTGAATATTACCAATGCCAGCAGGCTTTTTTACTGGAATGCCCTTCCCCAGGACCTACCAGGATTCTTACGGCTGGGCTTCAGCAAATGACCCTTCCGCCTGTATCCCCCATGAATCGATGAAAGAATTGTGGCAGGGGAAAACGCCTTTTGCCACGGGAGATGCCATTAATGGCGGTTGGGCGGCAACAAACCTTTCACTTTACAGCGGTTCAAGTGTGGGATATCTTGCCGCTGTCGTAAAAACCACCAATGTCCCTGAAATACTGCAGATCGACCTTAATAAAACAGATTTTTACGGAGATAACTCTCTTCCCGCTTATTTGTATTTTAACCCGACAGAATCCGGAAAACAGGTAAATGTGGATCTGCCGGCAGGTTCATTCGGGGTCTATGAAGCCTTGACTGAAATCGGTTTTGCTCACAGCAGTTTCCGGCTCTTTCCTGTTAACTGTCCCTGCCGGCGAAGCCAGGCTGATCAGGTTGTTCCCGGCAGGTTTGACACCGGAAAACCTCAATGGCCGGCTTTATATCGGACGAGGATGTACTTGACTACCATTACCAGTATGACTATTCTGAAAACCTGCGTATCAAGTCCCTTTCAACCGACCAGGATCCTGTTATCATAAATTCTTCATTCATGGCTTTCTGTGAACCGGGAAATATCAATACAGGCGACGAAGTGCAGTATGAATGGTTCCTGGATGAAGTATTGATTGAAGGCCAGGACCAGTCCCAGGTGGAGCTTTCCGCACCTTCACTTCCCGGGCAGCTTGTTCTGAAATGCAGGATCAGCGCCAATGGCCAGAGTGCAGAAGATACTCTTCAGTTGCAGGTTGTCGAGTACATCCCTCTGCCGCCTGTGGTAAACGGCATCCAGGCCGGCTCCAGATTCACCGTCATTGGTTCGGCGAATACGTTTACAGCCATGGTTGTTCCGGCACCCGGGGAGATCCTGCAATATTCATGGAGCGCCTCGGCAGGTGTGCTTGAGCAAACCACAGGCATCTCCGTTACATGGCAGGCCCCTGAAAATCCTGTGGTTGCAGCTATCACAGTGCAGGTTACAAACCAGGATATGCTTTCCACAGTGGTTTCGGCAGGGGCATTGGTGAAAGATACAAGCCTGGCCTCCCAAACCCCGCTGATCTGGTATCCCTTTGATTCGGATAATAAAAATGCAGCCGAAGACCGCTTCCATGCTACGGCCACAGGCGTCTCCAAAACTGAAGATGCCCGGGGCATGCCGTCGCTGGCATACCGGTTTACTTCAGGACAAAATATCATTTATACAGATAATCATGATGACCTGAATTTTAGCGGGCCGGTGAGCCTGAGCTGCTGGGTAAGATGTGAACAGTTCGGCTCGGAAAGGTTTATCATTTCGCACGGTTCATGGCAACAGCGTTATAAACTTTCCATCACGCCCGAAGGCCGGCTGCGATGGACGGTCAAAACCAGCACCGGCGTTTCTGATCTTGACGGCTCCTCACCCATCGATCTGAACCGCTATTACCATGTAACCGCCCTCTATACCGGTTATTCCATGGAGCTCTATGTGGATGGTGAGCTTGACACTTTTAAAGCTTTCTCGGGAGCAGTTCTGCCTTCAACAAAACCCTTCACCATTGGCAGGATGGATAACCTGGAAACCCAGTATGCCCTTCTGGGAAGTGTGGATGAAGTTAAGCTCTGGGATAAGGAGATCCCGGTATCACAGGTTGAAAAGTTGAAAAACCAGTGGGCAACCCCTTTCGGAATTGATGAAAATGAACTCTATGCAAACGTTTATCCCAATCCGTCTGATGGGATGATCTATGTCAAATTTAACGGTACTCTAAGAATTGAACAAGTATCCCTGCATTCTTCCGATGGCAGAAAATTAGCTGAATATCAGCCTGAAAATAAATTCTCCCCAATTAAAATACAAATTCCACAAACTTCACCGGGAATATACCTGCTCAAGGTTGTCATGAATAATGGCAGTATTATTTCCCGAAAAATCATTTTAAAATAAAATTTGAAATATTTTGAAGAAATGTTCACTTGCTAAAAAATGATTTATAGCAGGATAAACTGTTTTCCTGTTTTCCACACTTTTAAAAAACACCTTCTGAAACCCTTGATTTTATTTAATTCTATTTTCAAACTGGGTGTTGTAACGCTAATACAGGACAGGAGGTAAGACATATATGCTCATATCACCACAGATTACTCGGATTTACACAGATTAAACACAGATTAAAAATAATAAAGAAAGGATACAGATACAGACTTGATTTAATCGTGGAAAACCAAGTTATTCTGGAACTTAAATCCGTAGATCAGATTGCTCCTGTTCATAAAGCACAATTGCTGACGTATCTGAAATTAAGCGGTAAGCGAATAGGATTATTAATCATTTTCAAAGTAGCAGATTTAAAAGAAGGTATTCACAGAATGATTTTATAACCCAGTAAAAAATCTGCCCCTAATCTGTGTTTAATCTGTGTAAATCCGAGTAATCTGCGGTGAATAATAATGATATCTATAGTGAATAACTATATAATCATTGTAGCTGGGTGTTGTAACGCTGAAAACAGGAGCCTGAAAATCAATCCTCCCCGGCTAAACACAAACTTCACCGGGAATATACCTGCTCAAGGTTGTCATGAATAATGGCAGTATTATTTCCCGAAAAATCATTTTAAAATAAAATTGAAATATTTTGAAGAATTGTTCCATTGCTAAAAAATGATTCTTAACATGGTAAACTGATTTTATTTTTAACTTTGATTAAAATTCCAATTTAAATCTGGTCCAATAACCAATAACCAATGACCAATGACCAATGACCAATGACCAATGACATAATGACCAATGACCAATGACCAATGACCAATGACCAATGACTAATGACTAATAACTTACAACTAATATCAATAACCCAAATCTCGATCCCATGAATGCAAAATCAAAGAAAAAAGTAAAAAAACCGGAAAAAGGTTTATTTGACAAAGCAAAGGACTTCCTTGACAAAGCAGATGATGTTGTTGAAGAAAATGTTAAAAAAGTCAGGAAAAGCAAAGCTTTTAAAGATGCTTCCGGCCAGCTGAAGAAAATGGAAGGGTATGCTGAGGGCAAGTTAAGTGAGTTCAAGAAGAGCGGCACCAAGAAAAAAATTGACAAAGCCCTGGTAAAAGCTGAGAAAAAAGCTGCGAAAACCTTGAAAAAAGCTGAAAAAGCCCTGAAAAAAGCCAGGAAGCTTGGATCGAAATTAGCCAGCAAGGCTGAAGACCGTTTTGCCGAATTCACAGGTAAAGCCAGGCCAGTAAAAGCGAAGAGTAAACCAAAAGCCGCTCCTGTCAAGCCAAAAGGCCCTGTTGGAAGGCCAAAGGCAAGTGCAGCAAAACCTAAAACTATTGAACAGGTTGCTAAGCCTGCTAAAGCACCTGCAATTAAAGCGGCAGCCAAAGCTGTAAAAACTCCAGTTAAAGCAGCCAAAACGGCGACTCCTGCTGCTAAAGCAAAGCCCGTGGCGCCAAAAGCAACTGCAAAAGCTGCTAAAGCAGCCGCTGCGGCCGTTAAAAGCGAACCCAGGGCTGTCAAAGCACCAAAAGCAGTGAAAACCCCGGCAAAACCAGTGAAAGCTATAGTGGTAAAGGCCAGAAAACCAAAGGCTGAAAAGGTTGCCCCAAAGGTTGTTACACGGAAGCCCCGCGTTGCAAAAGCCAAGCCTGCTCCCGAAATAAAACCACCGGAACCGGCTGCAGAGGGTTAAAATTTAAAGACTTTTCTTTTACCGCAGAGGCGCGGAGACGCAGAGGTTGTTTTACTTCTCAGCGACTCAGCGCCTTCGCGGTTTTATCTGAACATCACATGCCCCATCCCGTCGTAATGAACCATTTCATTATGCAGCCGTATCTGGGCATTATGGCAGTCGACCCGGTTGCAGATCAGGACACTGCTGGTGAAGTCGGCTTTCTCATCAAGGAACAAGGTAACAAGGTTCCCGCCACACGAACAGGCCGAATAAACAGGTAAAGACGCACTGCATTCTGGACACAGGATCTCCAGCAGGTCATCATGGACAAGTTTTATGTTGAGGGATATCCGTTGCTTCAGACCGTATACCGGGTTCAGGGCAACAAGACCTTCCTTCCCGGCTGTCCTGACTTTTAGTACGATTCCGCTGAAGTCGTCGAAAACTGCCTGGTCGCTTACCAGGTTGTGGCCGTTCGGGCAAAAGCACTGCGCGATAACTACCAGGTCTTCAATCTTTGCGACCTTTTTGATCTTCTCCGGGCTTGGAAAGACCATCATCCCTTTATGATCAAATCTTTGCATGGCTCCTGGGTTATAATTCACCATGAAGATACTACAATTTTAGACAACTCGGGCAATGTTAATCATCCTCCTCATCATCATGGACCATCATATCCCCCAGAAGAAGCCATTTACCGCCCTCACTGACATAGAATTCGACGATCTTCCCTTTTATTTCCTTTGACTCCGACTTATCCCCCGTCTTCCAGCTGATGTTGAAATAATAATAATAATCAACAACAGCAGCCGATTTCAGGACAACGATACGGGCGGGTTCAATGCTGTAATAAGAGATATCCATCGACTCTTTCATACTGTTGAACATATCCACCACGCTTTGTTTTCCCGCGGGCAAGGGGCTGTCGTCGCTCCATCCCTGGTACTTTTCATGAAAGGAGGCAGCCACAGCGGTGACATCACCCGATTTCCATCCCTTCCAGGTATCCTGGACCACTTTCCATACTTCAGTCTGCTCTTTTGACCATTCCTGGGCGCTGGTAATTCCGGCAGTAAGCATAAATGCCACTACCATTGACAAAACATACATTTTCTTCATCATAATAAATTTTTAGTTAATACTGGCAAAACTGGACTTTGTTTCTCAAAGACAAGCACAAATATAAGATAACCAAAATCTTATGTCAAGAGCATAATGGCACGAAAGGCAGCATGAAGCCATATTTAACTAATCTTTAACAAATGCAATTTATATTCTTCGTATCTTTCTGACTTCAATATTAATCTTTCCAAACCAAAAACCATGAAAAGATTATGGATCACTGCCTGTATCACGATTATCGTTGATGATATATGCCACCGGCCAGTCATGTCTGCCTGAAGGGATCATCTTTAACAGCCAGGCTTCAATAGACAGCTTCGCGATTATTTATCCCGGCTGCACTGAAATTGAAGGAGACGTTCAGATAATCGGAGAAAATATTACCAATCTCCTCGGATTGAGCTCCGTTACCCGGTACGGCAATGACCT
This sequence comes from uncultured Bacteroidales bacterium, assembly GCA_963701785.1. GTDB lineage: Bacteria > Bacteroidota > Bacteroidia > Bacteroidales > JAGOPY01 > JAGOPY01. The sequence goes on along the minus strand of CAVPBC010000002.1, from coordinate 2,338,353 downwards.
GCTGATCGGCGATTACTGGGCAAGCAATCCCATGCTTGAAAGCCTCTCCGGCCTTGAAAATGTTACAGAAATAGGGGAAGATTTGATAATCGCCAATAATGAACTCGTTACCGACCTTACCGGCCTCGAAGGACTGGAAAAAATAAGCGGCGGCCTGTCGGTCGCCTATAATCCTTTGCTGGAAAATCTAAGCGGATTAGAAGGTCTGGATACAATTGGAAATTACTTGAGCATAAGTTCCAATCCTGTTCTCTCCTCATTATCCGCATTGATGGGAATGAATTACCTGGGTGGTTATCTGCATGTTGATGACAATCAGTCTCTGGCAACGATAATAGGACTGGAATTTATAACTTCAATGAACGGATTTATATATATATCCGGGAATCCCATTCTGGAAAATCTGACAGGGTTAAACAATCTGACTACTGTGGGCGACAGGTTAATGATCTGGTCAAATGATGCACTGGTATCACTTGCCGGACTTGAATCACTTGATACCATTCGCGGCAGCTTTATGATATATACCAACGCTTCATTATCAAGCCTGGATGGCCTGGAGAACCTTGATTATGTGGGCGGGGCGTTGTCAATAGGCAGTTATGAAGGCGGCAATCCGCAGTTGGCCGACATATCCGCTCTTGGAAATTTGAACTACATAGGATCGGGCTTAACGATCACCCGCAATGATGGCCTGGAAAACCTGGCAGGCCTTGAAGGCATAACAGCCATCCATTCCAATATGCTTATCTGGGATAATTACTCCCTGAATCATCTGACCGGGCTTGACAATTTAACATTCATATCAGGGGATTGCGACATCCAGGAGAATTACTGGCAGGAAGATATGGCTGGCCTGGAAAGCCTGGCCTGGGTCGGAGGCAACCTTGGCATTTACAATAATCATTTTATGTATGATATTTCGGCATTATCGGCGCTGGACCACATTGGCGGAAGACTGGCAATTGGCGGGAACGATTATTTGCTCAACCTGGAAGGACTCGGAGGGATCAACTCCATTGGGGGTGACCTGCGGATCATTAACAATGATCTTCTTCCCGATCTTTCAGGGATTGACAGCCTGGAACAGGTAGGCGGAGAAATCGCCATCATGGCCAATGATAACCTGGCCTCGCTATCAGGATTAAATGGCCTTTCAAGAATCGACGGAAATCTGCATATCCAAAGCAATCATATGTTGACCAGTATGACGGGTCTAGACAGCCTGGCCACAGTCGGCGGGATGGTTGATATCGAATTCAATTTCGGCCTGACCAGCCTGGAAGGCCTTCAAAGGCTCGATTCGTGCGGCAATGGTCTTACCATCAAGTCGAATCATGTCCTTACAAACCTGCAGGCCTTAGGTGGGCTGAATTCCATTGGCGGGTCCTTATTGATAGATTACAACGATGACCTTGTAAGCCTGGGTGGACTTGAAAATATTGATCCGGGATCTATTATGGATTTAACTGTTACAGGAAATGAACATTTAGCCGAATGTGAAATACAAAGTATTTGCGATTACCTTCTGAGTCCGAACGGAACGGTACATATCAATAATAATAAAACCGGCTGCGATGACCGTGAAGAAGTGGAAGCCGCCTGCGGGGTTGGGATAGAAGAAGATAGAAGTCAGAAAAAAGAAGTCAATATTTTTCCGAACCCGGCAAGTGGCAACGTTCAGTTCACATTTCTCATTTCGCAATTCGCAAGAGTGACAATAAAAATCTTTGATCTCAATGGCCGCGAAGTAGCGACCGTCCTTGATGCCGATCTTGCCCCCGGCATGCATAATCTCACATGGGACACAACACCCCTGGCTCCCGGCCTCTATTTCTATCGAACATCGACAATCGACAATCGACAATCGACAATGGGAAAGATCATTATCGGCAAATGACCATTTGGCCATAAAGCAAATATCACTAATTTAGTGTGCTGAATCAGGTCACGTAATCAAGCATTTATGAGAAAGCTTTCCGCCATTATGTTCACCGATATCGTGGGGTTTTCCGCCCTGATGTCGAAAGATGAATCTTCGGCCATGGCGATACTTGAGAGGAACCGTGAGATGCAAATGGCAGCTCTCAGGGAGCATACCGGTGAGTTCATTAAAGAGATAGGTGACGGCACCCTGTGCATCTTCCAGAGTTCATGGGATGCCGTGAATTGTGCGGTTGCAATTCAAAAAGCAGTGTCGAAGGAAGGTTCTTTCCAATTAAGGATTGGTATTCATATCGGGGATATCGTTATTTCTGATAAAGATGTATTCGGCGACGGCGTGAATATCGCATCACGGATCGAATCAATATGTGAACCGGGTGGCATTTGTTTCACGGAAAGGGTTTTTGAAGATATCCAGAATAAAATTCAATTTGAAGTAACATCATTCGGTGAGAAAACCTTAAAGAATATCAGTCAGCCAGTCAATATTTATTCAATTTCAGCCGAGCAACTGCTTAAACCTTCCTCCCTCCCTCATAGCCCTGATCATACTCGTGTTTCACACAAAACTGATTCGGAACAAAAAAAATCCGTTTCACCAAAAAAATCAAGGACGATCATCATTATTTCCACAATAGTGGTGTTGATCCTGGCGGGATATTTAACGCTCAGGCCGCTGGTAATGAGAGCCCTGATTTCTAATGACCCGATACCGATAGCCGTCATCAGTTTCGAAAATCAGACCGGCGACAGCAAGTTTGATTATCTTCAAAAAGCCATCCCGAACTTGCTGATCACGAACCTGGAGCAATCAAACCTTTTCCATGTCATTACCTGGGAAAGGATGCAGGACCTGCTCAACCAGATGGGTAAAACTGATGTTAAAACCATTGATCCCACGCTTGGATTTGAGATTTGCCGCAGGGAAGGCTGTAATTTTATTGTGATAGGAAGTTATGTTAAAGCCGGGGACACTTTTGTCACGGACGTGAAAATCCTGGATGTTAACACAAAACAACTTTTGAAAAGCGTCAGCGCCAGGGGGACAGGAGAAGCAAGCATACTGGAAACGCAGATTGATTACCTGAGCAAAGAGATCTCAGGTTCAGCAGGAATCCCTTACCGTCGAATTGAGACAGCAGGTTTGCATGTCATAGATGTCACAACAAGCTCCATGGCGGCTTATGATCAGTTTCTCAAGGGAAGGGAAGCGTTTGACAAAATGTATTATGATGATGCCAGGAAATATTTTGAAGATGCTTTGCGCCTTGATTCAACATTTGCCGTGGCCTGGCTATACCTTTCAAACACCTACGGATCATTGGAAAATATCCAGATGAGGAAAAAAGCAATTGAAAAAGCCTTTGAATATTCTTCCCGGGCAACGGAAAAAGAACAACTTAACATTAAAGCTGTTTATGCCAGGATCATCGAAAATGACCCCGAAAGGGAATTGAGTTACCTTAAAGAGCTTGCTTTCAAAGCACCCAGGGAGAAAATGGCATTCTATTCCCTTGGCGTTTGGTACTGTAAAAATAACAGGCCGGACGAAGCCATTACCGAGCTTAACAAAGCGATTGAGCTCGATCCCGGATATAGCGAATCCCTTAACCAGATTGCTTACCAGTATATGAAAAAGGGTGAATATGCAAAGGCGCTCAGCTATTTCCGCCGGTATGTTGCCCTCTGCCCGGAAGATGCCAATCCGCATGACTCCATGGGTGACCTGTTATGGCAGATGGGTAAGCTCGATGAAGCAATTGCGGAATTCAGGATAGCATTGGAAATAAAGCCCAATTTCCACATTTCCGCCGGTAAGATCGCATACATTTATGCCATGAAGGAAGATTATCCCGAAGCGGAGAAATGGATAGGCAATGCCATTGCCATCGCCCCTTCCCCCGGGACAAAAGCCATCTGGCACTGGGTAAATGCCTGGATGTATAACTGGTGCGGGAAACTGGAACAGGCAAATGCTTCCCTGGATATGGCGTACAATTTAGCGATCACACAGGACAATCAATACACGGTAGCCGGGGTCAATTGGCTGTCTGCTTTTATGGACAGGGATATCGGAAGGTATGATTCGGCGGAAGCACATTATCTTAAAGCGCACCGGATCTTCCTCCAGAATTCAGCGGATCCCAAAGGTGATTCGGCGGCATATTTCCTGTTCACCGCTTCGGTAAAACTGGCAGAGGGCAGAATTGATTCAGCCCTGTGGTGCCTGGACAATGTCAGGAGGTTTTTGCCTTTTGTTGAAACCTCGGCGGTATCATTCATCAGGTACTGGTATGATTGCACAAATGAAGATATCCTTTGTGAACAGAAGGATTATCATGCTGTAGTTCAAAAACTTAAAAGCACTAAACCTCCTGAAGTGCCCGAGTTCTCATATCCCCAGGTCCTGATATACAACATCCCATTCAGGCATGATTTTATTGCCCGGGCTTATGCTGGTCTTGGAATGACAGATGACGCCATAAAAGAATATGAACGGCTGATCAGCTTTGATCCTGCCGGCAGCGACCGTCGCCTGATCCACCCGTTGTACCACTACTCATTAGCAAAGCTCTATGAAGAACAAGGACAGGCAGACAAGGCCATCGTGCAATACCGCAAATTCCTTGTGCTATGGAAAGCCGCCGACCCGATCTTCCCGGAACCAGCGGATGCAAGGAAAAGGATTGAAAGGCTGGTGGGGCATTCTTAATAGGTTTGCACAAACCGGGTCTTTGTCATTCTGTTAGCTAAAATTACATTTTCACCAATTTCCGCCTGCTAACCCCTTCTGTGCTGGTGATCCGGATAATATAAATGCCATTTTCAAAATCACTTACATCAATCCGTGAGCTGAATTCAACATTTACATTCTGGTACATCAGCTCTCCTATTGAATTAAATAATTCAATGTTCCCCGGAAATTCAGAACGGATATTGAGAATATCATCTGCCGGGTTGGGATAGATAGAAAAAGCAAATGGCTCTGCCGATGGAACCTCATTCTGGGCATAGCTTAAGCCGAAGCCGTATGGAAACAGGGGCAGGTACTGGGAATCGCCCCAGTTTATGGGTTCCTGGGAGATGGTCGACGGCCAGGTATGCGAAAGTTTCCCGCTGAAATCATAATCTCCGAATAAAACATCCGTGATACCGGACGCCTCGGTCCCCGGCAGCCAGCAAGCGACAAAAGCATTTGCGTCGCTGATCACATCATCAAGGATGAGTGGCCGGCCACTGATAAGCAGGATGACATAAGGGATGCCAAGCTGCTTAACGTTTGAAATGACGGTAAGGTCAGCCGCGGTCAGCTGAGGCTTTTGCGAATCGCCTGAGCCTTCAGCATAGGGTGTTTCGCCAACAACCACTATCGCCAGGTCAACCGTTTCAACCGTTGTTCCGTTGGCAGAATAGACCACATTTTCGCTGCCCCGGGCATTTCTGACCGCATTAAAGATGGTAGTCCCCGTCGTTATCGGTCCCGTACTCCCCTGCCAGGTGATCGTCCACCCGCCGCATTGCGAGCCGATATCATTGGCCCTGGCTCCTGCAACCAGAATCTTGCCTTCCACTTTCGACAAAGGCAGCATATTTCCGCTGTTTTTTAACAACACCAGCGATTTACGGACCGCCTCGCGGGCAATCGTGCGGTGAGCAATGCTGCCCAGGCTGTCGGCATTTGCAGTTGTCGCATAAGGATGTTCGAAAAGCCCCATCCGGAATTTCACTGCCAGGATCCTGGCTACGGCATCGTCGATACGGCTTTGAGGCACCGTACCTGCGTAAACAAGTTGAATCAAATTATTGATGAAATCGATGGGCCGGGTAGGCTCCATAAACATATCGATCCCCGCGTTCACCGATATACCGATGGCGGTTTTAAAATCACCATCCAGGTACTGCACCGCTTCCCAGTCGGAGACCACGAAACCCTCAAATCCCAGTTCGCCTTTCAGCAAGTCGCTAATGAGATACTCATGGCCATGACAGTACTCGCCATTCCAGCTATTGTACGAAATCATCACCGATCCCACACCGGCCTCAATGGCTTCAACATAGCCCGGCAGGTGGATCTGCCGTAATCCGGCTTCGTCGATCACCGTATTTCCCCGGTCGATCCCGCTGTAGGTTCCCCCGTCGCCGATATAATGCTTGGCGCAGGCAACGATCCGGCCGGGTGTCCCCACCGAGTCGCCCTGGTAGCCGAGCACAGCCGCTGCAGCCATAGTTTTCTGCAGTTCCGGCGTTTCTCCGAATCCCTCGTAGGTCCTGCCCCAACGGATGTTGCGCGGGACGGCAATGCAGGGACTGAAGGTCCAGTTCAGTCCGGTAGCTCGCACTTCCACCGCAGTTGCCATAGCACACCGGTAAACCAGCATTGAATCGCGTGTGCATCCCAGGCCGATATTATGAGGGAAAATGGTGGCGCCGTAAACATTATTATTGCCGTGCACCGCATCGATCCCATAGATGATGGGAATCTTAAGCCTGGTGGCCAGGGCTGCATTTTGCATGCCGTTGTACATGGTCACCCAGTCCTGCACTGTATTGCTGCCCGGTGTACTTCCACCGCCGCTCAGGATGGAGCCCAGGAAATAGCTCGTGATGGCTGAATTGACATTTGAAAAATTTCTTTCCGTCTGCACCATTTGCCCGATCTTTTCATTCAATGTCATCCGGCTGAGCAGATCATTCACCCGGTTGTTCACCGAAGCTGTCGAATCAAGATAGATCTGCGAAAAGCCTTCATTTGGAAGATTTATAAAAAGGATGAAGCAAACGAAGGCCAGGGTATGTCTGTAAGTATTTCTCATCTGAGTAGTTTCCATAAAAGTGATGAAGAGTCAGGGGGCAAAGGTAAGACAGAAAGGTTATATAGGCAGAAATCCTTTTTCACCCATTGACCTCATGATCGCACGCAACAGATAATTATTATTAAAGCTAATCATGTATTTCCTGGCTCCCTGTTGTGATGTGACCAGCATTTTCTTATCCATCAGCTTTTTGATATGTCTCGAAATAATGGCATTGTCCTGCCCGGGAAAAAACTCCCTGATGTCAGCAGCCTGTATCACCTGCCTTTCCACCGAACGGCGTAATATCGACATTTCAAGCCCGGTTATCACCTGCCTTTCCTTGGCAAATGACAATGCCGGCAACAGGATCTCTTTCTTCAGGTAATCGTAATTAAGCAAACGGTCAACATTTTCCATTTCAGCTTTCAGCCCGCTCAACACGTATTCGCACCAGCCAATAAGCCCGTCAGCCGCTCCTTCATCTGCTGCTGCCAGGTAACTGTAATATGCTTTCCTGTCATGGCAGAATACGGCTGTCGGATTGATAATCCTCCCTGTAGCACCTCCAAATCCGTATCTGATCAACATAGCATGAGTAAGCATCCTGACCGTCCTGCCATTGCCGTCGTTGAAAGGATGGATCCAGACGAACCTGTGATGGGCGATAGCTGTTTTGATCAGATCATATTTCGGACTGTCCGGGTAATTGATGAAATCTATCAATTCCTGCATATACCTTTCAACAATTGTATCATCCGGCGGAATATGAGCTGTTCCGGTTATGCTGACCTTATTTTTTCGATATTCTCCCCTGATCTCAACGCCTATATCCGAAGGCAGACCTGCAGTTATCATCTCATGTATATGAATGATAAACTTTTTATCAAATATAATCCTGTCCCGGTTATCTTCAATAAAGGCCATCGCTTGTTCAATGTTCACAATCTCCCTGATGTCTGGCGTTAAATCAGCGGTGTTTTCGAGTTTCGTCTCGATAAATTCAGCTATAGTGGTATTATTTCCTTCGATTCGTGCAGAACCGATACTTTCGAGCATATGAAAAATCTGCCTGAGCTGGGAAAATAAAACAGGATGTGTAGTACCAGCTATTTGTCTCCTCCGGAGATGTTCTAAATCAATAACCAGATCAGCAAGTGTTGAACTGAAAGGGATGTCAGGTATGCTAAGATCCTGGTGGACAAATTCTCTCTTTTTCATAAGACCGTTATTGATGATGATGCAGATGCCACTTTAAAATGGGTAAAAAGTATGCTATTATTTGACAATTAAGATATAAACATTTGACAAATATAATGCAAACATTTGACAAATACTAATAAACTAATTGATATAATTAATTTTTACATACTGAATATCAATATTATAATCAAGTTTATATAAATTTGAAATTGCCATGTTCATTTCCAAACATTTGACAATCTATATAAAATCATTATTCAACCCTTTCAGGGTTGTATCTGCCATATTTTTTTCGTATTTTTTAGTATCAAAAGCCTATAAACCAAAACATTACAAGTCCTTCCTTTTAATGTTTTCTTTTATAGCCTTAATTTATGAGCCGGCGGTCAACTGTCGGAGGCCAGTCCCGAGCTTAGTGAAGGATGTTAAATTTGACATCATGACCTGTCATGCCGGTCCGTAGTTCCATTATCATATTGCCCTTCGATAGCAGTTACCTTATCGCCTTCCCGGATGAATTTAATCCGGAAATAGGTCAGTTCATCCAGCATAAAAAGGTCTTCCTTCATCGGGACCATTTTCATTTTCGGGCGGTTCTCACGTTGATAGTATAACTGCCCGTCTTCCAGGGTGATTTTGCGTGGTCCGTAAACGCCAACAAATTCCTTCAAGGTCTTTTCATCCATCTGGAAAAGATTTAATTTCGCCTGGAGTCCTTCTTTTGTCCAGGCTAATTCACGCTTCACATCCTCGTTGTCCTCCTTTTTGAGCAAACTGTCGAGTGCCAATTCATACGCTATATCCAGGGCCTTGTTTTTTTCTGCCTTCACATGCGGATCTATCCCGGTGCCTTCCCAGTTGGAGTTGGTAATGGGATTGACGGCTTTCCCGAAGGGAATGGAGATCCCGAAATTATCGTTAATGATGTGCTGTTCAACTGGATGCGCTCCTCCGCCTGTTGTTTCCCCTACAATAACCGCCCTTTTCATGTTCTTCAGGTTATAGGTAAATTCTTCCGCACCGGAAAATGTAAAACTACTGGTGAGGATATAAATGTCAGTTTCCAGCATTCGCTCGCCGGGGACATAGGTTAAAGTCCAGAACTGTTCGGTCTTGTCTCCTTCACGAATATAAAAGGAATTGAGGTGCTCCGGTTCCTCAAAAAAATAGGTGGTGATGAGCTGAATAAGCGAAGGGCTGCCGCCTCCGTTATCCGTCAGATCGATGATCAGTGCATCGGTATGTGCCAGGAAGTTCATTGCAGCGATTGCTGTGGGACCGGCATTTGTAGCATCCATGAAACTATTAAATTTCAGGTAACCGACATTTCCGGGAAGAATCTTGATTTCCTTGAAGTTGAAATTGACACGTTCCTGCTGTTGCTTCATGTATTCTTCCATCTCTTTTTTAGTCTCATCATTTTGTCCTTTTCTTATCATGGCGATCATCTCTGGTCCATACATAACACGGATATGTCTGTCGTAATTAACAGATTGCAGGTCTTCAGTAAGCGCTGTGGCAAAGTCCTGTGGATCTGAGATTCCATCATACTTTCCTGCCTTCAGGTTTTTCATCACCAGTAGACCCATCTCTTTACCTTTATCAGGAAAGACATACTTTTCTTCCATGAATAAAGCAATACTGTCAACCACCTGTAATTTTTCTTCCGGATTAACTTTGTTATCTTTCAAAACCTCCTGTGAAAAGGAGACCAGGTACGGAAAGATCATGAGCGAATAGAGAAACAACATTCTCTTTCTAAAAGCTGTTTGATTCGTCCTTTGTGTTTTCATGTTTTAAAATTATTTAGTTCAACTTAGATAAAATAAATCCAGGGTACCCGCGATTTACATACCCACCTTTGTAAATTAGCAAAAACAGAACCTCAATTCCTATCTTACTGTAAATAAGCATAATGACCATATAACTGAAGATCATATCCTGGGAAATATGTTCAAAGATGAACTCAAACTGTCCGTGAGCGGTCAGCAATAATGAATCGTAAGCCTTCGGTCTGAAAACGGTAAAATGGTGTCAAACGATGCCGGTAAAATGATCGAAAAATGAAAATATCCGCGAGGTGAAAAATCGTATTATGCAATATCGGATTATATCAATAATAAACCCTAATTTAGCCTTGCCATCCATCGAACCTTACAATTTATTCAATAGAAGACAATGTACCCAACCAGGGAAGAAGCATTTGAGAAGATCAGTTCCCTCGTGGAGCGTTTCCGTGAACATATCGGGGAATACAAGCGTGGGATATATAACGCGAGCACCAGTTTTTTAGCAGAGGGAGGGAAGAGGACGATAGAAGAAGTGGTTTACAGTTTACAATCTGGAATCTGATCTAGGATCTAGAATTGAGGAGCTAGGATCTGACTGCTGACCGCTGACCGCCGACCGCCGACCGCTGACCGCCGATCCCGACCAAGTCGGGACGTCACTTCGCTCCGCCGCCGACCGCCGAAAGAGCTCTTCCCAAAAAAATCACCAACCCCTCACTTTTTGACAATCTTCCTGTACACTTTATCCTGCCCTCCGGTGATCTCCAGGAAATAGATACCATCTGCCCACGCTTTCAGGTCCAGCTGGTAATCTGCATGGCCATTCACCGGGATGGCAGTCTCCAGGATGACTTCTCCCGCGATACCGGTGACTTTCATTTGATACTGGCCGGGTCGGGCGGTTGAGATGACAATATTGAACAATCCTTCAGCCGGATTTGGGTAGATGGTGATCTCCGGCCCGGGGTCAGGGCGATCTACGGAGGTTGCCAGTCCATCGTTGAGACAACGGACAGGAAAGCCGCTGGCTTTGGCAGTATTATTCACCCCGCAATTGTCTTCGCTGAAGTTGAAGCACCAGCTATTCGCATTCGTGCTCCCTGCACCAGTCCAGGAGAAGCCGGCGCTTCCCCTGTCGTAAAGCATACCGTCGCTGTCGCCGAGCCGTCCGGATGCATGCATCTTCAGGGCGGAACTCCAGGGCCCGGTCCAGCTGGTCCAACCCTGGGACTCGAAAATATTGTCCCACTCCGAAGCAGTCGGCAGGCGCCAGATACTGCCAAGCTCATGGGTGCAGGGGTCATTTTCGACAGTCCAGTCCGAATTTTCATTAATGCCGGTGATCCAGGCGGTGTTCGGTGTCCTTGTCAACCCGTTGTGCATATAACCCTGCAAACGGTTGAACTGCCAGTACCAGCCTGCAGAAGCTTCGGTGGTATCGCTCACCGTTTCTGCGGCATGATCGGCGCCGAGGTTGCTGCTGATCCAGCACCTGGCAGGTTCGCCGGGTATATTGGTGATAATGCTGTAGATGACCGTCTTGTTAACAGGAGCTGCGGCTCCTGCCACATGATCAACCTCAAAATGTCCTCCGCAGGTACAGGCATCACCGATCCCATCCCCGTTGGAATCCTCCTGCCCCGGATTCCAGTCATACTCGCAGTTGTCTGCCTCGTTCGTGATCCCGTCACAATCGATATCATCCGGGCTGTAGGAGCAACAACTCACGGTGGCCGACCATCCTGATCTTGTTATACTTAAATCAGAAGTAAATTTGAAGGTCAGCGCACCCGAATCATTTGTGGCGGCGATGGTCCCGGGACTGTTCAGGCCATGATAGGATCCGATCAATGGAGCATCGGTGTCCGTTCCGTCATAGATCTTCAGGTAATCATACCCCGTTTCGGTATTGAAATCGTTGAAAATGACCAGGATCATCAAACCGGGAGTAGCAGGGAAGAACGTCATGGTAAAGTTTTCAAAGTCAAGGTAATTTCCTTGCTGGCCGCCGGAATCATAAAAATTGCCGCTGCAGGTGGTGATGGTATCGTTCGACATGTTAAAAACGGGCGGGATCACTCTTATGTATTGCGACCTGGTCAATGTATCCATGGCGCCAGGCTTGCTTACGATCTGTGTAACATCATAGGTACCCATGCTGTTATAAATAATGGCGGGAGGATACTGCCCGCTGAAGGACGCGGGAGTCCCCCCGGGAAATGACCAGTTCCAGGTGTCCGGGTAACAGGATGATTGATCCGTGAAAGTGACCGGGTATCCTGTTACAACTTTGGAGGGTGTTCCGCTGAATCCGGCAATTATATCTTTCACCTCGATATAATCTGTTTTTATTTCTGTATCCGATGCTATCCCGTTGGATACCGTGAGGGAGACATCATAGGTCCCTGTAGCAGAATAGAAAACATATGGCGGCGTTTGTCCCGTGTAAGACGATGGGATTCCGCCGGGAAAACTCCAGTTCCAGGAATTCACATAACCCTGGGATTGACTGGTGAAGATGACACCGGAATAAGGGCAAATACTGGTATTATCTGCGATGAAATCTGCTCCCGGCAGCTGGCAACTGATGCCGGCAGTCCATCCGGGCCTGATAATACTGTAATCAGATGTGAAATTGAAGGTGAGGGCGCCGGAGGCATTTGTCGCCGCGATCGTTCCCGGACCGTTGGTCCCGTGATAGGTGCCGATGAGAGGTGACTCCGTACCCGGCCCGTCATAGATACGTAAAAAGTCATATCCTGATTCGGTGCTGAAGGCAGTAAAGCTGGCCATGATGACTGCACCGGGCATGGCCGGGTAGAAAGTCATGGTGAAGTTCTCATTATCCAGGTAATCTCCGTCAGGCCCTCCTGAATCGTAAAAATTGCCGGTGCAGGTGATCACCGTATCGTTGGTCATGTTATAAGTAGGCGGGGTCGCGTGAATGTACCCGGTCCTGGTCAGTGTATCCGATGCACCCGGTTTAGCCACGATCAGCGTCACATCAAAGGTTCCCGGGTCATTATAAGTGATCACCGGGGGATTTTGTCCGATGAATGATGACGGTATCCCTCCCGGGAACGACCACTGCCACGATTCCGGATCGCAGGAAGAACGGTCGCTGAAAGAAATAGTTTCGCCAACCACGACGGTGTCCGGGGTTCCTTCAAAATCTGCAATGACCCCTTTTACGGTAATATAGGCTGTTTTCAATTCCGTATCTGTCCGGGTCCCGTCGAAAACCGTGAGAAAGACGTCATAGGCTCCTGTAGCTGAATAGTAAACAGGTGGAGGATCCTGGCCAAGCCAGGATGAAGGATCTCCCCCGGGGAAACTCCATGTCCAGTATAAGGGGATGCCGGAGCACTGATCCGTAAAGATAACCCCTGAATCCGGGCAGATGATCGTTTTGTCCGAACCAAAATCCGCCCTGAGCGAATCGATCAGGCAGCGGACGCTGAATCCGCCGACGCCATCATACCGGTCGACTGTGGCTGAATTATAGGTGAGCACGCGTGCCCATCTGTATATGTTCCAGGCCGGGGTTGAGGACCAGAAATACGCATCGGTGGTAATCCCGTTGAAAGCATATGCGTAGGTGAGCTGGCCACCGGGCAGGGCAGTGAAGCCGCTGGAATTGTTAGCGCCGGTGTTAGGTGTGAGCCAGTGTGCTGTTCCGGCTTCTTTCATCTTCCCGCCGGCATCCAGTCCGCTGGAACCTGTTACATCACAATTTACTTCAGGATCAAGGAATAGCGTAAGCGTGCACCATTCTGCATCTGTGGGGACATGCCATCCCTGGGGACAAATCCCCCGGCTCCCGGGGGCCGTATGATAATCCATGGCTTCATTCCACCAGTAAAGTCCTCCGTAGATCCCGCAATTGGATTCAAGATCATGATAACAGTATTTTTCAATGAAGCCGTTATCGGATTGAGACACGGAACTGTCGATCCTTATGCCGATGTTCAGGTTACCTGCCATCCAGCACTGGGTTCCTATCTGAACCGTATTGTAAACCTGGTTATCACGCGGGTCGGTCAACGGTTGCCCGCAGTTCCATCTTTCCGTTTTTCCACCTTCCTGGGCAGATGCGACTGTGATCATTGTCCAGAATCCTGATAATAAAATGACAAAGGTTTTCATATAACGCCATGGATAAGTTAGCCAATCAAATGTAATTTATTTTCTGAAGCAGATTCATATGAGCATTTCATTGTTCATTTGACCGCCGACCGCCGACCGCCGACCGCCGACCTCTGACCCCCGACCTCCGACCATTCAGAACCTGAATGTCACTCCTATCCCATAGCGATTAATCCCAATTGCCAGGCTTTTAGTCTTCCTGATCTCATCCATTGCTTTTTTGTTGTTTCCCGCCATGACAGCTCCGGAAATCCAGAGAGGAACACCGACAGAGGCATAAATCAGGCCGACCAGGATAAAATCCCCTGAATCATGATTAAAATATATTGAATCGTTTTTCTCAGGTAAAGCCCATCCGAAGAACCCAATGCCAAGGCCAACGCTGGTAACCAGAATGCCAATCACCTGCCTGGTTTTTGCTACGTCATAAAGCTGCTTATAATAGTAATAATCATGATTGCGATAAAAGCTATGCAATTCCGGATCCTTTACATATCGCTCGTGGAAGATCGCGTCATTTGGAACCAGATCCTGGTAAATTCCGTCCTTACAGATGGCAGTTGCCGGAACCTTAAACGTTTCTCCGTCCCTGGAGTAAACCACAACATTGCCGTCCACTATTTTTTTAATGCAACAAATGAAAATGATTTCTTGCCCATCAGCAGTAAAGATCATGTCATGACAATCTTCCTGGGCGAAAGCAAAAGACCCGCAAAAAACCAATGCAATTAGCAAAAGCATTCTCTTCATAGGAAAGAATGATCTGGATAAATTGGTCAACCCCTTAAAAATAATATAAAAATCGTTCAGATGTGCTTAATTTTGAAAATGATCTCCCAAATATTTCTATATTAAACGGATTTAAGCGCATGAAAATAGCACCTGCATTGATTATTGGAATCCTGATTTCAACTTCTCTTCGTTGCCAATCTCAAAATGATAATTTTATGATAGGCGATTTCATAGAGGTATTTGAAAACGACAGCATTTCAATTTATTATAATTGTACTGGAACTGTCGTAGCAAAAAGGTGTGCTGAATTTATTAGAATTGGTAAAATAGATAGTATAAATATTAATGTTTCGGGTAAATTCCATGATTACTACATCGACGGCAAGTTAGCATTGGAAGCGACAATGGAAAATGACTATTTAAATGGAAAAGCAACTTACTATTATGAAAATGGTCAGGTAAAATCAAGCGGTAAATATAAACAAGATAAAAAAGTGGGGGTGTGGACTTATTATTATGAAAATGGAACAAAAAATAAAGTAATCAATTATGTAAGTGACTATCCTTTTATTGCGGAATACTACAATAAAAAAGGAAAACAAAAAGTAGTAGCCGGCATGGGAAATTATGAAGGGGAATTTTACCCGTTTAAGGGCTGTACACCTTTTACAATATGGGGCGAGGTGAAAAATGGAAAAATGGAGGGTAAGTGGACCTTATATGACTCTCATTATCATCTGACCATAGGATATGAGTTCTTCGAGGATGGCTATTTTATAAGAGGTGAATCGGGTACTGATACATACAATGATTATCAAAGAATTGCAATTAATGGGTTTTGTGCAAACGAAAATCTTCATTTAGAAGATAATCTTTTAGGTTGTCCCGGAGATAAGGGGATATTTTATCCGGAATATAAAAATGGCAGTTTGCTCAGCTCATTTTATCCGGAATTGCTTGTTGATTTCTCAACGATTTTAAATGAAAATCTACACAATCAATGGCTAATCATTGGATTGGAAGTTAGTAGAGAAAATCTGGTTGATCGTGTTAACATCAAATCTTCCATAAATGATATCAGAACGGAAAATGCAGTCTATGAACTAATAAAATCGAACAATGATTTTTCAGCAGCAAAAATGAATGGTGAAGCTATTGATTTCGATTTATTCTTTACAGTATTGATAAGAAATGATCAAATTATAATTCCTGCTGAATATATTTACAGGAACCGATCTACCGACCGCTGACCGCTGACTGCTGACCGCTGACCGCTGACCGCCGACCGCCGACCGCCGACCGCCGACCGCCGACTGCTGACCGCTGACCGCTGACCGCCGACCGCCGACCGCCGACCGCTGACCGCTGACTGCTGACCGCTGACCGCCATTGTTCCCCCAAAAATTCAGGCCATGGGAAAAGCTGAAAAAGCTTACTTTTATATGGCAAATAAGTTAAAAAATCAATATATCAAGCCACATGAACCCGGGAGAGATCATCATTTACCAGAACAAGGAAGGCAACATCAGGATCGATGTGAGGCTGGAAGATGAAACGGTATGGCTGACGCAGGACCAGATGGCTGTGCTGTTTGGAAAAGCAAGGTCAACTATTACTGAACATATCCGGAATATTTTTAAAGAAGGTGAACTTGATCCGGATCAGGTTGGTCGGGATTTCCGACATACCACTCAACATGGCGCTATTAAAGGTAAAACACAGGAGGTAACTGTCAGGTACTACAGCCTTGATGTCATTATTTCTGTTGGCTATCGCGTTAAATCGATGCAAGGCACCCAGTTTCGCATCTGGGCGACCCAGCGGCTAAAGGAATATATTGTCAAAGGCTTTGCCCTGAATGATGAGCGCTTTAAGTCAGGGAGCTCGATGAATTATTTTACCGAACTGCAGGAACGTATCCGCGAAATCCGGCTCTCAGAAAGGTTCTTCTACCAGAAAATCAAAGATATTTACACTACCAGCGTAGATTACAACCCCAAAGACCAGAAGACTATAGGGTTTTTCAAGATCGTGCAGAATAAACTGCTCTGGGCTATCAGCCGTCAAACTGCAGCCGAACTGATCTATCGCCGGGCAGATGCTTCACTGCCACTTATGGGAATGCAGTCGTTCGATAAAAAAGCCACAACAGTCATCAGAAAAACTGATATAGGCGTTGCAAAAAACTACCTTGATGAAAATGAAATAAGACTTCTGGGATTGCTGGTGGAACAATACCTTGCCTTTGCGGAAACCATGGCGCAGCAAAGAATACCCATGTTTATGAAAGACTGGATTCAGCGGTTGGACACGATTCTACAGATGAATGGCAGGGAACTGCTTACCCATGCCGGAAAGATCAGTCATGAACTGGCACTGAAGAAATCGGAAGAGGAATTTGAGAAATATCAAATCACTCGTAAACAAATAGAAAAGGAACAAAGCCTGAAAGAATTGGAAGAAGACATCAGGAAACTTAGGGAAAATGATTAGTTATAATTGTCAATTTGACCACCGACTGCTGACCCCCGACCTCCGACCTCCGACCTCCGACCTCCGATCCACCTCGCCGACCTCTGACCGCCGAAGCCAGTAAAAGATTTTATCAATGCCTATCCCGGCTCAGCATTTCATCTGATTACCCGGGAGAATTACCGCGAGTTTTTGGTTTGAAGTCAAAGAATATTCAACCCTTTCAGGGTTGGCGGTTGTGCGGGAGGTTCACTCCGGACGTTTAACGTCCGGTTATTCAAGTTCAAGCCCTTGGGGCTTTATGGATTTACAAATTACCGTTTACAATCTAGGATCTGGAATTAAGGATACTGACTGCTGACTGCTGACTGCTGACCGCTGACCGCCGACCGCCGACTGCTGACCGTTGACTGCTGACCGCTGACCGCCAACCGACTACCGCTGACCAGGAACTGACCATATCAAAAAAAAATCCTCTCCGACCGGGTATATTTTGATAAAATCCGGATAAACATTAAGGATTTGCAATTTTAATTAATGTTTAATCAAGAATCACCAGAATATGAAACATGAAATTATTCGGCTAGAGGAGGTGATCACTATGATTTACTGGATCCGGAATGAAAAGGTTATGCTTGACAGGGATCTTGCAAGGTTATATGGAGTTGAAACGAAAGCTCTAAAGCAGGCCGTCAAAAGAAATATCGGACGATTTCCATCTGACTTCATGTTTGTACTTGATAAACAAGAGTTTACAAATTGGAGGTCACAATTTGTGACCTCCAAATCAGTCAATATAGGGCTTCGTTATCCACCAATGGCCTTTACTGAACAAGGTGTGGCAATGCTTTCGTCTGTAAAGCAAATGATTGCGTCCCCTGCTAAAGAAAGAAAACAAATCGGTTTTAGAAGAGATGCAAAAAATTGAAGATGAATTCAATGGTACTGCTATCTTATCCCTATAGATGGAGCTTAAAATGAATAATTTGGAATTCATGTTCCATGTTAAAGGTTCCATTTTTCATTCGACTAAAGTCTGACAACTCAAAAGTGGAGCTGGAGGGAGTCGAACCCTCGTCCAAACGAATAGCAGAGGTGCTTTCTACGCGCTTAGCCGCTTATTGGTTGTCGGACAAGGACCGGAAAACGGCACCCAAACCTTATCGTATCCCCTTTATCTCGTCGCGCCAGCAGGGAAATGGCACAACCAGCCCGAAATTGCGAGCGCCCTGTGGTCCGGTTGGAATCTGGCATCTCCGCCGGCAGGACGTCCTGTCCCGAAACCTTGTCCCGGGATTAAGCCACTTCCGCTTTAAGCATGATTAGGCAGCAAGAGCGAAGTTATTTTCGCCGTTTGGAATTTTGCAGATGATATTTACGAGCTTATCTGCAAGGCTCGGCGTGCTTACACAACCACTTATACGCTGTCAAAACCGGTCAGCCCCTTGCGAGTGAGTGTGAGTAGTCAGCAGTCAGCAGTCAGCAGATCGAAAATCGACAATCGACAATCGACAATCACATGGTTTATTGCAAAAACTGTGCAAAAATATGCATAATTAATGCTTAATGCTGAATGCTTAAGGTTTAATTCATAATGAAATGTGAGATTTGATTAATTTAGCTTCACGTTTTAGGCCATATGCCATATCTGTAAAGCATTAAAAATTAAGCATTAAACATTAAGCATTCAGCATTAAACATTAAACATTAAACATTAAACATTAAACATTAAACATTAAACATTAAGCATTAAACATTAAGCATTAAAATATGAGACTCATTTTCAATATTATCCTCTGCCTATTCCTCCTTCCGGCTTTTTCCCAACCGTTCCTTCCTGGTTATAAAACCAAAATTGCCGGGGAAGACCTTTACCTACCACTCCCCCCAGCCGGATGCCACCACATCGCTGCTGGTGAGATCAGAAGATTCATTGAGGTTTATCGAATGGCAAAGCGCCCCGATACCCGATACCCGTAACCCGGTTCCCGTACCCGTAACCCGATCCCGGAACCTGTAACCCGCAACCCGAAACTCTTACTCCTCCTCGCCGGCATCGACGTCAACCCGGAAGACCCGCACCAATGGAAAGTATTTGTGAACGACCGGCACCTGTTCACGATCTCCTCCCCTGCCGATACGCTGAACAAAACGCTGACCTGGCCCGGGCCGGAAGGCTCCAGCCTGGTTTTCAAAGTAAAAGAAGTCGATAAATACGGCGACTTCATGGGATACCTCTATTGCAACCTCCCTGCATCCATGCTGGAAGCCGGGAAAACCTGTGAATTCAAAGTTGGTTGGGAAAGCGCCGGGAGCCGGACCTGGTTCATGGTATTCAAATACGAAACGGTTGATAAGGTCAGCCTGCATGCCGAACAGGCGGTCATGCGCGGGGAAAAAGGGAACTCGCAGGTCCTGCGGGCTGAGATTGTCCGCTATGCCGAACCGGTCGAAGCTAAGATCAATATTGCCGGGAAAAAGATGAGCCGGACGCTTGCTTTCGGCCATAATATGATCTACCTGCCGGTCCCGCAGATAAACCAGGAAACCGGCATTGATGTGGTCATCAAAGCCGGTAAAACGGTGATGGCGGATGAATCGTTCCAGGTCCAGCCGGTGGCGCCCAGGACGATCTACCTTTTGCATCATTCTCACAACGATATAGGATATACACATGTTCAGCCCGAAGTGGAGAAAATGCAGTGGGACAACATCGATAAAGCCCTGGAAATGGCTGATCTGACAAAAAATTATCCCGAAGGCGCGAAGATGAAATTTTGCACGGAAGTCATGTGGGCCGTGGAATCCTGGTACGACTCGGCAAGCCCGGAGAAGCAGCAAGCCTTCAGGGAAGCCGTGAAATCGGGAAGCATCGAACTGAACGGCCTCTTTGCCAATGAACTGGTATCGCTTTGCGGGCCCGAAGAACTCGACAGGCTGCTGGAAGCCGGCAGGCGTATATCCAGGGAATGCGGCACAGAGCTCACTTCCGCCATGATCACCGATATCCCGGGCTGGTCGTGGGCACTGGTCCCGGCGCTGGCCAACAGCGGGGTGAAATATCTTTCGCTCGGCACCAACCGCGGCCACCGGATCGGCGACATCATCGATGCCTGGGGCGATAAGCCTTTCTACTGGGTCTCCCCTTCCGGCGAAGAAAAAGTGCTCTGCTGGATCCATGGCGAAGGCTATTCCCTTTTCCATACAGGACTGGCATACAGTGCCATCAAGAAAAAATTGCAGGAGGACCTGGTCTTCAATTACCTGAATAAACTCACGGAGGGCAATTACCCGTACCCGGAAGTCATGTTGCGCTATAATATCGGATCGGATAACGGCCCGGTGGATGAAACGCTGCCGCAGGCCGTGAAGGAATGGAACGAGAAATATGTCACCCCGAAAATTATTATTTCCACTGTTGAGGAAGCCTTCTCCGTTTTTGAACAGAAGCATGGCAAAGACCTGCCGCAGGTCTCGGGCGATCTCACCTGTTACTGGGAAGACGGCGCCTATTCCACAGCCAGGGAAACGATCATGAACCGCCGCAATGCCAGCCGGCTGACCCAGGCGCAGGCACTCTGGGCCATGTTCAACCCGGCAGCTTATCCTGAAAAGAAAATACGGAACGCCTGGCGGAATGTGCTTCTATTCGATGAGCATACCTGGGGATCCTGGAACTCCATCAGCGAACCTGACGCCCCTTTCACCCTGCAGCAGTGGGAAATAAAGAAGTCCTTTGCCCTTGAAGCGGAAAAGCAAAGCAAGAAGCTGTTCTTCGACGCACTGGTGAGCAAAGTACTTGGTGGGCCGGCGGCTGATGCGGTGGAAGTGATCAACACCTGCGGGTGGACAAGAAGCGGGCTGGTCACGGTTTCAGGCGGCGCACCCGGTGTAGAGGTCAAAATAGCAGATGGGGCAGGAAATCCGATCCCCACCCAGGTCCTTTCCGACGGTAACGTTGCCTTTATCGCCCGCGACATCCCCGCCTTCGGTTCCAAAATCTATAAAATCACAAATCAAACCTGCCAAATCGACCAATCGCCAAATCGTCCAATCGCCAAATCGCTCCAATCGAAACGGCCAGGTTCAGCCTATCCATCGATCCCCAAACTGGCGCTATATATTCCCTTGTCTGGAAAACCAGGCAGCGGGCTGGAGTCCCTTATTGACCTGGTCGATCATTCGACCTATAGCGGCTTAATGAATATCTGTATGTCGAAGGCCGCTTTCCTGAAAATCCTTTGAAAGCGCAATTAAAGAATATAACCCTGGTGGAGGAAGGCCCGGTATTGAATACCATCAAAATAGAGGCAGAAGCTCCCGGATGCAATAATATCAGCATATTCATCAGGATCATCGATGAACTGAACCTCGTAGAGATCATCAATACGATCGATAAGAAAAAGGTTTATACGCCGGAAGCCGTTCATTTTGCATTCCCGTTCAACATTCCCGGCGGCGTCATGCGTTATGACCTGGCCTATGGTTATTGCAGGCCGGAAACTGACCAGCTGCCCGGCTCCAACAAAAATTTCCTCGCCATGGAGCACTGGCTCGATATTTCTGACGATAAAAGAGGCGTGACGGTCATCTGCCCGGATGCACCGCTGTTTGAAGCAGGCAAGATCACGATGGACGAAATCGTTTACGGGTGGGTCGATTCCATACCTCCCACTCAAACTTTCTATTCATACCTGATGAATAACTACTGGGAGACAAACTATGCCGCATCACAGGAAGGGGTAAGCTCAACCCGTTACATCATCATGCCGCATGAAGGTTTTGATCCCGCCGCTTCGGAAAAGGCTGCCATAGAGCAACGTCAGCCGCTGCTCACCCGCAAGGGAGGCGGCTGGCAGAAAGAAAGGCCATCATTGATAGAGCTTAAAAATGAAGCACTTATCATCAATGCCATCAAGCCGGTAAACAAGGGAAAAGAAATCCTTATCTCTCTTTATAATAGCGGAATTAAAGATGAAAAGCCTGAATTTGAAACTTCTTTCAAATCGATTTCCATCTCCGACCCGGACGGGTTGAAAGAAATTCCATTTTCCGGGAATACAGCCATTCCTCCCGGAGGGATCAGGTATTTCAAGGTAATTCTGTAATATAATATTGATTATCAATTTTTTAACAATGATATATTGATATATTGTTAACAAATAAATAACGCCAAACCCTTCCATAATTGGCAAATTTTAACCTTCTTTGTAACATAATTTCTCACAGATTATCTCAAATTTTTGCACAGAGATTCACAGAGATATTTTACTTTGTGTTTCTCTGTGAAAGCCTTTGTGTAACTCTGTGAGAAACAAAACCTATTAATACACAACCTAAATGTTATGAAAAGAATTTACAAAAACCTCAGCCTTCTGGCAATTTTTACGGCATTGTTTTCCCTTACGGGATTATCGCAGAATGCGTGGATCAATGAAGTCCATTATGATAATACAGGCACTGATGCCGGTGAATTTATAGAAGTAGTCATTGAAAATGCAGGCAGTTACAACCTGGCGGACTTTTCTGTTGTTTTATACAATGGAAACAACCAATTAGCTTATGACACTAAAACGCTTGACACTTACACAGCCGGAGCTGTTTCAGGCAGTTTTTCTTTTTTCTATTATACATTCCCGGCTAATGGCATCCAGAATGGTGCTCCTGATGGTATGGCACTTGCCTACCTGGGGAATCTGATCTCAGGTCAATGGCTTAGCTATGAGGGCACTTTTACCGCGCTTGACGGTCCTGCCAATGGCATTCTGTCGGTTGATATTGGCGTCCTGGAAGTGGGTACAGAACCGGTCGGAAATTCTTTACAGCTCACCGGCACAGGTACCATTTATTCTGCTTTTGCCTGGCAGCCCCCGGCACCTCAAACTCCAGGTCAGCTCAATAACGGGCAGAGCTTCGGCGGGGCACCGCTCCCGGAACCTTCCAACTATCCGACTGCATTCTGCCTCAACAGCAGATAATATTACCATTACACTCACCTGGACAGATGCAACCGGGACCCAGCTGCCTTCCAAGTACATTGTGAAAGTGAGCGACCTTGACAATATCACTGCCCCGGTTGATGGCACCCCTGTTGCCGATGATCTGGATCTTACCGATGGCACCGGGGCCTTTAATGTAAGTTACGGCGTTGAAACCTATACCTTCTATCACCTGGAAGGCGAAACTGAGTATTTCTTTGAAATTTATCCTTATACCAATGCCGGTGCTGCCATCGACTTTAAAACCGATGGCACGCCACCAGCCACTTCCGCCGTTACTGAACCTGTTATCCTGCGGGAAGAATTTGAAACCAACTCGTTTGGAGCATGGACGACCTATAATGTGGCCAGCGATAAAGACTGGGCGGTGGTGAACTTCGGCGGTGCATTAAGCACGACTTATTTTGCCCAGATGAATGGTTTTAATGAAGACGTTCCCAGCAATGACTGGCTGATATCGCCTTCCATGAACCTGGATGTGTACGGCAACGAAAAAATGATCTTTTATTCCCAGTGGAGATTTGGTGATACCGATACGGAACTGAAGCTACTATATTCCACCAATTACACTGGCGGGGATCCAACACTGGCAAGCTGGACCGAGCTCACGTTTACCAAATCCGCAGTCCAGGACATATGGACCAATTCCGGCAACGTTTCCCTGGCAGGGATCACGGGAGCCAATGTACATGTGGCATTCCAGTATCTCAGCAGCGGTAGCCCACGCCGCTGGGGCGTTGACGAGATCGTTATCTGCGGCGGCGCAGTTGGTCCTAATATCACGGTAACCTCCCCGGTTGCAGGTGATATATGGGAACAGGGCACAGCTCATGATATAACGTGGACCGCTTCAAATACACTGGCCAATGTGAAGATCGAACTCTCAACCGATGCTTCTTCGGGGACTCCCACCTGGAGCACCCTGGCAGCTTCAGTTCCTGCCAATGCAGGTGTCTGGACATGGCTCATCCCATCAGATCAGACCACAAGTAACGATTGCCAGATCAGGATTACCGATATCACGGCTGATGCTTTCGGCCTCAGTGGGATTTTTTCCATCATAGAACCAATCGTAATACCTCAACTGGTTATATCTGAAATCATGTATAATCCTCCCGAATCTGGCACTGACAGCCTTGAGTTCATTGAAATTTATAATGCCGATGATAATGCTGTAAATCTTGAAGGATTTTATTTCGGAGAAGGTGTGGAATTTACCTTCCCGGCTTATTCCTTGAATCCCGGGGATTATTTCCTCATAGCAGTCGATTCGTTGATCTTCAATGACTTCTTTGGCATGCCGGCGTGGCAGTTTGAAGGTGGACTGGGCAATAACGGGGAAAGGATCTCACTTTATAATAACTATGGGATGATAGTTGATACGGTGCGATATGATGACAGCGCTCCCTGGCCAACAGAACCTGACGGAACCGGTCCATCGCTGGTATTATGTGATCCGGGCCTGGATAACGGACTGGGTGAAAATTGGTCGGCAGCTATAGAATTCGTTGGAAACAACGGGGAAGGAAATCCTGTTTATGCCAATCCCGGAACAGGTTGCTCTTCCTGGCCTGTAGCCCAGTTCTCCGCTGATAATACGATCGTCCTGACCGGTGGCAGCGTCAATTTTACTGATGAATCCGAAGGTGATCCTATCGAATGGGTTTGGACATTTATCGGAGGCACACCAGGCTCATTTGTCGGCCAGAACCCTCCGGCCATCATGTATGAAACCCCGGGCGACTATGATGTGATCCTGTATATTTCGAATGCTGCCGGCACTTCAACAGAAGTAAAAACTGAATACATCCATGTCGGTGATCCACCGGTAGCTGATTTTTCAGGCAATCCGCTTAGTTTATTTGAGAGCCAATCCGTAGATTTCACTGATCTTTCATCAGGCTCACCCACAACCTGGGCATGGGAATTTGAAGGCGGTGAACCAGCTACTTCTGAGCTTCAGAATCCTTCAGGAATTGTATACGCCGAACAGGGCCTTTATTCTGTAACACTTACTGTTACTAACATATTCGGCACAGATGTCATCACTAAGGAAGAATACATCGATGTATTGCCCGTAGGAGTTGATGAACGCGGAGAGTCAGCCATCAGGATATATCCCAACCCGAATACCGGCAGCTTCAGCCTGATCAATAACTTTAATGAGGACCTGGTTGTTTCAATCTATTCTGTTTACGGACAACTGGTGGATGAGATCATCCTGACGCCGGGGGATAACAAGCTGGCTCTGGAAGATGCAGCGGATGGAATGTACATGGTCAGTTACAGCAGCAAGGATGGAAAGATCCGGAAAACTGAAAAGATGATCATCCGTTAAGATCTACCTGATCTTTAAAATATATTGCAGGCTAATATTACGGGGCGGCTGGATATCTCCAGGCCGCCCCATATTTTCACTGTTCAGCAAGTTTTTGACCTGCAGGCTGATGCCGGATGAAGGGGTTAACTGCCATCCGAATCTCAAGTCCAGAACCAGGGCACCTTTATCGTTTTCCTCACGGTAATCTTTCAATCCCGGTAAGAATTCCTGGCCCAGGATGACCATTTCAAATGCTTCATCAATACGCTCGATAAAACTCTGGTAGGTTACTGTCAGCCCGGTGCTGAACTTTTTGACCAGCATTTCAATATCCCCTTTGGCGGAATGCCTGTAACGGTATTTGAGAATGGGGTCATCAAGCGTATCCGCTGAAAGGTCCAGCGGGTTCATGTAGACGTAACCGGCAAAATAATTAAAGGCGACTGATCCTGCCTTGCCCTGTCCGCTGATGGAAAGGTCAATTCCCGTGATTTTTGCGGCTCCGACATTCAATGATTTAAACCCAATATGATCGAGGGTGGGAATGGTATTGCTGTCGGGCAGATAAAGTCCAAAGGTAAACTCCATCATATCCTGGTATTCGGTCCAGAACCCGGCCAGGTCGATGAAACCGCTCCAGTTTCCAAACCGGAACCCCTGTCGTATCCCTGCTTCGGCGCTCCAGCCCGTTTCAGATGTCAAATCCGGGTTTGGAAAAATATTCAGGCTTCCCAGGCTGGTGGCCGTGTATTTTTCAGCCATGGAAGGGAACCGGTAACCCTGCCCGAAGGAGGCGCGAAAGAAAGTGGATTTCCATGCCTGGTAATTTGCACCCGCCCTTATCACAGGCCTGGATTCATCATCAGTATTATCGAGGGTGTATCGTTCCCATCGCAGTCCAAGGCTGACCGACAGGCGGTCGTGCAGGCGTTGGTCAAACTGGGTGAACAGCGCGAGGGTAGATCCCCTATGATCGCCGTATAGTTCAGATTTGCCGTCAGTATAAGAAGCTGCGGCACCTATTGCCCAGTGCATCTGGTTCCTGAATTGCCGCTGATACTGGTATTCGCCGTAAATGTAATCCGAGCCGTTGTTTTTATCCGGGTCATCCGGAAAAGTATTGTTGACTTTATAATAACGGGTTTTCAGGTTATGTTCACCTTTCTTCTTATCAAAGTAAGAAATATAAGGATCGATATTAAACCTGATCCCGTCAGTAGGTGAAACAGACACGGGATTCTGAACGAAGGCGCCCGAGTCGGCATCCGTCCAGAGCAGGAAATCAGATGATTCCTGGGATTGTATGCTCGTATGAAAACCGACGGAAAGCCCTTTTGCCCGGACCGGGTTGAACCTTAATCCCCCGGTAAACCTTCCGTAGCGCTGGTAATTGTCGGTCCGGTACCCCTGGTCCGAAAAGCCGTTGATACCAAGGGTAATATCGAACGGGCCCGCCTTGCGGAGGTGTGTAACTTTCAATCCCCCAAAAAACGGGACTCCATCCCACCACCAGCTGAGTTCCTTACGGGAAGGTTCCGTATATAACCCGCTTGAAAGGTTCACCATCGTTTCGGGAGTATCGCCGGGCGTGGCTGTCCTGACATTGATGACCCCGTTAAGTGCCGAAGAGCCATATAAGGCTGAAGAAGCGCCTTTAATAACTTCCACCTGCCCAATTAATTCGACAGGAATAAAATTCCATTTCACTTCATTGACATCACCTGTCAGCATGGGGAGTTCATTCATGAGGAGCATGACCCGGCTGCCGGCGCCGTATGAGTAACCGCTGCCCCCGCGGATGTTGGCCTGGTCATCCATCACATCCACCCCCGGGATCAACTTCAGCACGTCATCCAGTTGCTGCGTATTGTGGCTTTCTATAAATCCCGGCTTGATCACTTCCATGGAAACCGTCACATCCGACAGGCGCTGCTCATATTTGGATGCAGTAATGACCGCGGTATTCAGTTCCACCATAGTTGGCCGCAAGCGAATATCCCGGACGATGGTCTCCCCTTCCTTTGCCTCAACAGTCAGCTTTTCTTCCCCGTAACCTAAAAACCTGAAAGTGATGATATGAGTCCCCGGGTTGATGGAAACTTTGTAACGGCCCTCCTCATCAGTAGTGCCTCCTCCCATGCTGTCAACCAGGATATTTACCCCGGTGAGAGGCCCCCAATCGAGGGCATCTGTAACATGGCCCGTTATCTCAGCCTGCTGGGCAAAAGAAAAAAAGGGGAAAAAGATCAGGAGGAGCGTGAAATATTTAACCATACTGCCTGGAGGAGTTGATTAATCGGCCTTGATCATGATACCGGTCGTCTGGTAACTTCCGGTCCTTAAAACGTAAAAATAAGGTCCTTTTAGTAATGATTGCCCGTTGAAAATTACGAAGTTATCACCTTTCCCGGCATCAAGCTGATCGGAATGGACCCTTTTTCCCTGCAGGGAATATACCTCAAATGAAACCGGGCCTGTTTTATCCGAAAAATACTCGATCCGTGTTTCATCCTGGAAAGGATTCGGAATATTATGCCGGGCAAAGAAAGAAGCATTTTCATTTCCTCTTATGCCTGTATCATCCACCACCACAAGGGTAAGAGAAGTTGAATCGACGACCGTAGCAACTTTTATAGGGGTACCAAAAAACAGGACGTAAACATCGACCTTGATACGTAAGGTATATGCCCCCGCTGAACCAGGGGTTCCTTCCATGAGGATACAGTAATACTCCCCTGCATTGAAAACACTGTCGGTGGTATTGCTCTGCCAGGTGATCCCTTCAGGTAAATTGCCGACTTCCATCAGTTTTACATGATGAAGGTTGATTTCAGCGCTGTCCGGCGGCAGGTAGTAAATGGCCGGTGGTTTGATAGTAGCAACCTGGCTGTAAGACTGGTTGATGAAGGCGGCTTCCAGTGAATCGGGGCAGACCTGGCCGTTATTTTCCGGATCAGGGCATTCCTCAGGGGTTGCCGGGTCGCATTGGGAAATCGCATTCAGTGTAACTGAACAAAAAGATATAAGCAATAATAGGGTGATGATTTTCGGTTTCATATAGAGTGATTTATATGTAAAAATAATATAAAAAAGAGCGCAAAGAAGTAATCACCCCTTTGCGCCCTTATTTGTACTTAGCGAACTTTGCGTGGAATAAACAAACTATAAGTTCTCTCCAAGGAATTTCTCCATAGCACGGTAGAAATCAAAACGGTTTTCCTGGTTGTAGAATCCATGGCCTTCATTATCCTTCACCATATATTCAACAACGATCCACGGTCTTTCAAGGCTTTGACCACCTGGTCCGATTCATCTTTGTTCACCCGTGGGTCATTGGCGCCCTGGGCAATGAACAGCGGGGTCTTGATCTTATCAGCATTCAAAGCCGGCGAGGTGGCGGCCAGTTGCAGGCTATCCGTCACAGGATTGCCAACCATCTCGTACATCATCTGCAGGTAAGGCTCCCAGTAAGGAGGGATGGTTTTCATGAAGGTGAACAGGTTGGAAACCCCAACATAATCTACTGCAGCGGCGTATAATTCCGGTTCTTTCACAATGCCCATGAGGGTTGCATAACCGCCATAGCTTGCGCCATAAATTACAAGACGTTTCGGATCTGCAATGCCTTTTTCAACGAGCCATTTTGTCCCGTCGGTAATATCATTCTGCATTTCCAGTCCCCATTTCTTGAATGAAGCTTCCCAGAAACTCTTTCCATAGCCTGTCGATCCCCTGAAATTCATCTGGAAAACAGCATAACCGCGGTTGGCCAGGAACTGTATCTCGGGATTAAATCCCCAGTTGTCGCGGGCCCAGGGGCCTCCGTGAGGATTGACGATCACCGGGAGATTTTTGGCAGTCTCCATGGTGTAACCTTTAGGTAAAGTAAGGTAACCATGAATCGTCAGGCCATCGCGCGACTGGTAAGTAACAGGAAGCATATCAGCCATTTCCTTTTCATCCAGCCAGGGACTGACATCGGCAATTTTCGTCAGCTTATCTGCAGTCCGGTCAAGAATGTAATACGCGCCCAGGGATTTGTCACTGTATGTGCGGACAATGATCCTGTCTTCTTCATCGGTTACGGCAGAAATCCCCAGTTCATATTGTCCGAGTTCTTTTTGAAGCCTTTCAATGACCTGACGGGTCTCTTCATCGAAAAAATGCCTGTTTCTCTTGTCGGAATCATAATTGGCGGTGGTAATGACTTTTCTTTTCCTGGAATAGTAAATGTTATCAACATCATATTCCTTGTTTTCATAAAGCACTTCAATTTCTTTGCCATTACGGATATCAAAAATAACCGCAGCCGTCTTATCACGGTTCAGGTTTGAAATAGCATAAACATTCTGGTTGTCGAAAGTGAAAAACAGGGGTGACATGGTTTCTTTGAAACTGGTCGTTAAAACCGGTACGAATTCATCCTTCTCTGTTTCACGGTAAAGCACCTGGGTATTGATCCCGTCAACGATAGCTGTAGCGGCGCGTAATTTGCCGTCATGATCAAAAACCCATTGCTGGATATTGCCCGGGTTCTCGGCAAGCATTTCCATTTCACCGGTTTTAAGGTTCAGGCGGTAAGGGTCAAACACCTGCGGATTACGCTTGTTCATCCCGATGATCACCAGGTCAGGGAATTCAGGCAGATCATCGATGATATCTGTTCTCACACCTTCAAATGGGGTGAAGCAAACAGGATTTGAGCCATCAGCATTAACGCCATAAAGCCTGAAATTCTCATCCCCGCCCTGGTCCTTCAAATAAAGGATCTGGTTATCGTTCGGCCAGAAATAGGCCATGATATCACGATCGGTCTCGGATGTAAGACGAATAGCTGAATCAGCGCCGATCTTCTGGATGAAAATATTCATACGGTCCTGGTAAGGCGCTTTGAATGAGTAATAGGTGCCTCCCGGGGAAATCTGGTAACTGGATTTTTCAGGGTTCTTGAAAAAATCCTCAAGTGGGATTTGTTTAGCTTTCATTATTGCAGGTTGTTGTTGCTGGCAACCGGCCAGCATTAAAAATACAATGGCCGGCAAGGCAACCATGGTCAATAAACGGTAATTTTTCATGGATATTGAAATTTGATTGTTTGCCGGCAAAGATATTTTGTTTGATTAATTCTAATTGCCCGATGAATTTACCAATGGTAAATCCCGGCTTATAAGATGAAATAAATGAAAAGATTTTTATTGCTTGATAAAAAGGCAACTGTGCGAACGACTGCCTTCTTCAGGTTGATTTAACCGCAAATAATAGTGCCCGGAAGGTAAAAATCCGACATCAATATGCCCGTTAATATTGACATTTCCACTGGCGATCAGGAATCCATTGATACTATATATGCTATAATCTAGACTGAACTTTATTCAACCCGGTCAGGATTTGAATTCTATCTGATGCCGGGTTCGGGAAAATCCTTCAGGTTAATCATTTTCAAATCCCGGTTTACTGAAGTAAAAACTTCCGTCCGTAAACATGTCACATAATTCTGGAAGCCCTCAAAATTACTCAGCTTCAGTGGCCCCATGTTCACTTCCTCCGTGAACAGGCCGGACAACAGCAATTCGTCCTGCCCGTTCATAGCCACAGATTGGATATTGGCCCGCGTACCCGTTATCTGATCACCCCAGAGCACGTCACCGGCAGCATTGTAACTGACGATAAATATCTCCCTTGATCCGCAGCAAAGGGTGTAAGGCAATGTGATAAGATCGAAGTGGATGGTGTCGAGATAATGACCTGTCAGATAAAGATTATTATAAGAATCCGTTTCAATCCCCATCACCTGGTCGCTGGCAAAGCTGTATGCATGCCTTGCCCACTCGAGTTTGCAGGTCGCATCGTATTTTGCCGTAAAAATGTCCTGGTTGAATTCGCCTGCATCAAAGGTTTTATTCCCGAATACAACCTGTTCCGAAATTGCCGGAAATATAGAAATCCCCCCCCTGGCCTGCTTAATATATACTTCAGGGGTCAGGTAAGTCCCGTTAAGCTGAAATGCCTGGTCTAACTGTCCATCGGGAAGATATTTAGCGATAAACACGCCTACCGGGTCCATGGTGGAAAGGGTTGTATCCCCCAGGGTGATGTCATAATAGAAAGATCCGCTGACCAGGACATTTCCATCGGGATCGCAGCTGACGGAGCGGGCCTGGTCACTTGATGAGCCGCCGGCAGAAGTCACCCAGAGCAACTCGCCGTCAGCATCAAATTTTGCCATATAAACATCAGAGCTGCCGGAGGAATAAATGGTAGTATCACCAAATGTTATAGCATCATAAAAATATCCTGATATGACCAGGTTCTGTTCGTTATCAACGGTTAACCCGGTAATATAATCAGCCATCGGTCCCCCTGCCCTGTATGACCATAAAAAATCGCCTTCGGAATCATATTTTGCAATGAAAACATCCTGGCTCCCAAATGAAGTATATTCATCCTGGCCAATCTGGGTCGTGCCATAAAAATATCCTGTCACGATCACATTGCCATCATCATCAACAATAATCTTCTGGGTATAATCGTAATCGGAAGCTCCTATCCTGTTCGTCCAGAGGCAGTGCCTTCGGCAGTGTATTTTACAAGGAATATATCTGTGCCGCCGGCCGCAACAAGCACTTTATTCCCGAATTGGGCGGTATCCAGGAATTCGCCTGAAAGATAAAACTCCCCATCCTGGCCGGAAGCCAGCGAGGTTTTCGCATCAGTCGTATTGGGCGGATTACCGCACTGGTTTGCCCATTCGAAGGCAGGCAGCTGGGCAAATGCCCGGAAGCTGATCAAAAGGAGAAATATAAATGTGGTAGAATTTTTCATTCCGGATGTTTTCAGGATACAAATATAGAATATTAAATATTTATGAAAGTGTATTTTTTACCGGCCCCGGTCATGGCCCAGCCTGCTTTCCATCCCCTGGTATTTAAGGTAGGCAGGCTGATCATCAAGAACAAAAGCAATGGTCTTTAATGCCTGGATCGTTTCTAATGACCCCGGCTCCTGGACCAGTGCCTGCTCAAAATATGGCCTGGCTTTTTCAAAACTGGAAATGGCGGCATCCGTCAGGATCTTAAATTGCTCATCTTCAACTGTTTTCTGGGCTGTATCAAACAGCTCTTTTCCTTTGGAATAATGCAATGCGCCGAGGTTAAAGAGCACAATGGCGTTATCGGGGTCCAGGACCAGGGCCTTTTCGTATGTTAAGACTGCTTTTTCCTTATCCGATTTCTCAAGCAGGGAAGCATATCCAATCAGGATTTCAACATTTTCCGGGTTCTTAGATACCTCCTCTTCAAAAACATGAAGGGCTTCGACATATTGATCTGAACCACTCAGGTAAAGGTCCAGTTTAAGGTTATTCAGGTCCTGCATGGCAAGCTGGTACTGTTCTTCCATTTGCTCGTGCCTTTGCCGGGGTTAGCTTTATCTTTAACCGCCAGGAACCTCGCATGTTCACTTTCCATCAGCCTTATCCCGCGCTGGTTATCCTGCATGGCCAGCCTGATATCATCCTCTTTATGCAGGGCCGCCAGGCGATAAAAAACATAGGCCATAAGGAAATCAGGCTCATCAGGCAGTTTTTCAGTATAGAGCTTTTCCGACCTGGAGAAATAATCCGCCGCTTCCTGTTTCTGGCCTTTATCAAGGTACACCTGCCCCAGCAGGTCGCAAACCAGGTAGGTTTCCCTGATCTCATGCGCCGACTACCAGGTAATCTTCTGCCCTTGTAAGGACTTTTGGATCAGCCTTGCCATTATATACCATTGCATTATATTCATTAAGGGAAGTAAGACCTTCCTGCAGCATTGAATGGTGCAGGTTCTTTATTTCCAGGTCGATCTGTTTCCAGCTGCTCCCGTTATCATAACCCAAACTGGCCTTGAAATCCCGGTAGGCCGATAGCAGGGCATCTTTATAAAGCTTCTGTTCATCCTTATTTTCGCCGGAATAAGCTTCATTGTATAACCTTATGTATGTTAAGTCCCCTGTAATAATGGGCTTCAGTGAGCATCTCCGGACTCATGACCGGTCCTGGCTGATAGCCTGGTTAAAATATTCAAGGGCTTTCTGTATAAGATCCATCCATAAAATGATCTCTGCCCTGCTGCAGTTTTGATGTCTGGGCAGCAACCGGACTTGCCAGGCCATAATCGGCAACAAGGATGATGATATAGCGAAAAATACCCATGAGGCAAAATTAATTTTTCGTTTTTGTCCGTACAACCTGATTATGGCCGCATCACCCTGGTGAAAACCGCCCTGGTCAAGCACTACATTATTTTCTTCCAAGTAAGGATATCAAGATCTTTAAAATCATCCAGCTAACATGGTTTGAATAAAGCATTTCTAACGGACTTTGGCCCTCCCGAGGAATTATATGATCTGGTTTTTGTTAAAAGCTTCCAGGATGAGATACCCGCCTGGCTTCAGGCTCCTAGCTATCTTCCTGTGCACTTCCTGCCGGTGATCAGGATGCAATATGGGCGTAGATTAAAGCTGCGGCATCATATAATTTCGATCCCGAAATCCATTTTATCAAATCATCAACGGTTATGTAATCAATCTGAACACCTTCCGCTTCTGCAAGCTTTAAAGCTTTTTCTTTGCCTCCTCGCTGAAATCCATCGCTGTTACCTGCCAGCCCAGCCCGGCAGCAAATACAGCATTTCGCCCTTCCCCTTCTGCCGGTAAAATAAGTTTACCGGGTTCCAGGCCTGCTCGATTTTTTCTTTAAAAAACTGGTTTGGCAGGGTGCCATAAACATATTCTTCGCCTGCAAAGCGCTGATCCCACATTTCTTTCATATAATGGCAGATAAATTAATTGTCGGCAGGATCATCGGGAAACTTGATCCAATGGGCGTATTCGTCACCAAGCTTGCGCAGGGAACGGCTCCAGAGCATCGAAGGAGTTGTCCTTAAAAGATCGTCAGCCGTCACATTGGAAACAACCCATGAATTTCTTTCCAGCTCTTCATCCAGTTGATTGGGCGACCAACCCGAATAACCGATGAAAAATCTGATCTGCGATGGTTTGATCATGGTAAGCTCAATCAGTTCCCTGATGCGTTCTATGTCGCCACCCCAGTAAATCCCCGGTATGATTTCCAGGCTGTTCTCCACCTTGTCGCCTAAAGTGTGGATAAAGAAAAGGCTGTCGCTCTGAACCGGGCCGCCGAGAAATATTTTTGAGTTAAATTCCGGAAAATCCTTCACCACATCATTGAACCGGGCTTTAATCGGCTTGTTGACAATGACACCGAATGTCCCTTCATCATTATGCTCAGCCAGCAGGATCACCGATCGCTTAAAGAAATAGTCAAGCAGCAAAGGTTCCGAAATAAGTATCTTTCCCCGGGCCGGTTTGATATTATTGGTCTTGATTTTGAGCAGGTCGTGAATATCTTTCATTTTCTTTTTCACCTCCCGGGATGCCCCCGAATTGATTACTTTTGAATTTTAAAATTACAAAAATAATACCAGCCTTATGATAAGGCATGATAACTTTTCAAAGTTTCAGGATTTAAGGAAAGAATTCGGGTTCCTTTCTTATGATTTATATACTTATCATTTCACGGGAAATTCACTGGAAATAAGTTATTCATTCAATCTTTCATCAAAATATTCATTTAATCCCCGTATCAGCATACCTTATAAAAATAATTTTTTTCAACCTGTTGACAGTTTGTCACCAGAGGCAATGGATAACCTGGTTTTCCATATAGGAATGATCGAATTGATCAGTTACTGGAAAGCAGCCTGTCCGGCCGAAGTCATAGTTAAGCCTCATATCCTGACAGCTTCACAGGTGAATTTCTGGAAAAAAATATATTTCCATGGCCTGGGAGAATTCTTTTTTACGAATTCCATCCTTGTCAATGAAGATGATTTTATGAAAATTACCGGTGCAGAAGGTAGCCAGGCCGATACATTCCGGGTCATTTGAACGGGAGGTTGCCTTGTGCCGGTTGGCGGGGGGAAAGACTCGGCAGTGACCATGGGCCTTCTTAATAAGAACACTGAAAACTGGATTCCTTTTGTCATTAATCCCGGAAATACAACCCGGAATGTCATTAATGCGGCAGGGAAAAGCGATGACCAAACGATTGATTTCTACCGGGAAATTCATCCCCGGTTGCTGGAACTGAATGGAAAAGGATTTTTAAACGGACATACCCCCTTTTCGGCACTGCTTGCTTTTTATTCATTACTGGCTGCCTATCTGACAGGAAGGACAGAAATTGTCCTTTCCAATGAGTCGAGTGCCAACGAGGTAACCGTGCCGGGGACATCGATCAATCACCAGTATTCCAAATCCATCGGATTCGAAAAAGATTTCCGGGAATACACCCGTACATTTATTTCGGAGGATTTTAATTATTTCAGCCTGTTGCGCCCCCTGGCGGAAATACAGATAGCCCGGATATTTTCAGAAATGCCGGAATTCCTGCCTCATTTCAGAAGCTGTAATATCGGGAGCAAAAAAGGCACCTGGTGCGGTGCCTGTCCTAAATGCCTGTTTACTTTTATCATTCTTTCCCCTTTCCTGAAACCCGAAAAACTTACCGGGATATTCGGGAAAAACCTGCTGGAAGATCCCGGGTTGGAAGATATTTTTGATCAGCTAACAGGTAAACAGGAGGTCAAACCTTTTGAATGTATCGGCACAGTTGACGAAGTCAATCTTGCCATGGATATGGCTGTTAAAATGTACAGCGATGCTGAGATGCCTTACCTGGTCAGGTTACACAGGCAGAGGCAGGCTCCCCCCGGGATGAATCCCGTGAGTTTCCCCTGGCTTTAGCCAGGGATCATTTCCTTCCAGCAAAATACATCACCTTACTGGAAAAAGCGCTCAGATGATCAAACTGTTATCTCCATTGCTGGCAAACCGGAAACTGCTCATTCTGGGCTTCGGGAGGGAAGGACAATCTACCTTGCGGTACATCCGCCGGAATTTTCCGGAATTGCCGGTCGGCATAGCCGACCGTGACCTTGATTTAGCCTCAAGGGCGGGTGAAATCTTACAATCGCCAAACCTGACGCTGCATCTTGGTGATAATTATTTATCATCACTGCCGGATTACGGGCTCATTATCAAAAGTCCGGGAGTCGGACTTCCGTCCGGGCTGGCACTGGAACCCGGAACTATCCTCACCTCGCAGACCCATCTTATGCTGGAAGCATATCACCGGCAGATTATCGGCATTACCGGGACTAAAGGGAAAAGCACCACATCCAGCCTGATCCATCACCTGTTAAAAACTTCCGGCGTACCTTCCATCCTTGTCGGAAATATCGGCCTTCCACCTTTTGATTACCTTGACCAGGTTGGCCCTGAAACCCGGATCGTGTTTGAAATGTCGTCCCATCAACTGGAAGATTCTATCCTGGCGCCGCATATTGCAGTTTTGCTGAACCTCTACCCGGAGCATCTCGACCGTTACCCTTCGCTCGAAGCCTACTACAGTGCCAAAATGAGGATACTTTCCGGACAGCTTGATGGCGATATTTTTATATATAATGAAGACATCCCTGGTATTAGTGACCGGATCAACAAACTAAACGCCAGGAGGCGATATTTTTCCTTCTCTTCAGGTTTTCACATGGAAGAAGGCTGCTATTTATCGGGCGACCGGATCATTTTATGCTGTAATGGGCATGAGACCCCCTTCGTTGAGATCACGGACGATTTCCTTTTAAAGGGAAAGCATAACCAGATGAATATGATGGCAGCTGTCCTGGCTGCCAGGAATGCCGGTGCAGGCGACGAATCAATCCTCCGCGGTTTATCGACATTTCATGGACTGGAGCACCGGCTGGAATATGTGGGTGAATTTAACGGGATCCACTTCTATAACGATTCCATCGCTACTATCCCCGAAGCGACCATAGCTGCGGTCAGGGCTTTACCGGATACTGACACACTGATACTTGGCGGGTACGACAGGATGCTGGATTATTCCGCCATGGTCGATTTCCTGGCCCAATCGCATGTTAAGAACTTTATTTTCTTAGGAAAAGCCGGATCGCGCATGTATGAAGGATTCCAGGCAAACAGGAAAGATGGTGTCAGGCTGTTTTTAGCCGGATCCATGCAGGAGGCCTTTGAGTTTGTATGGAAGCATACGGCCAAAGGAAAGATATGCCTGTTATCACCGGCAGCTGCTTCTTATGACAGTTACAAGAACTTTGAAGAACGGGGAAATATATTCAAAAAAATAGCAAGAGGTTTTCAGGCTCTTGCTATGATCAATTTATTCTGCCGCTTTTTCTTCTTTCTTTGAGGATGCTTTCGGCGGTGCTTTTTTCTTAGGCGGTTTAACAGCTTCTTCTACCGGAGCCGCCACTGGTGGTGCTTCTAAAACACTTTCCACTTTTTCAATTTTTGGCTTTGCCGGTGGTTTTTCTTTCAATGCCGGTTTTTCTTCTTTTACTGCTACCAAAGGCAGTGAACCGGCAGGGTTTCTCCTGGGCCTTCTTACGCCATAAGATCCCATCAGGATCTTTCCGCGCTTTGTTTTTTTATCGCCTTTTCCCATGATCTTTATTATTAAGTAATTATAAGATTGACGAACAAAGTTAATAAAATCTTTCAGGCTTGCCAAATCAAGAAAAAGATTTACTTTTGCACCCTGAATAATAAAAAGGTAATCAGCTATGGCTAAAAAGCAGGATAAAACTGAAGGCGGAATAGTAGCAGTCGAGGAAGCACTGAGTAAAACAGAACGATTTATTGAAAAAAATCAGCAACTTTTAACGATCATCATTGGTGTGATCGTCGTAGTAGTCCTGGTATTTTTCGGGTTTAAACGTTTCTACATGGCACCCCGGGAAAAGGAGGCCAATGAGCAGATGTTCATGGCAGAGAGGTATTTTGAGATCGATTCCCTGAACCTTGCCCTCAACGGAGATGGAATGTATCCCGGGTTCCTGGAAATCATCGATGATTACGGAATGACCAAAGGTGCCAACCTGTCGAAGTATTATGCCGGTGTTTGTTACCTGAAAATGGGCAATTTTGAAGAAGCTATCGATCATCTGAAATCTTTCAAAGGAAAAGACCAGGTGCTGGGGCCTATGGCCAAAGGTGCCCTCGGCGATGCTTATCTTGAAATGGATCAGGCTGCCAAGGCAGCCGGTGCATATCTTGAAGCCGCAGATCTTAACGAAAACGAATTCAGTTCCCCGCTCTTCCTGATGAAAGCCGGGTGGACCTACGAAATCCTCAAGGATTATAAAAAAGCTTTAGAGATCTACGAACGGATCAAATTTAAATTCCCTGCTAGTAATGAAGCCAGGGAAATAGATAAATACATCGCCCGTGCCAAAGGAATGATGTAATACACTTCTCTTTTTTGTAATTTCGCTTCTGTATGAAAGAAGCGTTCAAGCTCATTTTTCTCGGAACTCCTGAATTTGCAGTGGATTCTTTGGATATCCTGGTACGAAATAATTATCATATTGCAGCCGTTGTTACAGCTCCTGACCAGCCTGCCGGCCGCGGCCAGGTCCTGAAGGCTTCGCCGGTAAAGGAATATGCCATGCGCCAGGGGCTTAAGGTACTGCAACCTGCTAAGCTGAAAGATCCGGGTTTTATCCGGGAACTAAGCACTATACAGGCCGATCTTTTTATCGTGGTAGCTTTCCGGATGCTACCTGAAATAGTCTGGCAGATGCCACCCCTGGGCACTTTCAACCTGCATGCCTCCCTGCTGCCGCAATACCGCGGCGCCGCACCTATAAACCATGTTATTATCAACGGTGAAACTGAAACCGGTCTTACTACCTTTTTTTTGAAGCAGGAAATCGACACAGGAGAGATTATTTTCCAGGAGAAAATGCCCATCTACCCGGAAGAAACGGCCGGTGAATTACATGACAGGATGAAAGCGGCAGGTGCGGACCTCGTATTGAAAACCTTACAGGCGATCCAGGCGGGGAACATTAAAACCATAGAACAAGGTAAACTGGTCGACCTTTCCGTCCCCTTAAAGACTGCGCCAAAAATATTCAGGGAAGATTGCCGGATCGACTGGTCAAAAAGCACTGACGAAATTTATAATAAGATACGCGGATTATGCCCGTATCCTGCCGCTTTCACTAATTTCATCTCCCCTTCCGGTGAATCCTTCCATGGTTAAAATATATAAAACTCTAAAATCAGCCACTGACAGCAATCTCCGGCATTCCGTCCTTGTTACCGATGGGAAATCAGGCCTTGCGGTGACTACTGGTGATGGAATCTTACATATCCGGGAGATACAGCAAGCCGGAAAAAGGAATATGAAAATCGATGAATTTTTAAGAGGTTTCCGTATAAATACTGACTGGAAGGTGGGGTAAAAGTCTAAAAAAAGCCCGCTTTCCTTACTGTAACAACGCTTTTAACGCCCAAGTTATTAACAAAAACCGTGTTTTATTAACATTTTCCAGCATTTACGGGCTTTTCGCTTGACTTTTTTTGTGTATTGCTTAATTTTGTAGTGTTTTATGTAATGTTAACTTTTAAAACTTACAAGCATGAACAAAGCAGAATTAATCGATGCAATGGCAAAAGAAACCGGAATGACCAAAGCTGATTCCAAGAAAGCCCTTGAGGCTTTTGTCAGCAGCACCATGAAAGCTCTGAAGAAGAGCGACAGGGTTGCCCTGGTTGGATTTGGCTCATTCTCTGTTGCCAAGAGAGCCGCAAGAAAAGGCAGAAACCCGCAAACTGGAAAAGAAATCAAGATCGCTGCCAAGAAAGTTGTCAGATTCAAAGCTGGTGCTGATCTTTCCAACACGGTGAAATAAGCTTCCTTTTCGGAAAAGCTAAAAAACCGGCATCGTGAAAGCGACGCCGGTTTTTTTATTTTTTAACTTTTTCTTCAGGTATCCGGAACCGGTAAGGCAAATTAGCGTCTTCCCCGGCATATTCAACACCTATCCTTGGTCCGGTAAGAATTTCATCAGTTAACACCAATCCCCTGTCTTCGATCCATATTTTATCCCCCAACAAATCAATGCCGGAATGGGAATAATGGATCCCCAGTAATTTAGATACTTTGCCTGGGCCTGAACCTGATCCGGGCTTAATAACTTCCTTCCGGGCCCTTTTCTTCATGATTTCCAAACCCTCAACCGGGTATATGCCCCTGATGAGGACAGCATGCGGAATATTATTTGTATTGGTGACTATATTGAAAAGTGAATGAATGCCGTAACACAGGTAAACATAAGCCACACCTCCCTCCGCAAACATCACTTCTGTCCTTGCAGTCCGCCTGCCGCCGAAAGCATGTGATGCCCGGTCTGTGACGCCTTCATAAGCTTCAGTTTCAATGATGATCCCTCCGGAGACTATCCCGTCAAAATTAGTAAAAAGATATTTCCCGATCAGATCCCTTGCAATCTGAACCACATCCTGCCTAGTATAAAATGATTTTTCCAGCTTCATCAATTAAAATTCCAAATTCCAAGCACCAAATACCAGCCTCACCCCCATTACCCCCGACCCCCTAATCCCCCTCTCCAAATGGAGAGGGGGCCAGGGGGTGAGGTTATATCCTCAACCTGAACTGCTTCCTCCAGGCATATCTCATCTGCTCATCCCGGGTGATGGCACCTTTATCTTCAAGCCAGCGGATGACCAGCAGCATATGCGCTTCGCCGTAAGAGCCCGCTTCAAAGACCAGTTCCGGCAAGGTCATTGGCTTTTGTTGAAGCAATTCTTTGACTTTCTCCCTGATCTGGTTGAATTCCATCTCATTCAGGTTCATCTTGTTGCGCTCAAGGCAAATATCACATCTGCCGCAACGGGGGGCTCCGGTTTCGCCGAAATATCTTAAGCAACATCTGGCTCCTGCAATATTCATCCGATGTGATATATTCCATTACCGCTTCCATCCGGATCATGGCAAATCGCTTTCGTTCATGATAGTTTTCGGCGGAGATGCGCAGATTTTTCAACATCAAGTCTTTCCACCGGGAAAATGACCTGGGGTTTTCCCGGCCTTTTTGCATAACTCAGTATACCGGCTTTCTGGAGCTTCTGCAGGTTGGAAACCACTTCGTCTTCCTTTGATCCCGGCCCGTTTCGACAATTCAGTCTCATTCACCTGGACAAATTCGGTAAATACACCGGAATATGACCTGAGCAAAAGCTTGATGAATGGATCCAGCGATTTGTTCTCTACCTGGAAACGGTAAATATCTTCCCGGTCTGATTCAAAATGTATCCGGGAAGGCGTTTCCAGCGATTCATTCATCAAAATATACCCTTCCCTTTCCAGGAACCGCAGTGCATTGTAGACAATGACCGGATTGAAACCATAATTCCGGCAAAAAGTATAAATCTCAAAATCAAAACTTTCGTCTTTTCCACTCCCGACGGGCAATTGAAAATAATTACCCAGCGACTGGTAAATTTCCTTGATCTTTTCGACAGGCGGAAATTCCTTTTCAAGGTTTTCCTGCAATTTCGGCAGGTCGGCCTGGTGAAAAAGTGTCACCGCATAAGCCCTTTTCTCATCCCTCCCACCCCGGCCGGCTTCCTGGAAATAGGCTTCCATACTGTCAGGCAGATCGATATGCACCACCAGCCTGACATTGGGTTTATCGATACCCATCCCAAAAGCATTGGTTGCCACCATGATCCTGCTCTCCTCCCTGATCCAGGCATCCTGCTTTTTGCTCCGGGCCTTCACATCAAGCCCGGCATGATAAAAATCAGCTTTGATGCCGTTTTTCTGCAGGAAAAGTAGCCGTTTCGACCGTTTTCTTCCGGTTCCGGACATAAATAATGCCCGTACCCGGTACCTTCTTTAATATCCTGAGCAGGCGACCATTCTTGTCCTCTTCTTTAATGACGATATACGTCAGGTTCTTCCTTTCAAAGCTTTTCCGGAATACATTTTCCGTTTTAAATGCAAGGTTTTTCTGTATATCAGTGATCACACCGGGCGTTGCAGTAGCAGTAAGAGCCAGGACCGGGGCTTTCGGGATATATTTCCTGATCTCCGCAATCTGAAGGTAAGGGGGCCGGAAATCATATCCCCACTGCGAGATGCAATGGGCCTCATCAACGGCAAGGATGCTGACTTTTAATTTTCGTAAGGTTTGAAGGAATTGTTCGGTTTGCAAACGCTCCGGTGAGAGGTACAGAAATTTGATATCGCCATAAACGCAATTATCCAGCGCGATCTGGATCTCATTCCGGTGCATGCCGGAGTATACCGCCACAGCCTTGATCCCTTTTTTCTTCAGGTTTTCGACCTGGTCTTTCATCAGCGCGATCAGGGGAGTGATCACAAGGCAAACGCCCTCCATGGCCAGAGCAGGCACCTGGAAACAGACCGATTTCCCGCCGCCGGTCGGCAGCAATGCCAGGGTATCCTTTCCATCCAGAACCGATTGGATGATCTCTTCCTGCATCGGGCGGAAGGTAGAATAACCCCAATATCGGATCAGTATGTTCCGGATATTCGTCAATAATTCACCTTATATCACTTTCCTA
The DNA here is from genome assembly GCA_963701785.1 of uncultured Bacteroidales bacterium. Taxonomy (GTDB): domain Bacteria; phylum Bacteroidota; class Bacteroidia; order Bacteroidales; family JAGOPY01; genus JAGOPY01. The sequence goes on along the minus strand of CAVPBC010000002.1, from coordinate 2,295,455 downwards.
AAGTCCTACCGTCTTACAGTCTTACAGTCCTACAGTCTTACCGTCCTACTTTCTTATCACCTTCCTCACCGAATCAATCACCGTGCCATCCACCCATTTGATCGCTGCAACAACTTCATCGCCAAGTTCAGGTTTGGCAGGCTTCCCACAGATCTTTTCCGCCTCATGCTGAAGCTGATCGATGGTTTTGAGGGGCAAGCCGGCATCTTTTACCTTATCAATCAGGTCCTGGCGCAATGGATTAACAGCTATGCCTCTTTCGGTAACAATCACATCGACCAGTTCGCCCGGGCCGCAAAGCGTGGTCACTTCATCAAGGATGACCGGCATCCGGTCGCGGAATAAGGGTATCGGCAGGATAGTGCATTTTGAGAAGAGGCAATTCTGCCAGCCGCCGATCCCATGCAACAGATAACCATCGGAATGGGTCACCACGTTGGCGTTGAAATTCAGGTCGACTTCCGTGGCGCCAAGGATAACCACATCCACCATGGAGGCAAAATTGCCTTTCCCATGATAATTGTAGCTGGTAAACGGGCTGGTATTGACATGGTTGGGATTTTCGCGCATCGAGCGGACACCTTCCAGGTCGAAAGTTTGTCCGTCAAGGATATAATCCACCAGGCCTTCTTCGAGCATTTTGACAGGGTATTTGTTACTCCCGGCCCGTGATAAAGCGGGCTTTGGCACCCCGTTCCCTTAGCATCTGGCTGAAGTAGATACCGATCGAAAGGGCGGTACCGCCTGCCCCGGCCTGGTAAGAAAAGCCATCCCTGACAATGCCGGCGGCATCGCAGAATTTAGCGGTCAGCTCGGCCAGCAAAAGCCGGTCAGGGCTCTGGGTGATCTGCGTAGTCCCTGAAACTATCTTTTCCGGAATGCCTACTTTATCCACCACCACAACATAATCGACATAATTTCCATGGATCTGCCAGGGAATGCAGGGGAACGGCACCAGGTTATCGGTTACGACGATAACTTTATCGGCATACTGTGAATCGGCCAGGGCAAAGCCGAGCAATCCGCAGGCGGCTGATCCGTTCACCCCGTTTGCATTGCCAAAAGGATCGGCTGTGGGCGCCGCAATCACGGCGATGTCTATTTGCACCTCCCCATCCTGTACAGCCTGGTAGCGGCCGCCGTGTGACCTTAAAACGCCAAGCCCCTGCATCCTGCCTTCCGAGCAAAAACGTCCGAGCGGACCGTTCATGCTTCCTTCAATCCGGTTGATCGTTCCATCTTCCAGGTATTTGGTCAGCGGCTCATGGCAGGGGAAGGAAGCTGAAGGAAACCAGCGCAGGTTTTTAACGCCAAGTTCATGGGCGATATGGAAAATCTCGTTTCCGACCAGGTCGCCATCGCGGAAATGATGATGGGTGGAGATGGTCATGCCGTCACGAAGCCCGGCGCGGATCAGCGCTTCTTTCAGGTCAGGCATTACTTTGTTTCCATCTGCGGGATAATTGGCACAGCTGTATATCCGGGGTGCGAACTTGCGTCCGTCGGGGATATGTTTGCCGACACCTTTATATGGAATATGCTGCTCGCCGTTGATTTCCTGCGGGACGATCCTGCCGGCGGCGTTGGTCACCAGTTTATCGTACTTTTTCATAATTCTTCCCTCCAGTTTTTAGATAGTTTACCGGTTGCAACGGCCAGGTCGATCACCTTCAATGCCCTTTTGACCACCGGCGGGTCAATCATTTTTGTTCCGAGTGAAACCACACCCAATCCTTTTTCCGTGGCTTCCTGGAAAGCGATATAGATCTTCTTTGCCTTTTCGACTTCGGTAGCTTCAGGGGCATAGTTTTCATGGATGACGGCGATCTGCCGTGGGTGGATACAGCCCATGCCATTGAAACCAAGCGATTTCGACCGTAAAATTGTCCTTTTTAGCGCTTCCATGTCGCTGACATCGGAAAAGACAGAATCAATAGCCTGGATGCCAGCGGCTTTGCAGGCCACGACCAGTTTGGCCCGCGCAAAAAGCGACTCGGTGCCCTCTTCCGTACGTAACGTGCCCAGGTCGGCTGTATAATCTTCCAGCCCTATAGCCATAGCCACCACATTATCGGCCGAGAACGCAATGTCATAGCAGAACACAACGCCCTTCGCACTTTCGATGATCGGCATCAGCCATACCTTACCTGCAATACTTTTCTTAACCTGTATCTCCAATGATTTTTTCATTAACCTGGCGGATCTGGTCCGCAGATTCGCATTTAGGCAGCAGGATAAGGTTTACATTATGAGGAATGACAAATTCAAGGTCTTCCAGGCCCATTGGCAGCTGGTTTATCCTGACCATCCGCTCTGCACCGTAAAAATCCAGGCTCCGTAAGGCATTCCTGACCAGGAACCGGGCTTCAAATTTTCTGTCGATTGCAACGGCATCTTCCAGATCGAGAATAATACCGTCGGGGTTGTGGATACCGGCGTTTATCATCAGTTTAGGCGAATTTCCCGGAAGATAAAGCCTTGAAAAACGGTTTCGTCTCCTTTTCGGTCTGGTACTTGTTTTCTTCCAGGAAAACCGGTCAGGTATTCCTTATCTGTTTTGATCAGTTTCTTGATAGCTGCTTCCAGGCGGGCTGCTAAAACAAAATCCAGCGCACCTGAATCTTCGATAAGCACGCTGGCATGCTGAATACCGAAAAAATGCGAGGACATCTTCGGCAAGGTCCCTGATGGCTTTTCCATACATTACCTGCACCCGGCTATCGATGGTAAGTTGAATTCCACCGCTTTCGTTAAGTTCCATGGTAACCTGGCAATCGGAGCGGACATCCTTGCCTTTGTTCCCAACGATTACCGTCTTTTGATCCATTACTTCCATATCTGTCTTTTGGTTTTTATGATCTGATTTTAAAAAGATTGAATTAAGTTTTTAAATTCAGGATGTTGCTTAAGTCATACTTATTATTAAACAAACAGTTCAAAATTAGAATAAAAGCGGGAAAAGGCAAAGGCGTGAGGGAAATATTCTTGCAGAGTCTATCCCCTCCCCCCGCTTGGGGGGAGGTTGGGAGGGGGGGGTGAAAAAATAATTTCAAAAAAAAATCATAAATAATTGACAATTCGAATAGTTTGTATATAAATTTACCCGGTGAATTAATTAATAACCGAACCAATGGAAATTACCACATCCAATGCCATCTCGCCGGTCGATGGCAGGTATCGCAAACAAACCGAGCCCCTGGCCTATTATTTCTCAGAAGCGGCTTATATCAACTACCGGGTTTTTGTTGAAATAGAATACTTCATCGCACTCTGCAATATACCGCTGCCTCAGCTGAAAGACTTCGACAGGAGCCTGTTCGAAGAACTGCGGGGCATCAGCAGGAATTTCACCTTTGTAGATGCTGAAGAGGTCAAGCAAATCGAAAAAACGACCAATCACGATGTGAAAGCGGTGGAATACTATGTTAAAAAGCGGTTTGAGAAGCTGAAACTGAAACAGTACAAGGAATTTGTCCATTTTGGCCTCACTTCCCAGGACATCAATAATACGGCCGTTCCTTATGCCACCAAACTAGCTTTAAATGAAGTCCTTCTTCCATTGATTAACGAAGTGGAAGATATGCTGGTCCGCAAAGCCAAAGAATGGAAAAACATTCCCATGCTCGCGCGCACGCATGGTCAGCCGGCCTCCCCAACCAGCCTCGGCAAGGAGATCTATGTTTTCGCCGACCGGCTGAAGAACCAGCTGGCCCTGCTGAAAACGATCCCTTTCGGAGCCAAGTTCGGCGGTGCCACGGGCAATTTCAATGCTCACAAAGTGGCTTACCCGGATATCGACTGGGCAGCCTTCGCCGACCAGTTTGTCAGCCGGTCGCTTGGCCTTGCAAGGCAGAAAGCTACAACCCAGATCGAGCATTATGATAACCTGGCTGCATTGTTCGATAACCTGAGCCGGATCAATACCATACTGATCGACTTCTGCCGGGATATGTGGGCCTATATTTCCATGGATTACTTTAAGCAAAAGATCAAAGAGGGAGAAGTCGGCTCTTCTGCCATGCCTCATAAGGTCAATCCTATCGATTTCGAAAATGCCGAAGGGAATTTTGGCATGGCAAATGCCCTCTTCGGGCATCTTTCCGAAAAACTTGCCAATCTCCAGGTTACAGAGAGATCTCACCGATTCTACCGTAATAAGGAATATCGGCGTACCGGTGGCGCATACCCTGATCGCAATCAAATCCCTTATCAAAGGCATGGATAAGGTGATCCTGAATGAAGAAAAGCTGCATAGCGATCTGCAGGAAAACTGGGCAGTTATATCTGAAGCCATCCAGACGATCCTCCGGAGGGAAAATTATCCAAATCCTTATGAAGCATTGAAAGCACTTACCCGCACAAATAAGAAAATCGACAAAAAGACGTTTCATGCTTTTATTGAAGGGCTCAAAGTCCCTCAAAAAATTAAAGACCGAGTTAAAAAGCATCACACCTGAGAACTATACCGGGATTGACATTATCTGATGAGGCAAAGACAAAATGAAGAAATTCCTCAGGATACTCAGCTACATCAAACCCTATTGGGCATATGCATTGCTGAATGTTTTGTCAAATATCCTGGTCATTGTATTTTCACTTGTTTCTTTCGTCATGCTTATCCCCTTCCTGAACCTTCTTTTCGGGATTGAAGAACTGGTGACTACCAAGCCAGAATTTCAGTTTAATGCAGAATCACTCATCGGGTATTTAAATTATTTCATCAGTAAAACCATCATTGAAAACGGCAAGGTTGATGCCCTGATCTTTATATGCGTTTTCCTGCTCTCCAGTTTCTTTTTCCGCAACCTTTCCAGGTTCCTGGCCATGTTTTTCCTGGCTAAGGTCAGGGTCAATGCTGTCAGGGATATCCGCAATGAAATCTATCATAAGATCCTTATCCTGCCCTTATCATATTTTAACCAGCGCAAAAAAGGCGATATCATGTCGAGGATTACTACGGATGTGCAGGAGATTGACGTATCCATCATGCACTACCTGGAGATCATTTTCCGTGACCCGATCACGATCATCGCTTATTATGTTACCATGATGATCATGAGCCCGGAACTCACTTTTTTCGTCACGATACTCCTGCCGATGACAGGCTATGTGATAGGAGTTATCGGCAGGAACCTGAGGAAAGAATCCAAAGTCGGGCAGGCACGTTTTTCAGGGCTGCTCTCGGTTGTTGAGGAAACAATCGGCGGGTTGAGGATCATCAAAGCATTTACAGCCATAGGTTTTTCTGATATGCGTTTCAGGGAGCTGAACCGGAATTATTCCAGGTTGATGGTCAAGATATTCAGGACCCGTGATTTGTCATCTCCAATGAGCGAATTTCTTTCTTCCGTCGTGATCATCATCGTCCTCTGGTACGGCGGCAGACTGGTCCTGGGCGACTCGGGCACCATTTCGGCGGCGGTTTTCATTACCTATATCCTGATTTTTTCACAGATCATCCCCCCGGCAAAAACTTTTTCTACCGGTTATTATTCACATTCAGAAAGGAATTGCTTCTGCCGAAAGGGTTTTTGAAATACTGGATGCTGAAGAAGTTATCATTGAAAAAGCTAATCCCGTCAGAATTGATGATTTTAAAAAAGAAATTGAATACCGGGATGTTTCTTTCAGTTACCAGACGGATGATAGTGCTAAGCCAGATCAATGTAGTGATACCAAAAGGAAAAATCATAGCCCTGGTCGGCCCTTCCGGCGGGGGTAAATCCACTTTTGTCGACCTTCTGCCCCGCTTTTATGATACAATCGGCGGTGATATCCTGATTGATGGAATAAGCATCCGGGATTACCGTATCGATGACCTCCGCTCGCTCATGGGCATTGTGACCCAGGAATCCATCCTGTTCAATGATTCGGTTTTCAATAATATTGTTTTCGGCAAAGCTGGTGTAACCATAGATGATGTTATTGCGGCTGCGAAGGTGGCCAACGCCCACGAATTCATCATGGCTATGGAAGAAGGCTATGAGACCAATATCGGTGACCGGGGAGCCAAACTTTCCGGGGGCCAGCGGCAGCGTATCAGCATTGCCCGCGCCATCCTCAGGAACCCGCCCATCCTGATCATGGATGAAGCGACTTCTGCCCTGGATTCCGAATCGGAAAGACTCGTCCAGGATGCCTTGCTGAAGGTGATGAAAGACCGCACCTCCATCGTTATCGCCCACCGGCTTTCGACCATAAAATTTGCAGATGAGATCATCGTATTGGAAAAAGGCAGGATCGTCGAAAGCGGCAATCACGAAAAACTAATGCAATCAGGGGGACTGTATAAAAGGTTACATGATTTGCAGACTTTTGCCTGAAATTCAACTTTCTCAGGAGAAATTCTTAATTTTGCCAAAAATTTTAAGATGGAGCTGAGCAAAATATTAGCTATTTCCGGAAAACCAGGTCTTTATAAGATGCTATCACAGACTAAGGCCGGTTTTATTGTTGAATCCTTTGCCGATGGAAAAAGGTTTCCTGTCTTTGCACACGAGCGGGTGAGTTCTCTGGAGGAAATAAGCATTTTCACCACGGGCGAGGAAGACCTTCCATTAAAAGAGGTATTCAGGAAAATACATGGGAAACTTGAAGGTAAAGCAGTTCCTGATACCGGTTCCGACAGCGCGGCATTGAAAAAATTTTTCCTGGAAGCTATTCCTGAATATGATCCTGAACGTGTATATACTTCTGATATGAAGAAAACACTTTCATGGTATAATCTTCTGCTGGAAAAGGAAATGCTGGATTTCAGCGAAGAGACAGTTGAAGAAGCAAAACCTGAAGAGGCTACACCTGCTGAAGAATAGATGAAAAAAGTCGAGGATTTTATCGTTCTTAACCACAAATGGCTGAATTATAAGACATTCATCATAGAGCTTGAGGCATCTGACAGATTACCAGCCATCCATCCCGGCAATTTTGCAGAAATAGAGATTGCCAATTCCCCGAAAGTATTTCTCCGCCGGCCCTTCTCGGTTTACGATGTTAATTATGATAACAATACGCTGAGTTTCTTTGTGAAGGTTATCGGGGAAGGCACAAGGCTGCTGGGTGAAATGCACAAAGGAGATAAACTCAGCCTGATTTATCCTCTGGGGAATTCCTTTTCCGTGCCGGATTCCGGGCGTATCCTGGTAGTGGCTGGAGGCTCGGGCATCGCACCTTTCATCCTGTATGGCAGGGAGTTACAAAAAAACCGGGTGGATGCAACATTTCTTTTCGGCGCAAGGACAGCAGATGAAATCGTGCTGGCCGATCAGTTCAGAAGCCTTGGGCATGTGTTGATAACTACAGAAGACGGCTCCCTGGGCGAAAAAGGACTGGTGACGCAACACAGCCTGTTCAGTAAGGAAGACCTCCCCTTTGATTTTATCGCCACCTGTGGCCCGGATCCCATGATGAAGGCTATCGCAAAAATAGCCGGGGAAAGAAATATCCGCTGCGAAGCTTCTCTTGAAAACACCATGGCATGCGGTTTTGGCGCCTGCCTTTGCTGTATAGTCCCCACTGTCAATGGCAATAAATGTGTTTGTACGGAAGGCCCTGTATTTAATGTTAATGATCTGAAATGGTAAACCTGGAAGTTAAAATACATGATCTGACCTGGAAGAACCCGGTATCGACCGCTTCCGGCACATATGGCTATGGTGAAGAGTATACGGAATTCATGGATGTCAACCGGCTGGGGGCCATTTTTACCAAAGGGATCACCCTGGAGAACCGGGAAGGCAATCCATATCCAAGGATGGCTGAAACGGCATCCGGCATGCTCAATTCAGTGGGTTTACAGAACAAGGGCATAGATAATTACATTAGCACCATTTATCCCGCGCATAAGGCATTTCGACACCTATATCATTCCGAATGTCAATGGTTCAACTATAGATGATTATATTACGGTAGCCTCGAAATTGAACGAGGTAGAAGGGATAAAAGCCATCGAGCTGAACATTTCCTGTCCAAACGTCAAGGCCGGAGGAATGGCTTTCGGGATCAATCCCAAAACAGCCATGGAAGCTACAAAAGCCGTCCGTGATGTTTATCAAGGGAACATTGATCGTCAAGCTCTCGCCGAATGTGACCAGCATTGCCGATATGGCCAGGATCGTGGTGGATGCCGGGGCCGATTCCGTTTCTCTGGTCAATACTTTCCTGGGTATGGCGATCAATGCCGAAACGCACAAACCCATCCTGGGGACCATCACAGGCGGCTTGTCCGGACCTGCCATAAAACCCATTGCCCTGCGGATGGTGTGGGATGTTTTCAAAGCCGTTAAAGTACCTGTAATCGGAATGGGAGGAATTATGAATGCCACGGATGCCATTGAGTTTCTACTGGCAGGTTCCAGCGCCATCCAGGTTGGCACAGTGAATTATATCGATCCGGCCATATCAATAAAAATCCTGGAAGGAATCGAAGATTACATGGTCCGTCATGGTGTTAAGTCGGTGACGGAACTTATTGGCGGAATGAAGATCGGGTAATTACCGTTACATCCCTTTAACCAGCATAGCCGCTTCATTTGCCTGCTGCATATTGTATTCCATGGCCAGGTCCTGGTAATTGATCAGGTCGATGATCGTTCCGATCAGGCACAGACCCCCCGTAAAGAGATAAAGAATGCCCATCCCGATCTGGTTGATAAGAAACCGCTGAACACCGGCAACTGCAACAAATCCCAGAAGTGTTGTGAGAAGGATTATTTGTGGATCACGTCTCCTGGTTCGGTAAACATTAGCAAAATTCATCATCTGCGTTTCACTGAAATCTTTGGTCAGGCCCTGGACAAACATGAGCTCACGGCCCTGGAGCTCTGGAAGAAACTGAAAAAAATTTGCCATAATAATTATTGATTAAGAGGTTGATAAATTTAATGCAACTGGTCTAAAAATAATTTTGAATGACCTGTAAATTAAAAGGATGATCGCCGGAATGCCCAGAGGGTGGGAAAGGAATGAAGATTCCAGGTCCAGCCGGAAAAAATACCCGATCGATCGTCCCAGTCCGCAACCGGGACAATAAGATATACCCAGGTTATCAAGCGGGCAAAGGGTATAATGGTGATCGGCCGGGTTACTGACAGCAAGAAAGATCAGCGCGGTCATCCAGATAAGCGCTTCTTTTCTTTGCCAGATAACCCCAATCAAATATTTAAAAGAGACTTTCCTGATCATATTTATCCTGTTCTCTAAAATCAAATGTAAGACAAAATCCTATAATATTTATTTTAAAAGTGAAATTCATCCTTCATCCAATTTATCGGATTGTCATAAATATATTGACGGATCCTGATAAGTGATTTTCCATCCCTTATAACATGTTCATAGTAATTACGTTGCCATACCTGATCGCCAGGTTTATGTCTAATTTGATTTATTTTTTTTGTTACCGATGATTTGTAACCCGCCATCAATGAGCCGATGGATTTCGGTATTGGGCCCACAGGTCTGGTTGGGGCGACCGGCTGGTCGCCGATTGATTTTGCACCGTATCGTAGGGCGACCGACCGGTCGCCCCTACATATCAAAACGATGGCATGAAAATGATTGGGCATGACAACGAATTCATCCAATATAATTTCAGAACGAATGATAGAAATTCCTTACCCACAGCATAATTTATCTCTTAATAAATTGATATATAACCTCATAGATGGCGACAATTTGGTCGACCAACTAAACCACATTCACCTCCCTCTCCAGATCAACTCCGAATTTTTCCTTTACTGACTTTTGAATCCTGGCAGCCAGGTCAAGGATTTCCATGCCGGTCGCTTTGCCGTAATTCACCAGCACCAGCGCCTGGTCTTTATGAACCCCGGCATCCCCTGTCCTGAATCCTTTCCAGCCACACTGCTCTATAAGCCAGCCGGCAGCCAGCTTGAAGTCAGCAGTCGGCGGTCGGCGGTCGGCGGTCGAATTCTCTACTCCTGGAACCCGAAACCCGGAACCTGGAACAATATAGTAAACGATCTCCGGGAACCTTTCCTTTAAATGCTCCATTACTGAAGAACTCACAACCGGGTTCTTGAAAAAACTGCCGGCATTCCCGATGACCGATGGATCAGGCAGTTTGGACGACCTGATCTGCAATACAGCTTCACGGATATGGTGCAAACTGATTTCGTTTTCAGGAAGGTGCCCCAGCCTTTGTTTTAATGCCTGGTAAGCCAGGTTAAAGACGGGTGTTTTCTGTAACCGGAAAACCACGTGGGTAATGATCACCCGCCCTTTTAACGCTCGTTTGAAAATACTGTCACGATAACCGAACTGGCACATTTCCGCATCATAGTTTATAGACTCACCTGTGCAACGGTTTATAGCTTGCAGGGAAACAAAATGGTCTTTTAATTCCGCTCCATAGGCACCGATATTCTGGATCGGGCTGCTTCCAACCTGCCCGGGTATGCCCGACAGGTTCTCAAGCCCTCCCCATCCCTTTTCCACGCAATATTGAACCAGTCCATCCCAATCTTCCCCCGCTGCGACCCTCACTTCCACTTCGGTTGCATCTTCCCTGATTACCTCAATGCCTTTTGTGGAGATCTTTATGACCAATCCGTCAAAATCACCGGTAAACAGGATATTGCTGCCACCGCCCAGTAATAAAAGCTTTTTTGAATGATCCAGGTTATTATTTATGACCTGCTGCAATTGATCATCTGAATTAACCTCAGCAAACTCCCTGGCATACACCTCAATACCGAAGGTATTGAATTTGAATAAAGGGTGATGTGAAAATATTTCCATGGGTTATGCGTTCCGGAAAACATCAAATTTAAGCAAATGTCGGTGATTATTTCTAATTTAGTGCTTTTGTAATTATTGGCATTCTCATTTTTTCATCATTTTGAAAAAAGTCATTGTATCGGTAATTAACGATCTGAGCACCGACCAGCGGGTCGACCGTGTATGCCGCACCCTTACGGAGATGGGATTTGATGTCAGGCTTGCTGGCAGGAAGAAAAGGGACTCCATCCCTTTGGCGGATAAACCCTATTCACAGCACCGCATGAGGCTCCTTTTTGAAAAAGGCCCGCTATTCTATGCTGAATTCAATATCCGCCTTTTCTTTTTTCTTCTTTTTCATAAAGCAGATTTGCTGGTATCAAATGATCTCGACACATTACTCCCCAATTATCTGATTTCCAAATTTAAAAAACTTCCCCTGATTTACGACAGCCATGAAAATTTTACGGAAGTGCCGGAATTGGTCAATCGTAAATGGGTACAGAATACCTGGAAAGCTATTGAACGATTTATTTTTCCTCAGGCTCAGGCATGTTTTCACGGTCAATGAATCTCTGGCCGATATTTTCAGGGAGAAATACGGTGTCGATGTCAAAGTTGTCCGCAATGTGCCATATTCCAGGGAATATCAGGTTGAGAAAATCGCGCACCGAGCTTGGACTTGCCGGAGGATAAAAAGATAATCCTCCTGCAGGGAGCAGGTATCAATATCCATCGTGGCGCCGAAGAAGCCATCCTGGCCATGAATTATATCGATAACGCGATATTGCTGATCATCGGCGGAGGGGATGTCATAGGGAATTTAAAAAAAATGGCGGCAGATCCATCGCTGAGCGACAAGATCAGGTTTATCCCCCGGCTTCCGTCTGATGAACTATACCGGTACACGGTACATGCTGATCTCGGCCTTACAATTGATAAGGACACCAATATCAACTATCGCTTCAGCCTGCCAAACAAGCTGTTTGATTATATCCAGGCCAGGGTCCCCGTTCTGGCATCATCCTTACCCGAGATCAGGAAAATTATACTTGAATACGAGGTGGGTTCCCTTATTGAGAGCCATGACCCGGAACATATTGCCGGTAAAATCAGTGAGATGCTCGCTGATCCCGCCCGTATTGCGGAATGGAAAGAAAACCTTAAATTTGCTGCTTCAGAGCTTTGCTGGGAAAATGAAAAACAGGCCTTGAAACAGGTTTATGAAACCTATGCCGGATAAGCACCTCCATATTATTTCATTCGATATTCCCTATCCGCCAAATTATGGCGGGGTCATCGATGTATATTATAAGATCCGTACTTTATATAAGCTGGGCATTAAAATTCACCTGCATTGTTTTGAATATCCCGGCCGGGACAGGTCACCGGAATTAAATTCATTTTGTGAGGAGGTATTTTACTATCCAAGGAAAACCGGGCTTCGCTCGGCATTCAGCCTTGCACCTTATATAGTATCATCCAGGAAATCTGAAGACCCTGATTTCAAATCTTTTAAAAGATGACCACCCGGTATTGTTCGAAGGGCTTCATAGTTGCTATTATATTGATGATCCGAGGCTGAAAAACAGGTTCAAAATCTACCGGGAAAGCAATATTGAGCACCGGTATTATTTCAATTTGTTCAAAGTTGATGCAAACTTCAAGAACAGGGTTTATTTCCTGTTTGCAAGTGCAAAACTCCGGTTGTACCAGAAAGTCCTCAGGCATGCAGACCTGATGCTTGCTGTTTCACAGCATGATACCGAATATCTTCAGAAGCATTTTACCGGCAAAAGCTATTCATCATTTACCAAGTTTTCACGCTAATGACCATGTCTCTATTCTCCCCGGCAAAGGCGATTATGCCCTTTACCACGGAAATATCGAAGTCCCGGAAAATGAGTATGCAGCTACTTACCTTATCACTAAAGTATTCAACGGGCTTGACATTCCATTGATCATTGCAGGAATGAAACCCCGTGACAAGTTCAGGAAGCTGGCTGGATCTTACCAGAATGTGATGCTTGTAGCCAATCCGGATGATGATAAGATGTTCGACCTGATCCGCAATGCTCAGGTAAATATCCTCGTGACTTTCCAGGCTACGGGATTAAAACTGAAGCTGTTAAACACATTATATAATGGCAGGTTTTGCCTTGTAAATGATGCAATGACCAAAGGCACCTCACTGGAAACCTTATGTGAAACAGGCAATACGGCAGAAGAGCTGCGCACAAAACTTAAAGAACTCTTCACTGAAGAGTTTACCATTGAAGAAGCCAATCACCGGGCGGAATACTTGAAAGAGAGATATGATAACCTGGTGAACGGGCAAAAAATGATCGGGCTTATTTACAAAGTGTGAACTTTACCTCCCTCGCAGCGGATAATGCGGGAAGAAAACTCATTCAGTAACAAATAATTATGTGTTGCCATCAGTACGGCACGTCCTGATTGGCTGATCTCGATGAGCAGCCTCATGATTTCCCTGGATGTTTCGGGATCAAGATTCCCGGTAGGTTCATCAGCCAGGATTATTTCAGGGTTATTAAGCAGGGAACGGGCTATGGCAACTCTTTGCTGCTCCCCTCCGGATAGCTGGTGAGGCAATTTAAATCCTTTAGTGGAAAGCCCGACTTTCTGCAAAACATCCTTGATCTGCTCTTTCATCTCCTTTTTGTTCTTCCAGCCGGTCGCCTTTAAAACAAACATCAGGTTTTCTTCAACATTGCGGTCGCCAAGCAGCTGAAAATCCTGGAAGATAATTCCCAGTTTTCTTCTGAGCAAAGGAATTTCCTTATTCCGCAACCCGATCAGGTCAAATCCTGCCACCATTGCTTCTCCTTGCCTGACAGGCAGTTCGGCATACATGGCTTTGAGGAGGGAACTTTTCCCGGTACCGGTTTTACCGATCAGGTAAACAAATTCACCATGCTTAATTTCAAGGGATGCACCTGAAAAAACCATCGTATCCCGCTGATAAATCAGGAACATCCCTGAAGTAAATTACACTTTCGTTATCCATTATTTCACCAGGCCGCTGAAGCCCATAAATGCCAAGGATAAAATGCCTGCAGTAACCAGCGCAATAGGCACGCCTTTCATGCCTTTTGGCGTTCCCATAAGTTCCAGTATGTTCACGGATGCCCGCAAATAATACCATGGCAAAACCAAAGCCTACTGCAATGGAAATTCCATATACAACGCTTTCCAGCAGGTTGTATTCTTTTGTATGGACCAGAAGTGCAACACCAAGCACAGCACAGTTGGTAGTGATCAAAGGCAGATAAATCCCAAGAGCCTGGTATAACGGTGGGGAGATTTTCTTCAGGATGATCTCGACCATCTGCACCAAAAACGCAATGACCAGGATGAAGCTTATGGTCTGAAGAAATGTGATATTAAAAGGAACAAGGACATATTTGAATACACACCCAGGTAACTATCGTGGCCAGTGCTATGACAAAAACCACGGCAGCGCTCATACCAACTGAGGTTGCCACCTTATTGCTTACCCCCAGGAATGGGCAGATACCCAGGAACTGGGATAAAACAATATTGGAAACGAAAATGGCCGAAATGATAATGACAAAATATTCCATCTTATTCTGATTTTAAGTAGTTTTTTTAATCCGGTTCATTAGCGCAATAAAGTATGCCAGGGCAATAAATGCACCGGGTGAAAGAATGAAAACCAGGATGCCGTCACCTTCAATAAATTTATAACCCAGGACAGAAGCATTCCCCAGTGCTTCCCTGACAGAGCCCAGGAGGAAAAGTGCCATGGTAAAACCTAAGCCCATGCCCAGTCCATCGATCAAAGAAGAAAAAACCGATTGCTTGGAAGCAAAAGCTTCTGCCCTGCCAAGAACAATGCAATTGACCACGATCAAAGGGATAAAAATACCCAGCGCATCATAAAGTGAAGGTGTATAAGCCTGCATCACCAATTGCACTATGGTGACAAAAGAAGCTATGATTACAATAAATGCCGGGATGCGCACTTTATCGGGAACGGAGTATTTAACCAGTGAAACCACTACATTTGAACCGACCAGGACAAAGGTTGTGGCCAATCCCATACCCAATCCATTGATGGCAGATGTGGTGACTGCCAGGGTAGGACATGTTCCCAGCAACAGTACCAGGATCGGGTTTTCTTTAATAAATCCTTTGGTGAAATTTTTTCACTGGCTCATGATTATTTCCCTCCTTTCTTCTGATAAGTTTGATAAGCCCGGTCAACGGCATCACAGAATGCCCTGGAACTGATTGTCGCGGCTGTTATGGCATCAACCTGTCCACCATCTTTTTTAACTTTCAAGTATAAATTCAGCAGGATTTTTCTTATTGAACTGATCTTTAAACTTTGGCTCTTTCATCTTTGTACCCAGTCCGGGGGTTTCTTTCTGCTGAACGACAGATATATTCTGGATAGATCCATCGGGTAAAAACCCTACCATAAGCTGGATCTGTGTTGCATCATATCCATTGTTTGAATAAGTTGCCACGGCAGTTCCTACCAGCGTGTCCCCTTTATAAGCCAGGTTAATGCCAAGAGAATCTTTTCCGTTGGCCGGCATGATTTTGTATGTATACAGGCTGTCGAAATCGGGAAGCACCTCCTTTATGGCATTTTCCTGCTTGGCTTTAATTGCCAGTTCAATCGGCTCTTTTGTTACATGAGTAAATACCCCCAAGGGCAAGGGAAGCCACAAAGGAAATAACCACAAGGGAAATGATCATATTTTTGAAAGAAGACTCTTTCTTTGCCATATTCGTATGGATTAATTTTTTTTAATAACCCCAAACCTTCTGGGTTTAATGCTCCTGTTTATTAACGGGGTAAAAGCATTCATGATCAGGATAGCGAATGAGACCCCTTCAGGGTAACCACCCCAGATCCGGATGAGCATGGTCAAAATACCGCAGCCAGCGCCAAAAATCAACATCCCTCTTGTATTGATCGGGGAAGAGACCATGTCTGTTGCCATATAAAATATCCCGAGCATCATACCGCCTGTAAGCAGGTGAAACAATGGATCAAGATATCTTTCCGGATTGATCAGCCAGAAAATCCCTGAGAAAATCACCACTGACAGCATGTAAGATAACCGGAATATGCCAGGTGATGATTTTCTTATAAAACATATAAAAAGCTCCGATCAGTAAGGCAATGGCGGAAACTTCCCCCAGCGACCCACCCTGGTTACCAAGCAATTCACTCGCATATCCGGGGATCTGGGGTAAAAGCTCAGAAACAGTTTTTCCGGCCTTGAGCCCGTCTTTCACAATTCCAAGGGTAGTAGGGCCTGTGATGGCATCAGTGAGTGCCGTGCCTCCAAATATTGGTTTTGGAACCGGCCAGGATGTCATATCCACCGGAAATGACATCAGAAGGAAAACCCGTCCGACCAGGGCAGGATTGAAAGGATTTTTCCCCAGGCCGCCAAAGCTCATCTTTGCCATGGCAATGGCGACTAATGCCCCGACAATGGTCATCCAGACGGGAAGGTTGCTGGGCACATTGAAAGCCAGCAGCACACCTGTCACCAGGGCTGATCCGTCATTGATGGTCAAAGGTCCCTTGATCAGGTACTTCTGGATCACCCATTCAAAGAACAGGCAGGCCAGAACTGACACCAGCATGACCTTTGCTGCGCCAAGGCCGAAAAAGTAAATCGAAACCAGCATGGCCGGTATCATCGCGATAACAACACCATACATGATCTTAGATACCGGCTGGTCGCTATGGATGTGGGGTGACCCTGAAACTGTAAGTAATCCCATAACTTATTTTTTTCCTCTGTTTCTGATAATTTGACCGACTTTATTTTTCCCGAGTCTGATATAATCGAGCAGCGGACGTCCGGACGGGCATGTATAGTGGCATGATCCGCACTCGATGCAATCCATGACCATATTTGATTCAGCCTGGTCCCACATGCTGTTCTCAGAATACTGCGCCAGCAGTATTGGCTCGAGCCCCATCGGGCAAACGGTGATGCAGCGCCCGCAACGTATGCAAGATTTCAAAGGGATCCGGGATGAGCTTTCTTCTGTAAAAAGCAATAGCCCGGAAGTACCTTTAACAACAGGGACTTCAAGCGAATTCAATGCTTTTCCCATCATGGGGCCTCCGCTGAGAACCTTACCGGTATTCTCCAGGTCCGACTGGGCCTTATCTAAAAGTTCCTGGACAGGGGTGCCGATCCTGACAAGGAAATTCGAAGGTTTTTTTACCGTTTTGCCTGTCACCGTTACAATGCGCTCTATTAACGGTTTGTTTTTCTGGACCGCTTCATAAACCGCAAAGGCTGTCCCGACATTGTTCACTACACATCCAACTTCAATGGGCAGTTTCCCTGAAGGGACTTCACGGCCCAACAAAGCATTGATAAGTTGTTTTTCACCACCCTGGGGATATCTTACTTTTAATGCCTGTACGGAGATGCCGTCATATTTTTTCGCCAGTTCCGTCAGGTGGCGGATAGCATCCGGTTTATTATTTTCAATCCCTATGATAGCTTTCTCCACCCCAAGTCCCTTCATTAAAATCCTGACACCAATCAGCACTTCTTCCCCTTTTTCAAGCATAAGACGGTGGTCGGCAGTCAGGTATGGCTCACATTCCACACCGTTGATAATGAGATACTCCGCTTTCTTGCCTTCGGGGACCATCAATTTAACATGAGAAGGAAAAGTTGCCCCTCCCATGCCAACGATGCCCATTTCCTGGATCTTTTTCACAATCTCCTCACGGGAAAGTTTTATTTCATGCTTTATATCCGGGCTTCTGTCGACCGAAGGCTCCCATTCGTCACCATCAACAATAATGACGATAGCCTTTCTCCTGAAGCCGGTATGATCGATCATTTCATCGATTTTGAGCACTTTCCCGGAAACCGGGGAATGGACATTAGAGGAGATGAAAGCTTCGCCCTTGGCAATCAATTGCCCCACTTTTACCACATCACCTTTGTTCACTACCGGAACAGCCGGTGCCCCAAGGTTCTGGTTTACCGGTATACTGACCTGCTTTGGCAGCGGAAAAACTTCAATAGGACTGGCTACTGAGAGTTTATTTTCGGGTGGATGAACACCTCCGGAACGGAAAGTTTTCAATGCACACATCCTGTTTTTATTTTCTAGGAATCATTTAATACTTGCCGCCGGATTATCCGGGGACATATCGTTTTTCGCCACCGTTTTTTTATCGGCAGCCTGCGTATTTTCCTCTTTGCTGGTGCCGGAAGCCGTTTCACCTTCCTTCTCTTTCCTGGGAGGGAAATTTATCTCATGGATGGCTTCAGTAGGGCAAACCGGGGCGCATTTCCGGCATAGCTTGCACTTTTCGAAATCTATATATGCGAGGTTGTTCACCAGGGTGATGGCCTCAAATGGACAGACTTCCACACATTTCCCGCAACCTATGCAGGCTACGGAGCAATTCTTCCGGGCTGGCCCTCCTTTTTCCTGGTTAATGCAGCAGACATAGATCCGCCTGTCTTTTTTACCCTTTGCGCGCAATTCGATGATGTTCCTGGGGCATGCCTTAACACAGGCACCGCAGGCAATGCACTTGTCATTGACAACCGGCAGGCCGGTTGCATCGTCCATGTAAATGGCATCAAATTTACAGGCAACCACGCAATCGCCCAGCCCAAGGCAACCAAAAGCACAACCGCTTGTACCTGCATACAGGTTATGGGCAAAGGCACAGGTTGCCGGTCCATCGTATTTTACTTTTGCAGGAGCATGTTTAAAAGTTCCATTGCATCGTACGACGGCTATGAGCGGTTCGGCTTCACCCGCCTCCAATTCAAGGATAGCGGCCACTTTTTTCATCACATCTGAACCACCTACCGGACAATTTAATCCCTCGATCGATTTTTCATCTTCAGCTTTCTTCACCAATGCCTCGGCAAAATTCCGGCATCCGGCAAAACCGCACCCCCCGCAATTAGCTGCAGGAAGCGATTCTTCAACAATCCCTATCCGGGGATCTTCAATGACTTTGAATTTTTGTGCCACGAAATAAAGTACTACCGCGGATACCAGGCCTATCGCACTGAGCGATACTACGGCAAAAATCAATACACTGTCCACCTTAGTCTACTGTTTAAATTATGACTCTTTAACACCCGACTATGCTCCATTTTATTAAGGATGAGCAAATTTATAAACTATTGTGAAATCTATAACAACAAAATGTATTTTTAAATTTCCCGTAAACTTTTGATATTGTTATTATTATAAAATAATAAAAAGAAGCTTCGAGTACCGGAGTATTGAAGCATCTGAATATCATGGGTTTCTGTAAAATTTAGAAACCTTCTAAATTGTTGAATCTGAAGGTATTTGAATAAAAAAAGAGGCTGTCACGACTTATGAGACAGCCTCTTTTCAAGATTTAGTCAATCTTATAACCTTATTATTGAAGGATCACTTTTTGAATGACATGATACTGTATATTACCGGCTTTCAGGTAATAGATACCCCTGGGAAACCTTGATATATCCATAGTATTGGAATACTGTCCGTCACTGGCGGGCAGTTTCATAGTAAATACGATAACCCCAAGTGCGTTGGTCAGGGTCAGCATATTATCCCTGCCTTTTTCAATCCCGGACACCTGGAAGTTCAGCTGGGAAAATGCCGGGTTAGGGATCACCTTCAATGAAAGACTGTTCCCTGTTTCTTCTATGATCCCGGTGCATTGGTCAATGGTAAGTTTAATTTTATCCGTGTGCGAATTCTCACAGGGAATGGAATCATAAGCGGTTAACCTGAGCCAGACAAATCCGTTTGAAATGTCATCAGGTCCGGGAGTATAGGTGGGATTGAATATCCTTACATCGTCGAAAACGCCGTCACCATCAGATTTCCAGAAAATTGAATCCTGGTAAACAGCTGATCCGGAAAGCATAATGGTTTCATCTGCACAAATAGTGGTATCAGGTCCTGCATTCGCTTTGGCGGCTCTTGAGAAATAGACCTTAACAGAATCAATAACCTCCTGACCTTCAAGGTATCCAGTGCCTGTCATAATAAGGGTTACCTCTCCGGCTGTGACATCCGACTGGCTCCTCAGGTAAACTGCCTGTATTTTATACGGATCAATGAAAAATCCGTCACCGGTGGTGGTCCATTCGACAGACTGCTGATAGTAAGCCTCCGCATCAGCCATGAAAGAATCTGTTTCACAAATTGTACTATCATTCCCGGCAAAGATCTGCGGGGGTAAAATGGGACCGAAATCGAAAGAGGCAATCCTGGTTTTCCAGCTTGATCTCATATACTCCGTTGTAAACCAGAACGTCGAATCATCAGACGGATCAACCGAAAGGCAGGAATAATCCCCCCAGCGCTCAATACCGGACTGGGAACCTGTTCCACCTATAATTTCCACTTCTGCGAGGTTCATTTCACCTAACGGGGCATCTGCACGTCTGCCGACATAATATACGGAAGGGTATTTAGATGCACTGGCAAGGCTGTATCCAAGGGCAATATCCCCGTTACCGTTCATGGCAATGCTTCCCATCCAGCGATACTGCCCGTCCGCTGGAGCATAGGTACCCTGCTGATAGATGTACCAATCGTCAGTTTCTTTACGCAATTCATACCATCTTACGCCAGTCCTGCCGGAACCGGCATTAACGGTATGGTTTGCCACCAGTGTCTGGTATGTGCCGAAATTGCGGTACTGAAGCCTGAACATCAGCATCACGCCCAGGTCATCAAGCCTTGTTGTAGTCCCGGGCTGTGGAACGCCATTCAGGTTGGGATTATATGAAGCTACATCAAGGTCGTTGACCACGGTAAATGTTGAATTTGCAGGAGTTGACCAGTCAACATCGAATTCATAAACCTCAAAATTCTGCGATGAAG
Source organism: uncultured Bacteroidales bacterium (assembly GCA_963701785.1). GTDB lineage: Bacteria > Bacteroidota > Bacteroidia > Bacteroidales > JAGOPY01 > JAGOPY01. The sequence continues at coordinate 2,274,824 of CAVPBC010000002.1, read as the reverse complement.
CCCTTATATAGCCAAAATAGCAGGGTGCCCCGGCAGGCGGGGGTGTCCCGTCAAAGTCGGCAGGCTGCATGCTGAAAGTTCCGGAAGGTTGGTTGAAATAAACCATCTCGGCATCGGGGTCGCCGGCCAGCATGGCATCCCGTTCGAAAGCCGCTACCCCGACCCGGGTATAGCTGCCAAACATATTGAAGGTTGCATAATAACCGTCGGTCCATACGGAAAGTTTGGGATAATCATTGAATGCCGGCATCTGGAATGCATACCTGTTATAGGAACCAAGCGGGTCAGAAGTCGAAGAGACTGCTACCAGTTGCCAGTAAGAACCATTTGACGTGTTTATGGCAAACTGGGAAGCCATCCAGCGGTCAGCTGCTTCATCATACAATACAATAGGATCGCCGTCGTTTGTGCCGGTCCACGGGCCGATAAAGCCATTCCACAAGGTACTGTTATCTACCGGGCCATAAAGCAGGTTCCCCTGCTTATCCCAGATGGCGAACGACAGGTTGATCATCTGGAAATAATGATCGAGCCCAACGTCACCATCCGTATCCGGAGGGTATACGCCATTCACATTCCCGACACCGTCAAAATTATGGACAGGTCCAGTAATTTCACGGGTGGAAGGATAATTTTCCTGGAGTACCGGGTCAACAAAATTCTCAGGTATATCGTATTCCATATTTTTGAATTCATCTTCCATTGATTTATTCTGGATAATGTTGTCTTTCCAGGAACGGTCACGCTCACCCGGAAGGACGATGGGCATATCCCTGAGCGGCGGAGTGACATCAAAGTAGACTGCTTTAGAGACGATCGGAACATTGATTTCCTGCTCATCCTGCCCCTGGATGGAACCGGCCGTCACCACGGCAATTAATAAAATCAGATAACGTTTCAAATTCATAATTCTATGTTCTTAGTTTTAGTTATAAGAGTTTCTTTAAGATTAATTTCAATAACAAGTATTAAGCATGGTTGTTCACATATTATTCGATCCTGAACCTGAATTCCTTTTGCAGCTTTTTCCTGAAAAGATACAGTATCAGATAATAGGGAACCAGCATTAAAATGGACAGTAAAGCCGCAAGTCCTTCATGGTTTAATAATGAAAGGAATATAATGATGGAACCAACCAGCACCACCAATGGCAATCCATATCCCATCAATACAGCTTTTCGCCCCAATGATTCTTCCATTCTGACCATAACCTGGTCGCCGGGTTTCCAGCTTACCGATGGGTCCAGGTCGGCTTCAATGATCTTTTCTTCAATATCGGCAACGGTACAGGCCCCTTTTGCATGACAGGAACTGCAGGCTGATTGGGCAAGTATCCTTACGGATACTTTATCACCATGCATAGATTCAATAATTCCGGGATGAATAATAGAGCCTGAGGCCATGTAAGGTCAATAATTTCAAGCGGCAAAGGTAGCAGAAAATCAATCACCTCCGACAGAAAAGGTTTCCCCGGCGCCAAGATTGAACAGTGCCCCCGGTTCAATTTTCAATGCCTGGCACTGACGCTCATTTCCCGAATTTTCAAGCGGGAACCTGGTTCCTGCAGGGTTCGCGGGAATGATGATATGGCTTGAACTATCCGGGATGGATCCGGTGTACCAGTTATCTTCATCATTCCAGTCTGTTGTCCAGCCCAGCCAGTAATTACATACCTGGATGTCGAAATAATGCGGGAGAATATTGTATCCTGAAACAATTAACGACACCTGGCCTTCCGAGAGGTCATCATCAAGAGGGATTACAGCAGCCCCTGACGCATTCGTTTTGGCTGATCCAAAGAGGGTATCATTCCGGTAGACGCTGCATGTAAAATCATTATATATGCCCGCCGGGCCATTTAACTGAACGGTTATCGAAGGGGCCCCTATAGGAATTAAAGAAGGGTAAGCAGCTGTAAGCAAGCCGGGTTCCTCGAGTCCAGCAGGCCATCATGGGGTCTCCCAGCACATTGTTATCGTAGAAGCACCAGCGGGTTGCCCCGGGTTCAAATTCCCCTGTAAGATCAACAAATGGGGCCGTTTCTGATTTAGATTTCAGGTGGGCCATTCCGATATGGTAAAGGCTGTCACGGTAAAGTGCATCCACGAATTCCCGGTGCAGGTGCTCTGAAGGCCCGTCAGTGGTCCCCTGGTTAAACCAGCCGTACCGGGAATTTCCAATGAATGCGACAGCAAAATTATCAATCCCGACCATCTTTTCCCCGATGCAATCTGCATTATCATAGGCGCCGCAGATACAACCATGAGTATAAACAATAGTGTAATTATGATTTACCCCGTTAGCCTGTGAAAAATTAGCATTGGTAATATCGCTGTTATACAACTTCATGACATAGCCGCTATTTGCATGGCCACAATGATGAACCCAGGGACGTCCCGCATTGATATGGCTTATAAGTGTAGCTTTTGACCAGTAAGCATACCGGTCGTAAAGCGTATCCCTCGGATGTGTATCTGGAATGCCACTGGTTGTATAACCATTATCTGTCCGGTAGCCAACCAGTAATTTCATATAATCCGATCCCCATGTCTCATCCGGCGGGCCCCATAGGTGTTCCCCGGCCAGCAGGGGTTTTGTCAGTTCGCCCTCAACAGGGTTATCCTGGTAAAGCATGGTCTTATGCAACATATTATGCAATTCTGCCGTATCGCTGAAAGTCATCCTGCCAACAGCCACTTCCGGGTACAGATCATCTTCCCCGGGCTCTGCCCAACGGCCGTCGCCATCAGTATTCCAGTTACCATCCAGGGCAGAGTAATAAAGATCAGAAGGGATATTGTAATCTTCATAACCGCTGCCTGAAATAACATAACAATAAAACCCCCTGTGTGGAACTATTTCGACATCACCGCCGATAAGCACATATTCAATTCCGTTTGCCTGGTATTCACTGATAATATAATTCCGGATCTTTTCCTGCAGATCAGTACCGGTCACATTGGCACTAATATATTCTGTCGCAGTTACTTTGGTTCTTATTCCCCGGGGCTTATAAAAATCTGCCAGTGTAACAAATTCCGGTGAATACTGGTCTTTGGTTATTATGAGATAATCGTAATCATTCGTACGCAAGTCCCTGCCTGAAAAATACAAAGAGATTGATTCAGGATTCTGAACAATCCCGACAAGCTCTTTTGCTTTCTGTTCTGAAGGATAGAAATTCATTTGATGCTCATTAGCCCCGGGATCAGGCCCGGTTTGAATCGTCACGGTTATACGTTGAAAATAACTGACTTCTTTCCTTGAAGGAACGTATCTTAACGGAGTGAAAGCTGATAGGGCAATCCCGCAACCATTCAGAAAATGAGTTTTGACCCCTGGTTGATATGAAGATGGATAAGACTTTGAACTCTGGTAAAAATCATGATCAATCAACCAATGGTCTTTTTCCCCTTCAGAAAGTGGCCGTGTTTCCTGGCGTGGCAGTAAATCGAATTCTCCCGGTAAAATAAAAGGATTTTCATACTTAATGCTTATTGATAAGGCAATTTCTCCTGGAGGAAGCAACAGTTTAACAGGGTAGAACGGGAGTGTCGCTTTGCCTGTCTCGCCCAGGAAATGTGTCCCGTTAAAACTTATCACGGAATAAATTCCTGCATTTTCTACAACAGGATGGCTGAATTCGAATATTTTTACTAATAGTTCCTGCTGATCCGGTAAATCCTGTATAAATAAGGAATATAAGACTGAAGATGAATTTAACTCTCATAATTTTTGGTGGTATTAAAGAGTATTATCCATCAAACAGTAAAAAGTAATACGGTTAACTTTTTAAAATCACATCCCGATCCCCGTTCAGGGAGTCGAAACTGACACTGGTAAAATTTTACCGTTGAACCACCGGTGGCCGCGAAGCGAAAAATCAGCAATAAATGCTGCCATCTCCCCGGCACTTAGAGGTGATTTATAACCGGGGAAGGCATTTTCCAGCATTTCAGTCTGCGCTGAACCCAGGGCCAGGCAGTTCACATTGATCTTCCTGTCTTGAAATTCTTCCGCCAGGCATTCGGTCAGAATGGCCAATGCCCCCTTACTGGCACTGTATAATGATAAGCCGGGGAATTTTACACTGCCCTGGAATCCTCCCATGCTGCCTATATTGACTATATGCGCGTTCTCTGAAAAATACGGCAACAGGCATTTCGTAAGTCTGAATATGCTTTTAACATTCGCCTGGAACATCAGGTCAAAATCACTTTCATCCATCTGTTCAAAAGGTTTGTGAATGAGTAATCCCGCGTTGTTGATAAGAATATCGATCTTTTCCATCTTATCCAGGATTTCAGGAAGTAGAATATTCTGAAGATTTCCTTCTACAAGATCAAAAGCGCATGCATATACTTTACCGCCGCCTTTATATTCCATGCAATCATGTTGTAACCTTCCCAGGCCTTCTTTCCCCCGTGCTATGGCAAAGACATTATTCTGCGGATCTTTTGAAAGTAATTTCACGGTTTCAAATCCGATCCCGCGGCTTGCGCCTGTTACAACTATATCCATGGAGTGATTTTTGATTTAAAAACAAAATTACTAATTCGACACGACAACCCGGACTTTCAGTTTTATTTAAACAAGGATTTATTTGGTAAATTTGCAATAAACTTATTGTATGAAAAAAGTCATTCTCCTGGTGATGGCCATCATACTTACCGTCTGGATAAAAGCAGGCGCACAGGATGACCCTTTTAATCCTATCATCAAAGCCATCCAGGCATCTGATGCCAGGAGTTTATCAGACGCCTTCAATGTTACGGTAGAACTGCGCCTGCCTGATAACGAAAACACTTACAGCGCTTCACAGGCTGAAATGATCATGAAAGATTTTTTCAGGAAATACCCTCCCGATTCATTTACTGTTGTCCAGAAAGGAACAACAGGTGCAGACTCACAATTTGCTATTTGCAGTTATTTATCGGGCAGCAGCCAGTACCAGGTTTATATTCAACTCCGGAAAGAAAAGGAACGGCATCTGATTAATAAGATCAAATTCGACGAAAAAAAACCTTAACCGGCCTTTCAGCATGAAAATTGAAGAAATTATAAGGAAGGCACTGGAAGAAGACCTGGGGAGCGGTGATCATACTTCGCTTGCAACAATACCCCGGCAAGCGACTGGAAAATCAAAATTACTGATCAAAGAAAACGGGATACTGGCTGGTGTCAGCATCGCAAAGGAAGTTTATTTTCAGCTTGATCCTTCCCTCAGCTTTGAAACTGTCATCAGCGACGGAGCAACTGTTAAACCGGGTGATGTTGCATTTTACATTACCGGCAGTTCCCGGTCTATTCTATCCGGTGAGCGGCTGGCGCTCAATTTCATGCAAAGAATGAGTGGCATTGCAACAGCCACTTCTGAAATGGTTAAGCTCACCGAAGGAACTGGGGTTAAGATACTCGACACCCGTAAAACAACACCACTGCTCAGGGAATTAGAAAAAACTGCTGTCAGGCTTGGAGGAGGAGAGAACCACAGGATGGGGCTTTATGATATGATCATGATAAAAGATAATCATGTGGATTTTGCAGGGGGGATCAGGCAGGCCATCGAAGCGGTAAATTCTTACATGGGCAGGATGAGACCGGAAGAATTAAAAATTAAAAATGAAAAATTAAAAATTGAGATTGAGGTTCGCAACTTTCGGGAGCTGGAAGAGGTTTTAAGTGTGGGAAAAGTTGACAGGATCATGCTAGATAATTTTTCAGTCCCAGACCTGGCTAATGCCGTTAAAATAATAAATGGCCGTTTTGAAACCGAGGCTTCAGGAGGTATAAACAGCAATAATATCAGGGAATATGCAGAAACGGGGGTTGATTATATTTCTGTCGGTGCACTGACCCATCACATTAAAAGCCTTGACATGAGCCTTAAAGCTGTATTATAGCCTTTATATGAAGAAACTTATCATCAGGATCTCAGAGATAGTTAAAGGCTTAATCACAAAGCTCTTCCGATTGCTTTTACTTCCGTTGATCATTCTCTCGCGCAAGATTTACCTGCCCGGATTCAGGGGTGTCTCGCTCTACGAGGTAGGGCTGTTTTTTATAAGCGGGATGAAAAAAAGTTCGATCTCCCTCAGGGCCAACTCAATCTCTTACTCTTTCATCATCGCTTTCGTCCCGGCTGTTTTGTTTTTATTTACCCTGATTCCATATATACCGATCGCCAACCTGGAAGAGAATATCATGGGTACCCTGAAGGAAGTAATCCCGGATGAAGCCTTTATCCTGTTAAAGTCTACCATAGAAGATATCATCACCAATCAGCAAACCGGCCTGCTTTCCCTGAGTTTCCTGATTTCCTATTATTTTGCCAGCAGTGGTGTAATTGCCATCATGAATGCCTTTAACCATTCATCTCATGCCATTGAATCACGTACTTCGCTGAAAAAAGTCCTGGTTTCCCTGCTGCTGGTTTTTATCCTTGCAGTGAACATGATTGTCTCAGGCGCAGCCCTGGCCCTGTCATCCGTTTTATTGTATTTTATGGAAGGAAAAGGAATAATTGGCGATAATTTCACATTGTTCCTGCTCCAGGCAGGTCAGTGGATTATTATCCTGGTTACATCATTGATGGCTTTTTCAAGCATTTATTACCTTGCACCTGCTAAAAAACGGGTTTTTCCCTTCTTTTCAGCCGGATCCATTATTGCCTCCTTTTTATCCGTTGTAAGTTTTAAAGTGTTCACCGTATTTATTGAAAACTTCACCAATTACAACAAATTTTACGGATCATTGGGTGCCATGATCATGATCATCGTGTGGATCAACCTGACTGCACTGATGTTATTAATCGGTTTTGAACTGAATGCAAGCATCTATGCAGCAAGCAGGAACAAAATGAATGCCCCTGAGGATTCAAATGTGTAAGCCTGCTATAAACTGTTTTTAGCGACGAATGCATATTATTTTCAGCTAATTTTGTGTTAAGAATAATGATAGTAACGATTAATTGAATTCAATGGCCAATCAAAAAATTGTCTTCATCGGTGCCGGCGCCATCGGGACCTCCCTGGGAAATTCCCTTGTTAAAAATCCCGGCCTCGATGTAACCCTGGTTTCGATTGAAGAGGAAGTGGTCAGAACTATCAATGATCAGCACATTAACCAGAAATATTTCCCCGGCGTATCTCTTAATCCCCGCCTGAAAGCTACCTTAAGTATAGAACCTGTCAGTTCTGCAGAATTTATTTTTATGGCCATTCCTTCTATGGAAACGGTGAAGTACCTGAAGGAGCACAAGGAGATAATTTCACCTGATTCAATTATAGTAAACCTGGCGAAAGGTTTTGGCGAGCATAACTGCACGATCATCAAATGCCTGAAAGAATTCCTCCCGAATCCGGTTTGCCCCATGAAAGGTCCCACATTTGCCCGCGATATCATTAATAATCAACCAACCGCCTTTACTGTCGGATCAGAAGATCCAACACTTTTCCCCCGGTTCAGCCAGCTGTTTCGCAATACAAATATATATTTAGATTATAGCACAGATATACAGGGAGTTGAGATCCTGAGCATCTTGAAAAACATTTATGCAATTGTGGCGGGCATAACCGATGCCAGTTTTGATGCTCCAAATCTACGGTCGCTCATACTTACAAAAGCATTTAAAGAAATGAGGGACCTGCTCCTGGAATTTGGCTGCAGCGAACAGACCATGTTCAAATTCTGCGGATTTGGCGATTTCACTTTGACAGCACTGAATGACCTGAGCAGGAACCGCACCCTGGGGCTTCTTATCGGGAAAGGTTTTTTCACCCGCGAAATGTCGGATAAAGTAGTGCTGGAAGGAAAAATAGCCGTAAACGTGCTGGTGGAAGTGCTGGCATCAAGTAACCTGAGCGGCAAGTTCCCCATCCTGCATGAATTGCACAAAGTATTTACCGACCATTATGACCTGTCACAATTTGTAAACCGGATCATTTCCTTCCCCGGCGAAGAATTCTAAAGCATCACTGACCAATGACTAATGACCAAGGACTAATGACCAACAACCATCCTCCTGGCCTTCTCCAGCACAACAGGTATACCTCTGGCATTGGTACCCCCTGCCGTGGCAAAGTTTGGCTTGTCCCCCTCCCCCGCCGTTAATCTCCCGGGCCAGTTCCTTCACCAGGTTTCCGGCATGCATACCCTTATCCTTTACCAGGTCATCTGAAAGCATTAAGCTCAGGTTAACCTTTTCTTCCGAAGTGGTGATAAATAATATAAATAAACTGCCCTGACGGTCATTCAGCGAAAATGCAAGGTCCTTGGCCATCTTCGCATCCAGGTCAAGCCTGGCGGCAATATACCTGGTACCATTGATCAATTCGGCATTTTCATACAATTCCGACTTTAAAGCATCAACCCTGTAGCGGTTAAGTTCATCGATCTTTTTTTGCAGCAATTTATTCTCTTCAACCAGGTTTTTTACGCCCCGGGCTGGGTCCTTAGCGTTTTTCAGCACTTCCCTGATCTCATCTAGCGTGGATAATTGTTCGTAAAAATACGATTCTGCTCTTTCGCCTGTTACAGCTTCAATCCGCCTGATACCCGCTGCTATCGCTCCTTCTGAGATGATCTTGAAAAAACCGATCTGGCCGGTTGCAGGGACGTGGGTACCACCGCACAGTTCTACTGAGTAACCAGGATCAAAAGTGATCACCCGTACCTCGTCCCCGTATTTTTCGCCGAACAGGGCCATGGCACCCATCTGCTTTGCCATATCGATCGGGACTTTGCGCTGTTCACCTTTGCCTATGTTTTCCCTGATCTTCCGGTTTACGATCTGCTCAACTTCACGGATCTCCTCATCGGTCATTTTGGCAAAATGTGAAAAATCAAACCTGAGATGATGCTCATTTACCAGCGAACCCTTTTGTTCGACATGCTTCCCCAACACTTTACGCAAAGCAGCATGCATCAGGTGTGTAGCACTGTGGTTGTTCTCTGTGGCCCTTCTTTTCCCGATGTCAACCACTGCCCGGACAACGCTGCTGCAGTCCGTGAGCATTTCAGGTGTCCTGTGTATGACCAGTTCATTCTCTTTATAAGTATCCTCAACCATGATCCGCTGGCCGCCACATTCAAAATAGCCCCTGTCACCGACCTGTCCGCCGGATTCCGCATAAAAAGGGGTGCGGTTTAAAACGATTTCGAAATATTCCTGTCCCTTCGCCTTTACTTTACGGTATTTTACCATTTCAACGTCAGCTTCAACCGAATCATATCCTAAAAATTCTGTTTCTTCGCCATCCGGCTTTATCATGATCCAGTCATATGTATCCACCTGCGCAGCCTGCCGTGAACGGCTTTTCTGCTCCTCCAGTCCTTCCTGGAACCCTTTCATATCAACTGTCCTGCCTTTCTCCGATGCCATCAGCTGGGTGAGATCTACAGGAAATCCGAATGTGTCGAACAGTTCAAAAGTAAATTTACCGTCGATTTCCTTCTTGTCCACATTTTCATGCAGGTATTGCTCAAACCTCCTGATACCCAGCGAAAGGGTCCTAAGGAAGGATTGTTCCTCTTCAGCAATAACTTTACGGATCAACTCGCCCTGTGCATGAAGTTCCGGGAAAAAGGCACCCATATTCTCAGCCAGTACCGGCACTAATTTTTGAATGAACGGCTCTTTGAGGTCGAGGAATGTGTAACCATAACGGATAGCCCGACGAAGGATACGGCGGATGACATAACCGGCACCGGTATTGGAAGGCAGCTGTCCGTCGGCAATGGCAAATGAAATGGCACGTAAATGGTCGGCTATAACCCGCATCGCAATGTCCTGCTCTTCGTTGATACCGTATATCCTGCCCGAAATTTTCCCGATCTCGCTAATAATGGGCTGGAACACATCGGAGTCATAATTAGACTTCTTCCCCTGGATAACCATCGTTAACCTTTCAAAACCCATACCCGTATCAACATGTTTCTGGGGCAACAGGACAAGCTTGCCATCCATCTGGCGGTTAAATTCGATAAAAACCAGGTTCCATATTTCGAGTACCTGGGGATGGCTTTTGTTCACCAGGTCGCGTCCGGGGATCCTGAGTTTTTCTTCATCACTCCTGATATCGACATGTATTTCAGAACAGGGGCCGCAGGGTCCGGTTTCACCCATCTCCCAGAAATTGTCCTTCTTGGAACCAGGTAAAATATGCTCCGGGGCAACAATCCGGGCCCAATATTCTGCCGATTCATTATCCTTTGAAAGATTATCCGAGGCATCTCCTTCAAAAACTGTTACATATAAGTTCTTCTCAGAAATGCCATAGATCCTGGTCAGAAGCTCCCATGCCCATTCGATCGCTTCTTTTTTGAAATAATCACCGAACGACCAGTTGCCAAGCATTTCAAACATGGTATGATGGTAAGTGTCATGCCCTACTTCTTCCAGGTCATTATGCTTGCCGGAAACCCTTAAACACTTCTGTGTATCGGCTATCCGCAGGTGCTTTGCAGGCGCATGCCCCAGGAAAATATCTTTGAACTGGTTCATCCCTGCGTTGGTAAACATAAGCGTTGGATCATTCTTAACTACCATAGGCGCTGACGGAACTATTTTATGAGCCTTTGATTCGAAAAATTCCAAAAATATTTTCCTTACTTCTGCTGATTTCATTAATTTTCTGATTATTTGTCTGTTAATATGCTTTTTCAAAATGAACTGCAAAATTAATTTTATTTATTTTTGTCATCCGGTCTGATACTTAAAAAGGTGGAATTATCGTTGATTCTTCTGAATTATGCAGTTATAACATGGGCAAGAAAGTAAAATACGTATTCAACCATAAAACCTTATCCTTTGAACATGCAAGGCTCACAGCACGGCATTATATCCTGAAGGTCCTTTCCTATTTATCCACCAGTGTCGTTTTTACAGCGGTCTTCGTCGTAATAGGCACATATTTTTTCGATTCTCCGAAAGAAAGAATGCTCAGGAGGGAGCTAAGGCAATACGAACTTCAATTCAAACTGGTCAACGAGCGGCTCGACAAACTCCAGGTGGTGCTTAATGATATGGCTGACCGGGATGATAATATTTACCGGGTCATCTTTGAATCAGAGCCCATCCCCACTGAAGCCAGGAAAGCCGGCTATGGAGGCGTTGATCGTTATAAGGACCTTGAAGGTTACAGGAATTCGGATATACTCATCCAGACCGCTAAGAAACTGGACCAGATCACGGCTAAAATGTATGTGCAGACCAAATCGTTTGATGAGGTTTACGAAATGGCTATCAATAAATCGCGGCTTATTGCCGGTATTCCGGCCATACAACCGGTCAGCAACCAGGACCTGCGCCGCCTGTCTTCCTACTTCGGGTATCGCACTGATCCGTATTACAAAGTTGCAAAATTCCATGAAGGCGTTGATTTTTCCGCTCCTCCCGGAACTGAAATTTACACGACCGGTGATGGAGTAGTTATTGCAAGCGACCGTTCAAAATACGGGTATGGAAACCAGATCATCATAGACCATGGATTCGGTTATAAAACCATGTACGCTCACCTTCAGTCATTTAAAGTGAGAGCAGGGGAAAAAGTTAAACGAGGGCAGGTCATCGGCACGGTGGGGAGCACAGGCAAGTCAACATCACCGCACCTGCATTATGAAGTATGGAAGAACAATACACCTGTAAACCCGATCAATTATTTCTTCAACGACATTACGCCGCAGCAATATGAGGAAATCCTGATCCTGTCGCAGCGCCCTTCACAAACCATGGATTAATATGAAACACCATGGCAGATAAACTGTATTACACGATAGGCGAGGTGTCACGGATGTTCCAGGTCAATCCATCCCTGATCAGGTTCTGGGAAAAGGAATTTTCCATCATTCATCCCCAGAAGAACAAAAAAGGCAACCGTGTCTTTACGGTAAAAGATATTGACAATTTCCGGCTGATCTATAACCTGGTTAAAGAAAAAGGATATACGATCCAGGGTGCGCGCGACCACCTGGCAAAGCATAAAAGTGAAGCGGAAAAAAATATGGAGATCATCAAATCTTTGCAGGAGATCAGGGGTTTCCTGATAGAAATCGGAAAAGAACTCTCATAAATTGCTGTTCCCCTGCCAGGCTAATAATATCTTCCATTCCTCAAATATTCCACAACATACTCTTCAACCCCTTCTTCAAGGGTATAAAAACTATTGTCGAAACCTATTGTGCGAAGTTTTTCTATCCTGGCTTCCGTGAAGTACTGGTATTTGTCACGGATATCAACAGGAGTATCAATAAAGACGATATTATCCGGCTTATCCATAGCGCGGAAAGTGGCCCGTGCAAGATCAAGGAATGTCCGTGCTTTCCCGGTTCCAAGGTTATAGATGCCGCTTTGCTCTCCCCTTTTCATGAGAAAGAACAGGACATCAACCACATCTTTCACGAAAATAAAATCCCTGAGCTGCTCCCCATCTTTAAAATCCGGGTGATGTGACCTGAACAGCCTGACCATCCCGGTATTCCTGATCTGGTGGTAGGCATGAAGAATAACGGAAGCCATCCTGCTTTTATGATATTCATTTGGCCCGTATACGTTAAAAAATTTCATCCCCGCCCAGTAAGGAGGCGTCCACAGCCTGGGCAAGTACCCATTTATCAAAATCGTTCTTTGATTCACCATAAGGATTTAATGGTTTAAGCCTTTCAACCATGCTATGATCGTCTGAATAGCCTGATTCCCCCATCCCGTAAGTTGCGGCGGATGAAGCATAGATCAACCGTATTCCATGACGGGCGCAGGCTTCCCAGACAGCCCTGGAGTAGTTCAGGTTCAACCTGTCGAAAACCGATCTGTCCTGCTCCGTTGTATCAGTTCTGGCTCCAAGATGGAATACAAATTCCACCTCTCCGGCATGCTTGTCTAACCAGGGAAGAAACTGATCGCGGTTGACTTTTTCCAGGCTGGCTTTGTTTATATAGTTGTTCTCCTTCTCCCGGCGTGAAAAATCATCTACCAGGATTATGTCTTTATATCCTTTATTATTCAGCTTACCTGCAAGGCAACTTCCGATAAAACCTGCCGCCCCGGTTACAACGATCTTGCTCATTTTGGTTAAGTTATTGATGTAATTCAAATATACAACTAATCTCCCGAATCCTTCATGATACGTCCATTTTTTTAAAACGACCTAGCTGGATATTAATTATATTTGTGCCTTCTATACCTATCCAAAGGTGAAGTTCTAACCAAAAATTAATAAATTATTCTCAAGATGAATCACAATCATTTTCGCCTCAGTATCGCTCTTTTTACAGTGATGGCCTTTTTAAGCTTCTCGTCATTTGCACAGATCAGTGAGGGTGGTATTCCGGTAAGTTTTACGAATATGGAACTTAAAGGGCAGTTTAATCAACATGAATTTCCAAAACCCGACCTGGAGAAGCTCATGCTTGAAGATCAAATCAATGCCGAATCTGAATATCCCGGGCCTGAAAGGATGGCTTATTCCGTCCCTGTTAACCTTGACACCAGGAATTCCGGCACCTGGGAATCGCAGGCAGACGGATCCCGTATATGGCGAATGAAGATAACAGTACCTGACGCGCTTGCCCTAGGCGTCTATTATAATCATTTCTACCTGCCTGAAGGAGGCAGATTGTTCCTTTACAATGAAGCTAAAACACAGGTCATTGGCGCTTTCACTTCTTCAAATAACCATGAGTCGGGCCTCTTTGCGACCGAATTTATCCAGGGGAATGCAGTCACGCTTGAGTACAGTGAACCCGCCGGGATTACAGATGAGGCAGTGATAGAAATATCAGAAGTTGCTTATGCCTACCGCTTTATCAGCTTTACAAACAGCGGGCGGGAAACTGACATCTCCCTGCCCTGCATGATTAACGTGGCTTGCGAAGAAGGGGATGGCTGGGATGATCAGATCAAAGGCATCGCCCGCCTGTCGATCAAGATCGGCTGGAACTATTACTGGTGCTCCGGGTCATTGATCAACAATACCAATAACAACCGTGTCCCTTACCTGCTCACTGCGGAACATTGCGGGGAAGGTGCCAATACAGCTGACCTTAACCAGTGGATTTTTTATTTTAACTACCAGTCGTCAACCTGTAGCGGAAATTATGGCCCTTCCAGCAATTCCACAACAGGTTGTTCATTAAGGTCAAAAGATCCTATTACCGGTTTTGACGGCTCAGATTTCGAACTGGTTCAGCTCAATACCACGCCCCCTTCAGGTTATGGTGTCTATTACAACGGTTGGAACCGGACCAACACCCCCGGCACAGTGGCGTTTGCCTCCACCATCCTGCAGGAGATATAAAAAAGATCTCAACGTTCTCGAACCCTATGATCTCCTCAACCTGGTGGAACGGGACCCCATCTCACTGGAGGGTCAGCTGGTCACAAACGGTTAACGGCCTGTCAATCATGGAAGGCGGCTCGTCCGGTTCACCGATTTTTGACCAGGATAAGCTGATCATGGGCGACCTTTCCGGCGGATATGAATCGAATACCTGCGATAACCCATCCCCGGCATGGTTCGGCAAGGTGTGGTACTCGTGGGACCAGATGGGAAGCACCCCTTCGACAAGACTAAAAGACTGGCTCGATCCTACGAATACGGGGGTCACCAAACAACCGGGCATTTCATCACAAATCCTGCCACCGGTTGTGGATTTCACCTCGGATACCAACGATATCCTCCAGGGAACGACTGTCCATTTTACAGACCTCACAACAGGGAACCCCGCTACTTCATGGGATTGGTCTTTCCCCGGCGGCACACCGAATGCATCTGATGTGCAAAATCCTGTGGTGACATACAACGAATTTGGTGTATTTGATGTAATCCTGACTGTCGAAAATCCTGACGGAACAGATACTGAAACCAAAGCAGACTATATGACTGTCGAACAGGTGCTTGCCCCGGTAGCCGATTTCTCGGCGAGCGCTGTTGTGATCACTGAAGGCGACATGATTGATTTTACGGACCTGACCGCTAACAATCCCACTTCCTGGTCCTGGTACTTCGATGGCGCTATACCAGATACATCCTCAGCTCAAAATCCGGATTCTGTCAAGTACCTGATACCGGGTGTTTATGATGTGACCCTTATTTCCACAAATAACGGCGGAAACGATGCCGAATACAAGGATGATTATATCACTGTAAATGCAGGCATGCCGCCGGTTTCTGAATTCTATGCTGATGTGACCGAGATCACGGTTGGCGACTCAGTGGATTTCTTCGATCTCTCGACGGGCAATCCGACACAGTGGACATGGACTTTCGACGGTGGCGTCCCGGACGGTTCAGGAGATCAAAACCCGACCGGTATCGTATATCCTGTAGCAGGTACTTATTTTGTAAAGCTCCGGACGAAAAATTCCTTTGGCAACAATACCCTTCAGAAAGATAATTATATCGTCGTGGGTAATGTGAGTGTTAAAGACCTTAACCGCAACCAGGGGATGATCATCTATCCCAATCCTTCACGTGGAGAAGTTATTGTCAGACTGCTGGGAAGCGGGGAAGCGGGGAAGCGGGGAAGCGGGGCTGAAATAGATGTGATCAATTCATTAGGGAATTTAATCCGGACAATAAACCTTAATCCGTCAGACCTTCAGGTATCGATTGACCTGGGCGATGAGCCTGACGGCCTCTACATTATAAGTGTAACCTATGACGACCGATCAATTCAGAAGAAATTATCGCTCTTTAAATAAAATAACTGGTTTTTTTTATGAAGTTCATTTCTTTCATATTCATTCTCCTTTTCTCCTCTTCTCCTCTTCTCCTACTCCCCCAGGTATCAAAAGGAGATCAGCCGGCGAGTTTTTCCCACGACAATTTAAGGGAAATTCCAATGGTCTCGATACCCGTTCCCGACCTGGGATCCGCCAGGGCTGAAGATAAGGAGAATGAAAACCTGGGTTTGCCCGCAAGGGTGGGAATAGCCGTCAAAGCAGGTGTTGACGTAATCCGGGACGGAATAAAAGAAATACTTCCTGATGGCACTCAAGTATGGCGCATTGCAATCATATGTGACAGCGCACTTGCCCTCGGACTTTATTTCGACGATTATCACCTCACCGGCGGATGCAATTTGTTCGTTTATGATAATGACCGCCGGAATGTGATTGGGGCTTATACCTTATATAACAATAGCAAGAACCGGTTATTTTCAACCGAACTTATTCCGGGTGACCACGTAGTTCTGGAAATCAATGCCGGCCGGGATGTTACGGTCCTGCCGGCCTGCAATATTTCAGAGATCTCTTATGTTTACCGTGATTTTCCATTATTCCCTGTAAACCGGGGTACTTCTGATGAATGTGAAATCAATATCAACTGCCCCGAAGGTGACAACTGGCAGTATCAGAAACATGGCGTTGCCAGGATCTATGTGAAGTACAACAGCGGGTTTTACTGGTGTACCGGGGCATTGCTCAACAATACCCTGCAAAACAACGTGCCTTATTTCCTCACAGCCAACCACTGCGCGCCTTCGGCAAGCCCGGAGGACCTGGCACAATGGGTATTTTATTTCAACTTTGAGGCCCCGGGTTGCGAAAACCCGTCTCTTACACCCCCTTCCAACAGCATGAACGGAGCGGTCCTGCTGGCAAATGCCAATACGACCGGTTCTGATTTTATGCTTCTGCGCCTTGCCGATACGGTACCATCAAATTACCAGCCTTACTACAATGGCTGGAGCATTGAAAACGTGCCAAGTCCTGAAGGGGTGACCATTCATCACCCTGCCGGGGATATCAAGAAGATATCCACCTATACCACACCTGTTGAATCTTCACCATGGCCGGGCTCGGGCAGCCCGGGAACTCACTGGCAGGTTTACTGGTCGGAAACGGTAACCAACTGGGGCGTAACTGAGGGCGGCTCTTCAGGTGCCCCTCTTTATGATAATACAGGAAAGATAATTGGCGCCCTGACCGGTGGATGGGCGGCATGTGAGCCAGATGGCAGCGGATCCGATACCGGTCCTGACCAGCCCGACTATTACGGGAAGTTTTCTTATTCGTGGGACCAGAATGGAAGCGAACCGTCACAGCAGCTTAAATACTGGCTGGATCCAATCAATTCGGGCCTAACTTCCCTTCCCGGAAAGAACGCAAGCCTCACGGCCGCATTTCAAGCCTCCGAGACATTGCTGCTGATCGGAAATTCAATAGAATTCATCAACCTTTCATCCGGTCTGCCTGTTTCATGGGAATGGACCTTTGAAGGCGGAATACCCGGCTCCTACCAGGGCTCGCAACCACCGGAAGTTGAATACCCGGAAGCCGGCGAGTTTGATGTGAGCCTGATCGTTTCAAACGGGCTGGTTTTTGATACCCTGGCGTTAAAAAATTACATCCGTGTTGTCGGGAAAGTATTCCCAAATCCGACTACAGGCCGGCTGTCCATCTTCCTGGAACAGGAATTACCGACCTCAGTAAAGGTTGAAGTATTCAATATTATCGGCCAGAAAGTTCATGAAGAACAAATCCCCGAACAGGTGCAGCGGCTCCTGACCCTCGATCTCTCCTCGTTAAGCAATGGCATTTATTCGGTCCGCATCGAAATAGAGCAGCAGTATTTATTTGCCAGGGTTCTTTTATTACAGGAATAGCAGGTTTCCACTCCAATAAAAAACCCATCCCTCCTTTACTCAGCTTTACAACACCCAGCTACATAGATTATATAGTTATTCCCTTTTAGATATCATTGTTATTCACCACAGATTACTCGGATTTACACAGATTAAACACAGATTAGGGGCAGATTTTTTACTGGATTTATAAAATCATTCTGTGAATACCTTCTTTTAAATCTGCTACATTGAAATTGATTAATAATCTTATTCGCTTACCACTTTCAGAGCCAGTTCCTGGGCCAGACAATGTTCATTAGTTGATTCTAATAATCCCGGCCCCAAAGTCGAATGAACCTTATATGCACAGCCAATAATTTTGTAAGTCAATTCATTGAGATTTTCCATAATAGTTTTTACATATTTATCCGGAATTATGGAAAAAATACCCACCGATTATTGAATATTTCTTCGCTATTTTAAATCTGTGTTAAATCTGTGTAAATCCAAGTAATCTGTGGTGATATGAGCATACATCTCTTTAATAAAAAAACCCATCCCTCCCCGAAAGGAAGGATGGGTGAATTTTATCTGTTATGATTTTGGGGGTTATTCTTCCAAACGTTTCCTGGCGTCAAACACTTTTTTTGCGCCATAGGCTGCGCCCATCGAAATGAGCATCACCAATCCGCTTCCGATAGGGGCCATACCGCCACCGATCGGTGCATCACTTCCCGGTCCGCCCGGAGGAGGAGGTGGCGGTGGTGCCGAAGCGCTGGCAATGATCACGGGAAGAGCTATGAATAATCCGGTTATGATCAGGTTTAATATCGCTTTTTTCATAATATATTGTTATTTATCGTTA
This sequence comes from uncultured Bacteroidales bacterium, assembly GCA_963701785.1. Lineage (GTDB taxonomy): Bacteria > Bacteroidota > Bacteroidia > Bacteroidales > JAGOPY01 > JAGOPY01. The sequence goes on along the minus strand of CAVPBC010000002.1, from coordinate 2,256,391 downwards.
CGTAATTAAATTATTGATTATCCGGGCTTATTTGGTGATATAAACCTTATCGGTGTAAATCCGGCCTTCTTTGGTGATGACCTTCACGATATAGTATGCCGACACATCGCCGATCGCCACCTTGTTCACGGTGCTGTTCGGCAGGGTACCACGGTGCAGTTCACGTCCCATCATGTCATAGGCGACGTATTCTTTGATCGTCTCATTTCCGCGGTTCACGATGTAGGCATCCTGGCCGTAACCGAAAATTTTAACCAGGCTTGCAGCATTCGGATCATCGATGCCCGTAGGCCCAAAGAAGTGAACGATAAAGCGGTTCAACTCACCATCAGGGGTTGCAGTAAACTGATAAACCTGATTTGCAACCAGGTTGTGCCATTCTCCGCCTGCAACCAGATCTTCGAGATAGATTTCAGTACCCTGATTAAAAGTTTCGATGCCACTTGCAGAAATCGTATATGTTCCTTCAGCGCCGCATTTAAATGTCATCGGAATGCTGACCAAATTACTGCCAAGAGGAGGATTAGTATTCATACACAGTGATTCCAGATCAGAAGACAAAGTGGAAATTTCAGTTGCATCCTCGAATAAACTCGGCCATTTATGAGCATCATAGAGTTCATCATAGTTATAGGTTGCCAGGTCTTTGAAATGAATATTAGTATATTCTTTATAAGTATTTCCTGCCGCCTCCAGGGTCAACAGGAAAGGGATCGCCTCTTTCACAAGTGGTCCGGTTTGATGCACGCGTTGTCCATTGATGAAAGAGACAGGGGCCGGCTGAAGTGTCGTCACGAAAAAGCCCTGTCCGGGGACAATCTTATCGGTCAGCGCACCACCACCCGGAGTAGTATATGTCTTGTAGTTGCCAATGGTCGGATCCCATATATAATAAGTAGTTCCTATTATTGAGCTGTTGGTGGAGTAAAACAGGTCGAAGTCAACAGAAGACGGATAAGGATTGCTGATCAGATCAATATTATTGCCGCTAAATCCAAGAGGCAATGAAGGAACGACTCCTGTTTTCAACTGACCGGCCATCGATATTGTATGATTGGTCGCATCGGTAGTACTCAAAATCAGGCCTTTGGTCGTCGGAACCAATGTAGTCGGATCAGAAATATTCAACCATGTGTTGGAACTTTCCTGGTAGAAATAGGCATAGGTACCCAATGTTACCAGGTCAAAAGCGGCAAGACCAACACCGCCGCCCGGGGGGGTCTGAACAACTGTGGGGCCAATCTGGTGCATAAAGAAAGAGCCCACCGATGCACTATTAGCCATGTAAGTTTCAACGATCGCACTTCCTGAACCACCATAATTAATGATTCCATTATCAATAAATGAACCTATACCGGCAGCATTTGCAAGTATTTTAAGTGCCCCCGCATCAGTGATTGTGGTGTTGCCACTTGCGGTAAGGCCGCAATTTGGCTGGAAAGCAAGGCTTGCTCCGGGCTGGATGATCAATTGGCCGACATTTGCATTAGGTGCAGTTATGGGACCATTCAGATCGCGAACATAGCATTTTTTGGTACCGTCAGTATTGCCCGGCGAGTTACTTGGTCCGGTTCCACCTGCCCAAGCGGCTGACTGCCATAAAACCATGGGGACCAAAGGTTTGTCAAATATCGAGTAAGCGCACAAACCACCAGATCCAACAACAACTCCGTTATCACCAGTGTAGATTCCCGGACCAAAGAAAACAGGAGCATCAACAAACTGTTCAGCTGCCGTTAAACCAGCACCTGCTTCATCTGTGAATACAAGATAGGTCATGAGGGTATTTCCATCATATTCCAAATTCAAATCTCCAAAATCCTGGTTTGAAGAGGTTATGGGTACCCTGAAAACCTCATATTCAACTCCAGTAATGTAAGTTTGATTAGTTGTTGGTACCCCTGTGAAGTAAAACCATTCTGTTTTCTTACCAGTCGGTGCACCATATATATTCTGACCACCATATAGCATAGCTAAAGTCGGAAAATTTGTTGTATTATTTACAATGGTGCCAAATGTCAGTGTATAAGTATCACTGTATGTCAGAAAAAATTCTATGCCGGAAAATCCGTTATTCCTGTTGGGGTCAACCGAATTAAGTTTTGCCAGAAATATCAGTTGTGGTCCTGTTACGGTTAATTCTACTCTAACTGAACCCTGGTAAAAGTCTTGTGCATGGGCGTTAAAGAACGTCAGGCTTCCTATTAATATAAACAGTATAATTATCTTCTTCATGGTTATGATATTATAAAATTATCAATAATTAATTACGGGATTTGTTGTAATCTTTGAGTTGTGATACCCGGTAGCGTATTCAAAAGATGTGAATAATCGTTCGCTGCAGCAGGCCCAGTCTTTTTAACATCACCATCCATATTAACATCAGCTCCTGCATAAACATTTAACAACTGGGTGTTAGGAAATAAATAAGCAAGTAATGCTGAATAATCATTTCCTCCAGCCGGTCCTGTTTTTCGTACTGCAGCATCACTATTTACATTGCCTTTGTAAAGCCCATAAATACCACTAGCTAAAGTAGCCTGTGGAAGATAGGTCTGATTCTGGAATACGCCTGTATTGCTCTTAAAATTAAACGCAGGGCTCGCTGCAGCAAGATCAACTGTAGCAGCAGTCCTCACTCCCAGGTGATTTCTGTGTTTAACAGCAATATAATACAGGTCCTTGGGCACCCCGGTAAATTTTGCATTGGCTGTAACACCATCGGTATGGATGACATTTCCCGTATTATCAAGGAAGAAAGTCTTTGTATATAAAATAGTAGCTGGAGTTGTTTTATCTCTGAGTTCAACCTTGATCCAATCCACTACGTTAGCCGGGATAGATGCAACTGTAATTCCGAGACCATACGGGTCAGTGAGGGGGATTAAATTTTTCGTTTTAAGACCAATGTTCATATTTCCTGCACCTGTATTGTAAGGACCTGCAAGAAACAAATCAAGATCCACAACTATTCCTTCATAGAAGTAATCGCCTACAACAAATGCACCTAAAGTCGTAAATGGTGACCCGCTGCGTGTCCACGCACTGCCATTGGCAACTGCGGCTCCGCTGGCTGCCCAGGTAACTGTAGTGCCATCGGATACGCCGACTGCACAGTCTGTGCGGTCAAAAGGCAACAACTCTTCGGCTCCGTTCCATTGTGGAGTAACGGTAAGGTTGCTGCCAAGAGGAGCATTAGCCTCGCTTACTGCCCAGTTCCCGGTAACAGCATGATCTGTCGGGGTGAACCCTGCCGGCAAAGCGGCAGTATAAACAACGCCGTAAGTATCGGAAGTGCCGCCCGTATTATTCAGGATCACGGGATTGTAAGAAGTTGCGGATCCAACCGGGAAAGTCACATTTGAAGCACCAACAACACCTTTTAATTCACCGGCTGCGTTATTGGTCACAACCCAGTTTCCTGGGGTCACCGTAATTCCGACAGCAGCCATGGTGAGGTCATAAGCATTCAGGGTTAGCTTGCCGTTCGTCAGGGTGAGGGCTTTAGCCAGCACCGCATCAGCTCCGGTAAGGGAAACCCCGTTAGTGTTATTGACCACCACGAGGCAATTAAATGTTGTCGATGTTGTGCCGCCAATCTGCTGGGCACCCGTGCCATTAAAGGTCAATGTACCAACCGATGCAGGATCAATCGTCCCGCTGTTGTTGATGAAATTTCCTTTTAACTGAACGTTACCATCAATTTTAATAACTCCTGAGCCGGTACTCGTATAATCGCCTTCAATAACCAGAACGGCACCGCCTTCAACGGTTATAGTCCCACCATTGTTGGCCATCTGGGTGTACCCTGCCATAAAAGCAACCAGGAATAAAAAGGTAAATAGTATTTTTTTCATAGTAATAGGGTTTTGTTCATTAACCGTAAATATTTGATCCATAATTCTTTAAACTGATTTTTAATTACGAATGCAGCCAATACCGCAAAGACTTGGGCTCTTGAATGCAAAATAACATAAAATTCTTTGTTTAATCAAGAAATTAAAATAAAATAATAATTTTTTTTAAATTTTAATTTTTCTGTAACCTTTAATCACACTTTATAACAAAAGTAATCATTCTATCAAAAAAAACAAGTAAATCCCTGAAAAAAGTTGAATTATCGAAGTATTTGCGTAAAACCCACATTTTATTTGCGTAAATCCAACATCTATTTCAACTTTAACCGCTCCCCAGCAGATAAATTATCACCAGGTTTCCTGCTGTTTAGCCTGCAGATTGCTTTCAGCCTGATACCATAATCCTGGGAAACCGACCATAAGGTTTCACCCTGCCTGACAATATGTATTTCATTTTTAGCTTTGCCCTTCTTTTTTTCAAGGTATACTTTTTCCCCTGCTTTTAATTTATCCTTCTTCGACATCTCATTGTATTCAAAAAGCTGCCTGGAATATATTTGCAACTCAGCCTCAAGTTTATAAAAATCATCTCCTTCCCTGGCCAGTATGAATTTCACGCCATTATTCAGGAAAATGACCCTGTCGTTCCCTGCCCTGCCGGCCATTTCAAAAGTCCGGGGTTCAGGCAGTTCTGAGTGCTGGGTTCTGAGTTTTGACTGCTGACCGCTGACCGCTGACCGCTGACCTGGTCGATATTTATCGAGCCCATTCTCTTCAATGATCCTTATCAGCAATTCCGGGTACCTCGGGTTGGTGGCATAACCTGCCTGTTTCAGTCCATACGCCCAGCCTTTGTAATCGGATATGTCCAGATCGAAAAGAAAATTATAGCGGTCACGCGTGCTGAGAAATTCGGAATGGTCGCGGTACGACTCACCAGGCTTGTTGTATTTGCGAAAACACTCATCTTTTACATCATCATCCTGGTAAAAGGTTTTACCGGTCCATCCTTTGTGGCATTTGATCCCAAAATGGTTATTTGCTTTCACGGCCAGCTGGCTGTTACCACTTTCAGACTCAAGGATGCCCTGTGCCAGGGTGATGCTTGCCGGAATATGATACTTCTTCATTTCATCAATCGCCAGGCTTTTATACTGGCTGATGTATTCCTCAACCGTTATCTTCTCCTGTGAAAAACTAACCGTGTTGATGATCAGGATTATTATACCGGTGATGACAAACTGGTTTTTCATTTGTATGAATTACTGCAAAAATAACCTTCATCCTTTGATTGAATGATGCATGGAAATGGTTTTATTCACATTCAGATGTTAACGGATTTTTTCACCCGGAAGTTCGTCGAGGTTATCTCAAAAGTCTATTTTCTTATTAACCACAGAGGTATCAGAGGATACTCAGAGGAAACAGAGAGTTGATAATCAGATACATATTTCTCTGTTTCCTCTGCGAAATCTCTGTTTCCTCTGCGGTTAAAATACTTTTGAGGCAGCCTCAGCATGAATTGATATCTGGCAGTGAATTCCTTTGTGTAACTTTGCGCAACGGCTTTTGTTGTTGTTACACGAAGTTTCACAAAGAAGCACTAAGTTTCACGAAGAAATGAAACCTGGAATTTGGAACCTGGAATTATAAATAAGCATTTCCCCCGGCTGACTGCAGTTCAGGTCAATCAGTTCGGACAGCTTGGACCGCTATACCTTGAATGGAACGGGAAGATCAATGTCATTTCAAGGAAAGACATTGAAAACCTTTATGAACGACATGTACTCCATTCACTTGCTATTGCCGGAATTATTCAATTCAAGCCCGGGACAAAGATCCTAGATGCCGGAACTGGCGGTGGGTTCCCTGGGGTCCCGCTGGCCATTATGTTCCCGGGAACTGATTTTCACCTGGTCGACAGTACGGCTAAAAAACTGACAGTGATAGAAAATATCGCCACGGTGATAGGTCTTAAAAATATTTCCACGGAGCACTGCCGCCTGGAAGATCACCACGGGCACTACGATTTTATTGTCAGCCGCGCCGTTGCATCGCTTGATGAAATGATCGGCTGGACATGGAAAAATGTAAAGAAAAATGGCATGAATAAGCTTCAGAATGGCATTTTATATCTTAAAGGTGGAGATGTGCTGGAAGAGGTTAAGGGCATGGAGGCGGGGAGGCGGGGAAGCGGGGAAGCGGGGAAGCGGGGAAGCGGGGAAGCTTGGAAGCGGGGAAGCAGGGAAAATCAATTATACAATTTATAACCTGGCTGATCTTTTTTCAGAGCCATTCTTTGCTACAAAATCACTGGTTCACCTTTTTTAATGCAGGAGGTTGACGATTTAATAATTTATTATCTTCGCCTGTCAATTAAACTTAAAACTTATCCATATGACCGAAACCATTAAAAAAACCCTGAGAGAATCTAAGGCAGCGCGCTGGTTTGCCTTGGGCCTGGTCTCTTTTACGATGCTGGCCGCATACTTTTTTGTAGACATGATGGCTCCGCTGCAATCGCTGCTGGAAAAAAAATACGCCTGGCAGCCTGACACTTACGGCTTCTTCTCCGGTTCGGAATATATGCTGAATGTCTTTGGTTTCCTGATCATTTCCGGGATCATCCTGGATAAGATGGGGATCCGCTTTACAGGCATGACGGCGGCATCAACGATGCTTATAGGGGGCCTCATAAAATACTACGGTCTGACCGATTATTTTAACAATGGCGGTTTTGGTTATGAGTTCTTTAATTCTTTCTGGCTTAGCATGCCGGCTTCTGCGAAAGTCGCTTCCATTGGTTATGCTATTTTCGGGATCGGCGTTGAAATGGCGGGGATCACGATTTCAAAAACAATAGTTAAATGGTTCAAAGGCAAAGAGCTTGCACTTGCCATGGGAATGGAAATGGCCACGGCACGTATGGGCGCCTCCGTGGCTTTCTTCTTTTCATCGGTGATTGCCGGCGCCGGTAAACCCGGTGAAGATCCCATCAAATCAATCTGGTTTGGCCTCGGGCTTCTTTCCATCGGTTTTCTGACCTTTCTTACTTACCTGTTCATGGACATGAAACTTGAAAAACAGGATTCTGTCCATCAAAGCGATGAACCTGCTGAAGAATTCCGCCTGAGCGATCTTGCGAAAATATTGACCAACCGGGGATTTCTCCTTATCTCCCTGCTGTGTGTGCTTTTTTACTGTGGTGTATTCCCTTTCCTTAAGTATGCCGTGAATATGATGCAAAACAGGCTTGGTATAAGTAATTTAGCAGCCGGTTATATTTCCGGTCTATTACCGGTTGGCACCATTATTCTTACGCCAATCATCGGGAATTACCTTGACAGGAAAGGTAAAGGAGCCACTATGATGATTTATGGCGCCGCCTTACTGACGTTAGCTCACCTGACATTTGCCCTTGCCCCGCTCAATATGACACTGGCCATCATTTCAATCATGGTACTCGGCGTGGCATTCTCACTGGTACCTGCCTCCATGTGGCCTTCCGTGCCGAAGATCGTAGAGGACCGTTACCTGGGTTCTGCTTACGCACTGGTATTCTGGATCCAGAATATAGGCTTGTGGTTCATCCCCTGGCTGATTGGCGTCGTCCTGGTAAAGGTTAATCCGGGCGTTGCTGAGCGAATCCAGGCCGGGGATACCAGCGTCACTTATAATTACACCGTTCCGATGCTGATTTTTTCAGCTCTCGGAGTTGCGGCTATACTGCTCGGTTTCTTACTGAAGAGAGAGGATAAAAGGAAAAATTACGGCCTGGAGTTGCCGAATAAGAGGAGTTAGTCGGCGGTCAGCAGTCAGCGGTCAGCAGTTAACAATCATTTACATTTAACAGTTTAACAGTTTAACAGTTTAACAATTTAACAATTTAACAATTTGAGAATTTAATAAACACCTATCCTAAAATACTAACTGTTATGAGCGAAGAAATCAAAAATCTGGAACCAAAGGAAGTTGTGGAAGAATTTTTATTCCCTTACACGGGTCCCCAGGCCATCGAAGCATGAAGAAAAGATCCAGCATTTTATGCTACAATTTGGGGATGACATTGGCCTTGAAACCTTCAGGGACAAGATCGGAAATATCATCATCCGCAAACCGGCCACACCGGGAATGGAAGACCGCAAAGGCATCATCCTTCAGGCCCACCTTGACATGGTGCCCCAGAAAAATACGGCTACCAAACATGACTTTGAGACTGACCCTATCCTGGCCGTTATCGACGGGGAATGGGTGAAAGCCAAAGGTACCACCCTCGGGTCGGACAATGGCATCGGGGTTGCCGCAATTATGACAGTCCTGGCATCGAATGATACCCCGCATGGCCCGATAGAAGCCCTGTTCACCTGTGATGAGGAAACCGGCATGACCGGCGCCAATGGCCTGAAGCCCGGAATCCTCAAGGGCGAGATCTTACTGAACCTGGATTCCGAAGATGAAGGGGAGCTTTATATTGGTTGTGCCGGTGGTGTGGATGTGACGGCCGATTTCAAATACAAGGAAGTCGAAGTTCCGCCGTTCTACGTTCCTTACCGTATCAGCCTTACCGGGCTTAAAGGAGGCCACTCCGGGCTGGATATCAACCTGGGCCGTGGCAATGCCAACAAGATACTCAACCAGCTATTGCTCCAGGCAGCTGACAAGTTCGGCACCAGGCTTGCTCATTTTGAAGGAGGTAACCTCCGCAATGCCATCCCGAGGGAAGCATTTGCCACGGTCGTTATACCCGAATCCAAAAAGACAGAGTTCAAGGAGTTTGTTGCTGATTTTGAGGAAAATGCGAAAACAATGTTCCATGAAGCCGATCCGGGGCTTATGATCACTGTGAACACGACTAAAATGCCATTTCACCTGATCGACGAAGACTCGCAAAGCCGCTTATACAAAGCACTTGATGCGGTCCCCAACGGGATGATCTCGATGATCAAAGACATGCCGGATGTCGTTGAAACGTCAACGAACCTGGCCATCGTGAAATCAAAGGAAGGGAGCATCTTTGTTGCCTGCCTGCTCCGCAGCTCGGTGGATGAAAACAAGATGAAACTGGCCGACCAGATGTCAGGCATTTTCAACAGCGCCGGGGCAAAAACCGAAGTTTCAGGTGAATACCCGGGCTGGAAACCCGATATCCATTCCCCTATCCTGGAAACCATGAAGGAAGTTTACCGCGTTCATTTCGGCAAAATACCTGCTGTAAAAGTCATTCATGCCGGGCTGGAATGCGGTATCCTCGGATCACAATACCCTCACTGGGATATGATCTCCTTCGGGCCAACGATCCGCGGACCTCACTCCCCGGATGAGAAAGTTCATATCGAATCTGTCGGTTTGTTCTGGGAATACCTGGTGGAGACGCTGAAGACATTGCCCTGTAAAGAAGTTTCGAGTGTAAAACCTCACCCCCTGGCCCCCTGTTCCAAATTGGAGAGCGGGGAATAAGGGGTTGGGGGTAAAGGGGGTGAGGATGAAATTCATTTTTAATTTTGAATTTTAAATTTTGAATTCTAAAAATAAGTTGTACTTTTGCACCTCCAAAAATGAACAGCGATGAAAAGAACATTCCAGCCATCGGTAAGAAAGCGCAAGAACAAGCACGGTTTCAGGGAAAGAATGTCGACCAAGAACGGCCGAAAAGTTCTGTCCAACAGGAGAGCAACCGGAAGAAAAAAACTGACCGTTTCCGACGAAAATAAGTAAACTGGTTCGGTTTACGCCTAAAATACTGACTAAAAAGAAGATAATTACGGTTATCTTCTTTTTTTTATTCCCTTTCTTTTTCGTCGAATTTCTTTAATTTCGCACGTAATCTTGAAAAAAATCAACTAATCCCAAATGCATTATGAATACACAAAAGGCATTTGATTTCAGGAAGATCCTTCCTTACGCCGTTGCATTAGTCGTATTCCTTTTGATCATCGTAATTTACTTTTTCCCTGCCTTTGAAGGCAAAAAGATGGAGGCAAGCGATATGATCCATTTTAAAGGGATGGCTAAGGAGATTGTAGATTACAGGGAGAAAACAGGTGAAGAGGCTTTATGGACCAACAACATGTTCGTCGGTATGCCGGCATACCAGATATCCGTAAATTATACCCAGAACCTGATGATATTCGTCCATAAGATCTTCAGGATGGGATTCCATCTCCCGGTCGGTATGGTGATCATTTATTTCCTGGGATTTTATTTTCTACTTCTGACACTCCGCATTAATCCCTGGCTCAGCATTGCAGGGGCCATTGCTTTCGCTTTCTCATCCTATTTTTTCATCATATTTGAACCAGGGCATACCTCCAAAGCCTACGCTATCGGATATATGGCGCCGGTCCTGGCAGGGGTCATCATGACCTACCGGGGTAAATATATTGCCGGGGCGATTGTGACCGCATTTTTCCTGGCGCTTGAGATTACTGTCAACCACCCGCAGATCACTTACTATCTCCTGATCATGATCGCTTTGCTGGGATTGACGGAACTGGTCAGCCACTACAGGCAAAAACAAATGATGAGATTTCTTAAAGCCAGCGGGTTGCTCCTCGCGGCGGCGCTGATTGCCGTCCTGACCAACACGGCCAATTTGTGGAGCACATATGAATACAGTAAATATTCCTTGCGGGGCAAGACCGAACTGACCTCAGATATGGATAACCGCACCAGTGGCCTGGATAAAGATTATGCTACGAACTGGAGCTACGGGGTCGCCGAAACCATGACCATGCTGATCCCTAATTTCCATGGTGGGTCTTCGCAGGGCTCCCTGTCAAAAAATTCCGAGACCTATGCGGTACTTACTGAAAACAGGGTGCCGAATGCCGATAAAGTGATACAGTCATTGCCGATGTACTGGGGTGACCAACCCGGCACATCCGGCCCCGTTTATGTGGGTGCCCTGGTGTTCTTTCTCTTCATTTTTTCGCTTTTCTACCTTAAAGGACCGCTTAAGTGGTGGGGTATTGCCGTCACCATTCTTTCCATCATGCTTTCGTGGGGAAAGAACTTCATGCCGCTGACCGACCTGTTCCTTGAATATTTCCCGCTTTACAATAAATTCCGGGCCGTGACCATGATCCTCGTGATGGCAGAGCTGACCATGCCCCTGCTGGCTTTCATCGCCATTGACCAGTTCCTGCGTCGCGACCATGATAAAAATGCCCTGAAACAATTGAAAATCAGCCTTTATATCGTCGGGGGATTATTGTTGTTCTTTCATCCTGTTTGCCGGATCATTGTTTACTTTCTCAGGAAAAAACGACGCCGGGATGGGCCTGCCGGACTGGCTGATGCCCGCCATCCAGGCCGACCGGTTAAAGCTCTTCCGCACTGATGCGATCCGCTCGCTCATTTTTGTCCTGCTGACTTTTGGTTTATTATGGGCTTACGCAAAAGGGAAGCTGAAACTGACTTACGTTCTCATTATCGTTCCATTGCTTGTCCTGGCTGATATGTGGCCGGTAAATAAAAGATACATCAATGACGATGATTTCGTCCGCAAATCCCAGGCCGATAATCCTTACCAGGCCACAAAGGCTGACCTGGAGATTTTAAAGGACACTGATCCCTCCTACCGGGTGTATAATTTCGGCGAATCATTTGACGGTTCGGCAAGGACTTCCTATTTCCATAAGAACATCGGCGGTTACCACGGCGCCAAGATGCGCAGGTACCAGGAACTCGTCGATCATTGCCTCATCAAAGAAAGGGGCATGCTGGCTGATGCATTCACCAAAAATAACCTTTCGCCTGAAGAAGCCCTGATGAGTGCATCGGCATTTAATATGCTGAATACCCGCTATTTCATTGTCAGCCCAACTGCAGAACCGTTATATAATCCTTATGCGCTGGGCAATGCCTGGTTTGTAAAGGACTATAAATTAGTAGACAATGCCGATGCTGAAATCGCGGCGGTGGAAGATTTCCGGCCCGATAGCATAGCCATAATCGACAGACGGTTTGAAAATGAGCTAAAGGGCTTTGCACCTACCCGTAGCGGAACGATCTGTCATTTCCCTCGAATCTTATTCACCCAATCACCTTATTTATAAATACTCGGCAGGGTCCGATGAAATGGCCGTTTTTTCAGAGGTTTATTATGCAGACGGCTGGAATGCCTACGTGGATGGCAAGAAAATGCCGCATTTCAGGGCAAATTACCTGCTAAGGGCCATGATCCTTCCGGCAGGTGACCACAATCTGGAATTCAGGTTCGAGCCCAGGTCGTTTTATGCCGGGCAGAAAGTATCGCTGGCTGCTTCCCTTGTGACCATCCTGCTGACGATCGGGATGGTTCTATTCTTTTTATTTCCAGATATGACGGCTAAATGGCAGGAGAAATTAAAAAAATAATGATCATCGTTTATTACTGGCCTCCTTCGGGAGGGTCAGGGGTACAACGGTGGGTTAAACTGGCAAAATACCTGGTTGAGCAAGGGATACAGGTCCATGTCCTGACCGTGGATGAAAATTCCGCCAGTTACCAGCAAACAGACCTGTCACTCCTGGAAGAAGTGCATCCCGGGATTATTGTAACAAAAACCCGGTCGTTTGAGATCATCAATGCTTTTGCAGGGATTTTCGGGAAAAACAAAGTCCCTTCAGCGGGTTTTTATAACCTTGACCGTAAAAGCTTCGTCCATAATCTCGGCCTTATCATCCGGAGCAGTTTTTTCATCCCCGATCCGAGACGCGGCTGGAACAGGTACGCATTCCGTAAAGCTTCACAGATCATCAAAGAAGAAGGCATTAAAACGGTCATTACCTCCAGTCCTCCCCATTCTTCGCAGCTGATCGGCCTTAGGCTGAAAAAGAGATTTAACATAGAATGGATTGCAGACCTGAGGGACCCGTGGACGGATATTTTTTATTACAAGCTGCTCAGGCATACTTTTTTATCCAGGAAGATAGACAGGCATTATGAGCTGACCGTTCTCAGGAAAGCCGATAGGATCTTCACGGTAAGCCAGAAGCTAAAAGAGATTTTTGTTTTAAAAGACAGCAGGATCGATGCGGAAAAAATCTCCATAATCCCTAACGGCTTTGATGAGGATGATTTCAAAAATTGCGCTGCAGTTGACAGGGAAAAGGATTTTGTGATCGGGTATACCGGCACCATCTCCGGGCAATATGAACCATGGGGATTTCTGAATGCCTTCCATAACCTTGTCAGGCAGACTGATGGCAGAGCAAAGCTTGAAATAACGGGCACCATTGCGCCGGGTATCATTAGTTATATTGAAAAACTGGGGATCAGCGACTTCGTCACAATAAAGGCCCCTGTCCCGCACAAGGACATACCCGGATTGCTGTGCCGTAAGAGCGCTTTATTACTGGTGCTTCCACGTGTGAGCCATGCTGATCTGATCCTCACCGGTAAATTATTTGAATATATGGCGTCAGGTCGCCCCATCATCCTGGTTGGCCCAAAAAACGGCGATGCAGCAGGCATTTTGAAAGAATGTGCATCCGGGGAATCATTTGAGTGGGATTCGGAAAGCGAACTGGCTGAACATTTAAAATGGCTAAAAAATCAGCATGAAAAGGGAATGCTGGTTGTCCCAAAAAATGAAAATCTTGAAAAATATTCCCGCAGGAAGCAGGCAATGAATATCAGTAAGATTTTATTCCGGTAATACTCTAATCTATTTCACAGGTCCACTGATCAATACACGCATAAGATGCACGAAAGGCACACCGATAAGCAGCTTTATTTCAAGGAACAGGTTTATACGACGGAAAAACATGTGATCCCTTTTATCAGGAAGGCTGCTCCCATTGAAGCCGGGATGACTGTCCTGGAGATTGGCTGCGGCGAGGGCGGAAACCTGAAGCCTTTCCTGGATCTCGGCTGCAGGGTGACCGGGATCGACATCTCCCAATCTAAAATCGAAAGTGCGTTAAAGTTTTACCAGGATCTTCCGGGTGCCGACAGGGCTGCTTTCATTGTAAAAGACATTTACCTGGCCGAGAAAGAATTAAATGAAAAATACGACCTGGTCATCATGCGCGACGTGATCGAGCATATCCATGACCAGTTGCGTTTTATGGACTTTGTCAGGCGGTTCCTGAAACCGGGAGGAGTATTCTTCCTGGCGTTTCCGCCATGGTATAACCCGTTCGGCGGGCACCAGCAGGTTTCAGGGAACAAAATACTCAGCAAATTGCCTTATTATCATCTCCTTCCTTCAAGCCTGTACAAATTCATCCTGAAGGCCGGCGGTGAATCAAAAGAAAAAATTGATGGATTTCTCGAAATAAAGGAAACCGGCATCAGCATTGAAAGGTTCGAAAAGATCCTATCTAAGACTGATTATAAGATACTTCTGAAAAAGCATTATTTATTTAACCCGAATTACGAGGTAAAGTTTAAGCTTAAACCCAGGGAACAGCTGAAGGTCCTGACCGCTATCCCATTTTTCAGGAATTTCGTCACGACAGCAAGTTATTACCTGGTCAAGCAAAACTAATTCGATAAAAATATCCCGGATGATGGAAAATACCAGTAAAACAGATGACCGGCAGGCTATTTCTTCATTTTATAATGAATTCAAGAAAAAGCAGGCAGTAACAGGTGTCAACCTCAGGCACTACATGGTCTTCGATAAATGCATCAGGGCAGGATTGAAAAAAAATCATCACGTACTTGAAATTGGTTGTGGCATAGGCACCTTTACGCAACTTCTTTCCCGTTTTATCAAAAAAGGAAGCATAGTAGCCACTGATATCAGCAATGAGAGCATTGAGGAAGCGAAAAAGACTTTAAAATCATCCCGTAACGTAAAACTTCATGTCTCTGATATGAAGGATTTCACATCAGAGATAAAATTTGATTTTGTGGTCATGGTGGATGTACTTGAACACATCCCATTTGAACAGTATGATCAGCTTTTCAGCATGATCAACACAATCACGCACGAGAATTCAATATTTGCCCTGAATGTCCCTCATCCGGATATGATCAGGTATATAAGAAAGAATCACCCGGAGATGTTGCAGATCATTGACAATTCAGTAGAAATGGATTTCCTGTCAGGGCATATCTATAAAAACGGGTTCAGGCTGAGCGGATATAAACCATATTGCATTCATAACCATGATCATGATTACGTTTTCATGACCTTCGAAAAAAACAATAAAAAGAAAGCTTTCCGGCTTGTTTCAAAATTCAGGATCAGAAAACAGAAATTATTTTTCAGGTTAAAGTATTATACAACACTCGCATCCGCCAGATGAAAGAGCGGTTAATTTATATATCGCCCGGCGAGACTTCTTTCACGAGGAAAGATATTGATTTTCTCAGCAAAAGATATCATGTCGAAACCACACATCAGCCCTGGTCCGACAATTCGAAAATATTTCTAAACTTCTGGCGGCAATTCATTTTCCTGTTGAAGATGATGCCAGAATCTGCTGCTGTTTTTGTTATGTTCGGAGGTTACTGGTCTTTTCTTCCTGCCTTGCTGGGCAAGATGCTAAAAAAACCCGTTTTCATTATCCTGGGGGGTGCCGATTGTGTTTCATTCCCGGAATATAATTATGGCAGCCTCAGGAAACCTTTATTGAGAAGGATAATAAAATGGTCGTACATGCTTGCCGACAGGCTTTTGCCCGTAGATGAGTCGCTGGTCGCATCAGATTATGAATACGACGGGAATGTCAAGGGGAAAAAACAAGGATTCAAGTCGCATTTCCCCGGCCTTAAAACACCTTACACAGTAATAAACAATGGATTTGACCCAGCTTACTGGCATGCTGACAATACCAGGAAAGATACCCTGGTATTTACAACCATTGCGAAAGTTACCGATCATTCCAGGTATGTAACAAAGGGGATCGATCTTGTTATCAGGATTGCAGGCCACTTTCCCGATCATCGGTTTAATATCATCGGGATGGACCTGGCATTTGCAAAATCCCTCGGAAGCCTGCCACCGAACATCATCATCCATGATTTTTTAAGTCCTGAAGAAATTAAGGAAATCTTGAAGGAAAGCCGGTATTACATCCAGTTATCCATTTCTGAAGGATTTCCAAATGCGCTTTGTGAAGCCATGTTATGCGAATGCATACCCGTTTGTTCAAAAGTCGGCGGGATGCCTTTTATCGTGCAGGATTCAGGTGTGCTGATCGAATACAGGGACTTTGACCTGATCGTTCGCGAGGTTTCAAAAATAATCAGTTACAATGATGAAGACTTAAAAACATTGGGTGAAAAGGCACGAAAGAATGTTGCGGAACGTTTTCCAATTAACAGGAGGGAAAATGCTTTTTTTGAAAAACTTGATCACGTCAGAAATAATCCTGATTAATTACTTAGTTTTATAATCAAACAGAAAATCATTTGGGCATAATAAAAAGACAGGCATACTCGGGAACGATTTTAAGCTACTCCGGGGTATTTATAGGCTTCATTACATCGGCCCTTATTTTTCCGAAATACCTGACGACTTCCGAAATCGGGCTGTTGAGCATTTTCCTGTCATATGCTTACATTTTTGCACAACTGGGGACCCTGGGCACAGGCAGGATCACGATCTCCGTTTTCCCGTTTTTAAAGGACCGGGAGAAGAGCCACCATGGATTTTTCCCGCTGATGATCATGATTGCCTTCATCGGGCTGATCCTTGCCCTGTTCATCATCTTCCTGATCAAAGGGCTGCTTATCAGCAATTCCAATGATAAATCCATTCTTTTCGGGCAGTATTTCAATTACCTGTACCCCCTGATAGCATTCACCTTCCTGTTCCTGTTGCTGGATTCCTTCAACACGACATTGTTCAATGCCATCAGGGGTATTTTTCTGAAAGAATTTCTGCAGCGGGTGCTGATCCTTGTTGCCGTAGTATTTTACGCTTTAACATGGGTAAATTTCGGCCAGTTTGTCAACCTGTTCACCATTTCCGTGGCAGTCCCGGCTTTTATACTGGTCTTTTACCTGGTAAGGAATAATGAATTCAGCCTGAAACCTGCTTTCAGCCCGCTGCTCAAAGAGAAAAAGAATTTAATGATAAACATCGGCCTGAACGGCATTATCATCGGTTTTTCAGGTATGGTCATCCTGAATATCGACCGGATCATGGTGGAACGGGTCATGGGCCTGGGCCCTACCGGGGTTTATACCACCATGGCTTATTTTGCAACGCTTGTCGCCATTCCGTCCAGGGCCTTGCTTAAAATCTCGGATCCTGTCATTGCGCAATCATGGAAAGATAATAATCTCCAGGGCCTGCAGGATAATTATTACCGCAGCAGCCTGAACCAGTTCCTTATCGGGAGCCTTATCATGATTGGCATCTGGGGAAATATTGACAATATCCTTCGGATCCTGCCCGCGGAATTTGCCCAGGGCAGGTTTGTCGTCCTGTTTATCGCGCTGGCATTTCTTACCGATATGCTGACCGGCACGGCTACCTTTATCCTGGCCAATTCAAAATATTTCAAGTACCAGACTTACTACATCATCATTCTCGTTTTTCTCATCATCCTGACGAATTACCTGCTTATCCCTGTCTGGGGCCTGACCGGGGCTGCCGTAGCCACCCTTGCCTCGAAAATCATTTCAAACCTGATCCGGCACCAGATACTTTACAAGAAATTCGGTTTGCAGCCATATAATTACAAATTCCTGGTCATCTTGCTAATAGCCGGA
This sequence comes from uncultured Bacteroidales bacterium, assembly GCA_963701785.1. Taxonomy (GTDB): domain Bacteria; phylum Bacteroidota; class Bacteroidia; order Bacteroidales; family JAGOPY01; genus JAGOPY01. Next base: position 2,238,877 of record CAVPBC010000002.1, on the reverse strand, counting down.
ATTGCTTACCTGGCACAGTATTTCATCCCTTTGCTCAGTAACCTTTACCTTGACCTGGTTATCAGAAGCGGGGTCATGAGCGTGGTATTCCTGATCCTGGCGCTGGTTCTCAGGATCTCGCCCGAAGTAAATGAAAGGTACAGGTGGTTCCTTGAAATGATAAGGGAAAGAATGAAATAGAAAAGAGAGGATGTATCTAATGTACTCTGTGAAACTCAGTGATTCCTCTGCGAAACTCTGCGAAACTTATAAGTAATTGTTACACAGAGTTCCACAAAGAAGACACAGAGGATCACAGAGATAAAATTTATCATATTTTTTTCTTTTGATCCACCCTCTCATATCTGAAGTGAGTATTATCTTGAAGCAAACTTAAAGTTCTTCCCCAGGTAGTACGCTGCATTTCCAAGTTTCTCCTCGATACGGAGCAACTGGTTGTATTTGGCGATACGCTCGGAACGGCAGGCAGAGCCGGTTTTGATCATGCCGGTATTAAGGGCCACGGCCAGGTCAGCAATGGTCACATCTTCGGTTTCCCCTGAACGATGGCTGATCACGGCAGTATAGGCATTCGTATAGGCCATGTTTACGGCATTGATGGTCTCGGTAAGTGTTCCGATCTGGTTTACCTTGATCAGGATGGAGTTGGCCACGCCTGCTTTAATACCACGCTGGAGACGTTCCGTATTGGTAACGAAAAGATCATCACCAACGAGCTGGATCTTTATTTCCGATCTTATCTGTGATCAGCTTCCAGCCGTCCCAGTCGTCTTCCGCCATGCCGTCTTCAAGTGAAATGATCGGGTATTTTTTAACCCAGTCAGCCCAGAAATCGACCATCTGGCCGGGAGTAAGCTTTTCACCGGTCGATTTTTTAAGGTGGTACACATTTTCTTCAGTAATAAAATATTCTGAAGCAGCCGGGTCAAGGGCGATATAGATATCTACACCGGGCTTGTAGCCTGCTTTTTCAATGGCTTCGAGGACAACCTGGATGGCTTCTTCATTGGATCCGAGGTTTGGCGCAAATCCGCCTTCATCGCCGACATTGGTGGAGTGGCCTTTTTTCTTGAGGACCCCTTTGAGGGTATGGAACACTTCTGCTCCCATTCGCAGCGCATGGCTGAAATTTTCGGCACCAACGGGCATGATCATGAATTCCTGGAAATCGATGCTGTTATCGGCATGCGAGCCGCCGTTAAGGATGTTCATCATCGGGATGGGAAGGGTATTTGCATTAACGCCACCGATATAACGGTAAAGATATTGGCCCGGTTTCCATGGCGGCGGCTTTAGCCACTGCCAGGGAAACGCCAAGGATGGCATTTGCACCCAGGCGGCCCTTGTTCGGCGTCCCGTCAAGGTCGATCATCCTCTGGTCGATCTCGCCCTGGTCGGTAACCTGGAATCCCAGAATTTCTTCCTTAATTACATTATTGACATTGTGAACAGCTTTAAGAACGCCTTTTCCCAGGTATTCCTTATTGCCGTCGCGCAATTCGACAGCTTCATGAATACCGGTGGAAGCGCCTGAGGGAATTGCAGCGCGGCCACTGACCCCTGATTCTGCTAAAACATCGACTTCAATAGTTGGATTGCCCCTGGAATCCAGGATCTGACGGGCATGGATATCAATTATTGCACTCATATTAGAAATTTTGAATTTTGAATGTTGATGTTGAATTTTTAATTTTTAGTTTTTAATTAAAAAAAAAGGATAAAGCTTTTCAACCTTATCCTCATAAAATATTTAACTGATTATAGATCAGGCTTTGGTTTCTTCTTCAGATATCTGGTTCATCGGCTATCAGCAACAGGGTCCGGAATCTTCAACAGTATCGGTAATTTCTTCAATCTTCTTCAGCTTCCGGTTCCTTTACGGCAGTCGGTGCGGCAGGTTCAGTTACTTTCTTAGCAGTTGCTCTTTGCCGCTTTCAGCTTCGGCTGGCAGTCAGCCACTACAGCTTCTTCTGCACCTTTCTTGCCTGCACCGCGTCTTCCCCTCCGGGTGCCCTTAGCCTTAACCGTTGCTTTTTCACCAAGTAAGTTGAGGTTAAAATCAACCAGTTCGATCATAGCCATTTCGGCATTATCGCCCAGACGCTGTCCCAGTTTAATGATCCGGGTATAACCACCCGGTCGCTCAGCCACTTTTGGGGAGATATCCCTGAAAAGTTCTGTGACGGCCTCTTTACTCTGCAGGTAGCTGAATACCACCCTCCTTGAATGGGTTGTATCTTCTTTGGAACGGGTAATGAGCGGCTCAACATATACTCTGAGGGCTTTAGCCTTTGCCAGAGTAGTGGTGATCCGTTTATGCATGATCAGCGAAGTTGCCATATTCGACAGCATGGCCCTCCGGTGAGTGGCTTGTTCTACTCAGGTGATTAAATTTCTTTCCGTGTCTCATCGCAATTATTCCTTATCAAGTTTGTATTTCGCAACGTTCATTCCAAACTCAAGTCCTTTGGTTTTCACCAGGTCTTCGAGTTCGGTCAGGGACTTCTTGCCAAAGTTCCTGAATTTCAGCAGGTCATTTTTATTGAACTGGACCAGGTCACCGAGGGTTTCCACATCTGCAGCTTTCAGGCAATTAAGTGCCCTGACGCTGAGGTCCATATCGACGAGTTTGGTTTTAAGCAGCTGCCTGATATGCAGTGAATTTTCATCAAATTCTTCCGCAACGGCTTTCTCTTCGGTATCGAGGGTGATCTTCTCGTCTGAAAACAGCATGAAATGATGGATCAGTATTTTTGCTGCTTCTTTCAATGCTTCCTTGGGATGGACCGAACCATCGGTTTCGATCTCAAGTGTAAGCTTTTCGTAGTCGGTTTTTTGTTCGACACGATAATTATCGATATGAAATTTCACATTCCTGATCGGAGTATGAATAGAATCGATAAAGATGGTGCTGATATCAGCATTGAGTATCTTATTCTCTTCGCTGGGAACATATCCGCGGCCTTTTTCAATATTGATCTCCATCGTCAGCTTGCATCGAAGTATCAAGATGGCAGATCTCAATTTCAGGGTTCAGTACCTGGAAAACCGATAAGAATTTATTGATATCGCCTGCCCTGAAAGTATCCTGGTCGCCAATGACCACGGTAACTTTTTCACTGTTTTCCGTTTCGATCTGTCTTTTGAACCTGACTTTTTTCAGGTTCAGGATAATTTCAGAAACATCTTCCACCACACCTTTAATGGTGGAAAACTCATGTGCCACAGCTTCAATTTTAATGGAAGTAATGGCAAATCCCTCCAGGGACGATAGCAATATTCGTCTGAGGGCATTTCCGATAGTCACGCCGAAACCAGGCTCAAGGGGTCTGAATTCAAACACACCCTTCGACGCATCGGTTTCAACCATGATGACTTTTTCGGGTTTTTGGAATGCTAATACTGCCATATTGATTTTATTATGGATTGAATGAAAAAGTTCATGTAATTACTTAGAGTATAACTCAACGATCAGCTGTTCACGGATATTTTCAGGAATTTCCTCTCTGGGGGGATAGTTCATGAATTTACCCTGTTGTTTTTCCTGGTCCCAATCGAGCCAGGAAAATTTATTTGACCTGGAAGCCAGTGCATCGGTAATCACTTCAAGTGATTTTGCTTTTTCCCTGACGCCGACCACATCGCCCTCTTTGAGTGAATAGGAAGGCACATTAACCACTTCGCCATTGACCACGATATGGCGATGGGATACCAGCTGGCGGGCAGCACGGCGTGTCGGGGCGATGCCCAGGCGGTAAACCACGTTATCGAGGCGGGCCTCGATCAACTGAAGAAGCACTTCACCGGTAATGCCTTTCTTTTTGGCTGCCATGGCAAAAGTCTTTCTGAACTGGCGCTCCAGGATACCATAAGTATATTTGGCCTTCTGTTTTTCCTGAAGCTGGATACCATATTCAGATTCTTTTTTCCTGCGGTGTGATGAACCGTGCATGCCTGGCGGATAAGGTTTTTTATCCAATGCCCTGTCAGGTCCGAAAATCGGTTCCCGGAATCTTCTTGCGATCTTTGATTTAGGGCCTCTGTATCTTGCCATTTTATAATATAGATTAAATTATTGCTTACAATGCTGTTATACTCTTCTTCTTTTGGGCGGACGGCATCCGTTGTGCGGAAGCGGGGTCACATCCTGGATTTCCGAGACTTCAATGCCTGCGGTGTGGATCGTACGGATGGCCGATTCACGTCCGGCGCCCGGGCCTTTCACATAAACCTTCACTTTTCTGAGCCCCTGGTCAAAAGCTACCTTTGAACACTCCTCAGCAGCCATCTGGGCTGCATAAGGGGTATTTTTCTTGGAGCCTTTGAATCCCATTTTCCCGGCAGATGCCCATGAAATGACCTGTCCGGAATTATTGGTCAGTGTGATGATAATGTTATTGAAAGAAGCGTGGATGTATGCCCTGCCGACAGGTTCAACTTTAACGATCCTTTTCTTTGCTGCTCTGGTTGATTTAGCCATATTTCTGCAAAATTATTATTAACCTTTAGGTGCTTTTTTCTTGTTGGCAACAGTCTTTTTCTTCCCTTTACGGGTACGGGCATTATTTTTGGTACTTTGTCCGCGTGACAGGCAAACCGAGACGGTGCCGGATACCACGGTAGGTGCCAATGTCCATAAGACGTTTGATGTTCATTTGAATTTCAGAGCGAAGCGCACCTTCCACCTTAAACTCATTGTTGATGATGGTACGGATGTTGTTTTGCTCGTCATCGGTCCAATCCTGGACCTTTTTGTTCCAGTCGACTCCGGCTTTTTCCAGGATTTTCTGGGCACTGCTGCGCCCAATACCGTAAATGTAGGTCAAGCTGACCTCGCCGCGTTTGTTTTTAGGAATATCGACTCCTGCAATTCTGGCCATATATGCTATTGTTATATTAATTGTATAAATCTTATCCTTGTCTTTGTTTCAGTTTCGGGTTCTTTTTATTGATGATATAAACCCTTCCCTTCCTCCTGACGATCTTGCAGTCGGCTGATCGCTTCTTTACTGATGCTCTGACTTTCATGATAGTCTGTTTATATTATTTATATCTGTATGTAATTCTTCCTTTTGTCAAATCATATGGCGACATTTCAAGTTTAACTTTATCGCCGGGTAATATTTTAATATAATGCATCCTCATTTTTCCGGAAATATGGGCGGTGATGATATGCCCGTTTTCCAGTTCCACGCGAAACATGGCATTCCCCAACGATTCAATGACCGTTCCGTCTTGTTCTATAGAAGCCTGTTTAGCCATTTATTTTAAATTATTTCTATACCTCGTTTTTCAAGTTCTTCTTCAATGTACTGGAAAGTTGAAAGGATATCGGCTTTACCCTGTCCTACTGCCACCGTATGTTCAAAATGCGCAGAAGGCATCCTGTCGGCTGTCCGGATGGTCCAGCCATCTTTTTCCTGTATGACATTTTTTACGCCGAGATTGATCATGGGTTCGATCGCGATCACCATTCCATCCCTGAGTTTGACCCCTGTGCCCCGTTTTCCGTAATTGGGCACTTCCGGTTTTTCATGCAGGTGTCTTCCCTACGCCATGTCCTACAAGGTCTCTCACCACGCTGTAACCGAATTCCTCCACATAACTCTGGACTGCGAACCCGATATCTCCCACACGTTTACCATCTGTGGCCATTTCAATCCCCAGGTAAAGTGACTCTTTCGTGCGTTTCATCAGTTGCAGCACTTCCGGCCGGATCTCTCCAACCGGGAAAGTATAGGCTGAATCGCCATAAAAACCATTCATGAGCACGCCACAATCTACCGAAACAATATCACCTTCCATGAGCACCCTCTCCCCCGGAAAACCATGCACCACCTGCTCGTTCACTGAAATGCAAAGAGTATACGGAAACCCGTTATATCCTTTGAAACCAGGAATCCCTCCGTTACTCCGGATAAATTCCTCCGCCAGTTTATCGAGGCTGATGGTTTTCACTCCGGGGCCAATCACCCTGGCTACCTCGGCTAATGTCTTACCAACAAGTAAAGAACTTTCCCTTATTAATTCTATTTCTTCTTTCGACTTGAAATAGATCATTTCTACATATTATAAGCCGAGCGTCCCTTGATCCTTCCTGTTTTGGTCAGACCATCATAATGACGCATCAGCAGATGACTTTCAATTTGTTGCAGGGTATCCAGCACAACCCCCACAAGGATGAGCAGTGATGTACCCCCGAAAAATGAGGCGAACTGTGAGTTGACGCCCAGGTTGATGACCAGTGAAGGCATAATAGCCACAAAGCCAAGGAAAATTGATCCCGGCAGGGTAATCCTTGACATCACATTGTCGATAAATTCGGCCGTTTTCTTCCCTGGTTTGACCCCCGGGATAAATCCTCCGTTTTTCTTCATATCTTCCGCCATCTGGTTAGGATTAACCGTAATAGCGGTATAGAAGTATGTAAACATGATGATCAGCAGGAAATAGACCAGATTATACCAGAGCCCGTAAGGATTGGCAAATGCAGCCGCAAAGGCCGACATGCTTTCGGTATTGGCAAATCCTGCGATCGTGATGGGCAGGAACATGATGGCCTGCGCAAAGATGATCGGCATAACGCCTGCGGCATTCACTTTCAATGGAATATACTGCCGGACGCCACCGTATTGTTTATTACCGACAACCCTTTTGGCATACTGGACCGGTATTCGTCGTGTTCCCTGCACCAGGAGAATGGTTGCCAGGATAATAAACACCAGGGCCACCAGTTCTATGACAAAATATACCAGTCCGCCGCCCTGCATTTCCATACGGGCAATAAATTCACCGGCCAGCGCAAATGGCAGACGTGCGATGATCCCGATCATAATGATGAGGGATATACCGTTTCCGATCCCTTTATCCGTAATCTTTTCACCGAGCCACATCACGAACATGGTCCCGGTAATAAGGATAACGATGGAAGAAAACCAGAAAAATGTCGAAGGTGATATGGCATTCGGGTCGAACGGCGCAATGGCTTCCGGGGGAAGATTTGCGATGATGACTCCACGGATGTAAGCCGGGGCCTGGAAAGCCGTGATAACAACAGTCAGGTAACGGGTAATCTGGTTGATCCTTCTCCGGCCGCTTTCACCTTCCCTCTGCAATTTCTGGAAGTATGGGATGGCCATACCCAGCAGCTGGATAACGATAGAAGCCGAGATATAAGGCATGATCCCAAGGGCAAAAATAGAGGCATTGGAAAATGCGCCGCCGGTGAACATGCTTAAAAGTCCAAGCAACCCGCCTGAAGTCTGATTTTGCAGCTGTGACAGCATGTTCGGGTCAACACCGGGCAGGACTACATAAGAACCCAGACGATATATAACGATGATCCCCAGCGTATACAGGATTCTTTTCCGGAGATCCTCTATCTTATATATATTTCTTAAGGTATTTATTAATCTTTTCATTCTCTGTGTCAGATTATTGATGCAACACCACCCAGCGCTTCAATTGCTTCTTTGGCCTTATCGGAAAAAGCATGAGCTTTAACTTCCATTTTTGCCGTAAATTCTCCACGTCCCAGGATTTTGACCAGGTCATTTTTACCAACCAGGCCATTCGCATAAAGGATTTCAGGATCAACAACAGTAATTTTCTTATTATCAAACAGTTGTTGAAGTACATCAATATTAATGCCCCGATACTCAACACGATTCCGGTTTTTAAAGCCCCATTTGGGAACTCTTCTGTGAAGGGGCATCTGACCGCCTTCAAAACCAATTTTCTGGCTGTATCCTGATCTCGACTTAGCACCTTTATGGCCACGGGTAGATGTGCCGCCTTTGCCGGAACCTTGTCCGCGGCCAATACGTTTACTGGTCTTTGTCGATCCTTTTGCCGGTTTAAGATTACTTAAATCCATTTTATATTAATGTCTTATGATTATTAAATTTCTTCAACTTTTACCAGGTGCTCCACTTTTTTACACATACCCAGGATCTGGGGTGTAGCATCCAGTTCAACGCTATGGCGTATCCTTTTCAGCCCCAACGCTTCTAAAGTGCGTTTTTGGCGAATGGTGTGGCCAATGCCGCTTCTTGATCTGGGTTATCCTTATTTTTTTCATAGTAAAAACCTTTTCACCATTAACCATTGAATACTTTGTTGAGGGTCACTCCGCGCAGCTGGGCAATTGTCCTGGCATCACGCATTTTCGCGAGGGCATTGATCGTTGCTTTCACCACGCTGTGCGGGTTGGATGATCCTTTTGATTTTGCCAGCACGTCTTTGATTCCGACGCTTTCAAACACGGCACGCATGGCACCACCGGCGATCACACCGGTACCAGGGGCTGCAGGTTTGATATAGACCTCAGCGCCGCTGTATGTCCCGGTTTGATCATGAGGTACGGTACCATTATGCACAGGAACCTTGATCAGGTTCTTTTTGGCATCATCAATACCTTTGGAAATAGCTGCAGTGACTTCTTTAGCTTTTCCCAGGCCATGACCGACCACACCATTTTCATTCCCTACCACGACGATAGCTGAAAAACTGAACGTACGTCCACCTTTGGTCACTTTCGTCACACGCTGGATGCTGACCAGGCGGTCTTTAAATTCGATTTCGCTCGACTTAACTCTTTTTACGTTTGCGTTTGCCATAGTTCTTTAAAATTTTAAACCTCCTTCGCGGGCTGCTTCAGCCAATGCTTTTACCCTTCCATGATACAGGATAACCATTACGATCGAATACCACGGATTCGATGCCGTGCTCTTTTGCTCTTTCAGCAATAAGCTGGCCAACCATTTTGGCTTTTTCCGTTTTGGTGCCTTTCTTCTCCAGGATGCCTTTTTCATTGGAAGATGCAGCAACCATGGTCTGGCCTGCCATATCGTCGATCAGCTGGCAGTATATCTGCTTGCTGCTTCTGAAAACACTGAGCCTGGGCCTTTCAGGTGTACCGCTTATAACTTTGCGTATCCTGAGTTTGATTCTCAGTCGGCGGTAATCTTTCTTATTATTTCTTTTCGCAGTTCTTAAATTCATGATGAACCTCCGGATAATTAATTTAATGTTACTTTTCAGCAGCGGCTTTTCCGGCTTTTCTCCTGACCTCTTCTCCCATAAACCGGATACCTTTTCCTTTGTATGGTTCGGGTTTCCTGAATGACCTGATCTTTGCAGCAACCTGGCCAATCAATTGTTTATCACAGGAGGTCATGATAATAGTCGGGTTTTTACCACGTTCGGTCACGGTAGTCACGCTGATCTCAGGTGGCATTTCTATCACGATATAATGGGAATATCCCAGGGTAAGTTCGAGCATTTGCCCGGTAGCCTGGGCTTTGTAGCCAACACCAATGAGTTCCTGGGTTATTTTAAAGCCTTCCGATACTCCCTTGACCATATTGGCAATGAGTGAACGGTATAGCCCGTGCATCGAGCGGTGCTGCCTTTCATCAGTGGGCCTGGAAAGGGTTATATGCCCATCTTCCACGTCCACCTTGATATCCGGATTGACCTGTTGATGAAGTGTTCCCATTGCACCTTTAACAGTGACGATATTCTCGTCTGAAACACTGACCTGGACTCCCGCAGGGAGGCTTATCGGTAATTTTCCTATTCTTGACATGCTAAATCGTTTTTAACTTACGTAGCAAATAACTTCACCACCAATTTTAAGTTTCCTGGCTTCCTTATCCGTCATCATTCCGCTGCGAAGTGGAAATGATGGCAATTCCGAGGCCGTTCAGCACCCTTGGCAGGCTCTCCGAGTCCGCATATTTACGGAGCCCCGGTTTGCTGATCCTGGTCATGCTGCTGATAGCGGGTTGCTTGGTCACCGGGTGATACTTCAAGGCGATCTTAATCAAGCCGGGCCTGGTTTCTTCTTCGAACTTATAGTTCAGGATATACCCTTGGTCAAATAGGATCTTGGTTAAATCCTTTTTGATGTTGGACGCAGGGATCTCCACAATCCTGTGGTTTGCCATCACGGCATTCCGGATGCGGGTCAAATAATCTGCAATCGGATCTGTCATTGCTCTTCCTTATTTAATATTTACCAACTTGCTTTTTTAACACCCGGAAGCAGGCCCATGATTGGCCATTTCCCGGAAATTTATCCTGGATATTCCGAATTGACGGATATATCCTTTTGGCCTGCCAGTCAGTTTGCAACGATTGTGCAAACGGATAGGCGATGCATTTTTGGGAAGTTTCTGCAGGCCGATGTAATCACCGGCTGCTTTTAAAGCGGCTCCGTTTGGCTGCATACCTGTCAACCAACTTCTGCCGCTTGACCTCCCTGGCCTTCATTGATTCTTTTGCCATATCTTGAGCGATTTATTTAATTACTTTTTAAAGGGTATTCCAAATTCCTTCAGCAGGGCGTGGGCCTCTTTATCAGTCCGGGCAGATGTCACGAAGGTGATATCCATCCCGTTGATCTTGCTTACTTTATCGAGATCGATCTCCGTAAAGATGATCTGCTCCGTAACCCCGAAGGTATAATTTCCACGGCCATCGAATCCTTTGTCACTGATTCCCCTGAAATCACGGACACGCGGGATGGCAACGGATATCAGCCTGTCAAGGAATTCATACATCTGATCCCCGCGAAGGGTAACCCTGACGCCAATCGGCATATCGCGGCGAAGTTTGAAGTTTGAGATATCTTTCTTTGACCTTGTTGCAACAGCGCGCTGCCCGGTTATATTCGACATTTCTTCTATACCTGTATCGATAAGTTTCTTATCGACGATTGCGGAGCCCAAGTCCCTGGTTCACCGCAATTTTCTTGAGTTTGGGCACCTGCATTACATTTTTGTAACTGAATTCTTTCATCAGTGCAGGTATGATCTCTTCCTGGTATTTCTTCTTAAGTCTGGGTGTGTATTCCATTACTTGATAACCTCCCCTGTCTTTTTAGAATAACGGACCACTTTATTTGTTTTCTCATCGATTTTACGGCCGACGCGGGTTGGTTTACCGCTGGAGTCAATCACTTTCAGGTTTGAAATATGAATGGGGGCTTCTTTCTCGATGATCCCGCCTTTGGGGGTTTTATTGGTCGGCCTGGTATGTTTTCTTCACCATGTTAACGCCTTCCACAAGGATCTTCCCCTTCTCGATATCGACCACGAGGACCCGGCCTTGCTGGCCTTTTGAGTCTCCGGCAATAACCATCACGGTGTCACCTTTTTTAATATGCAATTTCTTACGCATGTTCTTTAATATTATAATACTTCAGGAGCCAATGAAACGATCTTCATATACTGTTTGTCCCTCAATTCCCTGGCAACGGGTCCGAAAATACGGGTCCCGATCATTTCGCCGGCAGGATTGAGCAACACACAGGCATTATCATCGAAACGGATGTAAGAGCCATCGTTCCGGCGGATTTCTTTAGTCGTACGCACGACCACTGCCTTAATTACGGTACCCTTTTTAACAGTACCCGATGGTAAGGCATTTTTTACGGTGACGACGATCTTATCGCCGATGCTGGCATACCTTTTGGCCGTGCCGCCTAACACCCGGATGCAAAGAACTTCTTTTGCCCCGCTGTTATCTGCAACCGTCAGTCTGGATTCTTGCTGTATCATGGTTACTTAGCCTTTTCAATGATTTCTACTAATCTCCAACACTTACTTTTACTCAGTGGCCTGGTTTCCATAATCTTGACCGTATCGCCGATGCCGCATTCATTTTGCTCATCATGTGCGACCAGCTTGGTCGTTTTCCGGACAAATTTCCCGTACTTGGGATGCTTGACTTTTCTTTCGATCTGAACCACAATGGATTTTTCCATTTTATTGCTGACGACCAGGCCAACACGTTCTTTTCTTAAATTTCTTTCCATAAGAACTTTACTTATTTTTTCCAGCTTCAATTTCCCTTCTTTTGAGTTCGGTCAGCAGGCGTGCAACCGTACTCTTATATTCTTTCATTTTATGAGGATTATCAAGGGGAGAAACTGCATGTGCGAGTTTCATCTTAACGAGCTGTTTTCTTTCTTCTTCCAACCGCTCTTTCAGCTCCTCATTGGTCATTTCTAAGATCACTTTCTGTTTCATCACACTTTAAATTGACTCTTCAACATAATCTCTTCTTACAATAAACTTGGTAGCCACGGGTAGTTTCTGGGCGGCAAGGCGCAAAGCTTCTTTGGCCACTTCCATCGGAACACCTTCGGCTTCAAACATGATCCTTCCTGGGGTCACCGGGGCCACAAAATATTCGGGGGCTCCTTTTCCTTTACCCATGCGGACTTCAGCCGGTTTCTTGGTGATAGGCTTGTCCGGGAATATCCTGATCCAGATCTGTCCTTCACGTTTCATGTGACGGGTCAGTGCCTGACGGGCTGCTTCAAGTTGCCTTCCTGTAATCCAGCAGGTTTCCATTGATTTTATTCCGAAGGAACCAAAAGCCAGCTGGTTTCCCCGCTGTGCAGTCCCCCTGGGGACCATCTTCTGTTGCTTCCTGTATTTAGTCTTTTTTGGCTGTAACATGATCTTGAAAATTTCTGATTACTGATAATTGAGCAGTTTATTATCTCCTCCTCCTCGGGCCTTTCCTGGGCGCCTGCTTTTTAGCAGTCTCCCCTGCCATGGGTACGATTTCCGGCTTGCCGTATATTTCACCTTTGCAGATCCAGACTTTTATGCCGATCCTGCCATAGGTTGTATGGGCTTCCGCCTTGGCGTAGTCGATATCGGCGCGCAGGGTATGAAGCGGCGTCCTTCCTTCTTTATATAAGCTCATTCCGGGCCATTTCCGCACCGGCCAGACGGCCTGATATCTGTACTTTGATACCTTCGGCGCCCATTCTTATGGTCGATGAAATCGCGGTCTTGATTGCCCTGCGGAATGAAATCCTGCCTTCAATCTGTTTCGCTATAGCACCGGCTACGATCACCGCGTCAAGTTCCGGGCGTTTGATCTCCGAAATGTTGATCTGGATCTCTTTTTTGGTCAGTTTTTTAAGCTCTTCTTTAAGCTTATCAACTTCCTGGCCCCCTTTTCCGATAATTATTCCCGGACGGGCCGTGAAAATTGTTACGGTAACCAGTTTCAGCGTCCTTTCAATGACGATCTTTGAAATCCCTGCCTTGGACAAACGGGCGTTGAGATAATTACGGATTTGCTGATCTTCAACGAGTTTGGCGCTAAAATCTTTACCACCGAACCAGTTGGAATCCCATCCCCGGATAATTCCCAGCCTGAGGCCTATTGGATTTGTTTTTTGTCCCATTCAGTTAAAAATATTATTGTTATCGATTAACTTACTGTTTCTTGTTCACGGCTTCCCAGTGTAAGGGTCACGTGGTTGGATCTCTTGCGGACCCTGTGTGCCCGTCCCTGTGGTGCCGGCTGGACCCTTTTCAGCATCCTGCCGCCATCAACCATGATCGTTTTAATATAAAGGTTGCTGTCTTCCAGCTTGGTACCTTCATTTTTCACCTGCCAGTTGGCTATGGCTGAGAGGAGAAGTTTCCTTAACCGGCCGGCGGCCTGCTGAGGTGAATGTTCCAGCATATGCAGGGCCATCTCGACTTTCTCTCCTCTTATCATTTCAGCGACCAGCCGCATTTTACGCGGGGAGGTGGGGCAATTGTTCAATTTTGCCATGTACTGGCTTTTGCGTGCCTCTTTGCTCTTTTCTGATCTAAGACGTTTACGTGCTCCCATGACGATATTTCTTTACTTTTTGCCTTTATCTTTACTTCCGGAGTGTCCCCTGAATATCCGGGTCGGGGCAAATTCACCCAGCTTATGACCAACCATATTTTCGGTTACATAAACCGGTATGAACTTATTTCCATTATGAACGGCGATAGTTTGTCCTACAAAATCCGGAGATATCATCGAAGCGCGTGACCAGGTCTTGATAACGGTTTTCTTTTTGTTCTCAACCGCATCGAGAACTTTCTTCTCCAGTTTATAATGGATGTAAGGACCTTTTTTCAGTGATCGTGCCATTCCTGTTCCTTTTTTATTAATTAATGCTTATTTTTTTCTTCTTTCAATGATGTACTTGTTGGAAGCCTTGGTCCTCGACCTGGTCTTCTGCCCCTTGGCATACTTACCCTTCCTTGAACGCGGGTGTCCGCCGGAAGCTTTACCTTCGCCGCCACCCATGGGGTGATCAACCGGGTTCATCACAACACCACGGACCCTGGGACGACGCCCGAGCCAGCGGTTTCTTCCTGCCTTGCCATGGCTTTCCAGGTTATGGTCAGTGTTGGAAACCATGCCGATCGTAGCCTTGCAGGTTTGCAGGATCATCCTGGTTTCACCTGATGGCAACTTGATGATGGCATATTTTCCGTCACGCGAAAGAAACTGCGCGTATGATCCGGCGCTGCGGGCCATTTTTGCTCCTTCTCCAGGCCTGAGCTCGATATTATGGATGATCGTACCAAAAGGCACTTCACTGAGAAAAAGGGTGTTCCCGATTTCGGGTGAGGATCCTTTCCCCGATAATACCTGCTGCCCGACTTTCAATCCATGAGGGGCGATAATATATCTCTTTTCCCCATCAATATAATGGAGCAGGGCGATACGTGCCGTCCGGTTAGGATCATACTCGATCGAGTTGACAGTAGCAGGAATGCCTTCTTTGTCGCGTTTCCAGTCGATCAGACGGTAGCGCTGCTTGTGCCCGCCACCGATATAACGCATAGACCTTCTGCCCTGGTTGTTCCGGCCGCCGGTGCTCTTGATAGGCTCCAGCAGGGACTTTTCCGGTGTTCCCGTTGTAATGTCGTCAAACGAACTGATGATCTTGTAGCGTTGACCCGGAGTTGTCGGTTTATACTTTTTTAAAGCCATTTATCTAGATATTGCTGTAAAAATCAATTGTTTCACCTTCAGCTAACGTAACGATCGCTTTCTTAAAAGCAGCGGTCCTTCCCAGTTGAACCCCTGAACGGGTACCGCGCGATTTCACCGTACCCTCGTAGTTCATGGTGTTGACCGTTTTTACCTGGACACCATATAATTGTTCCACGGCTTGTTTGATCTGTAGCTTGTTGGCCTTCTTTTGCACGAAAAAACCATACCTCACCAGCTTTACACCGGCATCAGTCATTTTTTCGGATATGATCGGCTTCAGAATGATTTCCATGTCCTTCAGCTTATAATGTTACTTCCCTAAAATTTCTTCAATGATCGGCACTGAACTTTCAGCGATCAGCAGGTTGTTGGCGTTGAGAATGTCATAGGTATTGAGCATCTCGGCACGGGTCACCTTCGCTTTCCTGATATTACGCGTCGACAGGACAAGATTGTTGTCCGTATCAGGCATCACCAGGAGCGTTTTCTTATCTGAAAGATTCAAACTCTTAAGCAAAGCCGTAAAATTCTTCGTCTTGGCTTCTTCAAACTTAAAATCCTCCAGGATCATAATGCTATTCTCCTGGGCTTTATAAGTAAGGGCAGATTTCCTGGCCAGCTTTCTCAGTTTCTTGTTCAGCTTGAACTCATAATCCCTTGGACGGGGTCCGAAAACCCTGCCGCCGCCACGGAAAAGTGGTGAGTTGATATCACCTGCACGTGCCGTTCCGGTACCTTTCTGACGCTTGATCTTGCGTGTACTGCCGGATACTTCACGACGTTCTTTAGCCTTGCTCGTGCCCTGGCGCTGGTTCGCCAGAATCAATTTTACATCAAGCCAGATTGCGTGATCATTCGGTTTAATCCCGAAGATCTCATCGCTCAGCGTGACCATCTTTTGCGGTCTTGTCGCCACTTATTTTATAAACTTCTAGCTCCATCTCTCAATAATTACATATGAACCGTTAGCTCCCGGGACCGCACCTTTAACAAGGATAAGGTTCTTTTCCGGGATGATTTTCAACACCTGCAGGTTGATCAGTTTCACGCGATGATCCCCCATGTGGCCTGCCATCCGCATACCCGGGAAAACCCGTGAAGGATAAGATGATGCACCGATTGACCCGGGAGCCCTGAGCCGGTTATGCTGGCCGTGGGTGGAGTCTCCGACACCACTGAAATTGTGCCTGTTGATCACGCCCTGGAATCCTTTTCCTTTGCTGGTACCAACAACGTCAATATATTCCCCTTCTTCAAAAACATCCACGCCTACGATATCACCGAATTTTTTCTGATGACCCACTTCAAACCTGGTAAATTCCCTGGTGATCCGTTTCGGGGAAGCTCCCGCCTTGGCAAAATGCCCTTTTAAAGGCTTGTTGATGTGCTTGGGCTTGGCATCATCAAAAGCAAGCTGGATGGCTTCGTATCCATCAACTTCCTTGGTCCTGACCTGGGTGACCACACATGGCCCCGCCTGTATGACGGTGCAGGGGATGTTCTTCCCGTTCTCGTCATAAATGCTGGTCATACCTATTTTCTTTCCAATTAATCCTGACATGTCTTAATTTTTTATCTGTTCAAAACGTAAACAAACCGGCATCACACTTTGATCTCGACTTCCACGCCACTGGGTAATTCCAGTTTCATCAGCGCATCGATGGTCTTCGAAGTGGTGCTGTAAATGTCAAGCAGCCGCTTGTATGTCGACAGTTCAAACTGCTCTCTCGATTTCTTGTTAACAAATGTTGACCGGTTAACCGTGAAGATCTTCTTGTCAGTAGGCAGTGGAATCGGCCCGCTTACAATAGCACCCGTCGATTTGACGGTTTTCACGATCTTTTCTGCTGACTTGTCGACCAGGTTATGATCGTAAGACTTCAGTTTTATGCGAATCTTCTGGCTCACGTTATTTGATTTAAATTATTTAATGACGTATCCTTTGATCTTATACAAAATTTCATCCACCAATTCCTTTGGCACTGACTGGTAATGAGAGAACTCCATGTTACCTGAAGCCCTGCCGGAAGTGATGGTCCTCAGCGAAGTGACGTACCCGAACAATTCGGATAACGGCGCTTTGGCATAAACGACCTGGAAACCGAGCATAGCGGTGACATCTTCAATGTGCCCTCTTCTCTTGTTTACATCACTGGCCACATCCCCGACATAATCCTCTGGAGTTGTAATGGTCAGTTTCATAATGGGCTCAAGCAACGATGCTTTAGCCAGACGGCTGGCATTTCTGAACGCCTGGGCAGCTGCTATCTCAAAAGCCAGCGCATCGGAATCAACCGGGTGCGTGGCCCCGTCAAGAAGCCTGACCTTGAGGCTGATCAGGGGAAATCCCGCCAGGATACCATTCGACATTGAGGTTCTAAAACCTTTTTCAATGGCTACGATATATTCCCTTGGAATAACTCCTCCCCTGGTTTCATCAATGAATTGAAGGCCTTTAACCCCTTCATCCGCCGGGCCCATGACAATCGTCATGTCAGCAAATTTGCCCCTGCCGCCGGTTTGTTTCTTATAAACTTCACGGTACTCGATTTCAGATGAGATGGCCTCACGGTAAGAAACCTGCGGCCTGCCCTGGTTGATTTCGATACCATATTCCCTTTTCAACCTGTCGGTGATAATTTCCAGGTGAAGTTCCCCCATTCCGCGAATGATGGTCTGCCCTGTTTCATTATCATAATGCACGTCGAAAGTAGGATCTTCTTCCTCCAGTTTCCTCAGGGCCAGGTTCATTCTTTCCATGTCGTCCTGGGTTTTTGGCTCCACGGCGACATTGATGACCGGCTCGGGGAAATCAATATTTTCAAGAACGAGGGGATGCTGCAGATCTGTAAGCGTATCACCCGTTCTGATTTCTTTAAAACCAACGGCAACCCCGATATCTCCTGCCGCAATTTTCTGCAGGGGATTTCTTTTATTCGCATGCATCTGGAGGATGCGCGCAAACCGTTCCCGCTTATTTGTATTAGCATTTAAAACAACATTGCCTTCTTCAATCTGGCCGGAATAGACCCTGAAAAAAGCAATTTTGCCAACAAAAGCATCTGTAGCGATCTTGAAGGCAAGTGCAGCAAAAGGTTCTTTTTCGTCGGCTTTCCGGGTTTCCTTATTCCCGGTGAAAGGATTAATACCTTCTACCGGAGGAACATCAAGCGGACTGGGAAGATACAAAACGATGGCATCGATAAGTTTCTGAACGCCTTTGTTATGGAAAGATGATCCGCAAAGTACAGGCACGATGCGACCTTCAAGGGTAGCTTTCCTGACAGCGGAAATAATATCTTCGGCGGTAAGGGAATCATGATTGTTAAGGAACTTTTCGAGCAGCTCTTCACTTTCTTCAGCAGCGCCTTCGATGAGCTTCATGCGGTATTCCACGACCATAGCGGTCATATCTTCCGGGATTTCGGTTTCGAAGAACTCCTGTCCGAATGAAGCGTCATCCCATGTATAAGCTTTATTTTCGATGAGGTCAACAACGCCGGTGAAGGAATCCTCCACGCCAATTGGCAGTTGAAGCGGTATCGGGTTTGCTTTCAGTTTGTTTTTGATATGATTGCAGCACGCGGTAAAAGTCGGCACCTGAACGGTCCATCTTATTCACGTAGGCGATGCGGGGGATATTATATTTGGTAGCCTGGCGCCAGACGGTTTCGGACTGGGGTTCAACCCCGCCAACCGCGCAGAAAATGCCAATGGCCCCATCGAGCACCCTCAGGGAGCGTTCCACCTCAACGGTGAAATCAACATGTCCCGGGGTGTCTATGATATTGATCTTGAATTCTTCGCCGTTGACTTTCCAGAAAACGGTCGTCGCGGCTGAAGTGATGGTGATGCCCCGCTCCTGCTCCTGGACCATCCAGTCCATGGTAGCCGTGCCGTCATCCACTTCGCCGATCTTGTAGTTGATGCCCGTATAGTACAATATTCGCTCCGTCGTCGTGGTTTTCCCCGCGTCGATGTGCGCCATGATGCCGATATTCCTGGTATGTAATAACCTTTCGGACATTTTGTACTATTCTTCTTCTTTTTATCAGTTAAAACCTGAAATGGGAGAAAGCCTTGTTGGCTTCAGCCATCCGGTGCATATCTTCTTTTTTCTTAAAGGCTGATCCTTCTTCTTTATAAGCCGAAAGGATTTCGCCGGCCAGTTTCTCCTGCATCGATTTCTCGTGGCGGTTACGGGCGTATTTGACCATGTTTTTCATGCCAATCGACTGTTTCCTGCCGGGTCTGATCTCTGAAGGGATCTGGAAGGTAGCGCCACCGACACGGCGGCTTCTTACTTCCACCGATGGGGTTACATTGGCCAGGGCCTTTTTCCAGACTTCAAGACCGTCTTCCTTACTGCGCTGGGTCACCAGCTCAATGGCTTCGTAAAATATATCGAAGGCGCTGTTTTTCTTTCCCTGCAACATGATGTTGTTGACAAACTTGGTTACCATCAGGTCGCCAAATTTCGGGTCCGGCACGAGGATTCTCGATTTTGATTTGCCTTTTCTCATGAGTTATATGATATAAAATTACTTCTTGGGTCTCTTGGTTCCATACTTTGATCTCCGCTGCTTTCTTCCGTCAACGCCGGAAGTGTCGAGTGCACCGCGGATGATATGATAACGTACGCCGGGAAGGTCTTTCACCCTGCCGCCGCGTATCAGTACGATACTGTGCTCCTGCAGGTTATGCCCTTCACCGGGAATGTATGAGTTGACTTCCTTGCCATTGGTCAGACGAACCCTGGCCACCTTACGCATGGCTGAATTCGGTTTCTTCGGTGTGGTGGTATAAACCCTCACACAAACACCACGCCGTTGCGGGCATGAGTCCAATGCTGGAGATTTGCTCTTATCAATCAATTTAGCACGTCCTTTTCTGACAAGCTGTTGAATTGTTGGCATACGCTCTGTTTAATTAATGTTATTCAAAGTTTATCCTTTGTAAAAGTCTGGGGTAACTACCTCAAACTAAACCGTTTCTAAGGAAATTTTCAGGATAATATACAAGGTGGGCTCTTTTTGAGACCAAACTTATCTTTGGAAGATTAAGTCTGGGGCCTATAGCGTCTCACCTTGTCAGGTCCCTAAGTCCTTCTAAACAAGTTAGAAGTACTACCCTTTAAAATCGGGCTGCAAAGGTAAAAATACTTTCTTCAAAAACAAATATATTTTCGAAAAAAAATCTTTATCAAATGATTATGGCCAAATAATGATCCGTAATGACCCGTTTCTACTTTTACATTCAAATAAAATTGTGAAAGTGATCAATGTTCACAGCTTCTGAATTAATCATTTCATTGAATGAACCTGAGTGAAGTCGCCATCATTGGGGCCGGGCCGGCCGGAATGGCCTGTGCCATGCAGCTTTCACGCTATGGGATAAAACCGTTGCTCTTTGAACGGGACATCCCGGGCGGATTGTTGAAAAATGCCAACCTGGTAGAGAATTACCCCGGTTTTCCGGGTGGAATATCCGGGACCAGCCTTGCAGGGAAAATGACCAGACAGCTGGGACTATCGAAAGTGCCGGTAATACAGGAAAATGTGATCAAAGTTACTCTCCATGACGAATCTTTCCGGATTGAAACCAATTTACACGAATATCTTTCAAAAACACTGGTTATCGCTTCCGGGACCGCACCGGTTGAATGGAATGAGTTCATTATTCCCGGAGAAATAAAAAGTAAAGTGTTTTATGAGGTATATCCTTTAAAGAATGTCCGTGATTCCGAAATTATCATCATCGGCGCCGGGGATGCCGCATTTGATTATGCCATTCAACTTGCGCATATATAATAAGGTAAAGATCATGAACCGGTCGGACCGGGTAAAATGCCTGCCATTGCTATGGAAAATGGCAATGGATAAACCGCCGTATCTCGTATCTCGATAACCATTTGCTACAACAGATCAAAGATGATCCCTTCTTCATCCTGTTTAAAACTATCTTTCGAAACCAAAAATGAGATGAAGTCAATTTTACGGCGGATTATATTATTTTTGCCATCGGTCGCCGGCCTGAAATTAGTTTTACCGATCCCGATCTCCTCAACCATTTGGATGAATTGCAAACAGCTGGGAAAACTCTTCCTGATCGGCGATGTTAAAAACGACCTTATGCGCCAGGCTTCGATTGCAGCAGGCGACGGGATCAAAACAGCCATGGAGATTTACTTTAATGAAAGTCATAAAAAAAATAAATAACAGCAGCTTAGCCAGTGTTTATATAGCCGAATCGGAAACGGGACACCTGATCGAATTCGTAGAATCCACTCAACCGCCATTCACACGCGAAGAAAAATGGGTACTGGTCATTTCAACGCTTTACGGTTGCCCGGTCGAATGCAAATTCTGCGACGCCGGGGGTAGTTATAAAGGCAAACTAAGTTACGAAGACCTGCTATTCCAGATCGATTACGCTATCCGGGACAATTATCCTGACCTGTCGATACCCTGTGAAAAATTCAAGATACAGTTTGCCCGGATGGGCGAACCGTCTTTCAATCCCAATGTGTTGCAAATCCTTGAAGACCTGCCCGGGCTGTATCATATCCCGGGTTTTATCCCTTCACTGTCGACCATTGCCCCCAGGGGCACCAATAAGTTCTTCAACAGGTTACTGGAGATCAAGAAGGAGAAATACCCGAAGGCATTTCAGTTGCAGTTCTCTGTTCATTCCACAGATAAATCCCAGCGTGATCAATTGATCCCCGTCAGGAAATGGGATTTCCAGGAAATGGCAAATTATAGTAAGCATTTTTTCGATCCGGGTGGCAGAAAGATAACATTGAATTTCGCCCTGTCAACATCCACTATTATTGACCCGGAGACGCTCTTAAAACATTTCAGCCCGGAATATTTCATCATCAAACTTACACCTGTTAATCCGACATTCAAGGCATTAAAAAACAACATCCAAACCCTTATCACCAGCGATTCGAAGGGATATGAGATCAAAGACAAGCTTGAGGCTTGTGGCTTTGAAACTATTTTAAGCATAGGCGAATGGGAAGAGAACCGGATCGGGAGCAATTGCGGGCAGTATGTGATGGCCTGTCAGAATGGAGGGAATAAGCTGATAGATGCTTATTCCTATATGAATGCTCCCACCCCTTGATCCCCTCCCATGCCAATTTCATCTTGAATAATATGGATTAACACGGGAGGGGAAATATAATCCAGGTGCCGTCTTTTCTACAAATATTAAACGCCTCTGGAGTTAATTTATAATTTTAAACTACCTGGTTAAATATTGATGCCTGAATCTTCATTACAAATGATGAGATTTCT
Organism: uncultured Bacteroidales bacterium; assembly: GCA_963701785.1. Lineage (GTDB taxonomy): Bacteria > Bacteroidota > Bacteroidia > Bacteroidales > JAGOPY01 > JAGOPY01. Next base: position 2,216,777 of record CAVPBC010000002.1, on the reverse strand, counting down.
TGTCATCTCACATTGTGGAGTTTGCATAAGTTTATAAACCCGGACTGACGATCATATTTGAAATAAGGGCAAAATCGGTGAGTAAAGCCGGCAGATAAGTTTCACTGTAATTTCGTAATGCAGCGCCATATTTAAAAAATTATCGCTCTGAAAGATGGGTTAGCTTTAAATTGTTAAATAGGTCAATAGCTAGAAAGCCCGAATGGCCCGAACACGGTAAGCGGAGGCCTTAATGTCTTGATCCTGGCCGCCACCGGGGAATTGCTGGAACCATGCACTGCTTGCAACATACTCGGAGGAACTCCAATACCAGTAATTAGCAAAACCGCCAACGACGGATCTTTGCTGATGCAATAAATTCAATTCATATTTTGAAGGCAAATACCAATCGCCATAAGTAACATCACCGACCGTTTCTGAATAATCCGCACAAATTTTTGCTGCAAAATTGCCATTCTGATTGTCAGCCATTTGTGTCGCAATGATCATTGCCGTATTCATTGCCCCAGCATTTAATCCGTCGCCGGTGGTACCGGTAATCCTATTTGTTCCGTTATACCAAGCTATACCTGTGCTTTGGTCGGCAGTGGCTGCGATTAACCCGTGCTGTCCATTATCATAAATATAAAACACGATACCTCCGCCATAACTTTCGCCGATGTAATGCGTATTGCTGACCCAGGTGGAACCATTATATGTTTCATTACAGTTTTTGGAGGTATTGTAAATAGTAAGACCAGCCACTGGCAGAGAAATTGCATCGCGCTGGGCTGTGGTCATCCGCGGTGGCAGAAACCCTTTTGTGGTCGAAGATATATCTACTAGAGCCGAATTATCGGGTGTTGATGTTCCCATCCCTATACTCCCTCCACCTTTAATGTAAATGGCATTAGCAAAACTGTTCGGCTCGATCGTGATCACATCCATTAGGTTGGCATGGTCACGGATTTTAAACCCTCCTGAAAGGGTCGCCTTGAACTTCCAGTTGGCTCCGCTGGCATCATCCATCATGACATAGGTGGCCCCACCGCTTCCTCCCATATTTCGGACCGTGATGGTCGGCTCCGTCATGCTTTTCGCTACATAGAGCAAGGTAGTAGGTGAACTGTTACCAATCCCGACATTACCAGTGTTAGTGTTGTAAATATTACTACCGCTGGTGGTCCATTGGCCCATCGCTTCATTAAAGCCTAAAAAAGCGATCATTACGATAAATAAGAATAATTTTTTCATGGTTTTTAGATTTGGATTAAGACGAATCTGGTTTTGGTTAACTAAATGGGCCTTTAAATATAATAATATTTAAAGGCCATGTCAAGCTTTTTTTCTGATTTTCACCATAGTAAATACAACCCGAAAGTGAAATGTTGGATTAAAAGGGAAACTGCAGGCAGATTCCCTCTTGCGAGGGAATGACGGCGCCGCAAGGCAAAAAAGAAGAAGAGCGGCGCGGCCGCAAAATGTTAACAATCATTACAATCATTTGATGCCGCGCCGCTCTTCTTCTCTCTATTTAATCGCCAAACACGTCATTCCCGCGAAAGCGGGAAACCGTTTGCCCAGTCACCTGTGTCATTCCCGCGAAAGCGGGAAACTGCTTGCCCGGCGAAGGAATGACCTGTTAGCAATATAGCTCCGAAATCTTCAGCTAAATATCTTACTTTTGGCACCTGAATTTATTTTGGAGATGGAAAAGTTGTTGAAAGATTTGAATGAAGCCCAGAGGCAGGCGGTGATCCATACCCAGGGCGCCTCAATGGTACTTGCCGGTGCCGGCTCGGGGAAAACCCGTGTTCTAACTTACCGCGTGGCTTATCTCATTCATGAAGGTGTTGATCCTTTCCATATCCTTGCCCTGACTTTTACCAATAAGGCGGCCAGGGAAATGAAGGAACGCATCACCAACCTGGTCGGGCCGGAAGCGCGAAATGTCTGGATGGGGACCTTTCATTCAATATTTTCAAGGGTTTTGAGGATAGATGGCTACAGGCTGGGATACACTCCCCAGTTCACCATTTATGATACGGAAGATTCAAAAAGGACCCTCCGGAATATCATCAAGGAAATGGACCTGGATCCCAAAGTTTACCAGCCCGGTTATGTCCTTCACCGGATATCGGCAGCAAAAACCAAAATGATCTCAGCCAGGCAATATTTTGATGATCCGGAGATCAGACTGGCAGATCAGTCTTCCGGCAAACCGCATATCGGGCAGATCTTCCTCAGTTATGCCGAACGGCTGAAAAAATCGGATGCCATGGATTTCGACGACCTGCTGGTCAATATGAATATCATCCTTGAACATTACCCTGAAGTACTGCTGAAATACCAGCGGAAATTCGAGTTTATCCTGGTGGATGAATACCAGGATACGAATTACTGCCAGTACCTGATCCTGAAACACCTGGCTGCCAACAACGAAAATATCTGCGTGGTCGGCGACGATGCCCAGAGCATCTATGCCTTCCGCGGTGCCAGTATCCAGAATATCCTGAATTTCCGGCACGATTACCCCGATCACCAGGTCTTTAAGCTCGAACAGAATTACCGGTCCACACAAAATATTGTCAATGCTGCCAACAGCATTATCATCAATAATAAAGACCAGATCGCGAAAAAGATATGGACGCAGAATGACGTTGGCGTTAAACTGCGGCTGATCACGGGCGAAAAGTGATACGGAAGAAGGAACGCTGGTTGTAAATTCGATTTTCGAACTTAAGATGAACAGGCAGCTGGGGAATGATTCTTTCGCCATACTTTACAGGACCAATGCACAATCCCGTGCCTTTGAAGAATCGCTGCGCAAAATGAATATCCCCTATAAAATTTATGGCAGCGTTTCATTTTACCAGCGAAAGGAGATCAAAGATGTCCTTGCTTATTTCCGCCTGGCTATCAACAACCGTGACGAAGATGCGCTGGCCAGGGTTATCAATTACCCGGCCAGGGGAATCGGGCAGACCTCACTTGAAAAGATCATCGTCGCTGCAGGTCAGCACCAGGTAAGTGCCTGGGAGATCATCGATAACCCGGTCGGTTATGGATTGAATGTCAATTCCTCCACCCGTCATAAACTGGAAGAATTCGTCGTGATGATCAAAAGCTTTTCTACCAGGCTGAAATCTAAAAATGCCTATGATATAGCAAGGAGCATTGCCACCACATCCGGTATCCTTAAAGATCTTTATGACGACCAGTCGCCGGAAGGGGTCAGCCGGTTTGAAAACGTGGAAGAACTGCTTAACGCCATCAGGGAATTCTGCGATACACCAAGACCTTCTCCTGAACCCGGCGACGGAGCCCGAGGCAGAAGACCTTGCCTTTCCGCACGCTGGATGAATTTATGCAGGATGTTGCCCTGATCACCGATGCCGATGACAAAGACAAGGAAGGACGCAACCATGTTTCACTGATGACCATACACGCTGCAAAAGGACTTGAATTCCCGCACATTTTCATCTCCGGTCTGGAAGAAAATCTATTTCCCTTCCATTCAGTCGCTTAATAACCGGGCTGACCTTGAAGAAGAACGCCGGCTTTTTTATGTCGCCATCACCCGGGGCATGGAAAGCGTCACGCTTTCTTATGCCGAAAACCGTTATCGCTGGGGCGATCTTATTCCCTGCGATCCCAGCCGGTTTATCGAAGAAATCGACAGCGAATACCTGGAAGTCCCCAGGAAAGCTTCCATGTATGACCAGAAAATAGATTTCAGGAAAATACCGGGAGCCGATTCAAAGGAAACATTGACCCGGTTTACAGACACGGGCAGGAAATTAAAGAAACTCAGCACTTTCACCAACATCCCATCGGCTAAAACCGGGGATACTGATGAACTGAATCATTTACAGACAGGAATGATGGTTGAACATGACAGGTTTGGCAAAGGAAAGGTACTCAGCATTGAAGGCGAAGGCAGCAACAGGAAAGCAACTATTTTCTTTCAACTGGTCGGACAAAAACAATTGCTTTTAAAATTTGCGAAGCTAAAAATATTATAATCAAATTATTTTCGTACTTTTGCAGTTGAATTTTCGATTATTGACATATCCGGTCAGATTTTCTTTTCGTTAAATGATTCCTCAACAAATCAGGTTATTTTAATACCGGTCCGTCAATCGGAAATATTTTCAACAAATCAATATTTCATGGAATATAACACCCAAAAAAGCAAGCTGATCATTGCCGAATATGGCAGGAACCTTCAACAGATGGCTCAGGATTGCACAATGATCGAAGACCGGGCAATTGCGTACCCGGACTGCTGAATTTATCGTCAATGTCATGGCACAGATGAACCCCAAAGTGAAAGAATCAGGCGATTACCGCCAGAAATTATGGGACCACCTGCATATCATGGCAGATTTCAAGCTGGATGTCGATTCACCATATCCTCCTCCATCACAGGAAGTGCTGCATCTTCAAGCACAAAGCAGTTCAATTATCAGCAAAGCAACATCAGGTATCGCCATTATGGCAAGAATATCGAACTGATCATCGAAAAAGCGGCCACTTATGAAGACGGGCCTGAAAAGGAAGCGCTCATCCGCACCATCGCCAACCATCATGAAAAAATCTTACCTCAACTGGAACAGGAATTCGGTGGATGATGATGTGATCCTTAAAAACCTTGCTGACTTGTCCTCTAACCGCCTTCAACTGTCTGAAGAACATAAACTCAGCCATACCAACGAAATCCTTGCCAGGAACAAGAAAAAGAAATTCATCAAGCCCGGGACCAATCCTTATGGTAATTCAAACGGAAATTCCGGACCGGGAGGATTTCATAAAATCAGGAAAAAGATCGGATGAGTTCTTTCGAGATCCTCGGTGGCAAAAAGCTGAAAGGCGAAATCCGGCCGCAGGGAGCCAAAAATGAAGCCCTTCAGATCCTCTGCGCCGTTTTGCTTACCCCTGAAAAGGTTACGATCAGCAATGTCCCGGATATCCGGGACGTCAACTTCCTGATCGAGCTGCTCGGGGAAATGGGCGTGAAGGTCGAACGGCCCGCACCTGAAACTTATACCTTCGAGGCCGATCATGTTGACCTGGAATACCTCCGCACCCCCCAATTCAAACAGAAAGCCGCCAGCCTCCGGGGGTCAGTCATGATCCTCGGGCCCTCTGCTTTCCAGGTTTAAAAAGGGCTATATCCCGCATCCGGGAGGTGATAAAATTGGCCGGCGCAGGCTTGACACCCATTTTACCGGGCTTCAGAATCTTGGCGCCAAATTCATTTTCGATGAAACCGAACGCCTCTATGTGGTGGAAGCAGATGACCTGAAAGGTTGTTATATGCTCCTTGATGAAGCATCCGTTACCGGCACTGCCAATATCATCATGGCTGCAGTCATGGCGAAAGGCAAAACCGTGATTTTCAATGCGGCCTGTGAGCCTTATATCCTGCAGCTTTGCAACATGCTCAACAGTATGGGGGCAAAAATAAGCGGTGTTGGCTCCAACCTGCTGACCATCGAAGGGGTGGAATACCTGGCAGGATGCTCCCACGAAATGATGCCGGATATGATCGAAGTAGGGAGTTTCATTGGCCTGGCAGCCATGACCCAATCGGAATTGACGATTAAAAATGTCCGGCTTGATACCCTCGGACTGATCCCGACCGTCTTCAGCAGGTTGGGGATTACCATGGAACAAAGAGGGAAACGATATTTATATCCCGGAACACCTCAATTATGAAGTGGAAACCTTCATGGATGGATCCATCATGACCATTGCAGATGCTCCCTGGCCCGGATTTACCCCCGACCTCATCAGTATCGTGCTGGTCGTTGCGACACAGGCTAAAGGCAGTGTCCTCATCCACCAGAAAATGTTCGAAAGCCGCCTTTTCTTTGTCGATAAACTGATTGACATGGGTGCACAGATCATCCTTTGCGATCCTCACCGTGCCACTGTGATCGGGCTGAACCGCGAACATATGCTCAGGGGGATCGATATGGTATCCCCGGATATCCGTGCAGGCGTGGCCCTGCTCATCGCAGCTCTTTCAGCAGAAGGTAAAAGCGTCATCCACAATATCGAACAGATTGACAGGGGATACCAGCAGATCGACCTCAGGCTCAGAATGCTGGGAGCAGATATTAAAAGAGTATAAAGCCCGGACCATCCAAAAATATTATTCTCAGGCCTGACATTCTGCCAAAATGTCCTTTCGCCTTAACTGGCAAATAATTTGATAGTCATCCGGTAAGTTTCACTAATTTTGCGCACTTTACTCATTCCGGAATTCCAGTAATCAAGGGTAAATGGCGGGTTTCATTATTTACATCAGAAAGTAGAAAGTGATGAGCAAAGAAGATAAATTGAAAGATCAGGAACATTTAAACGAATCACCAGTCAATGAAGAAGACGGCCATCATGATGCTGCCGGTGAAAAAGGTCGTTTTAAAAAGGATAAAAAGAAAAAGACAGATGCAGGTGATGAGGTGATAAGGCAATGGCAGTCGAAATGCGATGAACTGAACGATAAGTACCTGCGGATATATTCCGAGTTTGATAATTACCGGAAACGTACACAAAAAGAGAAGATAGAATTCAGCAAAACCGCTTCGGAGGAAATAATTCTTTCATTATTGCCTGTTTTAGATGATATTGAACGGGCCCTGGCTTCAACACTTAAGACCAATGATGGCATGGAAGTTGTCCCGAAAGAAGGATTGCAACTGATTTACCAGAAATTCAAAGGGCTGCTTGCACAAAAAGGGCTGGAATCTATACCTTCGATAGGAGAATTATTTGATGTGGATTTTCATGATGCGCTGACCAACATTCCGGCTCCGTCTGAAGATCTGAAAGGGAAAGTAGTGGATGAGGTTGAGAAAGGATATAAACTGAATGGGAAAGTAATCAGGTATTCAAAAGTAGTTGTAGGAAATTAAAAAATGGCGAAACGCGATTATTACGAAATCCTGGATGTCCCTCGTACCGCTTCTGCCGATGAGATCAAGAAAGCTTACCGGAAGATGGCCCTGAAATTCCATCCGGATAAAAATCCGGATGATCCTACTGCGGAAGGCAAATTTAAAGAAGCGGCGGAAGCCTATGAAATCCTGAGTGATGCTGAGAAAAAGCAGCGTTACGACCGGTATGGGCATGATGGGGTTAAAGGCATGCCGGGTGGCGGATTCAACATGAGCATGGATGATATTTTCTCCCATTTCGGGGATATTTTCGGGGATGCTTTCGGTGGTGCTTTCAGCGACCAGTTTGGATTTGGAACACGTGGGCGTACCCGCCGCCGGGTAAACCGGGGCACCAATCTCAGGGTAAAAGTCAAACTTACGTTAGAAGAAATCTCTACCGGGGTTGAGAAAAAGATCAAGGTCAGCAAATATATCTCCTGTGATCATTGCAACGGAACCGGCGCTGAAAAAGGCGCTTCCATGAATACCTGCCCGACCTGCCATGGCCAGGGACAGGTTACCCGGGTTACCAGCACTTTTTTAGGGCAGATGCAAACCTCCTCTACCTGTCCGACCTGTGATGGTGAAGGCACGGTGATCGGCACCAAATGCAATAAATGCTTCGGGAATGGCATTGTCAAAGGGGAAGAAGTCATACAGGTCCGCATCCCGGCAGGGGTGGCCGACGGTATGCAGCTTTCTTTGAGCGGCAAAGGCAACGCAGCAGCCAGGGGCGGAATTCCAGGCGACTTGCTGATCCTGGTAGAGGAACAGGAACATGAGCATTTTACCCGCGACGGGAACAACCTGATCTACGAACATTTTATCAGCATTCCTGATGCGGCGCTCGGCGCTTCAGTAGATATTCCCACGCTTGATGGAAAAGCCAGGATTAAAATCGAGCCCGGGACTCAAAGCGGGCAGAATCCTAAGGCTGAAAGGAAAGGGATTGCCCGACCTTAACGGGTATGGCCGTGGAGACCTGCTGGTCAACCTGAGTGTCTGGACCCCCAGGAACCTGACCCGGGAAGAACAGCAGATAATGGAGAAATTGCGGGATGCCGAAAATTTCAAGCCACATCCTTCCAAGAAAGACAAAGGTTTTTTTGACAGAATGAAAGATATTTTCCAGTGAACCTAATTCAAGTTGAAAATGTCACCAAACGCTTCTCCGGCCATACTGCGCTGGAAGAGGTAAGCATTGCCGTTCCCGAAAAGAGCATTTTCGGCCTTCTTGGCCCGAACGGCGCCGGTAAAACCACCCTGATCCGTATCATCAATATGATCACCGCGCCCTGATGAAGGCCATATCCTCTTTGGCGGCCGCCCTATTCATCCTGATGATATTGATCAGATAGGATATCTTCCTGAAGAAAGAGGATTGTATAAAAAAATGAAGGTGGGTGAACAGGCCCTTTACCTGGCGCAGCTGAAAGGGATGAGCAGGCATGATGCACAGGTAAGTCTTAAAGAATGGTTCGAAAAATTCGATATCGGCGGATGGTGGAATAAAAAAGTGGAAGAATTGTCGAAAGGCATGCAGCAAAAAGTGCAGTTTATCATCACGGTGCTCCATCAGCCTAAACTTCTCATATTCGATGAACCTTTCAGCGGATTCGACCCGATCAATGTCAACCTGCTTAAACAGGAAATATCTACGATTGCGCGACAACGGTTCCACCATCATTTTCTCAACCCATAACATGTCGTCAGTGGAGGAACTTTGCGATAATATTGCCCTGATCAACCGTTCCCGTAAAATCCTGGAAGGCAATGTCATGGAGATCCGGAAAAAACACCGCACCGAGACCTACGAAGTTGAAATTTCAGGGCTTAACGGCATGGATCTCTGCCTTGCCGCCATCATGCACGATCCTGGAAAATACTGAATCGGGAGGCCATTCGGTCATTAAAATCCAGGGATTTCTGAACCATAAGCCAAATGAACTCCTTTCACAATTGATCCGGCAGGCAGATGTCCATGCTTTCAGGGAAATACTGCCTACGATGAACGATGTTTTTATTGCCACCGTTAACGCCGCTGAAAAATGAAAAAGATCTGGCTCATTATCCAAAGAGAATATTTAACGAGGGTTAGAAAGAAATCATTTGTGATCATGACCTTCCTGGGCCCCATCCTGATGGCTTCAGTCTGGATTGTGCCGTTATTGCTGGCCAGCCGCTCAGAAGGTGACAAAAACCATTGAGGTACTGGACGAAACCGGGCTCTTTTATGAACAATTCAAGGAAACGCACGACACGAAATTCATTTATATCACCGACGATCTTCAAACTGCCAAAGAAAACCTGGGGAAAAGCGAAAGTTTTGCAATTCTGTATATTCCCAAATCATCTTATGCAACTCCCCATGGCATTCTATTTATATACTTATAAGAAACCGGGGCTGAGCCTGAAAATGTATCTCCAGGAATCGGCAAACAAGATCCTTGAGAACAAGAAACTGCAGGATGTTTACGGGATCGACGAGCAAACACTGGCTTCTGTAAAATCGAATATCTCACTTGTTGTGGAAGATATTGAAACGAACAAGAAGTCATACACGGAAATCAGCTGGGCACTGGGATTCATCGGGGGAATGCTGATCTATTTCTTCATCTTCATGTACGGGGCGCAGGTGATGCGCGGGGTTATTGAGGAAAAGACAAGCAGGATCATTGAAGTCATTGTTTCTTCAGTAAAACCGATCCAGCTGATGCTGGGAAAGATCGTGGGGCATTGCCATGGTCGGGCTGACGCAGTTCCTGCTCTGGATCGTTCTCACACTGGGGATAGTCACGGCTTTTACGGCTATTTATGCCGACCAGATCGATCAGTACAAGACGGGTGAACAGACAATAGCCAATCCGGGCCAGCTTTTCCCGTCAGACGCCATGGGAATGCCGGATACCCAGCAAGGGCTTGGAAGCCCTGGGATCTGATGAAAACATCGGCCAGATCATCGATGTATTCTTCTCAATCAATTACGGTGTGATCATTTTCACCTTCCTGTTCTTTTTTGTGGGTGGTTACCTGCTGTATGCGGCGCTTTTTGCTGCCATCGGATCAGCTGTGGATAATGAAGCCGATACGCAGCAGTTTATGCTCCCGGTCACCATACCGTTGATTTTTTCCATCATCATCGGGCTTTCTTTCGTATTAAACAACCCGGATGGCAGCGTGGCTTACTGGCTTTCGCTTATCCCGCTCACTTCCCCGATCATTATGATGATAAGGGTCCCTTTCGGCGTAAATATATACACTGATCTGATCCCTTCCATGGTACTGCTGATCCTGGGATTCCTGTTCACGACCTGGATAGCCGCAAAAATTTACCGGACAGGTATCCTGATGTATGGCAAAAAGGTGAGTTACAAAGAATTATGGAAATGGCTGACTTACAAGCCCTGATATCAGATTTCCGATAGTATTCCCGGGTTAAGCCTTCTCAAACAACTTACTCCAGCGGTATTTTTCCCTGTTTTTCCAGTCACCGCGGTGATAAGCATAACTGACGATGAGCGGCAACACGGAAGTTGCTTCAGCATATACCATCTGTTCAAAAACGGTTTCAACCTTTCCCCAGGATGAGGCTTCCTTCAGGGTCGAACTGGAACAGGCACCGTCACGGACGTCTGCGACGGTAATCTGGACGGCATACTTGTGCATGGGCACATCTTTTCCAAGAATCTCAGCACAAATAACGGTATCCTGGGCAAAATTTTTCGGTACCCCGCCCCCGATCATAAACAACCCGGTTGTTTTGGCTGCCATTTTTATTTGCGTAAGTTCCAGGAAGTCTTTAACCGAATCAATACTGACATGACTGCCTGGATTATCCCACTGGTGCTTGACCAGTCCGAAACCGGCGCTGCTGTCGGAAAATGCCGGACAGAAAATCGGCACATCATGCTCATAACAAACCTGGACCAGGGAATCTTTTTTTACCGAATGTGTAACCAGGTAACGTCCCATTTCCTTTATGAATTCCCTTGATGAATAAGGCCTGGGTTCAAGGGTATCAGCAATTTTCTTAACTGTTGCATCGCAATGCTGAAGCTCTTCCTCATCGATATATGTATCGTAAATACGGTCGATATAATTGTCACGCAGCATATGGTCATCGATAAATGGCGTTCCCCTGTAATGCTTAAATCCAAGAGCTTCAAAAAAATCCATATCGACAATTGATGCACCGGTTGCGACAATCGCATCAATCATGTTATTTTTTACCATATCGACATAAACCTGCATACAACCGCCGGCACTGGTACTTCCAGCCAGGGTGAGAATCACCGAACATCCCTTATCGTTTATCATTCGCTGCAAAATATCCGCCGCATTAGCAGTTTCACGCGAAGTAAAAGACATTTTCCGCATGGCATCGATGATTGGGGCTGAGTCAAATGATTTAATGTCAACATGCTCAATTGTTTGCTTGAGAAGTTCCTTTTTTTCCATTTTATGATGTTTTTTTGATTCCGATCGATTTAAACAGTTAAATAATTGGTAATCCGGATCATTTACATTATTACTAAATCTTGTTTCAATTTCTTATTTATGATCTGCAAATTGATAACTCAGCAACTGGTAGATCAGTTTAGAAGCCAGAAAGTCGGAAGCCTTGTTATTTTCAATAGGACATAGTTCAACTACATCAAATCCAACAAGTTTCTTCTTAATGATCAGCTTTCGCATCAGGTTGATCACATCATAGTAACTCAATCCGCCGGGTTCCGGTGTACCGGTAGCGGGCATGATGGAAGGATCAAAGCCATCCAGGTCAATCGTCACATAAACATGGTAATCAAGCTTTTCAATCACATCATCAATCCAGCCGTCGTCCCTCCAACTATATCTTTGGCAAAGAAAACCCGCCCCCTGTCCATATATGGTTTCTCGACAATATCCATACTCCGGATTCCTACCTGGACGATAGGGCACATTTCCCTGACACGGGCCATGACACAGGCATGATTAAACCGGGAGCCCTCGTACTCCTGCCGGAGATCCGTATGCGCATCAATCTGCAAAACACAAAGTCCGTTTATCTTTTCTGCAAAAGCCTGTGCTGCACCTATAGTGACAGAATGTTCTCCGCCAAGTGTAACGACGAATTTGCCATCTTCAAGAAATTTCAGGACTGCATCATGCACCTTTGTAGCCAGTTTTCCGGCGAGGATTCCTCCAACACAGGCCCGGCCGTATAGATGCCTTTCGTGTAGACTTCCGAATCAGTTTCAATATCGTACAACTCCATATTGGCCGATGCTTCCAGAATGGCATCGGGGCCCTGGTCGGCACCTTTGATCCAGGTGCTTGTCGCATCAAACGGTACCGGCAGGATAACTATCGGCGAGCTTTCATAAGCAGAGTATTCTGGCGCAATTCCTCCAAAATTCATTGAAATACAAGTTTTCAGGTTGTGAATAATACTACTAAAATAAGACTTTTTTCCTGAATATTAATACCCCAGGATTTTAAGCATAGATTTATAGCTTTGTTCCTTGGCAAAAAGCTTGGTGTAATACTCACCTTCAGCATCACGATCGATAATAATATGTTTTGGGGCCGGTATAAGGCAGTGCTGAATCCCTCCATAACCTCCTATCGATTCCTGGTATGCACCGGTATGGAAAAGACCTATATATTGAGGTATACCCGGTCTCATCTTCGGAAGGAAAATCGCGTTGGAATGTGCCTCGGAATTATAATAGTCCATGCTGTCACAGGTCAGTCCGCCAAGGAATACACGCTCATACTCGTATTCCCAGTTATTGACCGCCAGCAAAATGAACCTCTGGTTCAATGCCCAGGTATCAGGCAGGGTGGTCATAAATGAACTGTCGATCATGTTCCAGCTTTCACGGTCATTCTGCCGTTTCTGGTCAATAATCGAATATAATACCGCCCCGCTTTCCCCGACCGTAAAGGAACCGAATTCAGTGAATATATCCGGCTCCGGTACATTATTCTGGTTACAGATAATTTTTATCTGGGAGATGATCTCTTCTGCCATGTATTCATAATCATAATCAAATGAAAGCGAATTCTTTACCGGGAATCCTCCGCCAATGTTCAACGAATCAAGCTCAGGGCATATTTTTTTCAACTCACAATAAATATTAACGCATTTTGTGAGTTCATTCCAGTAATACGCCGTATCCCTGATGCCTGTATTGATGAAAAAATGCAGCATTTTAAGGGCAAACTTGTTATTATTCTGGATCTTTTCCTGGTAATATGAAACAATATCGTTGTAACGAATCCCAAGCCTTGAGGTGTAAAATTCAAATTTGGGTTCCTCTTCCGATGCAATCCTGATCCCAAGTTTTACCTTTTTTCTAATCCCTTTTGAAAATTTATCCAGTTCAAAGATATTGTCAAGCACAGGAATTGTGTTTTCAAAACCCCGGTTGATCAGGTTTATAATGTTTTCAATATATTGTGGCCGCTTAAAACCATTACATATAATAAAGGTATCTTTATTCAACAGGCCTTCTTCCAGCAATTGTTCAACAATATGTATATCGAAGGCAGATGAAGTTTCAACGTGTATATCATTCTTCATTGCTTCCTGGAGCACAAATGAAAAATGCGAACTTTTTGTGCAATAGCAGTAGGTATAATTCCCATTGTAGTCAGCCTTTGCCATGGCAACATTAAACCACCTCTTTGCCTTCTGTATCTGTTCACTGATCTTAGGCAGATAACTGATCTTTAATGGTGTTCCATATTGCTTGATGACATCCATCAAGGGGATTTCATGAAAATTAAGCTCATTATCAATGACTTCGAATTCACTCGTAGGAAAGTCAAAAGTCTGCTCGATGAGATCCAAATACTTTACTTTCATATCAATTCGGTTTAAATTACAAAAGGATGGCAAAGTTAATATAATATGCTTAATCTTTATCAATATTTATAATCCGTATCACCTGAATCTTATTTTTTTTATCGATGTAAATCACATGAATTTTTATAATGTTCTTTTTCAATACGTTATAAATTTAGATTTTATTATTGCGCACAATTCCAGTTCCCAATTTCCAATCTTCAACCTTCAACCTTCAATCTTCAACATTCAATTTACAAGTTTCATCAATAAAAAATAGCGCCGGGTTGGGTAATTACAAATAATATACTAATTTTGCACCCTCCAAAAAATAGATAAAAAAATCCTAAAATTCTGAAAACATGCAAAGTAAGGGAGCTATTAAGGTATTTGCGATTGCATTTGCATTAGTTTGTCTTTTCCAGTTATCATTTACTTTTTTCAGTACAAAAACTGAACGAAATGCCCGTAGTTACGCTACGAACCAGGATGCGGTAAATAAAGCCGAAGAGCTTTCCGGTGGCAATCAACTGATGAAGACTTTTTATTTAGACTCTTTAGCAAAAGTCCGTGAATCCTATTACCTCGATTCATTATCCAATGAGGTTGTTTATAATATCCTTGTCAGGAAATATACTTACAAGGAAGTAAAAGAGCGTGAAATCAACCTTGGGTTAGACCTCAGGGGTGGTATGAATGTCGTTCTTGAAGTATCGATAGGTGAAATTGTCAGGGCTCTGGCAGGGCCAAACAGCGTCAACCCGATCTTCCAGCAGGCCATGCAAAGTGCTTATAACAAGCAGAAGTCAAGTCAGCGTGATTTTGTGACCTTATTCGGGGAAGCATTCAGTGAAGTTGATCCCAATGCCAAACTGGCCTCCATATTTAATACGGTCGAGTTAAAGGATAAAATTAGCTACAATTCCACCAACGAAGAAGTTCTTGAAGTCCTCAGAAAAGAGACGGAAGGAGCTTTTGACATGACTTTTAACATTCTCAGGACCCGTATTGACCGTTTCGGCGTTACCCAGCCCAATGTTCAAAAACTGGCCGGGACCGGAAGAATACTGGTTGAACTTGCCAGGTATCAAAGATCCGGCCCGTGTGAGGAAACTTCTCCAGGGCACTGCCAAACTTGAATTCTGGGAAACCTACAACTATTCCGAAATCTATAACTATTTCGCAGAAGCAAATAAAAGGCTGGTCACGGTGGTCGGCACTGAAAAAATAGAAGGAGAGGCATCTTCATCAGATTCACTCAATCTTAACCAGACGGAAAGTACTGAACTGGCACTGACTGAAGAGAAAGATACTGCCTCATCCCTGCTGGATAAGATCGAAAGTGACACTTCAGCTGCATCATCACAGGACCGTTCTTTTGATGAATATGCCAAGGAAAACCCGCTCAATGCTTACCTTATGCCGGCTTTCTTCCAGGGTGAAGATGGCAACTATTATCCCGGCCAGAGCGCTACGGTGGGTTTTGCAGCCATTAAGGATACAGCTACGGTAAATGCGATGCTGCGCAAGGTAGACAATGTATTTCCGAGGAATCTGAAACTTGCCTGGACCGTCAAGCCACGTGATGAAAAATCAGACGTCCTTGAGTTGGTTGCATTAAAGGTTACCTCACGCGATGGTACTTCAGCATTGGGAGGTGAAGTGATCGTAGATGCCCGGCAGGATTACGACCAGGTCGGCAATGTGGAAGTGAGCCTCAATATGAACAGTGAGGGTGCAAGGGTTTGGAAAAGATTAACCGGAGAAAACATCGATAAACAGGTTGCTATTGTCCTTGATAACCATGTTTATTCTTTCCCTACTGTCAGAAGTGAAATCCCCAACGGGATGTCGTCTATCAGCGGAGGGGGCATGACCCTTGAAGAGGCTCAGGACCTTGCAAATATATTGAAAGCAGGAAAATTACCGGCATCTGCCCGGATCGTTGAAGAGGCCGTTGTTGGTCCTTCACTCGGCCAGGAAGCCATCAATGCCGGTTTGTGGTCATTCGTCATCGCATTTATCCTTGTGCTGGCTTATATGGTATTCTTCTATGCCAGGGCCGGATGGGTTGCTGACCTTGCCCTGGTGGTCAACATCTTCTTTATTTTCGGCGTACTCGCATCACTTGGAGCGGTACTTACGCTCCCCGGTATTGCAGGTATAGTTCTTACGCTTGGTATGGCGGTCGATGCGAACGTTATCATTTATGAACGTATCAAGGAAGAAATGCGAGCAGGGAAAGGCATAAGGCTGGCCATTTCAGACGGGTATAAAGCTGCCTATTCAGCCATTATCGACGGAAACGTTACCACGTTGCTTACAGCTGTGGTTCTTTACATTTTCGGAACCGGCCCTGTACAGGGTTTTGCAACTACCCTTATCATCGGTATCCTCAGCTCACTATTTACGGCCATCTTTATTTCAAGGATCATTTTCACCTGGGCTTTAGATAAAAACAAACAGATCAGTTTTGATCATGATTTTACCCGTAACTTCCTGCACAATACAAAAATTGACTTCCTGAAATTGCGGAAATATGCTTATATCTTCTCTGTGACAATTTCTGTCATAGGTATTATCTCGCTGTTTACGAGGGGACTTGACCAGGGCGTTGATTTTGCGGGAGGGAGGACTTTTGTCATCCGCTTTGACCAGGATGTGAAAACCAGTGAAATCAGGTCCGCATTAGAAACTCAATTTGAAGGGAATGCCCCTGAAGTAAAGACATTCGGGCCTACTTCCCAGGTGAAGGTGACTACAAAATACCTCATCAACAATGAAGGAATTGAGGTAGACTCCATAATACAAAATAAGCTTTATGCTGGATTGAAGCCATTTTATAAAGATGCGGGCATCACTTACAAGGATTTCACGACTGATGTCTCGGAAGTCGGTAAATTACTCGGGATCAGGAGTTCTCAAAAAGTCGGCCCGACCATCGCTGACGATATCAGGAATAAAGCTTTCATGGCAGTATTCTTTGCCCTCATCGTTATATTTATTTATATCGCCATCAGGTTTAAAAAGTGGCAATATGGTCTGGGGGGCTTGATCTCATTGTTCCATGATGCGCTCATTACCCTGGGGATGTTCTCCCTGTTATACAGCATTATGCCATTCAGCATGGAGGCTGACCAGGCGTTGATCGCAGCCATCCTGACCATTATCGGTTATTCAATCAATGACACCGTTATCATTTTTGACAGGATCCGAGAGTATGTCAGCTTGCATCCTAAAAGGGATTACAGCACCAACGTGAATGAAGCTTTGAACAGCACCCTTTCCCGAACAGTTAACACGGCCGGTTCAACTTTGATCGTACTTATCGCCATGTTCATCTTCGGTGGGGAAATCATCCGGGGATTCACTTTTGCCCTTATGTTCGGTATATTCTTCGGTACTTATTCATCCGTATTCGTGGCAACACCGATAGCATTCGACCTGATGACAGGGAAATCGAAGAAAGCACTCAAAGTCAAAGCAACAAAATAAATATATCTTTCGCCTGAAAAGGCTGGTTTGCCGGGAAATGAAAAAATCGGGCAGACCAGCCTTTTTTTATTATTTTTGCAGGACTCACAATTAAGGCCATATGCCAGCTTTGCTTCTGTTTTTTGATATCAGCGCCGGGGAGTTAATGATCATCCTGTTGGTGGCATTCCTGGTTTTCGGTCCCAGCAAGATCCCGGAAATTGCAAGGAAAATAGGCCGAGGCATGAATGAAATCCGCAGGGCATCCGATGAAATCAAAAGAGAGATTACCAAAGAAACAAGGAAAGTTGAAAAGGATATGAATGTGGAAGGTTCAGTTTATAAAGATTTGAAACAGACGGCTGAAGAGATAAAACAGGACTTTGACGATGTTGCAAAGCCCTTTAAAGATAATATCGATAAACCTGCCGGAGATGTTCCCAAAAGTTCACCTCCTCCAGATATAAAAGGTTAAAAGAGATTTAATCAAATAATTAAAGCTTTTTTTCGTTAAGAATGATTGAAGAAAAAGGCTCCGGGCAAGCATGAAAAATATATCACGCATTTTTATCATAACACTGATGGTGCTTGTTGCCTTCAACCAGGCAACAGGACAGAAACGTTCCTTTATACGCAGTGCCGATGATGCATTCGCAGATGAACGGTATTCTATCGCCGTTGAGAAGTATCAGAAAGCTTATACGAAATTAAAAAAGAACCCCGTTGAAAGGGACCGTATCTCTTTTCAAATGGCAGAGTGTTACCGGAAAATCGGTGACATAAAACGTGCTGATATTCAATATAAAAGATTGATCAAAAACGGGTATGACAGCAAAGAGCCTATTATCCTGCTACATTATGCCAATTCCCAAAAATTTGACGGGAACCTGGAAGAGGCAAAAACATATTACAGCCTTTACGATGAGAAGATGCCGGATGATCCCAGGGGAAAATACGGGATTCAATCCTGTGAAAAAATCCCTGTCTGGCAGGAATATGAGTCCAAGTATGAGGTTGTGGAGGAAAAAGGGCTTAATTCCCGTGAATCCGATTTCGCCCCTGCTTATTCCAGCGAAAATTACAATTCCCTCATTTTCACTTCAACAAGGGAAGGCAGTAAAGGAAAAGGGGTAGATGAATGGACAAACCAGGGCTTCAGTTGCTTATTCCAGGCCAGGAAAGACGTAAAGGAAGAGTGGAGCACACCCGCATTACTGGATGACCAGGAAGAAGGCGGTGTTAACTACGGAAGCAAATGAAGGGGCACCCGCGATGAACGGTGATTTCACCGTTTTGTATTTTACCCGTTGCCCGAATGTTGACGGTACCAAAAACGGTTGCCAGATCTATACATCCAGGAGGACAGGAAGAATGTGGAGCCAGCCCGAGTTAGTCCCGCTGGGGCTGGATTCGACAGAAGCCATTGGTCACCCCACCATCAGCCAGGATGAGATGGTCATTTATTTTTCATCAAACCGTCCTGGAGGATCAGGCGGTCATGACATCTGGGTAGCTTTCCGGGAAAGCATTAGTCAACCATTTGGCAGGCCTTACAACGTGGGGCCGATCATTAACACCCCGGGCGATGAGATGTTCCCGTTCCTGAGAGCTGACACCCTGCTCTATTTCGCATCTGACGGCCACCCGGGCCTTGGCGGGATGGATATTTTTTACACCATCCCGGATACCGCCAGGATGTGGACAACGCCTGTAAATATGGGGATCCCGATAAATTCTTCTTCTGATGACTTTGCCATCATTTTTCATCCTGAAGGAGAACAGGGATTCTTCTCATCAAACCGCAGCGGAAGAAAATCAAGGGAAGATATCTATTCATTTATCATCCCGCCGGTTGCATTTACCCTTTCTGGTTCGGTGAAAGACGACCGCACGCTTCAGTTCATTCGGCAGTGCCAGGGTTGATATTGTCGGATCAGATGGCATCTCCATGACGGCGCGGACATCTGAAACAGGGGTTTACATGTTCGGCAAGAGCCAGATCATGCCGAATACGACCTATGAGATAACCGTTTCAAAGGATAACTATTTTAACTCCAGCGGAAGGGTAACGACCGTAGGGTATGAAAAAAGCAAGGACCTGATCCGGGATTTCATTTTACAACCTATTCCTGAAGAACCGGTAGTACTCCCTGAAATCCTGTATGACCTGGCAAAATGGGACCTCAAGCCTCAGTACCAGGATTCTTTGCAGGGACTGATCACCACTCTCGATGAAAATCCCACCCTCATAGTTGAACTTGCTTCGCATACCGATGCCCGGGATACTTATGAACGTAATGATATCTTATCACAACGCCGTGCGCAGTCAGTCGTAGATTACCTGATAGAACGCGGTATCGATCCTGATCGCCTGGTGGCCAAAGGATATGGCGAAAGGGTACCCAGACAGATGTTAAAGGACATTACACCGAGACGGGTTTACCTTCCCGGAAGGAACCGTCCTGACCGAAACGTATATTGATTCCCTCTCAACCACCCCGTATAAAGAAGCCGCACACCAGTTGAACCGGCGGACAGAATTCAGGGTCCTCAGCAAAGACTTTGTGCCCAAACCTAAAAATGTCGAGCTCGGAAAAACTGTTCAAATCCAGCTCAATCCTGATGACAACGTACTAAAATATACAGTTACGCCCAAAACCGGCTTTATTACCGCGCCTTGCATTATCAACGGATATACCGTCCAATTTACTTTTGACTCTAAATTAGCACCGCAGATCTCAGTGGAGGAAGCTTTAAAATTGCTCTCAACCGGAGCAATCGGCAAAGAAGATTTCCTGGGCAACCCGGATGAGATCCTGGCCGATGGGACTATTGCCAACAGGGCCATCCTTGTCATCAAAGAATTGACCATTGCCAATGTGACCGTTAATGATGTTGAATTCATGGTAAATTCCAACCTGGGATACCCGCTGATCATCGGAAACTCAATTCTCTCCCTGTTTGGGGAATACACCATCGATAATGCCCAGCAGCAGATTATTTTCAGGAAGAAAAAATAATGGCAGATGACCTGAAATATTCCCTGAGGGGTGTGTCGGCTTCCAAGGAAGATGTGCATACCGCCATCAGGAATATTGACAAAGGCCTTTATCCACGGGCATTTTGCAAAATAGTCCCTGACATTATCGGGGGCAGACCCGGCATGGTGCAATATCATGCATGCTGACGGGGCCGGGACCAAATCTTCACTGGCATACATTTACTGGAAAGAGACCGGCGATTTGTCTGTCTGGAAAGGAATTGCACAGGACGCCATCGTGATGAACCTCGATGACCTGCTCTGTGTCGGAGCTACCGGGCCCATCCTGCTTTCTTCCACTATTGGCAGGAACAAAAATCTGATCCCGGGAGAGGTTATAACTGCCATCATCGAAGGTACGGAAGAATTCCTGGCTAAAATGCGAAACCTGGGAATTGAAATCTATTCAACAGGGGGTGAAACGGCCGATGTGGGAGACCTGGTCAGGACAATCATTGTTGATTCCACGGTTACGGCAAGGATGAAACGGGAAGACGTGATCCGGAACGACAGGATCCAACCCGGGGATGTAATCGTGGGCCTGTCATCCTATGGCCAGGCTTCATACGAAGACGCCTACAACGGGGGAATGGGCAGCAACGGGCTGACATCTGCCCGTCATGATCTTCTAAATAAGATTTACCGGGAGAAATATCCTGAAAGCCTTGATCCGGCAATGCCGGCAAATCTTGTCATATACCGGGCCTTTCAAGGTTACTGATCCATCAGGTTTACCAGGTGTTAGATATTGGAAGACTGATCCTGTCCCCTACCCGAACCTATGCTCCCAGTAATAAAGGAAATCCTGGAACGGTACAGGGAAAACATTCATGGATTGGTTCACTGCAGCGGGGGCGGGCAAACGAAGGTGCTGAATTTCGTTGATAAACTTAAGGTTGTTAAGGACAATCTTTTCCCAACCCCTCCCCTGTTCAGTCTTATTCAAAAGCATTCCGGCACTTCCTGGCAGGAAATGTACAAGGTGTTTAACATGGGGCACCGCTTCGAGATTTATATCCCGCAAAAGTTTTCCGGAGATGTTATCAAGATTGCGGAGCAGTTCAAGGTTGAAGCAAAAATCATCGGGCATTGCGAAGCCGCTCCGGAGAAATCGTTGATCATACGATTTAATAACGAGGATTTTCTTTATTAGGGCTTTAATCCGGGGTAATTATCAATCCTGATTTGACAACATATTTCTTACTACTTTTGCACCTGTTTAAAACAAGAATATGCTCGGAAAACTGGAGGAAATCTATAAAAAATACCTGGATCTTGAAAAAGGGATAAACGATCCTGATGCGATGAGCGACATGAAAAGATACATCCAGCTCAGCAAGGACCATAAAGAGCTTCAACCAATCGTGGCTGCCTATAAAAATTACAGGAATGTCATGACTTCCCTTGATGCGGCGAAAGAGATCCTTGAAAAGGAGAAAGATGAGGAATTGCGCGCATATGCAAAAGAAGAGCTGATAGAGCTTACCGGCCAGCGTGACCAGATGGAGGAGAGCATCCGGCTGATGCTGATCCCTGAAGACCCGCAGGACAGGAAAAATGCCGTGGTAGAGATCCGTGCCGGCACCGGCGGTGATGAGGCGAGCATTTTTGCCGGCGATCTTTACCGCATGTACCTTAAATTCTGTGAAACCAAGGGATGGAAAGTTGAGTCGGTCAGTGCCACGGAAGGCACCGTTGGCGGGTATAAGGAAGTCATTTTTGATGTCAGCGGATCGGGTGTTTACGGCCAATTGAAATACGAATCAGGCGTTCATCGTGTTCAACGTGTCCCAAAGACCGAAACCCAGGGACGGGTCCATACATCTGCAGCTTCTGTGGTGATACTGCCGGAGGCAGATGAGTTCGATGTGGATGTCAAAGAAAGTGATATCCGTAAAGACACGTTCTGCTCGTCCGGACCGGGCGGGCAATCGGTTAACACGACCTATTCAGCCATTCGCCTGACCCATATCCCGACCGGGATCGTGGTCAGCTGCCAGGATCAGAAATCGCAGATCAAGAACTATGACAAAGCGCTGACCGTTTTACGGACGAGGATCTATGAGATGGAATACAAGAAATTCCTGGATGAGATCTCTTCGAGACGCAAGACCATGGTTTCGACAGGCGACCGGTCAGCCAAGATCAGGACATACAATTACCCGCAGGGCAGGGTTACCGATCACCGTATCGGCCTGACGCTATACAACCTGCAGGAAATCACCAACGGGAGCATCCAGGAACTGATCGACCAGTTGCAACTGGCGGAAAACGCCGAGAGGCTGAAGGCGGAGTTTTAACTTAAGCCCCCGTCGCCGTTCGCCCTCCCCCAATTGGGGGAGGGACGGGGTTAGGGGCAGTTTCATTTTTAATTTTTAATTGATGACCAGGCAGGAGCTAATCAGTATCATCAGGAAAAAGAAGTCCTTTCTTTGCGTGGGGCTTGATTCAGAGATCAGCAAGATACCACCGCATTTACTGCGGGAAGAAGACCCGGTATTTGAATTCAACCGGCAGATCATCGATGCCACGATCGATTTCGCCGTAGCCTATAAACCGAACCTGGCCTTTTATGAAAGTTCGGGGCTGAAAGGCTGGATCAGCCTGGAGAAGACCATCTCCTACCTCCACATGAAAAAAGACCGTGTATTTCTGATCGCCGACGCAAAGCGGGGCGATATCGGCAACACATCGGCACAATATGCTAAGGCATTTTTTAACATCCTTGATGTAGATGCCATCACGACAGCACCTTACATGGGCTCTGATTCCATTACCCCTTTTCTTGCTTATCCCGGTAAATGGGTCATTCTATTGGCCCTCACATCAAACAAAGGAGCATCTGATTTCCAATATTTAAAAACTGACGGCTCATACCTGTTTGAGCACGTCTTGCGCACTTCAAGCCATTGGGGAACCGCTGATAACATGATGTATGTCGTTGGAGCAACACAAGCACAGCAACTTGAAACGATCCGTAAAATTGTGCCCGATCATTTCCTTTTGGTGCCAGGTGTCGGTGCCCAGGGAGGCAGCCTGCAGGAAGTAGCCCGCTATGGAATGACTAAAGATGTGGGCCTGCTGGTAAATGCTTCGCGCAGCATCATTTTTGCCTCCAGCAAGGAGGATTTCGCGGAAAAAGCCAGGGAGGAAGCTGAAAAAATGCAGAAAGAAATGGAAGCCCTTATGGGATAAACCCGCCATGGTTAAAATTTTTTAAAACCCATGTTACATTAATAAAACAACCCCGGAGGAACCGGGGCTGCTTTTGCCAAGTCTTACTAGTTTGAGGTGAGAAAGGACTTTTGAAGTAAAGTAAACCAATTTAACCAAACCCCCAAAAGCCTCTGAAGTAGGAAATAATTAACCAATTAATCCGAGACAAAGATACACCATTTATATATTTCAAGAAAAGAATGAATCAGTTAACGGTCGAAACGGGTCAGTTTTCGGAAACTAATTTTCCTGTCACTTATTTATTTCCCTTTTACAAGGTCATATAATTCAGTAGCTTTCAATTATTTTCGAATTATATAAACATGCGGTTAAACCAGGTGTTCAGTGGATACAGTTTCCGAAAGACGGTCAAGGCATAATCCGCGTAATTATCTTTTAAAACGAGAGTATCGGGAACATTATGCATAACAGCATAAGTCCGGAATTTCAATAAATCAATATCAGGAAATTCCTTTGAAAATCCTTTCGGGGGATTCTTCATCTTACCAGGATCATCTATTTTTCCGAAACAATCGACAAAATCTTTATTGTAAACAATCTTTTTAAATTCATCGGCCTGGTAATAAATTTCCTCTCTTATCTTCTTAAGTGTTTCCGGTGGTGGCATATATAATCCGCCTGCCAGGAAGGAAGAACCAGGTTCGAAATGGACATAGTATCCTGCCATGACCGAACTTTTACCTCCTCTTGCTATATATGCGCCCATATTCGTCTTATATGGCACTTTATCAGCAGAAAAACGCACGTCGCGATAAATTCTGAAGACGCAATCTTTCGCTGTGATCATATCAATAAGCGGATCAATCTCCCGGATCAGGGGGATCAATTCATTTACAAAAGTTTCAAAAACCAGCCGCGCCTGGTTATACCGGTCTTTATTTGCCTGAAACCATTCACGGTTATTATTGGTTTTCAGTTCCTTAAGAAAATCAAATACGATAGGGTCCATCTTTTTTTTACAAAATTATTTTTTTTACCAATCTGACCGGGTATAAAAGGATAAAAAAGCGGATAAACAAGTAAAAATGAGCATGGGGATTAACATGTGGGGATGGGTATGCGTGATGGTGCTGGTTCCCGGATTGGATGTAAAATGTCAAACGACGGCCGTTGGGGCCAGGAGTATCTCTTTGGCCGGAATTTCAGCCGGGCTGGAAGACGTCTGGGCAAGCGCAAACAACCCGGCCGGACTGGCCAGGTACAGGCATGTTTCACTGGCAACAAGTCTTGAACAGCGATACCTGATGAAGGAACTGGGATATTACGCCTTAGCAGCATCCATACCGGCAGGCTCAGGTTGCCTGGGCATTTCAACAATGTTTTCAGGTTACCGGTCGTTCATCGACCAAAAAGTCAATTTAAGCTATGGCAGGTTGTTCGGGGAACATTTCCTGGCCGGTATCAGCCTGGAATATATCTTTCAAACAACCGGAGGCGAGGCCAGGCCAGTACACCAGGTCACATATGCATTAGGCACCATTGTAATTCTGTCAGATAAAGTAAACCTGGCTTTTACAACCTTTAATCCATTCCAGCTATATTACAGGAGCCAGGATTATGCGACGCTTCCGGCTATCTTCAAACTTGGTTTATCGCTACATTATTCCCCTTCCCTGTTATTTTTCACGGAATGTGAAAAAGACCTTGACCTGCCTCCTCATCTTAAAATCGGTATTGAATATTCGATCAGGGAAATTTTCTTTATCAGGGGTGGTATCAGGATGTTCCCCGCATCCTGGTCTTTTGGCGCTGCGGCCCGTCATCAACGCTTTTTATTTGAGTTTGCCTCCAGTTATCACCAATATCTTGGTTTCACCCCGCAGGTTTCGCTCCAATATGACCTGAAATGAAAGGAATTGAAAGATATATGATCTTTTACCTTGCTGGAATATTCCTCCCGGTATTCTATTGCTCCGGGATTGCATCAGCACAGGAAAACGAACATCAAATATCCGCTTACGAAGATTATGCTGATGAAGCAGTAACCCCTGATGACGACTACCTGGCTACCATGGAAGAGTGGCAAAACATGGTTGAACAATGGCTCGAAAAACCGTTATGCATTAATAATGAAGAGGCTGACTGGCTGATGGATTATAAAATTATCAGTCTATACCAGCTTAATAAACTGAAGGAATACAGGCTGATTTTCGGGAACCTGCTTTCAGTCTATGAACTTGCCTTTATCGACGGCTGGGATTTCCAGACTGTGCGTAAAGTAATGCCACTTGTTACAGTTGTTAGCTTAAAAGACCCAAGGACTTTTAAAAAGTTCACATTCAGGTCAATTCATCAAACCCTGGTATTAAAAACGGCTTTCAGCACTCATCAAAGCAAAGGTTACAAGCCGGTTCACAATGATGAGGATATTCCCGGCAGTCCCTATTATACCGGGTCACCCGTCAGGCTTGCCCTGCGATACGATCTTGAATACAGGAATAATCTTGCACTGGGCATAAGAATGGAAAAAGACCCCGGAGAGCCTTTGCTCATTTCATCAGGAACATGGTTTAAGAAGATAAAGACACCCGATCTCTTTTCAGGCTACCTATTAATTAAAAAGATTGGTCCGATCCAATCCTTAATTTTAGGAAATTACCGGGTAAATTTCGGTTATGGGGTGAACCTGTCAGGGGGGCAATCAGGGATAAGAGGCCGGAATGGCATGGCTGGAATGGCTCATCGCATAAGGCCCCAGACATCCGTAAGCGAAACGGGCTTTTTCAGGGGGGCAGCCTTACAGGCCGGCACTGGCCAATTCTCCATGTCAGGATTCATTTCTTTTCAAAACATTGATGGAACCTCACTAACAACTGACAGCCTGACCGGCAAACCCATATCATTTTCATCAATCGACCTGTCAGGCCTTCACCGGACCGAAAGTGAAATAAGCAACAGGAAAGCGATTTTGGAAAAAGTGTTCGGCGGCTACCTTGTATTTCGGAATAACTGGTTAAAAACAGGTTTAATCGCTCTCTATAACCAGTTTGATGCATCCGTAGCAAAAAGTAGCAGGACATATGCTAAGTTTGGCTTAAGCAGCCGGGAAAACTTTGTAACAGGATTATCAGCAACGATCTGGTTACCCCGGCTGCAGATATTCACAGAAGCGTCGGTAAGCAGGAACAAAGGGACAGCCATGCTTTCAGGCCTACAATTATCACCCGTTCCAGGAAGCCAGATCATGATATTATACCGCAATTTCGGTATTGATTATCAGAACTGGTATGGATCAGGATTTATTTCATCCGGTCAAAATTCAAATGAAAAGGGTATCCAGGCTTCGATCAGGATAGAACTGCCAAAAAAATGGCTCCTGGAAATGATGGCGGATATCTCAAAATCACAGTGGGTTACTTATGACCTGGCCGCCCCGTCAGCCAGACAGGAGTTAAAGGTAATGGCCGAAAAAGCATGGCCTCAAGGCAGGTCTCTGATATTTTCCCTCAGGTATTTATCAGAAAAGGTCAACCTCGCCGAAAATAGCATGTGGATAAGCCATCCCGGGCATTTATCCCATTACAGGCTCCGATTGGAAGGACGCACTGAAGCCATGACAGGCATCAGGCTAAAGAGCCGGATAGAGTGTAATCTTGCCAAAGGGTTGCATCCGGGATTGCTTATATTCCAGGATATTGAATTTGCCACGGAAAGGCTGAGAACAAAGTTCTGGCTCAGGACCTGCTTCTTTGATATTCCGGATTATACAAACCGGATATATGCCTATGAGAATGACGTTCAATATGATTTCACTTCATTTATGCATTATGGCAAAGGGGTCAGGGGGATCATAATGACCAGGTTCAGCCCGGTAAAATGGATGGATTTATGGTTCAGGTTATCAACCATTTACTACACAAATAAAAATATTGGCTCAGGATGGGATGAAATTGAAAGCAACCGTCAGAATGAAATTGAAATCCAGGTGAGGATAAAAGTGCCGGGTTAGTAAAGTCGCTCCCTTTTCAGCAAATAAGGCAGGAGTACCTGTTCAAAACCTGAATTGATGTCAGCTTCAACGAAGTCGATCCGGTATTGTCCGCACTTCATCTTCAGATCGTTCGTGAAGGCCTGGATAGCGCGGATATATTCGTCTTTAACTTCAAGCGGATTGACTTTGACCTGCCGGCCACTTTCCAGGTCAATAAATTTGTATGGCCTGTTATCAAATTCGAAATCGATTTCCTGCTTTTTATCCACGACATGGAAAAGCACGACTTCGTGCTTATTGTGCCTAAGGTGCTGTAAGGCAGCAAACAGGGAAGAGCTATTGGCCGAGGTTTCGAACATATCGGAGAAGATCACCACGAGTGACCGTTTATGGATATTATCGGCAATCTGGTGCAGGGCTGCGGTTGCAGCGGTATCCCGTTGTATTTCAACAGGGATCGGTACCAGCATTTTCTCAAGTTCCGAATAGAGGTATTTAAAATGCACCGAATTTGATTTGGCAGCGGAAGAAAATCTCGATTTTTTCAGCAAAAACATTTAACCCGACAGCATCCCGCTGCCTTCGCATCAGGTTCATCAGGGCTGCGGCGGCATAAATAGAAAAAGTAATCTTATTTGGCTGTTCGAGGCCGGGTTTTTCCCTGACCGGGTAATACATTGATGAGGAATTATCGATAACCAGGATGCATCGCAGGTTGGTTTCCTCTTCGAATCTTTTGACAAAAAGTTTATCAGTCCGGCCATACAGTTTCCAATCGATGTTTTTAATCGATTCTCCCGCATTGTAAAGCCGGTGTTCGGCGAATTCAACAGAAAAGCCGTGGAAGGGGCTTTTGTGAAGGCCAACAATAAACCCTTCTACGACTTGTCTTGCAAGGAATTCAAGTGAACCGAACTGTTGAAGCCGGTTATGATCGATTGAATATGTCAATCAATTAATTCTATAAATGTGGCTGAAGTTTGCCGACAATAATTTGCTTCGGCACAGCACCAACCTGTTTATCAACTACCTGTCCACCTTTAAAGAAAAGCAAGGTAGGAATATTACGGATCCCAAATTTAGCAGTAATACCAGGATTATGGTCAACATTAACTTTTCCAACGACAACCGTACCGGTATATTCGCGGCCGATTTCCTCGACAATCGGTCCGACCATGCGGCAGGGGCCGCACCATTCCGCCCAAAAGTCAACAATAACCGGTTTGTCTGAGTTCAGGACTGTTTCCTGGAAATTCGCATCAGTGATTTCTAAAGCCATATATTTTGTTTTTTAGTTAATTTCTGCTGCCAAAATTAATAAAATTTGTTGGCTGATATTTTTTCGCTTCACAATTTACCTATCCACCGTGAAAGCCATTCAATTTGCATTCCACCTGCTCAAAACCTGAAATGGCGTGGACAAAACCTGAAGGATTGACCCGGAATTTCCGTGGGAAAAGATCAAGATACATACCATCGGCAGCATCTTTAATCCTTAGCTTCATTTCACACTCCCCGGGATTGGCACTGTACAATTTTCGTCATTTCCTTGATAAACGCACTATCCAGTTTCTCCAGTTCAATGTTAAGGCTGATGGACTTACAAAACTTTTCCATGGCTTCAGCAAGGAGGACCATGTTTTTAATGCGGACATCCGGGCGGTTATTTTTCTTATTCATTTCAACGCGACCAAATATCAGCACATAGGTATCTTCTACCAGTAAATATTTAAACCGCATGAATTCATCTGCAAAAAGGGAAAGCCTGAAAGAGTCAGTAAAATCTTCAAGCTCAAAATTCGCATACTGGCTGCCGGTCTTGGCGGTACGGATATCTACCGCATTGATCATGCCGGCAAAAGCAAGGGGCTTATTCTGGAACTTGCTTAAGCCGGTGTTCAGGTCCTGGAAAGTAATATTGCAAAAAGCATCAATTTCAGCCTTATACTCATCAAGCGGATGCCCTGAAATAAAGAAACCGGTAACTTCCCTTTCGAATTTCAGTTGCTGGTGCTTGGACCACTGTCGGGCAATCGGGGATTTTAGGATCCTGCAGGTCAAGGGTAAGGTCATCGCCAAACAAGGAATGTTGGGAGGCTTGCTGTTTTTCCTGGTAGAGGGCAGCGTGGCGGACGATTTTTTCCAGGAAAAATGCATCTTCGGGGTTTTCCTGCTGGAAATACTGGGCCCGGTGGATTCCTTCGAAGCTATCAAATGCCCCAGCTTTGGCCAGTGCTTCCATCGCACGCTTATTCACGGCGCGGAGATTGATCCTTTTGGCAAAGTCGAATATGCTGCGAAAGGGGCCGTTATTATCCCGTTCTTCTATGATGGCATTGACTGCTGATTCCCCAATTCCTTTGATTGCCGCCATACCAAAACGGATGCCGCCTTTTTTATTCACGATAAAATGCAGGTCACTTTCATTGACATCCGGTCCGAGGACAGGGATATTCAAATGTTTACATTCATCGATGAAAAAGGTGATCTTTTTAATTTCCGTAAGATGGCGGCTTAACACGGCAGCCATGAATTCAGCCGGGTAATGGGCTTTCAGGTAAGCCATCCGGTAAGACACTACCGCATAACAGGTGGAATGGGATTTATTGAAAGCATAACCGGCAAAAGCTTCCCAGTCGGTCCAGATCTTATTGGCTACTTCTTCATCAAATCCATTGGCTTTTATACCCGTAATAAAATCTTCCTTCAGCTGATCAATGACATCCTTTTTCTTTTTACCCATCCCTTTACGCAGGTGGTCAGCATCACCTTTCGTAAATCCTGCCAGTTTCTGTGAAAGGAGCATGACCTGCTCCTGGTAAACGGTAATGCCATAGGTTTCCTTCAGGATCTCTTCCATTTCCGGAAGCGGGTATTCTATCTTTTCCCTGCCATGTTTCCGGTTGATGTAATTGGGGATATATTCCATCGGCCCGGGGCGGTAAAGGGCATTCATGGCAATCAGGTCTTCAAAGCGGTTGGGCTTCAGATCACGGAGATGTTTTTTCATCCCTTCCGATTCAAACTGGAAGATACCGTTCGTATCGCCGCGGGAATAAAGGTTGAAGGTTTCCAGGTCGTCAAAGGGGATTTCTTCGATATCGATGACTATTCCTTTTGATTTTTTAATATTGGCCAGGGT
Source organism: uncultured Bacteroidales bacterium (assembly GCA_963701785.1). Lineage (GTDB taxonomy): Bacteria > Bacteroidota > Bacteroidia > Bacteroidales > JAGOPY01 > JAGOPY01. Next base: position 2,186,195 of record CAVPBC010000002.1, on the reverse strand, counting down.
ATCTTTAATGATGGATAAGGTTTTCAGCCCGAGGAAGTCCATTTTAAGCATACCAACGCTTTCGATCTGGTTTCCGTCGAATTGCGTGGCCAGCATATCGGATTCTTTGGTAATCGAGAGCGGGTATCAGGTCGATAAGCTCATTTTTCCCGATGATAATACCGCAGGCATGTGTACCGGTATTGCGGATCTGCCCTTCAATCCTTTCTGCACCTTTGAGGGTTTCCTGGACCAGCGCCTCTCCTTCTTTCCTCTCCCTGAGCAAATCCGGGGACTCTGTATAAGCAGACCGGAAAGTTGTTCCGGGTTTAATGGATACGAGCTTGGCTAAGCGGTCGGATTCGCTCAGCGGAAGTTGTTTGACGCGGGCGATATCACGGATAGCCCCTTTCGGGGCCATTTTACCAAAAGTGATGACCTGCGCCACCCTGCCGGCTCCATATTTTTCCACCACCCATCTCAGCACCCGTTCCCTTCCATCTTCGTCGAAATCAATATCGATATCCGGAAGTGAAACCCGGTCTGGATTCAAAAAGCGCTCAAAAAGCAGGTTATATCTCAGCGGGTCAATATCGGTAATTCTCAGGCAATATGCAACAACCGATCCTGCAGCTGAACCGCGTCCGGGGCCCACGGAAACATCCATCTCACGGGCCTGGTTGAGTATTTCCTGAACGATGAGAAAATAACCCGGATAGCCCATCTTTTTAATTGTGGCCAGCTCAAAATCGATCCTTTCGTTTAATTCAGGGGTAACATCGCCATATCTTTCTTCAGCACCCTGGTAGGTCACGTACCTGAGATAATCATTGGTGTCGGAAAACCCTTCCGGTATTGTATAATCCGGCATAAGGGGGTCTCGTTTGACATGGAATGGCTCTATCTTATTGATTATTTCTGCAATATTGCTTATGGCTTCCGGGATATCACGGAACAATTCCTGCATTTCCGCAGGGCTTTTAAGGTAAAACTCCTGGTTCGGGAAACCATACCGGAACCCCCTTCCCTGCCCTACCGGGGTTGACTGGTATTCGTTGGTTTGCAGGCAAAGGAGCATATCATGGATCTCGGAGTCATCTTTTTCAAGGTAATAAGCATTATTTGCTGCAAAGACCTTTACCTTATATTTTTCCGCAAACTTAAGGAGCGTTTTATTCACATGATCTTCTTCAGGAAGGCTATGGCGGCTAAGCTGGATATAAAAATCCTCTCCAAACAGTTTGTGCCAGTAGCGAAAAGCCTCTTCAGCCTGCGTTTCGCCAACGTTCAGTATAAGCTCCGGCACCTCCGACTTCATGCCGCCGGTGGTTGCAATCAATCCCTCCCTGAATTTTTCGATCAGCCCTTTATCGATACGGGGCACGCCATCATAAAAACCTTCAAGGAATCCAAGTGATGACAACCTTGACAGGTTCTGGTAGCCTGTATAGTTTTTGGCCAGCAATACCTGGTAATGACGGACATCAGGGTTATCTTTCGTAAATTTCTTCCTGGTCCGTTCTAATGCGACATAAAATTCACAGCCGATAATAGGTTTGATATTGTGTTTCACCGCTTCACCGATAAAGGCAAAAGCGCCGAAAAGGTTGCCATGATCGGTCAGGGCGATGGCCGGCATATTAAATTTCAAGGCTTTTGCTATAATATCCTTTACGTCAGCCGTAGCCTGAAGGATAGAATATTGCGAGTGGACATGAAGGTGGCAGAAAGAAATGTTGGATGTTGAATGTTGAGTGTTGAGATCGGGACTTATGTCTGCAGGTTCCTCCAGATTCAAGTCATCACTCTGTTCCTCTTCAGTCTGTTGACTGCTGACTGCTGACTGCTGACCGCTTTCTTTCAACTCGCGGAAGTTCCTGACCGTTATTTTCTCCGGTGATACCGGCTCAGGATGAGCAAATGATGAAATCCCTGACCGATTCGGGCTCCATTCCGATTTTTCCTGCAGTGATGATCCCCAGCCGGATCATCTCAAAGAAGCAGCGTGCAGTTGCCATGACATCTGCGGCGGCGTTGTGGGCCTCAGGGAAATCTTCCTGGAAGAGCTTTTGATGAAGTTCCGCCAGGTTGGGCCATTTAAAGCCTCCTCCACGGCCGCCGGGAAGGGCGCAATATTCGACCGATTCGAGCTTGGTGCAAAGCTGCGCCTTTCCTTCGAAATAATTTTCAAAACCACATCGTATAAATTCAGCCCCGATAATATTAAGGTCGAAGTCGATATTATGCCCTACGATCACTTTTGTACGCTGAAGGGCATCAATAAATTGTTCCAGCACCAGCTTAAGATCTTCACCTTCCTGCATTGCCAATTCGGTAGAGATACCATGAACTTTAGCAGCATTATAAGGGATAGTGAAATTTTCAGGCCTGATAATAAATTCTTTCGCTTCGACCAGGTTCCCATTTGCGTCATGCAATTGCCAGGCAAGCTGGATCACCCGCGGCCAGTTTTCAAGGTCGGTGACTGGCGCCTCAAAGTTTCTCGGGAGGCCGGTTGTTTCGGTATCGTATATCAGGAACATCTGGTTTGCTGGGATTTAAGATTTAAAGGTTAGGTGGCTAAAAATAGATAAAATGAGATGAAAATATGGCTGTGTTGATAAAAAGTAAAAACGAATTAATCTTTTTTTTATTCAAAAATTAATCCGATCTTTGCACCCCAATTTTAAAATTCTTTCATCATTAATTATTAACAAATTATGCCAACGAGAATCAGATTACAGAGAAAAGGTAAAAAAGGCTTGCCTGTTTACCACGTTGTCATTGCGGATGGTCGTGCACCACGGGACGGAAAATTCATCGAAAGAATTGGCATTTACAATCCTGTGTCCAAACCAGCCGAAATCGACATTAATTTTGAACGTGCCCTATACTGGCTTCAGGCCGGGGCAGAACCCACCGATACGGTGAACGCGCTTTTATCCTTCAAGGGAGTACTTTACAAGCATCACCTTCTGAAAGGGGTGAAAAAAGGCGCCATGACGGAAGAAATGGCCGAGGCTAAATTCCAGGCATGGTTACAGGAGAAAAAGGAAAAGTTCGTAGCCAAGATCAAAGAGGCTGAACTTTCAAGCAAGGATGGTCGTAAAAAACGGATGGAGGCGGAGGTGAAAGTCAACGAAGCCCGCGCCAAGGAACTCCAGGCCAAACGCGCCAAAGAACTGAAGGCCATGCAATCCGCTGAAACCGCAGAAGAAGAACCGGAAGCGGAAACAACTGAAGTTGTTGCAGAAGAACCCATAGCTGAAGTGCTGCCGGTTGTTGAAGAAGTTATTGCTGAAGAACCAGTGGCTACGGAACCGGTTGCTGTTGAAGAACCTGTCGCTGAAGAACCTGTTGCTGAAGTGCCGGTCGTTGAAGAACCATCGGCAACGGAAGTGGTTGCTGAAGAGCCGGTCGCAGAAGCACAGCCGGAAACTGAAGAAGAAACAGAACCTAAAGCATAATTATATCGTTTTAAGATCACTCTTTGCTTATTCCCAAATAATAAAGTAAAAAAACCGACGGGCTAACCCGTCGGTTTTTTGTTTAATTTTACTTTATGAGCCCAAAACCCGCAAAGATCCATGAGGGTTATTTCCTTCTCGGGAAAATAATCCGCACCCACGGTTACAAAGGAGGCCTGAAAGCGATCTTCGACGTCGATCAGCCACAGGAATACCGTGAATTAGAGATGATATTCACAGAAGTCAAAGATCAGCTGATCCCCTGGATGATTGAAAGCATCCACTTTGAAAAAAATAAAGCCAACCTGAAATTAACCGACCTGAACGATATGGAAAGTGCCGAAAAGCTGGTCGGTCGTTTTATCTACCTTCCTGATGAGTTGCTGCCTAAATTAAAAGGGAATAAGTTCTATTATCATGAGGTGACCGGCTTTAAAGTTCATGATGAAGCACACGGCGATATCGGACATATCGACCGGGTGATCGATTTGCCGAATAACCCGCTTTTTGCCATCACCTTCGGGGAAAAGGAAATATTATTGCCCATTTCTGACGAAATCATCCTGAAAGTCGACCGGAAAAAAAAGATAATTGAAGTTGTTGCCCCTGATGGGCTGATTGAGATATATCTGGAATGATTCCGGGTTCCGGTTCCAGGTTCCGGGTTCCGGGTTTCGGGTTCCGGATTTCGGGTTCCGGGATATGAAGAACTAAGAACCAAGAACCAAGAACCAAGAGCCAAGAAACAAGAACATTTTCAAAAAAAAGTAGGGTAAATCCATCCTTGTGCGGTATCGTGTTAAAACATCTAAAACAAGAAAACATGAAAAGAGTAAACCTGATTTTAGCGATGATCGCCTTCACCGGTTTTGCGATCCTGGTGACTGGCTGCAAAAAGGAAAATGACATCCAACTCGAAGACACGACGATTTCGCAGGATGATGCTTATGCCGAAAGTACTTTTGAAAATGTCAGCGATATGGCTGATGAAGCTTATGATATCGGGACAGGTAACCATCTTAAATTGTTTCCCGGCGAAAGGATGTTCCTTAGCGAATGTGCAACTGTTACGCTCGATACCACTGTATTCCCGCGTGTTCTGACCATCGATTTCGGGGAAGAGAATTGTTTATGCCGTGATGGCAAGTATCGCAGGGGGAAGATCATCATGACTTTTAACGGTCGTTACCATCAACCCGGGACAGTGATAACCCACGGCTTCGCAGATTATTATGTGAATGATAACAGCGTTGAAGGCACGAAAGTGGTAACCAACATGGGAGAAAATGATAACGGAAATATGTATTTCACCATCGAGGTTGTGGGTGTTGTACAGAAGGAAGACGGCAGCACGTTCAGCTGGAATTCCTCCAGGATCCGTGAATGGATCCAGGGATCAGAAACACCAAACCGCTGGGACGACATCTACCTGATCACCGGTACAGCAAGTGGAATAAGGCCAAACGGGCTGACCTGGGAAAGGGAAATCATGACCGCATTGCGCGTTGAGCTCGCATGCAGGTTCATTGTCTCCGGAACAGTCGAACTCCGCCCGGAAGACCGTCCTGTGAGACTGCTCGACTACGGCAACGGGGATTGCGACAATATTGCCACGGTAACGATAAACGGAGAAACCTACACAATATACCTGAACTGATCAGCAGCAACCAATCAAGAGTATGAGGGTGTATCAAAAGTCTGGATTCCAAGCAAAGTTCGCAAAATGATGTATAAAAGAAATTCGCAAATTAGGTTACTGAATATAAATACTTTGCGTAATCTAGTTTTTAGCTTTGCGCGCTTTGCGTGGACCAAAAAAAAACACTTTTGAGACAGCCTCATCACTTTTTTAAACGAATTCTGTATTCTTTCTAATTTTACCAACTGACCAGAACAGATACACCTTGACCAGAGCGCAGTTTAAAGATCTTTTTGATAAACATTTTGATTCCGTGCGTAATTACATCTACTACCGGTCAGGCGACGCTGAGACAGCGACAGATATTGCCCAGGAAACATTTCTGCGGATCTGGGTAAAGCAGCCTACAGACCTGGATCATATCACCGGTCTGCTGTTTAAGATTGCAGGCGACGAATTTATCAACCAGTACAGAAAGCAAAAGGTTATGTCCAAATTCAGGTTGAATGTAAATCCGGATCATGCCGGAAGATCGCCTGAGGACCAGATGATGTTTGAAGAATTGAAAGAACGGTATGAATTCGCACTGGCAAAACTTCCTGAAAAACAGAGAACAGTGTTTTTAATGAACCGGATGGAGCAGTTGAAATATAACGAGATAGCAGAACGGCTCGGACTGAGTGTCAAAGCAATCGAAAAAAGGATGAACCTGGCATTGACATTTCTTAAACAAGCAATAGGTGAGTAAATGAAGCACAACTACGATCATATTGATAAAAATTCATTACCAGCTAAAACACCGGAAGGCTTTTTTCAGAGTATGGAGATCCCATATGAAAAGACCCCGGAAGATGTGTGGGCCAGACTTGATGAAAGAATAAGCGGGGTGCCAGCCCGTAAAATTTCAGCTTTCAGATCTTACAGGCTCCCCCTCAGCATTGCCGCCGCCGTGTTACTTTTAGCCGGTACATTCAGCCTGCTGCGTTTTTATACCACCAGCGTTATTTGTCCGTCAGGCCAGCATCTTACTTATATTTTACCGGACGGGTCATCGGTTGAGATGAACGCGGATTCAAAAATGGAGTTCAAACCGCTCTGGTGGAGATTTTCAAGGCAGGTAACCCTGGAAGGTGAGGGGTATTTCAAAGTAGAAAAAGGTAATAAATTCGAAGTGATTTCGGAAATCGGGCGGACCGAAGTTATGGGAACTAGTTTTAATGTTTACTCGCGTGATGATGAATATAAAGTGACCTGCTTTACCGGGAAAGTTAGGGTGGTTTCCTTTTCATCTGAGGAAGCCGTTCTTGGTCCAGAATATGAGGCCAGTGTAGATGCAGATGGAAATATTGCGGTCCGTAAGGATGTTAATGCCGATGAAGCGCAGATCTGGATCAGCAACAGGTTTAATTTCACTGCCAGGCCCCTGGTCCAGGTGCTGAATGAAATCGGAAGACAGTTTAATGTGATCATTACTGCCCAGGCCTTACCGGATTTTTCATATACCGGGTATTTCACGAAAGACAGGCCGGTAGAAGAAGTTCTGACTTTAGTTTGTAAACCATTTGGACTTACATTTGCCAGAATTTCGGAAAAAGAGTTTGAAATATTCCAAAACTAAAGGATGGTGAACCGGGGTAACGCCTTTTTTCTTTTATTATTTTTTTCCGTTTCATTCAATTTATTCAGCCAGCAGGTCAGTATCCATGCAAATGCCAGGCCGCTGAATGAAGTGCTGGTGGAACTTGCCGGCACTTACCAGGTCCAGATCTCATTCGATGACCGAAGCCTGTCACATTACAAAATCACGCTTTCAGGGACTTTCGATTCACCGGAGACCGCTTTACGGAAGCTAATGGCCGGATTGCCCCTGGAACTGGAAAAGAAAGGGGATGTTTTTATCATCATTCCGGCCAGGAAGCCCGAAAAGAAGAAATCCTTCAGTCTATCCGGCCAGGTGAAAGAGAGGGGTTCCGGTGAGCCGCTCCCCTATTCAAATGTAATTATCAATGGTTATGGGATGGCTACCGACCTGAATGGAACCTTTGCCTATCTTTCATCAACCGACAGCATCTTTACCGTCAAAGTATCACACCTGGGTTATTATATCCTCGATACGAATGTTGCCGGACCTGCTGAACTGCAATTCCTGCTTACCCCTTCGATAATAAAGCTATCGGAAATTGAGATCAAAAATAAGCTTGTCGAAAGATCTACTTTGATAGGGGACCAGCCCGGGATGATGAAACTCAATCATCAGATCGCTTATTTTTTACCGGGTTTCGGCGACAATTCCGTTTTCAACCTTTTAAGGCTTCAACCCGGAATCCTGGCGGCGGGAGAGCAGACGAACGAACTTATCATCTGGGGATGTTATGAAGGGCAGAGCAAAGTCATTTTCGATGGATTTACCATTTATGGCCTGAAAAACTTCAACGACAACATCAGCTCTTTCAATCCACTGATGGCCAAAGATATAGAAGTTTTTAAAGGCGGATATGATGCCCGTTACGGGGAGAGGGTCGGTGGTATAGTCAACATTACCGGAAAAAACGGAAATACGCTCAGGCCGTCATTTTCGGTAAACATCAACAACATGACCATGAACGGCATGGTCGAAATACCCATTTCTCGGAACGGCTCCTTAATTGTTGCCTTAAGGCATACATATTATGAACTGTATAATCCGGGGGACTTCAACACTCAGAACAGAAGAAATAACAACAACGATTCTATCAATAACATAGACGTTAACATTGTACCGGATTACCGTTTCCGTGACATCAATATTAAGTATTCAACAAAGTTCAGGGACAGGGATCTTTTCTATGTAAGTTTATTCGGGGGAAATGACCGTTTTTCCTACTCAATCGAAGAACCTGTTAAGAATGTCGTGATCACCAAAAATACCAGTGAAAAAAATATTCAATCAGGCGGGGCTATATTTTACGGTAAATCCTGGAAGAACGGCTATTCCACAAATTTCAGCCTGAACTTTTCCTCATTGAAATCAGAATATGCTGATGACCTTTCAGTCCAGAGAAATAATCTGCAAACCACAGAACAGCTTAAGGACCTGGATGCGAGAAATATCATCCGCGAGAATACATTACAGGTTGATAACCGTTTTCCTGTTCACCACGCCCACATCCTGGAAGGTGGAATGGTAATTAAATCCAACCATATAGAGCTGGCCGAAGATACTTTCGACATCGTCCAGGCCAATATCACAGGCCAGGCCAGCCGGATCACACTTTTCTTCCAGGATAATATATCCCTAGGCAAAAAAGCAGATTTAAAGGCCGGTTTGAGACTTACCCATGCCGTTAACCTGAAAAAAATATATCCTGAACCCAGGATCTCGATAACTGTGAAAGCAGGCCCGTCTTTGAAATTTAACGCAGCCTGGGGTATTTACGACCAGTTCATAACGAAAAGTTCGGTGCTGGATGACCTTGGCAACTATCGCTATATCTGGACAATATGTGATAACGAGGATATCCCGGTATTGCAATCGATGCATTTCGTGCTTGGGACGTCATATTTTTATAACGATTTTACGGTCAGTATTGAGGGATATTATAAAGATATAAATGGTCTGACAAGGTATATCCGAAATACAGCTAACAGCCTGGAAGGTATATACCAGGGAGAAGGCCGAAGTTACGGACTGGATGTGATGATCAAAAAAGACTACAAGGGTCATTCTGCCTGGGTTGCTTATTCACTTGGTAAAACTGAGGAGATTTTTGAGTATTTCAAAAAAGACGAATACAGGCGTGCGCCCCAGGACCAGCGGCACGAAGTCAAGCTGGCAGCCCTGGCTAACCTGGATCCCTTTTTTATTTCCGCCGATTATGTCTTCGGATCAGGATTCCCCTCTACTCCTGCATTGCTGGCTGATGAGCCGGATAACCTTACCTACAGCAGGTTAGATGTATCATTTATATATAAGTTCCTGGACAGAAGACTAAAAGGTGAAATTGGACTCTCTATCCTGAATGTATTAAATACTCAAAATATCAAATATGCTAATTTTGAGCGGGTAGGTACCAGCCAGACCAATTCGGTCAATATATATTCTGAGGCCATTCCGCTGACGCCGGCGCTATATTTTAAGCTGGCACTCTAGTTCTAAATTCCAAATTCCAAGCTCCAAATTCCAAACAAATCCCAAACTCCAAATTCCAAATTCCAAACAAATTCAAAATTCAAAATTCAAAATAACAAGATTTTGACCACTAATAACAGCAACAATCAGCTTAAAAAAAACGGTAAGGTTACAGACACCTTCTACTTCAAACAATTTAAGGTTGAAGACGGACACAGTGCGATGAAGGTTGGTACGGATGCTGTATTGCTTGGTTCTGCCGCAGAAGTTGAGGATGCAGAAGAAATCCTGGAAATTGGCACCGGGTGCGGGGTGATTTCACTGATACTGGCACAACGGTCGAATGCCAGGATCGATGCTATTGATATCGATGAGGATTCAGTGAAACAGGCCGGGATCAATTTCATGAACAGCCCCTGGAATGACCGCATAACCATAATTCATAGATCATTACAGGAATTTACAAGTCAGACGCGAAGAAAATATGACCTCATCATCTCCAATCCGCCTTTTTTCTCCCGCTCTTTAAAATCAGACCAGTGTAAAAGAAATCTTTCCCGCCACAACGATTCATTAAGTTTCAGGGAATTAATTCAATGTTCATCACTTTTGATGACGGATAAGGCCAGTCTTTGGTTGATCCTGCCTGCCAGGGAAAGCAGGGAGTTCATCAGTACAGCTTTAACATCTGGTTTATTTATCCATTCCATGATCAGAATAATTCCCAAACCGGGTAAAGTATATCACAGGGTCATACTTCAGATAAAGAAAACACAGTCTCTACAGGCTGAAGAAAAAACTTTGACAATAAAAAACACGGACGGCTCTTATTCTGTTGAATACAAGGAACTTACAAAAGAGTTTTATTTAGATTTTTGAAAATACCCGCTGCCCCCTGACTTGCACATAGGGCTAACAGGTTCCTCGCTTCGCTCGGAATGACGACTAAGGCTTAAAATACTGACAGATTCCTCGCTTCGCTAACAATGACAAGTTAGGCCAATAATTGATTATTTAATATTTATTTTCTCATATAGCAGGGTTTGATTAATTATGAAAACCATAGATTTTGATCTGCCAGAGCGCTCTCCGGAGGAGAGCAATATTTATAGCAAGGACGGGGAAAATAGAACAATAGCCCCTCCCTTTGAAAATATTTAATAAATGCGGTAAACCTTCACAGGGAGGGGTTTGGGGAGGGTTCAGCGGTTCCCCACCCCTTTATCCCCTCCCATGAAAATTTCATCGGAAAAATGTAGAATATCGCGGGAGGGGAAAATCTTCTCCTGGTGCCACCGTCTCTACAAATATTAGACTCCTCCGGAGTAAATATAAACACCTGTGTAATTATGGTTAAAAGGAGCTCATTAGATTTCTTGTCATCCTGAGCGAAGCGAAGGGTCTGCCGGCGATTTTTGCATTGAATATTCGATCTCTTGATTTATCCTTTTATCTTTACGCTTTCAAATCCTTCTTCTTTGAAAAAGTTCTTCCTTGAAATAGTCGTATTTGTCTGCGGGGCGGTTGTTATGATATATGAGGTTGCCGGATCGCGTGTGCTTGGGCCATACCTGGGCACTTCGATTTTTATCTGGACTAGCCTGATCGGGATCATTTTAGGCAGCCTCAGCCTGGGATACTGGATTGGGGGCCGGCTGGCCGACCTGAAACCCACATTCGGAGCCCTTGCCTGGATCATACTGCTGTCAGCGGTCCTTATCGGAATGACCACACTCATTAAGGAACCTTTTCTTGTTTACTTGCCCCGTTTTATCAATGGATTGAAATGGCAATCGGTTATCGCTTCAATTTTCCTGTTTGCACCTGCAAGCATTTTCCTGGGCATGGTCTCCCCTTACGCGGTGAGATTAAAGATCAAAGCATTGCAGACCTCCGGGTCAACCGTCGGACAGCTTTACGCCATATCGACAGTCGGCAGCATCGCGGGAACTTTCGCGGCCGGCTTTTATTTGATACCGGCCATGGGAACCACGAATATCCTGGTTGCCATCGCGATTTTACTGGCATTGGTTTCCATATCACTCTTTATTGCCGACCGAAAGGCCGGAAACAGCATTCCTGCTTTCATTCTGATAGCTATAATTGCTTACTTGGGCTTTTATAACCAGTCTGTTGCCGGTTCCTACATTGATGAAGATACCCAATACAGCAGAGTATGGATCTATGATGCCGTTGACGGGGCCACCGGGAAACCGGTTAAATTCATGCGGATCAATAATGAAAGTTCTTCAGCCATGTTTCTCGACAGCGAAGAACCCGTCTTCCCTTATGCCAGGTTTTACCGGCTTGCTGAACATTTTACCAGCGGGTTCAGGTCGACGCTCATTCTTGGAGGGGCAGCCTATTCATATCCCAAGTACTTCCTGCAGAAATACCCTGATGCCACCATCGATGTGGTCGAAATCGACCCTGAACTTACCAGGATGGCGCGTGAGCACTTCCGTTTAAAAGATGACCCCAGGATGAAGATATTTCATGAAGATGCCCGCACCTTTTTAAACCGTGAAGATCGAAAATATGATGTCATTTACGGGGACGCTTACAAATCGCTCTACACCATCCCCTGGCACCTAACAACCCGTGAAGCCGCTCAGAAGACTTACAATATGCTGAATGAAGGCGGCTGTGTCCTGCTGAATATCATCTCTTCGCTGGAAGGAAAGCCGAGCCTCTTCCTCCAGGCTGAGCTGGCAACGTATCGTGAGATATTCCCTTACGTTTACGTTTTCGCCGTCATGGACCCGGAAGATCTCTTCCTGGTGCAAAGCACGATGCTTGTAGCAGTAAAATCAAATGAAAAACCAGGTTGGGAGAACGAAGATCCTGAGCTTACTGACTATTTGCGACATGATGTAACCACCTTGATCCCGGCAAGTCTCCCTGTACTAACGGACGATTTTGCCCCCGTGGATTATTATACGAATAAGGCTATCAGGTGACTGGGTGACTGGGTGACTGGGTGACTAGGTGATAAGGTGGTGAAGTGGTTATAATATCAAATTTTTGTTTTATGAGAAATAATACTTTCGTTTTTCTTCTGGGATTTTGCTTTATCCTAGGTTTGTTTGGTTGCACTTCAGAGTTAGATAATCCTCAGATAAAGATAGCTTTATCAAAAGGCAGCCCTGAAAATTCGTATGCCAACTATTACAATTGGATCAAATCATATGATTCTGCTATCATCTGCCAGGACATGTATGACATGCCTATTGATTCAGCACTTGAATTATTCAAAGAATGTTCAGGACTGCTCCTGACAGGGGGCACAGATATTAACCCGGCGATATACCAGGACACGGGGAATACGTCAAAGTGCACGACGATTGATGACCGTCTTGACCAGCTTGAACTAAGGCTGATCGACTCTGCGATGGCCTGGAATATGCCCATATTAGGCGTTTGCCGTGGCCATCAGATGCTGAATGTGGCTTTCGGCGGCAGTCTTATTATCGATATCCCGACAGAATATGATACAACCGTGATGCACAGGTGTGAGAATTACCAGAATTGCTTCCATTCTGTTAGCGTTGAGCCAGGCTCTATGCTGAATGAGATTTCCGGGTTAATGACCGGTAATGTAAACAGTAATCATCACCAGGGCATTAAAAACCTGTCACCTCAACTAAAAGTGGTTGCTTACGCTTCGGATGGTTTGCCGGAAGCCGTAGAATGGGAGAGCCCTGCCGGTAAACCTTTCCTCCTGGGTGTCCAGTGGCATCCGGAAAGGCTGGAACCACCGGAGAATCCATTATCCAGATCGATTGGTGAGAGGTTTTTGCAGGAATGCAGGAAGTTTAAATAGTCGGCAGTCGGCAGTCTGCGGTCGGCGGTCAAATACTAATGACGAATGACCAATGACTAATATCCAAGAACCAAGAACCAGGAACCAGGAACCAAGAACCAGGAACCAAGAACCAGGAACCAATTACCAGGAACCAATGACCAAGAACCAGGAACCAATGACCAAACCCCGCTGCGCCTGGATCAGTGATCCGTTAATGCAGCAATATCATGATGAGGAATGGGGAGTCCCGCTGCATGACGATAGAAAATTGTTCGAGTTCATGGTGCTGGATGCATTCCAGGCCGGGTTAAGCTGGAAAACGGTGCTGAATAAAAGGGAGAATTTCCGCAAAGCATTTGATGATTTCGATCCTGTTATTATCGCAGGGTATGATGAGGCGAAGTACGAAAGTTTACTGGCTGATCCCGGTATCATCAGGAACCGGGCGAAAATCAGGGCAACGATCACAAATGCAAAGTCCTTTCTTACTGTGCAAAAAGAATTCGGGTCTTTCGATAAATATATCTGGTCCTTTGTCAATTACCAGCCTGTCATAAATTCATGGAACTCTCTTTCCGAATTACCAGCCAGGACAGAGACATCTGATATTATGAGCAAAGATCTCACAAAAAGAGGATTTAAATTTGCCGGGTCAACCATTTGCTATGCTTTCATGCAGGCAGCGGGCATGGTGAATGATCATGTTGTGGGGTGTTTCCGGTACGAAGAAGTTACGGGAAAGTAACAGGTTACGGGTTACGGGTTACGGGCTAATGGTTATAAGTTTCTTTAATTATTCCTGTCCTCGGTTTTCCTCTGAAACTGTTCATTAAACACATAAACCAGCCTGAAGGTCAGCATGTTATTATATTGTTTACGTTCGAAAGGATCCTCGCCATAGCGGTTGTAGAAGGTTCTTTCCCTGATAGGGGCTATTGAATAGGAATACCTGATATTAAATTTCAGTCTTTTCCATACCCTGACCTGCAAATCAACCAGCACATTGTAATCATTTTTACTGAAAGCGACGGTGTCGGAGTAAGGAGGAATAGCTCCATCGTGTTCTACCTCTTTAAAAGAAACCAGCCTTCCATATGAAAAACCAGCACCGACGGTGAAGAGGTCACGGTCGGTATAGTGAGCTAACAGGGGTATTTCAACATAATTCAGCCTGAGGTCATATTTACCATTAATAGTTGTCCCAAAGGCGGAATCCTGGTATTGAGCACCTTCATAAGCCCCTTTCTGGTTAAAAATCGTTTCCAGGGTGATGTCCCACTTCTTTATCGGAAGTATAACTCCTACTCCGAAATGCCCCCCTACTCTTTTATAACCATAAACTTCATCCCCATCTACCTGTGAAATATTCATCCCGCCCATCACCGAGCCCTTGAACAGCTGGGCATTGAGCGAAGGGCTCAGGGCAAGGAGCAAAACAAAAAATAACAGGTATTTCGGGCTTATTTTCATGAATTATATTAGAAAAAATATATCTTACAGTCCTACAGTCTTAAAGTCTTACCGTCCTATCCAACATCCTTCATCGACAGGTTGATCCTTTTTCGGTCCTTGTCCACTTCAAGCACTTTCACCTGCACTTTCTGGTTTATTTTAACGATCTCTTTCGGGTCCCTGACGAACTTATTCGCCATCTGGCTGACATGTACCAGCCCGTCCTGGTGAACACCGATATCAACAAATGCACCGAAAGCAGTAATATTGGTCACGATTCCCGGGAGCACCATCCCAGGCCTTAAATCCTCGATACTTTCAATCCCTCTGGCAAATTCAAAAACATCAAATTTCTGCCTGGGGTCACGTCCTGGTTTTGCAAGTTCCTGGAGGATATCGTTAAGTGTCGGCAGCCCGGTCTTATCAGTAACGTATTCGGTCAATACAATCTTGTTCCGGGTTTCCTCATTTTTCATTAATTCTTCAACGGAAGTTTTAGTTTTTTCAGCCATCCGGTATACAACGCCATAGCTTTCAGGATGCACCGCGCTTCTGTCCAGCGGGTTTGGGGCATTCCTGATCCGCAGGAAACCTGCAGCCTGCTCGAAAGCTTTATCGCCAAACCTGGTAACTTTTTTAAATTCATCCCTCGAGGTAAAGGGTCCGTTAGTCTTACGATAATTGACAATATTTTGTGCAAGGACAGGACCTACACCGGAGACAAAAGATAACAGCTCTTTACTGGCGGTGTTCACTTCCACCCCAACCTGGTTGACACATATTGTAACGGTATCTTCAAGGCTCTGATGAAGGTCAACCTGGTTAACATCATGCTGGTATTGTCCCACCCCGATTGATTTCGGGTCGATCTTGACCAGTTCAGCCAGCGGATCCATCAGCCGGCGCCCTATAGAAACGGCACCCCTGACCGTGACATCATAATCGGGAAACTCTTCCCGTGCAACTTTAGAAGCTGAGTATACCGAGGCACCACTTTCATTGACCATGATTGCAATCAGATCTTTATCAAACCGGATATTACGGATAAAACGCTCGGTTTCGCGCCCCGCTGTCCCGTTGCCAATAGCAATGGCTTCAATTTTATAGGCATCTATCAGGCTCAGTATCTTCTTTTCCGATTGCCTGACCTGGTTTTCCGGGGGATGTGGATAGATCGTCTCATTGTGTAACAAATTGCCCTGTTTATCCAGGCATACGATCTTACAACCTGTGCGGAAACCTGGATCTATGGCCAGGACATTTTTCTGCCCAAGGGGCGGAAGCATCAAAAGCTGCTTGAGATTATCCGCAAAAACCATGATGGCATGCTTATCCGCTTTCTCTTTTGCTGCAGCCTTAATCTCATTTTCCATCGAAGGTTGAAGGAGACGCGAATAGCTGTCATAAATGGCTTCGCGTATTTGTTCGGCACAGCCCTCCGTGCTGTTTTTCAGGAATATATCCTCCAGGGCAATAATGGCATGTTCTTTTGGCGGCTGCACGCCTGTCCGTAAAAAACCTTCAGCCTCTCCTCTCATCATAGCCAGGAAACGATGCGAAGGGGATTTCATCACCGGCTCCTCCCATTCGTAATAGTTTTGATAGTTAATAGCTTCCAGTTCCTTCCCTTTAATGACACGCGAAGAAATCACGCCTTCCCTGAAAAACAATTTGCGTATTTTGATCCTTGACAGTTGGTTCTCATTGATCCATTCCGCGATGATATCCCTTGCGCCTGCCAGGGCTTCTTCCTCATTGGCCACACCTTTTTCAGGATTGATATAAAGTGCTGCTTTCCGGTAAGGATCCAGCTCCCTTTTTGCCATAATCAGTCTGGCCAATGGTTCGAGCCCCTTTTCCCTTGCCATGGTAGCCCTGGTCCTTTTCTTTAGGTTTGTAAGGGAGATAAAGGTCTTCCAGCTCTGTCATGGTCAGGGCTTCCATTAACTGTGCCCTGAGAGGATCAGTAAGCAAACCCTGTTCTTCAATGCTTTTCAGGATCGCATCGCGTCGTTTATCGAGTTCCCTGAGCTGTTTGAGGCGGTCACGGATATCTGTAATGGCAACCTCGTCAAGGCTGCCTGTGAGTTCTTTACGATACCTTGCTATGAAAGGAACCGTTGCCCCGCTATCAAGCAAAGCAGCGGTATTGATAACCTGTTCTGTGGATACATTAAGTTCTTCGGCTATCTTGATGTAGTACTTCTTGTCCATCTCATCTTAAAAGGATGACGTTTCCTTTATAAGCAATCTTTTCAGTTCGCCCTTCTCTTTCCACATCATAATTGACAAGCCATACATAAACATCGCCCGGGGCATCTTTTCCGTCAATTTTACCATCCCAACCCTGGTTGATATCATTGCTCACAAATATCTGCTGTCCCCAGCGGTTATATATATACATGGTGAAATTGTTAATGGCTTCGAGCGATGAAGCATAGGCTTTAAATATACTATTTGTACCCCCCGGCCGGAATGCATTGGGGACTATCACATCAAAATATATTACCAGGGTAGAATCTGAATTGAAGCAACAACGTTCATTCTGGACGGTTACATAATAGGTGCCGGGCTCATCAATTTTTACTGACCTGTGTATTTTCCCCTGTGGACCATTCATAGTGACTCCCATCCTTCTCCGGCATCAAGCAGGATAGGTGAACCCGGGTACATGTAAACCGTATCGCCGATGCTAACCAGCGGCAATTCATTGACAATGACTGTCTCGGTATAAGGTCCATAAGGCACTCCGCCGTAATACTCTGTAACTTTAACTTCGTAGGAACCGGGAGCGGAAAAAACATGAGCTGGCTGGGCCAGGGTGGACGGTACCGGATTCCCTGGATCCCCAAACTCCCAGGAGTAACTTTCTATATTTGAACTATTCTGGAGGGTGAAGATGGTTGTATCAGCATAACATACATTTTCTACATCAAAATGTGGCAGGTTGAAATAGGATTGCATGAAATTGGGAAATCCGAACCGGCTTTTATTTGGTTGAAGGTCGATGGCATTCACAGTAAAGTTACATGCCAGACCCGGCCTTTTTGGATTCTGGATCACACTTAATGCAGCATTTCCATAAGGCGACCTGGAAACATAGATCCTGCCGTCAGTTCCTAATTGCATGCCTCCGAAATAACTGCCAACCAGATTACTATCAATTGTCACATAATTACCCGGGCTGAAAATAGCGGGTCCTAGATCAACAGTAAACTGATAGAGGTATGATTTAGGTATATCACTTCCTGACGGTTCGGATGGAGAGGTGGTTGTGGCATATAAGAACTCTGAATCGGAGGAAAATTCGATACCATAAGCATCGACAAATACAGCAGGAGAACTTGAAATTAAGTTTACTTCTCCGGTTGAAGCATTAAAATTAAATAACTCATAACGATTTAAACCCAGGATAGCCATTGCCAGTTTTGTGCCATCCGGGCTGATCTTCATATAGCCAAAACCATTATTAGTCTCACCGGGAGCAGACTGAATAGTACCGGTATTACTGGAAATATAGTTTGCTGAATCCACACCATTTGACGTTACTTTAAAAGAACAAAACTCATCGGAGTTAAATTTATGCGTTACAACCCAAAAATCGACTCCATTAGAGTGCAACACTGCAGATAATCTCGAAGAAAACTCTGGTGGGAGTAATTTTTTGTGTTTTGCAGTTATATCACCCAGGCCATTGTTTCTGTTCATGTTTACCTCATTATATTCAAGTCCGTAAATTTCCCGCGGATCATTACTATTTGCTTTCATAGAATGCGTCGTAAAGATGTAATAGATGCTATCGCTACCGGGTTTTGGAATGATGATAGCAGGCATAGTATGGCCAGGATAACCATGCAGATCACTTCCGTTTGGCATCACTTGTGTTTGGCGGTTATACACTTTCATGCCATCTGTATAAAATAATATATTTCCTGAGCTATCAGCCATAATTGCAGGACTGGTCGGGACATTTATCATGTAGTTTGATGGATCAAATTCAGGCTCAATTGATCTGAAATCCAGACCGGCATTTTGCCCGAAATACCATCGGTCTGCTTCATGGCTGGCGACAGGGCAGTTCGTATTACGAAGTTCTGCTTTGAGATAGCTCTGTGACAACATAACCTTGGGAGACAGTGATATAACCGCTGCCAGTACCAGGACGGTCAGGTAGTTGAAATAGCTTCCGGAAACACTTTTGTTCATGCTTGGTATACAAATTTAAAGTGTGAACGATGGTTATTAAAGTTGGCCAAAGATAACATTTTCCTGAAATCCTCACACGCAACTGCGTTTTTGCATAACCTGTAAGGAAAGCAATGGCTAAATCACCTTCTTAAAATGTATTTAGTTGTATATGAATAATCTTCACTATTAATATTGATAAAATATATGCCATCAGGAATTTTGCCAAGTTGTATGACAACCTCTCCATCAAAATCCGATTCGTCATATTGATATGGCCCCCATACGTTCTGTCCGAGGATATTGCTGGCAGTGACAGTTGCTTTACTTACACCGGTCTGGAAAATAAGGTGCAGGGTGCCATTGCCGGGATTAGGATAAATACGGCACAACCGGTCGGTTTCCATTCCCTCAACCCCGGTACATGCTGAAAAATCGAAAATCACAAGGATTGACAGATCTGCCTGGCATCCTGATGGATTGGTGACACTAACGGAGTAATTCTGAAGATCAAACCCGATACCGGTTGTGGCAACCTTTAACGTTCTTTCTGTCGATCCATTGGACCAGATATATGATGAACCGGGATTCCCGGCATCAAGGATGACTGAGTCATTAACACAAATTGTAGTATCCCCAAACCCAAAATCGATAATTGGTACGGGCCTAACATTGATGGCAACAGAGCCCTGGGCGGTATTAAATCCATCGCTTACGGTACAGTTATAGATAAAAGATCCGTATGTCAGGGGTGTTATCATGGGGTTTTGTTGAGTAGAAGTTAACCCGTCAGAGCCTGACCAGCTATAGGTATAACTGCCTGAGCCGCCTCCGGCAAGTGCAAACAGCTGGGCAGACTCACCAAGGCAAATTTCCTCATCTGAAACCGATGGGTTAATTGCCAGCGCGTCACCGGAGATGACTACGGTCATTTGATCCGGAGCTTCTGCAACGCACCCGAATGTCACATCTGTAACATAAAGGGTAAATAGGGTTGAAGAGAAAAGGTTTAAAGTCTGGGGGTGTGCAACATTTGCATTCACCAGCTTATCGGCAGGTTCCCAGTGATAGGTATAGGAACCGCTGCCCGACGAAGCGGAACCCTGCAGAACAGTATTCGTCCCATGCAGGATGGTAATATTATCCCCCGCCTCCGGGACCGGCAACTGATGGACGTTTAGGGTTGCATTTCCTGATAAAACGTTATATCCGTCATTAATCACAACTTGATAAGTAGTCGACACTGAAGGAGACACCGTCGGGTCCGGGAGCGTCGAACTGAACCCGGGGGGATCTGAACTCCATAAATAACTGTAGGTGCCTGATCCGCCCGTGGCCAGGGATACCAGCTGGGAAGTCTCCCCGGCACAGATAGCAGGGGGATGAGCGGCCGGATAACAACCCAACGGGCCACCGGTTACGGTAACAGTGATATCATCCGCATCATAACATTCTCCAACATTATCGGTGGCGGTCAGGGTAAACAATGTAGTTTCGGTAAGGTTGACGGTTGAGGGTACCTGGATATTGGGATTTATCAATTTTGCAGCAGGTTCCCAGGAATACTGGTAATTACCTGAACCGCCGGTGACAGTTCCATTGAGAACGGTAGAAGTACCATAGGGAATAGATTGATCAGTCCCGGCATTGGTTGTTGGTGAGGGATTTACCGTAACTACAGCCTGACCTGATGTTTCACCGGGACAGTTAATATCATCGAGGCTTAAGAAACCGTAGGTTGTAGTTAAAGTCGGGTAAACCGTTAAAATATAAGGGGAGGAATTGGCTGCAACCACCTGCGGGCTTCCTCCGTTAATAGTATAAGTGATGCTCCATGGCGGTATGCCGATGAGGTTAAATGTCAAATCGGCCGGTTGACCGGCGCAGATAGTGGCTGACCCGCTTAATGTTCCTGACGTCTCAGGATAGGTATCTGCAACCAGTTCCATAAACAGCAGGCTCCTTTCACAGTGAAGATCTTCAACTTTTGTAAAAGTGTACGTCGTCGGGCCGGAAGGATAAAGGAATATGGTATCTGTGGGCCCGTATAGGTTGGTTGCCACCAGGTTATTTAAACCATCATTATAATATACTTTATAAGGTGACCAACCGGTGAATTGCATGATGGCATAGGCTGGATTTTCAAAGCATACGGTCGTATCCTCACTTATAAGGTCCGCAGTTGGCAGCGTGTATACGACCACATTCGTGATAGCCGGGTCACTGCTATTGCCCCCGACGGTAATGATACAGGAGTAGGCCCCACCATTTGCAGTGGTAACATTAGGTATGACAGGGTTTTGCTCGGCTGAAAGAAATCCCCCCGGACCGCTCCACCAGTAGGAAGCGTTGGTAACGTCTTCAGCATAAAGGTTCAGCGTATCCCCAACACAAAGAGGACCATTGTTGGACACCGGAGGAGGTAATATCGTGCAGTCTGTACTTCCGTTTCCACCGGTTTGGGAAAAGGTGATATCACACGGGTTTCTGGAAAAGTTTGTAATGAGCAGGATATAATACTCCCCTGTCTGGCCGTTTGGAATATAACAGGTCTCGTATGCTAATGGTGAATAGCTGCAGGAAACTATTTTATCGTCTGTTAAACCGGTAACACAGGGTGAAAGAGGGTCATCAAAGGGACCCCAGCAAATAAAGTCAATGTCTTCCAGCGGTGTGCTGTACATATAAATATTTATATTTCCGGGATCGTCGATGAGCATATGATACCATGCCGGTGCAGGTTGTGTAAGCAAACATCCGTAATCTGCCCCGTACTGGGCATTACCAAGGACACCTGCCGGGAATCTGTAAATTGATCCGGTGCAGAATGGTTCTGATGTTTCGCACGTCAATCCTTGTCCGCTGATTTTAAAAATTGCCAGGAAAGATAAACCCAGCAAAAGGAATATCTTTTTACTCATCATTTTTTACCTTAAAAAATTTATCATTTTTTGCCATCCAGGCTGATTTCTCTTCATCATTCATATCCAGGCTCCTTTTATCAGTTTTCTCCTTAAGTTCCTTAAAAAGGCAGATGATATCTGATTGAGGATATTTGTAATAGGCTTTGAACCAGGTTTGGTCCTTTTTTAAATCTGCATCCAGGTTGACCACTCTGGGATCTTCGTATGAAAGGTTCATAAAATAAACTCTTTCAAACTCCCCACCGAGTTTTGTCAAATCTAATGCATAATAATCATAGCTGTCGTCTGAAAAAACAAGCACAGACAAGCTATCACCAAACTCATTCTGATTAAATACCAGGGGTGTTTGCATTTCCTGGCTTAACAAGGCATGGTTGTCTGACTGGCCATTAGATAATGAAATCAGGGCGGTCAGTAATAATAATAAGACTATTCTCATTGTTGGTAAGGTATTTTTGTTTAAAGGTGCCTGAAGTTAAAATGAGCCGGCTAAGATATATATAATTTCAAATCAGCTCATTGATTTTGAAGCTCCTCACTAAAAAAAAGTTAATTCAGAACAACTTTCTGATGATGGATAAAGCGCTCATGAATAGCCCTTAGTAAGTAAACCCCTTGAGGAAATCCTGAAAGATCCGCAACTATTTTATTCTTTCCGGGCATCAATTTTTTAAGGCTTTCCTGATAAATAACAGACCCCTGAGGACTTAGAATTTGAATTTCATAAAACCCTTCACCATCTTCCAGTTCTATGTTGATCATACCTGTTGTGGGATTCGGGTACACGTTAACCTTTGGAAAGGTCGGGTATTCTTCCAAACCAAAACAAGCCGCGAAATCAAAAATCACCGTCACGCTGTCGGTGTATTCACAACCTTCAGAATTGGTAATTTCAAGATGTAATGTCCTTACATTAAACCCGATACCTGTAGTTGCAAGGCGGATAGACGGGTCCGTGCTGCCATTGGACCAGTAGTATATCGCACCCGGGAAAGTATTATTTGGCTGCAAAATGACGGTATCTGCCGGACAGGCAGTGATCTGGGGGCCACCAATAATGGAAAACCCGGGAGATGGGGCTACATAAATAGAAATATACGAAATAAACGGGTTGTAACCATCATCAATCTCCACTTTATATTCATGGCTACCCGGGGTTACCGGGTTGACAAGGAGAGTAGAGATAAGGCTGGTCTCTTCTTTTAATAAGACAGGTCCATAGAACCACCTATAAGTGTAATTGCCATAATCCCCTCCATATCCAAAGGCCGTTAGCGTGGTATTTTCACCCTTGCATATCGTATCGTCCTGGGTAGATAATGTAACCCCGAGCGGCCCGCCTTCCAGGGCAACAATAACGGTATCATAAAAGCTTACACAGCCTGTATTGGCATCAGTGGCCCTTAACCTGAAGAGGGTGGTTTCGTAAAGGTTTTTAGTTGCCGTATTCTGTAATGTCGGACTGATAAGCATATCTGCCGGTTCCCAGTAATAATCATAAGATCCACTGCCCCCGGTTACCGTACCGTTTATGGTTGTACTGGTCCCATAAGGTATGGTCTGGTCTTCACCGGCATTAGAAAGTGGAAGCGGGTTCACGGTCACGGTTGCAGAAGATTGTGAATCATTGTAACCGTCATTGATAGCGACAGTGTAGATAGTAGTTGCCACCGGGAATACCACCGGGGACTGAAGGTCTGAATAAAACCCGGCAGGATTGGATGTCCAGGAATAAGTATATGCACCGGTGCCGCCAAAGGCAGTAGCTGCAAGCTGGGATGATCCTCCGGCACAAATTGCCTGTGGATTTGCGGCAGCCTGGACCCCAAGAGGGCCTCCGATCTGCTGAACGAAATAAGGGCCTGCCAGTGTATCACAGCCATAGGCATCGGTTATGAGCAGGGAATAATTGCCCGAGTACACATCATGCAATTCAAGCCCGGTCCCGACCGTGACATTGCTTTCATCGGTCCACTGGTAGACCAGCGGTTCGGTACCGTCCACCACCAATCCGGTGATGTGACCGTTATTAGAAGCATAATTTGCGCCCGTAATCACAATTCCCGCATCATCCACCTGGGGTGCACCGGATTGATCAACAAAATAAGGCCCACCTTGCGACATACAGTTATTTTCATCCGAAACTTCCAGGAAGTAATTACCAGTGGAAATATCAACAAGGTCGATTGTCGTACCGACAATATTCCCCAATTCGTCCGTCCATGTATAGCCGTAAGGAGGGGTACCGATGATTTGCAGGCCGGTGATGGAGCCATTGCTGAGCCCGCAGGTCGCTGCCTGGATGGTCATGGTAAATTCATTAATAACAGGAGCCCCCAGGTCAACATTAAAGACGATGGTATTTCCAATGGCGAAGTTATTACAGGCATCATAAACAAAATTCAAAGGCTTTAATTGCACGGAATAATCCCCATCTGAACTGATTGGCCTGTCGATTAACAATGTATACCGCTTTTCCATTTCACCGCCAAGCAGGCAGATTTCACCCTGGGCATCAAGGATATTATAGGGGCCGCCCGGGCCGGCGAGCAGGAAATCAGAAGGATTAACCGATTCGCACATCACATTTTCAGAAAATTCCACAATAATTTCCATATCGCCGCAGGTAATCTCATCGGCAAGGACGGTTTCCAGTTCAGGCCTGACATCATCATAAATAATTGCCGTAGAAGCACTGAAATCAAGCGTATACCCCTGGGTTGTACCACTCCAGTTTTCAATTATAAGAACATAAGTCCTGCCTTCCAGGACCGTAAGATCCAGATTCCACTTATTAGTAGCACCGCAATTATTACAATTGGTTGACCCTCCCATGGACGAGGCTATCCCGGTATTGCCATTATTTCCGGTTACACCATAGGCGTTACAGCTTTTTTGCATCTGGTTATACTTGGTATAAATATCGGAACACCTGAGGTCAGTTACATCATAAACAGCCCAGTCGTAATCGTCTGTATTGTCAACCGGGTCAATAGCAAGCCTGAGAAGGCCTCCTACCTGAACGGTCCATATATACCAAACGCTGTTCACTTCTCCGGCCAGGCAACTTCCCGGGCAGGCGCTGCTGCAATCGGGGGCTTCGTAAATTTCATTCGGGTAATTACCGTCTCCGGAATAGGAGTTTATTTCAACATAAATATCCTGGCAAACGGGAATAGCACCAATGCAATCCTGCACCGTAGGTATCTGGGCATGAGAAAATGAAAAATTAAAAATTAAAAATGAAAGATGTAAAATGAAGAGGGACGGGTATAAAAACCTTGTAATTGTTGCTCTCATATGCAGAAAGGTTAAGGATTCAGATGCTTATCAAAAGTAGTCATTTTCTATTTAAATTGATCAAAAAATGACAGAATTTAAGAGATGTGTTCCATTACCATCCGGATGCCAGCACATCGATGATATGCATGGTTTTAAGGGGAAGCTTATGTTTCCGGATATAGCTATCGAGATGGATCAGACAGGATGCATCAGTAGAAATTATATATTCAGCCCCTGTATCGAGTGCATTCTGAACTTTTTGCTGAGCCATCGCGGTTGAAATGGGTTCATTCTTCACAGAAAAAGTCCCGCCGAAACCGCAACAGACCTCCCGGTCTTTCATTTCGATAATTTCCAGGCCTTTCACGTTTTCAAGCAATTGCCTGGGCTCATTTCCAAGCTTATATTCCCTCAGGGCGGCACATGAATCATGATAGGTCACCTTATGCTCAAAAGTCGCCCCTACATCCGTTACTTTCAACTCATTAACAAGAAAATCTGTAAACTCGATGATGTTTTTCTGCAGCTGCCTGAATTCAATATGAAGCCCGGTATTATGGAAAAGCTCACCGTAATAATTTCTGACAAAGCCGGCGCAGGAAGCAGAAGGAACAACAACAGGGCGGTTATGGTTGAATTCCAGGATGAATTTCTCGCCAATAGCCTTGGCATCATCCCAGAATCCGCTGTTGAATGAAATCTGTCCGCAACAGGTCTGATTTTCATTATAATACACATCGATATCAAATTTTTCCAGTATTTTAATCATGTTAAAACCAGTCTGCGGATAAATCTGATCAATAAAACAGGGAATAAAAATATCAATGGTCATCATAATGTGCTAATACCTGCAAGGATTTCTGGAGCAAAGTTATCAATTTATCGATGTTTCCTGATTTAAATCTTTTCAACAGGAAGGCTTACAGTTAAAGCCAGTGCCTGCCAGGTCATTCCAGAATCCGGGGTAAGACTTATTGACAACCTCAGGATGTTCCAGATTTACGGTGAATCCCTTGATGGCAAGACAGGCAAATGTCATGGCCACCCGTGGTCTTCATAATCCTCGATGTAAAAGCTCGCAAGGATCTGTCAAATGGCCTGATAATTGCCATGTTCCCGGAGATTCTTCATGCAAAACAATACCTGCTTTAAGCAGTCCGGCAGCCAATGCTTCTATCCGGTCCGATTCCTTAATACGAAGCCGTTCCAGGCCGGTAAATGTACCGGCGATCCCTGCCGCGCCGCAGGCCAGGATCACAGGCAAAGCCAGGTCCGGGATGACCGGAAAATCCGCATGGAAAATTTCTCCTGCCTTTTCTTTCTTTAATAATCCGGATACCATTTTTTTCTTCAACGGTTTCAACGCCCAATTGACTGGAAAAATGTTGAAACCTGCTGGTCACCCTGCAGTCCTGATTTTCGCAATCGCGGGAAAAAAACCTCTCCTTCTTCAGCCATGGAGAGCATGCAGTACCAGAAAGAAGCTGCACTCCAATCGGATTCAACCGTCATTTCAGCTTTTAATTCCTTTTTATGGTAAACCCTGATCGCATTTTCCTGTGAAATTACATGAACGCCTAAATCCGTCAGGATACCGGTTGTCATTTTAACATAAGGCCATGAAACCGGCCTGCCGGTCAGTTCAAGCGTAAGCCCTTCTTCAAGCATCGGTGCAAGAAGCAGCAAAGCCGTAACAAACTGGCTGCTTATGGAAGCATCGAGCCAGATCCGTCTCACGGTAATGGCCCTTCCCCTGATGAGTAAAGGAGGAAACCCGATATTTTCAAGATAATCAATCTCAGCGCCTGTTTCGCGCATCGCTTCAACAAGGGCGCCGATCGGGCGTTGTTTCATACGTTCACTTCCGGTCAACAAATAATGCCCGCGTGTAACAGAAAGCAAAGGGACCAGGAAGCGCATGACGGAGCCGGCATTCCTGGCATCGATCCGGAGCAGCCCTGTATCGCCCCTGAGCTGGTACTGCCTGATCAAATCAAGTAATGATGACAGTAAGATCGTATCATCAGCATTTGAAAGATTACTGATCTTTAGCGAATTACCATAAGAAAACTGCAGGATAAGCAAACGGTTGGAGATGCTTTTTGAGGCAGGAAGCCTGATCTCGCCGAAACAATTTACGGTTTTTTTAGTGATCCTGATCACGTTTGAATTATCTGGTTAAAATATTCGAACGACCTGATGATATCCTCCTGGTCAACTGATCTGTCAATCAGCGGGATTGCCCAGACTTTCAAGCAAGGATAAAACCAATCCCTTTCGCTGTTTTCTTCTTATCATGATCCATCAACTTTAATAACTGATCGAATAAGTATGTTTTCAACAGGTTTAAGGTTGAAAACTGTTTTATCACGATCGTAATTTCTTCAAGCCCGTCTTCGGATAATCCTGCGGTTTTATAAGAAAGATAGGACTCACAGATCATCCCTGCAGCAACAGCTTCGCCATGAAGCATTCATTCCTCACCTGGCATATTGGAAAAGCTTTCCAATGCATGCCCGACTGTATGTCCAAAGTTGAGCATTTTTCGTGTCGAATGGTCAAATGGATCCTCCGCAACTATCCTGCATTTAAAATCAACCGTTTCATGAATCAGGTCTGAATAATTGATCATGTTCATGAATATTCTCGTTTTTCAACTTTTTCCCAGAATCCATTGCCTGAAAGGACCGCACATTTGATAATTTCGGCAAAACCTGATCTTAAATGATCTTCCGGAAGTGTTTTCAGGAATTCAGGCAGGATGAAGACAGCAACAGGATCATAAAACAACCCGGCCTGGTTTTTAATGCCGGCAATATTTATTCCTGTTTTCCCTCCGATCGCTGCATCGACCTGCCCGATAAGGGAGGTAGGAATATTGATATAACGCATGCCTCTTTTAAAGGTCGCTGCAGCAAATCCACCCAGGTCGCTCACCACGCCTCCACCGAGATTGATCAGTAAAGAATCCCTGTCAGCGCCGGCTTCCATCAGCCATTTCCAGATACTTTCCAAGACTTGCCGGATCTTTGGATTGTTCTCCGGGTAGAAACAGAAAACGAAGGCTGCTGAGCCAGTCCGGGAAGATGATTTATGCAGGACCGGCAGGCAATATTTGTGCGTATTGATATCTGTTAAAATATAAATCCTCCCGGTTTTTAAAAACGGCTGCAAGAAACACCTCGATTTCATGCCAGAGTTCTGTACCAATATAAACCGGATAAGCTAAGGATTCAATTTTATAAACAGGTATCCTGTTTTCACATTTGCAGGAATTAATCTAATTATCACAGGCAGATCAGCCATTAAATGCTGCCAGCAGCAGGTCAATATCCTGGAAAGGCAGATTAAACAGATCACTGATCGGTTTACTGGTCAGGATTCCTTTAAACACATAAACTCCTTTACAGATACCCCGATCGCGACGTATCAGGTTATCAATCCCTCCTTCTTCGCCGATGCTTAGCATGACCGGTGTAAAGAAATTACTCAGCGCATAGGAAGCAGTATGCGGAACCTGGGAAGCAATATTGGGAACACAATAATGAATGACGTCATATTTTTTAAATACCGGGTTCTGATGGGTCGTGATCCTGGAAGTTTCCACGCATCCTCCCTGGTCGATGCTGACATCGATAATAACGGCACCCGGTTTCATCCCTTTCACCATCTCTTCAGAGATGATCACCGGTGTATGTCCCTGGATGCTATGAATAGCACCAATGACAATATCAGCGGTACGCAAGTGCATTCATCAGCACTTTGGGCTGGATGATGGAAGTAAAGATGCGGTTCTGGATATTCACCTGGAGCCGGCGCAACCGGTAAATCGAATCATCAAAAACCTTGACGGTGGCCCCCATTCCCAGAGCCACCCTGGCAGCATTTTCAGCTACTGTGCCTGCGCCTATGATAATGACCTCGGTAGGGCTGATCCCTGAAAAACCGCCCAGCATATTGCCCTTGCCGTATTCCGGATCGCTCAGGTACCTGGCGGCAAGCATAATAGCAGCATTGCCGACAATTTCGCTGATTGTCCGCCTGACCGGGAATGAACTGAACTGATCCTGTATATTTTCATGCGCAAACGCGGTGATTTTCTTACGGATCAGGCTCCTGAAAAAAGAAGCTTCCCGGTTACTCAGGTGCAAAGCTGAAAAGATCACCTGCTTTTCCTTCATCATTTCAATCTCTTCTTCAGTCGGGGGAGCAACCTTCAGGATGATATCAGCCTGGTAAACTTCTTTATCGGAAAAAACGATCTGGCCACCGGCTTCGCTGTATTCATGGTCATGAAACCTTGATCCTGCACCGGCATTGGTTTCCACAAGCACCGAATGGCCGTTTTGAACAAGCAGGTTTACCGCTTCCGGCACCAGGCCCACCCTCCTTTCCTGGTGCGCTATCTCCCTCGGTATCCCGATAGTTAACAGGCTTCTCTGCCG
Organism: uncultured Bacteroidales bacterium; assembly: GCA_963701785.1. Classification (GTDB taxonomy): domain Bacteria; phylum Bacteroidota; class Bacteroidia; order Bacteroidales; family JAGOPY01; genus JAGOPY01. Next base: position 2,156,909 of record CAVPBC010000002.1, on the reverse strand, counting down.
CTGCACTTCCAGCATTTCTTCCTTGGGCATCAAGCCTTCAGAATGGGAAAACTTAATGAAGCTTTTCTGGTTCTGATCCATCACAGGATTCGATTGGTGTAATTAACTAATAAAGGAAATAGCTATATTTCCGGCCTTTATCGTCTTCATTTTTCGTGATGTTGATGTATACGAACCGGTCCGGTAAAAGTTCTTCGATCTTATCAGCCCATTCCAGAAAACAATAATAGCCGCTGTATAGATATTCTTCATAACCGATATCCAGTACTTCTTCAAGCTTTTTGATGCGATAAAAATCGAAATGGTAAATCAGGTCAATTCCGCCGGATTCGTATTCATTGATTATAGCAAATGAAGGGCTGGTCACTTCATCTTTCGAGCCGAGCGCGGCGCATAATGCTTTGATCAAAGTAGTTTTTCCTGCCCCGAGGTCACCATAAAGGCAAAAATCCGCTCATCAGGGATATTCATTGAGGATCTTCCGGGCAATAACCGGCAGTTCCTCAAGGGTATAATTCTGGAAGACAATGATCTTTCATTGAATGAAAATCGTGTACATCAAAGATACGAAAAAAAAATAACGATGTAACGATGTAACTTCATTTGGCCCTGAGGTAAGCCACCGGCACCAGCATCTCTTCAAGCGAGATCCCACCATGCTGAAATGTGTTGCGGTAATAATTCACGTAATAATTGTAATTGTTCGGATAGGCGAAGAAATCGTTCTTCCGGCAAAATATATAAGCTCGAACTGACATTGGTCCTTGGCAGGAAAGCATCGTGGGGATTTCGAACTTCAAAAACTTCCTTGTAGTTGTAATTCAAGCTCTTGCCTGATTTATAACGGAGGTTTGTGGTGGTATTGCGGTCACCTACCACCTTGACCGGGTCCTGTGAACGAACCGAGCCATGATCAGTCGTGATGACAACATTGATTTTCTTTTCCGCCAGGTATTTTAAGAATATCAAGCAAAGGTGAATTATTGAACCAAGATACCATCAGCGAGCGATATGCCTTCTCATCATCAGCCAGTTCGCGGATGATCTCCATTTCGGTTCGGGCATGTGAAAGCATATCGACGAAATTGTAAACGATCACCGTCAGCTTGTTATTCAGCAAATTCGGAAGGGTTTCCACCAGTTTTCTCCCGGCAGTCAGGTTCAATATCTTATGGTAAGAATATTTGACATCCCTGCCGTGGCGTTTCAGCTGCTCTCCCAGCAATTCCCCTTCAAACTGGTTCTTGGTTCCTTCATCCTCCTCAGCCGTCCAGTATTTAGGATACTTCCGCTCGATCTCAAGCGGCATCAGGCCGGCAAAAATGGAATTGCGGGCATACTGTGTGGTAGTGGGCAGGATGCTGTAATAGATCTCCTCCTTCTCCACCCTGAAAAATTCTTCCAGGATAGGTTGTATGGCTTTCCACTGGTCGTAACGGAGATTATCGATGAGGATCACAAAGAGCGGATCGTTGCTGTCCATCAACGGGAAGATCTTTTCCTTAAAAAGGTTTGGCGACATGACCGGGTAATCTTTCGTCCTTCCGTTTACCCAATCAAGGTATTTACTTTCGACATAGCGGGAAAAAACCTGGTTCGCTTCACTTTTCTGAAATTGAAGCACCTCCTGCATGCTTTCGTCGCTTGATTTTTCCAGTTCCAGCTCCCAGCGGGTAAGGTTGCGGAAAATCTCAACCCATCCTTTATGATCCGGATTATTGGATATATCCATGCTGATGTTCCTGAATTCCTGCTGGTAGGAAGAGGTGGTCTTTTCACTGACCAGTTTTTTATTTTCCAGGTTTTTCTTCAGGCTGAGCAGGATCTGGTTCGGCTTCACAGGTTTAATAAGAAAGTCGGCGATATTTGACCCGATTGCATCTTCCATGATCGATTCCTCTTCGCTCTTGGTGATCATGACCACGGGAAGGTTCGGGTATTTCTTCTTAATCCTCTCCAGCGTTTCGATACCGGTAAGGCCCGGCATGTTTTCATCAAGGAAAATAATATCATAAGGCCTGCTCATGATCATTTCAAGCCCATCATCACCATTATTCGAAGTATCTACTTCATATCCCTTGTGTTCTAAGAAGATAATATGCGGTTTAAGGATTTCTATTTCATCATCAACCCAGAGAATCTTGATCTTTTCCATTTATTCCGTTTAAATTTCCTGAAAAAATTACATTTGTATTAAGTGAAATGAAAATAATCCGGTTTTATTGTATCAGGGAGTGAATATAAAATAAACACATAAATTTAATACTTTTGCACCTGCTAAGAATATTATTTTCATACAAATCCACCGCGCATGGAGTTTTCAGCCAGCCAGATAGCCGCAGTTATAGAAGGGATAGTTGAAGGAAACCCGGATGTTAAGATAAGCCGGCTTTCAAAAATTGAAGAAGGGGAACCAGGTACATTATCCTTCCTGGCCAATCCAAAGTACACACCTTTTATTTACACGACGAAGGCATCAATTGTAATTGTGAATAAAGATTTTTCTCCTGACCAACCCCTATCCACTACCCTTATCCGCGTTGAAGATGCTTACACGGCATTTGCCAGGCTGCTGGAAATGTATAACAAAATTAAAAATGAAAAAAGGGGGATTTCTTCCCTTTCATTTGTCGCCAAATCTGCCGTTATCGGCAAAGACGTCTATATAGGCGAATTTGCCTATATCGGTGAAAATGTGACCGTGGGCGATAACACTAAAATCTTCCCCCACGTATTCCTTGGCGATAATGTTAAAGTCGGCAGTAACTCGACACTATATGCCGGGGTGATTATTTATTCCGAGAATATTATCGGAAATGAATGCACGATCCATGGCGGGGTTGTCATTGGTGCCGATGGCTTTGGCTTTGCCCCACAGCAGGATAAAAACTATAAGAAAGTTGCGCAGATCGGCAATGTGATCATCGAGGATAACGTGGAGATTGGCTCCAATACCACCATCGACCGGGCGACTCTCGGATCAACCATTATCCGGCAGGGAGCTAAACTGGATAACCTGATCCAGATAGCGCATAATGTCGAGATAGGGGAAAATACAGTTATAGCAGCACAAACAGGCATCTCCGGCTCGACCAAGATCGGTAAAAACTGCATGATTGCCGGACAGGTTGGTTTTGTCGGCCACCTATCCATTGGTGATGATGTTAAAATCGGCGCCCAATCAGGTGTTTCAGGCAATTTAAAAGACGGATCGATCTATATGGGATCCCCAGCTATTGATATTTCCATTCACAGAAGGGCTTTGGTCCATTTTAAAAATTTACCGGAAATCGTGAAAAGACTGGATCAATTGGAGAATAGGTTGAACCAGGAATAAACGTGTGTATCAGGTTCACTGATAATTAGTATCTTTGCCGGCTATTATGTTAGATAATCAAAAAACAGTAAAAAGGCCATTCAGTCTTACGGGAGTAGGATTACACACCGGAAAAGAGGTAACATTGACCTTCCGGCCGGCACCCATCAATTTTGGAAAAAGATTTATCCGGGTTGACCTGGAAGGTAAGCCTGAAATCAATGCCATTGTTGAAAATGTTGTGGATACCGCACGCGGGACGAGCATTGCCGAGAACGGGGCCAAAGTCCAGACCGTCGAACACGTCCTTGCTGCTGTTGCAGGGCTTGGCATAGATAATCTCATCATCGAAGTTGACCAGGCCGAAACGCCTATCATGGACGGCAGTTCGCGTTATTTCATCGAAGCCCTTGATCAATGCGGCATACAGGAACAACCGGCACTTCGGGAATACCTGGAATTACGCACTCCTGTTTTCTATGAAGAGCCGGAGAATAAGATTGAAATGGTCGCCATGCCCTACCCCAGGTTCAAAGTGACAACCATGATCAACTTCGAAACCAAGGTTCTGGGAGCCCAGTATGCTATCATGGAAAAGATGGAAGATTTCCGGCAGGAAATATCCATATGCAGGACTTTCGTTTTCCTCCATGAACTTGAATACCTTCTCAGCAACCAGTTATCCGCGGAGGTGATCTGAATAATGCCATCGTTTTTGTTAACAGGGCTGTCAGCCAGGAAGAACTTAACCGTTTGGCCAAGCTGTTTAAAAAACCTTCAGTAAAAGTTCTTAACGAAGGCATCCTGAATAATCTCGAGCTGCATTTTGAAAATGAGCCTGCCAGGCATAAACTTCTCGATGTGGTTGGAGATCTTTCCCTGCTGGGAAAACCGCTAAAAGCCCATATCATTGCACGCAGGCCGGGCCATACAGCCAATGCGAAATTTGCACAACTGATCAGACAACAAATTAATAAAGACCGAAAAATGAGCCAGGCGCCGTTATACGATCCAAACAAACCGCCGATTTTGGATATCAACCAGATAAAGAACATCCTGCCCCACCGGCCACCATTCCTCCTCATCGATAAAATCATCGAAATGACCGAAAACAGGGTCGTTGGAGTGAAGAATGTAACTATGAACGAGCCCTTCTTTGAAGGCCATTTCCCTGATGAGCCGGTTATGCCGGGCGTACTGCAGGTGGAAGCTATGGCGCAGGCAGGTGGAGTCCTGGTCCTGAGCACTGTTCCAAATCCACAGAATTATACAACTTTGTTCCTTAAAATTGACCAGGTCAGGTTCAGGCAGAAAGTTGTACCCGGAGATACGCTGATTTTTGACCTGAAACTTGCCGGGCCGATCAGGAGAGGCATCGCCCACATGGAAGGTGTTGCTTATGTAGGAAATAAAATCGTCATGGAAGCCGTACTGATGGCTTCTATCGTGGAAAAAGGAACCAATAACATTGCAAATCCAAAGAAATGATCCAACCGTTAGCATATGTTCACCCGCAGGCCAAAGTGGCCAATAATGTGATCATCGATCCTTTTGTTACTATTGAGAAAAATGTTGAAATCGGGGAAGGCACCTGGATAGGCCATCATGCCACCATCATGGAAGGCGCCAGGATCGGCAGGAATTGCAGGATCTTCCCGGGTGCGGTGATATCAGCCATTCCGCAGGACCTGAAATTCGACGGTGAAGAAACAACCGTTCATATCGGGGATAATACCACGATCCGGGAATTTGTTACGGTGAACCGCGGCACAAAAGCCAGTTATAAGACCGTTATCGGAAAGAACTGCCTGCTGATGGCTTATGTCCATGTGGCCCACGATTGCGTAATAGGCAATCATGTGATCCTTGCCAATGCCGCGACCCTGGCAGGCCATATCGAAATCGACGATTATGCCATCGTTGGCGGGTTTAGCTGCAGTTCACCAGTTTGTAAAGATAGGGGCCCATTCCATGATCTCGGGTGGAGGCATGGCCAGGAAAGATATCCCTCCTTACACAAAGGCTGCCCGCGAACCGCTATCTTATGTGGGCGTCAATTCGATCGGTTTGCGCAGAAGGGGTTTTACCAACGAACAGATCAACCAGATCCAGGAAATCTACCGGATCATCTACCGTAAAAATTATAATGTTTCCCAGGCTGTCAATATTATCGAAGCCGATGTCCCTGCCACACCCGAACGCGATGAGATCCTGACTTTTATTGCCAGTTCAGCCCGTGGTATCATGAAAGGGTATACGAGTTTGTTTAATAATAATAAGGAATAGTGAAGATCAGCATCCGCCATTGGCAGAACTCAGAACTTATCAGTTGTCATCACCCAGAAGCATAGTGCCCCCACTATAGCTGATGCAGGAATGGTCAGTACCCAGGCCATGACGATCCGAAAAGCGATTTTCCATTTAATTCCAGCCAGATTTGTGGTAGCACCCACACCAATAATAGAACCGGCAATGGTATGCGTGGTTGAAATCGGAATGCCCATTCTTGTTGCCATAAATATAGTAAATGCCCCTGCGGTTTCTGCGCAAAAACCATGAACAGGTTTGAGTTTGGTAAGTTTCATCCCCATAGTTTTAACTATTCTCCACCCACCTAATGCGGTACCAACAGCCATGGCCAGGTGGCAGGAAAGAATAATCCAGAGCGTATCCCAGCTCATTAAAGACAGTTGACGGTCAGCATCAAACATGCCAGCTGCAACCAGGACAGCGATAATCACACCCATTGTTTTCTGGGCATCATTGCCACCGTGCCCCAGAGAATACATTGCAGCTGAAACAAACTGACCTCTCCTGAAAACCATATCAACCTTATGCGGGGTCCACCTTCTGAAAATCCAGTAAACTGCGATCATCAGTCCAAATGCGGCAACCAATCCAATCAATGGGGCCAAAGGTATAAAAGTAGCCGTTTGTGCGATCTTTTCCCAGCGGATTATCTCAGCGCCCTTATAAGCCAAACCTGCCCCGGTGAGACCACCAATCAATGCATGCGAGGAACTGGTAGGAAGGCCATACAACCAGGTTACCAGGTCCCAAACTATGGCTCCCAGCAAGCCGGCAAACACAACGAACAAAAATGCAGTATCTGCAGGATCTATAATAACGATTTTAGAAATCGTATCAGCCACTTTCGGGGCAAACACGAACATGGCAATAAAATTGAAAAAGGCTGCCCAGAAAACAGCTAACCGGGGAGATAAGACTCGGGTTGAAACAATGGTCGCGATTGAATTTGCTGCATCATGAAATCCGTTTATCACATCAAAAATCAGTGCAACGGCAACAATCGCAATAACAGTAAGCAGCAATGGGTCCATCAGAAAGATTATTACGAATGTTCTATCAGGATACTTTCAATTGTTGAAGCTATATCTTCACATCTGTCGACAGCTTTTTCAAGCCTTTCAAAAATTTCTTTCCATTTTATAAGCAATAATACCTCCCCTTCCTTAAAAAGGCGTGAAACGGCACGCCGGAGTACTTCATCTGCCTGGTTTTCCAGTTCATGAACCCTTTTGCAACTTTCAAGGATCTGGTTCTTATTATTTAATCTCCTGAGATCCTTGACAGCAATGATAAGTTCTTCAATACAACTCTGAATAATAGTCGCAAACTCAACAGCTTCATACCTGATTTCATTTACATCATAGGCTGATATCCTGAATGCAGCAGCATTCATCTGGTCAGCAAGGTCATCAAGCCGCTTAACCAGGGTAAAAATATCATTTCGTTCGATAGGTGTAATAAAAGTATTATGCAATAAATCCGTACAATTCCGGGAAAGTTTGTCGGCACGGCGTTCCAAATCTTTAATTTGCCTGGATATCTCAAGCCGTCCACCTTCATTATTCATCATGGTTAAAAACAGGATACCAATCTGTTTATCAATGCTGATCAACTGGTCGAAATAATCAAAGAAAGCATATTCCTTTGGCAAGATTCCTCTAAACATAATGTAAAGTTTAAAGAAGCGAAAGTAAAGATCAAAAATTGAATATTAAATTAATGTTAATAAATTATTAAATCAATTTAACTTTAAGAAGGGCTGATTAAAAGTTATAAGCTCATGAAATGCCTGATTCGTCTAATGTGGACCTGTTGCCTGAGGATTTTCTCCGGGATTGTGCTGCATAGCCGGCATTTCTTTATCGCTTCCTTTTTTATGCGGTTCGTGAGGATGCCAGCCTACAACTCCAAGCATGACAAAGAAACCTACAACGTAGGCTAAGGCAACATGCCAACCGCTTTTAATATAACTTACGGTATTTTTTGCCTGGGGGTACATATTCGAGAGGGCCACACCGGCCGAAGAGCCAAACCAGATCATGGAACCGCCAAAACCAACGGCATAAGCCAGCACGCCCCAGTCATAACCGCCCTGTTCAAGGCAAAGCTTGGTAAGAGGGATATTATCAAATACAGCCGAAACAAAACCCAGGATGAAAGCCGTTTGCCAGGAAGCCGGCGGAAGCTCTTCCACTGGCATCATGGAAGCAATCGTCACCAGCGACATTAAAAAGATCGTCCCCTGCCAGGCCTTTTTCAGCTCACCCCATGGTGTTTTCCGGATCAGGGAGCTCAGCAATATGGCAATCCAGACTCCGAGCGCCGGAAAATCAAGCAGGAAATTCGTTAAAATCGCACCAACTAGGATCATGAAAACAATGAAAATCTTCCACCAGTCGACTTTTACACCGGTTTTCATGTCACTTACAATAGGTTGAAACTTATGTTGTTGAATAGACCCGAATATCCCAAAGATGAAAAAACCCGCAATTGAAGCAACAAATGCATGCAAGACCCATTGCGGCTCAACCCCGTCGATCCACATCAGGGTTGTGGTAGTATCACCTACGACACTTCCCGCTCCGCCCGCATTGCTCGCCGCTACAATGGCGGCCAGGTAACCGATATGCACCTTTCCTTTGAAGACCACCATGGCAATAGTTCCTCCAATCATGGCTGCGGCTATATTATCCAGGAAGGAAGATAGTATCATGATCATAAAAAGAAGCACCAGTCCACCCTTCCAGTCGTTTGGGAGAAATTTGGGCAGTATTTCCGGAACATGGGATTCTTCAAAGATCCTGGCAAGGATGGCAAAGCCAAATAATAATCCAAGAAGATTGAGAAGGATCCTCCATTCGCCCTCCTCACCAGCAGCACCCATGACATGGTGAGCCAGGTTGAACGACGGGTCGAAAATGAATTTAAAGATCAACACCGCGGCAAGTCCGGCTAAAGCGACATACATGGTTTTTTTATGGAACAGCGCCACACCGATCAGGGTGATGGCAAAAAGGATAAATTCAACCCTTATCGGGCCAATGGATGGAATGACAGAAGAACTTTCTGCAATGGTCGAAGCAACATTAGTAAGAAGCATAATAATATTGTTTGGGGCGCAAAGTTAGAAGGGAAAATGACTTGGTGTGAAAATACGAGGAAAATATTTTTAAAGCATGGGGGCATGGAGGCGGGGAGGCGGGGAAAATTGTCTATTTGATTAATAAATATTTAACATAAAATGGATTTAGATTTGCCCCTGTCATCCTGAGTAAATATAAACCAGCAGGATGAGATGATAAATCAATCATAAATTGTTCATTGGATCCTGAAAAGACAATTGTCCTGTCTTTTATAACTTCCCTTCCTGACCAGTCTGTTGCGGAAAGTTTTAATTTTTTGTGGTCACCTGCATTATGCATGTTTATCAACCCATTTCCGGGATTGGGGTAAATTCGCAAACCGGATTCCTGATACTGATCACTTATTCCGCTGCAGGCAACGAAATCAAAGGAAACGGTTCGCTGGCCGGATGCGACGCAACCTTCAGGAGAGGTAACGGAAACTGTCATGATTTTGCTTTCATAACCAATACCGGTGGAGCCGATACTGATTGTTCTACCTGTCGAGCCGTTTGACCAGACATAGCTTGAACCTTCATTGCCCGCATCAATGATAATCGTATCGAAAACACAAACAGTGGTGTCACTGCCCAGGTTCACAACCGGCTTTGGATGTACTGTAACACCGATCGAACCTCCTGTCATATTGAAACCATCTGAAACTATAACAGAGTAAACAGTATTTATAACGGGATTCACTACCGGATCGGCCTCGAAAGATACAAAGCCCGGAGGATTGGAAGTCCACGAAAAAGTATATATCCCGGTACCTCCTCCTGTAAGGGAGAAAAGCTGAGTTGAATCACCGGAGCATATCGTGCCGGGTTGTGCCACGGGATTAATGTTGAGTGCACTGCCGCTGATAATTACGGCCATTTCTTCAGTCTGGCCGCAAACACAGCCGCTCTGCGCATCAGTTACACTCAGTGTAAATAAGGTTGTTTCGTATAAGTTAACTGTAACAGGCCCGGGAATATCAGGATCGTTCAGTTTATTTGCAGGTTCCCAATGGTAATGATACATGCCTGATCCAGAAACTGCAGTTCCATGAAGGACCGTCGGTGTGCCATAAACAATCACTTCATCAGGTCCGGCTCCCGGAATAGGAAGCTGATCAACTGTCACGGTTACATTTGACTGGGCTACGTTGTAACCATCGTTGATCGTCAGGAAATAACCGGTGGAAACGGCAGGACTGACAACCGGGTTTTGAATGCCGGATGAAAATCCGGGAGGATCGGATGACCAAACATAGGTGTAATTGCCAGATCCGCCGGAAGCAATAGCCATAAGCTGGCTCGTTTCACCCTGGCAGATCACCGCCGGGTTTGCGGTAGAATTGCACGAAAGCACACCACCGGTAATTGTCACAAGTGTTTCATCCAGGTTAAAACACCCCCCGTTATTATCTGTGGCAGTCAGGTTGAAAAGGGTAGAAGAAAACAGGTTAACAGTCAAGGGTTGCAGGACCTGGGCGTCAATGAGTTTATCGGCAGGTTGCCACTGGTATATATAGCTTCCCGAGCCTCCGGTCACCTCCCCTTCCAGCAAAGTTGATGTGCCATTAGCGATGATCTGATCAATACCTGCGCTAACCGTCGGATCAGGATTAACCGTTACAATTGCTTCGCCTGATGCAATCCCTGGGCATGAATTATCTTCAAAATAGGTAAAGGCATAAATCGTAGTCACTTCCGGAGATACGGCCTGTATGAAAGGGGTCGTATAGGCGGAAAAAGTTTGAGGACTTCCCCCATTTTCAGTATAAGTAATATTCCATGGCGGATTTCCTGTCAGCGTAAAAACGATATCTGCCGTTTCTCCCGCGCAAATGGTCGCTGATCCGCTGAGTTCGCCGGTAGGCTGGTATATCGTAATCATAGCCTGTCCATTGAATGAACCATCGCAATAACCATCTTCAAGCCAGGTCATTTCATATACGGTGCTGATCAGCGGATTAACAGCCACACTGAAAGGAGAATAGTTGGCTATAACAGTTTGCTCATCGCCGCCATTTGCCGTATAAGAAAATGTCCATGGCGGATTTCCTGTCAGGACGAATATCAGTTGAGCCGTTTCGCCGTAGCAAATCGTATTATCGCCGCTTAATAAACCGGAGGGATAATCGACGTTAACGAGGGCCTGCCCGGAGACAGTCCCTGTGCAATTAGCATCAGACAACTGGGAAAACTGGTAAAGTGTTGTGGCTTCAGGGATTACCTGTACAATAAACGGGGTTTCAAAGGCAATGACCGTTTGGGGATCACTTCCGTTAACCAGGTAAGTTATGGTCCAGGGGGCGGTTCCGTTAAGGTAAAAAACAAGTTCAGCCGTATCCCCTTCGCAGATTGTTGCATCGCCAACCATAACGCCGGATGCAGGGGGATAATTATAGACCTGGAAAGTGTTCCCGGTGAGTATCCTGGTGCAGTTCGCATCAGAAACCTGTGTCAGGGTATATATCAAGGGGCCGGGAGGGTTCACGACGATCGTATCGACGGGACCGTTGAGACCCGGAACATCAAAGTAAGCTGATCCATTGTAATAGGTAACCTGGAATGGCCCGTCACCATCCAGGCTGACTGGCATATAAGCCGGAGTACCCGGGCAGACTGTCGTATCATTTTCAAGAAGGGATGCATCAGGCAGTTCATTGATGACAACAGTAACAACCGCTGGCGGACTTGTCTGGGTAAAAACGGTAATGATACATGAATAATCACCTGCATGGGCCAGGGTAACATCAGGAATTACAGGGTTTTGTAATGTCGAAGAAAACCCCCCGGGGCCGGTCCAGGAATAGGTTGCATTTGCTATCGTTTCGGCATTCAGGTGCAGGGTCTCCCCTGCGCAGAGCGGGCTGTCACTGGTAACAAGCGGCGGGAGGATTGAACAGTCGGTGGAACCTGTACCGGCAGTTTGTGAAAATGTTATGTTGCAAGGTTGCTGAGAATAATTGGTGATAAGCAGAATATAGTATTCACCTGTCTGGCCGTCAGGAATATCGCAGTATTCCTGCCAGCTTGTGCTATAGGAACAGTCGACCAGTTTACTTGAATTCAATCCATACGGGCAAGGTGAAACAGGATCTGAAAATGGTCCCCAGCAGGCAAAATCGATGTCACGCTGAGGTGTACTATGCATGTAAATGGTAATTGATCCGGGGTTGCCAATTAACATATGGTACCAGGCAGGTGCAGGCTGGGTGGCGAGGCAGTCATAATAAGGGCCAGTTTCAGCTGCCCCGGTGGTTCCGGCAGGGAATTCATAAATTGTCCCGGTACAGAAAGGATCAGATTCGCCACAGGTGAATCCCTGGGAATACCCATTCAAAAGGAATAAAAACAACAAGACGGTCAGGATGGTTTTAAACGGCATGAGCGGCTGAAACTATGCTGTAAAGTTAGAAGTAATTTTGAAAAGAGAATGCGGTTCTTTTATTTAATGATTTATATGCAGGTTAAATCCATGTTTTGACCCTAATTGTTGCACCAGGGCCTAATCTGACAGTCCTTACAGTTGTATTGGAATTAACCCGCGGATAATTGGGTTTGGATCCATTGATAAACACATCGGTATTTAAATCGGGTAATGCATTACAACTCCAGTTGGCCGGATTTTCCCAGGCTGTACTCACCGTTCCCTCCCAGCTTACATTAATTTTTATAGTATAGATTTGACTGAAAGTGCTTCCATTTATCACACACCTGTATTTATAACCATAAATGCTGCTGGGAGCATTGGTGATGGTAAGTGCATTGGTAGCTGTGCCGCTGTATGGAGGAGTGTTCGTCAGGTTGGTAAATCCACCACCGTTGTCAACCTGCCATTGGTAAGTGGATCCGCTGATGTTGGATGGTATTGTAATAGTAGACCCGGGACAAATATTGAGATTAGAATTATTACCACCTACGAAAAATTCACTGAAACCTGTTACATCAACACCTAAAGAATACATAGTTCCCAAATCGTTAATTATAATGTCGTTTTTGGGTATGATAAGGGTATTGCCGCCTGGAATGGGACTAAATATGTTGTCCTCCTGCGGGCCTGAATATTTTGTAATTGTCAGGCTGTTTATACCATTTGGAAAAGCGGTTGGATCAGCCGCAACCAGGTTGTTAAATTCAACTTTGCTGATATAGAATCGTATACGTATGGTTCCTTCAGGAGCAAACTGGCTCGTTATTTTAAAGCTGCGTTTGAGGTAAGTATTTTCGTTGGGCGATATGGCCACACTGGCTGATGAAAAATAGGTGTTCATGACTGTGTTGCCAAGGGTCAGGTCATTGTCTTTTATAGCTGCCATCATATTGTTGCTTCCATCCAGCATATATACAAAATGTCTCCATCCTGTAAAGTTCACTGTTCCGCTACCATTGCTGGTAATGTAATTAGTGGGGGCCACGGGTGCAGTAATGGTAGTATCATCTTTTTCCACACCATAAAAATCTTTTCCTTTAAAACTAACCGTGCTGCCATTTGCTATCAGGAATATGCTGTCAACAGTATAACTGCCGCCTGGTAACTGTTTGGTGCTGTATGGAGGATAGCCACCCTTGCCTCCAAATTTTACGGGTGTACCAAGGGGCCCGGCACCTGGATTGCTATATGTATAAAAATGAGTATTGGTGACACCTGCCAGAGCAAACGGGCTGAAGCTGGTGATGGGAACACTATTTACTACAGTTCCGCTTGCGGGAGTTCCTGTAGTGCCTCCATTGCCATGGTCATCCCATTGTGCGCCGCTCCAGTGGGCCACTTTTAAGTTGGCCAGCACGGGGTATTGTTCATAAGGATTGGTTGCAAAGCCAAGCGTTAAAGTAACATTGGTGGCACCTGCTAACCTTTGCACATTCCAGTAACCTGCCTTGCTGATGATGGCCGAACCAAATGATCCGGCTTTGCTGCCGGTATTATATCCATCAATGGTAGGATTCTGATTCTTATATTCTGCCCTGAACCTGCTGGTTGTGCCAACCGGGGCACTCATAGCTATTGTATTAAGGGATGTCGGGCTGCCGACAGGAAATGTAAATGCATCATCACCGATTTTTGTAACCGGGCCAACCACATGGCTGGAAGCAGAAGCGCCTGTGTAACTTATGTTATCAGGAAATATCAGGTTTTTTCCCGCGCTGCTGTAAATATTGCCCCCGGTAAAAGTGGCGGTTGTGGTAACGGTTACTGAGTCGTTGAGTGTAAGTCTGGCCCCGCCAGTCTTATCCATCACCAAAGTTGGGATGCTGATGGGCTGTGTGCCTGACTGTTCTATTATGCCATTTGTATTGCCATTGAATTTTATCAAACCTAATGTAATGCCGGATGTGGAGTTCAGGGTTAGGTTTTGTGTTATCTCATTAAAGTCGCCGGCGGCAACACTAATATTAGCACCATTTCGGGTATAAGTAACGTTGCCGATATATTTATTTCCAGTGGACCCGGCATCTGCATCGTACAACAGATTGGTGCCATTAGAGGTAATACTGGTATTTCCTGTAATAACATTGTTGCGGATGTAGGTTGCCCAACCGCCTGTATAACTTGCGTCATCGGCAGTAGTAACATTGCCTGTAATCGAATTGTTCAATAAATATGCATAGCGCGCCGCTTTTATAACCCGTAAGGCTTAGAGCGGATACAATCAATGTATCGTTCCTCACATTAAACCCGGCACTATTCTGCACGTTTATGCTACCTCCTCCGGTTTGATTAATAAGCCGGTACATTTCAAAAACATTAGGTGTTGTATAATTGGCGGCAATATTTATTGTGCCTGCAATACTTGTTTTTGCAGATGAGTTGCCTAAATAGGTGTTTCCTGCGGTATTGTTGTTATAGCTGAAATTTCCATTTATGGTACTTGTACCTGAATTGAATGCCTGGGTAATGCCGGCTACAGTGCGGTTAATGGTAAGGTTACCGCTGCATTGTAAAGCATCGGCATAGGCAATGTATAAAGATCCGCCGGCACCATTATAAGTCACGTTGCCTATATAATTATTGCCAGAATTGACGGCATCGGCATCATAGAACTGATTAGTTCCATTATTTGAAAAACTTGTATTGCCGGTGATCACATTATTGCGGATATAGGTAACATAACCACCTGTATAGCTTGCATCATCGGCTGTAGTAACATTGCCGGTAATGACATTGTCGAGCAAATATGCATAGGCGCCGGATCTGTAACCGGTAATGCTCAGAGAGGACACAATCAATGTATCTTTGCTTAAATTAAACCCTGCACTGTTCTGCACGTTTATGCTACCTCCGCCGGTCTGATTAATAAGCCGGTACATTTCAAAGAAATTGGGCGTTGTATAATTGGCGGCAATATTTACAGTGCCGCCAATACTGGTTTTTGCGGCTGCATTGCCAAAATAGGTGTTTCCTGCTGAGTTATTCGTATAGCTAAAATTTCCGGTTATGGTACTTGTACCGGTATTAAAAGCGTGGGTAGTGCCAGCTACAGTGCGGTTAATGGTAAGGTTGCCACTGCATTGTAAAGCAGCGCCCCAGGCAATGTACATTATTCCGCCGGCTGCATTGTAAGTCACATTGCCGATATAATTATTGCCTGTCCCTGCACTTACGGCATCATAAAACGAATTTGAGCCATTAGTTGAAAAGCTGGTATTGCCAGTAATCACATTACTGCTGATAGAGGTATAATAACCACCTGTATAGCTTGCATCATCGGCAATAGTAACATTGCCGGTAATAGCATTATTCCACAGATACCCATAACCGCCACCCCTGTAACCGGTAATACTTAGCGATGCCACTATAAGTGTATCTTTTTCTAAATGAAATCCCGCCGAATTTTGAACATTTATAATTCCGCCTGTTGTATGATTGACAATCCGGCGCATCTCAAACGCACCCGGCGATGAATAATTTGCAGTAATATTAACGGTACCGCCAATATTGGTTTTAGTCCCCGTAACCCCCATGCTGGTTGAACTGCCTACATTGTTGGTAAATGTATAATTACCGGTAATGTTGCCACCTGCACTAAACAGGGAGGTGCTTCCTGCCACTGTGCGGGTTACAGTAAGATTACCATTATATTGCGAAGGGATTGCGTAAGAAATATATACTGGCACCGCACCATTGATATTGAAGCTGGCATTACCGTTGTATTGATTGGAAGGCGCCACATCGCCTTCATAAAACGGGCTGTTGGCTGCCCCGGTGATGTTAAAGATAATGGCATCATTGACCGTATTGCTTCTGAAATAAGTTTGATATGCACTGACACCTGTGTATACATTAATTACAATATCTGTACCGCCACTGCTGTTATTAAGGGTGGCGCCGGTAAAATATATATAAGTATTAACACCATTAAGGGTTAAGGTAAAGCCATTTACGTTCAGCTGGCTACCCGACTGCATATTAATACTGTTAATAGTAACATTGCTTGCAAAAACCGGCCAGTTACCGCTGGCAACAGAGCCCGGGATGATTACATTGCTTGTACTTATGGGCACCCCGACCGGGCTCCAGTTGGTTGAAATATCCCAGCTTGTGCTGGTAGTGCCTGTCCAGGTTTGTGCATTAAGATTGGTTACTGCAACCAGGATGCTGAATAAAAGGTAGAATGCTTTTTTCATAAATATAATATTGAGGAAATGTAAATTAATATCTAAGGATATTATTTTTCAAATACTTATATTAGAAAGAAATATACAGAATAGATGCAGGATCTGGCAAAAAAAATCTCAAAATCAAGTCAACAGTTTGAGATTTTCAATAGAGTACTAAACTAATAAAAATAATCGATCTACATACCGCTAACAAAAATCTTTCTAATTAATAATGAAGATCTTAATTTTAAGACTATAATCCATTTAACAAGAACGAACGAGTTTGGGTGGTTTTCAATTGGAATTAATAAAAAAAAACCTTTGAAGAATGGCTTCTCCAAAGGTTGGGATTAGCGGACTGGATCCCGACTGAGTCGGGAAACCCGCGACCTTCCCGAGTACTCGGGACAGGCATTCTAAGCTGTTTCTATTCAGAGAACGCTATCTTATCTCCCGGGGCAATCCCATTTTTATCGGTAAACCCGGCATTGACTTCAAGCACATACATCGCCGGTTTTTCTGAAGGGATAGAATATGTTGTTTTAGGCTGGGTGTATTTCTGGATGCTGACAATTTCCTTTTGAGAATTGATGTATATAATATCAAGTGAGATAAAAGTATTCTTCATCCAGAAGGATCTGGGCTCTTCATTTGGAAAAATGAAAAGCATGCCGGTGTTTTCAGGTAAATTAAGCCTGTCCATGAGGCCTCTCATGCGTTCTTCTTCGTCATCTGCCACTTCAATATCCAGGGTGACAGGGGAAGGTTTATTTGCAGAAAATATTGATAGGCTGCCATCTTTCCTGAATACAGGAACTGGTTTTGATAAATTAGAAGTTTGTCTTTTGGCTGATTGGTTACTCTTTGGCATATAAACACTGAAAAAGAAAAACGCCATGGCAAGGACAACGGCTATGATAATGAATATCAGCTTTGCCAAACTTATTTTTTGATGGGTTTTCTTTTTATTGACCTTATTTATCTGAGTTTTTTTTGCCATTGCAGCATTTTTGCCAAAATTAAGTTTTTAATTAGAAAAAAAGTTATACTTTTGCACCCTCAATTGTTCTTTTGATACGGACTGGTAGTTCAGCTGGTTAGAATGCCTGCCTGTCACGCAGGAGGTCGCGGGTTCGAGTCCCGTCCAGTCCGCTAATCCCAACCTTTGAAGATGCCATTCTTCAAGGGTTGTTTTATTTTACGCTATGCCTTTCCATGTTTACATCCTGCAAAGCTTAACCGATGGATCTTACTATATTGGTTACACTAAAAATCTTAATAAAAGATTATTGCAGCATAACAAGGCTAAAACTGGCTATTCAGCCAAAAAGATTCCCTGGGAGCTTGTTTATTCCGAATCTTTTGATACCAAATCCGCAGCCATATTAAGGGAGCGTTTCCTAAAAGATCAAAAAAGCCGTGAATTCATCAGAAAATTAATAGCCCATGAGTTTTGATCTATATAAATATTTGCTTTTTGAATGAATAATCAGTTAGAATGCCTGTCCCGAGTACTCGGGAAGGTCGCGGGTTTCCCGACTCAGTCGGGATCCAGTCCGCTAATCCCAACCTTTGAAGATGCCATTCTTCAAGGGTTGTTTTATTTTACGCTATGCCTTTCCATGTTTACATCCTGCAAAGCTTAACCGATGGATCTTACTATATTGGTTACACTAAAAATCTTAATAAAAGATTATTGCAGCATAACAAGGCTAAAACTGGCTATTCAGCCAAAAAGATTCCCTGGGAGCTTGTTTATTCCGAATCTTTTGATACCAAATCCGCAGCCATATTAAGGGAGCGTTTCCTAAAAGATCAAAAAAGCCGTGAATTCATCAGAAAATTAATAGCCCATGAGTTTTGATCTATATAAATATTTGCTTTTTGAATGAATAATCAGTTAGAATGCCTGTCCCGAGTACTCGGGAAGGTCGCGGGTTTCCCGACTCAGTCGGGATCCAGTCCGCTAATCCCAACCTTTGAAGATGCCATTCTTCAAGGGTTGTTTTATTTTACGCTATGCCTTTCCATGTTTACATCCTGCAAAGCTTAACCGATGGATCTTACTATATTGGTTACACTAAAAATCTTAATAAAAGATTATTGCAGCATAACAAGGCTAAAACTGGCTATTCAGCCAAAAAGATTCCCTGGGAGCTTGTTTATTCCGAATCTTTTGATACCAAATCCGCAGCCATATTAAGGGAGCGTTTCCTAAAAGATCAAAAAAGCCGTGAATTCATCAGAAAATTAATAGCCTATGAGTTTTGATCTATATAAATATTTGCTTTTTGAATGAATAATCAGTTAGAATGCCTGTCCCGAGTACTCGGGAAGGTCGCGGGTTTCCCGACTCAGTCGGGATCCAGTCCGCTAATCCCAACCTTTGAAGATGCCATTCTTCAAGGGTTGTTTTATTTTACGCTATGCCTTTCCATGTTTACATCCTGCAAAGCTTAACCGATGGATCTTACTATATTGGTTACACTAAAAATCTTAATAAAAGATTATTGCAGCATAACAAGGCTAAAACTGGCTATTCAGCCAAAAAGATTCCCTGGGAGCTTGTTTATTCCGAATCTTTTGATACCAAATCCGCAGCCATATTAAGGGAGCGTTTCCTAAAAGATCAAAAAAGCCGTGAATTCATCAGAAAATTAATAGCCCATGAGTTTTGATCTATATAAATATTTGCTTTTTGAATGAATAATCAGTTAGAATGCCTGTCCCGAGTACTCGGGAAGGTCGCGGGTTTCCCGACTCAGTCGGGATCCAGTCCGCTAATCCCAACCTTTGAAGATGCCATTCTTCAAGGGTTGTTTTATTTTACGCTATGCCTTTCCATGTTTACATCCTGCAAAGCTTAACCGATGGATCTTACTATATTGGTTACACTAAAAATCTTAATAAAAGATTATTGCAGCATAACAAGGCTAAAACTGGCTATTCAGCCAAAAAGATTCCCTGGGAGCTTGTTTATTCCGAATCTTTTGATACCAAATCCGCAGCCATATTAAGGGAGCGTTTCCTAAAAGATCAAAAAAGCCGTGAATTCATCAGAAAATTAATAGCCCATGAGTTTTGATCTATATAAATATTTGCTTTTTGAATGAATAATCAGTTAGAATGCCTGTCCCGAGTACTCGGGAAGGTCGCGGGTTTCCCGACTCAGTCGGGATCCAGTCCGCTAATCCCAACCTTTGAAGATGCCATTCTTCAAGGGTTGTTTTATTTTACGCTATGCCTTTCCATGTTTACATTCTGCAAAGCTTAACCGATGGATCTTCCTGCGATAATAATATTTGTTCCGGTTAGTAAAACATCAAATTATTGTGATAATTAAAAAATATCTTCATTAATTCATATTACATTTCTAAAGAGTTTAGATGAATCAATAAATGTCTTATTGGTTTTAAAACGCATGAATATGAAAAAAATAAAAACATCGATGATCTTTCTGGCTTTCTTTTTAACTGTTTTATCCGGCCAGTCTCAATCTATCACATACAGGTTCAATAATTACATGGTTATCCCCGGCTTTGTCCATGACACGTTGATTTTTGATATTGAAGCCAAAAGCAATGTCGGGACTACCTATACAGCCTGTTTTTCAGTTTTTGTAAATTTCAGTGAAGCTGCTTTTGGCCCGAATGCGGTCCCGGTGAGTGTTCAACGTCTCAACCTGACCCTGCCAGCCGGCTATAATTGGAATACGCCTTCAAGTACAGCCGGCAGTAACAGGTTTGCATCTTCATTCCAGGCTTTCATTATTCTGCCTCCTTTTATGTTCTCATACCAGACTGCTTATCTCAGTAATCTGACAACGACTTTCCAGGCAGTTGCCAGGTATAAAATGGTCATAACAGGAACAGGCCCGTTAGGAATCGAGTTTGACACCCCAGGCATGACAGGTCAGAGCCTTTATGTCTTAAATTCAGGCGGGACTTCAGCCACGGCATACACACCTGTATCCGCCGCTAATTCGCTTATCAACCTCCCTCCTGATCCGACAAATTTCTACCTTTTGTTTTCCGAGCTTGGCGACCCTTCAAATTCAAGCGCAAACTTCATTGAAATATACAACGCTGGTCCCACTTCCTTGGATCTGAGTTCGTATCTATGGCATTTAAGCGCTGAAGGCAGTTCCAGCGTACTTCTGACCGGTACACTCCCTGCAGGAGACACCTATATTATTGCAAATAATGCCGGCGACTTCACTGCTGCCTATCCCGGAAAGAGCTATGATCTCGTTTCAAATATTATTGGTACTGCCGGAAATACAGTATTTGAACTTTCCATTTATGGAGATCATACCGACGGTATGACCGTTGATATTTACAACGGAAGCACTTCCGGATTCAATTTCAGCGGTAAACATGCGGTCCGTCGCTATGATGTCGTTTATCCCAATTCCTTTCCTAATTCTTCAGAATGGGTGATCACTGCCGCAGAAAATATCGATATGACACCGGGAAGCCACCGGCAAACCCTAGCGTGGACAGGGATTTCAAATGACACCTGGCGTGATGCGACTAACTGGAGTCCGCAGTATGTGCCCGATGCCGGGCATAATATACAGATCCCGGAAACGACGAGTATTCTGCCTGTCGTTAGTACCGGGGAAACCATGCATGTCAACGACCTGCATATCGACGGCAGCGCCGATTAAACGCTAAATTGAGGCATCTTTTTACTAAAAAAGCCCTCCGCCAGACGGCAGAGGGCTTTTCAATTATAAGAACTAATTATTAATTTTTCAGATTATCTCCTGAAACGGATGATTGCGGCACCCAGGATCAGCATAATTCCGATTATAATTGCCCAGTTGGAGATAGGAACTTCTTCCAGTGGCGGCGGCTCTAACAAAGCGGCATCATTTAAAAGATAAACATACTGGAAATTAACGGATTGACCAGGATTCAAAGCGTCAAACCTGAATGCCAGGGCGATTGCCTGATCGGCAAAATTCGGGGCATTTTGCGGGTATGTGACAGGGCTGTCAAGGATCCAGTCAGGATCTGTGTTTGTAAATCCTTCCGTAGAAACTACAGCATTTGGATGTATGGTGTACAATCCAAGTGGAATGGAGTTACATCCATTGGTATAAGCAATCACAAGGGCAGTGTCACCACTTCCGGGCCAGCCCGGCTGATGTTTCACATAATTGAAGGTCGGGAAACCGCAGCCAATATCAAGTCCCTGGTCTGGGTCAACATTTCTCATATATTCAACGCTGGTCAGCGGAACAGTACCCGTGTTGGTAAGCGTCATACGGAAAATAAAGAACAGGTCGACATCATCAAAAACAATTTCCTGCCTGACCAGGACGCTTTCTGCGCCAAAGGTTGCAGTACCGGTCCACACACATGAATTTGTGGTACCCGCACTGGTATTGGTAAGGCTGGCCTGAGGAACATCATTGTCACCCATAAGGGTTGCATTATTGAAATTTCTTTCAAATCCACCGGAAGTCCATTCGAGCACCCATCTTTCTTCAGGTGTTCCAGGAACAAAATAGTCGCCGGAATAAGGAGGTGTGCCAACACCAAATCCATCTTCGCCATAATCAGCAACGAAGCCCAGGCCAAAATAATAAGGGTGATATCCAGCCGGGGTAGGTCCAATAGTACCACAGGAACCCGATTGGGCTACACCTACTTCGATAAATGTACCCTGCAGATATGTTTCAGGATCGGCTAATGGGGATTGCTCCTGACCGGGAGGAGTTACCCAGGTCTCATTCGTTGATGTGTTTTGTGCATATCCTGAAAGCAGGGATAAGCATAAAGCGCTTCCAATTAAAGTAGAAATTACGATTTTCTTCATAGTTAAATTTTATTGGTTAATTAAACATTAAATTGATTTCTAACCCTTGATCCACATTAGATAAAAAATCCGGACATGAGTATTTCGATGCAATATTATAACAATGATCCGTTGATGTCAAGTTGTTGTTGTATGAATAAACGTCAGGACACTTATCCGTACATCTATTTCCCTAATTGTAAGATATATATAACTATAGTCCATACATTTAATTCGTACATCTTTGTGTTGGAAATTCAGCTAAAAAAAAGCCCGCTGTCAAAAGGCAGAGGGCTTTTCAATTATAAATACTAATTATTAATTCTAAAAACTATCTTCTGAAACGGATAATCGCAGCTCCAAGGATCAGCATTATTCCGATTACAAGTGCCCAATTCGAAAGTGGAACATCGGGCCCGCCTGTTATCCATTCTTTCTCCAGAATATTTGAACATCCGTAAACCCCTTGACTGTCAGTGAAACAGGCTTCGATTTCATCGGTCCCGACTCCGCCTGTCCCGGCATAAGTAAAGAAGGCATGACCATCGGCATCAGTAACTTCAGAATAGGTTTCCCCTGCATTAGGCCCTGATATTACCGTGAAATCAACCAGTGTTCCAACAACCGGGACCCCAAGATTATCCTGAACCAAAGCCATGACCGTATGATCTGTCCCCACGAAATTGGTATCCTCGGTTTGAGAAAGTAAAATACCTTCTCCAATAATGGCCACACCTGAAATTTCAAAATATGACAGGAATATATTGTCATCATTTGAAGGATTAAGGGTGTTGACTAAAATATTGGTGACCGTATTGTCTATATATGGTAACAGGCTGTATAACTCATCATCACTGAAATGGTTAACCGGGAAAGCAAAGGGATTCGCAGGATTGGTATTTAAATCTCCTATGCCTCCAACTGTTATAAGGGAACTATTCGCTATGGTACCTCGTGCATCATCACCGCCACCGGCAGAGGTAGTTAACCTGGCTCCATTGATATCAATACGGGAATATTGAACCGCACCTTGAAAACCAAAAGAGATCCCAAGGCCCATATCGAGTAAAGCACCCGGCACAATGGGATCAATGGGAGTTCCAAGGGTAATATTGAAGTTATCGCCAGTTGTACTGCATGCCCCAAACAAAATCACAATGGTTTCTTCAGGTGACGCAGGATCTGCAAAGATCACCAGCAGTGAAGTACCGTCTGTAGGGCCACATTCAGTCACTGCCAGGCTGGTTATTCCAACAGGAGCCGGATTCATTATAGGTGCAATCAGGGTCGTTACATCAGCGTAATGATTAAAACTGCTAATACTGCTTGCTAATGTTGTATTCCAGCTAATCGGGTTACCGCTCAGGGTTATGCAACCATTTGGGATATTAAAACCGGAGAATCCCTGTGAAAGTCCCATGAAATAAGCCTTGAAAACCGTGGCTGTAGCACTGGGTTTATTCACATCAATGGTATAAGATGAAGCGGTGGATCCAGCTCCATCAGCAGATAAATAGTAATGACCTGAAACAGAAAAAATCTCAGTCAGGCCATTCGCTCTAATGTCCCTTCCACCGCCATAACCGGCAGGAGCAGTTCCCGGCTCTTGTTCTTGTGCAAATCCATTTAAAAGGAAAGTGCAGAAAACGATTAAAAATAAAAATGATCTTGTTTTCATAAGTTTGGATTTAATAAAGGTTTAAGAATTAACTAATATTTAAATTTTTAATTTCAGTAATTTGATGCAATAATAGGTAAAAAATTATCCCTTGTCAAGAACTTGTTGTACGAATAAACGTCAAAACCTTAATTCGTACATCTAAGTCCTTATTTTTAAATCATACATATCTATCCGTATGTTTTTAATTCGTACATCACTTTCATGCTTTCCTTAATCAAAAAACTAACTGGTACTCACTCTCTTTTTTACTACCTTTGCCCGTTATAAAAGAAACACCGACATGAAAAAACTAACTCTGCTTACAATCAGCTTGATGTTCAGCCTGTTCACTATTGCTTCTCAACTGGTACTTCTTCCTACCGGATCAATTGAACAAACAAAAGATGCTTTCAACCGGAAAGACTTCACCATCCATTTTTACAATGATGATTTTGTCATCGGCAGTGCGGATAAACAATTACCCGCAGGTTGCATTGTGCTTGATGAAAATGCCTGGAATGATCCTGCTACTTACTATTTCATCCTGTATTTTAGTCCTGAAGAAAGGGATATTTATACTGAAACGGTTTCACAAAATGCAAATATCCTTCACCAGGGCGCTGATTTCCTGGTTGTTGGCACAGATGAACAAAAGGCTTCAAAATTATATCCTGCTCTTCATGGCGGAATGGTCCGGATCACCAAAACCCCGGCCAGGTTCCCCTCAAATTCAATCGATTACAAACCCGGCAGCCTTAGTGCCAGGGATGATATTTTCGCCATGATAGGACAGGTCAATATGGACACTCTGGAAGCATTCGTTCAGCACCTGCAGGATTATGGCACGCGTAATGCTTATAAAGCCGGTGGAATTCTAGCCCAGAACTGGATCCTGAGCAAATTCCAGTCATACGGGCTGCCGGCAGAACTTCATGATTTTTCAATGCCCAGCGGACCTGCAAGCGATAATGTGATTGCCACTCTCACAGGCACCAAATATCCGGATGAATATGTCGTGCTTGGCGCACATTATGACTCCTATGCCGGTGGAAGCAACGAGCCCGGCGCTGATGACAATGCCACAGGGACTGCCGGGATCCTTGAAGCCGCGCGCATCCTCAGCCAGTATGATTTTGACCGGTCCATCATTTTTGCCACATGGAGCGGGGAGGAATACGGCCTTTACGGCAGTGAGGCATGGGCATCCGAAGCTGCGGAAGAAGGAATGAATATTCTCGGTTATTTTAATATTGACATGGCCGGTTACCTTGAACCTGGCAATCTGATACATACCGATATCATAGCCCCCGTATCTGCAACTGAGCTCAAACAATTTTATAAAGATGTCTGCGCCATTTACCTGCCGGAATTTCAAACAAACAACGGGGCGCTTTCAGGCGGCGACAGCGATCACACTTCATTCAATAACAATGGTTACCAGGGAATTTTCCCATTCGAGGATTCGCAGAATTACAGTCCGTACATACACTCTGCCAATGATCTCATAGGCCCCAGCGTGAATAATTTCGAACAGCATATGACCTTTGTCCAGGCCACCATTGCAAATGTCGCAACATTGGCAAATAATCTCCCTTCGCCTGAAAATCTTGTCGCCATATCAGGTGACCAGGAAGTGTCCCTTGAATGGGAAGCGGTTGATGAAACTGATTATTACAATATATACAGGAATGCTGATCCGGTTCCTTTTGCCACTTCCAGTGAGGCTGTTTATATTGATACTGATGTGGTTAACGGCAGCTCATACACTTATTACGTGACGGCAGTTTTCCAGGATTCAGGCGAGGAATCGGGACCTTCAAACCCGGTCACGGTCATCCCCATGCCGCCGATCTCACTTCCATTTTTCGACGATTTTGAAACCGGCGCGCCCTATTGGGTCATGGAAGCCTCCTGGGGATTACAGAGCGGTATTTTCCACTCATCCAGTTACGCTTTAACTGAAAGCCCTGCCGGTGATTACACTGCCAATATGGATGCCTCCACCACCCTGAGGGCCCTGAACTTCACCGGAGCCACTTCTGCCCAGATCTCCTTCTGGACCCGTTTCAGTATCGAAATCAATTACGATTATATGTACCTGGAAGTCTCGACCAACGGCTCAGACTGGGACGAAATCGATGTCTTTACAGGTAACCAGGGTACATGGGTTTTAAAAACCTATCCGCTTGACAATTACCTCGGTGAAACCAATTTGATCATCCGGTTCAGGTTTACCAGCGATGCATATGTTGAAGAAGAAGGAATGTTCATCGATGACCTGGAGGTCATAGTGAATGGTGTCGGTCTTGATGAAGGCATTAACATTGATGCTTATTCCAGCCTGATTTTCCATCCAAACCCGGTAAATAATATTACAACGGTCGAATTCACCCTGATGAATGCAGGATTGACCAGGCTTCAGCTTATCGATTCAAAAGGCCAGGAAGTTAAATCCATCACAGATAACTGGATGAATGACGGGACACACCGGGTTGAACTGGATGTATCCGGCCTGCCTTCTGGTGTTTATTATGGTATCCTGGAAAATGGTGGCCGGAAGATAAGCCGCAAACTGGTTATTTCCAGGTAAACCTGATTACCACCTGATTACAAATGCACCTTCATGCCTGACTGAATGACAGGTCATTCCTTCATTTTTAAAATCCTGCACCAATTTTTCAGCCCTGTAGAACGGGACTGAACTATCAATAACCAGGTATTGCCAGGCAATTTGATTTCCCAGCTCTTCAGGACGGATCTGTGCGCTCTCAGAAATGACCGCCAGGTCGCAGGAAATAAAATGCCCCTGATGAGGGGGTCTCCAGGTATGATCGATGATGACAAGCTTTTTTCCCCTGAAGTAGATAAAAGGATTATCGGCCCATACTCCGGCAATGTTGGCAGATTTTTCGTCTCCCGGTTCAATAAGCCGGATATCCCTAATTCCATTTTTAATCCGGTTTGGTTTTATCTGAAAGTCTGTTTTCACCGTATTGCAGGATAAATTACTATCGCAGATGAATAGAGCCTGGCGGTTATGGAGCAGGTCAATGGCAGTATGGCCGGGAATTTGGTAAACAATTATTTCAGCCGAATTCGACCTTTCGATGAGAGATTTAACGGAAATACCTGAAAATAAAAGAAAGGAAAACATCAATGTAATTATTCCCCTGCGGTTTGCCATGATGAAAAAAACAAAAATTGAAAATATGGCGATATAAATCAAAATCACCTGGCCCCTCGTAAAAACGACCTGTTCAATCACTGCACCGGGCCATGACTGGATCACCTCCACCGATCCGCTCATGAAGCGCAGGCTCCATATTAGCGGCCATGCCAGCCAATCGAAGATTAAACCAGCCGCACCGGCCATTAATAAAAAGACAGCAAAATAAGTAATTACAGCAGCCATGGGCACAACGATAAGATTGGTCAGAAGGAAGTAAACCGGGAACATGTTGAAATAATAGCTTGCTAGAGGAAAAGTCGCCAGCTGTGCGGCCATAGAGACAGCGAGTACCGGCCAGATCCAGGATAATATCCTGTTACCGGGGCTTGCCAGATCATTCATGGGTTTGTAAAAAGCAAAAATGCCAAGAACCGCCAGGTAAGAGAGTTGAAAACCGACCTGTGCAATTTCATAAGGATTGATCCAGAGCTGGAAAAAGGCAGCAACAGCAAGTATATTATAGTTTTCCGAACTCCTTTTAAACATTTTCCCAACGGCGATCAGGCTGAACATTAAGGAAGCCCTGATTACAGAAGAAGGCAGACCGGAGATAAAAGCATATGCCCAGATTAAGCAAATAATCAGGATATGGTGTAATTTCCTGGATTTACGTCCTCTTTTCAGAAAAAAAAGCAACTTATCAGCAACAACATACATGATTCCTACATGCAGGCCGGAAACACTGAGCACATGAATCGCGCCTGCCTGGCTGAACTCCCGGATTGTTTCGGTTTCGAGGAATTCTTTGCTTCCTAGTAAGAGCGCAGAAACCAGGGCAAAATCCTGCCCTTCTACCTTAAATTTTTTCAAAACATCAAGGAATGCCCCCCTGCACCTTTCAGCCCAAAACCTGGCCGGATTTGGAACTGATTTATCCATCCATTTCCACTGGCCCGGGGTAAGAAAAACCTGGTGACATACCTGGCGGTTATTAAGGTATTGCCTGTAATTGAACATATAAGGGTTCGCAGGTTCCGGAATTTCCATTATGCAACCGGAAATCAATATCAGATCTCCGTATTCGAGAGAGCTACAAAGTGAATCATTCTTGAAATACCCCAGGAATTTGCAATCTAAAGGATGCCATACCCCAAGGCTATCCATTTTAGCAATGGCAACAATAATTCCCCTGGATGTCGCTGATTTTGCGACCAGACTTTCATTAACCCGGCAAATATAAATCCCCTCTTTATTCCCTTCCAGGGCTTTTTCTGACTGTAAACATGTATTTTTTTCTATAACTGTGATCAAACTCATCCCGGTAAGAAAGAGAGACAAATTAATGACCATCCCGGAAATCCAGCGAAATCCGAAATATGTCCTAAGGAAATGATAAGAAATCAGGAGGCAAATAAATAATGTGAACAGAATCAGGATCATTAACCCGGCCGGTAATGGAAACCTGAAGCTCATCGCACAGGTAATCCCCAAAAAAAAGGGTATAGCTATCCTTAACGGGGTGTATTTATTGAATCCGTTCACATAAGGTTAATAACAGAAGAAAAAACTTGAATCTAGAAACTAGAATCTAGAAATTAGAAACCCGGATTATTTTAAGAACAGGAAACCTATATAGCAAGATTCCGTTTCCGTCCTGAAACGGTAAACCAGGATTCCACCGGGAAGTTTATTTTTTACTAAATAGGGGCTTATAGCATATTTACCTGAAGAAAAGACAATGTTACCTTCCCAGTCAATCAATTCCAGGATCAGAGGAAAAGCGGGGTTAACGGTCCATTTGAATACCAGAGGATCCTTCTTGCTAAAAAATATGGCATCCTTTGGTGATTCCAGTTTAAAGTCCATATTACGCTGCTCAAATTTCATCAATTCACGATCAAGTGCGCTATATTCGCGAATTTCAACAGAATTGAAATCAGACGCGACCTGGTTATCCGATCCCATTTCAGTAATCAATAATGAGACAATTACCGTGAAACTGATCATGATGGTCAGCAGGGCCGCCATCCAGAGCCAGTTATAGCTGTGCCTGAAGAAGTCAGAACCACTGATGTTCCTGGAATTTTCTTCTCTTATTTCTTTGAGTTTAATTCGTAAATCCATTGCATCCCGGTCACGGATAGCATCTAAAATGCTTAAATACTCTTTAAATGAGCTATTCAATTCCATGTTCAATGACAATGATTTTTCAAATGCTGCCTTCTCTTCAGGCTCCATTTCACCATTATTGTACTTTTCAAATTGCTTAAGGTACTTTGTGTTCATTGTGATAATCTTTTATAATCCGGATCATTGATGACCCGGTTAATTAATGATTTCATGCATTCATACTTTCTCTTTATGGCATATTGACGCCCTTTATATCCTAAGGTTAAGGCAATTTCTTCATAAGAAGTTCCTTCCACCACCATCAGAAGTATTTTCCGGCATAACTCTGTAAGATCGAGGAATCGCCGTTGAAAGATGGCCTTTTTTGCCTGAAAATCATCGTAAAGCTCCTGGTCTTCCAGCATCAGGAATTCATCCATGTCACTGAACTCATAATGGATCTTGTTCCTTTCAAGATACTGAAGCCACATATGACGGACAACTGAATAAAAATAGGTCTTAAATGCACAGTCCAGGGCAAGGTTTTTTTTCCTTACCCTTTCATAGACTGCAACAACGGCTTCCTGAAATATATCCTGCGCATCTTCTTCCGAGCCCTGGTTGCGAATTATAAAATACCTGACCATCGGAAAATATTGCCTGTAAACATATTTCAGCACATCTTTGTCCTTCCGCCGGATGCCTTCGATGATTCCATATTGGGTGTAATGTACCATTCTACTATGTTTATCGGGTTTTTTTTAAAAAATACCCGGTCAATTTCAACTTTTTTTCAACTATTTTAAAAAATATTTTTTATGTACTTATTATCAATGATTTATGTTTTATACCAATGATAATAATAGCACACGGATTAACACGGATGCAACGGATTAACACGGATTATTTATTTAATAACTCGGAAATGCTTGATCAAGCTTTAATATGTCTTTGTCTGGACATTCTGGAAAAACTGGAAGCTGATCTTATCATCCAGTCCGAGATCCCGGGTCATTCCCAGGTTATCACGAAGCGATATATTCCCTGAACAGGTTATATCAAATGAATTGGCCACAGAAGTTTTGCGGTTGCTGATATCATAATCGATCAATATCCTGCTTTGCAGTTCACCATAATTTAATTCGGTTTCAACAACAAACTTCGAGCTGAGCGTGCTGTGAAAAACGAACTGGCCATCCGGTATAAGGCCTGAAAAGGTAATCCTGTCATCTCTGGCAGAATCTAACAGGTTTCTGAGCAGGTCATCATCTGCCTGTAAGGAATTCAGAAGCAATTCACCGGTCATTTGCAACTGATCATATACGATCGAAAGGGATTCACTGCTCATCACCGCCTTTGTCCCGTCAGGCTTCAAGGCGTAAACCATCAGCCGTGCAGGGCTGTTGGCGGTTATCATCTGGGCATTGGTTGTTGATGAGAATGTCACTAAAAAAAGAAAGCAAGCTATAAGTTTCATAATCATCTCATTTAGTTTATTAATAAAGGCTCCAGTTGTTTTAAAAGTGATTGGGCCGGAACTACCAGCACACCCCTCCCGTCAAAAACATCCGACATAGGTTGATGCGACTTTTTAAGTTCCGTGATATACAGCATCTCACGGCCATTTTCAGACCTGATCCTGCAGGAAGAGGTCTGCCCGATACCCTCTACAACAAACCTGGCCAGGCGGTTTGTCCCGGGATTATACATTTTTACCGTACTGTGCCCCGGATCCGTCATCCAGATATTGCCGCTGATATCGGTGCAAAGATCATCGCAGGCTTCCATGAACCTGAGTTTGAGATAAACTCCTTTTAATATGTTTTCAGTGGAAGAGAATTCATAAACCCCACCTATTGTGTTGCTGAAAAATATCTTTTCCTGCATGGGATCAAAGAAAAGCCCATTGGCAAGACCGGCATCCCTGATATAGGGTTCGGGCGACAGAAATAAACTGTCATCCTTATACAACATCCGGTAAATTGTTCCTTCCGGGTGGAAAAATTTGAAATTGCTGCTGGTAAAATAAAGATCCCCGGCCTTGTCGAAACAAATCCCGTTCATCGACGGATAGTCTTCTGATAATCTTTCCATGGTTACCAGGTCACTTGATATGCGGTATAAAGCTGCACCCTTTGTTCTCCATTCGCTTAAAGGTGCGGTACAGACCGCCGCGATCAGGCTTCCTTCTTCATTTAATGATAAACCCATGACAGCCTGTCCCGCCCTGTATGATTTACGTATTACCGGAATCCCTGATGAATTCGGGTACAGGTAATGAATATTTCCATCGAGACAGGAAACATAAAAGCCTCCTGTACCATCTTCCAGGCAAATATTTTCACAGCCGTTCATCCCGGTAATGAACCTTGCATCTTCAAGACTGTCAAGGCTGGCTGTTACCCTGATTTCGGCAATGCCTTTGCTGAATTCAAGCAACTGGGGAACCTGTATCCTGATGAAAATATATCCTGCCAGGAGGAGCAAAAAGACCAGAGCCCCGATAATCGCCAGGATTTTGATCAGGATCTTCACCTCCGGGCTTCTTTTTTTCATAAAATCCCGGTTCATCTTTTCAATTGACTCCAAAGGAAATGAGTTTAAAGATTTATAATGCTGCCTTCATGTTCCTGGTATTCCTGCAGCCAGCGGTTTTTGAAATTATTCAGCCTTTTTGTCGTGCTAAGGGTTGACCTGTAATTGTTCAGATATGGCTGAATATACCGGATGCAGTTCTCCTGGAAGTTGTCGGAAGGGAGTATCTGGTTCACCAGTCCTAACCTGAAGGCTTCCTCAGTGTTGATCCTGTCGGAGAGTTGAAGTTCAATGGCTTTTGAATGTCCAAGGTAATGGGTCAGGAAGAATGGTATCCCGCCGCTGGGATGCAGGCCGTACTTTCGGTGTGCAAGTGAGAATGCGCCATAGGGGCTGGCCAGCCGGATATCGGCAACCATGGCGACCCCCATGAACGGGGTAACTAGAGTGCAACTAATTCCCGCGATGACCAGTTTATGATACCCTGCCAGGAACCGGATGAACCGGTTGAGGATATTAATTTGCCGAAACCTCACATTTTTTTGAAGAAAAGTTGGGACATCCTTATTTTCAAGTGAATCATCCTCAGCAAGTATGCCCCGGATAAAATGGTCATAAGCTTGTTCTCCGAGGCTGTCCTTCCGGTTTAGCAGTAGCAGGCCCTTTACGGAAGGATCATGTTCGGCATCCCTTATAAAATCCATCATCACCTGGCTTTCGGCAATGCTTGTGATCAGTTCAAAAGCTTCGGATTTAAGCGACACTATGGCCAGGTTATCCTGGATTGACGCTTCAAAATACAGATTATCAATGACTTTTCCCATGGCAGATTCCTGATTAATTTGCTATTTGAAATATCAGGTTAAGTTACGGATAAAATTAGAATAGATAGGTTATATTTTTTTCTCTAATAAAAAAAAAACCTGTAATCTAATCGATTACAGGGTTTTTAGTAGCCCGTAGGGGATTCGAACCCCTGATTTCCAGGATGAAAACCTGGCGTCCTAACCACCTAGACGAACGGGCCAAAATGAGGGTGCAAAAGTAAAAATAATTTTTGATTCTGCAAGTGGTTTAAAAAAAAAGTTCCGGGTTCCAGGTTCCGGGTTCCGGGTTCCGGGTTCTGAATGCTGAATGCTGAATGCTGAATGTTGAATGTTGAGTTATTAGTGATGGTATCTATTAACAACTAATGACTAATGACGCTCGGCGCAAAGGCCTGGGCTGGCTTTTTGCTACCCGTGGCAGGCGCCCAAACTTTTATATTTATTTACTTTTCATTTTTTACTTTTTCACTAATACGCGCCTGCCGCGGGGAGCAATTTTGAGCGCCGGCCTGGCCTTTGCGCATCCGTTAGCCGCCGCCAAAACATCAAAAGCTCCCGATGAGAATATCAGATTCTAGTTTATGCTTTGTTTCACCAGGAATTTTATTGCTTTCATAAAAATAAAACAATCCCCAAGGATAATTAAGTAATCCAATCAGACCAATTGATGAGTTGCAGTAAAGATAATATTCTTCATCGATCGCATTGGCAAGATCATATTCATACTTGAAGATTTCAATGGAATCATTGTTATTGATATATAATTTTCTGTCAATCAGAGTGCAGACATCATTCCAAAATAATACAGAATCAGTTGAAGCTTTAAAAAACTTTAACGGATTTGAAAAAGTTGTGTCTTTTGCATTATCCAAATAAATAAAATATTCATTATTATCGAATTGTGCAAGTGCCTGGATTTTAGAAGATGATTTTATTAACTTACCTTCACGATACACTTTGACATCTACTGTATCGAGAATCAATAAATTACTTGGTGGATGTGAAATATTACTTGACTGAGAAAGACAATAATAATTGTTAACCACAATTAGAAGCGCTGTAAAGATGTATTTATGCAAAATCATAAGTTTTGGTGGCGGCTAACTAATGACTAATGACTAATGACTAATGACTAATGACCAATGACCAATGACCAATGACTGACGACTGTCTAATCCTCCGCAGTATCAGCCAGAAATCTGAATCCCAGCCGCTTACCTGTTTTAAGGGTGTAGGAATCACCTATTGATTTCATTTCCGATAAAGAAATCTCCTTGACGGAATCATAGGGTGGTGTAAGCAAATCAAAATTGATGGTGTAAAGTACAGCCGACTCAACTATCTTCAGGGCAGTCTGCTCATCAAGGATTTCCTTGCCGAAATTATTGTACAGCAATCCTACTTCACGCTTGCCTTCTATAAAATAACACCTGTCTTTATTAATAAAAATCCTTCCAATCAGGTAACCGACGTCATTTTCGCGGTTATATTTATATGAGTCGGCTAAAAAGTTATAAATGTTGATTATGCCACAATACGACCGGTCCTTGTCTTCCCTGATATAGTTGGTAGTCATCACCTCATGGTAACGGGAAAACTCAAAGATATTGGTATGCATGGTAAAGATCAGGATATCACCTGCAAATTGAAGATGAACTTCAAATTCACCCATATCCTTATAAATAAATGGAATAGCCTGAGGATCTTTAGAATATTTCTTTTGATATTCTTTCTGAAGCTCTGTGACAGCTTTTTTAATAAGAATGATTGATTCAAGCGTATTGCGGTAAACCAGTTGCTTAAGCTGACCTTTCTTATTGATTATTTCGAAAAGGTCCGGGTTTGAAGAGGAAGGCATATTTGGTCGGTTTTATGGTTCCACTATTCAAAGGTAAAGGCAAGCTGGAAAATTTTCGAATCCAGTTTCTCAATTCCCTGTGTATATATTGTATTATCCCGTTTCAGCATATCAAAAAGCCCATAAGCCATTTTTAATTCAATGCCAAGCTTGAACCAGGGATTGTAAAAATCGAATCCGACCCCCACCAGGGCATAAATATCGTTTTTATTAAGCTTGACCACGGTTTGCCCGCTCAGGTCCTGCTTACGTGCATTTGATGCTATATCAAGGCTGTACTGACCGCCAGCCAGTAAATAGGCCAGCATATTGTTGTGCCTTTTTGATTTGTATTTTACATAAAGCGGAAAGTCGATAAAAACTGAACCGATATTTTTCTTTACGTCGATCAGGGTAGTATTTCCGCCTTGCTGATAGCCAAGGATTGAATAATTGATATATCTCTCACCGAATGAAAGGGCAGGCACAAACCGCAGGTTGAACTGACGCCCCAGGCGTAAATCACCGTTTATTCCGATACAAAAACCAAAAGTCGGTGATGAATTGACTCCCAGTAGCATGGAGGAATCGACAGCCAGCTCAGGGGTCTGAAGGCTTGTATAAACCCTGGTATTCAAATCTGAAGCCGGTTTTATAGTAAAAAGCATATGGTTGAGAGCGAGAGTAAAACCAAAGTGATACTGCGCATTATCATATGCCGGTAAATTCATCACCTTGCGGCTTTGGCCATATGATCCTCCAAAAGGGCTCAGAATTATAAGAACAGTGAAAATAAAAAAAACCTTTCTCAACTCGTATCAGTTTTGTTGTTAAAGTAACGGATGCTCCCCGGTTTTATTTTTACGGGTGCAAACTTAATGAAAAGTTTTAAGAAAAAAAGATCAGTTTGCTTTATGAGATCTAC
Source organism: uncultured Bacteroidales bacterium (assembly GCA_963701785.1). Taxonomy (GTDB): domain Bacteria; phylum Bacteroidota; class Bacteroidia; order Bacteroidales; family JAGOPY01; genus JAGOPY01. Next base: position 2,121,702 of record CAVPBC010000002.1, on the reverse strand, counting down.
TGAAGCAGATTGATCGATTCAATGAGAAGTTTCTCACGGTTAACCGGGACCACCCCGACTTCCTCGCAAACCAGTCCTCCGGCAAGATTGGAAAGGGATGCTATCTCCCTAGCATCCAAACCTGTTGCGAGGCAAAGGGCCGCCACGCTGATCACCGTGTCACCGGCTCCGGAAACATCGGAAACATTTCTGATATGTGCAGGGATAACATGTTGGATGAATGCTCCGCCGGCTTCCCGGAGGCTGATAAAAACTCCTTTTTCGGACAACGTCGTCATAATGATCTTAACATCCAGTTCTTTATGCAAAATGGCAGCCGCTTCTTCCAGGCTGCTGAAGTCATGAACATGTATTTCCCGGTTAAGGCCCTCACGAAGTTCTTTAAGGTTAGGTTTGAATAAACTTGCTCCTTTGAATTGAAAAAAGTTTTTCTTTTTCGGGTCCACGGCTATTGGGACATTATGTTCCTTTCCTATTTCTATGACCCGGGCTATCAGGTTTGATGTCAGAACGCCTTTATTGTAATCCTGCAGTACAATAGCATGGATTTCCGATTTTTCAAGGATTCCGGAAATCTTATTCAATAGTTCGGATTCATCTTTTTCATTAAGATCATGCGTAACTTCTTCATCTACCCTCAGGATTTGCGCTTTATTTCCAATAATCCTGAATTTTGTCGTAGTAATCCGTTCATAGCTTGTCAGTACCGCATCACCCGGGATATTCTCATCCGCAAGCAATTGGCGGAATTCATGTCCCTTCGGATCATTGCCGATCACTGAACAGAGGATGGGTTTTGCACCCAGGGATTTGAGGTTGAGGGCCACATTAGCGGCACCGCCGAGCCGGTTCACCCGCTTTTCAACTGAAACAACCGGTACCGGGGCTTCAGGAGAAATCCTGTCAATCTTGCCGAAAACATAGGCATCCACCATTACATCTCCAATAACCAAAACCCTGAGATGGCGGAATTGTTCGAAGACTTGCTTGTAATCTCGTACGGGCATGTAATTTAAATATGATGTAAAGATAGAAATTAAAACTTCTACCGTAAATCGGCAAGGGCCCGCTTGATGCGTTCCATGGCTTCCGTCAGCAAATCTATGGAAGTGGCATAAGAAATCCTGATACAGTCAGGGTTTCCAAAAGCATCACCAGGCACGACAGCCACGTGGGCAACATCAAGCAGGTAATTGGCCAGGTCGCCGGAGTTATGAATAATCCTGTCCTGGAAACTTTTCCCAAAATAGCTTGTCACATCAGGGAAGAAATAAAAGGCCCCTTTGGGGACATTGGTGATCAGTCCCGGAACAGACTGGAGCAGTTCATGCATTTTTTTTCTCCGGTCATCAAAAATCCTGAGCATTTCCTTGATTTCAGGCGACTTACCAGGCTCGGTCATCATAGCTTCAAGTGCCGCATACTGAGAGATGGAACAAGTTGCAGAGGTCATCTGTCCCTGAAGTTTATCGCATGCTTTGGCTATATGCAGCGGCGCCGCCAGGTAACCGAGCCTCCAGCCTGTCATGGCAAATCCTTTCGAAACCCCATTGACCAGGATGACCTGGTTGCGTATGAAGTCAAACTGGGCAATACTTTCATGATGCGAATCGAAATTGATCAGTTCGTAAATCTCATCAGATATCACAAAGATTTCCGGATGACGTGCAATGACCTATGCCAGGTCATGAAGCTCCTGACGGGTATAAACACTACCCGTTGGATTGCAGGGGCTGCTGTAAAGTACCACTTTTGTCTTAGGGGTAATGGCACCTTCAAGTTGTTCCGGTGTGATCTTAAAGTCGGTTTCAACTGTTGTGGGAACAAAAACAGCCACTCCCCGGGCCAGCTTCACCATTTCCTTGTATGAAACCCAGTAAGGTGCAGGCAGAATGACTTCTTCCCCGGCGTTCACCAGGCTGATGATGGCATTGGCAATGGAGTGCTTCGCACCTGTGGATACCACAATTTGCTCCGGCGTGAATTCCAGGTTATTGTCGCGCTTGAGCTTATGACAAATTGCTTTTCTCAACTCCAGGAAGCCGGGAACGGGAGGATAATGTGTCCGGTTTTCATGTATGGCTTTGATAGCAGCTTCTTTGATATTATCGGGGGTATTAAAGTCGGGCTCACCAATGCTGAGGTTTATAACTTCTATTCCCTGGGCAGCCAGTTCACGGCAACGGCGTGTCATCGCCAGTGTTTCCGATTCGGAGAGATTGAGTATCCTTTGTGCAATAAGTTCCATAGATAATTCTTCTTTGTTATAAGGTTCACAAAAATAGAAAAATTATGAGGTTTAAATTGCTAAACTGTTAAATTGCTAAATTGTTATACTTCAATCTTCAATTTTCAATCTTCAATAAATCCTATCTTTGCAAACAAATCTCAATTCCATGTTCCTTGCTTTAACTTTTGAGCTCCTGAAATTTTTACTTCCTGCCGTTGTACTGTATTTCATTGCCAGGCTGATTGTGCAGGCATATTTGCAAAATGAAGAAAAGAAAAGGACAGAAAGCAGAAATTCCACAGGTAACCAGACAACCCTTCCATTGCGGTTGCAGGCATATGAGAGGCTCATCCTCCTGCTTGAAAGGATTACACCCGCCCAGGCAGTCAACAGGGCCATGCAACCCGGTATGACCACCTATCATTTGCAGGTTATGCTGGTACAAAACATCAGGGAAGAATTTGAACATAATGTCGCACAACAGATCTATGTTTCTGCTTCCGGATGGGCCATGATAAAATCTGCCAAAGAAGAAATTATACGTTTGGTCAACATTTCGGCAGCTGAGTTAGATGCCGGTGCAAATGCGGGTGAACTGGCAAAATTATTACTGGAACGCTGGGCACAACTGGATCAGAACCCGGTGCAACTGGCTATCGACCAGCTGAAGGCTGAAGTCAGGCAGGTGTTTTAACAGGTATAATAAAAAACGGGGTCATCTTTAAATGAGACAACCCCGTGAATTATAACTAAGTTTACGAAATCTTCAGTTTCCATAACCTTCCAGCCGGTCCATCAATTTTTTGCGGCCAAAGAAGATGCGGCTCTTTACTGTCCCGATAGAAATATCAAGCTCGTCAGCAATTTCTTTGTACTTAAAACCCTGTGTATGCATTTCGAAAGGTATCCGGTGATCATCCTCCAGGGTATCAACTGCCCTGCGGACTTCCTTTTCACGGAGTTCGGAATCAGGCGCAACCGGGAAAGCGTCGATATGCTGGTGAATATGATGCAGGTTTTCGGTAGTGTCAATAAAAGTTTTGGCTTTTTTATTCCGCCTGTAATTATTAATGAAGATGTTCTTCATAATGGTAAACAACCATGCCTTGAAATTAGTGTGATGAACATACTTCTCACGGAATAAAAGAGCTTTGTAATTAGTTTCCTGAACCAGGTCGTTAGCGTCTTCCTCATTCATGGTCAGCTTTTTGGCAAAGTATTGAAGGTAACTCTGCATGCTGATGAGCCTATAATTAAATTCCAGTACTGTCATGGTGTATATTTTTTATTTTGTTTAAACTTCATGATGCAAAGTTAAACATAAATACTACATCATGTCAAGTTATTTAACAATTTTTTAAGAATTATTCTAAATAAGAATATCTATAATACTGTATTACTGATATTTATATTTTTTATAATTCTTATATTGAAACATCTAAATGTTAAATGGTGTTAAAATTACTTAGAAGTTTGTTTAACAAGCGGGGGAAAGAGGGACAGAAGGGACAAGGAGACTAGGAGATAAGGGAAGGGGGAAGGGGAGTAGGTTTTATCAATGTAATTATAGATTGGGAATAATTTCGTTGGAAAACTGGAGGGCGGAATTGATTTTTTTGACATTGGAAGGAAAAGAGCAGGTCAGTCCCGGCTGTCTGATGGCCGGTAATGAAAATTGTTTTCTCCGGATAACGGGATGCTATGCGTTGGATGTAGGACTCGATCTTATCTTTCTCGACGGCATTGGCAAAAGCGGTCAGGAAATAATCGGGCAAAAGGAAATCACTTACTGCGTAAACATCATCTTCCGGAACATTAGGCCCCAGGTAAATTACTTTATATCCCCTGATCTTGATCAGGTAATTGTAAACAAGGAGGCCCAGGTCATGCAGGTCCCATTCAGGAAGAAAAAGAAGGAATTTTTTCGTCTCATTCCCTACCGGCAATGGAATACTGTCGATAGCTACATAAATCTTCTGCCTGACAAGGTTGGAAATAAAATGTTCATGTGCAGGATTGATGCTGCCGGCCTGCCACAGCACCCCGATCCGCTCGAAAAAAGGGTACAGCACCTTGAAGACCGTATTCTCAAATCCATCCTTGATAATAGACATGTTAAGGATTTTCTCGAATTTGGACTCGTCCATTTCTATCATCGCAACCACAAGGTTTTCTATCTGGCTGTCGTGGCCATTGGATATCATCGATACTTCAAGTACCTTTTTGGAAAGTTCAGCCGAATCCAGCACAGCCAATTTGGAAATCTTATAGCCATGATTGAGCAGGATGGAGATATTCATCAGCTTTTTAACTTCAGTATCGCAGTAGAAGCGAATATTGGATTCGGTACGCTTGGGCTCCACGATACCGTAGCGTTTCTCCCATATCCTGATAGTGTGGGCTTTTACCCCGGATATTCTTTCCAAGTCTTTAATTGAATACAGAGCCATTCGATTGATCAATAGTTCAAGATAACAAACAAGGAGATATTCAAATTGTTCAAATGAAAACGTCAGCAATTTAAACAGAATTTTAAAATGAAAAGCTTATGCTGGAATTAAACCTATAAATTTGCAGCGGATGGACAGGGAAATTCAAAATATGGTCGTAATTGGCACGGGTAATGTCGCCTGGCACCTTATCAGGGCTTTTGGCATTGAAAGGCATTCGAACTTTGCAGATCCTTGGACATAATGAAAAATCTGCCCGGAAGCTATCAAAAGATTTTGCTGTACCTTATATATTGAATCCTGATCTGCTGGTTAAAAAGGCCGATCTGTACCTGTTAGCTGTCCAGGATGACCGGATCAGGGAAGTTGCCATGAGACTCCATCTCACCGAAGAATTACTGGTCCACACCTCCGGTTTCGCATCGATCGATGTCCTTCAGGGTGCTTCCGCCTCGACCGGTGTAATATGGCCATTACAAACTTTAACCTCCGGCAAAAACATCGAATACAATAATATTCCTTTTTTTATTGAAGGCAACACTGACAAAATCACTGCGAAACTTACCCGGTTTGCCGGGCTTGTCAGCGAACAGGTCATGACTACCGACTCTCCTTCCCGGCAAAAGATCCATCTTGCAGCGGTGATCGCATCCAACCTCACCAACCAGTTGTATTCGATTTCAGCATCAATCCTGGAAAGGCAGGATATCCCCTTCAGCGTGCTCGGCCCGTTAATTGTCGAGACGGCTTTCAAAGCCGGGCAGCAGCACCCATTTAAAAGCCAGACAGGGCCGGCGGTCAGAAAAGACCTGCATGTCATAGAAAAACACCTCGAACTGCTGCGCGATGATCCGGCCTTCCATGATATTTACCGACTTATCACAGACAATATTATGCATCATCATCATCATCATAAAAATGAATAATTACAAAGAACTCCTGAAACATATCAATGCATTTGTCTTCGATTATGATGGCACGCTGACTGATGGCACGGTTATCCTGCTCGACGAAGGCGAGCCCCTGCGCACGGCCAATGTCCGTGACGGTTATGCCATCCAGCTGGCAGTTAAGAAAGGTTATAAAATAGCCATCATCTCCGGCGGACGCTCAAAATCCATGTCCAACCGTTTCAGCATGCTGAAGGTCCAGCATGTCTACCTCGGTATTGAACAAAAACTCGATACGCTTAAAGGGTTCATGGCAGAAAACAGCCTGAAACCTGAAAATGTGCTTTACCTGGGCGATGACATACCTGATTACCATGCCATGAAATATTGCGGTGTGGCTGCCTGTCCTGCCGATGCTGCCGAAGAGATCAAGGCCATTTCACATTATATCTCGCATTATAAAGGTGGAGAAGGCTGTGCACGCGATGTGATAGAGCAGGTGCTCAAGATCCAGGGACAGTGGATGGATGGTGATGCTTTTAGCTGGTAATGCTATGCCCTGGAAATCTTACCTCAAAATAGTACGGCCTTACAATCTGCTTATCATGGCCGGCATGCTCTGCCTGGTGCGTTATGCTATCTTTCTGCCTGTTTTCAGGCAAAACGGGCTGGAAGGGCTCATGCCGGGGTGGCAATTCCTGCTGCTGGTCCTGGCTACGCTTTTTATCGCGGCCGGAGGTTATGTGATCAATGATGTACTCGACATAGAACTCGACCGGATCAACAAACCTGAGAAACAGGTTATCGGACGCCGGATCAGCGAAGCCACAGGGAATAAGCTTCATTTCAATCTCACCGCTGCCGGGATCGTGTTCGGCCTTGCTTTCAGTTACCTGTCAGATAATATCTTCCTCGGCGTTCTTTTCGTCATCATACCGACCGCGCTTTTTTATTACAGTTTCAAATACAAGTACCTACCCGCAATTGGCAATATTGTAGTGGCCCTGCTTGCTGCCATGGTCGTCATCATTTACTGGCTGTTTGAATTTTATCACCTGAAAAGCCAGCCGGAAGTTTTCATAGACGCCAGTTTGTCCTTTCCCCAGCTGAACCGGTTCGTACTTGCCTTTGCCCTGTTCGCTTTCCTGACGACCCTGGTAAGGGAAATAATCAAAGATGCGCAGGACATTGAAGGCGATTCCCGCTTCGGTTGCCGCACTATACCAGTTGTCCTGGGATTCAGGTCAACGCGTTATCTCCTTGTTTTACTTGAAATCATGACCTTCACTGCTGTGGCCTGGTTCCAGTTTTATCTTTTCAAATCCGGTTATCAGTGGATGGCTTATTTACTCGGGCTTACGCAGGTGTTGCTTATTTACTCCATGTTTAAAACATCCAGGGCCAGGGACAAAGCAGCATTCTCCCGCCTGAGCCTGACCCTCAAACTTATCATGATGGCAGGCATGCTCTCGCTAACAGCTTTTTGGTTCAGAAATATTTAAAGATCATGCTGGAAAACCTGAAAGACCGTCATATCATCCTGGCCTCACACTCCCCGCGAAGAAGGTACCTGCTAAAACAACTCGGCCTCGATTTCACCGAGATCAGCGCCGAAGTAGATGAGTCATTCCCGGAAGGATTGACACCAGATGAAACCGCGATTTACCTGGCGGAAAAAAAAGCAGACCATTTCAGCGAATTGCTTGAAAATCCCAAAAACATCCTGATCACTGCCGATACCCTGGTGCTGATCAATAATCGTATCCTCGGGAAACCTGAAGGCAAAAAGGGTGCAATTGAAATGCTGCAAACCCTCTCGGGGAGTATGCACCAGGTGGTCACCGGCATTTGTCTCCGCAGCCGTGATAAAAGCCAGTCTTTTACATCATGGACCGATGTGTTTTTCAAAGACCTTTCTGAAGAAGAGATCGATCATTACCTCGAAAACTATAAGCCATATGATAAAGCTGGAGCATATGGCATACAGGAGTGGATCGGGTATATCGGCATCACCCGTATCGAGGGCTCATACTTTAATGTGATGGGATTGCCCGTGCAGAGATTATACGAAGAACTCAGCCGTTTTTAGACCGATGGTCATATTTTATCTAATTTTGAATTTTGAATTTTGAATTTTGAATTCTCCTAACATACTTATTACCAACGACGACGGCATCTTCGCTCCCGGTCTGCGGGCATTGATCGCCGTAATGCGCAGCATCGGTAACGTTGTTGTGGTTGCCCCGGATCAGCCTATGTCGGGCACAGGCCATGCCATTACGGTCCGGCACCCGCTCCGGCTTCATTTGATCACCAGGGAGGAAGGATACCAGGAATACAGTTGTAACGGCACACCGGTCGATTGTGTAAAACTGGGAGAACAGGTGCTGATGAAATCAAAACCGGATTTGCTGGTGTCAGGGATTAATCATGGTTCTAATGCTTCCATTAATATCGTCTATTCAGGTACGATGGCTGCAGTGCTTGAAAGCGCCATCGGCGGGGTGCCTTCTATAGGTTTTTCGCTTCTCGATTACAGTCACCAGGCCGATTTCAGTGCGTGCGCACCCTTTGTCAGGCTCATTGCGGAAAAAGTTCTGACAAACGGCCTGCCCGATGGGGTTTGTCTTAACGTAAACATCCCTGCAGTCAATGGCCATGAGATCAAAGGGGTCAAAGTCTGCCGGCAGGGGCGGTCAAAATGGGTCGAAGAGTTCGATGCCCGGACGGATCCGCATAAACGAGACTATTACTGGCTGACGGGGTATTTTGAGAAGCTGGAAGAAAATGAAGATACAGACCAATGGGCACTTGAGAATAATTATGTGTCAGTCGTCCCGGTTCATTTTGACCTGACAGCACATTATGCCCTGGCCACTTTACAACAATGGAATTTCGATGCTGAAAAAGGATAATATGGCCCTCGGGGCACTGATAGGGCTTGTTTTGCCGGGAATGGTCTACGGGATATTGTCGATCGTAGCGTTATTTGTCGAGACCGGCACGGCCTGGGCGCGTCCTTTTGAATCCGACCGTATGATGCTGCTGGCCCTCATCATTAATGTCATCCCGATCAGGATTTATTTTGTAACCTATAAGTTCGACAAGACCGGCCGGGGTGTCCTGCTGGTCACTTTTCTTTTAATGGTGGTATATTTTCTCGTCATCCGATATTTCTGATATGCGCTATTACCTCATTGCCGGCGAAGCTTCAGGCGACATGCATGCTGCAAACCTCATGCTGGAGCTCAGGAAAACTGATCCCGGAGCAGTATTTCGCTGCTGGGGAGGGGACCTGATGCAGGCAGCCGGCGGGGACCTGGTGAAACATTACCGTGACCTGGCCTATATGGGCTTTATAGAGGTAGCGATTGAATATCCGGACCATCATGAAAAACCTGGATTTCTGCAAGAATGATATTTTTAAGTTTAAATCCGACGTCCTTATACTCATAGATTATCCCGGCTTCAACCTGAGGATCGCAGATTTTGCGCACAGGAAAGGCCTGAAAGTTATTTACTATATTTCCCCGCAGGTATGGGCGTGGAAGAAATCGAGGGTTTACGGTATCCGTAAAAACGTCGACAAAATGCTGGTTATCCTGCCATTTGAAGAAGAGTTTTACCGGAAGTATGATTACCCGGTTGAATTTGTAGGACATCCTTTGCTCGACGTGGTGAACCGGCCGACAACCTATACGAATTCAGAAGCTTTTAATACAGCCCACCAGTTAAGTGGCAGGCCCATTATCGCCCTGTTGCCGGGTTCCAGGAAACAGGAGATTAAGCGGATGCTTCCCGGGATGGCATCTCTTGCAGGTAGATTTCCTGAATTTGAATTCGTGATAGCCGGTGCCCCGTCGGTCGATCCGAATTATTACAAACAGGTGACCGGGATAAAAGGGCCCAGGATCCTTTTCGGTCAGACGCATGAATTGCTAAGACATGCGCACGCCGCACTGGTCACTTCAGGCACCGCTACGCTGGAAACAGCTTTATTCGGTATTCCGCAGGTTGTGTGCTACCGGGGCAGTGCCGTTTCCTTTGCGATAGCCAGGCGCATTGTGGATGTGAAATATATCTCGCTGGTGAACCTGATCATGGACCGGCAGGTGGTCACCGAACTGATCCAGGGTGATTTTAACAAAGAAAACCTTGAAATAGAGCTGAATAATATACTGGATGAAGACAAACGGGTAAAGATCATTTCAGAATATAGTTTGCTCAGGGAAAAACTTGGCGGTGAAGGAGCTTCAAAGCGTGCGGCTTCCTCCATCTGTAAAGCTCTTTGCATTGAGCCCGAAGCATAATATAATTTTGAATTTTGAATTTTGAATTTTTAATTAAAAATTGGTCTGATGCTAAATTCTGCAATCTCCGAAATAGACATAAGCATCCTGCGCCTGATCCATCACAACCGCATTGTGGCTCTGGACCAGTTCCTGTATATAATTTCATATGCCACCTCTTTCATCAGTATCGGGTTAATACTGGGAATACTCATCGCCTCGATAGGATCAAAATCAAGGCCATTGCGGATCATTTTTTTCAAAATGCTTGCCGTGTTCATTATTGCAGCAACAGTAAGTTTTTCACTTAAGACCTTAATTACCAGGGAGCGGCCATTCAAAACTTACCCTGATATAGAAAAGTTGTCGGAAGCTGGCAGTCCCTCCTTCCCTTCCGGCCACACAATAGAAGTATTTGCCATCGCAGTGGCTCTTTCCATCCTGATCCCGAAAAAAAAATTCATCATCCCGGTCTTTACCTGGGCTTTTCTGGTTGCCTACACCAGAATAGCCTTAGGCGTTCATTATCCAGGTGATGTGTTAGGCGGGATGGTCATCGGGACGCTAATTGGCTGGCTGGTGCCGGTATTGTTCGACAGCATTTTCAGGCAAAGCTCAAATAAAGAGCATGACCTAATATAACCGGCTTCTCAATTCTTTCAGTTTTTCATCCGAAACGTAATCGTCATAATCCATTATCTTATCAATCATGCCTTTAGGACCGATCTCAATGATCCGGTTACAGACAGTCTGAATGAACTCATGATCATGCGACGACATGAGGATGTTGCCTTTGAACCTGGTAAGCGTGTTATTGAAAGCCTGGATGGATTCAAGGTCGAGGTGATTGGTAGGGGTATCCAGGATCATCACATTGGCATTGCGGATCATCATGCGGGCGATCATGCAACGGACTTTCTCGCCGCCTGACAGCACGCTCGCTTTCTTATAGATCTCATCTCCTGAAAAAAGCATTTTCCCTAAAAAGCCCCTGAGATACATTTCATGCGTATCCTCTGAATATTGCCCCAGCCAGTCGATGAGGCTGATATCCTTTTTGAACAATTCCTCATATTCCAGCGGCAGATAGGCTTTTACGATCGTTTGTCCCCAGATGAATGAACCGCTGTCAGGCTCCATGTGGCCCTTGATTATTTCGAAAAAGGCTGTCATAGCCCTGGTATTCCTGGAAAGAAAAACAATTTTATCATTTTTCTGCATTGTGAAAGTGAGATCCTTGAACAATAATTCGCCATCAAGGCTCTTTGAAAGCCCTTTCACTTCCAGGATGATATTTCCGGGTTCCCTGCCGGGTGTGAATATGATGCCCGGGATATTTCCGTGTAGAGGGCCTGATCTCTTCAATATTCAGCTTTTCGATCATCTTCTTCCGGCTGGTGGTCTGCTTCGATTTGGAAGCATTGGCACTGAAACGGGCAATGAATTCAAGCAATTCCTTCTTTCTTTCTTCAGCTTTTTTATTCTGATTTTGCAACTGCCTTAAGGCCAGCTGGCTTGATTCGTACCAGAAACTATAATTACCGGCAAAGAGCTGTATCTTATTAAAATCGATATCGACCGTATGGGTGCAAATGGCATCTAAAAAGTGCCTGTCATGCGATACCACCAGCACGGTATTATCAAAGTTGGCAAGATAATTTTCAAGCCAGCTGACTGTTTCGAGATCAAGGTCATTGGTAGGTTCATCGAGCAAAAGGTTATCCGGTTTTCCAAACAGGGCCTGTGCCAGCAGGACTTTCACCTTATCTTTACCGTTCAGTTCCCGCATCAGCCTGTCGTGAAGCGCTTCTTTGATCCCGAGTCCGCTCAGCAGGCTGGCCGCATTGCTCTCGGCATCCCAGCCATCCATTTCCGCAAATTTCATCTCCAGTTCGGCAGCCCTGACCCCGTCTTCTTCCGAAAATTCAGGCTTGGCTGTAAATGCTATCCTTTTCGTTGCTGATCTTCCATAATAAGGTATGCCCCATCAGCACGGTATTCAAACACAGTATAATCATCGAATTCCGAGTGATTTTGCTTTAGTACCGACAATCGCTCACCTGCCCCGAAAGTAACGGACCCTTTCGTACTTTCCATCTCCCCGCTGAGAACTTTCAGAAATGTGGATTTCCCTGCACCATTTGCACCAATGATCCCATAACAATTGCCGGGTGTGAATTTTATATTGACATCCTGGAATAATACGCGTTTTCCGAACTGGATCCTGAGGTCCGATACTGTAATCATCTAAAAGATTTGATATTAGGATATAAGAAAAGATAACTGTACGCTGATAAGAATAATGATTTTTAAAAAGGACTGCAAAAGTAGGCAATAAAATGTAAAAAATTAATTTATTGAAGATAAAGATAGTATGTAATTAAAAAAATGTACTTTTGCACAAATTAATAATTACAACACATTATGAACACAGGAACAGTAAAATTCTTTAATGATTCAAAAGGATTCGGTTTTATTAAAGATGATGCATCGGACAAGGAATACTTTGTACATGTATCAGGATTAAAAGATGAGATCAAGGAAAACGACAAAGTAACCTTTGAGCTTCAAGAAGGAAAAAAAGGATTAAATGCAGTAAATGTTAAGCTATCTTAATATAAGCACAAAACCTTAATCTGGAAAAGCCTTACTGACCGTAAGGCTTTTTTATTTGCATCAAAGGATCTCTCAGCCGCTCACCTGCTGAACTTCGCGCATCACCCGCATCATATTTCCTCCCCAGATCTTACGGATATCTTCTTCTGAATAACCGCGTCTGACGAGTTCGAGGGTGATTCCGCCGAGCTGGCTGACATCGTGGCAATCTTCAAGACCGCCCCCACCGTCAAAATCGGTTCCTATCCCTACATGATCGATCCCGGCAACCTTTACAATATGGTCAATATGATCGACCATTTCAGCGATGGTTGCCAGTTTTCGGGGAAAGATGGAATCTACCCTGTCCCAGTCCTGCCAGGCTTTTTTTTCTTCTTCAGGGGTGAGGGCGTTAAAATCCCCGTATTTGTCGCGCACTGCCTGGAAAGCACTGTCCCTTGCCGGATAGGGCAAGGGTTTCTTCACATAATCGCTGAGGATGCAAACCTGGATCACTCCTCCGTTCCGGGCCAATTGCACCAGCATATCATCATTCAGGTTACGGGGACTGTCGCATATCGCCCTGGCACAGGAGTGGGATGCAATGACCGGGACCGTGGTCAGTGCAAGAACGTCATAAAAAGCTGGAATCGGAAATATGGGACACATCGACCATCATTCCAATCCTGTTCATCTCTTTGACCACTTCAACGCCAAAGGTGCTCAGGCCGTTATGTTCCGTCGAGTCGGTGGAAGAATCGCAGATATCATTGTTTTTTGTATGGCATAAAGTGATATACCTTGCTCCTTTCCGGTAGAATTCTTCGATATTACCAGTATCATTTCCAATAGCATACCCATTTTCAATGCCGATAAATACGGCGCGCTTACCTGCTTTTTCCATGTTATAGGCCTCATCAGGTGTCAGGGCTATGCCGGCAGTTTGCGTTCTCGCGGCCAGGTGAACATGAATGGAATCGATGGTTGCGATCACCCTTTCTTTCGCTTTGCGGTTACCTTCATCGTTGCGTTCGCGCTGTCCGACAAAGGCCGCCATGAAGACCGCATCAAGCCCGCCTTCCTTCATCCTCGGAAAATCGAGCCGGCTTCCGTCCTTTAAAAAATCATGCCGCTCATCCAGGTCAAATCCTCCCTGGAGCAAATACCAGGGCGTGTCGGTATGGGAATCGACTGTAAATACTTTTTCATGGATCTTTCCGGCATTTTCTTCCGGGGTTTTGCTCCCCGAGTTGCATCCCCAGAAAAATAATACGAAAGTTGTCAGGCTAATAATCCTTCTCAATCTTTTTTTTTGGCAAGTATAAGTAATTTGGACAATATACAAGTGGACTATATTTAACCAACGGATCCTTCAATTTCAAGGTGATTAGCTGATAAGTTACTATATTTGCCCGCTTATCAACAGGGCATTATGAGTTTATCAGACTTTTTTAATAAGAAAATCGAGAAGATGAAATCCAAAAGGTCGCTTCATGACTATGGATTTCAGGTTAAATCCTTTGATCTCCAGATGGAAGGGAAAATTGATTATGCCCAGTGGCTGCATCCTTATGAGCAACCTAAGGTCATTACGCAAAGCATGGTCAATTTTTTCAGGAATTATTCAAAAAAAGGAGGCCTGGCCATTGACATAGGGGCACACACCGGCGATACAACGTTACCCATGGCCCTGGCAATTGGCCCGGAAGGAACTGTCCTGGCCCTGGAGCCCAACCCGCATGTGTACACCATCCTTCAGAAAAATTCTGAATTAAACAAAAGCAAAACGCGGATCATCCCGTTATGTTTTGCCGCTACAGACCATGATGGGGAATTCGAATTTAACTATTCAGATGCCTCTTTTTGCAATGGAGGTTTTTTCCAGAGCCTTAAAAACCAGAAACACGGCCATTCCCACATCTTAAAAGTAAAGGGTAAAAACCTGGAGAATTATCTAAGAAAAGAATATGCAAGCCTTCTTCCCGGGTTATCCATTATAAAAATAGATGCCGAAGGTTATGATAAAGAGATCATTAAAAGCCTGAAGGATCTTATTAAAGAATTCAGGCCCGTTATTATCTCTGAATGCAACAAGAACCTGACTGCTGAAGAACGGGCTGACCTTTTTAATGTTTTATCGGGACTGAATTATACCGTTAAAAAACTGGAAGGCTTCACTGATACAGCGAAGCCTTCCGATATTGATCATCCTGACGGGATGATGAAATGGCAACATTTTGACCTGGTTGCCACCCCGAAATAGCAATTTCCCTTAGTGCTTTACGACAAATTTCCTGGTTAAGAATCAGCTGGTCATCAGCAATAAGTGAATAGAAATAGATTCCATTGATGAGTTCTGAGACATCAATCTGCGACTTGCCCGAATAACTATCCAGCTTCACTTCTTTAACCTTGCATCCAAGCATGTTTGTGATGGTGATACTGGCTTTATTTACCGAGGCAGGAATGCTGTAATCCACATTGACCATATTGACAGCAGGGTTTGGATAGGCACCTGAAAACTTCACGAGGCCGGCCAGGTCGTCGCCTGCTGATGCAGGGCTGGCGTTATATTCAACCATAACCGCAACGGAGTCATTCCGGTTGTCGACATCAAAAAAGACATACATTATCTTGGATTTGCCGGGGATATTTTTCGGCCTGTAATCACCATAAAACTGGTCGCTGATTTGTGCCGGCTCGATGGTCTGTGGATAACGGGCTGAGATAAGTAGTGTCAGGATAGCATAAACCCCAGCAAAAAGAATTTTCCGTTCCTGCGAGCGTATCGCCTTCATGAATAATTTTCTTCACCTTGACCGATTTGGCCACAGCGGAATTATTCGTGATGTTGATCAATGCGTCCATGACTTCATCAGCCGGATCACCGATTATCGGCAATGTTCCGCCGGCAGGGATGCTTGAACCCAGGTAGGACAAAGAGAAACTCTGAGCAAATGAACCGGTTATAAGAGTCAGAGCAAGTAATAAGAGTAAAATTTTCTTCATATTAATAAGGTTTTTTAGATTGATTTTTCGAATGCAAAATTATATAAAAGTTTGTTATTTTCTTTAAAATTCATCACAGATTACTCAGATTTTCACGGATTAAGCCCGGAATAATCTTCAAATATCTATATTTCTTTATGTATGGAACGATAAAATTATTCTTATTTTTACAGCCTTAATGAG
Source organism: uncultured Bacteroidales bacterium (assembly GCA_963701785.1). Lineage (GTDB taxonomy): Bacteria > Bacteroidota > Bacteroidia > Bacteroidales > JAGOPY01 > JAGOPY01. The sequence continues at coordinate 2,106,056 of CAVPBC010000002.1, read as the reverse complement.
TTCAAAAATCATACCAATGAAAAAGTTTTACCTCTTTATTTTTCTATTTACCGGCCTGGCCATAAATTCCCAGGGCCAATCGGCCAGGATGGTACTGATCGAAGAAGCGACCAATGCTTCGTGCGGTCCATGTGCCAGCCAGAATCCTGCTTTCGACATCCTTCTCAACCAGAACCGCGATAAGCTCACAGCTATAAAGTATCACTGGTATTTTCCAGGGTATGACCCGATGCATAATCACAATGTGGCGGAAAACAACGCCCGGGTGGCATATTATGGGATCAATGGCGTTCCGACCGCCTGTATCGATGGAAATATTCCTAACGGACCGACTTTCGGTTATCCCGGCGGCCCCCATGGCTATACCCAGGCTCTGATCGACGAATATGCAGACGTCCCTTCACCATTTAACATTAGCCTGAGTCACAGGATTTCGGATGACATCGACAGCATTTATATTGATATGATGATCGAAGCCACGGCTGCCGTTAGCGGTCCCCTTCTCGCCCATATGGTGGTTGTGGAAAAACATATTTATTTCTCCACGGCCCCCGGGTCCAATGGTGAAAAAACCTTCCTGGATGTTATGAAAAAAATGGTGCCTGATGATGACGGAACGACTCTGCCGACTTCATTTCAGCCGGGAGATTATATCATTCTTCAAGGTTCATGGCATTTGCAGAATATTTATGACATCGACGAAATCGGCGTAGTTGGCTTTATTCAGAATAATACAAGCAAAGAAGTCCACCAGGCAGGCAACAGTAGCACTGATCCGTTAACCCCGCTTTACGACAATGAAGTTAATGTTGCGGCAGTTTCAAATATCAGTGAAACAAATTGCCTTGGCACGATGGAGCCGAAGATCATCATCCGGAACCAGGGTGCAAACCCTCTTACCAGCGTTGATGTTTATTACCGTGTGAATGATGAAACCACCTATACTTTTCCATGGTCCGGTAACCTGGATTTCATGGAATCGGCTGAAATTACACTGCCACAGGTCGGTTTTGAGATCCTGGATGAAAACAATTTCTATGCTTATTCTGTGAACCCCAATGGTTCCCCTGATGATTATACGCGCAATGACACCCTGATCCAGGAGTTTGAGCGGGCAGAGATTACCCCGCTTACTGTAAAACTCATGATCCGTACTGATAACTACCCCCAGCAGACAACCTGGGAAATCCTCAATTCCGCAGGCGAAATTACCTATTCCGGCGGACCTTACAGCAATGCCAATTCAGTTTACCAGGAAACATTCCAATTGGAAGATGTTGAATGTTATATTTTTAAAATTTATGACAGCGGTGGTGACGGGCTTACCCTGCCGGGTTTCTATGCACTTTATTATGGCAGTAATAATTACATTAAAAACGGTACTGAATTCGGCCCTGTCGATTCAGCCTATTTTGAAGTGAATACGCAGGTTGGATTGGTTGAAAAAGAGGCCCTGACCGACATTAATATATACCCTAATCCTGCAAATTCTTCTGTCAATCTTTATTTTTTCCTTTTTAATAATGAAAAAGTAAGTATTGGTATTTATGACCTGGCCGGGCGCCAGGTTAAAGCATTAGAACCAGCTATCCTATCTGCAGGTCCGCAGACTATCAGTATAGCATCCGGCGATATCAAACCCGGAATTTACCTGGTTAAAACAAATATAGGAATAAGAACCTACACTCAAAAATTAACTATTGTTCAATAAATCAAGATCATCATTATGAAAAAGCAATTATTCACCCTTATTTTCCTTTGCGTCATTACCCTGTTTTCCTTTTCCCAGCAGGTTCCGCGCGATAAAGTCGTGGTTGAAATCGGCACTGGCACATGGTGCCCATATTGCCCGGGAGCAGCCATGGGCGTTGAAGACCTGATTGAAGGCGGCTACCAGGTAGCAGTCATAAAATACCATAACGGGGATGATTATACCAATGTGTATTCCAATGCCCGGAACAGTTATTACGCGATACCGGGTTTCCCCACGGCTTATTTCGACGGAAGGAACGCGGTAGTAGGCGGAAGTGGCACCGAATCCATGTTCCCGCAATATTACCCCAAAGTTAACTCCCGCATGGCCATCCAATCTTCATTTACTATTGAGGCCACCGGCACCCATACCTGCCTGAGCGATTTCACGGCGCACATTACCCTCGAAAAAGTAGCCGCAAATACCAGTGCTAACCTGAGATTGCATACTGTGCTCACAGAATCGAACATCCAGGAAGCCTGGCAGGGCATGGACGAACTGGATTATGTCTGCCGCGTGATGGCACCCAGCCAGAGCGGGACCACGGTCAGTTTTGCCAGCGGAGATATCCAGGAATATGATATCACCTTCTCAGTCGATCCTACCTGGGTTCTTGAAAATTGTGAAGTGGTGGTTTTCCTGCAGGACAACAGCACCAAAGAGATCTTCCAGGCTATGAAAATGCCCCTGATGGACTTTACCCCGGAATATGAATTTGATGCAGCGGTTAACGAGGTTTTTGATGTTCCGGTCACCTCCTGCAGCGGAAATGTTGAGCCTTCGCTATTCATCCGCAATTTAGGCAGCGCTTCCCTTAATTCGGTGGATATTTTTTACCAGGTGAACGGAGGAGAACTCCAGAGCTTTTCCTGGGACGGGACGCTGGATTACCTGGGAGAAGAAATGGTAGCCCTTCCATCTGTGACTTTTACCGGCGATGAAGAAAATAACATCGTCATTTATACCTCAAATCCAAACGGTAACACAGATGAATGTCCTTCCAATGATTCAAGGACGGTAATTTTCCCTGAAGCGATACACACGCCCAATACAGTGAAACTGATCATGCGCACGGATAACAATCCCGGTGAAACCACCTGGGAACTGAAAAACTCGGCCGGCGAGGTGCTTTATAGCGGAGGGCCTTATTCGACAGGAGGACAAATGATCCAGCAGACTTTCACCTTGACCGCGGAAGATTGCCATACCTTCACCATTTATGATACCGGTGGGGACGGATTATATACTCCGGGCTTTTATATGCTATATCACGGCAGCAATACGACAATTTACCAGGGAGCTGAGTTTGGCCTGACGGAGATCGTGGATTTCAACACTGCAGATCCGGTCGGAATTGAAGAAAATGAATGGCTTACTTCCGTTACTATATTCCCGAACCCGATACAGGACAAAGCAACCCTGCTCATCAAACTGGAAAATCCTTCTGAAGTCAATGTTAAAATATTTTCCGTGACCGGACAGATGGTCCTGGATTCAGATGAAGGCAATCTTTCTACCGGAGGACATAGCATTAACATTGACGGAACAGCATGGAATCAAGGCCTTTACCTTTATCAGGTCACGGCCGGTGACCAGATATTCACCGGTAAGATCACGGTCAGATAAAGAACTGGTCGATCAATCTATCATCTGCCAGGTTTGGCAGGGTGACTCTTAATTTCGGTTCCGCTTCCATTGCCTTTTTGATGGCGAAAACAGCTTCCCGGTTTCGTGCCCAGCTTCTGCGGGCGATACCGTTATTGACATCCCAGAACAGCATATTTTTCAGCCGGCGCGAAGCATCAGCAGAACCGTCAAGGAGCATGCCAAATCCCCCGTTGATCACTTCTCCCCAACCTACGCCTCCGCCATTATGCAGGGAAACCCAGGTTGCACCCCGGAAAGCGTCGCCGATAACGTTTTGCACTGCCATATCGGCTGTAAACTGTGAGCCGTCGTAAATATTGGATGTTTCGCGGTAAGGTGAATCAGTCCCTGACACATCATGATGATCACGCCCCAATACCACCGGGCCGGAAATATGTCCCTCCGCGATAGCCTGGTTAAACGCTTCGGCGATCCGGATGCGGCCATCGGCATCAGCATAAAGGATACGCGCCTGTGAACCGACAACCAGCTTGTTTTGTTCTGCCGCCCTGATCCACAATAAATTATCATTAAGCTGCTGGCGAATTTCAGGTGGTGCAACTGATGCCAGCTCTTCCAGGACATTTCCGGCAATCAGGTCGGTGATCCTGAGGTCTTCCGGCTCTCCGGAGGTACAGACCCAGCGGAACGGCCCGAAGCCATAATCGAAGCATAAGGGGCCCATGATATCCTGCACATATGACTGGTATCGGTAAGTGCCGTCAGGTTTAAAAACATCAGCCCCTGCCCTGCCCGATTCGAGAAGGAATGCATTTCCGTAGTCCCAGAAATACATGCCGCGGGAGGCCAGAATATTGATAGCCGCTACCTGGCGGAATAAAGATTTTTTCACCATTTCCCTGAAACCTTCAGGATCATCAACCATCATCCGGTTGGATTCTTCGAAACCCAGCCCGGCCGGATAATATCCTCCTGCCCAGGGATTGTGCAATGAAGTCTGGTCGGAACCCAGCTCAATGCTTATATTTTCCTTTGCCAAGTTTCTCCCATAAATCGACAATATTTCCCTGGTAGGCAAGTGAAACGGCTTCTTTTCCGGCACGTGCCTTGTCCATCCTGGCGATAAGCTCATCAAGGTCATTGTAAACCTCATCGACCCATCCCTGGGCATGGCGCTTTTCAACAGCCTTGGGATTGATCTCCGCTATCACGCCAATCGCACCGGCGATTACGGCAGCTTTAGCCTGTGCGCCCGACATCCCGCCAAGGCCTGAAGTTACGAAAACTTTCCCTGCGAGGCTACCTGATTCATCGACTGATCCTCCTTCCGGCATTGAGCACGGTGATCGCAGTGCCATGGACAATTCCCTGGGGGCCGATATACATGTATGAACCGGCGGTCATCTGTCCATACTGGGAAACGCCAAGTGCATTGAACTTTTCCCAGTGGTCCTGGCTGGAATAATTCGGAATGACCATCCCGTTGGTAACAACTACCCTCGGTGCATCGGGATGTGAAGGGAACAAGCCCATCGGATGACCTGAATACATCACCAGTGTCTGGTCGTCCGTCATCTCCGCCAGGTATTTCATGGTCAGCAGGTACTGGGCCCAGTTTTGAAATACAGCCCCGTTACCGCCGTAAGTGATCAGTTCATGGGGATGCTGGGCGACTGCAGGATCCAGGTTATTCTGGATCATCAGCATGATAGCAGCGGCCTGCAGGGAACGATGCGGGTATTCATCGACGGGCCTGGCATAAACCGGGTAAACCGGTCTGAACCGGTACATGTAGATCCTGCCGTATTTTTCAAGTTCTTCTGCAAATTCACCTGCCAGGACCGGGTGATGTTCCGGTTTAAAATACCGGAGGGCATTTTTAAGCGCCAGGCGCTTTTCACTATTGGTCAGGATATCTTTACGGCGGGGCGCATGGCTGACAGATTCGTCAAAAGGCCGGAGTTCCGGGAGTTCATCCCCGATTCCCCGGAGGATCGCTTGTTGAAATTCATTTATATCCATAAGAACCTGACTGATATCAGCGGGTCATAATGACCAGGAAGCGGGAAGATTTCCAGAATTCCGTTGCATCGAGTGATCTCTAATACCGGTTATCATTTCATTTTCTTCCAGAAACCTGTATGACCCTTCCGGATGGACGGTAACCAGTTCGGCTTTTTTGCATTCGAAAAGTAATCCGTGAGAGGCTTCTCATGTCGGCTGTTGTGAAATGGTCCGGATTGATCATTTCACTCATTTTCATATCACCACTCAACATTCCGCCGGACTTTTCAATCATTCCCTTTTCCGATAACTCTTTCTTTGTCCCTATCACATACCAGATCGTGTTCATTTCACCGATCAGGGCATCCTGCTGGCTGATCACCTTTGATTGCGATGCAGTTTCATCACGCAATGTATCCACGGTAGCATTCAAAGCGTCTATAGTAAAGTTCAGCTTCACCAGTTGTTCTTTCAATCCATCTGATTTCCATTTCCTTTTCTTCAAGCCTTTTGAGTGAGCAATTTGATGGTCTCCTGCAAAGCAGAATCCTTGGAGTCCGATTTCTTTAGCTGGTCTTTCAGCAAAGCCAGCTGTTTTTTATTCTCCTCCATGATATTATTTATCAGGATGATCTCATCCATGATCTTGTTCCTGACATCCATATTCATCCTTTTTTCATCAACCGGGGCATCGGTGATCAATTTCTCCCTTGCAGTGATATCTGACAGATTTCTTTCAATATCATTGATTGATGTGAAGAGCTCATTCAGTAAGGAATCCTTTTTCTCATATTCCGCCTCTAATTGTGCATTTTTTGCCTGTAAATCAAGTATCTGCTGCTCCTTCTTTTTACCACAGCCGGTAATCATGATAAAGGCCATGATAAAATGATGACCGTATAGTTTAATAGTTTTCATATTCTGATAATTTAAAAGTTTAACTACTTCAAAATAACTACAATTAATTTGAAATTATTACTAATATCATCGATAAAAATTCTAATCCAGGGTTGTTTTTATTCCTCATTGAACTTTATCATGACGGTTTTTCAGGATATGATACAGAAACTCCCTTGCCCTGAATAGTTGTGCTTTGACCGTACCAATTGGCAAGATTCAGTTCTGATGATATTTCTTCATAAGAACGTTCTTCATAATATCTCAATTCAATAAGCTTTTTATAATGAGGTTTGAGCCGGTCAATGATATCCCTCAATGCCTGGATTTTCTGCTGCCTGATTATATCTTCCTCCGGGTTCGGGAAGTTGCAGGCAGCATATCCGCCAGGTCATCGCCGTTATCTGTAAGGTCAATCATATTAATGGAAATCGGCTCATTCATACGTCTTTTTCCGGATGAAATCAATACAATTGTTGGATGCGATCTTAAAAAGCCAGGTACTGAAAGCATATTCAGGTGTATACTGGTGAAGGTTTTTAAAGGCTTTCCCGAAAGCTTCAATGGTCAGATCATCGGCATCCTCCGGATTGTTGGTCATTTTCAGCATCATAAAATAAAGGGAATCCCGGTAATTTCTCATCAATTCCGCATAGGCATTCTGCTCTCCCTTTCCCAGAGCAGCTTTGACCAGCTCATAATCCCTCTGGGCTTTACCGGTGAGCCTGAGGTTTATTTCCATTTCTCCTGCTTGATAATAAGATTGGAGAAATAAATGACCGGGCTCAGGGCCAGCAATATAATCTCCAGGATAGGAGAAAGCACGGCAAGGTCATTTTCCCTCATTTTATTAGTGCTAAAGGCCAGTATGACCCAATGACTTATAAAATATACCGAAAAAGCGATCAGTGCGATCAGCCAGTTATACTTGAGAATTAATAATGCGATAAAGGAAAGGTACAGGAAAAGCTTGGAAATATAAGCAAGCGAAAGCAAAAATTTAAAAACAGGGCGGTAATATCGGGCCGTACGTGTAATGCCTCCGCTTCTGCAGTATCCATTGCACCAGGCTGGCTTTGGCTGTCGAAATGGTATGGGCATCAGGAGATATCTCAATTCTGGTGTTGCCACGGTTTGCAGCCCGGTTGATGAAAAGGTCATCATCCCCGGATTTAAGTTTGTAATGCGAAGTGAACCCTTTTGCCCTGTAAAACAGGTCTCTTTTATAGGAAAGATTTCTGCCAACTCCCATATACGGACTCCCGGCGAGTGCGAAAGAAAGATATTGCATGGCCACCAGGAATGCATCATAACGGATAAGCTGGTTCAGGAAACCTACTGTTTTTTTAAAGGTACCATACCCCAGCACAATTTCGGTCTGATTGTCATAATTAGCCATTATTTTTTTGATCCAATGCGGGCTGGATGGTTGACAATCGGCATCGGTCAGCAGGATAACCTCGTGCCGGGCCGATTTGATTCCTAATGAAAGTGGGAATTTCTTACCGGAGAAAAAGTTCAGGTTTCGTTCAAGATCAAAAATGCGGAGATGTTTATAATTCCGCGTCAAGGAATTGAGCAGCTCGATACTGTCATCATCGGAAGCATCATTCACCACGATAACTTCGTAATCCGGATAATCCTGCTCCAGGACCGACGGCAGGTTATGAAGCAGGTTCTGGTATTCGTTCTTGGCACATATGATCACAGAAACCGGCTTCATGCCGGTATCTTTCGCTTTTTCCCGGTAAAAAGCCAGCCTGCTGTATAGGGTCCAGTAGTAAACCATCTGGATGAGCCATGCCAGGCCAAACAAAATGAATACTGCAAATGGCAGTATCTGAAGAATCGTTGTTTCAGAAGGAAATTCAAACATAGGTTGAAACAAAATTATTCATTCCCCGATGAATTAAATTTATCTTTGACCAATTTTTATTAACAATGAGATTTACAATCGAATCAATTGATCCTCAATCAGATGCGAGAGCAGGTAGCCTGGAAACTGAACATGGGTTAATACCTACCCCCATTTTTATGCCGGTCGGCACAGCCGGAACTGTTAAAGCGTTACATTTCAGCGATTTAAGAGATGTTGTCAGGGCGAAGATCATCCTGGGGAATACTTATCACCTATACACAAGGCCTGGTATTGAGGTAATTGAGGAGGCGGGAGGTTTGCACCGGTTTAACGGATGGGATAAACCCATCCTTACCGACAGCGGGGGATACCAGGTATATTCCCTGGCCGACAGCCGGAAATTAACGGAGAACGGGGTGACTTTCCAGTCTCATATAGATGGTTCAAAACACACTTTTACCCCTGAATCGGTCATAGATATTCAACGGTCGATCGGGGCCGATATCATCATGGCATTTGATGAATGTCCTCCCTCCCAGGCTTCACGCGACTATGTCGATAATTCCATGCAACTCACGCACCGGTGGCTTGAACGTTGTATCTCCAGGTTTAACGAAACAGCCCCGAAATATGGATTCAGCCAGTCTTTGTTCCCGATTGTCCAGGGAGGGGTATACAAGGACCTCAGGGCAAAATCAGCGGAAACCATTGCATCGGCAGGAGCTGATGGAAATGCTATCGGCGGTCTCTCGGTCGGTGAACCCGAAGATGTCATGTATGAAATGACCAGTCTTGTTTGCCATATCCTGCCAAAAGACAAACCGCGGTACCTCATGGGTGTGGGAACACCGGTAAACCTGCTGCAAAGCATAGCACTAGGCATTGATATGTTTGATTGTGTCATGCCCACCCGTAATGGAAGAAATGGCATGGTATTCACCCCGGAGGGTGTGATGAACATGAAAAATGAGAAGTGGAAACATGATTTCACCCCTGTTGATGAAGCTGGCATTTTACCTGCCGACAGGACCTGCAGTAAAGCATTTCTGCGCCATCTCATCATTTCAGGGGAAATGCTGGGCGCCATGCTGGCCAGCCTTCATAATCTCGCTTTTTACCTGTGGCTGATGGACCAGGCCAGGGAAAAAATTTCAACAGGCGAATTCAGCCCCTGGAAAGATCGGATGATAAAGCAATTATCGCAGAGGCTGTAACAATTTTTCTACTTTTACAGCGTATATTGAAGAAAAATACCCGTGAAAACCATCGATTTCTATATCATTAAAAAATTCCTGGGTACTTTTTTCTATGCCATTTCGCTGCTTATCATGATCGTCATCATTTTCGACCTGTCGGAGAACATCGACGAGTTCATTTCAAAGCAGGCACCGCTGAATTCGATCATTTTTGATTATTATCTCAATTTCATCCCTTATTTTATCAATCTGTTCAGTTACCTGTTCACTTTCATTTCAGTCATATATTTCACTTCCCAGATGGCCTCCAACTCCGAGATCATTGCCATTCTCAGCAGCGGGGTGAGTTATTTCCGTATGCTCCGGCCATATTTTATCTCGGCTATTTTTCTTGCCCTGCTTTCCTTTTACCTGGCTAATTATCTTATTCCTTACACCAATCAAAAAAGAAGGGCTTTTACCGACATTTATTTCCAGAACCTGTCAAAAAGCAAAGACGAACATATCCATTTGCAGATCAATCCGGGCACCTTCGTCTATATGGAAAGTTTCAATATAAAGGCTAAAAGCGGATACCGCTTTACGCTGGAAAAATTCAACGGCCACAACCTGGAATATAAATTAATGGCCGACCGCATCATATGGGACAGCCTGACGAACACACTGGCTGATCCAGAATTACACGGTCAGGACAATTGATGGGACAAGGGAAAGAATCAAACAGGGCACAAACCTGGATACAACGCTTAATCTGATACCTGCCGAACTCTATATCAAGAAAGCAAGTTATGAAGAAATGACGTTCGGGGAGCTTCACCGATACATCAAGCAGGAAAAACTCAAAGGTGTCGAAGAGATCGTGTTTTTTGATATGGAGAAGCATAACAGGATAGCCTCCCCTTTCTCCATGCTGGTCATGACACTGATCGGTGTTTCCCTGTCAAGCCGGAAACTGAGAGGGGGGATAGGCATGCACCTGGGCCTGGGTATTTTGCTGACTTTCGCTTATATCCTTCTTATGCGGGTCACAACTGTATTTGCAACTGTCGGCGATCTGCCGCCGGCTATCGCTGCCTGGATCCCTAACCTGATATTCGGGATCATCGGGCTGTATCTGCTGAGATCAGCACCAAAGTGATGTAACATTTTCATCAAGTTCGTTCATAAATAAAAAAATATCCCGCCATTCATTATCTCCTAAAATACTATTTTTGGGATTCAATCGCGCAAGCAGGAACCTGTCATGGCACTTATCAATTCCGTTTTATACTGGTTGATTAAAAAAAGGATCCACCAGATCGAATTATTCATCAAGTACCCGCATGAGGTGCAGGCTGAATGGTTCAGGAAGTTGATACAGACTGCGAAAGACACGGAATGGGGCAACCAATATGACTACCAGTCGATAACTTCTGTCAGCCAGTTTAAGGAAAGGGTCCCTGTTAGTACCTATGAAAATCTGAAGCCTCAGATCGACCTGTTGCGCGAAGGCAGGCAGAATATTCTCTGGCCGACTGAGATCAGGTGGTTTGCCAAATCATCCGGCACAACTGACGACAAAAGCAAATATATACCGGTCAGCCAGGAATCGCTGGAAGAATGTCATTACAAAGGCGGCAAAGATATGCTCTCCCTTTATTGCAACAATTTTCCCAACACGGCTTTTTTTAACGGCCGGGGTCTGGCCATTGGCGGGAGCCACAAAATCAGCGAGATCAGTTCGACTTCCTATTACGACGGGGACCTGTCGGCTATCATCATTCAAAACCTTCCTTTCTGGGCCGAATTTATCAGGGTACCGAAAAAAAGCACCGCCCTGATGGATAATTGGGAAGAAAAAATTGAGATGATGGCGGATGAATCCATTCCCCATAATCTGACGAGCCTTTCGGGAGTGCCTTCCTGGATGCTGCTATTGTTGCGACGTGTACTTGAAAAGACAGGAAAGGATAATATTATAGAGGTATGGCCAAACCTGGAAGTTTACTTTCACGGCGGGGTCAATTTTCAACCATACCAGGAACAGTTCCGGCAGCTGATCCGGTCGTCCTCCATGAACTATATGGAAACTTACAACGCATCGGAAGGATTTTTCGGGCTTCAGGACAGATCGGATTCCAATGAACTTCTGCTGATGCTCGATTATGGGATTTATTACGAATTTATCCCGGTTGGCAATCTCGGGGATGAGCATCCCAGGTCGGTCGGTCTTGATGAAGTGAATAAAGATACAAACTATGCTATGGTGATTTCAACCAATGCAGGTTTGTGGAGATATATGATCGGTGATACGGTGAAATTTACTTCACTGCATCCATTCCGTGTCCGGATAACCGGAAGGACGAAGAATTTCATCAATGCGGTGGGAGAAGAAATAATCGTGGATAACGCTGAAAAAGCTATTACCATTGCCTGTAAAAAATGTCATGCCGTCGTTAATGAGTTTACAGCAGCCCCTTTATTTCTAAAAGACAAAAACCGCGTTGCCCATGAGTGGCTGATAGAGTTTGACATTGAGCCCGCTGATCTTGAATATTTTACTGAAACCCTGGATAATGCCCTAAAATCATTGAACTCCGACTACGAAGCCAAGCGGTTCCATGATATGGTGCTGTTACAACCTGTCATTAAGATACTTCCTCCCTCCACGTTCTATTCCTGGCTTAAGGCCAGGGGCAAGCTGGGAGGCCAGAATAAAGTTCCCCGGCTGTCAAATGACAGGGTTTATGTGGAAGAAATACTGAATCTGGTCTCAGGCATCAACTCAGATAATAATTTACCAACAGGCAATTAAAGAAAAAGTCAGAAAACTGTTATTAAAAATATAAATATCAAATAACCCATGCACATAGCCATAGCAGGAAACATCGGATCAGGAAAAACCACCCTCACGGAGCTGCTCTCCAAGCACTTTGGCTGGGAGCCACATTATGAAGATGTAGAATCAAACCCTTATCTGAACAGTTTTTATGAAGACATGCAACGCTGGTCATTCAATTTACAGATTTACTTCCTGACCAGCCGGTTCCGCCAGATCGTCAACATACACACCAGTGGCAAACATGTTATCCAGGATCGCACGATTTATGAAGATGCGCACATTTTTGCCCCTAACCTGCATGCCATGAATTTAATGGAGACCAGGGACTTCGAAAATTACAGCTCCCTGTTCGATTTGATCAGCGCCCTGATCAAGCCTCCCGATCTGCTCATCTATCTCAGGTCTTCAGTCCCAAACCTGGTAAAACAAATCCAGAAAAGAGGCCGTATCTATGAAGAGTCCATCCGGCTGGATTATCTTAAAAGCCTGAATGAAAGATACGAGGTCTGGATCTCGAAGTATAAACATGGAAAATTATTGATCATCAATGTTGATGAGATCAATTTTGCGGATAATCCACAGGACCTGGGATATGTGATCGAAAAGATCCAGGCTGAAATTCACGGGCTTTTTAAATAGAAAGTCAATGAGTATACTGGGCATTATTCCTGCGCGCTACGCTTCCACAAGGTTCCCGGGGAAACCCCTGATTGATATCAACGGGCGTACCATGATCCTGAGGGTTTATGACCAGGCCCTGCTGTCGGAGGTATTAGAGGAAGTCCTGGTAGCTACCGATGACAACCGGATTTTTGACCATGTGATATCGGCCGGATATCATGCTGTGATGACTTCTACGAAGCACCGCAGCGGGACAGAGCGCTGCCTGGAAGCGCTGGAAATATGGGAACAGGGAGCATGGCAAAAAATATGACCATGTAATCAATATTCAGGGTGACGAGCCTTATATACACCCTGAACAGATAAAAAAAGTCGCTTCGTTATTGACAACCGGTGATAATATAAGGCTTGCCACACTGGCCAAATTAATTACCAGGCGTGAAGAGATCTATAATCCAAACGTGGTAAAGGTGGTGTTCAACAGGGATATGAATGCGATGTATTTCAGCAGGTCTCCTGTTCCTTATCTCAGGGATGTGAGTGATATGCAGTGGACCAAAAAACATGCTCATTATAAGCATATCGGAATATATGGTTTCTCGGCGGATTCATTAAAAGATGTTTGCAACTTACCGGAAGGCATCCTGGAAAAGCACGAATCCCTCGAGCAGTTACGCTGGCTGGAGCATGGCATGCAAATCAGGCTGGATCTTACAGGTTTGGAAAGTATCGCCATCGATACACCGGATGATTTATCAAAAATTACTAACACTGCTTGATCACGATACGTGTTTTAGCTACTTTCGTGAAAAATCAAATTTAAATTAAAACCATGCGGCCTGTTGATTTTTACCTGAAGGAATTATTGTTTGATTATGATTGCGTGACCATACCGGGCTTAGGCGGATTTATCATACAATCGCAGCAGGCAAGAATTAACCGGGGTAAAAACCGGATCGCCCCTCCTTCAAGGAATGCTACCTTCAACAGTTTGCTCAACCACGATGACGGGCTACTGGTGAGCACCATCGCCCGGGCCGAGCGCATCCCATACCGGGAAGCAGGTGATCGGGTGCATAATTTTGCCGGGGATTGCAAAAGAAGAATTTCAGCCGGTGAAATTATCATGCTGGCAGGCATCGGGGAACTGTTTTCAGGTCCCGACAGCGGAATTCATTTCAGGCCTTTGAACCAGGTGAATTTCTATTCAGGGGTTTACGGTATGGATGTATTAAATCTACATCCTGTAGCCCATCCCCGGAGCCAGGATCGCATCTCCAAAAAACCTGTCGACAGGAAACCCGGTCCGTATAAAGATCGGAAGACCGCACCTGTAAAATGGACCTTAGCATTATCCATACCTGTTATTTTGTTCCTTTTGTTTGGAATAATCTTCCCTTCGTCCTTTCATAATTTCTATACTAATTATTCAGGAGTACTGACCGATATCGTGCATCGTAAAACTATTGAGCAGCCAGTTGCAGTCCAACCGGTCGATATTAAAAAACCCATAGAGAACGTAACAGTTGCTCTACCTGATAAACCTATCGTTACTCCCCCCGCACCAAATCAGGGCGTAAAGGTCATCCCGGCTGCCATGACTGCCTCAGCACCGTCACAGAAGTATTATATCATCGGGGGATGTTTTCAAAACGGGGAAAATGCCGAAAAATTCCTGGCAGATCTGATCAGCAGGGGATTTGAAGCGGAAAAAGCCGGGACAACCAATGGTGGACATGTGCGCATCAGTTATAAGAGCTTTAATGACAAAGCATCCGCCCTGCCTTTTCTTCAAAAGATCAGGACCGAAGAAAACACCTCAGCCTGGCTTCTGAAATTCTAATAAACAACTAGCTGAACCTGTTGCTGTGGTAAAGAAAAAGTTAGCGCATTTTGCCGAAAACCTTACTTTTAAACACCTTTTCCAGCATCCTCACCTGGATAGCCTGGCAGGTTTTCCCCTCAAAGGCAAATGGCATTCGGATTATTTTCATAATGACCATCCGCTGATCCTTGAACTAGGCTGCGGCAAAGGGGAATACACCGTTAACCTGGCGATGCTGCACCCTGAAAGAAACAATATCGGGATCGACATCAAGGGCGCGCGGTTGTGGAAAGGCTGCAAAATGGTGCAGGAAACCGGGTTGACAAATGTGGCCTTTATAAGAAGCAGGGTCGAATTTATTGAAAACTTTTTCTCCGCTGGTGAAGTTGATGAAATCTGGCTGACCTTTCCTGATCCGCAACCACAATCAAACAGGATACAAAAACGGTTAACATCTCCTGTATTCCTTGAGCGATATAAAAACATCATGAAACCTGAAGGGATCATCCATCTCAAAACCGACAATGCCGGTCTTCATCATTATACTCTCCTCACCATCAAAGAATACGGGCATCATCTTCTTTTTTCTTCAGACGACATTTACCGGATGCAAGAACCGCTTGAAGCAACGGCCATCCAGACATTTTATGAAGAAATATACAGGAAAAATGGAATTCCTATCAGATATGCAGAATTTAAACTGAACCACGATGGTTGATGAATCATTCTTTGAGAAGGTCTATGAAGTTGCCCGCATGGTGCCATACGGCAGGATAACTTCATATGGTGCGATTGCCGCATACCTCGGGAGCAGGATGTCGGCAAGAATGGTCGGATGGGCCATGAACAAGTGTCATGTGCACCCATTTCCCGTCCCGGCACACCGTGTCGTGAACCGGCAGGGATTACTTACAGGCAAGCACCATTTCGGCGGCCAGGATATTATGCAACAATTACTTGAAGGTGAAGGGATTGAAGTCAGGAATGACCGGATAGTCAAATTTAAAGAGCTTTTCTGGGATCCTGGAAAAGAACTTACTTCTGACAACGGCTAAATCCCGGCATGGTTTTTATCGCTACCTTTGCCGGGCTTAAAAAGATAATGATCAACATAGATGGCAGATAAGAAAGAACTGATATTAAATGCTTTAAAAGATGTATTGTACTTCCCGAAAGGTAGTGACATCATATCCCTCAATATGGTCAAAAACCTGACAGTTGAAGGACACCAGGTTAATTTTACAATAGTTTTCCCCAAACAGGACGATAAAAGCAAACCGGCTTTGCAAAAACTTGCAGAAACGGCGATCCGGAACCAGGTTGATGCAGATGCAGTGGTTACCATTGATTTTATTACAGAATTCCCGTCGCTTTCAGGGGTAAAGCACATCATTGCAGTAGGGTCCGGCAAGGGCGGCGTAGGGAAATCGACTATTGCGGCCAACCTCGCCATTGCCCTGCAAAAAAACGGGAATAAAGTTGGAATCCTGGATGCTGATATCTATGGTCCTTCGATCCCAATCATGTTTGATGTGGCTGATCTTAAGCCCACCATGGACCCCGAAGCGGAAAACGGCAAGATCATCCCTGTTGAGAAATACGGTATTAAGATACAATCCATCGGCTTCTTTGTTGATGCCGAGCAAGCCCTGATCTGGCGGGGCCCGATGGCCTCCCAGGCATTGAACCAGCTATTCAATGACACCCATTGGGGAGAACTTGATTACCTGGTTGTTGACCTGCCCCCTGGCACGGGCGATATCCATCTGACATTTGTTCAACAATACCCTGTAGATGGTATCGCTATCGTTTCAACACCACAACAGGTTGCGCTGGCCGATGCAAAAAAGGCTTTCAGCATGTTCAACCAGGATAAGATCAGGGTCCGGATACTCGGATTGATAGAAAATATGTCATATTTTACCCCTGCCGAACTCCCGGACAATAAATACTACCTGTTCGGCAAGCAAGGCGGCAGAAGACTGGCCGACGACGCACGGGTCAACCTCCTGGCTGAAATACCACTGGTACAAAGCATCTGCGAATCAGGCGATGCAGGGTCCCCGGTCGCACTCGACGAAAAATCCCCCGTCTTTAAAGCATTTATGAACCTGGCCGTTAACATCCAGGCCCTGGTAGAAAGAAAGAATTAACAAATCATACTCATAACTCTATGGAACAGGCAAATCACAGCGAGCTCGAAAGCAAGATCAAGAATGTACTTGAACAGATCCGTCCTTATTT
This sequence comes from uncultured Bacteroidales bacterium, assembly GCA_963701785.1. Taxonomy (GTDB): domain Bacteria; phylum Bacteroidota; class Bacteroidia; order Bacteroidales; family JAGOPY01; genus JAGOPY01. Next base: position 2,089,229 of record CAVPBC010000002.1, on the reverse strand, counting down.
ACAATCAGATGGCGGCGATATCAAATATATAGGGTTGACCGAAGACAATGTAGTTAATGTTGAACTTACAGGTGCCTGCGGTTCCTGCCCTTACAGCATCATTACCCTTAAAAACGGTGTTGAAACGGCGATCAAGAAAGCTATCCCTGCAGTCAAAGCAGTTGAAGCCATAAATATCTGATCAGGTAGCTAAATACCTGGCTACAATGGGCATACGCCGGCCCATTCCGAATGCTTTGGGAGATACCCTCAGAATCGGAGGTGTTTGATATCTTTTATATTCATTGGTATTCACCAGCCAGAGCACCCTTTTTACTATTGCTTCGTCAAAACCCTGGTCTATAATATCTTGTGGGCCTTTCCTCAATTCAATATACTGGTAAAGTATCTTATCCAGGATATCATATTCAGGCAGGGAATCGCTGTCTTTCTGGTTGTGCCTGAGCTCGGCTGAAGGTGGTTTAATGATCGTGCTGACCGGGATGATCTCTCCTTCGCGGTTGATATATCGGGCCAGTTCAAATACCTGTGTTTTATAAACATCTCCCAGGACTGACAAGCCTCCGTTCATATCGCCGTAGAGTGTCCCGTAACCCACAGCTGCTTCGCTTTTATTCGATGTATTGAGAAGAATATGTCCAAACTTATTGGATAAGGCCATAAGGATAACGCCCCTGATCCTTGCCTGCAGGTTTTCTTCCGCAATATTAAAAGGCAGGTCCTTAAACCAGGGCCTTAAAGTTTGCTCAAGCGAATCGAAAGAAGGAGAGATCGGGATAATGTCTTGCCGGCAGGCCAGGTTTTCTGCCAGATCGACAGCATCTTTGATGGAATGGTCAGATGAAAAGGCTGAAGGAAGCAAAATGGCCCAGACATTTTCTTTTCCTAATGCATTTACCGCCAAAGCCAGGGTGACCGCTGAATCAATGCCGCCCGACAGGCCCAGTATTGCTTTATTAAAGCCCAGTTTCCGGAAATAATCCCGGATACCCATGACCAGTGCGTCATGGATCAGGGCAATCCGGTAATTGGTTGCCAATTTATCCGGTGTATATGGTTCTTTTGATTTTTCAACATCCTCCAGCACATAAACCCTGAAATCCTCATCGAAATATTTCAACTCATCCCAAACTCCTTTACCCGGGGCCACGACCATGGATCCACCGTCGAAAAGCAGTTCGGTTTGCGCCCCCACATGATTGACATAAAACAGGGGTATGCCGTATTTTTTAACATTCTCAAGCAGAATTTCCTTTCGGATGTTTGCCTGCTCATAATGAAATGGTGATGCAGCAATATTTATGATGAAATCGGGCTTCCCCTTGATCAGTTCATCCATGGGATTGAGCACATATAGAGGATCATCATCTATATCCCAGAGGTCTTCACAAACGGTCAAAGCTATTTTCTTGCCCTTATACTCCACCAGGTCAAACTTCCGACCGGGTTCAAAATACCGGTACTCATCAAAGACATCATAATTTGGCAGCAACGCTTTATAATAGCTAAAGCGGACATTTCCCTCCTCAAGAAAAAGTGCAGCGTTCAGCAGGTTTTTCCCTTTTATATCAGGGTTTGGGACGGGACAGCCAATAACGGCAGCTATTCCGCGGCATTCCGATGCGATCTCTTTTGCAGCTTGCAGACAACGTTTAATAAAATCATCGAACTCGAGGAAATCGCGGGGAGGATAACCGGAAATGGCCAATTCGGCGAACACAACCAGGTCGGCGCCTTCATTTCTGGCACGATTGATCGATTGGCGGACCTTCAGAATATTATCCGCAAAATTTCCTATATGATAATTCAGCTGGGCCAGCGCTATTTTCACGGGATATTGAATTGGTCAGTAAAAATACATTTAAATTTTATTACGATCCATTATAGACTATAATGCCTGGGTATTCGTTATTTATTAATTCATTAAATTTGCTTTAGAAAGTATCATTGCAATGAAAAAGATCCTCATTCTCCTGATCGTTATTTTTGCAGCACTTGATAATTACGGGCAATTCACCCTCGGGCCGAAAATAGGTTATACAACATCAAAACTTTCAACAGATTTTGATGACATTAAGGAAAGCGCCAGGAGCAATTTCCAGGTCGGGGTTTTTGCCCGTTTCGGAAAAAAACTATATGTACAACCTGAGTTTTATTATGCTACCAGCGGTGGGGTATTAAAAGTCGAAGGCACAGAACTTAAGGAAACCATAAAAATGAAAAACCTGGTCGTTCCTGTCCTTGTCGGTTTTAAGCTTATCGATGCCAAAGTTTTCAATTTACGTATCATGGCCGGGCCTGCTGCAAATTTCATCATAAATAAAACATGTGGAGGCCAGTGATTTAATCCAGGATCCACTCCAGGATAGTGATTTTAAAAACATTGCCTGGGGAATGGACGTCGGGGCTGGCGTGGATGTTTTTTTCCTCTCGCTTGATTTAAGGTATGAATTCGGACTGAATAATATTTATAATCCCGCGGATGGCGACGATTCGCAAAAAATGAAAAGTAATGTTTTCATTGTAAGCCTTGGCTTTAAAATATTCTGATCAGCAGCAAATTGTACCAGCGATATTATTTCATGAAAAAACATTATTCAGCCATTATCTGGCTAACATTATTTTTTATAACAGCCGGCTGCCGGCAGGGGATAAGATCACAGGAACCGGTCCAGTCAAAAATTGAGAAAGTACAAGATTGCCGATTACGGTAAGGCCCTATTCGCCCTTGATCCGGTAAATGTGAAAGAAGGCCTCGATTCGTTATCCGGTGAATTCAGGTTTTTTATCGGGGATGACCCGGATACGCTGAAAGTTATCCAGATCAGGGAATTCATCATGGATCCATTTAACCGCGAACTTGCTATAAAATGCCGGGAAGTATATCCCGATCTTAATTTCCTTGAAGACGGCCTTCTGACATCTTTCCGGACTATCAAAACCATTCACCCGGGGTTCAGGGTCCCGGAAGTATATACTTACGTGTCAGGACTGTTATACGAATCCCCGGTTGAGTATATCGACAGTGTCATGATCATTGGACTCGATATGTTCCTTGGATGGAATTATGCGCAATACCGTGCTGCCGGACTACCCGTCTACCTGACCCGGCGGATGGAGCCTCAGAATATCATACCCGAGTGTTCTCGCCAGATAGCATTTTCAATGGTCCCGGAAAATATTCAGCCAAAAACCTTGCTTGACTTCATGATATTTCACGGGAAAATATTGTATGCCATGGATTTATTCTTGCCTGGAACAGCTGACAGCCTGAAAATCGGTTATACTACAAACCAGATGAAATGGTGTTCAGAAAATGAAGCCGAAATCTGGCGTTTATTTATTGACCAGGAAATGCTTTACCGGAGTGATGTATTCCTGAACAACCGGTTTATCCAGGATGGGCCTTTTACGGCAGGTTTGCCGGAAGGATCGCCCGCCATGCTGGGAAGATGGATCGGCTGGCAGATCGTAAGGAGTTATATGAAAAAGAATTCCGGTACAGATCTGAACCGGTTGTTTATACTGGCTGATTCACAGCAAATCCTGTCTGAATCGGGTTATAAACCCAAAAAGTAAAAAAAACTTTCTGATCACCGGGTATATTTAGCCCTTTTTCCGGATAAACAAACGGGAGACATGATTCCGTTTATAAATTTATTAATCCGGAAAAAAATGCTGGTAAAAACTTATGGATGTGCTCTTTATGGCATAAATGCCGTCACGGTTACGGTGGAAGTGAATATTGAACAGGGGGTAAACTTTTTCATGGTGGGACTGCCCGACAGTGCGGTCAAAGAAAGCCATCAGAGGATAGAAGCTGCATTGAGGTATATCGGGTACAGGATACCTGGCAAAAAAGTAGTCATCAATATGGCCCCTGCCGATATTAAAAAAGAAGGGCTCATCGTATGATCTGGCCACTCGCGATTGGCATTCTAGGGGCTTCTGAACAACTTGCGGCAGGCCAGGTCGGGGATTATGTGATTATGGGGGAACTTTCGCTTGATGGAGGGGTCATGCCGATCAAAGGCGCACTTCCCATCGCGATAGAAGCAAGAAAGAAAGGCTTCAAAGGGCTGATCCTGCCGGTGGCAAATGCCAGGGAAGCCGCTATAGTCGAAGGTATTGAAGTATTAGGCATTGAAAATATCACAGGCATCATCGACTATTTCAACGGCAAAGCCACCATACAACCGGTCAAGGTTAACATAGAAGAAGAGTTTTTCAGGAACCTGAACAATTACGAATTCGACTTTGCCGATGTCAAAGGGCAGGAAAACATCAAGCGGGCGCTTGAAATTGCAGCCGCCGGAGGGCATAACGTTATCCTCATCGGCCCGCCCGGATCGGGCAAAACCATGCTGGCCAAGCGCCTTCCAAGTCCATCCTGCCGCCCCTCAGCATTGAAGAAGCGCTGGAAACAACAAAGATCCATTCTGTTGCCGGTAAGCTGAGACGGAACGATGCACTGGTTACCATAAGGCCTTTCAGGTCACCACATCATACCATTAGTGATGCCGGGCTGGTCGGCGGAGGCTCGTTCCCCCAGCCCGGTGAAATATCCCTTGCGCAGAATGGTGTATTGTTCCTGGATGAACTCCCTGAATTTAAAAGATCAGTGCTGGAAGTATTGCGACAGCCCATGGAAGAGAGGGTTATCACCATTTCAAGAGCCAGGTCTTCCATTGAATTCCCGGCTAATTTCATGCTTGTAGCCGCGATGAATCCCTGTCCGTGCGGCTATTACAACCACCCGCAGCAGGAATGCGCCTGTTCACCGGGAATCGTTCAGAAATACCTGAATAAGATCTCCGGTCCACTTATGGACCGTATCGACCTTCATGTTGAAGTAATACCGGTCCCATTTCGCGAACTCACCAACCTTTCACGGTTCAGAGAGCAGCAGTGCTATAAGGGAAAGGGTGATCAGGGCCAGGAAAATACAGGAACAACGATTTAAAGGTAATCCATGGCATTCACTGCAATGCCCAGATCCCAAGTAAGAAGTTACATGCACTATGCACGATTTCTGAAGAAGGGCAAATTTTGCTGAAGAATGCTATGGACCGGATCAACCTATCGGCACGCGCATACAACCGGATCCTGAAAGTTTCCAGGACTATTGCAGACCTTGACGGGAGCAGTTCCATCCTGACAGAGCACCTGGCCGAAGCGATCCAGTACCGGAGCCTGGACCGGGAAAGCTGGGGAGCATAATATCATCGTTGCAAATCAGAACAAATTTTATTCTTTTTTGTTGATAGGTTGATTTTGCTTATAAATAACCTTATCTTTGTTATTCTGGCAGAATGAAATTTGCCTTGTTATTAAGGTCTTACTAATATTTATAATTTATTTATAAGCAATTGAATTATAATTATTTAAAAAATATTCTTCTAAATAGTTCATAATAGCCGGGCAATTTTAGGGATGAAATCCCTGAATTTGTTTATTTTTAAATTATAACAATTTTGGAAATTTTATATTACTTTTTATCTTTGCACTTAAATTGCCAAATATTCCGTAAATAACTTTAAAAATTACCTGATATGAGAAAAACCTACCATTTTCTTTTTAGTTGCGTTTTAGCAGCAATGATTGGCATTCTGCCCATCCTGGCCTTTTCACAGGATGAAGGGGCAGACTCCACAAAGACCCATAAAGAGAAGAGCAACAATTTGACAAGTATCTCTTCATCAATGCGAATGCCGGAGCCATGTTCAATCACACTGATATTTCTCTTGACCAGTGGCCTTCACCGGTTGACAGCTGGCGTTTCGGTATTGGCGGCATGTTTGGCTGGCAATTCCATCCCATCTGGGGTGTCCGGGGGCAAGATTACGGCCGGAAAACTTTATGGCGAGCGCGCTACAGAATGGTGGCTGCCCTATGAAAAAGTTTTCTACAAAGCCAATATTTTCGACTATCATCTGGACTTGACCATTAATTTCAGTAACCTTATATCAGGATACAACCCTGACAGGTTCCTTGATGTTTATGGTATCCTGGTGGTGGCCAGGTTCAATGGAAGACAAAAGCGTTTGACGCTCCCACTGGAAATGAAATACGCCAGAACGGCTACGGCCCTGACCCGGTTCCCGGCGGCAATGGTACCCAGGATGGTTTTGGTGACAGACACCCTGACGCTTGAAGGCGTTACCGGACTTGGATTAGCCATGCATATCAGCCCGGAATTTGAAATCAATGCTGGAATATGAACTGAAGTTCGTTGATTCTGACCGTCTTGATAACTTCAAAAATGGTTCAGGTCCTGTTTACACATGATATGTACGCGTACGGCTCTCTTGGTCTCACCTACAAATTCGGTGTGAGCTGACCCACTGAAGAAAATGGAAAAGGAATTCCACACGGTAACCTGGAAAGCTGAACCGGATCCGTTGGAAGCTCATGGCGGCAAAGTGCCTGTTAAGATTACCGGCACTTTCCCTGATGGATATTTCAACCCGAAAGCGGCCATGTATGCCGAACCTTACCTGGTTTGCGACGGCAACAAGATCCCGCTTAAACCCATCCTGCTGAAAGGCACAGACGTTGGCGGAGAAGGCATTGTCATTTCAAAAGACGGCGGCACCTTTACTTATGAAACTGTAGTGGATTACAAGAAAGCTGCCGGGTCGCTGAATTGTTCATTGAACCAGTAGCCTTTATCCCGAAAGAAGACCTCCCTGCGGACTTCACAAAAGAAAAAATACAGGATTACAAGAATGTACAGCTCCCGGCAACAAAACTTGCTGACGGCACCATTGTAACCCCGTGCAAGATTTGCATTTCAATCAAGACAGGAGCCATTGTTCCTCACGGATATCGTGAAAAAAAATCATCCTGAGCAAGGAAGCCATAATTTATTTTGAAGTCAATAAACACAACCTCAACTGGAATGTTCCTTTGAACAAAGTTGGAAGCGAACAAAGCCAAACTTACCGAAATGGTCAATTTTGTAGGGCTGGGTTACAAGATAAAGACATCAGTATCGATGGCTGGGCATCACCTGAAGGTGAAGAAACCTTTAACCAGGGACTGTCAGAAAACAGGACCAAGACAGCTCAATAATTATACTGTCGAAAAGATCAAAGGTCTTATCAAAGCCAAAGATATCCAAGCTGACCATTAAGGATGCCGAAAAAGATGTCAAGTACAACCTGGTGCATCATGGACCGGACTGGAACGGATTCATTTCCAGCGTGCAAAACTCCGACATCAAGGATAAAAACATCATCCTCAATGTGATCAATTCTGCCGGAACCCCTGCCAAGAAAGAACAGGAGATCAGGAATATGATCGTCATCTATCCTGAAATCGAGGAGAAAATACTTCCGCCGCTCAGAAGGGCCGAGATCGTTGTTAATTGCTATGAGCCCAAGAAAACTGATGAAGAGATCATCGCGCTTTCGACCTCCAATCCAAGTGCTTTAGACGATAAAGAATTGCCTATGCCGCTACGCTCACGAATGACAAAAAAGCACGCCTGGATATTTACAAATCAGCGATCAACGTTTTCCCGAACAGCTATAAAGGATATGCCAATGCCGGTGCGCATCGAAATTGAAATGAGTGATCTGAAAGCCGCTAAGGCTCACCTTGAGAAAGCCGCCAGCCTGAACCCAAACAGCGGGGAAGTTCATTATAATCTGGGTCTTGTTTATGCCCTCGAAGGCAATTATGCAAAAGCCGACGAACATTGGACAAAAGCCGGCCAGCTTGGCACCGATGCCAATTATAACCTTGGCGTGATCAGTATTTATAAAGGAGAATATTCCAAAGCTATCAGCCAGTTTGGCAGCAAAACCTGCGATTACAATGTAGCCCTTGCCTACATCCATCGAAGAATTACCCGCCGGCTGAAAAACAGCTGAACTGCGCCCCGAAAGATGCCCAGACTCATTACCTGATGGCTATCCTGGGTTCACGGACAGGCAATACCACTATGTTGTTTGAAAACCTTGGGAAAGCCATTCAGTTGAACCCGGCTTACAAGGCAGAAGCCAAGATCGACAGGGAATTCATCAAATACTTTGCTGATCCCAACTTTACCAGCCTGGTCAATTAACAGTTCTGGATAAAATCGAAAGAGGACATTTCCTGTTGGAGATGTCCTCTTTTTTTTTCTGTCAGATAAATACCCGGTGGATTCCAATATCATAATCCGCCCGGATGACTTCCAGGAAATGATTCATAATCCTTTTCGTTCTCCATAAAATCAACCTTATTGGTATCGATCAATAGAATCCTCATTCCTGTAAGGGAGCGAAAATGGTTCAGGTAACCCGCCTGGATGTTTTCAAGGTAGGAAGGTTGGATCAGCCTCTCGTAATCCCGTCCCCTCTTCATAATATTTTCCTGAACCCTGGGAATATCAAGGTATAAATAAATCAGTAAATCAGGCCGTGGCAGAAAAGCGCTGATGATCTGAAAAAGCCTGGAATATAGGTTGAACTCGTCAGCTTTAAGGTTGTTTTTGGCGAATATCAGGGATTTGTCAATAAAGTAATCGGAAATAGTAAATGTTGAAAACAATTCCTGCATTAGCCAGTTTGTCTTTCAATTGCTGGTACCTGTCGGCAAGGAACGACATCTCCAGTGGAAAGGCATACATATCGGGCTGTTCATAAAATTTTGGCAGGAAAGAATTGTCTTCAAACCTTTCCAGGATCAGCCTGGCATTAAATTCTTCCGACATACGCCTGTGCCAGGGTGGTCTTGCCTGCCCCGATATTTCCTTCAATGGCAATATAATTATATTTCAGCCCTGTTCTTATCACTTTATGATATTAAGGATGATAAGGATAAACATTTAACTGATCCTGGCATTCACTGATCATCTCCCCTATCGATTTATGAAAACCAGGATGGATCATCGTACCGTCCAATTCAGATAACGGAAGCAGGGTAAACATCCTGTCCGGTATTCCCGGATGTGGAATGGTCAGGTTGAATTAGAAATGACTTCATCGTTGAAGAAAAGAATATCTATATCTATAGGCCTGGAAGTTAACCGTTGCCATGAACATCCCGGTTTCTTCCCAGGTCAGTTCTATCTTTAAAATCTCTTTAAGTAATTGAAATGGATTGAATGCGGTTTCAATCCTGACAACCTGGTTTAGAAAAAGATGGTCAGCCTGAAAGCCCCAGGGTTCAGATTCATAAATGGAAGATTCGCGGGTTATATTGCCAATCCTGGCGCAAATGCCTGTCCTGGCACGTTGCAGCAAGGCAGAACGGTCGTGCAAGGTTGCTTCCCAACAGGAGATAAACGACATTCATCCCGGCAAATTAAACAAATTTTCCGATCAGTTCCACAAGGCGGGCAGCATATCCCATTTCATTATCATACCATGCCACTACTTTGACAAGCTTGTTCTTTTCTCCAAGGACTGCAGTTAGCCCCGCATCAAAGACAGCTGAATGGGTAGTTCCCGATGACATCCACCGAAACGATGGGATCTTCAGTATATTCAAGGATCCCTTTAAGGTCTCCTTCCGCCGCTTCTTTAAATTTTAAATTGATCTCTTCCCTGGTGGCACGATGTTCTTCAGGGTGCAGGTCAGGTCGGTGAGCGATCCATCAGCAACAGGCACCCTGATGCCTGCCCCTCCCAGGTTTGACTTCAGGTGCGGAAAAATCTTGGTGGCCGCTTTGGCAGCGCCAGTTGTAGTAGGGACAATGGAGCAGGCCGCAGCACGCGCCCGGCGCAGATCCTTATGAGGCGAATCAAGCAGGTTCTGATCTTTCGTATAGGAGTGCACCGTAGTAATAAAAGCCCTTTCGATACCCCAGTATTTATCAAGGATCATGATCAGGGGAGCTACATTATTGGTTGTGCAGGACGAATTGGAAATAATAACATCATTTTTGTCGATGATTTCGTCATTGACACCCAGAACCACATATTTCACATCATCGCTCTCATTTTTCGCCGGGGCTGAAATGATTACTTTCCGGGCACCTGCTTCTGTCACATGCCTGATGGCATCATGGTCGCGACACAAACTTCCCTGTGGATTCAATAACAACATCAATTTTAAGGTCCTTCCATGGCAATTTCCCCGGATCTTCTTCACAGAATACCAGTACTTTATTGTCATTGACGATCAGATGATCGGTGTTATTCTGGATTATGCCGGGAAAGCGGCCATGAACGGAATCGTATTTGAGCAAATGGGCAAGTGTTGAGGTATCGGCAAGGTCATTGATGGCGACGACCTCCATCCGGTCATTTTCCAATAATTTCCTGAAAGTGATCCGCCCAATCCTCCCGAACCCATTTATCGCAACCCTTATTTTTAGCCATGACATCTGTACGGCTACTGCAATAAAATCTTTCTGACCAGGACCTTATCTTCACCAATCAATCTCAACAGATAAATGCCTTTCGGGTGGCCGGCGAGATTAAAAGAACCTTTGTAATCGCCAGTGAGAGGGGCCTGGATAACCTGGTTAAGAACCATATTTCCATGCAGATCGGTTACCTGCATTTCAACATGGCCGCTTATTCCCTGCCATTCATAAAGTACTTTCCCCTGTGTAGGATTGGGGTAGAGGTAGAAAAATATATTTTCATCTTTATCATCTGTACCGGAGCATTGAGCAAAATCAAACATGACCCTGACGGTATCGGTGCCCATGCAACCATCGGCATTTTCAACCTGCACCCAGATCGTTTTCAGGTCAAAACCGATCCCGGTACTTCCTATCTTAATGGAAGGCCCGATCGATCCGTTGGACCAGTAATAAGTCATGCCAGGATTTTCAGCATATAACGTGACCGTATCCATAGGACAAACAATGACATCTGCCCCAAGGTACAACTGCAGGAGCCTGTGATACAACTACACTTACATCTGCCTGGAAATAATTAAACCGGTCAAAAATCTCCACGGTATAAGTTGTAGTTTCAAGTGGTGAAATGAAAGGTTCCCTTTCAGTAGAATTAAAACCGGGAGGATCAGAGCTCCAGGAATATGTATAATCGGGATTCCCTCCACTGGGCAAGCGCGTGAAGCTGGGTAGTCCCGCCACCGCATATCAGCGGATCAGTCACTTCTGCCGAAACAGACAGGGGGCCCGCCGTTAACCACGACTGTGACCAGGTCTTCATTAACACTTACGCAACCGGTGTTGATATCGGTAACACTTAGCCTGAACAGGGTTGTTTCGTATAATTTAACTGTGGAAGGATTCTGTGCGTATGGGTTGAGCAGTTTATCCTGCCGGCTCCCACCACCAGGTGTAATTACCGGTTCCCTCTGAAGCTGATCCATATAAATTACCATATGTCCCGTGGAAAATTGTGTCATTTTCGCCGGCTTCCGGAACAGGAAGGCTGGAAACTTCCACCGTAACATCCCCATTGACTGAATTATATCCATCGTTGATCATGACATAATAAGTGGTGCTTTCTGAAGGCTAACGATTGGATTCTGTATATCGGAATTAAATCCGGGAGGGACTGAAGTCCATGAATAGGTATAATTCTCAGAACCGCCTGAGGCATAAGAGAATAACTGCGAGGATTCACCAGGGCAAATTTCGCCGGGATAAGCCACCGGTCCGACATTGAGAGGACCGCCGGTAACAAACAGCACCATCTGGTCAACATCCTGGCAATCCACCGGCGAGATCAGTAACAGTAAGTGTAAACTGGGTAGTTGCTTCCATCAGAATAGTTGTAGGCGTCGCGACGGTCGGATCGATCAGGAATTCAGCCGGAACCCAGCTATATGTATAATCACCTGATCCCTGGCTGGCAGAGCCCTGCAGGACAGTATTGGTGCCGTAAGGGATGCTCAGGTCCACGCCCGCATTGGATTCCGGGCCATCTACAACAACCCGGATACTGTCGGTTGTCATAGAATCGCAAAGGGCAGATACCGTAACATAATAGGTTGTAGAAATCAGCGGGCTGACGGTTATGTAAGGAGTGGTATCGCCAGTACTCCAGGCAATAGAATACGGTTCAAATCCATTTATATTTCTTACGCCGATATAAGCATCGGTAGCGCAATTTATCACGGTATCAGGTGTTGTTTCCAATACCAGCTGATAATCCTTCAGGGTTATCAGGATCGTATCGTAATCTATGCCACAAAGGGAAGAATTATAAACGATCCTGATATTTTCAAACCATTCGCTGATCCCGTCAGCAATAGTAATGATATCCATCGATGCCTGGCTGTGACCACCTCGAAGAAAACGGAATCCGGAATTTCCCTGTAATCGATCCCGTTAACCGCAGATCCGGAAATCATGATAGGCATATAATAATCTTCCTCAGGCTGAATAGACAACTGGAACATGACTTCCACATCACTGCAACCTTCAATGGCAAAATCGAAATCAGGTTGAGTAAATCCAATTTCTGATGAGATACCCACGCTGGAGAAACTGTTGGCCTCCAGAAAAACCCCGGAATCATAAGCATGATCGATCCCGTCGCCAATAGCTAATTTTATATGATAAGTTTCACATGGAATTACAGTGGCCCATGCCCTGAGTACCGTTGTAAAAGCATCATATTGAGTAAACTGCTGATTGTTATTTACAAAGAACACGCAATTTTCACAACTAGTTTCACAATTATATGGATTACCGCAATTAACATTGTTAATAGTGACGGGGATATCGCTTAGCGGGATCAGTGCAATATTCGCACTGTTATTGGAGTATGGCCCTTCGATCCCGGGGCCGCTGATAAAAAAGCCAAAAGCATCGTTGAATTGATTTACATATTCATGATATTCTTCGGAGCCAAAGACATATTTAAATGAAACCTTATTCGACTGGGGAATAAAATCAAATTCCAGCACACAGGCATCAAAGGTTGAAACTCCCGCGATCATATTCAGGTCAGGATCACCACCCTGGCCGGAATTTGCCCCGGCACCACCATTATTATTAGGTCCCGGTGCAATGGTAACATTGCCGGAAGTCAGGATAATTCCTTCCGTGATACCTATATTTCCCGGGCCTCCCCAGAATTTCCCACGAGAGATATTATTCCCGGTATAGGTAATATTACTGGTTACCACCCCTCCACCAATTAAAATATCCTGCACCATTTCCTCAGGAGTAATGCTGCTGGTCACTTGAAGGGGCTGGGCTTTGCCCTGGGATGGCAAAAACAGGATTGCAACCGCAAATAAGATAAGCGATAGGAATAACTTATGGGAGTAAGGATTTCTCATCTGCAAACGTATTTATAAGTAATTGATCTGATGGGTTTAACAAGGGTAGATTACCCGAAATTTGCAAATATAATCAAAATAAATCTCACTTTCATTCACTAAATAAACCTGTAATACCAAAACTCACCTGCCTAAAATCCGCTTTTATCCTTTCCACAATAATTTGCGCTCTATTCAGTTTATATTTTTATTTTTATCATAATTTCAAAACACTGTCAAATTTTTTAACTAATCATAAAATCATGGAAGAGGTAAAAAACTATATTCAGCAGAACAGGGAAAGGTTCCTTGAAGAATTGTACGGGCTGATCCGGATCCCTTCAATCAGCAGTGAAACAGCGCATAAGGAGGATATGCTGAAGGCTGCAGAATACTGGAAAGAAACCCTGTTAAAAGCCGGGGCAGATAAGGCTGAGATCATCCCTACCGCCGGCAACCCGGTCGTATATGGAGAAAAACTCATTGACCCGGCCAAACCGACTGTTCTGGTATATGCTCACTATGATGTTATGCCCGTTGATCCACTGGAATTATGGCACACACCCCCGTTTGAGCCCCAGGTGCGTGAGGGAAAGATATTTGCCCGCGGTGCCGATGATGATAAAGGGCAATCATTCATGCAGGCCAAGGCATTCGAATACCTGGTCAGAATCAGGCACTTTGCCCTGCAATGTAAAATTCATGATCGAAGGGGAAGAAGAAGTCGGTTCGCCCAATCTCGGCAAATTCTGCGATGAATACACGGACATGCTGAAAGCAGATATCATCCTTGTTTCCGACACGGGCATGATCGCCCCGGATATCCCGTCGATCACCAGCGGACTTGAGGGGACTTAGTTACATGGAGGTTGAAGTGACCGGCCCGAACAAGGACCTGCATTCCGGTTTGTTTGGAGGTGCCGTTGCAAACCCGGCAAATATCCTGGTAACCATGATTGCTTCCCTGAAAGATGAAAAGCAGCGGATCACCATACCTGGTTTTTATGATGATGTAATTGAAATCAGCATGGAAGAGCGGCAGAAAATGGCTAAAGCGCCTTTTAACCTGGAAGCTTATAAGAAAGCGCTGGACATCGATGAGGTATGTGGTGAAGAAGGCTATACTACTCCTGAACGCACCGGGTATCAGGCCCACGCTTGATATAAACGGCATCTGGGGCGGATATACCGGGGAAGGGGCTAAAACGGTCATCCCTTCTAAAGCTTACGCTAAAATATCCATGCGATTGGTCCCCAACCAGGATCATATAAAGATCAGCAAACTGTTCGAAGATCATTTCAAAGCTATTGCCCCGCCTTACGTGAAAGTGAAAGTGACGGCTCTTGCACGGCGGACAGGGTTATGTTTCACCAACAGATATGCCCGCTTACCTGGCAGCCGAAAAAGCTTATGAAAAATCTTTCGGGAAAATGCCCGTGCCGGTCAGGAGCGGCGGCAGTATCCCCATTATTTCAACTTTTGAAGATAAGCTGGGCATTAAATCTATCCTGATGGGATTCGGGCTGGAATCAGATGCCATCCATTCTCCAAACGAGAATTTTCCCTTAAATCAATTTTTTAAAGGGATTGAAACGATAGTTTATTTCTACGGATTCTTTGCAGAAGAAATGAAATAAATTTTCGTTAAAGTCCGACGACTAAAGCCGTCGGTTCAGGTCGAAGGCCGCAGTCCAACGAACTTTTTTTGTGCTCCGACGGGTGAATCCGTCGGTTCAGGGATTGGAAATTTAAAATTTCAGGAATTGCTGACTGAAAATGAGATTATCGCTTTCAATAATAATAAGATAAGCGCCGGGCTTGAGATTGCGGGTATCTATTTTTACCAGGGATTCGTTTGAAAAAACGGAAATAACTGTTTTACCGGATAGATCATTTATCATTATCCGATTTTGAGTGAGATCCTCCCTTAATTGAATCAAAAGCTGGTCCCTGGCAGGATTGGGATAAACGATAAAATATCCGGGGGAATTGCTGTTTTTATCAATGCCTGTTGTTGTTATTGTAAAACTTTGTTCTTCTGAAAAAACCGATCCTTCCATGGCCTGGTCGATTGACTGAACACTCCAGTAATAGGTGCCGGGCATCATGTCATTAATTTTTATGATACTGTTCTGCCCGGCATTTCCTTTCCCGGGTACCAGGCGGTAACCGCCATCAAGGTCCGACATAGGGGGAACCACATCATTTGCCCCGGGTGAGGTGCCAAGCCTGAAATTATAAGTAAGTCCGATTGATGGTGTCTGTGCATCCCAGGCCCCAGACCAGGAAAATTCCACCTCATCACCATCTGTTTCAGCAGTTGCTATACCGGGGGCACCCGGAGGGGTATTATAATCAAAAGTATTACTGCCTGCCAGGTTCTGGTAAAGTTTTGTAAAAGGGACATCGCTGTAATTAAGCCCGGAGATCAGGAAATCCAGGTCACCATCGTTGTCATAATCCGCCCAGCCCAGCGAACATCGGATAGCCGTGGTAATGTCCTGTGAAATTTTATAAAAAACATCATTACCATCATTACGGTATATGCCTGAAACAACGGCCCCACAACCGGTGGCTTTACCGGACATCAGCAGGTCAGGATCACCGTCGTTATCATAATCACCCCAGTCAGCTGAGCCCAGGGCAAATCCATCAATCCCGGTAAAAACCATCTCAAATTGCTTGTCCTGATTTTTATAAAGATAGAATCGGGCCTCCAGCGCATCATTATTACCCGAGATAGCCGCATCAAGGTCACCGTCATTGTCGTAATCAACCCAATCCGCCGTTCCGGCCATCAGTCCGGTGAGACTGGTTCCCGAATCAACATAAACGCCGCTTTCATTTTTAACGATCTTACTGACTGCCCCTGCCCCACTGTCCCCGTTAATCAGAAGGTCAAAATCGCCATCGTTGTCATAATCGCCAAAAGAAGCTGCAGAATTGGAAAAAAAGCCGAAATCCTGCCCGTCATCGATAAAGATACCGTCTTCATTCCTGCAAAGTTGTGTTATCCAGCTGCCTGAAATAAAAATATCCAGGTCGTCATCACCGTCAAAATCAATCCATTTGACAACACCCTGCTGAATATTGCCGATTCCCGGGTCGATTGGTATAAAATCCCCGTTATCATTGACATAGATCCGGGTGATATCCCCTTCGTCAGCTGAATTCCCTGCCAATAGCAGATCCTGGTCACCATCATGGTCATAATCCCCCCAGGCTGCGACACTTTCATCAACAGGGGTGAATGGAACCCCTGAATCGGTGAATACACCCTCGTCATTCCGGTATAAGATTGAGACCCTCTGATCCCCGTCACCAAGGCCGGTTACAAGGACATCCAGGTCGTGGTCATTATCATAATCACACCAGGAAACGTCACCCCTGCCGGCTCCGGCAAAGGAAATACCGGCCGGCTCAAATACCTGGGCAGGAATGATGAATGAGATCATCATCAAATTGACAGATAGAGTTAACGAGATGAAGAATCTGGGATTAGCCATTAGTGATTCGTTCATTACGGATTCAGTTTCCGGAATTCTTCAATTCCCTTATCGAGGAAACTCACATAGTCGGCAACATTCGGCTCAAAGCCAATACCTGGTGCAAGGCTGTTGCCATCATGATCCATCAGGACATAAAAAGGCTGCGCATTTACACCAAAACGGGTAATCTGGAAGTCGGTATTTTTCCGGCCAATTGTCTTTTTAACCTTGCCGTCGAAGGTTGAGGTGACCCATTCATTTTCAGGAAGCTCATAATTATCATCCACATAAAGTGCAATGATAACATAATCATTCTCAAGTCGTTTGAGCACTTCAGGTGCGGACCAGACATTTTTTTCCATGACCTTACAATTCGTGCAGGCATGCCCTTTGATATCGAGGAACACCGGTTTATTCAATTTTTTAGCGCAGGCTAATCCCTGTTCGAAATCGAAATATCCTTTCAGGCCATGTGGAAGATTAAACCGGTCAGCATATTTAGGTTCATCGCAAAGACCTGAACTGCCGGTATTGGCATTGCCTGAAACAGTTATATTACGTGTGCTCTCGCGTATAATTTCATCAAGGTCCCAGGCGGATTCTGACGGCATATATCCTGATACGGCTTTCAGCGGGGCACCGAACAATCCGGGCACCAGGTAGAGGGCAAAAGTAAAAGAGATTATGACAAATACCAGCCTGGGGACTGACACATGTTCCACCGGGCTGTCGTGTGAAAATCTTATCTTTCCAAGCAAATAGAAGCCTAACAGGGTTGCAAGCACTATCCACACTGCGATATAAACTTCACGGCTTATCCCCCACCCCAGTGCCTGGTTTGGCACAAGAAGGTATTTCATGCCAATGGCAAGGATAAAGAAAGCGAGAACCACCTTTATTGAATTGAGCCATCCGCCTGATCTGGGCATTTTATTCAGCCATGAGGGGAAGAAAGCAAGGATGGTAAAAACGATCCCGAATGCCAGTGAAAAGCCAAACATCCCAATTATTGGCTTGAGTACCTCTCCTGTAGCAGCTTCCACGAGGATACCCCCGACGAAAGGAGCGGTACAGGAAAATGAGACCAGGACGAGGGTCAGTGCCATGAAGAAAGCCCCGATGTACCCGCCTTTGTCAGCCTGGCGGTCTGATTTATTGGTGAGCCAGGTTGGCAGGACCATTTCGAACATGCCGAAGAAAGAAGCAGCAAAGACGGCAAATAAACTGAAAAACAACAGGTTAGTGATCCAGTGCTCACTGACCCGCTTGATCGTATCAGCTCCGAAAAGTGCTGAGACAAGAATACCAATTACGGTATAGATAAATATGATAGAAATTCCGAACACAAGCGCCTGTGATTTTGCTTTCAATTTATTCTGGCTGGCATTCATAAAGAAAGTGACGGTCATGGGGATCATCGGGTAAACGCATGGTGTCAGCAGCCCGACAAAACCGATACCAAGGGCAAGGAAGAAGAATGACCAGAGGGAGTCGTCGTCCTTAGCCTCTTTAGAAGCTTCATCCGTAATGGCAGAACCTGCATCTGAAGTGGTAGTCGTGGCGGATGAAACTTGCTCATCACTGTTTGTCTGAGCCTCGCCGGCTGGCAGATCAAATGTAAACTCTATATATTCCGGGGGCAGGCAGCTGCGATCATTGCAAGCGCAGAATTCCAACTCCCCTGTCACTTTAAAAGGTGTAATCGAGTTTAAACTGATTCTTTGTACAAATATCGCTTCCTTTTTATAAGTCGGAAGCACCTTTTGTTCGAGGCTATCAAATTTCTCAAGCGGCTTGGGAATGATCAGTCCGTCAATCAATTTATAATTGGCAGCTGTGTTGAATTTAAATGACACCGGCCTGGGACCCCCTTCCGGAATACCCGTTCCATACATATACCAGGAATCGTCGATCTGAGCTTTGAAAATCAGATCAAATTCAGTTGAGTTCACCTGTTTCTTATCGAATGACCATCTGACAGGCTGCAGGATATTATTCGCCGGGCCTTGAGTTCTGACAGTTGTCGCCGTTTCCTTAATCCCCGGCAGATCGAATGAGAACTCCACGTACTCCGGCGGCAGGCAGCGACTATCATCGCATGACATGTATTCCAGTTCACCAGAAATCCTGAAAGGCTTGTTTGTCTTCATCTTTACCCGTTGCCTGAATTTGGCGTTATCATCATAATAACGAAGGTCCATCTCAAAGGCATTATCATACTTTTCAATAGCCTTAGGGGTCTCCAGGTTTCCTGAAAGCTCATAATCAGCAGATGGGTTGAATTTGAAAGAAGTTGGAATCGGGCCACCTTCCGGAATATCGATGCCATAAATATGCCATCCTTTATCCATCTCAGCTTTAAGAATCAGCTCGAATTCTTCATTATTGATCTTTTTGGTATCGAAAGACCATTTTACCGGTTGCAATATCTGCGAGTTCGCGGCAAACAGTATTGTTAAAAGCAGGACAAGTGTTGAAAAGAGGATTTTCTTCATTTCTAAAAATATTCAGTTTTCAAAGGATGACAAAAATATAAAAATAGCCGTTGTGAAAGGCTGATTCCGTCTTATTTATATGTATTTCTAAATAATTTCAATAAGAGAAATAATAAATCACTCAGGATAAAATGTGATTTTTAATAATGATTTCAAGTCCTTAGTAACCTTATATCTATCATCAATCCGGTGACCAATAATCCAAACAATATCATTTCCGCTGCACAGCA
Source organism: uncultured Bacteroidales bacterium (assembly GCA_963701785.1). Classification (GTDB taxonomy): domain Bacteria; phylum Bacteroidota; class Bacteroidia; order Bacteroidales; family JAGOPY01; genus JAGOPY01. The sequence continues at coordinate 2,069,830 of CAVPBC010000002.1, read as the reverse complement.
GCCATTGATTTTCTTTATCAAACTTTGAAAACTTAAGGTCGATAAAAAAATCACTCAGTTTTTTTCGCTTTGACATCCCCATCGGGTAAAAAAAATCGCCGCGGTTCCATTTACGGATAATCAAAGGGAAATGCAGCCTGTCCATGTCAATATAAGCAGCGATTGCCGGATCAGCAAACTCTGCAGGAATTTTATTGAGGATTTCAAACCCGAAATGTACAGGGAATTTAACAGATCCATGAGCAAGATCATCGAGAGTAATCAGGAAAGTCTTTTCCAGACCGGTTTTTTCAACGGGTGCTATGATGAGTGTATCCCTGTTCTTGATGATCCTGTGGGTAGCCGAATGCACTTCTTTACCAGGGATTGAATCTTCAAGGCCGGCAATATCGATTACATTGGAGTGATTGAATCCAAACGGGGACAATAGTTCGTAGGCCCAGGTCTCAAAAGGTATCAGTCTAAAGAACTTTTCTGAAGGAATAAAAATTTGATCACCACTTTTAACAAAAATCTCTTTTCTTTTCTGTTCTACAGCTTGCCTGTAAATAGTTTCAGCCTCCCTGACAAAACCGATGGTACGGGTCAAATCCTGGATGAAGGAAGGATTAATTTTTTCAAGCTGCGGGATTATTTTATGCCTGATACGGTTTCGGGTGTATTTCAAAGAAAGGTTAGAGGAATCTTCCACAAAATCAAGTTTGTACTCAAGGGCATAAGCTTCAATTTCTTTTCTTCCGGTGAATAACATCGGCCTGATGATCCTGCCCTGTAAGGGAAGGATACCGTGCAGCCCGGCAATACCTGTTCCCCTGGTAAGGTTGATCAGGAAAGTCTCCACCTGGTCATCCAGGTGATGGGCCGTGGCAACACGATCATATCCAAGTTCAGACATTAACTCATCAAACCATTCATAGCGGAGTTGCCTTGCAGCAACCTGGATTGAAATCTTGTTCTTGCGCGCGAACCTGGCGGTTTCAAAATGTTTAATGAATACCTTAACCTTGTATTTTTCTGCCAGATTTTTGACAAAAAGCTCATCCCGGTCGGATTCATTACCCCTGAGATGAAAATTTGCGTGGGCAATGTCAAATTTATAACCGGCTTTGAAAAACAGGTCGGCCATGACAACAGAATCCAGACCGCCACTGACGGCAAGCAAGGTCCGGTCGGTTATTTGAAAAAGATTTTCCTTTTTAACGAATGTGATAAAGTTGCCGTGCATAAGGCAAAGTTACCTAATGCAAGGCAATCAAGCTTAGCAGAATGAAAATAAAAGATACAGCCTGGCGCTGTTAATGGTTTAAAATTCTAGAGATCAAGCACATTTCCTGAATTCAGCAGGTCGTCCATATTCTTGATCTTGCTGTTCTTACGTGCTGTTTCAAGCTGCTTTTCGTAAAGCTGATCATAGGGCTCATTGCAGTCACAGGAACGAATGACGCCCATGGCAACAGGAAATTCGGGCAGGCCCATCCTGACCAGGGTATAATGGGTCATGTCGTCAGGGTTTGTGGGATCATGGACAAGGATATCTGCCTCAGTCACACCGTTTTCACCAATAGTTGCAACCCTCAGCATATTGTTCTTATAGACCAGTCCCTTTTCACGGTTTTTGCCGAAGATCATCGGTTTCCCTGCTTCCAGGTATATCTGGTGATCGTCCTTAGTTTCCTTATTAGTTATGGCTGCATGGATCTGGTTATTAAAGATCACGCAATTCTGAAGGACTTCCACCACTGAAGTGCCTTTGTGCAGGGCTGCTGCTTTCAGGATTTCCTTCATCATTTTAGGTTCTGTATCAACCGCCCTTGCAAAAAAAGTGCCCTGTGAACCCATAACCAGTTCACCCGGTGTAAAGGGATTCTCGATCACCCCTTCAGGCGAGCTTTTCGTTACAAGGCCCCTGGGTGAGGTCGGAGAATACTGGCCTTTGGTCAAACCATATATCTTGTTGTTGAAAATCACGATGTTCATGTCGATATTGCGGCGGATCGTATGAATGAAATGATTTCCGCCGATGGCCATACTATCGCCGTCGCCGGTGATATGCCATACCTGTAGTTTCGGGTTGGCAATTTTAACACCGGTTGCAATGGCAGCACCTCTTCCATGCAAGCCATGGAAGCCATAAGTATTCATGTAGTAAGGAAAGCGGGAAGAACACCCGATCCCCGAGACAAATACCACGTCTTCTTTTCTTCCACCCAATTCTACAAGGACACTCTGGATGGAGGCAAGAATGGCATAATCGCCACATCCCGCGCACCATTTCACTGCACCTTCCGGTTTAAAATCATCCCTGGTAAGGGGATAAAAAATCTGGCTTGTTTCTTCTGGTATCATATCAGTCCTGCTTCAGAATTTCGGTGAATTTGGAAATAAGTTCATGTATGAGGAATGGCAATCCCTGTACTTTATGATAAGTCAGGTACTGGTATTGCGGGAACACGGCTCTCATCCAATAAATGAACTGGCCATTATTAAGTTCACAGACGACGATCTTTTTAAATCCTTTAAGGATTTCTTCGGTGTTCCGTGGGAGAGGATATATGTAATTAAAATGGGCGAGGCTGATTTTTTCACCTTCAGTTTGAAGGTCTTTCACTGCTGAAACAAGGTGCCCGTAAGTACCACCCCAGCCGACAACAAGCAAATCGCCTGTTTTTTCACCGACCACTTCCAGTTCGGGGATCACATTGGCAATCCTGTAAACCTTATCCTGCCTCAGGCCGATCATTTTCTGATGATTAAGCGGGTCATGTGACACTGTTCCGGTCACATCTTCTTTTTCAAGGCCGCCGATCCGGTGCCTTAAGCCTTCCTGACCGGGAACAGCCCAAGAACGGGCCAATGTTTCCGGATCACGTAAATATGGCTTGTAACCGGGATCATTATCCGGGACCAGGCGGGGAGTAATTTTGGGATAATCAGACATCTTAGGAATTTTCCAGAGTTCCGACCCGTTGGCAAGGTAGCCATCGGTCAGCAGGATGACCGGAACCATATGCTCCACAGCAATTTTCGCTGCCATTAAAAGCATAATCGAAGCAATTGGCAGGCGTGCTGGCTGCCATAACGACAACAGGGCTTTCGCCATTGCGGCCAAAAATCGCCTGCATCAGGTCGGATTGTTCCGGTTTGGTGGGTAATCCTGTGGAAGGCCCGCCGCGCTGAACATCAATGATTACAAGTGGCAGTTCTGTGATCACAGCCAGGCCTATCGCCTCGCTCTTTAAGGCAAGTCCCGGGCCAGAAGTTGACGTTGCGGCCAGCTTTCCTGCGAAAGCGGCACCGATAGCGCTGTTGATCCCGGCAATCTCATCTTCAGCCTGCAATGTTTTCACGCCAAGGTCTTTGTGATGAGCAAGTTCCTGCAGGATCTCGGTTGCAGGTGTAATAGGATATGAACCCAGAAACAATTCTAACCCGGCTTTTTCCGCAGCGGCCATAAGACCCCATGCAGCTGCCGTATTCCCGTTGATGCTGCGGTAGCGGCCCTTCATATCGTCACTCGGCTTGATCCGGTAAGTGATATCAAATTCCTGGAGGTTTTCCGCGAAATGGTACCCGGCCTCAAGTACGGCTTTATTGGCTGCTGCCACCAGTTCCTTCCTGGCGAATTTTTCCTCCAGGAACTTGGCGCCAAGGTCAATATCTTTATGAAACATATAATAAAGAATACCCAGGGCAAACTGGTTCTTGCTGCGGTCGGCCGATTTGGCATCCAGCCCCAGTTCGAGGCAGGCTGTCCGGCTCAGGCTGGTAATAGGCGCCTTGATCACCTTATGTCCGTCGAGGGTGCCGTCTTCCAGCGGATTATCCTGGTAACCAGCCTTTTCAATATCTTTTGGTTCGAAACTGTCAACATCAACAATGATGGTAGCACCAGGCTTGACCCATTTCATATTGACTTTCAGTGCTGCAGGGTTAAGTGCGATAAGAACATCTGCAAGGTCACCGGGGGTCTCTACTTTAATATGGCCGAAATGGAGCTGAAAACCTGAGACGCCGGCAACAGTCCCCTGTGGTGCTCTGATCTCCGATGGATAATCAGGAAAAGTGGCCAGGTCGTTCCCTTCAATGGCTGTCGTATCTGAAAATTGCGATCCGCTGAGTTGCATGCCATCTCCGGAGTCTCCCGCAAGCTTAACAACAACGTGCTCCAGCTCAATGATCTGGTGATTCTTATTGTCCTTCATCTATAAAATTTTACCGGGCAAAATTACAAGTTTTAACCGACCGGGCAGCAGGAGTCCCTATTAATTTCACCATTTATTAATTATTTAGACTTTTTATAAATTTAATTTTTCATACTGAAAATATGATGAATAACTACGAAAAAGCTACATTTGCATTTAGTATTGAATAACAAACAATTTAATTCATTTTAAAATGGCTTATAAAATAACTGATGACTGTACAGCTTGCGGCACCTGCATCGATGAGTGCCCTGTTGAAGCTATTTCGGAAGGTGATATCTATGTGATTGATCCTGATATCTGCACCGACTGTGGTTCCTGTGCAGACGTCTGCCCGGTTGATGCGATCGAACCGGCTTAAGAATCTGTTTGCTAAAGAAAGGCTGTCCCCAAAAGGGCAGCCTTTTTTATTGCCCTTCATTTTGTATCTTTGCAACTGCTTTTGTTAAATATCTATTTATGGATAGATTTTCATATCTTCATGCTGCTGACCCGGCCCTGGTAGAAGACCAATATAAAAAATTCCTGGAAGACCCGGGATCCGTTGATGAGAGCTGGAGACAGTTCTTTGATGGGTTTGAATTTGCCTTAAAGCATTATCCTGCCCGTAAACAAAGCGAAGGAGCCGTTTATCCGTCTGAATTCAAAGTTATTAACCTCATTAACGGATATCGCCAGCGTGGGCACCTGTTTACCAAGACCAACCCGGTCAGAACCAGAAGAAAATATACCCCTACCCTTGACCTGGAAAATTTCGGTTTATCAAATGAAGATTTATCAAGGTCTTTTGAAGCCGGCCATGAAATAGGGATCGGGAAAGCTACGCTGAAGGAGATTGTTGATCATCTGCAGCAAACATACTGCCAGTCGGTCGGTGCCGAGTTTTTTTATGTCCGCAACCCGGAAATCCGGTCATGGCTCCAGAACAAGATGGAGTCCACCAAAAACACCTATCCGTTTACTTTAGAGGACCGGAAATATATTTATCGCGACCTAGCGCGGGCCGTTTTATTCGAAAAATTCATCCATAAAAAATTCCCCGGTCAGAAGAGGTTCTCCCTTGAAGGCGCGGAAGCGCTGATCCCTGCATTGGATGCCATCATGGAAAAAGGCGCCCTGCTGGGCACCGAGGAATTTGTGATCGGCATGCCACATCGCGGCAGGTTGAATGTCCTGGCCAATATCCTGAAAAAACCTTATAAGCAAATATTCAGTGAATTCAGGGGGATGAAGTATGAAGACGAGACGTTGCTCGGGGATGTAAAATATCACCTGGGTTTTACAGTTGAAAGGTCGACAACATCAGGAAAGAAGATGAAACTGACCCTTTCCCCAAACCCTTCACATCTCGAAGCAGTCGATCCGGTTGTTGAAGGAATTGTCAGGGCGCGGGCGGATAAGGATTACAAAGGCGATTTTAACCGGATAGCAGCTATCCTTATCCATGGCGACGCTTCCATTGCCGGGCAGGGCGTGGTCTATGAAGTGATACAGATGTCGCAACTTCCCGGATACAGGACCGGCGGAACGATCCATGTGGTAGTGAACAACCAGATCGGCTTCACTACCAATTACCTTGATGCCCGGTCAAGCACTTATTGCACCGATGTGGCCAAGGTAGTCCAGTCGCCCGTGTTCCACGTAAATGGCGATGATGCGGAAGCCATCGTGGCTACCATTCAACTGGCCATGGAATTCCGCGCAAAATTCCAGCGGGATGTGTTTATCGATATTCTCTGTTACCGGAAGTATGGCCATAATGAAGGCGACGAGCCAAAGTTTACCCAGCCTATTCTATACAATATTATCGAGAAACATCCTAACCCGATGGATATTTACAGGCAGCAACTGATGGACAAAGGTTTGCTGGATGAGTTGTTTTTTGATGGAGTTGATAACAAGATCCAGGATTTATTGGAGAAGGACCTTGAAGAATCGAAGAAGATAGAAAAAGCACATATCAGCTCATTTCTCGGGGATGTCTGGAAGGATATCCGTAAGGCAAGACCTGAAGATTTTGAGTCTTCACCCGACACCTCTGTCAGTATCAATAAACTGAAAGAAATCGGCCGCAGGATTGCTCACGTTCCCGAAGGAGAGAATTTCTTCCGCAAGCTGGTGAAGCTCCAGGAAACCCGGCTGGAGATGATTGAAAAGACCGGGATGATCGACTGGGCAATGGGTGAGCTGCTCGCTTACGGCACCCTGCTGGAAGAAGGTTTCCCCGTCCGTGTCAGCGGGCAGGATTCCATCAGGGGTACTTTTTCCCACCGACATGCCGTCCTGAAAATCGAAGATTCCGAAAAAGAGTATTATCCCCTGAATCATCTGAGCGATAAACAGGCCCGTTTCGAAATATACAACTCCCCACTTTCAGAGTATGGCGTTCTGGGATTTGATTATGGTTATTCACTGGCATCGCCGGAAACGCTTACCATTTGGGAGGCGCAGTTCGGGGATTTTGCCAATGCGGCCCAGATCATTTTCGATCAGTTCATTTGCAGTGCCGAAGACAAATGGAATGTGATGAACGACCTGGTCATTTTGCTGCCCCACGGTTATGAAGGACAGGGCCCGGAGCACTCCAGCGCCCGGTTGGAGAGGTTTCTTATCCTCAGTGCAGAATACAATATGCAGGTGGCCAATGTCACCACACCGGCAAATTTCTTCCACCTGCTCCGCAGGCAGCTGCACCGCGATTTCAGAAAACCGCTGATCGTTTTCACGCCGAAGAGCCTGCTTCGTCATGCCCGCTGCGTTTCACCCCTGTCTGATCTGTCATCAGGCGGATTCCGCGAAGTTATCGATGATCCATCAGCTGATCCTGGTCTTATCCGAAAGGTCGTATTCTGCAATGGCAAAGTATATTATGATCTCCTGGAAGAAAAAGAAAAGATCGGGGCAGATGATACGGCCATAGTCCGGATCGAGCAATTGCATCCGTTTCCGCTGAAACAGGTCAGAAAGATCATTGCAAAATATGCTGAATCGACCGATACATTGTGGACACAGGAAGAACCTGCAAACATGGGAGCCTGGACATTTATCCATCAACAGATGCAGGAGTTCACGCCGAGGCTGATTGCCAGGCCGGCCAGTGGCAGCCCGGCAACCGGATCTCCCGAATTTCATGCGATCCGGCAGCGCAAGATCATTGAAAAGACTTTCAGCAGTTGCAACTGCCCGAAAGTTGCAGAAGAATGCCGGATGATCTGCATCGGGAACCGGTGGAAAACCTTTGAAAAACAACTTGAAAAGACCGGGGAGCCCATCACCTCAAGGTCGGTTTCTGCCATAAAAAAACTTGAAAGCTAATATCATATTATAACATGATCATAGAAGTTAAAGTTCCCAGCCCGGGTGAGTCGATCAGCGAAGTCCAGTTAGCCAACTGGCTGGTTGAAGACGGCTCCTATGTCGAAAAAGACCAGGAAATTGCCGAGATCGACTCAGATAAAGCCACCCTCAGCATCAGTGCCGCGGAATCCGGCACCATCAGGATCCTTGTCGGTAAAGGAGAGACTATTGAAGTGGGTTCGGTGGTGGCAAAGATTGAAACCGACGGCAAAGCTCCTGCTACAAAGGCGAAAGAGACGCCACTAAAAGTGAGACTCCATCTCAACCTGTCGAGACTCCATCTCAGAAACTCCACCTCTCCCCTCTGGCTAAAAAATTGCTGGAAACAAGCAACTTCAGCGAACAGGAATTCGTGGAATTCATCAGGAATTACCGCTTTTCGAAGAACGATGTCGAATTTCATCCTCGAAGAAAAAATCAAAATCAAGCCTCACCTCGCTTCCACGTCCTACAGTCTCACAGTTCCTCTTTCGGCGGAAGCCGGGAAACGGAACGGAAAAAAATGTCGACTCTTCGCCTGAAACTGGCAGAACGGCTGGTTTCGGTAAAAAATGAAACAGCCATGCTCACAACTTTCAATGAAGTGAACATGACCCCGATCATGAAGATAAGGCAGCAATACAAAGATGCTTTCAAAGAAAAACATGGCATATCGCTGGGGTTCATGTCATTCTTCACAAAAGCTGTTACGGAAGCCTTGCAGCATTTCCCCCAGGTAAATGCCCAGATTGACGGGGACGAGATCGTTTTCCATAATTATGCCGATATCGGCATTGCAGTTAGTACACCGAAAGGGCTGATGGTTCCGGTTCTGAGGAATGCGGAGCAAATGTCACTGGCTGACATCGAACTGAAAATAAAGGAACTGGCCACAAGGCGAGGGATAACAAGATCAGCCTGGATGATATGAAGGGCGGAACCTTTACCATTACCAACGGCGGGGTTTTCGGGTCGATGTTGTCCACCCCGATCCTGAATCCGCCTCAAAGCGCCATCCTGGGCATGCACAATATTGTCGACAGGCCTGTGGCAGTCAATGGACAGGTTGAGATCCACCCTATCATGTACGTTGCTTTATCCTATGACCACCGGGTTATAGATGGCCGCGAGTCGGTCAGTTTCCTGGTAAAAGTCAAGGAAATGCTGGAGAACCCGGCGAAGATGATGTTTGGGGGGAGTGACCCTGTAAGCAGATTGCTTGGATTATAATACATTGTTAAATTGTTAAATTGTTAAATTGTTAAATTGTTAAATTGTTAAATTGTTAAATTGTTAAATTGAAATTGTTAAACTGTTGAGGAAAACCGTCGATTTCCTGGTTATTGGTTCCGGAATTGCGGGATTGAGTTATGCGCTTAAAGTGGCTGACCAGGGGAAAGTCTGATCATAACCAAAGCCAAAGCCGATGAAACGGCTACCAAGTATGCACAGGGTGGCATTGCCGCTGTCATGTACACTCCCGACACCTATGCAAAACATATTCTGGATACCATTAATGCCGGGGATGACCTGAGCAACCCGGAAATCGTGCGGATAGCCATTACTGAATCGACAGAAAGGGTCAGGGAACTTGTAGAATGGGGTGTTGAGTTTGACAAGAAAGAATCGGGCCGGTTCGATCTGCATAAGGAAGGTGGCCATTCTGAATTTCGCGTGCTGCACCACAAGGACCAGACCGGTGCTGAAATTGAGCGGGCTTTGCTGAGCAAAGTCAAAGATCATCCGAACATTGAGATCCTTGAAAACCATTTTACTGTTGACCTTATCACCCAGCACCACCTGGGGATTGATGTGAACCGCCGGACACAGGACATCACCTGTTATGGTGCATACGTTCTAAATCCTGAAACCCGTGAGATCCATACTATTCTATCACGGATAACCTTACTGGCAACCGGTGGTGCAGGAATGGTATACGGCAACACCACGAATCCGGAGATTGCCACCGGCGACGGAATAGCTATGGTTTACCGTGCAAAAGGGGCCGTGGAGAATATGGAATTCATCCAGTTCCATCCTACAACCCTTTATAATCCTGACGAAAAACCATCTTTTTTAATAACGGAAGCACTAAGGGGTTTTGGCGCCATCCTGAAGACCAGAACAGGACAGGAGTTCATGCAAAAATATGACCCCCGGGGTTCACTTGCTCCGCGTGATATTGTTGCCCGTGCCATCGATAACGAGATGAAGCTGTCGGGTGACGATTTTGTCTGCCTGGATTGCCGGCATCTCAACGCTAAAGAGCTCATCAACCATTTCCCGACCATTTATGCAAAATGCCTGAGCCTGGGAATAAACCTGACGAATGAGATGATCCCTGTCGTCCCCGGAGCGCATTATACCTGCGGCGGAATCAAGGTGGATGAATATGCCAGGAGCAGCATACTGAAATTTATACGCGACCGGGGAATGCGCATCCACCGGGCTTGCATGGAGCCAACAGGCTTGCTTCAAATTCACTTCTTGAATCAGCCGTCTTTTCGCACAGGGCTGCCCTCGATTCAGGAACAAAAATCTCAGCGATTGATATCCGGAATGATGTTCCGGATTGGAATGCCGAAGGGATGATCCTCAACGAAGAAATGGTTCTGATCACGCAGAGCCTTAAGGAGGTTCAGGCCATTATGACCAGCTACGTAGGGATTGTCAGGTCGGACCTGCGCCTGAAGCGGGCATTTGACAGGCTGCTGATCATTTACCGCGAAACGGAAGATCTCTACAACAAGTCGATTCTGACAGTAAAGCTTTGTGAGCTGAGAAATATCATCAACATCGGTTATCTCATCATCAAGATGGCCCTGGCCAGGAAAGAAAGCCGCGGACTGCATTATTCCATCGATTATCCCCATCCAAAGGAAAAAGAAAGTGCACCGCACCATGAAAACGGTCTTACTGATTATTAAAGCTCAGGGATCATGGCACTGGTTAAAGCAGTAAAAGGAATTGTGCCCAATATCGGGAAAAGGTGTTTTATGGCTGAAAATGCCACCATTATCGGGGATGTGGTTCTGGGAGATGACTGCAGCGTCTGGTTCAACGCGGTGATACGCGGAGATGTGCATTATATCAGGATCGGGAGGAATGTTAATATCCAGGACGGGGTGATCATTCATTGCACTTACCGGCAAGCGCCCGTAAATATCGGGAATAATGTGTCCATTGCCCACAATGCCATTATTCATGGCTGTACTGTTCACGACAGTGTCCTGGTTGGAATGGGCGCCATCTTAATGGATCATGTTGAAGTTCAGAGCAACTGCATCATAGCGGCCGGTGCACTGGTCACTAAAGGAACAGTTGTAGAGGCCAACAGTGTCTATGCAGGGACTCCTGCCAGGAAGATCAAATCGATCGATAAAGGGCTTTCAGAAGGGGAAATCCTGCGGATTGCAAGCAGTTATAATATGTATGCAGGATGGCATAAACTATAAAGCCTCAATGACCCTTTTGAGCATCCCGGTGACCTGTGTTGCCACTGAACCGAGATCCGGATTCTGGATGGCTTTCATGGATTCAATGGGGTTCACGGCGGCAACTTCAATTTCACCGTTTTCTAATTCCTGGACAATGACATTACATGGCAGCATGGTCCCGATTTTGTTTTCAGCCTGAAGCGCTTTATAGGCAAAAGCCGGATTGCAGGCCCCCAGGATGGTGTAGCGGGGAAAATCAACGCCAAGTTTCTCTTTTAACTTTTCATTGATCCTGATTTCTGTAAGCACACCAAATCCTTCCTTTTTCAATGATTCCGTTGCCCGGTCGATTGCCTCTTCAAATGAGGCCTTGATGGTTTTACTGAAATAGTAACTCATCATTAATTTAAAATTAAGAATTAAAAATTTAAAATTATAAAAAAGCCGCTTCAGCCTGAGATGAAGCGGCTTTTAAAAATCTTCGCCAGTAAGATTACAATCCCAGTTTGGCTTTTACCAGGGGCATGATATTATCACCCTTTTCATAGTAAAGGAATGCACCGGTGCCCACATCAAAGATATAGGCATAGCCATTTTCTTTTGCTACAGTATTAATAGCATTCTTTGCCTTATCCAGAAGTGGTTGAAGCAATGTTACCTGTTTTTCCTGCAAATCAGTGTCAGCTTGCTGACTGAAAAGTCTGAATGCGGGTTTCGAGGTCAGCAAGTTCCTTTTCTTTAGTCTGACGGATTATATCCGACATCGTACGGGAATTGGCCTGGTAATCCTGGACTTTGGTCTGGTATTCAGTATACATGGTCTGCAGCTGGTTTTCCAGGGTTTTACCATAATCCTGAAGGGCTGTCTGTATAGAATCCTTTCCCGGCATCATTTCGAGCAGTTCATTGGAATCAATATAACCCAATTTAGCGTTCACCTGGCTGAATCCAATGCTCATAACGGCACAAAACATGATTACCAGGAATGGTCTTAAAAGTTTTTTCATTTTCTATTATGATTAATAATTTAATGTCGGCAAAGATAGGGAAAATTATGAATTTGCATCTATTTGGGTTTTTTTTCACCCGGAGGAGGAATGGGATTGTTACCGCCGCCCATATCATTCTTTTTCACCTGATGTACCTGTACTTCCCTGGGGAGGCCTTGACGATGGCGCCATCTGGCCGGGTTGACCGGTAGCGGACTGGCCTGTGCCGGTCGTGGTGCTTCCAAGTTCAACAGACTGCCTTGTCCTGCTCTCCCTTCTCACTGTTTGCATGACGGTACCTATTTCATCCAGGATATCATCGCTTAGATCATATTTAGCATCGGCAAAAAGCAGTGAGGCGCCTGAGGCTTTATCGAAAATGAATGCATAGTTGCGTGTTACAGCCATGTCCTGGATAGCATTGAATATTTTTTCCTGGATAGGTTGAACAAGCTCGATTCTCTTTTTAAAGAGGTCGCCATCTTTGCCAAAACGCTTTTTTTGCAAGTCTTTTGCATCCTTTTCCTTCTGGATGATCTCATTTTCTTTTTGTTTCTTCAGGTCTTCGGGTAGAAGAATTGACTCAGCCTGGTATTCACGGTAAAGTTTATCGATCTCCTGGAACTTGGCTTCAATTTCTTTTTGCCATTCAGCTGAGAGGTCATCAAGCAATGCCTGTGCATCCGTATATTCAGGAATATTATTCAGAATATAATCGGTATCGACAAACGCATATTTCTGGCCAAATCCCGGAAGAAAGGCCATCAATAAAAACGAACTGATAAAAATGATCTTTTTCATATTTTCTCCTCCAATTAATATTTTTTGGGTTGAACAGACAGTAATTGCAAAAAACCTGCCATTTTTTGTACTGAATATTCTAATCGATCGATGAATTTATTGAAAAATGGAACTGCGAGCCATTTGCAGATGGGATACCAAAGACCGGGTCGAAGCCGTAACCCCAGTCAAGTCCCAGTAAGCCAAACATAGGCAGGAAAACCCTGAGGCCAAAACCAGCGGAGCGGTATATGGCGAAAGGATTGAAATCAGCAAAATTCAGCCAGGAATTTCCGCCTTCCACGAAGGCCAGGGCAAAGATGGTTGCACTGGGTTCAGGGAAAGTGGATATCGCAGCTCGAGGGTATATTTGGTATAAATGGTTCCGCCTATATTTTTATTCAGGTAATAACCCGGCGTAATGGTTTCATTTCGATAACCTCTCATCCCTATAATCTCACGGCCATCAAGGTTGTTGTAACCTGAAAGACCGTCACCACCCAGGTAAAACCTCTCAAAAGGCGTAACACCGATATCCGTGCGTTGTAATGACCAAGGAATCCGAGCTTGGCCCTTGTCATGATGACTGCTTTCGGGAAAATCTCGGTATAGAAGGTTGCGTTTACTTTCCATTTATGGTACTCAATCCACTTATATTTTTCCTCGGGTTCCATGGTGGAATAATCCTTATCGCTGAATAGCGAATAAGGAGGGGTCAGCTCAAGGGAAACATGAAACATCTGAACCATAGGTAGGATAAATGGGCTGGCTAACGGAACTTCTTCCAAAAATAATATTATAGTTAAAATTATTGTAAGTGCCAGTTCCGGAACCAAAAAGAAAAATCTGGGAATACTGGTAAAGGTCATACCGCTGAAGTGTAATTCGCCTGGTAAAGTGTAAAGAAGTCGTCAGGCCAGGTAAGCCTTTTTCCTAAACCGAGGGTCAAACCATTGATTACAAATTCTGACCTAGCCGGGTCATTATTAGATTTGCCGTTGGAATAAAGAGAATGCCAGTAGGTTATACTGAAAGCATTCGGTTTCTTGCCACCAAGCCATGGTTCTGTAAAGGAGAAACTGTAGCTAAGATATCCTTTTCCGTAGGATTGCAACCGGAGGCTAAGCTTTTGGCCATCTCCGCCGGGCACCGGTTTCCAGGCTCCCGGGGTAAAGACTTCTGCGCAGGGAAAAATTATTGAATGAAAGGCCCAGCGTCCCGATAATCCTGCCGTAACCCCAACCCCCGCTCAACTCGATCTGGTCAGAAGAAGTTTCTTCCACTTTATAGGTGATATCAACTGTTCCGTCAGATGCATTCGGCACAATATCCGGCACGATCTTTTCCGGGTCGAAATATCTAAGCTGCGCCAATTCACGGGTAGTCCTGATAATGTCACTCCGGCTGAAAAGCTGGCCGGGCCTGGTACGCAATTCACGCATCACCACATGATCATTCGTTTTCGTGTTACCGCTGATGGAAACCTTATTGATCCGGGCCTGTTTGCCTTCACGGATACGTATTTCTATATCGATGGAGTCTTTTTCTATATTGACTTCAACCGGATCCGCAGCAAAGAACAAATACCCGTCATCAAGGTATAACGAACTGACATCCTGTTCACTGGGATTAAATGACAGGTTTGTTTCAAGGATCTCGCGGTTATAAATATCCCCTTTATTAATTCTCAGAACTGTATTCAACTGTTCGGCAGTGTATTTAGTATTACCTACCCAGGTTATATTCCTGAAATAATACTGTATCCCTTCATCTATGTGCAAATCGATGCTCATCGTCTTGTCTTCATTCCGGTAAATCGAATCCCTGACGATAACCGCATCCCTGTAACCGAGCTGGTTATATTTTTCGATGACCTTAATCAAATCTTCATCATACTTACTCTGTATGTATCTTGAAGGTTTGAAAATCCTGACCTTTACAGTACGGTTCAGGTGCGACATGGTCGAGTCGACCACGCCCTGGGGGTTTAAACGGAAAAATTCACGCAAATCATAAAGGAGTGCCAGTTCAATATCCTTGAGAGGGTCAAACTTGCCCTTTTCCTTGGTTTCTTTCAGGGTATTTTTGATCTTCTGGGCATTAAATTGCTTGTTACCATAAACATAGATCTTATCAATCTTTACCCGGCTGTTTTTTTGAATATTAATATCGAGGATGACATTATTTGCTCTTGCTGTATCCGGAGTTTGTTTGATCTCCACCTCAGTATCAATATATCCTTTATCCCGAAAATGTTCCCTTGACTTTGTGCCTGGCATTCATCAGCATGCTTTCAGTAACCACATCGCCCCTGGTGATATTAAGCTTTTCACGCAAATTATCCGCTTCAGTTTTATTGATTCCTTTAAGGGAAAATCTTGATAACCGGGGCCTTTCAGTTACACGTAATTCCAGGAAAACGCTTTCGCCCTGGATATCTGTAACATAAATGCCTATATTTTCAAACAGTCCCTGGTCCCATAGTTTTCTGATGGCTTTGGAAATCTCTTCTCCGGGAATGGTGACCTTTTCCCCTACATTCAAACCGGCCAGCATGACAAGCACGCTTTTATCGAGGTATTCAGTACCGGAAACCGTTATCCCTCCGATTTCATATTCGACAGGCCGGGTATAATCAACAACAGTGCCTGCACCGATTGAAACCTGGGAGAAAACCTGGCTGGAGAATACCAGGAAATAAACCATAACCGGCAGGGTAAGCCAGGTGTGTTTCAAACACTTCCGGAATAACGGATATAAACTATCATTCAACGCTCTTACCACTTTCATCCGTTATCTTTTGTCTTGATCTGATCACTGGTTTTACCAAAGCGTCTTTCACGGTGCTGGTAGTTATATATAGCTTCGTAGAGGTCTTCTTTCCTGAAATCAGGCCAGTATTTCTGGCTGAAAAATAATTCCGAATAGGCGATTTGCCACAGTAAAAAATTACTCACCCGGTATTCACCGCTGGTTCTGATCAGCAATTCGGGATCAGGCAGGGGAAAAGAAGGCAGACGGGTCGTAAATAATTCAGTTGTGATTTCACCGGTTGAAGCCTGTTTTCAGCCAGGTCGATGGCAATACTTTTCACTGCTTCCAGGATTTCCCACCTGGAGCTGTAACTAAGGGCCAGAGTCAGGGTCATCCGGTCATTTCCTGCGGTGTCCTTCATGGTCTGGGTGAGCTGCCTATAAATGCTGTCGGGCAGGGATTGCAGGTTACCGATGGCATTCAGCCGGATTTTATTTTTATTGAGTGTTTTGGTTTCTTTATTAATGGTTTGAAGAAGCAGGTGCATCAGGGCATCGATCTCAAATTTCGGCCTGTTCCAGTTCTCTGTGGAAAAGGCATACAAGGTAAGATATTTAATACCCAATTCCGCGGCGGATTCAGCAGCTTCCCTGACGGAGGTCACGCCATGCCTGTGACCATATGTCCTGGGTTTTCCCTTCGATTTTGCCCATCTCCCGTTGCCATCCATGATGATAGCAATGTGATTGGGTAATTTTTCCGGATCCAGTTGTTCTTTAAAACTCATTACACTTTCCTGCCTGCTGTTGATATAGCTGATTTTTAATCTGTTGAAGTTGTCCCCTGACCTGGGCATTTCCTTTTGCTGTACAAGCGGAATTTATAAGTCAACGAAAGCCCGGTAAAACAGTACCAGTCGTCCGTTGTCGGATTCCCTCTTTCCTGGTAGGCCTTGTGACTTAGCGTAGGATCAGAAAGAACTTCTTCAGGATTCCCTGTATCTATTTGCGAACCATCCAGATAGTAAGTTGTACTTACGTCATCCAGGTAGTCTGTATATGATTTTCTCATACCCCATTCGGCTGATAGGCCCAAGCGTCTGTTCAGGCTGTACTTCACCCCCACCCCGAAAGGTATGGCAAAAGCAACCCTGTTATATGGCTTTCGGCCATCAAATCCTTCCTGCTGGCCTTCGGTGCCAATATCTCTTAACTTTACTCCATCAGCTACAGGATCGAAAAACGCCATGCTCATTCCGGCAAAAATATAAGGCGACATGATATTACGCCTGCTTCCGGTGACATAATTATAAAAGTTAAACTCAGCCGTAAGGGAAATATCTGTGAGTTTCGACTCAAATTTGAGCCCACGCTGGTCATTTGTGCTGCCCATACCGTCATCCCCCTTGATTTTACCCCTGTATCCACTGGCTTTAATGACCCATCGCGAGTCAAGGTTAACCCTTGCCACAACACCATAAGCAGGTTTTGAATTCATGAAATGGATACCCGGATTGATATCGCCAAGGTAATAGGAAATACCTCCAAACAGCCCCACTTCAGCTGTTTGCGTGAAGGCAACCATTCCAGATAAGGCAAAAGCAAGAATTAATAGACGTTTCTTCATTTCTTTGTGCAGGGCGCAAAAATACCAAAATTTCTTAAAGATAATACGAAAGGATCAGTTACGTGCATCCAATCCCCATTTCAGCTTTTCCCGGATCGTCATGAAATAATCCCTTCCTTTCATCTGTATCATATTGACTTTAAAATCAGCTTTTTCAATATTCAGTTCAAAGTTTGAATAAATTATAGCTCTCCTGGAATCGAGGCTGACAAGGAACTGATCTTCCCTTCCTTCTACGATGATCCTTATCTTTGATTTGTCAGGTATAACGATAGGCCTGACGGTTAAATTGTGCGGGGCAATGGGAGTCAGCACAAAATTCTCGGAGCCGGGCGTGATGATAGGGCCGCCGCTGCTGAGGGAATAGGCAGTGGAACCTGTCGGGGTGGCAATGATCAGCCCATCTGCCCAGTATGAATTCAGGAACATACCATCGACATAAACATGAAGGACAATCAGCGAAGTCGTGTCTTTCCTCGTGATGGTCAGTTCGTTAAGAGCATAATTCATTTCACCGAAAAGATCTTTCGGCTGGTTAAGCCGGACCAATGTCCGGGAATCAATCTCAAAATCCTTGCCCAGCACTTTGTCAATAGCAGGCAGGATTTCATCTTTGGCAATGCTGGATAAAAATCCAAGCCGCCCGATATTGATGCCCATGATAGGTATGCCTGAATCCCTTACGAGCGTAAGGGCATCAAGGATGGTCCCATCTCCTCCGATTGAAAAAAAGAAATCGACTTTTCCTCCGATATCCTGGTAATCATGAAAAAAATCCACGTCGGCAGGAAACCCGACCTGATCGCTGCAACATCTCAAAAAAAGGCTGATAAACGGTCAACCTGCAATTTTTCAGGATCAGCTTATCAACTAACACGCTGCACATACTTCAGGTTTTCCTGGGAAACCGCTCTGCCGAAAAGCGCTATCACCATATCAGTGAATTTTCATTAGCTGGGGTACAAAATTAGCGATTAATATGATCAAACTTATCCTTATTATCAGATGGGCGCACGGAAATGCAGGAAAAATCCGGTCTCATTCATAAAGTTCACTGAAAACTCAAACCTCATGACGATATCGTAATAAGTTACAAAATCCAGGCCGGCTCCATAACCGAGCAACAAAGAGTTTTGAAGATCATTCGTCTCCTGGCCGAAATCCTGGTTGTAAACGCCATATCCCGCATCAAAAAACACATTCAGGTATAAAGCATAAAAAACTTTTGAAAATTTATCTGTCCTGATAAAATTGATATGCCTCACCTGTGTTTGGAATAAGGGCAAATTTGATGTTATTCTTGATGATACCGAAATGCTGGGCATCAACAAGATAATACTCATAAGACCGGACGACATCGCGGTCATAACCAATGCCACGCAGGATGAAATATGGCTGCAGCCCGGCGGATACCTTGCCGTTCACGCCGGTAGCAAAATAAACCCTGGGATGCAGTTCCCAGTATTTCCGGTAAGTTGCCATCACGTTAAACGTATTTAAGGTATTGGAGTTAAAGGTCCAAAGTCCGTGTTTGATTATTTCAAAATCAACATAATAACCTTTTAACGGGTAAGGCTTATAATCGCGGTGATCGCTCTTAAAGTAATAACTGAAAGAAAGATATTGAAGTTCACTGGCACCGTTGACAGTAATAATTTACATTTTCAAGGAGGAGGCTGTCGGAAAAATTATTCCTGTCATACCTGAGTTGAAGCTCATGTGTGTTGTAAATATCGGGCCTGGCAAGGAACTGGCCATATGCATAATAATCCTGGCGGGCATATCCAACCTCGTCTTTAAAAAATTGTTGCTTGTTGTAAACAGTCTGGTAAGCTGTTTCTTTTTGCCTGGAAAACCCAAACCCAAAACCCATACCTAACGTTTTATTTTTATTCAGGTACGGTATTAGGTAATTGCAGGACGATGACCCGATTATAGCCCCATTGAAACCGCAGGATGAGATTTTCTTTCCGGCCCCTGAAATTACGCCAGTCAATATAAAATCCATAGCTGAGCCTGCTCAAATCCTTCGTTTGCCACCATACATTAAAATTCCGGTCGGAAAGTTTTAGGATAGGTGTTGGCCAGATATACCATCGTTCAGTGACTTTCACCTTTATAACCATATTTGCTTTTCCCGGATCCGGAAAGGTTTTTTGAATTTCAACAAAGTTGAACAGCGATGTATTCATCAGGTTCTGCCTGGATCTGGTGATAAGGGTGTCAATACGGTCACTTCGTAATGAATCGCCCGTATTGAACACGATTTCACGAAAAATGATCTGATCCTTTGTTATTTTATTGCCGGAAAGGATGATGGAGTCAATCCTGTAATAATCCTTCCCGCCAGCATGGTTTAAATCACTGCCAGACTGGGCACAGACTGATGATCCGATATATAAAAGGATGACAAGCCATAATGCCCTGGCGGTGGTTCTGTATTTTACCGGTTTAATATTCAAGGAAAGCAGCTATCAGATGTTAAGATAATTCATCAATGCATCATATCTCTCTTTCAGGTCATCCATGTCGTCCTCTTCTGCAAATGTGGCCTTTATCGTATAATTATACCGTTCAAAAGTCTGGATGACGGAGTTAAGATCGATATTATTGATTTTCAGGGTAAGATCGATTAAAGTGGAATCAGGACGTGTGGTGAAAAAGGCCCCGATTATCCTGGAATCATTTGATTCTACGATCTGGGATATCTCGGCCATGGAATAATTATTTTCCGCGATTTCGAGGATAATGATCCCTCCCGGGTTCAATATCGACATATTCAGGGTAAGGAACCGAAGCAGGTTCGGAAGTGTAATCACACCATTATATGTATTCCGCTGATCAATCACCGGCAAAAGGGATAATTTCATTTCCGTCATCATCTTCATTACGTCAAAAACATGCTGATATTCAGAAATGAATGCATTTGGCAATGATAGTTTAACATTGCCGACCGCGTCTTCCGGATCGGTATGATTGACCAGGTCAAATTCAGACACAACGCCCAGCAATTCTCTTTCATTGACAACCGGCATATGATTGACCCTGTTCTCTTCCATAACATTCAACGCAAATGAACAGGTATCGGAAGTTTTCAGCGGCAGTATATCGTAGGAAGCAATTTCTTTTGCAATCATAATACTTTTTTTAACTAATTCCATTTATCTTCATTCCAGTCCCTTCCGTAAAAAATGCTCAGGTAATTATTATACCTCGACGGATGTATCCTGCCATCCTCCACAGCTTTAATCACTTCACAGCCAGGTTCATGCGAATGGGTACAATTACTGTAGCGGCAAAGATGCATCAGGGCCCGCATTTCAGGAAAACGCTCTGCCACTTCCTGTTTGTTAAAATCCGTCAGGCCAAATTCCTTTATCCCGGGAGTATCGATAATATAACCTCCAAATGACAGGGCATGCATCTCGGGAAATGTAGTAGCGTGCTGCCCTTTCAGGTGATAGGAAGATATCTCTTTGATCTTGAGATCAAGGCCCGGCTGTAAAACATTGATAAGGGTGGATTTACCGACCCCTGAATGCCCCGATATCAGGCTGACTTTATCTTTTAAAACCATTACGAGCCCCTCCATCCCTTCTTTTGTCCTGGCAGAGACCCTCAGGCAGGGATATCCTGCATCCAGGTATATCTTCTCTGTTTCTTCAAGCCAGGGCATTAGTTCTTCAGTGTAAAGATCAATCTTGTTAAAGAGGATGATGGCAGGAATATGGTAAGCTTCAGAGGTGACCAGCATCCTGTCGATAAATCCTGTGGAGGTCCTGGGGAATGCGAGGGTAGCAACCAGGATAAGCTGGTCAATATTAGCGGCAATAATATGAGATTCCTTCGAAAGTTTTGTAGCCTTCCGGATGATGTAATTATTTCTTTCAAAGATCCGGGTAATAGTCCCAATGCTCATATCCGCCTCCATTTCAACCTCCACCCTATCACCAACGGCAACAGGATTGGTCGTCCTGATACCCTTCAGGCGAAAGTTGCCTTTAAGCTTGCAGGGAATGGCAATCCCGTGCTCACTTGATACCATATGCCAGCTCCCTGTTGAGCGAGTTACTATTCCTATCACTTCGCAAAATTAATTTGTAAAATTACAAACTATTGTTAATTTTGATTCTCTTATAAAACCAGGGCTTATGGCATATTTAAAGTTCATCTCATTTCTCGTCCCCCCGCTGATTGCTTTCCTGATATATTTATATCTCAGGTATAAGTTCACAAAGTGGTCATTTTCACTGCTTTTCAAATCATTTCTGTGGGGGATGGTGAGTATCTTCCTGGTTCTGCTGGTCCAGGTGGCCGCAAATTACCTGGAGCTGGATAAACTCAACAATATCCGGAGGGTCCTTTTCTACGCCCTGGTTATCATGGCATTTTTTTCAGAATTAGGGAAATTCTTTTTCCTGAAGGTATTTGTCTATCCGAAAGATGTGTTCAAGACCCCGGTCGACGGGATCATTTTCTCCGTTATGATCTCCATGGGTTTTGCCACCATGAACAATATCCTGTATTTTATCAACATACCTGACCTTACTGTCAACATTGCCAATGCGCTCACGGCCGGTCCCGCGAATGTCATTTTCGGGGTCATGATGGGTTTTTTCATCGGCCTGGGAAAATTGCGCCGAATGCGCTACATCGATTCCATGACCGGACTGGCTGCGGCTATATTCTTTCATGCACTGTATGATTTTTGCCTTCTGACAAATGATTACAGGCTGTTGTGGGCTTTTTTCATCGGTGCGGGAATCATTGCCATTTCCCTTTGCTTTGCTGCATTGCGCATCCACCAGGATGCCAAAGCTGAAGAGAAATTCTGACCCTAATTATTCATTTTATACCTTTTGCCCGGAAGGCTCCTGATAAGCCCTTCAAATTCAAGTTTCAACAGGATGGCCGCAACTTTGCTGGCGGTCAGGCCTGAATTAAGGTATATCTCGTCAATACCGGCGTCCTTGTTCACTTCCAGGATCCCGATAATTTTCTTTTCCTGCTCATCCAGTTCCGTGAACAATTTCTGCTGGATATGAATTTGGTGCGGAGATTGGTCCCAGCCCATCATGAAACAAATGTCGGCTGCGCTGTGGATGAGTGCTGCCTTGTTGGTTTTAATCAACTGGTTACATCCGGCTGATTTAGGATCAGTGGCCCGTCCCGGAAGAGCAAAGACATCACGGCTGTATGAGTTTGCGATATCCGCCGTGATGAGGGCGCCTCCCTTCGTGGCTGATTCGATCACCAGGGTTGCATCGGCCATTCCCGCAATGATCCTGTTGCGCCGGGGAAAATAATCGCGGTTCAGGCTGGTCCCGCTGAGAAATTCTGTGAGCAGGCCGCCGTTTTCAACCATTTTCTCCGCCAATCGGACGGTTTACAAAAGGGTAGATCTGGTCAAGCCCGTGAGCCAGGACGCCTACAGTTGGAAGACCGGCCGCCAGCGAAGCCCGGTGGGCAGCCGTATCAACACCATAGGCTAATCCGCTGACAATAAGGACCCCCTGTTCAGAAAAATCCTGGATGATCTGTTCACACATGGCTTTGCCGTATTCTGAGGGCATCCGCGTACCCACCACGCTCAGTATCCTTTTCTGGCTCAGGTTCGCCCTGCCCTTGAAATATAACATCAAAGGCCCGTCATCACAATGTTTCAGCCTGTCAGGATAAGCCGGTCCAAGATAAAACATCGGAGTGATCTGGTATTGCCGGATAAAATCAACTTCCTTTTCTGCCCTGTTGAAGAAATCTTTTTTATTCACCGCATTGGAAATAGCTTCGCCCACTCCCGGGATTTTAAGAAGGTTCTTCTTCTTTTCCCTGAAAACGGCTTCCACCCCGCCACAGTAAGCCACAAGTTTTTTCCCCTGCATGTCGCCTATCCCCTGGATCAGCGTCAGGGCAATCTCGTAAATCAATGATCTGTCGTCAGACATAAAGTTCAGGTTTTTCTTTATTAATACCTTTGTTTGACAAAATATACCCGGTTGGTTAAAAATTTTCTCAGGATATTAGTCTGCCCGCTCGACTGGGGAATAGGCCATGCAACTCGCTGCGTGCCCGTTATCAAGCATTTACATAAGCTAAATCATGAAGTTATCATTGCCGCCGATGGCAGGCCGCTGGAATTTCTCAGGGAGTATTTCCCGGACCTGGAATTTATCCGGATGCCGGGTTTCAAAGTTTCCTATCCATCAGGCAATAAAATGATGTGGAAAATGATGCTTCAGTCGCCCGCCATCATATATAGCATTTTCAAAGAACACCGTGATTTAAAGAAAGTCATCAAGGAATTTAATGCAGATGTAGTTATTTCAGATAACCGCTTCGGACTATGGTCGAAGGATGTTTATTCGGTTTATCTAACGCACCAGGTGATGATCAAGGCACCGGATAACATGAAATGGATGGAACCTTTTCTGCACCGGATCCATAAATGGTTTATCAATCATTATGATGAATGCTGGATACCTGATCTGCCGGGTGAAAGAAATTTATCCGGGGATTTAAGCCATCGGTATGGTTTGCCCCGGCATGGCACTTACATTGGCATACTTTCCCGTTTTGAAGAAGCCGCCGGAAAAACAGTAACAACTGAAACGGGAACAGCACCTGATCTGCTTGTCATGTTGTCAGGACCTGAACCACAGCGGTCTATCCTCGAAAATATTTTATTAAAAGAGCTGTCCTTTCATCAGCAAATGAATGTTGTGATACTGCAGGGCCTGCCGGGAACACCACGGAAGACTTCCCCCCTGCCGGGAGTTACTGTATTCAACCATTTGCCAGACAACGAGATCCGTGGGCTCATCATGCAGGCAGGGATTATCATATGCCGCCCGGGCTATTCCACTCTCATGGACCTTGCCGTGCTTGGAAGAGGCGCGGTGCTGGTCCCGACGCCGGGACAGACCGAGCAGGAATACCTTACCCGGCATTTATCTTCAAAGGGGTTATTCTACGGAATGAACCAGGCAAGACTCGACATCCGCCTTGCTCTTAAGGAAGGCCGGCAGTCGAGGGAGAACATTGATTTCCGGCATGACGGGTCATTACTGGAAGCCAGGATCAGAGGGCTAACCACTAAGGCACTAAGGACACTTAGGAACACTTAGAGTATTATCGCTTGAAAGAATCATTAAACCCCCAAATATCTGAGTGTCTCTTTGTGATCTTAGTGCCTTAGTGTTTAAATACTTTTTAGCTGACCTCTTTTATTTTTTTTATACCATCTTCCCCCGGAATTCATAATTTTGGCCTCTTGTTATCCATCAAGTTGAAAAGTTAACTTATGATCCTGACATCCATTACCTGGTCTGCCGAGCCTGAAATATTCCAGGTCGGAAATTTTGCTGTCCGCTGGTACGGTGTGTTGTTTGCACTCGGTTTCGCCATCGGTTATTTCATCATGCTGAATTTTTTCAGGAAAGAAAAGGTCCCGGTTAAATTACTTGATCAACTGACAACCTACATGGTCATTGCCACCGTGATCGGGGCGAGGCTGGGGCATTGCCTTTTTTACGAGCCTGCCTATTACCTGAGCAGGCCGCTTGAGATACTGAAAGTTTGGGAAGGCGGATTGGCCAGCCATGGTGCTGCATTAGGGATCCTCCTGGCTGTCTTCATTTTTGCCCGGAAAAATAAAGTTTCCTACCTGTGGACAATGGACCGGGTTGCAACAGTGACGGCACTTGCAGGTTTTTTCATCCGCATGGGAAACCTGATGAATTCGGAAATTTTTGGCAGACCGACCACCCTGCCGTGGGGATTTATATATGAAAATGCCAGCGACCCGGCACAGCGTCTTCAACCGCGGCATCCAAGCCAGATCTATGAAGGCCTTGCCTACCTGCTGATCTTCGTCATCCTGATTTCGATCTATTACAAAAAGAATGGAAAGCCCCGGGAAGGGTCACTGATCAGCCTCTTTGTTTTATTGATCTTTGGCGTCAGGTTCTTTATCGAATTCCTGAAAGAGCCCCAGGTTGGTTTTGAAGAATCCATGGCGCTCAATATGGGCCAATGGCTCAGCATACCGTTTATCCTGGCCGGTGCTGCCGGCCTATTCCTGATTTTCAGGAAGAAAAGCCCGCAGACTTAACAGTGGGTTAATTGCCTGCAAAAGCTGCCATTGCATCATCTGCGCGGGCGGCAAGATCGTCCTGCCCGTTCTGTTTTGCCATCTGGCTGAGGTTTCTCAGGATCCTAATATTTCTCTCAATGGAATCCATGTAATATGCTTCCATGAAGCTCGGTTTCAGGGTCTGATAATACCGCAGGTCATCCGCGTTTATTTCGATCAGCCTGGCAATAATGGCATTGGCTTTTTCGGTCTCATCGGCATTGTAATATATTTCCGCAAATGGGATCATCATCATATCGTACGGGATCTTGCTGTCCGGGAAAAAATAAATGCAGGTATCCAGGAGATCGACTGCTTTTTCATTCTCGCCGCTGCATCAGGAAAGTTTCGGCAGCCCTGAGGTAATTCTGCCTGGGAAGCCGGCTGTTGCGATTACTTTCCCGGTCAACGGTCACATCCGGGTCATTCAGCTTACCCCACCTGCAGTTCGTGAAAATCTCATAGGTCTTATCAGGATTTACTCCCCCGATGCCCTGGTAATAATTGTCGGCCTTGACAGGCATGAACTTATACACCATTCCTTCCTGGTGCAAATACTGGTCAATATCCAGGAAACCTGTCAGGCTCGAAGGATTGGCTGTGTAAATGGCCCGCTCCCAGTTGCTGGTCGCAAGGAAATCCAGCACCGCAAGGTCGTTCTTGAATAAGGCATTCTGTTTGATCTCCCACTCGATGTAAGGAACGATCTTATCAGCCATTTCCCTGGGGACAATTCCATTTTCGACACATTTCCTGGCATCGACGGTCAGCCTGATCTTCCGTGAAGGGAAGTAATTGATCTTCTTCCCGCCTGATACGGCAATTTTTGAACCATCTTCATCCATCGCCACAAAACTGATCAGTTCCGACAACTCGGTATATTTATTTTCCAGGCTGGGGTGCTCGTAAATCGGGATATAATTATTGACACCGTTATTGTATTGCTCCTTTGCCAGGGTAAATGGCAGCGGATCTGAATCATAAGCTTTTGAAAACATCTGCTGAACATACCAGTGGCCGGAAGCCAGCATATGGTTGACCACGCGGACATCGGTCCGGTAACCTTCAACTTCCTGGACATACCATAAGGGAAAAGTATCGTTATCCCCGAATGTGAGCAATATCGAATTCCGGTCGCATCCTTTCAGGTAGTTGACGGCAAAATCATGCGCTGCATATTTCCCCGACCGGTCATGGTCGTCCCAGCCCTGCTGCGCCATGATGCCCGGCACCAGGATCAGGGTCGCCGCGACCACCGAGCCGGCAATCACTGACTTCCTGCTTTTTGATCTTTTCCTGGAGGAATTCTATCAATCCCATCACGCCAAGTCCGATCCAGATGGCAAATGCATAGAATGACCCGGCATAGGCATAGTCACGTTCCCTGGGCTGAAGCGGATATTGGTTAAGGAAAACGACAATTGCGATGCCTGTCATGAGGAACAGGAGGAAATACCACCCAGGTATCGTTCCTGTTTTTCCGGAGATGGTAAAACATACCGCCAAATCCAAGTAATAGCGGAAGCATGTAATATTTATTATGCGCCGGGTTTTCCCGGCTGATCGGCAGGTCTGACTGGTTGCCCAGCCTGGCGTTATCGATAAAGTTAATCCCTGTGATCCAGTTGCCGTTTTCGGGTTCGCCCTGGCTTTCGATATCATTCTGCCGGCCGGAAAAATTCCACATAAAATACCTGAAATACATGTGCCCCAGCTGGTAGGAGAAAAAGAACCTCATGTTTTCAATGAAAGTCGGCTTGTAAAGGGTTTCGGTAGATCCATCCGATTTCTTCACCGCGATGGGTGTTCCCTTTACCTTGCCATATTCTTTGTAATATTTGATATGGCCGCTTTTCTGGTTGCTCCACATCCGCGGGAAGATCGTCTCAAAACGGCTGTCATAAACCGGTTCCGACTCCTTCCGGTCGTCGGTGATAACATATTTCCCTTTGGCTTTGTCCTTTACATAAACCGGTGTTCCATCCTTATAATCCACCACCGGGGCATTGTAATACTGCCCGTAATAAAGCGGGTAAGTGCCATATTGTTCACGGTTGAGGTAGCTCAACAGGCCGATGGCATCTTCAGGGCTGTTTTCATCGATAGGGGTATTGGCATTGGAACGGATGATCAGGATGAAGAATGAAGAATATCCGATCAGCAGGAAAACAAAAGCAAGGATAACGGTATTCAGCACAGTTTTTATATTTCCTTGACAGAATACAAGTGCCCCCAGACGATCAAACCGATCAACACGGCAAAATATATTATAGTCCCTGAATTGAAAGGCATTCCGAGTGAATTCACGAAAAACAGCTCGAATGAACCGGCCAGCTTAACGATTCCCGGGATAAAGAAGTACATCAGCAAGGCACAGGATTAAAACTGAAACCAGGCCAGCCATGATCATTCCTTTCCGGGTGGGTTTGTATTTTCTGAAATAATAAACAAAAGTAATAGCGGGGATGGCCAGCAGGTTCAGCAGGTGGATACCGATCGTCAGGCCGATCAGGAAGGCGATCAGGATGAGCCAGCGAAGGGAATGCTTTTCATCGGCCACCACTTCCCATTTTAGGATGGCCCAGAATGTTATGGCTGTAAATGCAGAAGACATGGCATAGACCTCTCCTTCGGAAGCCGAAAACCAGAATGAATCGGAAAAAGTGAAAGCCATTGCCCCGACAAAAGCGCTTCCAAAAAGTGTAATAACCTGGTTATGTGTAAATCCATTTCCGGCTTTGATCAGCTTACGCGCCAGAAGGGTAATGGTCCAGAACAGGAAAAGGATGGTCAGTGCGCTTGAAAAAGCCGACATGGCATTGATCATCATGGCCACATTGGAGGTATCACCAAAGGCAAACAGGGAGAAGAACCTTCCAAACAACTGGAAAGTAGGTGCACCTGGAGGGTGTCCGACCTGGAGTTTGTAAGCTGTAGAGATGTATTCACCGCAATCCCACCAGCTTGCTGTGGGCTCAAGCGTTACCATATATACGATAAAGGCGATGAGGAATGAAGCCCATCCCAGGATGGTATTCCAGCGTTTAAAATCCTGATTTGTGATCATATCTTCTGATTTGCAGGTGCGAATTTAGAAAGAAAAAGCGAAATCCGGCCACAGAATATTATTCATCAAAAATTCTGTTCTGCTCACTGGTTTAATTTAAAAAATTATTTCTATCTTTGCACGCCCATTTTGGGGACAGTTTGTCCGATAGTGTAACTGGCAACACGTCTGATTTTGGTTCAGAAGACTCCAGGTTCGAGTCCTGGTCGGACAACGGGATTAATGAAATATTTAATCGTACGGGAGGGGACAAGTGTCCCCTTCTTTATTATAATGTTAAAATGCATGCCCCCTCCCTTACTCCCTCCCCCAATTGGGGGAGGGACGGGGTGGGGGCCAAGAAGACTGGACATGACAGTTAACGAAATAACGAAGTTGGTAAATGAAAAACTGGCTGGAACCGATAAGTTCCTTGTCGAGATTTTCATTAAACCGATCAGACAGGATCTATATCTTCATTGATGGTGATCATGGTGTTACTATTTCGGATTGTGTAGAACTCAGCCGGTTTATCGAATCGCAATATGACCGTGAAACTGTTGATTTCGAGCTGAATGTTTCTTCATCCGGCGCTGATCAGCCCATCCGGTTGCCGCGCCAGTACCTGAAAAATATCAGCAGGTCGTTACAGGTAAAATTGTCGGAAGACAACATCATTACAGGGAAATTGGAAGAAGTGGATGAAAAAGGCATCATTTTGCTGACAAAGGGAGATAAAAAGAAAAAGACTGTTCCGGAATCGTTAATGATTCCTTTTGAAGAGATTATAGAATCGAAAGTCATTATATCATTTAAATAAATTGTTTAACCCAAGTTCTAATTGAACCAGCTATGGATCACATTAATCTTGTAGAAACCTTTTCAGAATTTAAAGAATTTAAAAACATTGACCGGGAAACCATGATGCGTATCCTGGAAGATGTTTTCAAACATATGCTCGAAAAGAGGTTCGGCAGCAGCGAAAATTTTGAGATTATCGTCAATATTGACCGCGGAGACCTTGAGATCTGGCGTAACCGCCAGATCGTGGATGACGGTGCGGTCGAAGATGAGAATACCCAGATCGCCCTGTCGGACGCCATTAAGATCGAACCTGACTTTGAAGTCGGTGAAGATGTTTCCGAAGAATTGAAGCTCTTGGATTTCGGCCGCCGTGAAATTCTTTCCATCCGCCAGAATCTTGTGGCCAAGATCATGGAGTATGAAAAGGACAGCATCTACCGGAAATATATGGAGAAAGTCGGAGAGATCATTACGGGTGAGGTTTACCAGGTCTGGAAAAAGGAGATCCTTGTCCTTGATGATGAAGGTTACGAACTGAGCCTTCCCAAACAGGAGCAGATCCCGTCCGACTTTTACCGCAAAGGTGATACGATCCGGGCCGTAGTGGCGCGCGTCGAAATGAAGAATAACACGCCTTCCATCGTCATTTCCAGGACCTCGCCGGTTTTCCTGGAAAGGCTGTTTGAATCGGAAGTGCCGGAAATTTATGACGGGCTGATCACGATCAAGAAAATCGTACGGGTACCCGGAGAAAGGGCCAAAGTGGCCGTTGAATCCTATGATGACCGCATTGATCCGGTCGGCGCCTGTGTCGGGATGAAAGGATCACGTATCCATGGGATTGTCCGCGAGTTAAAAAATGAAAATATCGATGTGATCAATTTCACCAATAATTCGACCCTTTTCATCCAGCGCGCATTAAGCCCGGCCAAGATCAGCTCCATCCATCTCGATGAGCCGAACAAGAAAGCCGAAGTTTACATGAAGCCTGACCAGGTTTCCCTGGCCATCGGAAAAGGAGGCTACAATATCAAACTGGCCGGTAAACTAACCGGATATGAGATCGATGTATACCGCGAGGATATTGATTCAGAAGACGTTGATATCCAGGAATTCTCTGATGAGATCGACCAGTGGATCATTGATGAGTTAAAAACAATCGGATGCGATACGGCCAAGAGCGTACTCGAACTTGAAGTGAAGGAGCTGGTAAAAAGAACCGACCTTGAAGAGGAAACGATCAAGGAGGTTATTCGCATCCTGAAGGCCGAATTCGAATAAAAATAGTATCTTTGCACCTTTTTAATACAAGCAGTATAAATTAATGCACTTTTCATGTCAGATGAGGTAAAACCGACAAGGCTGAATAAAGCCGCTACCGAACTTAATGTAGGGATTTCCACTATCGTGGAATTTCTGCATAAGAAAGGTATTGTGATCGTGGAAAATCCAAACACCAAGATCACTCCGGAGATCTTTGCCCTTCTGGTCAAAGAATACCAATCTGATAAAGCTGCAAAAGACGAGGCCATGAAAATCGGTCTCTCTTTTGTTAAGCATGAAGCCATTACAATTGAAGAAAAAGGTGTCAAATCCAGGGCTGTTGAACCGGAATCTGAACCTGAAGACCTGATTATCAAAAGTTCATCCGTAACTTTTGAACAACCTGCAGCCCAGAAAGATAAAAAACCGCCTGTCAGGAAACCTGCCGAAGTAGAAAAAGCGGAAGAAAAAGCCCCGGTGACAGCGCCCGTTAAAGAGACGAAAGTACCGGAACCTGAAAAGAAAGCAGTTGCCGAAGTCGTTGAAAAACCTGCCGAAAAAGTTGAAGAAGAAGTTAAAGTTAAGCCTGAAGAGCCGACAGAAGGTGAAGAGTCAAAACCAGAATCAGCATTAAAGGTCCTTGGCAAAATTGATCTGGACAGCATCAATCAAAAAACACGTCCTGCCAAGAAAACAAAAGAAGAGAAAAAGGCTGAAGCGCAGCAGAAATCAGAAGCTAAAAAGGGTAAAAAAGAGGAAGAAGTCAAACCTGTCGTTGTAGAGCAGGAACCTGAACCGGTTGTTTCTGAACCTGAACCCGAAGAGGAAGAGGAAATCATCGAGGAAAAGCTGCCCGTCATTAAAACTCCGGTGCGCGATGCCAACTTCATCCCGACACGATTTGAAAAACTTGATGGCCCGAAGATTTTTGGAAAGATCGATCTTCCTTCCGAGAAAAAAGCGGAGAAAAAGCCTGTTGCCTCATCAACGGATGAAAAACTGCAATTAAAGAAGAAAAAGAGGCAAACGGATCAGGCAGGAAAAATTCCAGGAACCGGTTGTAACCCGTGAGACAAAGGATAAGCAGCCCAAGCCCGGCCCGAAGAAGAAGCCGGCCTTTAAGCCCGAGCCAACTGAGGAAGAGATACAGAAGCAGATCAAAGAAACCCTGGCCAGGCTTGGCACCTACAGGTAAATCGAAAGCCTCCAAATACCGCCGGCAGAAACGTGAGACATTGCGGGAAGAAATCGAAATCGATCGCCAGAAAGCCGAAGAAGACAAGAAGATACTTAAAGTCACAGAATTCGTGACGGTAAACGAAATGGCCAACATGATGGATGTTCCCGTCATCGATATCATTTCGACTTTTATGCAACTGGGCATGTTCGTATCGATCAATCAGCGGCTCAATGCTGAAAGCCTTGCCCTGGTTGCCGAAGAATTCGGCTACAAAGTTGAATTCGTAGATGTGGGCGTCCAGGAAGCCATTGAACTTACCCAGGAAGAAGATAATGCAGAGGACCTTGTTGAAAGGCCTCCTATCGTCACCGTCATGGGCCATGTCGACCATGGAAAGACCAAGTTGCTTGACTTCATCCGGAGCGCAAATGTTGTGGCCGGTGAAGCAGGCGGTATCACACAGCATATCGGTGCATATGAGATGCAGCTCGAGAACGGCAAAAAGATCACTTTCCTTGACACACCGGGTCACGAAGCTTTCACGGCCATGCGTGCCCGGGGAGCCCTGGTCACCGATGTGGCCATCATCGTCATCGCTGCAGACGACGATGTGATGCCCCAGACGATCGAAGCCATCAACCATGCACAGGCAGGTGGCGTCCCTCTTGTATTTGCCATCAATAAGGTTGACAAATCAGGCGGCCAATCCGGAAAAAATCAAGGAACAACTGGCCAAAATGAATATCCTGGTCGAAGACTGGGGTGGAAATTACCAGTCGCAGGAAATCTCAGCCAAGCAGGGATTAAATGTTAACCTGTTGCTCGACAAGGTTCTACTTGAAGCAGAAATGCTTGAACTGAAAGCCAATCCTAACCGGCTTTCCCTGGGTACCGTACTTGAATCCTCACTTGACAAAGGTCGTGGATATGTGGCGAAAGTCCTTGTTCAGAACGGAACTTTAAATATCGGTGACATGGTTCTTGCCGGCGCACATTTTGGCAGGGTGAAAGCCATGTATAACGAAAGAAACCAGCGTGTTGATTCTGCAGGGCCGTCTACACCGGTCCTGTTGCTCGGACTTGACGGCGCCCCCCAGGCCGGCGATAAATTCAACGTATTGAAGGATGAGCGAGAAGCAAAAGCTATTGCCAACAAACGCCTGCAATTGCAGCGGGAACAGGGCATCCGCTCACAGAAACATATTACGCTTGACGAGATCGGCCGCCGGATTGCCATTGGCGATTTCAAAGAGCTGAACCTTATTGTAAAGGGTGATGTCGACGGTAGTGTTGAAGCCCTTTCAGATTCACTTGCTGAAACTTTCCACCAAGGAAGTCCAGGTTGTTGTCATTCACAAATCGGTCGGACAGGTCACGGAATCGGATGTACTTTTAGCTTCCGCATCCAATGCGATCATTGTCGGATTCCAGGTTCGTCCGTCGCTCAGTGCACGGAAGCTGGCTGAAAAAGAGCAAATCGAAATCAGGTCATATTCCATTATTTACCAGGCCATAGAAGAGATCAAAGCCGCTATTGAAGGTATGCTTTCGCCCGAAATCGAAGAAAAGATCACCAGTAATATCGAGATCCGTGAAGTTTTCAAGATTTCCAAGATCGGGTACGGTGGCCGGCTGTTATGTCCTTGACGGCAAGATCAGCAGAAACACCAGGATCAGGATCATCCGCAACGGAATTGTGGTTCATACCGGAAGACTGGGCTCACTGAAAAGGTTCAAAGATGATGTGAAAGATGTATCGGCAGGTTTTGAATGTGGTTTGAATATCGATAATTTCAACGACATCAAAGAGGGTGATATCATCGAAGGGTTCGAAGAAGTGGAAATCAAAAGGAAACTTTAGAAAAAGAGCGTTTCTTCGCGATCAGGGCCGTAAGAAAGCCCTATCACCGGAACTTTGGTCCTCTCCTCAATAAAACTTATATATTCTTTTAATGCAACCGGCATATCGCCCCTGCTGCTCAATCCATTCAATGAGGTGTTCCAGCCGGGGAGCTCTTTATAGACAATATCCAGCTCATCGCTGGGTAATATCATAAGGTACCTGGTCTGACTCCTTATCCCCAAAAATGTAGCCTGTTGCTACCAGGAGATTTTCAAAATCATTGAGGACGTCCGTTTTCATCATAAACAGCTGGGTGACGCCATTGATCATGATGGAGTAATCCAGAGAAACCATGTCGAGCCAGCCGCAGCGGCGCGGCCTCCCGGTTGTGGAGCCGTATTCGTGACCCTGGTTACGCATCCTTTCACCGGGTTCGCCTGATTGTTCAGTCGGAAAAGGCCCGCTGCCCACGCGGGTGCAATAAGCTTTGAAAACACCTATAACTTCCCCGATATTGCCTGGATTTACACCCAACCCGGTGCAAACTCCTCCGATGGATGTATTGGAAGAAGTGACATACGGATAGGAACCAAAATCGACGTCCAGCATGGTGCCCTGTGCACCTTCTGCCAGCACCCGTTTGCCTTCTGCAAGATTTTTATGAATGAAATATTCGGCATCGATCAACCTGAGCTTCGCCATGAAATCAATGGCATCCAGCCATTTTTCTTCATACTCGGCGAAACGGGATCTTGTCTATCATAAAAGAATCCGTATCAAATCCCATATAACGGATCATGTTCAGGTGATTATCGCGCAGGGCCTGATAACCGGATTTAAAACCATGGTGAAGAATATCGCCGACCCTCAACCCGTTCCGGGCGATCTTATCAGTGTATGTCGGACCGATCCCTTTCAGCGTGGATCCTATTTTCGTGGCCCCCCTGAGGGATTCATTCGCTGCATCAAGCAGGCGGTGCGTCGGGGTGATCAGGTGTGCCCTTTTAGAGATATACAGGTTGGAAGTGTGCGTCAATCCCGTGATCCGCAAGATTTATGATTTCATTCCTGAAGATATAAGGGTCGAGGATAACGCCATTCCCGACAAGATTTATTTTATCAGGATAAAATATCCCGGACGGGATGGTATGGAGGACAAATTTTTTCTTTTTGAATTCGATCGTATGTCCGGCATTAGGACCTCCCTGGAAGCGGGCAACAATATCATAGCGAGGCGTCAGGACATCCACAATCTTTCCCTTGCCTTCGTCTCCCCATTGAAGGCCAAGAATTACATCTACTTTCATTTGTTATGGTCTGGTAAGAAAATCTAATTTTTCAGGGATGGTTCATTTTGCTCTTCAAGGCTATACCCGTAAAAAGTTAGGGAATGATGAGACACCTTAACTTTTAGGGTATCTTCAACAAATCTCCTGATCTCTTCGATACGCGGATCAGCAAACTCCATCACCTTACCTGATTCAGTATCAATAAAATGATCATGCTTTTTAAACTTATATGATCTTTCGAACTGGGCACAGTTATTCCCAAACTGATGCTTGGTAACCAGGCTGCAGTCGAGAAGCAATTCGATCGTATTGTACAAAGTGGCGCGGCTAACCCTGTATTTGTTATTTTTCATGCGGATATAGAGGGTCTCTATATCGAAATGCCCATCGGTATTATAAATTTCCTTGAGAATGGTAAATCTCTCGGGAGTTTTCCGGTGGCCTCGCTGTTCAAGGTAATCTGTGAAGATTTTCTTGACCGCTTCGAATGAGTCGCTTTGTTCTCTTTCTTTCATCTACAACATTTTACAAAACTGCATAAAAGTAGAAAAAATTATCTATTCAAATTTAGTATAAATAAAAATAATTTTATGAAGGTGGAAATTTTTACCGGATATTTCCAAAAAGCTATTCATTGAACCGGTCGATACGGTTAACTTTAATGATCTCTTTGATTTTCATGAGATTTTCCAGAAGCTTGTGAAGTGTTTGGGTATCATGCAAATACAGCATGACGGTCCCTTCAGTCATCCCTTCTGACGTATCGAGGTGGAAGGAGCGGATATTGATATTGTGTTTTTCCGTGATCACTTCTGTGACCTTCCGGATGAAACCTTTTTTATCGACTCCCTGGATCTTTATCCCGGTAAGAAACCCGATCGATTCCTTGTTTTTCCATTTTGCCTTGACGATCCTTTTACCATATTTTGACATCAGGTCAATGGCATCCGGACAATTGGTCCGGTGTATCTGGATAGATCCGTTTTCATTCAGGAAACCCATGACATCATCCCCTGGGATCGGGCTGCAGCATCGTGCCCGGATATATTTGATCTGCGTGATATCATCGCCAAGCAGCAGGGATTCAGGTTTGTCCTTTAACTTTTCCACGATGGTATCCGAAAGGCTCTTATTGTTTACAGGCTTGGTCTTGATGAATGGCCTGCTGAAATAGCTGAACAGATTTCTCCTATCCCCTTCCTGGCTGAATTGCTTAACTTCATCGACTCCGATATCCCCGTTTGCGATCATATAATACAGGTCTTCCGGGCTGTTGATCTTGTGAAAATCGATAAATTTCTGGACGGTGGCCTTATCATCAGGGAGATTAAACTGCTGAAAGAGCGAACCAAGTTTTTCCTTTCCCAGGATGGTAAGCTTGCGATGCTGTTCTTTGACATATTGCTTGATATTAGCCCGTGCTTTAGCGGTCAATGCATACTTGAAGCCAATCGGGTTCCGGCATGATGCTGTTGCGAAGTAAGTACCTCCAGCTGGTCCCCGTTCTTCAGCACCTGCTTTCTTGAAACCAGCACCTGGTTAACCTTGGCCCCGATGCAATGATTTCCTATCTGGGTATGGATGGCATAAGCGAAATCAAGCACCGTAGATCCGGCCGGAAGGGTTTTGACATCCCCTTTTGGCGTGTACAGGTAAATTTCGTCAGCAAAAAGGTTCAGTTTGAAATCATTCACAAAATCGACCGCATCGGCATCTTCCACAATCAGCATATCCCTGATCTTATTGAGCCACTCTTCCACACCGGTTTCAGAATCGATCAAATCCTTATATTTCCAGTGCGCGGCATAACCTCTTTCTGCAATATCATCCATCCGGCGGCTACGGATCTGCACTTCCACCCATTTCCCGGCATGGCTCATGACAGTTGTATGAAGCGCCTCATAACCATTGGCTTTCGGGATAGATATCCAGTCGCGCAACCGGTTATGGTTCGGACGGTAATGGTCGGTAATGGTTGAATACACCTTCCAGCACTCCGATTTTTCCAGCTCAAGCAGGCACATCCAGCACGATCCTGACAGCAAAAAGATCATATACCTCTTCAAAAGGGATCTCCTTTTTCTTCATTTTCTGCCATATCGAATATATGCTCTTCTCTCGGGTGAAGATCTGGAATTTCATGCCCTTCTCCCTCAAATCCTTTTTAATAGGATAGATGAATTTATTGGTGAACCGTGATCCGGTCAGCTTTGGAGGCTTCCAGTTTTTGCTGGAGGGATTGATAAACTTCAGGTTCGGTTGCCCTGAGCGAAAGATCTTCCAGTTCGCTCTTGATGGCGAACAAACCAAGCCTGTGCGCCAGGGGGGCAAAAAGGTAAGATGTCTCAGAAGCGATTTTCAGTTGTTTATCTTTTGACAGGGCTTCCAGTGTCCGCATGTTGTGCAGCCGGTCGGCCAGTTTCACCAGGATAACGCGGACATCCTGGGTTAGTGTCAGCAGGATCTTCCGGAAATTTTCAGCCTGTGGCGATGCTGAAGGCTTGTCGATGATCTCCTCTATCTTGGTGAGCCCGTCGATGATCCGGGCGACCTTATCGCCGAAATGAAACCGGATGTCGCTGAGGCTGTAATTCGTGTCTTCCACCACATCATGCAGCAATGCGCTAACGATGGAGGTTGTTCCCAGGCCGATTTCCCCGGCAACAATGGTCGCCACTTCCAAAGGATGATAAATGTATGGTTCGCCGGAATGCCGGCGCATGTCCTTGTGTGCATCTGCTGCAAGGTCAAAGGCACGCCGGACAAGCTTTTTATCTGCCGGTATCTTGGAATTCCAAACCCTGAGCAGGTTGCGGTACCGCTTGACGATCTCTTTATTTTCTAATTCAGGGTCGGTTGGGATCATAAGAAAAGGCGAAAGTTCGCCAGGACAAAGTTACGAATAAGAAATTTTTGAAATCGTAACATTCCTGAGCATTAAGGAATATTTTTTGCAGGAGATCACTTTCTTGCATGATATAAATAACCGGAAAGAAATCCTGGCGGCAAGATTTTGTCTAAATTTGGCTTTTGGAAGATGATAAGTGAGATGAAAAAAACCATCCTGTTATGGATCCTGTTATTGCTCGGCAGTGTGCAAGTATCCGCTACGCACCAGAGAGCTGCAGAGATAACTTACAGGCACATCACCGGCCTCACTTATGAAGCAAAGATCATTACTTATACTTATACGCCAAGCCCTGCCGACAGACCAACCCTCGAAATCTTCTGGGGTGACGGCACTTCCAGCACCCTGGTCAGGACACAAAAGAATGCACTTCCCGATAACATCACCCTCAATGTGTATGAATATAACCCCGATCTGGGGGCCATAACCAACAGGCACACGTATAGCTCACCAGGAACATATACCATTCACATGGAAGATCCTAACCGGAACTACGGCGTGGTCAATATTCCAAATTCCGTCAACGTCCCGATGTACGTGCAGACCCAGATCGTTATCAACCCTTTTCTTGGATACAACAACTCCCCTACCCTTTTAAATCCGCCGGTTGATGTGGGTTGCGTGAACCAGGTCTTTATCCATAACCCGGGAGCATATGATACCGACGGCGACAGTCTTTCCTACCGCCTCGTGGTATGCAAAACCGTCGGAGGGATCGATATTCCGGGATTCACGCAGCCTATGGCTAGCAATTCATTCTCCATCAATGAAGTAACGGGTGATGTGATATGGGATACGCCTGTCATGCAGGGGGAATATAATATTGCTTTTGTGATCGATGAATGGAGAAGCGGGGTGAAAATAGGAAGCCTGACACGCGACATGCAGATCGAGATCCTTGCCTGCAATAATAATCCCCCGGTAATCCTGTCGGTCACAGATACCTGCGTTACGGCCGGTGAAAATATCACATTTGATGTTACTGCTCTGGATATTGACGGAGATGCCATTTTATTGAGTGCCACCGGCGGCCCGTTTGAGGTTTCTGAATCTCCTGCCACGATGGATCCTGATCCTGCAGCCGGGAATGATACCGTGACAACGACCTTTTCCTGGAATACAACCTGTTTTCATGTCCAGAAACAGCCGTTCCAGCTTTTTTTCAAAGCAACTGACGATGCCTACCCGATAAACCTGGTCAGTTACAAAACCGTATCGATAACTGTCATATGCCCTGCACCGGAAAACCTGACCGCTGAAGCTGTCGGAAGTACGATCAGGCTCAGATGGGATAAGGTTGTTTGCAATAAGGCCTATGGTTACCGGATTTACCGGCGGATCGGATTTTTAGGATATGAACCCGGGATCTGTGAAACCGGGGTGCCCGCAAGTACCGGGTATGTCCGGATATTTGAGAACGTAGGTATCAATGATACGTCATTCACGGATGATGATAACGGACTTGGCCTGATCCATGGCAACCAGTATTGCTATATGGTAACCGCTTATTTCCTGGACGGGGCGGAAAGTTATCCTTCGCTTGAAGCCTGTGCTACACTGAAGCGCGATATCCCGGTGATAACCAATGTTAGCAACGACAGCAGCGATCTGCAAAAGGGGGATGCATTTATCGCCTGGTCGAAGCCCACGGAACTCGATACTATTCAAATCCCCGGGCCATACCAATATGTGCTCTACCGCTCTGAAGGGGCAACAGGGGGAGGTCTCCAGCCGATCGCAACCTTACCCGGCCTGAATGACACCCTCTTTACCGATGATGGCATTAACCTGAACAACAGCGGTTTCCCGTTCAGCTACAGGATTGCGCTTGAAAGCCTCACTTTCGGTTTCATTGGCAACAGCCAGCTTGCATCTTCAATATTCCTGGAACTGAATGAAACAGATGAAGAAATGCAGCTCACTTTCCAGCCGAATGTTCCCTGGATAAATGAATACTATGTTATTTACCGGAAGGATGAAGGTTCCTCAACTTTTGATTCGATCGGTTTTTCCGTTGAACCCTTTTTCAACGACACCGGGCTGGTAAACGGAAAACAGTATTGTTATTATGTTAAAAGTACAGGGGGCTATACAGCAAGCGGGTTTGTCGATCCGATCATAAATTTCTCCCAGTTAGTCTGCGGGATACCTTACGATAATAAGCCTCCCTGTGCCACAGAACTGATTGTAAACACCAATTGCGACCTGGCCATCAACACGTTGACCTGGACGAACCCGAACCTGACATGTGCCGATGATGTAGTTAAATACCTGGTCTTTTTCTCACCGCTGGAAGGAAGCGATTTCATGCTCCTTGATTCCACCAGCCCGGCTGATGTGACCATTTATGAGCATTTTAACAACGGGATCATTACGGGCTGTTATTCGGTAATAGCCGTTGATTCTGTCGGTAACCGGAGTGAATACAGCAATACAGTTTGTATCAATAACGACACCTGCTCGGTGTATTCACTGCCTAATGTATTCACGCCAAATGACGACATGTACAACGATATATATCACCCTTTCCCTTACACTTCAGTCGAACGTGTTGAAATGACCATATTTAACCGCTGGGGCAATATCGTATATGAAACCGAAGATCCGGATATAAACTGGGATGGCAAAGATTTTAAAAATAACTCCAAATGCAGCGACGGGGTTTATTTTTATGTCTGCAGGGTTTATGAAATTACGCTTTATGGGGTGGTACCAAGGGAGCTCAGGGGATCGATTACATTAATCCGCGACTAACAGCCCCTATCCCCGGCCCTTCCCCCATTTGGGGGAAGGGAGAAGATAGAAAAGAATTTATTTCTTATCCATAACCTTAAAAAGACGGATCAGGTCGACGACGCGGTTGGAGTAACCCCATTCGTTATCATACCAGCTCAGCACTTTCACGATGCGCTTTCCGATAACCCGGGTGTATTCCGGATCGAAAATCGAAGAATAAGGATTTCCAACGACATCTGAAGAAACCCATTTGAAGTCGGAATAAAGCAGCACATCCTTCATCCTTGCAGTAGCGGCGGCTTCTTTCATCACCTTATTCACTTCTTCAGCGGTAACATCTTTACCGACTTCCACGACCAGGTCCACCACGGAACCATCTGGCACCGGCACACGGGATGCCATGCCGTCGAGCCTTCCCTTCAGTTCAGGGATCACTTTACCAACAGCTTTAGCAGCACCAGTTGTAGTGAGTACGATATTTTCAGCAGCGGCACGGCCACGGCGCCAGTCCTTATGAGGTACGTCGGCCAGTCGCTGATCGTTGGTGTAAGCATGGGTGGTGGTCATAAGGCCGTCGACAATGCCGAAAGCATCATTAAGCACCTTGGCTATCGGGGCGAGGCAGTTGGTCGTACAGCTGGCATTGGAAACGATGCGGTGTTCCGGTTTAAGGCCGTCTTCATTGACGCCGAGCACAACGGTATAATCGATCTCATCTTTCGAAGGTACTGTAAGGATAACGCGCTTGGCGCCAGCCTTTAAATGCTCTTCTAATTGCGAGCGTTTTCTGAAAACGCCCGTAGCTTCAACTACGACATCAATATCTAACTCTTTCCATGGAAGAAGTGACATATCGCTTTGCGATAACATGAGTACCCTTTCTTCCGGGGTTACCAGGTAATCACCTTCAATATGCGCCTCACTGTAGAAATTTGACATAACTGAGTCATATTTCAGAAGATATGCCAGTACATCATTGTCATAAAGGTCATTGATAGCAATGACATCAATATCTGGGTCGGCATCAAGTATTCTGTATACTGAACGTCCGATCCTTCCGAATCCGTTAATTGCTACTCTCATTTGGCACCTCCTTTCACGGTCTTTTCCTGTAATAAATGGTATACTCTGATCACATCAAGTATGCGGCAAGCCTGTGCAAGGGCAGTATGGTACCAGACCAGGGTCTTGACCATTTTGCCCTGTGACTTAATGGTAGCCAGCTTATCGAATACCACCGCGTGGCGGTTATTGATGACATCGCTCGAAACGATAGGGTCTTCTGCTACCTGAACAAGTTTCGGTAGTTTAGCGGCTGCTTCATACATAACTTCATTCACCTGCTCAATGGTGATGTCTTTGGTTTTGAAAATCATGGTCAGGTCAAGCAACGATCCGTTTGGAATGGGAACATTGAGTGCCGTACCTTCAATTTTCCCCTTGAAGTTGGGGAGTATTGTCGGGATCCACCTTGGTGTCGGTGTTTCGTTAGGGATGATGTTCTCTGCTGCTGAACGCGACCTGCGGGCATCTACTCCGGCCTTATCGCGAAGCGGCTGATCAGAGGTATAGGAATGCACAGTGGTCAGCATGGCATAATCCACGCCATACTTCTCATCGAAGAATTTCAGCATCAGCGCCGTGGCATTTGTAGTTGCCGATCCGGCTGAAACGATTTTGTCATTAACATTGATGGTATGCTCGTTAACACCCATCACCACAATCCGGTCGATCTCATCTTCCGGAAGGGTGGAGAGAACCACATGGGGTGCTCCTGCCTTCAGGTGCATTTCCAGGTCTTTTTTGCTTTTAAAGATGCCCGTGGCATCAATGACCACATCGACATCGAAAATATCCCATGGAACGTCGCCGGGCTTCCCACCGGTAACAATGCGGGCACGGCCTGCAGGTGAATTAAGGAAGTTTCCGTCTTCCAGAGTGACTTTCACCTTGCCTTTGACTTCCGCTTCCAGGAGATAGGCCAGAATATCGGGCTTACCATAGTCGCTGATAGCAACTACTTCAAACATATCATCCTCCATGCAAAGGCGGTAGATATGCCTCCCGATCTCCCCAAAACCCATAATTCCTAATCTTACCTTACTCATAATCAATAGATTAAATTATTATTTAAGCTTTTAAACGCCCTTTTAAAAAAAAGTTGTGCAAAGGTAAGCACAATCTTTCTTTTCAGGCATATGAATATTGGAAAGTTTTCAAATACTTTGCTGATGGCGCAGGGCGTAGGGCATAGTGCTAAACTGCTCTACGCTCTGCGCTCTAAGCCCTTTGCATAATTCACATAAATATTCTATCTTTGCACCCCATGAAAAATATCCGGAACTTCTGTATCATAGCCCACATCGACCATGGGAAAAGCACTTTAGCCGACAGGTTGCTCGAAATAACGGGGACGGTTACCGGTAAAGAAATGCAGGACCAGGTACTTGATGATATGGACCTGGAGCGTGAGCGCGGGATTACCATAAAAAGCCATGCCATACAGATGAACTACCGGCACGAAGGTGTCGATTACAAGCTGAACCTCATCGATACGCCGGGCCACGTTGACTTTTCCTACGAAGTGTCGAGATCTATAGCTTCCTGCGAAGGGGCTTTGCTGATCGTGGATGCCACCCAGGGGGTGCAGGCCCAGACGATCTCAAACCTCTACATGGCCATCGATCATGACCTGGAAGTGATCCCGGTCATGAATAAAATGGATAGCGAAAGCGCTATGCCTGATGAAGTGCGCGAACAGATCATCGACCTGCTGGGATGCAAGCCTGAAGAAATCCTGGAAGCAAGCGGGAAGACCGGATTTGGGGTGGATAAAATCTTAGATGCCATTATAAATCGTGTCCCGGCGCCATCAGGAGATGAAAGCGAACCTTTGCAGGCACTCATTTTCGATTCCGTATACAATCCTTTCCGCGGAATTATCGCCTATTTCAGGATTTTTCACGGATCAGTCAAAAAAGGCGACAAAGTTAAATTCATTGCTACCGGCAAGGAATATGAGGCTGATGAGATCGGGGTACTGAAACTCACCATGGAACCGCGGGAAGAGATGAAA
Source organism: uncultured Bacteroidales bacterium (assembly GCA_963701785.1). GTDB lineage: Bacteria > Bacteroidota > Bacteroidia > Bacteroidales > JAGOPY01 > JAGOPY01. The sequence continues at coordinate 2,026,430 of CAVPBC010000002.1, read as the reverse complement.
ACCGGGGATGTAGGCTATATTATCAGCGGTATAAAGTCTTCCAAAGAAGTGCGGGTAGGTGATACCATTACCCATGTCAGCCGGCCGGCGATTGCAGCTGTTTCAGGATTCCAGGAAGTCAAGCCGATGGTGTTTGCCGGGATTTACCCTGTTGATGCCGATGATTATGAAGAATTAAGGGCTTCGCTGGAAAGATTACAGTTGAATGACGCCTCACTCACTTTTGAGCCGGAATCCTCGGCAGCGCTTGGCTTCGGTTTCCGCGGCGGGTTCCTGGGGTTACTGCACATGGAAATCGTGCAGGAACGCCTCGACCGCGAATTCGACATGTCTGTGATCACAACAGTCCCTAACGTTTCCTACCAGGTCATCGGGCATAAAGGAGAGATCATAGAAGTTCACAACCCTTCGGGGATGCCCGACATTAAATATATTGATCATATCAACGAGCCATTCATTGTAGCACAGATCATTTCCAAAGTAGAATATATCGGGGCTATCATGAAGCTTTGCATCGATAAGCGCGGTATCCTGAAGACCCAGATCTACCTGACCTCCAACCGGGTTGAAGTAACCTTTGAAATGCCGCTCGGAGAGATCGTTTTTGACTTTTATGATAAACTCAAGAGCATTTCCAAGGGATATGCTTCCTTCGATTACCATTACCTCGATTACAGGCCGGCGAAACTGGTCAAGCTTGATATCCTCATCAACAAGGAGCCTGTAGATGCACTTTCCTCCCTTATCCATACTGACCACAGCTACGAACTGGGCCGGAAGATGTGTGAAAAACTGCAGGAACTGATCCCGCGCCAACAGTTCGATGTTGCGATCCAGGCTGCAGTCGGCGCCAAGATCATTGCCCGTGAAACCATCAAAGCCTTACGCAAAGACGTTACGGCAAAATGTTACGGCGGAGATATCACGCGTAAGCGAAAACTCCTCGAAAAGCAGAAAAAAGGCAAGAAACGCATGCGGCTTGTCGGTAACGTAGAGATCCCGCAGAAAGCGTTTTTAGCGGTGCTGAAGCTGGATTGATGAGGTGATAAGGTGGTGAGGCTTGTGGCTTGTGGCTAATTTATCCTGTTACAGAAACCCCTATCAGTCTTCCGATCCCAAATGTTACAGCCGCTGCGGCCAATCCGAAGAGCACCTGTCTGAATCCTGAGAACCAGACATTCCTCCCGGTAAAAAGCGTGATTGCGGCGCCAATGATAAACAGGCCGGCAGCACTCATAGAAACGCTTAGAATAATAGCCTTCATCCCGCTGGTGAACATAAAGGGTAATACAGGGATAATGGCGCCGATTGCAAAGAGGATAAAAGAGTATACGGCTGCCTGAACGGCAGATCCTTTTAATTCTTCGGCATTTATTCCCAGTTCCTCCTTCACCAGCACATCATAGGCTTTTTCCTTATCGCTCAAAATCTCTGTTGCCATGCGGGATGCCTGCTCTTCCGGGATGCCTTTTGCGATGTAAATCAAGGCCAGTTCCTTAATTTCACCTTCCGGGTTTGTCTCCAGCTCCTCCATTTCAATCTTCATCTGGTTTTCGTATAATTCTTTTGAACTCGTTACAGAGATCCATTCACCCAAAGCCATGGATAATGCCCCTGCCAGCAATCCTGCAAGCCCGGCAAGCAGGACACCCGTCTGCCCGGTCGTTGCACCGGCAATGCCCATAACCAGACTGAAATTAGAAACCAGTCCGTCGTTGCCACCCAATACAGCGGCCCGGATAGCATTCCCGCCTACCGAGCGGTGCCGGCGCTCAAATTTCAGCAGCTGGGTTACAGTAACCTTTTTCTCCTTTTCGAGGATAGATCGGAGTATTGCCACATGTGTAGTTTCGGTACCGATAATTTCCTGCTTGTTTTTTTTCTTCCCAATGATAATAGCGTTCGAAAGGCTTTTTTCCGTATCCATCAAAGCCCCCAGAACATAATCATACCCGAATATCTTCCCGATTGCATTCAGAGTTTTTGCCCTCCACGATGGGATCATCAGTTTTTCAAGGCTGATATTCGCCTTTTTTGCGAATGCTTCGGCATGGCTTTTCTCAATATCACTCATCTGCCTGTATACACCCGCAATTATCTCGTCTTTTTCGTGCTCAGCAAGTTTTGAATAAAGAAAACTAGCGTCGATTTCGGTCTGGATACTTTTATTTTTCATCAGGAAGCCTAATTAGGTGATAAAGTTATGAAAAATTGCCCCAACGCCTCCGCGCTTAAACTATTTTAGAAATTGTTTGTTATTGTAACGAAAGTCATTAATAATGCTCAAAATCATTACCATAATAATTTCATTGTCTCTTACCTGTCAGGCCCTGATGGCACAGGTCAATGAAGTGAAAGAAATCCGGGTCATGAACTTCGACCAATTCGAGCCATATCTTCATCACAATAACGATACAATTTACCTGGTGAACTTCTGGGCTACCTGGTGCGTCCCGTGCAGGAAGGAAATGCCGGCCATTAAAGCCGTAGCTGAAAAATATGCGGATAAGCCTTTCAAAGTTCTCCTGGTAAGCCTCGATTTGCCAGGCCAGGTTGAAAGCAGCCTGATCCCGTATTTGAAAGCTAATGATATCCGGTTAGATGTTATTTTACTGGATGACCCTGACCAGAACCGCTGGATTGACCTGGTGGACAAGAACTGGTCGGGTGAAATTCCCTTTACGATAATTTACGGGAAAGATTTCCGGGATTCCCATACTCAAATATTCACTTTTGAAACACTTGATCTAATTATAAACAATAAAATAAATAAGCCATGAAACAATTCGTATTGCTATTCAGCATCATAATTTTTGCTTCATCAGCAGTTATTTCCCAGGGATATAGCGTGGGTGATAAAGCCTCTGATTTTAAACTTAAAAACGTTGACGGGAAATTTGTTTCTCTCAGTGATTATCCTGATGCAAAGGGTTTTACGGTGATTTTCACCTGTAACCATTGTCCGTATGCCATTGCTTACCAGGACCGTATAATCGACCTGGACAAAAAATATAAGGCCAAAGGATATCCTGTAATAGCTATCAATCCAAATGATCCGGAGATTGCACCGGAAGATTCATATGATAAAATGATTGTCCGGGCAAAAGAAAAGGGTTTTACATTTCCCTATGTTTATGATGAAACACAGGATGTTTACAGGAAATATGGCGCAGCGCGAACCCCTCACGTGTATCTTTTGGAGAAAAAAGGGAATGACCTGGTAGTGCGATATATCGGCGCTATTGATGACAATTACCAGGATGCGACCAAAGTGACTACTCCTTATCTGGCTAACGCGCTTGACGCCCTGCTTGCAGGAAAATCACCGGATCCGAATTTCACGAAAGCAATCGGTTGCTCTATTAAAGCTAAGCAGCCAGAGTAATTCCATGCAGGTTTTCATTATCTTACTTTTACAAAGTTATCTGACCACCAATCACAAAACCTGTTGAATATGCATTTTTGACATTCACACTATGAGTTGTCCCCTTTGGAAAAGGATCGTTGGGATCGCTGCCGCTTATGAAATTGAGCGGAACATAACCGTCTGTTCTGAGAAATTCAAAAAAGAGTTTTGAGGAATGCTTAATCATTGTTGAAAAACCTATAATGATCTGGTTTTGACGCTCCCAAGGTGCTCCTTCTGGCCCGGAAACAAAGTTGGAGAACTCCCCTGATACAGCATATTCATAATCATGTCCCTGGTTGAAAATATATTTTGCTCCAACTTGCATGGAACTGACTTTATGAGCTGGATACTCGTCGAGTGGAGGATTGGGATTGTAAGTCCCCGGCCATTCTTTTCCAGTTACCGCATATCCGCCCATCAGGATTAAACGCTTGTTTACACTGGCCCTGGCATAAGCTGTATATGCCGGATTTCGAATCACGCATGTATCGAAATGAATTACCGGGAAGTCCTGGCCATACGCGCAACCGTGAAGATAAGAACCCCCGAAAAGGAAGTAGATGTTATGGCTTAAAGTTATTGTATAGTTTAAATCTGCGACAAAGTTGTTTAATTGTGAAGTCAGATTGGTAGTGTCTCCCACAATCGTATTCATTCCCCGAAACTGCGGACCTCCCTGGACTGCCATGAAATTGGCTTCGATTCCCCATTTTTTAAATCCGATCTGAGCACCGTTACCAAGACCGCCAAAGGCGTGCCAAAACGATGAATTGGTAAAAGGATTGACGGTGCCTGTCTGCCCGAATGGCGCATCCATTTTACCCAATGCACCGTACAACGGAAAGCGGTCTGAATTCCCCAGCACTATGAATCCTTTGCGCAATTCGATCAAGTTTCGTTGTACATCCGTAACAATGCCGGTGCCAAAACTTTGCGGGGCACAGCCGAGCAGTTCGACATGCATACCCAGCCAGGCAGTGACACTGCCGGTGACACCTAATTGAAAAGAGTGGATCAGGATTTCTGAAAGTTCTTCCCCGGTTTGATTCTTGGAAGTCGGGTGGCGCATCAGGTAGCCGAACTTGCCTTCCTGGTTGGATTTTTGATAAGACCCGATTCCAATTAGTGAAGCTCCGATAATCAGGGTACTTGATCCAATGCGGCCGGAATTGCGTTCATCCAAAAATATATTTAATTTCCGCAAATCTTCATTTGGTTCTAATAATCGATAGGATGTAACCGGACTGAAGATAACCTTGAAAGAGTTTGAGTGTGAATTTTCCTGAGCAGCCAGGCTCAAAGAAAAAACGCACATGACTATCATAAGGATGGCTGGTTTCATGGTTTGGCATGCTTTATTTACAAACAACTTCCCCAAATTTACGAATTAGTTTCACTAATACATAGACATGGGCAAGATATTATAAAAAATCACTAACTGTCTTTTGTCCATTTGTAACTTTCTCATCCCCCATCCGTCTTATGCTTAAATTTGGAAATCCAAAAAGAGCAGAATGACCGTCGCGGAATACAACCAGTGCGTGGATAGCCATTCCGACCATGTGTACCGATTCATCCTTAAAAATATCAGGGATGAAGAGGCAGCGATGGATATTGTCCAGGATGCTTTTGAGAAAATGTGGCTGAAATTCCGCGAGATCAGCCAGGCCAGTGCGAAATCCTATCTTTTTACGACAGCTTACCACCGGATGATCGATTATACCCGGAAAGAAAAAAGGATGGAACGGATGGGTGAAGGATACGACCGGCTGGAAAATGACCGGAGGCATTACAGCGACCTGAAGGAAATCCTGGATGAAGCGCTGAACCGGCTGCCGGATATCCAGAAATCACTGATCCTGCTCAGGGATTATGAAGGATACAGTTATGAAGAAATCAGGAGAAATAACGGGGCTGAGCGAGTCGCAGGTGAAAGTATACATTTTCCGCGGCAGGATGGCTTTGAAAAATTACCTCGTCAGTATCGATAACTTTGTTTAATATGCGCATCACACAGGATAATTACGAGCAGTACTTCCTCGATCACGCGGAAGGCAACCTTTCCCCGGAAATGGAAAGGGAACTGGCGGATTTCCTTGATGCCAACCCGGATCTGAAACTGTTCCTGGACGAATATGATCCGTCACCATTACATCCGGTAGCGATACACAACGAAAGATTAAAGTCGAGACTTAAAAAACATTTGCATCCCACTAAACACATTAGAGAAGATAATGTGGATGAATGGATGATTAGGGATATGGAAGGACAATTGGGTGATGCTGAAAAAAACGAACTGAATGAATTTCTTGCATTTAACCCGGCTTATGTTTACGACCAGGAGAAGTTCAGGCAGACCAAATTAATTCCTGACCTGTCAGTCACATACAAAAATAAGGGACAGTTAAAGAAAAAAGGGCCAGTTCTTCCAATCGCCAGGCTGGCATGGCTAATACCGTCTGCCGCAGCCGTAGTGCTTATTTATTTGGGAATAAGATTTTTACTGCAGCCTGTAGAAGTTGAAATGAATCACTGTAAGGCAGGTTCTTGCTGAGCAGGAGACTCCATCTCAAATGGAGGAGACTCCATCTCAAATGGAGGAGACTCCATCTCATTTCACCGGGACTCCATCCCAAGGGCTGGAGTCCCCTGTGGTCCGCCCCGCTTCCTTCCGCTTAAACCCTGTTTTCGCTAAAGCTGTTGCCTCAACTGAAAACATGGATATCACTCCAGATATCAACCTGTTGGCTTATGCCATTACTCCTACGTTTCAACCTGAGAAGAAAGATAAACCCCTGCTATCCAAAGTATTCAAAGGTATGCTGGCACAGGCCAGGGACGGCATTAAGGATCAGGTTGACATGAATCGGTTGCGTAAAACCGACTTCAGCTTCTGGTCTCTGGCTAAAGCCGGCGTGGAAGGATTTAACAGCATGTCCGACAGGGACCTCGAACTATTTGTCAGAAAAGATGACGAAGGCAAAGTCAAATCCTATGCCCTGGTCGAAGAAGACCGGCTCCTTCTGGTCAAAAGAACTGAATAAGGATTAAGGCGCTGTAACTTTTCCGGTCTTATCTCCGTCACACGCAAAAACCTTAACAATCTCAGAAATTATGAAAAAGAATTACATTTTAACCGGAACCTTTATTGCTGTCTTTTTCCTGGATGATCTTCCAGGTTAAACGATGCATTGGGTCAGAATGAAGTAATCCGTGAAACCCGTGATCTTCCTGCATTTGACCAGATTGATGTCGGTGGCGCATTCGAAGTGACAGCTCACAATTGGCGAACCACAGAAAGTGGAAGTGGAAGCAAAACAAAATAACATCGAAAAGATCAACACCGAAGTAAGCGATAAAAAACTGGTCATTTCATCTAATAAGATCAACAGCAATACCCCTTTGAACATTTACATTACTGTTCCTGCCCTCTCCCGGATCGAAGTTCATGGCGCTGCCGAAATTAAAAGTGAAAATACGATTAAAGCTGATATGTTTGAGATAGCTGCTTCCGGAGCAGCTTCTGCAGAACTGATCCTGGATGTCATTACGCTCCGCTCGGAGGCTTCAGGGGCAGCTGACGTGGAACTGTCAGGAAAAGCACAACAGCACAGCATGATAGTACAGCGGCGCTGCAACTCTTGATGCACTTAACCTGGAGTCACTGTAACGACGGATGCGGATGTCAGCGGCGCCGGCACTGCAAATGTCAATGCGGATAATGTCACCGGCAATACCAGTGGTGCTGGTGAAATTTATACCGATGAAGGTGATTGGGAAGAAAGTGATGATTCTGACGAAATTATCGTTGATATTGACGAAGAGGGCGACACGACATATATTCATGTGCCGGGCACGGGCATTGTAATTTACAGAAAGTGATGATTCAGTCAAAGTGAAAGTGGGTAACCGCGTTATCATGATCGATGAAGACGGCAATGTAATAACAAGACATTTCAAAAAGCATAAATTCAATGGACACTGGGCAGGTTTTGACATCAGGTTTCAATGGTTATGTCAATCCCGACTTCAACATGAATTTTCCAAAAGAAAACGAATACCTGGATTTAAGGATGGAAAAATCGATTGCCGTTAACCTGAACTTTTTTGAACAAAATATCCCCCTGTCTAAAAATCAAAAATGGGGAATAGTTACCGGTCTTGGCCTTAATTTCAATGATTACCGTTTCATGCGCCCTACCAGGCTGAGCATGGATTCATCAGCAATTGAAGGCTACCTTTACGATGATATCAGTATCAGGAAATCGAAATTATCGGCTATGTATCTTGCACTGCCTGTATTGTTTGAATTCCAGACTGCTCCAGCATATCATAAGAATGGATTTCATATTAATACCGGTATAGTGATCGGTGCCCGGCTTTCTTCACATACCAAGATATATTACAATGAATTGAATACACCGTACTTTCTGACCCAGTTCGTTCCTGACCCTGAAAATCCTGATCAAGGTCATTATGAAATTGTTTATACTGCCGTTTCCCCTAATGATCCGAAGGAACATCACTACGGCGACTGGTTCCTGCAGCCTTTCAAATTTGATGCGACCGTCAGGATCGGCTGGAATTTCCTGAACTTCTGGGCAAATTACTCGCTGAACACCATGTTCCGCGAAGGTAAAGGCCCGGAGCTTTATCCCTGGTCGGCCGGGATTACGCTGGTTTGTTTTTAGTCATTGGTCATTGGTCATTGGTCATTGGTCATTATGGGTAATTGTTAAATACTCTCTCCCTGGTGAGGGTGTATCAAAAGTCCTCAGCGGAACTCAGTGATTCCTCTGCGAAACTCTGCGAAACTTATAATTAATTGTTACACAGAGTTCCACAAAGAAGACACAGAGGGTCACAGAGATAATATTTATCATATTTTTTACTTTTGATACACCCTCGAATTATAGGGGGAGGGTTTTTCTATTTTAAAAAATTTATATATCTTTACTCCCTGTTGGATTAAACCTCACAAATCTAACAATCAACAACTTAAAACTCAAAACTTAAACCATAAAACTCCTCAGGCTATGTCCGGTCACAATAAATGGTCAACGATCAAGCATAAAAAAGGGGCGGCAGATGCCAAACGCTCCAAGATCTTTTCGAAACTTGTCAAAGAAATCCAGGTGGCCGTTAAAGAAGGCGGGCCTGACCCCGACCATAATGCCAGGCTCAGGCTGGTGATCCAGAATGCCAAAGGGGTCAGTATGCCGAAGGATAATATCGAAAGGGCCGTTAAAGGCGGCGACAAAGATGCTGCCAGCTTTTTCGAACTGACTTTTGAAGGATACCTTCCTAATGCCGTGGCCGTTTTCATCGAGTGCACAACCAACAATCAGCAAAGGACCGTCAGCAATATCAGGTCGATTTTTAACAAATACAACGGCAATATGGGGACGAATGGTTCCCTTAGCTTCATGTTCGACAGGAAAGGCGTATTTTCCATCCCGAAGGAAAACTTCAAAGGCGAAGAACATGAGCTGGAACTCATCGATGGCGGGGCTGAAGATATTTCCGAAGAAGATGACTATGTCATCGTGACAACGGCTATGGATGATTTCGGCCGGATGCAGAAAAAAATAGAAGAACTCGAAATCGTGGTTGAAAATGCAAGGCTGCAGCGCATCCCAAAAGAATATAAAGTCCTCGGGGCCGAAGAAACCAAAAAAATCATGAAGGCCCTTGATATTTTTGATGAAGACGATGACGTCCAGAATGTTTATCATAACCTCGACATCCCTGATGAACTCCTGGATGAAATGGAAGAATAGCAAAACTGTTTTTTTTATCATCCTGGGATTGCTTTTTATTTCCCATCTCCCTTTTATTGACGCTGATCCCGACCGCAACATGGCTGTCGGCCGCGGCCCCTTTACTGATGAAGGACTGAATACGATACAAATCAGGAATTGGGTTAATCACGGTGATCTTAACCTTGCTGAATGTGATAACCTTTTAAAAACCCCGATGCTGGGTTTCCCTCTGGCCGTTACTTATAAAATTTTCGGAGCAACTCATATTGTTTCCCGGCTTCACATCCTGGTATTGCTCTTCCTGGCCTTACTCCTGATCGGGCTGGATGAAAAGAACCGTTGGATCATCATCATTTTTTCTCTGATCACCTTATTGCAGTACCAGGTATTTCAATCCTCCCACTTCAGCATGGCGGAGATGCTTTCGGTCGCCGCTGTATTATTGTCCATCCATTTCCTGGCCAGGTCCTTTGATATGGATTTCAGCCAAAAATCCCGACTAAAGCAGGCTGTTTTATCCGGAGTATTTCTGTCATTATCCTATTTCATCAAGATCCAGTTCATCTACCTGGTTTTCATTGCTTCCGCTTGTGCTGTTAATCCGTTGGTTCACGACTAATTATTTCATCCGGAGAGTGATAATCAGGCAGGGATTTGCCATTACAGCCACTCTGCTCTTTTTCCTGTTGCTCTATCTGCTGGCCTGGTACCTGCCAAATAAAGAAGCTTATGATTACATGATGGCGCATCAATCAGGCGAGTTCACTTTCTCAGGAAAGATCTGGGAATATATCCGTTTTAATCTTGATTATCATTTCATGAAAGGCTGGTTTCAATGGTTTGCTTATTTTTTCCTGGCTTTATTGCTGTTTGGTTTCATGATGCTGAAACATACAAAATCGAAACGATACCCTGTCCTGTTTTTCTCTTCCCTGGTCTGGTTTCTTCTCGAATTGCATAAACTGCCATGGTTTACCTGCCCACCCGCTACCAGGTCAGCCTGTTTGTGTCAATGGGTTTGCTGATGAGTATTGTATCATATGAGCTTTTATCATGGCCCACAGCCAGGACCAGGACAAGGATCATTATGAGGACAATAACGATAGCAGTGCTTTTCATCATGACAGCCATAAATGGCTATCATTACATCGATACTTTCCGGCATCGTACTTTTGTGATCAGGGACACCAATGAATATCTGGCGCAGACTCTTGCACAAAATGACCTTGTACTTGGAGCCTGGGCGCCTTCGCTGACCTGGGACTCCAAATCCAAAGCCCTTCCGGTCTGGAACAATTTTCTCAATTACCAGGATCCTGTTACCAAATTTAAACCTAAAGTGGTTATAGCCGAAACCAATGAGCAGGATTCCGAGCAGGCCTGGTCCAGCCAGGGAATTAACCTGAAGGAACTTTCGGATTCAACCAAAACTGTCAGGATCGGGCAGTGGGAATTGGTGATATACTGGATGAAACCTCAAATTTTGAATTTTGGAATTTGGAATTTGGAATTGTTACCCTCCCTTATTTATAACCTTTTTAAATTTCCAGCACGGTCAATTCATATAGCTTATAAACAATATTACATTTATTTGTATTTCAATCATTTATTTAATATGCTGTTTATAATATGTGCTGAAGAATAGCTTTCTAAATTCAAAAAAAATTTTATCTTCGCCTTTTTTAAATCTTTTATTGTTAAACAATTAACATAATTCTTTAGCATGAAGAAATCCATATCCTGTTTTCCTTTGCTTTTCTTCCGCTTTTTATCTTTTCACAGGATGAACCGGCGTTCGGCATCAAATTCAGCGGATTTGTAAAAACTGATATTTTATGGGATTCACGGCAAACAGTAGATCTTCGGGAAGGTCACTTTTTGCTCTATCCAAAACCTGAAGACCTTGATCCGGATGGAAATGATATCAATGCCAAAGCCAGTTTTAATTTCCTGAGCATCCAGACACGGCTTCGGGGTGATATAAAAGGACCTGATGCACTTGGCGCCAAAACTTCCGGGGCCATTGAAGGGGAATTCTTCGGCATGGCTGATGGAGATATTAACGGTTTCCGGCTTACGTCATGCTTATGTCAAACTGAACTGGAAAACAACCGAACTTTTGGTCGGACAGATTCTGGCATCCGATGTTTATCACATCCAGTTATCCCGAAGTGGTTTCTTTCAATACCGGTGCGCCGTTCCTCGTTTTCTCACGTAATCCGCAGATCCGTCTCACAAAAGATATCAAAAATTTCAGGGTCATCCTTACCGCCTTATCACAGATTGATTTTAAAAGCACTGGACCTGACGGCCCAAATTCAAAATATTTGCGCAATGCCGCTATTCCTTCGATGAATATCAATCTTGAATATGCAAAGAAGAATGCTGAGCAAGGCAATGAATTTCTGGTCGGTATTGCCGGAAATTTTAAAAGGCTCATTCCAAGGCTGGAAACCTATAAAGGTTATAAAACCACGGAAGGAATTAACTCATTCTCCGGAATGGCTTACCTTAAACTGGCTTCCCTGAAGTCGTCGTTAAAGTGGCTGGTTTTTACGGGCAGAATATGTTTGATTACACTATGCTGGGAGGTTATGCAGTGCTGGATACAGAGCGGGATACTATCAAAGGATTCGAAGAATATACCAACATCACAACTCTCTCCACCTGGCTTGAAGTAATGACAACTGGCAAGAAAATGCAAGGAGGCTTATTTTTGGGCTATTCCAGGAACCTGGGCGCAAATGACCCGGTTCGTATTCGAAACATTACCTTATTCCAGGGGATACAATATTGCTTACCTATACAGAATTTCTCCAAGATTTATTTATAACGCAGGCAAATTCCGGATAGCTCCCGAAATTGAATACACAGTCGCAGCTTATGGCACCAACGAACCAGACGGAAAAGTCATTGATCCGGAACCTGTTGGCAATTTCCGGTTCCTGCTTGGCGTTTATCTATTTCTTTTAATCTTAATATCGTACCCAATAACTTTTAATATAACTAAATCATTAATTACAAATCTAAATCATAAGCGTTATGATGAAAAAAATCTCAAGTTTTGTTGATTATTTTCAGCAATATCATGAAAGTGTGACAGATCCGGAGGGATACTGGGCGAAGATTGCTGATACTTTCCAATGGCATAAGAAATGGGACAAAGTCCTGGATTGGAATTTCACCGAACCAAAAATCAACTGGTTCATCAATGGCAAGCTGAATATCACGGAGAATATTTTTGAACGCAATCTCCCGGCACGTAAAGACCAGGTTGCCCTGATCTGGGAACCCAATGACCCGAAAGAACCGGAAATTCGCATCACTTACGGTGAACTTTTTGAGAAAGTATGCGTATTTGCCAATGCGCTCAAAAGAGCGGGCATTCAAGAAGGGTGACCGGGTTGCTATTTACCTGCCGATGGTTCTCGAACTGCCGATTGCCATGCTGGCATGTGCTCGTATCGGCGCCGTTCACAGCATTGTATTCGCCGGATTTTCGGCAAACTCCCTTGCCGACCGTATCAATGATTCCGAATGTAAAATGGTCATAACAGCCGACGGTCTTTTCCGCGGATCTAAAAATGTTCACCTGAAATCTATCGTTGATGAAGCCCTGCAAATGTGTCACTCAGTAGAACATGTTGTTGTATTGCACCGCACCGGTGACCCTATCCAGATGAAAGAAGGAAGGGATATCTGGTGGCAGGATTTCATTGCCGGTGTTTCGAAAGAAAATACAGCCGAAGTGATGGATGCCGAGGATACCCTCTTCATCCTTTATACATCAGGCTCTACCGGAAAGCCTAAAGGTGTTCTTCATACCATCGCCGGTTATATGGTGTTTGCGGAGTTCACCTTTATGAATGTTTTTCAGTATAATGAAGGAGATATATACTGGTGCACTGCCGATATCGGCTGGGTTACCGGTCATACCTATATTGTTTATGGTCCGCTGCTTGCCGGCGCCACATCTGTCATGTTCGAAGGTGTACCGACCTATCCTGATCCTGGCCGGTTCTGGGAAACAGTCGACAAGCTGAAAGTTAACCAATTCTACACTGCTCCAACTGCTATCCGCGCTTTGATGGCACAGGGAGAAGAGTGGGTCCGTTCCAAAGACCTTAAATCACTGCGCGTACTGGGCTCTGTCGGTGAACCGATCAATGAAGAAGCATGGCGCTGGTACCACGACCTGGTGGGCAAAGGAAAATGCCCGATCGTGGATACCTGGTGGCAAACTGAAACCGGGGGCATCCTGATCACACCGCTTGCCGGCATCACCCCGACGAAACCTTCCTTTGCCACATTGCCCCTACCTGGCGTTCAGCCCGTGCTTGTCGACAATGAAGGCAATATTATGGAAGGCAACAATGTGCAGGGGAACCTGTGCATCAAATTCCCCTGGCCTGGCATGATCCGCACTACTTATGGCGATCATGAACGGTGCAGGATAAATTATTTCTCCACTTACCGCGGGCTTTATTTCACCGGTGACGGAGCCAAACGCGACGAGGAAGGCTATTACCGCATCCTGGGCCGTGTCGACGATGTCATCAATGTTTCCGGCCACCGGCATCGGAACTGCCGAAGTGGAAGACGCCATCAACCAGCATCCAAAGGTGGTTGAGTCGGCCGTTGTCGGCTATCCGCATGAAATCAAAGGATCAGGTATCTATGCTTATGTGACCTGCGATGCGCTTTCTGAGGACGAAGTCACAGACGATCGACAAGGAGATCGCCGACCTGGTTTCCAAGATCATCGGGCCGATTGCCAGACCGGATAAGGTACAGATCGTAGCCGGTCTGCCGAAAACCCGTTCGGGTAAGATCATGCGCCGTATCCTCCGCAAAATCGGGGAAGGTGATGCCACCAGCCTCGGAGATACCTCCACCCTGCTCGATCCGGGTGTTGTGGAAGAAATTATCCGCGGCGCCAAGGTTGAAGTCAAACGATAGTGGCTAATTTAACCGCGGAGACGCGGAGACACGGAGAATTTCTTAAAAAACAGACATTCTCTGCGCCTCTGCGCCTCTGCGGTTTTCTTTTTAATTCAACCAATCAAAAACCAAAAAACCTATGTCAAAATCAAAAATAATGAACCGGAACCTGGTTGTTTTTGGCGCTATCATGATCCAGCTTGCCCTGGGTGCCATCTATGCCTGGTCAGTTTATACAAGCAAACTCACTGAAGCAGGGTGGACCAAAACTCAAACCATGATGGTCTTTTCAGCCGGGTTGGCCATGTTTGCTATCGTTATGGTAGTCGCCGGACGTTTCCTGCAACATCCCAAGGTCGGGCCAAAAAGGCTTGCCATGGCGAGCGGATTTGTCCTAGGGGCAGGTTACCTTCTTGCCGGTCTCTTCGGCGCAGAAAACTTTATCACTACATTCATATTTATCGGAATCTTAGGAGGTGCCGGTATCGGGTTAGGATATGTCGTCCCGATCGCAGTCGGGATCAAATGGTTCCCCGATAAGAAAGGGCTGATCACCGGGCTGGCTGTAGCCGGTTTCGGGTTCGGCGCTACCCTGTGGATGACCCTGGCAGGTAAACTCGGCCCTCTCGGCGGAGGTGAATTACTGCAAAGCCTCGGAGTTTCAGGTACATTTATAGCTTTTGGAATTGCTTATTTTATTTTGGTGGAAATCGGAAGCATGTGGATGATATTTCCACCTGAAGGCTTCAAACCTGAGGGATGGAACCCGCCACAAGCTTCAGGCTCAAAGTCTTTAGCCGGATCTGTAACCCTGACCAGCGGAGAAATGCTGCGCACCCCCCAGTTCTACCTGATACTCCTGACTTTCGCATTTGGCGCCAGCGCCGGTCTTATGAGCATCGGGCTGATGCGCCTCTGGCCTAAACAGGCGCTGGTTGCCAACGGTATGTCACCTGAAGATGCTGCTGCTGCTGCCACCCTCGCTATGGCCGTGTTCTTCGCCCTATTCAACGGTCTTGGAAGAATCCTCTGGGGAATGATCAGCGATAAGATCGGGCGTAAACTGTCAATCATCATTATGGCGGCGACCCAGGGGGTCTTCGTTTTCCTTTTCCAGTATATGGCTGGTACCCCTGTCACACTCTACATTTTTGCAATGCTGATCGGCTTTAACTTCGGGGGGAATTTTGCCTTGTTCCCGACAATTACTGCCGACACCTTCGGCACAAAATATGTCGGCATGAACTATGGCTGGGTGTTCCTTGCCTATGCTATTGGCGGTATAGCTGGTCCGATTATGGGCGGAAAACTGGGGGATATGGGCAATTTCCCGCTTGCATTTACTATTTGCGGTATTTTGTGCATTGTTTCAGTAGTTACGATCTCATTGGTTAAGCCAGTCAAAAAAGCTGCATGATCATAGAGGTAAAATCAAAAAAGGACCTCGCTGATTTCATTTACCTGCCTCTCAAATTACACAGGAGGAATCCGAAATGGGTTCCTCCTGTTTACAGGGATGAATGGAAATTCTTTGATCCGTTAAAAAACAAATCGTTTTCATATTGTGAAACCATCCGTATCCTCGCTAAAAAGGAAAATAAGGTGGTTGGCCGTGCCATGGGAATTATACACAAGGGATACAACGAGCTAAAAAATGAGAAAAACGGACGTTTCGGATGGTTTGAAAGTATCGATGACCAGGAAGTCGCCCATGAAATGCTGACTTATATCCAGGATTGGGTAACTAACAGGGGATTGGAAAAACTTATCGGGCCGTTCGGTTTTACTGATAAAGACCCGCAGGGTTGCCTTATCGGGGGTTTTGAATACCGGGCCGTTTTAACAACCGCCTATCAACCTCCATATTACAGCAAGCTAATTGAAAATGAAGGATTTGTAAAGGATAAAGACCTGGTGGAATACCTGATACCTGTGCCAGGTTCAATCCCTGATTTCTACCAGCGGATTTATGACCGGGCCATGAGAAATAATCATATCAGGATCATGGAATTTTCAACGGAAAAAGGAACTCAAACCTTATATTGTCCCAGTCTTAAAGCTGATGAATGAAACCTTCAGTGATATATACGGGTCATTTCCCCTGACTGAACAGGAAATGATCGAATTGGCCAAAGAATACCTGCCCGTTCTTGATCCTGAATTTGTAAAGATCGTTTTAACTGACAAAGGCGAGATTGTTTCCTTTATCATTGGTATGCCGGATGTATCAGAAGGGTTGAAAAAAGCAAACGGAAAACTGTTTCCCTTAGGTATCTTCTATATTCTGAGGGCTGCGAAAAAGACCGATCAACTTGTACTGTTACTCGGTGGTATCCGTTCCGATTTCCAGGGGAAAGGCCTGGATGCCCTGATGGGGATCAAAATGCTCGAAACAGCCACCAGGAGAAAATTCAGGATCATCGACAGCCATCTTGAACTGGAGAGCAATTTGAAAGTCAGGGCAGAAATGGAGAAAATGGGTGGCAAGGTTGCCAAGATATTCAGGATTTATCAGAAGTCATTAGTCATTGGTCATTAGTCATTGGTCATTGGTCATTAGTCATTGGTCATTGGTCATTGGTCATTGGTCACTGTCCTTGTCCACCGTTCCACTGTTCCACTGTTCCACATTAAATTTTCGTTACTGTTAATTAATTCACAAAATAAATCTAATTTTGTGCGTTTGTATTATTACAGATAAATTGATCCAAAAAATTCATAATATTTATAAAGATGGCAGTAAAAACTTTGCAAAAAATATTCAGGCCGCAGCGCATAGCTATTATTGGGGTATCTAACGATCCGAACAGTGTTGGCGGGATCACGCTTAAAAACCTGGTTGGCGGAGGCTTCCAGGGTGTGGTTTATCCGATCAACCCCAAGCATGAAGCCGTAATGGGCATCCCCTGTTACAAAGATGTGAAAAGCCTGCCCAAGGTCCCGGATCTGGCTGTGATCTGCACCAACGCCAAGACGGTTCCCGGTATTGTTAGGGAATGCGGAGAAACAGGGATCCTTGGTATTATTATCATGTCAGCAGGCTTCAAAGAGACCGGGCCGGAAGGAAAGAAATTAGAAGAAGAAGTTAAGGCTGAAGTGGCCAAATTCCCCGGGATGAGGGTAATCGGCCCTAACTGCCTCGGAATAATCGTTCCCGGATACAATATGAATATCAGTTTTGCTTCTGGCACGGCAAAAAAGGGGCATGTGGCGTTTATCTCTCAATCGGGTGCATTATGCACTTCCGCACTCGACTGGGCCAGTGAAGAAAATATCGGCTTTTCTTATTTTGTGTCAATCGGGAATACCATGGATGTCGGATTTGGCGACCTAATCGACTATTTCGGCCAGGATCCCAACACCCGGTCCATCATTCTTTATGTGGAATCCATATCCAAAGCCAGGCAGTTTATGACAGCTGCCCGTGCATTTGCCCGCAAAAAGCCAATTATTGTTTATAAGGCAGGACGTTTCCCTGAATCTGCCGCTGCTGCTGCTTCCCATACCGGGGCCATGGCTTCTGAAGATGCGGTTTATGATGCCGTTTTTCAACGTGCCGGCGTTGCCCGCGTGTTTGATATCGGCGACATTTTCAACTTTACTGAATTGATGGCCCAGAAGAATATCCCCAAAGGCAGAAACCTGGCTATCATCACCAATGCAGGAGGGCCGGGGGTTATGGCCACCGATGCGCTTATCTCCATGGATGGAAAACTGACCAAACTTTCCGATGAGACCATGAAGAAATTAAATGATTACCTGCCTCCTTTCTGGTCGCATGGCAACCCGGTCGATGTACTGGGGGATGCACCCCCTGATAGGTTTGCCACCGCTGCAAAGATTGTCCTGGAAGACCCGGATGTCGACGCGGCACTGGTCATTCTTACCCCTCAGGCCATGACCAATCCTACTGCAACAGCCATCGAGATTACAAAACTGACCGACCATACCGTAAAGCCAATTATGGCAGCCTGGTTAGGCGGACAAAGTATGAGGGAAGGTATTAACATCTTCAACAAGCATGGCATAAGCACTTATGACACCCCTGAAGGTGCCATACGCGCATTTATGACCCTGGCCAGTTATTCGAAGAACCTCGATTCGCTCTTTGAAACGCCAAAAGATTTCCCGGTTTCCTTTACCCTCGACAGGGAAAAGGTCAGAAAAGAATTTGTAGAGAAACATTTCACCAAAGAAAAAATCCTTTCAGAAGATGTTTCCAAGGCATTGCTCGCAGCTTACGGGATCCCCACCACCCAGCCTGCCGTTGCCAAATCAGCCATTGAAGCGGCGGATATTGCCAACAAAATAGGCTATCCGGTGGTCATGAAGATCCATTCACCGGATATTACACACAAGTCCGATTCAGGTGGAGTGATCTTAAATATTAAAGATGAAGACGGGGTTTGGAACAACTTTAAGAATATGACCCGGAGCATAAAAGAAAAAATGCCCGATGCTAAAATAGAAGGCGTTACCATCCAGCCCATGGTCAATATCAAGGATTCGACCGAAATGATCCTTGGCATTAAAAAAGATCCCATTTTCGGTACCGTTTTGCTGGTAGGCATGGGCGGTATCGGCGCAGAGGTTTTCAAAGATACCAAACTGGCTTTCCCTCCATTGAATGAAAGGCTGACACGCACGATGATCAAGTCGCTGAAGATCTATCCCTTCCTGAAAGGGTATCGTGGTGCGCCGGCTAAAGATATCGAGAAGCTCATTGAAGTAATAATCAGGCTCTCCTACCTCGCCGCTGACTACCCGGAGATCGTAGAACTCGATATCAACCCGTTGCTGGTTGCTACCAATGACGTTATCGCCCTGGATGCCCGCATCGTTATCGACCAGGAGCTTGTAGCCAAGGACCTGCCTCAATTCTCACACTTGCTGATCCACCCCTACCCGGATAAATACACCAAGCCCGCCAAGCTGGGCGACGGATCCACTATCCTTCTCAGGCCCATTAAGCCTGAAGATGAGCCTTTGTGGCTGGATTTGCTGGGTAGTTGTTCCAAAGAATCGATCTATTCCAGGTTCCGGTACAATTTCCATTACGATTCACATGAAATAGCAACCCAGTTCTGCTTCATTGATTATGCAAGAGAAATCGCCATCGTGGCTGAAGTGACTGAAAACGGTAAAAAGAAACTGATCGGTGTTGGCAGGCTTATCGCTGACCTTGACCATGAAACGGTCGAATATGCTGTTTTGATTTCTGATGCATGGCAAAAGAAGGAGTTAGGCACCCTGTTGACGGAATATTGTGTGGAAATTGCCCGGCAATGGCATCTTGAAAAGGATTGCCGCTGAAACGACAAAAGACAACCAGGCTATGATCACAGTTTTCAAAAAACTGGGATTCAATGTTGTTTACAACCAGGATACCGGGGTAAGTGTATCTTTAAACCTGAGTTAACCCCGGCTTCGATCGATCACTTTACAGATCTCTGCAAAGATATCGTCAATAGAGCCGACACCCGGAATTGATACAAACTTATCGTGTATACGGTAATACTCCATCAGCGGATGGGTTTGTGAATGATAGACCTTCATCCGGTTTCGGATGACATCTTCAGTATCATCTTTCCGGCCTTCCAGTTGTGCGCGTTTTAAGAGCCGCGTAACGACTTCCTCTTCATCGACTTCGAGGGCAAGAACCAGGGAAACGGATTCGCCTGTTTCTTTAAGCAGCATGTCAAGATCTTCCGCCTGCCTGATGGTGCGTGGAAAACCGTCTAAAACAAACCCATCGATACCAGCAGCCCGTTGCAGGGCTGATCGTAAAATATCAACCAGCAGATCATCAGGTACAAGTTCTCCCTTTTCTATAATACTCTGTACTTTTAAACCCAGGGGGCTTCCATCACGGATTTCCCGCCGAAATATATCCCCTGTGGAAGTATGCACCAGATTATACTTCTCCGCAATGCGCGACGATTGGGTACCTTTTCCCGAACCAGGAGGTCCGAATAAAATGAGATTGTACATATAATGTTATTTAGTCATTGGTCATGGTTTTAGTATTGGTCATTGGTCATTAGTCAAATGTCGTCAGCCAGATATCAAATCTCTTCTGTAGCAAATATAAGAAATGCCTTGAAAGTTAAATGGCTTTTTGATTAATTTTGCCGGGAAATTGAAAATATTGTCAGAGATCTTTCCAGATACGCTTAATTATTATCCCGGTCGTTCCATCAGTGAGTTCCTGGATCCGGGATTATGGGAGCTTTATCATGACGCTTCCCGTGGTCTCTCCGCCCCACTTCCTTTTCTCAATACTGCACCTGCAAATTTGATCCTGCAGCCGCTTGCAACTGTTGAACTGAAAAACAACTGGATATTCTGGATCCTTCTGGCTGGTTTTGCCATCCTGACTATGACCAGGTATTACCATGAGAAAAGGTTAAAGCTTTTTGGCTCCGCTATTTTCAAGCGGTCGGCCGCCCTGCAGCTTATAAGGGAAAGCCCGGTATATTCCCACAGAAGCTTTTTTCCCTTGCTTTCCATATATATAATTTCGGTTACCCTTCTGATAAACCAGGCAGTGGAAATCTTTTCACCCGGATCAACAGAAGGCATTAAAACATTACTGGTTTTTGCCCAATTCCTTGGCATTTATATTGCATTTTCCATATTGAAAATTATTGTCATTTGGTTAATCAGCGTAACCTTTAAAAACCTGGAAACAGCCAGGGAGTATATCCAGAATATTCTCATATATAACCTTGTCCTGGGCATATTGCTTTTGCCACTTTTATTGATGATAATTTATACTTATCATGAGCTATTTCTTTTTATAGCAGGTGGTTTGGCGATCTTAATATTGGGCTTACGATTCACAAGAGGAATAGCGATAGGTTTATCAGATTCAAAATTTTCATTGTTTCATTTATTTTTGTACCTTTGCACCCTCGAAATTTTGCCCCTTGCTTTTGCCGCAAAATTTCTAAGCAAATATTTTTTCTCGTGAGAGGGAAAAAATGGTTGTCGTTGATAGATGCAGTATTAACAAATTGATACACAAAGAAATAGATGAACATTCTGGTATCACAACCGCAGCCGACCGACCTTGAAAAATCACCTTATGGTGACCTGACAAGGAAATACAACGTCGAAATCGATTTTTTTAAGTTCATTAAAATTGAAGGAATCCCTTCAAAAGAATTCCGTCAATCTCGTATTAATCTGCTGGATTATTCTGCCGTCATCTTCACGAGCCGCAATGCGGTAGACCATTATTTCAGGATGGCCAAAGAACTCAGGGCAGAAATTCCCCAGACCATGAAGTATTTCTGCATGAGTGAATCCACTGCGTTTTACCTGCAGAAATATGTCCAGTACCGCAAACGGAAAATCTTCCATGGCAGACAAAATTTCGATGACCTGATGGAGATCATCCGTAAGCATAAAGAAGAAAAATACCTGCTGCCCTGTTCTGATATTCATAAGGCAAGTATTTCTCAAATGCTGGATGACAATGCTATTAATTACACCAAGGGGATATTTTATAAAACTCTGGCCAGTGATTTATCGCACATTGACATAAAAAAATATCATATGCTTATTTTTTTCAGTCCATCAGGAATTGCATCACTTTTCAAGAATTTCCCTGAATTCAAGCAAAACAGCACATTAATCGGAGCATTCGGACCAACGACCAGTGGCGCAGTTATAGAAGCAGGGTTGACTTTGAATATTGAAGCACCTACTAAAACCGCCCCATCTATGACAATGGCCATTGAAGAGTACCTACAAAAGAACAATAAAAAATCCAGGTAAAGCTACTTGAGATCATATGCCCCTCTTCTCCTTCAGGAAAAATGAAATTCTAAGAAAGAAAAAACTTATAGACAGGCTGTTTGCTGAAGGAACTACTTTTTTTATTCATCCTTATAAGATTTTCTGGCTCACTACTCCTGTTGAAACTCCATTCCAGGCTCAAATACTGATCAGTGTCGGCAAAAGGGCATTTAAACATGCCGTCGAGAGAAACCGGATAAAACGCCAGATCAGGGAGGTCTACCGGCAAAATAAACACCATCTTTACGATTATCTAGATAAACATAAACAGCAGTGTGTATTGGCCATCATTTATACCGCAAATGTGCATCTTCCGGCAGAAGAACTGGAAATCAAAATAAAAGCGGTTTTAAAACGTTTATACACAGAAATTGATAAAAAACTGAACAATACTTCTCCTTTTTTGTCTGACTAAGTAAATGATTGAAATATGAAATATTTCCGACTAAAACTGATTGCCCTTCCGGTTATCATCCTATTCCTGTCAACAACAGCAATCAGCCAGGATGAAAACAACTTTGAAATATCAAAGAACCTGGATATTTTTGCTACATTATTAAAAGAGTTGGATAAGAATTATGCTGATGTAATCAATCCGGGCGAGCTGACTGAAACCGCGATAGAAGCCATGCTCGAAACACTTGATCCCTTCACGGTATATATTCCGGAATCCAATGCGGAGGATTACAAACTCCTTACAACCGGGCAATATGGAGGAATAGGAGCCCTTATTCATAAAAATGGGGCTTTTGTTATCATAGAGGAACCATATGAAGGGTTTCCAGCCCAGAAAGCGGGACTGAAAGCCGGAGACAAGCTATTGGAGATTAATGGCAAATCGATGAAAGACAAGAATTCTGATGAAGTTAGTGAAATACTCAAAGGCCAACCCGGTGTTGAACTCGAACTACTCATAGGCCGCAACGGTGTAGCAGATCCATTTGTTGTAAAGGTCATCAGAGAGGAAATTAAAATCCCAAATATACCTTACTATGGTATGTTAACCGGCGGGATCGGTTATATCAAAGTGACAAACTTCACTCCTAATGCAGGAAATGAAGTGAGAAAAGCTTTATCGGAGCTAAAAACAAACAATGAACTTAAAGGCATCATACTGGACCTGAGGGGGAACGGTGGCGGATTGCTGAATGAAGCCGTGAATATCAGCAATATTTTTGTAGATCAGAATCAGATCATTGTTAGCACAAAAGGTAAGATAGCCAGCAAGAACCAGGATCATGTTACCCGGCTGGCACCGTTAGACAAAGATATCCCATTAGCGGTCCTGGTTGACAGAGGCAGTGCATCGGCATCTGAAATTGTTGCCGGTGCCATACAGGACCTTGACCGTGGGGTCATTATCGGCCAGCGCACATATGGCAAAGGCCTGGTTCAGCATGTAGTCCCCCTGACTTATAATTCACAGGTTAAAATTACCGTTGCCAAGTATTATATCCCAAGTGGCAGGTGCATACAGGCTATCGATTATTTTCACAAAGATGAAAACGGGCAATCAGATAAGATACCGGATTCCCTTATCTCTGAATTTAAGACAAAAAACGG
Source organism: uncultured Bacteroidales bacterium (assembly GCA_963701785.1). Lineage (GTDB taxonomy): Bacteria > Bacteroidota > Bacteroidia > Bacteroidales > JAGOPY01 > JAGOPY01. Next base: position 2,002,952 of record CAVPBC010000002.1, on the reverse strand, counting down.
ACGGTCAGTATATGATGGGGGGGGAATTGAACCAGATATCAGCCTGGATCCGATGAAACTCAATAAAATTTCCCAGACCCTGATTACAAAATACTTACTTTTTGATTATGCAAACTATTTTGCTTCAGTGCACAGCAGTATTGCACCACCGGAAGAATTTGTCATTACCGATGATATCTATAATGATTTGATCACTTTCCTTAAAGATAAGAATTACGATTACCAGACCGCAAGCGAAGAAGCACTTGAAAAACTCAAAAACAATGCAAAAAAGGAGAATTATTTTGATTCGATTGAAGAAGAATATAATATACTGAAAACTAAAATTCTCCATGATAAGAGCGAAGACCTCCTCACCTATAAGGATGAAATCAAACTTATCCTGAAAGATGAAATTATTTCCCGCTATTATTATCAAAAAGGACGGGTAATTGCTTCATTGAAAGATGACCCGGAAATTGCCAGGGCCATCGAAGTCCTCCAGGGAAATGATACTTACCTTGCTATCCTGGATGGGACAATGAAACCCCCGAAGCATGAAGTAGAAGAAGAGGAAGAAGAGGAATAAGATTGGCCGTTTTAATGTTTGTATGATTTAATGTGGTTTAGATGGAACGAATGATCAGTATCCGTGTTGAAGAATTTAATTCGCAAGAGGAATTAAATAAGTCAGACCGTGATTTGATGGGACAAGCCACTCTTGCATCAAAATCATCCTATTCTCCTTATTCATCATTCAGTGTCGGTGCAGCCGTCCGGCTGGCTAATGGAGAGATCATCACAGGCAACAACCAGGAAAATGCGGCATATCCTTCAGGGCTTTGCGCTGAAAGGGTTGCTTTGTTTTATGCCCAGGCCCGATTCCCGGATGTGCCCGTTGAAGCTATTGCCATTTACGCCAGTTCCAGTGAATTTAAGCTTGACAGGCCCGTCACCCCCTGTGGTTCATGCAGGCAGGTGATGGCAGAATATGAAACCCGGCATAACCGGAAGATACGGGTAATCATGGGAGGGGATCACGGTCATATACAGGTTATTGAAGGAATTGAGAGCCTGTTGCCGCTAATGTTCATGCTCGAAAAGCTGAAAAAAAGATAGGGCTAAGGGCTAAGTTTTAATTTTTAATTTTTAATATTTAATTTCCCATGAATCTGATTTCCACCAAGATATGTAAAACAAGTGATATCGGGATCAACAACAATTTGTTTGGTGGGACCATGCTATCCTGGCTTGATGAGGCAGGCGGAACAATGGCAAGCTCAGTTTGCTGCACCCCGCAGATGATAACACTTAAAATAGATGAAGTCCTTTTTAAGAAACCTGTGAAGGTGAATGAGCACATCAGGGTTTACGGAAAGGTTGTAAGGATAGGGCATACCTCGATTGCCCTCTACCTGGAAGCCAGGCGGTTCAATTTCACCAGTCATGATGAAGAAACTGTCTGTTCAACGAAAGCCATTTTCGTAAGGATTGACCCAGATGGAGAGCCGGTTGAGATCGACCGGGAAATCAGGGAGAAATTTTCCAAATTATAAAATTATAATATGAAAAAAAGCATACTGTTTGTTTCTGTTATATTCATTATAGCCACGGCGATGAAATCTGACAAGCCTGCATATCAGATATTTGACCTGAAAGGAAAAAGTACCGGATATAAAGATGTCTTAAAAGCTGCTCTGGAATCAGATATTGTATTTTTCGGCGAACTGCATAATTCACCAATCTGTCACTGGCTCGAATTAGAGATCACGAAAGATCTTTATGCGGAAAAAAAAGAGAACCTGGTTATAGGTGCAGAAATGTTTGAATCTGACAACCAGCTCATTATGAATGAATATTTGGCCGGGAAAATGAAAGAAAGAACTTTTGAAGACGAAGTCAAACTCTGGGATAATTATAAAACCGATTATAAGCCCCTGGTTATATTTGCATTGGAGAATAAGATACCGTTTATTGCCACTAATGTTCCCAGGCGGTATGCATCATTGGTCAATAAGTCCGGTTTTGAAGGGCTTGACAGCCTGACCATCGAAGCAAAAGCTTTTCTGCCTCCCTTACCGGTCGCTTATGATCCTGAATTAAAGGGCTATAAAGATATGATAGAAATGATGGGTGGCCCTAGTGACCATGTTACCCCTAATATCTCCAAGGCCCAGGCCATCAAAGATGCAACTATGGCCTATTTCATCCTTCAGAACTGGAAAGAAGGAAAAGTCTTCATTCATTATAACGGCACCTATCATAGTAATAATTTCGAAGGCATTGTCTGGTATATCAGGCAATCCAAACCGGATCTGAAAATATTGACAATTGCTTCGGTTGAACAGGATAGTGTTGACTTACTTAAAGAAGAAAACCTGAACCTTGCGGATTTCACCCTTTGCATTCCCTCATCGATGTGCAAAACATATTAGACAGCCATGCTCTCCAAAAACCAGATCAAATACCTGCATTCCCTCAGGCTCGGTAAATTCCGGGATTTAAACAGGGCATTCATCGCTGAAGGTGTGAAACTGATCGAAGATCTGCTGGCGAGCCATTACAACATGCATATCATCTATGGGACACCGGCCTGGATCGAATCACACCAGCGGCTCATCGCCGGCCAGGAATTTGTGATCGAAGAGGTGACTGAAGAGGAACTGAAAAAAGTCAGCAACCTGGTGACCCCAAATGAAGTGCTGGCCGTGGTTGGCTATCCTGATTCCGATATTCCGTCACCCGACACTTTAGGGCAGATCATCCTGCTGCTCGACCGCATACAGGACCCCGGCAACCTTGGCACCATCATACGAACTGCAGACTGGTTCGGGATCAGCAATATTTTCTGTTCTGCCGATACGGTGGATGTTTTTAACCCTAAAGTTGTCCAGGCCACCATGGGTTCAATCTGCAGGGTAAATATCCATTATGTAGATCTGAAAGAGTTTTTGACCGGTCTTCCGGAAAACTGGCAAAAATATGGCACCATTTCTGATGGTGATAATATTTATGAAACGGACCTTGAATTTCCGGCCGCTGTATTAATCGGCAATGAATCAAAAGGGATATCAGAAGACTTTTTCCCGATGCTGACACACCGGGTAGGGATCCCTTCGAGGTCTAAAGGCGCTGAATCCCTGAACGCTTCCGTGGCTGCAGGCATTATTTGTTCGGAATTCAGCCGGCGGCTTTGAAAACGGTCGGCGGTCGGCAGTCGGCAGTCGGCGGTCGGCGGTCAGCGGTCGGGGGTCGGCGGTCAGCGGTCGGGGGTCAATTCAACATTCAACATTCAAAATTCAAAATTATGTTACTAAACGTTCTCCTCATATCGATAATCTTCATCGGGCTTGCGTTTGCAGGTTTCGCGATCAAAATACTGCTAACTAAAAACGGTGAGTTCAAAAAGAGGTGTTCCAGTGTTGATCCGGAGACCGGGCAGCCTTACGGGTGCTCGTGCGGCAGCGTCAAGGGCGGGGAAGACTGTGAGAATAACAGTCGGCAGTCGGCGGTCGGCGGTCGGCAGTCCTAAACTTGAAATTAGAAATTTGAAATTCGGTTATTCTGGATCAATGAGCATTTCCAGTCCTTTCGTCGCATAGGTCTGGTAAATTCCCTGACCCCCATCAATGATAAAAAAAGCTTCCAGCCCAGGTTCATTTTCCACGAAATCACGTGCTTTTTCATATCCCATGACCATGAAAGCAGTGGCATAACCGTCGGCAGTGGCACAATCATCTGCAAGGACCGATACGCTTAACAGGGAATGGCGGACAGGATATCCTGTTTTGGGATCTATAGTATGGGAATACCGGATACCATTTTCTTCATAATATTTCCGGTAGTTCCCTGAAGTGGAAAGCGCCTTATCAGTTAATTTGACTTTAGTGTTCATGGTACGCTCCGATAAACTGTCGGTAGCCGGGTTTTCAATACCTACCATCCAGTTTTGTCCGTCAGGTTTTAACCCTTTTGCAACGACCTCTCCGCCGATATCGACCAAATAATTCCTAATTCCCTTTGAATCAAGAAAATTCCCCAATCACATCCACCGCATATCCCTGGGCAATAGCATTAAAATCTAATTGTATATCCTTATTGTCCTTAATTATCTTACCGTCCTCCAGTCTTACTTTCCTATAGTCCACCAACTGCTTTAAACTGTCTACCATCAGCCTGGTCCATCTTCATCTTACCTTTAAAACCGAAGCCCCATGCATTGACCAGCGGCCCTACCGTGAAATCGAAGGCACCATCGGTATTTGCAGCTATTTCCACAGAACGATTGAAAATATCGACAAACCAATCATCGGGTTGAACAAGTGAATCTCCCATGTTAACCCTGGAAATTATCGATTCCGGCACCCACATGGATACCGAAAGATCAAAGGCTTTAAGGATGGAATCTACCTGTGGTTGAAAATTTCTTCCTTTCGCATCAAAGTAAGTCACTGCATAATACGTCCCCTGGGTTTGCCCCTGGAACATGACCTTCTTCTGTTCGGTAGTACAGGAAAGTAAAATTATCAGATTAATGATAAGAGACCCGTAAAGAAATGCCTTCATCTGACAGATTAGAACCGATAATCGAGATTCAACGAAAAGTATCCTGTGGGCATAAAGGCATTGTTATATTCAGAAGCTTCAGGGAAATATCTTACTCCAATACCGACAATTGCTGAAATACTGAGATTTCTTACCGGGGTATATATAATTCCGTTATCCACCAAAAACTTGGTATAAATGCCTTCGTTTTCTACTTCATTATCATCTATATAATTCCCGTATTCATCCCACTCCGAAACCCAATAGCTCTGCTTGCCATAACCTACCCTTAAGTTCGGGCCGAGAAAATACCTCCATTTCCCCTGGCCGGTCGGGTAAAAATTAATCCCTATACCTGAGTAAAACAAATTTCTTACCCTGTTATCGGAAGAATTGTAATAATCATCATAACTGTTATAGGCATATCCAAATCCTAACGGAATTTTAATGCCAACAGTTCCTGAATTAAGTATCCTCTCATATGAAAAAGTAAAATCTCCATAGACAACATCAAACAGGTGATAGCCCACCAAATTCTTTGTAAAATTAGTAGATAGCTCTAGCTTAGCCTGTTTGGCTTCATCAACTTGATTTTTAAGCATTTCGTATTCCCCATTTTCATATGTGATCATCACGATCTGCGATTTGCTAATAGTATAAACCGGTCCATCCGGGTTACTGAACTTTTTATACTGGATTTCCTTTTCGCCTACCAGGGTAATTTTAGCTTCCTCCTTTGATCCATCTTTTTTATAGATGATATCCTGGGAGTATGATTTGATATTAAATGCGAATACGAGAATCAGGAGAGAAAGGATGATTTTTTTCATATTTAGTTTTTTTGGTTCGGTTGATAGCATGCAAAGATAATGCCGGGAATGCCATTTATCCTCCGAAATCATCAAAAGCTATCATCTCTATTGGCACGCCGTAATCGTCCAGCATTTTCAGGACGGCCTGGTTCATCATTGGCGGGCCGCAGATGTAATACTCGATCTCTTCTGGTTCCGGGTGTTGTTTCAGGTAATTGTCGATGATCACCTGGTGGATGAAACCGGTGTAACCGTTCCAGTTGTCTTCCTTCTTAGGTTCTGAAAGGGCAATATTGAATTTAAAGTTTGGAGAGTTCTTTTCAATATCCCGAAATTCATCAATATAGAACAATTCCCGCAATGATCTGCCACCGTACCAGAAGGTTGCTTTCCGGTCGGTCTTCCTGGTGCGGAACTGGTCGAAGATATGTGACCGCATAGGGGCCATGCCGGCTCCTCCGCCGATGAACATCATTTCCTTCCTGGTGTCTTTAATGAAGAATTCGCCGTAAGGCCCTGAGATCATCACTTTATCACCCGGTTTAAGGGAGAATGTGTAGGAGGAACAAATCCCGGGGTTGACATTCATAAAACCACCTGTTTTCCGATCGAACGGCGGTGTGGCGATACGGATATTAAGCATGATGATATTGCTCTCGGCCGGGTGATTCGCCATGGAATAGGCCCTGAAAATAGGCTCGGGGTTTTTCATCTTCAGGTCCCACATTTTAAACTTATCCCATTCGTCACGATATTCGTCTTCGACCGTAATATCCTTGCCATAGTCCACTTCGCACGGAGGAACGTCAATCTGGATATATCCGCCGGATTTGAATTCAAGATGTTCCCCTTCGGGCAGCTTGACGACAAACTCCTTAATGAATGTGGCAACATTTCTATTTGAAACCACTTCACACTCCCACTTTTTGATGCCAAAGATATGCGGATCAACATGTAACTGCATGTCTTCCCTTACTTTGACCTGGCATCCCAGGCGCCAGTGGTTTTGTTGTTCTTTACGGGTAAAATATCCGGTTTCAGTAGGAAGAATACTGCCACCACCTTCCATGACCTGGCATTTACACATGGCACATGTCCCGCCTCCACCGCATGCCGAAGGAAGGAAGATTCCGCTGTTGGCCAAGGTTGTGAGAACTGTTGAACCGGGTGCTACTTCCAGCTCTTTATCATCATTGATCGTGATTTTCACCATGCCCTGCGGCATCAGCTTCGCCCTTGCGTAAAGGAGGACACCTACCAGAAGGAGGATAATGACCAGGAAAACGACGATACTGACGGCAACTACTATTCCTATACTCATAATCAATTGCTTGAAGATGGTTTTAACATTACAGTTTAATACCTAAAAATGACATAAATGCAAGGGCCATCAGGCCTGTCAGGATGAAAGAAATCCCGAGCCCCCTGAGCGGTGCAGGGATATTTGAATACCTTATTTTTTCCCTGATAGCAGCAATTCCGATGATTGCTATCGCCCAACCCACTCCTGAGCCGACACCAAATACCGTGGCATGACCCAGTGTTGGATATTCACGTTCCTGCATAAATAAGGAACCTCCGAGAATGGCACAATTCACAGCAATCAATGGGAGGAAAATCCCCAGTGAATTGTAAAGCGAAGGTGAAAATTTTTCAATGACCATTTCCACAAGCTGCACCATGGAAGCGATTGTCGCAATGAACATCATGAAACTGAGGAAATTGAGGTCCATTTCAGCGAAAGATGGGGATATCCAGCTTAATGCTCCCGGAGATAAAAGATAATTCTGGATGATATAGTTCACCGGAACGGTAATGGTCTGGACAAATACGACGGCGATCCCCAGCCCGACAGAAGTTTTAACAGTCTTCGACACGGCCAGGTAAGAGCACATGCCCAGGAAGAAAGCAAAAACCATATTGTCGATAAAGATGGACTTAACGAACAGATTGATATATTCTTGCATGTTGTTTCTGTTTTAGGATGGTGAAATCAGCTTTTATCAATTAGTTCAGGAGTTCTGGAGCGTTGTATCCAGATGATCACCCAACCAGGATCAGTGCCATTGGCGGAAGGATGATCAGGCCGTTATTTTTATAGCCCATTTCGTAAAATGCCTGCGGCATAACCGGGTAACCCCAGAGGGTGCCGGAACCGAACAATTCCCTGACAAATCCAAGGGCAATAAGTATCCAGCTATAACCCAAGTCCGTTACCGATACCATCGAGGAAGGACTGCCAGGGTTTGTTCGCCATGGCAAAAGCTTCCAGCCGGCCCATCAGGATGCAGTTGGTAATGATCAATCCGACGAATACCGACAACTGCCTGCTGACATCATATACATAAGCTTTAAGAAACTGGTCAACCAGGATCACCAGTGTAGCGACAACTGTCAGCTGTACGATGATCCTGATCCTTGGAGGTATTCCGTTCCGGATCAAAGAAATGACCAGGTTGGAAAAGGCCGTAACCACTACCACAGACAATGCCATGACAAAGGCTGGTTTAAGCTTGGCCGTGACGGCCAAGGCGGAACATATCCCCAACACCTGAACGGTGATGGGATTATCCACATTTAGCGGATTAATAATCAGCTTCCTGTTCTTTGCCGAAAAAAGGGATTCTTTTTCCTTCGCTTCCATGCTGTTTTATATATTTTGTTTTTTAATGTACTCAAGATAATTTGTCATGTTGCTCATGTATCATTTCTGACACCCCGTTGCTGGTGATGGTGCCGCCGGAAATGGCATCGACACCATGGACGAGCTGATCGGGGGTAAGGACTTTTGCATGCTCCTTTCAAGACTTTGATCGAGGTGAAATTTCCGTTTTCATCAAAGATTTTCTTTCCGATAAACTGGACTTCAAATTCAGTATTTTCAATTTCAGCGCCTAGACCGGGTGTTTCCTTATCATGCCCAAACATGGAGCCGGCAACAGTGTTAAAGTCCTCTTCCAGAGCCAGGTTACCATAAACCGGCCCCCAAAGTCCCCTGCCCAGCATAGGAAAGATATAAAGCTTTTTTACCTTCAATATTTGCAATATAAAGTGGCAATTGATAATTCATTTCCTTTGGACTGCTTATAAAGTTCTTCTTTCAGGTTGATTTCAAATGGCCTGATCTCCCCTTTTTCCAGTTTCTGGTTTTTGTAAATCCCACCACATCACCCTGCGGTGAAAGGGCATCTTCTTCGACAATATACTTATCGAAAAGTTCGATGGCATTTTCAGCAGTAGCTTCGATATTTGCTGCAGCAAGGATATTTCTCATCTTTTCGATAGCCACATTTCTATCCTGCGCCGGTTTAAGAAACATCGCCACAGCCGACAGGACCGCCGCAACCAGGATCACCATGATGGCGGCGTATCGGAACACATATGAATTACTGTACATATATTTTGATTTTATTCCGGTTCGACAAATAATCAGGCTTTTACGGTTTAATTCTTTTCAATCGCTTTCGGATATTAGCTTCCACGACATAATAGTCGATAAGCGGGGCGAAAACGTTCATCAGCAGGATGGCAAGCATGACCCCTTCGGGGTAAGCGGGGTTAAATACCCGGATGAGCACGACCAGAATCCCGATAAGCAACCCGTAGATCCATTTGCCCCGGTTGGTCTGGGCTGCGCTTACAGGGTCGGTAGCCATAAAAACAACACCGAAGGCAAATCCGCCCATGATCAGGTGGTAATAAGCCGGGATTGCCGTGTACTCGTTAAAAGATACCAGGTTAAGGAAATAACCGAAACCAAGCGCACCAATAAGGGCAGAAAGCATGATCTTCCAGCTTCCGATGCCTGTTGCGATAAGGATTACGGCACCAATAAGTATGGCTACTACAGAGGTTTCACCGATAGAACCCGGGATAAAACCAAGGAACATGTCCATCGGGGCCTGCATTTTATCGAAATCACCGACCAGGGCATGGCCAAGCGGGGTTGCACCCGAATAGGCATCGGCTTTTTCAGCAATCCATACCTTATCGCCCGACATGTCCTGCGGATAGGCGAAAAACAGGAATGCCCTGGCGGTAAGTGCCGGATTCATAATATTCATTCCTGTTCCGCCAAAAACTTCCTTGCCGAAGATAACGGCAAACGCTACTGAAAGGGCCACCATCCATAGCGGGACATCCGGGGGCATGACCAGCGGGATGAGCATTCCTGAAACCAGGAAACCTTCATTCACCTCGTGGCCGCGTGCCTGGGCAAAGGCAAATTCGATACCCAATCCGACCACATAGGAAACGACGACGATCGGCAACACTTTCAGTGCACCGAAGCCAAACATCTGCCAGAATCCCGCACTTTCGCCATGCGAAAGGAAGTGCTGGAACCCTACATTATAAATCCCGAAAAGCAATGACGGGATCAGGGCAATGATCACGACGGTCATCGTCCTTTTCATGTCAATTGCATCCCGGATATGGCTGCCGGAATGGGTAACCTTGTCTGGAACAAACAGGAAGGATTCGAAAGCTTCAAATGTCGAGTGAAGTTTTTCAAATTTCCCCCCTTTTTCAAACTGGGGTTTAACCCGGTCCAGGAAATTTCTGAGTGATTTCATCAGAGCCCTATCTTTAAATTTTAAATTTTAAATTTTGAATTTTAAATTTTGAACTTTGAACATTGAACTTAACTCATTTCCTTGCGCATCAGATCAAGGCCTGTACGGACAATTGCTTGAATTTCCGTTTTCGAAGTGTCTATAAATTCGCAGAGGGCAAAGTCTTCTTCATCAACTTCATAAATACCCAGCTTCTCCATCAGGTCGATGTCTTCGATCAAAATGGCTTTGATAAGCTGCAGCGGGTAAATATCCCAGCCAAACACCTTTCTCAAATTGGCCGGTCATGACATAGGCACGCTCTCCGCCATTAAAATTGGTATCGAGCCTGTATTTGGCATTTGGCTTCAGCCAGGACAAAAAGGAGCGTGAAAAACTGAATTTTTTCAAACCCGGCAGGGCCCAGCCCAAAAATTCATAATGGTCGCCTTCAGGAATGACCGAAACCTGTGAATCATAAAAACCAAGATAGCCCTGTTTTTCTATTTTCCTGCCCGTCAGGGGATTACCGCTGATAAAGCGAACATCTTCACTGTTTAAGTTATCCTTGATCATTTCGGATAATGAAGACCCCATCTTAGTTTTAAAATAATGAGGCCTTTTGACTTCCGAACCGGTCAGGGCGACCAGGTGGGTGGCATCAACTTTCCCATTAAGAAATAGGCGGCCGATATGAAGGACTTCCTGCGGGCGAAGGTACCAGACTATATCGCCTTTATTTATCGGATCGAGGAAGGCGATTTGTGTGCCCACATTCCCGGCGGGATGTTTCCCGGAAAATTTATTCAGCTGTACACCTTTACAGTTGGTGAATACCTTGGATGGTGCGGTATCCGCACTGATATTCAGGTGTACAGTACCTTCGGTCAATTTAACAAGTGCATCAATTCCGCACTGGAAATGCTTCCCCATTGCCATGGACAACCAGGTCATAATCGGGTGCAAGCGGGGCCGTATCAAAAGCCGAAATAAAGATCGCCTTTAGGTTTGGCCGAAGGATCAGCGATAATTGAATATGGCCGTTGGCGAATCATCGGCCAGATACCACTGGATGAGCATTTTTTCAATGATCTCTTCACGGGTAAGCTTATTCGGGTCGGCTTTTCCAAAATCAACCGCCGTATCTTTCCCGTCTGATTCTATGACAATCTCAAGCAGGACGCGCTTTTCGCCACGTCTCAACTCCTTGACAGTACCACTAATGGGTGAAGTGCAAAGGATCTTTCGCGGTATTTGTCGAAGAATAAAGGGGTAGCCGGCTTTTACCGGATCACCTTCCTGGATGAGCAGCTTCGGAAACAGGCCAACAAAGTCAATAGGCTTGATGGCACAGTATTTCGGGTTAATTTCAGTTACAACTTTTTCGGCTTCGCCAACCAGGTTGATCGTAAGCCCGTTCTTAATCTTGATCACATCAGACATATCAAAAAACATCAATGTTTTCGGGTGTGCAATTTTACAAATTATTTGTGAAAGATTTAGCAGATTGATAAAAGTTATTTAAAGCAGTCAAATAAAAATCCAGTCATAATTGAAATCTTAACGACCTTTGCTCTGAAATATAAATGAAATTAAACCATGATAAAAATTATCAAAGCAGCTATTTCATTCATAATAATCTTTATCAATTTCACCCAATCACCGGCCCAGGACACCTATTATGACGCCGGGTTCATCCGTAATGATAATGTTGTTTATAGTAAGAATATCCAGACTGTGATCATGTACAAGTCCGGATTTGAACTTATCTCCGCCGATCATCCAGCTTGGATCCGGTGAAAAGCTGACCCTGGCCTTTGACGACCTTGATGCCAATTACAAGCAATACCGTTATTCGCTTGTACATTGCGATGCTTTCTGGAACAAATCAGACCTGCAGCAAATGGAATATATCGTCGGATTCATGGATGATTTTATTGAAGATTACAAGTTCTCTTACAATACGACAGTCCCCTATATCAATTATTTCCTTGAATTTCCTTCAGAGGACATGAGGCTCAAAAAATCAGGCAATTACATCATTAAAGTTTATCTTGATTCGGATGATGAGGAAAATATCGTTTTCACCCGGAGGTTCATGGTTTATGAACCTTTGGTGTACCGTGAAGGGGAGGGTGGCTAATTCCGTCGACCTGGATCTGCGTTACACGCATCAACAGATCAATTTCAGGATTCTTACAGATAAATATTACCTGACCGATTCTTACAGCAATCTTCATGTTTTTGTTATGCAGAACAGCCGCTGGGACAATATCATTAAAAATGTCCAGCCCCGGATGATAATCGGCAATGAATACGATTACAGTCTGGTGAACGAACTTGTTTTCGCTGCGGGTAATGAATTTCGTTATTTTGACATGAAAACGCTGAAATATAATACCGACAGGATGCAGTCGCTTCAATATACGGAAGAAGGCTACCAGGTTTTCCTGATGACGGATATGCCCAGGACGAAAGGCAATTATTACACCGAGGAGGACATCAATGGCCGGAGGCTGATTGCCACAAATGATGTAAGGGATTCTTATACCGAAGGTGACTATGCGTGGGTCCATTTCCTGCTCCCTTTCCAGTATCCATCAGCTGAAGGAAATATTTATGTTTTCGGCGCTTTGTCCGACTGGCAATTTATTCCCGAAAACCTGATGCGGTACAACTATGATCTGAAAGCTTATGAAGCCAGGATTTTTCTGAAACAGGGCTATTACAATTATGCATATGCTTTTCTGGAAAACAGGTCGAATGCCGGTGATCTGACGTTTTTAGAAGGAAGTCACTGGGAGACCGAGAACGAATACACGGTTTTCGTTTACCACCGGCAGCAGGGAGATACATATGACCAGCTAGTCGGACTGGGATTCTTTAATTCAGCAGTAGGCAATAGCAGGTCAGCGGTCAGCGGTCGGCGGTCGTCAGTCGGCGGTCGGCACAACAACCTAATGACTACTTAATGACCACCTAATGACTACTTAATGACCACTTAATGACCACCTTATGACTACTCATACCTCAACGACTCAATCGGATCGAGCCTGGCTGCTTTGTTGGCTGGGATGATGCCGGAAACCAGGGCCACGATAAAACACAGGGTCACACCGAGGACTATCCATGGCCAGGGGACGATAAAACCGGATTTCATTATCAGCGAAAGTATATTTCCGATCAGAATGCCGAAAATAATTCCGAGCAATCCCCCGATCTGTGCAATGACAACCGCTTCTACCAGGAACTGGTTCCGGATAGTTTGCTGGGTTGCTCCCATGGCTTTGCGAATGCCAATTTCAAGGGTCCGTTCGGTAACGGAAACAAGCATGATGTTCATCAGACCGATAGCTGCGCCCAGCAAGGTGATCAGGCCGATAATGGTTGCGGCCAGGGTGACATATTTTATATTATCCGTCAGCATGGCGGCTAACGAATCACTTCTTGATATCTCAAATGTCTGTTCCTCTCCTACCCTGTCCCCCCTGATGATCCGGAACAGGCCGGTTGCTTCGCCGATGGACTGATCCATTTTTAGCGGGTCCTGCGTAGACACATCAATTCCAAATGACCGGTCGGGACGGGGAAAATACTGGCTTACGTTACTCAGCGGGAGCATGCACCTGCGATCGCCTGAAAATCCAATGCTGGATCCTTTTTCTTTTAGCACCCCAATCACCTGGTACTTACCGGGCCCGACGGAAATAATTTTACCGATCGGGTCTTCATTCGCCTTGAAAATCAGCTTTTCAACTTCACTTCCAAGGATGACCACATGTGCCCCATAGTAAACTTCATTTTCGTTGAAATTCCTGCCTTTTCCGATTTCCAGACCTGATGTATAGAGATAATTTTCATCTGTACCCAGGACAGCAACATTCGGGTTGGTCTTTTCCGATTTATATTTTACCGTTGCCGTATGAGTGGCGAATGTTGAAACCGAAACATAAGCCGGAAAATCGAACTCCTCCTGGAACCTCATAGCCTCGTCGTAAGTGATGCGTTCATACATCTTCGGATCATTCCTTCGGCCACCAATTTGCACCATCATTTCGCGATTCCGGATCGAAAAAGTATTCGCTCCCATCATGGTGAAATTCTCATTCAGGAAGTACTTGATGGAATCAATGGCAGTAAGTATCCCGATAAGTGCCATGATCCCGAAAGCGATGATCATGACGGTCAGGATCGTTCTCAGCAAATGGCTCCGGATCGATTCAATTGATATGCGGATATTTTCCTTGAGGTGCAGCTTCATGAGATCAAAGGTATGAGCTTTTTATAAATGTTAACACCAATATTGAGTAAATATGGCAGCCGGTTGATCACAATCCTCTGGTAGATGCATTCTTTGGAACCGAAACTTTTATAAAACCGGGCCAGGTTCGGGTTGTTGGAACCGTCAAAATCGAAGGTGAGATGTCGGCCGGCATGCTGGCGGATGAAGGAATCGATAAGAAACGGCATGGCACCTGCCTGGCGCCCTTCTTCACTCAGGCCGGAAAACAGGAAGATGGCCTTGTTATTGCTAAGGATGAAAAAAGCGCCGGCGACAAGCTGGTTTTGCCTGTCATAAACCCCCTGGATATTCGCGATACCTTTATACATGCAGGTATAAGCTATGCGTTTCAGCCGGAGGTAGTCTTTCTCACTTAGTTGGGCTATATCTTTTCCCCTGTTCTTTCTGAAGAGGTCGATGATATCATCGGGCTTAATGTTTTTTGATATGGAGAGCCCGGCTTTCTCCGGCTTTTTCAGGTTCCTGGCCAGGTTTTCCGCATAGCCTTCCCGTATCTTTTCATAATTGTGGATCAGGTCGAGTTCATGATTGAGCTGGGGAATCAGGCGGAAATCTTTTTCATCAGCTTTATTAAGCGTGTTCAGGTTGATCTCAACCTGTTTAAATTTTGAAGGAATGGCCCTGATAAAAACACTCAAGGCTGTTGTATCGAGCTTTGTCGTTGAATAAAGCCCCAGTTGCTGGGTAAAAAAAGGCTGATAAATATAAGAAATCCCGAATTTTTTCCTTTGAACCAATGGGAAAACCCGCTCATAATCATTTTCAACGAGGGCTCCCCATTCCCCGCCGGCAATATCCAGGAACCACGAGTACCCGTATAGATTCCCGTTAAAGGAGCGGTCCAGGCATTTGTTCCACTTCTCATCATCAATGTTTTTCCTTTCGAGGTATTTGATCACGGCTTCGTTTTTTGATAATGTATGAGTATGGAAACAAGCACTTCCTGCCATCCTTTATACTGGTCCTTTTCACTCAGGGAATAATTATGCCAGATGCCAACCGCTTCACCGCCAAATTTTTTCACCTGGTCTGTTAACTCAGTGATCTCAGAGATGGCATCTCGCTGTTTCATTTTCAAATGGTCAATTATCGCGGAATCCATGAAGATGAACGGGTGTATCTTCAAATTTGTAACTATCTCTTTATTAAGATCATAAAAAAAGAAAGGAGTGCAGCATGAAGCCCTGAAACCGTTCATGGAAGAATAACCCATTGAATAGTCATCTGTGATACCCTGTGAGATCAGCATCTGGTAAGATTCCGGGAATTTCAGCCGGAGAAAATGAAAACGGCTGTTTTTCACCGGCTTGAGAATAATGTCTTCAAGTCTCTTCTTCTCCTTTTCAAACCTGGAAGGATCAAGATGCGAACGGTACGAGGGATGGAGTCCCAGTTCTGCTATCCTGCTCAATTCAAACAACAGTTTCCTGAACCGCACGCTCCTGTAATCTGTATTCCTGTCGTACCTGCCAAAATCGCCAACAAGGATAAAATATAACAGCGGATGGCCGTATTTTGCAGCTAAGTCCCGGTGGAGCCCGAAATTATCATATGGATCAGGGGTTTTCCCGGTTAATGTTGAAAACCGTTCTTTTACCTGGCATAAATCAAATTTCAGGAACAGCTTAAGCCAGGCAGCCGCGGCTCTTGCCAGACCTTTGCCCAGGTGGGCATAGGCAATATCAACATCAAAAGAAGGGATAAAACGGAAAGCCTGCCCGGGAAGTTCCAATGCCGGAAAATCAGCCATCAGCAGTACTTTCAACTCATGCACGACAGCATCCACCAGAGGAATCCCCAGGAAGCCTTCTTTGTATGCCAGGCTTTGTTCAGGCCTGAACCTGCCGTGTTCATCCGGTTCAAAGGGCAGGTATTCTTCATACCGGCTGATAAGGTAGAATGCAAGGGCGAAAGGATCGAAAGGCAGGACAGAAGGGCCATCTACCTTGAAAAATACCGGGAGACCATTCCACTGCGATATTTTGATCTGCTGGACATGGATACCTATTTCCCCGATCAACGCATGCGGCCGGAAATTCAAAATACCGGGAATACCGGATGCAGAATAGCTGAATTTCGGCCCATTGAATGCTGCAAATTCCTCCAGACTTGTCGTCAGCTGACAATTTCCACCCAGGATATCCCCGAAAATAAAATCGAAGATAAACCGGTGCCTTTCGGTGATATGGTCACAATAAACCAGGATCATGGCTGATTTTGTCGGCTAAAGTATGAATTCCAAAAATTGCCAGGAACGATTTGGCTTTTTCACGAAGGTACAATTCAGGGCTGAACCTGGCCAGGTTTTTTGCTTTGTTTCGATTTATATCATCTTTGATAACGGGATAAGCTGATTGCAGGTCAACCAGCGTAAAGGGAACCTGGTTGATCAGCAATTTTTTCGCTACCTGCCGCTCTGTTAATAATTTTTCCAATCCGCCCAGGTCCATCGTCCAGCCCGGCTTTTTTGCATAAATCAACACTTCCCGTCTTACAGTCTTATTATCCTCCCGTCTTACAGTCTTATCGTCTTCCCGTCTTACAGTCTTATTATCCTCCCGTCTTACAGTCTTATCGTCTTCCCGTCTTACAGTCTTATTGTTACCGTCACCTTGCCCAACGTTAATGATTATCCTACGGTACTCCCGGTATTTAACACGCTCCATTTCTTCAACATGATGAACAAAAGTGAAGGCCGCGCTGATGCTGGTATCGATCAACAACATTTGAGCATGGTGTTCTTTCAAATATGCAAATGGAGAATCTGCAGAAAATGAACTTTTGTTATCCAGGGAGGCCAAGGCTTCCGCATGTTCCCCCCAGGCAAGGAATGAATGTAATGGGTTTTTGGTCCGGATAAATTCAGGTCTTTTCATCGCCGCTACAGCCATGGCACCCGTTATTGGCAATGACTTCAGGGGATGATAAGTATCATTGTTTTTAAGATTGAAGTTAAAGGAAGGGATAACGAGCGTACCGCCTTTGCCAAGGCATTGCTTGATGCAATCAATGAAATGATCTATATCAAAGCCGACTTCTTTCCTTCGTCCGGCAATGGCCAGCCTGGTCACGTCAGCAGTTACCATCAGGAGGGTTCCGGGCTGAATGTCCAGTTGCCTGACCATATCCAGGTAGTAATACGGATTTATCACAACTTGTTGGATTTACGGAACTGGAGCAGTTCTTCTTCATATCCAAGGGCCTTCCAGAATTCCTGTGCCGCGGGATTTCCGGTGATGATCTGCAATTCTATGGAATGGACTTTTTTCATACGAAACCAGTTTTCCAGTCCCTCGGTAAGTTTCCGTCCAATCCCCAACATTCTCGCATTTTCATCGACATAAACATGTGTGATGGAACCAACTGCAAATCCCCCGAGGTAATCGGGGAGAAATTTGATCATCCCATGGGCAAAACCGACATTCTGCAGACCATCTTTCGCAAGTACGGCTATGCCGAACTTTCCTGAAGTATTCTGCGCCGTTTTCATCCATTTTACCGTTCCGCCCTCTGCAAGGGGCAACATAAGGCCCATTTCATCCATCGATGCGTACATCCTGGTGAAAAGCTCTGCAACTTCATTCCAATCCGGATGATCAGCATGGTCAAGCAGGATGTAATCGATCTTTCCCATTATCTTTTATTCTTAAAAGCCCTTATCAAACCACCTACTGTGGTAAAGTCACCTGAATCCAGTGCGGCTTCAAAATCAATCTCATGATCGTTTATTTTCTCGAGGGAAGCCACCAGGTCGACAAACTCGAGGGAATTGAGAAGCCCGCTCTTCACCAGGTCAAAACCATCGCCCAGCTCACTCTCCCTTATATCCAGGCGTTTCAGCTTATCCCCGATTAATTCCATCATCTGTTTCCTGGTTTCAAGTTCCATGGATGTATTTATTTTTTAAAGATGCCACATCTACTTTCCCATTCACATTGAGCGGGATTTCTTCGACAAAGATAAATTTTCCCGGCACCATATACCATGGCAGTTTCTGGCGGCAAAAACCGTCCAGATCCTTCTCAACTATTTTTTCCTTATTGTCAGATTGGATAAAAGCTATGATAATACCCTGTTCATCAGCCGTTTCATATATAACAACGGCCTGCTCAACTGATTCGTATCCTGAAATGACATTTTCAATCTCTTTCAGGTTGACGCGGTATCCGGAGATCTTCACTTCTGCATCTTTTCTCCCTAAAAAATAAAGATCCCCTTCCTCATCAATCCTGACAATATCCCCCGTTTTATAATATTTTTCCCCTGAAACAGATTCGGCAAAGAATGCATCCCTGTCAGCTTCTTCATTTTCAAAATAGCTATTGACCACCTGCCTGCCGCTAAGGCAAAGCTCTCCATGGTCAGCCTGTGAGGTTTCGCCCTTCAGGATGAATGAATTCCCGGTGAAAACTTTCCCTAATGAAATTATACCCAGCTCGCTTTTCCATTCGGAAGGGTTACCCGGCAGGTCATATTGTGAAATGGCAATGGTGGCCTCCGTCGGGCCATAGAGGTTAACTAACCGGGAATGAGGCACTGCCTTTTTCCACTCTTTCGCAGTATGACCGTAAAGGGCTTCACCGCAAAAAAAACTCAACCTGATGGACGGAAATGCGACCGGTTTAAGCAGGCGCATCTTTTCCATTAACAAAACCACGGATGGCACGGAGAACCAGACTGTCGGCTGCTTATCCCTGATAAAACGGGCCATGGCGAAAGAAGAATTATCCTTTGGAACGCAAAGGCAGGCACCTGACGACCAGGCCAGGAAAATATCGTGAACGCTCAGGTCGAACGTAAGGTCGAAAATCTGGGTAAAACGGTCGTCCGTCCCGAAATCGAAACTTTGCTGCATATGATCGATATAGCTGGTCACATTCCCGTTCGAAACCGGGACACCCTTAGGCTTTCCGGTAGTTCCCGAGGTGAACAGAAGGTAAGCCGGATCTACGGCGCCAACGATCTTCGGGACGATATTGCTATGTTGCGACATCTCAACTCCTTCCGGAAAAATGATAAATATCTCTTCAGTGTGATTTTCCAGCATCAGATCCAGTTCATCATCAGAATTCTCACCGGCTACGACAACCCGGGCCCGGGCCTTTTCAAGCATATAAAGGTTCCTGGCTGCCGGAAACCTGGGATTTAACGGCAGGTAAGCCTTGCCTGCCAGCAGGATGCCCAGGATGCCGGCAAAACAGGTAAAACTCTTATCAGCCATGATGGCGACATATGGGCCCTGATCATCCAGCTCAAGGATGGATTGTGAAATCGAAGCCGCAGTATTATAAAGCTCCCTGTAGGTGTATTGCCTGTCATCCAAATCCAGTGCTGGATTATCGGGAAATTTCAGCACGGTTTGCCATACGTACCCGGCGAGTGAATCCGTTAATTCTTCAATCCGGTCAGTCATGGCTTTACCTCCGCTTCCAGTAAAAGTGCGTCGCAGAAAAATTTCGTCGCCCAGTTCAGAAAAGCAAAGGGCTCGTAACGCCCCCAGATAGGGAAAGAACCGGGGATGGCTCCAAGTGTATCAGATTTTTCATTGAATTGTCGCGACTGGATGAATATCAGCAGGTTTATCATCTTCCTGGCTGCAATAAGGAAAGATTCAACATTGTTCCTCCTGTAAAGCTTCAGCCATAAGATGGCCATTTGCGCGCCACCGGTACAGATCATATACTCCGAGCCGGTCCAGTTACGGTCATACCTCCCATGAAGAAAGCCCTGTGCAAGGAAGAGGTCACGGAGCTTTTCCGCCCCTTTCGCGGCTGCCGTCAAATATTGATCATCATCTAAAATCAGGCTGCTGTCTATAAGACCATCCAGCGTATATGCAATCGTGTGCAGGATCGGCCTGTCATTGCGCCTGACCGTGTTATCGCAATCTTCAAACCAGCCGTTTTCCTGCATTTTTTCATTGATCACCCAATCAAGATTGCGGGTTGCCTTTGCTTTGAACTGCTCATCCCCGGTAATCCCATATAATTGCAACAGGGGAACATCGACAAAAGTATCATAAACCCTGGCCTTGTCCATCAGGGCATGGGTTTGCCAGAAACCTTCAGGGTGCTGAATTTCCGAAAGCCATTTGCCGGCTCTCACAGCAGCATCCAGGTATTTTTGCTCACCGGTATGCTGATACGCCGAAACCATCCCACGTATCACCTGGCCGGTATTAAAAACGATCTCGGGCCTGTTATCATTCATCCTCCCACCCTGCCAGCCCCCGCTTTCTTTCTGGATCTCCAGTAGAAAATCAGCAGCCCGGATAGCCGAATCGATGGTTTCTTCCCGGCCATTTTTCTTCCCGTAATTGATGAGCGTAGGAATGATATAACCTGTAGTTTCGGGATAGGAAGACGACCATTTATTGACCAGGTGGTACGATCCCATCCCGCCGTCTTTATTGGCTTTCTGGGCGGCTATGAGCCATCCGGCAGCTTTATGCAACGAGGCTTTTTTCTCTTCTGAAGAATAATCAAAATTCTGCCGGAAGACATTATTCTTCACTAAAAACCGCTTTACATCAAACAGGATGAAGTTTCTTTCCGGCCTGAAAGAGGTTTTCAGGAAATATTCAGTATAAAGTTTGAGGCTTCTCAGCATGATTTTTTCAAGCTATCATCTCACATAGCCAAAGCAAAGATAAGTAAGTCTTTCAGATGGAAAGCAGATGCAATTCTCAAATAATCGGAGACATTTTAAAGCTTATTGAGATGGCATCTCAATTTCTTCTAAGATTAATTCAGAATCCACAATTATGAAGGATTTCAGTCGCAAATAATACTTTCTTGAGATGGCATCTCAAAATGAAATATCTTCCTCCCAAATCCCATTATTATCAAACCTTACGGAGAATTTCCAGGCTAAAATGAGATGCCATCTCAATATCTTATTTGTTAATATTTTTCATCAACTTATCATTCCTGCCCTGAAGTATCTGCCGAATCTTTAGTATTTTTGACCGTCAGCAATAGCAGGCTTTATCAACAAATATGGACAATTTCATTGTATCGGCCAGGAAATACAGGCCGGCAACTTTCGACACGGTGGTGGGGCAGCAGTCGATCACATCAACTTTACAAAACGCCATCCGCAACAACCAGCTGGCACAGGCTTTTCTGTTCTGCGGGCCCCGCGGGGTGGGCAAGACGACCTGTGCCCGCATCCTGGCTAAGACAATCAATTGCTTCAACCCGGTCAATATGGTGGAAGCCTGCGACAAATGCGAATCCTGCCTGTCGTTTAACCGGTCGGCATCCTTCAACATCCATGAACTTGATGCCGCTTCCAACAATTCAGTGGAAGATATCCGTAACCTGGTCGACCAGGTCCGCATCCCGCCCCAGGTTGGAAAATACAAGGTCTATATCATCGACGAAGTCCACATGCTGTCGTCCTCGGCATTCAATGCTTTCCTGAAGACGCTGGAAGAGCCGCCGGCCTATGCCAAATTCATCCTGGCCACTACTGAAAAGCACAAGATCATACCCACCATCCTTTCACGCTGCCAGATCTTTGATTTTAAGCGGATCAGCGTAAAAGATATTGCCGATTATCTTGCTTACGTAGCAAAGAAAGAAGGTATAGAGGTGGAAGAAGAAGCCCTGCATGTGATCGCCCAGAAAGCTGACGGCGCCATGCGTGATGCCTTGTCTTTCTTCGACCAGCTCGTCAGTTTTTCAGGCAACAAGCTGACTTACGCCACTGTTACAGAACATCTGAATATACTCGACCATACCTATTATTTCAAAATCCTTGACCAGGTTTTGAAACAGGATACTTCCGGCCTTTTACTGACCATCAACGAGATCATCAACAGGGGATTCGACGGGCAGCATTTCCTGATCGGTCTGGGGGAACACCTGCGAAACCTGCTTGTATGCCAGGACCCGGGGACCGTTATACTATTGGAGATCAGTGCAAACCTGCAGCAAAAGTATGTAGAACAGGCAGGCCGGTGCTCATCGTCATTCCTGTTAAAAGCCCTCGACATTCATAACCAGTTCGACCAGAGTTATAAAAACAGCAATAATAAACGGCTGCAGCTTGAACTTGCACTCTTGCAGATTTGCTCTGTAGTGGTCACTACAAATCCCGCTGCCATCGAAAAAAAAAGTCCCTGATACCCCCGGAAGGGGTTAAAGAAAGCGATGGGGATCTAAGTCTTCCGGTCACGCCGACTATTGAGCCTAAGAAGGCTGCCGCAAGCCTCAAGCCTCAAGCTGATCTTACACCTGTACCAGCAACAGGAAGCCGGACTATTTCAATAAAACCTGAGAACCATACATCCAAACCTAAACAGGACGGGGCAATCGGGCCACTGGCTGAAAATGTGGAGCAAAATGAATTCAGCCAGGAAAAGCTTGAGAAGGTCTGGATTTATTATACCGAGAGTATCGCCGGGCAATACCCAAATTTTTACAGTATCTTATCCACCCGGAAGCCCTTGCTGAAAGAGAATTTTGTCATAGAACTTAAGCTCGATAACCGTGCCCAGGAAATGACTTTTAAAGAAAGAAGGGCCGACCTCCTTGATTTTCTCCGTGCGGAATTACGAAACCAGAAAATCCAGATGGAGACCATCCTGGTTGAGATCATAGGCCAATCAAAGCCTTATACGGCGGAAGACAAGTACCGCGCGATGGTTGAAAAGAACCCGGAACTTAAAACGCTGAGGGAAAGTCTGGACCTGGAACTGGAGCTATAGTTCAATGGTTCCCGCAGCACACATGATCTTCCTCCCCCGCATGGCAGCAAGGCTTTTCAGCAGAGAGGGTAATGCTGTAAATTCCTGACTTTCCTTCACGGAACTCACTGGTTTCTTCGGGAGGCAGGTAATAGTGCAGCATGGCATCCGGCAGCTCAAGTTTCTTTTCATCTTTGATGGATATCTCCTCAAAGCCGGCTTTTTCAAGCATCATGATGTACTCATCCACCTGCAAGCTTCCTGCCATGCAGCCCATAAAAAGATCAGCGTCCATTTTCATGCCTTTGGGCATGTCACCTATTACCATGATGTCGGAAATGCATAATTCCCCATGGTGCTTGAGGATGCGGTAAACTTCGCTGAAAGCTTTTTCCTTATCAGGTGTCAGGCTCATTACACCGTTCCCGATAACAACATGTGCGGTCTTATCACTTACCGGGAGCTTTTCGATATCTCCCAGCCGGAATTCCACATTGTTATAACCGGATGCTTCCGTGTTTTTACGGGCTTTTTCAACCATTTTCTCGGTCATATCCACCCCGATGACCTTACCGGCAGGGCCTGTGATCTCCCGGGCGAGGAAACAATCGATTCCTGCACCTGAACCAAGGTCGACTACGGTATCGCCTTCTTTGATTCCGGCATGACGGGTTGGCATTCCTGTGCCCAATCCAAGATCAGCTAATGGGTGATAGCCAGGTTCATTTGAGTAATCATCCGTTTCAGGTGAGCTGTTACAACCACAACCGCTGCCGCAACCACATCCCTCTTCAACAAATTCTTCACTCTGGTAAACTATTTCGGTAAACCTCTGCTGGAGGCTCTTTTTAAAATCTTCTACAGTATTCATGGGATTCAAATTAAGAATTAAGAATTAAAAATTAAAAATTATAATTCTGAATGAAGCTGCGAAAGTAATGCAGATCAGGAGGGAATAATGTTAAATGTTTGTTAAAAAGAAGTCAGAAGACAGAAGTCAGCAGTCAGCAGTCATCAGGACGGCCTCCTGTTTTCCGCACTTTTAAAAAACACCTTCTAAAACCCTTGATTTTATTTAATTCTATTTTCAAACTGGGTGTTGTAACGCTGATACAGGACAGGAGGTAAGTTATACATACTCATATCACCACAGATTACTCGGATTTACACAGATTATACACAGATTAAAAATAATGAAGAAAGGATACAGATTTGATTTAATCGTTGAAAACCAAGTTATTCTGGAACCTAAATCCGTAGATCAGATTGCTTTTGTTCATAAAGCACAATTGCTGACGTATTTGAAATTAAGCGGTAATCGAATAGGATTATTAATCAATTTCAATGTAGCAGATTTAAAAGAAGGTATTCAAAGAATGAATTTATAACCCAATAAAAAATCTGCTCCTCATCTGTGTTTAATCTATGTAAATCCGAGTAATCTGTGGTGAATAACAATGATATCTATAGTGAATAACTATATAATCTTTGTAGCTGGGTGTTGTAACGCTGAAAACAGGAAAGAAGACAGAAGTCAGAAGACAGAAGTCAAAAGAAAATCAAAACTGCTGACTGCTGACTGCTGACTGCTGACTGCTGACTGCCGACTGCCTACTCTTTGTGTACCGGGTTCGCCGTATTATCCTCGATATTCACCGGCAGCAGGACGGCTTCCACGATATTTCCGCCGAAGAACTGTTGTGCCGCAGCTTTCATCGATTCACGGGTCATGCTGTTCACATAGTTCTCATATTCAAGATAGGCTTTAGGGTCAGCCTGGTTATAATCCTTATTCTTGATAATATTCAGCCAGTAGTTATTCTGACGCAGGTTCTCCTGGTGCACTTTCAGTTTGTTTTCCTTGACACCGTGAAGGTCTTGTTCAGTCGGGCCTTCGGTTTTAAGCTTTTCGATCTCCTGGATCACAATATCCTTCAGCTTTCCTGCATTCTCCGGGTCACAGTCGAAATAGATCATGACCGAGTAGCTCTCATAAGGATATTTATCCATATTTTCATAAACAGCCGCTCCGTATGTTCCGCTTTGTTCCTCACGGATGGTTTCCACGTACCTGACATCGAGTATATCACAAAGTGATGAAAGGTTCAGCCTTGCCTGGAAATCATCATAATCAAATGTGCCGGTGTAGGTGAGGTAAACAGTTCCTTTCGGGACTTTCATCTCACGTTTGATTTCCCTGCTGACCATGCCTTGCGGTGGTCTGACATTGTTATCAACCCAGGTTTCCTCGCGCTCAACCTTAGGCAGCCCGCCAAGGTACTTCTCCATCAATGGCCTGGCCTTTTCAGGGTCGATGTTACCGACAAAGTAAAAAGTAAAGCCGGAGGGATCGCCGAAACGGGTTTTAAAGATGGAACGCATTTTTTTCAGATTGGCTTCATTCAGCAATTCTGAAGTCATGGGCCTGACCCGGGGATGATGGTTAGCCAGCAGTACGGTGACCGTATCCATAAGGGCGGATTCAGGCTCCAGCGCTTTATTATCGAGTATGGCTTTCATGCGTTTAATGAAGGCATTATAAGCGACATCATCAGTGCGTGGGGCGGTAAAATACAGGTGGACCATCTGCAGCATCGTTTCGAGGTCCTGCACGGAACAGGAACCTGAAAAACCTTCGGCATTTTCATTGATATAAGGTCTGACACTGACTATCTTACCGGATAATTTTTTCTCAAGCGATGTTTTATCAAATTCCCCAATTCCACTCTCCTGCACCACTTCGGCGGTTAAATCGGCCGAAATCACGTCTTTCACATCATAGAGGGAACTACCTCCAAAACTGAACGCACTCATGAGAATTTCATCTTCCTTAAAGTCAGTGGTTTTCATCACCACTTTGACTCCATTCTCAAAAGTCCATTCGGTAGTGCCAAGAGTCTTATTTTTTCCTTTTTTATCGACAGGTGACGGGACAGGTTCCACGGCCATTAAAGGCTGGTCCGTCACCTTATCAACATAAGCTGTAACCGCCTCCAGATCAACGGCTGCGATAATATCCCTGATTTCCTGTTCATGCGGTATTTTAATATCTTCACTTTCCGGGGCCATGATGGCGATCACCCTGTTCTCAGCAGTGATCCATTCCTGTGCCTGTGCGTTGATTTCTTCCAGGGTGATTCCTGGTAATACCTGGTTTAAGAATGCATACTCAAAGTCGATTCCCGGAGACGGCTCCTGTTGCAGGAAATTTGAATAGTATTGCCAGACAAATTTGTCGTTATCCATTTTGTCTTTCTCGGCAAATTGCTTTTCCATATTCCTTTTCAGGTCACTTTTTGCTCTTTCCAATTCAGTCCCGGTAAACCCGAACTGCAATACACGCTTATTTTCGAGAAGCAGGGCATGGAGCGCCTTGTCAAGCTCGTTATTATTTCCAACAGCAAAGGATACGAAACCGTCTTTGGTCCTGACCAGGCCGGTATAGAATGCGAAGCCATAAACAAAAGGAGGGTTTTCAGACAGGATGAGCTCCTGCAGGCGGGCATTCAGCATTGAATTAAAGAGTTCCTGCTTGTAGCCGTCACGGAAATATTCCATGTCGCGGTTTTCATTCGGTGCATGTTTATAATAAACCTGTACGATCGGGTACTGGGCTTCTTTATCAGTTTGCACGGTGATCAGGGTTTCCTGGTGGTCGGGGACAGGGAAATATTCACGTTCGCGAGGATTTTCCTTTTTGGGGATGGTTGAAAACAGGTCCCTGATCTGTTTTTCCATCTCTTTACCATTGAAATCCCCGACAGCCACGATAGCCTGCAGGTCGGGCCGGTACCAGTCGGCATAAAAGCGTTTGATCACATCATAAGGGAAAGTATCAATTGTTGCGATATCGCCGATCACATCATGAATGGCATATTTCGAATCGCTGAAGACAACCTTATTGGCTTCTTTCATCATACGGAACATAGCTGAGCGGCCCGTGCGCCACTCTTCGTGGAGCACACCCCGTTCGGCATCTATCTCTGAATCTTCAAAGGCGATATTATGCGCCCAGTCATAAAGGATTAGCAAAGCGGTATCGACAACTTTCGGATCTGTAGTGGGAACCTTCTGCAACATATAGTTGGTTTCATCACTGCTGGTAAAAGCGTTGATTTCCGGTCCGAATTTCATGCCAATGGATTGCAAATAATGAAGGATAGCTTTTTTGTCGAAGTTTTTGGTCCCGTTGAAGGCCATATGTTCTGAGAAATGGGCGAGGCCGTTCTGGTCCTCATCTTCCGACAGGGCACCCACGTTCACAACTAGGTAAAGCTCAGCGCGCTCTTTCGGCTCGCGGTTTTCACGGATGTAATAGGTCATACCGTTATCCAGCTTGCCATAGATAACAGCAGGATCCAGTGGAACCGGCGCTTTTGGTTCATAAGTGATATCCTGGGCGAAGAGTGAAATGCTGATCAGCAGCAATAGCAAGCTGCTGATGAAGGAAATGGTTAAATTTTTCATATGGATTTGATTTGGTTATATTATAAAGCAAAGGTAGATAATATCAGCAGAAAAGAAAAATCCGATCAATGAAAAGCCAATATAGATAAAAGGGCCCGATAAAATATATTATCATCAAAATGTTTTGAGAATCAATTATTTAATTACCTTTGTCGCGTTCTAAATTATAATGATTCGCACTTCCTTCCTAAGATCTGCCTACCTTACAGTTTTCAACCTAACAATTTTATTAATTATATATTATTTACTATGAACATTTTTGTTGCAAAGTTAAGTTCATCCACAACCAGTGATGACTTAAAGACTTTATTTGAAGAGTATGGCGAAGTTACTTCGGCCAATGTGATCAATGACCGTATGACCGGTCATTCCAAGAAATTCGGATTCGTAGAGATGAAGAATGATGACGAAGCGACCAAGGCCATCAAAGAACTGGACAGTTGCGAATATGACCATGCTGAAATCGTGGTTAAACAAGCAAGGCCTAAAAGTGAGTCACCACGGGAAGAACGTTATTCAAATTATCGTTAAGATATTCGT
Organism: uncultured Bacteroidales bacterium; assembly: GCA_963701785.1. Classification (GTDB taxonomy): domain Bacteria; phylum Bacteroidota; class Bacteroidia; order Bacteroidales; family JAGOPY01; genus JAGOPY01. Next base: position 1,975,061 of record CAVPBC010000002.1, on the reverse strand, counting down.
CTGACTGATTACTTCAAGTTAAAAAAGAGGACGTCTCAACAGTGAGGCGTCCTCTTTTAGTTTGTGGGAGTTACTGGATTCGAACCAGTGACCCTCTGCTTGTAACCCCGCCCCCTTCCCTATCCCTTCCCCCAATTGGGGGAAGGGGATGATATATCATTTTGAAATGAGTTCTTTTTGCTTTCCTGTGAGTTTTGCCATCAGTATGTGCTGAAAACATAAAACAAATAATCGTTAACATCACAGCACCAATATAAAAAGGGATGACAAGAATTCAATGGCTAAAAAAGGTTGGGGAAGAAGTTCTGTTCCCCCTTCCCCCGGGTGGGGGAAGGGTTGGGGATGGGGGCTTGTGGGAGTTACTGGATTCGAACCAGTGACCCTCTGCTTGTAAGGCAGATGCTCTGAACCAACTGAGCTAAACTCCCCATAAAAGGGTTGCAAAAGTAAGATTTAAATTTAATATTTAAAAGGAATTCTTCAAAAATTATCATCAAGTCATGTTATGCCGGGCCTTATTCCTTGATACAACGAAGAGAATAGCCTGATGCCTTGGTACCTGTTGTCGTCTGACAAGCGCCGCTGAGGAAGTACAAGTTTTTGCCCGTTGTAGTTAAGCCCTGATTAATGCTCCAATAGAAACCTACCGTACCCCTGAGCTGTAAATTTCCTGTGCTTGCGTTAAGATTCCCCGAAGCATGCATTTTCAAAGCAGAACCAAACGGGCCGTTCCAGTTTGCCCAGCCCCCACTGGCATCCAGGTTCGAATATTCTGTATTAGTGGGTATTCGCCAGGTGCCTCCTAATTCAAGGGCGCACGGATCGCTAGTTAGAATCCAATTCGAGTATTCATTGATGCTGATTATCCAGGTAGTATTTGGTGTCCTTGTTGTACCATCATGTTTATACCCTTGTGCAAGGTTAAACTGCCAGTACCAGCCTGACGAAGCTTCAGTGGCATCGTCTACAGCGGTGGCCTGGTTGCTTGCGCCAAGGTTACTGGTTATCCAGCATTTATCAGTTTCCCCGGGAACATTGTTAACGGTGGCATAAGTTGTAGACTTATCGACCGGGGCTACAACTCCAGCTATATGATTAATTGTGATTACTTGTCCACATGTAAAGCAATTCGAATTGGATTGGGTTAGTAACAATGGCACAGAATAACCGCATTCACTATATGCCCATACATACCTTGAATACAGGCTATCGCATATAATTCCCGTCTCTGTTATTGAAGTGTCGGTTCCTACATCAATAGCTGATGATACAGAATTAGTCATGCCCCACTTATAACCCGATGCTCCAGGGACCGAATTCCAGTTCCAGACTATCTCAGATGAAGGCAGTAAATTTACGCTTGAAGTCGGTGCAGGTATCTTGCAAAGACTAAAAGAAAACCATTCGCCTCCGGTATATAAACAAAGCATCCCTGTCCCATTCAGTCCGCAATTTGTACAAAAAACGAAAAGTCCTTCAGCAGGACTGATAATATTGTTACGTTCATTTAATGTCATCCTTGGAAGCAAAATGCCTTTATTTGATGATTTTACATCAAAAATAGCAGATGGATCAGGTGGAGATCCATCAGTATTTACTGTAATCTGGGGATAAGCCGAATTACAAGCAAGAAAAATAAATAAAACCAGGCCATAAAATAATCTCATAAGTTCAGTAAATATTTTACAAAGATATATACATAAATTTAAGTATGAAGAGTTTGATGATTTATTTAAATATTGGTACTAGATAAATTTTCTGGTGTTAATCAGAATAAGCATTTGTTTCAATAAAAAATCCCTTCGGTCATAAAATCCGTGACCGAAGGGATTCAAATCATTAATGAAATCTTATGGCAAGTTTTTGATGCAACGAATAGAATAACCTGTTGCCTTGGTTCCGGTAGTCGTTTGACAAGCGCCGCTTAGGAAGTACAGGTTTTTGCCTGTTGTAGTTAAGCCTTGATTACTGCTCCAGTAGAAGCCTACCGTACCCCTGAGCTGCACAATTCCTGTGCTTGCGTTAAGATCCCCGGCAGCATGCATTTTCAAGGCAGAACCAAACGGGCCGTTCCAATTTGTCCAGCCTCCACTGGCATCCACGTTCGAATATTCTGTATTAGTGGGTAAACGCCAGGTGCCTCCTAATTCAAGGGCGCACGGATCGCTTGTTAGAACCCAATTCGAGTATTCATTGATGCTGGATATCCAGGTAGTATTAGGTGTCCTTGTTGTGCCATCATGTTTATACCCCTGTGCACGGTTAAACTGCCAGTACCAGCCTGCCGAAGCTTCTGTGGCATCGCTGACAGAGGTTGCCTGGTTGCTTGCGCCAAGGTTACTGGTTATCCAGCATTTTGTTGTTTCACCGGGCACATTGGTAACTGTGCCATAATTGACAGTTTTTGTTACAGCCGCAACCGTATCTGCCACATGGTAAACTGTAAAGGGATTCCCGCAAGTCCAGCAAGACTGAGTAGATTGGGTCAGTGTAACAGGAGTTGACTCCCCGCAGCTATTATATGCCCAAGCGTAACTTGTTTCGCTACTGCCACATACCAGACCGGTTTCTGTTGCTGATGTGACAGCAAACATATCGGTGGCAGTTGAATAGTTGTTTACCGTGTTCCACTTATAACCGGTAGCGCCGGAAACCGTATTCCAGTTCCAGACTATCTGGGTTTCCGAAGCCACATGAGTCCCTGCAACCGGGGTTGCGGTTAAAATGTACAAGGTAGATTGCGCTAATTCTGCAGATACAGAAACTCCGCAGGCATTGTAAGCCCAGATATAACTTGTCTGAGAGGTGTTGCAAGCCAGCCCTGTTTCGGTAAAGGATGTCACATTGCCAATATCGGTGGCACCAATGGAATCATAGATTGTATTCCACCGGTAGCCGGTTGCACCGCTGGAGGCAAGCCATTTCCATTCGATCTGCGATGTTGTCGGAACATGGGTGCCGGCAACCGGAACAGCAGGAGCCTCATTAGTAGTTGTCTGTGACAGAGATGTTCCGACAGAAGTGCCGCAGGGACCAACTGCCCATACATAACTATCCTGGAGAGTGTTGCAAACCAGTCCTGTCTCAGTGTATGATGTTACATTACCGATATTGGTTGCATTGGTGGAATCATTGATTGAATTCCACCTGTAACTGGTTGCCCCGCTTGATGCGACCCATTTCCATTCGATCTGGGTTGATGCTGCAACATGAACGTCTGCTGTAGGAGCAGGTGGCGGTTCAGGCAAAGTCGATTTTGACAGGATGGTAACGACAGAAGTGCCACAGGGGCCAACAGTCCAAACATAACTTGTCTGAGGCGTATTGCAGGCCAGGCCCGTTTCATCCTTGAAAATTACATTTCCGATATCGGTGGCACCGATGGAATCATAGATCGTATTCCACCTATAACTGGTTGCCCCGGCCACCGTATTCCATTTCCACCGGATCGAATCTACTGTGGCTGTATGAGGCCTTGGTGTCGTTGCGTCCGGCGGAACAGGTGAAGTCGACGATGACATTACAGTGGCTATTGAATTACCGCAAGGACCTACGGACCATATATAGCTTTCCTGAGGTGAGTTGCAGGTAAGACCTGTTTCGATTTTGGATGTAACATTGCCAAGATCTGTGGCACCGATAGAATCATTTAACGTATTCCACCTGTAACTGGTTGCACCGGTAACCACTACCCATTTCCATTCGATCTGTGTCGTGGCTGCGACATGAGCACCTGCAACCGGAGCAGCAGGAGGCTCATTTGTAGTCGACCCTGACAGGGAGGTGGAGACGGATGTGCCACATGGACCAACTGCCCATACATAGCTTGTCTGAACTGTATTACATGCCATCCCTGTTTCAGTAAAGGATAAAACATTACCAATATCGGTGGCACCGATAGAATCATTTAACGTATTCCACCGGTAACTGGTCGCACCACTGACCGCAATCCATTTCCATTGGATCTGTGTCGGTCCGGCGACATGAGCACCTATCGCAGGTGCAGCAGGCGGATCAAGTAATGTCCGTTTGGACAAGGTGGTGGAAACAGAAGTGCCGCAGGGACCAACGGCCCATACAAAGCTTGTTTGATCTGAGTCGCATGGCAGTCCTGATTCGGTATGGGATGTAACCAGACCATAATCGGTGGCATTGACGGAATCATTTGTTGTATTCCACCGGTAACTGGTCGCGCCGCTAACTGCAACCCATTTCCATTCGATCTGTGATGCTGTTGCTATATGATCACCCGCTGTCGGGGAGGCTGGCGGAGCAGGTAAAGTCGACGATGACAATATAGTGGCTATTGAATTACCGCAAGGACCCACGGACCATACATAGCTTGTCTGAGGTGAATTGCATGTAAGACCCGTTTCGGTCCTGGATGTTACATTACCAATATCGGTGGCATTGGTTGAATCATTGACTGAATTCCACCTGTAACTGGTCGCACCGCTTACTACCAACCATTTCCATACAATCTGGGTTGATGCTGCAACATGAACGTCCGCAGTCGGAGCTGGTGGAGGAGCAGGCAAAGTCGATTTTGACAAAATGGTGACGACAGAAGTGCCGCAGGGGCCAACGGCCCAGATATAACTTAGCTGGGGCGAGTTGCAAGGCAGGTCTATTTCATTAAAGTTAATTACATTTCCAATATTGGTGGCGCCGATGGAATCATAGATCGTATTCCACCTGTAACTGGTTGCACCGGTTACCGCTGTCCATTTCCACAGGATCGTAGTTGATGTGGCTACATGGGGCCGTGGGGTCGGAGCGGCTGGCGGAGCAAGTAAAGTCGACTCTGACAGGGTGGTGGAAACTGAGGTGCCGCAAGTGCCAACAGCCCAGACATAACTTGTTTGAGGAGTATTGCAGGTCAGTCCGGTTTCGGTATAGGATGTGACATTACCAATGTTGGTAGCGCCGATGGAATCATTTTCCGTATTCCACCGGTAACTGCTAATACCATCGCTTACATCAACCCATTTCCATTCAATCTGGGTCGAGGTCGCGACATGATCCCCTTCTGTCGGAGCAGCCGGCGGGTCAGGCAAAGTTGCCTTTGACAGGGTGGTTGAGACAGAAGTACCGCAGGGGCCGACAGCCCATACATAACTTGTGTGAGAAATGTTACAGGCCAGCCCCGTTTCGGTAAAGAAAGTGACATCACCTATATTTGTGGCATTGGCAGAATCATTGATGGTATTCCACCTGTAACTGGTCGCACCGCTAACTGCCACCCATTTCCATTCGATTTGAGTCGGGGCTGCTATATGAGCCCCTGCTACAGGGGCTGCAGGTGGATTGGGTAAAGTCGCCTTAGACAGGGTGGTGGACACTGAAGTACCACAGGGACCAACGGCCCAGATAAAACTTTCCTGGGTCGAGTTGCAGGGAAGACTCATTTCGGTAAAGGAGGTTACATTACCTATATTTGTGGCATTGGTAGAATCATTGATGGTATTCCACCGGTAACTGGTTGCGTCGTATACCGCAACCCATTTCCACTCAATCTGTGTCGAAGTTGCAACATGGACACCTGCCACCGGAGTTGCAGGTGGATTAAGGGTGGTGGATTTTGTAAGGGTAGTCGGGGTTGAATATCCGCAATTATCATATGCCCATACATAGCGGGTAAAAGATGTATTGCAGGCAAGCCCGGCTTCCATTCTGATTAAATTTGTTCCCACATCCAGGGCGGTAGCGTAATCATTGTTCATGCTCCATCTGTAACCGGTTGCACCAGCGACAGGATTCCAGTTCCAGAATATCGTGTTTGAATTGGCAGTATGGACTCCTTCTGCAGGTGGGGTAGAAAATGGTATACTGAGTGTCGATTGGGTAATCACCAGCGGTAATGATTCTCCGCATGAATTATATGCCCAGACATACCTCGTAAAATTTGTGAAACAGGCCAGGCCTGTTTCAGTAATCGTAGTTTCTTCAAATAAATCGATCGCGGAACTGAAGTTGTTTTCTGTACTCCACTTATAACCGATTGCTATCGGTGAAACGTTCCAGTTCCAGGTGATCTGTGTGGCAGTGGGAACGTGGGTACCTGCCAGCGGTGCGGCGGGAGTGGCGCAATCAATGTTAAAAACCCGCCATCCTCCTCCCTGATAAATAGAGAGCGCACCTGAAGCGTCAGAATTACAGTTCGTACAAAATATCATCAGCCCTTCTGCAGGATTTGTGATCGCATTACGCTGCTCAAAAGACAATCGTGGCAAAAGGAATCCTTTGCCCGGGAAATTAACATCAAGCCCTGCCGATGGATGAGGTGGGCTCCCATCGGGATTGATGGCTACCTGTGAAAACAGTAAACTGCCACTGAACAGAAATATAATGCTGATAAGGAACAATTTTTTCATGACTTATAATTTAAGTTAAGGATATAGGATATAGAGTATTAAGATGCCACTATTGATTAGTTTTTTATACTGGCAGGTGCCCTTTTATCATGAAATTTTGAAAAAGTAATATAAAGTCTTAACTTTCCACTTTATACCTAAGAAGCTATTTTCCCAGACCAGTTTAATAAATAGAAAATACTTATTTCGTTGATTTTAATGTTAATTAATCATTTTATTTTCGGCAAGTTCATTATATTTCAAAATGCAAGTTTAATAAATTATCTATTAATATAGATACTTAATCTATATAAATTTAAACAATTTATAAAGGCCCGGATAATCCAACAAATACCCTCCCCGCCCGAAATTTTGAGCATAGTAATGATGCAAAATATTTAGACGGATTTTAAATTGATAATTTGATGAAGGAAACTTAAAATACAAATTCACTCCCCTAAAAAAAACCTTTCAGGGTGTTTAGGGGTCATCCCCCGGTAAAACTCTTTTATTTCCTTCATCTGGCTTTCCATATCGCCATTAGGAAATATAACTTTACCGACCCCTCCCTCCTTTTTCGCATAATCAAGATATCCCAGTGCAATAGGCACCTGTGCCTGGTTGGCTATGTAATAAAATCCCTTTTTCCATTGTCTCACGGGCTTTCGGGTTCCTTCAGGGGTGATCACGATAAAAAAGGATTCGGATTTTTTGAACCGCTCGACAACCTGGTCTACCATTTTTCTGCTCCGGCCCCGGTCGACAGGTACTCCGCCCATATGTAAGAAGCAGATGCTTGAAAGGAAAACGGAATGCTTCCTTTTTTATCAGAAAACTAGCCTTGACACCCAGCACCCAGTAAGCAAGACGGCCGATGACAAAATCCCAGTAGCTGGTATGGGGTGCTACGGCAATCACACACTTTTTAGTTCCCGGCGGGATGACGCTGGTAATCTTCCAGCCCATCAACCTGAGCATTAATTTTGAAAAAAGGACCAACATGAATATAATTTTTGGATAACAAAATGTAGAAAATTTATAGTTTAACCGCAGTCGATCCTAACCTGTCTTAGCAGTATTTAAATTTCCATACCTTTGCGAATTGAGGTGTAACCAATCCGGGTGAAGAAATTTATCCCATACAATTATACGGCTGGATTTTGTGTGATCATGACCGCACTGCTTTTATCCTCATGCAGTACTACCCGATCATTGAAACCCGGTGAATATCTGCTTTTAAAGAACAATATCCACTATTCAGGCAAAAATCCGGGGATTGAAACAGGTGAGCTTCAAACAATTGCAAAGCCCAAAACCAACCAGAAATTCCTGGGTATTGCAAGGGTTAAGCTTTACATGTACCATCTCGGCACAAAAGGAAAAGAAAACAGCAAATTCCGGACCTGGCTGCGCGATAAAGCCGGCGAAAGGCCTGCCCTGTATGATTCTGCAGCCGCCATCTTAGCCACCGATGAAATGGAGCTTTATCTCAACAAGGTGGGCTATTTTTATTCGGATGTCACCTTTGACATCAAACATATCAGAAAAAAGAAAGTTCAAGTTAATTACCTGGTCTCATCCTTCTGTCCCTTACAGGTTAAAAACCGTGGAATATGTCATCGATGACAGTGTTATGCATGATTTTATCCGGAAAAGCAAATCGGAAACTAAAATTATGGCTGGACGATATATACAATGCATTCCACCTTGATGATGAAAGGGACCGGATCACGGATATCCTTCAGAATAATGGTTATTATTATTTCAACCGTGATTTCGTATTTTTTGAGGTCGACAGTGCAGGGGGCAACCATGAAATGAATCTTAAAGTGAAGATCAAGCCCAATTTAGTGGCTTCCACCGACGAACCCTGGAAAATCATTTCGCTGCCCCATCTGCGGTATTTCATACGTGATATTTACATCCGGCCGAATTTTGATCCCCTGGCGCCGCCGGATATTCACTCCGACACCTTGTTGTATAACTGGCCTGGCAAAACCGGGCAGAAGCCGCCTGGTGATTATTATATCCTTTATCAGAAAGATGACCATATTCATCCCAGAACTGTGATCCAGTCAGTCTTCATTAAACCCGGTGACCCATTCCGGCTGACCGATATCAGCAAGACACGCTCAAGGGTAGCGGAACTGGGCGTTTTCGGTTATTCAAATATCCGGTTCAAACCCGTTCCGTGCACAGATTCAGCCTGATTCAGGATTACTGGATTGCAATATTGATCTCTCAAAACGAAAACTTCATTCCTTCACAGTTGAGACTGAAGCTACCAATTCAGGCGGAAGGCCTGGCATAGGGCTGAACTTTACTTATTCGAACAGTAACATCTTCAGGGGTTCGGAAACACTACGCCTCAAGGCAAGAGGGGCTCTTGAGGCACAACAGTCTGGGGAGACGATGCGGATTATTCCAGCTCCACTCCTTTCTTCAACACTATTGAAACCGGCCTTGAGGTGAGTATTATTTTTCCACGGTTCCTGATCCCGGTCAGGCAGGAACGGTTCTCCAAAATATTTCAGGCCAAAAACCACTACAAGCATGGGTGTTGGGTATGAAAAGCAGGCCGGAATATGAAAGATGGCTGACTAACTTCATTTTGGCTACGACTGGAGAGAATCGGAAAGAAAACGTCACCAGATATTCCCTTTCGACTGGAGTATCATCAATGTCAAGCTTTCACCGGAATTTGAGCAGGAACTGGAAGATGAGCCCAATGATCGGATTAAAAATCAATATACTGATAACCTGATCATGGCAGCCAGGTATTCTTTCACCTATAACACACAGGATATCAGGAAAATTCAGAACTTTTTCTATTTTAAAGGAAACTTTGAGACAGCCGGAAATTTATTAAAGCTTGGCAGCAATATTTTCAATGCAAATACCGACAGCCTGGGGCAATATGTTTTATTTGGTATTCCTTTCGCGCAATATGTCAAGGTTGATGGCGACTTCCGTTTCTTTAACGTGATCACCAGGAACAATTCTGTGGCATACCGGCTGTTTCCTGGGCAGCCGGCATTCCATATGGAAACGTCGACTTATTGCCACTGGAAAAAGGATTTTACGGCGGAGGGTCCAATGGCATGCGGGGTTGGCCCTACCGGTTGCTTGGACCAGGTTCATATGATAATCCGGAAGACTATTTTGACCGCATGGGAGATGTTCAGCTTGAGGCTAATATCGAATTTCGGTTTCCTGTTTACAGTTTTATTAAAAGTGCCCTGTTTGCCGATATTGGCAATATCTGGCTGTTGAAAGATGCCGAATCTTATCCCGGTGGAGACTTCAGTTTCGACAGGTTCTATAAAGAGTTTGCCATTGATATCGGCCTGGGCTTAAGGTTTGATTTCAACTTCTTCATTATGAGGGTTGATTTTGCAATCCCCCTGCGTGATCCCGCCAACCCGGAAAATGAAAGATGGGTTTTGGATAAATGGCAATTTTCAGATTTTATTATCAATTTCGGGATCGGGTATCCGTTTTAAAGAGACAAGGTGATAAGGGGACTGGAAGACTGGGTGACTGTGTGACTGGGAGACATGGAGACTTACGAGACTTAGCTTACAGTCTTACAGTCCTATAGTCTTACTTTCCTTCTTTCGCTGCCTCTTCTGCTGCAGCCTGCTCGGCAGCTGTCTTTTCCTCTTTCGAAACCCATCCTCCTCCAAGCACTTTATAAAGGTAAACGTATGAGTTCAGCCGGTTTGCAATATTGAGAAGCATTGAGGCTGGCATCGAAGAGCGTCCTTTCCGAATCCAGGACTTCAAGATAGCTTGTTATTCCTTCATCATAGCGGGCCTTTGACAACTTATAGGCATTTTCGGCAGCCATCCGTTGCCTTTCTACGGCAATCAGCTCATCCCTGAGCGTTGAAATACCGATCAGGGCATCCTCTGTTTCCCGGAAAGCCTGGAGAACGGCCTGGTCATAAATAAGATAAGCCTGTTCCGTTCGTTTTCTTTCTATTTCTACCCTTCTTTTATTTTTGCCAAAATTAAAAATCGGGCCGAGTATAGTCCCGCTCACCGACCATGCAGCACTGATAGCTGCGGTTGTCAGTTCCGGGCTGGCTACGCCGAATAAGTGCCGTAAGGCTGAATGTAGGAAAACGCATGGCCTGGGCAACTCCGATCATCGCATTCTGTGAAGCCACGATCTGTTCAGCCTGCAAAATGTCGGGACGGCGCTGGAGCAGTGTCGGAAGGCAATCCCGGGGGGATATCCGGCGGAATGACCTGTTCCTCAAGTTTGGCATACCGCGAATGATTGGCCCCGGGATTTCTTCCGAGCAGAATACTGAGAATATGTTCAGTTTCAGCAACCCACCTGGTATACATCGGAATTGCAGCTGCTGCAATTGCTTCCTGGATCTGTGCCTGGTTGAGATCAATTTCAGCGACAATTCCTTTATTATACCTTTCCTGCATAATATTCAGGTATTCCTGGCGGGTAATCAGTGTGCTCTTGACTGATATCCAGCCGGTTATCATAATCCAGTAGCTGGAAATAAACTGCAGTTACATCTGATATCAGGCTGATCATAATTCCCCTGTGTGCATATTCCGTAGCCATCATTTCAGCGCGTGCCGATTCAGTAGCCCTGCCTGTATTTGCCCCAGATATCGATTTCCCAGGACAGAACCGGGGCTGCATAATAAGTTGCTTTTGATATCGGTACTACCATTTACAAGAACAGGATTGAGGTATTCCCGCTGGATATTTCCTTCATAACCGAATACTGGAAAATTGTCTGGCCTTATTATACCCCATGTCAGCCCTTGCTTCTTCGATCCGTGGCAGCAGCGATCCTGACATCACAGTTTTCGCCTGAGGGCCGTCCCTGATCAGGGTATCCAGCACCGGATCATTGAAAAGTTCCCACCAGGAAAGTGTAAGCGAAGGTATCCGCACGCGATTAGGATCAAACCTGAATTCCTGTCGGGGAGTTGACGACCGGTTTCTGAAAGTTTGGCCCGACAGCGCATCCGGAAATGCCGATGATGAGCAGGGCCAGAAGAAATATTTTCAAATGCCTTGACATATTATTCATGAGATTTTGATTCAACGATCTGTTTCTTTTCTCTTTCACGGTCACGCTGCTTTTCATAACCTGCCATTTTTCCGATCACGACGTAAAGCATTGGATAAATGAAGACGCCGATCATGGTTGCGGCAAGCATACCTGCAAACACGGCGACACCCATTACATTTCTGGCAACGGAGCCGGCCCCTGATGCGGTAATCAGCGGAACGACACCCAGAATGAATGCAAATGAAGTCATAAGGATTGGCCTCAACCTCAGTTTTGCACCTTCAATAGCCGCCTCCATGAGGGAAAGATCCTTTGTTTTCAAATTCATCTTTGGCATATTCAATGATCAGGATGGCGTTTTTCGCTGCAAGGGCAATCAGCAGGATAAGGGAAATCTGGCCGAATACGTTCAAAACAAAAATGTCGGAGCCGAAACGTGCCAACCAGATACCGAAGAAAGCGCCGAAGACAGCAAACGGGGTGCCCAACAGGATAGAAAGCGGCAACGACCAGCTTTCATATTGAGCTGCAAGGATCAGGAATACAAAAAGGATTGAAAATGCAAATACTAAACCGGCAGTTCCGGATGCCTTTTTTTCCTGGAACGACATGGCATTCCATGAATAACCGATATCCGGCGGTAAAACCTCTTTTGCAACTTCTTCCAGTGCAGCCAGGGCTTGGGCAGAACTATATCCTGGTGCGGGCCTCCTGTAACTTCAGCTGCCCGGTCCATATTGAACCTGAATGTGTACTCAGGCCCTGAGATCTCTTCGATCCGGGCTATCGAGCTGAGAGGGACCATATTACCGTCCTTACTTTTCATATAGAACAACTGCAATTCCTTGTCACTATACCGATATTCCGGTTCAGCCTGCAGGTAGGTTTTGTAAACCCTTCCGAAACGGTTGAAATCATTTACATAGCTTCCCCCGAGAAAAGCCCCGATGGTAGAATATACATCTTTCAGGTTCAGTCCCATTGAGATTGCTTTCTCCCGGTCAAGATCTATATATCGTTGTGGTGTACTTGCCTGGAAAGTAGTAAACGCAGAGCCGATTTCAGGGCGTTTACGGATTGCCTGGATAAAATTTTGAGTTTGTTCGGCCAGGTATTGCGGTGTGCTTCCTGACTTGTCCTGGATCATGATACTGAAACCGGAACCATTACCCAGGCCCGGGATTGCCGGTGGTCCGAAAGCAAAGGTCTGTGCTTCCTGGATCTTGCTCCTGAATTTGCCATTCAGCCGCTGGATCATTTTAGCTGTGGTATTTTCCTTGCCCCTTTCAGCCCAATCAGTGCAGGACACAAAAAGGAAAACAGAATTGGTTGAATAACCCCCGGTAAGCATACTGTAGCCTGTTATAGCCGTATAATACTGCACACCTTCTTCCTCCTTAAGAATCTCTTCAATCATCTCAGTAACTTTATCTGAGCGCAAAAGTGAAGCCGCTTCAGGTAACTGGGCATTTATGAAGAAATAGCCCATATCTTCTTCAGGTATAAATCCTCCGGGCAATATTTTACCAAAAAAACCGGCTGCCACGAACAATAAAAGGATAAAGATCATCCCCCTGGAGGCTTTCCTGGCAATAACGTGGCTAAAACTGGCGTACTTAACATTGGCTTTATCAAAATACCTGTTGAATCCGCCAAAGAATTTCCCGACGATACCTTTATAAGGTTTAGGGTGCTTGAGCAGTAAAGAAGCCAGGGCCGGGCTCAGGGTAAGGGAATTGATCGCTGAGAACAACACAGATACAGCAATGGTGATGGCGAATTGCTGGTACAATCTGCCCGTGATCCCGGCAACAGAGGCAACAGGAATGAATACGGCAACCATGACCAGTGTTGTCGCTACGATCGGGCCGGTTACCATTTTCATTGCTTGAATGGTCGCTTCTTTTGGATTCATCCCGTGTTCGATGTTCACCATGACAGCCTCAACCACCACGATCGCGTCGTCGACAACAATACCGATCGCAAGTACCAGTCCTAATAATGACAAAGTGTTAATAGAAAAGCCAAGTGCCGGGAAGAGAATAAAAGCCCCGATAAGGGAAACCGGAACGGCTAACAATGGTATTAGCATAGCCCGCCAGTTCTGAAGGAAAATAAATACAACGAGTACCACCAGGATAAGTGCTTCAGCCAAAGTATGTATAATTTCGTTGATCCCTTCAGTGATAGCAAGTGTTGTGTCAAGGGAAACATCATACCTCATATCCTTTGGAAAGGTCGTGGCAATTTCTTCCATCAGTTTATTGACTGCTTCGGTAATTTCAAGCGCATTGGAACCGGGTGACTGGAAGATTGTGACAGCAGCTGCCGGCATATCATTGAGCCGGACGAAAGATTTTGATGTTTCCGTACCCATCTCGGCCCGGGCCACATCTTTCAGTTTTACCTGTGAGCCGTTAGGATTCTGGCGGATAACAATATCATTAAATTCATCTTCCGACTGAAGCCGGTCCTTTAATCTCACGGTGTATGTAAATTCCGTGCCTGGAGGAGCAGGCAATCCTCCAAACTGCCCTCCGGCAACGATCACATTTTGCTGCTGGATCGCGTTGACTACATCAGAAACGGTGATGCCTAATTTTGCAAGCCGGTCAGGTTTTATCCAGATACGCATGGCGTAATCCCCGGCCCCGAATAAGTTTACAAGGCCAACGCCGGGGATCCTGGCAATCTTATCTGCAATATTGATCTTTGCATAATTAGAAAGAAATAAGCTATCATAAGTACCTTCCGGAGACACAATAGTGACCAGCATCAAAGGGAAGGCCAGTGATTTTTTTGTGCTTACCCCTAACCGTTTAACATCTTCAGGCAATTTAGGTGTTGCTGATGAAACCCGGTTCTGGGTAAGTACGTTATTCATGTCAGGATCGGTCCCGACATCAAATGAAACCTTGAGGGTCATGTAGCCGTCATTTGTATTGATAGACTGCATGTATATGCTATTTTCCACCCCGTTGATCTCCTGTTCAAGGGGAGTCGCCATTGATTGTTCAACATTGATTGCACTGGCTCCGGGATAAGTGCCGGTAACCTGGACCATGGGAGGTGTCAACTCCGGGTACTGGGCAATAGGAAGCTGGAGCATCGAAATGACCCCAATGATCACGATGAAGATCGATATAACCATCGCGACGATGGGCCTTCTGACAAAGAATTCTGCCATGGTTTTAATGGTTTTTGATTAAAAATTCTTAAGTTCCTGTGGGATCTCGACTTTCACCGGCTCGACCTTTGCTCCCGGGCGGACCAGGTTAAGCCCCTCGAATACAATGGTTTCTCCGGGCTTAAGCCCACTTTCTACCATCCACATTCCACCGACTTTTATCCCCAATATAACGTTTTTAAGTTCAATTTCGTTGTTTGCATTTAAAGTATATACCTGGTGTATGCCCTGCAATTCCTTTACGCATCTTTGCGGGATGAGAAGCCCGCCTTCAATCTCATCCAGAACGACTTTTATCCTTGCAAACTGTCCGGGACGTAATATCATTTCCGGGTTAGGGAATGCAGCCTGGAAAAGGATGGTACCGGTGGACGGATCCACCTGTCGATTGGCAAAATTGAATTTCCCCGGGTAATTATATAATGATCCATCTGTTAATACCAGTGAGATTTTACTTTCACGGGCCATGGTACCTTTAGTGGTGTCAGCCAGCCTGGCCTGCCGCATCCTTAAAAGTTTTAAAAATTCCGATTCGCTGATGGAGAAGTTGACCAGGATCGTGTCGATGCTGGAAACTTCATTTAAAACAATCGGGTTTGGTGATTTACCCACATATTCGCCTACCTTGGCCTCCGTCATTCCAATAATGCCGTCGATAGGAGACGAAATCCTGGTATATCCAAGATTTATCCTGGCGTACTGTAACTGTGCCTCTTCAGCGTCCACCCTTGACCCGGCTGCTTCAAAATTTGCCACGGCCGCATCCAGGTCCCGCTGGCTGACCGCATTGATTTCAGCGAGAGGCCTGATCCGTTTGAGGTCACTTTCAGCTTTGACAAGCATGGTCTTAGCCTCAGCCAAACCACTAAGCTTTTGTGCCTCGACTGATTTTAATTGCTCAGGATCGATGGTATAGAGCAACTGGCCTTTTTTAACAACAGATCCTTCGGTAAAAAATAATCCGGTCAGGAATCCATCCACCCGCGCACGGATCGGAATGTCCTTATAACCATATGTTTGACCTACAAAATCGACCGGGACCGGCACGGTGGTTTGTAAAACCTCCACAACTTTAACTTTTGGAAGAGGAGGCGGTGCTGTTTCTTTTTTGCCGCAGGATAATAATAATGAAGGGAGCACAAGTAATAAAACTGCAGCTTCCTGAAGCGATGACCTGGAAATGATTTTCATAATAGTGCTATCTGGATTTTGATTGTTTTCAATATGGTTTAACAAATTTAGTTAAATAATCAAATTAATATAAATTTGCGGGAATTTTGTAACAAAACTCAACTCTGAACGTTTATAACTCAAATTTTACCTTATGAAAAAACTTACTATTATTATTATCTTCCTGACTGCTTTCGGAGCGTCTGCCCAGGAAAAAAGCCCGAAAATTTACGGTTCTTTTGGCCTTGAAATGATCTTTTCTTTTGCCACCATTGATAACCAGGGCTATGACCAGGGGAATATCATGCGCTGGGCGCCTGTTATCAATCCCCAAAGCATGCTGAATATCGATTTTAATAATGTCTTCGGGCTTTTTACAGGGGTTGCCATCAGAAATGTAGGTTTTATTTATGAAGACCCAACAGATATCAATAATACGAAATTCAAATACCGTACCTATAACTTAGGTATCCCGGTTGGTTTTAAGATCGGCAAGCTAGACAAGATGCTGCTTTTTGGCGGGTATGAAATTGAATTTCCTTTTGCTTATAAGGAAAAACACTTTGTTAATGAGGAAAAAGTGGTATAAGGAGGTTATCTGGTTTACCGACAGGGTTGAACCAGTTCAGCATTCCTTACTGGCCGGAATTCAATTCCCCTATGGTGCAACACTGAAATTCAAATATTACCTGACGAATTTCCATAACCGTGATTATATTGCCATGGTTGACGGGGTTGAAACCATGCCGTACGACTTTAAATCTAACATTTTCTATTTTTCCCTGGCCTGGAACCTCTTCTCGAACTGGAAAGAATACGATCCCCAGAATTATAAAAAGGACGAAATGCGGTAGCGAACAGACCCCTGGCTTCAGCCAGGAGACCCCTGGCTGAAGCCAGGGGAAATTCACTTTTTTCTGCATTTAACAAGCGTATGGCTGATGCCAATATGATCTGTGGATTCTTCAATAATTAAGCCTGCTGCTTCAATCATCCTGTACATATCGGTGGAATGGTACATCCGGCTATTGCCGTTGGCCAGGCAGGTGAAATACAGCGAAGTGGCATTCAGGCTGTAGGAAGATGCCTCATATTTCTGGCGGTCCCAGAAAAGTTCAAGAATAAAAAGCGAAGAATGTTCGTCCATTGATCTGACCGCCCTGGTAAGGATGCTGTGGATCTGTTCTTCGGAGAAGCAATCCAGGAACTGGCTCATCCAGATCGCGTCAAACCCGTGTGGCAGATCGTTTTTATCATCAAGCATATCTGCGGCAAAAAAATGGATTTTATCCCCGAAACCTTTTTCGGTAATAATTTTTTCGGCTGCTTTTAACGTATCGGGCAAATCGACTATCGTCACCTCCAGGCCCGGTATCTGTGTAACACATTGAAGCGCAAATTTGCCCGTATTTCCACCCACATCCATTAAGGTTGAAGGATGGTCTTTTGCAATCAGGGGGATGATTTCCGGAAATGCGACATCGGAATAATAATGATCGAAGCCGAACCAGCTTTTTTTTGCTTTTTCCGGAAGATATTGCAGCCCGGGATAAATCGTTTTCCAGTTACCAAAGACTTTCAGGCCTTCCGGTTTGCCGGTTCGAACTGAATCTTCAAGAAAGAAAGACGGTTCATAGCACACATCATGGACGAAATCCATATTAACCTTCGTCATGCTGTCATTCAGGATGAAAAACCCGGTTTTGGTAAGGATATATTTTTCGTCCTGCATCCTGACAATTCCCATGCTCAGGCCTGCATCCAGGAGCACTTCAGCACCATATACAGAGATATTAAGCCGGGCCGCAATATCGCGGGATGAAATGCCGGAGGCCCCTGATTTGTCAACCAGTTCCAATATTCCCAGTTTGACCAGCGCACGGGCTGCCTGGAACATGACAGGGCCGAAAGCTATCTTTTGCGCTTCTGTTTTTGCTTCAAAAGCTGTGCGTTTATCGTTGCCGAAGTCTTCTTTTCTCATATCTGACAAAAAAAATTAAGCTTTAAAATGACGGCGCGAAGGTAAAGAATATTAGTCTCTTCTGGGATAATTGAGCCTGTCGACGATATCCCCGGCGTTTTCGTTCACCCATTTAATAGTTTCCGGGGTGATTTCATACCTGTTTTGCCTATAATCAGACAGGTCGTCCAAATATTGATTAAAATTACTACGGGCAACTTCAAATCCCGGGATATCAAATTGATCAAAAATATGCTCCAATCCATTCACAATATCTTTGCTGAAGTCCTCAAACCTGATTTCGATAAGATTTTCAGGTCGGATTTTATCTTTGTCGATAAAGTACTGCCTGACCATGTCGGCATATACCATGGATAACCTTTTGCGCGTAAGTCCTTCCTCATCCCCCTGTACCTGGACAGCAGGTAAAACTTCCTGGAAAAACCGATAAAAAGATTCGACAGTTTTATAGGGGTCGCGGTAAAGAAAGATGAACCTGGCATCAGGGAACATTTCAAGGATCCGGCTTATCCTGGCCATATTCGACGGGCTTTTTGAGATAAACCTATCCCCCTTCACGTTCAGAAACGATTTCCTGATCATCTTTTTATATTCAGTTTTCCACCTGTCGACATCTTTCTCATCCAGGTCCTTCATAAAAAGCTCTTTATCGTAAAAAAGCTCGAAATCTTTGGGAAAATAGAGGAAATTATAGAAGCTGATACCCTGTAGGTTAGCCAAAGCTATTTCTTCTTCCTGCGGCAGGTCCATCCCCATCTTCACATCGTCGAACGGACGGTGGGTAGGCCAGAATTGGCCGATGATAGGTTTAAACCACCAGGAATGACTGAGTATAAGGTTGGGGAAAACGGTCTGGTATGTTGTAATATAAGCTGTGCCTGGAGTCTGGCAGAGCAGGTTATGGAGAAGTGTGGTCCCGCTTCTCCAGAAACCAATGATAAATACCGGCGGTTTTGAAATATCAACCCTCCTGATCTTTCTTTTCCACATCAGGTCTTCCCACCAGCGAAAAGGTTCCAGGATTATACTTACCATAACAGTACCTATAACTCTTCCGATATATTTAATATCGAGGCTGTGATTTGCCAGCTGATGTAAAACGTGTGACACAGAACCCCCTGCCAGAACGGTAATTAAAAATGAAAACGGCCTGCGCACTTCTTCTTTGCTCATATCTGCGAAAAGTAGTCCAACAAAAAAAACCAAAAGTATAAAATCCTTCTGTTTATCAGGCTATGCCTGTTAAGTAAAGATTATTAATTTTGAAAAAGCAATCGCAAGGGCCATTAAATGCTGATTATGAGGTGTAAGACCATTATAATTTTTCTAATTATTGTTTTTTCTTCATTCAAAGTTAATGGACAGGGGGCTTTCCTTAAAAAAATGTTCATTTCCCGATATGATACAAATTATATTTCAACCTATATCACTGATTTTACCACACGGATTTTCAGTTCTGTCAAATACAGCCAGATGGGCTACAACGACAACCTGGTAGGCAAGACCCTTGATTACAAGCCTAATAACAGGTTACTTTTCGGAATTGGAGTCAATCATGGGTTCCTCGGATTAAACATTGGGGTAAATTTTCCTTTTGTGAACCAGGATGATGAAAAATACGGAGAAACTAAATATTATGATTTCACTGTAAGGGTATTCTCACGGCGGTTCAACAGCACCTTATATCTGCAGAATTACAGGGGTTTTTACCTTAGAAATACGAAAGATATGATACCCGGCTGGGAGGATGGCGACCCTTACTATATTCGCGGAGACATCAGGTCATATTCTATCGGGCTCGATATAAATTACATTTTTAATTACAGCAGGTTTTCCTGCCGTGCGGCCGTATTGCAAAATGAATGGCAGAAAAAGAGTGCAGGGTCTTTTCTTTTGGGGGGGAGCCTTTTTTATAACGCAACTACCGGCGATTCCTCGATAGTCCCGACAAATCTGTATTACGGTTTGTTTTTTAACGATCTTAAATTTGACCGGTCGACGATTTTTTCGATGGGTCCGACATTCGGATATGCATATACTTTTGTTATTAAAAAGCACTTCTTCATACTGGGATCAATAAACGGATCGGTAAATATAGGATATACACATCTTTATCTTGTTCAAAATGAAGACAATGTCAAATCAGGAACAGTCGCAGGACTGAGGACAGAGGTTCTCCTATCAGCAGGATATAACAGTGACCGCTGGTATTTCGGAATTGCATTTTTTGATATGACAATAGCAACACAGGCGCCGATAGATGAACGAACCATCAGCTATCAAACGGGGATGTACCGTTTTAACATTGTCCGGCGGTTTGCCACTAAAAAGCCGATCAGGTTACTGAATCCGGGGATTTAGATTTTATGAAAAGATTTTCTTAAATATAATTTTTCTAAATAATAAAATAAGGATTCTTTCGGTTTTTTGTAATTTTACCCCTCTAAAAGTCAGATATTAAAATTTAAACCAATTAATTTTCAATCACATGAAAAGTCCGCTACGTATTAATTATCCTTACTTTTTTAATATTTCCCATGATCTTTTATGGCCAGCAGCTTGAAAATCCGGGTTTTGAAAACTGGGAGAATGCCGGAACGGTTAAAGATGAACCGGTCGATTGGAGTACCATCAAAACCTCCGACGATCCCGGGATAAGTGCCGTTGCCCCGGTTACCTTCGATAGGAGTGATGATAAACATTCGGGTAACTATGCGCTGAAATTATATAATGTATCCGTATTCGGTCTGATTGCGACCGGTGCCATAACGAACGGCAGGTTTCATGCCGAATTCGACCTGGATGCAAGCTATTCTTACACGCAGGCTGATGATCCGCAATGGCACACCCCTTTCACATGGCGTCCTGACAGCCTCGTAGGGTGGTTTAAATTTTTCCCGAATGAAAATGACAGGGCACAATTTAAAGTCATTCTCCATGTAGATGAATGTAAATTACCGGAGAACGGGACTTTCCCTAATTGGGTCGGGATGGCAGTACATGTGACCGAGCCTGGAGTGACTTATGATACCTGGACCCGATTCTCAGTCCCCTTCGATTATTATAATGACAACATCCCTGAATATGAGCTCACTGTGCTAAATTCCGGGGATAGCACTACTGCTGTTGATAGCAGTTACCTCATCGTGGATGACCTCGAAATCATATACCCTACATCCGGTTTGTCGGAACACCGGATTGCTCAGCCATTCCTTGCTGAAGGGGAGGATAAGTTATATATCACGCTGAAAAATGAAGCGGAATTTATTAATCAATGGTTTTTCCTGATTGACATTACAGGACAAACCGTTTTCACCAAACAACTTGACAAAAGCCAGGTCGACCTTCCTGAAACATTAAGAGCAGGAGTATATGTTGCCGTCCTTAAAGGTAAATCAAAGCAGTATTCTCAAAAAGTTTTTATCCCTTAAGGAATGGGAAGGCTTATTATTTTACTTGCGATTCTCATTGCAAATATGGGGGTATTTGGACAGGAAAAGGGAACCTTCAAGGGCACTGTCAGGGATAAAGTAACAAATGAGCCCCTTGTCGGAGCCAATATCATCCTTAAACTCGACCGCTCTTTCGGCACGGCTGCAGATGTCAACGGGCAGTTTACCATGCAGCTCAATCATGGTTCTTACATTTTCGAAATTTCATTTACGGGCATGAAGTCCGACTCTGTTTCATTCCATATTGATCCCGGTCAGGTTATCGAGCGGACAATATTACTTGATCCATTTGTCAGCCAGTTGCAGGGGGTCGAGATCAAGGCAGGTAAGTTTGAACGCCCTATCGAAGAAATGACTGTTTCCATGGAAATCATCAAAGCTGACCTGATTGAAGCTAAAAACACCCAGCGCATCACGGAAATACTGGACTACACCCCGGGATTGAATATCCTTGACAATGAGCCCCAGATACGCGGCGGAAGCGGGTTTACATTCGGCGTTGGAAGTAAAGTCGCTGTACTAGTCGATGATATGCCCATGACTTCGGGCGATGCTGGCAGGCCTTACTGGGATTTTGTTCCGGTTGAAAACGTCGAGCAAATCGAAGTGATCAAAGGCGCTTCATCAGTACTTTCCGGGACATCTGCCCTGAGTGGAGCCATTCATATTCGGACGGCACTTCCCGGTGACAAACCGTTAACCAAAATCACTGTATTTACTGGCGTATATTCCAGTCCGAAGGATGAAAGCCAGAAATGGTGGAGCAATTATCCTTACATAGCCGGCACAAATTTTCTTCATTTAAGGAAAATCGATAATTTAGATTTTGTACTTGGGGGCAACCTACACTTTGAACATGGATATCTGGGGGCGCCCAAGCCAGGTACATTTGTTGTTGATACAGTTTCCAATTTCTCTGATATCTAAAATGGCAACTCAAAGGGGCCGGATCAATTTTACCCTGAGGCAGCGTTCAAAAAAATACCAGGGATTGAATTACGGGGTCAGCGGCAATTTTATGTTACAGCATGCACCGATGGTTTTAGCCTGGCTTGACGATACATCAGGCTTTTTCCGGGCTTATCCAGGGGCTGTTTTACTGCAGGACCAGTTCATTGGCAACCTCGATCCTTTTGTAAATTATTATTCCCAGGCAGGATTCAAACATAGTTTTAAAGCAAGAATACTTTATAACAATACCCATCAATCTAACAACCAGGATATTAAAAGCACATTTATTTATGGCGATTATAATTTCCGCAGGGATTATCCATTTTTACAGGGATTGGAATTTATTGGCGGACTTTCCGGTCAATATTCCATATCAGAATGCAGATATGTATGGAGGAAGCGGACAGGATATTAACCGCTTCACTAATTTTTCCGGCTATGCCCAATTCGAAAACAACCTGTTTAAAACCCTCACGCTTTCTGTCGGGCTTCGTGTCGAGTATTACAATATGAACGGCAATGAGACCGATTTTAAACCCATATTCCGGGCCGGAATGAACCTGAAAGTCATGAAAGAAACTTATGTCAGACTTTCTTACGGCCAGGGCTATCGGTTTCCAACCATTGCCGAACGTTACATCCGGACCAATGTAGGTTCATTCGGGGTTTTTGAAAATCCCGACCTGAAATCTGAAAAGAGCTGGAATGCTGAAGTCGGTGTAAAGCAAGGCTTTAAATTCTTCAACTATTTTGGGTATTTTGATTTTGCTATTTTTCAGCAGGAATACTTCAATACTATCGAGTATCTATTTGGCAAATGGGTAGCTCCATCACAATCAATGTCAGGTTTTGGTTTCAGATTTCTGAACACAGGTCATTCTCGTATTTCTGGTGTAGACATTTCGGTATCTGGAGCAGCTCAATTAACTGATCAGGTGACATTGCGCACTATGATTGGTTATAACTATATTATACCAAAGTCTCTTGATCCCGATTATGTTTTCGCAGTAGATTATCCGATTCTAATCAATACACTTTCAATAATACAAGCCTAGATTCTACAGACTACATATTGAAATACAGATTTCTACACACATTCAAGGGAGATATTGAACTGAATGTACATTCATTTCAGTGTTGGCTTCAGCGTTAAATATTTTAGCAAGATCGATAACCTGGATAAATCCATTGAAGAATTTGAAAAAACGACACTCGCTACCGGCGGGTCGACACAGGCAATTCTTTATATGGATTATTATAATAATAACAATTCGGGCAAATGGATATTAGACTTACGGGCAAGCTATAAAATAACGGAACATCATGAAGTCAGCCTGATCAGCAACAATTTCATGAACAACATCTATTCGCTTCGTCCCCTTAAAGCCGAACAGATGAGAAGCATTATGATACAATATGTATTGAAGATATAGAGCAGTCAGCAGGCAACAGAAGTCTAATGACCAATGACTAATGACTGATGACCAATGACTGATGACCAACGACCAATGACTGATGACCAATGACCAATGACTGATGACCAATGACCAATGACTGATTTAATACTTACGAAAATAATTGCAACCCTCGGGCCGGCCAGTGCCGGGGTTGAAAACATCAAGATGCTGATAAATGAAGGCGTAAGGGTTTTCCGTGTCAACTTTTCCCACGGGACAACCGATAGCTTCTCTTTACTCATCGACCAGGTCAGGCAGGCTTCGGCTGAAAAAAATATTCCTGTGGCTGTTTTAGGGGACCTGTCGGGGCCCAAAATCAGGGTCGGGCAGGTGGTTGAGGGAGGCTTATGATTGAGCCGGGAATGCAGGTCGAATTCTGCAGGGAAAATATAACCGCAGGCGGACCTAAGGAGGGAAAAGTTACTTTTTCCACCACCCTGCCATTAATGATCAATGAGGTACAACCCGGTGACAGGGTTTTACTTGACGATGGGAATGTGCTGCTGAATTGTACCGGTAAAAATGCTGATTGCCTCATCTGCGAGGTAAAAGAAGGAGGGCTGATCACTTCGAAAAAGGGTATAAACCTTCCCGATACAAGCCTTTCAGTTCCTGCCATGACCGAATGGGACCTGCAATGCGTGGAATTTGCCGTTAAAAAGCAGGTAGATTATATCGCGCTTAGTTTTGTCAGGAATGCTGCTGATGTCAGGTTGCTGAAAGAATATTTAAAAAAAGCAGGCGCGAGGCCTGTTGAGCCGGTGCTCTATCGCGACAAAGAAATTGGCAGCCTGCTGGAAGGTTCTATCTTTATCCCTGTCATCAGCAAGATTGAAAAACCCCAGGCGATTAATGATCTTGAAAATATAGTTTCTGAAAGCGATGGGATCATGGTTGCCCGGGGTGACCTGGGTGTGGAAATGGATGTAGCGGAAGTGGCAGTATTACAGAAAAAAATCATCAGCACCTGCCATGATCATGGTGTACCGGTGATAGTCGCAACCCAGATGCTTCAAAGCATGATCGAGTCCCCTACCCCTACCCGGGCCGAGGTATCGGATGTTGCAAATGCGATTTACGACGGTGTAGATGCCGTCATGCTTTCCGGTGAGACCGCTGTAGGCAAATGGCCTGCAGCAGCGGTCCGGATGATGAGCCGGATAGCGCGGCTTACCAATAATCACATTCGGGAACAAAAGATCAGCCATCCACTTCCCAGGCACATGCAGGAATCAAGGTACCGCAGCGCGGCTCTAGCCCACGGAGTAAAATCGATCGTGAAGGATATCGATGCACAACTGATCATAGTCTGGTCGAAATACGGCGGTGGGGCATTGTACCTTTCCCAGCTCGATATACCAAGGCCGATATTAGCTTTCAGTGATATGCCGGCAACGCTGAACCGCATGTCATTGCTTTACGGAATACACCCCGAGCTTATGGAACAGCCCATCAGCATCAGTGACTTCATCAGCGATGTCAGTAATATAATCATTGATAAAGGCTGGGCTAAAAAAGGTGAAGCCGTTGTATTTGTCTATGGTGAGCCTATCCAGGCCAGCGGGGTTACTAATAGTATTTATATGCATTACCTGTAAAGTCAGCGGTCGGCGGTCGGCGGTCAGCGGTCGGCGGTCGGCGGTCAGCAGGTCAGAGTCAGTTCAGCAATTTAACAGTTTAACAGTTTAACAATTTAACAGTTTAACAATTTAATCCAGTGCAATCCTTCAAAACAAATATTAAATGCAATGGATGTATCCAGAAGGTTAAACCTTACCTGGATAATCTTAAAGGGATAAAAGCATGGGATGTGGATCTCACTTCTCATGACAGGATCCTCACTGTTGAAGGGGATGGAATAGAACCGGATGGCGTCATTTCCGCATTGAAACAGGCCGGTTATCAAGCCGAACAGATCTAACCTTGTCGCAAGTCAGTGAAATATACCGGGTTGAAGGCATGTCGTGCACTGCCTGCGCCAGTAGCGTTGAAACCACTCTTTCAGCTACTGAAGGAGTGGAAAAGGCCTCGGTGAATTATGCCATGAATACCGTTTCCATTGTTTATAATGACCGCCTGACCGGTACAGGGAAATTAAAGGCTGCATTGCAGTCGATCGGTTATGACCTTGCGGAGGATCCTGGCCGTGATGCTGAAAAGATACAACAGCAGGAATTGAAAAGGCTGTCAGCCAGTCGAAGCAAAACCCTTTTTGCAGCCGGGTTTTCCATCCCGGTCGTCATACTTGCGATGGCTTTCCATGACCTTCCTTTCGTCAACCTGATCATGCTTGTGCTCACTATTCCGGTGGTGGCATGGTTCGGGAGGGAATTTTTCATCAATGCATTTAAAAGGGCCACTGCACCTGAGCGCCAATATGGATACCCTGGTTGCTATCGGCACGGGGGCTGCATTCATTTTCAGTACATTTAATACACTGTTTCCCTTCTACCTGGAGAAACAAGGGCTGGAGCCGCATGTTTATTTCGAAGCCGCAGCCGTAATCATTTCGCTTATTTTATCAGGAAGATATTTTGAAGAACGGGCTAAATTCCGCACGTCAGGCTCTATCAGGAAACTGATGGGTCTCAGCGTTAAAACCGCCACCGTCATCCGAAACGAAATTGAAATTGAATTACCTATCGACCAGGTGATTAAAGGTGATATTATCCTCATCAGGCCCGGTGATAAAATTCCTGTAGATGGAAGGGTTATCTCGGGCTCTTCTTCTGTGGATGAAAGCATGATAACCGGAGAACCGGTGCCGGTTGACAAGCAACCCGGCGATTTGGTGACCGGTGCCACGATCAATGGAACAGGCAGTTTGAAGATGATAGCTGAAAAAGTCGGCAATGAAACGATGCTTGCCCGGATCATTCAGAAAGTCCAGGAGGCACAGGGCAGCAAAGCGCCGGTGCAGAAGCTGGCGGACCGTATTGCCGGGATCTTTGTGCCGGCTGTGATCGGTGCTGCCATGGTAACATTCCTGGGATGGTGGTTTTTCGGGCCGGAACCCGGCCTGACCTATGCATTCATCACATCGATAACGGTGCTGATCATTTCGTGCCCCTGCGCCCTGGGACTGGCCACGCCGACAGCTATCATGACCGGAATCGGGAAAGGAGCGGAAATGGGGATCCTGATAAAAGATGCAAGGAGCCTGGAAATTGCACACAGCCTCGATGTCATCGTACTTGACAAAACAGGAACGATCACGGAAGGCAGGGCCAGTGTAACAGGCTGGTACTGGGTGAAAGAGGATATTGACCGCATAAAGATCAGGAATATAGTATATTCTGCCGAAAAACTCTCGGAACATCCCGTTGCCAGGGCAATAGCCAGGCATCTGGGTGGGGAAAAAGCTTCAGAAATTGATATTGAATCATTTGAAAGTATTACCGGCAAAGGGATAAGAGTCATCATCTCCGGAGAAACTTACCTGCTGGGCAGCCGAAAATTCATGGAAGAGAACAGGGTGCCGGTTGAAGGATCCGAGGTAATCCAGGCTGATAAGTGGACAGACGAAGCTATGTCTGTAAATTATATTGCTGACAAACAGCAGCTTCTATGCCTGGTGGCCGTTGCCGACCCGGTCAAGGATGATTCGGCGGAAGCCATACGACAACTCAGGGAAAGCGGGCTGCAGGTGCACATGATCACCGGTGATCATTTCAAGGCTGCTGAGCGGATAGCCAGGACTGCCGGCATTGAACATTTCCGTGCCGGTGTGACTCCGGATGGGAAGCTGGATTATGTGAAGGAGCTGCAGGCGGCTGGATTAAAAGTCGCCATGACCGGCGACGGGATCAATGATGCGCCGGCACTGGCACAGGCGGATGTTGGCATTGCCATGGGCACGGGCACTGACGTGGCTATGGAAACAGCAGAGATCACGCTGGTAAAAGGTAGCCTGCATAAGATCGTCAGTGCGATCGGTTTATCACGCAGGACGATGAAGACGATCCGGCAAAATCTTTTCTGGGCTTTTTTCTATAACCTGGTCGGTATCCCGGTTGCGGCGGGTGTGCTGTTCCCGTTTTTCGGGATCCTGCTGGACCCGATGATAGCCGGGGCGGCCATGGCGTTCAGCTCCGTTTCGGTTGTGACGAACAGTTTGAGGTTGAGGAAATTTAAGCTCTGATTGCCGGCTTTGTTAATAGCACACGGATGACACGGATGCGACGGATTTTCACGGATTATTATGAAATTGAGAATCAATCTAATGCTCTAAAAATTCTTTCGATCATTTGTTAAGATTTTTCGTCTGACTTGAGGCTCTTTTCCATAATTCAATAATAAACCGATTTCCATTCTTGTTGCTTTAAGGTAGTTTATTAGTTGAAGTTCATGTTCTTCAACCAAAGTTTCTGCAGCTTTTAATTCAAGAATGATTTTGTCCTCAACAATAATATCGGCAAAATAGTCCCCCACCGCAATTCCTTGATAGAATACGGTTATGGGTACTTGCTTTTTACATGAAAGACCATGGTTTATCATTTCAAGATAAAGAGCATTTTCATATACCTTTTCAAGAAATCCAAAACCAAGTGTATTATAAACTTTGTAAAAGCACTGGATAATTTCCGATGTTATTTCCTGATGAATCATAAAGATTGTTTTACTGTTTATCAGGAAATAGAGCTAAAAATACCCGGTCGATTTTAAAAAAATTAATAAAATTTTAAACAATCCGTGAAAATCCGTCGCATCCGTGTCATCCGTGTGCTATAAAAAATTAAAAATTAAAAATTAAAAATTAAAACCTTTTCCATTTCCTCCACCAGCCTGAACTGCACCCTTGCCCTTTCGAGGTTATGCCCACGTCGATGGATCCGGAAATAAACATCGCCATTTAAATGATCCGTTAAAAACCGCAGGCCGATGAGAAAAGTAAGGTAGATGGGCGAATAAGGCAAAAGTGCCAGTTCATCGTCGCTTAGAAAACTGCCTGCTTCCTTTAGATATCCTTCTGTGAAAGCACGATAGATGTCTTCATTGAAATGCACTTTCCCCAGGTCACGCTCATCTTCCAAAGCCGTATTTGCCATAGTGCGCAATGCATCTCCATAATCAAAATGCACATATCCAGGCATGACCGTATCAAGGTCTATCAGGCATTGTGCTTTATTATTACGGTCGAACAGGACATTATTGACTTTGGTGTCGTTGTGGGTTGCCCGGACAATGGCATTTTCCTTAAGTGATTGATAGTATGATTTCATCCTGCTGAAGCGCTTTTCAGCGAAGAGAATATCATCCGATACGAGTCCAACCCTTCCGTATGTGTCCGAATTTTTTGCCTGTTCATACTGGCTGATACGGAAGCCGATATTATGAAAATCAGGAATGGTATCAACCAGTTCTGATTCAAGGTCAGACAGCATAGCCTGGAAGAACCCGATGGCTTTCCCCGCCTCATAAGCCAGCGCAGGATCTTCCATTTTCTGGTATGAAACCGTATCGGCAATAAAAGTATAAACCCGCCAGCAATCGCCTTCTTCATCTTTATACCATGACTTTCCTTCTTTAGTATAAGACCAGTGTCAAAGCTTCCGCACCAGGATTATGCCCGGGCATTGTGGTAAGCTTTTTTCTGAAGTGACGGGTGATAGCTTCGATATTTTCCATCATCCCGGGAATATTCCGGAAAACATTCTGGTTTAGTTTCTGGAGGATATAATCGGGTTGATGATCTTTTGTTTCAACCAGGTATGTTTCATGAATATGCCCTTCGCCCCAGCGACTTGCTCTGACAGCGTTTTCTGTCAATTGGAAGTTTGTAATTATTGTATTGATTTCTGAGGGCAGCATGGTTCCCGGTTTTAAATTACTTTTTAATAGCACACGGATGACACGGATGCGACGGATCAACACGGATTTTAAATTCGAATGATAACCCAATGACTAATGACCAATGACCAATGACCTCATCTCCAAACAGGCGTTGGATAATCTCCCTGCTTAACTAACTCCGCCAGTCGGGCTGTCACTATCTCCCGGTCTTCCTTATAAGTCATACCGAACCATCTCGCATCCGTTGGCAGAACCGGGATTTCAACTTCACCCGATTTAATCAGCTTATCGATCACATTGGGTAGCAGGAATTCTGCCTTTGCGCTCCCGGCATTTTCTTTAAGAAATCCATCCATCTCTTTTTCAAGGTAATTGAACAATGAGGGCATGAAACCCCAGATATTCATCGACACAACAGCATTTTCACTTATAGTCAGGCTTTTGCCATTTTCATCCTGGTATACCACCGCATCACCTTCCCGCTTGATCTTTAACCTCTCTGTGATAGTTTTCAAGGTCCCGCCGGGGTTTGTTTCACACTCGGCCCTGGACACAAATCCATGTTCTGATAAGGTGTTTTTAAGGGTATAACCGATCAGGGCATATCGTCCCTGGAGAAGGTTATCCAGGTTGCCCAGGAAAGATGCGGCAAGTTCATAGGACTTCTTTCCATAGAAATCATCGGCATTGATCATACAGAAAGGCTCTCTCACCTTCTCTCTTGCCGCCCAGATGGCATGCCCCGTTCCCCAGGGCTTGGTCCGTTCTGCCGGTGGCCTGAATCCGCCAGGCAGGTCATCCAGCTCCTGGAAGACATATTCAATCTCGATTTTATCCGACCATTTATCAAAAAATATCTTCTTCATATCCTCCAGGATGTCCTTCCGTATGACGAAGACCACTTTTTTAAAGCCGGCACGGATGGCATCATAGATAGAATAATCGAGGATGGCTTCGCCTGAAGGGCCTACCCCTTCGGCCTGTTTAAGCCCGCCGAAGCGGCTGCCGATTCCGGCAGCAAGATAATAAGTTGCATTCATTAAGTTGAATTTTGAATGTTGAATGTTGAATTGGAACATTAAAAATTAATAAATTTTATTACAATCTAATGGCAAAATAAATAATATTCCCGAATTCAACTTAAAATTCAACATTCAACATTACTTATGACCATCTTTTCACTCTATGGCCATATAGTGCAAAGTACAGGATGAACAAATAGCAGGGCACTGCGATCCAGTAAGCTTGCTGGGCGGACCAGACATCGGCCAGTTTTCCCCATGCCAGGGGAAGAATTGCCCCGCCGGCGATACCCATGATCAACAGGGCGGAACCGGTTTTAATGAATTTGCCGAGGCCATGGATGGCGAGCGGCCAGATGGCCGGCCATACGATGGCGTTGGAAATTCCCAGGAGAGCGATAAACAGAACCGTATAAGGAAGCACCAGTTCCACCTTCTGGAAAGTCATCAGGTCAATAAAAGGAAAGGTTATGGCTGCCGAAGACGGGACCATGATGGCCAGGCCGGTAAAAACAAGGCCGGAAACGGCGCTGAGTGCCAGCAGGTTTTTCTGTGAAACCACTTTAGGAATAAGTAAGATACCAATGACATACCCGGCAATCATGCCGAGTAGCACCAGAGAGGTGAAGTATTTGGCCGATTCCAGTGCGACATCAATTGCCATGCCGTAACGGATTATCGTGTCACCGGCTATCACTTCGATTCCCACGTAGAAAAACAGTGTGATCACGCCGAGGATCAGGTGCGGGAACTGGAAGATATTGGTTTTACCGGCCATCGAGGCAAGCTCTTCGGGTGTTTCCTCTTCATCCTCAATTTCAGGAAGCGGTGCAAAACGGATCAGGAGGCCAAGAACCAGAAGTACAGCGCTCATCACCCCGTAAGGCCCGATCACCCGGCTTGCAAGTCCGTCGAGGGCTGCTGCCCTGGCTGCAACATCCATCCCTTCCAGGCTTTTGATGAATGCATCCCCGTCAGAAAAAATAAAATAGGCCAGTATAAGAGGGGCAATAGCCCCTGCCAGCTTGTTACAGATGCCCATAATACTTATTCTCCGGGCGGCGCTTTCCCGCGGACCTATGATCGTGATATAAGGGTTAGAAGCAGTCTGAAGGATAGCCAGCCCGGTACCCATGATAAACAAGCCGGTCAGAAACAATGCATAAGTACGTGTCATGGCGGCAGGGATAAAAACAAGGCTTCCCAGTGCCATCACGATCAGCCCGACGCTCATCCCATTTTTAAAGCCCGTTTTTTTAAGTATCCATGATGAAGGCAGGGCCATGACCGTATAAGAGATGTAAAAAGCAAATGCAACGAAGAGCGACTGGAAGTTAGTTATTTCGCAGGCTATCTTCAGGTAGGGGATCAGGATGCCGTTGAGCCAGGTTACAAATCCGAATATAAAGAAGAATACCCCGATGATGGTAATGGAGATGATATAGCCCCGTCTGGACATAATGTTGAATTGTTGAATGTTGAATGTTGAGTTATTGGGTTTGATGCAAAATTAGAAAGATATTGATAAGAATAGATGTTCGCTGTAATGTTGAAAATCTTTGGTTAATTTTAACACACAAAATTGCATAGATGGAACTTGTCATTCTTCTTATTTTAATTTTTATCAACGGGATATTATCCATGTCTGAAATTGCGCTGGTTTCTGCGCGGAAATCCCGTCTGCAATTCCTGGCCAGAAAGGGCAACAAGCAGGCGAAACGGGCGCTGGAATTGAGCAACCGGCCAGACAGCTTCCTGTCGGCCATACAGATCGGAATCACACTTGTGGGTATATTTCTAGGCGTATACAGCGGGCAAAACATTACCGACGACCTGCAGGTGATCATAGGAAAGCTTGGTGTTTCCATAACCTATTCCAGGCCCCTTGCCCTGGGACTGGTTGTCTTGCTGGTCACTTTCCTTTCGCTGGTGCTCGGAGAGCTGGTGCCAAAGAAAATTGGGCTTGCCATGCCGGAAAGAGTTGCAAAGTTGGTAGCCCGGCCAATCCATATTTTCTCCATGGTTACAAAACCATTTATCTGGTTGCTTAGCATCTCAACGAATCTTGTCGTCAGGGCCCTGGGGATCAAGCCTACTGACGATGGTAAAATTACAGAGGAAGAGATAAAATCCATCATTGAAGAAGGGGCCAAGCATGGTGAAGTACAGGAGGTGGAGAGGGATATTGTCGACCGGGTTTTCATCCTGGGCGATACCAGCGTAAAATCGCTGATGACTTACAAAAGTGATATTGACTGGATAGATATTTCTTCAACACGTGAGCAGATAATGGAAATAGTTTCAACGAACCTGCATACCGTATACCCGGTAGCCGATAAGAGTCTGGATAACATTGCCGGAACTGTAAGCCTGAAGGATTTGTTCACCAACTTCGAAAAGCCCGGCTTCAGTCTCAATAAATGCCTTCGTGAGCCCCGGTACATCCCGGAAAACACATCGGCTTATGATGCCATCCGGCAATTCAGGGCCAATAAGGTTTTCTATGCACTTGTAATTGATGAGTATGGCAGTGTGGAAGGGATCATCACGGTCAATGACATCCTGGAATCCCTTGTGGGCGAGGTATCGCCAGCTGAGGAAGAATACCAGATCGTAAAGCGTGATGACGGCAGCTTGCTGGTTGACGGGCAATATCCATTCCATGAGTTCCTGAACTATTATGATATGCAGGAACTTTATGAAGAAAATAGATATAACACCATCAGCGGCCTGATACTGGACAAACTGGGTTTTATACCTGAGGCCGGGGATAAAATAACCTGGATGGGATTTGAAATTGAGATCATGGATATGGACCGGGCCAGGATAGATAAAGTGCTGGTAAGCAGGAGCGGATAAGCATTTCGCATTGAGCATTGAGCATTGAGCATTTTTCAATTCATTTTTCATTTGATTTCAGATGCTCCAGACCAAATAAACTATGGCGAAAAGATTGCTCCATCCCCGAAGGGGATAAATGTGAATAGCTGAAAGGCGGGCGAAACAATCTCCCCTCCCTGGAAGATGATTGATCATGGTGGAAAGGCCAGCATGGGAGGGGCCGGGGGTGGGGAGAGGAAAATCATTTCGCATTGAGCATTGAGCATTGAGCATATTCAAAACAGGAACACGAATAAAGTATTGTTACCCCCATCCCCGAAGGGGATAAATTTGAATAGCAGAAAAGGTGGGCGATAACATTCTCCCCTCCCCTGACAATCCGCGATCAGAGCGGGAAAGGCCGGCATGGGAGGGGCAGGGGGTGGGGTGGGGATTATTTTGGCTCCCATCTTCCTATACCCCTTTGAATTGCCGTGCATTCGACGGCCTCTTTTAATCCTGAAAATAATGTATTTTCCCAATTATTCTTTTTTAACTCAGTGTCGGCAAGGATTTTTGCTTCATTAAGAAATCTTGTTTCTTCATTCTCTATCAGAATCTTCCAGTAATAGATTATGTTCTCTTTTGATTTAATTAAATGGTTACTGCTGACAAGTTTGTCTGATTTAATTCTATTTACAGAGGATTTGGCAGGAACCAAATTCCACATATCATTATTTTTCCATAAAGAGAATGGGATAATATGATCCACATCAAAATCCTTGATTAATTGCGAAGTCCAGACACAATGAATGTTTTCATGTTCTGAATATATTCGTCGTACATCGTAAATTTGCCTCGACCTTTCATCTATTAATAGTAAATCGATAATCGCACTTGGCTTTAGCAGACCTCTTGAAAACTTTGCAGTCAATTCCGCCCACCTTAAAATTGTTGCATCAATGATCCAACTGCCTAAAAGTGCAAACTCTTTCCATATAACATCAGGAATTATTATACATCCTTTTCCATCATAATCAAGTAATTTATTTTGCGTGTTGTAACCACCTGCATGCCGAACTGGACCATTTATAATTGTTGCTTTTATTTTTGATATGACATTGCCGTAATCATTTAAAGAAATAGTCTGAAGTTTTAATTTCATTCTATCAATATGAAATCCCTCATATCCACCTGATGACTTATATTGGTTAATAAGTTTCGAGAGTGATCCCCGAAAAGAAACAGGTCTAGGATAATTTTGAGTTTCCTTTTGAATTTGAGGAATAAAATGATCTGATTCAAAGAGTGGCCAATAGTATTCAATCCATTTGTCTACCACAATATTTATTGGATAGAAGAACATAACCATCAGGATTCCAATTAACCGCTTTATTGTTAGTGGTTGCTATATCTGCAAAGGCGCGAAAAAGAGCAAGCTTGTATGTTGCAACCTTTAAATCTTTATTTAAAATTGCTTCGATTGAATCAAGAGGTTTTATAATAGCTCCTGATTCTAATTTCAATAAGATTGAAACCCAAATAGTTTCCCAAATTCAGTAGAATGCTTATCCTCCCATTTTTCAATCAATCTGAATCCCAATCTTTCAAATAAGAGGATTACCTGGTTAGCTGTAATACCATTAAAAAGTCTTCCTAAACTGTCTCGCAGTGTTATTTTATTTATACCTGCATAATGGTGAGGAATGGAAATTAGTAAATGACCATTATCATTTAAATGGTTCTTGATTGATACGATTGCATCAAAAAGCTGAATATGAGGTATATGCATTAAAACGGCAGAGCATAAAATACCATCAAATTTCCTTGACACAAATTCCAATCCAGGTAATTGATCAGATATTATTTTACCTTTTAATTCCGGATACATAAACAAGGATAGCCCAACCAGTTCTTTACTAGGTTCTATTCCGAATACATCAAATCCGCGTTGGATAAGAATACTTAAGTCTTTACCAGAGCCGCAACCAATATCCAGTATGGTTTTTTTCGATTGAAATGCTATTGAAAAGTACTGTGATATCCCACCTTTTGATTCAGAATATTTTGAAAAGAAAATTCCAGGTATTTTATTATATACTTGTATAGTTTCGGAATCCATTTCCTGGAAATTAATTCAAATATTTTTCAAGAAATCGTGTGTTTATCTAAATCTATCGACTAAATTACCTTAAATTTCATTTCCTCGATCAGAAGGAATAAAATTCATTCGCTTTCTAACTCGCATTTCTTTCACCAATCTTCCTCTTAGTTTGAAAGCACCCCACCCACCCACCCCCGGCCCCTCCCATGCCGGCTTCCCTGCTCTGATCGCGGATTGTCAGGGGAGGGGAGACTGTTATCGCCCGCCTTTTCTGCTATTAATATTGATCCCCTTCGGGGATGGGAGTAATGATGCTTCTTTCGTGTTCCTGTTTTAAACATGCTCAATGCTCAATGTGAAATGATTTTCCTCTCTCCACCCCCGGCCCCTCCCATACCGGCTTTTCCAGCATGATCTATCATTTTCAAGGGAGGGGAGATTGTTATCGCCCGTCATTTCAGCTATTAAAATTGATCCCCTCCGGGGATGAAAGTAATGATGCTTTATTTGTGTTCCTGTTTTGAACATGCTCAATCAAATTAAAAATGAAAAATTAAAAATGAAATGAGAAATGTGAAATGCGAAATGTGAAATGTATTCCCCCGATATTCATAATTTTGCATAAAATTAAAACCCATGCTCCTCCCCCGTGAACAAGCCGTAGCCCTGCTCTACCAGTACATTAAAAACGAGCGGATGATCTTTCATTCATTTGCTTCCGAAGCGGTTTTACGTGCCATGGCCCGCCGGCTGGGAAGAGATGAAGAGAAGTGGGGACTGGCAGGATTGCTGCACGACCTGGATGTGGAGATCACCAACGCAGACCCATATACACATGGCCTGGAGACTGCAAGAATGCTTGCAGAAATGAATATGGATGACGATATTATTGAAGCCATCAAACTGCATAACGAAATGGCCACCGGGCTGCCCCGCACAACAGAATTTCACCATGCCCTTGCTGCAGGGGAAACCATCACCGGACTGATCCTGGCGACTTCGCTGGTTTACCCAGATAAACAAATATCCAGCGTCAAACCTAAATCAGTGGTAAAAAGAATGAAAGAAAAGGCTTTTGCAGCCTCCGTCAGGCGAGAAAACATCCTGGAATGCGAAATGATAGGGATCCCGCTGGAAGAGTTCGCGGAATTAAGCATAGAAGCAATGACAGGTGTTACTGGCTAAATAACCAGGAACAGTAAGAACCAGGAACCAGGAACCATTTCTTCAGTTATTAAACTTCCGTCTGGACAATATAATACCATTTCGCATCATTGATATCCCTCGCGGGGCCATTTTTCAACCTGATCAGCCTTCTTTTTGCCATTGCCTGTTTGTTCCACTGGTCTATGACTTTAATACCCGTCCCGTCATGGCTTTCATATATCGCAGCGTGTCGCTCGGTTAGCGGATATTTTCCATTTTCATCAAAGGTGGAGATCACAGTTCCTTTTGCAATCTCTCCTGCCGCACAATCCAAAACTTTTTTGCCTTGAATCCATGTTGCCGTATTTGGAACCCCTGCTGCTTTTTGCACCAGGGCAACGCATTCATGATTACCTTTTTCGTTAGCGTAACTGGCATTTCCATCCAGCTCTTCCAGGTTGATCTTCGAAGTATAAATTCTGGCCATATCGATAAATTATTTTAAGTTTTAAAATGCAAAAGTTGTCAGATGTGCCGCACAGAAAACCTCTATCAATGACTCAAAATATTTGCAATCATCTGAATTATCTTTATTCAGGCAATCAAGGCCGTTTAGCTGGGCTGCATTTATTTTTTCATTTGCCATCTTATAAGAAGCTACGGACATGAAAGACTTCTCTTCGGTCATTAGCAGGGTGACATAAAGATATACGGTGCTGAAACCGCCAAATTCGGCATCAGCAAATGGTTCGCTTTTCATCAGGACATAGGCTATCTTCCGGTTCTCATCATATGGTAGGATATAGGTATAATCATCATCAATAGAAAAGCTTTTAACCTGCCAGTATACCGCCATGGAATCAATCAGCCATTCAAACGTGGCATCAAGCTGATCTTCAATAGTTGTTTGCGAAAAATCGTCGGTTACGCCGTTAAAAACAAGATGTACATTTTTTGTTTGACTATTATCAGCCTGGAAATGCTTATCCTTTTCATCAAAATAGAGGACATCACCCTCAGGTATGGCCAGTACCACACCATTTTTAATGTCCTCGTAAATATCAAACCTCAGGTTCTCATAATTCATATTCACCTTGAATTCTTCTTTCATTCCTTCTAAAAATTTAATGAGATTCTCCGGGCTATCTGAAGTTTCGTACATCTCAAGAAGCGACCTGTTTTTAGTGATGTAAAACTCAAAGTCATCCGACATGACAGGATCGTAAATGTTCGTATCCCCATCGGCAGATTCCATTAATTCTAGATCACTCATATCAAGCGAATCAAAGTCTATTGATGAATGTTTGTTTGGAATGGTTGTGCAGAAATGCAGGTCGCTGGCAAAACCAAATGGCATTTCAGTCTCCGCAGAAGCCATAAGATCATCCAGGAATTTTGCCGGGATGATCCAGCTTACATTACTGGCTCCTTTTTCGAGTCCCCCATCGCCAATTCCAACCAGCCTGCCGTAAACATCCAGGCATGGTGCACCCGAATAGCCCGGTAAGAGGCTGCCCTCAAGGTAAAATATCTCGATATCGACCCTTGGAAATTTATGGGACTTCAGAATAACGGTATAAGGCCGGGGAAGAAAGCTCTCAAGGGTTTCAGGCGGGACCACATATCCTTTTTTAAGGGTCCTCGACTGGCCTCTTACGGCGCCGCTATGGTAGCCCAACGCATAGATCCAGTTGCCGGCTTCTATACGTTCTTTATGGTTAGTTTCAATCGGCACCACTTCAGGTGGTATGGGAAGCTGTCCTTCCTTTATCTCCAGCAGGACCAGGTCGGCATCTTTGTAAATCTTTTTTACTACTGCTTCGCGGAGATACCTGGCATTATTGAAGTACTTGATCCAAATCTTTCCGGCAGGGTTCATGGCATGCAGCGAAGTCACGATCTGGTCAGGCCTCTGCCAGGCGAAACCGGTGCAAACATTATTGCCCTTCCCCGGGATATTACTGACCTCGACCCAGACAATAGACTTGGAAAGCTTCGTAAAGATCTGTTCCTCGGTTAATTTCTGCTGCGCACCGGCAGTAAAAACAACAAAAAATAATATCACAATGGACCAAATCTTATTCTTCATAACCCAGGACTTTTATTATTGATACATACACATCTTGTCTGTTGCTTTGGGGGATATTCTCACGAACTTTAACGACAATTTTCTGCCAGTTTTCCCCTGATGCCGGGGATGAAAGCACTTCTTCAATCTGATCAACAGATCCATCTTTTTCCAGTTTCCTGATTTCCTCCAGGTTGGTCATTTTAATCTCGCCGCTGGCATTTGAGGTGCAAAAACAATCACGCATGGTTAGCAGGGCTTTTCCGGCTATTTCATTGGAAAGATCGGCCTGGAATACTTGTGCGAATTCACCCCAGGTGCCTCCGAGATAATTGAATAAAACAGCCATCTCTTCTAAAGTCCAGTCTGCTTTTATCTCGGCAAGGTTTTCACAATCTGCAACATCAATAGTGGAATTATATAGTACATTATCATCGCCGGGATCTGCAACCGTATCGGCCTTTATTGTTTTAGTGATAAATGCCCTCGCCTCTTCCTCACTGTAGCCAATTTCAACATATTCATTCATTTTGTCAAGCAGGGAAGGCGAGAGCGGATCAAAAGCACGGATATACAGGCCCAGGACTATGCCGGCAACGGCAGAAAAACCAAATGCTCCGATGCGGATGCTTTTTAGCGGATCGAGGTATTTCTCATCCAGTCCTAACAATACGGCAAGAAGTCCTGAAAGTGTTGCAATAACACCGCTAACTACCGGTGATACGGATAAACCCAAAAGTATCCCGAGCAGCAGTCCGATCCCAAGTCCGTTGAAAATGGCTGTTATACCTTTCTGCCACGTAATATTTTTAACCGGTGGAGGAGTTGTAACAGGGACCGAAGGGGAAACATCTACAGGTTCAGGTACAGGATTTTCAGTCACAGTCTGATCTGCGGTCATTTCCGGGTTCAATTCTTCCATAACTAAAGATTTAGCTTTATCGAGGAGATTGTTTAACAGTAGCGGGATTTTGATCATGTCCCGGAGGATTTGTGAAATCCAGAGATTAAGTTAATATTCGGCAAACAGCCTAGTAAACAATTGAATAAGAAAGATTGTTCATTTAGTAATAAAAAAAGAGGCTGTCTCAGAAGTCTGAGCAGCCTCTTTTTTGAAGTAGTCCGACGATTGAAGCCGTCGGTTACATGATTTATCAGTTCATTCTTCTTCTCCAGATGAATAAGGTGGTAACCAGCATCAGGCCGATTGCCATGAATAATGCCCAGTTTGACAGTGGTACTTCATAACCGCAAATCTTTGATATACAAACCATACTTTTGGGTGTCCCGTATGGATTTCCTGTGATATCATATTCCCAGTTAAATTGCACGACATTTTCATCAACTGGCGCTGAATCCTGCCGATCCAGGGGATCTACGATTGTCATAACAACACCATCGTCACCGTTCTGGTATCCGCCTGATCCATTATCCAGCTGAAGGTCCCATACAATACTCGGGCAGAAATTTTCGACGCCTAATTCATAAGGGCCATCTACATGAAAACAGATATTGAACAATTTCGTCCATCCGGTGGTAGAAATGTAGACAGGTGAAGAAGACACCAATTGCACCGTTCCGTTAAACCATTCCAACGGGCCGTCAAAGCCGAAGAGGTCAGCACAGGCAGGATTATCGGTAGTGATCTGGGGTGGATACGGACTGTCATATCCTTCTTCGAAATCTCCCATCGAAAGATATTCCAGGACGCTGTCATCATAATAAAAACGGACGTTCATACCGAATAACTGCAACCCCGGGGTATTTGCCTTAAATTCAACATCAAGACAATAATTTTGAGTGAGGCAGTCATACTGCGGATTGGCAAAACGCACCCTGACTTCATGAAGCGGGCATGTATCAGCCGTGGCGTGAAATCCTGACACCAGGAATAAAAGAATGGGTAATATCACTTTCCGTGATGAAAAGAAATTCACCTGATATAATTTGATGATTATGTTTGATTGAAACCGTTTCATAATTTTCTGGTTTTATGTTGATTAATCTCTTGGTACTGTTGTGAACACTGTATTGTTAAATTCCCAGGTGACACGGTCATTATAGTTACAATCTCCATTCATATTATAATCACCATTGAGATAACTGCCTATTTTTCCATTCTGGCTTTGCCAATAAGTCTCATCATCCAGGTTTATTCTCGTATCAGAACTAACGGTCAGAACCTGGTCTCCATTTCCTGCATACATGGCGTAAAGGCCAGGCAGTATCTCCTTCTGTCCGGATCCTCCTGTCACAAGTGTATTGATATAACTTTGCCTGTAACGGAAGTCGTAAGAGATAACACCTTCTGAAACGCTAATGGCTGTATCAGACATGACCATTAAATGATTGCGGTGTTCAATCACAAGATAATAAGGAGTAGAATAATCAAGGTTACAGCAGGTAAATCCTCCATCGATGAACTGAATGGAGCCGTTGTTATGTAAAAGCGCAGCCTTCTGGCACAGAGGTCCGCCATCAGGAGTCTCCCTGAGCGAAATGAGTACCCAATCCACGACTGTTATAGGGTAATCAGCATCTCCAATCAACGGATCGCGATTGGAGTCAAAGTCATCACCTTCATTACCGCCATAATTCCATGGAGCAACATTATAAGGCTGGCCTGCAGCAGTATAAATAGTATCACCGCATAAATGAAGATAGGTTTGCCCGGGTAAAATATGCAGATCATTCAGATCGGTGCGCATCAGAGGGGTATAATCCTCACAACCTCCCGGATCAATAGCTGAGCCTTCAAGGTAAACCCAGGTTTCCACGTTTATATCATCAATTATGATGATCTGTTCACAAGTTGCTTCATTCCCGCAAAGGTCTTCTATTTTATAAATACGGGTAATGGTCTCCGGATTAGTATTACCATCAGAAATGTCCTCTACCCAAACAAAGGAATAAATGTCGATGCCACAGTTATCCGATGCTGAACCGCCTGCTGTTTCGAATGCAGTAAAGTCAGCATAGACCACCGGGGCTTCGCATACGGCTATCAGACCGTCGGGACAGGTAAGTGTTGGCAGCTGGGTATCGTCGATGGTGATGGTCTGGGTGCAGGTAGTTTCGTTCCCGCAGTCATCTGCTATCCGGTAGGTACGTGTGATGACCTCAGGACAGCTTTCCCCGTCGGAAACGTCTCCAACATGGGTAAAGGATATCTCGTCGATACCGCAGTTATCCGTTGCCGAACCTCCCGCAGCCATAAAAGCTGCATAATCAGTGTATAGCTGCCGGGGCAGTGCACTGGGCCGTCAGGGCTCCCGGGCAGGTTAGCGATGGCACCTGGGTATCATTGATAGTGATGGTCTGGGTGCAGGTAGTTTCGTTACCGCAGTCATCTGCTATCCGGTAGGTCCGCGTGATGACCTCAGGACAGCTTTCCCCGTCGGAAACATCACCAACATGGATAAAGGATATCTCGTCTATACCGCAGTTATCCGTAGCTGAACCTCCCGCCGTTATAAAAGCTGCATAGTCAGCGTAAGCTGCCGGGGCCGTGCACTGGGCCGTCAGGGCACCGGGACAGGTTAGCGATGGCACCTGGGTATCATCGAGGGTTATGGTCTGGGTGCAGGTAGTCTCGTTGCCGCAGTCATCGGCAATCCGGTAAGTCCGTGTGATGACCTCAGGGCAGCTTTCCCCGTCGGAAACGTCTCCAACATGGGTAAAGGATGCCTCGTCGATGCCGCAGTTATCCGTTGCCGAACCGCCTGCCGTTATAAAGGCTGCATAATCAGCATATGCTGCCGGGGCTGTGCACTGGGCCGTCAGGGCTCCCGGACAGGTTAGTGATGGCACCTGGGTATCGTTAAGAGTGATGGTCTGGGTGCAGGTAGTTTCGTTACCGCAGTCGTCTGCTATCCGGTAGGTACGTGTGATGACCTCAGGACAGCTTTCCCCATCGGAAACGTCTCCAACATGGGTAAAGGATATCTCATCGATGCCGCAGTTATCCGTTGCCGAACCGCCAGCAGTCATAAATGCTGCATAATCAGCATAAGCTGCCGGGGCCGTGCACTGGGCAGTCAGGGCTCCAGGGCAGGTTAGCGATGGCACCTGGGTATCATTGATAGTAATGGTCTGGGTGCAGGTAGTTTCGTTCCCGCAGTCATCTGCTATCCGGTAGGTCCGCGTGATGACCTCAGGACAGCTTTCCCCGTCGGAAACATCACCAACATGGATAAAGGATGTTTCGTCTATACCGCAGTTATCCGTAGCTGAACCTCCCGCCGTTATAAAAGCTGCATAATCAGCATAGGCTGCAGGGGCTGTGCACTGGGCAGTCAGGGATCCAGGGCAGGTTAGCGATGGCACCTGGGTATCATTGATAGTAATGGTCTGGGTGCAGGTAGTTTCGTTACCGCAGTCGTCTGCTATCCGGTATGTCCGCGTGACAACCTCAGGACAGCTTTCCCCGTCGGAAACGTCTCCGACATGGGTAAAGGATGTCTCGTCGATGCCACAGTTATCCGTTGCCGAGCCTCCTGCCGTTATAAAAGCTGCATAATCAGCATACGCTGCCGGGGCTGTGCACTGGGCTGTCAGGGCTCCGGGACAGGTTAGTGAAGGTAATTGGGTATCGTCGATGGTGATGATCTGGGTGCAGGTCGCTTCGTTACCGCACAGTCTTCAATACTATAGGTTCGTGTAATGACCTCCGGGCAGCTTTCCCCGTCGGAAACGTCTCCGACATGGGTAAAGGACGCCTCGTCGATGCCACAGTTATCCGTTGCCGAGCCGCCTGCCGTTACAAAGGCTGCATAGTCGGCATAGGCTGCCGGGGCCGTGCACTGGGCCGTCAGGGCTCCGGGACAGGTTAGTGAAGGCAATTGGGTATCATTGATCGTGATAGTCTGGGTGCAGGTAGCTTCGTTACCGCACAAGTCTTCAATACGGTAGGTTCGTGTGATGACCTCCGGGCAGCTTTCCCCGTCGGAGACGTCTCCAACATGGGTAAAGGACGTCTCATCGATGCCACAGTTATCCGTTGTGGAGCCGCCTGCTGTTACAAAGGCTTCATAATCAGCATAGGCCGCCGGGGC
Organism: uncultured Bacteroidales bacterium; assembly: GCA_963701785.1. GTDB lineage: Bacteria > Bacteroidota > Bacteroidia > Bacteroidales > JAGOPY01 > JAGOPY01. The sequence continues at coordinate 1,931,452 of CAVPBC010000002.1, read as the reverse complement.
TGTGCACTGGGCCGTCAGGGCTCCCGGACAGGTTAGTGATGGCACCTGGGTATCATCGATGGTGATGGTCTGGGTGCAGGTAGTTTCGTTACCGCAGTCGTCTGCTATCCGGTAGGTACGTGTGATGACCTCTGGACAGCTTTCCCCGTCGGAAACGTCTCCAACATGGGTAAAGGATATCTCATCGATACCGCAGTTATCCGTTGCCGAACCGCCAGCAGTCATAAAGGCTTCATAATCAGCGTAAGCTGCCGGGGCTGTGCACTGGGCCGTCAGGGCTCCCGGGCAGGTTAGCGATGGCACCTGGGTATCATTGATAGTAATGGTCTGGGTGCAGGTAGTTTCGTTCCCGCAGTCATCTGCTATCCGGTAGGTCCGCGTGATGACCTCAGGACAGCTTTCCCCGTCGGAAACGTCTCCGACATGGGTAAAGGACGCCTCGTCGATGCCACAGTTATCCGTTGCCGAGCCGCCTGCCGTTACAAAGGCTGCATAGTCGGCATACGCTGCCGGGGCTGTGCACTGGGCTGTCAGGGCTCCGGGGCAGGTTAGCGATGGCACCTGGGTATCATCGAGGGTTATGGTCTGGGTGCAGGTTGCCTGGTTGCCGCAATCATCGGCAATCCGGTAAGTCCGTGTGATGACCTCAGGACAGCTTTCCCCGTCGGAAACGTCTCCGACATGGGTAAAGGACGCCTCGTCGATGCCACAGTTATCCGTTGCCGAGCCGCCTGCCGTTACAAAGGCTGCATAGTCGGCATACGCTGCCGGGGCTGTGCACTGGGCTGTCAGGGCTCCGGGGCAGGTGAGTGAAGGTAATTGGGTATCGTTGATCGTGATAATCTGGGTGCAGGTCGCTTCGTTGCCGCACAAGTCTTCAATACTATAGGTTCGTGTAATGACCTCCGGGCAGCTTTCCCCGTCGGAGACGTCGCCAACATGAGTAAAGGAAGTCTCATCGATGCCGCAATTATCCGTTGCTGAACCGCCGGCTGTAACAAAAGCAGCATAGCTTGCATAGGCCGATGGAGCAGTGCACTGGGCCGTCAGGGGACCAGGGCATGTCATACTTGGCGGTTGTGTATCGTCGATAGTTACTGTTTGGGTACAGGTAACCTGGTTACCGGAAAGGTCGCTGATCTTATAAGTTCTCGTGATGGTTTCCGGACAGGTGAACCCGTCAGAAACACTGGTCAATAAACCAAATGATGCTGGATTGATACCGCAATTATCTGATGCTGAACCACCGGCTGAAGTAAAGAGTGCAAAACTTGCATAGGGAACCGGGGCTGAACACTGAGCCGTAAGATTCAAAGGACAGTTCAGCATTGGCGGCTGTGAATCAGCTATGGCAATTGTGACGGTATCTGTACTGGGAGGGCATGTACCATTTCTAACAGTCCATACGAAACGATAAGTCCCGAGAATAATCCCTATCACCTGCGTGTTTGGTGACGATGGATTCAGGATATTTGCTGCATTTGGACCGCTGTGCTGGGTCCATAATCCTGTTCCAATGTCTGGTGCGGTCGCGGCAAGAAATAACATTTCAAACTGGCATAGTTCACGATCTATTCCCGCATCAGCGACAGACGGATCGTCAAAAATTGTGATTTTCACTGAATCGGCCAGGGAACATGGAGCAGCTGAAGAGGTCCAGATAAATTTATATACGCCTGTCCCGGGAAATTCGATATATGCATCAGGAAATGACGGATTATTGATTATTGCGGCCGGACCCTCATACTGAGACCACAGGCCAGTACCTACCGTTATCAAATTTCCCTGCATGGTAAAGGTAAAAATTTCACAAAGAGACTGATCGGGGCCCGCCTCAGGTTCGGTCGGCTTTTCGTAAACTGTAATAGAAACCGTATCACGGTTCATAGCACAGGGCCCGTTTGAAACTGCCCACATAAACTTATAGGTGGCTGGATAGGTTAAAGGTTTCAGGTTTGAAATGATCGTGTTGGGTTGATATGGTGCCGCGATTACAGGTCCTGAAGGCCCATCAACCTGGCTCCAGATCCCGATGCCACTTGTTACCGGGGTCGCGGCCATGATGGCAAAAGTATCGCAAACGATTACAAGATCAGATCCTGCATTTGCTACAGAAGGCTGGGCATAATTGACGACCCTCACCTGGTCGGCACTGGTGCAGCTACCATTGGCTATGGTCCATACAAAATAATAAGTGCCCAATCTGCCTGATTGAGTCGTGCCGCCAGGAACAAATTTTGCATTTTGAACATTGGCATTGGGAAGGAAAGTTCCGGTGACAGGTCCGCTCAGACGCGTCCATGTTCCGGTTTCTCCAACTGCCGGCGCATTGCCGCTGAGGTAGAAGGTATCCCTGACCGGTAATATCGGTTGGCAGTACTCCAGATCTGTCCCGGCACTGGAAGGGGTAGCAGGAGCGTAAATAGTGTACTGAACGGTATCAACCGATGAGCATCCTCCTATATCGAGAGTTGAAACAGCCAAAAGGTACCTGAACCTGTAAACATTATTGTTCATTAATCCTGATGCTATGGCAGTATTCGGCCCGTTAACAGTCATGGTTGCCGCTGGTCCGGCTGTCTGTTGCCAGGTGCCCGTGGTCCCGGCATTTCCTGTCAGGAGGATCTCCGTTATGTCACAGTAACCTGCATCGGCACCGGCAAAAGCTTTGGGAATAATGGAAATCTGCATATCATCGGTACTCGGGGGACAATAAGGTCCGCTGGTGACGGTCCATCTGAATGTATAGGTCCCAGCATTGAGGTTGGTAACCTGGGAAGTGGGAGATAAAGGATTGGCAATTGTTGGCGTGCCTGGTCCGCTGACAAAAGTCCATACTCCGGTTCCGTTGGTCACTGGTGTAGCATAAAAATTCATTGTTACCGGCAGTGTAGTTACATTGCAGTAAACTGTATCCTTACCTGCCTGAGCAGCCTCGGGAGTAAACTCAATCCTGATATCCACGCTATCGACCGATGAAGCACATGCCCCGTTAGAAATGGTCCAGTAAAGTGTATATGAACCTTCTGTTAAAAAGGTAACCCCAGTATTAAATAAAGAAGAATCTGCAAATGATACACCCGGAGGGCCTGCCATCTGTTCCCATAAACCGGTTCCGACAGTCGGGTTATTTGCAGCCAGGGTAGCTGAATTACCGCAAATTATCTGATCAGGGCCAGCATTGGCAGGTGTTACAGGTGCTGATATTGTCACCATGACCGAATCCCTGGTTGGATCGCAGCCAACTACAGCGATTGACCATTCAAAGAGATAAGTACCATCTGACAATCCGTTTACTGTTGCATTTCTGGTATTGGCGTTTGGAGTGAAAGTGATACCGGTTGATGGGATGGCCGTCCAGGTTCCTGTTCCTGGCGCCGGGTTGCTACCGTCAAGCTGCACACTGGTGGTGCCTGATGGTCTGCAAATATCGGCCCCGGCATTTGAAAGCGGCGCTCCCTGCACATTGGTCGTGGTTATAAACATGGTGTCACGGGTAACTCCGCACGAATTGTTGATCGTCCAGATCAAACGATATACAGTATTAGCCGAAAGACCATTAATTATAGCATGGGGGTTATTGACATTCGGGGAAAAAGTCACTCCTGATGTCGGATTCACAGCCCAGGTACCCGTTTCGTTCAAAACCGGGTTGTTCCCCTGGAGCTGATAAGGGGTTCCATAACATAAACCGACATCCGGTCCTGCATTGGCCTGTGTCGGTGTTGCATTTGCAACCACAACGCGGGTATCTCTTTGCTTTGTAGGACACGCAGGACCTCCTGTTATCAGCCAGCGAAATTGGTATAGGCCGGGAACCATGTCGGTAATCGGGGTCCTGTTATTAGCCGGGAAAAGAAGATTTGCAATATTTGGGCCGCTTACCTGGTACCAGGTTCCGTACCCGACAGTAGGAATATTGCCTACAAGGTCGGTACTGTCGACATTACAGGCCAGTAACTGGCTCGAACCCGAATTGGAAGAGGTAGGGGTTTTAGATACTGTAATGGTGAGATCATCGAATACCGTCCCGCATGAATTATTAGTGCCGGAAGATTTCCTGAACTGCAAAACGTAAGTGCCTTCACTATTTAGGTTAGTATAGGTTTGTGACCATGTTCCCGCTCCTATATTTGACGTTGTGACCGCATTCCAGTTAGTATTGGGTGGAGTAAAGCCGGTTGGCCATGAAATATATTTATATTCCGGGGTGCCACTTCCGCTTTGCGTACCGGAAATAGTAGTTGTATTTGCATTACAGGTAAGAACCTGATCGGGTCCAGCATTGAGAGTCGGATTTTGGTTGAAGACAATGTCTACGCTTTCATCCTGGCTTAAACAACCAGTGAGAGAATTTGTAATTCTGTACCTGAACCTGTATGTGCCAACTTTGGGCTGGCCTGCTCCGCTGAATGTCACCTGGGTAATTGGATTTGTATCATCGGAAAATACAGGATCTGTTGCACCGGCTGGTTTCGAAACAATTGTCCATTTTGCCGATTCATTGATATAAAGGGGCGTTGGACCGGTTAGTGTGGCGGTTGTCCGAAGATCACAAAAAGTTTGATTTGTCAGGTTGCCGACACTGGTAACTGAACCTACCGGTGCCGGAACGTTAATGACAACTTCATCAAATCCATTCGCGCAAGGGCCAGAAACAACCCACCGTAAGGTGTATGTTCCGGGAATAAGATTGGAGAGGCTTGAATTATGGGCATTAATGTTGCCGAAAGTCGGGTTGTTGGGCCCGCTGACCAATACCCACTGGCCGGTTTGTCCGCCAAATCCATTACCATCAAAGCTCCCGGCCAATGTAGTTGAGGTGGTGGTACTGTAACACGCTGATAAGTTCTGGTCCGGCCCGGCCGTAACCGGACTGACACCCCCGTAATTGGTGATTACTACATCATCATAACTTGTACAAACCCCACGTGTAATTGTCCACCTCAGGGTTGTCACACCAGCCGACGTAGTTGCCAGGTTAATACTGCTGGTCGGGGATGAAGCCGTTACAACTGAAACACCGGCATTATTAGTTCCGATGATCGTCCAGGTGCCCGTTTCACCACTGGAAACTGCGTTAGCGGATAAGTTTCCTGCCCCGGTTCCCGGGCAGTAAGATGCATCAGGGCCCGCATTTGCAATAGTTATCGGTGTTACCGTGAATGTGACATCATCATATGTTAATGCACCATCAAGACAGGTCGTGGTTAACCTGAAAACATAAGTGGTCCCACCGGTAAAACCTGTAACCGTGGTAACCAGCAAAGCAGGATTTGTTATAACGACTGAAGGGCCGCCAATCTGTGACCAGGTAGTCACGATTTCCGATGGTAAAGATCCTGTTATTTGTCCATTTAATGTCATGACCTGGTTGGCACAGATAACCTGGTCAACATCGGCATTAACGGCACAATTCTGTGAATATCCCACCCGGGATGAAAGTAAACAATAGAAAATCAGGGAGAAAAAGTAAATTTTCTTCATAAATTTGAGTTTAAGTAAATTAGGTGGATGGTGGGAGCCAAAACTATGAAATATTCAGCATACAAAATACATGCTTCATATATTTATAATCAATCTAAATAAAAATAGAAGTCACATAACAGCACCTTCGATGTACCCAACCAGGATCCCTTTGTGGTAAGCCGCTGCCCTGAGCCGGGCGCCCTTTTCAATTTCCACCGGGATCATATATAGCAAAGATTGCGTCGAAGGTTCGCTTCCGTCAAGGGTATAATATATTTTAACATCAGGATGGACTGACGACAGCTCAACAATACTCCCTTTCCCCTCTTCCCCTTTTCTCTCCTTCATTTCCATATCAGGATAAACCTGCAACAGGTCGAACCATGCCGTTCCTTTACCAGCCATTTCCAACTGGGGCGAGGTCCTTGTACTGCCATCTGGCTGTTCAATAACACGAACAGCATTGATCTCAAACTTTTGCCAGGTATCAGTGCATTCAAATATTCTTTCTGCCGGACCCATAGCCATCCTGAACCTTACAGCCCCTTCCTTTTTCACTGAAGGACGGTTGGATGAGGGGCCGGTTCTCGCCATGATACTGACCGTATAGCTTTTGTCCTTTGCCAGTTCAAGACCATAAAATGACAACCTGCTGCCAGACTTTCCCGAAGGGTTGTTCAACCGGAGGGAATGTTCACCCTGGTAATGCCTGCGTGAATCGATGAAATATGTGTTGCCCCGGTCGTCACCAGGGTAGGCGTAACAGGCTGATGGCACGCCGGCGCTGGTCATATCTTCAAAACCAGGATCAACGGAAAGATTGCCGGGCTCAAAGGATTTTACCCGGTCTGGTTTGTGCCTTGCATCGAAACGATATACCCTTGTGCCATACCCATCAATTATATCTTCAATAACCCCTTCCGTGATGCTTATTTTACGGTTTTCAAACATCACGTCAGCAGTAATGGTAAGATCAATATCCTGCATCTTCAGCTTAAAGTAACCAGGTTCGTTACGGTCATTTACGACGGCTATAGTAACCAGGCCAGCCCTGTTCCATGCTTTCATATGGATACCAGGTGTTTCCGAAGTAAGTTCAGGAGCATAATGGGGTGAAAGGATATCCGGCGTCAGCTCGGCAATTTCAAGCGCTATGGCACCGCATTCATCCCACATGGCCGTGGATTTCGGAAAACTGTTAGGACCGTTCCTGATAAAATACTGTATCCCGGTAGCGCCATGAATAATGGCCATGTAAGTCATAGCCCTTATCTCCCTAGGATCCGGCTCCCTTAACCACCATTCATTACCTCCGAATGCCTGCGGGACAACCCAGACGGGTTTTTGCAAGCCAGAATGCATTTTTCATAATTTCGGTATATTCTTTAACCTCGGTTATTTTCCCTGTGGAATAGGATAAGGATCCGTCATGACGATATCCATAACATCACTGAATTCAGCAGCTTTCCTGGGTGAACTGAGCAAACAGGCTCACCGGGTGGTAAGGATCCAGCTCTTTGATAAGTCTGTAAACTGCCCGTAAAGAATCAGCCGGCAGGTCTTGTGCATCAGGCTCATCGGCAATATACCAGGCCAGCAGGGCCGGGTGGTCGCGGAACATTTCCACTTCCCTGCGCAGCATTTCCGTTTTTCTGACTGGAAAGTCCTTCTGAGCGGGAGCTTCCGACCCTCCACCTCCGGCTATGCTGCAAAGATTATAATTCACCCTGATGCCCAGGTCAGCACAACGGTTCATATAGGCCTTCCGTCTTTTAAGGTTTTCCTGTCAATTCCCTGGTATGGAGATATCAGGTTAAATCCTTTGATGGCTTCTTCCTCCGGGAGCGTGGGCTGAACCGGAAAATAAGTATAAAATCCAAAGGGCAGCATGGGCATCCCGGAAACAAAAAGCCCGCCGGTAGCCAGGTCAATTTTCACAGCATTTTCACGGTGCGGCCTGATGGTCACCCAAACCTTCCTGGAATCAATCCATTTATCATCTTCATAAAAAGAGACCGTTATTTCATTTTGCCCTTCCCTTAGCAATTTCATCGGGAATGGAACTGTTGAAACCCCGCTTGAAGAAACAGGGTAACCTTTGTTGAGGGATTCATATTCAAAGACAAGGTCGATGGAGATCTTATGCTCTTTTAAACCTGGCGGAACGTAAACCAGGATTTCTCCTACCTCTTCATTTGTATAATAGTCAAGCCGCGATGCTGAATAATAAGCAGCCAGGATCAGGCTGCGAAAACCCGGAAAAGGTCAAAATGATCAGCAATGAAATGATGGATAAGATTTTCATATTAACCAGGTATTATAAACTTGTTCTGTCTATCTGACTTCGATTTCATCGATAAAAATCCAGGCTTTCTGGCCTTTTCCGGGATGCCATTCCGGGCAAACCCCTATATTGATCGCTTCAATGCGTATAAATCTGACTTTCATAGGCTTATTAAGTCTTATTGAAAAATCATTAGTCAGGACGCTATTATCATTAAGCGGAATTTTATGTGTCACACCTGCTATTTTCTGATATTTTTCCCCATCCACCGAGAAATAGTAATTCACCACTTCAGGGATAAATATCCATTTTTTCTGGTCCAGTAAATAAGTAGTATTAATAGAATTAAAAGCAAAATCCTGGCCAAGGTCTATAACGATATCCGCATTAATTCCGTTAAATCCCTGCCAGTATCCATCATTGTAATTTAATGACCCTTTCAGGCCATCATTTAACGTTTGCCTCCCATTGCCCGGGTAACGATCGCTGAACTCATTGCGATAAATTATATCCTTACCTACTGCTTTATGATTCAAAACCTTGTATTCAGCGGGTTTCTCCAGTTGTTTACTGCCCCTGAATGCAACTGCTTTCAATGTTACATCATGATCAATTATAACAGGATTTTTATATTTAAATGAACTTCGGTCAGGATTTTTCCCATCCAGCGTATAGTAAACTGTTGTCCCGGGGGCTTCGGTCTGAAGTTTCAATGAATAAGGCTTGTCATCCGCATTAAACAAAGCATGTGCCTCAACTTTCCCTGAACCCTTAAAATAATTGACTTTCATCCCATCAAAACGTAAAAACTGTGTTTTCAGCCGTTCTTTGAAATCATCCCAGTTAAGATCTTTTTCAGGGGTCCAGAGCACTTCGGCCAGGGCTGTCATCCTTGGCAAGGCCATATATTCCGCATGTGAGGGAGTGGAAATATATTCTGTCCAGACATTTCCCTGGCCACCCATGATGAGATTACGGCTATCCCCCTGCAATTCGGATGGAACCGGCCTGAATGAATACACCTTTCTCAAAGTTATCAATCCGCCGATTGCCTTAGGTTGAAACTCCGGATCAGCCTGGTAATAATCGAAATAACAATGCGAAACCGGGCACATAACCACCTGGTGGCCCTGTTGCACCGCCTCAATACCTCCTTCGAAACCCCGCCACGACATAACTGTAGCATCAGGGGCAAGTCCGCCTTCCAGGATCTCATCCCATCCGATCATCCTCTTTCCTTTGGCATTCAAATATTTCTCAATCCTCTTCACAAAATAACTCTGGAGTTCATCAACACCGGCGAGGCCCTCTTTCCTGATCCTCGACTGGCAATCGGGGCATGATCTCCAATGCGGTTTTATCAGCTTCATCACCCCCGATGTGGATATAACCGGAAGGAAAAAGTTCGATCACTTCATCGATGACATTTTCGAGGAACCTGAATGTTCCCTCCTTGCCTGCACAGAAAATATCATTGTTAGGCCAGTAAGATCCTGTTTGAACGGTTAGTCTCTCGCCTGTGCAGGAAAACTCAGGGTAGGCTGCAAATACCTCAGAAGCTATGCCCGGGCATTTCAATTTCAGGGATGACCGTCACAAATCTTTGCCGCGCATATTCAACAATTTCACGGATATCTTCTTTGGTATAAAACCCGCCGTAAGTAGCCTGTTCCCCGGGACGTTGCGGCTTGCATTCATTCCAGGGTATCCCTTCGCGGTCAGCCCTCCAGGCGGCTATTTCCGTCAGTTTCGGATAACTGTCGATCTCAATCCTCCAGCCATTGTCATCTGTAAGATGCCAGTGAAAAGTATTCATTTTATGAAGGGCAATGAGGTCGATATATTTTTTTATGAATCCCTTTGGAAAAAAATGACGCGAGACATCCAGGTGCATGCCGCGCCAGGGAAAAGCGGGCTTATCCTTCATTTCCAGGCAGGGAATCCGAAGGTCAGGTTCATTTTCACGAAGAGTTGCGGGATCGCTGAAAATTCCGGCAGGCAGAAGCTGGTATAGGGTTTGCACACCATAGAAAAGCCCTGCCGGTGCAGGAGCGATGATCTCGATCTTTGAAGATCCTACCGATAATTTATAGCCTTCCTGCCCCAATTCAAAGTTTAATGACTTATCAATTTTAAGTAAAATGGAATTTTTCGGTTGTTTTCCTGTTTGCTGGCTTATTGAAATCTTCTTGCCGGTAAAGGAGGATAGTCGGGAAGACAATGATTCGGCGACCATTTTGACATCTCCCTCTGAAGAATTCACAATAATATCAGTTTTGCCATTTATGGTAAAATGTCCGCTCTTCATTTCAACTTTAAAAGGCATCGGAATCATATCCGGACGTGTCGCAGTTGGCTTACGATCGGTACATCCAAATAAAGTCACAATCAGTGCAGGCAGAAAGAACTTTTTTATCATCATAACCTGGCTATTTCAATTATTGGGCGAAAATACAACTTTACTGATTTTCATCGGGTCAATATTTTTATTGATCGGCCTGATCCGGTAACTGTAGCTGTATTTACCTGATTTTAAGGTATATTCCGGAAGGGGCCTGGCACCCCAGCTGTCATTTCCCCCGACACCGGTCTGGCGGTAATCGATATTCAGGTCGATAAAATCATTCGGTACAAGGTCAACCGTATGGCGGAACTCATTGTCGGTGTAATCAAGCTGGCTGATGGTGAAAGGCAAAGCCGAGGCTGATATCAGCGGCATGCCGGCTATGAGAATCCCGTCTCCGCTTTCATCTGTTAAGGCCATCCACCTGATATCGGTCCGGGTGCCATTTTCCTGGGGCCTGACATAGGGGAAATAGAGATCTTTTACATCACTTTCATAGATACCGACAAAAGCAGCGGTATGACGGTCCCAGTAATTCTCAAAAGGCCCCCGCCCATACCATTTGACCTGGCTGAATCCGGCGGGTATCCTGAAATTCATGCCAAAACGGGGCAATTCAGGTAAATTCGGCTGCTACCAGGATCGATTTCGCCAGATATAAAAATATCTCCTGAACCGTAGATCACATATTTAGCCTGGTAGGGTATCCGAATATCTCCAAGTAGAATAATTAACGGTAATATGGACTTCGCCCTTCGCCGGTTTTGCAACCTTGAAGGAAGCCACTTCTCTTATGTTACTGGCATCTTTCCATACAGCGCACCTGGACTGCATGTGGTTCCCGAAATCATTATCCACAGGAGCACGCCAGAAGTTCGGAACCGGTCCATGTGTAATATATTGTCTTCCCGTTAAATTCTAGCGAGTTCATGAATGCCGGTGAGGGTATCAAACCTGACATAAAAATCGACGCCTGAAATGGTCAGCATTTTACGGTCCTTGCTCCAGATCAATTCCAGGAAGGCTTTATCCTTGACCGGTTTTACTTCCGCTTTCCAGGGCAGGGGAATCTGTTCGGACGCCACTTCGTGCCCTTTAGGTATCATACCGGAGGTTTCCCGGGTTGTTACGCTGAAATTCAGGAAATACTCTACTCCGGGAATTGGCACTATAGAAGGCAGGCCAAGCTCAAAGGTTTTTTCGGTATGAGGAGCAATATCCGGCTGTTCAATCATTCCTTACGCAATGACTACACCATCGCCTGCAAGTTTCCAGTGGATATCCAGGTTCCGTGTCGATATGAAATCATACTTGTTTTTCACCGAAATGATTCCTTTCTCCGCATCAACCGGTTTAATGCCGATATACTGGTAGACTTTTTTCACTTCGTAAAGTGCCGGGTGTGGCGTCCTGTCGGGCAAGACCAGCCCGTTGATGCAGAAGTTGCTGTCGCTTGGGGTTCCCGGAGGGCCGTAATCTCCACCATAAGCGTAATAAATCCTCCCATTAGCGTCTTTTTTCTCATATCCCTGGTCGACCCAGTCCCATATCGATCCACCCTGGAGTTGCGGGTGGCTTTCGATGACATCCCAGTATTCCTGCAGGTTGCCCGTGCTGTTTCCCATCCCGTGGGCATATTCACACATGATCAGCGGGCGTTCCTGCGGTTTGGAAGCATATTCGGCCAGGTATTCAATATCGGGGTACATCGGGCAGTAAATATCCGTGTTCCACCTTAATTCTGCTCGCTCGTAATGGACAGGCCGCGAAGGATCGCGTTGCTTAATCCAGTTATAGCAGGTGTCGAAATTCACCCCGTCGCCGGCTTCATTCCCCATCGACCAGATGATCACGCTGGGATGGTTCTTGTCGCGCTCGAGCATGGATTCTATCCTGGCCAGGTGGGCAGTCATAAAACGCGGATCATTTCCCAGTGTCCTGTCCGGATGATAGCCCATACCATGGGATTCGATATTGGCTTCGTCGATAACATAGAGGCCATACTGGTCGCAAAGCTCATACCACCGCGGATCATTCGGATAATGGGCAGGTGCGTACCGTATTGATGTTGAAATGCTTCATCAGCCTGATGTCTTCGAGCATCGATTCTTCTGAAATCACATGGGCAGTGACCGGGTCGTGCTCATGGCGATTAACACCTTTTATCATGATCGGGACTCCGTTAACCAGCAATTGGCCGTTTTTGATTTCGGATGTCCTGAAACCAACCTTGCAACTGACGGATTCTTCACATACCCCTTTATCATTATAAACTGAAATGATAAGTGTATACAGGTCAGGCGTTTCGGCCGTCCATTTTTTTGGATTTGCAATGACCTGCTCAAAGTTGATTTGCCTGGTCTCCAGCTTATTAAGAACAAATTCTTCAGAAAAAGAAGCGATGACGGATTTCCCGCTTGAACTGAGCAACCTGGCCTGGAGCTTTACGGACCTGGTTTTTTTCTCCACATTGTTCAACACTTCAACTTCAAGTTTAAAATCCCCGTCGGTGTAATTATTGGTCAGCCCGGTATGGGCAAAGATAGTCATGGATATAAACATTTGGCCTTGCGTACAGGTAAACATCGCGTTCGATGCCGCTGATACGCCAGAAGTCCTGGCATTCGAGGTAGGACCCGTCAGACCAGCGGTAAACCTCGACGGCCAGCAGGTTTATCCCTGGTTGGATATAATTCGGTGATATTAAATTCCGCCGGTGTTTTGCTGTCCTGGCTGTATCCAACCCTTTACCGTTGATCCAGAGGTAAAAAGCTGATTTTACGGCACCAAAATGAATGAATACCTGCTTACCTTCCCAGGTATCTGGAATGTTGAACTTCTGGCGGTATGAACCTACCGGGTTATAATCATGCGGTATTTCCGGGGGATTTGGCTTCCGCGTCCATTCGTATGGAATATTGACGTATATGGGTACTCCGTATCCCTGAAATTCCCAATTGGATGGTACCGGTATCTGTTTCCACTTTGAATCATCAAATCCCGGAAGATAAAAATCTTCAGGGCGGTCATCCGGTCGCTCCACCCAGTTGAATTTCCACCAGCCGTTCAGCATCTTGAAGTAAGGTGATGCTACCCTGTTATTTTCGAGGGCCATACGTTCATCGGGATAAGGAACGAGTGTGCTGTGCGGCTCATACTTGTTGATGCCGACCACATCAGGGTTTTCCCAGTCATTCAACTGTTGGGCATTGATATTCAGTAAACATGAAATTGCAATAATGAGGGAAAAGCTTCGCTTCATGGTTTTGGTTATTTAATATCCGGAAAAAAATCAATTTTCAAAATTAATAAGTTTCACAGAGTTTCGCAGAGGATACACGGAGTTTCGCTGAGTGCGGACGTCTAAATAGAACATAATTGATCAACGAGCTTTCTGACCCTTTGCGGATCTGTTTCCTGCCAGGTAAAATCATCTTCCCCGGTCGCTCCCATAAAAGCCTGATCGTTCTTAAATTTCATCTTGCTTTTCACAGGATTGCGTAGAGATGCGTGAAATTCAACTGCTTTTGTTTTCTTTTGCAATTCGATGATATTTACTTCATTGATCCCTCCGCCTGGCATTATGATCACCCTGCCTGAAGCCCGGGTGATCAGCCCGGCTATGATGCTGGAGCCTGCAGGTGCGCTGGCAGCCTGCCCCGAAGTCAGGATCCGGCAATTCCCAGGCCGATAATATCTTCCATTGCCCGGAATGGATCAGGTGTCATGTCAAAAGCCCGGTGAAAAGTAACCTCCATCGGGATTTGCAAGGCGGATTAGTTCCGAAGTACGCTCCAGGTCAACGGAACCATCAGATTTAAGAACTCCAAGCACCACGCCCTTTGCCCCATGCTCTCTGCAAAACAATACATCTTCCTTCATTGCTTCAAACTCAGCGTTTGAATAAAGAAAATCGCCGGATCTGGGGCGGATCAGGACAAAGACGGGGATATCCAGCAACCTGACAGCCTGCCTGATTATTCCGGGAGAAGGTGTCGTTCCGCCTTCGGCGAGATTATCACAAAGCTCAACCCTGTGAGCGCCCCCTTTAGATGCATTCAGGGCGGAAGTGATTGAGCCGGCGCAAACCTCGAGGAGTAAGTTCATAGTTCATAGTTTAAAGTGCATAGGGCATAGGGCATAGGGCAAAGTTATTTTTTCTGACCGCTGACCGCCGACCGCTGACTGCTGACTGCTGACTGCTGACCGCCGACCGCCGACCGCCGACCGTTCAATTGCGCCAGCAACATTCCCGCGAGCATGAGTGCGCAGCCCATCCATTTCCGGTCGGTCATTGTTTCTGATAATATCATGATACCGCCTATGACGGCGAAAACTGCTTCGAAGCTAAGTATAATGGCAGTATGAGCAGGCGGGGCTTTTTTCTGCCCGATGATCTGCAGGGTGAATGCTACACCTACTGATAAAAGTCCTCCGTAAAGGAGCGGAATGGCTGCATGGTAAATCCCGGCAAAGGTGTTAGATTCGAACAGAAACGCAGACATCAAGCTCAGCAACGGCACACACTGTATATTGTGTAATGGCCAGGCGCAATACGGAGGTCCGCGGCGACAACCAGCCGGTGTATAAAACATGGACTGCCCAGAATATTGCCCCGGTCAGTACCAGTAAATCACCTTTGGAAATGGTAAAATGTTCAGTGACTGAAAGGAAATATAAGCCAACGGTGGCCAGTATGGCTCCTCCCCAAAGGTTGACACCGGCTTTCTGACCGGTGAACATGCCAAATACCGGCACCAGTATCACATAAAGCCCGGTAATAAATCCGGCGTTACCGGCTGTGGTATATACAATGCCGGCCTGCTGGAAAGTTGCCCCTGCGAATAAGGATCAGACCGAGGAGGATTCCGTAAACGGTCGGCGGTCGGCGGTCGGCGGTCAGCGGTCTGGTTTTATTTACTTCACCCTGCTTCCCCGCTTCCCCGCTTCCCCGCTCCTTGCCACCTGCCCCCATGCCTCCCTGACCTTCACCACCAAAACCAGCACCCCTGCCCCCATTGCAAACCTGATCGCGTTGAAGAGAAAAGGGCCATGTGATCCATCCCCATGCGCTGCGCTACGAAGGCGAACCCCCAGATGACGGCGGCAAGCAGTAGCAGCAGGTCAGAGCGGACTGTAGAAGCACGGGTCATAACAATGTTAAGGGTTAAGGGTTAAGTTGGGGCTATCTTGCTCTGTTCTCCGGATAATTTCATTTTGCAACGCTTCGCCCAGATCGTTGAAATAATCGCTGTATCCTGCAACGCGGACAATCAGGTCGCGGTATTTCTCCGGATGCTTCTGGGCATCCCGTAATGTATCAGCTGTTACAACATTGAACTGGATATGGTGTCCGTTAAGGCGGAAATAGCTCCTGATCAACTTTGAAACACTTGTGATACCTTTTTCGTTGTCAAGCAATTGCGGGGTGAATTTCTGGTTTAGCAGGGTCCCGCCTGTTCGAAGGTGATCTATTTTGGAAGCGGATTTCAGCACGGCCGTAGGACCTTTGATGTCGGCCCCCTGGAAAGGCGAAATGCCTTCTGAAAGCGGTTGCCATGCTTTACGCCCATCGGGCATAGCACCGGTCACGCTGCCAAAATAAACATGGCTGGTAGTCGGAAGCATCATGATGTGATGTTTTCCTCCCCTTGCATTCGGCCTTCCATCCACCGCGTCAAAAAACATATCAAAAACATTAACCGCCTGCTCATCGGCGTAATCATCATCATTGCCGTATTTTGGCGTTTCATAGATAAGTTTGTACCGAAGGTCTTCGTAACCGATAAAATCAGCATCCATGGCCTTCAGCATTTCCGTCGGCCCCCACCCCGTCCCTCCCCCAATTTGGGGGAGGGAGTCAGGGAGGGGGCTGAACACCCAATACTTCAGCGCGGTCAGCATATCCGTTACGCTCCCCAGCCCGACACCCTGGATGTAAGAAGTGTTGTATCTTGCTCCGCCCGCATTGTAATCCCTGCCGTTGGAAATACAATCATCGATCAGGAGAGAAAGGAACGGCACCGGCATATGATCGGCAAACAGCTTTTCTATGATCAGATTTCCTTTGATCTTTATGTCGATGAAATAATTCAGCTGGGCTCTGAAGGCGGCAAGCAAATCATCGAAACTTTCGAGGGACTCCAGCCCCTGGGATGGAGTCCCTATTCTCTTACCCGTCCGCGGGTCAAGGCCACCGTGAAGGGTGATTTCCAGGACCTTCGGCAGATTGAAATAGCCGGTAAGCCAATAGGCTTCCTTCCCGAAGGCACCGCTCTCAACACAGCCACTGGCACCACCTTCGCGGGCATCTTCGAGGTTTTTTCCCTGGCGGACCAGTTCGGGAATTATGGCATCGGTGTTGAAGATGCTGGGCTGGCCAAATCCGGTTTTCACGATATGCATAGCCCTCTCTATGAAACTATCAGGGTTTTCCCTGCTGAGTTGTACCATCGAGCTGGGCTGCAAAATGCGCATCTCCTCCACGACGTCCAGGATGAGGTAGCTGAGTTCATTGACTGCATTGCTGCCATCGGGTCTGACACCACCCACATTGATCAGGGCAAAGTCGGTGTAAGTACTGCTTTCCTTTGCCGTTACGCCGATTTTTGGCGGGGCCGGGTGATTGTTGAATTTGATCCAGAAGCACTGAAGAAGTTCCTTTGCCTTTTCCTTAGTGAGGGTACCTGCAGCAATTTCACGCGTGTAAAATGGGTAAAGGTGCTGGTCGAGCCGTCCCGGATTAAAGGAATCCCAGGGATTCAGCTCGGTAATGACGCCGACATGCATAAACCAGTAATATTGCAGCGCTTCATGAAATGTCCGGGGCGCATGTGCCGGCACCCTGCGGCAAATCTCTGCCAGTTCTAAGCAATTCCTCCTTACGCAAATTGTCTCTCCTCGGTCCATCGCACTTTGAACTTTGAACTTTGAAATTTGAACTAATTCTTCAGAATGCCGTTTCAGCAAAATGTATCATCGCCTGAGCTGCTATCTTCATTGCCCTGAGCTCTTCGCATCTTCGATCGCTTATCACTTCATTACCCGTCGCCAACTTTTCCAGCTGCGCATCGATCTCCCTCAATAAAATCAAGGAACCCTTTCTGATAAATTTTACCGCCAAGTACTGTATGTCCCGGGGCACGCTGCTCCTGGAATTCAGTGAATACGCCGGCTTCATAAGCTTCGATCCATTTGCTGTCCATCGCTGAAAAGACCCGGTCCCGCTGGGTACGTCCCTGCCAGAAAGGGATAATGATTTCTTTATAAACCCTCCGGGTTTCTTCGTCAGATTTATAGGACACTTTAGGACGTGAATGCAGGATTTCCAGGTCTTCCAGGGAATGCAGGCAGATCTCCGGGTAAGTGGGCACAGCTTTAGGTGCCGGTCCGCGCTCACCGACGATCAGCTCGCCATCGTTTATGCAGATCTTTTTATTTTCGAGGATATGCTTGAATGCCAGGGCCCTTTGCATGGGGATCGAAGCATTCTTTGCCTCATCAGACTGATAAAATTCAGTAAGCAGCAGCGCCCGTTCGTGTGAGAGGGTATTGACCGCCCGAAGGCTTTCCTCTCTCAATTTTTTTATCCTGTCATTCATACTTATGATTATTTCTCACAGATTTTCACAGATTAAATCAAAGATTAACACTGAACAATAATACCCGAATTCAACATTCAAAATCCAACATTCAACATTATCATCCTCCTTTCCCAACTAAAAACCCTTTACTCCCAAAAAAATCCACCACCTCATTAACCTTCGTTTCATCAGGCTCTTCCATCCCTTCCAGCATAAAAGCCTTCCCCATTCTCCGGTATTTCTCTTTAGCAATGGAATGATAGGGCAAAATGTCGATTTGGTTCAATTTCAGCTTATTCATTAAAACAGCTATCTGTTTCATATTTTCCGTTTCGTCCGTTATACCTGGTATGAAAGGATACCGGATGATGACCTCTTTCCCGGCCAGGGCCAGGGCCTGCAGGTTTTTCAAAGCCAGCTCATTAGAGACGCCAGTGTATTCAACGTGCCTGGCGTCATCCATTATTTTGAGGTCGAAAAGCCACAGATCTGCCAGTTCAATTAGCTGTTGCAAAGCAGCCGGCTCAGCATGCCCCGATGTATCGATTGCAGTATGATATCCTTTTGATTTACAGAGGTGAAGTAGCTCCTGCAGAGCTACCGGTTGCATCAGCGGTTCACCGCCTGAAAAAGTCACCCCGCCGCCCGATTCAGCATAAAATACCGCATCTTTGTCAATCTCCTTCATCACTTCCACTGCCGACTGAAGACTGCCGACTGCCGACTCCGTCTCAAAACACTTTCCATCTAAAACTCTCTGCACGGTTACCTGCTCGATGCCTGTTTCCTGGCTCTCCGGGTTATGGCACCACCAGCAACGCAACGGGCAGCCCTTGAAGAAGACCGTTGTCCTTATTCCGGGACCGTCATGGATGGTGTAATGGCGGATATCAAAGATTAAAGAGTTCAAAGTTCAAAATTGGTATTGGTTAATAGTAAAGGGTCATTAGTCATTGGTCATTGGTCATTGGTAATCGCTGACTGCTGACTGCTGACTGCTGACTGTCAAGTGCCTTCACGTCATCCTGCACCGGAAGAGCCCCCGGCCGCGGCGGGTATACATTTTGAGGAGATGATAATGCGGCAGGTGCATGACTGGAATTTTCGTCAAAGTTACAATACAAAATGATTTTTTGCAAGACGGTTTTTCAGGTTTGGGCTAAAGCCCGTTAGCGGGTTGAGCGCTTAGCCACACGGCTAAAGCCGGGGGAAACTGAATTACCCCGGCCTTCAGGTCGGGTGCTAAGAGAACCAACAACCTACCGGGCTTTAGCCCTGAATTACCCCGGCCTTCAGGCCGGGTGCCAAGAGAACCAGAACCCCACCGGGCTTTAGCCCTGAATTATTCAGTAATAATTCATAGAGAAAATATTATTATTTTAGCACTTCCATTAACCTACCCGGATTCGGAGATAGTTCTCCGCAAAATTCCATTTCCCCAACCAATTTAGTTTATTAATTATTAAATACTTAGGTATGGGGTACATCAAAGTTTACATCCATTTCGTATGGACAACAAAAAACAGGGAGCCATTACTGAATAAAGCAATTCGGGAAACTGTGTTTTCTCATATCCGGGAAAATGCTAGAACGAAAGGTATTTTTATTGATTTCATTGGCGGTTATCTGGATCACGTTCATTGTTTGATTTCGCTAAATTCAGACCAACCTATTTCTCAAACCATTCAATTGATCAAGGGAGAGTCTTCTTTTTGGATTAATAGGCAAAAACTTACCATGCATAAATTTGAGTGGCAGAAAGAATACTACGGTATTTCAGTCAATCTGAGTAATTTGCAACGTGTAAGGGATTATATAAAGAACCAAGAGGTACATCATAGTAAATATACGTTTCAGAAGGAATATGAAGAGTTCAGGAAGCACATAGGTTTTAAGAATTTGGGCTAAAGCCCGTTAGTGGGTTGAGCGCTTGGCCACCCGGCTAAAGCCGGGGGAAACTGAATTACCCCGGCCTTCAGGCCGGGTGCTAAGAGAACCAAAAACCTACCGGGCTTTAGCCCTGAATTACCCCGGCCTTCAGGCCGGGTGCTAAGAGAACCAATAACCTACCGGGCTTCAGCCCATACCACTACTTCTGGGCTAACGAGTCTTTCAGCCTCTCCCATTGCTTCTTGCCCATGATCCGGTAATGAGGATCATATGCCTCAACATATTTCCGGCTATGGTGCATGACGACCTCTCCACTATCCAGCATTTCATTAATGATCTTTTTATCTCTCTCCAGGTCCGGAATTTGCAAATTCATCTTTTCGATTTCATCCTCAATTTGTCCCCACTTCTTTTTCCAAACAGTAATATCAGGAATTTTAAAATCCGCTGAGCTTTCCATAAAACTGGCAAAATAGTCTTCCTCCGGTATTTTTCCATCTTTTACCAGGTCCAACGGGACCCTGTAAAAATTCTTCCCGGTGCCGCAGGGTTCGGCATTATGCCTGCCCTGAGATGCCATCTCTTCAAGCTCAAGGTCAAAATATTCCAGGGCATAGGAAACATTTTCAACCAGGTGCCCCGGGCCAAATTCATCCTGGAAAAAACTTTTATAGATATCCTGCAAAGTTGATTCGGGATATAGCTGTAGTTGATTCCTGACTGCCAGCATAATTTCATTGTCAGGAGTTAGACAACGCTGTAATGCAGATATGGCCAATATTACAGTTAACGTCGAGAAAATAGTTTTTATCCTGGATTTCATTCAGTATAAATTGATTAAAAACTCACAGTCCAGCCTTCTTGCGGGCTTCTTCCTTTATCTTATCAGCTTCGAGCCGGGCTTTTCCTATAATTGAATCTGATTGCTTCTGCGCTTCATCAAGGATATTCTGCGCCTGCTTGTCGCCTTGTTTTATCAGCTCATCTGCCGTTGTTTTTGCGGCCAGCTCAGCCACATAGCCATTCCCTTTTGATTCCTTGATGATGTTTTCCGCATTGGCATTCGCCTGCTTTTTAGCCTCATCGGCCAGGTTTTGTGCCGCCTTCATGACTTCAGCCGCTTGCCTCTGCGCTTCGTCAATTATAGCCTGAGCCTGGCGATCGGCTTCCTCAATGTATTTCCCGGCTTCTTCCTTTGCCTGGTCCTTCAACTCTTCCACCTTCTCCTCTACCTGATCCTTGACCGACTGCACAATGTCATCTCCGGTCCCTGCAAGGTTTAACTTCACTTTCGGATCTGTAATTGTCCCCTCTATCAGAGCATTCACATTGATAAAATCACCCAGTTTAATATCTGCCCCTGCCTGCCCTGCCCTGCCCACAAGGTCGTCCAGGACATTATTGGCTGCGCCACCCATCATGCTGCGGGGTATTTTCATATTTAACAAATAGCCGATCCGCTGATCCAAGGATGTCTGCCCTCCCAGGTTCATATTGATACCCAGGGCTTTGAAATCAAACGGTTTCACATCCATAACCCCATCGAGGAACTTAACGTTAAATTTCGTGGCGGCAATCTCCAGGTCCTTTAACTGGTCCATTTTCAGAATACCGGCAAGTTGATTGAGCGTATTGACATTCGCGAGGCGCAAAACTGATGTACTGAGATCGCCTGCCCCGGTCATGGTTTCAAGACGGGGCTTCATATGGCCGTCCAGCAGCCCGGCAAGATTGATATTTCCGGAAAAATTTCCAATCACTTTCTCAGTGATAGGTGCAAATTTTTCAACAATGGCAAAATGCCTGGATGTTTCCTGAACGCTTATGTTTTTTAATCCCAGGTCGAGATCTATCTTCGGATTAGCCGGATCAGCCGTGGCATAGCTTCCGTTCATATTCAAACTGCCTCCGAGGCTGTATGCAGAGATATTGTCAAGGTACAATTTCTGGTCCTTAATCCGGACTGTACCTGTGAAATTTCTAAAATCAAAGGTCTTATATTTAACCGATGCAATCGAAGCATCCAGGGTGATATCGATCCCGTCCGGGACAATGAAAGCCGATAAAGCAGAGGTGTCTGCTGGTGCTGATTCATTCTGAGGATCGGTGAAAGTCATCAGATCATTGACATCGACCAGGGATGAATTCAGGCTGAATCGTCCCCGGAGGGTTTCATCCTTCAGATAATAAGCCAGGTAATTCTCCAGTTTACCGGTCATGTTAAAATCGCTTCTCCCGGCCTTAACCCTTAATTCTGTAAGATCAAGATAAGCTGCTGTAATGTTAAGTTTCGCCGAGCTGATAAGTAATTCATGAGCGATATAAGATGTAGAATATTGAATGCCATTTGTCTGGACAAAACCGGAAGCCTCAAAGGCATTGTATCTTTCATTCTCAACATCTGACAGCCTGCCTTTCAGCATAAAATCAGCAGTTAATGATCCATTGAGCTCATCACCCGGTTCCAATGGATAAAACTTTTGGACATCAGACAGGTTCAGCCGGATATTTACCCGGGTGTCAATATAAGGATCTGTAATGGGATTTTTTAAAAGAAGGTTAGCCATAACCGGGTTGCCGGCCAGATCCATCGATAGTTTTTTCACGTCGATGACGGTATTGTCCAGGTCTCCGCCGGGACTTTCTATTTTAGCATCAATTTGAATATTGTTGACAGCAGCAGGAAGATTTGGATATTGGAACGAGGCATCCTGCACATTTAGATTGATAAGAAATGAAGGATACTGATCATCAATGTATTTGCCCTTTACAAACCCGTCGAAACCGATCTTTCCATCTGTCGTGACCGATGCAAAATCCTGCGCATATATTGCTGGAATAAGGGAGAGAAATTGCTTGAAAGTATTATCAGGTGTAGAGAAAGTAAGGTCAAGATCATAACCTTCCTCCGGCATGCCAAAGGTTCCATCAAAAATGAGCGGAAAATCATTGATGGTTAATTTATTGTCTTTAAATGTATAGATATCTTTAACAAGATCCACATCCAGGTCAGCATTCCAGGTGATTACAGCACCCCTCAGGTAATCGATACCTTCATAGCTGAATAAAGCTTTTGAAATGCTCGTCAGTGTTGAAAGTGAAGTGAAATCCGCGCTGAGGTCCCCGCTGAGCTTGTGATCTGTGCCTTCCAGCATTATATAAGTATTATTTTGAAGGTCGTCATAAATAAACCTGGAATCATTGATATCCAGTGATTTCAATTTCAGCTTTACACTCTCTGTACCTTCAGCGCTTTCATCTCCAGCATCCTCAGAGGGTTTAACAATATCCCAGTTGGCCTGTCCGTCAGCCAGGATCTTTAACCGGAGATCAGCCTGGTCAATATTAATTTTCCTGATCTCATAAGGGCTGCCATTTATCAAATCCATAATACTGGTCGACAAAGAAAAAGATTTGATATTTACCAGGGTATCCCCTTCAAAATCTCCCTGGCCAACTAAGACAATACCATTCAACCCGATAAAAGCTGATGGAAAATTACGTAAAAAGGAAAGACGGACATTTTCGACAGTCAGTGTTGCATTCAGGGATTTCTTGGCCTCTTTTAGGACTATATTCTTTATTTTTCCTTTGAAGGCATAAGGCAAAACAATCAGGAGAACTAAAATGACAAGGATGGAAATGGCAAGGATTTTAATAAATCGTTTCATTAATACTGGATTTAACTATTTTTTCCAAATTATGAGATATTAACAAATATAGCTTTTTAAATCGATATTAATAAAACAATATCAGGATAAGCTTATAAGAGATCTTAAAAGTGCTATTGCATATCTAAAGTTTGGATTATATCGATAAAAGCACCACCTTTGTTGCTGTTTTTTAATTATATACATAATCCGAATTTTAATGAAAGAACACATTGCCCATCTGGTCCGTGATCGCGCCACACGTTGGGGCTCACGGGAGGTTTTCCGTTTCCGGGATAAAAAAGAAAATGTTTTTAAAAGTTATACCTGGAATGAATTTAGCCGGGATGCCGATAAAGTCTCACGCGCCCTCATTTCCCTGGGCTTCGGGCATGAATCCCATATCGGCATATTCAGCGATAACCGGCTGGAATGGACGCTTTCGGATATTGGCATATTAGGTATCAGGGGCGTGGTAGTACCTTTCTTTGGTACCGCTTCAAAATCCCAGGTGCAGTATATTGTTGATGAAACGGAAATGCAGCTTATGTTCGTCGGCAACCAGGAACAACTCGATAAAGCGATCTGGTTGCTGGATCATTCAGCAACATTGAAGAAAATCGTCATTTTTCCGGATGGTGCCGAAATTGCAGATCAAAGGTGCATCACCTGGGAAAATTTTATGAAACTCGGCGAAGACCAGCTGTTCAGCACTGAACTGGAGGAACTTTATGAACAGGCGCAACCATTCGACCTTGCCACTATTCTTTATACTTCCGGCACGACGGGTGAACCTAAAGGAGTCATGCTGGGGCATGATAATTTCATGGAGTGCTTTACGATCCATGATAACCGGCTGGATCTGACCGACAAAGATGTATCTCTCTGCTTTCTCCCTCTCAGCCACATTTTCGAACGTACATGGACTTTTTACCTGATGCACTGCGGTGTAGTCAATGTTTTCCTGGAAAACCCGAGGGAAGTCATCAACACCCTTCCGGTAACTAATCCAACCGTGATGTGCACGGTACCCAGGTTCTTCGAAAAAACTTATGATGGGATACAGGCCGAAACAGCAAAATGGCCAAAGATCAAAAAAAATATTTTCGACTGGGCAATTGCTGTCGGGCACCAGTGCATCGAATACCGGAAAACATCGTCGGAGCTTCCTCGAGGTCTAAAATTCAAACATAAAGTGGCTGAAAAGCTTGTGTTGAAAAAATTACGCCTTGTGTTCGGGAAAAATATGCGCCAGATGCCTTGCGCCGGCGCTGCTATCCGTGAGGACCTGCTTCGCTTTTTCCATGCCACCGGGCTGATCGTTAATTATGGCTATGGAGCCACGGAAACAACGGCTACAGTATCCTGCTTTAAAAACGACCGATACGAATTTGAATCATGCGGTACCGTTATGCCAGGATTAGCGGTAAAATTCAGTGAGGAAGGCGAGATCATGGTCAAGGGACCGACCGTTTTCCGGGGGTATTACAAAAAACCGGAAGAAACTGCCAAGGCGCTGAAAGATGGATGGTATATGACCGGCGACAAGGGACATTTTACCAGCGACGGCAACCTGGTGATGGCTGACCGGATCAAAGACCTTTTTAAGACTTCTGTCGGAAAATATGTTTCACCACAGAAACTGGAATTAATGCTGGGACAGGAAAAACTCATCGAACAGGTCATTGTGGTCGGCGATAACCGGAAATATGTCACTGCGCTCATTGTTCCTTCTTTCGATAACATGAAAGAAATTGCTGTAAATCTGGGCATCGACCCGGCTGAACGCAAAAAGCTGGTAGCTCATGAAGCTGTAATAAAACTCTTCCAGGAAAAACTGGATGAGATCCAGGTTGAAATCACCCCTTACGAAAGGGTGGCGAAATTCACCCTGCTCACCGAACCTTTCAGCATAGAAAACAGCGCGATGACAAGCACGCTCAAGTTGCGCAGGAAAGTGATCGCGGAGCAGTATAAAGAGCAAATCGAACTGATGTACTCAGCGGGTTAGTTTCCAGCGTTTGTGCGACCAGAGCCAGTTGGCCGGATCTTCCCGGATCAGCGTCTCCAGTTTTTCTGCAAAACGCCGTGTGATCTCCCCTTCAGGCAGTTTGGAAGGGTCTTCAACCAGTTTTGACAATTCTAATTCGTAAAATCCTCTTTTTACCCTTCGGATAGCTACAAATAAAACAGGGTAATTATTGATGCGAGCGTGTTTTTCCGGCCCATGAAGAAAAGCAGTATCCCGGCCAAGAAAATCCACCCAGTAAGCCATTTCACGGTTTGAGGGGCTTTGATCAGCAGCCATGAGGTAGATAACCGGGCGACCGCGAACAGTTTCAAAAGTCTTTGTTGTTTCACGGATGGGCGAAAGAATGGTGCCGTATCTTGCACGGTTCTTCCGGACAAAATTATCGATATGTTTATTCTTCAATGGTTTATAAAAACCAACGATTTGAAACCGTGTCTGCAACCCGGGTGATAAAGCACCCCATTCCCAGTTCCCGTAATGACCGGTCACAATGATCACTCCCTGCCCTGCTTCAAAGTAAGGATCCATGATTTCCGGGTTAAGGATCCGATGCCTGGCCAGCACCTGTTCTTTGTTCATGGTGAAGGCCCTGATACCTTCGACGATGATATCGGAAAGATTCAGATAAATCCTTTTTTCAATTTCCGCAATTTCCACCTTTCCCATCCCCGGAAATGAGCTTTCAAGATTATTCATAATTACCGGTCTCCTGTATTTGATCACCCTTCTTAAAAAGAAAGATAAAAAATCAGAAAATTTATAGAGGATTAGAAAAGGCAATAGCCCCACCAGCATGGAGAACAGGTAAAAAAAGAAAAAACCGGTCAGTCTCATGACTGTTTATCTGGAATACATGTCAATCACATCTTCCAGCCCGCGCTGGCAAACCTTGCAAAATTGCATGTGCCGTGTGTACATAATGCAATCGATCTGTGACCTGTAAAGGCCTTTGGCCAGGTAGCCGGCTCCTTCAAAAGCCCCAACTTTATCCCTGTATTGCTCGGCAGCAAAATATTCATCTTCCTGCTTCATCTGGCGCATGAACAGCGCCTCCATGACCTCTTCCGGGACTTTGGCTGCCCGCAGGCTGTCACGTTCCTGCTGTATCCTGTAACCAAACTGGTCAAATGGCTCTTTGTTCCAAGGTGTAGGGATAGGGGTTCCCTCTTCCACCAGGTCTTTCCATTTCAGGTTATTTTTGTCGAATAAAGCGGTGATATTCGTTTCCCAGGGTTCTACCTTGACTTCAGGAATTTCATAGGCAACCGATGAAGTGTAATACTCATCGGCCAGGGCGCCCATGTGATGTCCGAATTCATGGACCATAATGTATTCACCGAATTTATTATCGACTGATACAGTAGTGTAAAGGTTGTAGATCCCTCCGCCTCCGTAGGTCCTTTCATTGACCAGTATGACCATGAAATCATAAGGCACTGCCGAAGCAATATCCCGGATGGTGCGATTATCATAGGCCAGCACATAGCGCTCCGAATCAAAGCTTCCATAATGGGCAGATAAAGCTGTGCGCTTGAAGACCCCCGGATGTGGCCTCAGGACGCCTGAAACCTGAGATGGAGTCTCGACAGCGCGTATATTTATATCAGTTTTTCTATCAGAGAAAGGCTCCTCACTCAACAAAACATCAGCCATACGTTTCGTATCCTGCCTGAATTTTTCCATTTCACCACTGGAATAGCCATCGCCAAGTATCACGATGTCCATCTTTTCCCCGGCCGGGCCATTATCATATATCACGTTGATCTTTTCTGAATGTTGAATATCGGCCGGATTAGCCTTTCTCGAAGCAGGATCGACGGTGGTATTCCATATCACCTGGAAAACATTGGCCGTATCCCGTTTTTTCATAATGACATTCACCGGCTTTTTTGGCCAGGGGAAACGGATCGACTCATGGAAGGTCCCATATCCTTCCTCTGCTTCGGGCGTGGTCTGCCATTCGCCGAAAACACTGGCAAAGCCTCGTGAGTAAAGGAGCATATTCGATTCCTTGTCGGAAACTTCAAACAGGTAAAGTCCCAGTTCCAGGGGATCCACCAGGATGGTTTTGCTTCCCGGCCAGGGGCCATCAGACACGGTACGATCGGGAGCGAAAATCTCTTCTTTCGCATTACCGGTATGGAAGTAATCAAAACGCATGGTTTTGTCCAGGAAATAATAATCAAAGGCAACATTACCTTTATCTACAACCTGCTCTTGTGTAACAGGCGCTTTTTCAGAAGACTTATCCATTTCCGGCGGTTGTTGTGCCGAATTGCAGGCAAACAGGAAAACAGGCAAAAGGAGAAATAAATATCTTTTCATAATCTGGTTTTTAAATCAGTGTAAATTTAAAATTAATTTAAACCGAAAAATCGGTAAATTACCAAATCGCCAAATCGATCTGGATTCCCTCTTGCGAGGGAATGACGATGCCGCAATGCAAAAAAGGGATTCCCTCTTGCGAGGGAATGACGATGCCGGATAACAGACAATGATTCCCTCTTGCGAGGGAATGACGATGTCGCAAGGCAAAAAAAGAAGAAGAGCGGCGCGGCTGCAAAATGTTAAAAATAAGTAAGATCACTTGATGCCGCGCCGCTCTTCTTCTCTCTATTTAATCACCAAACGCGTCATTCCCGCGAAAGCGGGAATCTGCTTGCCCCGCCTAACGCGTCATTCCCGCGAAAGCGGGAAACCGCCAGCCCCGCGAAAGCGCCAAACCCGTCATTCCCGCGAAAGCGGGAAACCGCCAGCCTTAATCCTTCCCCTCTTTCTTAAGCAAATCCTCCATCTCAGGGTTTTTCGATAGGATCAGGTCAATTTTCCATTGACGATTCCAACGTTTTATTTGTGTCTCTCTTTTGATAGCATCCATTATATTTATATGAACCTCATAATAAACAAGGATTTTGACATTATATCTGGCACAGAATTTTGACCCTTTTCCAGCCCTGTGAATTATCATCCTTTGGGAAAGGTTAGCTGTGACGCCGGTATAAAATACCGTCCGGTTTTTGTTTGTGAGAATATATACGTATGATGTTTTCATACTTGTTAATACGGATTTTTGGAAAAAATACCCGGTTGTAAGAAAAAATATTCACTTATCACATTAAAGTAAAATTGTTTACAGATTCCCTCTTGCGAGGGAATGACGGCGCCGGATAACAGACAAAGATTCCCTCTTGCGAGGGAATGACGGCGCCGCAAGGCAAAAAAGAAGAAGAGCGGCGCGGAAAGCTGGCAGATCCCTCCTTCGTCGGGATGACGATACGTCAAAAACTAAAAAAGAGCAGGGTGCGAATGAACTGCCGGCCGGCAGCTCATTCGCACCATTCTCTTTAAAAATACCAAACGCTGTCATTCCGACGACCCCGACCTAGTCGGGGGAGGAGGAACCCGCTGGCTTGTCACTCGTAAGCATTAAATTGTTAAATAGTTAAAAAGCCCGAACGGCACGAACAAAGTAGGTGTTAGACTTAAGGGTGACGCTCGTGGTGCCGCTGAAGAAGGAGTAGCTCCAGGCGTTGCTATTATCGTACTCCGACGACGACCAATAAACATATTCGACAAGAGCGGTGGTAGTTCCGTTTCCGTCGCTATCGAGGGCTTTTTGAATTTGATATATATTGTTCCATAAATGGTTTAGTTCGCCACGAGCCGGCAAGTACCAATCGCTGTAAACCCCCGTTCCGTAATCGGCATTAACGTAATCATTGCAAAGTTTGGCGGCGCTGTTTGTATGGCCGCTTTGTCCTATAATAGCGTTGGTATTGCCTTGTCCGTTCCAGTCGCTTTGTGCTGTAAGTCCTATCTCAGTCGCAGTTACATTGCTCCATACCTGCGCTGTGCTAAGATCTATCATGCTGCAAATAAGCCCATGCTCCCCGGTTTGGTCAACCCAGAAAATTACACCTCCACCGTAAAGTTCGCCTGGGTAATGTGTTGCACCTGCCATTACTGTCCATGTTGTTCCGGTATAATAATAATAACCTGAAGGCGCATCGGTTTGAAATACCAGCAGCCCTGCTGCAGGTGAACCGATAGCTGCACGCTGGCTTGCAGTCATCCGCGGTGGCAGAAATCCTTTTAAGGTCGATGTCATATCTACAAGAGCCGAATTATCAGGTGTTGCCGTGCCTATCCCCATGTTATCCGTGGTTTTAATAAATATGGCATTGGCAAAACTGTTCGGCTCAATCGTGATCACATCCATTAAGTTAGCATGATCACGGATTTTAAATCCTCCTGAAAGGGTCGCCTTGAACTTCCAGTTGGCTCCGCTGACATCATCCATCATGACATAGGTTGCCCCACCAATTCCTCCCATATTTCGGACTGTAATGGTTGGCTCTGTTATGTTCTTTCCCACATAAAGCAGCGTGGAAGGTGAATTATTGCCAATGCCGACATTACCGGTGTTGGTGTTGTAAATGTTGTTGCCGCTGGTATTCCATTGGCCCATCGCTTCATTCAGACCGAAAAAAGCGATCATTACGATAAATAAGGATAATTTTTTCATGGTTTTTGGATTTGGATTTAGACGAAGCTGATGTTGGTTAATAAAACTAGCATTTAAATATAGTAATATTTGAAGGATATGTCAAGTTTTTTTTGATATTCACCATGGTATATTCAAACTGTAGGTGAAATGTTTGATTAAAAGGGAAATTGCAGGAAGATTCCCTCTTACGAGGGAATGACGATGTTGCAAGGCAAAAAAAGAAGAAGAGCGGCGCGGCTGCATAATGTTAAAAATTAGCAGGATCACTTGATGCCGCGCCGCTCTTCTTCTCTCTAATTGAGCGCCAAACCCGTCATTCCCGCGAAAGCGGGAAACCGCCAGCCCCGCGAAAGCACCAAACGCGTCATTCCCGCGAAAGCGGGAAACCGCCAGCCCCGCGAAAGCGCCAAACCCGTCATTCCCGCGAAAGCGGGAAACCGCCAAATCCGCGGTGAACTATGCGGTCCCCTTCCGTTGCTTCAAATGTACCAACCATCAGCCGGATATTGAAGCCTGAAAACTAATCCATTCAGCAAGCACAAATCAATCCTATATTTGCAACCACTTAAGCAGCTGTATTCATTAACTGATTATCCACAACCGGGTCGCTCCATGAAGGCAACTTATAAGACACTATATCCGCTTCTTATTTCCCTTAACATATTGGTATTTATTATTCCTGCGATTTCCCAGGTTAAGATCGACCATTCCACAATCGACAGCCTGCAAACGGTTCTCTCTGAAATCCCGGGAAATGACACTTCCAGGGTCAGGATTTTAAAATCGCTAAGTAAACTGTATCTCTACAAAGATGCCCGCCAGTCAATTAATTATGCGAAGGAAGCTGCCGAACTGTCTGAAAAATTTAACCTGCCCGCTGATGCCATGATCTATGTCTACATGGCAAAGGCTTACAGCAGGATCCCAGACAATGAAAATGCCTTATCGAATTTTAAAACTGCCCTCTCCATTGCCGAAGGGCAGAAAGATACATCTTCTATGGCCTCGGTGCATAATGCAGCCGGTATTCATTATTATAATCTGCGCAATGTTCCGGCAGCCCTGTATGAATTTAATAAAGCCATCGAATACGGCCAGATGCTGGATGACAGGCAGGTACTGGCCGACGCCTGGTTTGGCAAAGCCCTGGCTTATAACACATTCGAAGAATTTAAAGGCATGAATGATGCCCTGCAGCAATACCTGGCTTTTGCAGACATCAACAAGGAGCAACGCAAAATATCAGATGCCTGGCGGCTGATCGGGACCTATTACCGTAGCATTAACCAGTTCCAGCAGGCCATCGACGCCAACCAGCAATCCTACGAAATGGCAGCTTCGATCAAAGATTCAATCCTGATGGGCGCTGCACTTAACCATATGGCCTGGTATAATTATGAAATGGGAAACCTGGATAAATCCCTGGAAATCTACAATAAAAATATTAGTTTTTACAGGGTCGGCAAAAGCAATGCCCTGGCGAATGTCTATGGGAATATCGGGAATATTTACCGTGACTGGGAAAGATATCCGGAGGCCATCGACAATTATAATAAGAGTATCGAACTCTCAAAAGTGAATCACGACCATTATAATCTTTCCTGGTTATATGAAGATATCAGCAAGTTGTATGAGCGTACCGGTGATTACCGCCAGGCCTATGAAAATCAGAAACTCGCTTCACTTTATGGCGATTCGCTCATGACGGCAACCTACCAGGAGTCACTTGCCGCTGCCCGTGCTCAATATGAAGCTGATAAAACGGCAAAGGAACTTGAATTACTTTCAGTAAGGCTCCAGAGGAACCGCCTCCTGGTATGGGTCCTCGCAGGTGGATTCGCCCTGATCGCTTCGGTTACGATCCTGTTCATAAACCGTTACCGTTTCAGATCCCGGCAGCGGATAGAAGCCATGAACCATAAAATCTCGGAACTGAACCAGACCAACCTGCGCCAGCAGATGAACCCTCACTTCATCTTTAATACGCTGAATTCCATTCAATATTACGTCTTCCAGAATGATAAGATTGCCTCGAACAATTATATGACCAAGTTCGCTTCCCTGATCCGTAAAACGCTGGAAAACAGCAGGCATACCGAAATATCCATCAAGGAAGAGCTGGATGCGCTACATCTCTACCTTGAACTGGAAGAACTCCGGTTCAAAGAGAAGTTCGACTGGACGATCCGGGTTGATGAAGAAATCGATACGCTGGCATACAAAATACCAACCATGCTGATCCAGCCCTATGTCGAAAATGCGATTACGCATGGGCTGATGAACAAGGAGAATGGCAAAGGATTTCTGAATGTGGAGCTGCAGCTGCAGGACGAACAGATACTCTGCTCAATTGAAGACAATGGGATCGGCAGGGCCAAAGCCTTAGAGATCAAACAGCAGAAAAACAGCCATCACCAGAGTATGGGCACCAACATCACCGAATCAAGGCTTAAACTGGTGAATGAACTGTATGGAAAAAGCATGAAAGTCGTTTATACAGATCTGATAGATGACAAAGGTGAACCTGCCGGGACGAAGGTTGAAATCAATATTCCAATTATTACCTGAAATTGAATCATTATGCTGAGAGTTGTAATTGTGGACGATGAACCGGATGCGGTGAAATTTATTCAGGGCATTATCGCTGAGTACTGCCCGAACCTGGAAGTGGCCGGAACAGCTAATTCAGCCCGTGACGGGGTTTCAGTAATTACCCAGACCCGGCCCGACCTGGTCTTCCTTGATGTCCAGATGCCTCATGGCAGTGGCTTTGACTTATTATCCGGCTTCCCGGAAAAAACATTCGACGTTATTTTTATTACGGCCTATAACCATTATGCGATCCAGGCAATCAAATTCAGCGCTGTGGATTATATCCTCAAACCTGTCAATATCAGCGAACTCATAGAAGCTGTCAACAAAGTTGAACAAAAACGTTCCAGCCTTGAATACCGGAACCTGAATTACAACAACCTGCTGGAAAACCTGAAGACCCCCCGGCCGAGCAAACTGGCCATCCCGACGACCGACGGGATCGAATACCTGAATACTTCCGAAATTATCCGGATTGAAGCCGACCGCAGCTATAGCTGGTTTTTTCTTATGGATAAAAAGAAGTATCTCGTCTCAAGAAACCTGAAAGAATACCAGGAACTTCTGCAGGACTTAAATTTCTTCCGCCCTCATAATTCCCACCTGATCAATATGATTTATGTAAAGAAATATATCCGGCACGAAGGAGGCTATATCGAAATGACCGACGGATCCAATGTCCCTATTTCCAGGGGCAAACGGGACTTATTCCTGGTGCAGATGTCAAAAATATCGAAGTAAAAGTAAATTTTTACAGTCTCTGAAACTCAAATGTCGGGTAACCCTTTTCCCCGCTGTTGTTGTAATAACTGATGAACCGGAGTTTGTAATAAATATCCTTCCCGGTCAAGTAAAACATAATTCAGCCCTTCAATGATCACGTAAGATACGTTACCTGTAGAAACATCACCCACAACATCTTTCCAGTCATAACCGATCTCATCCAGTGCAGTGGAATAAAGAAGGCTACTGGCAATATCCTGGTCTATGGATGAAAAATCATAGAGTGTATCCTGGGCAACCTGGACTCCGTAAGGATTGGACAACGCGCCTGTCAAAAGGTATGGATATGGATCTCCTTCATCGGTGTAAAGAAGGGTTGTATATTGCGTGAAAAGCAGGTCCCAGTCTTCTTTAGGGGGTTCAAGGCTTAACTGCTTTCCTCCCTCATCAAAAGAAAAACAGGCGTAATTGACAGACGGGTTTTTTAAAATAGTAAAGGTATTCTCATTGCTTCCGTCCAGGCTGGCATACCGGATTGAATAGGTACTGTCTGTGACTTCCATGAACACGATTTTCCTCAGCCCGCGCAGATTGCCGGCTTCATCATAGCCGCGGTCGATCACGTAAATCTCATTGGAATAGATTTTGGCCGAATCAGGTGCCTGGAATTCAACCCATGAGCCGAAGGCCAGGGAATCAGGATTCCCGCTGCTGGCATCAAATTTCCAGGTATACCCGGCCGTATCTATCGGTGCATAAAAATCATCAAGGCCTGTTGCAGCCGCAACCATGAAGTTGGATGTATTCAGGATGATTTTCCATCCATCTTCAGAACAATCAAAACCTAAATCCCATTCCTTTTTCAGATTTGTTGAAATCACGGTTGAAGTTCCCAGGTCGTAATATACCTGGTAACGGTAATCTTTAGTCAGCTCAATCGTTACTGTTTCAACATCCCCCGGATCATGGGGCGTTATTTTCTCATCTTCTTTAAAACAAGATGTTAAAAGAATGATGGGTATCAAAATATATGATCAGGTGGATTATCCTCATCTGTCAGAATTGATTGAAATTAACTGCAGCCTGGATAAAAAATGTCCTTCCCCAGCCGATCGGGATAATCCCCGCTTCCGCCGGCATGAACACCACCACTTCCCCCGGCTGCCGGAATGGTCGTATTGTTGAAAATGTTCTTCACCCCGGTCCCAAGCGTAAGCCTGTCCTTTAGAAACGACTTTTGCATCGTGAAATCCATGGTGTTATAGGAGCTGATATATCCTTCGATCACCTGGCCTTCGCGATCCACGAAAAACTGCGGCATCCTCCCGGTAAATTTGTAATCCAGCGTGAAGTCCATTTCAACCTTTAAAAGATGGTATGTAGTGGTCACAACGGCATCAGGACTGTAATAAAATTTCTTTTCAATTCCTGTTTCATCAGAAAGCGAATTATAACGGCCGGTCACCCCTCCCCCGCTCCTGATGTTCATCCAGGGATAAAGCCGGTAGTTCAATACCAGTTGCGCCCCCTGCGTGATGTATTTGTCGACATTGATATACGTGTAAAGATCGCCGCTTGCCTGGGCCAGCGTGATAATATCGTTGATGTTGTTATAAAAGAAATTCAACTCGGTCCCTACAAATGACTTGCTGGTTTCACGGTTATATTGAAGGGAAAGATTCACGTTATGCGAATTCTCGGCGTCCAGGTCAGGATTTCCCTGAACATTGTGATTGACATCCACAAAATAAAGATAAAGCTCCTTTAATGATGGCGCACGGAAACCACGGGAATACGAAGCCCTGATGCTGTAATTCTGAAGGAAGGCAAATTTCAGGTTAAGGGAATATACCAGTGGGGCCTGGTACTTGGTGTTGTATATATAACGTATGCCTGGCTGAATGACCATCCACTTCAGCGGTTCGTACTGAATGCTGAGGAAGGCGGCGTAATCCCCGATCTGCTGCCTGTCATCCGTAATCCTTTTGCCTGCGCCGATCTCGACATTCAAATCAAACCCTAACTGGTAATTGAATGGGCTGCCGGGGTTACTTTTACTGAATGTCCCCCTTAAGAGTGCATTATGAAAACGGGTGGTATCATAGTCCTCCGCATTGGTGGTCGGCGTTTCGGTGAGGGTGGTCAGATCTTTGAAATAGGTCTCCTTTTTTCTTGCATAATAGGCGTAAGAGCCCATCAGGCTTATATACCTGTATGCTCTGATCTTCTCGCTCAATTCTATCTTGCTGGTTGAACGGGAGGTCAAAAAATAACTGTCGAATGCTGTTTCATAATAAGGGGCCATCAAATTGCCCTGGCTGAGCAGTTTTTCATCGAACCACGATGAGGATATCTTGAATTTCAGTCTGGACCTTGAATAAAGATAATATCCATCGAAAAAATACTGCCGCTTCGGTTTCCATCTGACAGATCTCAAGGAATCGTTATCGGAATAACCGTCAAAAAAATTCCTGCCGCCACTGAAGGAAAAAACGTGGTCTTTGGCCTTGTAAGAAGCGCCAAAGTCGAAATTGTAGACCCCGACCGATTCGAGATAGCCTTTGCCATAAGCGCTTAAACGGGTGTTTTTATTTTCTTTGGTGATAATGTTGATGACCCCGGCCAGGGCATTGGAACCGTATATAACCGACATGGGCCCTTCAATGACCTCAATATGGTCGACATTGTAAAGATTCAACTGGCTTATGTCGATATTACCGTTCATCCGCCCTATGACGGGTACACCGTCGACCAGGAATTTGATATGTTCGCCCGACAAACCCTGCAAGCTCATGCTTGTGCCAAGCGCCCCGTCCTGCGATATCCTGATATTCAGCTCACTGTTCAGCAGGTCGGTCAGGTTATTGGCTGCTTTCTGCTCGATCTGGCGGCTGTTGATGACTTTTACTTTATAGATCGATTGGTCGACGCGTTGTGGCGAATATTGGGCTGTCACAACCACTTCGTTCATATCCTGTATTTTGGGCTTCATGGAGATGATAGTGACGTTTCCCCTGGATTCAATAGTGTCGTAAATGGTTTCATAGCCGACATAACATGATGGCAACAACCGATCTGCTTTCGGCCAGGTTTGGGCATTACCGTTTTCTTCAGTAAGGGTATGGACCTGCTCCCCGCCATTAAGGGGCTGAAAGCAAACATGGGCATAACTGACCGGCTGGCCGGTTTTACCGTCCTGCACCCTGACCACCGCCTGCTGGCCAGAAACGCGCATAACCGGCCAGCAGCAGGGTCAAAGAAAAAAACAACGCTATAAATCGAAAAAATGTCACTAATTACTGTAAATCATGAATTTAGAAGAGAATATCCCGTCTTCCGTAACTACTTTCATCAGGTGCAATCCGTTATAGACGGTTGAATTTCGGTAATGAAACAGATACAGAATTACCGGTCACGACATGGCTGGATGTAAATACCTGTTTACCAGTCATGTCAAAAATAAAGATAACTGCCCTGCCTTTGATTTGCTTTCCGAAATCAACAGTGAGTTGATCTTTTACCGGGTTTGGATATACGGTAACATCCGGAACAGATTTACTCTCAAAAATGCCGGATGCTGACATGGGTTCTTTGTTGAAAACGATATTTCCTGTAGCACTTCCTTCAAACCTGGTAAATACCAGTTTATAATCATTATTCTTCCTGGAGTGGACGAAGAAAACCGTCGAATCGGCCACAGTCCAGGTGAAGGTATTCATATCAAATGTTTTCCATTCCCAGCCTACCGGCGATTTGGTGGAATCAAAAGGCATGCTCGCATAATCAATGAAATCCGGTGTCACGGGATAAAATTCATTGGCGTAAACTTTAAAGTTGTTTAAAACACCTACAACAGGATAGGGTGTGCCGTTCGGCTGAATGGCCATGTACTTTGTGAAAAGAATGTCCCAGGAAGCTGTGTCCGGCTCCCTGTCAATAAAAGCTTCAGATGAAAATGCATAATAGACGAAATTTTTACCCGTATAAGGATTGATATTCAGTGTCACAACATGATCATCGCTTCCATCCAGGTTGGCATGCCTGATATAATATGTGTTGGCGGAGGAATTCTTACGCTGGA
Source organism: uncultured Bacteroidales bacterium (assembly GCA_963701785.1). Lineage (GTDB taxonomy): Bacteria > Bacteroidota > Bacteroidia > Bacteroidales > JAGOPY01 > JAGOPY01. The sequence goes on along the minus strand of CAVPBC010000002.1, from coordinate 1,894,297 downwards.
TCCATATCTTTTTGATAGGTTCCGTCGAGGGTTTGCAGGAGGTAGATGGAGTCCCCGACCACATCATGGGTGATGGGATTGTATTTCCCCCATCCATAATCCGGGTGACCGGTAGCATTGCGGGTGAAGGCCCCGTCTTCCCAGAGTTCTTCAGAATCGTAAAGAATCGGCCAAAAGCCCAGTCCGGCAGTATCGACAGCACTCCAGCCTGTTGTATCCGAATTTGGGTAAGTATAAAGGTTAACACCTGCAGCACCATTGGTTATGATGGCGGCCGTCCATAAGGTGGTGTGGAAACCAATGTCCCAGTTGGCCCTTGGCACTGAAGCAACGACGCCGTCTTCAAAACTGTAATATATGTCATTGGCATAACCCGGGCCCATGACGACGGAATCCAGCACGGCGACATCCCCGGCTGATTTAAATGCCTGGCCGGATACGGTAAAACTGAGAGTAAGAATGAGTGCAATGAGAGTATAGGTTTTCATAAAAAATTAAAGATTAAAAATTAAAAATTAAAAATGTAAAATGTAAAATGAAAAATGCAACATGATTAGTCATCTTATCATCAACTACTTATCTTGTTTGAAAGATAGGTGTTGTTGAATAAATGATGTAAGTTGCCTGTTAAACGGTCGGGGGTGCCCGAAGCGGAAAATTGTGCAGGATGATATCGTCAGGGTGAAACGATGACGATTCCTTAGGTTTGATATCGGAAGCAATTCTTTTAATAGAAGCATTAATGCCAGATGTAAGTATCCCGGTTCCGCCACCATTATCATGGAGCTTCAGGACCGGCTTGCACAACTTGACAGTAAAACCCTGCTTATCTTTTGATTTGGGAGAAATGAACAAATGGCTGTTCAGTTTGATGTGTTTGCCCAGCACATGTTCCTGGTGGAATATGATCAGGGAACCGATAAAAAGCCATGCAAAAGCTGCAATGAGCAGTAAGGCTATCTTTTTATCCCTGTTCCCGACCAGTTTGTTCATCTTAATTAAAATTCGCAGCAAAAATAACGATGAAATCAATATGAACGTATATGAATATCTCACTTCATTTTAAATCAATTTTAAAATATTGATTTATTGATTTTTATAATTGTAATTTATAAAGATTCAAGATTATTCTTTCAACGCCCCTACCCCTCAGTCCCCTCCCCCAATTGGGGGAGGGGACCGAGGGGGAGGGGGCTTGCATCACTGCTCACCGGCTGTCTCCTTAACAATCCTTTCGCTTTGCTCATGGCCAAGATAGCGGCGGACTAAGGCGTGCCCGCATAAATCAGCGGCGTCAGGGCAACGGCAATGATCAGCTTGGCTGTATAACCCGTAAAGGCCGTGTTGATGTATTCCATGAAGGTGAGTTTTCCCGGCAGCCAGAATGCAATGCCGGTAACGATAAAAGTGTCGATGAGCTGGGATACAACCGTTGATCCGGTTGCCCTGAGCCAGATCATCCTCTTGCCTGTCCGGCTGCGGATCAGCCAGAAAACCAGCACGTCGATAAGCTGTGAAGCCAGGAAGGCGATGATGCTCCCCACATATAATCCACATCGACTGGCCGAAAACACCGCGAAACTGTTCATCTGAAACTGGTGAAATACCTGAAGCAGATATGCTCATCCCGGCCAGCAAAAGGATGAAAGTATATATGATCAGTACCGCCGTCATGAGTGTGAGCCTTCGCACGCCTTTCTTGCCGAAATATTCATTGATGATATCGGTAGTCAGGAAGACAACCGGCCATGGAATGATCCCGATACTCATGGTGAAGGGGCCAAGCTGGATCAGCTTCCCCCCTATCAATTCTCCGACTATGGCATTGGTCACAAAAAAACCGGCCAGGATCGTAAATAAAATTTCACGTTTGGTATTGAACATACCTGGCAAAAATAGTTACTTTTTAGCCGTAATATAAAAAGGACACCGATATCTATCAATGTCCAATCTCATTTCTCCGTATCTTTCAATACAGAACTTCATTAAGAAGATATGTGAATCTAACCTGGCTCGCAAAAACTCAATCACAAAGTTACGATCAACATATGCAGATGTCAATATATTTAACAATTGGATAACAAATAATTGGATATATGAATGATTCAGCGATCAGGCGCATCACTAAAGGGGATTATGATGATGGCCGGATAAAAAATATGCAGTTATTTTCTGAAGGATCTCTTCTTACCGAACCTGGGTTTTCCCCTCTGCAGACCCAGTTCCCATTTCGGTGCTTCGCCAAGCTCTGGTGGCAAAGGAATTTTAAATACCAGCTGGCCTATCAGCTTCTCGATCCGGTGAAATTTATCCATATCATCCTGGTTGACAAGCGTCAGCGCAATCCCGGTCGCCTCGGCCCTCGCCGTCCTTCCTACCCGGTGCACATAATCCTCGGCATCGTGAGGCACATCATAATTGATGACCAGGTCGATATCCTTAATATCGATCCCCCTGCTCATGACATCAGTGGCTACCAGTACCCTTGTTTGCCTCGACCTGAACCTCAAAAGCACTTCTTCGCGCTCATGCTGCTCGAAATCAGAGGAAATTCCTTCAACGCCGTATCCTTTTCCTTTCAATGACCTGACAATCTGGCTTACCTTGCTTTTAGTCGAGGTAAAGATCAGGATGGTTTTACATTCCGGCTTGTTGGCAATCAGGCTGTTGATCAGCGGGGTCTTTTGTGGTTCAAAAACGAGATAGGCTGCCTGCAAAACCCCATCAGGAGGTTTGGTGAGTTCACTGGTAATGATGAACGGATCGGTCAGGATCTTGCCCGCCAGTTCCCTGATCTTGGGCGGCATGGTTGCACTGAACATAAGCGTCTGGCGCTTTTTTGGAAGATAGGAGACGATCTTCATGATATCGTCATAAAAGCCGATATCGAGCATCCGGTCGGCCTCATCAAGGACAAGGTGCTCGATCGTATCGAATTTCACATAACCTAAGTTGAGGTGTGCAATAAGCTTTCCGGGCGTAGCTACGATAATATCAGCCCCACCGGTAAGAGACTTCTTCTCCTGCTCCCAGTCGGCACTTCCTCCGCCTCCGTATATCGAAATAGAATTTACCGTATGAAAATAAGCGAATCCATGTATCTGCTGATCAATCTGCAGGGCAAGCTCACGCGTGGGAACAATGACAAGGGTATTGACATCATGGGTCTCCTTACCGGATAATTTGTGTAAAATGGGTAATAGAAATGCTGCAGTTTTACCGGTCCCGGTCTGGGCGCTGGCAATGAGATCACGGCCTTTCATGATCTCGGGGATAGCTGCTTCCTGTATCGGGGTTGCTTTTTCAAAGCCCATAAAAGATATGGCTTCAATCAGCTTTTCATTAAGGCCGAATTCTTCAAAATTCATCGGGAAATAATAGTGTTTCTATACTGTGGATGGATAAATATGTGCAAAGGTAATCATTATTAGCTACCTGGCAATTAAATATATTTAAGTGAACTTTATGTTTACAGAGGTGTTAGATAACCGACGGGTTCAACCGTGTCGGATTATACCGCATTCGGTTTTCACTGTACACTGTCAGTGTACTAAAAATTTCGTTTCTTTGCAAACTTTTTACATTTATTCAGATAATGGATTTAAAATCAAATACAAACACGCAAACCGCGGTACTCAAGGTCAGAAGCATTAGAGACCTTACTCCTTCAGCCTATGTCCTGCAATTTGACCGTATCAAAATCCCGTTCCGTGCGGGACAGCATATCCTCCTGGGCAAGAAAGACGATATCCAGGCACAGGGAATATTCGATCTACAGCGCCGAACAGGATGATTTTTTCGAGGTACTGATCAAAGAGGTCAAAGAAGGTATGGTTTCCAAACAACTGAGAAACGTAAAACCGGGGGAACCACTGAACTTTGAGAATCCGGTAGGTTATTTCATATTAAAAGATGAAGACATTATAGACCGTAAATTCCTGTTCATTGCAAGTGGCACAGGGATCGCTCCGTTTCATAGTTTTGTGAGATCCTATCCCGGCCTTGATTATCAATTGCTGCACGGGATCAGGTATGCCAACGAAGCATATGAAAAGGAAGCTTATGATAAGGACCGCCTTGTCCTTTGCACTTCACGTGATAAAAAAGGTGATTATCAGGGAAGGGTTACCGATTATCTGAAAGAAAATCCAATCGAAGATAAGAATACCCTTTGCTATTTCTGTGGAAATTGCGAAATGATCCACGAAGCTTACGACATCCTGCTCAAGCAGGGCGTACCTTCGGAGAATTTGTTTGCGGAAGTTTACTTTTGAATGAACTATCACTTAATAACCCTCGGTTGCCAGATGAACCTCTCCGACGGGGAACGGGTAAGGACCGTTCTCGATCAGATGGGCTATACCTGGGCCGAAAATGAGGAAAATGCCAATTTGCTTGGCATAATAGCCTGTTCGGTCAGGCAAAAGTCTATTGATAAAGTTTATTCCAAGATCAGCCAGTGGAATAAAAAGAAGAATAATAAGAACCTGATCACCTTTATTTCAGGATGTATTTTACCGGCTGATAAGGAGCGTTTCCTGAAGTTGTTCGACCTGGTGTTCCCGGTAAGCGAACTGAACCAGCTGCCCGATATGCTTAACCATTACGGCGTGGTCACCCCTGCCGCGATAAAGTCGATGGCGGCCAAAATGCAGCTTAACGAAAGCATCCGTGATTTCTGGCATATTACCCCACACTACAATTCGCCTTTTGAGGCTTTCGTGCCGATTCAAAACGGATGTGACAAATTCTGCACCTTTTGCGCAGTTCCTTACACCCGTGGCCGGGAGATCTCCAGGCCTTCCATCGAAATTCTTGAAGAAGTCAAAGACCTGGTCGACAGGAACTACAAATCCATCACGCTGCTTGGCCAGAATGTGAATTCTTACGGGCTCGACAAAAAAGGGGAAGAGCTGTTATTCCCTGAATTACTCAGAGCCATCGGCGAAATGGGCAGGGCTTCCGGCAAGGAATTCTGGGTCTATTTCACCTCCCCGCACCCACGGGATATGTCGGATGAAGTAATTGACATCATCGCGCAATACCCGAACCTTGGAAAACAAATACACCTGCCGCTGCAATCGGGCGATGATAAGGTGCTGATCCGTATGAACCGGAAACATTCCCTGGATAAATACCGCCAGATCATGATGAAAATCAGGGAAACCATTCCCCAGGCGACTGTATTTACAGATATCATCGTAGGTTTTACCGGCGAAACGGAAGAACAATTTGAAAATACCGTGCGTGCGATGGATGAATTCAGGTTTAACATGGCCTATATCGCCCAGTATTCGCCACGCCCCGGTGCCGCCAGTTCAAGGTGGGAAGATGACATCCCATTGGAACTGAAAAAAGAACGCTTCCGCAGGCTCACCGGGGAACTTCAGAAATATGCCCTGGAATTGAACCGGCAGATGGTTGGAAAAACCTTCCGGGTTTTAGTTACCGGGAAAGACCGTAAAGATGGTTTCCTGTCAGGCCTTACCGAAGGCAAGATCGTTTTAAGGTTTCCCTCTGAAGATGCATCCCTGGTCGGAACATTTATCGATATCACTATAAAATCAGCTACAGCCTTTTCTGTTGAAGGTGAAATCAGCCCCCACCCCACCCCTCCCCCAATTGGGGGAGGGAGTAAGGGAGGGGGCCGGAAAATAGCCTTCAAAACCCTCGGCTGCCGGTTAAACCAGTTTGAAACCGATGCGCTGGCTGCACAGTTCAAACGTCATGAATTTGAGGTGGTGGATTATGCTGAGGATGCTGATATCTATATCGTTAATACCTGCACCGTAACCAACCAGGGTGACACAAAATCGCGCAAAGCCATTAACCAGGCGACGAAAAAACCTCACGAACCGGTGGTCATCGTTACCGGATGCATGGTAAACGGTCAGAAGGAAAAACTGCAGCAACTGAACGGCGTGACTTATTTTGTCGAAAATGCGCAGAAAACCTCCATCTTCCAGCTTGTCGATGCACATTTTAAAGGCGAAACAACAAGTCCCGAGCATTTCAACAAAGATCTTTTCGGATTTGAAGCTGCCGATGAGACCTTTCACACCCGCAGTTTCATCAAGATCCAGGATGGTTGCAATAATTTCTGCACCTTCTGCATTGTGCCAAAAGTGCGTGGCCGGGCCATCAGCCGGCCGGTGGAAGATATCCTGGAAAATATCCGGGAAGTCATAGGATTTGGATTTAAGGAAATTGTACTGACCGGTGTGAATATCGGCAGATATGAATATAATGGGACCGATTTTGAAACGCTGGTGGAGAAAATACTCGGGTTGCCAGGCGATTTCAGGGTCCGCATCTCCTCAATCGAACCCGAAGGTTTTGGCGACAAGCTTTTCGACTTGTTCAGCCATCCCAAACTGACCCCCCACCTGCACCTCTGCCTCCAGAGCGGATCAGACCGCATACTACTGCAGATGCGCCGGTTTTATAACCTGGCCACCTTTATGGATATGGTGGAAAAAATCAAAACACGTTACCCTGATTTTAACCTGACAACCGACATCATTGTCGGGTTTCCCGGTGAAACGGAAGAAGATTTCCGGAAAACCTGTGAAGTAAGCGAAGATATTGGCTTTAGCCATATCCATACCTTTAAATATTCAGTCCGCTCGGGCACGCGCGCCGAAAGGATGACCGAACAGGTCCCCGAATCAGTCAAACAGGAAAGAAGCAGGATCATTCATAGATATCTGAAGAAAATAAAAGAAAATACCGCCAGTCAATGACCGGTAAAGAACAAATCGTGCTGGTTGAGAAATACAACCCGCGAAGCGGCCTTGCCAGAGGTTACGGACAGCATTACATCCCCGTGAATTCAAATCAACAGAAAATCCATATAACCAGTTTGTACGGGTTAAGCTTTAAAAGGAATTCTGAGTGCTGAATGCTGAGTTCTGAGTTATTCTCTATTGACCGCTGACCGCTGACCGCTGACTGCTGACCGCCGACCGCTGACCGCCGACTGCTGACTGCGAACTGCCGACTGCGAACTGCGAACTACTAACTCCTAACTACCTTTACGCTGAACTTAATATCCTCCTTCAGGTGCCGTTTTACAGCACACAGACTGGCAGTCTGGATTACCGCCTGGTCATATTTCTCCGGGAAATCAGACGGAACGTGAATTTGCAGGTCGATTTCACCAATTAAATGACGGACCGGATCAAAACGTGGCTCCTGGGTGAGGCGAACCTGGTCTGTCGGGATGCCACGCTGATCACAGAACGACTTCACGTATATCCCGGCACATGTTCCAAGGGAAGCGAGGAACAGGGCAAAAGGCTCGGGGAATGCCCCATCGCCACCGGAACGGACAGCCTGGTCCGTTTTTACAGTAAATCCATTAAAATCGGCAAAAACCTGCTTATTTCCATTAAAGTAAATATCCATAATAATCTGTTTTTAGTGAATGAAAGCGCAGTACAGATCAACTTCCAGGCCATAACCCGCAAATCATAAACACCTGTCATATTGACACAATAACATATTTGAGCTATATTTAATGATCTCCATTCACCAAAAACAAATAACTTTGACCATCGACTTTCGAAAATCCATACTGTCCGTTTTCCCTTTCGAGCCGACCAGAGGTCAGATGGAACTGGCTGAAATGCTTGGAAATTTCATGGAAGACAGAGACCCCCGCTCCGTCTTTGTCTTGAAAGGTTATGCCGGCACAGGTAAAACAAGCTTCATCAGTGCTATGGTTAACGTGCTCCCACAGGTACGGAAAAAAGCAGTCCTGCTTGCCCCGACCGGAAGGGCTGCAAAAGTATTGTCAGGTTACGCCGGTCAGCCGGCATGGACCATTCATAAGCGCATCTATTTCCAGCGGATGGGCCGCGAAGGAAACATTTCACTGGTTCTTCAGAAAAATATGTATAAAAATGCGATCTTCATTGTCGATGAAGCTTCGATGATCGCAGGATCCACCCACGACAGGGACCATGTATTCTCTTCCCGGAACCTGCTCGACGACCTGATGGAATATGTAGCGGAAGGAGAGGCATGTAAGCTTCTGCTGATCGGCGATACGGCGCAGCTCCCGCCGGTGGGCATGCCGGTGAGCCCGGCACTCGATCTGGATTTCCTTAAATCACGATATGATCTTAAGATTTATCATTGTGAACTTACCGAAGTGATGCGTCAATCGCTCGAATCCGGGATTCTGTTCAATGCCACACGCCTCAGGGATATCATTGCTTCCGGTGCAGTTACCTTTCCCCTGTTTAAACTGGAAAACCGCAAGGATGTCATCAGGATTACCGGCCAGGAACTGGAAGACTTGCTGAATACAGCGTTTTCTTCATCAGAACCGGCGGAATCAGTCGTCGTTTGCAGGTCTAACAAAAGGGCCAATATGTTTAACAGGGAAATCCGAAACCGTATCCTGTTCCAGGAGAATGAAATTTCTTCCGGAGATTGTCTGATGGTTGTTCGGAACAATTATTTCTGGCTGGAACCACAGTCAGGCCCTGGTTTTATTGCCAATGGCGATATCATCGAAGTGCTGCAGGATCCAGAATCATGAAGAGCTTTATGGTTTTCATTTCGCCGATGCATCCGTCAGGCTTGTTGATTACCCCGCCGAACCTGCTTTCGAAGTAAAACTCCTGCTCGATGTGTTGATGGCTGAATCGCCGGCCCTCCCGGAAGAGGCACAGAAAAAGCTTTTCACCTCAGTCATGGACGAATTTAATGATATCCCCCAGCGGACCCTCCGGTTTGAAAAAGTAAGGACCAATCCTTATTACAACGCGTTGCAGGTCAAATTTGCCTACGCGCTTACCTGTCATAAAACTCAAGGCGGCCAATGGCAGCATGTGTTCATCGACCAGGGCTATCTAAAAGATGATATGATCGACCAGGAATACCTTCGCTGGTTGTATACAGCCCTCACCCGTGCAACACAAAAGGTCTATTTTCTTGGGTTTCAGGAAAAATTTTTCTGATATTCCGGAGTATTATTTAGGAACAGTGCTGGCTTCGTTGGCCGGATCAAAATTAAAATAGCAGAGTGAACCTTAGCGTATTTTCCAGCGGATGCTGCTGTTCAAACGGGATCAGGTACGACAGGTCAAGCCCGAATACACTGTAACGTAACCCGGCACCAACGGTGACAAATTTCCTGTTGCCCTTGGTCTTGTCTTCATAGAAAAAACCGGTGCGTAAGGCAAACTGCTTGGCATACCAGTATTCGAGGCCGAAAGCGATGGCCCACTCGCGCATCTCTTCACTGAATCCATAAGGGGCATCATACCATGACTGGATAATTCCCTGCACAGTATTTACATTCGGATCCATGCCCTTATCAATCACCGGATTACCTTCATCGTCGTAAACAGGAGGATCACCATCTTGGGTTGTATCTCTCAAATAGATCGGCGGTGTGGGAACCTGTAGCTTGTTAAAATCAAGTAAAACCGACAAAGAATTATAATCATCGAAATTCATTTTTAAACCTGCCCCGAGCCTCAGATTGGTAGGGATAAAATCTTTCTTTATGGCAGTTTTGCTGTATGAAATCTTATTTCCGATGTTCGACAGGTTAATCCCCCATGACAATTCACTTCCCATGCTGCCAAGATCAATTTCTTTATGATAATATACGGCCACATCGGCCGCAATGGAAGTGCCTGCACTGGTTTCAGCGCCCTGGACAAACTGACCCTGGGTCAGGTTGGAATAAATAAACCTTGCTGCCACGGCACCGGAGATCACTTCACTGAATTTCCGGCTGTAGGTTGCATCAAGCGAAAACTCATTCGGGTTATAAGTACCAAGGTCCTCACCGAATTCATCGGTGAAAGTGATATCCCCAAGGGAAAAATAAAGCAACGTCGCTGCAACGGTCTGCCGGTCGTCGATCTTATAAAAACCGGCCAGGTATGCCAGGTTAATATCATTCACAAGCTGGCGAAGCCAGGGGCTGTAGGACATGGCAAAACCGAATTTTTTATCGATGAAAGCATACTTGGCAGGGTTCCAGTGCATCGAATTGGCATCAGGATCTGAAGCCACACCAGCCTCACCCATCCCGCCGGAACGGGCATCCGGGGCTATGATTAAAAATGGCACCGCGGTGGTGATAACCCTGGATCCTTCCTGTCCGGCAACTTCATCATAATAATTCTGAGCTTGCAGGGTAATAAAACTTGTAATAACTAGTAAGACAATAAAAAATCCTCTTTTCATTCCCAATTTTGGTTTAATTGATCGTTATAAAAAATGAAGGTGCAAAAGTAACGAAATATTGATAACAATATTGTTATACAATGGTTAACGTCATTATGAAAAAACTTATTACCTGAAATGCAAGAATTTTTGGGATACTGATGAAATATACCCGTCATCCGATTTAACTAACAGCTGATAAACATATAAACCGGCAGGAAGTTCATTTCCTGATTCATCCAGTCCATTCCAGTACATAAGGCCCGATTCGGTACTTTCAGTCTGAACGGCATATTGTAATGATGTCATATGCTGTCCCATCAGGCTGTAAATCATGGATCATGACGTCCAGTTCAGAACCGGGTTTATTATGTTCGAAAAAGAAGGCTGTGCTTTCCCGGAAGGGATTCGGGCGGATCTGCACATTATAGACTGACAAGCCTGGCACCGGCATTAACCTGGAATTCTATGGTTTTTTCAGAAGAATTGTTCAGCACATCCCATGCCTTGAGCGTAAGGGTATGAATCCCGTTTGCAAAAGGCCCTAAACGGTAATATGACATTGCCTTCCTGGTAACTGTCGGTTTCAGGTGTAAAATAATCATTCAGGATGATCGGTTCCTGGTAATTGCCGTCAATAATAGCGACAATATCATGGCCTATCCCGTTCCCAACCGTATTGATCCCGCTGCTGTCAGCAAGCAAAGCGATAAGTAACGGATCAAGGGTTGTTATATCGCCTGAACTGAAGGTTAAGGTATTAAGATAGAGATCAATATCAGGGCCCTGATCATCGGCAACAGCGAGATTGTCACTTCCCCCGATCCACACCGGGTCATATCCGTGGGCATCAATCAGGCTTGTTGTATCAAGCGCATAATAGCTGATCTTCCCTTCTCCGAACTGGTATGAAATATCAAGGGGAACAACAAAAGTGAAACTGAACAGTCCCCCGGTTACTGTAGCAATGCCTTCAAAGATTTTTTTATCCTGGATATAGAAACTGGTCACCTTACTGTTCGGATCGTTTCCCCGGGTCTGGTACATGACAGGCTTATCATAAACGGATGGATAAATTAAACCGTTAAACCCTTCAAGTAAGTTACCCTGCAGGTCCTCAACCTGCCCTTGGATTGTCACCTGCGAAAGCGCGTGAATGGTATCGGCGTGTTTTCCGTTCCCTTCATTGATTACATTTAATGTTCTAACCCTCATTTTCGGGTATGCAAGCATAAGTGCCGGATCGCCCAGCAAAACAAAATTCTTGATATTCTGATTGGATGGCGTTTTGGCTACCCTGATCAGGTCGCCCATTCTGGGATACTCACCGGTGAGGCTGTCGATAACAAATGCTTCGTAATAAAATCGCTTGTTCAGGGCGTAATTGGATTGCGAAAAAGCAAGCCTTGTCGTCGTAAACAAACCGATACCTCCACCATCCGGGTTCAGGAACACAAGCTCACCTGCTGATACCAGCCCGGGATCATCGTAGCGGCTGAACTCACATGTTGCAGTGACAAATGCCGGTAACTGGTTTATATTCCTGTACGACTGGATCGCGGGAATATCCAGCACCCTTTCGTCAGCCCACGCGACCTCTCCGCCATGACCGGTATAGTTAACAATCAGGCAGCCGTCATTTACAGCATTGTCAATGGCCGCATTGGCATCCGGATATCTTGTCCCGCTTGGCGTTTTAAGCTGCAAATAGGCATCAAGGTATATCTTATTCACGTTATAAACCGTTCCCAGGGAATCGGTGATTTCCACCAGCCCTTCTGCCTGGCCCAGGTGGGTGTTGTTATCTTCGTCATCTGCCAATGAACGCAACTGAATTACGCCATGGCCCGAATTTCTCCCTTGCCGGAACCATATAATTGATGGTTTTATTTACCATGGCCTCCGCTTGTTCAACCGTATGAACGGGAAACCTGCCAATTCCGATATCCATGGTACCTGAGGCGTTACTGCCTTCATCCTCATCAAGGCATCCGAAGAAATCATCGGTGACAAAGGATGCGGCAGACTTTAAAGACTCCCTCGACTCGTAGGTCGGCACAAGATTATTATCTTCCAGCATTATATCTTTATAATCGTAAGATGCATCCCCAAATAAAAGCATATACCTTGGTTCTTCGCCCGTTTCCGCCCGGTCATAAAGCATCTTCATAAAATCGCGGATAGCACTTATATCCTGTGCACCGGACGAAAATTCGTTATAAATCTGCTGGGGTGTGACTATTTGCACTGACATGCCGTTATACTGACGGTGGTGATCAGCCAGCCGATGGGCCTGGTCAAGGAACATCGGGTGGACAACAATGATGTAATCAACAGGCTGCAGGCTGTGTAAATCCTGGTTTTCAACTTTTTCAATAAAAACAGGCTCGAAAAACTGCGTCCCGTCAAAGGCTATGTATTCACGCTGAATTACGGCGGGCTCTTTAATCGAAATCCCCCCGGTCTCATTAGTAATAAATGGAGCAGTAATATTGGCCGGATCAGATACTTCCCAGATGTTTACACCCGTCGTATTGGTCTGTATGTGGTACCTTGCAACGTGACCTGCACCAACAGGCCGCATATCACGAAAACTGAGCTGACCTCCCTTAAAATCAAGGTGACGGATGTAATTGAGCTCAATATAATTCATCCACGCTGCATCAATGCTTCCAGGTTTCACAAATGATATTTCAACTTCGACCAGGTCATCTTCAGCATAAAACAGCTCATAATTCGAAGTTATTGACCTTGCATAAATTTGTGAGCCCAGCACAACCGAAGGCACGTCAAGCTCATCTAATAAAATTCCTTCCGCAGAGACATTGATCACAGTTTTGGTGGTGGATCTGCCTGCAAGATTGGTTTTCAAATATAAGGGCTCAGATAAATCGATGCCTTCCAGCTTGAATGGAAAAATATATTCCAGCTGTGTATTAAATACTTCACCATACCAGACCTTCCCCGATTTGATCAGGTTAACTTCTTCCTTTTCATGAAAAGCGAAGTCCTGGAAAGTATAAACCTCATGAGTAGGCTCATCGGTCCACTGTCCTGTCGGTGTTACCCTCTTTCCCGGACCATTGCCGGTAGTAAGGAAATAGTAAGTTTCATCCGTATAAAAATTAACCTCATGCTCATACTGCCAGTAAAATGGATTGTACTTAACCGTAACAGGGCTTTCGCCATAAAAAAGAATATAGTCCTGCTGGTCAAAACTCCCATCCTGTTCGCCGGCAATATAGATGGAGTTTTCCATGAGATCATCAATCCTTGCCCCGGCATTGGCCTCATCTAGCATGCCGCTCCCGTTTCCGTACAACCTGATGTTCCTTGGATCAACCTGGCCAGGATCTATTCCCATTTCATCCAGGTCCTCGTAAGCTATTTTGAATATGCCTGTTTCCCTGACAGCAAAGCGATACCAGTCGCCGGTTCGTAACACGGAATGTTCAGCAAAGCTTCCTGATGCATTATTACGGTTGGTTTCAGGTATCTCGTTTTCAATAAAGTCGATATTTAATCTGAAGGAAACCAGTTTCTCGAATCCTTCCCTGCCCCGGGCTTTCCTCAATGGCAGAAGATACAGGTATTGCCGCGGGATTTTACGTATTAGTGAAGCCGATAAAATTACAATCGGTTCCGTGCCAATCAGCTCAATATCCGGGAAATTCAAAGGATCATCTATTTCAACCGGTTCATAGACCGCATCTGATATACCAACGTGCGACACCTTCATTGTGTCTGATATTTGGAGGTCATACTGATAAACAGGGAGGAACCCCAAACTGTCGTGATTCACAGCTCCCTCAAAATGAAGCAGGGAATGGCCCGGGAACAGCACTTTCGTTGGTTGCCATTCAAGGCTTACAGGAAAAGTTAAACTTTGCCCCTGCGGGATTACTTTAACGGGAAATGCTAAAGCAAACGCTGATAATAATATGCTTAGCAAGTATAACTTCCGCATGAGTAGTTTATGTAGTAGACGCCTGATAACAGGAAATAGTTGCCTGCAAATTAAAATTAATTTTATTGTCTGCCGATCATGATCAGTTTTCCGGTTTTATCATCCGTCTGACCATTTTCATTCCTTGCAATAAGCCGGTAAAGATACATGCCTTTTGCCAAAGAAACACCGGAATTGTCACACCCATCCCAGTAAATTGGTTCAGACCGGTACCCGGTTAGCATGATGCTTTCTTCGAAGGTCTTAACGAGTTGCCCCGTCAGGTTGTAAATAAGAAGGGTCACATCAATTTCACCCTCTGCCTGGTTATGGGAAAACACGAAGGAGGTGCCTTCTGCAAATGGATTGGGATAATTCATCAATTCGTTAATGATGAAACCTGCCTGATGAAACAACGGTAAATTCCAGGTACGCCTCCGCACTGTTGTTGAATACATCCCAAACCTTCAGTGAAAGTGTATGAAGCCCTTCTTCCAGGTTATGGAAAGGATACCTTATGGTACCGCTCGTATAACTGTTAAGATCGGATTCGTAAAAATCATTAAGGATGATGGGCTTGTCAGTATTCCCATCAAGAATCGCAACGATATCGTGCCCGATACCAGTACCGACCGTATTGATCCCGCTGGCATCACTCACGAATGCAAGCATATCTGGGTTTTCATCAGTAATCCCGCCGAATGCAAAATACTCGTCGTTAATAAATAACTCAACAGACGGGCCGTTGACATCCGGTTCGGCTAACTGGTCGAGCCCACCGACCAGTATATTCCGATAGAAACCATGTGCATCTTCGGTTTCATTTGCAGCATAGTAACTTATCTTGCCAAATCCATACTGGTAAGCAATATCTTTTGGAACGATAAAAGTAAAACTGAATTTACCGTCATTTACCTGGGCCTTGCCTTTATAAAGTACATTGTTCTGAAAATCAAAGGTATTGACATAACTGGTCGGATCAGTTGCCAGGGTTGTGACTTTAGAAGGTTTGTCATAAACGATCGAATAAAGAGTTCCGCTAAATCCGTCGCCTCCGCCCAAAGGATTAATCACTTCTCCTTCTACAGTAATCTTACTTAATGCCTGCAGGGTATCCGGCGTGGAGGATACTTCTTCATTGTTTATCCGTGTTGTAACTACATCATGCATTGGATAAGCCAGGTGGAGCGCCGGGTCCCCGAGCAGGATGAATTTTTTGTCATTACCGTCAACGCCTCCATTATTTTTAGCAAGACGGATCAGGTCACCAAAACGATAATATTCCTCCCCGTTAAGCTCGAACATATAATCGAAAAGGGCCGTGTTCAGGTTGAAATTGGATCCCCCAAACGTGGCACGGGCCGTAGTGAACATGGCTATGGCCCCACCCTGTGGATTGAGGTAGGCATACTCTCCTGCCGAAACCCGCTCGGGATCATCGTACCGGCTGAATTCACAGGTGGCAGTAATGAAAATCGGCATATGGTCGTAATTGGTCCATGAATTAATGTCCGAATTTTCCAGGAACCGTTCATGACCCCAACCAACTTCGCCGCCATGCCCGGTGTAATTCATGATCAGGCTTCCCTTATCGATCCGGCTGTTGATGGCCTTATTGACATCAGGTGCCCTTTGCCCGCCCGGAGTCGATACCTGGGGAAACGCATCCACATAAATCTTATCAATATTATAAACCCCATAATTTGTGTCGATAAAGGCAGCCATCTCTTCTGCCTGCCTGAGGTGCAGATTTCCATCCTCGTCATCAGCCACAAAACACACGTAATTGCGCCAGTCTTTCATGGTGAGGGATGTATTGGTGGCGTAATGGATGATTTTATCCACGGCAACAATGGCCTGTTCCACCGTCTGGACTGGTAAACGTCCAATCCCGATATCCAGCATGTTGTCCCCGGGCCCGTCAAGAAACCCGTAATAATCATCCGAGGCAATCGAATAGACGATTACCAGCGACTCCTCGTCTTCCCATGTAGGAACATAATTTGAGTTGTTCTCGATCCGGTCTTTATAATCAAACGAAGCATCCCCAAATAGCAACAGATACCTGGGCTCTTCCCCGGCAGGTGCGCTGTCATACAATAGCTTCATAAAGTTCCTGATAGCAGTGATATCCTGTGCACCGGAAGAAAACTCATTATAAACATCACCAATCTCGGTAACCAGCACGGTCAGGTTATCCCTTTCTTCGTGAAATGCCGCCAGCCGGTCAGCCTGTTCCCTGAATAATGGGTGCGTAATGATAATCATATCCCTTGGCCCGGCACCATGAAGATTTTGATTCTCAATCTTTCTCATGAAACTTTACCGGGAAATAACTGCCCCCGTTAAAAGCAATGAATTCCGCCATTGTGTCATGGGCAACACGGAAAACCTGGATGTTACCGGATTGAACCGTTTCAACCTTCCCCGCATGTGTCGGATCCGTAACATTCCATATTTGAACATTCTGGCCGGCATTGCCCAGTGAAAATTCCGCTGTTGTTCCCGGGGCTACAGAGGCAGGGTCACGAAACGACATCTGCGTTCCTGAAAAAACAAGGTTTCTCACAACATTAAGTTCAATATAATTCAGCCACCCTAAAGAACTTGAAATCACCTTCTGATAGGTAATCCTGATATTTACATCACCTGACACAGGTGTAAACCAGTCGCTTCCGATATATGCCCTTGCCTCCGTGTTGGCTTGTGCCGGAATACCGCTGATATTTGCCGACATGATCTCATTATTTCCGTTGAAAAACTTAAAAGATGTAGCGGATTCAGATTTTGCCGCAACATAAGCCCTGAAATAGGCAGGACTGGTAAGGTCGATGTCGGGGAAATTAAAATTGAAATCATAAGTGGTCGAAACATCAAATACTTCACCATACCATACCCTTCCGATATTGGCAAGGTTAAAGAGATCTTTTTCATGATAAGCATAATCGGTGAACTTACTGACATATACGTCCGGGGCCTCAACATTGGATGGCATGTTCGCAACCCGCTTTCCCGGGCCAAGGTCCGTGGTCAGGAAGTAATATGTGGAATCACTGTAAATATTTTGCTCGTGATTAAAAGCCTGGCTGAAAGATTGATATTTCCACTTGTTGGGTGATTGCCCGTAGAACAGGATATAATCCTGCTGATCAAATGATCCGTCGCTTTCCCCTGAAACTAAAATACTGTTCTCCACCAGGTCATCATGCCGGAACTCTGTCAGCGATTCTGACAGCATCCCTCCCCCGTTACCATATAAACGGATATTGCGGGGATCTATCGACGCGGGATTTATTCCCATACCCTGCAGGTCGCTGTAGGTTATTTGATGGATCCCTGTCTGCACAACCGAAAACTTATACCAGTCGCCGGATGCCAGGACCGAATTAGCGGCATAATTGCCTTCCACTGACCGCGATGCCCCATTGTCTTCAGAGGTAAGAAAAATAAGGTCGAAAGCGATAAGTATTTCATACTGGCCGCTGTACTGGATTGATCCGGACCGGGATAAAGGAACAGTGCGCATTGGGCAGTTTCCTGTTATAACTTAAAGATGCCGATATTTCAATTTCCTCCTTCACCTGGCTCGACTCCTTCAATATCTGCAAATCCGTCAGGTGCAATATCAAAAACCATGTTTTCAATTTTAGCCGAAATCCCGGAAGTCATCGATGGCAAAGGAAAGATTTCGCTGTAAAAAGGCAGGCCGCTGTATTCCTGCTTATATTGCGCACCGGTGAAATATGCCTGGGTAAAAGTTTCATTATTCACTAATTCGGATTTCCTGCAAAGGTTTCCATGAGATCGTCCTGGAATAAATATCCTCTCCTGCTATTATGTATAACGAGGCCAGGGTGAAAATAACAGCCAATCCTATAGTTTTCATGTTTGCAGTCTTATTTTGATATTGTCGGAATGTCCGGGTTGAGGGATAAATCAGTTATGCAAAGTAAAACGATGATTCCAGCCTGATATTGTAAAGGTAATTAATACAAAAAAAATATTTTGAATTAAAAATTTATTGTATACTTGTACCCTCATTTTAAGGCAGGATTGATGTTGCATCAGAATTCTATTTGTACTAACCGTTGTAACCGTCATTTTGTTCAACAACGAAGGGAATGCCCAGGATGCTGAGTTCTCCCAGTTCTATGCAAATCCCTTATACCTGAATCCTGCCCTGGCCGGAGCTGAAATCTGCCCGCGGGCAGTGGCAAATTACCGGAACCAATGGCCTGGCCTTGCTAAAAGCTTTGTGACATATAATGCTTCGTTTGATCAGTATATTGACAAACTCCATGGCGGTATAGGTGTTTTGTTAAATGTGGATAATGCCGGGGACGGCATTCTTAAAACTACGCAGGCCAGCCTTATGTATGCGTTCAGCCTCAGAGCCTCCGAGAATCTGTTTATCAATATGGCTATACAGGGAACATTTTATCAGAAATCCCTGGACTGGGATTTATTGCAATTTGGCGACCAGATTGATCCTCAGCAGGGGTTTATTTTACCAACAGGAGAAACTCCTCCTGACAATACTTCGGTAGTTGTCCCTGACTTTTCTGCCGGCGTTGTTTTCGGATGGAAAGGCATACTGCATGGCGGCGTTGCTGTTCATCACCTGACCGAACCTGAATTGGCATTTTATACCCAGAATGAAAATATTCTACCGCATGAAGATCACCGGCCATATGGGCGTGAATATTAACCTTGAAGGAGGTGGCATGGGCTTTGCCGAAGACAGTGAACCAACTTTTTATATAGCTCCGAATATACTTTATCAGCAACAGGGTGATTTTCACCAGCTTAATGCCGGGGTCTATATTATCCGCCTTCCCATCGTCCTTGGTACCTGGTTCAGGCATAACTTCGAAAATGCAGATGCTGTAATCGTCCTGGTTGGGATAAATTATCAAAACCTTAAAATCGGTTACAGTTACGATATTACCCTATCCAAGCTAAAAAGCAATACTGGCGGGGCTCACGAAGTTTCTCTGGCCTGGCAGTTCAATTGTATCGAAAAAAGAAGAAAGCTTCATGCAATAAATGCCCCGGGCTTTTAGTTATTATATGTCGAAAATTAATGTAAACCTCATATGATCAGATTCAGGATTTTGAGTGCAGTTTTTCTCGCAGGTGCCTTGCTTGCGATGATGGCCTCCTGTAAAAAGGAAGCTTCACGGACTACCGGTTGGGAGTACAATAACCCTGAAATGGGCGGCTTTGAAGTTGCCTCTGCAAGGGAACAAATGACCGGACCGGGTTTGGTATTGATTGAAGGAGGTTCCTTCACCATGGGTGCCAACAATGAAAATCTTACTTATGAATGGGATAATATCCCCCGGCAGTGTTACCGTCCCCTCCTTCTATATGGACCAGACAGAAGTGAGCAACCTGGCCTACCTGGAATATCTTTACTGGCTCGAACGTGTTTTCGGGCAGGATTTTCCGGCAGTAGTGCGTAATGCCCGCCCGGATACCCTGGTATGGCGCGAAAAACTCGCCTATAATGAACCGCTGGTTGAAAATTACCTCCGTCACCCTGCTTACCATGACTATCCAGTTGTCGGTGTTACATGGGTCCAGGCAAATGATTTCTGCCTCTGGAGAACCGACCGGGTAAATGAAATGCTGCTAATAAAAGAAGGAATTCTCGACTTCGACCCGGATCAGAAAAACCGCGATAATTTCAATACGGACGCTTATCTTGCCGGTCAATATACCGGCCTGGTAAATAAACCTAAAGAAAACCTTGACCCCAGCAGTACCGGCGAACGGGGCATCACCCTGCAGGACGGGATCATGCTTCCCAAATACAGGCTCCCAACCGAAGCCGAATGGGAATATGCAGCCCTGGGCCTGATTGGAAATACCATTTATGAAAGAGTGGTCGAAAGAAGAATATATCCCTGGAATGGAAATATGCTCCGTACCGACCAGAAAAAATACTACGGCAGCTTTGTGGCCAACTTTCAAAAGATCCAGCGGAGATTATATGGGCGTTTCTGGTAACCTGAACGACGGCGCCGACCTCCCCGCGCCTGTCGGATCATACTGGCCAAATGACTACGGATTGTATAATATGGCCGGTAATGTTGCCGAATGGACCCTCGACGTCTATCGTCCCCTCACACCTGAAGTTGTCGCCGATTATGCACCTTTCCGTGGTAATGTCTTTACCAAACCTGCAACCGATGCCGATGGATTCCTCCTCGAAGCTGACAGCCTTGGCCGGATGCCGCGCGTACCGAAGTTACCGTGGAAGAAAGTATGAACCGCAGCAATTACCGGAAAGCCTGACAATATCAATTATCAGGACGGTGATTTTCAAACAAATATTGCAACCGACTGGCTTACAGATCCGGGTACGAAATACCACTTCCGATATGTATGAATACGGTGTGACCTCACTGATTACAGATAAATCAAGAGTCGTTAAAGGTGGTTCATGGAAAGATGGCCCTTATTTCCTCAGCCCGGGCACACGCCGTTACCTCGATGAAAATACTGCCACAAACTGGGTTGGCTTCCGCTGTGCCATGATCCGCACCGGCGATCCGATGAGCGGCAAATAATAAGCCCTGAAGATATATAATAGCCCCATGCTGATAATACGGCATGGGGTTTTTTTATCTTTGTATATCCAGTTGCTTTATTTATGACCCCTGTCGAAGAAATCTACAGCCTCTTTCTAAAATTTCCCCGGATTTCGACCGACTCGAGAAATGTGCTCGCCGGTTCTATTTTCTTCGCCATGAAAGGAGAACATTTTGATGGAAATCAATTCGCGGCCGAAGCACTTGAAAAAGGCGCCGCTTTTGCTGTCATCGATGATCCTTCCGTCATGGCCGGCAGACCGGTTTATCCTTGTTCCTGATGCCTTGCAGGCCCTGCAGCAACTTGCCATCATTCACCGCCGCCATATTAAAGCAAAAATTATCGGGATCACGGGATCTAACGGAAAAACCACTACCAAAGAACTGATAGGGAAAGTTTTAAGCTCGTCAACTTATAAGACCGTCATAACCAGGGGAAATCTTAATAACCACATCGGCGTGCCCCTTACAGTTCTTTCCATTCAAAATGATACCGATATTGCCGTTATCGAAATGGGGGCCAACCATCCCGGAGAGATCGCCAGTCTTTGCCGCATAGCCCGACCGGATTTCGGCATCATTACCAATATTGGCAAAGCTCACCTGGAAGGATTCGGAAGTTTCGAAGGCGTGGTCAAGGCAAAATCCGAACTGTATCGATTTCATCAGGCAAAATAATGGCCTCATTTTCATTAACCTTGATAACCAACTCCTTTCCAGCCTATCCGGGGCATGAATATTACTCACCTACGGATCATGCAGAACATGCCGGCTGTAAAGGAATTATCACCGAAAGAAACCCCTACCTGGTCATTGCCTGGTCTGCCGGTGAAATTAAAGGTCACGTCAGGACCATGCTCTATGGCGACTATAATTTTGAGAATGTTATGGCTGCTGTTTGTATTGGGCTATATTTCGGGATATCCTCTGCTTAGATTGAAAATGCCATCTGCAGTTACATTGCCGGATAATAATCGCTCCCAGATGATCCGGACCGAAAATAATGTCCTGATCCTTGATGCTTATAATGCCAACCCTTCCAGTATGAAAGCCGCTTTGAGCAACTTTCATGAAATTGATGCCCGGTCAAAAATGATCATCCTGGGAGATATGATGGAACTTGGGGAATATAGTCTATGATGAACATCTTGAAATAATTACATTGGTAAGGCAACTATCTTTTAATAATGTAATGGTTGTAGGCGAACTATTCTCACGGCTGCCAGTAATGGAGAAGAAATTTGTTTTGATAGTATTGATGAAGCGGGAAATTGGCTGCAGAACCATCCCGTTCATGATCATGACAATCTTGATTAAAGGATCCCGCAAAATGGAACTGGAAAAACTGAAAAATCTCCTGTAAATGAAAAAATACCATGCCATCGGTCTGATGTCGGGCACTTCACTTGATGGGCTTGATATAGCCGCATGTGAATTTGTTTTAGCTAACAGAAAATGGTCCTTTAAAATATTGTTCTGCCACACCTACCCTTACTCAGAAGAATGGAAAGAGAAATTAATGTGTCTTCCGAAAGCTGATGCACTTACATTTTCTTTCGTAAATATTGAATTTGGCCATTTTTTAGGCAGGATGACCCGGACATTTCTGGAGAATACCGGTTTTCAAGCTGATATGATCGCTTCGCATGGCCATACGATCTTTCATCAGCCGGACCATGGCCTGACTGTCCAGATTGGCTCTGGCAGTGCCATTGCCGCCGAAACCGGGATCCCGGTCATTTGCGACTTCCGCTCTGCCGATGTCGCACTTGGGGGACAGGGCGCTCCGCTGGTCCCGATCGGTGACCGCCTTCTATTTTCAGATTTCGATGCGTGCCTTAACCTGGGAGGTTTTGCCAATATTTCTATGGAATTTGAGGGTCAAAGGATTGCATTTGATATTTGCCCGGTCAATATCGTCCTTAACCACCTGGCATCAAAACTTGGCATGGCCTATGACAATGACGGCGAAAATGCCCGCTCAGGCATCCTGGATAATGAGCTCCTGGACCTATTGAATAAACTGGATTTCTATAAACAAAAGGGGCCAAAATCTTTAGGCCGTGAATGGCTTGAAGCTGAATTTCTTCCTGTGATAGAAAGTCGTCAGCTTCCCGTCAAAGACATAATGCGAACAGCTTGTGAGCATATAGCCTTCCAGGTTAATCATGCAATATTAAATAAATCAGATTCAAAGGTACTGGTTACCGGAGGTGGTGCATATAACCGGTTCCTGATTGAACGAATCATCCAAAGCAGCCGTCACGAATGGATCATACCATCGAAAGAATGGATCGATTTTAAAGAATCGCTGGTATTTGCTTTCCTCGGTGTATTGCGGTGGCGAAGAGAAGCGAATGTTTTACACTCTGTAACCGGTGGCAGGATTGATCATGCAGGAGGAGCCATTTACCAAACATTATAAGAAATGCGGCTTATACCTTATATATATAGTTTCAAAATAAGCTATAACTGAAAATTTAAGGACAGTTCTGCTGGAAAAATGTTCAATCTCAACTAATAAGATGCTGAATCTAAGTATTAACAAAGATTTAACAATTTATTTTTAGATTGAGACGGTTCGTTCCTTATCTTTGAATTCTGTTAGACATGAATTAGTTTAATAAACCAATTATATCCAAAATAGTTATTGCGCCGGGTTTTTATTTGCTTTTTTTAAAAAAAAAATTTGCTTTTTATTATTAAATGTTATAAGTTTGTGCTTGGATGTGAAAATATCTATTGTTTAATTCTTACTAAAAAAGTATTAAACCAGAGTTGCCAAGCAAATTACTTTAATGTCAGTAAATTACAAACAAACAATTTTGATATTGAAACACTAATTATTAATTAAAATTCTATTATTATGGAAACAAACTACGAATTGAAACACAAAAGCCTGCTGGTGCCTCTGAAGGCAGTACTGCTGGTTATAGCCATGGCCCTGGTCGGCTTTACGACCTACGCCCAACAGGGCAAGGTCGTAAAAGTGGCTAATGACGAGCAACTGATTGAGGCCATGGAAAATCACTCGGTTGGAACCATTGAACTAACTGCTGGATACTATGCTTACCTTAATATTCAAGCAGAATCAGGCACAACAATTGTAAAACAGGCAAACGGCAATGGCAACCGCGATACCGGCGGATGCACATATTACATTGTTTCGCGCCTCACCTGCTTCAATGTTGAAAATGAAGGAGATTTTGTTGGACAGGTTGCTGATGCAGGAACTTTACCTGATCAGTGTCCAGATTGGGACCCGATATTATTGACCGGCGATTGTTGCCCTCCTAATAGTCCAGTTTGGGGAACTTGGTTAGTAATAGATCAACCTGTTGGTTCTACTCTCAATTTCATCCTCCCGTTAAACCAGTATCAGAATCCTTTTGAAATCAACAAACCTGGCAGATACACATTGGCATACGAATGGGATGATCCTTCAGGAACTTATGAGTACGCTTATGTCGAAACTGAATATTATTTCTTCGGCCCGGAATCAGTGGAGCTTTCCGCACCTGACGTTTGCGGCCTCATGACCACGGTTGATTTCGTTATCGACATGCCGTTGGAATTTTCTGCCAGCATTACCTGGGAACTGGACGGTGAACCTTATGCCGGACCTACAGCCAGTGGTTCCTTTGATCTCACTGTTGATTATTGCGGATTACATGAACTTTCAGTAATTGTGGAAACTTTATTTGAGGGTGATGAAACAAATTGCCCCGATACCACTACCATAATTATTGACTTCTCTTGCGAACCGGTAGCTGATGCCGGCGATGATGTGAATGTCTGTGGTGAACTTTGCTATTCTTCACTCATAGGCTCAACCGGACTGCTCACTTTTTCACCGAGTCATGCCTGGTCATGGGTTCAGTTAGATGGACCTGGCACCCTGGTATTTGATGATGAATTCGCGGAGGTAACTTCTGTCTGCGCCACAGATCCATTATGTGCTTACGGTATATATCAGGTTCAATTCCAGGTACAGAATGGATTATGCTATGACGAGGACGAAATGTTCCTGCGCTTCTTCGAAGAAGTAGATGCTGATGCTGGTGATGATCAAATTCTCTGCGGTGAATTTGCTTTCAGTCTTACTGCTGTTCCGACAGAGTTCTGCGGTGAGGCAGGAGTAAACTATTTTGCATTTGGAGAATGGACGCAGGTTAGCGGGCCAACCACTGCTACGATCCTTGACCCTACTAATTATGAGACAGGAGTCACAATAGATGGGAGCCTTCCTTGTCCCTATGGAGAATATACATTCAGATGGACTGAATACAATGGTGTGGGAACTCCTTTCCAAGGATGTTCGGATTATGACGAAGTGCTGGTCACCGTCTTCGAACGGCCTGTTGCTGATGCCGGAGATGATGTCGATGAATGCGTTGATCTCGCTTATTCGCCATTCTGTTACAATCTGGACGGTAACTTTGATTATTGTTATAGCATGGTCGGAACATGGACCAAATCATGCGGCCCCGGTGATGTAACATTCAGAGATATCAATGATCCGAACACCGAGATTTGTTTCGAAGAACCAGGTCGCTATAAATTGACATGGACTTTGACAAATGATGCTGAAGGTTGTGAAGATGAAGATGAAGTTATCTTCGATCTGCTCGAACAGCCGGTTGCAATGGGTGAAGTAGCAGAACTCCAGGCTCCTTGCGATGACCTTTGCATTGATCTTGGCCTGGCCGGGATCACAAAATACGATTACTTCGGATCCGAAGAAGGCGAATGCCCGAACTTTACCGATATGGCTCACTGGAGCTATGTTGCCGGACCATGTGACGACCCGACTTCCGTAACATTTACTGATGATACGAATCCTGAAACCGACTTGTGTGTGTCATATTATGGCGCTTATACAGTTAGGTGGAACGAAGTTAACATGGATGCCGATGGAGACTCAGTATGTGCTTCATTCTACGATGTATTCGTTGAATTCTATGAAACACCTGAACCATTTGCCGGTGATGACGAATCGGTATGCGGCAACTGCTATACCCTCCAGGGGATACAATATGATTATCTGGGAGGTTGCAACGAGCATCTGAGTGATTACTACTACTGGGAATCACTTCCGACCAACCCATGTCCGGTAACTTTCAGTGATTTTGAATCGCTGACACCAATGGTGTGCATCCCGGATGATATCGCATGTTATGGTACCTACGGATTTGTGCTGCATGAAGCCAATGGTAATTGCTACGGATCTGATACAGTTTATATTTGCTTCAGTGATGTACCCGGAGATATTCCTGTATGCTTCTGGAATGACCCGAATGATTGCGGCGAATTCCAAGATTATTACGGACCCGATTTCATCTATAACGGATGCCTCGAGCCAAACGAAGTTCTTGAAGTTTGCGCAGAAGGACACACAAATATCGAAGTTAGTCCGTGGTGCTATTGCCCAAGCTGGTTCGATTTCTATAACCCTGATTTCTACGGTTATACCTTCGAATGGAGTCTTATCTCTCCTGCCGGAACAATAACTGATTCACAGGCTGGTTATTTTGATTTCGAAGACGGTGAATGGGTCTATCCATCCATCTACATCCAGTGGGGTGAATGCTGCGATACTGCACGTCTCTATCTGACCATAACTGGCCCGGAAGGAGATTGTGGACTTACTTGTGAGAATACGATGGAATACAAATTCTATGTACATCACAAGCCGTGTGTTAATATAGTTGGACCGGATGTTGCTGAAGTTGATATGGTTACCGAGTACTGCAACGATTGTCCTCCGAATCCATGTCTATTGTATAACTGGACTGCCGAACATTGCGGAATAATCACTGACGGCCAGGGTACTGAATGTATCGATGTGCTGTGGACTGATTACAATGTCAACGGCGGATGGGGCCAGATTACCTTAACGGTATTTGACACCTGCACCGGATGCTGCAACTACGACGAAATGGACGTGAAGATTTACCCGACCGGTACGCTCGGAGATGCTAGCCTCTCAGGTTATGTATACTATCAGAACAACTTCCTTACCCCGCTCAACGGAGTAGAGATCCAGTTGTGGAACGGTGGTATTCCTGTCCAGTCCACTACATCCTTCACTGATGTCGAAGGTGCAAATGGCGTGGGTTACTATGAATTCACAGGAATCAACGGTGTGACCGACTTTGGAATCACTGCTTCCTATGGCGCTCCATGGTATGGTGCAAATGCAACCGATGCTCTTGCAGTTGAATTGAGAACAATCGGTGCTCTTCCGGGTGGCTTCGCATGGTTCCTGAACCAACCACTGCAGGAAGAAGCTATGGATGTGAATAACATCAATGGTATCAACGGTACCGATGCATTGTGGATCAAGCAGCGCGCCATCAGCATGGTGAACTTCTTCCCCGCAGGTAACTGGGTATTCGCCCCCGGTATGAGCTCAACAGCTGGTACCTATAATATCATGACCCTGAACGCAGGTGATGCTAACAGGTCAAATATCCCGAACTCAACGAAGTCAGCCCCGGCAATTGCCCTGGTTAACGACGGTACGATGAACGTGGTATCCGGTCAGGAATTCGAACTCCCGATCCGCATTGCCAGTGCCAACCAGATCGGTGCTATCACCCTGAACCTCGAATACAACTCGGCTCTGATTGAAGTTGTTGACGTGGTTTCCACGGAAGGTATGCTCGACAATATCTCTGTTGGCAACGTTAGCATCGCATGGAGCAATGTGAACCCAATGGTTGTTGCAGAAAATGACATAGTGGTGACACTGAAGGTGAAAGCCCTCGGCGAAATCTCCGCTATCGAATCACTGTTCAACATCGGCCTGGGCTCAGAATTTGCTGACCAGTCAGCTTCTGTCATCGAACCGGTGACCCTGAAAACCTTCGGTGTAACTACCGCACCGGCTGCTGAGGATTACTTCCTGAGCACCAACAGGCCTAACCCGTTCAACGATATGACCACGATCAGCTATACCATGCCCGAAACTGGCAAGGTTAAACTGACCGTACTTGATATGCTTGGCCAGGAAATCGCAGTCTTAGTAGATGCTACCCAGAGTGCCGGAACCTACGACGTTGAATTCAGCGCCGCTGGTCTCGCAACCGGAGTATATATCTATAAGATTACCGTTGACGGTGAAAACCGTGACTTCATCTCAACCCAAAGAATGGTTATCTCCCATTAATCAATAAGCTTTCCGAAGAGGGGAAATTTCTTCCCCTCTTCGGTTTTATCTTTTTTTAATAATCATTGCTACAGTATCTAAAATAAAGAATGCGAATTAAAATAGTCATATTGATCCTACTATTTCAGCCCATGATCATGAAGTCCCAAAACGCCACAGCAACCCTAGGAAATATCACCTCCTGCGCAGGTGAAAACATCCTGGTTCCACTTGACGTTTTAAATTTTAATGATGTAGGTGCTATGACTATATATATAGGATATGATACTAATGCGGCAGAGTTTTTATCCATACAGAATATTAATCCGGCCATTCCCGGCGGGATATCTTATAATGCTGCCGATGGCCAGATAAACATAGCCTACAGCAATATTAACCCCTTTTCAATCTCAGACGAAAAACTATTTGATCTCAGCTTTACCTACCTGGATAATTCGACCTTATTACCATTCAACACTGGAACTGAAATCGCCAATACAAGCCTTGAAATCATACCCCTCGATACTTACCCGGGAAGTATTAATAACAGTATGCAACTTATTAATCAACCCGATAGTGTAAAATCTTACCCGGATAACGATGTGATCTTCAGGGTCACTTCACTGGGCAACCCGGTTTACCAATGGCAGGAAGATAGCGGTTCAGGCTGGATTGACCTGCAAAATAATGAGATCTATTCAGGCGTGACTAATGACACGCTCACAATATATGATGTGCCTTTGAGCTTTAATATGTTTACCTATCGCTGCATACTCACAGCCGATGAATGTACTGATACTTCAGATGTGGCTCTCCTCGAAGTAGCACTGGCTTTTCCGGTGGCAACGCTAGGTTTCATCAGCTCATGCCCGGGAAATGAAGTTCTGGAGCCCATCTTAGTAGGGGACTTTCTTGATGTGATCGAATTCACCTTCAATGTATCATTTGATACGAACAGCCTGAATTTCCTGAACCTTGAAGATATTCACCCTGCTTTACTTCCAGGCAACCTGATTGTTTCCCCTTTGCTGGATCCTCCCGGCCTTTCTATTCATTGGGAAAATACAACCCCGGTGTCCATCACCAGCGATAAACTGTTCGACATTAAGTTTGATTATGAATCACTGAACCATCCTTTTATTTTTGAAGAAGGCACAGAAGTTCTGAATTCATTTTCCAACCCGGTTAATATCACCCTTAACAACGGTGGTATAAGCCAATATGCTGTTCCGCTTGTAATAGCTCAACCGCAAAATGATACCGTCGACGAATTTCAGTCTGCTGCTTTTACCGTAGACGCTTCAGAAACAAATGAATACTTTTGGCTTATCAGCGCCGACGGAGGCAACTCATGGACGGATCTTACTGACACACCACCTTATTATAATGTGCATTCAGCCACACTGACCATCAATCCGGCAGTATATAGCATGAATGACTACTATTATGCCTGCCGTCTCGAAAATTCACATTGTACAGAATTTACGGACGCTGCCGTCCTTATTGTGGATACGCTCACTTTCATAGGTGATCACGGCAAAAAAGAATCATTTAAAGTTTACCCTGTACCTTTCCAAAATAAGGTACACATCAGCCTGCCAGCTGATTATTCCTGCAATTCTGTTTGCATTTATGACAGCCGTGGCACAATTTTACTTGCTTTCAATACAAATGACCAGGTTACCCGGGAACTAGAACTCGATTTATCCGGATTACCCGTAGGATTGTTTTTCATGAAACTAAACGGAACCTATGAAGGCAAAGCAGCAATAGAAACCAGGAAAATAATGAAGACTAACTAAAACGATAAGATTTTAAGATATAAGCAAATAATTAAAATTTAATGATATGAATAGGAAAATTTACCTTTTACTAACTGTACTTCTGGCTTGGTCATTTAATTTGAAAGCACAGACAGCTCAAATTGAATCACTCACAGCGAATCCCGGCGCTTCAGTATCTTTTGATATAGATGTCGCAGGACTGCCGACTAATCTCGGCGCTGTATCGCTGTTTATCGGGTATGATCCAAATGTCCTGACCTTTACAGGGTCTACTCCTGGTGATCCGGAATTTGCCGGATATTTTATCAATAATATGGTAGGAACAAACCAGGTCGGTATTCAGTGGACCGATCCATATGGCGCGGATATTAATGGCACCATATTGTCACTTAACTTTCAATACAGTGCCCTGGGTGGTGCTTGCGAATTAACATTTGGCCCGGGCTGCGAATTCACGGATGTTCTCCTGAATTCTGTAGTTGTCAGTTACTCTAACGGGAGCATTGGCCCAAACGCAGGAGTAGCAACCATCACAATCGATGAGTTGCTCGCCACTGCAGGCCCTGTTTCATTAGGCGTTACCGGAGCAGGATTCACTGCGAATGCCGGAGCTGTTACACTGTTTATTGAATTTGACCCGTCAATTTTAACTTTTACTAGTTATTCAAGTACGCTGACCTCTGTCTTTCTTAGTGGAAATAACACGACAGGTCTTATTAGTGTAGTTTATTCAAACACTACTGGCCAAACATTGAACACCCAATTCCTTACCCTGAATTTCATTTATGACGGAACAGGTGCCTCAGAGCTAGTCTTCCAGAATGGATGTGAAGTGGCTTACACAGATCTCACAAACCCGATTGTTTCATATGATAATGGATTGGTTGAACCACTTGCTTCAGCATATTCATTAACCATAAGTGATGTGGTTACAAATCCCGGCAATGTTGTTGGAATTCCAATCACCGCCGCCGGTTATAACCCAACTTTGATGGGGGCCATTACCTTATTTGTAGGTTTCAACCCCGCTCATTTAGATTTTGTAGGCATTTCTAATGGAACAATCAGTGGGGCTTCTGCAAACCTTGTAAGCTCAGGACTTGTTGGAATAACCTGGAGTTCTTCAGGCGGGGCACTAATTGATGGTGTCCTTCTTACACTTAACTTTGATTATAATTTCGGTGCCAGCGCGGTTACCTTTGAAGGTGGCTGCGATGTGACTGACAATGCGCTGAATCCTTTCCCAACCACTTATATTGATGGTAGCATTTCTCCCATCAGCGGCGGGCCGGAAATCAGCCTTCCGATGAAAACCGGAGGAACGGTCGGTCAAACAATCGATTTCCCGATAACTGCAAAGAATTTTATTATGGATGTCGGCGCCATTTCCCTGTTCATAGGATATGACGATGCGGTATTGACTTATACCGGCAGCACTGGCGGAACATTGACAGGTTATTATATCAACAACATGGCTGCCACTTCGCAAATCGGTATCCAATGGGCCCAGTACCCGGGTGTTGATATTGATCCTACCAGTGATGATATTTTGCTGACACTGCATTTTACCTATAATGGAGGATTAAGTGACCTGACTTTTGACGCCGGGTGCGAATTCGCCCAGGATGACCTTTCGATAATTCCCGTAAATTATTTTGATGGCGGTATTATCATAGGCACTCGTTTCGGAATTAAAGTTTACCTTGAAGGACCAAACAACGGAGCAGGCATGAATACTGGTCTGAACCCGGCATACCTGCCCTTGGCCCAGCCATACAGCGGAGCACCGTGGAATTATGCCGGAACCGAATCTGTTGGTGCTATTCCGAATGGTAATATAGTCGATTGGGTATTACTGGAATTCCGTGAAACCGCCGGAGCAGCAAACACAGCTACCTCTGCCACTATGGTTGCACGCAAAGCAGCTTTCCTGCTCAATGACGGCAATATTGTCGGGCTGGATGGTTCAAGCGAAGTGATGGTATCAAACTCGTTTACTCAGAATGTTTATGTGGTTGTGTATCATAGAAATCACATCAGGGTAATGTCGGCGAATGCGCTAACCCAGGTGAGTGGTATTTATGTATATGACTTTACCGATGCCCTGGCAAAAGCTTACGGCGCTCAGCAAAAGGCATTATTAGGCGGTTATTATGGGATGTATGCTGCTGATATTGACAGTGACGGGAATGTTTTCAATTCTGATCTTAACCTGTTAATTTCATCGTTCCCTACATTCAGTCTTTATCACAAGTCTGACCTCGACCTGGATGGGAACGTATTTAATTCAGACCTGAATTATTTGATCACTAATTTCCCCAAATTCACGACTATACCATAAATATTATATCTCATGTATTACATTTGAGAAATTATTCTATTAATGTTTAAGCAAAATATATCAATTATGAAAAAAATAAAAACACTTTTAATCCTGGGTGCCTTACTTCTGGTTGGTTTTGCAAGCCAATCGCAATCCATCACTTACAGGTTCAACAATTTTATGGTTGTTCCGGGAGCAGTAGATGACACATTGATTTTTGACGTTGAAGCAAAAAGCAATGTAGGCACGACCTATACGACGCAATTTGGGATGTTTATTAAATTCAGCACGACTGCGTTTGGTGCCAATGCCCTCCCGGTAAGTGTGCAACAACTTGTACTTACAACACCTACAGGTTATAATTATAATTTCCCGGCACAAAATGCCGGTGCAAACAGGTTTGCATCTAGCTTCCAGGCATTCATTTTCCTGCCCCCTTTCAGTTTAACCTATAATACAGCTTTCTTGAGCAATCTGACAACTGAATTCCAGGGAGTGGCCAGGTATAAGATGCTTATTACAGGAACTGGTTTGCTTGGAGTAGAATTCGATGCCACAGCAATGGCCAATCAAAGTTCTTATGTTCTCTCCTCTGGTGGAACCGTTGCAACTTTTTACACCCCTACTACTGCATTCAATACGCTGGTTAATATGCCTCCTGATCTGACAAATTATGATCTCATGTTCTCAGAATTGGGTGATCCGTCGGACGCTGGCATCAGCTTTGTTGAGATTTACAATGCAGGCGCAGTGTCAGTAAATTTAGGAGTATACCCCTGGTTCCTCAGCATTGACGGAAGTTCCAGCAGTCAATTGACCGGGACAATAGCCGCGGGAGGAACAATTGTCGTTGACATCACGGGAACACCCGGAACTTCCGAGTTCCTGCTGTCTCTTTATGGAGACTATACTAACGGTGTCGCAATTGATGCCTATGATGGATCTTTGGCAGGTTTTGATTTTACCAACAAGCACGCAGTTCGTCATTATAACATTATTAGCCCAAATCTGACACCTACCCTTTCTGAATGGGTGTTAAGCTCAGCTAAGAATGTCGACATGACTGATGGCAGCCATCGTGCAACCCTTACCTGGCTTGGTGGAACTACTGATTGGCATACCCAGTCTAACTGGACGGGAAATAATCTTCCTGATGCCGGCCACAATGTATCTATCCTTAATGCCGGTGAAACTACTCCGGTAATCGGCATCAATGACAATGCTTACACCCATGATCTTACCATACTAGGCTCAGATGTCGGACTCATCGTCAAATCACATCCAACAAACGGCGACGGCTCCCTGATCACATACGGGACTGTTACCGGAATAACTTCTGTTGAGCGTTTCCTGGCTTCCGACCGTTACTGGTATGTTTCACAGCCCGTTACCAGCGCTGTTGCAAACGTATTTCTCCATATCTGGATGTTTACTTATGATGAACTGTCAGGCGTGTGGGGTGATTTTATCGTACCGGAGACAACCCCGCTTAATGTTATGGAAGGATATGCTGTTTGGACCTCAAGCATCAATCCGTGGTACATTGGACATACTCCGATGGGTGATACCACAACTGCTTATGAAGGATTGGTTAACACAGGCGATATCAGCAAAGCATTAACATATTCATCTGTCGGAAGCATTTACGGTGACGGCTGGAATTTCGTTGGAAATCCTTACCCGTCGGCCGTTGACTGGGAGGCAGCAGGCTGGACCAAAACAAGCCTTGTCACCAATTCATTCAGCGTATGGAATGGAGTCAACTATGGAACATATACTGTTGGATCCGGTGGAACAAACGGTGCGACCAAGTATATCCCCGCTGCACAGGGATTCTTTGTTCAGGTTAATGCAGCCGGTTCATTAGGCGTATCCAATGCCGTTCGTACACACAGTACACAGGATTTCTGGAAAAGTGAAGACAATATGTTCAATCGTTTAAGCCTGACAGTTTCCAATGGAGATGTGAATGATGAAACTGTAATTTACTTCAATGATGAAGCGACAACTGAACTCGACTATTTATATGATGGCAAAAAACTTATGGCTACAGCTGTTCCTCAGCTTTATACCATGCTGGCAAGTGACCGCATGGCCATAAACACCTTCAATAATACAACCCAGACTACTTCAGTGATCATGGGTGTAAGCGCTCCTGAAGCCGGAGAACTTACCATCACGGCTTCAAATATAGAAAGCTTTGATGCTTCGACCCCGATTTACCTGGAAGATCTGCTTACCGGACAGAAAATCAACCTGCGTGAAATGAGCAGTTATACATTTAGTGCCGGAGAGGGCATTTCTGAAAGGTTTGTGGTACACTTTGCCGAGTATCAAGGTTTAGGTGACAATACTGTTTCGGATATCACCAACATCTATGCTACTGACCTCAATGTTTACGTTGACTTCAGCGCTGAGAATGGTGAAATCGCTATCTACAACATCCTTGGACAGGAGATCAGTCGTTCAGATGCCTTCAACGGCCTGAATATGGTTTCCGTTCCGCAGGGAAATGCCGTTTATATTGTGAAAGTTATTTCCGATAATACCACGGTGACGAAGAAGGTGTTCGTTAAATAAATTTAACGGGAACAAGTTCAATAAATTAGTAAATTTGCAAACGATAAATATTATAGCTATGAAAAAAGCGATCAGAATAGTTCTCCTTACAGTTTTCTTCATCACTTTCACAGTGGCATTGAACAGTTTAATTGCTCAACCTATGCCAGGCGGAGATCCCTCAGGCGATACCGGTAATGCCCCTGTAGGTGGTTACGCTCCAATCGGAAGCGGCCTGATTATCCTGCTTGCACTGGGTGCCGGTTACGGCAGCAAGAAAGTGTATGATGCCAGGAAAAAACTTCTGGAATAAAAATATCTCTAAAGGATATAAATAAAGCAGGTTAATTAGCGATTACCCTGTTTTACATCTCTTTAAATCCCCTTTCAATATTGCTTGAAAGGGGATTTCTTATTTTTAAGGACCTTAAAATAATTACGCTATTCCAGCGTTTAATCTAAGCCAAATGCAAAAACTATGACCGGATTTCTTTTATTACAGCTCAGTACCAGCAATAACCTGATAAGCGGACAGACCAATCCGACAGAAATCACCCTTTCCGTCTATGACCTGGCCCTTAAAGGTGGATGGATCATGGCAATCCTCGGAATTCTTTCGATTATCACCGTCTATATTTTTGTTGAAAGATATCTGACCATAAAAAAAGCAAGCCAGGACGATAAACATTTCATGAATAATATCAGGGATTTTATCCACAACGGCAGATTAGATTCTGCCCTGGCATTATGCAGGAATAATGAAAGTCCCGATTGCCCGGATGATCGAAAAAGGACTGATACGAATAGGGCGGCCACTGAACGATATTAACACTGCAATTGAAAATGTGGGTAAACTTGAAGTGTCGAAAATGGAGAAAAACATCGCCGGACTGGCCACTATCGCCGGGGCAGCACCAATGCTTGGATTCCTGGGAACTGTGATAGGTATGATTATTGCTTTCTACGATATGTCAATGGCTGGAAACAATATCGATATTGCACTTCTTTCCAACGGTATTTACCAGGCCATGGTTACAACAGTAGGGGGTTTGATCGTTGGTATATTTGCCTTAGTATTCTATAATATCCTGGTTTCCAGGATTGAAAAACTGGTCTTCATCCTTGAAGCACGTGCTTCCGAGTTCATGGATCTCCTGCACGAGCCAGCTTCTTAAACCATTAACGACATGCCTATCCACACCAGAAATAAAATCAGCCCTTCTTTCAGCATGGCCTCCATGTCTGACCTGGTTTTCCTGTTATTGATATTTTTCATGATCACTTCCACCCTGATAGCACCAAATGCCATAAAGCTTTTACTGCCAAGCAGCAGCAGCAAGACCATGGCAAAACAAACGGTAACGGTTTACATCAATGATAATCAGGATTTTTTTGTTGAAGAATTCCAGGTCAGTGAAGATATCCTTGAATCCCAGCTGACTCAAAAGCTTGAAGGCCAGACAGAAGGGACTGTTGTCTTAAGGGCCGACAAAACTGTTCCTGTGCAGCACATTGTCACTGTTATAGATGCTGTGAATATCCTCAACCAGAAAAACGGGACAAAACATAAGGTGATCCTGGCAACCTTGCCAAAATGATAAACGAGAAAAAAAACAAGTTTAAAGGTATAATAGGCACAATCCTGTTTCACATAGGATTGTTTATCTTATTACTATTTCTGGCCCTGCGCACCCCTCTGCCATTGCCTGGAGAAGAAGGGGTTCTTGTAAATCTTGGTTTTGATGAAACCGGCATGGGTATTGATCAGCAGGAACAAGCAGCACCTGCCGATGTGGTGCCTCAACCTGTCACCTTCCCAACAGGAACCTGAAGAAGAAGAATACCTGGTGCAAGATGTAGAAGAGGCACCTGCCATTAAAGAGAAAAAAGTTGAAGAAAAAAAGAAAGAGCCGGAAAAAATCATTCCAAAAAAAGAACCTGAACCTGAACCTGTTAAAGAGATAGTTGAACCTAAACCCGAGCCAAAGCCCCAGCCTAATCCCAAGAGCGATGTACAAAGCAAAGAGTACAACCACAACCCAGGGGGGACAGGAAGGCCAGACAGGGCAGTCGGGCGACCAGGGGCAACCTGACGGGACTCCAGGGGCCACAACTTACAAGGGATCTGGAGCAGGCGCTGGAACAGGAAATGGAGCGGGTACAGGTACAGGCTCCGGGGACGGTTCGGGAGAAGGTATTTCATATAGTCTTGGCGGGAGAGGCTCATTGATGCTTCACAAGCCTTCCTATGATTCTGAAGAACAGGGCAAAGTTGTGGTAACTATTAAAGTCGACAGGCAGGGAAATGTAACCAGTGCCGTTGCAGGAGCCAAAGGAACCAATGTTTCCGATCAGACCCTCTGGCGACTGGCGAAGGATGCTGCCCTTAGATCAACATTTGCCGCCGATCCAAATGCACCAGAACCACAGGTAGGAACGATCACCTATAATTTTATCCGGCAGAACTAATATCACATTGCATTTAATGACATGAATTACCGGCAGACACTGGACTACCTGTTCGCTCAGCTGCCGATGTTTCATCGTATTGGTGCAGCAGCATACCGGGCTGACCTGGGCAATACCATTGCCCTGTGCAACATCCTGGGGCATCCTGAAAACTATTTCAAATCCATCCATATTGCAGGAACTAACGGAAAAGGATCGACATCACACCTGTTGCATCCGTTTTACAGAGTGCCGGCTATAAGACCGGTCTTTACACTTCACCTCACCTGAAAGATTTCAGGGAAAGAATCCGGATCAACGGGAAAAAAATACCGAAAGCATATATCTGCAATTTTGTGAGCAGAAACAAGCGGTCATTTGAGCCTGTTCAGCCTTCATTTTTTGAATACACTGCGGTGATGGCCTTTCAATATTTTGCTGATGAAAAAGTAGATATCGCCGTCATCGAAACCGGGATGGGAGGAAGACTCGATTCTACTAACGTCATCACTCCTTTGATCAGCGTCATCACAAATATCAGTAAGGACCACACCATGTTTTTAGGTGATACGCTGCCAGCCATTGCTTCAGAAAAAGCCGGTATCATTAAGCCGGGCATACCCGTTGTCATTGGAGAAACACAGCCTGAGACCCGGGAAGTCTTCCAGGATAAAGCCAGGTTGATGGATGCACAGATTGTGTTTGCCGATCAACATTTCAGGTTAACAAGGAAAGATGGAAAAAAAGGCTTTTTTTTTATATCCGATCGGGATGGAGTCCCGGGGGCTGGAGTCCCGTTGTATTGCCCCTTGCAAGGGATCTACCAGGAAAAGAATTTTATTACCTGTTTCCAGGCTATCAAATTGCTGCAGGAAAAAGGTTTAAAGATTCCGGATGAAGCTATCAAATCAGGTTATAGACAAGTGATCAGGCAGACAGGCCTGCAAGGAAGATGGCAGGTAATCTGCAGAAAACCAAGGATCATTTGTGATGTCGGTCACAATGAAGCAGGAATAAGATATATCCTGGAGCAATTGGAACAGGAAAAATTTGATCAATTACATTGGGTTTTCGGGCTGGTCAATGACAAGGATGCGGACAGTATCCTTAAATTGCTGCCGGCAAATGCCGTTTACTATTTCTGTAAGGCCAATATACCAAGAGGGCTGGATGCTGAGGAGCTAATGAAAAAGGCAACTGGTCATGGGCTTAATGGAAAAGCCTACCTTCTGTCAATGAGGCTTTCAATGCTGCCAAGGAATCCTCCGGAATAAATGACCTGGTCTTAATTGGTGGAAGCACATTCATTGTTGCAGAAGTGCTTTGAATAAAGTTATTTACAGCACACGTATCAACACGCCCTTATCCCCCGCTAATCAAGTGAAGAACTGTTACATCATCACCGGGTTTGATGAACACCTTCTCCCTATCCTCTTTTCGGACCAGCTGACCATTAATCTTAGTCACCAGCATCCTGAACGTAAAATTCTTGATCCGGATCAGGTCTGCTACAGAAATGTTTTCTTCCTGGATTATTTCTTTAGTATTATTGAGCAGGATTTCCATGCTTTACATTTTACCCAGAAGAATTTCCAAAACCTGGTTTGCTTGCATATTCGCAACAATACCTACACGCGGTGCCAGTGGCGGATAGTCCTGAGACACTTCTTTAATTCCGTCTCCAAAAATATACACTTTACCTGAAACTTCAATCCCGATTGACCCATTATCGCCCCATCCTGCCAAACCGCTTCCACAAACAAGATATTTATCCGGCATCTTTTCCAATACCGTCTCAACGATCAACTGTTTCATCTCTGCCTTATCGAATGCCTCCACGATCACATCACAATCCTTATAAATTGCCGGGATATTATCTTCATTAAGCTCAATTTCATGTATTTCGACCTTAATCAAAGGATCAATCCTGTGAATATTATCTCTTAAGGCATTCACTTTTGCTTTGCCGACCTGGTCAGTGAAAAAATATTGTCTGTTCAGGTTAGAAGATTCAACTTTATCAAAATCCGCGATAATAAGATACCCTACCCCTACCCTGGCCAATGCAACAGCACAATTGGAACCAAGTCCCCCGCAACCGGCGATACCTACAACACGGTCTTTTAATTCGGTTCTTATGTGTTGGTCATTAGTCATTAGTCATTAGTCATTAGTCATTGGTCATTAGTCATTGCATGTCATTGGTATAGTCTAGTCATTGGTCATAGTCTGGTCATTAGTTAGTCATTGCGGTTATTGGTTATAGTAAGCAAAATTAACATTTCAATTCTTACATTAATAATATTAATTCTTTCTAAATAATCTGATAACACTTTGGGAATGAAAACTAATATAGCCCTTAAACCGTTATGCATCCTCTTGCATATTGAAAATAAAGACTTTAATTCAATTTCTAACGAATTAAAATTTCTACTTTTGTACTGCTAAAAAAATAACAATAAACACGGAAATTATGGATATCGCGACCATTGACAAAACCCAGAAAGTAATTAAAGAATGGCCTTATAGCTGGACCCCGCTTGATAAAGGATACACGGACAAGATATTATATGTAAATGTCGGATCAGGTGAGATAAAAGAAAAAGCAGTTCCACCATTGATGAAAGAGAAATTCATCGGCGGAAGGGGCTATGGATTAAGACTACTCTGGGATGCCACAAAACCTGATACGAAATGGGATGACCCGGAAAATGAGATCAATATTTCATCAGGGCCAATTGGAGGAATCACCCAATATTCAGGTACAGGAAAATCAATCTGTGTTTCTATTTCACCGCAAACCGATATTCCAATCGACAGCAATGTTGGCGGTTATTTTGGCCCTTTCCTGAAATTTTCCGGTTTTGATGCTATTGAATTGCAGGGAAAAGCTGACAATGATGTGATTGTTTTTATTGATGGGGTCAATCATAAAGTGACCATCAGTGAAATTAATATTGATACAAGGGATTCCCATCTTCTGGCTGAATACCTGACTGAATCTATATGCTGACGACGAAAAAGATAAGAAAAATGTGGCCGTGGTTTGTTCCGGTGCCGGAGCGGATTATTCCCTGATCGGCATGCTGAATTTCAGTTTCTATGACACGCGCCGGAAAAAAGTACGGCTGAAACAGGCCGGCCGCGGAGGCATCGGAACTGTCTTGCGCAATAAAAAGATCAAGGCAGTTGTAGCTAAAATCCCCGGTGTAAAAGGCAACCTGAATAATGTTGTAGACCTGGAAGCCATCATGGAGCGCGGAAAACGTTTTAATGCGGAAATGCGTGAACTCGATGATTCACAGGCGGAAATGCGAACCAAAGGAACCGCCCACCTGACCAATGTCATGAATGATTATGACCTTCTTCCAACACATAATTACAAATTCGGAAGTCACCCTGAAGCCAATGCCATCCATTCGGAAGTCTGGAAAGCACGCTTTACGCAAGGGATTCCTGACGGATGCTGGATAGGCTGCAATATGGCCTGCGCGAAAGGTGTGGATAATTATATCGTCCGTACCGGCCCGTATAAAGGCCAGAGTGTGATCGTCGACGGCCCGGAATATGAGAATGCCGGCGGACTTGGTTCCAATTGCGGCATCTTCAATCCCGATTATATCATCGAGGCAAACTTCTATTGCGACACTTATGGCATTTGCACCATTTCCTGGGGCACTATCCTGGCCTTTGTCATGGAATGTTATGAAAATGGCATCCTGAATGAGCAACGGACCGGCGGACTCAAGTTGAACTTCGGAAATGCCGATTCAGCCATGGAATTGCTCCACCAGCTTGCCCGCGGGGAAGGATTGGGTGTTATAGCCGGTATGGGTGTCAGGAGAATGAAACAGATGTTCGCAGAAAGTGGATGGGGCGATGCTGCTTTTCTCCAGGATATCGGTATGGAGAACAAAGGCCTTGAATACTCGGAATATGTTTCCAAGGAATCGCTTGCCCAGCAAGGTGGTTTTGCCATGACCAACAAAGGCCCTCAGCATGACGAAGCCTGGCTGATCTTCATGGATATGGTGAATAACCAGATACCTACTTTTGAAAAGAAAGCCGAAGCATTGCATTATTTCCCGATGTTCCGGACCTGGTTCGGGCTGGTAGGCCTGTGCAAGCTTCCCTGGAACGACGTGGAACCCGAAAACAATGCAGAGACCGACGAGCCGGCCAAAGTTCCCGAACATGTTGACAATTATGTGACCATTTATAAGGCAGTTACCGGAAAGGATTTCGATAAGCAGGAAATGATCCGGATGTCGGAACGTGTTTATAATTTCCAGAGGATATTCAATCTCCGCAGGGGTTACGGCACCAGGAAATACGATGCCCAGCCTTACCGTGCTGCAGGTCCCGTAACAAAGGAAGAATACGAATCAAGGGCAGAACGTTACGACAAGCAGCTCAAAGAAAAAATCGGGGTTGACCCGGCCGGTTTGTCCACCGAAGAGAAAATGAAAATTACCCGCAAATTCAGGGAAGAACAGTATGAAAAACTGCTCGACGCTGTTTATTTCAGAAGAGGCTGGACGAAAAATGGCATCCCGAAGATCGAGCACCTGAAGAAGCTGGGGATGGACCTGCCGGAGCTGATTGAACTGGTAAAGGACAGGCAGGAGTAATCCAGGGCTAAAGCCCCGGGAAATTTATATTTAACTTATCCATAAATCCATACGAATTTAACATTTGGCACTTTGCTATTGTTATAGTATTTTTGCCACCGATATGCATTTGATCACATATCGAGAATTATACAAAAATGGGTAGAGTAAAGCCGAGCAAGTTCGAAATTTTCCTCAATTACAAGTTGTGGTTGTCATCAGTCACGGGAGAAGGGATCATTGAGGAAGACCGGTACAGATTATTGCAGATCATTAAGGATAAGGGTTCACTGAAAGCTGCGGCAGACGAGATGAAGATGAGCTACCGCAAAGCCTGGGGAGACCTGAAAAAAGCCGAAGAATTGCTTGGTTATGAATTGATCACCAGGCAACGTGGAGGCAAAACAGGCGGCAATTCCGTCTTGACAGACAAGGCGGTCAGACTCCTGGAAGCATACCATGTCCTTCACACGAAAATGGATGATGCGGTAGAAAAAGCTTACGAAGAGTTTAAGAGTAAAACCAAAAATCCTGAATCGTTTTGAGGACTGCAATTACTTACCTGCTATTTTTCTTTCTGATCGCCTGCCAGAATCCACATAATCCGCAACAGGTTAAAGACAACGATATTTCAGGCAATATTATCATATTCCATGCCGGAAGCCTTTCTCTCCCGTTTCAAAAGATTGCCAGTGCTTTCGAGCAGGAATATCCTGGCACCAAAGTCCTTCTCGAAGCTTCCGGCAGTGTGGATTGCGCCCGGAAGATCACGGATCTGAATAAGCCCTGCGACCTAATGGCTTCTTCTGATTATAAGGTCATTGATAAATTTCTGATCCCAAAATATACTGCCTGGTACATGCCATTCGCAGGTAATGAAATGGTCATTGCCTATACTGAATCGTCCAAGTACGGAGATGATCTCTCAACTGACAACTGGCATGAAATTTTGCTTAAGGATGATGTTCGATACGGCCGTTCAGATCCTGATGCCGACCCCTGCGGATACCGCACCCTGATGGTCATGCAACTCGCGGGACAATATTATGGAAAAGCTGACCTGGCTTCAAAGCTGTCCGATAAAGACCATAAATATATCCGCCCAAAAGAAGTCGACCTGCTGGCCTTGCTTGAATTGCATGAGACGGATTATATTTTCATTTACAGGTCGGTAGCTATTCAACATGGTTTGAAATTTCTTGTTTTACCAGATGAAATCAACCTGAAGAAAATAGAATACAATGAAAAATATCAAACAGCGGGTGTCAGGATAAAAGGCAGCACACCATCCAGCTTCATTGAGGTTAATGGTGAAGCCATCACCTATGCCATCACCCTGCTGGAAGCCGCACCGAATCCACTGGCAGCAAAGGCTTTTCTACATTTTTTATTAAGTGAAGATAAAGGAATTAAGATTTTGAACCAATCAGGGCATAATTCACTGATCCCGATCCTTCAAAGCCAAAAGCTTAATCTTCCGGAATACCTGCAGAAGTACACCACTGAATTAACTGATAGTATATAAACCGCATAACCGACAAATCTTATGAATGAAGTGCTCAATAAACTTGGCATAAAGGATATCAATCCCGGGGTGCATGATGGAATTGCATGGACTGAAACCCATGGCATGCTCCTGGAATCATATTCTCCTGCAGATGGAAAGATCATAGCAAAAGTCACGCAGGCAACATGGGATGACTATGAAAAGATCATTCAAAATGCACAGGTTGCATTTAAATCCTGGCAGCTGGTACCGGCTCCCAAACGAGGGGAAATCGTGCGCCAGATAGGGAATGAATTGCGAAAATATAAAGAACCGCTGGGAAAACTCGTCACCTGGGAAATGGGAAAAACCTACCAGGAAGGACTGGGTGAAGTGCAGGAAATGATCGACATTGCCGATTTCGCGGTAGGTCTTTCGCGGCAGTTATACGGTCTGACGATGCATTCCGAAAGGCCGCAGCACCGGATGTACGAACAGTACCATCCAATCGGGGCAGTCGGTGTGATCAGCTCATTTAACTTCCCTGTGGCAGTCTGGGCATGGAATGCCATGATAGCTATGGTTTGCGGTGATGTGGTCATATGGAAGCCATCCTCCAAAACCCCGCTGTGTGCCATTGCAGTGCATCATATTATTCAGAAAGTCCTGAAGGAAAATGAAATACCGGCAGGGGTATTAAATCTTGTCGTTGCCAGCTCTTCAACATTAGGTGATAATTTCCTGGCCGATAAAAGGATGCCGCTTATCTCTGTTACGGGCTCCGTAAGGGTTGGCCGCCATGTTGCCAGGATTGTCGGTGAAAGATTGGGAAAAACCATCCTTGAACTTGGCGGCAACAATGCCATTATCATTTCGCAGTATGGAAACAAAGAAATGGCCTTGCGCGGAAGCCTGTTCGGGGCCATTGCCACGGCAGGGCAGCGATGCACCACCACCCGGAGACTGATCATCCACGATTGTATGTTCGATTTATTCAAGAATAAGCTGGTCAAGGCATATAAGCAGGTCAAAATCGGGAACCCGCTAAAACATTCCACTATTGTCGGACCGCTTGTCGACAGGAGTGCTGTCGATGCATTCCTCCATGCACAGGAAGAAGTCATAAAGGAAGGCGGTAAAATAATTTACGGGGGCCAGGTCCTTGAGGGAGAAGGCTTTGAATCCGGTTGCTATGTTGTTCCCTGTATTGCCGAAGCTGAAAACCATTTCCG
This sequence comes from uncultured Bacteroidales bacterium, assembly GCA_963701785.1. Taxonomy (GTDB): domain Bacteria; phylum Bacteroidota; class Bacteroidia; order Bacteroidales; family JAGOPY01; genus JAGOPY01. The sequence continues at coordinate 1,849,972 of CAVPBC010000002.1, read as the reverse complement.
GATCGTACAGGAAGAAACTTTTGCACCCATCCTTTACCTGATCAGGTATAAAACGATAGAGGAAGCAATCGAATTACAGAATAGTGTTCCACAGGGCCTGTCGTCTGCCATATTTTCGAAGAACATCATTGAAACGGAGAAATTTCTCTCGCATGCCGGTTCTGATTGCGGAATCGCCAATGTAAACATAGCCACCAACGGGGCGGAGATCGGAGGAGCTTTCGGAGGGGAGAAAGACACCGGCGGCGGACGGGAATCAGGCAGCGACGCCTGGAAAGCCTATATGCGGCGGCAGACCAATACCATCAATTTTGGCGTTGAATTGCCACTGGCCCAGGGAATTAAATTTGATATATTTGAAGAATAATGCCATGAAAAGAATACAGATTATTAACCTCATGATTACTTTTATCTTATTAACCCTCAACGGGAGGTCCCAGGAGTTCACGAATGATTTTTACGACGATGCCGAAACTTATAACCTGAAAGGATCAACAAAAATTGAAATTGCAGGAGAAACAGGCAATCCGGGAATACTTGATATTACTGAACTGCCCTTGCGCTCCCTCATCATAAAAGAAGCCCTGGCCGATGGCGATTCAAACAGGTTTATCGGGGCCTACAGGTATGATGGCTATTCACTTTACGACATCCTTAATCATATTATTCTGAAAAAGAAAAATGAGGCTGAGTTTCCTCCCATCATCGATTTGTATGTGAAAATCGAGAATGACCATGGTGAATCGGTAGTGCTCAGCTGGGGAGAAATTTATTACCCCATTCACAGGAATGAGATTATCATTGCCACAAAAGTTGCCCGCATTGTCCCCTCGAAAACAAAAGATTTGTGGCCATTGCCGGAAGAAACAAAACTGGTGGTCGGACATGATCTGCTGACAGAGAGAAATATTTCCAATCCAAATAAAATTACCATTCTGTCAGCTTCAGTTTCGTTTCCCATCAACCGTGAACTGAAACCGCTCTACTCTTCTAATGTAAATTTATACGATGGTGATAAGTTCCTCGCAGATTTAACTACATCGCCGTCATCAGCCCTGAAACTTAACTATGAATCGGTTTTCTATGGCCGCGGAAGGGGCATTCACAGTACGACCCCATTCAAAGGCATCCAGGTCAAGGAAGTTTTGCAGCCATATTTTCCGACAAATCGTGAAAACCTCAGGGCAGGCTATTTTGTCATCGCTTCGGTGGATGGTTACCGTTGTGTTTATACCTTTAGTGAGATATTTAACAGGAATGACCAGGCGGAGGTATTATTGGTTGAAGACAAAGAAAACCAGGATGGAGGTGTATTTCAGGTTATTTCCGGCGGCCGATTTCTTTTCCGACAGGGCTGTAAAAGCGGTGTCAGAGATAATTCATATTCATCTTCTAAGCTCGAATTTCTCTCCGAGATAGACCTTTCTGACCTGTTCATCATCGGCGAGTTCCTGGGAAGTCCCGGACTTGAGCACTCTGCCTTCAAAAAGAAGATAGGAACGATCGGTAATTGACAGGGTTTCATGGACATTATGATCTGTGATCAATACCCCAATATTCTTATCCTTCAAATGGGAAACGATTTCCTGGATATCTTCCACGGCAATAGGATCGACGCCGGCAAAAGGCTCATCGAGAAGGATAAAATGCGGATCTACTGCCAGCGAACGGGCAATCTCGGTCCTTCTCCGCTCGCCTCCTGAAACTGGATACCCAGGCTTTTTCGCACCGTATTCAGGCCGAATTCATCGAGTAATGACTCAAGTTTATCTTTTTGTTCGGTTTTTGAAAGCCTGGTGAATTCCAGCACTGCACGTATATTATCTTCAACCGTCAATTTTCTGAAAACCGAAGCTTCCTGGGCGAGGTAGCCAATGCCGCGCTGTGCCCTTTTATACATAGGCTCTTCAGTGATTTCATCATCATCCAGGAAGACTTTACCTGAAAACGGCTTGATGAGTCCGACGATAATGTAAAAAGATGTTGTTTTACCCGCACCGTTCGGCCCAAGCAGGCCAACTATCTCCCCTTGCCTAACTTCAACGGAAACATCATTGACAACTATCCGCTGCCTGTATTTTTTTACAATTTTTTCAGTCCTGAGAATCATGATTGGCAAATATATTAAACTATCGGATTTAGAACGCAAACTGGAAACTAATAAAAATCCTGAAACGGTCAACATCAGGGCCATCCAGGTGGGAAAGCCTCCAGATCGCATCAATCCGGCCCACTTTAAATATATTCTCTATGCCTACCCCAGCTTCGAAATAAGGCTTGGAAACATCCCCGCTACCTTCAGGAAGGACAGAATAATTCTTGTTTTCCTCTGACAGGCTTCCCCAGATAGCGCGTCCATGGATTACCTCTCTCCATTGCAATTTACGCATCAGTGGGACCCTGTTTAAAAACAATCCGTCAAAATGATGGGTATAATACATTGTAGCATACATGTCACTGATAAACTCATAATAATTCACCATATTGCCTGCTTCGGGGTAATATAAAAAGGTTTCATTGCCCTCATGGATCTTTAAAAACGGGTATGGGAGCTTCCCCCATATCTTTCCGGTTTCAAAAATATACTTCGACCATCCTATATTAGCTACATTAAACCATTGCTTCACCTTGAAATGAAGCCTGTGGTATTCCACATCACTATCAGGGAAACCCGGGATCCCATATCCATACAGAAGCTCCAGCACCGGGTATTTAGTGCCGAAGGAAGTCCTTTCAAACTGCCCGTATACATACCGTTCACGGTACGCAAAACGGGTATACAACTGTATCTCATTTGAAACAAGAGAATTATCCACATATTGATTACCATTATCATTAATGATGAATTTTTCATCACCTATTGAATAAACATCCCGCCGGATGAACCTGACCGTATTGGAAAAACCTGTAAACCACTCGTGTTCATAAAGAGCTTTATACTCGCGAACCATGGTGAGTTTATCAGCGGGGCTTCTCCTGAAAAATGAAGCAAAGAAATTATCCTCGCTGAATGCGTTCGGGTCCTGGCCCAAGTTGCTCCATATCATACTTGTAAGACATCTCAATAGCTCTCCTGGGATTCCTGTTAAGCATGTACTTTACTGCTCCGGCGTATTTAAAGCTCTGGTCCTTTGTTCCGTATGCCACATGACCCTCGAGCATCAGTTTCTTGCTGAAACTATGGCTCGTCCGGCCGCCAAAGCGAAACCGGGTCCCTTCTATGGCATTAAAGCTTAAAAATTTATAAACCGGTCCAATATCAAATTTCCCCTGCTCCCAGTAACCTGTCCCGATCAATTTGCCAAATTTTTTATAATATGTAAAAGCCGGAACACTCATAACCGAATCAACCATTTCATAGATCTGCTTTTCTTCTGCCTTCAAGGTATCAGGCCTGTTTTCATTCCACCATTCTTCGCTTCGATCGCTGGCTTCCTTTTCAACGATCACTTCCGTGGATGTTGAATAGAACTCATCTGTTTTAGGCTGGTCGAAGACATAATTGTTATAAGTAACGGTCCGGTGGCCGAAAAATCCCGGCAATTTAATAAGCTGGTCTTCAAACGGGTTCATGTCGACAAGGCGATAATCCCGTGTGATAGTCCAGTACTGGCCATTTACCTTATCATAGGTCTGTGACACATAAAAATCATTGACCCAGTTAAAATTGGCATCTTCGGCCGCTCTCATATCCACCTGCTTGACTGCAAATGTCGTATCATGGATCCAGATTGTGCCGTAAAAGGTGAGCTCCTGCTTTCTTTTTGGTTCAAATCTTATCTGGTAACAGCTCTTCCCATCGATCAGGACCGTATCTTCCAGGAAATATTCATAGGTCGATAGACCAAAATTGGCAATGGGGCTTACAAAATTCTTATCGAAAACATTCAGGTAATTATCATAGATATTCATATTCAGTAAAAGCCCGCCAAGGTACTGGGTGAAGCTTTCGTTTTCAATACCGGAAACCTCGTTAGCCTTAATAATTTCACGAGTGGACTGGGGTGTTTTCCTGAAATAAAAGTCAGAGAGGGATTCGGTAATAAGGGCAGGCAGGAACACCTTATTATTTAAATCACTGGTATCGAGGTTCTCAAAAGCAAATGCAATAGGCTTAAATAGTTTCCGATTTGTAAACTTCTCATCAAGGTTATTGATATCGATCTGGATTTTATTGTAAATCTCACATTGATAATACTGAATCTGGTCAGGGTTATTGAACTCTTTCATTTTATATGACCCGGCGCATAAGGAGTTCAATCCATCTTTCTTCAGGTCTGACCTGTACTTCTGCTAATGCAGTATAGGAATTCAGCCATCGCAAAATTAATTTCCTGGGAAACGCCCTTTTTTACTGCCATTTTCAGGGTCTGGTATCCAACTGCCGAAGCATAGATTGAATCTGTGGGTTGGGTTGTCTTCAGTAAAAATAGGCCATTCAAATCTGATGTTGAACCCATGGTTGTATTTCTGAAATAAATATTCACAAAAGGTATGGGTTCACCTGTGGCTGCATCAGTTACTTTACCTGTAATCCGTGTTTCCTGCGCATCAACACCTGACAGAAGTGCACCCTGAGATAAGATCAGTAAAAGAATATATCGGTATAATCGGATCATCATTAATTACCAAAAGTGTAGTTTAAATGAAGAAAGAACAATCCAGGTAATAAGTGGTTCAAAGTATTCCTTCCTTCAAAATATCATGTAAATGAATCACGCCCACATACTGATCGTTATCAAAAACCGGAAGCTGCGTGATATTATACTTCCGCATAAGTGTCAGCGCTTCGACCACCAGGCTACCGGCCTGTATGATCTTGGGATGGGCGGTCATAATATCCTTTGCATGGATGCCTGAAACATGATCATTTTTTTCGAGCATGCGTCTCAGGTCACCATCAGTTATGATACCTATCATTTTCCCGTCTTCCATTACAGCTGTTGCCCCCAGTCTTTTAGCTGAAATCTCCATTATAACCTTTCTGACATCGGCATCCTGGTCAACCTTTGGAACTTCATTATTAATGTAGAGGTCTGAAACCCGGAGGTACAACTTTTTACCCAGGGCACCACCGGGGTGAAGCCTGGCAAAGTCGCCCGGAGTAAAGCCCCTGCATTCCAGCAATGCAACAGCGAGTGCATCCCCAATGACCAATTGTGCAGTTGAACTGGCTGTCGGAGCCAGGTTATAAGGGCATGCCTCCTTTGGCACTGAGGCGTCAAGAACAAAATCGGATGTTTTTGCCAGGTAAGATTGGGTATTACCTACCAGGGCTATCATTTTATTGCCATGCTGCCTGAGCAAAGGGATTAAAACTTTGATTTCCGGTGTTTCCCCACTTTTCGAAAGACAAATCACGACGTCATTTTCCTGGATTATCCCCAAATCACCATGGATAGCATCAGCCGCATGCATAAAAATAGCCGGTGTGCCGGTGGAATTTAATGTTGACACAATTTTATTTGCTATGATCGCGCTTTTGCCGATTCCGGTGATAACAACCCTGCCTTTAGTAGAAAGGATCAACTCAACCACACTTGCAAAATCATCATTTACAGCCAATTGTATACTTTTCAGGGCATCCAGTTCCGCCTGGATGGTATGTATGGCAATCTGTTTTATTTCCTCTCTGGTTTTCAAAACAATCAGAATTTCACCCGTTTATGCTAAATTTTTTTTGTTAAAAAAAATTAAAAATATTATGGTTGTTTAACTTTTTTCAAAAATTAGTATATTTATAAAAATATAATCTACTATCGACAGTTATAGATTTCTCGTTATTACTCACAAAGATATTCAATTTTAGGACGCAAGCATGATAGTTAAGGAAGCATTATCGATGAAGGAAGTACTGAAGGATGTGTTTGGCTTCGACAATTTCAAAGGTAACCAGGAGGCAATCATCAAACATCTCCTATCCAAGAAGGACACATTTGTGATTATGCCTACCGGTGGCGGAAAGTCACTTTGTTACCAACTACCTGCCCTGATGTGCGAAGGGACAGCCATTATAGTTTCCCCGCTCATCGCTCTCATGAAGAACCAGGTGGACAATCTCCGCAATTTCGGAACGGAACATAACCTGGCTCATTTCATGAATTCATCGCTCAGCAAAGCTGAAATGAAAGAAGTCAGGCAGGACCTGGTTGACGGGAGCACCAAATTACTATATGTAGCTCCTGAGTCCCTGACAAAAGATGAAAATGTTGAATTTTTACGCAACATAAATATTTCTTTCTACGCCATTGATGAAGCCCATTGTATTTCAGAATGGGGGCACGACTTCAGGCCGGAATACAGGAGGATAAGGCCCATCATAGAAACAATCGGGCAGGATGTCCCGCTCATTGCACTTACCGCCACGGCCACGCCGAAAGTTCAGCAGGATATTATCAAGAATCTTGAAATTCCCCAGTCTACCGTTATTCAAATCATCATTTGACCGGCCCAATTTATATTATGAAATCAGGCCCAAGACTGAGTCTGTTGTCAAAGATGTCATTAAATACATCAAATCCAATTCCGGAAAGTCGGGTATTGTATATTGCATGAGCCGGAAAAAGGTTGAAGAGATGGCAGAAAGCCTGGTGGTCAACGGGATCAAGGCCCTTCCCTACCATGCCGGCCTGGAATCCAATACCAGGAAGACAAACCAGGACAGGTTCCTGATGGAGGATGTTGATGTGATAGTGGCCACGATCGCTTTCGGCATGGGTATCGATAAGCCCGACATCCGTTATGTGATCCATTTTGATATGCCCAAGAGCCTGGAAAGCTATTACCAGGAAACCGGGCGTGTTGGCCGCGATGATGGAGAAGGCAATTGTATCGCTTTCTACAGTTACGATGATATCCTGAAACTGGAAAAGTTCATGAAAGATAAGCCGGTTGCGGAACAGGAAATTGCCAAAGAACTTCTCCAGGAGACTGTAGCTTATGCTGAATCAGCGGTTTGCAGGCATAAATTACTTTTACATTATTTCGGCGAAGAATTCCCCAAGGAAAATTGCGGATCGTGTGATAATTGCCTGCATCCCAAAGCTAAATTTGAAGGAAAAGATTTCATCAGGCTTGCCATTGAAACTGTCCTTGCCGTAAAACAACAGTTTAAGGCCAAGCATATTGTCAATATTATCATTGGCAAGAATTCTACCACGATGAAGTCTTACAAGCATAACCAGCTTGAGGAATTTAGCAAAGGTGCCGATGAAGATGAACGATTCTGGAATGCTGTCGTCAGGCAGGCGCTGATAAGCCAGTTGCTGGTGAAAGACATAGAAAATTACGGTATCCTGAAGGTCAGCAAGGAAGGTCACAAATTCCTTAAAAAGCCCTATTCCATCATGCTTACGCATGATCGTGACTATGAAAACCTTGAAGAAGAAGAAGATATCCTGGAAGGCGCCCACAAAACAAGTACTGCGGATAAAACACTTTTTACCTTATTAAAGGACCTTCGAAAAGAAATATCCAGGAAAGAAAATCTGCCTCCATTTGTTATCTTCCAGGATCCATCACTGGAAGATATGGCCATTCAATACCCGATTTCGTTTGATGAGCTGCACCAGATTACAGGTGTGGGAGTAGGTAAAGCACAGAAATACGGTGAGCCTTTCCTCAAGCTTATCGCACAATATGTCGAAGAGAACGACATCATCAGGCCCAACGATATGGTGGTGAAGTCGGTGATAAATAAATCAGGACTGAAAGTTTACATTATTCATAATATTGACCGCAAACTTGCCCTTGAAGATATCGCAACGGCAAAAAGCTTAACTATCAGCGAGCTTTTAACCGAGATAGAAAGGATCGTTTCTTCGGGCACAAAACTCGATATCAAGTATTATATCGATGAATATGTAGATGAATATCACCAGGAAGAGATCTACGACTATTTCCACGAAGCCGACTCGGATTCGGTAGAAGATGCCCTTTCTGCATTAGGGGAAGATGAATATACGGAAGAGGAAATCAGGCTGATGCGGATCAAATTTATGTCGGAGGTAGGTAACTGATGAAAAAGTTCTTAAGCGGGCTCATTATCATTCTTTCCCTGGCTTCCTGTTACCATTCTTCACAAGATGCTGGTGCAGGCTTTAAAATGGAACTGGTAATCCCTGCCGACTCGATGGTCTCACTGCTTTGTGATATCCACATGGTTGACGGGGTCATCGGTAATCTGAAGGATAAGAAGACGCCTGTCGGGCACCTCTCTAATGAATATTTTGAAGTCGTCCTGAAAAAACACCTGATTGACAGGGAAACTTTCGAAGAAAGCATGCGCTATTATGCTTTTCATACTGAAAAGCTGAATGAGATTTATGAACAGGTGATCATAAATTTGAGTATGCAGGAAAGCATGATAAATGCTAAAAAAGAAGCGGACAGCCTGTTGCAGGAAGCATTACCTTGAAAATGTAGCCTCACAGCTGTTTTCCTGTGGAGGTATGATCAGGGTATAATCCCAGGAAATAGTCCCGTTAGACAGGTATGTGCCCGTGCCGCTTACTGTCCAGCCTTCTCCAATCGTTTGAGCAGTAACGTGAATAGTATTGGATACAACGAGTCCGACCGCCGGATCATAACCGGTACCAGGGTTACCAAAATTGTCTAAAAGAACCTGAGAGCTATTCCCGGGATCTTGCTGAATTTCAACGTAGTAATTCAACCTGTTGCAAGTCTCATTCACTTTCCAATTGCCAAGGAATTTTGCCACCGGATCATCAGGATCAACATCTTCATCTACAGGCAAACAGGCCGGCATTTGCAATGCCAGCAAACTAATCAGAACTAAAAATATCCTGGTTTTCATATATTGTTTATTGTTCTTCTTTCTCAATTATTGTGCCATCCCCTTTCATTAATTCACCTGCCAGGCTGCTCGCACCGATCCTGAAATAATCCCTGCAGAGCCATTGTTCACCTAAAATACCACGCAAAATCCTGGAATAAATCAAAGCCTGCCCGGGTGTCCTGATGCCACCTGCCGCTTTGATCCCAATTGCTTTACCTGTTTTTTCAAGATATTCACGAATCGTATCAAGCATGACCAGGAAAGCCACCGGGGTAGCACCTGTCGAAATTTTACCTGTTGAGGTTTTAATAAAGTCTGCACCTGCCACGATAGCAATTTCACTGGCTCTCCGGACCAGGGAAATTGAGGGCAGTTCCCCTGTTTCAAGGATGACCTTCAGGTGGGCCTGGCCACATACCTCACGAATGGCCGACAGCTCGTCAAAAACTTCCGATTCCAGGCCTTCCATGAGTTTCCCCCTGCTGATCACCGTATCGATCTCCTCCGCACCTTCAGAGATAGCGTATCTGACTTCTTCCAGCTTGACATGAAGGCTTGTCTGGCCAGATGGAAAGCCTCCTGCTACAGAAGCAACGAGAATCCCGGTACCGTGCAATTCTTTCCTGGCATATCTGACCAGTGACGGGTATAAGCAAACTGCCGCCGCATCAGGAAATTCTTCATTTATAGCTGAGAACCTGGCTTGACGGCAGAGCTGGATCACTTTTTCCTTTGTATCGGACCCTTCCAGTGTGGTAAGGTCCAGCATTCCCAGCAAGCTGACATAAATCTTATGCTTCTCAATATCAGGCATCGGAGATGATAGCACCTCCCCTATTCTTTTTTCTAACTCTTCCTGTGTTTGATGATATTCCTCAAAGATATTCCGCATCCACTTTACTTTTAAACTATGAAGGTACTGCTTTTTTTTCACGCAAAGGTCGCAAAGAATAATGGTAAAGAGCGCAAAGAAGGTTGTTGGAAAATAATTCTTTCGGCCCTATCTTTGTAATTAAATACTTCTAAGAAGACGATTAAAAATCCTGCCATGAGAAAAGTTTCTTTGCTGATGCCTTTAATAATTTTGATGACCGTGATAACTGTATCCTGCACAGAGCAAGAAGATAAGCCTGATTATTACGTGAATACGCCAATTGCCGGGTTCAGCTGGAGTGGAAATGAAGGACCTGCGCCGGTTACCGTACAATTCAACAACAGTTCAGAAAACGCAGATCAATTTGAATGGAATTTTGATGACGGAGGCGTTTCTAACGAGTTTGAGCCGGTACACACTTTTTACAACAGCAGCAGCGAACCCAAAAACTTCAATGTGGTGCTGAAAGCCACCGATTCATACTCAGGGTTGTTTCAGCGAAGATCCAGGGTAATCGTGATACAACCTCAAAATTAAAGGGGTTTGGCGATCATTTGAAGCGAGATATCGAGGATAAGTGTATATTCATTCGGGGCCAGGTTAGAGATGCCTGACAGCTTCAGCCGGAATTCATGAGGATCATTCAGGATCAGTTTTTCCAGCTTTGCTTTCCCATCTGACTGTAATATGATTATTTTCTGCTGATACAACAAATCCTGCAGGTTTTCATTGGTTATGGATCCTATGATAGCCGATCCGGCGCCGTCCGGGTCTGCCACCTCAATTAATCCCTCGTTGATCTGCTGGGTCGCCGGCCCGGTAAAATAAGTCAGGTAACAGGCAATGCTTTTAATTTCAATGCCAGTGATATTATTTCCGTAATTGCGCAACACCTGGCTTTCATCAAATGCATTCATCAGGACCAAACCCTCAAAATCCTTATCATCTTCATCAATGATATATTCCAACGTGAGGGTCACATTTTCAGCAATTTCAGGTTCGTCGCAGGAAAGTAAAACTGCAAAGAAAAGGAAACAAACCAGGGTGAATATTTTACTCATGCTGAACATGGGCAAGCTATTTAATCGGGATTCTAAATTAAATTATTTCGATTTAAAAAAGGCTGATAACAAGATAAATATCTAAATAATACGAAATAATGAAAGATTACCGTTATTTTGCAATAAATTTCCATGGATTCATGAAGTTGAAATTTCTTCAGGTATTATTTCTTACCATACTATTTAATCTTGTTTTTACATGGGATTCTCTCAGGGCAAACCTGGAATTTCATAAAAGAACGCGATGGCATTAAAATATACACCCGAAATGAAGAAGATAACCCGGTAAAATCTTTCAGGGGGGAAATGGATCTTGAAGCAAGCATGGAACAGATCAGCAAGATTATCGGGTCAATTGAAAGTTTTGACTGGTGGGCTGATGACATAAGTGAGATCAAGGTGCTGGATTATTCCAGAGAAAAATACATTAAGTACTACCTGGTATATGATGTGCCATGGCCTCTCGAAGACCGCGACCTGTGCGTCGAAACTTTAATTACCAATGATACGGTAAAGGGTACACGGCTGGTAAAGGCCACGCCATTGGTTGGGGTTATCCCGGAAAAACCGGACAAGGTGCGAATTAAAAACTACTGGCAATCCTGGACTATAGAACCTGCAGGGGCCGGTATTCTCCACCTCACCCTGGAAGGTTCTGTTGACCCGGGAGGAAGCATTCCTGCCTGGATTATTAACATGGTCATTGCTGATACACCCCTGAGCATCATGCGACAGGTAAAGGAACAGCTTGGGAAAGTAAAATGAAAGTAAATGTCAAAAGCAGCTCATAATATTTATATTGCCGTATTTGTCCTGCTTGTCATCCTGACAGTCCTTATCCTGAGTTTTTCGGGATTCTCCTATTACAACACCAACCTGGAAGAAAGGTTTTTTCATGCAGATCATGTTTCACTTAAACCCAGCGGTCTATTGGGCCATGGATTGGGAATCATCGGATCGATATTGATCATCATCGGAGTATTCTCTTATATGGCAAGAAAAAGGTTTCGTTCCCTGATGCGGCTTGGGGTGTTAAAACACTGGCTTGAGTTTCATATTTTCCTTTGTACCATAGGCCCTGTCATGATCCTGTTTCACACAGCATTTAAGTTCGGCGGATTGGTGGCAATCAGCTTCTGGAGCATGGTGGCAGTATTCCTTAGCGGAATAATCGGGAGGTTCATTTACATCCAGATCCCGAGGACTATTGAAGGGCGGGAATTAAGCCTGAATGAAGTAAAAGAGATGAAAAGTGATGTCGGGGAAATATTAAATCTTTCTTATAATCTTGATAAAGAGAGTTATGATCTCATCGTAGAATCGACTAAGAAACGGGTCGATTTATACCATGAAAATGTATTCTTAAAGTATTACAGAAAATTCAGGGAGGATAACAGCACCATCAGGAAAGTCAGATCTATCCTTAAAAAGAATCATTTGCCCCGGGAACATTATAATCAAATACTCAACATGGTAAAAAATGAGATCTCGCTAAACAGGAGAATCGACAGGCTCGTGACCATGCAGAGTTTATTCAAATACTGGCATGTGGCACATTTACCATTTGCCCTTATTATGCTGGTTATCATGATTATTCATGTTATAGTGACAGTGGTTTTCGGATTCAGATGGATATTTTAAATATGGAATCAATCATTGAAAATATTTTAGTTTACGGATTGGCGGCCATACTATGCATTGTTGTTGTTTTCATTTACTTACGAAAGCAAAAACGAGACACAAAAGCTGTTGAGGATAAAATAGAAAAAGCAAAACAGGATGGCCTGTTTGAGCCTGTCTCTCTGCATCCTGTTGTCGACGTTAACAGCTGCATCGGTAGCGGGGCATGTATTGCAGCCTGCCCTGAAAAGGATATCCTGGGGATCAGGAATGGAAAAGCCACCACAATAAATGCATCGCATTGCATCGGGCATGGTGCCTGCTTTCATGCCTGTCCGACACAAGCCATAACCCTCGTTATCGGTACGGAAAAACGCGGAGTTGATCTTCCTCATGTTAACCAGAATTTCGAGACTAACGTATCCGGCATTTTTATCGCCGGCGAACTGGGTGGAATGGGTCTGATTAAGAATGCAGTCGTACAGGGCAAACAGGCTGTGGAAAACATAGCAAAGTCATTAAAAAAAGACCAGCAGCCATACCATGACCTCGTTATAATCGGGGCTGGTCCTGCAGGAATATCTGCTTCATTAACAGCAAAAAAACACAGCCTTAATTTCATCACACTTGAACAGGATACATTAGGCGGAACTGTATTTACTTTCCCGAGATCTAAGATTGTTATGACATCGGCGATGGACCTTCCCTTATATGGAAAAGTGAAACTCCTTGAAACAAGTAAGACGGAATTACTTGATTTATGGAAAGTAATTTTACAAAAGAATGACATCTCTATCACTGAGAATTCAAAAGTTGATGCCATTATTCCGGGAAAATGATCATTTTAACGTTGTTACTAGTTCGGGCTCACAATACAGAACCAAATTTGTCCTGCTGACGGTGGGACGTCGCGGAACACCAAGAAAACTGGGCATTCCCGGCGAATCAATGGAAAAAGTGGCATACCGGCTCCTGGAACCTGAAGATATTTCAGGGAAGAACATCATCGTTGTCGGCGGAGGGGATTCGGCTGTTGAATCAGCTTTATTGCTGGCTGATCAGAATAAGGTCATTCTTTCATACAGGAATGAAAGTTTCAGCCGGTTAAAACCGAAAAATATCAAAAAGATAAATGAATGCCATAGCTGAAGGACGGATTGATGCCAGGTTCAATACAAACCTGCTGGCCATTGACAAGAATGAGGTAACCCTTGCAAATGAAAAGGATGGAATATCTATAAAAATTGAAAATGACCTGGTTTACATTTTTGCAGGTGGTGAGCTACCGATTCAGTTTTTAGAAAAAGCAGGTGTAAAAATCACAAAAAAATTCGGTGAAGCCATTTTAAAGCATTAATTTTATCTTTTCGCAGGATAATCCTTATGAAAATCTGGATAGAAATACTTGCAAATATTATAGTTCTGGCCTTAATTTCCGGTTTCAATGCAACCGGTCAAATTTCGCCGGGTGATCTTTCCGAAGTCCATGCCCACCTGGAAGGGATGTCCAATTGCACCCAATGCCATATTTTAGGAGATAAAGTCTCAGATGACAAATGCCTTGCCTGCCATACTGAGATAAAAGACCGGATTACAAAACAAAAAGGGTATCATTCTTCATCTGATACCCGGGGAAAATCCTGTGTGGTTTGTCATAATGACCACCATGGGAGAAATTTTGAAATTATTCGTTTTGAAAAGGAAAAGTTTGACCATAGCCTGGCCGGGTATGATTTAGTGGGTGCCCATAGCAGGAAGAAATGCGTAGATTGCCATAAATCAGAATTTATAACTGATCAAAAAATAAAGAATAAAAAGTATCCTTCCTATTTAGGACTTAATACTTCCTGTTTAAGCTGTCATACTGATTACCACCAGAATACCCTCTCCCGCGAATGCCTGAATTGTCATGATTATGAGGCTTTTAAACCAGCATCCAGGTTCGATCATAATAAAACTAAATTTCAATTAGCGGGAAAACACCAGGCTGTCGAATGCCTCAAATGCCATAAAATCGAAACAAAAAATGGTGAGCAGGTTCAGAAATTTGCAGGGGTCCCATTTGCAAATTGTACGAACTGCCACAAAGATATGCATAACAATCTTTTTGGACAGGATTGCCGTCAGTGTCATTCTGAAGAATCCTTTCACACTATAAAGGGTATGCAAAACTTCGATCATAATAAAACAGATTTCAAGTTAGAGGATAAACATCAGACAGTCTCATGCAAATCATGCCATAAAACAGCTCTGACCGATCCATTAAAACATGAGCGTTGCACCGACTGTCATATAGACTATCATAAAAATCAATTTGCCAGGCAGGACAATTCACCTGATTGCTCCAGCTGCCACAGCACAAAGGGATTTACAGGATCCCGCTTTACTATTGAGCAACATAATACAGGCATATTTCCATTACGTGGTGGACATCTTGCCACTCCCTGCTTCGCCTGCCATAAAAAAACGGAGAAGTGGAATTTCAGGGAGATAGGAATCCGTTGCAATGACTGTCATGCTGATATCCATGCACCAAATCTTGATAAAAAGTATTATCCTGAATCCTCCTGCAACAGTTGCCATTCAGAAATAAGCTGGAGTACAATTAATTTCGATCATTCAAAAACCGGTTTTGCCCTGGCCGGCGCCCACCTGAACCAGACCTGCCGGGCCTGTCATTTTGTTAAGGAGAGTGAAGGGGTGGTAAATCAAAGGTTTTCCGGACTATCTTCAAGTTGTACTAATTGCCACAAAGATGTCCATGTCAGCCAGTTTGAAATTAATGGCGTGACCGATTGTAATCAATGCCATGAATTTTATAACTGGAAAGCAGTTAAATTTGATCATAATAAAGCAAGGTTTACCCTGGATGGGCAACATAAAAATGTAGCCTGCAATAAATGTCACAAGATAGTCCTGGCGGATGACATAACTTATGTACAATACAAATTAAATAGTTACGCATGCAAAGATTGTCATCAATAATACTGCTCCTTGTATTTTGTGGTGCTTTATTTGCACAATCACCGCACGGGAGCGATTTCAAGATCAATTGTGATGATTGTCATACAACGGAAGGCTGGAAAGTCGATTTCAAAACACTCAGGTTTAATCATGATCTGACCCAGTACCCGCTTATCGGGCAACATCAGCAGGTTAACTGCAAGTCATGCCACAATTCACTGATCTTTACTGAAGCAGGTACCGATTGTATATCATGCCATACAGATATACATTACCAGACTGTTGGATTTGAATGTGCAAGGTGCCATACGCCAAAATCATGGATTGTTGAAAATATTACCGGGATCCATCAACTCAGCCGGTTTCCCCTTGTCGGCCCGCATGTGACGGCCGACTGCTACGATTGCCACACCAGTTTATCAGAATCCCTGTTGCGTTTTGAGCCGCTTGGGATTGAATGTTATGACTGCCACAATGATGATTATCTGGCCACTACCAGTCCAAACCATGTATCTGCAAACTTCTCAACGGATTGCAGCGAGTGTCATTTTATAACCAGTTTTACCTGGACCGGAGGCAATTTTAATCACTCCTTCTTTCCGCTGACAGAAGGTCATGCCCTTGATGATTGTTATCAATGCCATGTCCAGGGTAGTGATTATTCCAATATTTCCGCTGAATGTATTTCCTGCCACCAGGACGATTATAACAGCACGTCCAATCCTAATCACACCAATGCAGATATTTCCACGAACTGCATTGATTGCCATACCACGAACCCTGGATGGAAACCTGCAGATTTCGACCAGCATGATGTGATCTTCCCGATTTATTCAGGTGAGCATAATGGGGAATGGGACAACTGTGCGGATTGTCATACAACTGCAGGGAATTACGGGCTATTCTCCTGCATCAGTTGCCATGAGCATAACCAGGGCGATACAGACAATGAACATGATGATGTCAGCGGCTATTTATATAATAGTGATGCCTGTTTTGAATGTCACCCGACCGGCTCAGGTGAAGGCAGTTTTAATCATAATGCATCAAACTTCCCGTTAACCGGGGCTCATATAACAACATCCTGCAGTGATTGCCATGCTAATGGTTACAGCGGAACTTCAACCATTTGTTTCGCCTGTCATGAAGCTGATTTTAATGCCTCAGTCAATCCCAACCACATCGGGATTAGCATTTCCAACTCATGCGATCTCTGTCATACAACAAACCCGGACTGGCAACCGGCTCTTTTCCCGGACCATAATGAATCTTACCCATTACTGGGAGCCCATGCTGCCATTGCTACCAATTGTTTTTCGTGCCATGAGGGAAATTATGTGAATACGCCGAATTTATGTTTCAGCTGTCATACGGATGATTATAACCAGACCACCAATCCCCCGCATGAATCAGCACAATTTTCAACGAGTTGTGAAACATGCCATAATGAAAATGCCTGGACCCCGGCTACTTTTGACCATGACGGGCAGTATTTCCCGATCTATTCAGGGAACCATCTTGAGACGTGGACTGAATGTGCTGAATGCCATACTACACCTGGAAATTATGGGCTTTTTAGCTGCACCGACTGCCATGATCACAACCAGGCTGATACGGATGAAGAACATAATGAAGTCAGCGGATATTTATATAACAGCACAGCTTGTTTTGAATGTCACCCAACCGGTTCTGCTGAAGGAAGTTTTAATCATAATAGCTCCGATTTTCCGTTGACCGGGGCGCATATAACAACCGAATGCATTGAATGTCATGCTAATGGCTACAGCGGAACCCCAACTATTTGTTTTGCCTGCCATGAAACTGATTTTAACCAGTCAGTAAATCCAAACCATAACGCATTAAGCATCCCAAACGATTGTGAGACCTGTCATACTACAAATCCCGACTGGCAGCCAGCCACATTTCCTATCCATAATGATTACTATCCACTGGAGGGGGCTCATGCAACAATTGCCAGCAATTGTTTCACCTGCCATGAAGGGAACTACATCAATACGCCAAATCTTTGTTTCAGCTGCCATGCTGATGATTACAACCAGACCACCGATCCGAACCATGAGGCAGCACAATTCCCGACAAAATGTGAATCGTGTCATAGCGAAACAGCCTGGACACCTGCCACATTTGATCATGACGGACAATATTTCCCGATTTATTCAGGAGAGCACCAGGGCGAATGGGATGCTTGTTCCGAATGTCATACCAATCCGGGTAATTATTCCATTTTCACTTGTCTCACATGCCATGAACAGGGTGAAACCGACGATGAACATAATGATGTTGGCGGATACTCATATAACAGCCTGGCCTGTCTTGAATGTCATCCTGACGGATCCGCAGAAGGAAGCTTTAACCATAATAACTCCAATTTCCCGTTAACCGGTGCCCATATGAATGCAGAATGCCTTGACTGCCATGCTGATGGCTACGCCGGAACGCCAACTATTTGCGTGCCTGTCATGAGGGCGATTTTAACCTTTCGGTTAATCCGAATCATAATGCCATAGGAATTCCAAACGAATGCGAGAGCTGTCATACCACCAATCCGGGCTGGCAGCCAGCATCATTCCCTATCCATGACAATTATTACCCTCTCACGGGCGAACACACTACCGTTGCAACCGATTGCTTTATCTGCCATGAAGGTGATTATAACAATACACCAAATTCATGTGCGGGTTGCCATATGAATGATTATAGTGCTTCATCAAATCCAGATCATGATGCCATCGCTATTCCAACCGATTGCGAGATTTGTCATACGACAAATCCCGGTTGGGAACCAGCCTCCTTCCCTATTCATAATGAATACTGGCCTCTTACCGGTGCACATTTGACCATAGCAAGCGATTGCGACGCATGTCACGGGGGAAATTATATCAGTACCCCCAATGAATGTGTTGGCTGCCATTTAGATGATTACAACCAGACTACAGATCCGGATCACCAGGCAGCTCAGTTCCCAACGACCTGCGAAGATTGTCATACCACCATTGCATGGGTTCCATCAACTTTCGATCATGACGGACAATATTTCCCGATTTATTCAGGTGAACATGAAGGTGAATGGAATACCTGTTCAGAATGCCATCCAAACCCGTCTAATTATGGAGTCTTTACATGCCTTACATGTCATGAACAGGGCGAGACAGATGATGAGCATAATGAAGTCACCGGCTATTCTTATAACAGTGATGCATGTTATGCCTGTCATCCGAACGGTGAAGCTGAGAAAAAGATGTTCAAACCAAACTAATCCCGGAATTACTAATGAGATACATCTTACCAATATTTATATTTGTGGTTCTGGGATTAAACCTGAAAGGACAGGTTACCACAGTAACTACAGAAGGTACTGTATCCTATATCACTTCACAAAATATTTACGTTAAATTTAAATCGACGGAAAATATTGCCATCGGCGATACGCTTTTTATCAGGAAAGGTGAAATACTGGTTCCAGCTTTGATCGTCAGTAACCTGTCATCCATATCATGTGTTTGCACGCCCATATCTTCTGAACCATTGGCTGTATCTGATAAAATTGTCAGCAAAGGAAAACCTTTACCTGTGCCTGATGTGCAACCGGTGATCATTCCCTCGGAAGCGATAGTTTTACAACCAGAAGATGAACCTGCCAGTGTTACAACAGCAGATTCGACCCTTCAAAAAAAGCCGCAACAGGATATCAGCGGGCGTGTTTCGCTATCTTCCTACTCAAATTTTTCAAATACACCAGGCGGTAATTCTCAAAGAATGAGGTATACCTTCTCGATTAATGCAAAAAACATTGCTGATTCAAAATTATCGGGTGAAAGTTACATATCGTTTGTGCATAAAGACGGTGAATGGAATGAAATACAGGATAACATATTCAATGGTCTGAAAATTTACAACCTGGCCCTGAAATATGAATTCAACGACAATTACAGGGTATGGCTCGGTAGAAAGATAAATCCCAGGATATCAAATATGGGGGCTATTGACGGGCTCCAGTTTGAGATGAAATTCAAATCGTTCACCGCCGGGATTTTAGCCGGCTCAAGGCCTGACTATGAAGATTACAGTGTGAATTTCAACCTTTTCCAGTACGGTGCCTATTTAAGCCATGACCTGGCTACCAAAACGGGCAATATGCAAAGTTCACTGGCTTTTGCCGAACAAAAAAACAACGGGAAAACCGACCGCAGGTTCATCTATTTTCAACATTCCAACTCGCTCGTTAAAAAGTTGAATTTCTTCGGCACGGTCGAGTTTGATTTATATAAGTATGATACAGTCAGTGAAAAACTGCAAAATACTTTCCATCTCACAAACATCTATTTATCATTAAGGTACCGGGTTATAAAGCAGTTATCATTTACTTTATCCTATAGTTCCCGGCAAAATGTGTTTTATTACGAAACCTACAAGAATATCCTGGACCAGATCCTTGATTATGAAACCTTACAGGGATATATGTTCCAGGTAAACTACAGCCCGATCAGGTTTTTATCGGTTGGAGCAAAAACCGGTTATCGATTCAGAAAATCCGATCCAAAGCCATCGAAGAATTTATATGGTATATGTGACTTACAGCCGTATCCCTGTCTTGAATATTTCAGCAACCGCCTCAGCCACCTTACTGGAAACAAGCTATATATCCGGTAAAATATACAGCCTTGGTATTTCACGCGATTTAATAGCCGGCAAACTTTACGGGGGACTCGGTTACCGGTATGTTGACTACAGCTATTTCAATACCGAATCTTCCATTCCTCAAAATATGGCTGAATTGAACCTGAACTGGCATATTTATAAGAAGCTTTCTTTATCCCTCAATTATGAAGGGACCTTTGAGAAGGAAAACCAGTTTAACCGCCTTTATGTGAATGTGACGCAAAGGTTCTGATAAAGAATCAGGGATTTACCCTCCTAAACTTCATTTCTCCCCTTGAAATTTTGTTAATAGGTATTACCTATTCACGTATTTAAGATTATGATATAGTATAATTGTATTTCGCTGAATATTTTAACTTATTCGACCATTAACCATCACTATGAATAAGCGATATATTTTTCTCCTCAGTTCCTTGCTTTTAGCTCTTCACGCATTTCCGCAGATGTATATCCTCAATGAAGATTTCAATGGAACAAGCGGAACGACCCCACCCGGCGGATGGAATATTGTCGTCATTTCAGGCAACTCAGGCGATACATGGCATTTTGACAATCCCGGGCAACGCATTTTAAATTACCCTATAACAGATCCTTTTGCCATATTCGACAGCGACAGCACCTCCGCGAACGGGGAACCCGAGGAAGTCGCCCTTGAAACCCCTCTATTTGATGCTTCAACCAGTAATTATATACTCCTGCACTTCGTACATACCCTGTTGCCCGGATCAGGCGGATCAGGCACGGTGGAAGCCTTTGACGGCGATGCCTGGCAGGAAGTGATCACTTACACTTCAGCCACTTCAAATCCTTCAACGGAAGTATTAGACCTGTCATCTTTTACAGGAGGCATTACAAACGCAAGGCTCAGGTTTACCTGGTCAGGCAATGGCAGCGGTTACTGGGCTGTGGATAATATCAGGATTTATGCTTCCTTACCCCTTGACGGCGGGATTGTTTCGATAGACAGCCCCAATTCCCCGGTTGTACCCGGCGTGCAAAACGTGGAAATAACAATTGGAAATTTTGGGTATAACCCCCTTACATCAACTAAAATCGACTGGACGGCCGACGGAATTGCCCAACCCTCGTTTAACTGGGGCGGGTCTATCGGGTTTGGACAGACAGAAAGCAATGTCATCATCGGCACGTATGATTTCCAGGACCCGGTGCAGTTAAAAGTATGGCAATCCGGTCCAAACGGCCAGTCCGACCTGAATCCTTACAATGATACAGTATCAAAATACCTGGTGGCCGCACTATGCGGTACCTATACGATTGGAGGAAATGATCCCGATTTTGTTTCCTTCTCCCAGGCGGCAGATGTGCTGAATACGGCTGGTGTCACCTGCCCGGTGACATTCCTGGTAAGGGATGGGACTTATTACGAACAGTTTATACTCAGAGATATCCAGGGTGCATCGGAAGAAAACACGATCACTTTCCGGTCGGAAGGCGGGGATAGTACCCTGGCAGTTTTAAAAATTATTCCCGGGGCATTAAAATACGAATCGATGGTATTCTTTGACGGGTCCCGGTTTATTAATTTCCAGGAATTAGGCATCTCCACGGGTTCTGCAGTAAGTTATGCCAACAATGCCTTTCTGTTTGATGGTGCAGAGAATATCAATATTGAAAGATGTTATTTTGAGGTCCGGAATCAATTTGATTTTGGCATTAGCATACAGGGAGGAAGCCAGAACATTGAGATTGCTGAAAATAGTTTTGTCAGCATAAGCGCAAGGGCAGGTTCTATCACCATAACAGGAGAGCAAACCTCCGGGATCAATATCCGGGATAATATCATAAAGGGAGCTACGGATTGGGGTTATACAACCATAAAAGTCGGGAATTATTCTTCGAATATTGAGGTGACCGGGAACCAGATCGATCAATGCTACAGGGCTGTTCACCTGGTTAACGCAAATAGTGTCCTGGTCAGGGATAATGCGATAAGTAATTCAAATGAAGGGATTTATATCGATGACCTTTGTTCCTATATAGAAATTTCAGCTAACCATCTTACCCATATTAAAAGCCATCCGAATGTCCCGAACGGTACAGCCGGAATTACAGTAAAAAACGCATCAAATATAAACCTGTTCAACAATTTTGTGCATGCAGGCGGAGATGGGCCGGTCTTCGGGATAAATATCCAGAAATCATCATTATGCAAGGTCCATTTTAACAGTATCTATATCACCAACGATGATACCCAGGGCAGGAGCAGCGGGTTAAAACTGTCTGAAAGCGATGGGATCACTGCAAAAAATAACATTCTCCATGTTATGCATACAGGCTCCCCGGTTTATATTGATGAATATCAACCTCAACTTGATTTTGACCGAAACGACTATTATAACCTGAATCAAAAAATAGGTTATTATAATGGAACCTTTTATACCGACCTGGCTGACTGGGCTGATGCAACGGATATGGATATGAATTCCCTGTCCGTGAATCCTTTTTATACATCCATGACGGATTTATCCATGAACCAGGTTTTATTAAACAATGCCGGGGTAACAATAGCTGGAATCGAATATGATATTGAAGGAGTTTTAAGGGACCCTGTAAATCCGGATATCGGGGCAAAAGAATACAATCCCTGCAGCATTGATGCCGGCATTAACGCTGTTGCAGGCCCTGAAAATCCATTAAACGGAGGAACACAAAACGTCAGCGCCTTATTGCAAAACCAGGGGACAAATACTCTGACAAGCGTTTTGATCAACTGGATGGTAAATGATGAGCCCCAGACCCCGTTTCCATGGACCGGAAACCTGGGAGCAGGGTCTAACCTCGAAGTCACCATTGGCGATTATGATTTTCAGCCAGGCCTGTTTTATACGTTAAAAATCTGGACTGAAGATCCTAATAATACTACAGACTGTAACAAGAAAAACGACACGATTACAAGCCGGGAACTGGCTGTCCCGCTTTGCGGCACCTATACAATCGGGGGCAACGCCCCGGATTTTCTGACCGTTAATGAAGCTGTCAACTTATTGAACCTGGCCGGGATAACATGCCCGGTAACATTTTCAGTAAGGGACGGGATATATTACGAGCAGTTCATAATCAAGGAAATCCAGGGTACTTCACCTGTTAATAAAGTCACTTTCCGTTCCGAAAGTGGTGATAGTACCAAAGCTGTGATACAAATCGATCCCGATGCCCTGAAATTTGAATCCATGATTTATCTTGCCGGTTCTGAGCATATCACCTTCCAGGAATTAGGATTTATAACAGGCGCAACTACAGGGTCTTCCAATAATGCCGTCCTGGCGGAAGGAGCAAAAAATATAGCATTCAATGGATGTTATTTTGAATCCAAAAAAGAATCTGACTTCGGGATTGTCGTTCAGGGAGGAAGCCAGGAAGTAGAGATAAGGAACAGCAGGTTCGATTGCATCAATTACAGGGCCGGGGCCATTAATTTAGCAGACGACGGTACCCGGGATATAATTATCACAGGCAACCAGGTCAAAGGAGCTACCGATTGGGGTTATTACACAATAAAGATCGGGAATGGCGTCATGAATGTCCATATGACGGAAAATTATATCGAAAGATGTTACAGGGCCATATACATGGTTAACATTGACAGTGTATTTATCCGTGACAATGTCATTAGTTCCGCCAATGATGGCGTTTGTGTTGATGACTGGTGCAAGGATGTGGAAATTTCCGGCAACCGGCTGGTCAATATTACGAGCCATGATAATGCACCGGATGGCACCAGCGGGATCCTGGCAGATAATGCATCAGAGATCGACATTTTCAACAATTTCATTCATACCTCAGGAAACGGTCCGGTCATAGGGATCAATCTTCAGAATGCAACGCAGTGCCGGGTCACTTTTAATAGTTTGAACCTAACAAATATTGACAGCCAGGGAAAAAGCAAGGGGATCATGCTTAAAACAAGCAGCGCGATCCAGGTACTAAACAATATTTTTAATGTAACCAACCTGGGCACCCCGGTTTACATCACAGCTTATGCCCCGCAACTGGTCTTTGACCGGAACAATTATTTCAGTTTTGACCAGACCATTGGCTATTATAACGGAAAGCGCTACAATGATCTCGCTACCTGGGCAGATTCTGTGAATATGGATATGAATTCGCTGTCAGTCATGCCTTTCTACTCTACAGAGACTGATCTGTCCATAAACCAGGCATTATTGAACAATGCAGGCATTGCTGTAACAGGTATCACCCAGGATATAGACGGTACATTAAGGGACCCGGCACATCCTGATATCGGGGCCAAAGAATACAGCTTATGTCAGATTGACGCCGGAATAAACGCCATAACCAGCCCCGGGAATATCCTGGCCGGGGGCCCGGAAGAAGTAAAAGTGGTGCTGCAAAACCAGGGCTCGGCAGTTTTAACATCTGTAAAGATAAACTGGCTGGTAAATGATGATCTGCAAACGCCATATGTTTGGTCAGGGAACCTGGCAGTGGGTGCAAATGCAGAAATCTCGCCGGGAAATTATAATTTCCAGAACGGAACAACATATGTGCTACAGGTATGGACTTCTGAGCCAAACAGCACATCTGACTGCAACCATAAAAATGATACGATTAAAAGCCGCGAATTGTCAGGAGCCCTTTGCGGCACTTATACAATCGGAGGTGCCAATGCTGATTTTATGACATTTGCCCAGGCTGCAGATGTCCTGAACACTGCCGGCATTACCTGCCCGGTGACATTCAATGTCAGGGATGGAATATATATAGAAAAGATTATAATTGAGGATATCAAGGGCTCTTCGGAAGTAAACACGATCACTTTCATGTCGGAAAGTGGGGACAGCACGCTGGCGGTAATTCAAATAGATCCGTCAGCAATGAAATTTGAGTCGATCATCTTCCTGGATGGGACTCAAAATATAAAATTCCAGGGTTTGGGATTGTCTACAGGGACTGGTGGAGGTGAGGCCAATTATGCCATCCTGATGGATGCTGCAAAAAATATAGAATTGTCAGGATGCTTTTTTGAAGTTCGAAATGAATCCGACTATTGCCTTGTTATACAGGATGGCAGCCAGGAAGTGAATGTGACTCATAACCGGCTTGAATGCACTGATTTCAGGGCAGGAGCAATAAATATTTCCGGGATTCAGACCCGGGATATAAATATTGACGGAAACATTATCAAAGGACCGTCTAATTGGGGTTATACCCTGGTTAAGATAGCGAACAATGTCAAAAAGGTCAATCTAACAGGGAACAATATAGAACGCAGCTATAGGTCCATATATATGATTGGGGCGGATAGCATCCTGGTTAATGGTAATACAATAAAGAACACGAACGATGGCATTTATGTCGATAATCAGTGTTCCAATATTGAGATTTCCCAAAACCGGCTTATTAATATCCAGAGTATTCAAAATGCTCCCGAAGGC
Source organism: uncultured Bacteroidales bacterium (assembly GCA_963701785.1). GTDB lineage: Bacteria > Bacteroidota > Bacteroidia > Bacteroidales > JAGOPY01 > JAGOPY01. The sequence goes on along the minus strand of CAVPBC010000002.1, from coordinate 1,824,559 downwards.
ACAAATGGGATTTTTGTACAGAATTCGGATAATATTGACATCATTAACAATTTTGTACAAACCGGTGGAAACGGACCGGTACTTGGAATTAACGTGCTTACCACAGATTCCTGCCGCGTCTATTACAACAGTGTTAACGTCACCAACACTGATGCACAGGGCAAGAGCAAAGGGATCATCCTGAAGTCATCCAGTCAAATCCTGGTCAGGAATAATATCTTATGTATTAAAAACAGCGGGCTCCCTATCCACATTGACGTGAATGTGACCAACCTGAACCTCGACTATAACAATTACTATAATCCTGCCGGGATCATCGGCAAAGTCAATGAACAGGTCTACTCGAACCTTTTTAACTGGGGACAGACAGTTAACGGCGATGCAAATTCAAAGGCTGTCAACCCGTATTTCAAGGCCGATTCAATACCGCTGCCTTTTCAAAGGATCCTGAACGGGGCCGGTATTCCCATCAGCGGGATCCTGTATGATATCGATGGAAAGCTCCGCTACAGCCAGGCGCCTGACATCGGTTGCATGGAGTTCTTCGTGGATTATGGCATCCTGGAACTGCTTAACCCGACATTGAATTGCTTCCATACGGAGGTCGACAGCGTGATCGTTTATATCAGCCAGTTCGGCGATGTCCCTTTTGCTGACCTGAAAGTGGCTTACCAGCTCGACAACGGACCGGTTCATATTGACACGATCCCCGGGCCCCTGATCGAAGACATCATACATACGTTCGGGACAACCGAAAACATTTCAGCACCCGGGGAATATCTTTTCAAGATCTGGCTGATCAATACCCTGGATGATAACATTATCAATGACACGCTGAAAGCCATGCGGTATTCAAAGCCCCCACCGGTCGTTTCAATGGGGTACGATAATTTCTGTACCGGGTGGGAGGTGCATTTTACCGGGCAGGCAACGGTTCCAGAACCTTATTTTATCGATCATTACGAATGGCTTTTTGGCGATGGCGGAACATCAGACGAACAAAACCCGGTCCATGCCTACCAGGCCCCCGGGACCTATTCAGTGGCGTGCAGGGCATACAGTGATGCCGGCTGTTATGGAGAAATAATCTCACCTATATTTATTGATCCGGATTTCCTGGGACTGAACCTGGATTATAATCTGGTTAGCGAGATCTGTCCGGGCGACAGCACAGGAAGTCTTGAACTGGTTGCCTATGGCGGATATCCGCCTTACAGGTACTTCGTGAACGGAGTTGAGGTGTCAGACAGCCTGATTTCCCATTTCACTTCGGGCAGGTATGAAATAAGCGTCATTGACTCCCAGAACTGCACGCGTTCCGATTCTGTCGAATCCTATCCGCTCATCAATATGAACCCTCTGATCCAGGCCAATCCGCTTTCAGGATATACCCCCCTGACCGTCGAATTCGATTTTACGGCTGACGGCGCCGCGAGCTGGATATGGCATTTCACTGAAAATGATACGGATACAGCAAAATCCCCATCATTTACATTTTTCGATTATGGACATCATGAAGTCATCCTGGAAGTGCAGTCAGGTCACCCATATTATTGCATTCAATATGCCACTATTGATATTTTTGTCGATATCATCGTCATTATTGAAGCAAACAGCGTTTTCACACCAAACAACGACGGTTATAATGATTTCTTTGAAATTAAATCCGTTGGTGTGAAAGAGATGAAAGTCAATATTTTCAATCAATGGGGTAACAGGGTTTATGAGATTGAAGAGGTTGATGGAAAATGGGACGGCAATACCAAAGGCGGCGCCAAAGCACCCGATGGGACCTACTTCTGGGCCCTGGAGGCAAAAGGTTACAATGACCTGGTCTACGACCGGCAGGGAAGCGTTCTGTTATTGCGCCATGGTTCGGCAGCTTACCCTGATCCGGTAACATCAAAGGTGAAAATGGTAAACAATGAGCAGCTTCAATCGCCTGTCATAGTATCCGTTTATTCCGCTTTTGGCCAGCTTGCCCATTCAGAAATAATTAATGATCCTGATAATATCGTGCTTGATATTTCCCACCTGCGAAGTGGCATCTACATAATTAAAGCAAGTGATGGCAACCGGGATTGTTTCGTCAGGATCATTAAAAACTAAACAGGACCAACATGACACCCATCAAATTCAAAATAGCCCTGATCCTGTTCATTTTCATGATTTCCGGTACTGCAGGATTTTCACAAAGGAAAGAAATGGCGTTAGCCCATTCCGAATTTATTGATTTGCAATATCATGCTGCATCCGGATTATATCAGGAAGCCATCCGGAAAATGAAAGAAGATTCACCGGATAAACAATATTCAACCTTTATGCTGGGTGAATGTTACCGTTTGATGAATGATCCTGACATGGCCGAGCCATTATACAGGGAACTGGTTGCGGGAAACTTTGGCGACACCTACCCTGTCATTTACCTCCGCTATGCCACGGTTTTGAGAACCAAAGGGAATATAACAGAAGCAAAAGAATTCTATAAGAAATACCTGAAGGAAGACCCGAACAGCCAGCCGGCCAAAATGGGCGTAAAATCCTGTGATTGGATGATGGCGAACAAGAATAAAAGGGCACAGGTGAATGTTTGGCTGGTGGAATCCATTAATTCCGATGACGATGATTTTGGCCCGGCATTTCTGAACAAGAATTCCGATCAGATGGTTTTCACCTCAAACCGTTTTAGCGCAACAGGGAAAAACAGGGACCAGTGGACAGGGGCGAAGTTCTCGGATATTTATAAAACCAGCATATCCGGGGAAACCTGGGGTGATCCGGAGCCATTCGATCAGCCTGGAGTTATCAACACCGATATTCATGAAGGGACTCCATCCCTTAACGGCGACTTTAATACGATGTATTTTGCCCGGTGCGACATGATGGGCGAGACAAAATCATACTGCCAGCTTTTAAAGACAGATAAAATCGACAACATCTGGACAGGGTCACAGGTGGTATTCGCCGATTCAGCCGCCAATATCGGCCAGCCATGCCTCAGCAGCGATGAACTGACCCTGGTTTTTTCATCTGATATGAAGGGTGGCAAGGGAGGCAAAGATATCTGGGTGGCCAGCCGTGAAAGCAAGGATAAAAAATTCGGGCTGCCGGTTGTCTTCGGCCCGGGCATCAATTCGCCGGGTGATGAATTATTCCCTTACCTGCTCGATGACACAACGTTGTATTTCGCTTCCAACGGGTATGAGGGCTACGGTGGACTCGACATATACAGGTCCGTGAAAAGAAACAATACCTGGGGCCCGCCCGAGAATATGCTGGCACCAATTAATTCAGGCTATGACGACTTCGGTATCCTGATCAAAGTGCCTGGTGAAGAAGGTTATTTCACCTCAAATCGTCCCGGGGGAAAAGGCGGCGATGATATCTACCTGTTCACCCGGAGAAAATTATTGTTTACCGTTTCAGGACATGTGAAAGATAAGCTGAGTTCGCTTGCGATGGAAGGTGCCCAGGTAATGCTTATCGGAGATGACAGGGATACGGCGATGGCTTTAACTGACGGAGAGGGCTATTATAGTTTCGATACGCTCAGGGTGCTGGAAGATCATGATTATGAAATGATCTTTAAGAAGGACAATTATTTTTCAGGGAAAGATTTCATCACCTGCAAACCTTATGAGGATGATCACAATTTTATTGTCGACATCCAGCTTGAACCGATACCTGAAAAACCCATTGTTCTCCCGGATATCCTGTATGACCTTGACAAATGGGACCTCCTGCCACAATACCAGGATTCCCTGCTTAACCTGGTGCAATTGCTTTATGACAATCCGAACCTGGTCATAGAGCTCCGGTCACATACCGATTCCAGGGCTTCCGATGAGTACAATGAAGTATTGTCGCAAAAAAGGGCGCAGTCGGTCGTCGATTTCCTGGTCAGCAAAGGTATAGATCCGGACCGGCTGGTGGCTAAGGGCTATGGTGAAAAGATCTTCCGTATCCTGGATAAAGATCTGTACAGGGAGAATTACCAGTTTAAGGCAGGGACTGAACTGAACGACAGGTATATCAACAGTTTACCTACGAATGAAATTAAAGAAGCCGCATTCCAGCTAAACCGGAGGACCGAGTTCTCAGTTCTTGCAAAAGATTATAAGCCATGAAAAAACTATCATTCATATTCCTGTTTTCGATAGGGTGCATGGGATTGCTGGCCCAGCAGGAGCCCCAGTTCAACCAGTACATGTTCAATAAGGTTTCGATCAATCCTGCCAGTGCCGGCGTATCCGGCGCGGTTTGCCTTTCCGGCATTTACAGGAACCAGTGGATTGGTTACAAGGACGGGGATACCAACGCTGTCAACCCACGCACCTTCGGCATATCCTTTGACATGCCTGTGTATGCCATTAAAAGCGGGGTTGGGCTCACCTTTCAGCATAACAAGACCGGGGCAGAGACTAATGTCGATATTAAACTTCAATATGCCTACCATAAGATCTTTCAGAAAAAACACATGTTAAGTTTCGGCTTTTCGTTAGGTATCCTGAACAAATCGATTGATTATTCGAAAGTCAGTCCTGCCGAATATGATCCGTTGCTTCAAAATAATACCATAGAAAAAGGGACGATGACCGATATAGGCCTGGGGGTCCATTACCAGGTCTTCAGGAAGTTTTACGCAGGTTTTTCGGCAACTAATTTGCTGGGGTCATCCGCCGAAATCGGGGCACCGGAATTTAACCTGGCGCGGCACTATTACCTTTTCAGCGGGTATGATTTCGAATTTAGAACCCGGAAAAGGCAAACGCTGGTCGTGACACCCGGTTTCCTGCTGAAAGCCGCCTCCGGTGCGGTAAAGGTAGATCTCAACGCCATAGTTACCTACAACGACTTCCTCTGGGGAGGCTTGGTTTACAGGGTTGAAAACGCTGCAGGAGTCATGGCCGGGGTCAATTACAACGGATTGCGCGTTGGAGTTTCTTATGATTACATGATAAATTCCCTGTTCGCCAAAGGAAGCAGGAACAGCATCGAGGTATTCGTAAAATACTGTTACCCTATCTTCCCGGGGGTTGTAAAGAAGAGCGGGTATAATACGAGGAACCTCTAGGAAATTTTGAATTTTGAATTTTGAATTTTGAATTTCATTTTCTTATTTGCTTTTGTTTATGCAAGAATTGTTGTATCTTTGCACCCCGGTTAAGTAAAATACAGATCGGTCATATTGCGGGGTGGAGCAGTGGTAGCTCGTCGGGCTCATAACCCGAAGGTCATAGGTTCGAATCCTGTCCCCGCTACGAAGGAAAGCCCTGGTGATTACTCACCGGGGCTTTTTAATTCCAAATCCCAAATCCCAAAATCCAAACAAATTCAAAAAATCAAATTTCAAATTCTAAACTATTTTGGATTTTACTTTTTTGGGATTTGAGGTTTGTTTGTTATTTGGGATTTGGATTTTGGGATTTATTTGGTATTTGGTGCTTGGGATTTGGGATTTTTATCCTACTTTTAAGGTTGCAAAATGAAAAAGCTTCTCGCTTTATTAACAGTGATGTTCCTGTTGTATTCAGGCATATCCCAGGATTGTCCGCCCGGAGGAGGAGCACTTTTTAAAACACAGGCACAAGTCGATAGATTCCGTTTTGATTATCCTGATTGTACACATCTCGAGAGTGGTTTATGTATAGGCTTTGGTAATATGACAGATATCCGGAACCTGGATGGCTTATCCAATATTACTTCAGTCGATTATGATATACTCATCCTGTACAACCCTAATTTAAAAGACCTGGATGGACTGAATAATCTGCAATCCATCGGGGGTAATATTTACATTCATTATAATTTTTCACTTAAAAGCTTAGAAGCTTTGAGTTCTTTAACTTCCATCGGGGGCAGTATTTCGATTTGCGACAGTCCGTTTCTTACCAGCTTATCCGGACTGGAAAACATTGACGCCGGCACCATCACCGATATCGAATTTTTCCGTAACAATTCATTGACTAATTGCAGTGTAAAAAGCATTTGTGATTTTTTAAAAGGTTCAAATGCCCAAAATCTGTTTTATTATAACACCACCGGATGCAACAGCCGTGAAGAGGTAGATTCCGCCTGTAACCTGATTTCGGTGCAGGACCTGGATTTAAACCCTGCACTGACCATTTATCCTAACCCTGCATCGACAAACATCATCATCGGCATACCCGCTAACAAGGCTCTGAAAAGCACTTTCCTGGCCATCTATAATCTCAACGGGCAGCCACTAATAACTCGCCGGATGGTGGAGCCGGTGACGGTGGTTGATGTGTCGGGATGGGCAAGTGGGGTATATTTTGTGAAAGTGACAGATGACAAGTCAGTTATGGTTGAGAAGTTTGTGAAGCAATAATTTTAAGGGTTATTTGGTTCAATCTTTGTAAAGAGTAAGCTGGATCAATAACAACGGTCATGAAAACAATATTTCTCTTCATCCTCTTAACCCTCTTTCTCTCCACTCCCCTCTTAGCCCAATTCATCGCGCTGCAAAAAGGCGACAAGGTTGAAGTCCGCGATATCAGAGGCGGTTATATCACCAGCAGTTACTATTCCGGGTTGAAGGAGATCGCACAAGGCGATAACATCATCATCCTGAGATATGATACGGACAAGGTTGAAGTTCGAAGCACCGACCTGAAATACATCACTTCATCATATTACTCCAATCTGATGAAGATCAGCGCAACCGATGACTACGTGGTGCTGCATTATGATAATGGGAAGATTGAAGTCAGGGATTCAGACTTGAAGTATATCAGTTCGTGGTATCATTGAAAAAAGTTTTAAACGGTAATAGAAGCCCATAGGCAGGTGAAATAATAACGATGAACAAACAGCAACTCATTCTGGGAGCAATCATTGGCGATATCATCGGTTCCATCTATGAGTGGAATAACGTTAAGACGAAAGATTTCGCAATGTTTGGTGCCGGAACTGATTATACGGATGACAGCGTGCTGACATTTGCGACGATGGACAGCATTCTTAACGGCATTGATTACACAACGGCATACCAGAAATACGGCAGGAATTTTCCTGACAGGGGCTATGGTGGTTATTTTAGCTCCTGGATTCACGCCGAAAATCCCAAACCATACAACAGTTATGGCAATGGATCAGCCATGCGTGTTAGTCCTGTCGGCTGGGCTTATGATACGATAGAAGAGGTATTACTTCAGGCGGGAAGGAGCGCGGAAGTAACCCATAATCATCCGGAAGGCATCAAAGGAGCACAGGCAACCGCCGTGGCTGTATTTATGGCACGAAATGGTTCCGGCAAGGCTGATATCAAGCAATACATCCAAAAAACATTCAGATACGATCTGGAAAGACACCTTGATGATATACGACCCGTCTACACATTTAACGAAACCTGCCAGAGAACCGTTCCCGAAGCCATCATAGCCTTCCTGGAAAGCGATGATTATGAGAGCGCCATCAGGCTGGCAATATCCATTGGTGGTGATAGCGATACGGTGGCTTGCATTACGGGCGGAATTGCGGAAGCGTTTTACAAGGAAATCCCGGATTGGATCATAGATAATGCTTTGCGGGTACTTCCAACAGATGTCATCAAAGTGATTGAAGAATTTTCTTTGAAGTACAGGAGATTCAAATAAATGTGATTTGCCGTTTTAGAGTCTGTCGCCGTTTTGTAAATCACTTTAGTATGGGGCGAATGCCAAACGATATTTCTAACAAAAAATTGGAAGCCGGAAGTAGGTGGTTAAGTCAGACCGTTGCAATCGTCCCACAGGGACAAATGATAATATCCCGGGACGCCAGTCCCGGGATATAAAGCGACGATTCCATTTTAAAGTCCCATGGGGACGACAGAAGCCAATCTCCAATTTTATCTCTTTTCTGTCGTCCTTACAGGACTTTTATTTTTTCGTATTCCTTTTAATCCCGGGACTGACGTCCCGGGCTAAATTCGGAAGTCCTTACAGGACTTAATATAATGATCACCGTTATCCTGAATACCAATCAATCACGATTTAAGAATAATGCAAATATTGTGTCTTATATTATTAAAAAATCCAATGATCTAATAACTGACTTTTTTTGGACAGAGTTTTTCCTTATATTTAATGGCTATTAATGGTGATATTATAATTTGCTGTCATAAGTTATAAAGAACGCCATTATACCAGGTATGATGAAAAAGGCCTTCGCTCTTTTGATTGGCATTGCAACTTCATTCAGCGGTTATTCCCAGCCCTGTTTTCCTGGAGGCATTTCTTTTCATTCCCAAACCGAAATTGATAATTTCCAGGTCAATTATCCGGGTTGTACAGAGATCATCGGAGGTGTAATAATTAATGGATTTGAAATCGATAATTTAAACGGATTAAATAATATTTATTCGATTGGCGGTGACCTGGAGATACACGATAACGTTAAGATGGCAAGCCTGCATGGCCTGGATGCACTGGTGTCTGTCGGACTCCGGCTACTTATATCCGACAATGAATCCCTGACTGACCTGTCCGGGTTAAATAAATTAACTTCCGTCGGGAAATTGGTTAACATTTCTGGCAACGATAACCTGGCAAACATGGATGGTTTAAATGAATTGAATTATATAGGGGGCTCACTGCAAATTTTGAACAATCCTGTCCTGACCAGCCTTGCAGGCCTGGATGCCTTATCTACCATAGAAGAAGGATCGCTTATTATCCAGAATAATGAATCCCTGACCAGTTTGTCCGGATTAGGCAGGATCGACGCAAATACAATCAGGAATTTATATATTACCGATAATACTTACCTGGCAAATTGCGATATTCAAAATATCTGTGAATACCTCATCGCTCCTAATGGTACTGTTAATATATATAACAACGATACAGGCTGCAATAATGCCCCGGAAATTGCAGATGCCTGCGGGATATCCCTGTCGTGCCTTCCTTTTGGGAATTTTTATTTCTACCACCAAACAGAAATCGATAATTTCCATGAAGATTATTCCGGTTGTTCTGATTTAAAAGGAATAATTCAAATCCGCGGCAATGATATTTCTGACCTGGAAGGTTTTAGCGATGTGACTTCTGTTTCAGGCGAATTTTACATTTATGACAACGACAGCCTGACCAGCCTCTCAGGGTTGAATAACTTAATCAGAATAACCGGAAACCTTAACATCTGGAACAACGATGCGTTAACGAGTATGTCGGGCCTGGATAATCTGGAAACCGTTGCGGGCGACCTAAGAATCGGAGACGGATGGTGGGGCGGGAACCTTTCATTGATAAGCCTTGCCGGACTGGAAAAGCTCAAAACAGATTCCCTTTCATTCTTAATTATAGCCAAAAACACTTCCTTATCCACCTGTGAGGTAAAAAGCATTTGCGATTATTTAGCAGATGGGGGCTCATCCTACATAAGTTTATAATGCTCCCGGCTGCAATAGTGAATATGAAATTGCTGATGCATGCGGATTTGGAATAGAAGAAAGCAACAGGTCCGGCAATCTGTTTAACCTCCTTCCAAATCCTTCATCCTCAACCATTACTATCGAATTACCACAAAACATAATCATTAAACGCACCTTCCTAACCATCTGTGACATGAATGGCAGGCAAATCATTTCACAAGGGTTAACCGATCCAGTAACCATTATAGATATCCGCACATTGCCGGAGGGAGTTTATTTTGTGAAAGTGACGGATGAAAGAACAGTGAAGGTTGAGAAGTTTGTTAAGCAATAATCCCAAAGGGACTCAGGATAAAAGCGGTCATCGCCGATACGGGCGAATACCAGGGCATGCTGGAATATATCCCGGGCACAGTTTGACGGGGAACCTGCACACGAAGATGACAGTAACCTGTATTTCGTTCATCATAGCGATAAAAATAACATCCTGATCGAAACCGATATTTTCGAGACAATCAGAAATCGATCGCAAAAATAAAAATATTGCATTTTATTTAGATTGTTTCTAAATTTGTCTCAGGTTTAATAAATGAAAATATGTTGCCACTTAAAGAAGCTACTGCTGTAAAGCATAAGAAAGCCGAAAGAATGCCATTTAACGTCAGGATGTTTAACAGCTTGCTCAGTAAGAACGAATATTTATTGTATCTCAACCAGCAACTCCAGATTTTTCACGCTATTGAGAGATCAGCATTACCCCATACCGGCCTTGAACGATCACAGCATATTCAGGCTGACATTGATGAATTGAATTCCCAGGGATATCATACCAATCATATTTTAAGCAGTACCACCGCATATGTGAATTATCTCAACTCCCTGACCTATGAGCACCTCTTGCCTCATATTTACCTGAACTACCTTGCCATTATGTTTGGCGGACAGGTAATGAAACAGGCTGTGCCATCCACCGGAAGGATGTATGCCTTTGATAATATGCAGGAAGCTTTGCAATCTGTCAGAAAAGTTCAAAAGGATGAATGGGCGGATGAAGTAAACATAGGATTCGATTTTATTATTTCGATATTTGAGGAATTGGAAACGGAATGCCTTAACGGACAGATATCCAGCCAGATAATATGAGTAAACCGACCCTTTTTAATCCTATTCCTGTTGATATTCAATAGTGTAATAACTTCTGGCCAGGAATATGAAACTGTTTTAAGCAGCCCGGATAACTGGCAAAAAGAAATCATTCCTTTTCCAATTTCATTTGCGCCTGGCATTGATTTAATTGGGTTTGAAGACCTGCGCTTTTCCCCGGGATGGGCTGATAAAACAGACGAGGCATTTTGGGCATACTGTTTTGTCTGGTATGTTGAAAAGGATTCAGTTATAACAGAAAGTAAGCTCACTGAATACTTTAACGAATATTATGACGGGCTGATGGGAGTGGATATTAAAAATGCAGAAGACAGCGCCAAATCGAATCAATTGGATCATACACTTTGCCTGTTCATTAAAACCGATAAGGGCTTTAAAGGAAAAATGAGGGTGTATGACAGCTTTTTCTCAAATGATTACATGATACTCAACATTATTATAAAGGAGTCATTTTGTCCTGCAAAAAATAAGCAGATCATACGATGCGATATCTCCCCCAAACCCTTTGACCATAAAGTCTGGGATATATTTGATAATGTTACTGTGGTGGTTAAATGTGAATAGATTACTATAAAAAAATATTTTCATTCTTATAGTAAGAAAAAAATTCATCCCATGAAAAAAATCATTTACACAATGCTCGCCATGTTACTTATTTTTTCTGCCCGGGCGCAGATTTTCGTACCCGGGGAAAATATTAAAAGTTCTGACAACCCAACGCGGCAAAAACTTCTCTATGGTCCAATCCAGCCTGGAAGTATCGTATCGTCAGAATATGATGTCAACGTTGCTTCGAACCTGCAAAGCCTTCACACTCGCGGTGCTAAGGGTCAATATTATCGCTCAGCTTCATTTGATTCAACCTGGGCGGAACAATTACAGCAAACATTGGATGATATAATGGCTACGAACAATATTCCCGGGGCATCAATGGCAGTTTATGATCCGGCCCAGGGTCTTTTTACCGGAGTCAGCGGCATATCTACACAAGGCGTTCCGGTAACCCCGGAAATGCGCTTTGGCATTGGCAGTAACACCAAACTGTTCGTTGCAGTCACTCTGTTAAAATTACAGGAGGAAGGTATTCTAACATTGGATGATCAATTATACCAATGGCTTCCTTCTTACGCTTATATAGATTCATCGGCCACGATCCGGCAGATGCTTTCGCACCAGACCGGCTTCTTTGATTTCTGGAACGATAATATCACCTTGATTACAGATTCGATCTGGGCAGATACCAGCCGGTTCTGGACTGCAGGGGAAATCCTTGCAACGATCGGTCCGCCGCACTTTGCGCCGGGCCAGGGCTATAGCTATTGCAATACCAATTATACGCTCGCAGCCCTTGTCATTGAGGCAGCGACGGGAATGCCATGGGTTCAGGCCTTGCACAATTATATTTTCGATCCCCTGGTCATGGACAGTACTTTTGTCGGCGCGTTTGAACCCCGGAACGGGCCGGTATCCAGTGAATACGATTACTTTAATGACATCGAGATTACCAATTCGCCTATGACTGCAGAATACAGCCAGGCCCATGCTGCAGGCGGGATACTTTCCACGGCCCAGGAGATGGCATCATGGTACAGCGCCTTATTTAGCGGCAACCTGATCAATACGAATTCAATGGAGCAGTTAACTCACTTTGATCCTATCTCTGACTATGGCCTGGGTTTGATGGGGTATGAATATTATCCATTAAATATCAAGGTTTATAATCATACCGGAGGCATGTTAGGATACATCTCTTTAGCCTGGTATGATGTAAACACAGGAGCTATATTAACATTATTGTATAATGGCCAGGACGTAACACAGAATCCTTTTGATCCTATGATTACTACTTTTCATCTTGATTATCCCAAGCAAATGAACGACGCCGGAATCGCAAAGATTGTCAGTCCCTGGTTAAATTTCTGCAACGGAACAGTTACACCTGAGGTAGTGCTCACCAATCAAGGCAGCCAACCGCTGACATCAGCGGAAATCAACTATTTCCTTGATGAAGAACCGGTTTCTACTATTAGTTGGACAGGCTTATTGAACACATCTGATACGGCTCACATTATTTTAGAGCCTTTATTTGCCATAGATGGCCTTCATTCCTTCACCTGTTTTACCTCTGCACCGAACGGAGTACCGGAAGGTTATACATTTAACGACATGGCCACCAGCCATTTTATAATGAACCTCGAACCGGCCGTTGCAGCGCCCCTGGTTGAAAGCTTCGACGGAGAAGTATTCCCTCCGGAAGGATGGGCGCAAGATTTTGGCAGGTTGCATGATTGGGAAAGAACTACTTTGACCGCTTATGATGGAACCGGTTCGGTTGCAAAGAACAACTACTTTGATTACGACCCGGGTGCATATTATAACCTCGATCTGCCGCTTATAAATATTTCCGGCGGAATAGATGCTGCACTTGATTTTGCTTATGCTTATGCAAAGTATCCCGGGGTAAACGAGGATTCGCTTCAAATCCTGATATCTCCGGATTGCGGTTTATCATGGGACATATTGTTCAATAAAGGAGGTAATCAACTGGCTACCGCCCCTGCAACCAGTAATGTATTCTACCCTACCGAGCCTTCTGATTGGCAGGAAGAAAACATCCCACTCACCGGATACACAGGTGAGGTATTGATCCGTTTCCGGGCCGTAAATGGCGTGGGTAATAATCTTTACCTGGATGATGTCCAGGTGAACATATTGATTGGGACCGGCGAAGATCATCTGCCTGTTCTTTACTCGACATACCCGAATCCGGTAATATCCAGGCTGAATGTTGCCGGACTGCCGGAGGATACCGAAATAATTCTTACCGATATTGCCGGTAATTCACTGTTCCGGATTAAAGCAGGGAATAAAACCACAATGATCGATATGAAGTCATTATCAGATGGGGTCTATATTTTGAAAACACCTTTTGGAAGCAAGAAAATAATAAAGATGTAGTCTTGTTTTCTCGGCTCCCTCTTCCCTGCCTCCCCCACCTGTGGGCGGAGCACGCAACAAGCCCGCAGGGCTTCCAACTCTCTGCTCACATTTTGCCCGATGAAATTATATTTTCTATTCTCTATGCACGATTTCACAAGTATTTTCTTTCGAAATCTGGAACCAATTTTCTTTGTATTTTTAAGTCACATTACTAACCAGAAAGCTTTAATCATATGCCGGGACAAACCGCTTACATGAATAATCCGGAACTCGTTGCTCCATGCGGGATCCACTGTGGTACCTGTTATGCCTATATACGCGAGAAGAGAAAATGTCCCGGATGCCGGCTTCTTACCGACAATGTACCTCAATTCCGGCACCGGTGCAAAATAGCTAATTGTCAGATCCTTGCCGAAACCGGCTCCGGGTTTTGCTACGACTGCAAAAAGATTCCCTGTCAAAGGTTAAAGCAACTTGACAAAAGGTACCGTATCCGTTACAACACCAGCCTTATCCAAAACCTTGAACTGATCAAAGATAATGGCATGGATATATTCCTGGAAATGGAAGAAATGAAACGGACCTGTCCTACCTGTGGAGCTATCATAAGCGTTCACCACGACGGTTGTGCGACGTGTAAAAAGCAGCCTGAATGAATACTGAATAGTGAATTGAAATGGAAAATATCATCGAAACCTTACGGGAAGAACTAATAAGACAGAGTGATGAAAAAACCCGGGCAATCAGCCAGAATTTCTTCAAAGAAAAGGTAAAGTTCTATGGGGTAAAAAATCCTGTAGTCCATAAGATCTGCCAGGAATTCTCAGGTCAGGTCAGGGCGATGACCAAGCAGGAAGTTTTCGGGCTCTGCGAAATATTATGGCAGTCAGGCTTTATGGAGGAATCGCTGGTGGCATGCAACTGGTCATATTACTTCCACAAAAAATATGAGCCGACCGATTTCCTGGTCTTCGAAAGATGGATTAACGAATACGTCAGTAACTGGGCTTCCTGCGACACCTTATGCAACCACACCCTAGGAGACTTTATCATGATGTATCCGGTATATATTTCCCGGCTGAAAGAATTTGCCCGTTCATCCAACCGGTGGATGCGCCGAGCTTCTGCCGTATCACTCATCATTCCTGCCAGAAAGGGAATGTTCCTGGATGACATCCTTGAGATCGCCGGGATTTTGCTCCTGGATAAGGACGACCTGGTTCAGAAAGGGTATGGATGGATGTTAAAAGCCGCCAGCGAAGCCCATTGCAATGAAATCTTTGATTTTGTAATAAAGCATAAAGACATAATGCCCCGCACCGCCCTCAGGTACGCAATTGAAAAAATGCCGAAAGAGATGAAAATAGAGGCAATGGCAAGGCAGCAATAAAGAGCTGATTCAGGAACCTGAACTATGAAAAAAATCCTATCGCTGATTTTTATCGTTTCCCTGTTTCTGCAGGGTTGTGTTACTCCCACAACTCTGGAAACCCAATTCCAAAATCTTATCGATTCAATCTATGCCGCCAACCCGGCATCTGTCGGGATCATGGTGCATGTGGAAGCGCCACATCAAGGCATCTCCTGGAGCGGTGCAAGCGGGCACCCGGGGAAGGAAACCCAGGCTGCATTAGAACCTGATCAGCCTGCACTGATCGCCAGCAATATCAAAACCTATGTCTCTGCTGCGATTTTAAAGCTTGTTGAAGAAAAGAAACTCTCGGTAGAATACCCAATAAAAGACTTTCTGACTGTAAAGACCAGGGCCTTGTTTGAAAATGGGGGTTACAACCTTGATTCCATTAGGATCAAACACCTGCTTTCGCATACCAGCGGCATTCAAAACTATGCAAATATGGATTATATCGAATTTATCGATAAAAATAAAACCTACCGCTGGACAAGAGATAAACAACTCGAGCGAACGATAAGTACCGGTCCTCCCCTTGGCCCGCCGGCTAGGCTTTTTAATTATACCGACGCCAATTATCTCCTGCTCACCGAGATCATAGAAAATATCACGCACCAGCCTTTTTATAAGGCTATGAGGGAATTGCTCAAATATAAGGAGTCGGGATTGACCCATACCTGGTTCCCGACTCTGGAAGAACAACCGGAAGGAACAAAACCCCTTGTGCATCAGTACTGGGGTCAATACAACTGGGACTCCTATGATATCGATGTCTCGATCGACCTCTATGGAGGTGGTGGCATCGCCTGCCCGCCTAATGACCTGGCGGGCTTTTTATACAAATTGTTCAACGCTGAAATCATCGCAGACACGAATGTTTTAAACCTTATTTTTACCGGGATCAAAACGGATGAACCGCCGCCCAGCCCCTATTACTTTGGTTTGTGGTCGTACGAATACCAGGGAATCAAGGGATATGGCCACAGCGGCTTCTGGGGGACAATAGCCATCTATTTCCCGGAATTGAAAGCTTCGGTTGCCGTTTTTATCCTGGAAAAAGATCAAAGTGACCTGCGAAATGATATCATCAAGCGGATTTTGAAAATAATTTGATCGATATGGAAAAATCTGATAACAAAACAATTATTCGCCGGTTTCTCGAGGAAATTGAAAATACCGGAGATGTATCGAATATCCGTGAATTTATATCAGAAGATTATGTGGAAGTGTATGAAGGTGAGCGCTACCAGATCGGAATAAAAGGAGCAACAGATCACGTTCTCGGTATACGACGGGTCTATCCCGATTTAAAACTGACTATTGAAAATCAAATATCCGAAGGTGATTGGGTTGTGACCGTCTATTCGGTTACAGGCACATTTATGGATGAATGGTTTGGGATGAAACCTACCGGAAAACCAATAACTTATACCGGGGTAAATGTTGACCGGATCAGGGATGGTAAAATAATTGAACACGGAGGTGCCGCAAACCTGTTGGATCCATTGCTGAAAGCAGGCGTCATCGACAAGAATAAGTAATGTTCAGCCCTTCACATCTTTCTTTCCATTATGCCCAACCTCAAAAAAACCATCTCCGACCAGATCGCCTCTAACCAGGGGAATAACTTCTTTACCGGCCACCTTAAAAACCACGATTTTATGGCCACTGTTGTCAGACGCCTTCCGTAAAACAATATCGAAACAGGTTTGCATGAACATTTGTTAAGTTGCCGTTGTTTACTAAATCTTGATTATAAAGAAATAAAGCCATGGCAGAATTAAAAACCCAAAAAAACGACGCAAGCGTAACCGAATTTATCAACGAGTTTACTGATAGCGAACAAAAACGGTTAGACAGCTTTGAACTGTTAAAACTGATGCAGGATTTCACCGGTTTTGAGCCCAAAATGTGGGGTGCATCAATCATTGGATTTGGCAGCTATCATTACAAATCAGAGCGGAGCCGGCAGGAAGGCGACTGGCCTTTGGTAGGTTTTTCGCCCCGGAAAGCTGCGATCTCACTCTATGTTTTCACCGGCTCCGAAGAACATGAATACCTGCTGGAAGGCCTGGGAAAATTCACCAGGGGCAAAGGCTGCATCTATGTTAAGAAGTTATCCGACATCAACCAGGATGTTCTTAAAAAAATCATGAAAATGACGATCGATTTTCTGCAGACAAAATATAAATAAACGATGCTCCGACGACTAAAGCAGTCGGTTCGGGCTGAATATTCTTCCAAAGTGGCCTTTTTACCAACACTTCTTCTTCACAGTTAATTTATTCTTAAATTTATTGTCAACAAATACTGGCAGCCAGAGGTGGCATCAGTAAATGGGCAGTTTTATAACGGTTGCGCACATAAATAAAAATAGTAGCTGCAATGAAAATAACATCACCAGTTGCTTGTTCCTGTTTATTAATCGGAATGGCATTTATTTTAACGAATTGCAGTAGCGTTGACAATAATAAGAAGCACTATCTGCAAAAGGTTTTAAATAATCTGAACAGGATTGAATCCGCGATCTATTATACCACAACAGAATCCTGGGCGCCGGGAGATACGTCTGCTTCCGGTATTTTTCATCATTTTGTCAAGGAGTTTGATAACCATGCAGACACTACAATAGGGGCGAGTTTTGTGAAACTAATGCAGGAAGATACAGCTCATATGGTGTTTTGCTATGATGGAAAAATGAGGGCTATCGTTTATGATGATGATAAAACCATAGCCATCGATAGTTTCAGAGCCAGGCCACTTCCTTTCAGGCCAATCGCTCCTCCGTTCTTCAATTATGCTAAAAACATCATTGAATATGCCCTGGGGACAAAAGATAGTATCTCATTGGAGGTAAAAGATCATGAGGATTCATATTATTTCGGACTGACAATTTTTGAAGATCAAAAAGTTGAGTTTTTTGGCAAAGCTTTTTACATAGAGATTGACCCAAACGACTTTGGTGAAACAACTTCGAAATATGAATTCTGGATCAGTAAATCAACCGGTTTACCTTATCGGGTCAGGCGGGAAATGTCACATGACATCACCGTTATCTCATGCCGGAATGCAAACATCAATACAATGAAGCTTGAAGATTTCAAGGCTTCAGATTACTTTGAGCCCGAATATGCCATTGAATATTTTTATCATGGAAGCAAGAGTGAAGCGGTGAGTGATTTAACCGGCAAAATTGCCCCGGACTGGATTTTAAAGGATGCAAATGACAATACAATTGCTTTACAGGATTTGAAAAGCAGGATATTAATGATTCAATTTACGAGTGTCACTTGTGGGCCTTGCAAAGCATCCATTCCTTTTCTGAAACAATTAGCTTCCGGATATGACCGGGAGAATTTTGATTTTGTAGCAATAGAAAGTTGGGCTAAGAATGCTGATGTACTTAAAAGCTATCAGCGGCGAAACAACTTCAATTACACATTTTTAATGTCAACCCGGGAGGTGACCGAAAGTTATCAGATAAAATCCGTCCCGGTATTTTTCATTCTTGATGAAAACCGGGTGATTTTAAAAGTAATTAAAGGATATGGAGAAGGGGCGACGGATAAAGAGATCAGAGCTGCAATAAATGAATTGATTCAGTGAGTTTCCGACGACTTCCCACCCTCAGGTTGAAAATCCTTTTCCCACCGACCTGTCAGCGTTCGCAGGACTTGACAGCGTCGAAAACAAATCTTCCCTGAAATATTTTTCAATATCCTCGACAATCAGTGATCCTTCATTAATTTTATGGCCTCATTTTAAGCCATTAAAGTGAAACAAAGAACTGACACTTTAGCATGAAAGAATACTTTTTACTCCAATACAAAATGACCAACAGGAAGCTAAGTGAAGCCGGATTAAATCCGGCCATCGGTTATCTATTGGGTGTTGCAGGTTTTATTTTGATTTCAGAATACGCATTTCAAAAAACCGGATTTGCAAAATATGTAGTTCTATTGATTGCATTGAGTGTACTGTTTAAAATGTCAGAAATAAACAGAACAGAATTTTTGAAGATTGTATTCGGGGACATTAAAACCCGTATAATACGAATTATCGGAAAACCTGATGATTTGCATACCTTTTGCAATTATATTGGTTTATCATCATGCCGTTTTGGAATCAATCTTGTCTGATGTCCGTAAGTGTATTATCAGCAAGTTTTTCATTTAAGACTAAATTTAATTATACTTTACCGACACCGTTCTACAAACGTCCTTTTGAATTTACAATGGGTTTCAGAAACACATTTTATATTTTTCCACTTGCATACATATTGACTTTTATTGCTATATCGGCTGACAACCTGAACCTGGGAATATTTGCTATGCTACTCATTTTTCTGGTTTCACTTACTTATTACATCAAACCGGAAAATGAATATTTTGTATGGTCTTATTCAGCATCACCTGCAAGGTTTCTTTTTGGAAAATTAAATACAGCTACAAAGTATTCAATCCTTTTAGTTTTACCGGTATTGATCAGTTTAATAGCATTTTATCCAGGCGAAGCAGACTCCATTCTTATGTTTTTCATGATTGGCTTAACCTTTTTATGGACAATAATTTTAGCGAAATATGCTTCTTATCCGAACGAAATGAACCTGCCCGAAGGAATCCTGATTGCCATTTGCATCTATTTTCCACCTTTTCTATTGGCATTGATCCCCTTTTTTTATGTCAAGTCGGTTAAAAAATTGAATGCACTTTTAAAATGATAAAAATAAAAGAACTGAACAAGCATTTCGGCAACAACGAAGTTTTGAAAAATATCAACATGGATTTTTCAAACGGTAATGTTTATGGAATTGTAGGAGAAAACGGAGCCGGTAAAACAACGCTTTTCAGATGTATTGCAGGATTAGAAGATTATCAGGGAGAAATTATTTCTGAATTAATCCCTTTAAAAAATCACCTTGGACTTTTATTGACTGAACCGTTCTTCTTTTCAAAAATCACCGGCGAAGAGTATATCAGGCTGCTTTGTAATGCTCGTAGTAAAGTCATAAAAGATATTGCAGGCAGAAATATTTTTGATTTACCTTTAAACCAATATGCTTCCACTTATTCAACCGGGATGAAAAAGAAATTGGCGCTAACTGCAATCCTTTTGCAGGAAAACAAATATTATATCCTGGACGAGCCATTCAATGGTGTTGATATTCAAAGTAATATCATCCTGACTGAAATAATTAATAAATTAAAAGAGTTAAATAAAATGGTTATTATTTCTTCTCACATATTTTCGACATTAAGCGACACGTGTGATGAAATACATCTGCTAAGAAAAGGTGAGCAGATAAAATCTGTGCAGAAGAATGAATTCACCAATCTGGAAAAAGAACTGAAAGCGGTCACCTTAGGAAATAAAATTGAAAAACTTGGACTTACATAGCATTAAAGTCATAATATCTGCAGTCACATCACCCTAAACCATTGTAAATGAACATAAAATCCATATTAAAACATATATTCCCGATCCTCCTCCTCTCCTTCTCCCCTCTTCTCCTCTTCTCCCAGCCGCAATGGCCGGTGAAGATGGCGGTGAGCAATGAGGCGACGGCGATACCTTACACAAGATTCTTTACTACACCGGTGCATCCGTGTGTGCAGGTTGGTACGGAGTACTGGTATAGATCCGGAGCTCATCATGAGTTTTACCAGACAGCGAACCTGGGGTATATTTTCCACAATTACCTGTACCAGGGGATCTATCTCAATACGGGTATCGGGTATGATTACAGGTTCGGTTTCGGTTTGAAGCTTAAAGGAATTTTCGAGCTGGGCTACCTGCATACGTTTACTACGCAGGATGAATACCAGTTCAAAGAGGGTGAATATGTGAACGGTACGGACTGGGGTAATGCCCGGCTAATGCCAATGCTGTCGGTCGGGGCGGGTTACCTGTTGATGAAAGATGAACCGGCGTCACCCGAGATCTTCCTGCTCTACAAATCCTGGATCGAATACCCGTACTCGCCGGGATTCATCCCTATGATGTCGCATATCAACCTCGAGATCGGCTGCAAATTTTATCTCTTCGGAAACCATGAAAAATAAGCTTCAACATATCTCCTTCTTCCTATTGCTATTGCTGTTCGGTGCTTCCTGCAGCGAGGACGATACCTTCCAGCCGGCCTTCTATGAGTGCAACCTGCCGTTTGCCGACAGTAGCCAGGCCAACCCTTCCAACATGGAATTTATTAACCTGCTCGACGATATCACAGGCTCTGGGGTGCCGGGGATACTGATGTCGGTGCACACAAATGCTGATGGCATGTGGGTTGGAGCTCGCGGCAAAGCAGACCTGAAGAATGATATCGGCCTGCAACCCTGCAATATGACACGGGTGGGAAGTACAGTGAAAACGTACACAGCGGTGACGATCTTCCTGTTAGCCGAAGAAGGCAAACTGGACCTGGACGACCCGGTGTCGAAGTACCTGACTGATGCGGACCTGCAAGACCTGGAAAACGCAGACCAGGCTACCATCAGGCAGTTGCTGCAGCACTCCAGCGGGATCTACAACTACATCCAGAGCCTGAAGTTCCAGACGGCTTCGATCAACGACCTGATCAAAGAATGGGAACCGGAAGAACTGCTGAGCTATGCCCGGGGACGGAAAGCCTACTTTACGCCGGGAGAAGATGTGCTTTACTCCAATACCAACTACATCCTGCTGGGCATGATCATCACCGCCATCGAAGGCAAACCGTTTTACGAGGTGTTCCGGGAGAAAATATTCACCCCCCTGAACCTGGGCTCCACGCGCTTCGCCGCCGCCGATCCGGTGCCCGACGGGATCATCCGGGGATACGTGGATTTCTACAGCAACCTCGACGTGATCAACGCCACTTACTACAGCGGCTGGGATTATTACACCGCCGACGGCGGGCTGATCTCCAATGCTTACGACCAGAACATCTTCCTGACCGCTCTGTTCAATGGGGAGATCATCTCTCAAACTTCCCTGGATGAGATGTTGTCATGGCAAAAGCCAAAGGAAGAAGACCCGGAATTTTTCCCGATATGGTACGGACTGGGTATCTTTAAAATGGAAACACCATGGGGCGACGCCTGGTTCCACAGCGGCGACGCCATCGGCTATTATGCCTGCATGGCTTACTTCCCCGGCCGTTCCACCACCATCTGCTGGGCAGTGAACGGAAATTACGGCAAAATCGACGAATTCACATCGACCAAAACTGCCATGGAGAATATCTTCGGGACGGTTTTTGAGTAAAAGGATATAATGAAGATCGGAGTCCCATTTCATATTTTTCATTCTTAATTTGTATCTCTATTTTTATATTATTTTTGTATAATAATTATACCATTAAGATATAATTTATGCCTTTTGAATATGACAGAAACAAAAGTCTGGTAAATAAAGATAAGCATGGAATTGATTTTATTGAAGCTCAGGAATTATGGGAAGATACTGACAGGTTAATCATACCTATAAGATTTGTTGATGAGCCCAGGTTTATGATTATTGGGAAAATAAATGAAAAGATTTGGTCCGGAGTATTTTCAATGAGAAATGAAAAAGTCAGGATAATATCAGTGAGAAGAGCAAGAAAGGAGGAAATTGCAATCTATGAAAGCTGAAGAATTTGATAAAAAATTTGATGAAAATCAGGACATTACCAAATACATGGACCTCACAAATGCAGAGCGGCCCGGCCATATATGCAAAAGAATTAATATTGACTTCCCGGTCTGGATGATCCGGTTAATGGATAAAGAATCGAAAAGGCTTGGGGTGACCAGGCAATCCATCATAAAAATCTGGATTGCGGAAAAGTTAAAAGAAGTATCAGGATGAATCACCAGGCCGGCTTTGTCAATATCATCGGGAAACCTAATGTCGGGAAATCCACCCTGATCAATGCCCTCACCGGGGAAAAGATCTCCATCATCACCCCTAAGGCCCAGACCACCCGGCAGCGGATCATCGGGATCGTCAACGATGAAAATTACCAGATCGTCTTTTCCGATACCCCCGGGATCCTGCAACCTCATTACAAACTGCAGGAAGCGATGCTGAAAGAGGTGATGTCGGCCTTTGAAGATGCGGATATCCTGCTTTACCTCGTTGAAATCGGCGAATACCACCGACCAGGAAGAGATCATCAGTAAGATCAAAGCCACAAAAATCCCGGTCATCGTGGTGATCAATAAAATAGACATGACCGACCAGCCGACGCTGGAAGCGAAAATAAAGGAATGGCAGCAGGTATTTCCCGATGCCGACATCATCCCGGTTTCGGCACTGCGAAAAGCCAATCTTCAATCAATATTCAACTCCATCCTGCCTAAACTTCCCGAAAGCCCGGCTTTTTACGATAAAGATGCGCTGACCGATAAGACCGTCCGGTTCTTTGTTTCGGAAAAAATCCGTGAGAAGATCCTGCTGAATTACCGCAAAGAGATCCCCTACTCGGTGGAAATCGCTGTCGACCAGTTTAAAGAAAGTGAAGGGCTCATTCACATCTCTGCCTACATATTCGTAGCCCGTGAGTCGCAGAAAGCCATCATCCTCGGCCACCAGGGCCTGGCCATCAAGCGTGTAGGGACACAGGCCAGGAGGGAACTGGAAGAGTGGCTCGGCAAGAAAATATTTCTCGAACTGAGCGTCAAGGTTGTAAAAGACTGGAGAAACAGCGAAAATGAGCTGAAGAAGTTCGGATATGACCTTTGATTGGAATTAGATCACTACCTTTGCGCCATGCCAAACATTATTGCTATAGTAGGCCGACCTAATGTCGGCAAATCAACGCTTTTCAACAGGCTGGTCAAAAGCCGCCAGGCCATTGTCGAAGAAACAGCCGGGGTGACCCGCGACCGTCATTACGGAAAATCAGACTGGAACGGGATTGAGTTCTCCGTTATCGATACCGGTGGCTATGTCGAAGGATCGGATGATATTTTTGAAGAAGAGATCCGCCGCCAGGTGGAACTTGCCATCGGCGAAGCCGATATCATCATTTTCATGGTCGATGTTAAGGATGGCCTTACCAGCATGGATTCGGATGTCGCTTTAATGCTACGCAAAAGCCGGAAAAAGATTTTCCTGGTTGCCAATAAGGTCGATAATACTTACCGGACTTTCGATATCAACGAATTTTACGAACTGGGCCTCGGCCAGGTATACGGACTTTCATCCATTAACGGAAGCGGCACGGGCGAACTGCTGGACGATCTCGTCAAAGAATTTGATGATACGGTCGGCGCTGATATTCCCGACCTGCCCCGAATTGCCGTTGTAGGCCGCCCCAACGTGGGCAAGTCATCCCTGATCAATGCGCTGCTAGGGCAGGAAAGGCATATCGTAACACCAATTGCAGGAACCACCCGCGATACCATCTTTACCCCGTATAATTCATTCGGCTTTGAATTCCTCCTGGTCGATACGGCCGGTCTCCGGAAAAAGGGTAAAGTCACGGAAAATATAGAGTTCTACTCGGTCATGCGGGCTATCAGGGCGATTGAACAGAGTGATGTCTGCCTGCTGATGATCGATGCAGGCGAAGGGCTGGAAGGGCAGGACCTGAACATCCTGAGCCTGATCGAAAAAAATCACAAGGGGGTTGTCATCCTTATCAACAAATGGGACCTGGCCGAGAAAGACAACAACACCATGCGCGACATGGAAGCCTTTATCAAATCACGCACTGCTCCATTCACCGATATTCCGGTCGTTTTCACATCGGTGATCAACAAGCAGCGCATTTTCAAAGCCATGGAGTGGGCCAGGCAGGTCTATGAGAATAAAAACCGGCAGGTTTCAACATCAAAGCTCAACGAGCTGCTCCTGCCGATCATTGAGGCCACTCCACCGCCGCAGACCAAAGGCAAGCATGTGAAGATCAAATATATCACCCAGCTTAAGACACATTACCCTACTTTTGCCTTTTTCTGCAATACGCCGCAGTATATCAAAGAGCCATATGCCCGATTTCTGGAGAATAAGTTGCGGGAGAACTTCAATTTTACCGGTGTGCCCATCCAGATATTTTTCAGGCAAAAGTAAGCTGATATGGACCTGGACGGCAAACCCGGCATCGAAAGCATCCGCGTAGATAAATGGCTTTGGGCAGTCAGGATCTACAAGACGCGAAGCCTGGCCACGGAAGCCTGCAAAAACGGCAGGGTCAGGATCGGCGGGCAGGTCATTAAAGCTTCAAGGGAAGTCCGCTTAAATGATGAAATCGACATACACCTGGGTATTTACCACAAGACCGTTAAAGTGCTTGCACTTTTGCACAACAGGGTGTCGGCCGCACTGGTCCCCAATTTCCTCGAGGATCTGACGCCTGAATCAGAATATGACAAATTAAAGGTCCAGCAGGAAATGAAGCCTGAATTTCGCCCGAGGGGTGTCGGGCGACCTACAAAAAGACATCGCCGGTTGATCGACCGGTTAAAAAACACGAAAGATTAATAATGATATAAAATACGGCAATACAGTGGCATTCGTGCTCCAACGGGTAAATCCGTTGGTTCCAAAGTCGTCGGAAGAAAAACTTTACAATTAAACAATTATGAAAATGATCCCAATATTTACCTTTATAATTCTCTGTTTGAGCCTGCAAACAACGTTTAGCCAGCCAAATGACGGCAGATTCTTCCGAATCGCCTTTTATAACGTCGAAAACCTGTTTGATACGATCGATGACCCGGCAATTAACGATGCCGATTTCCTTCCGGGAGCGAGGATTCCCTGGACCACAGAACGATATGAAGTCAAACTCAGCCACCTGGCCGATGTCATCCAGGCTCTTTCAGATCCGCAGGCAATAGCAGTAATGGGATTATGCGAGGTTGAAAACATGGCTGTGATTGAAGAATTGGTCAAATCCCCACAGCTCATTCCTTTTCGCTACCAGATCATCCACCGTGAAAGCCCTGATGAGAGGGGAATCGACAATGCCATGCTTTATGATGCCGGTCAATTCCAGCCTGTGGCTGTTCATTTCTATTCCTGTTGCTTTAAATACAGTGCCTGAAGACCGGACGAGGGATATTCTTTATGTAAAAGGCATAAATCCGAAAGTTAAGAGCGACACGCTTCATATTTTTATTAACCATTGGCCTTCAAGGTCGGAAGGAAAGGAGATCAGTGAACCGAAACGGATCAGGGCTGCTGAAATCCTGAAAGCCCGTGACAGATTCTTTGCTTAACCGCAATCCTGCCGCTCTCATAGTGATCATGGGAGATTTCAATGATGAGCCTTCGGATAAAAGCCTTACTGAAGCTTTAAAAGCATTGCCACCCACAGCGGTATGCGGTTAACAAGGAATTGTATAACCTGATGTACCCTTTATCCAGCAGGGAAAAGGCACCCTGTACTATAAAGACTGGGATTTGTTTGACCAGGTCATCATCAGCGGTAACTTCCGGAATAAGCAAAAAGGCTTGCTGTTCACCGGTATTGAAGGAAAAATATTTGATGCCGAATGGCTGATGTTTAAAAATGCAGAAGGAATTTCACGCCCAAACCGCACTGCTGCGAAGGATTATTATGGCGGGTACTCAGGATCATTTACCTGTTTATGTAGATTTTTTGTTTAAGAAATGATAAACTGTTAAATTGTTAAACTGTTAAATTGTTAAACTGTTAAATTGTTAAACTGTTAAATTATTAAATTGTTAAACTGTCAAATTGTTAATTTGTCGTGTAAACCAACAATTTAGCAATTTAACAATTTATCTATTCCTTCTCTTTATCGTAATCGATCTCTTTCACCATCTTCCCGCTTTCGTCCCAGAATTTCCAGGTCCCGATCCGGGTTCCTTTATCATATTTGCCTTCGTAATGTTTGGTACCGTTTTCATGCCAGGTTTTTCTGAATCCATCATCTTTCCCTTCAAAAAAATAACCTTCACTCCATTTCTTCCCATCTTCACGCCAGTAGATCCATTTGCCATGTTTTTTGTTATCCTGGTTATAATGCCCTTCCAGCTTTTTCTGGCCATTCTGGTAATAAAATATTTCTCTGGCCATGTAGCTGTTCTCTGGACCCGGCGTGTAATACTGGACCCTTTTAGGGGATCCGTCCGGATATGATTCTGCTATCCTTTCCTGCAATTTCTGCCCGCAGGAGGCCAGGAACACTATAATAAGAAAGAATAAGATTTTCTTCATACTATTAAATAATTACCGGTTAAATTTCATCCGCATACCCCTGAAAGCTTCATTAAAATGGTTGTCAAGCATTTGGGGTTCTGCTTCATACACCAAATTTCCATTGATAAAAGTATGGGTAATTTTGGAACTGAAAGTATGCTCTTCAAAAGGTGACCAGCCACATTTGTAAAAAATATTGGAAGGACGGACTTCCCAGGGCTGATCAGGATCGATGATGGCCAGGTCGGCCCAATATCCTTCCCGGATATAGCCGCGACGGTCCACCCGGAAACATTCGGCAGGGGCATGGCACATCTTTTCGACCACTTTTTCCAGGCTAAGCCTCCCCTGACGGTAAAAATCAAGCATGGCGGGAAGGGAATGCTGGACCAGCGGTCCTCCTGACGGTGCCTTGAAATACTTATTTGCTTTTTCCTCCAGGGTATGAGGGGCATGATCGGTGGCGATCACATCGATTTTGTCTTCCAGTAAAGCTTTCCATAAAGATTCACGGTCATGTGCCGATTTGATGGACGGGTTCCATTTGATCCGGTTGCCCAGGGTCATGTAATCGTTATCCGAAAACCATAGATGATGCACGCATACTTCTGCGGTTATCTTCTTTTCCCCAAGCGGTTGCTCATTGCTGAAAAGTGCCATTTCATGTGCAGAAGATAAATGCAACACATGCAGCCGGGTACCATATTTTTGAGCCAGCTGCACAGCAAGGGCTGTTGACCTGTAGCAGGCTTCCTCGCTGCGGATAAGCGGATGGGCAACAATTGGCACGTCTTCACCGTAAAGCTCCCTGAAATGCTCCATATTGCTTCTTATCGTCGGCTCATCTTCACAATGGACAGCGATCAGGAATTTCACCTTACTGAAAATATTTTCCAGAGTTTCGGGATTGTCGACCAGCATATTTCCTGTCGATGCGCCCATAAACACCTTCAACCCGCATACATTTACCGGGTCGGTTTTAAGGATTTCATCCAGGTTATCGTTGGATGCCCCCATGTAAAAAGAATAGTTGGCTATAGATTTCTCCGAGCCCAGGCGGTACTTTTCTTCCAGCAATTCCTGGGTAAGGGTCTGGGGGTTTGTATTGGGCATTTCCATGAAAGAAGTGACGCCTCCGGCCACGGCAGCGCGGCTTTCGGTAAATATATCGCCTTTGTGGGTAAGTCCCGGTTCACGGAAATGAACCTGGTCGTCGATAACCCCCGGGATCAGGAATTTCCCTCCTGCATCCAGGGAAGGCAGCCCTGGCATCTTCAGGGTCACTGGGCTGTCACTTCAGCCCTGATCACCTTATGGATCAAACCATTCCTGATGATCAACCCGCCCTTAAAGATTTCGCCTTCATTAACGATCCTGGCATTGCGAATGTAATAGTTTCCTGACATACGGATTGTTCTTGGTTCTTGGTTCTTGGTTCTTAGTTCTTAGTTCTTGGTTCTTGGTTCGCAGTTCCCAAAAACCAAGAACCAGGAACCAAGAACCAGGAACTATTTCCCGTGTATTTTCCTGATATTCCTCAACCGCAGGCTGATTACGCCCAGAACGGCTTCCTTGAAAATGCCCGAGCTCATTTTCGACTGGCCTTCGGTCCGGTCAGTGAATATGATAGGTTCTTCATAGATCTTAAAACCCAGTTTCCAGGCAGTATATTTCATTTCGATCTGGAATGCATATCCGATAAACCTGATCCGGTCGAGGTTGATGGCTTCCAGCACTCTCCTGGTGTAGCAAACGAAACCTGCAGTAGTGTCACGGACCTTGATGCGGGTGACGAACCGGACATAGGCTGAGGCATAGTATGACATCAGCACCCTGCCCATCGGCCAGTTAACCACATTCACCCCGCTGATATATCTCGACCCGATAACCAGGTCGGCGCTTTGCGTGGTGCAGGCATCATACATTTTAATCAAATCTGCAGGATTATGGGAAAAATCAGCGTCCATCTCAAAGATGAATTCATAGTCCCTGGCCAGTGCCCATTTAAACCCGTGGATATAGGCCGTGCCCAAGACCCAGCTTGCCTTTCCGCTCTTCAATAAAAAGTTTTTCCGGAAATTCCTTCATAAGCTTTTTCACAATATCCGCCGTCCCGTCAGGTGAATTATCTTCAATGATCAGGACATGAAAAACCTTTGGCAATGAAAAAACGAAGCGGATGATCTTTTCAATATTCTCCTTTTCGTTGTAAGTAGGAATGATGACCAGGCTGTCTGACACGTTAAAATAGATTTATTAATAGATAGGTTTCTGCAGTTTATTTATTTTTCTATTTGACCATAACTTTAGTACGGACGATTTGCTCTTCCCCGCTCACTACAAGCAAATAGAGCCCACAGTCCAGGTTCCCGGTATTGATGTGCAGGGTTTCCATTCCGCTTACCCGGGATTGCCCTGAGTACACCTTTTGCCCGGTCACATTGAATAAACTGATTGTCACAGTTTCAGTAATATCAGATGTCCAATCGATATTCAATTTTCCACCATCAACAGGATTCGGGTAAACTTTCATGTTCACTTTGCGATCTCCTTCAGTTACTCCGTAAGTTGTTGAGAATGGTAAAACAACAGCGGCCGGCATGACATTACCGACCAGGTCGGCCACATTCTGGATGGTCAGCTCATAAGAGCCGCCGATCAACTGGCTGGTCGTCAGGTAAACCTGGGATTTGATAAAAGAATGAACAGCAGCCTGTGAAATCGTGATCCCGTTGTTGATGTTATAATTTGTAATCGCTTCAGCAGAAGCAATATCAACATCTTCAGAGAACTGGATTTTAATAACGGTATCCGCGACGATTTCAATCGAAGTTATCTCCGGTGCTGTTATATCCTGCCCTGAAGAAACATCCGTTCCAAGACGGAGCTGGATCTTCCATTCATCAAAATCGTAATCCAGCGGCCCGGAAATAACATAAGTCTCCCCTTCAACCGGCTCATATTCGAAAATATTGGTATTATGGACCAGGAGATCGGCTGTGCCGTCATTTACGGTCCACATGTAAAAATTAGCCTGGTATGCGTCATCGGTGCAGGTCGCATTATCCACCTGGATAAGCACCCCTTCATAAGCCTCACCCGCGTCGATGCATGGGATGTTGACCGGTGCCGGCAGGGGGTGGTTGCCTGAAATGAAATAATAACCTGTAATGGTTTTCATCTCGGTTTTTTCATAATACTCATCAATGGTACCGGTCAGGATCACACTGTCGCCGATGCTGGGGTTCCGGCCCTGGTCGTAAATAAATAAACCGTTCCAGGCCCCGGTGCCATCCTGGATAAAATAATTGGTACCGAAATTTGCCGTAACGATGCCGGTAGTGCTCACGATTTGTCCGTCGAATGGACTGACATCTCCCTGGCCCTGGATATCATAGATCGAGATAAGCTCACCAGTAAAGGTTTTAGGCACATAAAAATTATAAACCACCGTTTTGGAAGTGCTCGTAGAATTCTGTGCCTCAATCTGGTAATACACCGTTGTCCCCTGGTTCTGTCCAGGGATTTCGGCATAAAGATTACTTCCGCTGCCTTCCATATCAATGCTTTCTGTCAGGCTCCCCCAGGTGTAGCCGTAAGAAAGGGTTGCGTCGGTAATATTCCCCGCGGTGCTGGAAATCGTGGCATATATGGTGATAGGATCGCTGGCCTGCGGGATCAGCGGTTCCTGTCGGACATCGGCTATAGTAACCGTCCCCGGCGTGGCGTTATTCCATATCAGTTCAGCAAATTGCGGGTTATCGATAAACGGGTTCCGGTTGTGCTGGAAGGAATAAATGACATTATTCCGGTTCCGTTCAAAAGCATCAGGGGGGTCCATCAGGTTCCACTGCAGCAAGGTGGAAAGCTTTCCGTGCTCCGCGTCGGGATAGGTATTCAATGCATCCACGACTGTCAGGTTGCTCTCACCGTTTTCACCCTGGTAACGGGTATCCATATAGAAAATGATCCTGGCCACATCGCCTTTATCTTCATCCCTGGGCTCCCAGTTGTTAGCCGAATAATAACACCCTGTAGCTTCCGGGTGCTGGGTGCCTCCGTTATCAAAATCCAGGTTGCTTTTATCTATGTTGACAGAAGCATCGCTTGGTTTCAGGTTATGAACATCCCCGTCCATAGGTTGCATATCGCCAAAATTACCGTGCGATTTTGCCCATACATGTTCCCGGTTGAGCTGGTCGCCACCGTTGCCGTAATCACCATTTGGCCATGATTTGCCGGTATATATCTGGATGATATTTGCCGGGTTGTTCGGGTCAGCATCCGAAAGTTTGAAGATCTCCTTTGAAAAAAAGTAAGAATAAACCGTATGATTACTGATGATATCGTTCAACGCATCTTTGAGTTCCTCGCCCTGCTTATTTTCAGTCCCGTTGTAATAGCCGGTTGATTGGGCGAAAACCACGGTAATTCCTAAACAGGGTAATATCATTATTGTAAGGACAAGCAGCAATTTTTTCATAAACCTAAAAGTATTTCAGTTTTTTTTATAATTCGATTTGTAGTGAAAAATTAAATCTCCTGCCCAATCCGAAGAAAACACCGGCAGAATTGGCATCAAATGTCGACTGATGGGTAAGGTAAGGGTCATTGTTCTGGGCATCAGTAATATACATATCATTTAACAGGTTCAGGACACTGGCCTGAAAACGCAGACCAACCATTTTAACCTTGATGAAGTATCCGGCATGCACGTCCACCATAAAGTAATCCGGGATCTTCCAGGATTGAATCGGGTCGCCATTTTCATCAAATGCCCAGGGATTGGCTTCAGGGTCATAATCCAGCGGGTTGAATTCCGAATAATGCTTACCAAACCAGGTAAAGGACCCGCTGGTATACAACCCGGGAATGATCTCCCAGCGAATGCTTTCCCTGTTCTGGAACTGGGCTGCATCCCCGACATATAATCCCCTTGCATCAAAAGGCTTCGTGCCAACCTGGATACCATTATCATTATAAATCCTTGCCGTATCGGCTGAAGTCCACTTCCAGTCCCCGAGAGAAAGGAGGGCCTCAAATGAAAGGTTACTGAGGATCTTGAATGCAAATTCAAACTCCACCCCCATGTGCCTTGCATTCATATCATTGATATTCACACTGTAATTCCTGTCATCGATCTTGATAGAATATACCCTGTCGGATGGCTTGTTTTTCCAGATTGTATAGTAAGCATTGGCATTAAAAGTGATACGGGAATTAAAATAGCTGTACCCCAGTTCAAAGGCCGACACTTTTTCATTCTCGATACTTTTATACAGGAGGTTATTATAATCATAGATATTATTGAACCGCTGAGCCTTCGATAAATATCCAAGGTTGACAAACACATTCATATTTTCCGTAAGGTTATAATTCGCTCCCCCTTTGGCAGTGAACCCGGGGATCCACTTCCAGGCGGTCTCATTGGTCCTCAGGCCCGGTGAATTACGGTCATAAGTGACTCCATTATATTCAATCTCCGTTTCGTATGCAATGGTCAGGGTTGTATCGCCGACATCAAGCAATTTCGGGATAAAATAGTCGACCCTTTTATTTCCTGAATAAGAAGCCGTTAGATTTAAGAAGGCTGAGAAGTTGCCTTTCTGGTATTTTACCTGGCCAAAAAGGCCGCCCCACCTGACAAGCCCCAGGTTATGATAGCCAATTACATCGCCGGCATATTTTTTAATGCTGTCATTTTTTTCATTCTGGTTACCGTCATCGAGATAGTAATCACCCCCGAACAGATCTTCTATTTCACGGTAATGATCACCCTGGTAACTCCTGAGATCCAGCCCCCCGGAAAGTGAAAATTTATCATTTAATGTATAATCAAAAGTCGACAGCAAACCAAACCAGGTATGGTTATTCATTGCATTGCGGAAGATCTCTGAAGACTGATGGTTTAGATTAAATCCGCCGGGGTAATTCATGTTGGCATTGTAATAGCGCTGAAGGTCTTGCTGGTTGGTTTCCTGGTCAAGAACCGGTGTGGTGGAAAATGAGCCTCCCCCGCCGGTCCCGATCGACAGGTACAAAATATTGGAGATGTAAAGTTTGTCATTCACATTCCAGAAATCACGGAGACTGAATACCGGCTTATAATAGAAATTATTTGAAGTACTTATTTCTTCCCTTTCTCCGAAAACAGTATCTGAATCCGTTATCTTAATTTCGCTGAGATAACCCCAGTTCGGATTATAGCGTAATCCCATATCTATCGGCAACCCGTTAGCATCAAGCTGCTGGATGAATTCATCGGTCATCCCGGCTTTTTTAGCGTAATCTACATCATAAGTCGCAATATACTTGGTATGGCTCCTCTGGCCGTGTTGTTGCGGGGCGCCCATGGCCGTGAAGCTTAAAAGGTGCTTTCCGAGTTCCTTGTCGACACGAAGAAAATAGAAATATCCCCTTGTCCAGGTCTGATCCACATATCCTGTCCCGTTTTTGAAGGAGCCTGCAAAAGTAATTCCCCAGCCGTCCTTCAACCTGCCCGAAGTCAATCCCAGGGAGGTCCTCAAAAATCCATCATTGCCCACTTCCTGTTTGATGAGCAGCCCTTTTTTATCTTCGATCCCTTTGGTAGCCATATTAATGGTCCCGCCAACCGATGGAATGGCCAGTTTTGAAGCCCCAAGCCCCCGTTGGACCTGTGTGTACCGCATCACCATATCGAGGCCGAACCAGTTTGACCAGTAAACCCAACCGTTTTCCATGTCATTGACCGGGATACCGTCAAGCAAAACCGCCACATTCCGCTGGCTGAATCCACGGATGTTGATCCGCGAATCGCCATCACCGCCGCCTTTTTGGGTCGCATAGACCCCGGGCGTCGATTCAAAATCATGGGCAGATCCTGCGAAGCCAGCTCTTCTTCAATTTTTAAAGGCGGGATATTTGAAAATGCAACCGGTGTTTCCCTGGTCCTGGCAATATCTCCAATGACCTCAACTTCGGAAAGGGTTATATTCTTCAATGAAAAATCAATGTATAACGTTTTATCCTTTACCGAAATGGTCCTGGATTGCTTTTCATAACCCACATAGGAGATTTCAAGGGTATATTCTCCCTGATCCAGTTTCAAAACATAATTTCCATTTATATCAGTAATCGTTCCTTTACCGGACCCGTAAATAATATTCACCCCGATGAGCAATTCACCTGTTGCGGCGTCGGTGACTTTCCCGGTGATTTTTTGTTGCTGGGCAAAGATGTTCCAGGAGGCAAGTAAAAGAAATAACAAAAGGGCAGCTTTTCTGGTCATTTACACGGTCCGGTTTTATTTGATGATCAGTTTTCCAGTATAACTATACCCTTCTGATAAGGTAACCCTGATGAAAAATACCCCATGAAGGTTCTCATCCAAACGGAAAGTGTATAGTTTTGGTGAGGTCCCGTATTTCCTGCACATCAACGATTTGCCTGATATATCAATGACCTGCACCTCATTGATGAAATTTGCGGCTTCAAGGTTAATTTCACCTCCTGTAACAGGGTTTGGAAAGATATTAACTCCCCTGTTCAGTTGATCTTCTGACAGGCCGGAATTGAGTACAGTTACAACGGTGAAACCCGAGTGAATCGAAAGTGTTTTGCGGGAGGGAATCCCACTCCATCGTCACAACAAACACATCCGGGTTTGCAGTGACCCCATGCGTAACATCAGGTTTCCTGATCAGTGTATGGTTTGATGTCCATGATAACCAGAACAAGGGGCCGACGATATAATCCTGGATTGTGTATTGCGTGGGCACTCCACCGCTGTTACAGGTGATGGTTGTGTCAGTAATATTTCCCCAGCCTTCGTCGTCCTCTAACATGGGGGGGCCGATATGAGCAAACACATCTATTATCTCTCCGGTAATTTTCTCAAGGGTGACCGCATCATTTCCGTTAAAATACATCATTTTATTTACATCGTATATCGGGCATAAAAAGGTATCGGCCTTGGCCTGGAGGGCAGGATCGACCATAATTTCCTGGCCTGTTCCTAAAGGATCAAGCTTTTCCAGGACCGCAACAAAAGTCCCTTTCGGTTCAATCATGCCGGCAAGGTTAACCACGTCCGGCGTGAAGAGACCATTCCGGTACCTGACAAGAACATAATTGGAAAGGTCTATTGCTTCATTGGTCGGATTATATAATTCAATAGATTTATTATTTCCTGAGCCTTCCACATATTCTGAAATAAAAAGGTCGGCACAGTCCTGCGCCATCATGAAAGTGGCCAAAAACACAGTAAAAAGGGAGAGTAAAAGTTTCTTCATAGGGATTTTAATTTGGATTACAGAACTTACAAAAATAATATTCCTTTCCATCCTGACAGAAAATATTTTCAGCCGTTAAAAACATAATAATTATTTAAACTTAATACAAATAAGGCCGGGTATTCAAATTATTTATCTACATTTGATCAATGCTTTGAATTGCCAGGCTTTAAAAGCGTGAACAAAAACCTTGATATGTGCACGCTTTGCTAGAATATATCTAATCTTTAAGCATCAATAAAATGAAACCTTATTGCTTTGTCATCACCTCGTTTGGCCCGAAAGATAACCTGGTTGACCTTAAATCGAAGCAGGCAGCAGGACAAAAAGACCCTGTTCAGAAAATCAATTTTGACAGGATCTATGAAGACCTCGTAAAACCCGCCATCATCAAAGCAGGATTGGAACCGCTGATCGAAAATGAAGAGAAGAGTTTCGGGTCGATTCACAAGACCATGTATGAAAAAATAATCCTGTGTGAATTTTGCATCGCCGACCTGACGAATTTCAACCCGAATGTCTATTACGAGATTGGGATGCGCTATGCCGTGAAACCTTCCACTACGATTCCGATCATTGCATCCTCTCACTTCCCTTTACCATTTGATGTTGGCCCTGACCGGACCTTTACCTACCAGGTCGACAAGGACTTTAACCTGGCGGATAAGGAGAACGACATAGACAAACTGGCAACCATTTTACAAAATGCCAAAAAGTCAAGGGCAACCGACAGCCCGCTTTATGATATGATCAATGGCATTGCTTTTCAAAATTCAGTTGCACATGAAAAGACCGATGTTTTCAGGGATAAGGTTCATGTATGATGAGGTAATCAAGAAAGAGCTGGCTTATGCCCGCACCTTGACTGTTGATGATAAAGACAGGATAAAATCAGCTCCGGATCGAAGCAATAAATAATATTGTTGAAAAATACAAGCCAATTGAAAATATTGAAACAGCCGTGCTGATCGATATCATGATCTCGTACCGGAACATTGAGGCATTTAATGAAATGCTCGATTTTATCAGGCAACTGCCCCGGTATGTCTTTGAAACCGTCATGGTACAGGAGCAATACGCTTTTGCCCTCAACCGTAACGGGGGTAAGATGAAGCCCGTAGATGAGGTTATGATAAAGGAAGCAGAAGATATTTTAAGAAAAGCTGGAAACGGAAGGGAAAGCCAGCAGTGAATCCTATGGCATATGGGGAAGGATCTACAAGGATAAATTTGAACGGGCTTACAAGGCAGGAAGTGCAGGTGAAGCAAAAGTCCACCTGAAAAATGCCCTGAAATATTATGAAAAAGGATTTGAATCCGACCCGCGTGATGCATACCCGGGCGTGAATTATGTGACCTGCCTCGAGATGCTGGGGCAAAGCGATATGGCCTTCAGGCTGCTGCCCGCGGTGGAATATGCCGTAAATGCCAAAATGAAACGTAAAACGCCAGATTACTGGGATTATGCCACATTGCTCGAACTGGCCGTGATCGAGAATAAGATTTGACGCAAGCGGAAGAATTCTTTTATGAAGCCAAACCCCTTGCTGTTGAAAGCTGGATGTTTGGCACGACAAAAGGTAACCTGGAAAAGATATTGAATTACAGAAAAGAAAGGAATGAAATTACCATCGAGCTGGAGAATTTCATCGCGCTATTTCAGTAATTAAAAACAAAAATATGCCTCCATCAAATGATAATGCAAATGCGCCAAAGCGCTGTTTTGTGATCATGGGCTTCGGGATCAAGACTGATTTTGCCACCGGAAGGAAGCTCGATCTCAATAAATCCTACAAATTATTGATCAAGCCCGTGGTTGAGACGAGAGGCCTTAGCTGCATCAGGGCAGATGAAATCCTTCACTCCGGCTCCATAGATTACCAGATGTACAAGGAATTGCTCAACGCAGATGTAGTCATAGCCGATCTGTCAACGGCAAATGTCAATGCATTCTACGAACTGGGCATCAGGCATGCGCTGAGGAAGCGCAATACCATCGTCATTTCCGAAGATAAGCTGGCATATCCTTTTGATCTGAACCATATCAAGATCACCAGTTACACCCACCTCGGGGAAGCCATAGATTACGAAGAGGTAGAAAGGTTCAGGAAAGTGCTGGGCGACACCATCGATGCTGTGTTAAACATTGAAGAACCTGACAGCCCGGTATATTCGTATCTGCATGAGCTCAATCCCCCGCTGGTTAAATCCAACGCAACCGGCCCGCGCAAAATTTGGAATGTGTTTTACAGGGGTAGGATCAACAGTGATGTCAGTCAACCCGCTGCCAGCGCCAATCCCGATAACCCGACGCTTTCCATTCTCATGGAACAGGGAGAAGCCGCCATGGATAAAAGAGATTATGTGAATGCCAAGGTCCTTTTCGAAACAGCTTTAAAACTGATGAAAGACGATGCCAGTAATAATCCCTATCTGATCCAGCGCCTCGCTTATGCCACGTATAAGGCTAAAGTCCCTGACGTGATCACAGCCCTGGAAGAGGCGATGGGGCTGTTATCAAAGCTGGATGTCGAGCACACCAATGATACAGAAACTGTTACCCTGGCGGGACGGGTCCAGAAAAAGTTGCATGAAAAAGGCCATGGGGACCATCACCTCGCCGCTGCCATCCAGTTTTTTGAAAGGGGCTATTTTCTTTTACAAAATCGCTACCACGGCATTAACCTGGCGTTTCTGCTGAATAAGCGGGCAGATTCCACGCTTTCAAAAACCAATGAAGACAGGATTGCCGACATGGTCTGGGCAAACCGGTTCAGGCGGCATGTTCTTAAAATGTGCGACAGGGACTGGATCGAGATCAATGAACGCAAAAAAAGGGTTGCCCTGAAGATGAGCGCCGGCGACAATGCGCTGCCCCCCGATTACGATGAAGAGGAAGATAACAAACAAATTTTCTGGATCCTGGCGAACAGGGCCGAAGCCCATTATGCCCTGGGTGACATGGAGGAATATAAAAAAGCATTTGCAAAGGCACAGGAAGTCGACCATACCGATTGGATGATGAAGGCGCATGATGACCAGCACGCCAAACTAAAGGCCATCATGAAAAAATACGGTCATTTGCTGAACCCGGCCTGGGAGGGGGATGAATAATATTAATAACCATTTAATCAGAACAATATGAAAGCAATACAAAAAGGCAACAAAGGAGCAGAAGTTAAAAAATGGCAATTCTTTTTATACGGGCGAGGATATACTTATATTGATGCCGATGGCGATTTTGGGAATAATACACTTAAGGCCAGCGTTGATTTTCAGCAAAAAAATGGCCTGGTAGCCAATGGAATAGTAGATAATGCAACCTATTTAAAGGCTATGCAATATGGTTTCCAGCTGGTGGAAGACATCCCGGCAAGTACAGATGAGAGCACTTCCGGCTGGCCCCCTGTCCCGGATTTCAGACCCCTGACACCGGCACAGGCACAGGCTATGTTTGGAAAGGTTGAATTTACTATAATGCCGGATGGGAGCAAGGTCAAAATTCTCAATGACTGGGAGTCGAAGAACCTGGTTACCATAGAGATACCGCAGATAAAAGGGCTGCCTCCGTATAATACCAACAAAATGACGGTACACAAAAAGGCAGCTCCACAGTTTCAGAATCTTTTCAGGGAATGGGAGAAAGCCGGTTTGACCAAATTGTTGCTGTCATATGAAGGCGCTTTTAATCCGCGCCTTATTCGCGGCAGTAAGACCGACCTGAGCAACCATACTTTCGGGATGGCGTTCGATATCAACAAGGTCTGGAACGAACTGGGTGTCATCCCTGCTTATAAAGGACAGAAAGGCTCGGTAAGGGAACTGGTAACCATTGCAAATAAACTTGGATTTTACTGGGGAGGGCATTTTACGAGAAACGACGGGATGCATTTTGAAATTGCAAAGACATACTAAGATTTCTCTTACTAAATAGGCTGGCATATGTTGATTTTTATTTCGGATAAATAATAAATTAATACTCGAACCATGTTTGATTCAGTCGCATTAGATGTAGTGATAGGCCTGGTATTCATATATCTCCTATACAGCCTGCTGGCAACCGTTCTTTCAGAAATTATTGCGACCATGCTGGCTCTGAGGGCGCGAAACCTGAAAGAAGCCATCAACAGGATGCTGACCGATGAACAGGAAGACAAATGGTGGCAAAGGCTATGGGATTCGTTTAACTTAATGAAGAATCCTAAAAGTAAAATCGTCACGGACTTTTACAACCACGCCGAAATCAAGTATTTAGGAAGTTCCGGGGTATTTAAATCGCCATCTTCATTTAAAGCAGGCAGTTTCTCCAAAACAGTAATGGGCTTGCTTTTCGGGAATGGCCCTGTTAACAGTGATGAGATTAAGAAAAAGTTAGAAGATATTGTAAAGCTGGCGGGAAAAAAGGATGAACAGCTTACTGAGGAAGAAAAGAAAAAGAAAATCTTTGAACCGGAAACTGCGGAATACATCCAGGGTTTATGGCAGGAGGCCCGGGGAGACATTGATGCTTTCAAATCACAGCTTGAAGGGTGGTTCGACCGCACAATGATCCAGACTTCCGAGTGGTATAAGCGCAAGATCCAGATCGTACTGCTTATATTAGGGTTCTGCATGGCCTGGTTTTTTTATGCCGACACGTTTGTCATCATAAAAAACCTCTCCACCGACAAGGACGCCAGGGATAAAATGGTCAGCATGGCCAATGCTTATGTTGAGAGCAATCCGACCTTAAGTGAAGATCTGGCCGGCAAAGATTCCATGCAATTAACATTCAGCAAGCAAAAGCTTGATTCACTTCTGGCTATAAAAAAGCAACTGGATGCCGATATGGAAAAGGCCAACAATATCCTGGGATTAGGTGGCTGGCCGCCGGATACGGTATGGGTAGCCACTGATTTAAAAACCAGGAATAAGACCTATACGCCACAGGTAGATCCAAAATCTTTATCTAGTAAAAATAAACAGATCGCCAGCGGAAAAATCGGTTTTTCATTCTGGGAAAAAATAGCTTACCTGTTCCGCCTGTTTTATCATCACTTCTTCGGATTCCTGGTCACGGCCATTGCTATTTCCCTGGGTGCCCCGTTCTGGTTCGACCTGCTCAGCAAGCTTGTGAATATCAGGACTTCGAAAAAGGAGGAAACCGTTACAAAGGTCACTCAAACGGAGACTAAAACAAAGCCTGTTGCTGTCAAATCTGATATTAATCCCGGTGAGGAGGCCGTAGGTTAAATCATGGTAAGGCTGATCGTTACTGTTAATAAGCTCAATAAGCGCAAATATATCCCTGCCAGGATAGGTGATAAAGAAGGGATCGTTGGTGAGGTTTTAAAAGGCTTCACCTTTGAAGGGGAAGAAGTACTGAATGTTCCTCTTCCAACACCCGAAAAATGGTATAAAGACAGGGATGGATATTATTACTGGGGTGGAGGGGTGAGTATAATTGGTACTGCAGGTCCGGCACTGTTCAATGAAAATATTTCATTTGATCTAAGCAATGCCAATTGGTCAATGAAAGATTATGAAATTGATAAAATCTGGAAATATACGAAAGGGGAAAATGTAAAAGTGGCTATAATTGATACAGGGCTTAATTATAATCATACGAATATTAAAAAGAAAACAAATATTGAGTATTACAATATTTTTAATCATTCGAACAGTCCGGCAGATTGTTCAGATAATGAGGGACATGGTACTCATTGCGCAGGAGTAGTTTGTGCTCACGGGCCTGATATTTATGGTGTCGCACCTGCCTCTGATCTATTAATAATCAAAGCTACCGTCAATGGTTCTTTAGACTGCAGGAACCTGGCTTTAGCCATAAACCAGGCAGTAATACTTGGTGCAGATATTATTTCTGTTAGCTATGAATTTTATGATTCTGAACCGGATTATGGAATATTAAATGATGC
This sequence comes from uncultured Bacteroidales bacterium, assembly GCA_963701785.1. Lineage (GTDB taxonomy): Bacteria > Bacteroidota > Bacteroidia > Bacteroidales > JAGOPY01 > JAGOPY01. Next base: position 1,783,344 of record CAVPBC010000002.1, on the reverse strand, counting down.
CGTATTAAATGCAAGCATTAAAAATGTATTGGTTGTAGCCTGTAGCGGGAATGCAGGTAATTCATTAATTCTTGCAGATACTTACCCGGCATCCTTTTTAACTGCTGTCGGGGTTGGTTCCAGTGATGAGAACAAGCACATCTGGAAAAAAACCACGCTTAATACAAATATTGACATTTTAGCTCCGGGAAGTAACATTAAGTTGTTGAGTTTGGATAATAACAGCAGTATAATAGATAGTGGCACCAGTTATGCCACACCTTATATAGCAGGCGTCTGTGCCCTGCTGCTCTCTGCTTCGAAAAAGAAAAATTTAGATCTTATCCGAAATATTTTAAAGATAAAAGCTAACAGAAAAGGTGAAATTCAGGCAGAGATTCAGGAACTATATAAAGATCCGAATTTGAAAATTCCAAATTTGGGTATTGTTAATCCACTGGAAACGTTTAATGCAATCAATGTATAATATCATGAATAAAAAACTTTTACTAATTATTTGTTTGTATGCTGCAATTCCGGCATTCTATGCACAACAGCCATACAATGATGCAATTAAATTGCGAAATCTAATTGATATCAATACTGGAAAGCTTAAAAGTGATCCCGTATCTTTAAAGGAAGCAGGAAGTATTATATACAATTACCTGATAGCTCCTGCCCAGATTCCTGAAGCATCAGATTATTCATCAATCAAATTGATGCTTTCAACTCAATCAAATAAAAATTTCAATCCCTTTCTTATAAAATTTTTATCGACTCCAGGTTCCGGAGAAACAAAATCATTATCGATGATTTCATCAACGATGAAAAGCATCGGCGGCCTCGATGTCACCAACTTTGCCGATGGACTGGCCAAGTTCCTGGTAGAAAGGGTTAAACAGGAGTTATCGACTTCCTTTTTTGAAAGATTTAAAGAGGATCTGGATAGTATTGAGCAACTTAAAATCATATTCCCTTCCACACATAGCGCTTTAATGGCTATTGACAGGGAAATTTATAATTATTCTCTTTACCTGGATTTGCTCAGGGACTCCTTTCAGAAGGATCTTGTAATGCTTTTACCACATATTGACAAGCTGGTCAATGATAAAAGCATGGATGTGGTTTTTTCAAAATACCCGGAAGTCAGGTTGATGTTTTCCCATGCCTTATATATCGTGAATGAATTTGGTGAAGGTAAATTCCCCGGCGAGGTTTTTCATAATTACGTGGCCAACAAAGCCATGAAAGATTCCTCGCAACTTAAATCGGTAAATAAATATTTATGGCCGTCATTAGCTACGCTCGATTTGCTCTCCCAATCCATACGTTCAGACCAGGCTGATCATTACTGGGTAAGTGCCGAAGCATTAAAACTGCTGTTCGATGATGTAACCTTTCAGATTTATATCGGGTTGATCTACCACCAGGCAGTCAAAACGCCAATTTATTTTTCGGATAAAATCACTCTGGATTCTAAACTAAAAGAATATGTTCAGAAGATTGACGAATTGAAAATAATATACGAACCATACCTGGCCGGGATTGTCGCTAAAGGTAAGAGTATAGATTCTTATTACTCAGCCATCAAAGAGAAACAGAAAACCGGAAAAGATAAACCAACATACCAGGATTATTACAGCTTGTTTGACGCTTCTATCAACTTCATGGAGTATGCGTCCCAGGCTCCTTTTCTTGATAAACTCCTGTTGACCGATAGTGTTTCAAACCTGAAGGATTACTTCTTGTCAGCCCGCAGCATGGGTAATATTTACGTCGATATTTATGAGAAGCAATATACATCTGCCATTGTAGAATTCACAGGTGCCTTTCAAACGCTTTTAAGTAAGAAAATCACTCAGCAAATAGAAGAAAATAAACGCAGCATTAAAGACTTAGACCAGGAACAAAGAGAAACTTTGCAACAAACCAATGATGATCTTGAGGAGGTATTGCATGCAAATACACTGATATTAAAGTACGGGAGTTTAGCTGCATCGATAGCCAAGGCAGAAACCAGCGATGACGTAAAAAATGCCATCGAGGCTGCTGCATTGCCTGCCGGCAGTTCACGGATTAAAAGAGAAACTCCGTTCAATGTTTCATTGAACGCTTATCCCGGGTTGTTTGTTGGTTATGAAAAAATTGTTGATGTGGATAACAAATTCACACTTAACAGCTATGGACTGACTGCGCCTGTCGGAGTTGCCATTAGTACCGGATCCAGGAAATTTCTGGGAATGCCCTGCAATAAACCAGGTCACTGGTCATATTCTGCTTTTGTCTCTTTTATCGACATTGGTGCGGTTGCAGCATTCCGTTTTCAGAATGACTCCGTGGAGCAGGTTCCAACCATTCAGCTGCAGGATATTTTTTCCCCCGGACTGTTTTTCTCGATAGGTGTTCCAAAGTGTCCGCTTTCCATAAATATGGGCGCACAGGTTGGCCCTAACCTGAGAGAAGTAAATGTTGAAAATGAAACCGGTGAAATTGTAAATAAATATGAGGACAACGTTTACTGGCGGTTCAGCCTCTCCGTGGTAGTGGATATACCTATTTTGAACTTCTACACGAAAGCACGATAGTCAGCGGTCGGCGGTCAGCGGTCAGGTAAAAAACAGACTTACAAGATGTATTTGAACTTTGAACTTTGAACTAGAACTTCACCCCTGCTTCCATAATAATAAACCGACCCGGGCAAACCGCTCCTTTGCTGTCATAGTAATCCACATCAAAGATATTTTGTGCTGTGAGGGCCAGGTAAAAATGCCTGAAATCCTTCCATACCTTGGCATCCACTGTGGTATAGGCGGGATACTGGTCATCCCCGACAATTTCGTCATACACATTCTGGTCGTTCACCCAGCGCTGCCCTGAGAACTTGGCAGCCAGGCTGGCATTCACGATCCGGTTCATCCAGGATAAAGTACCGGAAACCATGTCTGCCGGCACATCGATGAGGTATTTCCCGGAAAGGCCGTCCTGGCCCCCGGGTTCACGCGGCTCGTAATCGGTGATCTGGGAATGGGTGTGCGAGTAATTCAACATAAGCCTCAACCCGGGGATGATATCGTAGTTAAATTCGATCTCCAATCCAAAAATACCTACCCCGGTAATATTCTCCGGCATGTAAACCGGCCGGTCGCCAAAGCCCATATCCAGTGAATCACCGGTGTTGACATAGTAAATAAAATCCTTACCGATTGAATAAAATACTGAGCCTGAAAACATGATCCGTAACGGGAGTTCCATATCGCCCCCGATTTCAAAGTTATCAAGGGTCTCGGGGCCAAGCTCGCTGTTGGCCAGTTTAAACCCTCCCCTCATCCTTCCTGACCGGCAAAGGTCATCCAGTACCGAAGGGCGGAAACCCCTGGCGTAGGAGACATAGATGCGGTCATCTCCGTGAAAGCGATACTGCGCGGAGAGCTTAGGGCTAAGGGCATTCCAGCTGTTTTCAACCTGGTTGCTGTCGACATACATGGTCATCCAGGAAGTTTCACCGGAAGGGGCCTCGATGTAAAAAGACCCGTCGAAATAATGTGAATAGTCGTAACGCAGGGCTGCAATCACCCTGAATTTATCATTCAAATAAGACATCTCATCCTGGATGAAAATGCCGAGATTGTTCATCTTGCCCTGGTTGTAAACAATATCCGTTGAGGTATAGTAAACGTCCTGCGCATCCACGCTTCCCTGCTTCAGGTCGCTGCCGGCTGTGAGCTTATGATTTCCGGATAGCCTGTGAGAGTATGAAAAGAGCCCTCCCATGTCATCACGTTCCGAGAGGACATCATACAGGGTATAATCATCCCTCATGAATTCATTTACCCGCTTATAATCCTCGCTGAAATAAAAGAGGCTGAGGTTCCAGTCTGATTTCTTCTTTCCCCCGTGATACCTGCCCCGCAGGTGATAGGTGTCATGATCGGTGGTGTTGCCTTCCTCCTGGTAAACCTGCTCACCTGTGCCCTGGCGGTCGTTGAAATTGATAAAATCGAGCTCTATGTAATTACCCGGACTGAGGTCATACCCAAGCTTAATACCGCCGCACCATTCTTTCATATTTGATTTCACGATGTAAGGATTAGCTGCCTGGTCGGCTTCCGATTGTGTAATATAGCCATCGCTTTGCAGGTACCGGCCGCTGAGGCCCCAGTAAAAACCTTTGTCAATGCTGTCGTTCACCCGGCCGGAAAGGGCCAGTCGCGCTCCCATCGTATTATAGGTGCCGTATTGCAGGCCAAATAATCCGGATATTTTCTTCTGCGGCTTGCGTGTGATGATATTCACCGCGCCACCCATCGCATTGCCCCCGTAGATAGATGACCCCGGGCCCTTCACCACTTCAATCCGGGCAATATCACCCGTGTTGACCAGGTTCCAGTTGACAGACCCGCCATCGGCTTTATTCACCGGCACGCCATCCAGCAAAACAAGCACCCTGCCCTGCTCCTTGCCATCCAGTCCCCTCATGGTCACGGTAGATTTCGAAGAGAATATCCCGAATGGCCTGCTGACGTTCACGCCGGGGAGGTACTGCAGGTATTCATCGGTGAACTGTACAGGCAGGGATTTGATCTTATAAGTTGATAAAACATTAACCCGGGTCGGGATATCACGGGCAAAGTTTTCTGTTTTCGTAGCGGAAATCACGACCTCGTTCAGCATGTGGGGAGATGTGATCGTATCTGTCACCTGCCCGGTTAAAGTTAGGGTTGTGGCCAGGCAAATCAGTGCGATTATCGTTGCATTTAATTTCATTGCTGAATTTTTACGGCAATTTCCATTGAACCTCCCTCCTGTTCATCTGCCCTGATCACCTTGACCATTCCATATTTTCCACCTGCGGTTTTGAAAGGTATTACTTTACCAGTAAAGCAGAATTTGCACAAACCGCTTACATTTTGAGGCTTATAACCTGCCACGAGCAGGCTGTCATTCAGTGCTTCATCAAACTGTCCGGTGCTTACCAGGTTGTTATCATTGGTTTTGTAATCATACAGCGTTGAATTCTTTACAGGCCAGGTTGCAAATTCAGGGTAATAGGTCTGGGCTGAAGGATAGGCAGGGCAGGTCAATGTCGGAGAAGATTTTCCCGATGTAAAATAAAAGAAAGCAGCAAGGTCGACTTCCTGTTCTGAACCGGTGACATCTGACTGAGCAAAAACATGTCCAGAATCCAGGTCAAGGAAATGCGGATTCCCGCTATTGGTTGGATAACCAAGGGTAATGGAAGGAAAATAAAGGATAGGGCCGTAAGCCGATCCATCGCCCAAAAAAATATCGATAAATACGGAAGAGGTATCCCTGTTTTCATTCATGATGAAGAAATTCCATGTTTCCTCTTCAGCAACTGCTTTTAGTATAAACCAGGATGGTATCAAGCCCTCCGGAAGGGATGTAAATCCCTTTATCAAGCTCAACAATGATATCATCTTCCGTGATCCTTTTCACCCTGAGGTTAGTAATGGCCGAACCTCCTCCAACGGCTGAAATGCCGAACTTCAGCTGCCCCCCGACCGGGACCCTGTCACCTTCCCCGGTAAATTCATCACCGGTATCCAGGAGAATGAAAGGGTACTGGTCGGTGGTTTCCTCCTCGCTGCAATTTGTAAGCATAAGAATCAGAACGAGGATAAAGAAATAGAAACCGGATCTGCTCACTTTTTGATCTTTACTTCAAATTCGACTAACCCGGTTGTAAAATGGACTACCTCAGTCACTTTAAAGATACCGTATATATCTGCCTGCGTTTTGAATGCGAAGATTTCATCGATTGCAAGATCTTTCGCCTTCCTGAAAGCATTGGCTGTATCATAAGAAGTGACGATGAGCTGGTCGGTTTCTTCCAGTGCATCAAATTGAGCAACAGTGAGGGTGGTTTCTGTGAAATAAGTAGTATTTGTGGTGGTCCAGTTTTCAACAGAACTTGCACCGGTGAAGATACCTGTGATATTTGAACCCGGGGAAGCAATGGCTATATTATTTCCATTTTCTGCCTCATAAAAACACAAAATATCGATGGCAGCCTGGTTCTGAAAGCCTTCATCCATCGTATAAACTTTATTTTCAGCAACAGAATAGAATCCGCCGTAAGTCGTATTACCCTGTGCACCGATCTTTACTACCTTCGTTTCCGGTTCATCATCTTTATCGCAGGAAACCACGAAAAATGAGACTGACATCAATACCATTAAAAAATAGAATACTTTTTTCATAAAAATAAAATTACATGGTTAGAACTTATTTTCGATATGTATTATATTGCATATCGGTTGCAAATATATTATCTCTTTTATTTTCCTTTTAACCAAAGAAATATTTTTTTTCATTCTAAATTAAACCAGAAAATGCTTATTAAACTGCTTGTGTAAAGCGTTTAACCACAAGTACATTAAAATCCCCCTTCCGTTTGCTCCACTACCCGGGCAATATAATCCTCTTTAATATGTTAGTTTTTAATCATAAATTAACTACGATGAAAAAGAACACTTCTTTATTGCTATTGATGAACATGACATTTGGGATATTATTACTCACCCAGGGTTGTGAAAAAAACAATGAAACTGTAATCTCAAATTATAATGGGAATGAAAGCCATAATATGGGAGAAAACTGCATGGAATGTCATAAAACCTCTGGAGAAGGAGAAGGTGTTTTTAAAGTTGCCGGGACTGTTTATGACAGTTTATTGATCACTACAAGAAAAAACGGAACTGTTCGCTTATATTCAGGTCCTGACCAGAGTGGGTCTTTAATTGCTACTATTGAAGTTGATGGCAAGGGAAATTTTTTTACTACCGAAAGCATCGATTTCATTGATGAAGTCTATGTTTCCATTACAGGCAGCTCCGGTGACAGGCATGATATGATATCAAACATTTCATCCGGACAGTGCAATAGTTGCCACGGTGTCACAACGGATAAAATCTGGGTCAATTAAAAGATCTTGCTTTAATCGTTTTTTTTTAATAATAATTTCTTAACCTTTCTGTCGTTATAGCTGTAAATCAAAATACTAATTTTATCTCCTGAAACCTCAGTTCAATGAAGACCCTTTACATTGTCAGGCATGCGAAATCTTCCTGGAATACGATTGATATTCCTGATGAAAAGCGGCCGTTATTAGAGAAAGGCAAGAAAAGGACCAAAAAGGTCATCGATTACCTGCATGATAATCATATCAAGGTCGATTATATCATTTCCAGCCATGCCGTCAGGGCGCATGAAACTGCCAGGATACTGGCACACGGACTAAAATACCCGGCAGAAAACATCAAAATTGATTCCCATATCTATTATGCCGATGGTGATTCGATCCTGAACCAATTTTATGATCTGCCAGACAGTTATAACTCTGTGATGATCGTCGGGCATAATCCTTCACTGACAGATTTCGTCAATTTATTCCTGAAAACACCCATTGAAAATCTTCCGACTTCGGGAGTTGTCAGTTTTTCTTTTGAAACGGACCATTGGGATAAAGTGCCCGTCGCAGACCGGAAAACGAACTTCATGCTTTTTCCAAAGGAAATGACTGAAAAATAGAAGTCAACATCAATGAGGTTCAAATGGCGATGTAAGAATTCGGTTTTACAATTACCAACTTAATTAACTTTGCAATTCAATAACTTCAACCTACGCAAGCAGGCTGTCATATTTACGATATTTATGGAAGAGACCAATCAATATTATTTTAACCGGGAGATAAGCTGGCTCCATTTCAATGAACGTGTGCTTCAGGAAGCCATGGACAGTGCCACACCACTGCTGGAGCAGGTGAAATTTCTTGGTATTTATTCCAATAACCGCGATGAATTTTTCCGTGTCCGCGTGGCCACTTTGAAGCGTATGATCAAACTCCAGGAAACGGAGCCCGTTCCTGATCCCAAATATAAGATCATACTTGACCAGGTGCTTGAAATAGTAGCTAACCAGGAAAAACAATTCACCAGGGCATATACCAAAGTAACTAAAGAACTGGCCAGGAACAATATTTTCCTGGTCAATGAAAATCAGTTGAGCTATGACCAGGGGGAATTCGTTAAAAGTTTTTACAGCGATAAGGTCAGGCCGAATCTCTTTCCACTCATGCTTAATAATGTAAGGAGCTCCGTATCCCTCCAGGATGCTTCCATTTACCTTACAGTAAGGCTAAGGAAGACCTATGAGCCCGAAGTGGAGGAATATGCCCTCATCCAGGTTCCGACGGATAATACAGGGCGCTTTTTGAAATTACCGGAAGATGGTGATAAATCTTATATCATCCTTATGGATGACGTCATCCGGTATTGTCTTGAAGATATTTTCTCAGCCTTTGGTTATGACCGGTTCGATTCTTATACCATCAAATTCACTCGTGATGCTGAACTGGAGATCGACAACGATGTATCAAAAAGCTTCCTGGAGCTGATCAGCGTCAGTGTTAAAAAACGCAAACTGGGCGAAGCCGTCAGGTTTGTTTATGACAACACGATGCCGGATGACCTGCTGAAAATCCTGACAAAAAAGCTCAATATCTCGAAAAAGGACACGATCAGGGGCGGCGGAAGATATCATAATTTCAAGGATTTTATGGAATTCCCCAGGGTAGGCCATGATAAGCTGCGTTATCCTCCCTCCCCACCTTTGCCTCACCGCGACCTGACCAACTACCACAGCATGTTCCAGGCTATCAGGAACAAAGATATTATGCTGAATTTCCCGTACCAGTCGTTCCAGCATATTATCGATTTATTAAGAGAGGCATCTATTGACCAGGATGTCAGGTCCATCAAGATGACCTTTTACCGGACCACGCGTAATTCGGCAGCTATGAACGCCCTGATCAACGCGGCCCGCAACGGGAAATACGTGACGGTATTCATGGAGATCCAGGCCCGTTTTGACGAAGAGGCGAATATTTACTGGACAAGAAAGCTCCAGGATGAAGGGGTCAAAGGTGATCCAGACCATTCCCGGATACAAAGTGCACGCGAAGCTCATCCTTATCCGCCGCCGCGAAAATGGTGGCAACAGGCTTTATGCGAATGTCAGCACAGGGAATTATAATGAAACCACGGCCAGGGTTTTTTCAGATTTCAGCCTGCTGACATGCGATCCCCGCATCTGTGATGACGTATACAATATTTTTGAACTTCTCGAAAGCAAGTTCATTTTACCGACATTCCAGACACTTACCGTGTCACCATTCAACGTAAGAGAGTTTTTCATTGAAAAGCTGGACAAAGAAATTCAGCGTGCTAAAGAAGGAAAGGAAGCCTGGGCCATCATCAAGGTGAACAGCCTGGTTGACAGGAGGGTGGCTGCAAAACTCTACGAAGCCAGCCAGGCCGGGGTTCGCATTGACCTGATCAACCGGGGGATTTGTGTGATCAAGCCGGGGATTCCGGGGGTCAGCGACAACATTAATGGTTTCTCCATCGTCGATAAATTTCTTGAACATTCAAGGGTATATATTTTTTGTAACGATGGCGATCCACTATATTATATATCTTCGGCCGACTGGATGCCGCGCAATTTCGATCACCGCATCGAAGTGGTCTGCCCGGTATTTGACAAGGCTATCCGGCAGCAATTGTGGGATGTGCTGCAAATCCAGATGCGTGACAATATCAAATCACGATATCTCGGCCCCGATAACCTTAACCAGTACCGGGTCACGGATGATCCGAAGGTCCACCGGGCGCAGTTTGAAATATATGATTATTATAAAGAAAACGTATAATTATTGGACCCATGAAGAATTCAGACCCTAAAAGCGCGAACAAAAAGAGAAGCTCCGGCAAATCAAAGTCCTCCATCGGCAAAAAAGCAGGTTATATTATTTCGATCATCGTCATGATCGTTATGATCTATGTCCTCCGTCACCTCAGGGAGTGGGGAATGACTTTCCTGACGGAAGACTTCAGTAAATGCCTTTTTTATATTGAGCTTTCCATTTATGTTTCCATTGGCGCACAGGTGCTCTTGATATTATATGATAACCGCTGGTTCAAGCATCTGATCCAGGGTATTTCAAGCATTGCCGGCGCCCTGGCCCTGATCATGATCTATGTTATATTCCCATTTGATATAGCAGATGTTACGTGGGTCAAGTGGATCAAGATCGGGATCCTGATATTATTCGGGCTCACCTTGATCGGTATTATTGTTGATCTTGTAAAGGGCATCCGTTACCTGGCGAAAGACCCGGAGGCAGTATGATACCCCGCTCCCGTGCCTCCCTCCTCCTTGCTCTGTGCGCTTTGCCATTAATTCTGTCAGCACAATACTTCACCGTTGGCACCGATCCGGCATCCGTCCGCTGGAACCAGATCAAAACCAGCCATTTCCGGCTGATCTACCCGGCTTCAATGGAACCACAGGCCAGGTACCTGGCCAATGCCTATGAATATGGCTATAAGCCGGTATCGGCATCATTGGATGTCAAGCCCCGCAAGTGGCCCGTCATTTTTCACAACAGGACGGTCATTTCCAACGCCATGGTGCCTTATGCTCCGAAAAGAATCGAGATATTCACCATGCCCCCCCAGGACAACTATGCGCAGGATTGGCTGGATCAGCTCATCCTGCATGAATACAGGCATTCGGCCCAGTATACTTCGGTTGACCGGGGCCTGACCCGTGCGTTGTCTTATGTTTTCGGGCAACAGGCAGTCCCGGCTGTGCTCGGGCTGTTTGTCCCGTTCTGGTTCATCGAAGGGGATGCAGTTGTTACGGAAACTGCATTGAGCAAAAGTGGCAGGGGACGTGTCCCTTCCTTTGAAATGAAACTCCGGTCACAGTTCCTGGAAAAAGGGATTTTCTCCTATGATAAGGCAGTAAATGGATCATTTAAAGATTTTATCCCGGATCATTATGAACTGGGTTACCTGCTGGTCGGAATGACCAGGAAACAATACGGAAGTGAAGCCTGGAGCAGGATCATGCGAAAAACCGGCAATATCCCGCTCATGATGGTACCGTTCTCGAATACGCTTTACAAAGAAACCGGGTACGGAAAAAGCAGGCTCTACGGAAAAATAACTTCTGAACTTCAGGATTCCTGGATATCAGCCGATAAAAGCCTCGATACGACAGCTTACGCTCCTGCGGCTACCAGGAACAGCAAGCATTACATCAACCTGACCCAGCCATCGGTGCTGGATGACCGTCAAATCATCGCACGGAAAAGTTCTATCGACGACCAGGTACGAATTGTTATCATCTACTCCACGGGTTTGGAGGAGGTAATAGCCACACCTGGAACCATGACCGACGATATGCTTTCTGCCGCCGGCAAACTCGTCTGCTGGACTGAGGTCGACAGGGATCCGAGATGGGACATGCAGAAATATTCTGTCATTAAATTATTAAATCTGGAAACAGGCCAGGTTAGCCGGGTAACGGAAAAAACCCGCTACTTCTCCCCTGATCTGAGTAAGGACGGTCAGGCCATTGCAGCAATTGAAGTAGATGAAGAAAACAATAGTTACCTGGTCATTTTAAGTCCTATCGATGGCAGGGTCATTCAAAAAATTCCCGCTGAAAAAGATCATTTCCTGGGTTATCCTGCCTGGTCTCCGGAAGGGAACCGTATTGCAGTGATCATTAACTCCAACCAGGGAAAAACAATCGCCATTGCCGATACCTCTGCCGGCCAGTTCGAACCGTTAATGCCTTTTTCCTTTACAGAGATCTCAAAACCGGTATTCCTGGAAAATTATATCCTGTTCACAGGTGCTTTTACAGGTATAGATAACATCTTTGCCCTTGACATAAAAACAAAAATCCTTTACCAGGTGACTTCTTCCCGGTTTGGGGCGACTGATGCGGCCGTTTCACCCGGTGGTGACCGGCTTTACTATTCCAACTACACTGCTGACGGGTATGGACTGGTTTTAGCAGACCTGGAACCAACCTCCTGGACCGCCTGGAACCCGGATGACCTCCACCGGTTTGAACTTGCTGACACGCTGGCAGGACAGGAAAATTTTATCTTTGACCGCAAAGATGTCCCCGATTCGGCATATGTCAGTAAACCATACCGTAAAGGGCTGAACCTGTTTAACTTTCATAGCTGGGCCCCCATTTCCATTGATGTCGACAATATGGATTTCAACCCCGGGGTTACCCTGCTATCGCAAAACCTGATGGGAACAAGCTTTACCACGATTGGTTATGAATATGACCTGAATGAAGAAACCGGGAAATATATTCTTAAATACAGCTATGAAGGGCTTTATCCTGCCTTCTTACTAAATACGGATTATGGGCTTAGAAGGGGAATTTACACTGACAGCCTGGATGTACAAACGAAGTACAAATACCATGAATTAAACCTGGCAGGAGGCGTTTACGTCCCGCTGAACTGGTATGTTAAAAGCTGGCTGGTGGGTTTCCAGCCCTTTGCCGGGTACACCTACAAATACCTGCGCATGGACCCCGATTCGGAGCTGAAATTCAGGAAGGACCGTTACCATTCGATGGACTACCGGCTTTTTTTCTATGCCCAATCGCGTCAGTCTTATCGTGACCTGCTTCCCAGGTGGGGACAGCTGCTTGACATCAATTACAAGCAAACACTCTTTGACAGTGATACGGCAAGTTCCATTTTTGCTGCTGAGATGGTCCTGTATTTCCCCGGTTTGTTCAGGCATCATGGTTTTAAAATTTACGGAGGTTACCAGGACAGGATCGTCGATAATTACAACTATAGCGGTTTGATCAACAACCCCAGGGGATATTCGGGGATTTATGCAAATAAGATGTTCAGCGGATCGGTCGCTTATGAATTTCCGGTCTGTTACCCGGATTGGCACATCGGGCCAATATTATACCTGAAGAGAATTAAAGCTGCTGTTTTTTATGACTATGCCCTGGCCTTTGATCATGAACCGGATATCAATTACCAATCCCTTGGGGCGGATGTGACCTTTGATTTCCATCTTTTCAGGCTTTTTGCACCGCTTGAAGCAGGATTGAGAACCATCTACTTCCCGGAAAGTCAGACGGTGGGGTTTGAGTTTATATATAGGATGAATTTGAGTTATTGATTCCAAATTCCAAACAAATTCAAAATTTAAAACTATCTTCCCAAGTTCCAGCCGAACGCTATATCGAACATCCCGATAAAGCGGTTCTTTTTTTCAACCGTGCTGACCGGTCCCTGGCTTTCAACAAAAGTTCCTTCATTTTTGAGGTCGATGGCAAAACCGGGAAGGATACCCAGGTCGAGGTAGAAATTTCGCCTGGAGTTCACGCGGTAGCCCAAATTTCCATATACCGCGACAGCTGTCCGGGTTTGCTCGTATTCATAATTATGTTCATCCGTATCATGGAGCCCTTTTTCATGGATGTATTCCCCGAAGAGGCCATAATAAATGTACTGCTTGTTGGTCCTGACCGTGATAAACGCCTTCAGGCCGGCTCCCAGCGCAATACTGGAAGGGTAATACTCGCTGATGTCTTCGAAGTTAGTCCATTCATAGGTACTGACGACACCCGCATAACTGTAGCGGATCATGGGGGCGACGAACAGGCGGTCAGCCACTTTAAACTCCGCTTTGAGGATAGGCCCGTAGAGGGCTATTCCCACCAGGTTGATATTTATAGAAAATGAAGGCAGGTTAGCGCTTTTTTTAAAGATCGATTTTGAGCTGACAGATGGCTGGGAATATGACAGTAAAGTTATGCCTGTAAAAGCAAGGATCAGCAGGCAGGTGGCAGTTTTTTTCATAAGTATGATCAAAGACGGTTTAGTCATAGTACTTCTAAAAGAAACCGCTAAAGTTATGGAATAATAGTACTGGCAGATTTATTTTCTGATAATTTTACTACTTTTGCCGATCACACTCACACTTCACCTGCACACTCACACCCAAACCCACTTCGGGGTGTGGTCCCGACAGGTCGGGATAAACTCCGCCTGGTTAGCGTGTCCCGACTGAGTCGGGAAGGTCGAGAGTATAACATCGTTCTTTTTGGAATTTGGAATTTAAGTTTTGGAATTTTATATTTCGGGGTGTGGTCCCGACAGGTCGGGATAAACTCCGCCTGGTTAGCGTGTCATGAGTCCGTCGAGTAAACAGTTTTTTGTGAGTCGGGAAGGTCGAGAGTATAACATCGTTCTTTTTGGAATTTGGAATTTAAGTTTTGGAATTTTATATTTCGGGGTGTGGCGCAGCCTGGTTAGCGTGTCCCGACTGAGTCGGGAAGGTCGAGAGTATAACATCGTTCTTTTTGGAATTTGGAATTTAAGTTTTGGAATTTTATATTTCGGGGTGTGGCGCAGCCTGGTTAGCGTGTCCCGACTGAGTCGGGAAGGTCGAGAGTATAACATCGTTCTTTTTGGAATTTGGAATTTAAGTTTTGGAATTTTATATTTCGGGGTGTGGCGCAGCCTGGTTAGCGTGCTTGACTGGGGGTCAAGAGGTCGAGAGTTCAAATCTCTCCACTCCGACGAAAAAGTCAACAGTCGACAGTCAACAGTCGGCAGTTGGCTTTTATTTTTTTATACCCATGAGGGTCAAATTCGGAAAGCTTTGAATAGAAATTGAACATAATGTTCATTTTCTGTAGTGGGAAATATTGTTGAGAATTATTCTATATAATCTGATTCTGAAGGCTGAAAATCAGTAAATTTGCATTCATGATTTTCACTTTGAAAATATAGCCAACCTTAAGACGATTATTTCAATATTCGCAAGCTGTATTTTTATCTATTCCTTTTAAAAAACCTGAAAAATCCTTATTCCTATTAAGTAAAATAAAATATAGAATTAGAAGAAGTGGTCTAAATAATAGGGCGTACTTTCTTATAGCCCTTTAAAATTGAATCAAATGACGAAAATCTGGATTTACCTGTTAGCTTTATTGGGTGCGATATTATCTCTTACAAACAGTTGTAAGAAAGATGAAAGCCCATCGTTATCAAAAAAAGACCCGATAATCACCTGGGCAAATCCTGCAGATATTAGCTTTGGAACACCGCTATCTGCAGAACAACTTAATGCAACTGCCGATGTTCCAGGCACATTTATCTACACACCGGCATTAGAAACAAAACTATCTGCAGGTGCCAATCAGGATCTGGTTGTTGATTTTACTCCTGCAGATGCAATAACTTACAATTCTGCAACTAAAACGGTTAAAATCAATGTAATATATGGCGGAATCAGCAATGCCACATTTAATCCAAGCCTGACCTATGGTACAATGACTGACATTGATGGCAATATATACAAAACCATCACGATTGGCACACAAACATGGATGGCTGAGAACCTGCGTACTACCAAATACCGCACTGGCGATTCCATCCCAGAAGTTACTGGCAACCTGGCGTGGAAAAATTTAAACACCCACGCTTATTGCAACTATGAAAACACAACTGCCTTAGATGATATTGCCACTCATGGCAGACTATATAATTGGTTTGCCGTATCAGACAGCCGAAACATAGCACCTGCCGGTTGGCATGTAGCCACTGATGCGGAATGGACAACTTTAACAACTTACCTTGGCAACGAAAATGTTGCAGGTGGAAAGTTAAAAGAAACTGGCTTATTACATTGGAACAATCCTAATACTGGTGCATCGAATGGATCTGGTTTCACAGCCTTGCCTGGCGGCCGCCGCGAATACACCGACGGTTCATTTATCAACCTTGGCACCGACGGCTTCTGGTGGACCGCTTCGGCTTATAATCCCGATTACTCATGGTACCGTTACCTCCACTATGATGTAACGAATATCTACCGTGCCAACTTCCATAAGCAATACGGCTTTTCTGTCCGTTGCGTTAAGGATATTTAAGACTACTTAGCTGTTATTCTTTTTGATTATTTGGGGTATGGGGCAATCCCTATCGAATTTCGTATAAACGAATGTGGAATTTTATCACTAAAAATTAAAGCGTCAAAACACGATCAGCGTCAAATTGCCTGAAACTTCTTGAAGGAGCCGGCATGATCTGCCATCGGGTCTCATCTGCTCAATCAATCCCTTTCGGAACAAATAAACCTATACTATTGGCGGGAAGGCAATCACGAGGTTGATTTTGTTTTACAGAAAGGAAGTAAAGTCATAGGGATTGAAGTGAAAAGCGGCCGCAATAAATCATCTTCAGGCATTCCTGAATTCACAAAGCGATTCAATCCGGACAAGGTTCTTCTCGTTGGAAAAGAAGGGATACCGGCTGAGGAATTTTTAATGATTCCAGTCTCGGATTTGTTTAATTAATTTTTTTCGCTGTGGTTCCGCGGTTCAATTGTTCCACTGTTCAATTGTTCCGGGTTCCGGGTTCCAGGTCTATACCCTATGCCATACGCCTCCCTGCTTTCCCGCCCCCCATACCCCCACGCCTCCACTTCGACAGGTCAGTTGGACAGTAAGCAGTTGTCCAACTCCTTTTTTCATTTCTTAATAAACTTTTCCACTATTACACCAGCATTATTAATCACCTTAAGAAAATAGACACCGGAATTCAAAGCTGATACGGCCAGGGTGTTCAATCTTTCAGACACTTCCCACGGTGTGATCTGCCGGCCGTTCAGGTCGAAAATGGAAATTTGAAATTGGGAGGCATTCCCTGGTAGTTCGATGAAAATCAGATCAGTAGCGGGGTTGGGATGGATACTGACCAATGATTGACGACCAACGACCAACTGATCCTCAATTCCCACTTCACAGGCTGCGTTCACTTCCTCCTGGTTGTCACATCCGGGGGCATTATCAAATATGGAACATATTGCACCCGGTGTAGCCAGATATTCACAAATACTTTGAACCATACAGTCAGATAATGTATTGTTATCCCATATGGATAATTCGGAAATGGATCCTGCACTGATATTTTCAATTCCTTGCAAACTGGTCAATTGAAGATTGGAATGAACTTCCAGCAGTCCTCCGATTGATGTCAGATTCTCCAGGCCTGTCAGACTGGCCAGGTTGTGGATACCAATAATTGAGAGTTCACCACCAATAGAATTTACACTATTCAATCCCGACAGATCTGTCAGATCGCCGCTAAAAAATCTGACTTTTCCCCCGATCGTTATCAGGTTCTGCAGCCCGGCAAGGCTTGACAATTCCCAATTATCAGAGATCAATAACGAACCACCGATAGAATCCAGGTTTTCTAACCCTGTCAGGCTCACCAGGTCATTGTTTGAATCAATATATAAACTGCTTCCGATAAAATTAAGGCCTCCTAAACCGGTCAGACTAATGAGAGTATAAGTGTTAAATATTTTCAGGTAACCACCGATAGTGCTGAGATTTTCCAGGCCAGTCAGGTTGATTAGCGGCCAGGTTTGCTTGATGTAAAGGTTTCCCATAATGGTCGTCAAGGGATTTAATCCAGCCAGATTTGATACAGTTCCGGCTCCTTTGATTTCAACGGTTCCTTTCAGGGAATCACAATCCGGGTAATTAATCTGGAAATTATCTATCTCGGTTTGATTGACAAAATAATAGTTCCCATATGGAAGACAGGAAAAAGTAATTCCACAGCTGTTCGCCATTTCAGGAGGATTGTTGCATCCAGGTGCATTGCTATAGATATTTACAGATCCCGGCGGGTCTGCCAGATAATTGCAAATACAGGATGAACCGCACGAAGATAAAGCGGTATTGTTATAAATGTACAAATTAGAAATTGTATGATAATCCAGTTGATTCAAACTCTGGAAAGTTGTTAAGGAGGTATTGGAATAAATCTGCAATTCTCCTGCGATAGAATTCAATCCCTGCAATCCTTGCAAATCAGTCAGGGAATTATTATCAGAGATTTGCAGGTAAGAGCCAATAGATTCCAGATTTTCCAGGCCTGCCAGACTTGACATTGAACCATTTGCTGATATCGACAGGTAGCCTCCTATATGGGTAAGGTTTTCCAGTCCGGTTAAATCTCTCAATCCTGAATTACCTGTAATTTTAAGGTACTCACCAACGGAATCCAGATTAATCAGTCCTGATAAATCAGCAAGTGATTCATTTGCATGAATTAAAAAATATCTGCCGATTGATGTTACACCTTCCATGCCTGCCAGGCTAATAAGGGACTCATTATCATGAATAGTGGCCCATTTTTGGACAGATATCAGTCCTTCTAATCCGGAAAGGCTGTTCAGGGCAACGTTAAAACCTATGTCAAGACAAATCAAACCGGATTGTATTCCGGACAGGCCGGCAAGACTGGTAAGCTCCGGGTTAGATTCGATTTCAATAGACCCATCAAATGAAGAGAGTCCTTCCAGACCATTCAGACTGTTTAAAGCGTAATTATCGTATATTACAATTCCTTCTCCAATGCCAATCAGATTATTCAAACCATGCAGGCTCAGTAAAGATTCGTTATTAAGAATAACCAGGCCCCGGCCTATTGAATCCAGACTTCTAAACCGGTTAGCATTGAAAGGTTCCAGGTATTTTGAATGTAAAGACTTCCTCCAATAGAATGGATTGGATTTAATCCCATAAGATTGGTAATATCTGCTCCGGCTACCTTCAAATCTCCTTCAATTCTTATACAGCCCGGGTAATTCACCTGGAAACTGTCGATCTGCGCTTGTGATGAAAATATAATCCCTTCAGGCAGGCAGGACTGGGAAAATGAAAAATATGCTGGAAAAAGGATGCAGGATGTCAATAGTATGATTGGTCGCATGTTGAGGCCTTTGGAATTGTTTAATCTCAAAGATAAGAAAGTTAAAGCGATCTTGGGTTTCATGTTTTTTTAAATGAAAAGAGAATAGCTTCTGATATTTTTATAATTTCATAAAATCTATAACCAAAGATGTCTTATCGAACAAGTAAATGCAATTTTAATTATGAAAAAGCCATTCTTTTACCTTTTGTTAGCTGCTGTTTTGATCAGCCTGAACACTTTTTCCCAGGGCTCATGCTGTAATTATTCGCTCACCGGCCAGGATCCAGGTCCCGGTGTGGCGGGCGAAACTTTCGGTATCGGGCTTGGCGACATTGATGATGATGGCGACCTGGATGCAGTTATTATAGATGCTTACGACGACATGGAGGTTTATGTCAACAACGGAGCAGGTATTTTTACTTATTCTGCATACCTATGGCTCTTCTGACTCCTGGTTTGGTGCTTACCTGGTTGATGTGGATGATGACCAGGACCTCGATATCGTGGTTTCGGCTTTCTATTCAGGATCAGGATGTGAAGTGTGGGATAATGACGGCAGCGGTAATTTTACGTTTACTCAGGGCGGTATTGCCTCTTCAATTGGCATGAACCATATTACCATCCTGGACCTGAACGGTGATGGGTCACCTGATATATTTGCTCCGGCATATAGTGGAAGCGGAGGACAGGTTTGGTTTAACGATGGCACAGGCACTTATGTCAATTCCAATCAATCGTTGACGGGAAGTTCAGCCACACAGGCCGCACTGGCAGATTTTGACGGCGATGGCGATCCGGATGCATTTGTTGCCCGGACCAATGGCTCGCCTTGCAATGTTTTTCTAAATAATGGTTCGGGGTTTTTTAGTCAAACCCCGCAGAACCTGGGAGGCACCTTTGCATCCGGGGCCCAGGCTTCGGATGTGGATGGTGATGGCGATATGGATGTTGTGGTTGCCAACTGGCAGGTGCCATCACAGGTCTGGCTTAACGACGGAAATGGATTCTTTACCGCAGGCCAGGCAATAAACAATGATAATTATGCAAAAGCAGTTGAAATAAGTGATATTGACTATGATTGTGATGACGATGTTATTTTAGGTTCCTATGGTTCGAATGGAGTACAGGTCTGGACCAATGACGGGCTGGGGAATTTTGATCTGTGTTTCGAAAATTCAAATGAAATTTATGCTCATGATATTGCCGTTGGTGATCTGAATAATGATCTGATGCCGGATATCTGGGCAGGTAATTTCAGCTCAGATGAAGGAGATTATATTTTCCTGAAATCAACGCCCGTTTTTGTTTACGATACCATCCAGCTTTGTGGCCAGGACAGTGCCTATGTGGGTTGTGACTGGCGGTACTCAGAAGGTGACTATTTACAGGCCATCAATTGCGATACCCTCTGCTGGTATCATGTTTTTGTCGTTCCGATCGATCCAAGCATCACCCTGGATAATACAACCCTTTCAGCTGTGCCAGGTTATGATTCTTATCAGTGGTTTGATTGTAACACCATGTTACCGGTAGCAGGAGCCGACAGCAATTATTTCGATCCTGAAATTACCGGTACTTATGCCGTGGCCATTTCGCATTCAGGCTGTGTCGATACCTCGGAGTGTATCTTTGTTCAGACCCCTTCCGCTGATTTTACAGGTAACCCGACTTACGGATATCCTCCTTTAACGGTAAACTTCACCGATCTTTCAACGGATATTGTGGACACATGGGAGTGGGATTTTGGTGATGGGAACACATCAGACCAGCAAAATCCAACTAACGTATATACAGAAGGGGGACAGTACTCAGTCAGACTGAAAATTACGGGCCCCGGCGGAAGTGACAGCATTGTGAAACAAAATTATATTGAGATGTTATTTAATCCTCCTACGGCAGAATTCACCGGAACACCGACAAGCGGATTTGCCCCCCTGGAAGTTCAATTTACTGATCTTTCGGTAGATAGTGTGAAGTAGCTGGCTCTGGTTCTTTGGCGACGGAGAGGCAGCCTTTGTTCAAAATCCTTTACACACTTACGAAACAGCCGGTACGTTATACGGTCAGACTGCAGATCTCCGGCCCGGGTGGTAACGGGGAGATGGAGAAAGTTGACTACATCACGGTTTATTCAAATGATATTCAAGCTGATTTTGCCGGCAATCCGACAACCGGTCAGGCGCCGCTGATGGTTGATTTTACGGATTTCTCCGTTGGTAATATTGATACCTGGGAATGGGATTTCGGAGATGGCGGTTCGGCCGATGTGCAGAACCCATCCCACGAATATACTACCACCGGCAGCTTCACTGTTTCTCTCACAATAACCGGCCCTGCAGGGAGCAGTACAGAAACAAAAGCTGATTATATCCTTATACCGGTCGGCATTGAGAACAACGAAACGGAAGCCATCATGATTTATCCAAATCCGGCCACAGATTTCCTGAACATCCATTTTCCCAATGCTGCCAGAAGAAAGCTCATTCTGCAAACAATCGATGGGAAGCATCTGTTCGAAAGAATAACTTCCAATGAATTTGAAAGAATTGTTATGAGCGGATTTGATCAGGGTATTTATACGTTGATTATTGAAACAAACGGCGAATCAACCAAAACTAAAGTTGTTAAATTGGCTTCGGGTTATTGAGAACCAATCTAAATTTCAGTTATTTCTGGCTGAAACGGATTATCTTAAGTCATTTTTCGGATTAAGAAGAAAAAATACTGTGAGTGAGGTACCGTATTGCGAAGATTTGATTAATGATTATCAAAAAGGCATTATCAGTAAAAGTGCCTTCAACCAGCTACTGCTGAAAGATGAGAAGCTCAGGGAATGGTTCCAGTTGCATCAGTTATTTGAAAGATCCTCCAGGAATAACGACGGGGGATTACAGCGGCAAAGGAAGTCAGACGGGTAGATTGAGGAATTACGGGAATGCGTGATAATTTCTATTATCTTGTACGCTCAACTTTATGCAAGTCTGAACTAAGCCTGGAAGGATGAATGTCACCCTCCCAAATTATAGGAATAATTCGTTTGAAAAACATTTCCTAAAAATGCTTCCATTCGGGTAGGAAATCTTTCCACTCCAACAAGAATGAACTTAGCAAAAAGAATATGGGAGTTTTGCAACAGCCTTTTTGGAATTTGTTTCAACCTTTTAAAGGCAATCCAAAGAAAATTGCATATATCCCTCTGGGGAGTTAAATAAAAGTATAATTATCTCAAACAACTGCACTTTACATGCCCTATGATTGGTGTGTCATGGGGATCAGCTGTATCAAATCTGTCAAGATCAATCTGTGTAATGAATGCCCCATCTAAACACCACCCTGATTCTGCCTGATGGCTCTTCTGAAAACCAATATCCATCCAGTAAGTTGAACCCCATTTGCTAAATTGGGTTCCAGCCAGCTTTGAAATCTGGACCTGCCCGATAACTGGTGAGTCTTTCGAATCGATATCTCCTCTTGCATCAAGATCAATCCCTGTAATAAAGAATCCTGTAGGACACCAGGTTCCATGCATATTATGGCTATTAATACCCGCCTTTTCAACACCAACCCATGATGTAGAGCCCCAATTAAGATTCTCGGCTCCTGCTACTTTGCAGCAACGGGCCTGTCCGATGACAGGAGAATCGTGACCACTTATGGTTTTATCTCCATCAAGGTCAAGAGCGGTTAAGAAACTACCATCAGGGCAAAGCTGAGTAGGCTGATGGCTGTTTTGCCCCCCCTGTTCAATAGGAACCCATGAACATGAACTCCATTTTGGCTGGGGAATGCCAAATATCCAATTATAAGCATACGAAGTGGGACGGTAAGTGCTTTCGGCCCCTACCCATGATGCAACACCAACAATATGTTTGTTGCCATTCAAAATAGGTCCGCCGGAATCTCCTGGACAAGCATGCAGTTTCCCATTCTTGAAAGATATTCCGCCCCATCCACTTCCTGTAACTGGGAGATCAAGCTTCATTTTTCCAAGCGAGGGTCCTTTACAGTCTGCTCCAGTATTTCCATAGCCAACAAGAGTCATCATGTCTCCCTCAAGAGGTATGTTATATGGTTCTTCTACAGGGATTGGGATTACATTGGCGACAGCTGTAATTGGCTTATCGAGTTCTATGACTGCATAATCCTCCCGTTGCCATCCACGTAACGTGTATTCGGGATGAATTCTGACAGTCCCGCTAATACTTACGTTAGTGCGTGATTTTGATTCATCGATTGGGGTGTTGGGATTGTCGATTGGGAAGACATCATAAAGAGTAAAAGTTACACGAGTCAAACAATTCTGTGCATTGTCGCCACTTGGGCAGACGCAATGAGCAGCTGTTAAGACAAGGGAATTCGTTATCAATGTAGCTGTGCAACCAGGAATAGTACCAACCGCTTCAAGCTCTCCTATTGGTACTGGAATTCCGATTGTTATGCCATATTGCTGACTTCCAATATCCTGAGACAAAGATACTCCTGTCCATATTGTAAGGTATAACAAAGTAATAGCAGAACAATAGAACTTATGATTAACTACTATGGAACATTTGTTAATGATATTCATATATCCTCCTTCTAAATTAATTGTGAAATTGTTTTTACAAACAGATGGATTGTTTAATTGCGACATTTTTATAGTCAAAGGATCTTTTCAAATTAAATCTTGCAAAGAATCTCGCAATTACGCTGAATAAAGGGAGGCGAGTGATTTGTGGGGTTTGGGTTATTATTTATCATGCTTGTAAAACTTCTAAATGTTTTGTTAATTTAAGCTTCACTAGCCAGATTGAGTTAAGGATTAATTATCAAGAGTTTCTTAAGAAATAAATCAACAATATTGTTAAAGTTGCTTTATAATAATCAATTTTCACTTGTAAATAATCTCTTATTGTAAATAAAGTTCCACACTATATGAACTTTAAATATGATTTTGATATAATTTCTAGAGCAGAGAGAAGAGTATCTGAGGGCTTGGTTATAGAATAACAAATATAAGGAATTTTAAAATAAATGTCAATTCTAATTTGACTTTATAACTAAAAGTAGATTTAATCTTTTGTCAAATCTTCCTGGTTATGAGCGCTTACAAAAGATTAAAGCATCAATTTGATAGTACCCGTGATTGTTGAGCTTGTTGGTATTAGAAAGCGTTAAAAGTAGCTCGATCGATTACAACCATGCGTACGAATCCATTTCTTAGAATTGCGGCGTGGTTAAGCTGTCCCCATCTGAGTATGGAACGCCGGGAGTTTGTCTGTCGTTAATAACACCGATCAAATGAAGATTTTCTCCTTGTTTATAATGACAGTGCCCTTAAATGTGTTAAAATCTGAATAAATAATTAAACTTTTTTCATTAAATATTTGGATTATATCTATATATATACTATATTTGGTAGTAGCTAAGTTTACTGAAGAATTCTCACATTTAAACCCACCATATCATGAAAAAGCAAAACATGCTTATCATTATTTTTTGTTTGGTAAACATCTTCAACTCCAATTTACAAGGACAAACAATTTTATGGAGTGAGGATTTTGAAGGCGATTGGACACTTAACTGGTATGTTGATAACGGAACATGGGAAGTTGGCGTCCCGACAAGCGGTCCCGGATCAGCATACAATGGTACTAAATGCGCAGCGACGGTATTGGCTGGAAATTATCCACCAAATGCAAATACCCGGCTGATAAGAACTTCTTTCACCATCCCGGCGGGATCTGAAAATCCACGATTACGATTCTGGCATTGGTTCAGTATTTCGACAGCAGATTATGGAAAAGTACAAATTAAACCAACTGGTTCTCCCGATTGGATCGACCTTTCAGAACAATATCTCTACAGCGGGAGTGATACCTGGTCCTGTTCATATTTAGATCTTTCAGACTTTGCCGGGCAGACGGTACAGATAGCCTTTTATTTCTTTTCCGATGGAAGTCCGTATTCTTTAGACGTGGGTTGGTATATCGATGATGTTTCCATAGTTACCGGACCAGTTGTATTCAATAATCCGGAAGGTTGGGAAAACGGAATAGGAGATTGGAGCTCTGAAAACGGAACCTGGGAAACTGGTGTACCAACAAGTGGCCCCGACATTGCACACTCGGGTCAGAAATGTGCAGCCACGCATCTGGCGGGAATTTATTCTTCAAGCGTTGACTCAAGGCTTGTAAGCCCTGATTTCATTATTCCTGAAGCAGCACAAAATCCTCGCCTACGATTCTGGCACTGGTTCAGTATTTCGACAGCAGATTATGGAAAAGTACAAATTAAACCAACTGGTTCTCCCGATCGGATCGACCTTTCAGAACAATATCTCTACAGCGGGAGCGACACCTGGTCCTGTCCATATTTAGACCTTTCAGACTTTGCCGGGCAGACGGTACAGATAGCCTTTTATTTCTTTTCCGATGGAAGTCCGTATTCTTTAGACGTGGGTTGGTATATCGATGATGTTTCCATAGTTACCGGACCAGTTGTATTCAATAACCCGGAAGGTTGGGAAAACGGAATAGGAGATTGGAAGCTCTGAAAACGGAACCTGGGAAACTGGTGTACCAACAAGTGGCCCCGACACTGCACACTCGGGTCAGAAATGTGCAGCCACGCATCTGGCGGGAATTTATTCTTCAAGCGTTACCTCAAGGCTTGTAAGCCCTGATTTCATTATTCCTGAAGCAGCACAAAATCCTCGCCTACGATTCTGGCACTGGTTCAGTATTTCGACAGCAGATTATGGAAAAGTACAAATTAAACCAACTGGTTCTCCCGATTGGATCGACCTTTCAGAACAATATCTCTACAGCGGGAGTGACACCTGGTCTTGTCCATATATAGACCTTTCAGACTTTGCCGGGCAAACGGTACAGATAGCCTTTTATTTCTTTTCCGATGGAAGTCCGTATTCTTTAGACGTGGGCTGGTATATCGATGATGTTTCCATAGTTACCGGACCAGTTGTATTCAATAACCCGGAAGGTTGGGAAAATGGAATAGGAGATTGGAGCTCTGAAAACGGAACCTGGGAAACTGGTGTACCAACAAGTGGCCCCGACACTGCACACTCGGGTCAGAAATGTGCAGCCACGCATCTGGCGGGAATTTATTCTTCAAGCGTTGACTCAAGGCTTGTAAGCCCTGATTTCATTATTCCTGAAGCAGCACAAAATCCTCGCCTACGATTCTGGCACTGGTTCAGTATTTCGACAGCAGATTATGGAAAAGTACAAATTAAACCAACTGGTTCTCCCGATTGGATCGACCTTTCAGAACAATATCTCTACAGCGGGAGCGACACCTGGTCCTGTCCATATTTAGACCTTTCAGACTTTGCCGGGCAGACGGTACAGATAGCCTTTTATTTCTTTTCCGATGGAAGTCCGTATTCTTTAGACGTGGGTTGGTATATCGATGATGTTTCCATAGTTACCGGACCAGTTGTATTCAATAATCCGGAAGGTTGGGAAAACGGAATAGGAGATTGGAGCTCTGAAAACGGAACCTGGGAAACTGGTGTACCAACAAGTGGCCCCGACATTGCACACTCGGGTCAGAAATGTGCAGCCACGCATCTGGCGGGAATTTATTCTTCAAGCGTTGACTCAAGGCTTGTAAGCCCTGATTTCATTATTCCTGAAGCAGCACAAAATCCTCGCCTACGATTCTGGCACTGGTTCAGTATTTCGACAGCAGATTATGGAAAAGTACAAATTAAACCAACTGGTTCTCCCGATTGGATCGACCTTTCAGAACAATATCTCTACAGCGGGAGTGACACCTGGTCCTGTCCATATATAGACCTTTCAGACTTTGCCGGGCAGACGGTACAGATAGCCTTTTATTTCTTTTCCGATGGAAATCCGTATTCTTTAGACGTGGGTTGGTATATCGATGATGTTTCCATAGTTACCGGACCAGTTGTATTCAATAATCCGGAAGGTTGGGAAAATGGAATAGGAGATTGGAGCTCTGAAAACGGAACCTGGGAAACTGGTGTACCAACAAGTGGCCCCGACACTGCACACTCGGGTCAGAAATGTGCAGCCACGCATCTGGCGGGAATTTATTCTTCAAGCGTTACCTCAAGGCTTGTCAGCCCTTCATTTGTTGTGCCTGATGCCATATATAATCCTCGCTTACGATTCTGGCACTGGTTTAGTTTTTCAGGAGGAGATTATGGAAAAGTGCAAATTAAACCCGAAGGGAATACGGTTTGGACAGATATTTCATCCCAATATATAAATTCAAGTGGTAATGTTTGGTCATATCCCCTGATTTATTTGATAGATTATGCCGGGCTGACGGTCCAAATAGCTTTTTATTTCTTTTCCGATGGAAGTCCGTATTCTTTGGATGAAGGATGGTATATTGATGACTTTGTATTACAATCTGACTGCAGTCCTCCAGCACAACCGGGACCTATTTCAGGTCCAACCACGGTTGTGAGTGGCACAGAAGTTAACTATAGCATATCTGCTGTCCCAGGCGCCAATTCCTACACCTGGACTTTTACAGGAGAAGGCACCCTGATTGGTTCCGGATTAAATGTCACTTTGACCCCCAGCAGTTCCGGAATGCTGAGTGTCACAGCAAATAACGACTGCGGCAACAGCCCACCAAGGACACTTGAAATTACTATAACCGGGGATATTCCAGTTACCCGAGAGCTTCAAAACATTGATGTGGTTTCGGGTCAGACTGAATGTTACGACGCTACCCAGACTATAATTGTGGCCGGAGAAGGATCAACATTTTCTATTGAGGATGGTGGGGATGTTACATTGATCGCTGGCGAAAATATTTTTCTATTATCAGGAACAACTATCGATGTTGGAGGCCACTTGCTTGCTTACATTACCACTGACGGCCTATATTGCGGGGAACTGTCAAGTACCATGGTATCCGCTGAGCCTTTGAAAATTGCGGATAATCCGCTAACTGAATTGAAGAATTCAGGATTTAAGGTGTATCCAAATCCCACAACCGGTGTCTTTACCTTGGAGTTTGATCAGGAACCCGGCCCGCAAGACTGTATGGTCCAGGTCTTCAATATGACCGGTTCCCTGGTTCTTGCGGAAGAATTTAAAAATGTTCTGGTCCACCAGTTTAACCTGTTAGATAAGGCACCAGGTATTTATACTGTCCAGGTTGTTCGCGGAAATCGCGTTAATACACAGAAAATCGCTAAACAATAAGGGAATAAAAAGTTCAGAGTTCAAAGTTCAAAATGATTTTTAACAATTAAAAAATATAATCCCATGAAAAAGTACACATTCCTTCTGACAGCATTAATTTTCGTTTTTGTCTTTAGTGCAAAAGCCCAGTGGAACTATAACGGAACCCATATTTACAACGTCAATGCAGGCTATGTCGGCATTGGGCTCAATACTCCCACAACTTTGTTGGATGTGGCTAAAAGTATAACTGAACCCACAATTTCAGTCAGAAATATAGGCGGCTCCGGCGGAGCTACATTCAGGATGTACGACCAGGTAAGTGGTGCTGAATGGAAATTCAAGGCTACAAACACAGGTGGCTTTAAAATCCGGGATCATTCATACAGTCTTGATGTAATCACGGTCGAAGCCAACAGCGAAGCCAACGTGATCTATATCAATGCTGCCGGAAATTTGGGAATCGGCACTTCAAGTCCTGCCGAGAAACTATCGGTTAATGGAAACGTCAAATGCAAACAAGTGGAGGTCACCCTCACCGGATGGAGCGATTTTGTGTTTCAAGAGGATTATTCACTGATGTCACTGACTGAACTGGAAGCTTTTATCAATGAACACAAGCACCTGCCCGATGTGCCTTGTACCGAAGAGGTCATCACAAATGGAAATAATCTCGGTGAAATGGATGCCATCCTGCTCCAAAAGATTGAAGAACTTACTCTTTACGTGATCCAGCTGAAAAAGGAGAATGATGAGATGAAGAATCATCTTCAGGATGCTAAAGAGTGATAGGTAAAGTTTGCTAAATACTACAAATTAGTGACTGGGCTCTGAATCCTGCTCTGGTATCGGGCTTTCCCATATCCCCCTGCCATACGTGGCAGCCCTCAGCATATTGAGGTTGTAATTTATTTCAAGGTCAGTCACGATAGTTTTCGGCAAATTATGGCTGAATTTATCCCACCCGGACATGCTTTTTGCCCGGTAATAAACCCCGTCATCCATCCCGATGAACAGCATATCGTCGGAACCTTTCAGGTATACGATCGTGTTTGCGGGGATATTGGGCAATCCCTGCCCGCATTCCTGCCAGGTATTATTTTCATAATTGAATACTTTGTTTTTACTTTCCCAGAACCCGCCGAAACAAACCCAGATCTTATCGCCATGAACAGGCTCAATGGCGATATCCGTGATGGATGTCCAGCGGATGCCTTCCAGGCATGCTGTGATATCAGTGACTTCCGGGCTGGTTTTGATACCTGTTACTTTATAAACTTTACCGGTGAAGCTGCAAGCTGGATTAGTTCCATCCCATAATTCACCGGGATAAACCAGGTAAGCAGTATTGCCGTCTTCGGTCATTTTAAAAGACCGGATGGGTGTTTTTGCCGGTATGTCGGTGATTTTAACCCACCCGGCCCCTTCACGGCGATACAGGTTATTCGCCCCCAGGTACAACCTGTTTTGATCATCTACCCACAAGGGTTTATCCATGCAGTTTTCACCTGCAGGGCAACTGATCCTGGACCAGCTTTCGCCTCCGGATGTTGTTTTAAAAACTGCCGAAGCATTGCTGGTGGTATATGCCACCAGGGGATCAATCAAATCTGAGACGGCATCATACGCATCGCCAATGACATTGCATTTCCACGTGCCGTCATGGTCAGTAAACACTCCATTATCCTGGGAGCCTGCATAGATCAGGCCCGGAAATTTTTCACTGTTTGAAAGGCCATGAAACTGAGTAAGCTGCAACCCGGCGCCGTTCAGGTTAGCAGTAGCCTTCCCGCCATTGCTTGTTTTACCCACTCCCCCGTCTGTCCCCATGTAAATTATATCATTTCCTGATGGATCCGCCCGGTACAAAACAAAATCCCTGATATCGGCATGGCTTCCGATATAATTTGTATCCTGCGTCCAGGCCCAGTATTTCCACAAGGGCGATAAGGTATTGCCTCCATCCATTGACCTGAACAGCATATATCCCCCCAGGTATATGATGCTGTCATTGGCTGGGGAAACGGCAAATGGAAAAGAAAAAGTTGAATTAAACCTGCCGGCGCTGGCCGGCGAAGTAAATGTCCAGGGCCCATCTTCTTTTTTCCTGTAGATATTTATCCATCCCGACTCCGTCTGGGTTGCAATGTTCAGGCTATTATGAGTAAATGAGAGCATGGCAATGCGGATATCGTTCGAATAACCGGGAATTTCTTCACACATATCCTTCATCGTGCCGGCTTGAACAGAAGCTGAATTGAATTGTGATTCAATCCTCCAGACTTTTGCTGTCGGAAATTTGATTTTGCCGGTACAATAATAAGTACAGGGAGGAAAATCGTCGCAACTGCTGTTCCAATCAACAATATGGGTGCTGCTCGAGATATATACTTCGTCATAGGAGCTAATCTGTGGATTAATTTCAATATCCCTTAACATCAATTTATCAGGATTTTCAGTCTTTCCAAATATCAGGGTCCAGCTGCTTCCCGAATCAACAGATTTATAAGCGTTACTGCCGATCAAGGCATATAAATTTGTAGTAAAAACCGGGTGGACTATAATTTTATAACAGTAATTTTCTTTCGGTTTTAAGGTAGTGTCAACCTTAAGATGGTGCCAGTTCCTGCCTCCGTCAGTAGTTTTATAAATGCCATATCCGTAATGATGATCTGAAGATTTCACCCGGTTAGAGACTCCGGTGCCAATATAGATAGTTGCCGGATCGTCAGGCTGGACGGCGATACAGGCGATACCAATCCCATGGACACAACAGTCGGTCAGGTTATCCCAGTTCTGCCCCCCATTGGTTGTTTTCCACAACCCGCTTTCCGCACCGGCAAGAATATGGTCCTGGTCTGAAGGATTGATCCAGAGCGCATGGACTTTCCCAAGGTTTTGCTGCACCATGCTTTCCGGGCCCACGAACCGCCAGTTGGAAGAATATGGAATGATATCATCCTTTGACTGGGAGGATGCAATAAGCACAACCAGTGCCAGAGCAGCACATAAAAAGCAATATTTATTCATCCGATTGGATTTTCTGTCGCACTGTAACTGGAAAACCCGGAATAACTATGTTTAACTGTTGATATTCTTTGAAATATCATGATTTGTGAGCCAGCCTAATACCGGGCTTTCGGCAGTGCCGGTTTCCGTCACAAATACATCCTGGCAGTTTTTTACTGATTCCATGGCGATTTTGGCATCTGCAACCGTGGCAGTCGGCTTAATAAAAGCTATTGACTGGCTAATCATTTCAACTATGCCGGCATGGCCGAGGAAGTCTTTCAGGTAAATTTGCTTAATATCAAAGATCGCCTGGTTATTTGCAGATTCAACATTCTTCTGAGCTATATACTGGAACAATAAACTCTGATGAATAATGTATTTCACGGTGAAATTATCTGTGAGAACAGGAATCCTGGTCACCACCCCTTCATACATAAGATAAATCTCTTCCAAGGTAATAATATCTTCATTTTTTTCAGTAGTGATTTTAATGGATTTTATTTTACCAAATGGGATCATTACCTTATCTACAAGTGTTTCATTCACCAATTTATCATTTCTCGCTTCATCACCACTCCCTTCCTTGCTTCTGAACAGGCTGTCGAAAACCTCTTTCAGTTTATCTGTGGCTTTTTTGTGGAACATGCCAACAAGCCCTGCCAGAGCTGTGATACCAAATATGCTGATATTGGAAGCATCGGATCCGGTCGACAAAAATCCTCCCCTTATCAAAAAATAGAAAATCAGCGCTAAGGTCCCCCCGATAAAAGGACGCATTATGTACCACCATAACCAGCTCTTTTTCAATGCATTGTTACCTGTAAAGTCGACAAATGACGTAGCTGAATGAATATAACTGCCCAGTGCACCGCACAAAAGCACCAATAATATTAACCTCGCTTCATCATTGATAGGGATTTGAGCTCCGAAAAAACTCCATGATGGTTCAAATACCAGCTTCCCATCTACCGGTGTGGCATCGGGCCATAACATATAAATGAATAAAGTCAGTAACACTGCAATGACCAGGTGAAAAATACCCAGTCCGAAAGGATTTAAGCTGCGGCTTTTTACCTGGGTTCCGGGTGTTGGTGCCGGATCATTTGTCGGAGGGGTCTGCCCTTCCACGTTATTTGCATCGCTCATGACATCAGGATTTAATGATTTTTAATAACTAAAATAGAAATTTAACTGGGCTTATATCTTATAAGATTTAAGCCTACACTTATTCCAAAATAATATTTAAAGATCTTTTTATTAGAATAGGCAACACTGCGGTATATCATTGTTCCCGGAATTTATCAAATATCCCCGGTAATCCTGCCTGTCGGTTCCGGGATAATTATATACAGCGCTTCCTGTAAAAGGCATTGAAAAAATCAGTCCCACTTCAAGGGAATTATCAGGATTCTTTTTAAAAACATTAAAAAAACAATTAAGCTTGATGAATCCTTCAGCTAATAAGGGATTGTATTCTATATTTCCGGTATAACGTGATGATGCTATCGGTAAAGTAATTGAAAATCGCATCTTCAGTTATCGGCAGGCTGTTCAGATCATCATAATATCCCCACCTGGAGAAAGTTCCGTCGGCTTCATAATTGCCTGTTGATAACGGTAGTGACATGTTTACCCCGGCTTTGACAGAAAACGAAAATTTTTCTCCAGTCTGTTTTTTGAATTCCATGAATAAGGGAACATCTAAGCTAATCATATTATAGGTTTCAGAAAAAACCTGCCCCTTGAACAATATCAGGCAGGTATCAGCGCTGCTATCGATAAATTGATACTTCACCTGGTTAAACCCGCCACTATTCACAACAGTCTCCTGGTAATCCAGCGATAAACCTGACCCCAGCCCGAAGAGCCATTTCTGAGGATTAATTTTCCATTGATCATGCTGGAAGAAGTATGTAAGGTTAAAATTAAATCCAATCTTATATCCGATTTTCCCTTCAAAATCGCTCCCGCTTTCAAAATTGCTCATATTCACCTCTTCAGGAATAATACCACCACCCGAAAGAAATAATGAATAGGCTAATCCATTCCATTTATAAGGTCTCAAACTAATGATAAATCCTCCAGCAGGCATATCGCTGACATTCATTCCCTTTAATTTCAAATCTTCTAAAGGTATGTCATACCGGATCCCATTTTTGTTCGCGACGGAATTAATGTAAACGACCGAACTATTACTTGCCACCCGGCCGAAACTGGCCACTCCATCAGGACCGGTGGTGGCCGTATCGGTGAAATCATTGATCGGCTCATTAAAAGTGATCCGTAGCCTGACATCAACATCAGACAATAAATAACCGGGGTCATTACTACTATTGACAGAAAAATCGATCAGCTTGATCTTTACTTCTGCCTGGGTGTTGTTCTCATCATTGTGATAAACTGAAAGGATGCGGGGTTCATTTTTAAAAAACCCTATGCAAACCAGGTATTTAGAGGTGTCACGCGAGCTCCATTCTGTATCATCGAACTGTTTTTCAACCTCATAAATGATGGTATCTTTGTCAATACGGCTTGTGTCTACTCTACCCGTCGGTATGACCGAAAAATTAAGTTCATTAAGTGTGTCCTTTTCAGCCTCTCTATCAAGTATTTCACAATACATCGGCAGGGGGACAAACTTTCCATACACACTGATCACGGGCTGCTGCTGGCGGTCGTCCTTGCTGATCCGCTTAATATCATCACTAATAACAGCATTACTTTTAAAAGGTATATCAAAAACGATAACGGCAGTAGGATCGAATAACTCTTAAAGCTTTCGCATCGATGCTTCATTGATGCCATTGTTTAAAAGTCGAAGCTCTGATGTATGCCGCAATCAGTGTATCGGCTTTGTCTTTTTTACCTGTCCGCTTTGGCCGTAAAATGGATTCAGTGATCAGAACGGCCATTAAAAGGAGCAGTATTTTATGCCGGGTCATCATATTACCGCATGATTATTTTGAGTTTTATAAACCATATCTTCCACCCGGATACAAATGAAGTAGATCCCGGGTTTAAAATTCCGGGCCTCATGAACAGTGACCGTGGTATTGTTGGATTATCCCGGGCAAGGTTTCAGAATAAACCAGGTGACCGATAAAATCATAAATCTTCAAATCTGCATTTGCAGATGTACCGATATCATGAAAGCGGATGAAGATCACATGATCGGCCGGATTTGGAAATACATAGATCTGGCTTGTACTCAGTTCATCCACATTTACCGGCGCATTGTAGAATGTCCTGGAAAAACATTCCATTCCATTATGCCTGATCTCCACAAAATAGCGGTTGGTGTCGCTATCGGCTGAATAACCATCCGGCAGCCTGCAATACCACTCGTTTTTGTCTGGCATGTATACGGGCCCGCCTACAATCCTGGAATCAACCTGCCGGAACCAGCCCCATCTGTATTCATCAGCTCCCTGGTCGTCGCAATACAGGAAATTGTCGTCCGATTTTCGATAAACACCCGCTGGCGGAGGAGATGAGGCATCTTCCGGAATGGTTATGATCTGTACGTAAAGGCTCTGCATCACATCCATCCTGGAATGTGGTAAGTGATAATTCATAAGTGCCAGGATCATTTCCCCAATTAATCACCGCTATATTGGTATTGGGCCCCGTAACAAATGCCCTCCTTCCGGCAGCTCCCAGAGGAAGTAATCTGTATCGCTGAATTCATCCACTGTATATACCATGCCTGCCTGGTTCCTGCACACGGTAAATTCCCCTGAGAATGACCTGGTTTCCGGGAGTGGTTTTACAATTAAGGTAAAAGTTTCCGACTCAATAGTATCATTGTTATTGATCAGCTTAAACACATAGGTTGTGGTTGAAATGGGGTTAAATATGGGATCCAGGATCGTGGTATCGCTGATCGTTTCTTCATTTCCCGGAGGCACTGTCGACCACCTGTAAATCTCTGGCCCGTATGTGCCCTGGATCAATAACACCGGGTATTTCCCTGTCTGGCTTTTATCCAGTGAATCACCGACACAAATGAACGATTCAGTCAGGGATATCCAGACTTTAGGGTCAATAAGGTAAGCGGCAAAATCAATGCCTGCGGTATCCTGGTCAACACCACCGATCTTATCTATCACGATCTGAGGCGGATCGAAGTAATGGGTCGGCTTCTAGGGATAACGGTCCCCAGCCAATTCTTTAAAACATCAATTTCATAATAACCTTGTCATTCGTTAGCATCAGAATCAGGATCAGCATAAATAATAACCCCTTCAAGGCCACCTTCTGCTTCACTTACATTGCCGCTTAAATCGACATATTCAGCGGGGGCTGTCATCTGGTGAAGGTAAAAATCAGTAGTATCGGCAATATGATGAAAGGTGATAATCGCAGAACGGGACTGAAATGCATCTTATATTCTGTATCAACAGTAATTTCTATTGCATCATTGTATGAGAGGGTAGTCGTCTGAAAGATGAACCCAATTTCCCAGGGAATCCACATTTACCGCATACTCTTCCAGGTTTGAGTAAGTATGTATTTGGGAAACTTCCTCCTCCAAACGGAGTTCTTTGGAAGCCGGTATCAGGATGATGTAAGGATCAAAGCTTGAACGCTGGTAAATATATACTGTATCATCGACCAGGGGGTTTAACTGGTCAAAGATCCTGACGCCGGCAACACGCGTGATGTTTGTGTCATTTTCCCCCGCAATTCTAAAGATGAACTCATTATTGACAATCGCCGTATCGGAAAGCCAATCATTTAGTCCGGGCGGGTCGTAAATAATTTCAAAATCCAGGACAGATACATTTACCGGTGTGATCGTAAATTTATTAAGGGTATCGCTGGGATAATTCCATGGAAATACTATTTCGCGGGGAGCTGTCAGGATATAAGATTGGGGATGGGCATCCTGGAGAATGACCAGCTGGTCTGAAATGCCGGGATTACCGATCTCCTGGATGGTGATCGTATCCTGCCGGTTGGTATGCCCTGTATTCAGATCAACATTAAAGGTGATAAAATCCTCATCATGGTCGTCGTAATATCCCGATATCCATCCCGGGAGTGTACTTTCCACCACTTCCCAGTCTTCGATGTTAAAATTTATGACATGATACTGGTCAGTGGTCTGGGCTTCATAAGGTAAGGGATTTGATCTCCGGGTAAATTAACAGTGTTGAGACTGCCAGGGCCCCCTGGACAATCCTTAATTGGTCAATAACTCCCGGGTTCCCTTCTTCCTGGATCGTAACCGTATGTTCCCGGTAGGTATCATCTTCATTTAACTCCACGTCAAACGTGACA
The DNA here is from genome assembly GCA_963701785.1 of uncultured Bacteroidales bacterium. Lineage (GTDB taxonomy): Bacteria > Bacteroidota > Bacteroidia > Bacteroidales > JAGOPY01 > JAGOPY01. The sequence continues at coordinate 1,747,254 of CAVPBC010000002.1, read as the reverse complement.
AAATCTTCCACATGATCGTCATAGTAACTGGCAACCCAGTCCGGGATTGTGCTTTCCACCACTTCCCATCCATCAATATTGAAATGGATGATATCAAACTCACCGGTTGTCTGGGCCTCGTAGGTGATCCCCTGCACTTCCGGGGTAATGAGGATGGAAGATACGGAAAGGGCACCCTGGATGATTTTCAACTGATCAAAAACACCCGGGTTCCCAACTTCCTGTATAGTAACCGTATGTTCCCGGTAGGTTTCATCTTCATTAATTTCTATATCAAAGGTGACATAATCGTTTTCATGATTTTCTGAGTAACTGGCAACCCAATCCGGAACAGTACCTGCCACTACTTCCCAGTTTTCAATATTGAAATGGATGACATCAAACTGTACCGTTGTCTGGGCCTCATAATCCATAACCTGTATTTCAGGGGTGACCAGGATAACTGATTGTGAGAGGGCTCCCTGGTAAATCACGAGCGAATCTGATACGGCCGGGTTGCCGGTTTCCCGGATGATAACCGTATCAACCCTGTAAACATCAAGTTCATTCGTATCAAGGTTGAAGGTGATATAATTCCCGGTGTGGCCATCGTTTTGAACTGAATCGGTGACACTCATCCAATCCGGTAATGTGACCGGATCCAGCTCCCATTCCCCGATATTGAAATGAATTATTTGAAATTGTTCCGTTAAACCACCAGAATATGGAAAAGACTGGATCTCGGGAGTAACCAGGATGGAGGTGTCGGACAGGGCACCCTGGTAAATCGTCAGTATATCAGATACAGCAGGATTACCGGTTTCCCGGATGATAACCGTATCAACCCTGTAAACATCAAGCTCATTCGTTTCAATGCTGAAAGTGATGTAGTTACCAGTGTGATCATCCGACTGACTAGAGTCGGCAATACTGATCCAGTCCGGAATCGTTGCCGGGTCCACCTCCCAGTTTTCAATATTGAAATGAATGATGTTAAACGTGTCTGTTGTCTGGGCTTCATAGGTGACAGACTGAATCTCGGGGGTAATTAAAATAACTGATTCCGATAGCGCTCCCTGGTATATCGTCAGTATATCAAATACAGCAGGATTACCGGTTTCCCGGATAACAACTGTATCTACCCGGTAGACATCCAGTCCATTGGTATCGATGCTGAAGGTGATATAATTCCCGGTATGATCATCAGAATGAAGTGTGTCATCAATATGTATCCAGTCAGGCATCGTAGTTGTATCCACCTCCCATTCCCCGATATTGAAATGAATGATCTGAAATGGATCCGTTTCTCCACCGGAATATGGAACAGACTGGACCTCGGGAGTTACAAGAATTGAGGTGTCGGACAGGGATCCCTGGTAAATGGTCAATACATCCGACACAGATGGGTTCCCCATTTCCCGGATTACGATCGTATCCATTCGAAAGTTATCTCCTTCATTCAGGAGGATGCTAAAGGTGATGGTATTGGCAGTATGGTCAGCAGTGTCTACTGAAATCCAGGCAGGAAGGGTGCCTGGGGCCGGTTCCCAGTCGGTAATATTAAAATTGAGGATATTAAATGGATCTGTTGTTTGAGCATCATAGTTAAATGATTGTATTTCAGGGGTAATTAAGATAACGGATTCAGATAAAGCCCCCTGAACAATAGTTAATTCATCGAAAACAGTTGTATCACCGATTTCTTGAATTTTAATGATATCCGTCCGGTAAGTATCTGTTGTATTTGTATCGACGTTAAAAGTGATGATGTCTGAATCATGATCGGCAGAAAAGCCAGGGATCCAGCCCGGTAGGGTACTTTCCACTACTTCCCAGTCTTCAATGTTGAAATTGATGATGTCAAATTCACCTGTAACGCCTCCCACATAAGTTATCGACCGTATTTCGGGATCGATAAACAGGTATGGCTGGGGTGATTCTGCTCCCTGGATTATTTTTAATGTGTCAGAAACTCCAGGGATGGCTAATTCCCTTATAATGATCGTATCCTGCCGGTAAGTATCACCTTCATTTAATTGCACGCTGAAAGTGATCGTGTCAGCATCATGATCAGCAGTTTGGACCGTAATCCAGGAAGGAAGTGTCCCGGGAGCCAACTCCCATCCGGTTATGTTAAAATTTATAACATTAAACTGCGCTGTTGTTTGAGCCTCGTAAGAAAGGGTTTGAATTTCAGGAGTAATTAAAATTGATGGCTCAGCTAGTGCCCCCTGGACAATAGTTAATTCATCGAATACTGTTAAATCATCTGTAGCCTTAATTTTAATGTTGCCCTGGCGGTATGTACCGGTTGAATTTAATGCAATATTGAATTTGATGTATTGATCCGGACCGGTATGATTATTCTCCCCAATAGTGATCCACCCATCAGAAGGAAGGGTAGTTGCATCGACCATCCAATCTGCAATATTATAATGGATGATATCAAATTGGTCAGTTACACCTCCTTCATAAGAAATGGATTGAATTTCAGGAGAAACCAAGATAAAAGGTTCAGGTTCGCCCTCCTGTATTACATAGGCAGCAACTGAAGGCACTGCAAAGCCACCGACCTGTGCATTAATTATGATTCCGGTTGACCTGGCATTGGCATTATCATTGGGAAGTAGATCTATAGTGATTGTATTTGCATCTTCATTAATAATTGGATCACCATCTATCCAGTCGGGTGCTGGTAGAGAAAATGTTACGGAAATAATAGTTAAAGTACTTTCTGCCGGAAATCCATTTACAGTATAGATAGCATCCTCTTCCCCATCAAACGAGACAACATCGATAACCGGATCAACGGTAATATATTCACCATCATCAGTTGACCGTATTACCTGACCGCCAAACTTAGACTGGGGAATGTTTGAAAGCATAGCCCGTATAGCGGCGGGTGTTAATTCGCCATTGGAACCATTTGCAATATTTTCAATCGCTTCCTGGTATTGCCGGGCATGAAAATCCCGTGCAATACTTTGAGCTGATGCCTGTTGCCGGATGGAAGAATATAAAACCAGGCATATGCAAACCGTCAGCCATTTCCGTATGTATGATCGTTTCATTGATCCGTGATTTAGGTTAACTATTATTACGGTGCATTGTCGAAATGAACCATGCACCCCACCGGAAGTGCAGCCCTTATTTTTTCCTTCTCCTCTTCCGGTAATTGATTATTTAATAAATAGAGCGCTTTTAATTTCTTCAGCCTACCGATCTCCGCCGCCGGGATCACCGACAGGTTATTCCCGCTCAGGTTGAGGATTTCCAGGTTTTCCAGGGTAAATACTTCACCCGGTATGACTGCCAGGTCCTGGTTTGAAAGATCGAGCTTTTCCAGTTTCCGGGCCTGTGCCGTGTCCAGGCTCACCAGGCGCAGCCAGGGAAGCACGTCGACCTTGATGAGCAACTGGCTGGTATCGGTTATCTGAGGATAAACTGCGCTGGAGTATTTGATTTCCTTCTTTAGATAGTTTTTAAAAGCAGCCCTGATCTCATCAGCATCCAGTCCGGGATTATTTCTCAGGTCCAGTTTGACCAGTTCCTTCATGCTGCCCAATGCCGGCGGAATTGTCGTAAACTGGTTGCCATAAAGGACCAGTTCTTCCAGCTTTGACAGATTGTCCATATTTTCCGGGAGTGACGTAAGCTGGTTATTTCCGGCAACGAGCACCTTCAGGCTGTCGAGCCCCGTGATCTGATGCGGCAATGAATCAAGCCCGCAATCCCAGACGTGCAGGTGTGTCAGTTTGTGAAGGCCTTCGATCCATGCAGGGATACTATCGATAAGATTTCCGCTCAGGTCAAGCATGATCAGCTCCGGAAGCGATTTTATGGAGGGAGGGAATCCTTTGAATTGATTCTGGCTTAAAGCCAGGATCCGCAGGGCGCCTAAGCTGTCGATCCCTGAAGGCAGGCTTTGCAGCAGGTTATTGCTCACATCCAGGAAAAACAGTTTTTGCAGGTTACCCATCCCTGCGGGCAAATCCGACAGGTTATTATCATACAAAACAAGCTCTTCCAGGTTAGTCAGTTTGCTGACAGACCCGGGTAACCGGAGCAATTTGTTGACACTGGCATCAAGGGTGACCAGGCTGTCAAAAGAACCGATCTCAAAAGGAAGCCCGGAAAGGTTGTTATTGTAAATGAATAATCTCCTCAACCTGTTAAGGCTATCGATCGATGCCGGCAACTGATCGATCTCATTCCCGTTGAGCAACAGGATCCTGAGATTGGAGTAGGCGGTGATGTTCTCAGGGAATTTCCCCAGTTGCAGGTTACTCAAATCAAGTGCTTCAGAGGTGGCAGAAAGGTTATTTATCCCTATGACAAGCTTATACTCCGTCTTTTTATTGTCCAGCAGGTAAAGCTGGTTATTACGTTTCACTCTTGACAGACCGGTATAATCAAAGGGCCGTGCCTCTTCATATTTATAGCCGATCACCGTATCGCCATCCTTGTTGATAAATCCGTACTTGTTATTTTTATAAGCCAGGGCAAACTGCTCATCATAGAAATAAAAGGCACTGATGATCTTTTGTGTTTGGGCCAGGGAACGCTGCGTGGCAATTTTAGCATTCTCTGCTTCCTGCCGCAACGTATCAGCTTTATTTCTCAAAGCCATTATTCTATCGAAAGCAATTTTCACCTTTTCTTTTACCTGTGCTTTCATCGTCGGCTCAAATGCTTCAGCAGCAAAGTATTTGTTAATGGCTTCATAGAATCTGTCATTTTTTAATGCCTCATCGCCCTCATTGATGGCATCTTCAGCATCTATGATTTGTCCCTTTACCGAAATAAAGAAAACTATGCAAAACATGAATAAAAATAGATTTTTCATCATTTACAATATTTGTCTGCATCTAAGCCAATGGACTTTATTATCCTCCTCATTTCTATACTATCCGGATGTGTCTGAGCTATAAAATTCATTGCCTGTGTTATCGCTTTAGGGCAAGCCTCTGCAGCCACAATGATCTTCGCCCTGCTCTCGAGACTTATGAATTCAAGTGAATCCTTGGCAGCCTTTTCATTTTCAAATTTCTTCAAGGAAGTTTGAGCACTATTTCTTTGATTGATAGCCTCTTTTTGCAACTCTATAGCGGCATCTCTCAACCCGTCAGCTTCAACTTTCAACTTTTTGTTTTTTTCAGCAATATATATTGCAAACACAAGGCCAATCAAGGCTGCGGCCAAGGCGCTTAATAAAATTAGCAATCGTCTCCGGTTTCTTGCCTGGTCCTGCTCCCGCTGTCGTTTTATTGCCTGAATACTTTCATCTATCCTTGCCTTCAAATCCGGTGGGTAAGGAAGGCTTTTCTCAAAAGGACGCAGGTCATCAATATCATCCTGGGTAAATAATCTCTGCATTTCCTGGTAAAATTTGTATTTTTCACCAGCCTTTTCACGCATCTTCATTTCTTCGGTAAGGTTTTGCCCTACCACCAGGGCCAGTACATCATGGCTTATTTCGTACTGGGTTTCATCCCCCACCTTTATGGTTCGTATGATCCGGCGCTTTTCCAGTTCTTTCAACAGGTCGGCTATTGGTTTTTTGGCAACTACGTTTTTATGATCAAGATCATCAATAATGGCAGCTTCGCTTAACTGCAGCTTGGTAAAACGTTCGGATATCATGGCTGCAAGTAATTCCAGCGGCACCCGTTCGCCGTAACTGCCTTCCAGAACTTTCATTTGTTTTTTTAAAAAACTTTCCAGCACCCCTTCCAGGTTATCATCATCACGTATTAAGTCCGTACTTAGTACCGGCAGTGCACCATTCTTCTTTTTGGTTTGTGCACGGTCCCAAAGTTCTCCTAAGAACACCTGTACATGCGCCAGTTCAATTTCTTTCCTTTTATCAGGCAGTTTTGATAAAATGCTTTCGGCCAGTTTGTGGCTGTCGTCCACATTGAAAAAAGCCCGGTACCTGGGCGCTTCCAGTATACGATAAATAACTTTCTCAACAAATTTTCTTCCCATCTTTTCTACCCTGAAACGATACTGGAAAATACTGGGGCACAGCAGCTCAAATTCCGAAAGGTGGCCGATGAATTCTTCCCGCATGATGAGCATGATGCGGCAGGGAATTTTATAGTGGATAAGCTTGTTGAGCCCGGTAAAAAATTTTTCCTTTTCTGTTTTTTCACGCGAGATGAGCAGTTCTTCAAACTGGTCGAACAACAGGTAAACCATCTGGTAACGCTCATCATACAGTTTTTTAATGGCCTGTCCGAATTCCATCGCCGGATCCATTGGCATTTTAGTGACCGGGTCTGTCTCTATTTTTTCTTTGAGCGCATTGTTAATGCTGGCAAAAACAGAAGCATTAATATCGGCTCCCTTACGAATGGTAATTGCATACCAGTCGGCATCCGAAAACTTGTTGCGCAGGCCGCATTCTACCAGGCTTGTTTTCCCTGAACCCGAAGGACCATAAACCATCAGGTGCTTAACACCGCTTAACGCGTCATACAGTTTCTGGGTTTCGTCTTCACGGCCAAAAAAAACATCTGCATCAGCCTGCTGGTAAGAATCCAGGAATTTGAAGGGAGAGTTTTCCTGGCTCATGCTTGTTTGTTTTTAAGAGGTTTAAAAATTTCTTCCAGTAGTTCATACAATTTATTAAGGTGTGGCTGGTCACTATTTTCTGTCAGCACCTTAAGATATTGGTTTGTAACCAAATCACCTTTGCCACCAAACGCCAGTTCGTTTTTGTATAGAGAATAATTGTATTGCCGTTTGGCTTTTTCGTAACCCGTGTAATAAACTATTTCAGGAGTTTGTTTGAGCGGTTTCATATAAACGCTTTGATCAATAATCAGCGGAGAAAGTGAAAGATAGGCGTTTTGATCCTGGATCTTATCCATGCCTGATGATAAATTATGGCCTCTGAATAACAAGACACTTTTGCTGTAGGTATAAGAACCTTCGATGTATCTTTGGGTACCAAAATTATTATCCGATGATGAATCCCCCTCGCTGAATAGGCCATGCAGTTCCCCGTACTTGTGCAAAAAATACCTTGCAGTACCCAAACGGTAATCAAGGCTTATTTCGTTGATCGAAACCAGCCTGTACTTGGCAAGGAAAGATACTTGCCGCAGCCAGAAAACCAGTGCGGTCAGGTATTCGTCAAGGAGTCCCGGAAGATTATCGTCTTCAGGAATGCTGTTTGCAATTAATCTCCGCCGTTGATCATCCAGGTAAAGAGCGGTACCGTAAAGGACATGCTCCGTATTGGTAAGTTTTTCCACAAATTTGTTTATTTCTTTCATGAAGCCATTTTCCCCAAGCGTATCGGTGACGGTAAGCAAGAGACTTGTATAATCAAAATCAAGGAACTTATTTCCTTCCATTTGAATAAAATCGGATACGATACTAAGTTTTGGCTTATTTTCCAATTGCAGAAGTTGCGCCATTTGAATATAGCAGAGATAACGCAATGTTGCCTGCCAGGCCTCTGCCATAAAGGAAAGACGCCTCAGATTTTTTCCCTGTCCGGCATCTCCAAGCATTTTCATCAAAAAAGTTTCTACAAGCCAGCCATAATTCTGAACTACTTCAGGGGGCTGACTTCCCACAGATACTAATTGGTTTTCCACCAGTTCCAGGCGAAGGCTTTGGATCCAGCCATTACCTTCACCTTCAAGTTTTATGGCCAGTTTAGCTGGCAATGATTTATCGTGTCCTGCCTGGCCAACCAGGTAGCCAAAATTGGCCTTGGTGATGGTGTCGATACGATTATCCTCAATTATGTCGAGCTGAAATCGGAATTTGGTTATTAACTGATCAATATTGTCGTAAACAGCATAAAAATGGCCGATCTCCGACAGGTGTTCTTTGAAAGCTGCCAGGTCGAGCGCCAGTTGGTCGTTTGGATCAGGATCGGGGGCCCCTGATTTGAAATACGTGTAAATAAGCGGGCTGCCGGTTTCTTTGAACTGCTGCAGTGCCGTATCAAATTCTTCCCGGGTATATTTTCCTGCTTTTGTAAAGAACAGGAAGATAACGATTTGACATTCTTTCAGCTTTTTGTTATATTCATCCTGGCTTCTGGTTTGGGACACTGCATCGCTTAAATTTTCCCATTGTACCAGTTCCAGGTACATATCTTTTTTTTGCAGCCGGTCGTTCTGCCTACTCAGGAATTCGCGTAAATCCTTTCTGTCCTGCAGCAATTCAGCGGAAGAGGCGATAAAGATTGGGATGGTTGCCATATAATAATCAATGAAAATATAATTCAGTAAGGCATTAAAAGCATTAATGAAACAGCAAAGCAGTGCGTTATTAAATAGTGTTGCAGTAGTGCCGGAAAGATTTCCCAGGTTTAGTTCATCATTGATCCTGACTTGGCTTTCCTATAAACAAAAGTAAGTTAATGTTGTTCACCGGTTTGGTGCGGAATAATCGTCAGCCTGTCGGACTATTCCTCCAGCTTTTCAGATTCTGGGATTGCTGAACAGCGAAGCTCTCATCTTCTGAAACAATATTGATTTTAAATTCCATGGTGTTGTTTATTAATAGATTAGTAATGATACTTTATACGGTCATTCATTGAAATTGTTGGATAAATCTCATCCTGATTTGGCATTTCCGAAAAATAAAATCGCAAAATGCTATTTCACAAGTGTTTAAATAAGTAAAATCAATGCCGACTTAGCCGAAATTTCTAAATGATGGGATAAAAATATAAAAATAAAACCAAAGTAATGCAATTCCGGCTATAGTTCAGGATAGGAGAACAAAAATAACAAGTCAGAAGTCAGAAGTCAGAAGTCAGAACTCTTTTCTGCAGTAGCTTCCGTTTTGCTGTAGTGGAACCTTTCACCTTTGCTTACCACATATTTCATGGTCTGTGACAGACCGTCTTCCCGGGCCTGCTCCACGAATTTTTTATGTGCAAAAGTGTAATTCCCTGAATGCATCGGTACGAAAAGGGCGGGATGAAGCTTTTCAAGCGTATAATATGTGCCGGCCTTCACCTGTTCAGGGGTTCCCAGGCCGCATCCCCTGATCGGCGCGAAAAGGATATCTATATCTATATTTTTCTCCGCAATGAGGTCAATCTCATGCGTATATTCTCGCGACAAGGCATCGTCGCCGTTGGCATGATCTCCCATATGAAAAATGACAAGCCCGTCGACCTCCACAAGGTATCCTCCGCCTAGATCGGTGGATTTGTTCACATAAACCTTCATGTCATCTACCTCTGCTTCACCATTAACGGGGATGTAGGTAAATTCCTCAGTTACACCAACCGGTTTAAAACACAGAACATAATCGGTTTGCGGGATATTTTCACGCCAGGTAAAAATAACAGGGCTGAAATGGTCGGCATGATCATGTGTGCTGAACACAGTCATATGTTGGTTTTTTATATCGGCAGTATCGATGCATCCTGAGAGGAGGCAGGGGTGATCGGGTTTCCTGGCCCTGGTATCATCGAAATAATCGAAGACCAATAAATGGTTCTGTGTTTTTATGGCCCATCCGCTATGTCCAAGGAAAAAGACTTCTGCTTCTGCATGTCCGACAGTTCTGGCAAGCGGGCATTCCGAATTGACGTACCCGGCAAGTTTGCTGTCATCAGCACCGGCAGCCAGCATCTCATAACCAATCCGGTTTTGTCCGAAATAAAAAGCATAATCCAGCGGGGTTTTCCCGCATATATCCCTGGCTGCCGGGCAGGAGCCTTTTTCCATCAGTAATTTTGCGATATCACCATAACCCATAGCTACTGCCATATGCAATTCCGTAGCACCCTGCTCATTTTCTTTGACATTCAGGAAAGCACCATGTTCGACCAGGTACTTTACAGCTTCAACATCCCCTTTTCTCACGGCATAATGCAACGCAGTCAATCCATCATTGCTGAATAAATTGACCCTAGCACCATTGCTTACCAGGGCCTCGATCAATTCCAGTTTCCCCATGTCACAGGCCGCATGTAAAGGGGTGCGGAAATTCGGGCCACAGGTGCAGGCTTTATTATTATTACAGGGATCAGGGTTTACCTCTGCGCCATGCAGGATAAGGAACCTGCCCATTTCACCCGCATTGGTTGCCCAGGATGCCATGGTGAGGGGGACAAATCCGTCGGTCGTTGCAGCATTGATATCCGCTCCATTATCCAGTAATAATTGTGCAATCGCGATGGTCCCTCTACCTGCCACACTATGCAAAGCCGTAGTTCCGTATTTGTTCTTATGATTGACATCGGCCCCTTTTGAAATCAGGTATTGGGCAGCATCGTAAGAATTCCGGCCAACCGCCCAGGCTTAAGGGCTGATCACCATCATCGGTCCCGGCTTTGATATCGGCACCGTGTTCAACCAGGAATCTTACTGATTCTATTTTCCCGTAGGAAGCTGCACTGTGTAAGGGCGTTATACCCTGTTCAGAGGTGGTGTTGACCCGGGCCCCTGTATTCACAAGTAATGTCAGCAGTTCTACATTCCCGGCAATGGTTGCCATATGAAGGGCAGTCATCCCCGTAATGTTGCGGGCTTTAACATCTGCGCCCTGTTCGACCAGGTGCCTGATCATCGCAGTCTGGCCTCGGCTGGAAGCAAAGAGCAGCGGGGTCATCTGGTTAATGTCCTTAGTGTCAATATCCACTCCTTTTTCCAGCAACAGATCAAGTATAGGGATACTGCCGCTAACGGCGGCAAGATGAATGGGCTGGGAATTTTCACGGTCACCAATTGTGGGATCAGCCCCCATTTTCAGCAACAAAGCAGCGACTTCTGCCTGGCCCCTTTCAGCGGCCAGGTTCAGGGGAGTAAGCAAGTCGGGGTTCCTGAGATTCAGCAGTCCCGGCTCCTTTTCAAGCAATTGCCGGGTCAGTTCAACATTTCCTTCTGCGACGGCAGTATAGATATCCTGTGAAAATACCGGCCGAAAAGCAAGACAAAAAAGTACCATCACGCAGGCACCGGGTTTTAATTAAATTTTTCATGGCTCTTTATGGTTTGATTATTTATCAAATAAAGGATTAAGATAATCATGATAAATAATACTGAGGTATAGGGATTTACGGTTGGTGGTATCAGTTTACGGTTCGACCACCCTTGGGGTATTCATTTTCGGATACCCCAAGGGTATCCATTTTCGAACACTTTCGGATTTTTCTCAACCAGGCTTATTCCCCTTCCCACTTCGCGATAACCACCGTTGCCAGGCAGTTTCCAATCACATTTACTGCCGTCCGGGCCATGTCCATCAGTTCATCGATCCCGAGGATAATAAAAATGGGCCAGGTCGGTAAGCCGAAACTTGTTGCGGTGCCCAGCAGGATGACCAGTGAAGCCCTGGGTACCGCTGCAACACCTTTGCTGGTCAGCATCAGGGTGAGCATCATCACGATCTGGGTATCGAAAGAAAGATGGATGCCGGCCATGTTGGCAACAAAGATCGATGCCATGGCAAGATAAAGCGTGGTGCCGTCAAGATTGAAGCTATAGCCGGTGGGGATCACAAAGGAAACGATCTTGCGCGGAATGCCGAATTCTTCCATATTCTCCATTGCCCGGGGAAGAGCCGATTCACTGCTGGTCGTGGCAAAGGCAATTGTGGCCGGTTCGGCAACTGCCCTGATAAATTTCCGTAAGGGTATCTTCAAAATGAGAATAATCGGCAAAAGAACCAATAAAAGGAAAACAATGAGAGCAACATAAAGCGTGGCCAGCAATTCAAACAGGTTAACCAGCACATCCAGTCCCATATGCCCCACACTGTAAGCAATGGCGGAAAATACTGCAAACGGGGCAAACATCATGATAATATTGGTGAATTTGAACATCACTACCGATAATGACTCCGAAAACTTAAGAACCGGGCTTCGGTATTTCTCACTCACCATGGCAACGGCAATTCCGAACAGGATACTAAAAACCACGATCTGGAGCACCTGTCCTTCAGCTATCGATTTTGCAATATTTTCGGGGAAAATATGCAGGATGATGTCATGCGCATTTTGAGGCTGCACCTGCGGCAATTCTCCCTGTATCATTTCCGGCGGTATCTCCACTCCCCTGCCGGCATGACTGATATTAATTGCTGCTAACCCGATGAACAGGGCAATAGTTGAAACCACCTCGAAATACACCAGCGATTTCCATCCCATCCGTCCGACCTGTTTCAGGTTGGCATGTCCTGCAATGCCAACGACCAGCGTACCGAATAATAAGCGGGGCAATGATCGTCTTGACCAGCCGGATAAAGATCTGGCTGACGATGTTAAGTTCTTTTGCAATCAACGGCACGTCATGCCCGAATTCAACCCCGGCCAGCATGCTGACGAAGATCCAGGTAGTGAGCTTATTCTTTTTGAAAGCATACAGGAAATAAAAAATGATCGGGATCCAGCGCAGGACAAGGAGAAGGCTTCCGGGAAGGTCTAAGGATATAAATTTATTTACCAGGTGTACAAGAATAGCAACGGTGAGAGAAAGAAAAAAACCTAAGATCAGTTTTCTGGATTTGAACATATCTTTCAGGATCGGGGACGGTCAAATATAAGGAAAAATCTTCCTGATCTTAAACCTTAACTTTTAAAACTTAGCCCTATTCTGTATAAGGCCTCTCCCCTAACCTTTCAACATTAATGATGAAATATTTAGTATCCCCTCTCCAGGGAAATACGTTATAACGCTTTATATAGTGAAGGTTAACGCGTTCACCGCTTAAAGCAACGGCTTCCAGTTCCCTTATCACCTCAGGCTTATTATTCTCAACCGAAAAATCAAACGTCTCGGCAAAAGGTGTAGTTCCTTTCAAAGCACCGAATGATTGAAGGTTGAGCTGTCCTTCATAAGTCTTAAAAATAATACCTTTCTTGCTGACCCTTATTACATTCCCGGCCCGGACACCTTCGTCATAAATGCTAAAATACAAAAAGACAAAAATTCCTACAGCAACCACAAAGATAATGATCAGGATGTTCCGGAGCAGATGACGTTTCTTTTTAACTGGATTATGGCCTTCCATAGCTTTAAGATTTTAATTTAAACAAAGATAAAGCATTTCAGATAAAAGAAAAAGGTGGGAACCAGTGATTCCCGCCTTAATCATTTATAGTATGATGTTAACCGTTGAACATTGAGCAATATAATGATAAATGCTTTATGCTAACTGCTCAATGTGAAATGTTTAGTGCCTGACTATAACCTTTCTGGTCGTGCTGCCCTCATCAGAACTAACCTTCAGCATATAGATCCCCTCTTTTAAATCCGAAACATCAATAGTATGAATGGAATTCCATTTTAAATCCATAACCTCCTGTGAGCGGACTGTACGACCCAGCAAATCACTGAGCGCGATTTTAACAGAGCCCTGAATATCCTGGCCTATTGATAGATTCAGTTTTTCACCGGCAGGATTCGGATAAGTTGAGAGGTTCATCTCCATCTTATTATCTTCAACACCAGTAAAGCTGTTAGTTGCCACATTTGACCATGAACTCCCGTATTCACCTGTCCGGTTGGGATTGCATCCATTCGGATTGACAACCTCTATGATATAATACACATCTCCTGACTGCACCGACACATCGGTATAGCTGCTAAAGCTTGCAGATATCGATGAAATCTGCTCGAATTCTCCTCCGGCAAACTTACGGTAGATATTATACGAAGACACTTCAAATCCTTCATAATCAGACCAGATCAGGTTCCATGAACTCCCTACTCCCTGGTTTATCGTGAGGTGGATGGTCTGATGATGATTTCCTGCCGGAAAATCAATGCCGTCAACATTGCGGAATCCCAGCTTATAGCGGTAGGATTTTACGTTAGGATTGGAGTTGGTATCGGTTACCATTGCGATACCTTCATAGTCAACCACAGAGAGCACTTCATAAATGTTTGCCTGGTTGCTCTCCTTGTAAACCACAAACTGGTCTATAAGATCCGAAACCGGTTTTTCCCACATGATCACATTACGGTTGGTGGCACTGTCGACTGTTACCATACAGATCGGTGTTTCAGGATAGTCGATGATGGTAAACTGTTCACTGGTATCGGCAACGAAATATAAGTAATAGTCCTGGATACGGATCAGGCACTGCTCAGAGGTGATATCCGGGGTAATCCATTCCGTGGAGCCTGTCGGGCCTTCAAGTGGCATATACCCGATGTAATTCCAGTTCTGGCCGTTGTCGCTCGAATATTCGATGTAAACGTAAGTTGATCCCGGATTTGAATACTCCCAGGATATTTCGTAAGGTTTTCCGGTATCCCAGATCTCTCCACCGGCAGGTGAGGTTAAAGTGATCACCGGGATTTGCCGTATGGTAAACATCCCGCTGATTGCAAACTTAGAGGGATCATTTGCATCTGAGATGCGGATCAGGCTGGTCTCGGAAGGAGTGCCACTGACCGTCCAGTAATAATAGTATTGTGCAGCCGGCACATCCGTTTCGATCAATGACCAGGACTGGCCATTATCGGTGGAAAGCTCAAAATTCACCGCGTTGACCTCGTTGCTGGTTATCCAGTTGAAATACATGGTCTCCCCGTTATAGTAACTCTCGCCGCCTGCCGGGTAATATATGATCACCGGCGGAACTTCAACCGTGAACGGCGCATCACTTCGGTCGAGTTCAAAATAATAGGTATAATCGACCAGGCGGACCAGGGCATTCTGTGTTTCAAAGTAAGGCACATATACATCTGCGCTGCCACCATCTGGATTACTGTACCCATAACCAAGGCTGGACCAGCTGTAGCCTCCGTCGAAACTGAATTCAATATTCACATAAGGAGGAAGATTGGTTCCCGACCAGGTTACCATGGCAGTTCCCCCGTAGGTCCATACTTCACCGCCATTGGGACTGGTCAATACGGCAACAGGACCATCCAGGATGGAGAACGTCGGGCTATCGCCAAAAGCCGTCGGATCAGCAGCGTCAGATATTCTGATTACACCCTGGCTGGTGATTTGAGAAGGTGCAGTCCATGTATAGTTGAAGCCGGTAAAGTTACTGACGATTTCGGTCCAGGTAGCCCCGTTATCAGGAGAATAATCAAGGTCGAAAGTCAGTAAAGAGTTTGAATACCAGGCAATATAGACTGGCTGATCCTGGTAATAAACACTACCAAAAGATGGTGAACTTACGTAAACGGGTGCCTCCACCACGCTGAAAAAGTCGTCGCTTTCGTCTAAAATGGTCGGATCATTAAAGTAAGAAATACGGACTTTGGCAAACTCAGTCGGATTACCGGTAAACTGTATTAAAATTGAATCTGAAGTTTCGGTCGAATAAATAAACTGCAGGTAATACCAGTAATTCCCTCCGTCATCAGTATATTCAATGACCATATCGGCAGGCTCTCCGGTATGCTGCCAGCTTACCTGGATCACCGAACCCCAGGTGTAGCTCTCTCCGCCATTAGGAGACAGAATGGTCAGTGGTGGACTCTGGCCAAAAGAAGTGTATCCGAGAAAAAGAACAGCAAGCATGGTGATGACCAGCATGTTTGCTCTTCTGAAGAATTTGTAGTCGTGCGTTTTCATAATAGTTGATTTTAGATACTTAATAATTAGCATGAAGCAAATATATAGCCTGTGATACGTTCTGGAAAACAATAAACGACCAGTGGGCATTTCTGTTCATTGAACCGGCATTTTTCTTCACCAAACGATTTTCATACTTTTGCCGTAGATTTTATTCTGATATCATGACTCAACAATTTGCACCTACCGTATATCATTTGAATTCTCTGGAAACAG
The DNA here is from genome assembly GCA_963701785.1 of uncultured Bacteroidales bacterium. Classification (GTDB taxonomy): domain Bacteria; phylum Bacteroidota; class Bacteroidia; order Bacteroidales; family JAGOPY01; genus JAGOPY01. The sequence goes on along the minus strand of CAVPBC010000002.1, from coordinate 1,731,537 downwards.
GCAAAGATTATTCAGATGAAGGATGGATACTTGAAGAACCGGGCGAAGTTAAGCCATCACTGCTTCAATCCGTATATGCTGAGCGGCAGCTCCGTTTAAGAGGCGAAGACCACGGATTATACAGGTTTGCCGATTGGATGCCGGTAAAAAGGATACTAAATGGATCGTCCGCCCCGGTTACTTTCAAAAGTGAAAAGCTCGCCGGCAAACTTGGATTAAGCAACTTATATATCACTTTCAGCGGCTGGTGGCCTGAAAAAGGCGCTGCGATGAAAACCTGCTCCTTCAAAGAGACTGAAGCATATTCGGTATGTGCCAGGCTTGAGGAAAACAGCAAAAAGATCCTTGTAGTAGCTTCAGCCGGTAATACGGCCCGTTCGTTTGCCCGCGTCTGTTCCGACAACAATATTCCCCTTTTATTATGTATTCCGGAAGACAACCTGGACGCGCTCTGGTTTGATGAAGAAATCAATGATTGCGTGAAAGTCATTGCCTCCCGCAGCGGTGGCGACTATTTTGATGCCATCCACCTGTCAAACCTGGTCTGTAAACTGGAGAAATTCCTTCCTGAAGGCGGGGCTAAAAACGTGGCCCGGCGCGACGGGATGGCGACAACCGTATTATCTGCTATTACCACGATCGGCCATATCCCGGATTATTACTTCCAGGCCGTAGGCAGCGGGACCGGGGCCATAGCCGCCTGGGAAGCCAACAAACGTTTCCTGAAAGACAGCCGTTATGGTAATAATAAAATGAAACTGATGGTTTCGCAAAATGCGCCATTTTTACCCATGTATGATGCCTGGAGAGCCGGTTCGCAGGATTTGCTGCCGCTGGATGATGACCTGGCACGCCGACAGGTCGAAGAGATCACCGCCAAGGTACTGTCTAACCGGAAGCCGCCCTATTCCATCACTGGAGGGCTGTTCGATGCACTGAAAGATACCGGCGGGGATGTTCTGGCAGTAACCAACGAACAGGCTTTTTCGGCCGGAAACCTATTTCTTGAAACCGAAGGCATAGACCTTCATCCCGCCGCTGCAGTAGCAACGGCTTCACTGATCAATGCTTTACAGGAAAACAAAGTTAAAAAAGATGCCCTGATCATGCTGAACATCACCGGGGGAGGGGAAGAATTATATAAAAAAGGCAGGAACCTTTATTTCTTGCAGCCTGCCATCATATTTGACATCAATCCTTCCCTTGAAGAGGTGGAGAAAAGAACCAAAGGTCTGTTTTAAATAACGACTGCCCACCGCTGACCGCCTGATACCGGCCGCCGACCGTCGACCGCCGACCGCCGACCGTTTTACTCCTCGTCTGACTTCAGCTTGAACCTGAAACCGGCATTTACATATAGCGACTGCATTTTAGCTTCAATTGGATCATCCGTGTACTGCGGAGTAAGTCCCCATCCATAGCTCACATCCAGGAAAAGGAACCAAATATTCAGGCCGGCACCGGCAGAAATATCAAACTGCGGACTGTTCACATCTTCTTTAACCAGCGGATAATCGTTTTCTTTTATCCCTAGAGGAATAAACATTGAAGGGCCCAGGAAAATCCTTAACCCGGCAAAACTATTTGTTGAACCAATGAACTGAAATCCGAAGTTCACCGGTACCCTGATATAGCTTGCACTATAAGTAAATTGGGACTTTTCGATGTTTGTCGGGCTCATATCCTGGGCCAGCCTGGTATAAAACACACCCGGCTCGATATAAAGTTTCCGCCCGAATAACAGGCTGGCTCCAACCTGGTACCCTGCTTTGCCTTGCGTCACAATGCTATCGTCCTGAACTTCAAATACCGGATTGCTGTCAAAGCGGGCTAAATTAAAGCCGATGGCCGGTTTGAGTTCAAGCTGGGAAAAAGCGGCAATCGATGCCAGGCTCAGGAGAAAAGTATAAATGATGTTCTTTTTCATTTTTTGGAGATTTTATGCAAAGATTAAAAATATTCCTCTTATTGAGATGACATTTTTAACCACAGAGGAAACAGAGGTTAAACAGAGGTAACAGAGAAAAATATTTTTTGACCGGGTATTTTTTTCGATTTTCCGGATTAATAATAAATCTTAATCCAAAATCTCATGAATGATAATCAAATTACCGAAATTATTATCGGATGTGCTATAAAAGTACACCGGAAATTGGGTCCTGGTTTGCTGGAGTCTGCCTACCAGGAATGTTTGATGTTTGAACTGGTGAAAGCTCAGTTGAATGTAATCAAGGAAAAGCCTCAACCTCTCATTTATGAAGAGGTACATCTTAACTGCGGATATAGAATAGATTTATTTGTGGAAAACACAATTGTCATTGAAGTAAAAGCCGTTGAATCATTAAATGATGTACACCTTGCCCAAATATTAACTTACCTGAAGTTAACCAATTGCAGGTATGGTTTGTTACTAAATTTCAATGTTGCTAAAATGACTGATGGAATTAAGAGAATTTATAATAAATACAGTTAACACTCTCTGCTCCCTCTGTTTCTTCTCTGTTTCCTCTGTGGTAAAAAAAAGTCGCATTAACAGGAATTGGCCTGAAATTTGTTACAATTACCTGGCAACTATTTTCATTTTCAGTGTCCAATATATATAATGTCAAAATCCCGGGCCATGAAATCCATTATTGTTTTTTCCCTTGCCACTCTTTCAATCTTACTTTCTGCCTGTAAAAAAGAATCCTCACCAGAACAGGATCAGCCTGCGACAATCAATCTGCCTGCAAAAGCCAATGAGGTCATCACCTCCAGTAACGCTTTCGGCATTGATCTGTTCCGGGTCACGGCCCTGGAAGAAACCGAAAACATGATGCTTTCGCCGCTTAGTGCCAGCGCGGCGCTGACCATGCTGCTTAATGGCTGCAACACCCAGACCTATGATCAGATCCGGGATATGCTTGGTTATAAAGAATTGACGCTGGAAGAAATTAATTCAGCCTATCAAAGTCTTGTCAGTCAATTGCTTGAGGCTGATCCGGATGTAAATTTCTCCATGGCAAATGCCGTGTTTTACAGGCAGGGATTTACCGTAAAACCACCTTACCTTGAAGCTATGAACAAATCATTTGAAGCTGAAATTGCCGCACTTGACTTTGCTTCCCCCACATCACTTGAAACTATAAATAGCTGGGCATCAGATAACACGAACGGTAAAATACCTGAAGTCCTCAGTGAGATAAATCCCATGGCCGTGATGTTCCTGATGAATGCCCTGTATTTCAAGGGAACATGGACCTATCAATTCAAACCAGAGAATACCGTTGATAGAACGTTTTACCTGGAAAATGGCTCTGAGATCACCGTTGAAATGATGAGTGAAAAAATTGGGGTCAAATCATACTATAATACAAATTACCAGGCAATTGAACTCCCGTACGGAAGCAAGAATTTTGCCATGATCATCATTTTACCGGACATTTTACTTGATCAATATCTCGAAGAGTTTGGCCCGGATGATTGGGAGGCTATTACCTCTTCTTTAGATTCAACGGTTGTTCTTGAGGATAAAGATATCTTCCTGCCGAAGTTTAAATTCGAATATGAGAAGAAATTGAACGAGCAGTTAAAAGCATTAGGCATGATGGATGCATTTATGGAAAATATAGCTGATCTTTCAGGTATTTCAGACTATCAGCTTTATGTAGATTTTGTCAAGCAAAACACTTTCATTGAGTTAAATGAAGAAGGAACAGAAGCTGCAGCGGTGACCACGATCGGGATAAATTATACCAGCATTAATGAATTTATTGTCAACAAGCCATTTATTTTTGCCATCCGGGAAAGGACGACCAATACGCTGTTGTTCATCGGGAAAGTTGAGCACCCGGAATATTGAGATAATGTTGAATGTTGAATGTTGAATGTTGAATTTAATTTTAATTTTTAATTTTTAATTTTAATTACATGAGAATTTTTCAGATCATCCTTTTTGCGACACTGCTGGTAGCTTCCGTTTCCTGCAAGAAAGACCCTGAAGGTCCGAAGCAACCAAAGCCGATCAACCTTACGGCAAAAGCCGGCGAAGTCATAACCGGCAGCAATGGGTTCGGCATTGATCTTTTCAGGGTGACGGCAGTTGAAGAAGAAGGAAATATGATGCTTTCCCCGCTAAGCGCCAGTACGGCCCTTACCATGCTGCTCAACGGCTGCAATACCCAGACCTATGAGCAGATCAGGGATATGCTGGGCTACGAAGGATTGACGCTGGGAGAGATTAACGAGGCTTATAACAGTCTCATCGGACAGTTACTTACTGTTGATCCTGAAGTAAAGCTGGCCCTGGCCAATGCCGTATGGTACCGCCAGGATTTCGAAGTAAAACAGGATTATCTGAATGTCATGGACAGCTCTTTTGAATCAGAGATCGGGGCACTTGATTTCAGCAAACCTGCCGCACTGGAAACCATTAACGGGTGGGCGAGCGACAATACCAACGGGAAGATCCCGAAAGTTCTCGAAGAAATAGATCCTGACATGGTTATGTTCCTGATGAATGCACTTTATTTCAAAGGTACCTGGACCTACCAGTTTGAACCGGGCCAGACAGCGGCCGTACCTTTCTATCCTGAAAACGGGAACACGGTAAATGTTGATATGATGATGAGGCCTGATTCCTGTGAAAATGCATCAAAATGAGGCTGCAACTGCGGTGGAACTGCCATATGGCCGCCAGAATTTCTCAATGGTGATCATTGTTCCGGTTAATTCACTGGGAGATTATCTCGCGGATTTTGATAAAACGGATTGGGCCGGCATTATTGAAGCATTGGATAATATTGATGAGCCTGAAGAGGCAGAGGTCATCATGCCGAAATTCAAATTCGAATATGAGAAATTCCTGAACGACCAGCTAAAAGCACTGGGGATGCTGGATGCGTTTAACCCGGGAATGGCTGACCTGTCGGGCATTTCCGATGCAGAAGATATTTAGGTTGATTTCGTCAAGCAGAATACGTTTGTTGATGTGAACGAAGAAGGAACGGAAGCGGCAGCAGTGACAACAATCGGGATCAAGGAAGTCAGCATGCCGCCATCTTTTACTGTCGATAAACCGTTCATTTTCGCGATACGGGAAAGGATGACAAATACGTTACTGTTTATTGGGAAAGTGGAGAATCCGGAGTATTAAGCGGATTTCTCACAGAGTAACACAGATTTAATTCACAGAGATCACAGATTAGATTATGAAAGCCTTAATTACATTCTTCACAGTAATGCTTTTCGTCACATTGAATTCCTGTGAACACAGTGAAGATTTTATGGGCGAAGGGGTGATTACCGGTTATGACCCAAGGGACTGCGCCTGCTGCGGGGGGTTGCTGATCAACCTTAACAGCAGTTCAACTGAATTATTTTCTGACAGCACCTACCAGATTAACATCATCCCTAAGAACTTCGACATCAATGTTTATTCAACTTTCCCGGTATTTATCAGGCTGGATTATGAAAGAAATAATAAATTGTGTGGTAAGACAATAGATATCTTCCGGTTTGAAGTGCAATAGAGGATGTTTCAATACGTCTTCTTCATTTTTTTCGACAATTCCCAGAGCACTATCCCTGCACTGATTGCGACATTGAACGAATGTTTGGTCCCGAATTGCGGAATCTCGATGCAACCATCACCCTGGAGAAGCAATTCTTCTTTAACTCCGAAAACTTCGTGGCCGAATATAAGGGCAAGTTTCGATCCTTTTTCGGGACTGAAACTGCTCAAGCGAAATGCTTTCATCCACCTGCTCCACGGCGTAAATCTTATAGCCATCTTCCTTTAAAGCCATCACCGCTTCGATGGCATCCGGAAAATACTTCCATTCAACTGACTCCGTCGCGCCCAGGGCGGTCTTGGTAATATCTTTATGCGGCGGCCTTGCGGATATTCCGCAAATATAAATGCCTGAAACCCGGAATGCATCAGCCGTCCTGAAGATCGAGCCCACATTGTAAGCGCTGCGCACATCATCCAGGACAATGATCACAGGCATCTTTTCGGAGTTCTTGAATTCCTCTTTTGAGATCCTGTTAAGATCTGACATTGAAAGTTTCTTCATAAAGGCAGCCCCCTCCCCGGGGGTGAGGTTCAGCTAAATTACCTATTTTTGCTTTATCAATTTCAAATACTTTGAGCAACGAACCCGATATCATCGACACGCCGTTGATGCGGCAATATGCTACCATCAAAGCCAAATACCCGGATGCGCTCCTGCTGTTCAGGGTAGGTGACTTTTATGAAACTTTCGGTGAAGATGCGATAAAAACCTCAAAGATCCTGGGTATCGTTCTGACCAGGCGCGCCAACGGGGCCGCCACATTTGTCGAACTTGCCGGCTTTCCCTACCACGCCCTCGATACCTACCTGCCCAAACTGGTGAGGGCCGGGCAACGGGTTGCCATTTGCGATCAGCTTGAGGACCCCAAACTGACCAAGAAGATCGTCAAACGCGGCGTAACAGAATTGGTCACTCCAGGTGTTTCTTATAACGATAAGGTCCTCGACCATAAAGAGAACAACTTCCTTTGCAGCCTCCAACTGGGGGAAAAGATTTCCGGTATCGCTTTTCTTGACATTTCAACCGGTGAATTTTATGCGGCCCAGGGCAATAACGATTATATTGACAAACTCCTGCAGGGTTTCAAACCCAGTGAGGTAGTTATACAAAAAACCAGGCGGGAGCGCTTCCAGCAACTTTTCGGGAACAAATTTTACACGTTTACGTTTGATGACTGGGTATTTACGGAAGATTTCGCGAACGATATCCTGACCGCCCATTTCGGGACCACTTCACTGAAAGGCTTTGGCGTGGAAGATATGCCCCATGCCGTGGTGGCGGCAGGCGGGGCTTTTCATTACCTGGCCGAAACCCACCATGATAAAATTCAGCATATCGTCAAGATATCCAGGATAGAAGAAGACAAATACGTCTGGCTTGACAGGTTTACCGTGCGGAACCTGGAACTGGTGAACTCTATCAATGAGAAAGGCCGGACACTCATGGATGTGATCGACCGCACCCTGACCCCGATGGGTTCCAGGATGATGCGGCGATGGATCGGCCTGCCGCTCAAGGAACGGAAACCTATCGAAGAAAGGCTGGATATTGTTGAATTCCTGATGAAGCATGAAGAACTGGCAGAAAAACTTGGAAAGCAGTTTAAACTGACCGGCGACCTGGAGCGATTGATTTCCAAGGTTGCCGTCAGCCGGATCACGCCACGGGAAGTGGTGCAGTTCAAAAGGGCCCTTTATGCTGCCGAGGAGATTAAAGTGATCTGTGAAAAGACCGGCAACGCCGCCCTGCAGAAGATCGGCGAACAGTTGAACCCATGCAGGATCATCCGCGACCGAATCGAAAATGAAGTCCATGATGACCCGCCCACGGCAGTAAGCAAAGGCGGGGTAATGAAGAACGGGGTTTCTCCTGAACTGGATGAACTGAGAGGGCTCCTGTTCTCCGGCAAAGATTACCTTCAGAAGTTGCAGCAGCGGGAAATCGCACGGACCGGGATCACCTCGCTCAAAGTCGGCTACAATAATATTTTCGGCTACTACCTTGAAGTGACCAATTCGCATAAAGACAAGGTACCGGAAGAATGGAACCGGAAACAAACCCTGGTCAACGCCGAGCGTTATATCACGGAAGAACTGAAGGAATACGAACAAAAGATACTCGGTGCCGAGGAAAAGATACTGGTTCTGGAAAGCCGCTTATACGATGAACTGATCCAGGGACTGGCCGATTATATCCGGCCGGTGCAGCTCAATGCCAACTGGATCGCCCATCTCGACTGCCTTTTATCCTTTGCCGTCATTGCAAAAGAACATAACTACCGCCGGCCTGAGATCAATGAAGGGTATGAGATCGAGATCAAAGAAGGCCGCCACCCGGTCATCGAACTGGAATTGCCCTTAGGTGAGAAGTATGTTTCCAATGACATTTATCTCGATCATGAAAAGCAGCAGATCATCATTATCACCGGCCCGAATATGTCGGGTAAATCGGCTTTGCTGCGCCAGGTGGCACTGATCGTGCTGATGGCCCAGTTAGGCTCTTTCGTGCCGGCAGAAGAAGCCAAGATCGGGCTTGTCGACAAGATATTCACCCGTGTCGGGGCTTCGGATAATATCTCCTCCGGCGAATCGACCTTTATGGTGGAGATGAATGAAACCGCGAGCATCCTCAACAACATCAGCACCCGCAGCCTGATCCTGCTGGACGAGATCGGCCGCGGCACCAGCACCTATGATGGCATTTCGATCGCATGGGCTATAACCGAGTTCCTTCATGAACACCCGGCGTATCGCCCCAAAGTGCTCTTTCGCCACCCATTACCACGAACTTAACGAAATGGCCGCTACCCATAAGCGGATCAGGAACTTTCATATTTCGGTCAAAGAGATCGGCAACCAGGTGATCTTCCTTCGCAAACTTCGGAAAGGAGGCAGCGAGCACAGTTTCGGCATCCATGTCGCAAAGATGGCCGGCATGCCGCCAAAAGTGATCGACAGGGCCAATGAATTGCTTAAGCTACTCGAAAGATCACACAGCAATGATGAGCTGGCCAAAACTGCCAGGGAGCTTGCCTCCGGTGACAAAGACCAGTTCCAGCTTTCCTTCATCCAGCTGGATGATCCTTTACTGGAACAGATCAAGCAGGATATCCTGCATACCGATATTGACAACCTCACCCCTGTCGAAGCGTTGATGAAGCTGCATACGATCAGGAAGCGGCTGGGCGGAAATTAAATCATCGGCGATTTTATAGCTTTCTTCAATTTAACTGGTCAGTCTTTGAGGCACCTGACCGGGAACCCGGCCACCTTGTTGACAGTACCTACACCGCTTAGAAGAACGGCGAAAGTCAGGCGCCAGCCGACAGAATTATTGAATTGCGTACTGCTCCAGTACTGGCCATGCGATCCCCTGCTAAGCAGAGAACCGTCTATAACGCCCAGTGTCCCGGCACCATGCATTTTTAATGCAGAGTTCCATGCGTCGTCCCAGTCGAGCCAGTTACCACCTACATCCACGTTGGTCCATTCAGTCATTGTCGGAAGTCGCCAACCGGTGCCCAGTTCAATAGAACAGGGGTCATTGCCAGGTTGCCAGTCAAAGTTTTCGTTGATAGAAGTAATCCAGGTAGTATTGGGCGTCCGGGTAGTACCATCATGCTTATACCCTTGCGTTAGATTGAACTGCCAGTACCACCCGGCCGAAGCTTCGGTGGCATCGTCTTTGGCAGTTGCCTGCTGGTCAGCGCCCAGGTTGCTGGTAATCCAGCATTTTAAAGGTTCGCCGGGAATATTGTCAGTTGTGTTATAAGTAACTGTTTTATTAACAGGGGCTACACTTCCGGCCACATGATTGATTATCAGGGGAAAACCGCAAGTAGGCATGGTTCCGTTACATGCGCCGAGTGTTGCTTTGAATTCATTGTCCTGTTTTACCTGGAAGCCTGGCAGTAATGTTACCGACGTCCCCGCCTGGTAGGTCACGTCGGTACCAATCCCGCCGGTTATTATACGGGATGATGTTATGGTGCCGCTCGCTTCATAATGCTGAAATCCGGTATAAAGCGGATTACTGGGGTCATTGGCCACTGTAAGGGAATGCGAGGTGGGACAATCAGAATAAAGCTCGGAACGCCATAATCCCCTGCCGTAAGTTGCGGCAGTTATAACATCGGCTGACTCGTTGATCTCCAGGTCGAAAACGATGGTAGCTGGAAGCCCGTTCATAAAAGGTATCCAATCCGCGGTTCCATCATCGCGGTAATATATCCCCAAATCCGTCCCTATGTAAAGCGGATCATTTGGCGAGCCACCGGTATTTTCATACGCTATGCAATTCACCGGGATATTGGGCAGGGTCCCGGAAATATTATCCCATGACGCACCGGCATTGGTCGAGCGGAAAACTTTATTACCGGCAGAATAACCTCCATAGGTCACGAAAACATCGGAGCCATTAAGAGGATTGACAGCAATAAAAGTGATATTTCCGGCGGGCAGGTTCGTCGTAACATTGGTAAATGGCGCAATGCCGCTGGCAGATGTAACAATGACATTGGAATTATCAATTGAAGCGTACACCCTGTCGGGATGACTGGCTCCACCCAGCGCCATGGCCCCGGAACCATCCTGTCCAAGGTTTGTCCACGATGTCCCTCCATTGGTGCTCCTGTATATATCGCTATATCCACCATATATAATTGACGGATTTGTGACATGCATTACGATCGGGGTAATCCATGATCCGGATGAAGCAAGAGGTTTTATGGATGAATAAGTGGCTCCTGAATTTAATGATCTTCTAAGATCGCCAAACTGGATGGAATTGTAGAATATGGCTGAATTGCTATGGTCGATCATGCAATCCATTCCATCTGCGCCAAGGACATGCAACATGGTTGTCCCGCCATTCCACCTGTTTGAGCCATTATCCTGGGTCCCGTTTATAATCAGGTCAACATTTGGCTCGAAGCCGGCAATACGATAATTCTGGGTGATGGCAAGGCCATTTGAAAGGTCATTCCAGTTGATGCCAAAATCAGATGACATGAAGATACCGCCATCACTGCCGCAATACAGGTTGCTGCCAAACGCACCGAATTCAAGCGCATGGATATCAGCATGGGTATAATCAGTTCCTGGTGGATTATTCCATAGCGAACTCAAAGTCCAGGTAGTGCCACCGTTATTAGATTGCCAGCAATTGATTGCACCAATAATGATATCTTCACCAACCCCCCCAACAGCAATATTAAGGTCATAGGTGGTCTGATCATCGTCATCATTTCCGATTGCACTATAGCCCAGAATATTAGGTGTTGTCGACCGGGTAGTAAAATTCAAGCCTGCGTCAGTCGACCTGAATAATCCTACAAATGTTCCGGCAGAATAAGATGGCCCGGCAAGCAGGTAAACAAAATTAACATTTCCTCCTATACCTATGGCCATTCTTGTAGCTGTTGTCGGCACACCTGAAAAGATCTGGTTCCATGTATCACCTCCATCAGTCGACCTGAAAAAATCAGAACCGGCACAAGCGTACATGACCGCTAAACTGCTTCCAGGCTGGAATTCGATATCATGATAATTGAAAGTGGAGGCGGAATGTACCAGGGTCCAGCTGATCCCGAAGTTCGTGGTTTTATGGATCCCCTCGCTGCTGACGACGAACATCACATTGGGAAAAGTCGGATGCATAAGTATTTTGTATGCATAAACCAAATCAGAAACAGTCCATGTCAAGCCCGATTCGGTCCAGGTTACGCCACCGTCCCAGGTTTGCAGGACACCGATTGACGGGACATCGCCACCATCTCCGTCACCTGAAAGGAGATACATATTATCGACGTTGGTGGGATTCACAACAAATCCTGAAACTCCGATCCTGGGCATGCCATCGGTTAGGGGCACCCAGCCGTTTCCATTATCGTTTCTCCATAAACCGCCTGCCGGACATCCCACCCAGATTATTCCAGCGGGAATAGATGCGAAGCAGTTTACCCGGCCAATCCCCGGGTTCCAGCCATTGCCATCAACGAAATATTCAGGCCCCAGGGGTTCCCATTCGCCATAAGTGGTTGTGATGCCCCTTGAACCATACTGCCCGGCAAAATCCTGGTATTCCTGGAAATTTTTTGCTGCATAATTCATCAATTTGCCATCATCGGTCAAACGGTCCTGCTGAATATATTCCCAGCGCTTCCATTGCTTATAGCCGGAGCCTTTAGCAGTCTTGTCCTTATCCGCATAATAGTTTTCTACATTCTGCCGAATTGTTGCGAAATCATCTGTACCGGGATTCATCCAAAGGTCACTGGGATTTTGTTGCCCCATGATGTACCCGGATGGAAGGATACCGAAGACTAAAATTGTAAATAGTCTTATCTTTTTCATAGTCTTATTTACTTATGATTAATATTCCTTCTGGATTTTACGTTTTCTTTCTCAAGGTTCTCCAATTTTTCCCGGAGTTAGGATATGATTTTCTGCATAAAATAAAAAAAGCACGCCATCAGGTAAATCCTTCAGGCCTGCTTAGCAGTTAAGCTTTATTTAAGTTATTAACCAGGCTATAAGTTATTCAGGCCTACGGTTACTTGTCTGGTGGATCTCCTTCCGGTTGATGATTGCCGGATCCATGGTTTTCCCTGTAATCCGGGAGATTTTTCGGTTCTTCGCCCCGGGTTGATCATTTCCGCCGGCCGACATGTTACGGTAGTCGGGAATGCTTCCGCTCTTTTCACCAGCCGGTTGGTTCCTGCCGGAAACAGCCTTTGATGCCGGAACAGGCTCTGCCTGCTCTCACTTTCGGTACCTGCCCCGACTCGAGCTTTGGATCAATAGTATTCTCCTCTGCAGGATTGCCATTGGAAACACCGTAATCCTCTTCGGTCGGAAGGTACTCCTGAGTTAGTTTAGGATCAACCATGGCCGATTCATCTATTTTCGCGGGATTATCTTCCCCGGCTGTCAGTATAAGTGCCTGCTCCTCTGGACTTAGTTTAGGGTCAATTCTTGAATTGGCCTCCACCGGGGTATTCACCGGCGTTTCCGAGCGTGTTGCCTGGGCAAAGACAGTAACAACACCAAATAGCAGCAGGAGAATGAAGCATATTTTTATTTTTTTCATCTTAAATTAATTTAAAAATTTTTGCTCTTCCTGAGTTTAGCGTTTTCCTTTTCAAGGTTCTCCATTTTTTGCTGAAGTTCGCTGATAACTTCGCCCTGGTTGCTGATCATTTTGCCCTGTGCGATGGTATACAGGGTCAGTTCTTCCACTTTTTCAAGCAGCTTTTTTTGCATATCTCCCAGCATAATTCCATGCTCTTCGACCTCTGCCGCTGAGGGTAATCCCGGCAGGTGCTTGTTTTTTTCAATACTTTGCTCCAGCTCCCCGAGGCTCATCAGTTCGTAACCGTCGGCAAATACATAATCAGGCCAGCTGGCAATATCGTCGACGAGCACTTCTGTGCAAGCCACTTTGCCATTGACTGATAATGCATAGCCGGTTGCCTGCGTTGTAGTCGCAATTCTCAGGTCGCTGCTGATATATGCATCACCGTCAAAATATGCTGCCCAGTCATTGGTTCCACCATATGCAGAAGCATAAATCCCGATGTGAGTACCGGCAGTTCCCGAAGCGTTTGCATACACGCCATAACTCCATCCGGTATATGCCCCGCTGGTCGCTGAACCATACATACCCATCCAGCCACCAGTTCCCTGGACACCAATTCCATATCCGTCGGCAGGGACTGATATTCCTTCGACAGCTCTCGTATCATTTAATAATGTATGATGTACTGTTGCTTTGAAAACAGTGGATGTAAAATCAGGTGCTTCGGTGGAACTTGGATGACCATCTACTTCAACCCTTCCGACAAACTTGCCTGCAAAGTTGCTGGTAGCATGCATCGCACTGGCATACGCGCCATAGTTGTTACCTGAGGCCCCACCATCAGCAATAAAGATACCGCCATAGTTGTCGCTATTACCAGCATCCATGTTCCAGCCGTAAACCCCAGCCCCGTTAGCACCCTGGTTGGGTTTTATCCCCAGGACACCTACGTTATACGTATAAACAGGCACACCCAGGCTGGTGCGTCAAGAACGCCAAGCATACCCGCTGCAAAAGTATATCCCGCGTATTCATCCAAACCCTGGATAGCAGCTTTACCCGACGTATAATTGATCACGTTCAGGCCGTGGCCATTAGTGTTGTTCCAGCCCATTGCCACATTTCCATCCACGTCAATATACAGCGAATTGGCTTCACTATTGGATTCAATGGTAACAACATCAAGCGCGGATGCATTATCCCGGATCTTAAACCCACCTGTGGCAGTTACCTTGAACTTCCAATTTCCTCCACTGGCATTGTCCATCATCTGAAAAGTTGCACCGCCTGTGCCGCCGAAATTCTGCACCCTGATGGTCGGTTCTGTTGTGTTTTTCCCAACATGGAGCAGCGTTGCAGCCGGGAAGTTACCGATGCCAACATTGCCGGCGTTGGTATTGTGAATATTGGTACCGTCGGGTGCCCATTGGCCAATAGCATTATTCAATCCTGTCAGAGATATCAGAACAATAATGCTTAATATAATTTTAACTGTTTTCATAGTGAAGTAATTTAAGTATGTATTTAAGTGAATATAATTTTCGATGGGCATAAAAAAAGCACGCCACCAGGAAGGTCCTGCCGGCGTGCTATAAATTTTTTAAAAGGTAAAATAAAATTTATTGCTGTTCTTCCAGCAGTTCCGGCATAGGACCAGCATAGCTTCCCATGATTGGATCTACGCTGTCGAAACCGGGGACACCTCCACCGCAGGGCCCGAGTATGGTTTTGAACTTAGAGCCACCTGATACTTTAAAACCTTCCGTCAGGATAACTTTGTTACCACCCTTGAAAATGGCTTCCTGTCCTACACCCTCATTGAACGTCCTGGACGAAGTTATATAGTCGCTGGCCTGGTAATAGGAATATCCTGATGCTCCCGTACCGCCCAGTGTCCATGTTGGCTCACAGCTTGTGTAGGTTTCCGTACGCCACAGTCCCCTGCCATAGGTGCCTGCGGTAATCACATTGGAAGCTTCATTGACTTCCAGGTCGAACACCATCACAACAGGTAGCCAGTTGGAAAATGGCACCCAATCGCCCAGAGAAGCATCCCGGTAAAACACCCCGATGTCGGTTCCGATGTAAGTAGCATCATCGGGTCCATCGTTGTCAGTTTTAATGCAATTGACAACCGTATTGGGCAACGTGCCGCTGATATTGGACCATAAAACGGTTACAGCAGCCGCATCATTGGTCTTGTAAACCTTCTCACCTGCATTATAACCCGATACAGTGACCCATACCTGGTCTGCATCCTGGTGGTCCACTTCAACCCCTGTGATGGAGTATCCGGGTAAGCCCCCGCTGATTACTGTCCATGTAGAACCACCATTAGCCGAACGGTAAAGGGTTGAACCAGATGCGGCATAAATAACACTGGTATTGTTTACACCATGAGCCATGGCGCTATTTCCGGCAGCACCCATATTTGACCAGGTAGATCCTCCGTCAGTAGATTTATACACATCGCTGTATCCGCCGTAAATGATGTCGGGATTAGTCGGGTGCATCATGTAGGGGGTTACCCAGCTGCCACTGGTTGGGGCAATGCCGGTACTGGTATTTCCCCCGTCGGTCGACTTGCGCAAACCGCCACTCTGGGTACTGAAATACATAATATTGGAATTGGTATAGTCAATCAAACAATCCATACCATCGGCTCCATACATATGCGTATAGGTTGAACTCCCGGTGTATTTGTTGGATCCGTTATCCTGTGTCCCACCAATGATCAAGCTTGTAGTGGAAGGAACTCCGGCAATCTTGTAAAACTGGGTAGGTTGGAGACCGGATGAAATATCTGTCCAGGTGGTTCCGAAATTATCGGAGTAGAAGATCCCACCATCGCTGCCGCAATACAACCGGTTGTTCAACGGGTTGATATCCAGGGCATGAATATCAGCATGGGTATAGGGTAAGCCTGAAGGGATATACCAATGAGAAGTTATGGCCCAGGAAGCACCGAAGTCGGTTGACCGCCAGGTATTGATCCCGCCGGTAACCATATCCGCAACATCTGTCCGGGATACAGCAATGGCCAGGTCATACCAGGCCTGGTTGCCGGTGCCGCCTCCGCCGCTATCGCCGCCAAGAATGTTGGGCGTAGTAGATTTGGTACCGAAAGTCACACCGCTGTCAAACGACCGGTACATGCCTTTAAAGGTGCCTGAACCGCCCCCGCCGCCGCCAGGGCCGCAAAGCAGGTATACATAATCAGGATCAGCAGGGCTTACGCCAATGGCAACCCTGTCTTCCCCGGTAGGGAGACCCGAGGTGATCAATGTCCAGGTAGCCCCACCATCCGTTGAGAGGTAAAATGAATTTGACCCTGACAGGTACATAGTGTTTGGAGTACCCGGTCTGAATTCCAGGTCACGCCAGCTGCCGCTTAACACATTTGTCCAGGTGGTGCCACCGTTTGTGGTTTGATAAAGACCATCGTCAGTCACTGCCCATAACTCGTTGTTATTGGCTGGGTCCATCATAAGTTTATATCCCCTTTTATTTTCGGTAACGTCCCATGACAGGCCGGTAGAATTCCAGGTAGTTCCACTGTTGGTGGATTTAAGCACACCGATTGACCTGGTGTCGCCCGCATCACCGTCGCCGGTAAGGATCCATAATGTACTCGGAGTCGAAGGATGGACGACGATTCCGGAGACGCCGATCGCAGGCAAACCATCGCTTAAAGCTGTCCAAGTACCACCATTGTTGGTTGTTTTCCATAAACCGCCGGATGGCAATCCAACCCAGAGCGTATTCACATCGGTTGGGTGAAAAGCAATGCAGTTGACCCTCCCGATACCCGGGTTATAGCCAGACGGCCCGTTTGTATAATTACTTGCCGCAAGGAAGAACCAGTTTCCGTTGGTTGTCCTTTCGGCGCCCCCACCGATTTCCATGAAGGCATCCCAGTTACGCGCTGCGTAATTGGTAATTTTTCCGTCGCTGGTCAACCTGTTCTGGTTGATGTATTCCCAGCGTTTCCACTGCTTGTAGCCTGAGCCACGGTCTTTATCTTTGCCTTCAAACCAGGCTTCTGCCTGCTGCTGGATCGAGGCAAAATCATCCGTATTCGGTTCCATCCATATGGCAAACGGATAACCGGTACCGGACTCTCCTATCTGCTGTGCATCGATATTTTTACTGATGCCGAAAGACAAGGATAATACCAGAATGGCCAGTATAGAAATATTTTGAATTGTTTTTTTCATAGCTCTGAATTTTTGGTATTATTTCGTATCTGGTCTTACTCCCATTCGGATTATTTGGGCTGGGCCCGACATTCTCCACTGTAGTGGTTACCATTTTGCCGGGACCTTCGGTTGTGAGGGTTGCCGGATCAGTTGGCTTATTTGGAGAGGATTCCGGATCAGCAATTTCTGTTGCATCAGGCAACAATTGCTGTTCCCCGTTCGAATCTCCCAGATTCTGTATCTCAGTTTGCTCAGCGGGAGCCGGGTTAGGAGATAAAGTCGAACGGTCCTGTTTTACTGATGTTGTTTTCTGCTGGTTATCTTGCAACCCGGTTGAGGCCTGTTGCGAAAAGGCCGTAAAATAGCCCATCAGAAAGATCAGCAGGAAAATTATTTTAATATTTTTCATCGTAATCTGATTTAAGTGTTAACATTTTGAACATGGTTTCAACAAATGATTTACAGATGTTGAGAAATAAGCAGGAATTATTTCTGCTTCCTTGATTTCTTAAGGTTAGCATTTTTCAATTCTTCGAAATTCTTCTGAAGCTCTGCAATTTGCTTATCCTGTTCAATAGTGTATAATGTTAACTCTTCCACCTTCTTTAACAGTTTGGTCTGCATATCTCCTAAAAGGATGCCATTTTCTTCAACTTCCGCTGCTGAAGGGATTCCAGGAAGATGATTGTTTTCTTTGATACTTTTCTCCAGTTCCTGCAGACTCATCAGGTCGTAATTTTCACTGAAAACATAGTCTGGCCAATCGGCTAACGCGTCTACCAAAACCTCTGTGCAGACAGCTTTTCCATTAACTGACAATGCATAGCCTGTTGCGGCTGCAGTTGTTCCGATACAGACCCTGCCATCAGCTTTAATGACCAGGTCATTCCTGAAACCATTAACAGATGATGCATTTAATCTTAAAGCATCGTCGACTTCATCGTAAAAAATCCATCCATTAGAAACGTCCGATTTCTTTGAAATTTATTCCAGCATTGGAACCGGCTAAAGTTGAATTCAGGATTACAAAAGGAGCGGATTCATCTAAACCAATATCATTTCCCACAACATGTAATTGATAAGCGGGTGTTGTAGTTCCTATGCCGACATATCCCAGGTTATTTATATTTAATGCATTTGCGTTGCTGTTGGCTGCAATGTTGATCACATCCATGGCGAATGCCTCATCACGGATCTTAAAACCACCGGTGCCCGTTGCTTTGAATTTCCAGTTGGCTCCGCTGGTAAGATCTGACATCTGATAGGTTGCCCCACCGGCACCTCCGAAATTCCGCACACTGATGGTAGGTTCTACCATGTTCTTCCCAACCTGGAGAAGCGTGGTTGCTGGAAAGACACCAATTGCAACGTTGGCGGCATTAGTGTTGTGAATGTTTGGACCATCGGGTGCCCATTGTCCCATAGCCTCATTAAAACCTAAAAATGCGAGCAAAATAACCATGCCCAGAGTAAATTTTACTGATTTCATAATGAATTTGTTTTAAGGTTAGAAATTAATAATATTAACAAAGTTTCCGTAATCCACTGATTTAAAGGATTTATTGAAGTCTTATTAATGGCTGGCATCACTAACAAATCGTTTTGACACAAAAAGTGACAAAACAAGACTTTATCTCTTGGATGAAGCGAAGATTGTAAGACTACAGCATCAAATATACAATGTGAGGAATGTCCTTGTCAAATTTTTAACAAATAATTAAGAATTCTTTTTATTTATGATTTTATCATTAGACTAAATGACTGAGGATAAGGCATAACAAAACGGGGCTGCCTCAGTACCAAAAAAAAGAGGCTGCTCAGACATTTGAGACAGCCTCTTTAAATTTTGTAACTAACTTGGAACCGACGGCTTTAGTCGTCGGAGCACAAGAAAAAAGAACCGATTTATTCGGTTATGACTTCCGATTCGCTTGCCGGATGGCGGACAGCCGGTGGTTCAGTGCCGGAGCAGGGGCCAAGAACTGCCTTGAACTTATTGCCGGCTTTTGCATGGAAGCCTGTCTGAAGCCTTATGATTGTCCCTGCCCTGTATGTGACATCTGTTCCGATCCCCCCGGTGATGATCCGGTTCGAATGCAGGCTGTCGCTGGCCTCATAGATACTGGAATCCTGTATAATTAGGGTTGCTGGGATCATTTGACTGGTAAAGTGTGTACCACACCGGGCAGGAAGAATAGAGCTCAGAGCGCCAGAATCCCCGGCCATAAGTTCCTGCAGTAATAACATTGCTGGTTTCGTTGATCTCCAGGTCAAAGACCATGACTGCAGGAAGCCCGTTCATGAAGGGGATCCAGTCACCGATATTTTCATCACGATAATATACACCGACATCAGTACCTATATAAAGTGCATGTAACGGATTGTCATCGGTATCTTCAATAGCGATGCAGTTTATAGGGATATTTGGCAAAGTCCCGGATATATTCGTCCAGGTTGTTCCAGCATCTGTTGAGCGGAATACTTTTCGCCCGGCAGTATAGCCTCCGTAAGTTACAAAGACATCGTAGGACCAGTCAGGGTTAACCGCAATGAATGTAATATTCCCGGCAGGAAGGTTATTTGTTACATTGGCAAAAGTCGCTCCATAATCATTTGACATGTAAATGATATTGGAATTATCAACAGAGGCATATACACGGCCCGGATTACTGGATCCGCCCAGTGCCATCGCACCGGAACCTTCATATCCCAGGTCTGACCAGGAACTTCCTCCATTCGTGCTTTTATAAATATTCTGGTATCCACCATAGATTACATTGGCATTGTCATACTGCATCACATAAGGGGTAATCCATGATCCTGATGAACCGCCAGGTTGTATTCCGGCGTAAGAGGCTCCTCCATCAACAGATTTCGACAAGCCCGCCGAATTGGGTGGAATTATACAGGATATTATTATTGCTGAAATCAATCATGCAATCCATCCCATCTGCACCAAGAACGTGAAGCATGGTAGCGCCGCCTGTCCATTTGTTTGAACCATTATCCTGGGTACCGTTGATGATCAGATTCGAATTGGCATCCACCCCGGCAATCCGGTAATTCTGGGTTATTTCCAGGCCATTTGAAAGGTCGGTCCAGTTTTCACCGAAATCCGTGGACCGGAAGAAACCGCCATCGCTGCCGCAATACAGCCAGTTGTTCAGCGGGTTGATCTCCAGTGCATGGATGTCCGCATGGGTATAATCGGCTCCCGGATGATTATTCCACATGGAACTCAACACCCAAAAACCTGTAGCACCATAATTTTCATTTTTCCAGCAATTGATTGCACCGGTCACCATATCAGCCACGTCCGTTCTTGAAATGGCAAAACAATGGTCATAGGAGTTCTGATCGGCATCATCCCCTCCAACATCACTGTATCCCAGGATGTTAGGAGTTGTGGACTTGTGTGCCAAAATTCACTCCGCTGTCAAATGAGCGGTACATTCCCACGAAAGTACCGGCGACTGTAGAAGGTCCTGCAAATATGTAATACATAAACCGGATCATTGCGGAGTAACACCGACGGCCATCCTGCCGGCATTGTTGGGTACGCCTGACACGATCTCCGTCCAGGTATCACCGGTGTTGGTGGACCTGTAAAATCTTGTGCCGGCACAGACATACATGATCGTCGGATCGCCCGGTTTGAACTCAATATCATGATAGTTAAAGCCTGCACTGGAGTGCACCAGTGTCCATGAGGTACCGGAGTTCGTAGATTTATGGATACCTTCGCTGCTTACCACGAACAATATGGCAGGATTTGTCGGATGCATCAGGATCTTATAAGCCCTGACGAAATTTGTCACGGTCCAGGTTAAACCCGTGCTCTTCCATGTTTCACCGCCATTGGTGGTTTTTAATACGCCGATCGAATAGACATCCGCCCCGTCGCCATCGCCGGTCAGCAAATACATGACATTAGTATTATTGTAGTTAACAACCATGCCTGAAACGCCGATCCTGGGCATGCCATCGGTTAATGGTGTCCAGTTCGTGCCTCCGTCTGTGGTTTTCCATAGACCGCCCGAAGGGCAGCCGGCCCATATTGTATTCGCATCAGTCGGATGAAACGTGATGCTGTTCACCCGGCCTATGCCTCCGTTCCAGCCGTTGCCGTCTACGAAATAGTCGCAGCCGAGGGAATACCAGTAACCATATGTAGCCGTGGTTCCCCTGGTTCCGTACATATTCATATAGGCCTCATATTCCTCGAAGTTTTTAGCGGCATAATTCAATAATTTGCCGTCATCGGTCAACCGGTCCTGCTGTATATATTCCCAGCGTTTATATTGTTTATAACCGGAACCGCGGGCCATTTTGTCCTTGTCTGCGTAATAGTTCTCAACATTCCGCTGTATGGTAGCGAAATCATCCGTCCCCGGATTAAGCCAAAGGTCCCAGGGGTTTTGCTGCCCCATAAGGTATCCCGAAGCAAGAATGCTAAAAACCAACATGGTAAAAAATCTTATCTTTTTCATAGTCGTCGTTTTTAACATTAATTACTTGTTAGGTTTATCGCCTGCAGGTTGCTCATTGGGACCCTGCATTTCACGGTAATTCGTAATATTTGCAGGTTGGTCGCCTTTGGGTTGATCATTTCCGCCAGCTTGCATGTTACGGTAATTAATAATGGTACCGTTTTTTTCTCCGGCGGGCTGGTCCTGCCGGGAAACAGGCTGTGTAGAGGGATCTGGCTCAGCCGGCTGTGCTTTTTTTGCACGTTCAGCTTCGAGCTTCGGATCCACATCCTGTCCTTCCGCCGGTTTGGCATTGGATGGCCCGTAATCCTCCTCAGCAGGCAGGTCCTGCGGATTAATCTTAGGATCTACCATGGCTGCTTCATCAATTTTTGCAGGATTATCTTCCCCTGCGGTCAGTCTCAGCGCCTGTTCTTCAGGACTGAATTTCGGGTCCGGGAGCGATTTGGTTTCCGGGTCATTGACGGGCGTTGCCGTCCGTGTGGCCTGGGCAAAGACAGTAGAAAAACCAAATAGCATCAGAAGAATGATGAATATTGTCGTTTTTTTCATTTTTCTTTAATTTTAAGATTACCGTTTTAACGGATTTTACTATTGATTTTTGTTCTTACCGATCTTTGCGTTCTCTTTCTCCAGGTTCTCCACTTTTTGCAGGAGTTCGTTAATGACTTTGTTCTGGGCTATGGTATACAGGGTCAGTTCTTCCACTTTTTCAAGCAGTCTCTTTTGCATATCTCCGAGCAATAAACCATTTTCCTCGATATCTGCTGCCGAAGGTAATCCGGGCAGATGCTTGTTTTTATCGATGTTTTGTTCCAGTTCTTCGAGGCTCATCAGTTTATAATCTTCGGCAAACACGTAATCGGGCCAGTTCACGAGGTCTTCAACCAGCACCTCTTCGCAGGCCACCTTGCCATTGACCGATAATGCATAGCCGGTAGCCTGGGTTAAGGTTGCGATCCTCAGGTCACTGCTGACATAAGTATCGCCGGCAAAATAACCGGCCCAGTTCGTTGCCCCGCCCGATGCATAGCCATATACCCCGATATGGGTACCTGCAGTTCCAAAAGCATAACCATACAATCCATAATTGGTCCCGGTATATGCCCCTCCGTCTGCATAACCAGCAACACCCATCCATCCGCCGGTTCCCTGGACTCCTATTCCGTAACCCGCATTAGGGTTGGAGAAACCTTCAACAGCCCTTGTATCTGCGGATATGCGCATGATGTACCGTCGCCTTTAAAACGGTTGATGTGTAATCAGCAGCTTCTGTAGCACTTGGGTGGCCATCTACCTCTACCCGGCCGAAAAATTTGCCGGCAAAATTATTTGTAGCATGCATGGCACTGGCATAGGCGCCATAGTTAGTTCCTGAACCAGCGCCATCAGAAGCAAAAATACCACCATAATTAATGCCGTTATCATCATTGTTCCAGCCGTAGACTGCGGCTCCGTTACCACCGGCATTAGGTTTTATTCCAAGGACACCTGCATTAACAACATCAACAGGTACCCCCAGTAATGATGGTTCCAGTACGCCTAGCATACCGGTTGCAAAAAGGCCGAAACTTTCGTCCAAACCCTGTATTGCAGCTTTTCCACTTGTATAGTTGATCACATTCAGGCCAAAGCCATTTGGTGTATTCTGGCCCATAGCCACATCTCCGGCAGCATCGATATACATCGAATGAACCGCGCTATTAGCTTCAATAGTGATAACATCGAGTCCGAATGCATTATCACGGATCTTAAAGCCACCTAAAGCTGTAGCTTTGAATTTCCAATCTGCGCCACTTGCAATATCAGTCATTTGATAAGTTGCACCACCGGCGCCTCCGAAATTCTGTATCTTGATGGTCGGCTCCACCATGTTTTTCCCGACCTGGAGCAGTGATGTAGCTGGAAAGACACCAATGGCAACGTTACCGGCATTAGTGTTGTGAATGTTAGCCCCATCCGGTGCCCATTGGCCAACCACCTCATTTAAACCAAAAAAAGCGAGCATAATAATGATGCCCAGTGTAATTTTAACTGTTTTCATAATGAATTTGATTTAAGGTTAGTTATTCAGTGATATCGTTAATAACCAATAAAAAACTTCTCAAAACTAAAACCCCAGAAAACAATGGAACAGTGAGATGGTTTAAATTGCTAGATCCTAAAATATCGTTGCTCCCTAATTTCCAATACGTTGATCTAAATCGAAATTCAGTAGCATTGCTTTTTGGTTCGGACTAAAAGGATGACATCCAAATATACAATAATAATCAATGAATGTCAAGTATTAAGGCATTAATTTCTGTGGAAAAGCCTTGTGGTATTCTTCCAGGATCTCATTAACAGTCAACTTCCTGCTTATGTGTCCGATTTCTTTCTCCATACCTTCGGCCCGAAGGATATCACGCACACTTCCAAGGGCATCGACTATTCGAAATCCGATATTTTTTTTCTCCAGGTCATCTTCCAGTTGAAGCAGGAACCTGGCACCCGGAATATCAATAAAATTGGCTGATGACAGGTCGAGGATAAGCAGTTTCACCTTTCCGGGATAATTGGCTACAAGTTCATTAATTTCTTCCCTGATGTGATTGATGTTAAAATATAGTATTGATGATTCAGGCCGAAGGATCAAAACCCCTTCAACCGGCTGATTGTCGGGATGGCGCAAGGTATCGGAAAAAAGCGATGTCCCCGGTATTTTTCCCAAGACCGCGATATGAGGTGAAGCGCTCTTTTTCAGCAGTGAAATGATTGAAAAGATAACCGCGATGATAATACCTTTGAGCACGCCAAAGATAATTACAACAATGATGGTGAGGACCGAAACCCAGAATTCAACACGACTGACCCGGAACAGGTGTTTCATTTCCCTGATATTGATCAGGCTGATGACCGCATCGATGACAATCACCGCGAGGATGACATGGGGCAGGTTTTTAAACAGCCCCGTAAGGAAATACAGGCTCAACCCCAGGATGAAGGATGTAATGACAAGGGAAACCAGGCTTTTAGCCCCTGATTTGCTGTTCACGGTCGATTGGGATAATCCTCCTGCCACGGCATAGCCTCCTCCAATTGAAGAAGCGAAGTTAGCAGCCCCGAGGGCAAGCAATTCCTGCCTGGTATCGATCTCGTATCCCTTTTCCCTTGCTATGGACCGGGCTGCAGAAACACTTTCGATATAGGAGAGAAAGAAACAGGCCAGGGCCAGGAAGAATATATCGATGAATTCATTACGATCCGGAAGTGACCATTTCATCGCGGGAAGCCCTTCCGGTATTTCACCGACTACCGTAATCCCCAGGTTTTCAATGCCTGTGATGGAGACGAGTATTATTGATACAATTACGATCATCAGGGATACCGGCTTTCCCCGGAAATAATGGTTTCCGAGGATCAGGAGCAATAAAGCGCTTATACCAAAGACGAGCACGGCCATATTTGTCTCCCCGGTATGGGTGGCAAGATGCCATATCCTTTCGAAAAAATTATCACCTGAACCTTTGATCCCGAAGAATTTCGGCAATTGTGTCGATGCGATCACCAGGGCAGCGCCGGCCTTGAAACCCAGCAAAACGGTATCACTGATGAAATTTATCAGTGAACTGAGCCTGATAAGGTATGCGATGAGAAATAGCCCTGCCATGAACAATGCTGTTGCTGATGCAAGGGTGACCGCATGGACCGGATCGTCTCCCGCCATGGCCCCGATCGACATGGCAACAATGATCGATATGGCTGATGTCGGCCCAATTGCCAGTTGACGTGACGTTCCGAATATAAAATATAATAAGCCGGCAAAAAAATAGCAATAAATTCCTGTCTCAGGCGGCAAGCCTGCCAGGGTCGCATATGCCATCGACGTCGGGATCACAAAAAAAGCCAGTGTTGTCCCTGCGATCAGGTCCCATTTCAGGTAAGATAATTTATACCCGGGCAACCATTCCAAAAAGGAACCAGTCTGCGGATTTGTAACGGTATGCTTTTATACATGAATGTATTTTGAGCATTCACTTTCAGGGACTATTTGATTACTCAAATTTAACTAAAAAAAGAAATCATAACTAAATAATCAACCATCTCCAGGCCGATTGCCCAACTCAAAACTCAACATTAAACAACCAAAATTCAACAGGTGGTTGTCTCAAATTCTAATCCCTTTGCGCTTAATAACTGATACTTTATTACTCATTGTCCAACGGGTAAAACCGTCAGTTACGTATATGCTGCAACAATATGAACCGACGATTCAACCCGTCAAAGCATCAAAAAACCGTCCCGACTTTTGAGAGGTTTTTTGCTTGTACCCGGAGCCGGGATCGAACCGGCACTTCCATCACTGGAAATTGGATTTTAAGTCCAACGCGTCTACCTATTCCGCCACCCGGGCGAACTACAATGTTGAATGTTAAGTTTTGAATGTTGAATTCGGGAATAATTTGATTTAAAGTTTATAACTCAAAATTCAAAGTTCAAAAATAAACATTATTCATTATTCACTACTAATTAAGAATTATGAATTATGCATTACTCATTAAGCATTTAACATTAAAAAAGTCCCGAATTAACCGGGACTTTTTACTGGAGCGGAAAACGGGATTCGAACCCGCGACCCCGACCTTGGCAAGGTCGTGCTCTACCAGCTGAGCTACTTCCGCAATACGTCAAAAAAGGAGTGCAAATTTAAATAAATTTTTAAATAGAACAACTGCTTTAGAAATTTTCTTCCTGATAAATCATTTCAGGCTTTAAATCTTCCTGTTCCACCATCTTACCAATAACCAATTCACTTATATCCAATACCTCAACAGGCGAATCTTTCTGCAAGGTTTTTTTGCAAAGCGGACAGGCCGTAATGATGGATTCCGGATCATTAGCCAGTCAGTGTTTCAAGGGTTAACATCGACACTTCATCTCTTTGATAACAACTGATCCCGGTGCTTCCCAGGCTACCACCGCAGCATATCGACATATTTTTCTCTTCGCTGGCCCTGACCAGGTTTGCCATCTTCCCGATCAACTGGCGGGGCTCATTCGAATATCCCTGATCCCCGGCCCAGTTCACAGGGATCATGGTAAGAAACCGTCAGATCTTCCCGCTTCAAATCAATTTTCTTCTCATTTACCAGACGTAGAATATATTGTGAATGGTGCAGCATCTCCATATTTAACCCATATTCTTCCCGGAAAATCTTCAGGCAGATCGGGCAGGAAAGCACCAAGCGTTTTACAGCCCGTGCTTTCGATAAGCTCTTTATTATGCTGCATCAGTTCCCGTGCCTGCTTCTCCTTGCCTGCCATCCATAGCGGCCTTCCGCAACAAACACTGCCATCGCGGTCGATGAACTGGTAATCGACCCCGGCCGAGGTAAATATTTTTTCCATCGAAATTTTGATCGATGGTGTGAGATGTGTCATACACCCGGCGAAATAAGCAACTTCAGCTACCGGGCTTTTGGCCGGTTTAAGGTAGGTGAATGAGCCGTTCAGGTTTCTGGCATAACGGATCCGCTGGGATAACCGCAATGCGTTGATATTGATCCCAACAGGGCAATAAGCCTCGCAGCGGCCGCAAAGCAGGCAATTGTAAGTGGAATTCAGAACGGGATTATTGTCTTTTAAGGTGCGGAGGAAATAAGCCGGGGGAATACCATCTGCATTCGCATCGGTATGAACCGGGCATGCATCTATACATACCCCGCATTTAGGGCATGATTGGATCTCAAAATTCGAGTAATGGTTGAAATGAAGGGAGGGTTTAATGCCATAATGCCTGAAAAAGATCAACATGACTTCTGTAGGAATATGCATAAAACGGGAATAGGGCAGGCTGACGAAAAAGATGCCCAAAGCCAGGGAATAGGCCCACCATGCCGAATATGAGAGTTTTTCTGCAGGCAGAAAAATTGCCAGGAAATCACCGAAATTGTTTGTCAGGAAGCTGCCATGGTGGTATTGCGCCGCCGTCAGGCTTTCGGCCAGTAATCTGAAAGGAAATATCAACCAGAGAGTTATAATGGCTAAACGGTCAAAATGAGTATGCCTGCTTGTCTTTTTTAATCCGAACCAATGAGAAGTGGCCCTTTTAGCCAGAGCTAGTAACAGCCCTGTCAATACCAGAAGAAGAAATATATCCATCAGTAAGCGAAAGATACCTGGTATCGACATTAGCTCATGCGATAAAACACGTCCGTCAGATATAAAAAATTTAAGAAAGATCGGGTAATACGGCGGGTTAAGATGGACTTTACTGTAAATCCTTGATTCAAGGTTTCCGCAAACGATCAAGAGGAACCACCCGAATGCAAAACTCATGTGCATGAAACCGAGCAATGCATTTCGTCGAAACATTTTACGGTGAAGCAAACTTTCCATGAACACTTCTCCGGCAGCGCTTAAGCTTTTCCGCGTAAATATCCCTTTCCGGAGAAGTGCCTTGTCTCCTGGTTCGAAGCCACTGATCCACCTCGTATACTTCATGATGAGGATCACCATCAGGGCGATCAGTCCCAGGAAGAAAGGAAGGACAAACAGGTTAAATGTCATAATTTATAAATCTTCAATAGCTCTCTGAATATTGAGGATAACATTTCTTGTATTGACTCCGCGGGGACATGCAAGCTGGCACTTGCCGCAAAGCATGCATTTTTCAATTTCGGTCCTGACATTACGGACTTCTCCCCTTTTGATATGCCCGATCAGTTCCCTCAGGCTGAAATCAGTAAATAATCCTGCGCTGCAGGTAGCCGTGCAGGTGCCACATGCAATGCACACCTTGAATGAAGGCTCATGCTCAACCAGGTACCGTGCAATTCGCCTGTCATTGCTGTCGTAATCGATCTGCCGGTCAGAACTTATGGTGTAACCGAAGTTGGTCATTGGTCATTAGTCATTAGTCATTAGTCATTAGTCATTAGTCATTGGCTGACCGACCGCTGACCGCTGACCGCTGACTGAATTTAAGTACTCTAATATCTTCAAAGTAGCAGCCCGCGTATCAGCAATCGTCTCATCGATGCTCTTGGGTGAGGTGCAGGTGCCGGCGAGGAAAATGCCGGGGATGCCCGGTTTCATTTGCCTGGAGCTGGCGATCTGCAGGCTGGAGGAAACGGTTTTCGTCGATTTCAAGCCCCAGCATATCCACCATTTTCTTTGTCCCGGAAGAAGTAACCATGCCGGACATAAGCACCAGCAGGTCGACCTTCATTTTAAAAGGACGCGCGGCAAGGGTATCTTCCACCTTTACCAACACCGAGCCATCCTGGTTCTCAAATGCTTCCGACAGCCTTCCCCTGATAAAATGGACACCCCATTTTTCCTGTGCTTCCTTATAAAGCGCTTCGAAATCAAGGCCAAACATTCTGAGGTCCATGTAAAAACAAAAAACTTCGCAGCCCGGTATCATTTCACAGACCTCTATGGCTTGCTTCACAGCAGTCACACAACAAACACGTGAGCAATATAAATTACCGACCTTCTCATCACGCGATCCGACACAATGCACAAAACCAACCCTTTCGGGAATCTTTCCCTGTGTATTCCTTATTTCACCATCACGGGCAAATTTCTTTTCAAGATCAGCCGCAGTGATGACATTGTCATAAATACCATAACCGTATTCTTCCTTTTTACGTGCTTCAAAAAGATCAAATCCCGTTGCCAGGAGAATGGCATCCGCATCTAAGGACCTGGAATTATTTAATAAGACATTCCAGTTTTGCCCTGATCGTTCAACTTTAAGAACTTCTGTTGCGGTGATGAACAGTGACTTTGTTATCTAGTTTTTCAGTAAGAAAACCTGTAATTTCTTTAGCCGGCCGGCGAGATGGAAACAGGCGGTCCCATTCACCAACATGTCCGCCCAGATGATCCTCTTTTTCGATGAGGGTGACATCGACGCTAAAAGAGGCTAACCCTGACGCTGCTTCAAGTCCTGCGACACCGCCACCGATGACGATAACCTTTTTCACCATATCCTGCTAATGACAAAATTTTAAATTTGCTGCAATATCCGGTTTTCCTATAAATTCCCCATTTTTACCGAGATATTTCTTGTCGGGGTCATAAGGAATACCAATTTTATCTAGTAAAGGTTCAACAGGAACCTGGTGGGTTTGAAAGCCCAGGTCCCATGGATCATAACCAAGTACCATCCCTGCCAGCTCTTCATAGGTAAGGACCGGGATACCCTGGCCATCTTCACCATAAGTCTTGCCTTCCATTTCGCTGATAGCATATTGCCAGCGGTCGAAGAAAAAAGGACAGCCGGGGCAGTTTGTCAGAATGGCTTCAGGCTTATATGGCTTCATCGACTCAAATTTCTTCTGGGAACAGGCAATGGAATAACCCCGATTGGCCTTCACTAGATATTGCCTGAATCCAAATCCGCAGCAATGGCGACGTTCCGGGTAATCAATCACCTCCCCTCCCCAGTCTTCTATCATGCCTACCAGGACATGTGGATATTCTGCGCCTCCTACACCTTTGCTGGGGAATATTTTAGCATAATGGCATCCAATATGTTCAACTATCCGCAAAGGTTCGCCTGTAAACCGGTTCACAAGCCTGAATTTGCCTTTTTCGGCAATTTCTTTACGGAATTTATAAATGATATCACTGGCGTGAACCAGGTTTTTTGGCTTTTCAAATTCTTTGCCGGTAGCCTCTTTAAGGAGTTTCCTTACCTTTTTCTCTACTTCCGGGAAATGGTGCCAGGTATCGAGCACCTCGTTATACATGCCGAAAGAAGTAATGCAGGAAGGAACATAGTTATGGTAACCGGCTTCGGTCATGAGAGCAAATTGCCGGGCTATAACGGTCATGGTCGTTTCAAAAGGAACGATATCGGAATGATATGCAATCCCGGTGCAGGTGGTATGGAATGGGTGCTCACTGATATTTTTGCCCAGATCTTCCCGCAATATTTTAAGAAATGTTGTCTCAGATCCGGGGAAAAAACTTTGTCTTACACAACTTCTGACATAAAAATAATCATTCATCGGCAATCTCTTTCTGGTATTCTTTCCAGATCACCTTTTTACCCTCAATGTTCATCTTTGCCGTGTTTATTGTTGTTGGTGTTATAAACGTGAAAGTAGTACTCGCTTTTCTGTCCCGGGCTGAATTCCTTGCCCATTTCTTCAGCTTTTTTCCTTGAGAATTCCTCGAGCTTTTCAAACCGTTCAGTACCCCCTGTGACATCAAATATCCTTTTCAGTTCATCCAGCGATTCCTGTGGTATCTTACGCAGGATTCCCGGTCCTTCTTCCTGGTAATGGGCATCAAAACGGCCATAAACCTCTTTCAGATGATAAGCGATCCAGCTCCAGACAGGTCCCTGCTCAGGATGTGCTTCCGGTTCGATTTCCTTAGGGAACAGGCAATAGCCATGATCCAGGATCCACTCCCCGACAGTCCTTTTAATGGCCAGTTGCTGCCTCCCTTTTTCAGATTCCACGAAATATCCAAGGTCCTGTGAAAAAGAGCGCACTACGGAAATGAGTGCTCCCGGCACGTTTCCTCGCGGGCAGCGTGTTTTGCATGACATGCATTCACCGCAATACCATATAAAATCACTTTTCAACAAAGCTTCGATCTGTTCTTCATCGCGGCTTTGCAGGGTAGTGACAAGCAGACGCGGATCATAATTGTAAAATTCCGCCGCCGGGCATATGGCAGTGCAGGTACCGCAATTGATGCAGGCTTTCAGCCCTTCTTTGAACCTGACATCCTGGCTGAGCAAGTCATATAATCGACCCATATTACCGCTTAATTTGTCTGTTAAATAATTAACAAATATAAATAAAAAATAAACTGATTTATTCAAATATACACTTTTCATCATTTATTGTCATCTTATTTTTTCATGCCAAATTAATCCATATTCACCTCATTTTGCTATCTTCGAAGCGTCATGAGATTGCAACCATTTCAACTTTTCCTTATCCTGCTCAGCGGAGTAGTGCTGCTCTTCATCGTTGGGCCGCTTGTCGGCATGTTTGTGGCCACCTCACCCGGTCAGCTTTTTGAATCATCGAAAGATCCTGAGGTTCAGCGAAGCATTGGCCTTACGTTATGGGTTTCCATGGCGGCAACGCTGGTTTTTGCGCTTGGGGGGATTCCGCTGGCTTATTTACTGGCAAGGAAGGATTTTGCCTTAAAACGGCTGGTCCTTGGAATTATCGACCTGCCTATCGTGATCCCCCATTCGGCAGCAGGTATCGCGGTACTGGGATTTGTTTCGAGGGATTCAATTTTAGGCAAATTCGGATCGATGATCGGGTTGGATTTTGTCGGGGCACCTGCCGGGATTGCCATCGCCATGGCCTTTGTCAGCATCCCTTTTCTTATCAATGCAGCCCGGGATGGGTTTTCTTCCGTTCCTGTAAGGCTTGAACTGGCTGCCCTTAACCTGGGGGCTTCTCCCGCCAGGGTATTTTTCTCAATTTCCCTTCCCCTGGCATGGCGCAATATCGTTTCAGGCCTGATCCTGATGTTTGCCAGGGGAATGAGCGAATTCGGCGCAGTAATCATCGTCGCATACCACCCGATGGTAACCCCGGTTCTTGATCTGGGAGCGGTTCAGTTCCTTCGGACTTGGCTATGCAAGGCCTGTCGCTGTTATTTTTATCATCGTCAGCCTGGTATTTTTCATCGCATTACGTTTCTTATCCCGTTCCGGAAAAGATGCTTGAATTAATAAATATAACCAAAGACCTATCCGGATTTTAAACTGGATAATATTTCCTTTCGGGTTGAGGATGGGGATTATTTCATGCATCCTGGGGCCATCGGGCTCCGGAAAGTCACAGATCCTGGAATTACTTGCCGGCTTGATCGATCCCGATGAAGGAAGCATCATGGTCGACGGTGAAGACATTACCGGGTGGAAGATCCAATCCAGGCCATTCGGGCTGGTTTTCCAGGATTATGCCATTTTCCCGCACATGAGTGTCAGGGAAAATATTGCATTACCCGATCCGTAACAGGGGTTTAGGCAGTAAACAAATCTCATTACAGGTCACGGAACAGGCAGAAGCGGCAGAAATTGCCCATTTACTTGACCGGCGGCCCCATACCTTATCAGGCGGGGAGTTGCAGCGTGTTGCCCTGGCACGGACCCTGATACGCAAACCGAAGTTCCTGCTGCTGGATGAGCCATTGGCTTCACTTGATGTTTCCCTCCGCCAGGGATTGCGCAGCCTGATGAAAAAAATCAATACCGAAGGGCAGACCATCATTCATGTCACGCATGATTATGAGGAAGCTCTGGTGCTGGCAAATAAAGTGGCAGTAATAAACCAGGGTAAGATCATCCAGCTGGGGCCTGCCGATGAGGTCTTTCACCAGCCCGGATCTGAATTTGTTGCCCGTTTCACCGGTGTTAGAAATTATTTTCCGGCCCGGTTATACCGGGAACAAGACCGGCAGTATGGCGAACTTGAGAATGGCCAGGTTTTGCGCCTGACTACTGAAGAGCCGGAAGGGAAAGGCTTTGTCCTGTTAAGAGGCGAAGATATTTTCATTTCATTGAACGACCTTCCCACCAGTGCTACAAACCAGTTGAAAGGCCGTATTGTGGATATCAGCCAGTCGATTTTCGGCTTTGAAATACTGGTGGATACAGGGACCCTTTTTTATGCCCGGATCACCAGGGAATCTTTACAAAACCTGGCATTGCGGGAGGGAAAAGAAGTCTGGATCAGTTTTAAGGCGGCAAATGTGAGGTTTGTCAGAGTTTAGCCCCTATCGTCAGCAGCACATAATGGTCCCTGGTTTTGTTCGCGACCGGATTTGAAGCAATCGTCAGGTGTATTGTAGAAATAATAATCATCCTCCATTTTACTGATAGGCATAAGCCAGGTCCATAAAGAACCATCCTTCTTTCAGGCCGATGCCCCCGGAGAAACCCATGCGGCTTCCATCGTTGATATTATTCTGGTAAGGAGACGTAAAATACTTGGCGCCTGCCCTGAAACTGAAAATATTGTATCGCCATTCGGTCCCGACACGGATATGATGTGTACCTGCATAGCTGTTGCTGATGGAGGAGTTTTCATTGTTGAAACTATAATCCGGCGCGTCATAACGTGCAGAAGCGTAATCGGCAAATTCATAGTCGGCACTTACCAGTCCTATATTCCCGATGATAAAAGCAAGGTTGCCCTGGATACGGTATGGGGTATTCAATGAATAATCGTAAGTACCGGAAGGTGAAGACTCCACGTAACGGGTATAACCGTTTTCATCGGCCGTATAAAATTCAGATATCATCGTCACCTGCCAGTAATCTGTCATGTTACCGAACCAGGAAGGGGTGTGGAATGCGGCACCAATCCTTAACCAGTCGCTTGCCCGGTAGATCAGCCCGAATTTCATATTAAACCCGCTTCCGCGTGTTTCCAGGTCTTCTATTCGGTCAAAGTATTTCAGGTCGCTGTTATTGATATTGCTTTCCGTATAGACTGACGATTCGTAATACCGGATAAACGGTATGCCCATCGTCATACCAAGGTAGAGACGGTCATTGTAATTGGCACCGAAACTGAAAACATATTCATTCATCGATCCATGGGAATCGATCGATTTGGTTTGCAATTTATTTCCTCCAGGTATAGGAGAGATATATTGATTATCAATCAGAGGATTTTCAAGGTCAAGCAGATAGGCCCACCACGCCAGGTTCAGATCGAAGGCATAATCCCCGTAAGTGTCATCCTCGATTTGATCGAATGGTATCCCATTTGCATCTTCGACATAAGTATCAAGCAGGGAGTTGGCCGCATTGGTGCCGGTCATCTCATAACGACGGTTAAAATCGCTGAGCCTGTTAAGGCCTGTAGCGAAGGTGACATATCTCCAGCCAGGCTTATTTGGATCGGTTTTACTTTTTGAAGCTAAAACAAAACCAACATTGCCCA
Source organism: uncultured Bacteroidales bacterium (assembly GCA_963701785.1). Lineage (GTDB taxonomy): Bacteria > Bacteroidota > Bacteroidia > Bacteroidales > JAGOPY01 > JAGOPY01. The sequence goes on along the minus strand of CAVPBC010000002.1, from coordinate 1,697,293 downwards.
GGTAAAAATTCGACCTTGAGTCGGATGCCGTTGTTCCATTATATAAAGATTCAACATTACCGATATGAACCGATGGGGTCATGACTAATTCAGAGGTTTTATAAAGGCCCAGGCCTGCAGGGTTAGTGCTCGACGTGGTGAAGTCGGCGCCAAGTGCGCCGAAGGCACCGCTAAGCCCCATATAGCGGGCTGTTCCGCCAATATCGATCCTTGAATACCGCAATGCGTCTGCTGAAGTTTGAGATAGTGCTGTTGCGGCGGCTGTCAGGATGAGAGCCGAAATGATCATTATCTTTTTCATGATTGAGAATTTTTGCGTTATTACCTTCCGCCGCGTGAACTACCACCTCCGCCTCCTGAGCTATGTGAACCGCCGCTGCTGCTGCCGCCACTGCTGCTGCCACCTCCGCCGGACCTGCTGGCACCGCCGCCGGATGATCCGGAGGACGGGGAGCTGTAAGATCTCGAAGGACTGGAGTAACTGCGGCTACCGGAGCTGGACGGGGCAGTATAGGTATTCTTTGAACTCGACCTGACCGGTGCGGAGTAGTTCTGTGAAGGTGTCGAAGACCTTGTGACCGAACTGCTCTTTTTTTCCGGTGTGGTGGAATATACCTTGCGTGTATTGTCTGCTCCCTGGGTCTGTCCTGAGTAAGAACGGGTATCACGGGTGCTGGGACTGCTGTATTCCTGTTTTGAAGGAGTAGTCCGGGCACTGGGAGATGTATACGTCTTTGGCTTGTCATACTTCATTTCCGGCTGCACCCTTCTGCTGGGTGACATAGAAGTATTCTCATCTATTTTGACACTGCCGGTCCCTACCGGGCGATCCGAGCGGGCTGATTCAACAGGTTTGCTGTAAGTCGGCTGGCCTGTGGTGGTTCCGGATGTTCTGACGGCTGTTCCGCCTGTGGGATCTGTTTCCTTCGGTGCCACCGAGCGTGTGCTGCCGGCATCCCTGGTTGATCCGGTCACACCGGTTCCGGGGTCTTTAACAGCCGTACCGGAAGTGCCGGTGGTAACAACCGGTGATCCCCCGTCGGTCCTAACACCACGGGCTGAAGTCACCGTTGATCCTTCTGAGGATTTTGTCCCAGTAGCAGGGACAGCGCCGGATAAGCTGCCATCACGGGTTGCCTGGTTGTATGACTGAATGCTGTTTTCATCATCGCCGGTGCGCTGGCCACGGGAAGCGCTGCCGGTGCTGTTGGAACCGTCGGAAGAACCGGAGCGGTTGCCACGAGGACCATAATAATAACCGTCTCCCCCTCCCGGGTAAGGATCAGGGTAATAACCACCGCCATAATAGCCATCATAGTAACCGTCGTTATATCCATACCAGTATGAACCGCCCCAATATCCGGGGTAGCCATATCCCCAACCATAATAAGGATAGGAATAATAAGGATTATAATATCCATAGAACGGGCTGTAATAAGGGTAGCCATAACCATAATAGCCTCCCCATCCGTATCCTAGGCCGAAACTCAGCGAAAGTCCTGATCCGCAGCATCCGCATCCGCTGTAAATATCACTGCCCATACATATGGATCGTTGTTGTAATAATAATTATCGGTATAATAAGTATCGTAATAATCAAAGCCCGGGTTGTCGTTATGAAACCTTTTGACCCTTGAAGAGTATTCGTAATCGTAATATTCTTCAGAATCGAATTCCCCTTCTTCATATTCAGGAGCATAGTAATCTCCTTCATAGGCGGTAGTGGATTCGACCGGCTGCGACTGTACCGTTACATCTTTTGCCACAACGACTTCCTTGGCCGGCTGGCTGGCAGGTGAATATACTTCATCGTAAGGGGCCGAAGCATCATAGGTTGAAGAGCATGATGCAAGGAATATACTGAAGATAACGGTTAAAATGGCTAAGGTTTTCATGGTTTTTTCCTCCTGTGATTTAATTACCTTATGGCGACTGATATAGATCATTATTGATTATTTTTGCGTCTTATTTCATCTAAAAAAAGCAAATACTATACCAAAATTAAAAATGGCTAAAGATTTTTCAACCCGGGAAGATAATTACGCACAATGGTACAATGACCTGGTGATTAAAGCTGACCTTGCCGAGAACTCGGCCGTGCGCGGATGTATGATCATTAAGCCTTACGGCTACGCGATATGGGAGATGATGCAGGCATCCCTTGATAAGATGTTTAAAGATGCCGGCCACGTCAATGCATACTTCCCTCTTTTTATCCCAAAATCTTTTTTCAGTAAAGAAGCTTCCCATGTGGAAGGCTTCGCCAAAGAATGTGCCGTTGTTACCCATTACAGGCTGAAAACTTCGCCGGACGGGAAAGGCGTTGTGGTCGATGAAGATGCTAAACTGGAAGAGGAACTGATCATCAGGCCTACTTCGGAAACGATCATCTGGGATGCCTACCGTAACTGGATACAGTCGTACCGCGATCTTCCCATCCTGATCAATCAGTGGGCCAACGTGGTACGCTGGGAGATGCGCACGCGCTTATTCCTCCGTACAGCTGAATTCCTCTGGCAGGAAGGCCACACCGCCCATGCCACCGAGCAGGAAGCTGTTGAGGAAGCAAAATTGATCCTTGACATTTATACCCGGTTTGCGGAAGAATGGCTGGCCATGCCGGTGCTCAGGGGGGTTAAATCCGCGAATGAACGGTTTGCAGGAGCCCTGGAAACATATTGCATCGAAGGATTGATGCAGGATGGTAAAGCTTTGCAGGCCGGGACTTCCCACTTCCTTGGCCAGAACTTCGCGAAGGCATTTGACGTAAAGTTTTTAAGCAAAGAGAATAAGCTGGAACATGTCTGGGCAACATCATGGGGCGTATCAACCCGTTTGATCGGCGCCCTGATCATGACCCACTCGGATGATCACGGCCTCGTACTTCCTCCAAAACTGGCACCTCACCAGGTTGTCATCATACCTATTTATAAGAATATGGAGCAACTGGCCCAGATCACCGAAAAAGCGGAAAAGATCAAGAAAGATCTCGAGGCAAAAGGGATCAGGGTGAAATATGACGGGCGCGATACCCAGAAACCGGGCTGGAAGTTCAACGAATACGAATTTAAAGGCGTGCCGGTCAGGATAGCCATCGGACCACGCGACCTGGAAAACAATACGGTTGAGATTGCCCGCCGCGATACGCTGGAGAAAGAAGTACTGCAGGCCATTCACCTGGATACGAAAATTGAGCACCTGCTGGAACAGATACAGAAGAACCTGTTCCAGAAAGCTTTCAACTTCAGGGAGAACAATACGTTCAAGGTAGATTCCTGGGCAGAGTTCCTGGAAAAGATTGAAGAAGGAGGGTTCCTCCTGGCACATTGGGACGGCACTTCCGAAACAGAAGAACGCATAAAGGACGAGACAAAAGCAACTATCCGCACTATTCCGCTCGACGGACCGGTGGAACATGGCAAATGTGTTTACAGCGGGAAGCCGTCGGAGCGAAGGGTTGTGTTTGCAAGGGCGTATTAGTTCCTGGTTCCTGGTTCCTGGTTCCTGGTTCTTGGTCATTGGTCAGAGGGCGGAGGTCAGGTGCTTTTCTCCGTAGGAGAAATATATTGGTAGAAAAGGTAGCCCGCTTCATCCTTTGAGTTCCGTTAGGAACGACAGAACAGCAGAAACGATGTCATGATGAAGTATGCAGTCCCATAGCTTTCACCCAGGACGGTGAAATCTCCCGGCTGGGATTTATTTTTGGACGTTGAAATTTGAAAATGAACAATTTAGCGCTGGGAAATGGATTAAACATTATCCGACCATCCTGCTAAACTGTCGTCCCTGACGGGACTTTGAAGGTTTGACTGGCCCTCATTTCTACAAATATATTTCTCCTACGGAGAAAAGCACCTGACCACCGCCCTCCTACCATTGACCAACGACCAAGAACCAATGACCAAGAACCAAGAACCAAGTCCCAGTAATGCTCTAATTCCCAAACCCCATTGAACCCAGCGGGAACGTAATCGAAACTTTCAGGGCAATGTTGTCTTTGAATAAAGGATAGCTATAAGGCCCCCAGCGGTAGAAGGCACCGATTCCCAGGGAATATATCCGAAGATTTAACAGGTTATTAATAAGGAATCCGCTCTCATAATAACCCCGTTCCATGGTCTTGTAATTCATGTTCAGATGGTTCTCATCATACTTCAGCCATCCAAAGGTGGCATTGGTGGAAATGAGAAATTCAGGCTGGAATTTCTCCCATCTCTTTAACAACTTACCGAAATTATGGGTGAAATATAATGCCACATAGCGGTCTGAAAGAAACTCGTTCATCCTCATCGTGGCAAGGCTGTTCGCGGCATACAGGGTAAAGAAACGGTAGCTGCCATTGCCGTTGAAAAGGTCAGTTGCCGGGATGGCCCGGTCGATATATCCCCCCTTGAAAACTAGGCCCGTCGTACCCAGATATTTGGTGTAGAACGATTTCTCAAGTTTCGCATCGATGCGGTTGTAAGCAAATTCGCCATCCAGGAAACCATCGATCCCCCGGGTGTACTCCAGCCATAAGACCGGATACTTCGTTCCCAAGGACATCCGGGTCCGCTTGGTTACAATAAACTCTTCCCGGAATGCAAAACGGAATCCTGCACTGATCTGGGTAAACCTGAATTCATCCATGGCCACGACAGGTCCTTCCACGCCGGATATCTGGTACAGGTAGCCATCGCTGGCCTCTTTGGTCTTTACGTGAAACCCAAGCCCGAACTTAAAATCCCTGAGCAGCCGGAATCCCATTGTTGCCGAAAGGTTTTTTGTCGGGTTCATCTTCTGGATCAGGAAATTCCTCCAGTTTTCACCCGTCAGGAAATTATCGTTATCATCAAAAAAACGGATGCCGCCCGTTTCCTCGAGATCATAAGTATAAAGCGCACCCAAAGTCACCTCATGCCGGCGGTTCAGCACGAAATTAACATCCCCGCCGTATTTCGCCGACTTATCCTTAAATCCGTATCCCCAGTAACCCCCAACTTTAAACATGCGGGAAAGTTTGTCGTTGGTATGAATGCCCAAACCGAGGTAAAATCCCTGGTAGTCATTATATTTGATGATCCGGTCCAGGTCGATGTCAATGAATTTAAAGGGAATTTTGCCGTTCATCAGGGTTTCGAAAGTATTGGCGATTTTGTCGAAATTGGCTTCCTTCCCGATGCTGTCCAGGAAAGCATAAGTCCGCTGGTCACGGCCCGATAAAGTATCAATGCGGTAGGCATTCCAGTAGGCTTCGGGTTTTTCATGCGAATCAGGGTCCACATCAACGCCAAGGGTGGCAAACTGTCGTCGCACAAGCTCCGGATTGATTACAATATCACGGATATAACTTTTGCCAATTCCTACCAGGCTGGCCCGTACATCTCCTGCTGCGACCTGCATCCTGGCAAAAGTGATATCTGTGTTCAACTGCACCGGGAACCATTGTTCATCATCGATGTATTCATATTTCTGCTGAATCTTAATACTGAATCCCTCCTGCCTTCCCGGGCGCGCAATGGCATTCTGGATCGCCCATTTATTGGAGTTAATGTACAATAGGCCCTGCAATCCTTCAAAATTCGTGTTCGGCCTGGGACGATAGGAAATGATAAAGACCGTATCCAGCCTTTCCGTGTAAAGGGTGTCTTCAATAATAAATATGTATTTGTTCTTGCTCCCGTTACTCACCGGGTTAATGTAACTTTTATCAAGGATCGTGAAAAACTCGCGGTAAAAAGAAGTCGATTGGATCTGTGAAACCAGGAAAACGAAGATGGGGTCCTGGAAACCTGAAATCCGGTTGGCTTTCACATTTTCGTAATTTCGGTCAGGCGCCATAAATTTTCGTTCCACAACGGTTTCCATGATAGCAATATCCTGCAGGTTGAAGAATTCCTTCATTTTAGCCAGGGAAGTATCAGACAGGGTCGTATCAGTAACCGTCATCACAGCCGTATCAGGTTCCATAAAAAGCGTATCGGACAGATATTCACCGGTTGAATCCTTACTGACCTGCATCATTGTATCCAGTTTTGCAGTGAATATGGTCTTTTCGTAAGAAGTGTAAGAAAATGTTTCCAGCTTTTCAGGGTCGTTCTGGTAACGGTTGGCCAGCACACTATCGATGATGCGATGGGCAGGATTTATCGTCGGTAGAATCTCAACCTCCCTGAGATCAATCGTTTTTCTATTCAGGGTAATCAGCAAATTCTCATTTTTCCCAATAGGAATCGAGTATTGAAGCGGAAAATAGCCGACATAGGTCAGCATGATTGCGTCAATTGGCCTTGAAGATTGCAAAATGAATTTTCCGTCTATATCAGTAGAAATTCCGCTCCTGGTGCCGGTTTGGACAATATTGACAAACGCCAGCGGTTCCCTGGTCTCGGCATCGATGACCCTGCCGGAGACCTTATAAGCGGGTTGAGCTGCAAGCTGCAAGCTGCAAACCGCAAGCATTATCAGGAATAGAAAGGATTTAGCTGATCCGTATTTCATCAGGCAAATTTATACAAATCCTCACACAGAAAAATAGGATTGTAGCTCTTTCAGCGTATTTACGCTGGTTTTAAGATCCTTGACAATGATTCCTTTTTCAAGGATAGCAATGCGGTTGCAAACTTCTGTCACGTGGTTCAGGTCATGGCTTGATATGAGCAGCGTGACCTGCTTTTCATTCTTCAGCTTATTCAGCATGTTGATCAGCCGGATCTGTGAAGACGGATCGAGGCCGTTGAAAGGCTCATCCAGGATGATCACCTCAGGGTCAGCCATCAGGGCTGCTGCCACGCCTATCTTTTGCTGGTTGCCTTTTGAAAGGTCGCGGATAAACTTTTTCTTGCCCAGCACTTCGTCATTAAAAAAATCCTCCATTGAAGCCAGGAAAGATTGCAGATCTTCCATCGACATGCCATGTATCCTCCCGTTAAACTCAAAATATTCCTCGGGGGTAAGAAAATCAATCAGGAAATTCCGGTCGAGATAGGAGCCGGTGTAATATTTCCAGCTTTCCGATTTCGATACATCGGTCTCCTTCGACAAAACATGACCCGTTGCCGGCCGGATCAGGTCGAGGATCAACCGGAAGAGGGTTGTCTTTCCTGCCCCGTTATTCCCGACCAGGCCAAAACTTTCACCTTTTCCAATATGCAAATCGGTGATATCCAGCACCGTCACACCGGAATATACTTTGCTGAGATTATTGATGGTTAGCATTTCCGAAAATTAATAAATTAAAAATTAAAAATTAAAAATGAAAAATGAAAAATTAAAAATGAAATGAAAAATGCAACATGAAAAATGAAAAATGCAACATATTTCAGCCTCCTTCCCGGAATCCGTCCGCCATCAAATATTTCCTTTTATAGAAATTCTTTTCAATGGCTTTGATCCAGAATTTTCTGGTAAGTAATCCTATAATACCGATGATCCCTATTGTGGCATAGCCTGCATAACGATAACCCAGCAGCCCGAAAGGTAACATATATTAAAATGGGCAGGATAAAGGCCGGGAGCATTACGAGCCAGTTGGCGGCGCCAACCCCCTGGTAATTAAAACTTGACCCTTTGCTGAGATCCATCCTCTTCTTATTATATGTCGCCATATAAAGTAAAACATACGAAATAAATCCCAGGTTAAACAGGAAAGTCACAAAATTGATCATCAGGATTTCGATATCGAAAAACAAATAAGGGATGGTAATGACGAAGCAAAATGTTGTTATCAGCATACCGATGGATAGTTTCGCCTTAATATACAGGTCCATGTCAACACGACTCGTCAGGATACCGTCGAAATGATTGCTTTCGTAACCAAACGCATAATTCAGGTAATTCATGGTCATCCCTCCGGTCATGAATGTCCCGACAAAAAGGAGCATGGCGTAGGATTCCTTGTATGTGGGGGTAGGATAGAAGAAAAATCCATACAGGATGAAAAGCGGGAACATATAAAGTATGGTTCGCGTGCGCTTGTGCCTCCACCAGAGTTTCATATCAAGCATAACAAGGTCACCTGTAAGGCCAAGGGAAGTCAAATATTTTATCCGCGGGATATCCTGCACCTGGTATGATTTCCGCTTGATGACCTCCTCGGGGTACATTTTACCCTTCAGAAGGAAGAAGTTAAGACTGTAAGAAAATAAGACTAGTAAGAAGGGTAGGACTATAAGTAACGGGTTTTGTAAAATGGATGTAAAAATTATTGATGATACTACAGATAATTTGATCAGATCAAAATGATCCAGCACGCCGAGTGAAATCAATGCCAGGCCGGCAAAAAGCGTGATCAGCGGCTTTGATACCAGTTGCCTTTTAAAATAGGTAGCAAGAAAGTTATTATTAAAGATAAGGAAGAGGATGCTGAGGATCCAGGCCAGGGTAGAAAGGCTGTCGTATCCCTGCGTAATGGAAATCAGGGCAAACGGCAGGAAAACAAGCAAGGGCAGAAAATTCAGAACATGAAAGATGGATTTTGAGATCACGAAATGCACCATGGTCCTTTTCCTTACCGGCAGGTGAAGGTAAGATTCGATGGCAAAAGTCGGCAATGATTGCATCAGGTAACGGATCAGCAGATCAAACCCAAGGTAATAAATGATGACGCCGTTAAAAATGGCGACCGGGTCATCATCAGGAAAGGCCTTTCTTAAGATCGGATCAATAAAGATACCCAGCATCAGCAGGTACATGATCATCAGCAAAAGGAAAAATCCGATGAAAATATTGGTAACGAGGTTACGCTGCCAGATTGATGAACGGGTGTATTCTTTCCATTGATGTTGTATGAAAATTCTGAATAGCATGGCAAGGGTGGATTAACTGGATACAAAGAAAGGAAAATTTATTATTCTTCCGACGGGTAAATCCGTCGGTTTATGGTTCGTGCTCCGACGGGTAAATCCGTCGGTTTAGGGTTCCTGCTCCGACGGGTAAATCCGTCGGTTTAAGGTTCCTGCTCCGACGGGTAAATCCGTCGGTTTAATTAATTCTTAATTTTACAGTTGATTATAGCAATATTATATGAACCGACGGATTTACCCGTCGGACTGCAACATAACACAATATTATATGAACCGACGGATTTACCCGTCGGACTGCAACATAACACAATATTACATGAACCGACGGATTTACCCGTCGGACTGCAACATAACACAATATTAAATGAACCGACGGATTTACCCGTCGGACTGCAACATAACACATTATTTAAATGAACCGACGGATTTACCCGTCGGACTACAACTTAACACATTATTTAAATGAACCGACGGATTTACCAGTCGGACTACAACATAACACAATATTACATGAACCGACGGATTTACCCGTCGGACTGCAACATAACACATTATTTATCAAAATGAATGAACACCAGATAACCATGATCGCCAAGACCTTCGAAGGACTGGAGGAAGTCCTGGCGAAAGAGCTGAGCGATTTAGGTGCCGAAGATATAGGCTTGCTAAAAAGAGGCATAGAATTTAAAGGCGATAAAAGGCTTTTGTACCTGGCCAATTACTCATGCCGGACGGCCCTGAGGATACTGGTTCCGGTGGCGCGGTTCCAGGCAGCGACAGAAACCATGCTTTATGACGGTGTTCGCGGAATCCCCTGGGAAAAATATCTTGACTTCAGGGGCAAATTCGCTATCGACAGCGTGATCAGCTATTCTCCTTTTTCCCATTCCGGTTTTGTGTCTCTTAAAGCGAAAGATGCCATTGTCGATCGTTTCCGCGACAAATACGGTAAAAGGCCGGATGTCGACACGACCGATCCCGATCTCAGGATCAACGTCCACCTGTTCAAGGAACAATGCACGGTATCAATCGATAGTTCCGGCTCTTCCCTGCACCTGAGGGGATACCGCAAGGCCCAGACCGAAGCGCCGCTGAATGAGGTGCTGGCTGCCGGCCTCATCCTGCTCACCGGATGGGACCGCAAAACGCCATTTATCGATCCGATGTGCGGATCGGGGACCTTGCTGATCGAAGCTGCTTTGATGGCCGGCAAGGTACCTTCGGGTTATTACCGGCCCCTGTTTGGTTTTGAGAAATGGAAGGACTTCGACCAAAGATTATGGGATATCATTAAACGTGAATGTGAAGAGGAAATAGTGGAGCCGGGGGTGCCTATCCGGGGATATGACAGGGATGAGAAAGCCATTGACGCATGCCTGAGCAATATTGAAGAAGCGGGCGTGGAAGATTTTGTGCAGGTTGAACAGGCAGATTTTAACACCAGCCCTCCACCCTACCCCCGTGGTTTTATGCTCACCAATCCGCCTTATGGTGAGCGTATCAAAGTGGACGATCTAAAACAGTTTTATAAAGATATGGGGGATGTGCTGAAGCAGAAATATGCAGGTTATACGGCCTGGCTGCTCGGTTACGACCTGGAAGCCCTTAAATTCGTGGGCCTGCGGCCAAGCCGCAAGATCAGGGTGATGAACGGTCCGCTGGAATGCAAGCTGGTGAAATTCGATCTTTATGAAGGGAAAAAGGGCACATAAATTCCCTACCTTTGCACCCTCAAAATCTGAAAAAAATGTCCGATATAAAACGAATAGGTGTTCTTACATCCGGCGGTGATGCCCCCGGGATGAACGCCGCGATCCGCGCCGTTGTCCGCACAGGGATTTATCACGGCCTTGAAGTTTACGGTATTTACAAAGGTTACAGCGGGTTGATCCAGGGATTGATCGAGCCGATGGACAGCCGTTCGGTTTCCAATATCATCCAGCGGGGCGGAACTATCCTTAAAACGGCCCGCAGCGAAGAATTCCGCACCCCTGAAGGAAGGCAGAAAGCTTACGAGAGCCTGAAGAAATTCGAAATCGATGCGATGGTCGTCATCGGTGGCGACGGAACCTTTACCGGGGCCAGCATCTTCCAGAAAGAGTTCAACTTCCCGATCATTGGCCTGCCGGGAACGATCGATAACGACCTCTATGGCACCGATTACACTATCGGTTATGATACGGCCGTGAATACTGTTGTTGAAGCAGTGGATAAGATCCGTGACACCGCCGATTCACATGACCGCCTGTTCATCATCGAAGTGATGGGCCGCGATGCCGGATTTATAGCCCTGCGGAGTGGTATTGCCACGGGAGCAGAACAGATACTCATCCCTGAAAGTATTACTTACATTGATAAATTGATAGAGAAACTCAGAACGGATTACAGTAATAATAAGACATCCGGCATCATCATCGTATCGGAAGGAGATGATTTCGGGGGGGCTTCGAGGTGGCTAAAGTTATCAAAGATCATTTCCCGCAATACGAAACCCGGGTAACGATTCTCGGCCATGTACAGCGCGGCGGTTCACCTTCGGCATTCGACCGGGTAATGGCCAGCGCGATGGGTTTCCAGGCTGTGCTTGCACTCAAGGACGGCGTCAGGGGCGTCATGGTCGGGTCAATTAACAGGAAAGTGAGCTACACACCCTTTGAGAAAGCTATTAAGCATCACCAGACCATTAACCTGGAACTGCTGGAAATTGCCGAAGTGCTTTCAATCTGACCTGTTCCGATTATTTCGTATCTTTCAGCCATAATTTAATAACTTAATAAACTTGGGAGCATTGTTTGCCAGTGTGCTGCTGCCCCTGCCTTTGCCGGGCTATTTCACCTACCGGGTGCCGGAAGAATTTCAACAGTCCGTCTCCATAGGTAAAAGAGTCGTGGTACCTTTCGGGAAGAAAAAGATCTATACTGCCCTTGTTCATGAGCTGCATTCGTTAATCCCTTCTTCAGTTAGAGGTTAAAAGCATACTTTCAGTGATTGATGACCGACCTGTGGTCTACCCCGTCCAATTCAGTATCTGGGAATGGATCGCTTCCTACTATATGTGCACACCCGGTGAGGTGATGAATGCCGCCCTCCCGTCCGGTTTCAAACTGGCCAGCGAATCGATGATCTGCCTGAATCCGGATGCAGACCTCGAAACCGCCGACCTGAACGAAAAGGAGATCATGGTCATCGAAGCCCTGCTGGCCCAGAAAAAACTGCCGCTGAACGCCATTGCTGATATCCTGGACCAGCGTAAGATCATCCCTCTGATCCATACCCTGATTGAAAAAGGGATCGTCAGTGCCGAAGAGAAAATTGAAAATAAATATAAACCGCTAAGGCAATCCTTTGTCAGGTTAAGCCAGGAACTGGCCGGTAATGAAGAAAAGCTGAAAGAAGTGTTCGACGAGCTCAGCAAGCGTGCTTTCCGCCAGCTGCAGGTGCTGATGGTTTACCTGACATTGTCGAAAGGGACCAACGGCATCCCGGCGGACGTAAAAAAGAGTGACCTGCTGAAGAACAAAGAAGTCTCTGTCCAGTCACTGCAGGCGCTTGTTAACAAAGGTATACTGGAAATCGTGGAAGTCGAGTCCAGCAGGCTTTCCGCTTCCCATGCGCATGTACGATCCGGAAAGCATCATACTATCCCTTCACCAGAAGAGGGCATTTGATGATGTCCAAAAATCATTTGCCGAAAAAGAGGTGGTACTGCTGCATGGCATTACTTCCAGCGGCAAGACGGAGCTTTATATCAAACTGATCAACCAGGCCATACTGGAGAAAAAACAGGTACTCTACCTGCTTCCGGAAATTGCGCTTACCTCACAGATCATCAACCGGTTGCAAAGATATTTCGGGGACATGGTCGGGGTTTATCACTCCCGTTACAACGACAACGAACGTGTTGAGATCTGGAACCACTGCCTTGACCATGAAAAACATTTTGACACGGGCCGGTTCCAGGTCATCCTGGGGGCCCGTTCGGCACTCTTCCTGCCTTTTCACAACCTGGGCCTGGTGATCGTCGATGAAGAGCATGACTCATCCTATAAACAGCACGATCCGGCCCCGCGTTACCATGCCCGTGATACCGCCATCATGCTTGCGAGGCTGCACGGGGCCAAAACGCTTCTCGGTTCGGCCACACCCGCTATAGAAACTTATTTTAATACCATTTCAGGTAAGTACGGCCTGGTAGAAATGTCGGAGCGCTACGGGGGAGTGAGCATGCCCGAGATCCTCATTGCGGATGTCAGGGAAGAAACACGGAAAAAAACCATGCAGTCGCACTTTTCCTCCATGCTGATCAACCATATCAGGGAAACGCTCAGGCAGGAGGAACAGGTGATCCTTTTCCAGAACCGGCGCGGATTTTCTCTTCACCTGGTATGCGATTCCTGCGACTGGGTGCCTATGTGCAGGAATTGTGATATTTCGCTTACCTATCATAAAAAGGAAAATAAGATCAAATGCCATTACTGCGGTTATTCTGAAAGCCTGCCGTCAAAGTGCCCCCAGTGCCAGGGTACCCGCATCCTGATGAAAGGGTTCGGCACGGAAAAAGTGGAAGAGGAACTTGGAGCCATCTTCCCGGAAACAACCATCCGCCGCATGGACCTCGATTCTACCCGGACCAAATATGCCCACCAGCGGATCATCAGCGATTTTGAAGAACGCAGGATACAGATCCTGGTCGGAACGCAGATGGTCACCAAAGGGCTCGATTTTGACAATGTCAGCCTGGTCGGGATCCTGAATGCCGACAATATGCTCAATTTCCCTGATTTCAGGTCGCATGAACGAAGTTACCAGCTGATGGAGCAGGTAAGTGGCAGGGCAGGACGAAAAGCCAAACAGGGCAGGGTGATCATCCAGAGTTTCAACCCGTCGCACCCGATCATAAAGTATGTGGTCTGGCATGATTATCACGCCTATTTTCGCTCCCAGCTGGAAGACAGGAATAAATACCATTACCCCCCGTATTACAGGCTTATCAGCCTGCGGCTCAAGCACCGCGATCAAAATGTATTGAATAAAGCGGCCCGTGACCTCGCCATAGATCTTCGTGCCGACCTTGGCAAAAGAATTCTTGGCCCTGAATATCCGTTAGTTTCCAGGATTCAGAACTGGTATATCAAGCAGATCCTGGTGAAGATAGAAAGGGGCCCGAATGTGGCCGGTTTTAAAGAATTGATCCGGGGAAAGATTGACGAACTACTGAAAATACCGGGATACAGGCAGGTACGGGTAATAGTTGATGTGGATCCGAATTGATTTACAGTTTACAATTTACTGATTTTTAGATCGTTTACAATTTTCAGATTAAAAATTCAGATCTAGATTCTAGATTGTTACTGGAAACTTATTCCCTCGTAACAATATAAACGTCCTCGCTGTCGCGCTTCATGATATATTTTTCCCTTGCATATTTTTCGACAGTTTCCAGGTTGGTTTCAAGTTCATAGATCGCCGAATTGTTTTTTTCAATCTCCGCAGCATAAAAGGCTTTCATCCCTTTGATCTCATCAATCCTGCTATTTAATATCTTCTGCCGTTTCAGGTTGTTGGCATCAAAGAAAATCATCCATACGGCAAATGCAGTGATTGCAAGGAAATACCTGTTTAGCAATATTTTGAAAAGGATCCGGACATGTTGTTATATTCAGGAGATAAAAGTACGATGAATTTAGCGGCTGCAGGTAAACAGATTTGTTAATTCTTAACTCTTCTTTGTTAAAAACTCTCCCCCACTTAATTCAAAATTCAAAATTCAAAATTCAAAATTTCTATTAGTGTGCATCCAGCCCGTGCAGCATGTACAAAGCATGTTTCACCGACCTCGTGATCTCCGCCATGTATTCATTGACTGCTTTCACACTTCCGGGCAGGGCAAAGATGAGGGTTTTCCCTGCAACTCCCGCCACACTGCGGCTCAGGAGGGCGTTTGGTTTTTCCGCACCATATTTAATCCTGATCATTTCCATGATGCCCGGAATTTCTTTTTCAATGACTGACCGGACAACTTCAGGGGTAATATCCCTGGGACCGATGCCGGTTCCGCCGGTGGTGATAATAAAATCGAACTGCCCTGAAATGGCTTCTGTCAATAAGTCCTTGCAATTTTCTTTCATCATCAGGAATAATATGATGGGCGACCTGGTTTTGCCAGTTCATTTTATTGAAAAAATCCTCCATCAGGGCAATCACCCTCGGTCCGCTTTTATCTTCATATATCCCCTGGCTGGCCCGGTCGCTCAGGGTAATCACCATAGTTTATAAATCCTCGGGACGAAAATGATCTTATCACCGGCTTTAATCTTGCCCGGCCTGAGCACCCGGCAAAAAATCCCTTCTTTTGGCATCACGCAATTGCCAACTTCACGGTAGATGGCACAATTATCGCCATGACATTCCTTTCCGATCTGCGTTACTTCAAGTTCTGTTTCACCGATCAGGAACCGGTCGAAAGGGTGGGTTTCGTGCAGGATAATACCGTCTGTTGTAATATTTTCCGCAAACTCGCCAAACCCGATCTCCCTGCCGGCAGTGGCAGAGAATTTATCGACGCTTTCTTTTGCCAGCAGGCTGACCTGCCGGTGCCATTTGCCGGCATGGGCATCCTGTTTCACGCCCAGTTCATCCAGTTCGATAAATTCAACCGGGTGCTTGACGGTCCCTTTCTTTTCGGAGATATTGACAGATAAAACTTTAATTTCTCTGGACATTTGATATAAAACCATTATGGGGTATTACAATATTGTTTGATGACCTTGTATGCCTGTTCAAGGCCCAGCTCCCCGGCCTGGCTCAGGTCCCGGCAGGCTGAACGGGCATCGTTCAGGAAGATCAGTGTCAATGCCCGGTTGAAGTAAGCTTCAGCAAGCCCGGGCTCCTTTTCGATCGCTTTGCTGTAATCAAGGATAGCACCGGAATAATCTTTCAACCGGACCTTCACATTTGCCCTGTTAAAATAGCCGAAAGCATTTTCAGGCTGAAGCCAATGACCTTGTCATAATCCGACATGGCCCGCTGGTAATCAGGCGAAAGAGGAAGATCATTCTGGGTTTCCTTTTCGGTCCCATCCCAGGTGATCGTAACCGGCCCGGAGAATTTATTCTCCACAAATGCCCTTTCAGCCATTTCGAACAAAATATATCCGCGGTTTAAATAAACGAGGGGTTGCCCTGGATCAAGCTGGATCGATTTCTCATAATCATACAGGGCCGTGTTATAATTCTGCACCATGCTGTTGATCACTCCTTTCAGAAAGTAAGCCTGGGCAGAGGCCGGATCGCGGCTGAGCATGCTGTCGGCTATGTTCAAGCGCTGGTAAGCCTGCTCAAGGCCCAGGTCAACCTGGTCGTTTGAAATAATAAACTGGATTCCCTGCGAATTCCCTTCATTCAATTGCTTTAGTTCATGAAAAGCATATCCTGTGCGGCTTTGCTCAAAGATCATCCGGTCATTTACCGCATCTGGACCATGAATGATAGTTCAAGGTCGACTGACTTGCCGAAACTGGCATCATCAAGTTTTACAACCACAAAATCGGCTTCAAATTCCATGATCTTATTGAAATAAGCCGAATCGGCAAATTGTTTGATAGTCGAGGCTGTCATACCCGTAATGTCCTGACACCTTCAATGATCTTAAGGGCCTTCTGATAATCGGTGTAGGCCCCTTTTTCATCTTTCAGCGACCTTTTTGCCTCTGACCTGTTCAGGTAAGCGCCGGCGAAATCAGGGAAAAGCCCGATCGACTTCGTGTAATCGGCAATAGCTGCGCGATAATCCTCCAGGATGTGGTAAATAATAGCCCGGTTATAATAAGTGTAGATATTATCCGGGTTGAGCATAAGCACTTTATTGTAATCTTCAAGGGCTCCATACAGGTCCTTCAGTTGGGATTTCAGAAGTGCCCTGTTGTAAAACGAAAGGGCATTATAGGGATCCAATTCGATAACTTTTGAATAATCAGCAATGGCGCCAAGGGTATCTCCGCTGTGATAACGGGCCATGGCCTGGTTAAAATAAGTGTAAGGATTATCCGGATTCAGTTTGATGGCGTATTGAAAATCCTCAATGGCACCGGTGAAATCTTCCTTGTCGTAACGAATGATCCCCCGGCGCATATAGGCGTCATCATTAAATGGGGCCAGCTGTATAGCCTTATTGCAATCTTTTATGGCGCCTTCGTTATCTTTCAGGGAGGCCCTGGCTACAGCCCGGTTCATATAGGCCAGCGGTTTTTTCGGATCGATCCTCAGGGCAGAATCCAGGTCATCGAGCGACCAAAGGTAGCTGCCCATATGGATCTTTACCGTTCCACGGCTGACCAGCAGGTCGGGATCATAAGGCTCAAGTTCGATGGCCCGGTCAAGATCCTGCAGCGCCTTGTAGTAATCCTGCAGGTTATCCCTTACCAATCCGCGGTAATGCCAGGCGTAAACAAATAAAGGGTGCAATTCCAGGGCATCGGAGAAATCCTTTTCCGCACCGATCAGGTCACCCAGCTGATATTTGGCAATCCCTCTCAGGAAATAAGCCTCGAAATTATCTTTATCAAAACGTACGACAGTGTTGAATTTGTTGATGGCTTCGGCATTCTTGCCCTCTGATAACTCGTTCCGCCCCACGGTCATGAAATACTCCGTGTTAACCTGGGAGATAAGGTGACAAGGAGACAAGGTGACAAGGAGAAGAGAGGAGATTAATTGCGTTGCATTGCATTCATTCTCAATGTAGGTCTTGTTTTTGTTTTCTCCACCAGCCTGACTTCGCCGATCACCATCCCTTTATCCACTGCTTTACACATATCATAAACAGTCAGCAAAGCCACCGAAACGGCTGTTAATGCCTCCATCTCGATGCCGGTCTGGCCTATACATCGGGCTTCTGCCGTAACCGTCACACCATTTTCTTCAAGGCTGGTCTGCACATCGATTTTTGTGATTGATAACGGGTGGCAGAGCGGGATCAGTTCGCTTGTCTTTTTACCAGCCTGGATACCTGCAATCTGGGCAACTGTGAGCACATCGCCTTTTTTGACCTGGTTTTCCCTGATCAGGCTGACCGTTTCCTGGCTGAGCCGGATAAAACCGCTGGCAACAGCAATCCTGAGCTGGTCTTTTTTCCGGCTCACATCGACCATGCGTGCTTTGCCTGATTCATCGATATGGGATAGTTCTGACATGATATGTTGTTAAATTGTTAAATTGTTACCCCTACCCCTGAATCCCCTCCCCCAAATTGGGGGAGGGGACATAGGGGAGGGGGCTATCCGCCGATCGAATAAAACTCCTCCTCCAGGTTAAACGTACCGCAGCCGGGTTTGTTGTCCACAGCCCTGCGGATAGCTTCCCTTGCTCCTAACTCTCTGACGTTGTATCCGGTTGCATTGAACAGGCAAGGTTTGATCATGCCATTGGAGGTCAGGCGCAACCGGTTACATAACCTGCAATTTCCCCCGTCTCCCCCTTCAACTATGTAAAATTCGCCTGTCGCCAGGTCCATCTGGCGGATAAAGCGCACCCTGAAACCATTTTCCTCTCCGAATCTTTTTACCTGCAGGGCATCTTCATCATCCGTCATCTCCCCTGTCACACAATTGATCTTTATCGGGGCCAGGCCTGCTTCTTTCGCATGTTTTAATCCTTCAAACACATTTTCCAGTGTCCCGCCACGGGTGATCTTCTGATATTTGACCGGGTCGAGGGTATCGAGACTGACGTTGATCCGCTGCAAGCCCGCTTCCTTGAGTGGGAGTGCAAATTTATCCAGCAGCACCCCGTTGGTTGTCATCGAGAGGTCTTCAATACCCGGAATGGCTGCCATCATCTTCACCAGGTCAATAATGCCGCGCCGGACCAGGGGTTCTCCCCCGGTAAGGCGGATTTTCCGGACACCCATTTCCACGGCAATGCGGGCCACTTCAGTAATTTCATCGAAGCTGAGGATATCTTCATGCCTGAGCAGTTGTATCCCTTCAGCGGGCATGCAATACATGCATCGCAGGTTGCAACGGTCGGTCACCGAGATACGGAGGTAGTTGATATGACGGTCAAATCGGTCGTGCATCGATCAGGTCCCCTGCAGACAGTTTTGTTGTTCCGAAAGGAATAGCGGCAATGGCGTCAGCGGTTGCCAGTGAAAATATATGTGCCGACCCGTGGTATTCAAGCGGATAAACCCGGCCATCGCGGATTTGCACAGGCAGCCATTGCATACGGTCCGACCTGTTGCGCCGGTAATCCTGCCCTAATGGCAATCTCAGGACTGCGGAAAGGTTCCGTCATGCCCATCATTTTCCAGAGCATCGGTTTCACCAGGATTTCAAAAATCGTAAAGGAAGAAACGGGGTTTCCGGGAAGACCGAAAATCCTTTTTTCGCCCTTGATCCCGAAAATGGTAGGCTTTCCCGGCTGCACGGCAATCGTTCTGAAAAGGATTTCAATGCCGGCTTTCTCCATTATTTTCGGAACGAAATCAAAGGTTCCCATGGATACACCACCGGTCAGCAGCACAACATCAGATTGTGCCATTGCATCTGTAATAGCACGGAAAGTGTCCTCTTCATTATCTGGCGCAATACCAAGGTAAGCAGGGATAACACCAGCTTTAACTGCCTGGGCCGTCAACTGGTAACCGTTGCTGTTCCTGATCTGCGATATTCCGGGTTTAAGATGGGGTTCCACGATTTCGTCACCTGTTGAAATCACCGATACTTTTGGCTTTATGGCTACCCGTAGATTTATATGACCCACCGCTGCCATGATGGCAATATGCTGTGGGCCGATCATGGTCCCTGATGAAATGACCCGGTCGCCATTTTTGACATCCTCTGCAAAAGGAGAAATGTTGGTTTTCGTCTTTTCACCTGTAAACCTTATTCTGCCGGGTGCCAATTCGATCGTCTCTTCCACCATGATCACACAATCGGCCCCTTCCGGGACAGGTGCACCGGTCATGATCCGGGTACATTCCCCGGGTTTGATGATTTTGGATGGAAATAACCCGGCCCTGACCGTTTCAATGACGTCAAGCGGCTGTTGGATGTCATCTTGCTGGCAGGCAAAGCCATCCACTGCTGAACGGTTAAAAGGAGGCATATTGATGTCTGAGAATACATCCTCCGCAAGTACCCGACCGGCTGAATCCTGGATTGAAACAGATTCACTTCCAAATAAATACGTATGATTTAGTACGATTTGTAACGCCTCTTCGTAGCTGATCATTAGCCATAAAAATTAGACCGGTAAAAGTAGGAATATTATCGTAGAAGTTACTTGAGCATTTTACTACTGTGCTCCAACGACTAAAGATATAAAGTTCGTGCTCCAACGGGTAAATCCGTTGGTTCAATGGATGTTACAAAATTGGAACCGACGGATTCACCCGTCGGAGCACCAAAGAAAAGAGGTTATCATGACTTTTGAAACACCCCCATTAATAAATAATGATTCTTCTTTTAAGCAACCATTTATATCTAAAAATTGTCTATATTACAACCGATTATTACTCAAAACCAAACCACTATGAAAAAACTGGCTTTTTTCATTATGATTGTGCTTTTCCTGGTCACTAAAAGTGTTGTATCACAGGACACAATTATTCTCCGCCCGGGGCCGGAAGGTAAAGATGCACTATGCCATACCATTCTGCCTGATAATAATTACGGGAATATCCAGATGTTTAAGAGCATGGCATGGACTCACTGGGGAGAGCCCGGCAGACATCGGAGCATGATCGAATTTGACCTGTCCATGATCCCTCCTGATGCAATAATACTACAGGCCAGTTTAAGCTTGTATTTCGCCACCTTTGAGATCACTTACGTGCCACATACAGGAGATAATGACTCTTACCTTCTCAGGATAACCGAACCATGGGAAGAAGATGAAGTAACCTGGAACAATCAACCGGCAACCACGATGGAAAATATGGTGATTCTGCCGCAAAGTACCGATCCGGAGCAGGATTATCCGGATATAGATGTTACGGATCAAATTCAGCTAATGGTATCTGAACCTGAGAATAATCATGGATTCATGCTGCAGCTTATCACAGAAGTTCATTACAGGAGCCTGATGTTTGCCTCGGGCGATTGCGAAAATCCGGATAAAAGGCCGATGCTTGAAATCATTTACATGGGCTGTACCCCTCCAACGGTAGATTTTGAATACCAGGCCGATGGCCAGTCGGTCAGCTTTACGGGGATTTCCCCGACAGCTATAAACTGGCACTGGGATTTCGGAGATGGGGATACGTCAAATTTACAGAATCCGGAACATTATTTTGAGGAACCGGGATTTTACAATGTTTGCCTTGTTGTAGAGGATACATGCTACTTTGCAGAGCATTGCGAGGTTTTGGAAATATGCACAGGGCCTCCCGTTGCCGGATTTACTTATACCATAGATGAATTGTCAGTATATTTCCAGGACACTTCTAATATGGCTTCTGAATTTTACTGGGATTTCGGGGACGGGTATTTTTCAAACCTTGCCAACCCTTGGCATGCTTACCAGGCCGCAGGGACTTACCAGGTTTGCCTGACAACCTGGAACAGCTGCGGTTCTGATACGGTTTGTGAAATGATCGATGTGTGCTCACCTCCAGTCAGTGATTTCGATTTTACAATTGAAGACCTGACTGTATTTTTCGAAGATTATTCACAAATGGCCGATGAATATTACTGGGATTTCGGGGACGGGTACTTTTCCAGCCTGGCCAATCCGATCCATACCTATGATACCGGGGAAAATTACCAGGTTTGCCTCACAACCCGGAACGAGTGCGGAGCGGATACAGTCTGTGACATGCTTTATTTAACAACGGTCTCAGTTTCTGAATCAGGTGACGGCCTTTTTAAAGTTTTTCCAAATCCTGCCCGCGACGCAGTATATATGAAAACTTTGTTAACAGGCCAGGTTGACATCAGGTTGGTTGATCTAAGCGGGAAAGTTGTCCTGCAACAATATTTCGATTTGAAACCAGGAGAAACATTGAAATTATCATTGGCTGGCGTTAACCCCGGGCTCTATATAGTCAGAATTGATTCGGAGAAGAGTCAGTCATATGGGAAACTGATGATCGTGAACTGAAAACATCCGTGTTAATCCGTTGCATCCGCCCCGATAGCTATCGGGGTCCGTGTGCCATTATAAAGGCGGGGAAGCGGGGAAGCGGGGAAGTTTGGAGCACTGGAACACTGGAACAGAAATTATTTCTATTTATGAAAAAATCCGCTTTAATCATTTTAGCCATTTCGATCCTAACGGTAATTACCGGTTGGTCGCAGGATACGCTGGTGCTTCAGCCTGGTCCGGAAGGGAAAGATGCCATGTTCGATGATATCTTTCCGGATCATAATTGGGGAAATAGTCCCAAGTTTGAGTGCATGGCCTGGACCAATAGCGGAGTCCCCGGAGCTAACCGTGGAGTCATCGATTTTGACCTTTCTGTGATCCCGCCAAATGCTGTTATTCTGGGTGCCAGGTTCAGTTTGTATTTTGTGTGCCTGGAGCCAACCTATATACCGCATACGGGAGAAAATGAATCATACCTTCAACTGATTATATCTGAGTGGGATGAAGAGACCGTGACCTGGAACAATCAACCATCAACCACAACTGAAGATCAGGTATTTCTTCCCAGGAGTACAGATCCGGAGCAGGATTATACAGATATTGATGTGACTTTACTCATCAGCAAAATGTATAATGAACCTGGAAAGTATCATGGCCTGATGCTTAGGCTCAAAAATGAAGAGCCATATAGATGCCTGTTATTCGCCGGGTGTGATTATATGGATGATCCCGGGTTCAGGCCTGAGCTGGAAATTATTTACATGATATGCGATATGCCTGCAGCCGGATTTGAATACCTTTCAGACGGCCTGACTGTATATTTCCAGGATACTTCCCGGTTTTCAGACTCTTATTTCTGGACCTTCGGCGATGGATATTATTCCGACCTGCCCGAACCCTGGCATACTTATGATACCACAGGTTATTACCAGGTATGCCTGGAAACCCGGAATATCTGCGCCTCTGACACGGCCTGCCAGATGGTTTACGTGGATTACTCCTCAGCAGCAGAGTATAATAGAGTATACTTCTCTGTTTATCCCAATCCGGCCAGGGACCAGCTTAATTTATTAACTAATTTCAACGGGGAAGGTAAATTTTGTCTGCTTGACCTTAGCGGGAAGGAAGCCATGAAACAGGATGTGACCTTAAATATCAATGAAATTAACCTTTTGTCCCTTGATCATATCCAGCCAGGTATTTACATCGCCAGGATAGAAACAAAAGAGGTACGGGCATATACAAAAGTCATGATAGTGAATTAGTCCTATCAAGAAAATCCGTGAAAATCCGTTGCATCCGTGTTAATCCGTGTGCCATTAAAAGGCATGGAGGCAGGGAGGCATGGGGGCGTGGAGGCGTGGAACTTTGGAACCCTGGAACCTTAGAACACTACCTCCTGTACCTGAAGATGAAAGTCACCATGATAAGCAGCACCCCGATTAAAACCGCCCAGTTGCTCAGCGGTACCGGAGGAGGTGCCACAGGTGCCTGGTCAAGGCACAAGGCCCAGTCGAACGGGGCTATATCTGCCATAACGATCTGGCCAAACTGCAGGAAGTAAATAGAACTTATCATATCTCCGCTAAAACTGGCGATCCAGTAAAATGTAAAGAAATCCGGGCCAGGTTCAAAAACATTGACCACCGAGACAAGCCCTGCTGCCGGAAGGTTTACCGTTTCCGGGAAAGTTGCATCAAACCGGCATACGGGCATACCTTCAACAAGTTCAGATTGTGCGGTCAGAAAAAGGTCAGCGCGGTATATGGTATCTCCACCGACGAAGTCACCGAAAAAATAGATCCTGAAATGCATGGGCGCGGCAGGTACAGCCAAACCGCCGGCAGCGTCTTCAAAAATACCCCAGAAAGTTATCCCGTTGACCGGGTTAATGATCCCTGAATAGTTATCGACGGCCATAAATGTAGTGCCATCGGGCAGAATAATGCTTGGAAAACCGGTAACCGATAAAAGGAAAGGCGGTTGCCCGAAAACGGATAGCTGGTTGCAATCAGCAAATCCAGATTCTGCTAAACCTGGAGTGGGTGACAGCTTTCCGAATTCCCTGGTTTGAAATGAAGGTAAGTTTTGTGCGCCAAGGTCTTCAGTTGCAAGAACTGATAAAAAACTCGCAAGAATGATGGTGTAGATTTTTTTCATAGGTTTTTGGGTAGTTTGGATAGTGATTAGGTAAAACGAAGTAAATATAAGAATTGAAAAGAATTAGTTTACAACTGTTGGTTTATTTTTTTTAAGAATGCAGAAGACGGAAACCTGGAACGGTGGAACGGTGGAACGGTGGAACGGTGGAACAGTGGAATGGTGGAACGGTGGAACAGTGGAACGGTGGTAAGGTGGAACTCTAATAAATATAAATCTTAGCTTTTAGTACTTGTGGCTGATTGGCTTTTTTAAGAGGTTGTACGGTTAAATGATACATCCCGGGAGCCAGGTTGGTTAATTGAACAGGAAGCTCATTTATCCCCCGTTCGAAAGTCATTTCTTCTACTTGAATTGACTTGCCAGCGAGGTCCGTGATCCTGATCAGACCCTGACCGTTCAATTCCGAAAGGAATTTGATGACAATTTGCCCGGATCCCGGGTTCGGGTAGATTTTTATTTCAGACAGATAAGGGTAGTCATTCATACCGGAAGAACCTTCCACCTTTATCTCCACGCTTTTCTGGATGGAATAGCCACCATCCGTGACCGTAACCGTATAAGTTGTATTCATCAGGGGGCTTACGACCGGGCTTTTTTCCGTGGAAGCAAATCCCGGCGGATCGGAGGTCCAGTTGAAAGCATAAATCTCCGAGCAGCCGAACACGATCATGTTCAGTTGTGTGGAACAGCCCTGGCAGATGCTGTCTTCTTCAGGTTCAAGAAAGATGGTCAGGTCCTGCACGTGGAGCATGGCCAGCACCGCGACTTCAGGATTTACGGGGTCATTGCTGCTGATTATAAGGTCGGCATAATAGTTATCTATCGGAAGCCCTGTCGAGTTAAAGTTAAATTCGATCTGGACGGTATCCCCCGGTCCGATTTCACCGCTAAGCGGGTAAGCAGAAACCCAGGCAACCGTATCCGGCGACAGGACGGCAGTGAACACGAGCACCTCATCCCCGGAGTTGAAGACATCCAGGTAACGCGTAAAGGTGCTTTCCTGGCAGATCTGCTGATGTACCTGGGGAGGATAGGTGCCGATAACCGGTTGGGCATTTCCCCGGTTCAGGAATAGAATCACGAATGCAAGTAATAATGAGCTATTTGTGAAACATTCTCTCATATAGATATGATTTTTAAGAAGCTAAGATAAAACATGTTGGTAATAATGACTGATTATTTCATAATTGCAGTGTCAGTTTTAAATGCCCACCCAGTCCTTGCTGTATAATTTTCATTAAAGTTGATAGTCTGATATCACTTGCGTTGTTCTCTATACGGGAAATATAAGATTTATTTGTTCCACACTTTTCGGCCAATTCCTCCTGAGTCATACCGAGCCTCTTCCGTGCTTCTTCCAGTAGGACACCCAGCCTGAATACTTCGAACTCCTGCTCCCATTTTTCACGTTTTTCTTCCCCTCGCGTACCATATTTTTTATCGAGGATTTCATCCAGTGTTGTGATATTTTTATCTTTTGCTCTGCTCATTAAAATATTCCTCCATTATTTTATATGCCCGTTCAATTTCTTGATTTGGCGTCTTTTGCGTTTTTTTCTGAAAGGCATTTCCAAGAACAATCAGGTTTTCTTTGTCAAAGAATGAAAATATTCTGTAGATGTTATTCCCGGCCATAACTCTGATTTCATAAAGGCCTTTCTTTCCTTCTATATGCTTAAAATACTTATCCGGAACCTGACGATTCAACCTGATAAAATTCAATGTCCATTCGATTTTTTTCTGAACATAATCAGGTTGTTCCTCATAAAAGTCAAGAAAGTAATTTTTATAAGCAATAACTTGTCTTAATAAATTCATACAAAGTTAACTATTCAGACAACATTTATAATATATTTCACACAATTATTTTAACCTGCTAATTATTATAGTGCGAGGAATATCATTTGTTATATAAGCAATTTTGCCCTTTTTGTCAGGAATAGCTCTAAATTTTACGCTCAAGGTTATACTTGTTAATCCGTGATTTTGGAATTTTATACCCGCTTGTTAATAATTTTTCCATTGGAACCACACGGCGAAAAGATTCGATTCATATTAATCACCCCATACTCCCCAATCAAAAACCCCCGCAGTAAAAATAACAGCGGGGGTTGGGTTTATCAGGGAATATTGATTCCGATTGAGGGTCCTGTTAAGGATTATGGATTAACGACATAAAGCGAACCACCACTTTGAACGGTAATGGTTGCACCAGATTGAAGTATTAATTCAAAGCAAGAAGCTGCAATTCCATTTGCAACGTTCGGGAAGCGGCCACCTGCAGGAGTAGTTGGAATGGTTACCTGTTCAGTCTGATAAGGTACATGTCCTGCACCCCAGTTTCCAATGGTATTCCAATCGTTGCTGATATTTCCAGTCCATAGATTAGCACCGGTGATATATGGGATTGCAAAACCGGTTATTTCAGCTCCGCCTTCAAAATCACCAATTTTCAGAATATTACCAGTTGCAGTATTGGCCAAGGCAAGCCAACCGCTTGTAAAATCCTGGGCAGCAACATATAGTTCTCCGGTTTCGCGGTCGAACTCCATATCCTGCGCAAAATTGCCATTAAAGCCAATGGAACCGATAGGGGTAAACAAACCGGTAGTAAGGTTGACAGTGCCGAGTACATCATTTGTTAAATCAATTGCATAAGCAATTCCTGCGGCATTAATAGCCAGATTAACCATTCCAATCCCTGTATTACTGCTGCCTACTTGTGTAGCCAAACCTGTCAACATATTAATAGTATAAAGAGATACACCATTAACGCCATACATAATGCCATCAGATAAATTATAGCTTATACCTTCCATTCCCACACCCATGCTGCCAATAACAGTTCTTACGCCGGTTGAAGGATCAATGGAAATAAACGTATTATCAGTATAAACGTTGCCATACCAGATTCCATTTGCCCATGTTCCACCTGAAACAAAGTTGAGTGTACTCTGGTCAGCAATGGCATTTAGCACACCGGGGCTTGAAAGGTTAAAAGTAGTTGGTCCCTCCAGATCAGTGCCTGAACCCGCGAAAGCATTATAACCATAAACCTGCTTATTCGGGACAGTAAAGATTCTCACCTCCTGAGAAATGCAGTCATTGGCATTATTCATATCCGCAACGGGAGAAGTCAGCCCTGTGCATACATTAATCGTATAGCTTCCGGTTGCCGCCGTCCATGAAGCGAATGTTACCAGTTGAGTGGCATCCGGAGCCAGTGCAGTAACAGTCTGGGTTGACGTATAGCTGCCAATGGTCATCGTAACCGGGAATGTCTCGGTATTAGCTCCCTCATTTTTAACGGTTGCTTGAGGTGTAACTGCACCAGGTGCATAGACACCAAGCATATCAATTGATATAGTGGATACATCGTGAGCTAATGTTTGGATGATTGATATATCATCTACAACCAAATAGAACATATCCGCGTCGCTATACCCATGCCATCCTACATAATAATCACCTGCTGAAGTAACAGTCAAATTCCCGGTACCTTCAACATAGGTAGCTGTTGTAATATTATTGTTATCGAATATCGGGCCGTTTGTCATACCGCCGGCGTTTGGAGTACTTCCCCATTTAACTTCCAGTTTTTCAGGGAATGTTACCCCTGAACTATGGTACCAGAAGCTTACCTTATAAGTGCCTATTGCCAGGGTTATTGGTGGGGTGAAGAACCAGTCGTTCATTGCTAGGCTGCCGTTGTAACCAATACGCATACTGTTAGGTGCAGATCTTGGTGCGCTAGTGGAAGTAACCCATAATACTCCATCACCATTGTCATTCGTAACAGTCCAACAGTTAGGAATTGCAGGAGCAGTCACTGCGTCGAAGTTCTGAGTGTAAGGTATAGTGACAGCTCCACAAGCAGAAGTTCCGGTTACTGCAACATTAACTGTAGTTGCACCTCCGCCGGCATTTGAAATATTTCCTGAATAAACGGTAGAGGGTGAAGTTGGTTTAAATACCACATAAATTGTGGTAGATGCCAATGTTCCGCCTGAATATGGCACATTAATCGGGCTTGCACTGAATCCACTTCCAGTGGTTAACGAAACTTCAAAGTTAGCCGGAGGTGTAATGGTAATGTTTCCTGACGAAGGTGTGAGGTTACTTCCAGACAGCGCATAAGTCAATTCAGATGATGTGTTGCCGGAAGGTATGGTGCCAAAATTAAGCGAAGTAGGAACGGTAATTAATACAGGAGCTGTAGCTACTGTAATATTTACCTTGTAATCTTCCGTCTCGCCCCATGAGTAGGTTCCACAGGCAGTAATTAAACTCGGTGTGGCTGTTTCTCTGCAAATCACACGCATCATGGTGTTTCCAAGAACTGCACCTCCAGGTATAGTAATATTGCCTGTTTCGGTATGTGCACCTGATGTAGAAGCTGCAGAGACATATGCTTGTTCACCAGCATCAGCAAAATCACCATCCTGGTTATAGTCTATGAAAATTTTAAATGCATTCCCATAATTGCCACCGCAGGTTCCGGATGAAACACTGAAAGCATTGGTAGATCCTTGTTCCAGATTAGGGGGAGTCAGTCCCAGATAATTACTGTATTGATTCAGGACCGAACCAGTACCGCCGGTAGTTGAACAGTCGGATGTATTATTCAAGGTCCCGATAGTTACATTAAAGACATCCTCATCATCCGGGGAAGTTGCATTTGACGGACAATATAAACTAAATACATCGGAAGAACCAGTAACAGCCACATTTTGAGTAGGTGCACCTCCACCACTATTGGCAATATTCCCCGAATAAGCTGTTCCGGGTGTTGTCGGTTTGAATCTTGCATAAATAGTCGTAGCCGCTAATGAACCTCCAGTGTAAGCAACTGTGATTGGGCTTGAACTGAAGCCCGTTCCGGTGGTCAATGAAACCTCAAAATTTGCAGGGGGTGTGATGGTAATATTTCCCGATGCAGGTGTTAAATAGAGTCCTGAAAGAGTATAGGTCAATTCAGAAGAGGTTCCACCTGAAGGTACATATCCAAAAGCGAGTGAAGTTGGATTTACAGTAATTGCAGGAGCCGCAGGAATAGCTTCAACCTGAAAATCATCGATATGAAAGTCGATATCTGGTGATGTAGAGGTAGTTGTTTCAACAAATGCAATCTTAACTATCCCGCTGTAACCTGTCAGGTTGATCAGTTCAATCTGACCTGTATTACTGTATGTGCCAACGCCTGTATATTCTTTAATAATATTGCTGTTCGACCAGGTAGTGCCGCCATCAGTTGAAACAACAATATCAACTTTATGTGTTCCTAAGGTGGGTTGTGCTATAGTACCAAGAAAGCTTGTAACCGCCATATTATATTTAACCCTGAATAAGCCGGGAGTTACACCAAGATCAATGGGCTGAGAAATTATCCAGTCATTTCCTGTACTGTATAAATTAACTCTTACCGCTTTATTGGTTCCCGTGTTGGCAAAGCCTGTTGAAGATGTCCATTCACTATTTACATAAGTTAATACTGAACTTGCTGCAAGAGTTCCGGTGGCTTCGGACCAACAAACTGGTTCCGGGGCATTTCCTATATAGGTACTAAAATCCTGAACTATAGTTGGAGCAATTTCTGCATTGCAAGCTGTCGCTTGCGTGAGAGTTCCTGAATAGACACTATAACAAGAAACTGAATTATCCACAGCCCTTACCCTCACATAATAAGTTGTGGCAACTGACAAACCGGTAATATTTTCACTGAGATTGGAGCAACATCTTTCCCGGCATATCCACTTACAAAACTGGTAAATGTTGAAACGGTAGATACATCTAATAAGTAATTGACACCTAGCGTGGTTGAGGCTCCCCATGTAGCCGTAAAGCTGCTTGTAGTAACTGCTGAGCTTGTGGGTGTACCCGGGACACCAACCTCAGAAGAACAGGTAGTTACACTGGCAAAGAGTGGTGAACTGGTAAGATACACCGGGCCATAACATCCACTGTTATTGTAACTGTATGTATAATAATCATAAGTAGTACCAGCAGAAAGCCCTGTTTCGATGAAATTGTTAGCAGTGCTTATCGACCTCACAGTTCCTGTACCTAATGAACCTCCGACAGTATAGGCTGTATAATCAACAGGAGGAGTAGCAGTAGCACCGGAAGCATATCGTACAACCAGGTAATTGCTGGGTGGTGGGAAAGGAGGGGCAAATGAGCCTGTGAAACCTGTTGTTGTTTTAAAAGTTGTAATAAAGCCTGTTGGCTGGGCCCCGGGAACGGTGCAAGGTGTAAGGGTTCCATAGGCGAAATAACCATTAAATGATGCCGCCAGAATAGCTGAACCTGTTTTAAGGGTATTGGGTGTACCTGCTGTAAATACAGAAGCTACAGATATAGCGCCATAAACACCAGCCGCAGCATTTGCCTGCAGGATCTGGTTCCCACTGACAATACCTGCATCACCAATCATGAGGTACGAATTTAAAAAATTGCCACTACCGGAAGAGATCAGGGTCTCCCAGCGATTTGTCGAAAGACCGGTTACTCCGGATCCTGCAGAACCGGGGTTGGAAGTGAACGCTTCACCTTTAAAGACTACCGGTCCAACCGAGGAGGTTGAGGGATCGATCCATACAGGAAGGTATGTAGTTCCCTTACCAACCGGGAATAGGGTCGAAGTAGTAAATGTACCTGAAGCCGTCCGGCTTGCTGCAAATGTACGGGCAAAAGGCCCAATGATATAGGCTGTTGCACTACCGCCGCTTAATGTACCGGCGAGCGTGGCCGTACCAAGTGTAAGAAGATTTGTGGCCGTTGTATTTGTAACTCCTAATGTCAGGGTAAGGGTCCCGCTGATTGACAAGGGGGTTCCTATAGTTACGCCTGTTGCATTGGAGTTGTTTACAGCAAGCGCATTCATACTGGCTGTAGGAGTCAGGTTTGTCAATGTTGTCAATGTACAGCCTGTACCGGTTCCACCTGTTGTAGCAGCAGGAGTAGTAGGTGCAACTGAGTAATTGGCATACCCGATAGCTGTAACAGTTGAAACAGCACCACTGGAAACTGCAGAAACAACAAACTTTGCTACTGAAGTAAAGGTTCCGCCAACAACCGTAAGTATATCCCCAA
The DNA here is from genome assembly GCA_963701785.1 of uncultured Bacteroidales bacterium. Classification (GTDB taxonomy): domain Bacteria; phylum Bacteroidota; class Bacteroidia; order Bacteroidales; family JAGOPY01; genus JAGOPY01. Next base: position 1,666,171 of record CAVPBC010000002.1, on the reverse strand, counting down.
CAACATAACCGGTACCTCCGGCAGAAACCGATGCAGTTGGTAAAAGATTCCTGAAATACCCTGCACCTGAGATTGTTTGAGGCACTGTGGCAGGAGTTACCGTAGCATTAGCATAACTTGCCAGGTTAACAACATTGGGATTGGTCAATATACCATTACTATTAACGGTAATATTTCCGGTATAATAATTACTAACTGAACTGGTCCTTAATTCACCGTAACCATTGATGGTGATGTTGCCTAAAATCCCGACAGTTGAAGTTAAGCTGACAAATCTGTCCATCGTGGCTGTCCCGTTGATGATTACATTTCCTAAAATAAGATAGCTTGATCCGGGAAATAGATAAACTAAAAATCCACCTGGAGCCGGGTCATTGGAAATACCATCGCCGAAAACAAAGGTATGTGACAAACTGCAATTTGTAGCCGTCGACATGCCCCCGCTTAATGCATAGCTACTGGTAGAGGATGCATGAGGGTCAACTATAGTAAAGGTACCTCCGGTAAAGAAAACGGTAGTAGGTGTTCCTGAGGAGAAGGTTACTAAATTAGTACCGGATGCAACAGAATTAGCAGCAACACCTGCTGCATTTCCATCAACATTGATATTCCCACCTGATTGGGTGAAAATATTACCTGCAGAAGAATTATTTATAAAATTGCCGTTGATATTCAATATTCCTGTTCCGGAAACTGTAAGTGAGCCGTTGTTCGTGAGAGTGGATTTACCTCCGCCTGCAGGGCCAATATTAATTGTATTAGCTGTATTAACAAGGGCGCCTGTAGCGTTTATAGTAAGATTATTACAAACATAAGGAGGTGTTCCCCCAGCTGCTGTGACGGTATGGCCGGCCGCAATAATTGCGTTATCTGCACTTGTAGGCACTGTACCTGCATCCCATGTTGAACCATCGCCCCAGTTGCCGGAAGCAACAGATGTGAAAATTGAATTCATATTTGCAGTCCCGGAACCCAGGTAGAACGTATTGCCGAGATCAGCAAGGCTCATGGCTGTTCTGTTCATTACAGGGTTGGTCGGTGTGCCGCTTCCGTTTGCCGAAGTACCCACGGCGTCGGTAGCACGGATCATTCTAATGTCGGCCACATTAGTTATGGCTGCAACATTGTCGGCTCTTATCGCGGCTGACATGGTACCGGTGAGTGTAATTCCGTTACCTGTGCTGATTGCCCAGTTTGAATTTGAACGTTTGTCAACTGTAATGCCACCATCCACGAAACCGGTAATGGAAGTAAAGCCAAACACGTTGCTTGGAGTAACCGTTATAGTACCACCGGCAGATAATGCAGTAGCGGTGCTAAAAAACAATTGAACCTGCCTGTTGTCAAGACCACTTGCCATGGGATAATAACCAATACCTGTAGATACGGCGGTTGGAAGGCCCGTGGTAGGGTACCATCGGGTAAATGTTCCGTTGACAATAAACCCAGATGTCCAGGTTAATGTACCTGGCGTAGTTGCATTGTTACCTAATGTGAGGGTTCCACCGCTAAGATTGATATTTCCAAGTGTCATTGATAAAGTACCTGCAAGTGTACCACCGATACTGATTGTCCGGTTGGCTGGAATAGTAAGCCCATCAGCATCGTTAACTAACAGTTGGGTTAGGATCAAGGAGCCGGTACCAATTTCATTGTATATTCCCATTGTTGGTGCACCCAACATACCAGAGTAAAATAGTGCTCTTTCTCCCTCAGTTTCATCATAAGTTGGCGCCGCACTGAATGTTCCTGTTGCTAAAGTTGTAATGCCACTGCCCATCTGTGCGATTGGATTTTCACCAGTGAGAGCCGATGGATTCCCAATAGTAATATTGGTAGGATCAAGTGTTCCGGTAAAGAGATTTACTCTTCTTACTTTAAACACAATTGACGATGAGACGCCTGAACCGTAATGCTCAAGAGTCAATGTGGCAAGATTTGTAATTGATCCTGCCCCAGTGAGGGTTTGAGCACCGGATTGTCCCTGGAAATAAAGAGTTCCTATGGATTGCGTTCCTGCTGGTTCGCATCCGGCAATAGTACCATTATTTACTACATTACCCCTGGCAATCAGAGTTGATGCTGTAGTACCGCTGCCTAAAAACAAATATCCACCTGAATTAATAGTCAGGGTATTTTGCACTAATGATGCAGTAGAACTCGAAAGCCTGACATTACGGGAATTCACAGCAAGCATACTGTTTATTTCCAGGTTCCAAACCGGCATACTGCTGAAAAATCCAAATCCATTGGTGTTTGCAACGGCACCGCCTATAGAACTCGATATCCCATCACCTAATTTCAACGTTCCACCGGTTATTGTTTTTGATCCACCCGAAGTGGCAGACCATGCAACACCTGCAGTAGCATTGTGTGGATCAATAATCGTAATAATCCCACCCGACCAGTTTACAGTAGTGGAGGTCCCGATTGAAAATAATGTTGTACTTGAAGCTAAGTTATTACCTGCTTGAGGATCAACATTAATATTACCGCCTGACATGATGAATTGGGTCCCGGCCGAACTTGGAAAAGAAATGGCGCCAAACATATTAAATGTGCCGTTGCTCATTCTTAACACGCCGGTACCTGAGCTGAAGGTGGCTGTATTGTTTCCGCTTCCATAACCAAAAGTTCCATCATCAATCCGCAGTTCACCGGAAATGGTAGGTGAACCGGCGCCAGATCCAGTTCCAACACCAACAACGGTAATAGAACCTGAAGAGTTATTCAGCCAGAGTCTGCCAGTAGAGGCACAGATCGTTTGACTCCCGAAATATGGAGTTAAAGCAGAAGCACTGGAAAGCTTAAATGTTCCGTTAGTAATTGTCAATCTTGTTCCGCTGGAAGTCGGGGAACTCATAGTAATTAGCCTTGTAACATCCAGTACAGGGGTTAAACTTGTTCCTTTGTTCACGGTAATTGAGTAAAAATCGCAGGTGCTTCCAGCATCCGCTGATAGTGGCATCCGAAGAACTGGTGAATGTGACTCCGGTTCCTGCGGTTCCGATATTCATATCGAAAGTGCCATCTACAACCAGGTTGCCACCCAAAGAGAGAGCATGGGTCACTACAGTTCCGGAAGTAGCAGTTTGAAAGGTGCCGTTTGTAACAACTGTAACATTGCCGGCAACAGTAAGTGTTCTTGCCGTAGTTGCTTCATACTGCAGGATACCCGACGTTCCTCCGCCAACTGTAAGGTTATTGCAGGTGGAAGCCACATCAATAGTTACGGTATGCCCGTCAGCTATAGTGACATTATCTGTAACTATCGGCACAACACCCGTTGACCAGGTTGAAGTAGCACTCCAGTTACCTGTTGCAATGGAAGTTATGACTCCTGCAGGATTGGTTGCCTGGTTGTTACTTGCAGCTGCACTTAATACACCTTCATTAAAAGCGTAAACATTCCAGTAATAAGTCTGGCCTGGTGCCAATCCGGTTGCTGCATAGGTAGTGACTCCTGCTGCAACAGTTGTAATAAATGTAAAATTTATGTTGTCAGTCGACCTGTAAATTTGAAATCCTAATTCATTAGAGCTATTATCTATCCAGTTCAAAGTCATACCGGTTTGAGTGACACCTGAGAAAGTTAATCCGCTGGGTGCGGTTGGGGCGGCAGGGGGGGTGAAAGTATACTTGGTTCCACTGGTAATTGCATCCGCATTTGCATCATTTGCAGTAACATAAGATACAGTATTAGTGGATACTGTCACACTGGCAAATTGAGTGGAAGAACTGGTGATACCTAAACTATAACTGGTTCCTGCCGGAATAGCGCCATATATATAGTCAATTACTCCGGTTGATTCATTCAGGATAGCTTGATAAGTTGCCGTTGCCGGCCCGGTTGTGTTTCTGGGTACAGTAACCCTCCACTCAACAACCAGCTGCCTGGTTGGTTGAGTACCAATAGTTTTATATTTTACATATCCATCAGTTCCGGTTGCCAGGTCATCCCAATAAGGAGCCAATTTTGGAACATTGGTGGTTGAAGTTAATGAATTTGTAAATTGCGAGGTTGCTGCTGGCGAACCAAACTTTAGAAATCCATCAGGACTTACTGAAACCTGAGTATATGAACTACCCATGAAGAGAAATGTAAATCCGATATCAAATAATGCCCCTGGGGTATCATCGTTACTACTAAATACTGAAGTAGTGGAACCAACGCTTATATCAATCAGAGGAGCGCCGGTTGTGGATGTGAAGGCATAATTTGACATGATCTGAGCACCCGCCTGAAAGGAAATCGTCAGGCAAATAATCAAACTGAGAAGCGTAATCAGTCGTTTCATAATGAAGGTTTTTAATGATTATATTAATTTTAAAATAATTCCTTGATTAAATCTGGCAAAAATTACAGAAAAGCCTGGCAAATAGCCAATTCCGAATAACAAAACTGGGTTTTATGATCTATCATGACTTGGGCTTTCTCCACGAACAGTCAAAAATATATAATATTTCGTTTATCTGCAGAATTTATGAACATTCACCTGTTAATTTAGAATGGTTCTAAATAAAATATTTTTCCGTTGCCATTGGAAATAGACAACCTGATTAAAATAAATTCGCCAGGCCTGCGCTTTGTCAGGGATGATGGTGATTAATATATATAGTCCTGTATGGACTTCCGAAAGTAAGAAGCTGTCTCAAAAGTCGCTGTTTTCTTATTTCTCGCGGATTTACGCAGATTTCGCGGAATTTATATTTATTGATTATAAATAATCTGCGAAAATTTGCTTTTCATCTGCGTAAATCCGCGTGAAATATAAAAGCTTCCTTCTTCCTATTCTACCCCCATGCCGTCATTCCGGGTCCAATGACGCCGAATCCTACGGCTCCGCTTCCTTCATATCTTTGTAAAGCTTCATCACTACCATTGTGAGGGGCACACCTAATATGGCACCGGGCATGCCAAGTATCCAGCCCCAGATCAGCAACGAAAGAAAGGTCGTCACCAGCGAGATGTTCAGGCTCTCTTTCATAAAGATCGGACGGATAACGTTCTCCACCATGGCGTTGATCAGCCAGAATCCAATCACGACCCCGAATGCCGGCCATCCGCCCAGCATCAGCAGCGCGATCAGCGCGGGTGGAATGATGGAGATAATGAACCCGATGTTCGGGATGAAATTCATCAGGAAAGAGAGAAATGCCCACAGGAAAGGAAAATCCACACCCAGAATGAGGAGTAATATAAAATTCAGAACGGCGGTAATAACCCCGGTCAACGCATTAATGTTCACGTATTTCCTCAGGTCACCACCTAAACCGGTCAGCCATTTAAGGTGAAATGCCTCATCCCGCTTACCTTTCCTGAGATCAACCGAATAACCGATCAGCTCAATGATCAAAAATGCGATCAGCATGGCTATAATAAACGATGAACTGAGCACACCGGTCAGGCCGGATAATAACTTACCGGTAAAACCGATTATCTTTTCAGGACCGATATTGGCCTTATGGATCAAATCGGATATATTCAGGTTCTGGCTTTCTGCAAAATCCTGTAAGTCCTTGTATATCAAGGAAAGCCGCTCCTGGTATACAGGGATGCTTTCCACCATATTCGCTATTGAACTGGCCAGCATGGCTGCTATGAGAAAGCCTCCGACTAAAATGACAACCAGTGAGATCAGGATCGATATTCCTTTAGGGACACCTTTTCTGATAAGCCATTCAGGTAATGGGGTGATGCACATGGTCAGCAGAAAAGCCAGCAGGATCTGGTTGATCAGACCTGCACCAAGTTTCATACCGGCAATGATGATGACAATTGCTGCCGCCCCTAAGAGATACTGGATGATTGGTTTCATATCAACATAAATTGTTAAATTGTTAAATTGCTGGAAAGAAAAGATGGGTACAATTTACAAATAATAATACAAGCCTGTTTATTCCTGTAAAAGATTGGAAAAAAAATCCCATAAAGGATCTTTTGGCGGTGCTGCTTTAATGTATATTTTTTCTTTGCTCACCGGGTGCACAAACTCCAGATACCGGGCATGCAGGCTGATCGAACCGTCAGGATTGGAGCGCGGGGAGCCGTATTTCAAATCCCCCCTGACCGGGTAACCGGTGAAAGCAAGCTGGGCCCTGATCTGGTGATGCCGCCCTGTCAGCAACTCAACCTCGAGGAGATCGTACCTGTCGCCAGATGCAATTTTCCGGTACTTCAGCTCAGCCTTCAGCCTCCCCTCCCCCGGCGAATCGTAAACGTAAGATTTGTTCTGCTGTTCGTTCTTTTTCAGGTAGTGCACGAGGTGAATCCAGTCGGCGGTCGGCGGTCGGCGGTCGGCAGAAATTTCCAGTTCAGAAACCCTTGATTTTTCTTGCCTTTTAATGTATGCTGACTGCTGACCGCTGACCGCCGACTGTTGACCGCTGACCGCCGACCGCTGACCGCTGACCGCCGACCGCTGACCGCCGACAATCGCCCAGTACACCTTCCGCACCTCCCTGTTCTTCACTATGGCATTCATCCGCGCAAGCGCCTTGCTGGTGCGGGCAAAGATCACCGCCCCGCTGACCGGCCGGTCCAGACGGTGCACCAGTCCCAGGAACACCTCGCCCGGCTTGTTGTATTTAGCTTTAATGTAAGATTTCAACGTTTCGACAAGCGGCTCATCACCGGTCCTGTCACCCTGCACGATTTCACCCGACCTCTTGTTGATAATCAAAAGATGGTTATCTTCGAAAAGAATGCGGGAGACTAATGATTCCACAGTTCCAATGTTCCAGAGTCCAAGATTAATAATAGTTGATTTCTGACCAATGACTAATGACCAATGACTAATGACCAATGACTAATACTGCTCTCTTTCATTCGGAAAATCGGCCGTCTTCACATCATTGATATAAGCCCGGACAGAACCCTGGATCTCTTCGCTCAGGTTATGGTACCTGCGGAGGAAACGGGGGGAGAATTTCATATTGATGCCAAGCATATCGTGCAGCACCAGCACCTGTCCGTCGACATGGGGGCCGGCGCCGATGCCGATTATCGGGATACGGACCCTTTCTGTAACCTCCATGGCCAGTTTTGACGGTATTTTTTCCAGGACGATAGCAAAGCAACCCGCACCCTCCAATAATTCCGCATCACGCTTGAGCTTGGTGGCTTCTGCATCTTCGGTGGCCCTGACAACATAGGTCCCGAATTTGTTGATCGACTGGGGCGTAAGGCCCAGGTGGCCCATCACCGGTATGCCGGCCGACAGGATACGGTCGATCGATTCCAGCACTTCTTTCCCGCCTTCCATTTTGACTGCATTGGCCCCCGATTCTTTCATGATACGGATTGCGGAATTCAGCGCTTCTTTCGAATTGCCCTGGTAGGTCCCGAAGGGAAGGTCGACCACGACCAGAGCACGCCTAACTGCACGCATCACTGAAGAGGCATGGTAGATCATCTGGTCGAGGGTAATGGGCAGCGTGGTGGAATGCCCTGCCATGACGTTAGAAGCTGAATCACCCACCAGGATCACATCTATACCTGCCTCATCAAGAAGCGTGGCAAAAGAAAAATCATAAGCCGTCAGCATGGCGATCTTCTCACCTTTCAACTTCATCTCCTGGAGGACATGTGTTGTAATCTTGGCATATTTTCTTGAATCGGGAAGCATAATTTTGGATTTTCTGCGTTAGATAAGTGCAAAGTTAACAACAAATAGATCGAGATAATGGCTAAATTAATAGTTAATAATCTACTTTTGCAAATTAGATTCTAATCCATGAACATGTTGATCAATATTTTTCAATTCAATATATCTCAAATAAAACGCCGACTGCCGACTGACGACTGCCGACTGATTTTCTTCCTCTTTCTCCCCCTCCTTTTCCTGACCTGGTCTTGCGAGGAAGAATTCGACATCAATGCCCCCTACCAGGAAATTTCTGTCATCTATGGATTAATCGATCCGGGCGAAGATACCATCTTCCTTAAAATCAACAAAGCATTTCTTGGAAATGGCAATGCGCTTGAAATGGCGAAGATCGAAGATTCCAGCGCCTATGTCAACCGATTGCAGGCCACGATTGAGGAATGGGAAGACAACAATTTACTCACAACCTATCAGCTTGATACGATCACGATCAAAAATAAGGAGGAAGGGGTGTTTTATAATCCATACCAGGTCATTTACTATACTCCTTATCAACCTGTTACATCCAGGGAATACCGTTTAAATGTAAAGGTCAACGGGAACGAAATCACTGCCCGGACCAATCTTGTTAATAATTTTTCTGTTAGCAAGCCCAGCGCGGGCTCCAAATTTATTCAATTCAGAAAAGGCACGGATGGCGAAATTGAATGGGTCTCCGCAAAATACGGTAAAAGATATGAAGTCGTCATCCGGATCAAATATAAAGAAGTCCTGTTCGACAGTCCTGATACGGTTTACAAGTACATTGACTGGGGCATGGGAACCAAGAAATCGGAAAATGACGACGGGGGAATAGATATGACCATATCCTATAGCAATGATGGCTTCTATACCCTCATCGCCAATGAAATCCCTTACAGTGATGACCCGGGCAAGGAGGCAAACGTCAAGGAACGCTATACGAATGATGTCGATTTTATCATTGCTGTTGCGGCAGAAGAATTCAATACCTACATGGAGGTCAATGAACCCTCCAACAGCATTGTCCAGGAAAGGCCGGAGTACACCAATATCGATCAAGGGATAGGTTTATTCTCCAGCCGTTTTAAAAATATCCGCACAAAAAAGATGCATCCCGAAACTATCGAAACGATCCAGACCGATCTTCCCGAATTAAAATTCGTCTATTAAAATTACCTCTATTTTTTATTAGTCCGACTATAGCCGTCGGTTCCGGTATCTCGAAGGTGTATCAAAACTCGCTTTTTGTTTCACGCAAAGAGTGCAAAGTGAATTAATAAATTCGCAAAGAATTGATAATCTTTATATTATTTTGCGTTCTTTTTGATTTCATTTTGCGTTTTTTGCGTGAAATATAGGTTTTGATGCACCCTCCCGGGATGGGGGCCATTGGAATATGACTTTTTGTCACAAACTGGCAGAAGGTTGGATATGGCATAATCATTGACATCCCAATGAAAAAATTTGATACTTACAGATTAAAAGATAATAAATCATTTTTATGGGAAAGATAATTGGAATAGATCTTGGGACAACGAATTCCTGTGTCTCAGTAATGGAAGGTAATGAGCCTGTCGTGATCCCCAACAGCGAGGGACGCAGGACCACCCCATCCATCGTGGCTTTTACGGATAATAACGAACGTAAAGTGGGTGACCCTGCCAAAAGGCAAGCCATCACCAATCCGAAGCGTACCGTATATTCGATCAAGCGCTTCATGGGAGAGTCTTTTGACCAGGTTACCACGGAGATAAAAAGGGTAACCTATGAAGTGACCCGTGGTGATAATAATACCCCCCGTGTCAAAATTGATGACCGTTTTTATTCGCCTCAGGAAATTTCGGCCATGGTGTTGCAGAAAATGAAAAAAACAGCCGAGGATTATCTCGGTCAGACCGTTACCGAGGCCGTTATTACGGTCCCGGCCTATTTCAGTGATTCACAGCGCCAGGCTACCAAGGAAGCCGGTGAGATTGCCGGATTGAAAGTCCGCAGGATCATTAACGAACCTACCGCTGCAGCGCTGGCTTATGGCCTCGACAAGAAAAACAAAGACATCAAAGTGGCTGTGTTCGACCTTGGCGGCGGTACTTTCGACATATCAATCCTGGAACTGGGAGATGGCATCTTTGAGGTCAAATCGACCAATGGCAATACCCATCTCGGAGGAGATGATTTCGACCACACTGTCATAGACTGGCTGGCTGAAGAGTTTAAAAAAGATGAAGGCCTTGACCTGAGAAAAGACGCCATGGCCCTCCAGCGACTCAAAGAAGCTGCCGAAAAAGCTAAAATCGAACTTTCCAGCTCAACCGAAACGGAGATCAACCTCCCGTATATCATGCCGGTCGACGGGGTGCCAAAGCACCTTGTAAGAAAACTGACCCGTTCCAAATTCGAACAGCTTATCGACAAGTATGTCCAGATGACGATCGAGCCATGTCGCAAGGCGCTGGCTGATGCGGGGCTGGAAGCTTCCGGCATCGATGAGGTGATCCTGGTAGGCGGTTCTACCCGTATACCGGTCATCCAGAAAATAGTAAAGGATTTCTTCGGAAAAGAACCCTCAAAAGGAGTCAATCCTGATGAGGTCGTGGCAGTAGGCGCAGCAATCCAGGGTGGTGTACTGACAGGTGAAGTGAAGGATGTGCTATTGCTCGATGTGACCCCGCTTTCACTGGGCATCGAGACTTTAGGCGGCGTTTTCACCAAGCTTATCGAGTCGAATACAACGATTCCGACCAAAAAATCCGAAGTCTTCTCCACCGCTTCCGACAGCCAGACTTCTGTGGAGATCCATGTATTGCAGGGCGAGCGGCCGATGGCAACCCAGAACAAAAGCATCGGGCGTTTCCATCTCGACGGCATCCCGCCGGCACCGCGCGGTATTCCGCAGGTTGAAGTAACATTTGACATCGATGCCAACGGTATTTTGCATGTGGCTGCCAAGGATAAAGCCACGGGGCGCTCCCAGCAGATCCGTATTGAGGCCTCATCAGGGCTTAACCAGGATGAGATCGACAGGATGAAACGGGAAGCGCAGGAAAATGCGGAATCCGACAGGAAAGCCAGGGAAAGCGTGGATAAACTTAACGCTGCCGACGCCCTGATCTTCCAGACAGAAAAACAGCTGAAGGAATACGGCGACAAGATCCCTGCCGCAGTGAAAGGTGACCTTGAAACAGCCCTCGGACAGCTGAAAGAAGCGCACAAGAGCCAGGATATCGCTGCCATCGATGCAGCCATGAGCAACCTGAACGAGAAATGGCAGAAAGCCAGTACCGAAATGTACCAGGGTGCACAGGCATCGCAACAGGAACCTGGCCCGCAGGCCGGACAGGACCCCGGGAACCAGGATGGTAAAAAATCCGATGGTGAAGTTACCGACGTCGATTTCGAAGAAGTTAAATAGAAACCTTAGTGGCAGTAAAAGCGGTATAATATTACCTTTGTTATGATCGTTTTACTGCTGAATGAAAAAACTTTTCCTCATCTCATTGATCCTGATCAGCCTGTCTGGCATCTGCCAGACAGGAGTGGTCAGGCTTGAATTTGAAGCTGCCATCAACAGTGATATATATGAATTGATCCCCCTGGAAGAGCAGGGGTTTCTTGTATTTTTCGAAACCAAAGGCGTGGCGGGAGATGCAAGTAAAAACTGGCTTTTTTCATTTTATAACACATCATTTGAAGAAGTCTGGAAAGCCAACATCCCAGTGGTTTCAGATGCTGAGTACATGGATCATTTCAGGCAGGATTCACTCCTTTATCTCTTCTTCCTGAACACCGGGAAAGCAAAGGCCACTTCCGACAATTTCCAGGTGCTTATGCTTGATCTGGCCAACGGGTTGTCTTACGAAACAAAGGGTAATTTACCTTCAGAAAGCAGCTTTATCAAGTTTTGCGTTGCAGGGACAAAAGTTATTGCCGGCCTTAACCTGAAAAATGAACAGGCAGGCATTTTTGCCATCGATCTTAAATCCGGGCCGATCAATGAGTTCCGGATCAGCTACCCTGACCAGAACTTCATTGAAGATATTATTTATGACCCTTATCATGACCAGGTCATCAGCATTGTCAGCAATTACCTCGCTCGCAGACAATACAAAATGTACATGCTGGCCGTTTCAACAGACGCCGGTTTCCTGCATGACCTTGAAATTTCCCCCGTCGTAGCAGGCAAATTCCTGAATACTGCCAGGATATATATCACTGACACAACTCATTACATGCTCATTGGAACTTACGGGAGCCTTGCGTCAAAAATGCCATCACAAAACGAATATTTCGGGATCGAATCGACGGGTGTCTTTTCGACCAGGATCAACAACCAGAAGCAGGAATTTATGAATTATTACAATTTCATGGAATTCCAGAACCTGAGGGCAGGTGTCAGTGCAAGGGATTTTTACCGTCTCCAGAAAAAAAAGGAGCGTGAGACGCCTGAATATTCTATGAATTATGAATTACTGACACATGATCCCGAGTTGTATGACAGCACGCTGGTCATCATGATGGAAGCATTCTACCCGGAGTTCAGGACAGTGAGCGATATATCCTATGATTACTGGGGCAGACCTGTAACCCACACGTATACCGTTTTTGAAGGTTACCGTTTTTTCAATTCCATTCTTGCCGGTTTCAACCTTGATGGTGAACTTTTATGGGATAACAGCCTGGAGATCAATATAGCACCAACAGGCAGGCTGGATAAAAATACTGCCTATTTTTTTGATGGCGAACCGGCTATATTATATTACAATGACGGCTCCAAAATATCCTACCGGATATGCCTTGAGAACGCCGAACTTGAGCCATTCACAAAACTTGACCTTGAAACTTCCCAGTTTGGCGATAAGATCACGGCAATCGGCCATAATCGCCTGATCCACTGGTATGATTACTACTTTCTGGCTTACGGGTATCATACGATCAGAAATAATATGTTGACTGATAAGAACGAAAGAACTGTTTTCTATATCAATAAGATTTCCCTTGAATAGCAAGCTTGCTCATAAAGCCTGGTTAGCAGGCCGGTTCATTGATTTTTTACTTCATTCGGGAAACCGTTACCGCCTTCATTCGCCTTTTCTGTATTCCCTGGCTGAGGAAGTTCTCAGGGGGAATAAACCTGCAGACGGGGGTGAGAAAATCGAGATGCTCAGGCAGGAGTGCCTGGAAAGCAAAGAGATCATCATGAAAACTGATTACGGGGAGGGTGGAAAAAGCTCAAGGGCGGCGATTTATCCTGTTGAATTACGTCGCATTGCCATGACTTCACTCACTCCGAAGGGACAGGCCCTTCGGTTTGCCCGCCTGGTGCAGTTTATAAAAGCAGGGCGGATACTTGAAATCGGAACTTCCCTCGGCATGACGACGGCTTATCTGGCTATGGCAAATCCCGAAAGCAGGGTCATCACGCTTGAAGGCTGCCCGGAGTTATGCCGGAAAGCAGGAGAGCATTTTGCCAGATTAGGTTTAAAAAATATCGAGTTGATTGAAGGCCGTTTTGAAGACACGCTTCCGAAGGCACTCATGGAGTTAGGGAGCATCGATATGGTTTTCATCGATGGGAATCACCGCAAGGAAGCCGTGCTTGATTATTTTGAGATATGCCTGGCTTATGCACACAACGACACAGTGATCGTGTTTGACGACATACATGCGTCTCAAGGGATGGAAGAGGCATGGGAACTGCTAAAGCAGCGGCAGGAAGTCAGGATCAGCCTTGATTTTTTTTACACCGGATGGGTCTTCTTCAGGAAAGAATCCTCCAGGCAGCATTTCAGGCTCAGGTATATCTAAATGTTTTATACATTTGTTAGATTGAATATGGCACCGATGAATAATGAAGTGATCAGGCTGGTGGAAATCACCCGCCATTTTAAAGTGGGGCTTGAAGTAGTCCAGGCTCTCCGGGGTATTTCCACGGAAATTCAAAAAAACGAGTTCGTTGCATTGATGGGTGCGTCAGGTTCCGGCAAATCGACCCTGATGAACCTCGTAGGATGCCTGGATACGCCGACTTCAGGGCAGTATTTCCTGAGCGGCCACGATGTGAGCAAGTTGAATGACAATGAACTGGCAGAAATACGCAACAAAGAGATCGGTTTTATTTTTCAGACGTTCAATTTACTGCCACGTTCCACGGCGCTGGAAAATGTCATGCTGCCACTGGTTTATGCAGGCATCGGAAAGGCCGACAGGATTGCAAGGGCGACAAAAGCTCTTGAAGCAGTCGGATTGTCGGACCGGATGAACCACAAACCCAACGAATTATCCGGTGGACAGCGCCAGAGGGTGGCCACAGCCCGCGCACTGGTAAATAACCCGTCCCTGATCCTCGCCGATGAACCGACCGGGAACCTCGATTCAAAAACATCAGATGAGATCATGACCCTGCTGGTGGATATCCATAATGCCGGTAATACGATCATACTGGTCACACATGAGGAGTCGATAGCAAGATATGCTCATCGTATTATCAGGCTGATCGACGGAAAAATATCCTCTGACGAAAAGAACAAGAACATTTATGTCCAGGTTTAAGATTTATACCCGAACCGGCGACAAAGGCCAGACCTCACTTATCGGGGGCACCCGGGTGCCAAAATTTCATCCGCGCATCGAAGCCTATGGGACCATCGATGAACTGAACTCATACATCGGTCTCATCCGGGACCAGGAAATAGACCAGCATTTCAGGGATGTTTTACTCGAAATACAAGACAGGCTTTTCACCGCAGAATCCATCATCGCATTAGACCCGGAGGCAAAGACCCCGGTGAAATTACCGGCGCTGGCGGAATCCGATATCACTTTCCTTGAAAAGGAGATAGATCTCATGAATGAAGTCCTGCCGGAATTGAAATCATTTATCCTTCCGGGAGGTCATCCCATCGTTTCTTATTGTCATATTGCACGGTGCATTTGCCGCCGTGCCGAAAGGCATACGATCCGTCTTTCACAGGCACAACCGGTCGAAGAAAAGGTCATTCAGTACCTGAACAGGCTGTCAGATTTCCTGTTTGTCCTGGCCAGGCGACTCGGCAAAGACCTCGGTGCAATCGAAAGCCCTTGGAATGCAAGGGTTTAGACTTTATTTTCGAAGTTTTAAAATCCACTTGACTTTTATCTAAAAAAACATATTTTTGCAGGAAATTAATCCCTAAAATTAATCCTATGTACTGGACGCTGGAATTAGCTTCGAAACTGGAAGATGCTCCCTGGCCATGCACCAAAGAGGAGCTGATCGACTGGTGCATCCGTTCAGGCGCTCCTGCTGAAGTGGTGGAGAACCTAAAAGAGCTGGAAGATGAAGGAGATATTTATGAGAGCATAGAGGATATCTGGCCAGATTATCCAACCAAGGAAGATTTTTTCTTCCACGAAGACGAGTATTAACTACCAAAAGGATTTTATAATCGGATAGACGGCTGCACTGGAAAGGGCAGCCTTTTTTATTTCCTGAAGAAGCTGAAATTCACTTTACCATAGTTCCTGTGCTCCGAAAAGTTCGGGAAAGCAGAAAAATCCTTCTCCTGCGAATGTTCGATGATCAGCCAGCCGCTTTCCCTGAGCAGGTCCTTTTCAAATACCAGTTTAATGACCTCTTCCAACCCTTCCAGTTCATAAGGCGGATCAGCGAAGATCAGATCAAACTTATCACTGCAATGATTTAAAAATCCCAGGGAAGACGACCGGATGGCTTTCATCTGGCTAAAGCCAAGCCTGGTGGCACGTTTCGCTTATGAACCTGACACATTGCGGATGAATATCGACTGCGATGACCTGCTGGCTCCCCCTTGAAGCAAACTCATAAGAAATGCTGCCCGTTCCGGCATAAAGATCTAATACCCGGATGTCTTCAAAATAAATATGGTTATCGAGGATATTGAAAAGGCTTTCCTTGGCCAGATCGGTAGTAGGCCTGACCGGAAGGTTAGCAGGCGCCGTGATCTTTCTTCCCCGGTGTGTTCCTCTTATGATCCGCATAAGGCCAATGCAAATAATTCCTGGTAGCGGTGCGCGGGCAACTGGTCAAAGAACGGGCTGTAATTATATGCACTGAGGCGGCCGGTGAAAGAAACCGACCGGACATATTGTTCCAGCAACTGGTAAGTTTCCGATCCGGCATCCAGCATGCCGGAAATATATAACTGAACAGAATCAGGACGTAGTTTTAACTGTTCGATCGAATATAAGGTAAAATAAAGTATATCTTCCCCGCTCTGGCAAGGAAACGAATTGAAAAAAGCCGGGCGGTTCCCGTCAAAAGCTACCAGGTCGATATACTGGTCTCTTACGTGTAAAAATACGCATAAGGGGTCAGGATTGACCCTGTTATGCTGATAAATAGCTTTAATCAGGGCAGTTGAATGATGGACCATGGCAGCTTCATGAAAGTATGTATGGATGAAATCCCCTGAGCCGGGCAGGAAGCCATAAATATTATATGCATCTATTTCTTCGACCCTGTCGGATCTGAAATGTAATCCCTGCGGTAAACTGAAATTGAACTCCAGGTATTTTGTCACCTGACCGGGATCAAATAAAGGTGAAGGCACCAGGGTATGCCATGGGGTATCAATTCCGACAACCACAGAGGGATATTTTTTCAGGAGTATTTTTTCCTCAGATACTAGCTTGCCAAGCTGTTCATAAAAAATATCCGGTTTTTTTGGTAATGATGGAAGGTGGTAATCCACCAGGGCAATAAACGAATTTCTTTCCGAATCAAGGATGCAATATTGAAGGGAATCCTGCCCGATAAGGACGAAAAGCTGGCAGAAATATGAAGAGATGCGGCCGGCTTCCGGGTCGAAATAACGGTCACGCAAAATGATCAGAAAGCAGCTTTCGCAGTTCAGGGTATTATTCCCAATTCCCGTCGGTCGATGGTTCTTCCATCGATCCAACTTTTAAACCCGGGTACCGGTCAATGTCCTCTTTTGATTTGATCAGGTTGGTGACTAACTGCCTGTCAAGGCCTTTCAGGAAAGTAGTATATTGTGCTTTAATTTCATAGACACTTACTTTTATACCTCCCCTGTCGATTGAACCGGCTGCCAGTTCAAATTGAACGCCATTGGAATAAGGTATATATCTTATTGAATCAATAATGAACATAGGCCTGTTTTGGAATAATGAGTCCGCAACTTTCACATATCCGAGTGTATCGCTGATCGTTTTAGAAAAAGTGGTGTCGTTAGGGTCAGGAATTATTTTCACAACCGGTATTTCCCCTTTGGTCAGGAATGAAAGCAAGGTGTCGAAACTGGCAGTATACCTGTTATGTTCTCTTTTATAAAACATCTGACTGGTGCGCAGATCGATCAGGCGTTGGATAACTTTATCTTCTCTTGCGCTGGTAGCCGCATTAAATCTTACAGGGCGCATTATACTTTCATAAATCATGTAAGCCAGCACAATAATGATGACGGCAAGAACGATCTTGACAACTGTATACTTGAGATTCATAAAATTTGGTTTTATTGCAGGCAAATGTAAAAATATTTTTTAATCTATCCCCGGATTTTTGTATATTTAAGACCGAAATCCTTTCTATTTTATTAATTAAAGTGAAACGATATGCAAACTTATGTTTTGTTGACCAAACTTTCACCGGAAGTTACCCGGCAAATGAAAGACCGGGCCAAGATCGGCAGGACCTGGATGGACCAGGTAAAGGAAAAATGTCCGGAAGTTAAATTCGTTGCACATTATGCTTTACTGGGGCAATATGATTTTCTTGACATTTACGAAGCGCCTGATGAAGAAATTGCCGCAAAAGTATCGATGATCAGCCAGGCAAACGGGGCCCTGCATGCCCAAAGCCTGATTGCTATCCCGTACAAACGGTTTGTGGAACTTACGCATGAGATTTAATCAACCAATATCTTGATAACCTGGCAGATCGTTGATTAAACTAACGGTACCTTCATCTGGATCTATACGGCAAAAAATATGCTGAAGGCCATTGGTCAGCATAAGGAACGCGACTTTCAGCGTAAGGTTGTAACGGACAGCCTGGTCAAGTACTTCCTGTGAAACAGCCACTGACGGGGCTTTACATTCCACCACGATCAACGCACGGCCGTTCCTGCTGTAAACGGCGAGGTCAAATCTTTTCCGGGTTTTGTAAAGCCTGATTTCGGATTCAGCCATTATCAAAGACAAGGGAACTTTCTTTTCCTTTACCAGGTATTGAATAACATGCTGTCTAACCCATTCCTCCGGTGTCAAAGCGACAAATTTTTTCCTGGCCGGGTCAAAGATGGTCAGTTTTCCATCTTTTTCAACGATCCGGAACTCATAAGCGGGGAAGTTAAGTTTGATCATTTTATGGGATGATAAGCAAGGTGCAAGATAATTCTCAAAATCAAATTTAGAAATATTCTTCATTCAGGCAGGAAAAAGGGCTCAAAGATCTCTGTGTAACTCTGTGAAAACTCTGTGTTACTCTGCGTAACTATTGAAAAATAAAAAGTTAAATTTGCCCAAAATAACAGGCATGAAAACCAAAGAGGAGATTGTCAGGAACTGGCTGCCAAGGTATACGGGATTGCCTTTGGAGGATTTCGGGAAATATATCCTTCTGACAAATTTCGACCATTATGTCGATCTTTTTGCATCCTGGCATGATGTTCCGGTTACCGGAAAAGACCGGCCCATGGCAAATGCCACGGCAAACGACATCACCATTATCAATTTCGGGATGGGCAGTTCAAATGCGGCAACGATCATGGATCTGCTTGGCGCCATCGAGCCCAGGGCATTGCTCTTCCTGGGCAAATGCGGTGGATTGAAGAAAAAGAATGAAATTGGCGATCTTATCCTGCCCATTGCTGCCATCCGCGGGGATGGAACCTCCAATGATTATTTCCCTCCCGAAGTACCTGCCCTGCCAGCTTTTAACCTGCAAAAAGCAGTCTCCACCACCATTCGTGACCATAGCCACGATTACTGGACGGGGACAGTTTATACAACCAACAGGCGGGTCTGGGAATATGATGAAGATTTTAAGGAACACCTGCGCAAAATGCGTTGCATGGCCATCGATATGGAAACGGCAACCATTTTTATCGTTGGTTTTGCCAATGCCATCCCTTCCGGTGCACTGCTTCTTGTCAGCGACCAGCCTATGATCCCTGATGGGATCAAAACAGAAGAAATAGACAAACAGGTTACCCGTGACCATGTGGAAGGCCATCTGCGGATCGGGATTGATTCCCTCAACCAATTGATCAACGACGGACTTACTGTAAAACACCTCCGCTTTTAAATTTTTCATATGACTTTTGACCAGATCATTGCTGATATAAAACGGAAGATCTATCATCCGGTTTACCTGCTTCACGGGGAAGAACCGTATTTCATCGATGCGATCACGGATTTGATCGAAGAAAGCGTTCTTACTGATCCGGAAAAGGAATTCAACCAGATCGGTAGTTTATGGCCGTGATACCAATACCGGCAATATCATCGACATGGCCAGGCGTTTTCCGATGATGGCCAATTACCAGGTCGTCATCGTCAGGGAAGCGCAGGATATCGATAAGATCGAAAACCTGCAGCCTTATATTGAGAAGCCACAAACATCCACGATCCTTGTCATCGCTCATAAATATAAAAAAATCGACCAGCGGAAAAGCTTCGCGAAAAGCGTTGATAAAGCCGGGGTGATCTTCGAGTCGGCAAGATTATACGAAAACAAGGTCCCTGCCTGGATCAATGAGCAAATCATCAGCCGGGGCTACACGATCCGGCCGGATGCCTGCCAGTTGCTGGCCGAATACTTGGGCAATGATCTTGAGCCGGATCAGCAACGAACTGGAGAAGCTGCTCATCAACCTGCCGGCAGGCAGCCCGATCGATACGGCCCTCATTGAACGGAACATCGGCATCAGCAAGGATTACAACATTTTTGAGCTGCAGAATGCCCTGGGCAATAAGGATGTAGCAAAGGCCAACCGGATCGTCAGCTATTTTGCCGCCAATACAAAGCAAAATCCCATGATTGTGGTCGTGACCGTGCTGTTTGGATTTTTTATGAAATTGATGATCTACCACCAGCTTGAAGACAAATCGAAAAATAACGCGGCTTCGGTGCTTTCCGTCAACCCGTTCTTCGTTAAGGATTATGCCCAGGCTGCACAGAATTATTCATTCCGCCGTTTGCGGGCCATAATCGGATTGCTGAGGGAATATGACCTCCGGTTAAAAGGGATAAACAACGGTTCAACCGAAGAAAGCGAATTGCTCCGGGAACTGGTCTACAAGATACTACACTGATTTAAACTACTTGAAAAGCCTTTCTACTTCGTCCTTGTATTTGTCGAGGATATAAGACCTTTTCAGCTTGAGGTTTGCTGTCAGTTCGCCTGTTTCAAGGCTCCATTCATGGTCGATCAGCTCAAAATTCTGGATTTGTTCCGTACTTCCGAAGAATTTATTGAAAATGATCGATTTCTTTTCTGAAGCGCTTAATGATAACGGGGTCTTTTGATCATTTCCTTATCGGAAGAATATTCGATGTTTTTATGTTCGCAATAGGCCCGAAGATGATTAAAATCAGGCACTACAAGGGCAGCGGCATATTTCTGGTTTTCCCCCAGGATGATGATCCCGTCGATAAAAGCTGACTCCTTGAATTTATTTTCGAGTAACTGCGGACTGATGTATTTACCAAGTGAAGTTTTAAAAATCTCTTTTTTCCGCCCGGTAATGCGCAGGTGACCTTCGGGTTCGAGCTTTCCGACATCGCCGGTATGGAACCACCCTTCGGGTCCAATAGCCTGGGAAGTCATTACGGGTTCTTTAAAATAGCCCATCATGGTGTTGGATCCCCGGGATAGGATTTCACCGTCCTCAGCTATTTTCACTTCTACGTTGCTCAGTGGTTTCCCAACCGTACCAAACATCCTCCCTCCCTTTTCCAGGGTATTGACGGCAATGACCGGTGATGTTTCCGTCAGGCCGTAGCCTTCCAGGATATCGATCCCGGCCGCGGTAAAGATCCTGGCCAGCCTGGGCTGCAGTGCGGCACCGCCGGATACGATCACGCGTACATTTCCTCCAAGGGCTTCACGCCATTTCGTAAAAACCAGCTTATCTGCCAGTCGGAGCTGGGCATGGTAAAACCAGCTTTTGCCTTCGAGTTCATAATGGTTGGCCAAACTGACGGCCCAGAAAAAAACAGCTTTTTTAAATCCTTTAAGCTGGCTCCCTTTGGCTATGATCTTATCGAATACTTTTTCAAGAAGGCGGGGAACGGTTGTAAATATCTCGGGCTTAACTTCCCTGATATTGTCGGCAATGGTGCCCATATTTTCGGCGTAATAGATAGACAATCCAAGGTAATGGTAGGTGTAATTGTCCATCCTTTCATAAACATGGCAGAGAGGCAGGTAACTCAAACCTTTGCAGGTTTCATCCACAGGAAAGATATGCTTTACACCCATCACATTGCTCAGGATATTCTGATGGCTCAGCATCACCCCTTTCGGGAAGCCGGTCGTACCTGACGTATAAATCAGCGTGGCCAGGTCTTCTGGCCTGATAGCGGCTTTCAACTCTTCAACTTTCTCAGGCCGGGGATTTGATTTTCCGAGACTCGATCAGTTCATCGAGTTGTTTTACCTCATCAACAGGTTTAAAAGAATAAACTCCCTTTATGGTCGGAATTTCGGGAAGAATATGTTCGATCTTCCGCATGATCTCCTTTCCGGAGATGAATACATACTTGACCTCCGAATGGGCCAGGATATACTTGTAATCCGATTCGCTGATCGTGGGATAAACCGGAACGTGCACCGCGCCGATCTGCAGGATACCCATATCGAGGAAGTTCCATTCCGGACGGTTATTTGATATTGTCGCAATTTTATCGCCCGGCTTGACACCAAGCTGCAGCAACCCGTAACTGATATTTAAGGCTGCATCGATGTACTGGTCGATGGAGTATTTTATCCATTTTCCACCCTCTTTACCTGCGAGGACATCGTCTTTTGCCTTAAAGTTTTTCTTGTAATAAGGAAGAAGATCAAACAGCCTGGTGACTTCCATGTCGTTTGGTTTGGAATCTAAAAAGCCTGCAAAGATAAATAATTTATTTCTATATAGAATACTAGATATGACCTTTTGAAAATGAGGCCTAAAAGTAGTAAATAGTTCCAATTAATAAAGCAAGAAGAAATCACTTTTTATGAAAAGTTGTTGCATTAGCCTGTGCCTGTGGCATCACTAGAATATCATTAACATTTACCCTTGCAGGAAGAGTGGAAATGAAGTGGATGATCTCTGCAATGTCATCACCCTGAAGCGGTTCATAGCCTTTATAAACCTGGCTGGCCCTTTCAAGGTCCCTTTTAAACCTGACATTTGAAAATTCGGTTTCCACGGCGCCCGGGCTGACCTGTGTCACCTTGATCCCATAGGGCAGCAGATCGATCCGCATGCCTTTGCTCAGGGCATCAACGGCATGTTTGGTAGCGGAATACACGCTGCCTTTGGGATAAACCTCCTTGCCTGCTATAGAGCCAATGTTGAAAATATGGCCGCTCCCTTGCCCTATCATCCATGGGATCACTTTCCTGGAAATGTAAAGCAACCCTTTGATATTGGTATCGATCATGGTGTCCCAGTCGTCCGTGCTGGCCAGTTCGACCGGATCCAGACCCGCAGCCAGGCCGGCATTGTTAACCAGGATATCGATTTTCTTCCATTCCTCCGGTAAATCTTCCAGGCTTTTTTCCACTTCAGGTTTTTTCCTGATATCAAAAGAAAGGGGCATAACCTCCGCATCGAATTTTCCTTTTAGATCTGCCGCAATATTGCCAAGCAGTTCTTTTCTTCTTCCAGTAAGGATCAACCTGTAGTTCTCCTTTGCAAACCGGTATGCGGTTGCTTTCCCGATGCCGGATGTTGCACCGGTAATAAGAATCGTTTTAGGCATAGTCATTCCGTTATATTTTTTTCTGCAAGATATTGTTTAAACCAGTTGATCATTTCACGGGTAGCCTCTTCGTAATATTTTCCTTTCGCCCCATAGCTGTTCCCATGCATCATACCTTCGTAAATGATAAGCCTGGATTCGACATGGTTTTCCTGCAAAGCCTGGTACATTTTTTCTGACTGCCACAACTGGACTACAAAATCCTTATCGCCATGAATAAGCAACACCGGCGGGTCATCGGGGGTGGTAAAAAGGACCGGAGAGACACTGGCGGCCAGTGTAGAATCGAAGTCCAGGGCGGGGATCATGGCTTTCATAAAATCGGGGAGACCTCTAAATTCTGCGGGTGCGAAAAAGGCGACTATGGCACTGACCGGGTGATCCTCCCCAGAAAGTCCTGCCATCAAGGCAAGCTGCCCCCCGGAACTTCCGCCGAAAATGCCGATACGGGAAGAATCTACGCCAAAATGAAAAGCATTTCCATGTATATGCCCGGCCCCGAGGATAACGTCGTCAACCGCTTCTGGCAGTTTGAACTGCGGACTGCTGCCATGCCGGAGGGCAAAGACGGTAAAGCCTTCGTCAAGGAAAGGCTTATAGTTGGCCACAACGGAATCGGGCGGGTTATACCTGGAATTCCACCCTCCACTGACAACATGAATGATCCCGGCTCCACTGGCCGAATCTGCCGGTTGGAAAACATCATAAGTAAGTGCCATACCGGCTTTATGCCCGTAAACGACATCGGGGACGACCCGGTAATCTTGCTGGGCGACGGTAAACATAGTAGTAAGGAATAGAAATAAGGCTGCAAGTATTGCAGTCCGAAAGGTGAACCCGTCGGTGGCCTTCATTTTCTTCCGACGGGTATATCCGTCGGTTGGCCTTCATTTTCTTCCGACGGGTAAATCCGTCGGTTCCAGGATAATTAGCATTCATCCTTTCCTGAATTTTAAAGGTATCAGCATAGGCGTTGATGCCCTGTACTCTAAGTATCCCTGCCTTCTCTCAAGGTTTCGTTTCTCGATCAGGGGGATACTGGCGAAAAGGAACATGATGGTGATGGCGACAGGCCCGGCAAGTGTCCACCAGTATTCACACCCGGCAGCGATGGCAAATATTGCCAGTCCCCACCAGGTGCTGATCTCCCCGAAATAATTCGGATGACGGCTGAGGCGCCATAAACCGGAGGTGATCGTCTTTCCTTTATTTTCCGGCCTGGTCCGGAAACGGCGCAATTGCTCATCGGCAATAAATGCATAAAAAACCGAGCCGAACAAAATGATCGCCGCAACAGCATCCCAGGTATTGAGCGGTCGTCCTTCACCGGAAAAAATCGGCATCAGGGCCAGACACCCAAGATAAACCATTATGGTTGGAAAAAGATGAATGGCCAGGAAACTGACCAGCCAGTAAGCTTTACCGGATGTCTTACGAAAATTTACATAACGCCAGTCTTCGTGGCTGAAACCGGGCCAGTCGCGGTAAAAATTGGAAGTGAGGCGGAGGGCGTAGAGCGCAGTGCCGGATAAAACCAGCCATTGCCGGGCATTCAAGCTTTCCATCTGGAAAATGAAAAAATAAGCCACGGCGATAACAATCGGCTTAACGCTCCAGTATGGATCGTAAGTTGAAGAGTTGTTCAGGGCCATTGAGAATATAAACACGACCAGGGTGGCGAAGATGTCTGCCGCACTGATCATGATCAGCGGGTGGAACCGGGAGAACAACCGGGCGATAAGGATGGCTGAAAGAATTGCAAGAACATAGATAAACAGGCTAAGCCAGATGCTGGCAGAACGGGAAAGGGAAATTTGTTGTTTCATGGTGCGAATATAGAAAAAAGTCGGCGGTCGGCGGTCGGCGTTCAGCGGTCGGCATTGAATTAATTCTCAATGTTAAATTAATTCAACATTCATAATTCAACATTCAAAATCTCTTAGTATATCCGTGGCAATACGGCAACCTGCCCTTATTCTCATAGTAATCCTGGTGATAATCTTCTGCCGGCCAGAAAGTTGTGGCTTCAGTTACTTTGGTTGTCACTTTGTAACCCTTATTTTTAAGGATGCTGATAAGATTCTCAACTATTTCTTTCTGTTCTTCATCGACATAAAATATTTCAGAACGGTACTGGTCGCCAATATCAGGACCCTGGCGGTCAAGCTGGGTCGGATCATGGATTTCGAAGAACAGCCTGGTAAGCTCCTCATAAGTAACCTGCTTACGGATCGAAAACGATTTCAACAGCTTCGGCATGGCCGGTGTTCTCATAGCAGACTTCCTTATAAGTAGGGTTATCGGTTTGCCCGCCGATGTAACCTGATGTTACGGAGATCACTCCTTTTTTCTGCTGCATAAAGTATTCCACTCCCCAGAAACAGCCACCGGCATAAATGGCACGGGAAATGTTCCGGCCAAGTTCCTGCACCGCCGGCACGAAATTCATGGAGATAGAATTGACACAATGGCGGGTGTCTTTATCGGTAAATCCTTCACCGAGGAAGACATGGCCCAGGTGTCCGCCACAACTGGCACATACGATTTCAGTGCGCATCCCGTCAGGATCGGGGATCCGTTTAACTGCCCCTTCAATTTCATCATCAAAACTCGGCCAGCCGCAATGAGAATCAAATTTAGATTCTGAAAGATATAGGGGTGCATTACACTGCTTGCAGGTATAGGTGCCTTTTTCCTTGTTATTCAAATATGCACCTGTCCAGGGGCGTTCCGTGGATTTGTTCAGGATAACAGCCTCTTCCTCAGGGGTCAATTTATTGTAATTCATAGTATATTGTGAAAAATTAATAAGTGGAATAAATACCAATATTACGAATTTGAATTTTAGTTTCATTATATGCTTTTATCTATTAAACCAATAAGGTGTAAAAATGTTTTAACCTCATGCAACATATATTTAGTAGAACCAAAGTTCTATTTTTCCCGTATCTTATTTTTTATACTTTTGCCCATTATTTCAGGATAAATCAAACTTAAATACAATAATATGACAAAGATCAGATTATGGACCCAACTGGGTGTTTTAGCTGTCATTATTTCCTTATTCTCGACAGCCTGTTATGAATATCATGATGATACTTACCTTGATGAACTGGATATTACCATAACGTATTACGATACATTAACCAACTTTCAGAATTACAATACATTTGCGATCCGGGATTCCGTTGGAATCATATCGGATTACCTGTCTGACTCAGAAATCGCCAATTTTTATAAAAATGGTGGTGGAAATGACGAAATTAAAGCTCTTGTGCGCAGCAATCTGACTGCTCTTGGTTACACCGAAGTCAGCGAAGATCAAAACTTCGATTTTGGGGTCAACCTGGTGGTTGCAGCAGTTGAAAACACTGAATATTACTACAACTGGTGGTATAGCTATTACGGTTATTATGGCTGGTACTGGGGGGGCTGGTATCCTTATTACGGTTACCCGTGGTATCCTGTTACTTACACTTATCAAAAGGGAGTTTTACTGATGGAGATGGTCGATGGCGAATCATTGCGTGACTATCGCGAATGGGCTGATGATAAGACGCAGGGAGAAATTGAGAATGCCGATCCCGATGAGGTGCCGGACATCAATTTTGTCTGGCAATCATTAGTTAGCGGTATTGCAGGAGAAGAAAAAGCTTACAACAAGGAGCGGGCTGAAAGGGGTATCAATGAAGCATTTGACCAGTCTCCTTATCTTATCAATAATTAATCATCCAAATATCTTAAACAGAAAACACCATGAAAAAGATCATAATAATTTCCCTAATCGCTTTGTTTTCTTCGGGATCATTAAGCTATTCCCAGGATGGAAACCTGTACCTGCAAAAATCACAGATGACCTTCAGCTACCAGATGGGATTCCCGACTGGTGACCTCAAAGATTTTATACCGGAAAACGATTTCCTGGGCTGGGATTACGAGTTGAAAACGATGGTCACCCATAACCTGGCTATCGGCGGTCACATCGGTTACCAGGGCTTTTACAAGAAATTCCCCCGGGATACGTATGAATTTCCCCAGGGAGCCATTACAACCACTATTTTTAAATATTATTACACCATACCCATGCAGATGGTTGCCACCTGGTTCTTTATTCCGGAAGGCATGGTTCAGCCCTATCTGGGTATGAATGTCGGTGTAAATTATAATGAAAGAAGAGGCGAAATCGGAATCTATCGTCTGGAAGACAATTCCTGGAACTTTTCTTTTGCACCTGAAGCCGGCGTGATCATTCCTTTCGGGAAATATTCCCAGTGGGGAGCCAATCTGAGGGCCAAGTACAATTACAATGTTTACAACAGGGATGAAAATATAGGCATGGATTTCAACAATCTGGCTTACTGGAATATGATGTTCGGGATGACGTATACCTGGTAGCCGGCAGCCCCCACCCGACCACTTACCCCCATCCCCGACCCTTCCCCCAAACGGGGGAAGGGAGACTAAAAAAAATTAAAGCCCGCTTCTGGCGGGCTTTTTCATTATAATTATTCGACCTTTATGAATTTACCAGAATTTATCTGATCATTATCCAGGATAGTAATCAGATAAATCCCAACCGAAAGGATGGAAACATTAAGGGAAAAATTATCCAAACACATTTCAATTTCTCCTTTCATCATCATCTTACCGGAATAATCGATAACCTGGTATTCAGCTATTTCAATATTCTTATCACATTGGATATTGAGAATATCTTTCACGGGATTGGGATAAATTGATAATTGTGAATACGATGCTGCATTTGATGGTTTATTATCTTTAATACCTACCGCCAGGTCATCGCGGTACCAGAGGCCGCCGGAAGAAGGGCAGGCCAGGATGCTGCCATTATTAAAAAGCACATCATTTGAATTTCTTAAAATAAAAATCTTATTGTTTTTTACGAATAGGCCTGAATTCTCATTACCGGCTTCAGGAATGGCTTCGAAAGTAGTTCCATTGTCTATAGACTTATAAAGGCTTGAATTAGACCCTAAAATGACAAATAATACATCATTTATTGCAGCTAAGTCATAAAAATAAGTACTACCAAACTCGTTAGGTACAATTTCCCAGGTTATAGTATCTTTCCTGGTTCTGAAAAGGCCATGGCCGCTGGGTTGGCTTATCTCTGCAAAATAGTAATTTTCTGCTAAGGCAAATTTGAAGATTCTACGGCCCTCAATACCCGTATTATGCTCAGTCCAGGTCTGGCCGGAATCAGTAGAAATTGAGAATCCGCATTCTGATCCCAGGTACCAAAGCGTATCGGTCACGATAATTTGTCCGTGTGAACAATAACCCTGGGTTTCCAAAACTTCAAATCCGTTGGAAATGTCATCTGAATAATAGATCCTTCCATTTGCCAGCGCATATATTCTTGATTCTACAACAAAAACCTGGGTAACTTCCCAGCCGAACAGATCATCATATTGGGGAATCCATGCTTCATTTCCGGTTTTAGCATAAGGGCCTGCAGCAGTTGCCATATAAATCGAGCCACCCACCCTGCATGCATCCCAACACCTTAGATTTTCAAGCCCCTGGCTCGCATCTTCCCAGGTCAAATCCTGCTCATTAAAACGAAAGAATCCATCATTTGTATAACAGCACAATGTTTCGGAATCTTCAATGAAATGGACCGAGTAAATTTGCCCCGGTAAAGTATCCTGCAGGATAATCCATTCATCAGAAACATCATTATAAATATAAAACTTGTTCCGGGAACTGAGCCAGAGATTTTGATCATATAAATAGGGCTGGCCTGCATTTCCAATCACACCAGTCAGCGGATAAATAGTCCAGGACATTCCATAATTGTCACTCCTGTAAAGAGAATCCACATCTTCGAGATAGCAGTAGAGAATACCATCCTGTGAATAGATCCATTCGATCTCAGTTGTATTTGCAGATGGGTCGATTTCGGTCCAGATTACTCCATTATCAAAAGAGCGGAGCAAACCATTATTATAAGTATCCAGCAAAATGACGCTGTCAATATTCTCAATATTCCGGTATTCATAATTCAGGTTCATATACTCCCATGTAAAGCCATTATCCATTGAACGACATAAAGGAGACATACCACCATAACAAAACAATGCTTCACCTGTGGACCGGATCTTCATAAATCCACCTTTAAGACAAGCCGTATCCCAGGTAGGATCATCAATCTGTCTTCTGTAAATACCTCCGGGGCCATCAATAAAAAGAAATGAATCCTGAATTGTAATACTCTGACTACTTGCTCCCTCAATCCCCTGGCAGGGGATCCATTGGGATTTTGCGGATGAGAAACATAAGATGATAATCAGGATAAAAACAATTGTCTTGAGTGATTTCATGGTTTGGTTGGTATTGTGGAAATAAATGTACGGAATTTTAATTTGAATTTGTTAATCCCCTTCGGGGAATAAAATCCAAACCGCCATTTTTTCTACAAGACTGGATCCCCTAAGGGGAAGAATGTACTTCGAATATCGCCTGTTCGCTCTATCGCCTGATCATCTTCTTTCCTTAATCCACTCCCTTGCATTGACAAACGCCTCGATCCAGGGCGAGACCTGGTCGGATTTCCTGTCTGCCGGGTAATACGCCCAGTTCCAGGGATGGATGGATCTTTCAAGATGAGGCATCATGACCATGTGGCGGCCGTCGTGCGAACAGATACCCGCAGCAGCAAAATCTGAGCCGTTGGGGTTGCCGGGGTAATCAGCGTAAGAAAATTTCATCGGGATCTCATATTTCCCTTCGTCGTATGGCAAGCTTAAACCGGCCTTCGCCATGAGCCACCCAAATTCCCAATCTTGTCCCGGCCAGGCTCTTCAGCATGATGCTCCTGTTTTCCTGTATATCGACATTCAGGAAGGCCGATTCGAACTTACCGGAAGCATTGTGCAGCATTTTTGGCATATGGGCATGCTCGGGGTAAACCAGCCCGAGTTCCACCATCACCTGGCAACCGTTGCAAACGCCGAGGCTAAGCGTATCGTGACGGGCATAAAAATTGTCGAGCGCATCTTTAGCTTTCGGATTGTAAAGAAAAGCGCCTGCCCAGCCTTTAGCAGAGCCCAGCACGTCGCTGTTGGAGAACCCACCGACAAAAACTATGAGGTTAACATCTTCCAGGTTTTCTCTACCGGTTATCAGGTCGGTCATATGCACGTCTTTCACGTCAAAACCGGCCAGGTGCATGCTCCAGGCCATTTCACGGTCGCCGTTCACCCCTTTCTCGCGGATGATAGCAGCCCTGATGCCAGAAGGAGTCCTTCGTGATGCGACGATCCCGTATTGATCCAGCTTCCCGGTAAATGAGTCCGGAAAACGGAAAGATAATTCCTGTGATTTGTAATTATCATACCGGGTTTTTGCCAGCTCCGGTCCGCACTGCTTCCGGTCGAGCAGGTAAGAGGTCCGGTACCAGGTATCCCGTAAGTGCATTGATATCGAATGAGTATTCTTTATCCTGATGAGCGATTTTGATATGTCCGGTTACTGTTAATGATTTGCCGATGACACTGATATTGCAGTCCCTGATTTCTCAGAGAATCTCGTAACCTTATCTTTATCTTTCACCTGGATGATAACGCCTGGTTTTTCGCTGAACAGCAACCTGATCAGGTCATTTTCTCCCAGATCATTCAAATCCAGGTCCATTCCCGTATCATTTCTCCCGAACGTCATTTCCAGCAAAGTGGTGATCATCCCTCCTGCCGAAATATCATGCCCGGCCATGACCAAACCGTCACGGATCAAGCTTTGCACTGCTTCAAAAGCTTTCACGAAATAACCCGGATCCGCTACACCGGGGACCTTAGTTCCGATAGCATTCACCACCTGGGCAAAGCTGCTGCCGCCGAGATGGAATCCGTCTTTCGAAAAATCGATGTAAATGATTGAGCTTCCTATCCAGGGGTTGCAGGACCGGTTCGACAACTTTCCGGATATCTTCAACTTCACCTACGGCTGAAATGATAACCGTTCCCGGGGCAAAAACTTTCTGTCCGCCGGGATATTTCTGTGTCATCGACAACGAATCTTTACCGGTCGGGATATTTATTCCCAGGCTAATGGCAAAGTCGCTGATCTGTTTGGTGGCAGCATAGAGCCTGGCATCTTCGCCGGGATTTTTTGCCGGCCACATCCAGTTGGCGCTGAGCGAAATGCCTTTCAGACCGTCTGAAACCGGCGCCCAGACGATGTTGGTAAGCGCTTCGGCCACTGAAAGGACAGAGCCTTTGCCCGGATCGGCCAGGGCTGCCACAGGCGCATGGCCGAGCGAAGTTGCAATGCCTTTCTCCCCCTGGTAATCGATGGCGACCACCCCCAGGTTATTGAGCGGAAGCTGGATTGCGCCTGCACATTGCTGTTTGGCAACCCGGCCCGTCACCGATCGGTCGACTTTGTTGGTGAGCCAGTCTTTGCAGGCCACGGCTTCCATCTGCAAAACCTGGTCGAGGTAATGGTGCAAGTAGGTCAGCCGATATATTGCGGTTCTGCATAATGATACAGGTTCTGTCTTATCATCCAGCACTGTCTTGGGGGGTTTGCCGAAAAGATAGGCCAGTTCCAGGTGCATGGGCTGTTCTCCTGCTTTGTTGATAAAGGAAAGGATGTGATCGCCGGTGGTTTTGCCGACAACATAAAGCGGTGCCCTTTCCCGTTCCGCGATGCGCTGCAGAAGTGGAAGGTCTTTTTCATGGATGATGAGCCCCATTCTTTCCTGGGATTCATTGCCGATGATCTCTTTATCGGATAAGAGTAGGGTCACCGATGGGAAGTTTGGTCATATCGATGGTTCCGCCGGTTGCTTCCACCAGTTCGGAGAGGCAGTTCAGGTGCCCGCCGGCGCCATGGTCATGGATGGAAACGACCGGGTTGGCGCCCGATTCGGCCATAGCACGGATGGCGTTGTAAACCCGTTTCTGCATCTCCGGGTTGGCGCGCTGCACGGCATTCAGTTCGATCGTATTGCCATATTCGCCGGTTGCCACGGAAGAAACGGCTCCTCCTCCCATCCCGATGCGGTAATTGTCGCCGCCAAGGACCACGATCAGGTCGCCTGTTCCAGGCAAATCTTTCAGGCTTTCTTCTAAAATGCCGGTACCCGACACCTCCGGCAAGCATGATCACTTTGTCGTAACCGAAGGTCTTTCCGTTTTCGCTGTGTTCAAAAGTCAGCACACTTCCACAGATCAGCGGCTGGCCGAATTTATTGCCAAAATCGCTGGCGCCGTTGGAGGCTTTGATCAGTATCTCCTCCGGGGTCTGATAGAGCCACTTCCGCGCCTCTAGGCTTTGTTCCCATGGTCCTCCCGGGTGTAATCCTGGGGTAGGAAGTCATGTAAACTGCCGTCCCGGCAAGCGGGATACTGGCCTTGCCCCCGGCCATGCGGTCGCGGATCTCGCCGCCCGTCCCGGTTGAAGCCCCGTTGAAAGGTTCGACTGTCGTAGGAAAGTTATGTGTTTCGGCCTTCAGGGAAATCACCGAATTAATATCCCGGATACGGAAAAAATCAGCCTTATCCTGTGTCAGGGGAGCAAATTCTTCCATGACCGGGCCCTTGATGAATGCGACATTATCCTTATAGGCCGAAACCAGTCGGTTTGGATTGGCTTTCGAGGTTTTCTTAATGAGCGAAAAAAGGGACTCCGGTTGTTCTTTTCCGTCGATGATAAAGGTTCCGTTGAAAATTTTATGGCGGCAATGCTCCGAGTTTACCTGGGCAAAACCATACACTTCGCTGTCGGTAAGGTTCCGGCCAAGCTTTCCGGAGATTTCCCCGAGATAATCCACTTCATCGTCGCTCAGGGCAAGACCTTCCTGGCGATTGTATGCTTTGATATCTTCAATGAAAATAATAGGTTCCGGTTTATGTTCAATGGTAAAAATATCCTGGCCAAGTCCTTTGTATTGCCTTTGAAGCATCGGATCATAAGATGTGCCATTGCATCTGCCGGGTAAAACTCTTCGATCCGTTCGATGCCTTCAATGCCCATATTCTGGGTGATCTCGACGGCATTGGTGCTCCAGGGGGTGATCATCTCTTTCCTCGGGCCGATGAAAATACCATCAACATGGTCCCAGAGCAAAATGGAGGCGTCGCTGAAAAGCCATGCGAGTTTTTCGAGGTCTTTCTTTGCCAGGTGAACCCTGCTACCAATTGCATAAATGACTGAGTGTTTATTTTGATAGAAGATGACCATACCGGAGTTTTTTAAGTTCTACTTCATTTTTTTCTTTTTGAGCTTTTGCAGGTTTTCCTGGGATATGCCGAACTTCTCTTCTGTTGCGTCATCGCCTACAGGTTCTGTATGCACCATCACATCATACACATCCACCAGTTCGGTCCTGATCTGTGCTTCAACCTGGTGAGCCAGCTGATGGGCTTCTTTCACCGGAATATCCCCGTCCACTTCCACATCCACGGCGACCATGTACCTGTGACCGATCTTCCTGACCCTTGCACGGTGGGGATTCGATGCACCATCAACCTTAGAAATGGCCGTGAAAATCCTGTCATAAACGCTGGCATCTTCCACTCCGTCCATCAGTTCCAGGCTGGATTCCCGGAAAATC
Source organism: uncultured Bacteroidales bacterium (assembly GCA_963701785.1). Lineage (GTDB taxonomy): Bacteria > Bacteroidota > Bacteroidia > Bacteroidales > JAGOPY01 > JAGOPY01. The sequence goes on along the minus strand of CAVPBC010000002.1, from coordinate 1,633,008 downwards.
CGGTAAGCTACGTACATGATCCAGACACTGACCACGAGGGCGGTAATGGTATCAAAGACCGGCATTTTCAGTACAAAGGTGAAGAAAAGACCTACCAGCACGGCCAGGGAGATGATCACGTCGCTCAGCATATTACGGGCATTGGCCTGCAGCATCAGGCTTCCTGTCTTTTTCCCGACACGCGACTGGTACCAGGCAAGCAACATTTTTCCAATAATGGAAGCGATGGTGACATAAATCGCCAGGATTGTCGGTATTTCCCTTGAAATCCCTTCACTGAGGCGATGAATAGTAGAGATGGCCAGCTGGGCACCGGCAAAAAATATGATAAAGGCCAGCACTTTTGAAGCTATGGAATCGGCCCTCTCATAGCCATATGCATATTTGATGTTGGGAGGTCGTGAAACGACATGGGCAGTAAAAAGCGTGATGACGGAGGCCACGATATCGCCGGCGGAATCGATCCCGTCGGCTACAACCGCCAGACTGCCTGCAATTAATACCTATAGACGATTTTGAGCACCGAAAGGAGCGCATTCCCGCCGATGCTGACCCAGGAGGCCCGAACGATCAGCTTCTCCCGGTTTTCCATTTTATTCCTGTGCAGCGAGAAAACGTTCAGCTTCCAGGGCAGCCATACAACCGCTGCCGGCGGCAGTCACGGCCTGGCGGAATTTCCAGTCCTGCACGTCGCCACAGGCAAATACGCCCGGGACATTGGTTTCAGTGGAATCTGGCTTTGTAATGATGTATCCGACTTCATTCATATCCAGGACTCCGGTAAAAAGATCGGAATTGGGCTTATGGCCGATAGCGGAAAAATATCCATCGACTTCAAGTTTTGTTTGCTCGCCGATTCTTCACATTTTCGATGATCACCCCGGTTACGGCTTTATTAAAGCCTTCTTCGGTTCCAACGATTTCCTTTCACCACATGATTCCAGTGCAGGACGATATTCGGTGTGGTGGCCACCCTTTTCTGCATGGCTTTGGAAGCACGCAGCTCATCGCGGCGGTGCACAAGGTGGACGGTGCGGCAAAGTTTGGCGAGGTAAGAAGCTTCTTCGGCTGCCGTATCGCCGCCACCGACAATGGCGACATCCTTTCCCCGGTAAAAGAACCCGTCGCAGGTAGCACAGGCTGAAACGCCGGCACCCATAAAGCGCTGTTCCGATTCCAGCCCGAGATATTTTGCCGTAGCGCCTGTGGCAATGATCAGGGTATCGGCCAGCATGGTTTTTCCATCATCGGCTTTGACCATGAAAGGGCGTTTGGAAAGATCGACCTCGGTAACAATGCCGAAGCGGACATCTGTCCCGAAGCGGGCTGCCTGTTTTTTTAAATCTTCCATCATTTCAGGCCCCATGACCCCATCAGGGTATCCCGGGAAATTCTCCACTTCGGTAGTGGTCGTCAATTGGCCACCTGGCTGGATACCTTCATAAATTACAGGATGCAGATCAGCTCTGGCAGCATAAATAGCAGCAGTATAACCAGCAGGACCCGATCCAATGATCAGGCAATGAATGTGTTCCATATTTTCGATCATGTGTTTGGTTTGTTAATTTTGAAGCACAAATGTAGGAAAAATAGTCATTGGTCATTGGTTATTGGTCATTAGTCATTGGTCATTAGTTATTGGTCAATAGTCTAAGGTCATAGGTCTAAGGTCATAGGTCTAAGGTCAAATTTACAAAAATGACCTATGACTTAAGACCTAAGACTTTTCCTATCTTTGTTGCATGAAAGTAATTATCCGACTGCTCGTTTATACCTGTGCTGTGCTGATCACTGCCTGGCTTTTGCCTGGTGTTCATGTGGAAAATTTCATTACGGCGCTCATGGTGGCTATCGCTTTAGCCATCCTCAACACATTCATCAGGCCGGTGCTGGTTTTTCTGACCATCCCGGTCACCATTGTCACGCTGGGGCTTTTTCTACTTGTCATCAACGCACTGATCATCATGCTGATCGGCAGGATAGTTCCCGGGTTTGTCGTGGAAGGTTTCTGGTGGGCATTGCTTTTCAGCGTGATCCTGAGCATCATTGCCTCTCTTTTTGGAACCAGTTCAACAACTATTGTAAGACGCCACGAACATGAAAAACCGACCGATCATTTCCAGGGCTGAAAATGAAGCTGTTATCCGGAAATGCCAGACCTGCAACATTGCCATGGTCGACCCGGAAGGAAAGCCTTATGTCATCCCGATGAATTTCGGTTTTGCCGGCGACTATGTTTATTTCCACGGATCTGCAAAAGGTAAAAAGGTGGATGTCCTTAAAAACCAGGCAGATGTCTGCATTTCCTTCAGCACCGACCATGAATTGCGGTATGTGGATGAAGAGGTGGCCTGCAGCTGGAGCATGCGGTACCGGAGTGTCCTTGTTTACGGAAAAGCTGAATTTGTGGAAGATCCGGAAGAAAAGATCAAATGCCTTAATATCATCATGGCACATTATGCCGACCGGAAATTTGAATATAATGCACCTGCTATCAGGGAAGTGATGGTTTTTAAGGTTAAGGTTGATAAGATGGAGGGAAGAGTCTACGGGTATTAGTGGTGAAGGTTAAGGTTTAAGGGTTTAGATCGGAAATTCATTCTTTTTTAGATATCCGGCATTTTAATAGCACACGGATGACACGGATGCGACGGATCTACACGGATTTCTTATTCAGCTGCAATTCCAACCACTAATGCAGACAGATCCCGGCTTGCGCCGAAATGACGAACCTTCCGGATTGGACAGAAAAAGCGGCGCGGTAAATGTTGAAGCTGTCTCAAAAGTCTGTTATGTTTCACGCAGATTAACGCAGATGAAAAGCAAATTTTCGCAGATTATTTATAATCAATGATATAATTTCCTCGAAATCTGCGTAAGAATCAGCGAAAATCTGCGAGAAATTAAAGAGAATAAATTACAAATCATCCGTGTAAATCCGTCGCATCCGTGTCATCAGTGTGCTATTTTTGAAAGGAGGGAATTTTTGTAAGGCTAAACACTGCAGCTCCGATCCCGGCCCCCCAGATGGCGCCGACGATCACATCCCCCGGGTAGTGGACCCCAAGGTAAACACGGCTGTAGCTAAGCAATATGGCCCAAAGCATGATCAGCAGCGTGAAGAGCCTGATTTTCTTTCCCAGTAATAATGAAAGAAATGTGGCCAGAGCAAAGGAATTGCTAGCGTGGGAAGAAATAAAGCCATATTTGCCGCCACAGTGATCATTAACCAGGTGAACCATTCCGGCAATTGAGGGCTCGTGGCAGGGCCTCAGCCGCAAAAAGACGTTTTTAAAGAGATGAACTGCTGTCAGGTCGCTGACCGTAACCGCGAGTCCGGCCAGGATTATCAATATCCAGGCACGTTTCCCGAATGTTTATATAAGAGCCAGGCAAAGAAAAGATAAAGAGGTATCCATATCCATCTTTCGGAAGCCCAGAACATGACGAAGTCGAAAAATGGGGAATGGGCGCCATTGAGGGCGAGGAAGAGATCAGTATCGATGGATTTCAGTTGTTCCAGCATGACATTCAGCCCGGTCAATCATCTGAATAGCGGTTCAGTTCCGACCAGATCATATCTTTCAGCTTCATGATCCCTTCGCCGGTAACAGAAGAAATGAAGAGCGTTTTAACTTTGGGGAGTTCCAGTTTCATTTCCGACTTTAATTCGGCATCGAGCAGGTCGGATTTGGATATGGCCAGCAGCCTGGGCTTGTCGGCCAGTTCCGGGTTATATTCTTTCAGTTCATTCAGGAGGATATCATATTCATTCCTGATGTCTTTTGAATCGGCCGGGATAAGGAAAAGCAGCAGGGAATTCCGCTCGATATGCCTCAGGAAGCGCAACCCGAGACCTCTTCCTTCATGGGCCCCTTCGATTATTCCGGGGATATCGGCCATGACGAAGGAAGCCCCGTCGCGATAGGATACTATTCCAAGGTTTGGTGTAAGGGTAGTAAAGGGATAATCGGCAATTTCAGGTTTGGCGGCCGAAACAACCGACAGCAGGGTGGATTTGCCGGCATTGGGAAATCCGACCAGGCCGACGTCGGCGAGGATTTTAAGTTCCAGTATCACCCAGCCTTCCTGTCCGGGTTCGCCGGGTTGGGCAAAGCGCGGGGTCTGGTGGGTGGATGTCTTGAAATGATCGTTGCCCAGTCCGCCCCTTCCGCCGGGCATCAGGATCTTTGTCTGCTCATGCTCGGTGATCTCGAACAGCACTTCTTCCGTTTCATTCATTTTAGCTACAGTCCCAAGGGGCACCTCGATGATCCTGTCTTCGCCGTAAGCCCCCGTGCTCAGAGATTTTCCACCCGACTCCCCGTTCCCGGCCTTCAGATGCTTGGTGAACTTGAGGTGAAGCAAGGTCCATAGTTGACGGTTCCCTTTCAGGATGATATGCCCGCCGCGTCCGCCGTCACCGCCGTCAGGGCCTCCTTTGGGGATATATTTGGCGCGGTTGAGGTGCCTCGAACCGGCACCGCCCTTGCCAGACTGGCAGTGGATCTTAACGTAATCGACGAAATTCGGGGAGGACATTACCTTAATTTAGTTGTTTCGCAAAGGTACGCAATTTAAAGACGCTGACAGGTCCTCTTTAGGACACTGTCAGGTCAACAATGAAATAATTACCTGACAGCGTCGCAGACCTGTCAGCGTTATCAAATCAAACAATTTTATAAATATCCGCATAATTTCTTCCAAATCCATCATAATCCAACCCATAACCAACGATGAACTCATTGGGGATTTCCATTCCCAGGTAATCAATGCGGAAACTTTCCCGGAAAGCGGAAGGTTTGAATAAAAGAGCAACGAGCTTTACTTCTGCAACACCTAAATAATTCAGCTTGTTCATCAGATACTGCATGGTTGTGCCAGTATCGATAATGTCTTCCAGGATGACCACCGTTCGTCCTTTCAGTTTTTCGTTCAGGCCAATCAGTTCTTTCACATCTGAGGTGGATTGAAGTGCCGGAATAAGAAGCTAGTTTTACAAAACTGATTTCGCTGGGGATATCAATTTTCCGGTAAAGATCGGCGGCAAATATGAAAGCCCCGTTCAGCACGACGAGGAAGATAGGATTTTTGCCTTTCAGGTCGTGGTTAAGCTTTGCCGCTAATTCTTCAACTAGCTAAATTGATTTCTTCGGCAGTTATTGAAAGTCTAAATTCTTTATCTTTGACCGTGATAGTTTTCATTGGTTGGGTTATTTATTGCATAAAATTAATTTTATTCGTGGAATTAATATTTTGATCAATTGTTAAACTGTTAAATTGTTAAACTGTCATAATAATAAATAGCAATATGACAACTTATTGACATTTAAAAACATTCCCGAACTTAAACCTAAAACCTTAAACCTCAAAATTGAAGAATATGGTTCCATTAGTTAGCATCATCATGGGTTCCACTTCCGATCTGCCGGTGATGGAAGAAGCGGCCAAAGTATTGAACGAACTTCAGATTCCTTTCGAAATGAACGCTTTGTCGGCACATCGCACACCGGATAAGGTGGAAGAATTTGCCAAATCGGCCAAAGGCAGAGGCATGAAAGTTATTATTGCCGGGGCCGGCATGGCTGCGCATCTGCCGGGTGTAATCGCTGCCATGACCCCGCTGCCCGTCATCGGCGTACCGATCAAAGGTTCGCTGGAAGGGTTGGATTCGCTGCTGGCCATCGTCCAGATGCCTCCCGGGATACCGGTTGCTACGGTCGCCATAAATGGTGCAAGGAATGCAGGCATCCTTGCCGCACAGATCATTGCGACTGGCGATGCAGCGCTGGCAGAAAAGATGGTTAAGTTTAAAGAAGAACTGAAGGAGAAGATCATCAAGGCGAATGAGGAGCTGGGGAAGGTGAAATTTGCTTTTAAAGTCGATAGTTGACAAGTTTGGGCTAAAGCCCGGCAGAAATAGGGCTTATAAGTTCCCCAGCCTTAAGGCTGGGGTAAGCAAAGTTAAGAATCCTTCGGGCTTTAGCCCAAACAGTCATCTCTTTCATATATAATTGGTAATTGAAAACAATGCACCAATGAAATCTTCGGTATTTTATCTTGCTTTCATTTTAATAGCACTTAAAATCCAAGGTCAGGCCTATGTTCCATTTCCGGATTCAGGGGCGATATGGCAAGAGGTTCTTAAACCCTATCCACCGGGTCCGATGCCTTCATATATGGAGCATAATCATTATTCTGTGTCAGGAGACACCCTGATTAACAACACTTCCTACATCAAACTTTATAAAACCCAATATGATGTGAACTGTTCCCAGTTTTATGAGGGACCATTCTTTGCAGGTGGACTGAGAAACGATACAACCGCAAGGAAAGTTTATTTTTTTAATGCATTCGACAGCCAGGAATATCTGCTTTACGATTTTTCACTTGAGGTGGGTGACACTGTGCCACAGACCTATAATAATATATCCTACCCCAATCTGCTTGTCGATTCCATTGATTCGGTTTTTATCGGCGACTGCTACAGAAAAAGGTTCATTTACCAGGAGCCTTTTATGGGTTCCATTGAAGTCATAGAAGGGATTGGCGCCGGATCGGGATTACTCGAATACATGTACCAGTTTGAAGTGATTTATTACCTGAGATGTTTTCACCAGAGCGACAGCCTATACTGGATCAATACCTATTGGGCAGGAACTTCGTGCAATCTTGAAACAGATACGTGCCTGGTTATTTCTGTTCCGGACATAAATATGGATAAAGGTTTTTTAAAAATATACCCGAATCCCGCTTCAGATAAGCTTTTTATTCATATTTCCTGCGAAGGCTTCGATATAGGGTTTGATTCCGGGTTGGCAATCTTCAACATTTATGGGGAGAAAGTTGGGGAATTAAATATTCCAAAAGAAAAAGATGTGATTTCATATAATGTATCCTCGCTGGCAAATGGGATTTACTTAATCATGATCGATGAAGTCCAGAATAAAAATCAAATAATAAAGTTCCTTATAGCAAGGTGATATTTATTCTTCAAACCAATTATCTTAACCACAATAGGCACATAGGGCACATAGGTTTCACATAGAATCTATTGTGTTTCCTATGTGTCCTATGTGCCTATTGTGGTGAATATCAAATCTTTCGAACCAGCATCACCCCGTCCCGGATAGAAACCAACACATTCTCAACCCTGACATCATTCTGAATTTCCTCATTAAACCTGATTATTCCCCTTGTCTCCGGGTCTCCCGCTCTATCCCCTTCCAGCACCCGTCCATCCCATAAAGCATTATCCGCAAGGATAAATCCTCCTGTTTTCACTTTATCGAAAACGGCCTTATAATAATCCAGGTAATGCTCTTTGGCCGCATCGATGAAAACAAGGTCGAAAGTTTCATCCAGTTGCTGGATGATCTCCAGTGCATCACCGTCATGCAGTTCTATATAGTTTTCCAATCCGGCTTTCCGGAAATATTCCCGGGCAATTTCGGCATAAGATGGCTCAGCCTCAATGGTATGCAACATGCCACCCGGGGCTAACCCGCCAGCAAGGCAAATTGCAGAATACCCGGTAAAAGTGCCGATCTCCAGAATCCTTCCCGGATTTATCATGCGGCTGATCATCCCCAGGAACTGCCCCTGGACCTGCCCCGATAACATCCTCGGATAAGGGGTATGCAGGAAAGTCCATGCGGCGAAGCTCATACAAAAGTTCAGGCTCCGGCGAAGTATGGTTCTCGATATATTCTTCCAGTCTGGGATCAATCATGGTTGTTGTTTTGAAAGATAAGCATACTAAGTTTTTCCGGTTCAAATATTTCCTGCGCCACTTCCATGATCTGCTCTGCCGTAATCGCTTCGATCTTTTTCCTGATCATGTCAGGCCCATCCAGGTGGTTATCGTGTAAATACGCTTTTCCCGCCGCCATCAGGTAGTTCAGGTTCGATTCGTTGGCGATCTCGATCTGGGCAACCAGTTGCTTCCGGGCCTGGCTCAATTGCAATGCCCCGAGTTTTACCGTCCGTATCTTCTCCAGCTCTTTCCGGATAAGTGCCAGGGATTTGTCAAGGTTTTCGTTGTCAGTCCCGAAATAAATGCTGAAAATTCCGGTATCCGTATAAGGCAGGAACGCAGATTCGACGGTGTAAGCGTAACCGTGCCTTTCCCTGACGGCGAGGTTCAGCCGCGAGTTCATAGCCGGTCCGCCAAGGATGTTGTTCAGCAGGTACATCGGGAACCTGCGATCGTCTTTCCTGTCGTAAGCAACATTACCGATCATGCAATGGGCCTGGTAAGTTGTGCGTGACATATTCAGGCTGAAAGGCTGATATGATGAAAAAGCCGTCCTGCTCCTCCCGGGCTTATCCACCGGGATAACTTCAAAGAACTTTTCAACCTGGTGGCTGATCTTCCGGAAATTCAGGTCCCCACATGGTACAAACGACCATATTCCCCCCTGTGTAGTGCTTATTGATGAATTTCAAAACGTCATCACGGGTTAAACTCAAAAGATCGGCCGGGTTTCCCAGTATGTTTTTACTCAAGGGAATGGCCCTGGAAAATATTCTCTTCCAGGACATCGTAAATTTCTTCGGAAGGATTATCCTTATAGGAATTTATCTCATCCAGTATGACGTCCTTTTCTTTTTTTAGTTCCTTTTCAGGAAATGTAGGCTGGGTAATGATATCGGCAACGAGTTCCAGGGCACGAAGAAAGTGCTCCGTTAAAAAAGTGGCGAAAATGCAGGTTTCCTCTTTAGAAGTAAAAGCATTCAGCTCACCTCCCACGCTTTCAAGGCGGGTTAAGACATGATAGGCTTTTCTCTTCCGGGTCCCTTTAAAGATCGTATGTTCGATGAAATGGGCGATACCGTTTTGCTGCTCCTCTTCATCGCGTGTACCTGCATTAATATATACCGCCAGATGGGCAACCGGCCCGCCGGCAGAAATATGCAATAAGCGGATTCCATTGCTAAAAGTCCTTGTTTGAAATTCCATTCTTCTGAAAATGAAGCGTAAAGATAGAAAACAAAGCGTTACTTTACCGGGTAGCGCTCATCCAGGTATATCCAGAACAACAACTGGTTAAAGTTTTCCCCGGCGACTTCCCTTTGTACGACAGGTCCAAGCGCAATGACCTTCTTTTCAAGATTAACTTTACCGGGTTCCCAGGTCCATTCTTCCAGGAAGCGGATCTTGGTGATATCCCGGAAGGAAACCGCATCGATGGTCATGGTATCATATTCCTCGTAAGGAGGGTATTCCCTGAGCAGCGTCCTGTAAATGGTATCGATGCACTGGGCCCGTACCTGGAGCGGTGTCAGCGGCTGGTTAAAATAGTCAAATACCCTGACCTCCCCTTTCTCAGCAGCATCAAGGATCCTGATAAGGAATGGTTCCCTCCTGGAGCCCTCGATATTATTGATCCACCAGTCAAGCTGCGGATCACTGCTGACGACAGGCACATCATACTGGATTTTCTCCGTAAGGATCTGTTGCTTGCGGGAATGGCCGTTACAGGAAATAAGCAAGATCATGGACATCATAGAAACCCATGTCAGAACGTTTTTTAATCTCATGAAGATTGATTTTTACTTCGTGGGATTAAAGGTACAAAACTTATTTTTTAATTACCGCGTAATCCGCCTGGCTGCCATCCCGGAAAATAACTCCCAGATGATAAACCCCATTTGAAAGATCGCCGGTCGAAATACGGTAGATTTTAGCAGATACCTGGTTTGAAACTTTTTCGGCATAAACAACAGCTCCTGTTAAGGATACTAACCTGATCTCCCTGGCTTCATCCTTCATTGAGCCTAACTCTACGACAATATAAGTTGTGAATGGATTAGGAAAAACCTTCACATCAACTATTCCGGCAATATTGTCACCGATACCTGTTGAAGCTTCTGAAACTGAATAAGAAGAAAGATAAATCACATCACCGGTATTATTGCCGTTTCCGTTGGCAGCATTAAATGCTCCATAAAAAGATATGACACCAGTTCCTGAAGCAGGTGCAGTCCAATCGAACGACCAGCTCTTTGAATCACCCGAAGGAGTGGTCCCATTAACTGTATGGGTGATGGATTTGCCTGCGTTGGCTAACTGCGTCTGACTAGCGTCGGTAATCGTAATGGTACCTTCTTTGACACCGGCTAAATCTTCGGCAGTGGTCTCAAAACCAAATTTTCCAACACCGGTATGGGTCCCGGTTGCCGTAATAGTGTATGTCTGGCCTGGCACATAACCGCCTGCAGGGATATTGGAAGTGATCCATCCGCTACCCTGCTGGGCACTACCTGAATGACACCCTGTGCAATTAGAGCCACCATCACCAGGTGAACCAGTTTTTCCACCCGGCGATCCGGTTGGATAAAGAACCCACGAAGCCATCAACATGCCTCCGATTACCAATAGTGTGTAAAGTAAATTTCTAGTTTTCATAGCATTTGTTTTTATAGATGGATAATATATTTTATTTTGATGTGATCAATTATGTAAATTTAACAAAAATAAGCCGGAATTGTTCAGGAATATTCTGCTTAAATTTGGAAAGATTTAATATCGGTTTAACAATAAATATAAATTTTCGAAACCTTAAAAATAGTGATTATGAAAAAGAACATGGGATCAGCAGACAGGATCATCAGATTGATTCTTGCTGCATTATTCATCATTTTATTTATTTTTAATTATGTAACCGGGATTTTTGGCTATATTTTGCTAGCCCTGGCTGCTATTTTCATCCTAACCAGCATTGTCAACTTCTGCCCTCTCTACGCAATTTTTGGCATAAAAACCTGTAAAACAAAGTAATGTTGAAGGTTGAAGGTTGAAGGTTGGATGCGGGTACTTATTTTTTCCCTAATTCAACCTTCAACATTCAACCTTATATATGACTCCCAGGTTTTTCTTCCCGTCAATCTCAACCAGCACCGGCTGGTCGAACCGGATGTGCCTGATGTATTCATCTTCATAAACGGCCGGGATCTGTTTCAGGTATTCGAGGTCGTAATAACCATCGTTCATATAAGGATTGATGGTGAAATAGCCCACCCTGAATGAAGTGAGGTTCTGGAAGAAATGTGTCCCCTGGCTGGGATCGATCCGGTAATTTTCCAGTCCCGATTCAACAATCACGCGGGCAGCGGATATCTGCGGCCATTTGACCGGGATGCCGAGCCAGGGGTCCTGCGAGCCCCATCTGCCCGGGCCAATCAGGATATAATTCTTATGTTCGTCCCTGAACTGATCATTGATCCTGCTGATCCGCTCTACGAGTTCGCTGTTTTTGGCCGGGTTGAAAGATTCGGGCCTGATGTAGACGATATCGCACAGGTCGGTGATAGCGCCATTTCCTAATGCAGATTTCGAATAAATGATCGTTTTCTCCTTCGGGACTTTTTCCAGGTCGGTCGTGACACTTTCCTTGTTATCCACTATCGGCCTGATCTGCAGGCAGTAAAAGATCTTCGGATCGTTAACGGGCCGGTTCAGATCGACGGCAAATTCGATCTCGATCGGCTTGCCCATTTCCTTCTGGCCAATTTCAAGGATCGTTTGCAGGATTTCAGCCAGCGGGAACACATTATGCTTCAGGATATTTGAAAAAGTGACCAGTTTCTTGCCGTCATAATTCACCCCATCCCGCAGGGTCCCATTTTGCAGGTCATAGGTAGAGGCAATCCATTTCAGCGATCCATCAGCTTCAGCTTCTTTAATTGGCAATTTCAGGATATTGATTCCGTCGTCGATATTGGGCCGGAAATTTTCAGGGTGCATATCCAGGGCGTAGAAATATTTCTGCGTCTCCCTTAATGCAGCTTCGGGAGAATAGGTTTGCAGGACCCGTTTAGGGTATTTGGGCGAAAAATGCAGCGCCAGGCCGCCATCGACAATATATTTCCCCAGTCCCAGCGCCACGCTTGCCACACCATCTTCGGGCTTCTCGGGTTCAAGCGGATAAAAGTTGATCGAGCGGGCAACCCCTGAAAAGGAAGGATAGAAACGGTTGCCGTATTTGGTGCCCGCAACGGTCTGCATCACGATGCCCATCTTTTCCTCGTCGATGATATTGGATGTGGCCGTCATGTAAGCTTTGCTCGCTTTAAAATAAGTCGACGCATAAACACTTTTAATGGCATTGCTGAGCATTTCCATCATAACGCGTTCATTATCGACGACATAAGGCACCATGTAGGTGGAATAAATACCCGCAAAAGGCTGGTAATGCGAATCTTCCAGCAGACTGGACGACCTGACCGCAATCGGATTGCGAACATAGGAGATCAGGGTGTAAAGGTCTTCATGGATGCGGAAAGGCAGGCGGGCCTGCACGAATTCCTTCAGGATCTCTTCATCGCTTCGATCCGACAGGGCAATCTCGTAAAGATTATTATCCTCCATGAATTCATCGAAGATATCCGTACAAAGCACGACCGTGCGGGGGATGGTGATGTAAACCCCCGGCCATTTTTCCAGTATCCGGTTACGTTTGATCAGCATATCGAGGAATGCCAGTCCACGTGCTTTTCCGCCAATAGATCCTTCCCCGATACGGGTGAAAGTCAGGTACTCATCGAACCGCTCCCGGCGAAACTGGGCAATGACACCCCGGGACTTGCTTATGCGGAAGCTGGCAATGGAATCAAAAAGGTATCGGCGGACCTCGTCGAGGTCGCTAAAGTCGTCAAGCGTGATATCGACCAGCATTTCCGCCAGTGGGAACAAGGCCCTCGCCCTCAGCCATTTGGAAAGCTGGTTCCGGATCAGCTGGTAACGCAGGGCGTCATCCGGGACCTGGAACAGCAGCTCCTGGATGCTTTTGAGGTCAGTGGCACGGGCGATTTCATCACCAGTTTCAGGATCTATGAATACAAAATCGCCGAAGGCGAAATATTCCCTGATAAAATTCTTCAGTTCAACCGAGATGGTTTTCGAATTCTTGTTGATAAAGCCAACTTTCAGCTTTTTTGCCAGCTCATCCCCTTCCTTGTCGGATGACTGGAGCAGGATAGGCATGAAAGGGTCATCGCGCTGCACCTTTTCGCAGAATTTCACGCCGGCATACTTCTCCTGCTGCCCGTTCCTCGGGTAACTCATATCGGTGATGATCCCAAGCAGGTTCCGCTTATATTTCTCATACAATCCCAGAGCTTCCTCATATGTGGTCGCCAGCAGGATCTTCGGCCTGCCGCGCATCCGGAGCATCATCTGGTGCTCGTTAAGGCCTTCCGTCATGAAGTCCTTCGACTGCTTGAAGATGATCTTGTACATATTGGGCAGGTAGCTGGAATAAAACCTGATGGAGTCTTCAACAAGCAGGATAGCCTGGACGCCGACTTCCTTGATGTCGTGGTCGACATTCATTTTGTCCTCGATCAGCTTGATGATGGCCAGCAGCAGGTCGGCATTGCCGAGCCAGCTGAAAACGTAGTCGATCACGCTTTTGCTGGCATCATTCATTTTCAGGGTGACTTCCCTGGAGAAAGGGGTCAGCACCACGATCGGAATAGCGGGATTTTTACCCTTGATTTTTTCCGCCAGGCTGAAAGTGTCCATCTCTTCTGAGCTAAGCATCACAACGACCAGGTCGATCTTTTCCTCGTGCAAGATCTCGAAAGCTTTTTTTTCGGAGGAAGCAAGGATGAACTGCGGCGGATAACGAAGGCTGAGGGAGACGTATTCGATAAAGATCTGTTCGTCGATCCGGCCGTCGTCTTCCAGCACGAAGGCATCATAGGCGCTTGAAATCAGGAGGACGTGATAGATCCGGCGGCGCATCAGTTTGTTGAAAGATGTGTCGCTGAAGTAATATTTTGGTGCGCGGTAAGCTATACTGGAGAATGGCATAAAAGGCAGATTTTTAGAAACTCCAGGCAAATTTAAGGAAAAAGTTGCAAAAAGAGACTCCATCTCGGATCAATGAGATGGAGTCTCTTTGTAATCACCTGAACTACACAGCATATGAGGGACTCCATCTCACTTAAATGAGATGGAGTCCCATGTTGGTTAAAAAACTAAACATTTCAGCCTCTCGTTTGTTAAAATTTAAAAACTTGTTCATGCTCCGAAGAGTAATCCTGGTCGCTACGTTTATCCAGCTGGCATCAATATCTTATGCCCAGTATGCAGATGCCGTATTGTCTAAATTCTTCGCCGTTCAGCTGGATGAAACCGTCTTTTTGAGATGGACGATCAGCGCCGGTAACACCTGTGAAGACACTCGTATCGAAAGATCTGCCGACGGGATCAGTTACGAACGGATCGGCCTGATTGGCGGGATATGCGGAAGCCCGGACCAATCGATCACATACGAATTCACCGATACGCTGCCGCTGGTAAATAAAACCGCCTATTATCGCATTGAGCTGGGGTATTACGGGTATTCCTCACCACAAATCGTAACATTTACCAGGTATAATGAACAGGGTTTCCTGCTGGCGCCCAATCCTTTCAGCGATTTCACAAGGCTGGCGTTTGATAATAATACCGGTGAAGAATATACGCTGATTATCACCGATATGCAAGGCCGGATCTTGGAGGAAATGACGACTTTGAAAGATCAGTTTATAATCCAGGGGAAAAATTTTACTTCTGGCGTTTATTTTTTTCAGGTTTCCGGCATGTCCCGTATTCTTTATACCGGTAAATTGATTATTAAATAATTACATTATCGTTCGAAAATTTATCTGTAATTATTTAACATTTTCCGAAAGGGATTCAAATAATACTTTACTTTTGAATCATTAACCACTCCTAGTACTCTCGCTTTACTAATACGCTGGCTATGAAAAAGATCTTCCTGATTTTCTTTGTATTCTCTTTTTTCTCCTGTGCATTCATCACTTCATCTTTCGCCGGCAAGTGGCGGGTAAATAACACCGGCATCTCGGCCCATTTCACGACTGCCCAGCAGGCCGCAGGTTCTTCATCCGTACAAACTGGCGATACCCTGTATTTTGAAAGTTCCATGAACAGCTATGGGAACATGGAACTGACCAAAAGACTGATACTTATCGGCCCCGGCTATTTCCTCGGACAAAATCCTGAAACACAGGCTAATATCGCCCAGGCGAAAATTGAAAACCTCACATTCAGCCTGGGTTCAAAAGGTTCGATCATGACCGGAATGACGGTTAACTCATGGACAACAATACAGGATACCGCGATTACCATGACGAGAAATAACCTTGGAAGCACAAATGTTTTTAATCCTTCGATCAATAATGTAATCACACAAAATTATATTCATTCCCTGAACCTGTCTGGTTCCCAGGGAAACACAATCGCCAACAATATATTTGTAAAGAGTAATGCCTGCTGGGACGGCAATTGTCTTTATATGGGCAGCAACTCATCAGCAGAGATCAGGAACAATATCTTCAAGGGATGCCAGTCCATTCAAAATGCTGTCTATGAAAATAATATTGCTACAGGGACAGCCGCTAATAGCAATAATACTTTTACTTCCACAAATTCAACGATTTACAACAACATTGGCGCCTCGACGCAATACGGCTCCTCTGACGGCAACCAGGAAAATATAGATATGACAACAGTGTTTGTCAATACAGTCAGTCCTGATGGCATGTACCAATTGCTGCCCGGTTCCCCGGCAATCGGAGCAGGTGTAGGTGGAGTCGATTGCGGCATCTTCAGTGGCCCTGATCCTTACATTCTGTCCGGAATGCCAGACCTGCCCTCAATCTGGTATATTGATATTATTGGCAGTGAAGTTACCGTGAAGGCTGTCAGTAACTGACTTTCTCTCCCATAGCCCGCTTTAACCGGTTTTTTTTATATAACACTGATTAATAAAAAAAAGATGATTAATTTATACCAAAACAACTTACTATGAAAAGAATGATCTTCCCCGTGATCCTTGTGATCCTTTATTTGTCAATTAACAATATGTATGCAGCGAAGTGGCGGATTAACAATACCGGTATCCCGGCCGATTTCACCACTGCTTCAGAAGCTGTGAACTCACCATTGGTCATGAATGGCGATACCCTTTTTTTCGAAGGTTCTATAACACATTATGGCAACATAACTTTCACTAAAAAGCTGGTTGTAATCGGTCCCGGATTTTTCCTCGGTGAAAATGACTCCACCCAGGCTGATGTAAAGCCGGCCAAACTTTACGTTGTTGAATTTGCAGCTGGTTCAGAGGGAACTATAGTTAAAGGGATGACAATTGAATCATGGACTACGGTAAACACTTCCGGAATCACGCTCGAAAAGAATAAAATCGGTTCCATTGGATTTAATGGAGGCAACAGTCATGTTTTGATCCGGAATTATATTTCTGATATAAACATTGTATCAACAAATAATATTTTAGTTGCAAACAATATCATTTACAGAACCGGAAGTAATATTTATCCTTCCATTTCGATGAATAATTCCTCAGCAACTATATTGAACAATATTTTCCTTGGTTATGTATATATTACTAATTCGATTTTCAGGAATAATATTCATCCCAACATATCAGCACCGGATTGCTTTATACCCACAAATTCTGTTGTTGAAAACAATATTGGCGCCTCCACCCAGTTTGGTAATTTGAACGGAAACCAGCAGAATGTGGATATGTCCACTGTATTTGAGAGCACCGGAAGCACCGATGGCATGTACATGCTTAAACCGGGATCACCGGCGTTGGGTGCAGGTGCCGGTGGGGTAGATTGCGGAGCCTTCGGGGGGAATTATCCTTATGTCCTTTCCGGAATGGTCTCCGGACCATCAGTGTGGTACCTGAATATGGACGAAACCGATGTCACCGTTAAAGCCAAAAGCCACTGATCATGAGACATCATTTTTATTTAATCCTGGTCGTACTTTTACAACTTCCTGGTTTTGGGCAGACTATTGACCGGATCGAATATTTTTTTGATACCGACCCGGGCTATGGTTCCGCCACTCCTATCAGTTTTACAACAGGCTCATCGGTAACTGCCACCTTCAACATCAATACCGACGGGCTTTCCATTGGTCCTCATTCCCTCTTGATCCGTGCAAAGAACGTCAACGGAAAGTGGAGCAACGTTTCACAGGCTGTCATATACGTACAGGACCAACAGGCAGGCAGCCAGGTAGTCAAACTGGAGTATTATATTGATGATGACCCGGGCACCGGTAGCGCGACAGACATCCCGGTTGCACCGGGGAACCTGGTCCCTGCCTATTTCGAGGTGAATACCACAGTGCTTTCCAAAGGTCTGCATTATTTATGTGTCCGGGCAAAAGACAACATCTCCCGCTGGAGCATCCTCTCCAGTTCGATGTTTATTCTGGAAGATCTTTCGGAAATCGATATCAGCCGGCTCGAATACTTTATTGACACCGACCCGGGTTTTGGCCAGGCCACGCAGGTTACAGTGACCCCTGCCCAAAAGGTCAACACCGTTTTTACCATTTCGATGACCGGTCTTTCAGAAGGCATTCATTACCTGTGCGTCAGGGCGCAGAATACATCGGGCACCTGGAGCAACCTCCAGCAAGGGCTGTTCTGTAAGGTCCCGGAAGAAAAATACCGCATTACGGACCTGGAATACTTTATCGACGATGACCCGGGTTTTGGCAATGGCATCCCGGTAAGCATCGACACTGCCCATTCCATTGTGGCTGATTTTATTCCGGATACGGTTGGAATAGCCATCGGCAGCCATAACCTGTCGGTCAGGGTCAGGGATGAAGCAGGCAACTGGAGCATTCTACAGGACACATCTTTCATGCACGGCCATCTCCTCCGCACATGGACAGGAGCACTCAGCGATGACTGGAATACAGCCGGGAACTGGACTCCCGAAGGGGTACCGATATGGAACGACATTGTCGTTATCCCGTTCCCTGCAACCCAGATGCCGGTGATCAGGACCCCGGGGCTAAGCTGCTATAAAATGGTCATCTCAGAAGGCGCAGAGTTACATATCAATCCGGGGATCATTCTGACAGTGACAGGTTTGTAGGTCGGGAGTAATATTTTATCACGCTGACAGGTCCTGCGGACGCTGGCAGGTTATAAAATTCTTCCCGAATTCAACCTTCAACATTTAAAATTCAACATTAATTTTCCCTCAGTACATATTCATCGTATTCCAGCTCAAACCGCAGCTTATGCCTGGATTCTTCCATGGCGAGGGATTCGAAGATCTCTTTCAGCTCCCTGTCAGGGGCGCGCTCTGCCAGGTTGGAATACAACCTGAAAGCCGCTTTTTCACGCTTCATGGCCAGCACCAGCGCCTCTTCGTAACTCAGCCTGCCGGTGGCTTTCACTTCGATCACATAATCGGCGATCTTCAGGTCGGCAACTTTCTCCGTAGACATGTTGAATATGCCCTGCTCCCGGATATCGGTCAGGCGTTTCTTGTGCCTGATCTCTTCCCCGGCAAATTCGAGGAATACCCTTTTCATCTCTTCGGAATGGGCCTCCTTCGCCAGGCCGGTATAAAATTCGACCGCTTTCTGCTCCTGCTCTATAGCAAACTGCAGGATCGCATCTGCATTTTCAAACTCTTTCATAATTTTCAACATTATTAGTTATAAATGCGGCTGCAAATTCTTCATCAAACCGTTTAACAATATTATCGCAGCCGTGCTCATAGAGCCTGTTGGGATTGTCGCCGGGGGTATTGATGAAGTTGTAAACTATTTCCTTGCCTTCCGGCAAGCAACGACATAACTTCAGCAAGCACCTCATGATGATCTGCACTTTGTTCTATGCCCTACGCCCTGAGTAAATCAGCGATCTGCGCCAGGCTTGTCTTTTCCACTGCCGGTGAAAATTCAGCGCCGAATTCCTGGATCACTTTCTGGGTGTTGGTAAAGCTACCTCCCGATTCCACCGGGAACGAAGCCGGAAGGATCAGATCGGCCTGCTTTGCCGTTTCCGTCATGAAATAATCCTGCACCACCATGAAAGTAGTCCCGGAGATCCATTCCGCCGTCTGTGCTTTGTCAATGGCACATCCCAGCGGATCTTCGCCGAAGATGAACACATTCTTCAGCATGCGGTCGTCCAGCCGGTCATAAATATCCATGTTCACCGTTTCCGGTAAACGGTCAACCTTCCAGCTCTTCTTAAGTTTCGCAATAAGGCCCTCGTCTTTTACCGATACGCTGCCGACGCCAAAGGCCATGCAGATGCCCATGTCGAACTGCCCGTGGGAGTTGTTCTTTTCTTTCAGGGAGACCAGGCCGTTGCTGGTCTTGCCCAATTTGCCGGTGATCAACGCCAGGTTGAACAGCTCCGTGCAGGCATTCGTTGCGAGTTCCTTCTCTGAATATACAATGATGGCATGCTGCTCTTCGTTGTAACTGCCGGCAAACCTGATCAAATCATCCGCATTTACCGTTCCGGCTGCCCCGAGCAGTCCGGCAAAACTTTCCTTCAACAAGCCGGCCCTGTATTCCTCGAACCCGCTGCAGTTATCCCTGATGAACAAGGCGTTGTGCAGGTTATTGCTTACCAGGTAATGGTTCACAGCCTTGATAAAATGGTAATACGATTTGATAACCATCACCTCATCGGCCTTATGTGCCATGGAACTTTCCGCTTTGGTGGTGATCAGCCCGACTGGAATACCCTTTTTCAATTTTGCATTGTGGACCATAAATCCAACAACTGCATTATCTTCGTTGATCTCCGAACCCAGCAGGAAGATCTTCCCGGCGCCTTTGATCTGGTCGAAAGGCACATTGGCCGTTGAATTCCGGCGGTAGCCGCTGCCCCGCCCCAGGTAATGGAAACTGGTAACATTGTTTGTCTTCACCCCTGCCCTTGCCAGCTTCTGGATGAGGTACATTTCTTCATTCGATAAGCGCGCCCCGGCAAAAAATACGTTTTCGTCGGGCTGAACTTTATTGATATTTTCTTTGATGACCTCGTATGCTTTCTCAAACGATACCTCTTCGAACTTCCCGTTAATCTTCAGCAAAGGTTTGGTGATCCGGGATTTGTCGTTCAAATAATGATAGCCGAACTTAGAATAGCGGCACAGGTTGCCATCGGTGTTTACCTGTCCGGCAATACCTGAAACGTGCATGACAAACTGGCTCTTATGGTCAAGTGAAATGGAACATCCCACCGAGCAATAGTTACAGATCGTTTCTGCCGCAGTCAGTCTCACGGGTCCCGGCTTGAACGGAACATTTTCCGTGATCGCTCCCGTCGGACAGGTGGAGATGCACAAGCCGCAGGATTCGCAGGCGGTATCCTGCAAGGCATAGCCCATACTGGGCGCAACATAAGTATTAAACCCTCGGTTCACCAGCCCGAGGGCGTTAGCGCCCACCACTTCATGGCATATCCTGACACAACGGCTGCAGAGGATGCATTTGTTGTTGTCGATCTCGATAAACGGATGGCGGAAATCGATATGATATTCCTTGAATTCGCCGGCAAGCTTTTTCTGGTCGGCCTCATATTCGGTGCAATATTTCTTCAGATCACAGGTGAACAGGGCGGTGCAGCCACATTCGAGGCAGCGCTGCGTTTCATGGAAAGCAATAGGTTCAGATGCATAGCCCAGTTCCACTTCAGTGAAATTGTTCCGCTCCTTCGGATCCAGCGTCGGCATCTCTTCTCTCTTCAGCTCTGTGTAAAATCCCTGATAATCTGTGCTGATCTGTGGTTTAAACACATCTTTGCTCGAGAAGAACTCTTTCTTCACAGGCTCTACCGGTAAACCTTTCAGGTAAAGGTCACAGCTGAATGAAGCTTTCCTGGCCTGTGCTACGGCAGCAATTAATGTAGCAGGACCAGTCACGCCGTCACCCGCGGCAAAGATCGACGGAACCCCGGTCTGCAGCGTATTCGGGTTAGCTTCCAGGTCACCCCAGCGGGTAGCCTTCACCTCGCCCAGCTCCGAGCCGGCTTTGATGTCCGCCAGGAAATCGGCTTCCGTTTTCTGACCGATTGCCGCTAAAATGTAGTCGACCTCCACATCAAATTCAGATCCCATGACAGGAACCGGCCTTCTTCTTCCGGAAGAGTCAGGCTCTCCCAATTCCATCTGCAGACAGGTTATCGACTTTACATGGCCGTTTAAATCCTTATTTACTTTAGTCGGATTGGTCAGGAACATGTATTCCACGCCTTCCAGTTTTGATTCATGGATCTCAATTGGATTGGCTGGCATTTCTTTTTCGGTACGCCTGTAGATCACATACACTTTGTCGGCGCCACAGCGCACCGAGGTACGGCAGCAGTCCATGGCTGTATTTCCCCCGCCGATCACCGCCACCTTCTTTCCCATAAAATTAAAGCGTTCGCCGGTTATTTCCATTTCTTTCAGGAAATCGATCCCGGAGAAAACACCTTCGGCATCTTCTCCATCGCAACCGATCAGTGTCCCCTTCTGTGAACCTATCGTCAGGATCAACGCATCGTATTGAGTCTTTATATCTTTATAAGAAACATCCTTCCCGAACTTCGTATTGAAAAATATATTGACACCCATCTCAACTATATTATCAACTTCCTTCTGAAGTAAATCATTCGGAAGGCGATATTCGGGGATGCCATAGCGGAGCCATCCGCCTGCTTTGGGGCTGGCTTCGAAAATATCGACCTGGTGGCCCTCCTTTTGCAGGAAAAATCCGCAGGAAAGGCCGGCAGGACCGGCCCCGATCACGGCGATCTTTTTCCCGGTTGCAGGTTTTATTTCCGGTCTCCATTTATCCGGAGAATTCAGGTCGATATCGGAGGCAAAACGTTTCAGGTAGTCGATGCCAACGGCGGCGCCTTCGTCGAGCAGGTTTCGACGGCAGGCCACTTCGCATGGACGCACGCAAACGCGGCCGCAGATGGCAGGCAGCGGGTTGGTTTCCTTGATAAGGGCAACCGCATCGTGGTACTTCCCTTTTTCGATCAGCGAAATGTAGCCCTGCACGTCCACCCCGGCGGGACAGGTCTGCTTGCACGGGCCGATGCAGTCGGCGTAATGGTTGCTCACCAGCAGGTCGAGTGCAGTTTTGCGGGCGGTGTGTACCTTCGCGCTGTCGGTGGTAATGTGCATGCCTTCCGAGATCTTCGTGGAGCACGAAGGCTGCAGGCCGCGCATACCTTCCACTTCCACCACGCAGACAAAGCAGGAGGTGAAAGGCTCCAGCCGCGGGTCATTGCAAAGGGTAGGTATCTCTATCCCGTTCCGCCTGGCCAGGTCCAGGATCGTCTCGCCCTTGAAGCCATCGACGATAGTGCCGTTCAGGATGATATTCACTTTCTCGCTCATTGTAGTTTCTTTAGTTTATGTGGGTCAGGAAAGTTTTATCGCTTCGAATTTACATTTGGTATAACACATGCCGCATTTGATGCAGACATCCTGCAGGATAAAGTGCGCCTGTTTACGTTCGCCGGTAATAGCATCTACCGGGCAGTTTTTCGCGCATACGGTGCAGCCCGTGCAGTTGTCGGCGATCACTTCATAGGTCAGCAGAGCCTTGCAGGCTTTGGCCGGGCATTTCTTATCGCGGATGTGGGCCTCGTATTCGTGTTTGAAATAGCGTATCGTCGTCAGTACAGGATTTGGCGCTGTCTGCCCAAGACCGCATAAGTGAATTGTCTTTGATGGCATAGGCCAGATCCTCCAGTTTCTCAATATCCCCTTCTTCCCCTTTTCCTTCTGAAATCCGTTCGAGGATCTCCAGCATGCGCTTGGTGCCCACCCTGCAAAACGTACATTTTCCGCAGCTCTCCTCCTGGGTGAAGTTGAGGAAGAACTTGGCCACATCGACCATGCAGGTATCTTCGTCCATGACCACCATACCGCCTGAGCCCATGATAGCGCCCGTTGCGTTGACCGAGTCGTAATCGACGATAGTGTCGGCCATATATTCCGGGATACAGCCGCCGGAGGGTCCGCCCATCTGGACGGCTTTGAATTTGCGGTCGTGCTGGATGCCACCGCCGAGCTTGAAGATAATGTCACGGATGGTGATGCCCATAGGCACTTCCACCAGCCCGGAGCGTTTTATCTTGCCCGCGAGGGCGAAGACCTTTGTGCCTTTGCTTTTCTCCGTGCCGTATTTTGCGTATGCCGCGGCCCCGTTGATAATGATCCACGGGATGTTGGCAAAGGTCTCGACGTTGTTGATGTTGGTCGGTTTGCGCCACAGGCCAGATGCGGCCGGGAACGGCGGTCGTTTGCGGGGCATGCCGCGTTCACCTTCCACCGATGCGATCAGGGCGGTTTCTTCTCCGCAGACAAAAGCGCCTGCGCCTTCCTTAATGATAATGTCAAAAGAAAAGCCCGTAATACCGAGGATCGAAGATCCGAGGTATCCTTTGGCCCTAGCCTGGGCCAGGGCAATATTGAGACGTTTGATAGCCAGCGGGTACTCCGCGCGGCAATAGATCACCCCGCCGGTGGCCTCGATAGCGTAGGCTGCAATGATCATCCCCTCGATGACCGAATGCGGGTCGCCTTCCAGGACTGAACGGTCCATGAATGCTCCCGGGTCGCCTTCGTCGGCGTTGCAGATGATATATTTTTCGGAAGATTTGTTTTCGTTGGCGAATTTCCATTTAAGCCCCGTCGGGAAGCCGCCGCCGCCGCGCCCCCTGATGCCGGAGTTCAGGACGGTCTGGATCACCTCGCTGCGGGCGATCTGCTGCCCGGCGATCTTTTTAATGGCCTGGTAGCCTTCGCGGGCCTCGTATTCATCGATATTTTCAGGGTCGATATAGCCGCAATTGCGCAGGACGATCTTCACCTGCGATTCGGTGAACGATTTGTCGGATGTTTCGAAGAGGTCGGACTGGACGAGGTAGTCCCGCACCGGGCTGTGCTGGTTGACATGCTTATCGATGAGTTCCACTGCCCGTTCTTCGTTGATCCCTCCATAAAGGTAGGTCCCCGTTTCATCGACGATCTCCACGAGAGGCTCGCGATAGCACATCCCGACGCAGGATGTCTTCTTCAGCTCGAAGTCGAGATTTTCCGCCTGCTGCATAGCGCGGATCTTCTCGTACACCTTGCCGGCGCCTGCCGCCACTCCGCAACTGCCAAGGCCAACTATAACTTTTGTTTTTTCCATCCCTGTAAATATTATTCTTCTGCCTTAGCCTCACCCCCTTCACCCCCCAACTCCCTGTTCCCCCGGTTCCCCGCGAAAGCGGGGACCTGGGATGAGGGGGTCAGGGGGTGAGGCTAAGCATTAATTACTATTCTTAATCTCTTCCATCCGAATATTCTTCACAATCCTCACAGCTTCCGTCCCCGTAAGTTTCCCGAACGTATTTTCCCCGACCATCATGACGGGTGCCAGTGAGCAGCAGCCCAGGCAGGCGACGGATTCGAGGGTGAACAGGCCGTCTTCGGTCGTTTCGCCGTCTTTGATCTTCAGCGAATCCTCGAGGGCATCGCTGATGGTATTGGCATTCTGGACATGGCAGGCCGTACCGTGGCAGACCTTGATGATGATCTTCCCGACCGGCTTGAGCCTGAACTGGGCGTAGAACGTGGCCA
Source organism: uncultured Bacteroidales bacterium (assembly GCA_963701785.1). Lineage (GTDB taxonomy): Bacteria > Bacteroidota > Bacteroidia > Bacteroidales > JAGOPY01 > JAGOPY01. The sequence goes on along the minus strand of CAVPBC010000002.1, from coordinate 1,608,564 downwards.
CGCCGTACATATCTGACAGTTCCAGTCCCGTTTCAACGGCGATTTTCTCGAACGCCACCAGTGGCAGGTAACCGAACAGGTTTTGCGTGCCCTGCAGGAGTGGGATGAGGTTTCCTTTTTTGTTTTTGTATTTTGTGATCAGGGGATCAAGGCGGCTGAGGTCGACGTCTTCCTGGACATCTTTCCCAACCTCATGGAGGATTCTCTCAATGCGCATAATGTTAGCCATTTTTAGTGCGGCTAAATTATGTAATCCTGCGCGATCTGTTGGTGGTAAAGGCTAATTTGGAGGCAGTCTAAAGTGGGGAGCGGGTTACGGGTTACGGGTTACGAGAGACGGGTTCCAGGTTCCAGGTTACGGGTTCCAAAGTTCCAAAGTTCCAGGGCCTGAAAGTCAATGACCAATGACCAATGACTAATGACCAATGACTAAGAACCAAGAACCAAATATAGTTCCGGCAGAACAATTTGCACCTCTTTTTCCGCTTCTTCATTCTGCCAGTAAACAATGAAGTTGACTTTCGCGCTATTTATTTTATATCCCTTCTTTGCGTTTGATTTTCAAGAATTTCAAGGAATTTTTTGGAGAACTTCAGCACGATTCTATCTTTGGAGTTTGCACATCCTTCCGCTTTGATTCTGAGCGATTCTCCGCTAATGAGGCTACTTACATGTTGCTGAACAAATTCAAAATGGCCAAGTTGAACATCTTCATGGGTCAATTGCATGGCCAACTCTTTCGGAGGCGGGTAAATTACGCTGTCTTCAACCCGTTCCAGGTTCTCTGCTGAAAGGCTGTTGAGAAAATTTGAATTCAGGTGGATAGTCAGGTTCCGCTTTGCCCTTGTCATGGCAACATACAACTGCCGCCTGGCTTCGTCGCTTGTTGGGTTAAAGCCTTCAAGCATAAGGAAAACATTATCAAACTCTTTGCCTTTGGCTTTGTGAATGGTAGAAACAAAAATGGTTTCTCCGTTGCCACCGGAGAAGTCTTCGAGCCTGGATTCCCGGATGAATTCCACCAGGTCGGATTTATATTTCCTCTTTGGATTAACCGCTTCAAATTCTTTGATGAGCTTGCTGCAAAGCTCCAGCTTATTGCTGTAGTGAAATTCATGACTTAATTTTCTTTTCGCAGCATCCCATACCTCATCGCTGATGATAAAAATATCATCGCCCAGATTCAATTGATCCAATAAGAACCTGACTTCTAACAGATTAAACAAACTGAAACCTTCATTGGATTGGATAAGCTTCGCCGGCATCCCATTTTTCACAAGCAATCCGGTGATCTGTAAGGCTTCCTCATTTGTAGTGGTAAGCACACAGGTGGTTCCCGTAATTTCAGCCATGAGCAGATCATTTACCAGCGGGGTAATGAGATTGTCGCCTTGATACCTGACTAGTTTTATTTTTCCGTTGTCAGTTTGTTTTGCAATGATGGGATCGCTTTTCAAACGGTGGCGGATGCGTTTCACAAACTGATTTGTGAATTCAACCAGGTTCCTTTTGCTTCGGTAATTCTCAAGCAAATCATGTTTGACCGCACCATTTATCCGGATAAACTGTTCAAGGTATTCTGAACTAGCTCCCCGGAATTCAAAAATGTTCTGGTCGTCATCACCCACCGCAATCACCCTCATTTCTTCATTCTGCTCCATCAATGCATTGATCAGGGCGAACTCATCCTCGTCCATGTCCTGCGCTTCGTCGATCACCAAAACAGTTTTTGTGATCCGGCTTATTTCAACTTCTTTGTTTTTTATTTTCTCAATTGTTTTCTTCAAAATCTCATCCGACTTTTCCAGGTTTCCAACCTTTCCCAACAAGTCGAAGCAGTATGAGTGAAATGTTTTGATCTCAACGAAGTTGGCGGCATTGCCAATGAGCTTGAGCAAACGTTTTTTAAATTCGGTGGCGGCGGCCCTTGAAAAGGTAAGCATCAGCAATTGCTCGTGCTTGACGTCTTCCATTAACAGCAACGAAGCCAGTTTGTGGACCAGAACCCTTGTTTTTCCGCTTCCAGGCCCGGCTGCAACCACAATGTAATTTTGATTCGTTGTCGTTGATAATTTTTAACTGCGCTGGCTGAGAGATCTCCAAATAATTGCCTGAATTTGGCAGGGGTCATTTTCAGCTTAAGTTCCTTTGCTTTACTCCCGGGAAAGTATTTTCTGAGGAAAGACTCATAGTTCAACTGAAAATAATCATCAACAAATTGCAGAGCATTTTGGTATTCGCTGATCATTTTTTTGGCATACTCGCCCACGATATGAATTTGCTGGACCTTGTTATTGTAAAATTGATCCAGCTTTTCGTAATCGTTCTTCTTGTATTGAATTTTATTATCCTGTTCCAAACGCTCAATGGTCAGGCGGTTATACACCACCATGAAGCCACCTTCAATCTTAATGGCTTCTATTTTTGAAAGATAAAAGAGCGTATCCTCAATATCATCAAGATCAATGCTTAGCTTAAAAAGGCTATGGCTGTTTTCATATGCTGATTTTAATTCGTGAACTGAAAACTCAACCAGCACTTCTTCTTTCCCTGCATCATCTTCTAGAAGCATTGTGCATTGCTTTTTTCATAAAGAAATTCAACGATGAACTCTGCCAAGTTCATGACGCTTTTCAAGTTTTTCCTTAAGCATTTCCCCGGGATGAAGTGCGCTCACAACCACGTGATTCTTTGAATAATCCGTGATGCGACGCTTGATCCAGTTCTTGATCGCCCAGAAGTTGAGAATGGTTTTGATCTTATTGGTGCTTACCTCTTCACAGCCTTTCGATTCCGCGCCTTCGTTCAGTTCCTTGAGGTGAAAGGTCTTTTCCTCTTCATCAAATAAGGGAAGCAAAAACTTCTCAATCTTGCTGAATGTGTTGACAATATTGAGAGAACGGTTTTTATTCTCTCCCTTTCGGATGAATGCCGTTAAATCTTTTGCATCAGCCAGTATCTTTTCCTCGCGAAGGAGGTTCACGATGTTGATCACTTCCTCCTTAACAATTCCGAGATGATCGCTGATGTAATCCACTCTCGATTCGCCGGTATCGTCATCTGATTGTTTCCGGCTCTTACTTGAAAAGAGCTTTTTGATGATCCGCACCGCTTTTTCTTTCTGCCTTCCCTCAAATCTTTCGGAAACATTGATTTTGTCGATGGCTTCTTGTGCACTCCTTGAAAGGATGCTGTTTGCGAAAACCCTTGGCATGTTTTGCCCGCGCTTCAGGTAACCGGCATCTTCCAGCGCAGCGATGGCCGTCGTTACCCTTGTTTCGATCTCCACGACATTGTCGTCCCAGCCCGCTTTCCGTGCTATTTCCAGTGCAGAGTTAGATACCGTGGAACGGAACCGGGTGATGTCTTTGATCGCCTTCCAGACCTGCTGGATCTCTTTGATCGACAGCTTGGTCTGATTTAACAGGACGAAATGTTTGCCAAGGTCTTCCTCGTTGAACAGGACATAACAATCGGCAGTAATTTTTTCATCCCGGCCCGCTCGCCCGGCTTCCTGGACGTAGTTCTCCAGCGAATCGGAAATTTCATAATGGACCACCATGCCGACGTCTTTTTTATCCACTCCCATCCCGAAAGCCGATGTCGCAACCATCGTTGAAACCTCACCGGAAATAAAAGCATTCTGGTTGGCCGTCTTTTCCTTAACCTCCATTTTGCCGTGATAAGGCTTCGCATTGAAACCATCCTGGGTCAGGCGCTCGGCAAGCTTATAGGCTTTCAGTGTCCTTGAAACATAAATGATCGCCGGGCATTTCTTCTGCTCTATCAAATCCCTTAGCATTTGATACTTGTCCTCTTCGTTTCCCTTTTCAAAGACTTTGTATTTAAGATTTGTCCTGGATGCTTTTGACGTGAACAGTTCCAGCTCAAGCGAAAGCTTTTCGCGGAAATAATCCCGGATATCTTCGATCACTTTTTGCTTTGCAGTTGCCGTAAAGCAGGAAACCGGGATCCCATCTTCGAGGTTTTTCTTTTCCTGGATTGACCGGATGAAATCGCCGATATACATATAATCGACCCTGAAATCCTGGCCCCAGGAAGAAAAGCAGTGCGCTTCGTCGATCACAAAACGGACGATCTTTCGTCCCAGGATCAATCGTTCGATGGATCGTGAGCGCAACGACTCAGGCGAGATGTAAAGGATGGACGCCGAACCGTCTTCCACCCGTTCGAATGACTTTGCCCTTTCAATCGGATCGAGCAAACCATTGATGGTGACAGCATCGGTAATGCCCACTTTTTCGAGGTTATCGACCTGGTCTTTCATCAGCGATTGCAAAGGAGAAATGACAACTGTCAATCCACCGGCCGTATCGCCGCTCATCAGTGCCGGGACCTGGAATGTTATCGATTTTCCGCCTCCCGTAGGGAACACGGCCAGAATTGATTTGTTATCCACCGCCGCCTTCACCGCTCGCTCCTGCAGCGGTTCACCAGCATAGGTCCTGTAAGAATCGAAGCCGAAAAACCGCTTCAGTCCCTTGTGGATGTCCAATGCACTGTCGCAATAATCGCAGCCGCCAATACACGGTTTAGTGCGCAGCCGGGAAATGATCTGTTCCACATCCGGGTAATTTTTAAGCACCCAGCGCGGCGTGACGGATTTAATGGTTTTGTTCTGAATGAAAGAATTAATGAGCGACAGGCCGTAAGCCAGTTCAATCGGGTGTCCTGAAATAATATCAGCCAGGTTGGCCTGTTCGCAGATCTCATTGACAAATCTCTGCCGGATCAATTTTTCCAGGTCGGTGTTTTCGCATGCATATCCGATATAACGGAAAAAGGAGCGGAACTCCTTAGTATCTTTCAGTAACAGGTAGAAAATCTGTTTCAGACTTTCATCAATTTGATCGAAAGCAGCCCGTTCATCATCGAATAACTCTTTTGCTTTCTTTGAATCATTCAGCGGATTATTAGTCTCATCCGATTGCAGCTTATCGTCTTTTACCAAAGCATGATAGGGCCTGGTCGGAAAAAGCAACGGAGAAAGGAATAACGTGTCGATGATGTTCGCCTGATTAACTCCCGCATCCGTGATCGCTTGGCCGATATACTTGATGTCGTGATTAAAGATATTATGCCCGCAGATATATTCCGTTCCCTTCAAGAACCGGACAAACTCCGCCACCGAAGCGCCGTGAAAAGAAGCTCCATCGCTCCTGATGGCTCCGGTATCCCGAATTTTCTTGTTGGTCGGGTCGATTTCGGTATCGATGAAGGTGAGGGGTTTCATTTATCAGTCGGTCAGGTTTATAAATGAGGCAATAAATTTAGGAGAAATAATTAGAATGATAAATTTCTCGCAGATTAACGCGGATAATAATGCATAATAGGAAACCCCCTCTGCGAAAATCTGCTTTTTATCTGCGAAAATCTGCGAGAAATAATAAATAGTATGAAAATAGAACGAAGGATTGATTTAAAACAAAACAATCATTATTTTTGCAATTGAAATTAAAAAAGATTAATCAAATGAACCTGAAACTAACTCAGAAGGTGCTTGGGCAGCGGATTACAGCGCTGCGCAAAGTAAAGGGCCTGTCGCAGGAAGACCTGGCGAAGTATATAGAATTATCCCGGCCGTCACTGGCACAAATTGAGTTAGGCAACCGGAGCATAGATGTGCTGGAACTGTTCCGTTTGTCGAAGGTACTCGGTTTTTCGATGGATGAATTGATGTCTGATGATTATAAAGTGGAAGAGTCAATAATGATGGAAGAGGAAATGGCTTACAAGAAGCCGGAATTGCGGATTTCTTTACCGGAGTTACAGGTTGGCAAGTTAAAAAATGTATTGCTCTGCATCCTGGAGGCTTGTGCCGGGAAACCGAATATTGGCGAAACCGCTCTCAACAAGCTGATATATTTCTGTGATTTCAATTATTACGAGTTGTATGAAGAGCATCTTACGGGGGCAAGGTATAGGAAATTGCCTTATGGTCCGGTACCTCAGAAAATGGATACCATTTTAAATCAGATGATTAAAGAGGGGAAGTTGCAACGGATAAGGACTGAATACCACGGCTTGCCTCAAACCAGGTATATGCCATTGGAGAAGGCTGACCTGACCCGCTTATCGGCTGCTGAAAAAACCGTAATAGATCATATTATTCAGCAGATGGGTGATTGGAATGCCAACCGGATCAGCGATTATTCCCATAAAGACATGCCCTGGCTGGCGACAAAAGATGGCGATTACATCAGTTACAACCTGGCCTTTTATCGTGAGCTGCCTTATTCGGTGAGGGTGTATGACGATGAAAATGGAGAAGAGTGATGAAGTTTGAATCTTTACCCGAATATGATAAGGACCTGAAACGCCTTCTAAAAAAGTACCCCACGCTGACCGGCGACATAGAAGATGTGAAGAAGGTGTTGAGTATACGGCCGGATGCACAGCCTCCTTTAAGCTACCGGATTGACGGGCTTGGCATCAAAAGTTGCGTTATCAAAATAAAGAAGATTGCCAGCGACAGTTTTAAAGGCCGGGGCCGGAATTCAGGATTTCGTTTAATTTACGCTTACTTCAAAGAAGCTGAAAGAATTGTTCTGGTTGAGCTTTACCATAAAGGTGAAAAGGAAAACGAGGATCGGGAGAGGATTTTGAAGAACTTTGAGTAATGTGTTGTGTAAATTAATAATGCGGCGAAAATGTACCCCTCATTCCCGGTCAACGTGGTACGGTTTGGGCAGGAATAATCAGCATGGAGGCGTAGAAATAAATGATTGTCGATTGTCGATTGTCGATTGTCGATTTTATGGCACGCGGATGACGCGGATCGGGCGGATTTGCGCGGATTAATGGTTTGGGTGCCATTTAAATTTGACGCTGCCAGGTCTGCCAGTTGGCGGACCAAACAAAATCCAAAACTCAAATTCAAAATCACAATCTTATGGCTACTTGATGACCACCTTCTGACCACCTTCTGACTACCAATGACCAGTGACTAATGACCGCTGACCGCTGACCGCCGACCGCCGACTAACGACCGCCGCCCCCCAACTCCGTAGGAGTTTAATATTGGTAGAAAAGCCAGGGCATAGCAACAATTTTCCCCTCCCTTGATGAAGATCATTTTACTGATGTAGTTGGCATGGGAGGGGAGCAAGGGGTGGGGAGCGGATTCATTTTGCATTGTGCATTTTGCATTGTGCATTTTGCATTTCATGGAACATTTACCATTTTTCATATAGTCTTACAGTCCTAGCATCTTACAGTCCTACAGTCCTAACGTCTTACAGTCTTAAAGTCTTACAGTCCCAAAGTCCCCGTGGTGTAAAATGTTGGACGTTAAAAAATATCCCTGGTAGGTTTTATGGCACACGGTCCCCGATAGCTATCGGGGCGGATTGTTTTCGCCAAGGCGGGATAGGCTGTGTGACGGGAATACATAGCCGCCCTGATTCATCGGGGTTGGGCTGCACCGCACGAAGCCTTGTCTATTATGTAAATGATTTCTTAAGTTCTTCGAATACTTTTTGTTGATCCTGGCGATTATCAAACAAAGTGATTATTTCGATTTCATCATTTTTTATACGATAATAGAAAGATGATTGGGGAGTAACAACACACCTGAAAATGCCATTCATTTCATGAGACTCCGGGCAGCTTTTCGGGTGGATGGACACTTGATTAATTGCGTTCTTAAACTTTGAAAGAAATTTTTCCTTAGCAACAATTCCCCATTCTTCGGTAAGATAGTCGAGTAGAACGAATAGTTTTCTTTCGGCCAGGGGCGAAAGAAAAACCCGGAGTCTTTTCATGAAACTTTACTTAAAAATTCTTCAAAAGATATTCTTTGACCATTGTCCAATTGATCTATTCCGAACATGATCTCCTGCTTTTCGGATTCACTTAACGTATGCCAAAAATCACTCGATTCTTTTGTGAGTAACTCCTTGATTTTAGCTATCAATGAAGGACTATCAATACTAAGTATGAGTTTCGCTAATTCTATTTTCGCTGTTTGTATATCCATATTGTAAAAATACTACAATTATAAACGTGATATTGTTTTAAAACATTTTTGTGTTTATTCCGGCCAAATTGACCACTCATTCCTTGGTAACGTGGTACAGTCTGAGCAGGAATTTTTGTTTATGGCACGCGGACCCCGATAGCTATCGGGGCGGACCAAACAAATCCCAAATTCCAAGCACCAAGCACCAAATACCAAACAAATTCCAAATCCCAAGCACCAAATTCCAAACAAAATCCAAATCCCAAGCACCAAATTCCAAACAAATTCAAAAAAAAAAATTCAGAAAAACAAAATTCAAAATTCAAAAAACACCAATGACCAAGAACCAATGACCAGTGACCAGTGACTAATGACCGCCGACTGCCGACCGCCGACCGCTGACCGCCGACCGCCGACCGCTGACCGCTGACCGCCGACCGCTGACCGCCGACCGCTGACCGCCGCCCCCCAACTCCGGAGGAGTTTAATATTGGTAGAAAAGCCAGGGCATAGCAACAATTTTCCCCTCCCTTGATGATGAACATTTATTGCATTATAATTGCATGGGAGGGGATCAAGGGGTGGGAAGCGGATTCATTTTGTATTGTGCATTTTGCATCGAGCATTTTTCATTTCATGGAACATTTACCATTTCTCTTACAGTCCTACCGTCTTACAGTCCTACCGTCTTACAGTCCTAAAGTCTTACAGTCTCATATTCTCCCCCTCCGCAGCCTGCGATTCACTTCCTCTGCGCTGAAGTATTTCGGATCGAACTTTCCACCGAGCCATTCCAGGTAGCTCTCATACTCTGCATGTTCAGGGTTGTTCAGGATTTTGAGAAGGTCAGTGTAGCCAAAAACCCCGCCGCAATCTTCCGGAGGGCCGTTTCGCCGGCCGTCAAGGCAGATGGGATAGGTTTGCTGAGGATCGACAGGAAGGATCTTTTCCAGAACGATCTCATGCTCCCAGCTATCCCCGAAATCATACTCATAGATGATAGACTCCTTTAAAGCATTCAGAAGATCAAAGATGCAAGTCTTATCCTTTTTATAATCCACATTATCCAGGTCATCCCAGAAATCGTCGTTAGGAAATCGTACCGTGTAAAATTTTCTGTCTTTTATAAACTGGTGAAGGTGAGAATTTTCCCATCCAAAGGCGATCTGAATGGTTCTATGTAAATCCCCCAGCCTCATCTCCGCCGGGATCAGCAGTGTTCGCAGATGGCGGGTTTGGACCTATTTAAATTGATTTTTACCTGGTAAATTTTGCCTGTCATAATGTTAAAGAAATAATATTGGGGTTCAAAGGTAAGGATTATGCATTGGATATGATTGTTTTACGCTCCTGTATCATCCGGATTAACCTCCGCCTATTGGTTGACGACTGTCGACTGCCTTCATGTGGCTTGCAGATAAGAGTTTGCGGCTTTTTTCTGGCGCCATCAGGTAGAAACTGAGATGAAAATAGTCCCGGGAACCTCAATTTCAGAACTTACTTAAAAACGAGAGGATCTCATTCCATATTTCACTTCTAAACATAAAATTATACATGAAAACTATTTCATAGAATCTAATAACCTGTAATTGATAATAAATCACTATTTGGCAAATAATTAATTACCAACTTACTAAATGGGTAACCATCCTCATCAAATGGCATGATATAATATTCTTTAGATTTAGCCACAATCAAGATTGGAGCATTTTTCTCTTTTTGATAAAATTCATAATAATAAATACTATCTAGCAGGTCATATTTATGGTTGACATAATTGTAATGCTTAACTGATGCCTCCGCATTATTTATTATTGTAACCTTCCACTTATATTTTATGTCAATTGTATCAGATTTAGTGATCGTTTTAGTTACAATACCAGAACCATTACAACTATTGCAGGTTTGAGTTTCAGAAATATATTTTTCCATTTTTACCCAACCAGTTCCCTGACAATCTTGGCAGGTAAAAATTCCATCCTTTCTATAAATTTTGCCGCTCATTCCACAATGATGACAAGGAGTTTTTGTTATGTCAAGTCTCTCAAAAGTTGTCTTTCCATTATGGCACTCGCATTTTTCCTTATTCACTAGTTGGCAGAATTTTATTTGTTGCGTTATTGTTACATATGGTCCATTTTTAGTAAATTCTTTTATATTAAAAGAATACAAAGGATAAAGTTCTTTAAAAGATCCATCATTTTCAGGTTTTTTCTTTTTAATTGAATGTAAAAATATATTGACCTTTTCAGGATCGTTTTTGTTAAATCTGAATTTAATAAATAATTGATTAACCTGATGCTGGGATGATTCAAAAGGAAACTCATAAGTATAGCAATTATATCCCTGTATAACTGGAAGGTATATCTGGCATACCTTCCCTAATAATTTCAATTCCATTATTAGTGTATCTTTTGGGAATAAAATCTTATTGAAGTTTTCTAAATTGAAGTTTATATTAAAAACTAAAAATACCGCTGTCGCTTCGCGATCATCTAATTTAAGATATGGGTTTAATTCATCGTCTAAATTATTTAAAAAAATAGGCGTCCTGGCTGGCAATTCATTACCTGGAATTTCATAGGCATCATCTTTTGGATAGTATTCAATTTTTATATTTCCACCTTTAAAAAAATAAAAAAGATATCCTTTTCGCTCTTGATTTCTTTCATACTGGATAACCTGCCAAGTAGACCGATGATTATAATCAAACTCTCGAGAAAAACTATAAATGGTATCACTTGAAATTATAGTTTGACCATTAACAGCAGCTGAATTTACTATTATCATTGAGAAAATTAGTTCGAGAACACGATTTATGAAAACATCACTCTGTTTCATAAGTTTCATCATCTAAAATATTATTGATTGGATGAGCTTATCATGGTTTTTAATAACCTCTAACATTTGTCTCATTTATTATAATTAGATACGATAAAATCCCCCGCCCTCAACTGCCCATTCATCAGCAAAGGATTTTCAATTGCTATCCCTACCCTTCCTCTACACAAGGGGAGGAAAAAAAAGTATTACAGACTTAATGTCACTCCAAAAATTCTAATCAGTATTAATATTATTAATACTTAGATATAGGGATTACCTAAAATTGTTAATCCCCTTTTCGTTGATATATTTCGCAATTTCTTTCTCATCCAGTACTTTGTCGTACTGACTTTTCACCTTTCCCAATTTGCAATCTTCTGTGATAAGCTTTAAAAATTCTTTAAAATTATTATTTTCATTTACCAGCCGGTTCACTGTATCCCAATCTATTTCCGGGTTTATCTTTGAAGGGAATAGAATATCACTTTCATAGACATTCTCGGGATTTAATTTGATAACACCAATACCAAAAGCGTTATTGAGGCGTCTTACTTCATCTTTAAATGTTGGGTCATCATCAAAATTTAGTGTTACAAGGTATCCTTCGTTTGCCCAACTGGAATTAGATACTGCCTGGAAATAAGATTGTCGCAAGTTTCCAAAATTCAGGGAAATCTTTACCTCAAATGAGAATAGTTTGATTGCAGTTATGGAAAGATGATTCTGGATGTCAAGTGTTTCTTGTTTGTAATCCTGAAAAGGAAAATATACACCAACTAGGTCAGGATGCAACCATTCATTATGCCCTTTTACTGACTTTTGCGAACCCTCGTGAAAAATAGTTTTCAAATTAGCTTTGAAATGGCTGTTTCCGTATGTATAACCAACAAGAATAGGATGAAGATCACGTTCATTATAAGTCTTTTTTTGTTCCTTATCCTTCTTAACCTCTTCCTCAATCGCGGTTGCTTTCAATTTTTGATCACTAAGTTTATCCTTTAGTTTTCTGAGGAAAAATTGAGCCGGCCTCTCACTGGTTTGAATGATCATTGAATTATCTCCATTTTTATTAATATCCGTATAGCAGTATGCTGCTACAGTATCCCAAGGAGTTTTCCCGGTCGTTGTGAAGTCACTAAGTAATCCAAGCTCATTCGCTTTAACCCAAATATTCTTGGCTGAAAGCGGAGTTCCAACTTTCTCAAGTGTTCGCTCGATTACATCCCAAAAGGTAGTTTTTGCCATATTAGTTTAATTATTATTTATGTCTTGTCGCATGCTACTGCCATTAAATACAGCTATTTAGCACCAACTTGGCTTTTCCACTGTAATGTTTTAGTATTTAATCGACTATGTTGAAATATTCTTTAACTTCAATGTAATTGTTAAAATCCACCTCCATACTTTTAATTTCCATATTCCCCTGAATGACAACCAATTTATATGTTGTTGTGGATGTTGCTACACCTGTCCCCTCTGTCCAAATTCCCAAATCATTAATACCATAGCCAAATCCCATGGTCTGATAAGGTAAAGCCATCCACATTCCTTCTCCGGCTTCAAGATAAAGAAAAGCACTCCCATTATCAATAATATCTTGGGTTAATAAAGCAGAAGGTTTATCTACAATATAAAACGGATCGCTGAATGTCCAATCGTTGCCAAAGACTTTTATTATTTCTGTTTTCACATTTGCATTCCCATCTTTACCAGCAGGACCCTCTTTTTCACAGCTTATAATTAAATTCATAATTAGCAACACCCATCCAATTGTAAAAATATTTTTCATTTTCAACATAGTTTTAGTCTTTGAGTTATTTTTCATTTGATTTTGCTCCGGATTATAAGTGATTGTCGGTATTCACTATGTTAATAAAATATCTTTCAATAAAAAAAATTGAAACTGAATTTATTTAGGATCTGGGGGGGGATATCCTTCTGGCGTGGACTTCAAATGTAGGAAAATAAAATGGTTACGAAAAACAAGGATGTGACAAAATTCAACACCTCAGAACCTCAATACAACACCTAAACCGTTCCCGTTCATGCCAAATTCCAGGGTTGTCCTGTTAATTCCCAGTTTCTTAAGGTCGGAGTTGTAAATCTTCACCGCATCGTACATGTTCTTGTTATAGCCCACCTGGAACGGTATGGACAGGCCTACTAATCCTGCGCCGATCAATGGCAAGGGTCCAGTTTGGATCTCCTCCTGCTATGGCCGTTCCCAATGGCCAGCCGATCAGAAAGCCTCCGGTCCATGCAAACAGGTAAACGGGAAATAAATTGGATTTCGCCTGCCTGACTTTTACAGCGGCTGCTTCATTGGTATTCAGGACGGCATAAAGATCCTTTGCAGGCGTGGGTTTCCCATCTATCAGGTAAACCTTACCCAGTTTTTGCTGGATCTGAATGGTATCAGCCACATTCTGGGAAAATCCATAAACGACACCCACTAATGCAACTAAAACAAGGATGAACTTTTTCATGACAATTAGTTTGGTTAATTTTCAGATAAGGACTTTCAAAGATAGGAATGAGAATTCCAAATTCCAAATTGTCTTACAAGTCTTACCGTCTTATAGTCTTAAGGCCCTACGCCCTGCGCCCTATGCCCTATGCCCTGCGCCTAATGAACCTCCCTGAAACGCTCCCACTCCTTTTCTATGGAAATCTTCGGCCCGCGCATCACATAGATCTCAATCTCCCGCTGGGGACGCGTGCAGTCGGGGCAAAGACTGACGCCGGCCAGTTCCATGGTCTCAAACAATGGCCGGGTGCCTTCGGCATCAATACTCACGCCGATATACGTTTTTATGGAATCTGATGGCGGTCCCCAGGAATGGAAGCTGTTATGGGTGGCGAAAACCGGTGGAAGACCAAATTCTGCGGCATAAATCTCCATCGCACCACCCGGACCATAATCGTCGCATACTATAACGCAATTCCGCTGCTCCTCTGCCGGCAAGGAATGATAAACTTCAGAAACTTCAGAGGCTAACTCCCGCCACCCGATCCGGTCGGCCAGCCATTGCGGTATCGGCTCGCCCATTTTGCCTTCCTCGATATCGAACTTCAAACCCAGCCGGGAAAGATATGGCTTCAATTCTGCCGGGGGCATAAGGGGCATGAAAGCAGGTGCCAGGATGATGCCGGCGGTTAGCATTAATGCTGCCACCGACACCCGGGCAATCGCCTTCCAGTATGATCGAAGATATTGTTCAATAGCTACAGCCCCTGATGCCATAAAAAAGGTATAGATGGAAGCGATCCTGTCCGGGCGGCTCGATCGGCCCGAAACCAAGACAAACAGGAGAAACAGGTAAGCGAAAAGCATAAACCGGTAAGGTTTTCCTTTAGGAAACACTACTGCGATCAATCCGGTAAACCACAAAAGGAAGGTTGCAGGATTGACAAAAATTACCTGCTCCAGGACTACCTGCAGGTAAGGTTTCTCAATGTTTTTACTGGTAAATGAATTCTTATAAAGCTCCAGGGATGGGAAATCGTGGATATACTGCCAGATCAGGTTCGGAAGAATAATGATCAAGCAGGCTAATCCTCCCCAGAGTACCCAGCGGTTAAAAAGTAGCTTACGTCTGTCAGAAATCATTAACCCGATGACCAGGGCAAGGCCGTAAAGAACAAAGGTGTGCTTCATCTCAAGGCCTATCCCGGCAAGGATCCCCACGTGCAGCCAGTATTTCGGATCATCTTCCTGTATCATCTTTAACATGAAAAAAACGACCAATACCAGGATCAATGGTTCATAGGCATTCATGGAGTAAAAACTCCCGAAGATCATGAATACCGGCATCATCATCACGGCCAAACCTGCCAGTAGCATGCTCACAAGCCCACCGCCCAGTCGCCTGGCAACCAGGCCTGTCATGAATACCGTGGCTGCCATGCTCAGCGCCGGAAGCACACGAATGGCAATCATATTATGCCCGAACAGCTCTACTACGCCTGAAAGTAAAAACAATGAAAGCGGCGGCTGGTCGACATAGCCAAATGCCAGCCTTTTGGAACATGCAATAAAATATACTTCATCAATAAAAAAACCATAAGGCTGAATAGTGCTGCTGATGATGAAGATGAAGAAAGTTATCAGAGAAAGGAGGGCAAGGAGAAAGATGGGTAAATTCTTAGACATTTGCCGTTAATGCTTAATGTTTAATGCTTAATGTTTAATGTTTTGATCCGCAAGCCTCCTACCGTCTTACAGTCCTACCGTCTTACAGTCTTATCGTCCTACCGTCTTACAGTCCTAACGTCCTACCGTCCTCCTGAACTCAATCAGCTCCACCGGTGCGCCATTGTAATTGATCATCGCTGCCCTGACACCGTCAGAAGGGACACCAGGCTCACAGATGATCTCGAAATCGTTTTCACGAAGCTCTTTATCCAGGTCATCCACCTCAAAAGCAATGTGGGGAATGGTTTTAACTAATTCTGATATCGGACAATCGTCATCAAATCTCATCCATTCAATTCCGAAAGGGCTTGTACTAAATCCGGAAACATAGAATTTTAAGTGCGGCAAATATCGTTCTCCCGGAAGCTTCTCTTTTGTCGGAATTCCAAGATGATGATATCTCCACCCCAGTTTTTTAATCACAAACGGAGACTCATGATCTTCTCTTTGTAAAGTATCCATATATAAACATTCCAATGACTAATGACCAATGACTAATGACCAATGACCAATGACCAACACCCCCCCTACCACTCCATACTGCTTTCCAACCTGATCTCATAGAGATCATTTTCGCTGAGACCGTGCCATTTGCACCCTTTTTTCGTGCAGATATAAAAGTCGATCAGTTTTGTCCTGGCGCTGACGGAAATCTTTGCTACCGGCGATCCGCATTTGTCGCAGGTCTTATCATGGAGGATCAGGCTGTGGTCACAGTGTGTACATCCCAGGTCGTTCACAACTTTATCTTCCGGCAGGAATACCGTAGATTTCGAGGAAAAGACATTCAGGTAAGGGCTGAGGAGGAGGAGGCCTTCTTCGTCATTGCGTATCTTCAATTTGAGCATATCGTCCTGAATAAGGCTTTTGCGGCAGTAAGGGCAATATGCATGAAGGAAAGTGCCCGTTTCGATGATCTCCCTGGCTTCTTCTTTATTGACCTGTTCCTGGTCAGGCGGCCGGTCTTCCCGGGGCTGCTGCGGGTGCGAATGCTGACTGTTGATGCCATATTCCTGGTAAAACTTGCGGAGGGCAATCGACAGGTCCTCGAATTCCACAAAATGGTTCTTGCATCCTATGCGCGAACATATGTTAACCCTGCCGCCAATATCCAGGTAGAACGGTATCATTTCAGCACCGCATGTCACGCATTCCGTTTTTGACGTGATCTGCTCATGGCATTCCGGGCAGTGGAACTTTGCTATCTCATTCCGCGGCAGATCGATAGTTGCTTTATAGTTATAGCTGCCGTATATGGAACTAAGCCAGATGTCGCCTTTCTGTCCGCGACAATCAATATGGAGATGGATGCCGGGAACATTGTCAATGGGATGCTCCTGGTCCATTAGTGAACGCCCGCAGGCTGGGCATTTCAGACGGAGTGACATGAGTTCAAACATCGGTAAATACTTTAAAAGATTAATAGCAAGTACAATGTTAATAATTTTTACGATGGAAAAAAAATTGAAAGGATGGTAGAAAATAATTTTTATGGATTTCAAATAAAATATTTTGTCCTGAAGGGACTTCCGAAAATAGCCCCGGACGCCAAATAAGGACAATTCCTTTTTTGTCCCGAAGGGACTTCCGAAATTAGCCACGGACGCCAAATAAGAATAATTCCATTTTTGTCCCGGAGGGACTTCCGAAATTAGCCCCGGACGCCAAATAAGGACAATTCCTTTTTTTGTCCCGAAGGGACTTCCGAAATTAGCCACAGACGCCAAATAAGAATAATTCCATTTTTGTCCCGGAGGGACTTCCGAAATTAGCCCCGGACGCCAGTCCGGGGTAAAAGGATGATCATATCCAATTGAGTCCCGAAGGGACGATAGATTAACGTTTAAAATCAGCCCCAGATATTTTGTTCATTATAATCAATTCCACTATCTTTTAAGAATCTAACATATTCCTCTTCAAATGTCCTGATCCTATGATGATCTTCCTGTCGATTGATATAATTCCTCACATTTTTAATCTGCCTTGGACTGACACTAAATCCCGAGTAACCGACTTGCCACGAAAATCCGGTTTTTTTTGGAAATTCCTCATTGATCCACCTGGATGAATTTGCCTTAACCAATTGAATCGCTTTTGAGGGAGTTAAAGTAGCCGGTATTGAAACCAGCATGTGAACATGGTTTTCTGTCCCGCCTACCGCCAGGGCAACCATATTATGTTGCTTGGCTATCCCGCCGATATAGGGCCAAAGGCGAGATCGCATCTGAGAATCAAGGAGGTTTTTCCTGTTTTTCGTGCTGAACACATAATGGATGTTCAAGGAAGTGTAAGAATTTGCCATACTTATGATTTTATTAATGTTATGGAACTCCGTTTTTATGTTTATCGGGAAATTTGGAAAATATACCCGGAGGATTGAAAATATTTTTTCTATAGTCCCGTTGGGACTCATATGGATAGGAAATTCTATTTTACCCCGGACTGACGTCCGGGGCCAATGTAGAGCATCCCTTCGGGATTTAAATAGATGGGTTTCTTTAATAATCTTACCGTCTTACAGTCTTACAGTCTTACCGTCCTAATCCCCCCACGTAATAACCGAGATCCGCTTCTTGCCGTCCATGCTGACGACCAGCGGCTCGTCGAAACGGACATGCTTAAAATATTTGGTCTGGTGGATGACCTTTTGCTTTTTCAGCACATCCCACCGAATAAAGCTCTTCGACAATTCCGGCTGGATGCTGAAATAACCGACGTTCATCGATACGACATTGTGGAAGAAGTGAGATCCTGAAGAGGCATCCAGCGGATAACCTTCGAGGCTTGTCTCGATGATCACACGGGCATGGGAGATCTGCGCCCAGTTCACCGGTATCCCGATCCACCGGTCGCGTGTGCCCCACCGGCCCGGACCGATCAACAGGTACTTCTTGTTCTCCGCTGCAAACATTTTATTCAGCTTCTCAATCTCATAGGTCATCTCCACAGTATCGCCCTTATCAAACACATCGATATCGACGAAAATGACATCGCTTATATTCTCGATTACCCCATTGCCCATGCTCTTGTCTGCATATAGCAGGATTTTCTCCTTCGGAATCCTATCAAGATTGACATTGTAATCCATCGCGCTGCCAATCAGTGGCTTGATCTGTAAAAGATAGAACGTCGACCTGTTGTGTTTGTCTTTGGTCAGGTCAACGGCAAATTCGATCTCCACCGGCGAGCCCATGGCTTCCTTGACCACGTCGAGCACTACTTCTATAGCCTGCGCCAGCGGAATGTAATTGTATTTCAGGATATTGGCAAAATTAATGACCCGTGGGCCAGGTTGGGTGATGCCCGGATTAATGACCAGGTTGTCGACATCATAGACAGAAGCACAATGCTTAAGGTTGCCGTGCATTTCCGCTTCGTAAATATCAAGCTTGGCTAAACCGGCCGTATCTCCTTCAAGCAGGTTGATATCTTTCTTATTCAAATCCACCGCATAAAATTCCACCTGGGTGTTCTGTGACTGGTCCTTAGGCGTAAGTATTTCTGTAGAAGGGTATTTCGGTGAAAAACGATAGGCTTTTTCCCCGTCAACAACCGATTTTCCCAATCCAACCGCCATCACGGCAAAACCTTCCTCAGGCTGCATATGGGCATACGGGTAAAAATTATAGGACTGGGCCACGCCGCTGATGTGGGGGTAAAAATAATTCCCATATTGCCTTCCTGCAACTTCCTGGATCACCACCGCCATCTTCTCTTCCTCGATCTTATAATGCACGGCTTCGATATAACCCCTTGCTTCAGGTGAATAAATGGATGCAAAAACGAGCTTGATGGCATCGAGAGCCTGTTTAAGCCGTTCATTCAGGTCAGGATGGCAATTAGGCAGCAGGTAAGTCTCAAAAATCCCGGCAAAAGGCTGCATCAGCGAGTCTTCAAATAAACCCGAGGAGCGCACGGCAATGGGTTTGGTGATCTTCGTCAGCAGGAGTTTCATGCGCTTGACCAGTGTGTCGGTCATTTTTGCATTCATGAACCTTTTCTTGATCTCTTCATAATCTGTTGTTTCAGCAACAAAATCCCTCAACTGGTTGCGCTCCATAAAGTATTCGAATTCCTCCGTGCCGATGACAGAAGTTTTTGGAGCCAGGATTTTAATATTTGGGATTTGCTGTGAAAAGTCAAAATTGTAGATCAGCGTATTGACAAAGGCAAGCCCTCTTCCCTTTCCGCCCAGGTAACCATCCATCAGGCTGACAATATTGGATTCATCTGTCAGGGCCGATTCTTCAAACGGAATGATCTTCCCCTGGTTCTGCTCATTGCGGAACTTCCCGATCACATCAATAAGGTATTCACGGATTTTCCCTGCATTTTCAAAATCAGTGACTTTCTGCGGATTAAGTATTTTGGCTGCCAGGATCTCGCCGCGTGCCATCAGCCAGAGCGAATAGTGATCACGTTTGGCATGGTACAGCAATGATTCGTCCGGGATCGTTTTCAGCAACTTTTCGAATTCCTTCAATGACCGTGCTTCGGCAATTTTCACACCCTGCTCATTCCGGTAAACGAAATTCCCGAATCCCAGGAAATGAGTGATGAAACTCCTGAAATCCTGGCTCAGGGTTTCAGAGTTCTTATTGATAAACGTACACTGTAACTGGTAAGCCAGTTTGGCATTATCCTCGTCAGACGACTGAATGATGATCGGCAGGTCTTTATGCATCTTCCGGGCAAATTCGACCAGGTCGAACCCGGCGTGCTCATCCGGTTCTCCGTTGTGGTTGAATTTGACGTCGGTGATCAGGCAAAGGAGATAATCCCTGAACCTTTCCATAAAGGCTACAGCTTCTTCATAAGTAGAAACCATGAGGATTTTCGGCCTTGCCCGTAACCTTAAAATCTTATAAAGCTCATCCGTGCTGACATCATCAATGATCCGTTTGGTTTGTTCCAGGACAATATGATAAAGCATCGGAAGATACCGGGAATAATATTTTGCCGAATCTTCCACCAGCAGGATCACGCGTACCATGCCATATTCCGTGTCATTATCGACATTGATCAGGTCCTCGACATGCTTGATCATGGCAAAGAAGACAGAGGATTCTCCATTCCAGATAAATACCTTGTCGATGTGCTGAAGGGCATTTTTTTCTTCGGAGATCAGTGCCATATCGGCGTTGTTGTTCAGCAGGAGAAAGACTGGGATATAGGGATAAACCCGTTTTACCTTGCAACTGAGGCCGATAGGTGTATTCTTATCAGCGCCCATCATCATGATGATCAGGTCGAAATGCCTGGTACGCAATAATTCCATGGCTTCATCCACACCTGATACCCCGGTAATCCTTGGAATGGAGGTGAGGTTCAGGGTATGGTATTCCCCCAGGACATGCTCTGAAAAACGTCCTTCTTTTTCTATGCTGTAAGCATCATAAAGATTGGCGACCAGGAGTATCTCCCTCACTTTGAATGGCATCAGGTCATGGTAGATATCCCTGTCCTCGTTCGTTTTATTGATAAACCGCTGAAGCAACTGCCGGCTGCTTACAACCGGCTGCTTGCCATCCTTCTCAGGAATGGTTACCGGGAACTTTGGTCTTGATCACCGTTTTCGCCAGGAGGCTGTTGATATAACCGGTGATCATATTGCCCAGGTTTTCGATAAGATGCCGTTCCTCAAGGAGGAAAGGACCTTCATCCAGGTCATCGGAATTTGCGGAGATAATACACTTCGATATAACCTACCTTACCGTCGATGGTCTCAAACTTCTGCCGCTGGACCCATTTGGTCGCCTTAAACTCCGAGCTGGAATATTCCTTGCCTTCGAACATGATCCGCGCAGCGGTGAATTGCGGGTATTGCCACGCCGGCGGGATGATCATACATATCTGGCGCAGCGTCTCTTCAACCGACTTGGCTTCCTTGATGATCTGCGTAGTGCGGTTTATGGCAGCAAGTTCTTTTAATCGTTCTATATTTTCCGCCTTGAGCTGCTGGTAGTTGGAGGGATTTTCATTCATATTGACCTGCTAAAGTTGAGACTTTAAAGGTAGAAAAAATTGTCATTGGTCATTGGTCACTGGTCACTGGTTCATTGGTCATTGGTTATTGGTTATTGATTTTTAATTTCTTTTGGGAGTTGGTTGAAAATAAATGAAAATGACCGGGTATAAAATGTGCAAAACATGGATAAATAAATAAAAACTATGAAAATAGAAGATTTACAATTTATTCAATTTCATTAGAGCTTGCAAATGAAGTTTGGAAGATAGTATTAAAATGGGATTATTTTGCAAAAGGTACGATTGGTAAACAACTCGTAAGAGCAGCGGATTCTGTTCCGGCGAATATTAGTGAAGGATTTGGTCGTTTTCATTTTAAAGAAGAGAAGCAATTTCTCTATTATGCCAGGGGAAGCCTTGAAGAAAGCAGAACTTTTATTTCGATGGCCTTTTCAAGAGATTTAATTGATAAAGTAATGTATATTTCACTGGTTTCACAAATGGATATCCTTGGCCGTAAGTTAAACAGTTTTATTAATGCCGTCGGCAAACCAGGTTCAATTAAGTAATCAACAATTTTGATTTACCAGTGACCAGTGACCAGTGACCAGTGACCAGTGACCAGTGACCAATGACCAATGACCAACTTAAACCATTTCTAAATTGCAAATCCATTCTTAATTTTTGTTAATCTTTTCACAGTAGCAAAATTATTTTCACTAATATTGCTCCGCTTTTGAGAAAATTCATTAACAACCAAATACAACTAACAATTATGGCAAACAACTATGAAAACCTGGTGAATGAATTCATGGCAAAGATCATTGCCAAGAATCCGGGTGAAAAAGAATTCCATCAAGCTGTGAAGGAAGTGACCGAATCACTGGTCCCCTTTATTGAAGAAAATCCCAAGTACAAAGTAGCAAAGATCCTCGAAAGACTGGCAGAACCGGAACGGGTGATCCTGTTCCGTGTTCCGTGGGTCGATGATAAAGGCGAAATCCAGATCAACAAAGGATACCGCATCGAGATGAACAGCGCGATCGGGCCTTACAAAGGCGGTCTGCGGTTCCACCCGACCGTGAACCTGGGAATCCTCAAATTCCTTGCTTTCGAACAGGTATTGAAGAACAGCCTCACCACATTGCCTATGGGCGGTGGAAAAGGCGGATCGGATTTCGATCCTAAAGGAAAATCCGATAATGAAGTGATGCGTTTCTGCCAGAGCTTTATGACCGAACTGCAGCGTCATATCGGACCTGATACCGACGTTCCGGCAGGTGATATCGGTGTTGGCGGCCGTGAAATCGGTTTCATGTTCGGACAATATAAAAGGCTGAGAAATGAATTCACCGGCGTGTTGACCGGAAAAGGCCTGGAATGGGGCGGCAGCCT
This sequence comes from uncultured Bacteroidales bacterium, assembly GCA_963701785.1. Classification (GTDB taxonomy): domain Bacteria; phylum Bacteroidota; class Bacteroidia; order Bacteroidales; family JAGOPY01; genus JAGOPY01. The sequence continues at coordinate 1,586,203 of CAVPBC010000002.1, read as the reverse complement.
TATCCGTCCGGAAGCTACCGGTTACGGCCAGGTTTATTTTGCAGAAGAAATGCTGAAGACCCGCGGCGATTCCATGAAAGGAAAGATCTGCACGGTTTCCGGATCAGGCAATGTTGCCCAGTATGCCACCGAAAAAGCTACCATGCTTGGTGCTAAAGTCGTTACCCTGTCCGATTCCAATGGTTTCATTCATGACCCGGATGGCATCACCCCAGAAAAACTTGCATTCGTGATGTACCTGAAGAATGTCAAACGCGGCCGTATCCAGGAATATGCCCAGAAATACGGTTGTGCTTATCATGAAGGCAAACGCCCGTGGATGATCAAATGCGACGTGGCACTGCCATCCGCAACCCAGAATGAAGTTGACGGAAACGATGCCAAAACACTCATCGCCAATGGCTGCTTCGTGGTTTCAGAAGGTGCCAATATGCCTTCCACCCCGGAAGCTATCGAAGTTTACCAGAATGCCAAGATCCTTTACGGACCTGGCAAAGCTGCCAATGCCGGCGGTGTTGCCACTTCAGGCCTCGAAATGAGCCAGAACTCCATGCGCCTGTCATGGTCACGTGAAGAAGTGGATTCCAGCCTGCACACCATCATGATCAATATCCATGCTAATTGTGTGAAATGGGGCAAAGGTGAAGATGGATATATCGATTATGTAAAAGGTGCCAATATCGGTGGATTTGTAAAAGTTGCCGACGCAATGATCGCACAGGGCATTGTCTAATTGCCGACTAAAAACCAAATTAAAATCAGGGGAGGCTGTCTCAAAAGTTCGAGACACCTTCTTTTTTATGTTCCAATTTTTTTATTCCTTCCCGGTTAAAAAATCCAGCGGCCTGGTCACCCGGTCGAAAACATAATACTGGATCAGCACAAAATCTTCCTCATCATTCACAAGAGCATATGCCCTGTCAAGATCCACGGGTTCCATTATAGCGCCATCATCAGAATACAATGGGGCAAATCCCGGCTTCGCAAATATTTTTACGCTGTTTACTCTTCCATCCCGCCCGGTAAGGGTAATGATCGTCTTTGGGGTGCTTGCAGATACCGAATCGATGAACTCCTTTTCGATCAGGTGTTCCAGCAATGATTCAAAGCGGATATCCTCAAAAGCTGTCAGAAAATTCAGTGCCCGGATCGTATCATATGATTTTAACAACATGGTTATCAGCTAACGACCGAAGCTTTATATTCTGATTATCCTGCACTTCAAATTGGTAGGATTGCCCGGGGTTCAGGGGAAATTCAACTTTAACCGATTGGATCTCATTGATGGGTGTATGGAAAACTGTATAGTCGCGCCAGTCGGCCTTAACAGTTGAATAGCGTGTGGATACAAATCCCCTGAATCCTGGAATATGGACTATATAAGGCTCTTCCGCCCCTTCCATCAGCATAAATGTCCCCTGGTTATCCTGGGTGACATCGCCGACATAATAAACTTTAGTCAGTTTTTCGCGCGGAAACAACCTGATTCTGTTGAAGATGTTAATTCGCGGTGTGACCTGGTAGATCTCTATTTTCTTCGCTATAACAGCCATCCGGGTAATTACATTGTTCCTGGCAACCAGTGGTACAGGCGACCGGACCTCAATATCCATCAAAGTCTTCAGGAAAGAACTGATCTTTGCCTGCTGCACCGTGTATTTCCCATCAACCAGCCAGCTACCGTCTGCCTGGCGGTCCAGGGTAACTTCATTATTGTTTTTATCTGCAATAAATATTTTGGTGACAGAGGCCGTATCTTCAATGGCAAAATCGCTTGAATCCTTCCTCAGCGTAGTATATGAATTTGTTACGAACAAAGCTCCGGCAGCTATAAGCAGGATCAGGGCTATGATCAAGGTGACCCGGTTTTTTCTCATCTTCTGTAAAATTAGAGTCGGATTGATTTTTATTTCCCCGATGCGTATTTCCTCTTTCTAAGGTAATTTTGAATAAATCCAAAAATAAGAACGAGTAAAATGGGGAAAATAATATTAAACACCTGCCAGAAAAATTTATTGTTACTGACCCTGGTCGTATCCAGCAGGCGGAGCTTCAAATCGCGCGACCGGATCGAGATCAGTCCTGATTCATCCATCATATAATCCAGTGCATTCAGGATGAAATCCTTGTTGCCAAACGATTGACCCGTAAACTGGTCATATCCAAGTGGCATAGGGTAACCCTGCGAATAATGGAGCTGGTTCCTGATCACGTCACCGTCTGAAATCACCACCATGCTGGTCGGTTTGCTTTTCGGAATAAAACCGATGTCCTTGCTGTTCAGGATCTCGGGGGGTACCCTGTTCTCAAAATTAGATTTGAACTCACCTTCCAGTAACACGGCCACAGTCTGCTGAGGCCCGGTATAAGCCCGTTCGTCAGGCTCCTGTTCCAGGATGGCAAGCGTGATAAGGGCAGGCGTATTGACAGTCCTGGAATAGGGTGATGTCTTCAGCAGGATGGTTTTCCTGATACCAGGGACCCGGATGGTGTCAATACTGCTGACAAACTCGGTTTTCATGGCATTCAGGTTTTTAACGATGGGATGATCCTCCGTGGGCGTGATCACAGGAAAATAAAACCACGGGAAAAAATCGATCTTGGGCTGATTTCCAACCTGGCCGGTCCGTAATGGAATGGGAAGCGCCGTCAGGTCCATCACCAGGTCCGGGTTGATCCGGACGCCGTACCTGAACAGCATATCATCCAGATTCAGCTCCTGCTCTATACCAAGCGTGGTTACTTCCGTCTGCAGGCTGTCCATTGTTGCAAAAACGGGATCGATCAGCCACAGGACTTTCCCGCCGCGCATGATGTACTGATCGATAATGAATTTATCCTTTTCCGAAAATATCGAATCGGGTTTGGCGATAATGATGGCATCATATTTATTGATAATGCGGGTCTTGTCGGCCGAAACGCTGTCACGTTTGGTCAGGCTGTTAAGCTGGCCGCCGATGGCAATAACTCCGACAGCGTATTGCTTTGACAGGGCCTGCCCGATGTCGTAAATATCGCGGTTCTCCAGTTCGCCGTGCCCGCGGATGAATGCCACGCTGGGCTTGATGGTCACTCGTAAGGTCCCGGATGGCGCTCGCGAGCCTGAACTCGAGGGCCTGGATGGAATTATTCAGCACCTCTTCCGGGCTCACGCCGATCTGGGAATTCAACAGCTCTACAGCCAGTTCATTGGATTTATAATTGGCAATGAGGCCGGGAAAAATGATCTGCTGCTCCCTCCCCTCCTTAGTGTTAACCTGCAGGTCGGTAGGCTGAAGGCCTTTTTCCGTCAGCAACTGGTAAGTATCGTTCCGTTCTTTTTCGTCTTCACTTTGAGAAGGATTGATGAATTCATACTGGATATTTTTATTGTAGGCCCTGAATTCGTCAAGCATCTCCTTGGTTGCATTCCGCAAACGCTTGAAACCGGCAGGAAACTCCCCTTCAAGATAAACCCTGAAATAAACTATATCATCAATTTCTTTTAAGAGGTCTTTGGTAGCCGGAGATAGTGAATAACGCTTCTCGGAGGTCAGGTCAAACCGGGTGAATACGAATGAACCGATGATGTTGGCCAGGATAATAATCAGCACGCCAAGCAGCATTTGCATCAGGCTGTTCCGCTTCAGGTCCCCTTTGCTTATTTTGTTTCTTATCCATGTCTTACCATTTCCTCCTTTCAATGGAATACCTGGATAAAAGGATAAAAAGGGAAATAACGCCCAGGAAATAGAGCATATCCCTGGTATCAAGCACCCCCCGGCTCATGGATGTATAATGGTCATTGATACCGAGTGATTTGATAAACAGGTCAACCTTTCCAAACAAGATCAAATGAATAGATAAAATCAAACCCGATATAAAGAAACCCGCAAAGAAAAACCGCGATGATGAAGGAGACGATCTGGTTGTCGGTAAGGGTGGAAGCAAACATTCCGATGGCTACGAAAGATGCTCCAAGGAATAGCAGGCCGATATAAGAACCCCACATCCCCCCCATGTCGATATTTCCTTTTGGCAGGCCAAGCTGGTAAACCGAGAAGAAATAAACAAGGGTCGGCAGAAGGGAGAATATCACCAGGACCAGCCCCGACAGGAACTTGGCCATGACAATCTCAAATTCAGTAAGGGGTTTTGTCAGGATCAGTTCCATAGTTCCTGTCCGTTTCTCTTCGGCAAACAAGCGCATGGTGATGGCCGGGATGAGGAAAAGGAAGACAAAGGGGGCGATCATAAAAAGCCCGTCGAGATTGGCATAACCGAAATCAAGGATATTGAAATCCCCCTGGAAAACCCACAGGAACAACCCATTGATCAGAAGGAACACCGTAATGACGATGTAACCGATCAGTGAACTGAGAAAAGAACTTATTTCTTTCTTTAATAATGTTAACATCGATTACTTATACTTCAACCTAAAACTTAAAATTTAGAATCTAGAATTTAGAATTTGAACTCCACCCTCACCGGGTCATTGATATCCAGGCCGAGTAAACTTGCCGCATTTCCCTGGTTGATGGCAATTTCCAGGTGGCCCGTTGAGCCGAAAAGAGCAACGATCTCCCCGATCGGGACTTCCTGGTATGAATTACTGATCCCATTGATTGATTCTCCGCGGAACTCGATGATAAATTTCCGGCCTTTGCTTACTTTTTCAACAAGATCGCGGGTGATATTGGTGATCACATTCTCGTACTGGTTGATATAAATGACCACTCCCCTGATGACATCCCCTGAAACGACCGGGAGGAAATGCAACTGTTCTTTCCATTGCGACACCGGTTCGCCGAGCAGTTCGATCGGTTTCCCTGAAGCCAGGTGCACGGCTGATTCCACGAACCTGTCCCGGGCAGGGATATCCTTAATTCCGCCTCCGCTGGAAGTATTTATCCTGACTATCTTTTCCGGGTCATGATCGAAGATCAGGGAGAATATGCCATTATCAGCACCGATGAAAAACTGCCCGTCGTATTGAACGGCCAGGTGGGGTGTTTTTTCAGTCTTTTCAGTCAGGACGGAAAGCATATGCACGGTTCCCTCCGGGTAATGCGGATAACTGTTCCGGATGATGAATGACGCCTGTTTGAGGTTAAACGGGCTGATGCCGTGTGAAATATCGATAATATTGACAGATGGCAACTGGCTCAGGATCTTACCTTTCACCGCCGCGAGGAAGTAATCCCGCTGGCCCCAGTCGCTTGTCAGTGTTATAATAGGCATAGAGTTCCGTCGGCTGTTAATAATCAAATCTGTCAAATATCCGTCACTTGATATATCACGGCCAAAATTAAGAATTCTTCATAGATGGAGCGCATTTTTTAATACTTTTGAACTACAATACTAAACTGTTTTAAAACCCTGATGGGCGAAAGAATTTTTTCAATAGAAACTTACAACCCTTTAGAAATTTACGGGGTTAATGATGTTCATCTTGATCTTATTAAAAAGCAGTTCCCGAAGCTTAAGATCGTGGCCAGGGGAGATATTGTCAAGGCATTTGGAGAGGAAGAGGAACTGGCTGAATTTGAGAAGAAGTTTTCACTGCTTCTCTTAAGCTATGATAAATTCGGCCGGATAACCGATAGTGACATCCTCCAGATCATGCAGGGCGGTGAAGAAGAAACGAACGGCCTTATCCAGCAGCAACAAGCTGATGATATTCTGGTACATGGACGTGATGGCCGGATCGTTAAAGCACTGACTGTCAATCAGCAGAAGCTGGTGGAAAGCTGCAGCAACAACGACCTCGTTTTTGCCATCGGACCTGCCGGAACCGGAAAAACATATACCGCTGTGGCCCTGGCTGTCAGGGCGCTGAAAAATAAAGAAGTCCGGCGGATCATCCTTACACGCCCGGCCGTTGAAGCCGGCGAAAACCTGGGATTCCTTCCCGGCGACCTGAAAGACAAGCTGGACCCTTACCTGCAACCATTATATGATGCCCTGCGGGATATGCTGCCGACCCAAAAACTGCTCACTTACCTCGAAGACGGCACCATCGAAGTAGCGCCCCTCGCCTTTATGCGCGGCCGCACCCTCGACCACGCCTTCGCCATCCTCGATGAAGCGCAGAATACCACTTCCAGCCAGCTTAAAATGTTCCTGACCCGCATGGGCAAATCTTCCAAATTCATCGTCACCGGCGATATTACCCAGATCGACCTGCCGAAAAACCAGGAATCGGGTCTGATCCATGCAACGAGGATCCTGAAAGACATACCGGGCATGGATTTTATTTACCTTGACCAGAGAGATATCATCCGTCACAGGCTCGTGATCAAGATCATCGAGGCCTACGGAAAAGAAAGAAATAATCAATAAATCTTAAGCATATGCAAAATGTAATTGTCAGAACCGACTACCAGTTCCCTGGCCAGAAAAATGTGTATCATGGAAAGGTGAGGGATGTTTATAATATCAACAACGAATTGATGGTCATGGTGGTCACCGACCGTATTTCGGCCTTTGATGTGGTCCTCACCAGGGGCATACCTTACAAAGGCCAGGTGCTAAACCAGATCGCGGCGAAGTTTCTCGAAGCCACGCGCGACATTGTCCCCAACTGGATGATGGCCGTCCCCGACCCTATGGTCATGGTCGGAAAGTTCTGCGAACCATTCCCGGTGGAAATGATCATCCGCGGATACCTCACAGGAAGTTCCTGGAGGACCTATAAAAGCGGTGCCCGGTCGATCTGCGGTGTCCCTGTCCCGGACGGGATGCGCGAGCACGAACGTTTCCCGCAGCCTATTGTCACCCCCACCACGAAAGCCAAAGAAGGCCATGATGAAGATATCTCCAGGGAAGAGATCATCAGCCAGGGCACTAGTTTCAGAAGAAGATTACAATCTGCTGGAAAAATATACGATAGATCTTTTCCGCAGGGGATCGGAAATCGCAGCCAAAATGGGATTGATTCTAGTCGATACGAAATATGAATTCGGCAAAGCCGATGGAAAGATCTACCTTATCGATGAGATCCATACGCCTGATTCTTCCAGGTATTTTTATGCTGATGGTTATGAAGAAAGGTTTGCAAAGGGAGAACAGCAAAAACAGCTTTCCAAGGAATTTGTCAGGGAATGGCTCATGGAAAATGGTTTCCAGGGCAAAACAGGCCAGCAGGTACCATTCATGTCAGATGAATTCGTCGAATCTGTTTCAGAGCGCTATATAGAGCTGTACGAAGGGATAACGGGAGAAAAATTTATTCGCGAGGATGCAAGCAATGTAATAAGCAGGGTCGAAAGAAATATTCTTAGTTTGTTGAAGAAATAAAGTGCTATCATCAAGCGGAATTATATAACCACAAAGGCGCACAAAGAATCTTCACAAAGGCGCACAAAGGATAATTTGATAATTTATCGATTATAAATAATTTCCCGAATTCAACATTCAAAATTCAACATTCAACATTTATTCCACCATTCCCAGCAATTCCGTCATTTCATCCCGCTTTCCCGGATTTCCTGACTGGTCATAAATGTAGATGAGCTCGTTGATCATCCGCCTGATGATCGTCTTGTTATCACAGGGAACAAAATAAGATTCTTTACGTTCCAGCTTCAGCTGTTTGATGAACAGGTCTATCTCATTTTTTGTAAAAACAGCGCCTTTGTTGAAAGGATTGATATAGAACAAAACGTCACCTTCCGGGATATCCCTTGGCGTCAGTAAAATTTCATCGGTATAGGCAAGCACGAAATGACGCGGTAGATCAACCCCATAAGATCGGTATGTGAAGGCTTTGTGAAATGGAAATATAAATGATCCCAAGGATGAGCGGGCTGCCTTTTTTCGAATCCAGCAGGTTATTGATATAAAAATTTTCGGCCGAATTGATATTGGTGACATTTCCGGCCAGCTTATGAATATCGAAAAGGATATGGTTGATCACCTTGACTTTTTCCAGTCCTGTCAGGTTCTGGTTCAGCTCAAGCCATATATCCTGAGAAAACTGGCCTATTTTTTTAATGATGGCATCTTCGTCGAGGTCGGGTATTGAAACCTGGTAACCAGGAGAGTACCCTGCATTAGATCATGATGACCGATATTCCGACCATTCATGCATTTCCTTTTTCAGGTTTTCAAACTGGATAAGATGGATCAGGTCTTCGATACGATGCTGGATCAGCGGATCGAAAGTATTTTCCCACGCGCTTTCAAGAACAGGAACCGCCTCTTTGCCATGGGCAAAGATCCGGTCGCGGATAGCCTGGAATATATCCTCATTGGGTTCATCCAGCAGGTTCATCAGCGCTTCCAGTTCCTTATTCTTTGGTTTATCGGCCATTAGTTATTGGTCATTGGTCATTGGTCATTGGTCATTGTCATTGTATTCTTTAAACAACAAACATGCCATCACTTTGTTCAGGCAGTCATATTATGCAGAACATGAGCAATCAGTTTTTGTTCATCTTCCCTGATTGACTTCGTATATTCTCCTGTGGCCCGGTTGGCAAGGAGAACGCAGATACTGGCCACCTGGTGCCCCAGCATCTTTCCAAAGCCATACAATGATGAGGTTTCCATCTCAAAATTAATGATCCGGTTTTCTTTATAAGGAAAATTTCGCCATAGCCTCCAGCATTCCCGGAAAAGAATTATGAAGCCGGAGTTGCCTGCCCTGGGGCCCGTAAAAACCGCCCGCTGTGGCCGTGATGCCGTAATCCCGGCGGTTGAAAGCTTCCGGATGAGAGCAGGTGTCCCGGGAATAATATAAGGAGAAGGAAGAAATGCCGGCCAATTTGTCTGCTTGAGAAATTCACCGGTCAGCTCAGCATCGGTTACCTCTTCAAGTTCCCGGTAAAAATTAAGTGATCCGTCCATTCCCAGTCCGTGCGATGCGGTGACCAGCGTGCCGATAGGGATATCGGCATGCAAAGTGCCCGAAGTGCCGATCCTGATGATCGTCAGGCTGCGGTGATGCTTGAAGGTTGCCTTGTTTCCAGGTTGATATTGGCAAGGGCGTCGAGCTCATTCATCACGATATCGATATTGTCAGGCCCGATGCCGGTGGAGAGCGCCAGCATTCGTTTTCCATTATATGATCCCAGGTGGCTGACAAACTCCCTGTTTTGCCGTTTGAATTCAACCTGGTCAAAATGATCCGAGATCAGGCTGATCCTGGCCGGGTCACCTGATATAAGGATCAAATCAGGTATTTCCTCCGGCCTGAGTTTAAGGTGATAAATGCTCCCGTCCTGGTTTACTATTAAATCCGACTCCTTCATCCTTATCTGTGATTAATATGTGAATAATCTGTGTTAATCTGTGATTTCTGTGGTAAATTGAATATTCCCCAAAATTAAAATTCCCTGTTAAACATTCCTATTCCTTAATGATATTAATTTTGCACCATGATAGCAGAAATCATCAGCATTGGCGACGAACTCCTCGTCGGACAGGTCGTAAACACAAATGCCACCTGGATAGCACAGCATTTGAACGAAATCGGCATCCCGGTAAAACAGATCTCCGCCATATCTGATGATGCAGAAGAGATAAAAAAAGCCCTCGACCTGGCATTCTCCCGTGCCGACGTGATCCTGGTCACCGGCGGCCTGGGCCCTACAAAAGACGACATCACCAAGCATACGCTTTGTGCATATTTCAATACATACCTTGTATTTCACCAGCCTTCCTACGATAACATCGTGAGACTATTCGGGGGTCGCGGCTTGAAAATCAGCGAAGTAAACAGGAAACAGGCGGAGATCCCGGCAAATTGCACCCCACTGCCTAATCCTAACGGAACGGCCCCGGGGATGTGGTTCGAAAAAGAGAATAAGATACTGGTTTCATTGCCAGGTGTGCCTTTCGAAATGGAAGGCATTATGGAGAAATATGTTCTCCCCCGTCTTGCCGGCGAAGAAAATGAGCGTATCGTAGCCCATAAAACCATTCTTACACAAGGCATTGGTGAATCTTACCTGTCGGAACTGATCAAAGAATGGGAAGAAAACCTCCCGGCAAACATGAAGCTGGCTTATCTGCCGCAACCAGGGATCGTCAGGCTAAGGCTGACCGCTTACGGCGAATCGAAAGAAAAAACACTGCAAGAAATAGATAGGCAGGTCAAAACCTTGCAGCAACTAATCCCCGGTCTGATCTTTGGCTACGGCAATGATACGATGGAACAGGTAGTGGGAAGGTTATTAAAAGAAAAGCATGCCACGTTAAGCACGGCGGAAAGTTGCACCGGCGGTTACCTCGCGCATATGATCACAAGCGTTCCAGGCTCGTCTGAGTATTATTTAGGCTCAGTTATTGCCTATTCCAACGAGGTCAAGCACGAATTTCTTGGTGTGAAAGAGGAATCGCTGAATTTGTTCGGCGCCGTCAGTGAGCAGGTCGTGAAGGAAATGGCCGAAGGCGCCCGGCAGCATTTAAAAACTGATTTCGCAGTTTCCATCAGCGGGATCGCAGGACCTGACGGTGGCACGCTCGAAAAACCTGTCGGAACGGTTTGGATTGCCGTAGCTTCTAAAACCGGCATCATCAGCTAAGAAATTCATGTTCGGCGAGCACCGCGGGCGGAATATACGGCGGGCGGCACTGGCAGGGTTGAATATGCTGAGGTTGGAATTGGTGAGGTAGTATCAGGTCGGCGGTCCACGGTCGGCGGTCGGCGGTCAGCGGTCGGCGGTCAACAATTAGCGGTCAACAATTTAACAATTTAACAATTTGAACAATTTAACAATGAATATCAAGTCCTACCCCCTGATCGCTATTATCATCATCTTAACCTCATGCTCTTCCGCCTATGAAAACACTTACAACAGTCCCCGGCGTCGATATTAACAGGTATGCCGGCAAATGGTACGAGATCGCCCGTCTTCCAAACTCTTTCGAGAAAGGGCTTGTATGTTGCACTGCCGAATATGGCCTGAGGGACGACGGCAAGATCAGTGTTATTAATGCCGGAGTGAAGGAAGAATCCGGGAAGATCAGTTCTGTTAAAGGAAAAGCCTGGGTCCCCGATCCAAATGAGCCAGGCCGGCTGAAGGTGCAGTTTTTCTGGCCCTTTGCAGGCAAGTATTACATTTTTCACCTGGACAAAGAAAACTACCAGTATGCCCTGGTAGGGGATCCATCCCGAAAGTACCTTTGGATACTCGCCCGAACGCCAAGATTGATGAATCGCTTTACAAGGATCTTGTGGAGATTGCGAGGAAAAATGATTTTGCAGTCGATAAGCTTTTGAAGGTCAGACAGGATTGTGAATAGTGCAGCGGACATCTTCATTTTTATCACAAATAATATCTTGTTTATTTCAAAAAAAATACCGTTCTTTGCACTCCGTTTTGAAAAAGTAATCGAATAATCTTTTATACCATGGCACGAGTTTGTGAAATCACCGGGAAAAAACCAGTAAAAGGTCATAAAATTTCCCACTCAAATATAAAAACGCTCCGGAGATTCCTCCCTAATCTCCAGACTAAAAGGTTTTTCATCCCTGAAGAAGATAAATGGATCTCCCTGAAGGTTTCTACCGAGGCGATCAGGACCATCAATAAAAAAGGTATCACAGCATGCCTTAAAGAAGCAAGGGAAAAAGGATTTACAACTAAATAACGTTGCTGTCACCCTTTTGAAAATGCTGTCACCCCAAAGGATGACAGCATTTTTTATTGGTGCCGGCAACAGAACTGTCAAAATAAAATCTATCTCCATCCGTTTAATTTTAAGCATTAATTTTACTGCTTTCCTGAAAACCCCTGAACAGACAAGTCCTTTAAGAGGCATGAAAATGTACCCGGTCATAAGTATTCTAATATTGCTGCTCCTGCCCCTGGTCATGGAAGCCCAGAGAAACCAGCAAGAACAGGAAGAATACTATAAGGACCTGGTCCAGTTCTCCGGTGCGGTCGTTACAGGCGACAGCCTGCACCCGGTGGCTTTTACCCATATCATCGACCGCAATACGGGCTTCGGTACCATCAGTGATTATTACGGGTACTTCTCATTCGTTGCCCGAAAAGGCGATACGATCACCTTTTCAGCTATCGGCTTTAAAAAAGGTATGTTCGTTATCCCCGATACGATTCATAGTAATCGCTACACCATGTTCCAGGTAATGACCTCCGATACCGTTTACCTTACCGAAACCGTCATCTATCCCTGGCCCACCAAAGAACAATTTAAGGAAGCTTTCCTGAACATCAAAATCCCGGATGATGACCTGGAGATCGCCCGTAAAAACCTCGACAGGTATGAGCTTTATGTACGTGCACAGGAAATGCCAATGGACGGGAGCATGAATTACCGGAATTATATCGATCAAACTGTCAGTAAGTTATATTATGCCGGCCAGACCCAGCCGATAAGCCTGCTCAATCCTTTTGCCTGGGCCCAGTTTATCCAGGCATGGCAGGATGGGAAATTTAAGCGGAAAGAAAGATAAATCCAGAGATAACGCCGAAATGAATATAACCAGATCCCTCTTCCTGTTTATCTTGCTGTTCATCGCTTCCAATACCCTGATCGCGCAGCAAAATGCAATCCTGAGCGGCAATGTGAGGGACCAGGACAATAAACCGCTGGAACTGGTAAATGTGGCTATGCTCGGGAGCACGACCGGCAGTGTGACCGACCAGAAAGGCAATTACGTACTCGTCGTTCCTGCAGACCAGGATATCACCGTCGACTTTTCTTTCATCGGATACAAATCAAAACGCTACCAGGTCAACCTGCAGGCTGGCGAGCAGAAAAGAACTGAATGTGGTGCTGATGATATCATTTACAGAGTTAAAGGATGTCGAAATTAAGGATAACCAGGTCAGAAGTTATAATTATGTCCGCCTTGATCCGAAAGAAGCTAAAATGATCCCTACCCTGAGCGGGGGGATTGAAGCCATGCTGAAAACCCTCCCGGGTGTAAATTCGGCCAATGAATTAAGTTCCCAGTACTCGGTCAGGGGCGGAAATTTTGATGAAAACCTGGTCTATGTCAATGGCATCGAGATTTACCGGCCTTTCCTGATCCGTGCCGGCCAGCAGGAAGGCCTGAGCTTTGTCAATTCCACGCTGGTCTCCGGGATCATTTTCTCCGCGGGTGGCTGGGATGCCAAGTATGGCGACAAGATGTCATCGGTCCTTGATATTACTTACCGCAAGCCTGATTCGGCGGCGGCATCCGTCCAGCTCAGCCTCCTCGGTGCCCAGGGACATATCGAAGGGCTTACCAGGAACAAAAAATTAACTTTCCTCACCGGTGCCAGGTACAAGACCAATCAATATATCCTGCAAGGGCTGGAGACCAAAGGGAGCTACAGGCCCAATTTTGTTGATGTCCAGGGTGTGGTCACTTATGATCTTAATGACAAAATACAGGTATCAGGCCTGGGTTATTATTCCCGGAATTCTTACCTGCTGGTTCCTGAAAGCCGCCAGACCAATTTCGGCACAATCCAGGAAGCGTACAGGCTTAATATTTACTTCGACGGCCAGGAAGTCGACCAGTACCGCATGTACCTTGGCGCATTTTCTTTGGATTACAAACCGGGCCCTAACCTGATGCTGAAGTTTAATGTGTCGGGATTCAATACCAGGGAGAGTGAAACATTCGATGTCCGCGGACAATACTGGATCGGCAAGCTTGAAAATGCTTTCGGCGATGAAGAATTTGGAAACGTGACGGAAGTGCAGGGAGTGGGCACTTTCATGGACCATGCCCGCAATTACCTTGATGCAGGCGTTATCAGCACAGAACATAAAGGGAGTTTTCTATGGAAAAACAAATTCTTAAACTGGGGACTGAAATACCAGCATGAAAATGTTGAAGACCGTCTCGGTGAATGGGAGCTGATCGATTCTGCAGGTTATTCCTTACCCAATCCACCGGTTATTATCGGTGAAATTACAGATCCCAAACAACCCCTGGTCCTAAAGGATGCCCTCAGGACTGAAGTGCAACTGGCATCAAACCGATTGATGGGATACATCCAAAATACCTGGGACCTGCTGGGAGATGGCCGTGACCTCAGCATCACCGCCGGGATACGTTTCCACTACTGGGATTATAACGGCCAGTTCCTTCTCAGCCCGCGGGCATCAATTGCTTATAAACCCTTATGGCAGAGGGATGTGGTCTTCAGGTTCTCAACAGGTTATTATTACCAGCCGCCGTTTTATAAAGAATTGCGCGATCTTGAAGGGGAACTGAATCCCGATATCAAGGCACAGAAATCCATCCATTTTGTAGCCGGCATGGACATAAACTTCCTGGCATGGGGCCGCCCTTTCAAATTTACGACTGAAGCTTACTATAAATATCTTGATGACCTGATTCCCTACATTGTCGATAATGTCAGGATCCGCTACCTTGCCGAGAATAATGCCCATGGCTATGCTACAGGTATCGATTTCAAGGTCAACGGCGAATTCATCAAGGGCACAGAATCATGGATGAGCCTGTCTATTTTAAAAACAGAGGAAGATATAGAAGATGATTATTATTACGACTATTATAACGAAAGCGGGGAAAAGATCATTCCTGGCTATACATTAGACCAGACGCCTACAGACAGTGTGCGCTATGAGCCCGGTTATATCCCCCGCCCATCAGACCAGCGGGTGAGTTTCGCCATATTCTTCCAGGATTATCTTCCCCTTATCCCAACCCTGAAGGCCCACCTGACCCTCATCTTCGGTACCGGGTTGCCTTTCGGTGCCCCTGATTCGCCCAGGTATACGCATACTTTGCGTTACCCTCCCTACAGACGGGTAGATTTAGGGTTCTCTAAACTGTTGATCGGGGAAAAAACTACGTTCAAGGAAAAGAATCCCTTACGTTATATCGACAATGCCTGGATCAGCCTCGAAGTTTTTAACCTGCTTCAGATTAGCAATACCGTGTCTTATATCTGGGTCAAGGACATCAACAACAGGCAATATGCAGTTCCCAACTATCTAACTCCCAGGATGTTAAATCTGAAATTGATTGTTGAATTATAATTTAAGAAATTTTTAACAAAAATTATCTTGACATCAGATCGTTTTGTGTATATCTTTGTATATAGAATAAGTCTAAATAATGATTGCTGATTATAAAGACTTCATTCGAATATAAATTGGAAAAAGTTCTGAATTTATTTAAAAGAAATTTCATAGGTACAGTTGTTTGAGTCTATTCAAATAACTCTTTTGGTTTGGTTAATAATCGGCAAATTGGTCACGCGCCCGCGTGGCCTTTTGCTTTTTAAGAGATTTCCCAAACTCAAACTTTAGAAAGCAAGAATAGATTTCCTGATGATTTCAACTGCTTCCTGGATCTGTTGCTCATTGATTACCAGCGGCGGTGCGAACCTGATTATATGTTCATGGGTAGGCTTGGCCAGTAATCCATTTTCAGCCATCTTCAGGCAAACGTCCCAGGCAGTTTTACCGTTTTTCGGTTTTACCACGATGGCGTTGAGAAGGCCTTTACCGCGGACAAGCTGTATCATATCCGATTTGATCATCCGGAGTTCTTCCCTGAAGATCGATCCAAGGCGTTCTGCATTTTCAGCCAGTTTCTCATCTCTCACCACTTCCAGTGCCGTAACGGCAACACGCGCGGCAACCGGGTTCCCCCCGAAAGTTGAGCCATGCTGACCGGGCTTGATGCACATCATGATCTCATCATCGGCCAGTACGGCTGAAACAGGGTAAACACCCCCTGAAAGGGCTTTTCCCAGGATAACCATATCCGGCCTGACACCTTCATGGTCGCATGCCAGCAGTTTCCCTGTGCGGGCAATGCCGGTCTGCACCTCATCGGCAATGAACAGCACATTTTTAGCCTTGCACAAATTGTATGCTTTTGCAAGATATCCTTCGTCCGGAACAAAAACACCTGCTTCCCCCTGGATGGGCTCTACCAGGAAACCTGCCACATTGGGCTGTTCCAGGGCCTTAGCCAGTGCATCAAGATCATTGTAAGGAATGGTGATAAACCCGGGTGTATAAGGACCGAACCCGCCCCGCGCATCCGGGTCTGTCGACATGGATATGATCGTGATGGTCCGGCCATGAAAATTATTTTCACAGACAATGATCTTTGCTTCATGCTCGGGAATGCCTTTCTTATCATAAGCCCATTTACGGCATAGCTTTAACGCTGTTTCGACTCCTTCGGCCCCGGTATTCATAGGCAAAACCTTATCATAGCCAAAATATCCCGTTACAAACTTCTCATATACACCCAGCACGTCATTATAAAAAGCCCGTGATGTAAGGGTGAGTGTCCCGGCCTGGTCGATCATGGTCTGGACGATCCTTGGATGGCAGTGACCCTGGTTAACTGCTGAATAAGCCGAAAGAAAGTCAAAATATTGCTTTCCTTCCACATCCCATACATAAACGCCTTCTCCTTTTGACAGCACAACCGGCAATGGGTGATAATTGTGTGCACCGTATTTATCTTCCAGCTCAATAGCTTTTTTTGAAGTCATTACATCGATCATTGACATAGACAATTAAAAATTAAAAATTAAAATTTTTGCAAAGGTAGGAATTTAGGGAGGAATAAAAAAATCCGTGTGCTACTCAGAAAAAGTGCCGGAATGGCAGCAGCAGCCATTCGATAAACTTCTGAAAGCGAGGGCGGTGAAACCATTTCTCGTAATTAAATGGCTCGCTGTGGTTAATTGTTTCCCGGATATGCTCATTCAGTTGCCGGATTATTGTTTCTTCACGCCCGACCAGGATAATTTCATGCATATAGCGAAAAGAACGGTAATCAAAGTTCGGCGACCCGATAGCGAAAATTTCATCATCAACCAGGATAGCTTTCGAATGCAGGTTCGACGGAAGGTAATACCTGAACTTCAAACCTTCCCGGTGCAATGGTCCAAGGTAACGGTTGCGCAAGACATCAATCAGCATCACATCGGAATGCCTGGGCAAAATAACCGTAACGTCCACTCCCCTTTTACACGCATTCATCAGTGCCTTCCGCAGGAAATAACCGGGCAGGAAATAAGGGGTCTCGATCAGGATTTGCCGGTCAGCATTTTTTATCAACTGGATGAATTTTTTACTTATCCTTTTTTTAGTTATGGAAGGCACATCCCTGATAATTTCAAAATCATCCTGCCGGATTATCCTGATATAGGAATTCTTTTCATAGATATACTTGTTATAAAGCTTGAAATCAAGGTTAAAGATTTTTTTAAAAGAAACCGCCAGGTCGCCTTCCAGGCGAAGCATCAATTCCCTCCACGGAAGAGTGTAGGCCGCAATATTGGCAGATCCGATCCAGGAAACAACATCGTCAATAATCAGTATTTTCCGGTGATTCCGGCGGTGATTTTTAGTAAAGAAATCGATAACAAACTTTATTTTAGTGAAAAAGCGGACCTTGCCACCGGCGTCGATCAACTTCTGGAAATATGCTTCCGCCACATCAGCACCCCAGGAATCGATCAGGATTTTTACATCAACCCCTTCTTTCGCTTTCCGGGTCAAAGCTTCCCTGAACCGCTCACCGATCTCATCATCATAAAATTTATAAACCTCGAAGTAAATATATTTCCTGGCCCGCAAGATATCTTCCAGCATATTATCATAATACTGTGCCGGGACATTGAACAGGCGATATGGTAACGGGGCCAGGTCCATTTCGGGATTTTTACAAAGATAGTAAGATATAAGTCATCAGTCATCAGTCATCAGTCATCAGTCGTTTGTGCTAAAATCAGTCGTCACTCGGAAGTAAAATGAATGGACCCTAACGTGACTATATATTCAGGCGGACTGACGACTGACGACTGACGACTTTATATGTATCTTTGTCTTACTAAATAAAAGAAATATGATCAGATCGATGACCGGATTCGGAAAAAGCCAGGTGGACCTTCCCGGTAAGATAATCACTGTTGAAATCCGCTCACTTAACAGTAAGCAACTCGATCTGAACTTCCGGGCCCCTTCTGTTTACCGTGAAAAGGAGATGAATGCCAGGGCACTCGTAGCACAGCGGATGGAAAGGGGTAAAGTGGATGTCATGATCAGCGTCGAATCCAAGAATGATCAGCCGGTCATGACCATCAACAAAAATATTGCCCTGCAATACTTTGAGCAATTGAAAGACCTGGCGGCTTTAATTCCTGAAAACAAGCAAAGCGACCTCTTATCCATACTCGTCAGGATGCCTGATGTGCTGAAATCTGAAAAGGAGGAGTTTTCGGAAGAAGAATGGGTATTGATATGGCAATCGCTCGAAACAGCCCTGGAAGAGGCTGACAGGTTCCGCAAAACGGAAGGTGAGATACTTGAAAAAGATTTTATTTTCCGGATTGGCCGTATCCTTGAACTGCTGGATGCTGTCGCGCCACTGGAAGGCCCACGGCTGACAAATGTCAGGAATAAGTTCGAAATGCGGCTGGAAGAGATCCGACAGGATAAGTCATATGATCAGAACCGGCTTGAACAGGAACTGGTCTATTATTTTGAAAAACTTGATATCACTGAAGAAAAGATCAGGCTGAAGAAACATTGCGATTATTTTTTACTTGCCCTGGGTGAGATGGAGTCTCCGGGTAAAAAGCTCAACTTCATCACCCAGGAAATTGGCAGGGAAGTAAATACCCTGGGCTCAAAAGCCAATGATGCACAGATACAGATGTTCGTCGTGCAAATGAAGGACGAACTGGAAAAGATAAAAGAACAACTGGCAAACATCCTTTAAGTTGAAAGGGAAATTTATCATTGTCAGTGCGCCTTCCGGCGCAGGAAAAACATCCATCATCAGGCACCTGATGCAGGCCGGGCTGGGACTGGAATTTTCCGTCTCCGTCGCCAGCCGTCCGCCACGGCCAAATGAAATTAACGGGAAAGACTACTTCTTCATTTCCGTCGATGAATTCAAAAACAAGATCAGGAACGGCGAACTGATAGAATGGCAGGAGGTCTATATGGACCAGTTTTACGGAACGTTGAGATCGGAAGTCGAAAGGATCTGGCAAACAGGTCACCATGTACTGTTCGACCTGGATGTGCAGGGTGGGATGAACCTGAAAAGCATGTATCCTGAGAATTCCCTGTCCATTTTCATCATGCCCCCTTCGCTGGAAGAGCTTGAAAAAAGACTGAGGCTGAGATCAACAGAAAACGAAGAAAGCCTGCGCAAACGGTTGGAAAAGGCCGGGCAAGAGATCACTTTTTCAGGAAAATTCGACAAAATCATCATAAATGACAAGCTCGAAGAGGCTGTGCATCTTGCCATTCAGACCGTCAGCCAATTTCTGAAACCATGACAGAAATCCCAAAAATTAAAAAAGCAGGCCTTTTTTTCGGGTCCTTCAACCCTATCCATACCGGGCATATGATCATCGCGGGTTATATGCTGGGCTTTACTGACCTGGATGATGTATGGATGGTCATTTCCCCTCACAATCCTTTAAAGGAAAAACAAACCCTGCTGGCCGACCACCATCGTTATGCCATGGTACAGATTGCTGTGGAAGATCACCCCCGTTTGCGTGCATGCAACACAGAGTTCAAAATGCCGCAACCTTCCTATACGATCGATACCCTGGTAAGACTGGAAGAGAAAAATCCGGACCACCAGTTTGTGCTGATTGCCGGAACAGACATCTTCCCGACTTTTCATAAATGGAAGAACTACGAGACCCTCCTTGAGAATTATAAGTTCTATATCTACCGGCGCCCGGGTTTTGATCCCGGTGATTATGCTTCACATCCAAACATTTACATCTTCGACGCCCCGCTGATGGAAATATCTTCCAGCTTTATACGAAAAGCTATTCATGATGGAAGGGATATCCGTTATTTTGTCCCTGAGAAGGTTTACCAGTATATCCGGGAGATGCATTTCTATGAGAAATGAATGCCCCTGCCGGATTAAAGCATTACTTTGCGATCTTTGCAAAAAACAGAGCATTTGAAAATTTTTGGTGCAAATACTTCAGTTTTAGCCGTTGTTATCCTGCTTACCGGATATTATCTCTTAAGTTGTGCACGGCAGGGCTCTCCTGAAGGCGGGCCTAAAGATGAAACACCGCCGGAAGCTGTGTCAGAAATGCCTCCAAACCGCTCCGTGTATTTTAATTCGAAAAATGCCGTCATCACCTTTAATGAGTTTATCCAGCTTAAAGATCCTGCAAAAGAGATCTTCATTTCCCCCCCGATGAGGCTAAAACCAGAATTTAAAGCATTGGGGAAAAAAGTGATCATAGAGTTTAAAGAAGAACTGAAGGAAAATTCGACTTACACATTCAATTTTGGCAGTTCTATTGTTGATTACACCGAGAGTAACCCCATTGTGAATTATGAATATGTGTTTTCTACGGGCGGACATATCGATTCCCTGTCAATTCCCGGAAAGGTCCTTAATTCCTTCAACCTTCAGCCGGAACCGGATATAATCGCAATGGTATACCTGGATGATAATGATACCATACCGATTGACTCGCTTCCGCTGAAAGTTCAACCGAAAAGTGCCTCGAAAACGACCAAAGATGGCAACTTCAGGATCAACAACCTTTCTGCCGGAAAATATAAGCTCTTCGCCTTACAGGATTTTAACAACAATTACCTCTTTGACCTTCCGAACGAACGCATCGCATTCCTCGACAGTCTGGTAACAATTTCCGCGGCGGAACAAATCATAATCCCGGTTGATTCCCTTGACACCCTTGACACCCTTGACACCCTCGAAACAGTTGACACAGTTGCTGTAGCTGCGCCAGCCATTCAAATGGTTAAGGAAGATTCTTATACCCTTTACCTGTTCGAAGAAATCGATTCCACCCAGAAACTCATCAGTAAAAAACTGATCGGCCACAGCCTGCTTCAGTATATTTTCCGTTTGCCGGCAGATTCTGTAAAGATACAGCCAATCGGATTTGAGCCGGCACGGCCTGACTGGTATGTCAAAGAGTTCAGTAATATGAAAGATACGGTGAATTTCTGGCTTAAGGAAGGACTGCCAGACACCATCAGGGTATGTGTTAGTCCGGGTGATTCACTGGTCGATACCAGCAGGTATGTCCTTTCCAAATCAGGGCCCGAACGATTGGGAAAGAAGAAAGAGGAGGCAACTTCAGTTTTGCGGATTATTGCCAATACAACCGCCGGCTCCCTGGATTTAAACAAGAAATTGACCCTTCTTTTTGCCATCCCGGTCAAAGATTATGATACCAGCAAACTTACCCTGTTTACGCCGACCGATACCCTGGTGCCTGCTTTTTCATTTACAGATACACTTCAACGGCAAGGGGAAATTATTTATGATTGGAATCCCGATGAATCTTACCATCTTATGATAGAAGATTCAGCTTTCAGTGACCTGGGCGGGACTTATAACGACAGTACATCCATTAATTTTAAGGTCCGGAGGATGGAAGATTATGGGATCCTGATCCTGAATGTTACCCTGCCGGATACTTCAGGATCATATATCATCCAATTAATGTCCGATAAAGAGATTATCCTCAGGCAATATAGTGTAACATCTTCAGGACTTGTAAGGTTTGATTACCTGATGCCTGGAAATTACAAGCTCAAGGCGGTATTCGACGCTAATTCGAATGGTAAATGGGATACAGGGAATTACAGGAAGAATTCCTTGCCTGAGCAGGTCGAATACTATATCCCTGCCCTGAATATCAGGGCAAATTGGGATCTACAGGAAGAATGGCAGCTTAAACAAAATTGATTATTCGTCGTTACAACGGTTAAGGCAATCGACGATTTCAGTGAGTACCTGGTTCTTTATGGAATAAAAGATCTTTTTTCCGTCGCGCCGTGAAGCGAGGACTCCTTTATTTTTCAGGATATTAAGATGGTGAGAGGCGGCAGCCTGTTCAATTCTAAGTTTTTTATAGATATCCGTAACGCTCATTTGATTTCCGTCATGTAATAAATCAATGATCGCTATACGCATCGGATGAGCCATGGCCCTTAGCTTACTGGCAGCCTGTTCGAGTTTTTCGATCTGAATCTGAACTTTTCCCATAATTATAATTTTTTGCTAAAATATAAAATACATTATAAATTAATAACTATGTATATATATTTTATGCTATTTATATTTGATCTAAAAAAAGAGAAGTGAAGTTAAAGCTGGTGCCGTCAAAAAGTCCCCTGTCACTAAGTTTCAATTCGGGAATTACAAGCAGGGCCATGAAAGAAAGGGTCATGAACGGGGCATTCAGTTTACTACCCAGTTCCCGGGCCTTCTGATCGAGCTGCTCATACCTTGCCGCAATTTCAAAACCATCAGATTCCGACATAAGTCCTGCTACAGGGAGTGGCAGGTGATAAATATTTTCCCCATCGACACAGCAAATCCCGCCGAGGGAATCGACAAGGGTATTGACAGCCCTTGCGATATCTTCATCCGTAACACCTACAGCGATGATGTTATGGCTGTCGTGGGCCACCGTTGATGCAATAGCGCCTCTCTTCAGCCCAAAGTTCCTGATGAACGCTACGGCAGGGGATGAGGGAGCATAGCGGTTCAATACCGTCATCTTCAACACATCGCTTTCAGGGTCACTGACCACATTATCTTTATCAACTGCAGATGCCTCTGTTAGCTCATGGGTTATTAACTGTCCTTCAAGTGCTTCGATGACCCTGATCTTTTTTCCGAGTGGTTTTACGTTAAGCTCACCTGCATTGATCCGGCGTGCATTAAAACAATTCACCGGTATTTCAGGGACAGAACCAATCAGTGTTTTACCTTTTTCAGCTACCAGGATGCCATCGATATATGTTTTTAAAACTTTAAAAGTCCCCGGATCATCAATGAGGATGAAATCGGCCGGATCGCCCGTCTGAAGCAGGCCATTATCGAGCTTGTAATGTCTTTTTGGGATTCAAGGTACACGCCCTGATCACTGATATGAGGTTGTATCCTTTTAATATGGCCCTCCGGGCGATGTCGTTGATATGCCTGCGTGCCAGGTCATCAGGATGGCGGTCATCGGAGCAGAACATGACCAGGTCCGGGAAAGTGTCAAGCAACGGGGCCAGGGTATCAAAATTCCGGGCGGCACTGCCTTCGCGGATCAGGATATTCATGCCAAAACCGGCTTTATCAGTAGCTTCCTCGAGGGTAAAGCATTCATGGTCGGTAGAAATGCCGGCCTGGATATATTTTCTCGCATCTTCACCTCTCAGTCCGGGGGCATGTCCGTCAACCGGTTTTCCATATTTCCGGGCAAGGGCCAGCTTGGCCATAACAATATCATCTTCCATTAAAACTCCGGGAAAATTCATCATTTCCGACAGGTAACCGATTTCCGGCATTTGAAGCAATTCATCGATTTCCTCAACGCCAAGGCTTGCCCCCGACGTTTCAAATGGTGTTGCAGGTACGCATGACGAAGCCCCGAAGTAAAACTTGAAGGGTACTTTTTTGCCATTGGCGATCATAAACCTGATCCCTTCGATACCCAGCACATTTGCAATCTCATGCGGATCCGAAACGGTGGCCACCGTCCCCTGGATAACAGCCAGGCGGGCAAATTCGGAAGGTATGAGCATCGAGCTTTCAATATGGATATGGGCATCAACCAATCCGGGCAGGATGTAGGCAGTCTCTTTCACCGCCTCCTCCCTTACTGCTGATATCTTTCCATCACTGACCTCCACAGTTCCCGGGAAAACGCGTCCGCTGACGACATCAACGATCCTTCCCTGGACAGAAAAAGAATTTTCATTCATAGCTAACAGGTTACAGGTAAGAATTTATAGATTTTGATTGATGATCTTATTGGCCAGCTGTCCGCAGGCTGCATCAATATCTTTACCGCGGCTCCGCCTGATATTGACCACCAGGTTTTTCCGGTCGAGAAATTCTTTAAACGCCATGGTGCGCTCTTCGCCGGAGTCCTCATAAGGCACATTCTCTACCGGGTTATACTGGATCAGGTTGATCTTGACCGGGAAATTTTTACAGAACTCCGCCAGGGCCCTGGCATCAGCCATGGTATCATTAAAACCCCTGAGCATGACGTATTCGAGGGTTATGCGGGTATTGGTCTGCTGGTGAAAGAATTTCACCGCATCGATCAGGTCTTCCAGCGTATTCCGCAAATTGTACGGAATGATCTGGTTTCGTTTTTCGTTAACGGCAGAATGCAACGAAACGGCGAGATTAAACCTGACCTTGTCTTTACCCAGTTGCCTGATCATAGGGGCAATGCCAACGGTTGAAACGGTGATCCGCTGCGGCGACATGCCCAGGCTGTCTTCCGAAGTGATCCGTTCAACCGACTGCAATACATTATGGTAATTCAGCATCGGCTCGCCCATTCCCATATATACAATATGGGTAAGCGGCCACTCATATTCCCGGCGGGCTGTTTCAGCAATAATGGCTACCTGGTCGAAAATCTCATCGAAGTAAAGGTTCCTGATATAGCGGATCATCCCTGTTGCGCAAAACTTACATGCCAGGTTGCACCCGACCTGGGAGGAAATGCAGGCAGTCATCCTGTTGCCCGAAGGGATCAGCACACCTTCAATAATATGCCCATCAAAGAGTTTGAATGACATTTTGATCGTACCATCTTCACTTTTCTGGGTGGTATTGATTTCCAGGGCATTAATCGATGTAATGCTGTTTTAATAAATCCCTGGTTTTCAGGGAAAGGTTCGTCATCTGGTCGAATGACCGGGCAGTTTTCTTCCAGAGCCAGTCATATACCTGCCTGGCCCGGAACCGTTCAATGCCCTGTTCGCTGAAAAACTTCTCCAGGTCGGCCAATGATAATGTCCTGATATTGATAAGGTTATTCAAACTTATTTATTTTTAAAAACCGGAATCAGTTCCAGTCTGTTTTGCCGAAAATACTTCCTGGTTAGATTGAAATCCCTGGAGATCCCCAATAAAAATCCCCCGCCGCCGGAACCGCAGAGTTTCAACTTAAAATCGCTCACGGTGAAGGCCCGCTTCCCAGATGGATTTCATATGATCCGGGATCATTTCGGGAAGATATAAGAACTGAAATGCGGATAATTCGGTCAGATGACTGAAAAAGGGCTCCATATCGCCTTTCAGCAAGTTTTCGATACAACCGTTGTTGGCCGGGATAAAAACATTCCTGACCTGGTTGAGAAAATCATCCTTTTTACATCTCTCGAAAAACAATTTGACAAGCGGGCCGGTTTTACCCAGGATACCGGAATCGACAAGAAAAATGGCGCTGTTGGGCCCGAATTTATCCCTGGGGATGCCGACTGTTTCAATCTGCAGCTTGTTTCTGATCAGCAGCGGATGACGGATATAACATAAGAAGGGGATCGAGACCGGAACTGACACCATGAAAGTATGATTCCATCCGGGAAAATATCTCTTTCAGGTTTGAAATTTCCATACCGGTCAATATCTTCCTGTTTTTATTCGGATTTATGAGATACTGATCGTATATGGCAGCTACCAGGGCGCCGGAACTGCCAATGCCATAACCCTGGGGAATATTGGATTCGAAATATAAGCCATTTTTGATATCGCTTTCAAACCGGTCTAGGTCAAGCTTGTCCCATGATCCAGCCTTTTCCTGGAGATCTTTTAAATAAGGCAGGTAATCACTGAGATGCCGGTTAGATTCAATGGCAAGTTCATAATTGGTGTATTGCTTCCTGGTTGGTGAACCTGAACTCGCCGGTAAAATGGGAGTAAGGTATGGTGAGTGCCATCGAATCACAGATGACACTGTATTCGCCGAACAACATGATTTTTGCGTAAAATACTTCTCCCTTCATTTTCTAAATTTCAAATTTCAGCCCCTACCCCTTCCCTCCCCCAATTGGGGGAGGGAGTAAGGGAGGGGGCTACATTATTTTTTCCGGCCCATTTCCTATCCGGTCATCAATCCACTTTCCATTTTCGCAGAATTGCAGAAGTTCTGCGTTAATCCAGTTCTTAACCACAGATTCATTTGCTCCGGGGTACAACATGTGTACATTCGGACCGGCATCAAGCGTAAAACAGACCGGGACAGATGTTTCTTTTCTGAACCGCCGTATAGCCTTAACAATATTCAGGGTATTAGGTTCAATAAGTAAAAATGACGGATTTGACGACATCATAAGCGCATGCAGGTTTAAAGCTTCATGCTCCGTTATCCGGACAAACCTGTCCAGGTCACCCTTTTTCAATGCATCTGCAAGGTCACGTGTATTGGAATTTGCCATATCATAACGTTGTGTGGCATAAGGATGGTTTTCCATCAGTGAATGGCCGGCCCGGCTTGAAACCTTTTTTCCTCGCTGCTGACCACCAGGATGGCATCCCTCATATCATTAAATTCTTTGCTCACTTCAAAAGGCACCGGAATGGCATAATCATCAGATGTCCCGTCTAGTTCCGGAACATGGCCCCAGATCACATATCCGCCATAAACAGAACGGCAGGCGCTGCCCGAAGCAAGCCTTGCAAGCACGGAAGCCTGCCTTAAAGAGAAAGGAATATGGTTTAGGCGGGATATCATTTCAGCAAGGCATAGCCCCAGGGCGCTCATACTGGAAGCAGAAGAGGCAATACCGGTCGAATGCGGAAATGTATTCGAACTTGATATTTTATAGGAATATTCCTTCAGTTGGGGGAATTCATTAAATATGGACTGCAGGTAGGTGGTAATTTTCTGCTCAAAATCATCCTTCTTATGTCCTTCAAAAAGGAATTCAAGCAGAGGCATTCCATCATTTTCCTCCTTCAGCCGGTATTCAAATGCCATCTCAGTAAAAGCCCTGTTCAGGGTCATGCTCAGCGAAGGATTGGAAGGAAGCTGCACCGGCCTTTTGCCCCAATATTTCACCAGGGCAATGTTTGAAGGGCTTCGCCAGGCTACTTTACCGTATTCCATTTTAAAACTTTCTTGCATTTTCTAATAGACTATTTCATCCCATTTAAAAACTACCGGCAGGTTTTTATTTAAAAAATATTCCCTGGTTTCATCATGGCTCATCGATGTTCCAGCCATCAAGAAATCTCCTCCCCAGGCGCCCAGCGATTTGATCTCACCCCGGAAATCAGAAAAAAGTTGCGTTTTAACCATAGGAAGCCCGAGGAAATCAGAAAGGGTTTCTTCATGCAATCGCATCAACTTTAAAAAATCCCCGAGGCAATCTGCATTTAACATTGAATCAGTCAGGTCAGATATGTCATCTATAATCTTCCCATTAAAGTCCTTATGGGCCATGAAATTCTTAACGCTCTCCTGTGAATCCTGTTTTCGCCCCGAATAAACAAAGTACAGATTATCTGTAAAAGCTGGATTGAATGTCAATTCCATGACATCCGGGCGGTTGGTTTTTAACTGGTATATTATCGGCTTTTCGGCTCTTGCGCAAAAGACATCATATCCTGATCCCTGGAAAGCACTGCGATACAAAGTATAAGGATCGATATCAAGCCAGTAAGCTAGATTTGAAACCAGTGAAGAACTGCTGCCCAGACCCCAGGAAATATCGAAATCGATATGATTTTGAATATGATATCCACAAGTTGAAGCATAAAGGGCCGGCTGTAAATTCCCTCCTTCTTTTAATAGTTCCTGAATGAAAACCGCTGTTTGCCCATCGGATGAGTTAAGGATTGCCATGTCCCCGGGATCATAACTGGCCGAAAACCATAATTTCTCCAGGACATAAGTATCCCACTGTATTTTACCTGGCACGGGAAGTTCTTTAACAAGCATGCGTTGTCCGAATTTCAGCGGCACAGCCAGTGCTTTTGCACCATATAGCACAAAGTATTCACCGGAAAGAAGAAATTTGCCCCTTGAATAATATTCCCCGCTTCTCAATGGTCAGCTTTTTACACCCAGGATATGAGACCTGTGGTTGTTGATGAAGTCGGTGACAGATTTGAAAGACACCTTATGGTTTTTAAAATATTCGGCCGCCTTGAGTTTTTCTTCCTGGGTGGCAGCGTAAAAATTCAGGATATTAAGAAGGTGCATTTTCATATGCCCTACCTGGATACCTTTGGTCACCAACGATTTGACCGCCCCGAAATTATTGGCCAGGCCTGCGGAAGCGGCAATCATCATCAATTCTCTTGCACCCGGGTTCCCAAGCATTTCAAGCGAAAACCTGGCCATCGGGTGAAGTGAAGTCAGGCCACCGACCGTACCCATGGCAAGCGGCACTTTAAGTTCATAATGAAACACATCACCTTCGAGGGAAAGGTCGGTCAGGCTCTGGTATTTACCGTTCCTGCAGGCATAGGTATGGGCACCGGCTTCAATGGCCCTGAAATCATTCCCGGTAGCCAGGGCAATGGCATCAATTCCGTTAAAAATGCCCTTGTTATGCGTGGCGGCACGGTACTCATCCACTTTGGCAATCTCAATGGCCTTCTGGAATTTCCAGACAAACTTCTCCTGGCTCAGTTCGCTTTCGCTGAGCTGCAAATCTTTAATATCACATTCGACGTAAGCCCTGACGAGGCAATCCGGGGTATAATTCGACAGGATCGACATGATGATCTCACAGTCTTTTTCCTCATCCTGGAACCGCGCGCTGTTTACCAGGAACTCCTTCAATAACCGGGCAAATTCTTCCAGCACAGAATTGATGAAATTGGCCCCCATAGAGTCGACCGTTTCGAAAGAGACTTTAAGCTGATAGTAGTCATCTATCTGTTCGGTCATATTGATCAGCTGAATATCAAGGATACCCCCTCCTCTTCCTTCCATATTTGAAGTGATGCCTTTTGTCCCCGCCAGCAGTTCGCGCTTGAGCTCGGGCATGGCATTTTCAAGCTTGCCAGGGTCGCCTTTCCAGAGAAAGTGCACCTGTCCCAATTTTTCCGATGAGATAACCTCTGCATGAAAACCCCCGCGTTCGGCCCAGAATTTAGCGCTGCTGGAAGCGGCGGCAATAACCGAACTCTCCTCGATGACCATGGGAACCATGTAGTTCTTATCATTGATCAGGAAATTAGGGGCAATCCCAAAGGGAAAATAAAAATTTGAAAGGGTGTTTTCGCTGAATTCATCGAAAAGTGTCTGCTTTTTCGGGTCCCGGTGCCAGTAAGATTTAAGTTCCCTTAACACCTTTTCGGGATGATCAAAAAAACTGGCAACTAGATTTAGTTTCTCCTCCTTGTTCATTTTGGAGAAACCGTTGATGATACCGTTAATGTTCATCGTTCTGAATCCTTAATAACGAAATAAGCATTTGCAAGTTTAATTCCTTCGACCTGGTATTCGACAAATTTTTTCAACTCGTCATAAGATTGGCTTGCATATTTCAGGAACTCTGATGCCTGGCCGTAGATGGCAGGTAATTTAGAGCGGTTTATAAGATAAAAACCATCCAGGAAAGAACTTATGCCTCCTGAAATGATGATATGTTTGCATCGTACGGAGATCTTCTCGTCGAGGATATCATTGATCATATCAGTCATTTCAAAGGCATCGTGGCCGATCCGGCTAACAGGACCATAATATTTCTGTTTAAATTCATCGGAGCGCAGCAATTCTACCTTCGCGAAATTTGTCCCCCCGAATGCGGCAGTCTCTATAGCTTCCAGAGGAAGCTGGAGCAATGCACGCAGGCTTTCAGGCCCCATACCCTGTCCGACCTCCTTTACGATAACCGGGTAGCTGGTCATTTCCAGGTAGGTCCTGATCGTATCTATGGGTGGCTGGCTGAACAGGTTACCTTCAGGCTGAAGCCACTCCTGCAGCGGGTTGACATGAATGATAAGCCCATCTGCGTTAAGTTTCTCAATTAACCGGTCAACGGGGGAAATATCATCTTTCAGCACCATTTCTTCCAGCTGGGCGATACCCAGGTTGGCATAGAAAGGCAGATCGTCACCGATGATCTTCCGCATATTGAAGTCCTGAAAATGGTCGTCGCTTTCCAGGATAGGACGGCATGAACCCAGGCCCATACCCAGGCCGAATTCCCGGCATACCTGTGCCAGGTTATGGTTTATCTGGCCGGCAAGTTGTGTTCCGCCAGTCATACTCGACACCCAGATGGGGGCCCTTAAAGTCTTACCAAGGAATTCGAATGGCGCCAGTCCGCTCACAGGATGCCTTGCCATTAACGGCTCGTAGAAAAACCTCCTGTCGATTTCCTCCATACCTGTTTTTGCCTGGAAAGCAAGATTGATATGGTCTTTTTTACGGTCTGTCATAATCTCCCGTTAAATTTAAATTTCAGAATGAAAATACCATTACCATACATCTTCCTTAATTTCCTGGGCGGGTTTCATTTTCACTTTTAATGAGCTGATCAGCTCGTCCCGGACAAAAGAATCGATTTGTCCAAGGTAGCTTTTCCATTTCACATCGTAATCGGGAGCGCTTTGATCGAGCCATTTCTCGACCGGGTAGCGGGAAACCTGCTTTAGCACAAAATTGTCGACAACAATCCGGTAGCGGTTTTCCTTAAAATCGATTCTTGCATTGTACATGATCATCCCCGCATCGAGTTTATTTCCCTGCTCATCATAATCATATATCCTGAACTGGTGCTGGATTTTTATAATGCCCGACGATTGGTCCCTGACCTTTGGTTGCTTCCCAGGGGTTTGAATAAAAAGTATGGAGCCATGAGGAGCACCTGTTAAACAAAGTATCTTTTGAACCTTCTTCTTCGATTACCTCTTTATAAGTAATCAAGCCGCTAATCTCATCACGGGGCATGCAGGCAGCAGGTTCATCCTGGGCTGAGGCTGTCATCAGGGCAAAGGTGACCATCAAAATGGAAAATAAAGTTTTCATGGTTATCTTATTGCGTATAAAGAACAAAAGTACAAATTATTGAAGGAAAGTGATCAGGATTTCGCATGCGCTGTTTCCCAAAAAAAAGGCTGCCTTCCAGGGGCAGCCTTTAAAGTTATATTTAGTGGCGATTAATACATTCCGTCATGCATGCCACCGCCGCCCATAGGCATCTTGGGTTCTTTATCCTCTTTTGAATCAGCGAGGAGACATTCGGTAGTCAGCAACATACCTGCAATTGAGGCTGCATTTTCAAGTGCAACACGGGCGACTTTTGTCGGATCGATCACACCTGATTCGAAGAGGTTTTCATATTTTTCAGTACGGGCATTGAAACCGTAGTCACCTTTACCTTCCCTGACGCGTTGAACTATCACCGAGCCTTCCAGCCCTGCATTAGCAACGATCTGGCGCAATGGTTCTTCGAGTGCGCGGCGGACGATGGCCACACCGGTAGTCTGGTCTTCATTCTCACCTTTCAGGTCAGTGATCACGTCAATAGCGCGCAGGTAAGCGACACCGCCACCGGGGATAATACCTTCTTCAATAGCGGCGCGGGTTGCATGCAGTGCATCATCGAAACGGTCTTTTCTTTCCTTCATTTCAAATTCGCTGGCTGCACCAACATAGATCACGGCAACACCACCGGCAAGTTTAGCCAGGCGTTCCTGGAGCTTTTCCCTGTCATAATCAGAAGTCGTGTTATCAATCTGCACTTTGATCTGCTTCACCCTGCCGTCGATATTTTCTTTCTTTCCCTTGCCACCGACAATCGTCGTGTTTTCTTTATCGACGGTGATCTTTTCAGCCTGTCCAAGGTATCCGAGGTTGGCGTCTTCGAGTTTATATCCTTTTTCTTCGGAGATAACCGTACCACCTGTCAGGATAGCGATATCTTCAAGCATTTCTTTTCTCCTGTCGCCAAAACCGGGGGCTTTAACGGCAACTACTTTCAAGGCACCCCTTATCTTATTGACCACGAGGGTAGCCAGGGCTTCACTTTCAACATCTTCAGCGATGATCACCAGCGGGCGCCCGGTCTGGGCTGCTTTTTCAAGTATCGGGAGAAGGTCCTTCATAATGGAGATCTTCTTGTCGTGGATCAGGATGAAAGGGTTTTCGTATACGGATTCCATTTTTTCAGTATCCGTTACGAAATAGGGAGAAATATAACCGCGGTCAAACTGCATGCCTTCAACAACTTCAACTGAAGTTTCCATGCTTTTGGCTTCTTCGATGGTGATAACACCTTCTTTCTTCACCTTGGCCATTGCTTCAGCAATCAGCTTTCCGATAGTAATATCATTATTGGCCGAAATGGATGCAACTTGCTCGATTTTCTCAAAGCTGTCGCCGATCTGCCTTGTTTGTGCTTTCAAAGATTCAATAACCTTTGCAACTGCAATGTCAATGCCTCTCTTAATTTCCATAGGATTTGCACCGGCGGTGACATTTTTCAGCCCCGTGGTGAAAATAGCCTGGGCAAGCACAGTAGCCGTGGTTGTCCCATCACCGGCGAGGTCGCTGGTCTTGGAAGCAACTTCTTTCACCATCTGGGCGCCCATATTTTCCGCGTTGTCCTTCAGTTCAATTTCTTTGGCAACGGTTACCCCGTCTTTGGTAATAACAGGCGAGCCGAAAGACTTCTGAATAATTACATTTCGACCTTTTGGGCCGAGGGTTACTTTTACTGCATTGGAAAGTTCATCGACACCTTTCTTCAGTTTTTCTCTTGCGGCCAGGTCGAATATGATATCTTTTGCCATGTTCTAAATTTTTTAAGGTTTATGATTTTAACATTTTGATTATACAACTGCAACAATATCAGATTCACGCATAATGAGATAATTTTTACCTTCATAGGTGAATTCCGTACCTGCATATTTGGCGTACAGGACCTGGTCATCTATTTTAACGGTAAGCGGTTCATCTTTTTTCCCGGGTCCGACAGCTACGACAGTTCCGCGCTGGGGTTTCTCCTTTGCCGTATCCGGAATGATAATACCGCCGGCTGTTTTTTCTTCAGCAACGGCAGGTTCAATAATTACCCGGTCTGCTAATGGTTTGATACTGATTTTTGTCATATTTATAAATTTTTAAAGTTTGTTAATTTTTTCCAACTTGCTCTGTCATAATTTATGCCAAAGCGGATATAAAAAAGAAATGTCAGAATCTTATGACATTCTGACATTTCCAGGCTTAAAAGAAAACCTTATATGGATTATTCCTGTTCCGGGGGCACCTGATCAGAAGGAACAGGCTGCATGGTTTCAATCTTTTCACGAAGTTCCGTATCCTGGGTACTGCCTGTCACGGTATTCCTTGGGATCACCAGGATGGAGATCAGGCTGAGTGAAAGCAGGGCAATAGCAAGGTACCACGTTGTTTTTTCAAGAAAATCGGCAGTTTTCCTTACACCCATGATCTGACCGGTTGATCCGAAATTGGCAGCAAGACCGCCGCCTTTGGAATTCTGAACTAAAACAACCAGGATCAGAAGAATACATGCGATCAGAATTAAGACGGAAACTAAAATATATAAACCCATTGGTGTAAATTTTTATAGATTCTTTTCTAAGTTTTTCAATTTGGGCTGCAAAGTAACTACTTTTTTGGGGATTTTTCAACATTAGTTGCTGATAAATTTTAATTGCCTTTTCTTTTTTGCCCTGGGCGGCCACTAACCTGGCCAAAGTTTCACTCAGGATACCGTCATTTTCCTCAATACTTCGCTTTGCCGAATCTTCGGGATTGTAGAAGGTTACACGGTTTTGCGACTGGTTTTGCTGCTGCCGGATGAACTCTTCAAGCAATTCATCTTTGGGCAGAGGCCGCAATGCAAATTCTTTATCCTGATCTGGCAATTCCTCCGCTACTGGGCCCTTTTCTCCGACAATAGCTTTCTTTTCTTCGATCAGTTCCTTAAGTTTTGATTTTTTAAGCTCTATTTCGTTCAGGCTCGCTTTGATTTGTTCTTCCAGCTTTTTAAGATGGATATCTATTTCCGTATTTCCGGGAAATGGCTGTAGAAGTCCATCTTTTATACCTGTTTTACCTGCTCCCTGAGCATGATCATCCAGTTTCCCAATCCAATCCCTTAGCCGGGTCCTGTCAGCAGCAAAAGCTGCCACCTGGCGGAGTTCCTGTTCAAAGCGGTAATCATTCAGTAACCTGAGGTTCATGAGGTGCAGCAGCCTGGCAGTTTGAAAATATGGATAATCACCGGCCAATTGTTGTAAATCAGCTTCACTGGCTGAATTCAGCGAGGCCGGGTCATCCATCCATTGAAAAAACTGCTGCCTGTTCATGGAATATTGCCTATTATTTTACCAATTGACAACTGCTTTATTAAAAATGTCGTCAACCAGGTACTCATTAATGATGGCTATCAGGTCGTCTTTTACGACTGAAAGATCCTGGCTGCTGGAATAATCTTCAAATCTTGTGAACGGTGTATCAAAATCTTTTGAAGGATCAATCAGGTTAGTATATTTAACTTTAACCGTCACTGACAACCTGTTGAGCGCAGCGGTTTCATTTCCCTGGATAGCAACCGGTTTGGTGGAATAATCAGTGATGGTACCTTCAATCTGAAGGTCCCCTCCTTCACTCACAAAATCAAGGTCCGTCTGTGACTGGAACCTGTCGCGCAGTGCATCGGTGAGGCTCTGGCTCAGGGAAGGCTCCACATACTGGGCATTATTAACGAAATAGGAAACCGTAATGGTTTTGGCTTCAGGAGGTATGGAAGCCCCGGTAAAGGAATATACGCCACATCCCGCCAGGGAGATGCCGACCATGATCAAAAAGAAATACAGCATCGCATTCCTGATTTGACCGGGAAAGGAATTCCAGGCTTTTATTTCTGGCCAGTATGCTTTACACACTTTAATTGATTTCATATTCTTTGATCTTCCTGTAGAGGGTCCGTTCAGAAATGCCGAGTTCCCTGGCGGCATTTTTTCTTTTCCCGTTGTATTTTTCCAGCGCTTTCCGGATCATGTCAACTTCCTTTTTCTGAAGAGATAGCGACTCTTCAATCACTTCAGAATCCTGGATGGGATCTTCAAAATCATCAGGATAGTCTTTTGTTATCGGGATAGCTTTTTCAGGGGGACGAATGCTTACTTTAACATCTTCAGTGCGGTCTAAAAAATGTGTGTGGGATTCTGCCATATGAACCGGGCTTTTCTCATCCTGGAGGATGTCGGCAACGATTTTTTTCAGATCATGAATATCTTTCTTCATGTCGAATAAAACTTTGTACAGGAGGTCCCTTTCGGAATAGGTAGGATCTTTTGTTTCACCCTGGTACAATACCGGTAATTCGTTATGTGAACATTCAGGAAGATATCGCCTCAGGCTTTCAGTAGATATTTTACGGTTCCTCTCGATAATGGATATCTGCTCGGTGATATTTTTCAGTTGCCTGACATTACCGGGCCAGCGGTAGTTTTCGAGCATCAGTCCTGCCTTCATCGGTAAGTTCAATAACGGGCATCCTGTATTTTTCGGCAAAGTCGGCTGCAAATTTCCGGAACAGCAAATTAATATCATCCTTTCTTTCCCGGAGTGGAGGCACGATGATCGGGACGCTGCTAAGACGGTAATAAAGATCCTCCCTGAATTTTCCCTGCCTTATTGCAATTTCAACATTGACATTTGTGGCTGCTACAAGCCTCACATTGGTTTTTAAAACCTTGGATGAACCGACCTTGAGGAATTCCCCGGATTCCAGGACCCTTAAGAGCCTGACCTGCGTTGAGAGAGGGAGTTCAGCCACTTCGTCGAGGAAGATGGTCCCGCCGTTGACCTCCTCAAAATAACCTTTCCTGGCTTCCAGGGCACCGGTAAAAGATCCCTTCTCATGTCCGAAAAGCTCACTGTCGATGGTCCCTTCCGGGATGGCACCGCAGTTAACGGCGATATAGGGACCATGTTTCCGTGCGCTGAGCTGGTGGATGATCTGGGGAAAGACTTCCTTTCCTGTACCGCTTTCGCCTGTGATCAGGACGGTCAGGTCAGTTGGGGCAACCTGGCGGGCAATATCTATAGATCTGACAAGTTGGGAAGAGTTGCCGATAATTCCGAAACGCTGCTTGATCGCCTGAACTTCCATGGTAATAAAATCAAAATTTCACAGGCACAAAAGTACTATGAAATTTTGACATATTAAAGCGGGTGATACAACAGGACAAACTGTCAGGAAAAGTTACTTATCTTTTCTGCACTTCTTTCTTAATCCGCTGAATATGGCCCCGTCCCAGAGCTTTCACTTCACAACCCAGTTCAAAATACCTTCGAATTTTATCATCGCTCAGTATTCCAAAGCAATCGATAACGGCAATGGGATTTCCGGCCCACTTCACGATATCGTCAGGCGAAAGGTTCATATAGGGCTCATGCGGAACAGCCAGGATCAGCTGCATCGACACCTTTCATGATTTTTTCAGGTCTTTCTGTACCCTGATTTCGGTCAGGTGTTCCTGGTTGCGGAAAAAGCGTTTCCATGAAAGGCCCGGTGCAGGATAGGTATCCTGGGTTTCGAGCTCATACCAGTGGTCGACAAAAGGATCGTGAACACTGATATCGGCACCCATCTCGGTAAGTTTGCGGACGATGATCTCTGAGCCGCTGTAACGGGTATCCCCCACATCCTGGCGGTAGCTTGCACCGCAGACCAGCACCCTGGATCCGGCAATATAGCCCGACAGATTCCGGAGCGCATCACGCGTAAGCTCAGCTACATGAAGCGACCGGGTATCATTGATATCGATCGCGGTGGGTGTGATCTGGAAAACATCATCACCATCTTCAAAACCCAGGATATGGCGGTACGCCCAGTATCCAAGGCCGCCGTCCTTCGGAAGGCAATAGCCCCCGATGCCAGGCCCGGGAAAGATCATATTGCTGTGCGTAGGGCGCATTTTAATAGCCTTGATCACCTTGATCAGATCCACCCCGTTCCGCTCGGCAAACAGGCTCCATTCGTTCAGGTAAGCCAGGGTTGCCGCCCTGTATGAGTTCTCAACGATCTTGGTGGTTTCCGATTCGATCGGCCTGTCCATGACCGTAAGTGGAAATTCTTTGGTATTCAGCACTTCATGCAGGAATTTTTCGACACGCCTGCGGGCTTCGGGGTCACACCCGGAGCAAACCCGCCAGAAATCGCGGATACTGGAAACATACTCTTTCCCGGGCATAACCCGTTCAAAACTATGCGCCAGCAGGGGGATCTTCTTCAGTCCACGACGGACAAATTCCTTTTTAAGTATCGGCCAGGCTACAAATTCGGTGGTCCCGGGTGCCACGGTCGTTTCGATCAGCACGAGGCATTGCTCCGGGATATTTTCACCAATTGTTTTCAGTGTAGCTTCAAGTGCAGCCATATCGGCTTCGCCGTCACGCATATCACCAAGTGAATTTTTAATATAATCACACTGTACGTCGACAATTACGCAATCGGCCAGTTTTAATGCTTCGCTGTTAAATGTTGCCGTCAGTGTTTTGCTTTTCGACACACAACGGTTAATGAGGATATCCACTTCGGGATCTTCGGCTTTCACCGGTGAAAGACCTTTATTCAGCATCGGGATTTTCCAGTAGCTGCGGGGGCTTGGACGCTGGCAACCAATGACGAACTTCGAATTATTGCCTTTTTTATCCTTTGTATCGGCGACAATAGCCGCCATCACTGCTCCTACAAAACCCACTCCCATAACAACCACAACCTCTTTTCCTTCTTTCCTGGCTTTTTTAGCAAGCTTTTCCAGGCGCTCATATTCTTTTTCATAATCGCCCGCTAACGGGAGCGGGAATTTCTCTCCGTTTGGGCTGAGGGAGTAAAGCACTTCTTTTGATTTTGTCATTTATAATCAATTTAAAATTAAAAATTAAAAATTAAAAATCACTAGTGCTATCATCTTATAGTAGCATGAAATTTCTCCTGAAAAGAGCGCAGGATCTTATCCATTGTCTTCTCAATGATCTGGTCGGTCAGGGTCTTTTCGTCATCCCTCAATAAAAAGCTCATGGCATAAGACTTTTTTCCGGGCCCGATCTTTTCACCCTGGTAAATGTCAAACAGGCTGACCTCCCGGAGAATATGTTTTTCCGCCAGGAAAGCCGCCTTTTCAAGTTCCTCGTATGTAACCGACAAGTCAAGGACTACAGCCAGGTCCCTGCGGACTTCCGGGAACCTGGGGACCTCTGCATACGACACTTTGTTCCCTGACATCAGGGATATGATCATTTCCCACTCGAAATCAGCATACAAAACATCCTGTTTCAGGTCAAACCGTTTTATCTCTTTTTTCTTAAGCAAGCCGAACCTGACCAGGGGGATTTGCCTTAATAGTATAAGCTGTCCCTTCCTCGAATAAATCATCGTGAAAATGATTTTTCTCAATGTTATCCAGGTTAAAACCTAATCTAAGCAGGATGGCATGAACAGTAAGTTTCAAATCAAAGAAATCGGCTTTATCGTCATCTGTCCTCCAGCTTTCCGGTTCCTGCCTGCCGGTTATCCAGAGGGCCAGGCGCTCATGCTCATCGTACCGGTCCAGTGGTTTGGCGGATGAATCTTTATCCGGGTGAACCTTGTAAGTGCGGCCAAATTCATAAAGGAATTAAGATCTGAAGTCTTGCGGTTCTGATTATAGGCAATGGTTTCCAATCCACCGAACAGCAATGTCTGTCTCATTACATTCAAATCATTGCTCAGGGGATTGAGCAGTTTCACGCTGTTGGCAGCATCCAGCCAGGAACTTTCTTCAGCATATTTAGACCGTGTCAGGGAATTGTTCATGATCTCATAAAAGCCACGGCTGCTAAGAAGGTCTGATACCAGGTTACGGATCCTTTCGGGATCGGGTTTGTTGGAAAAAGATAGTGAAGATCGCAACTGGCCCGGCATTTCAACGGAATCATAACCATAAATCCGAAGTATTTCCTCTATAACATCAGCTTCCCGGGTCACATCAGTTTTAAAGGTCGGGACTATCAATTGCAAGACCTGTCCGCGGATTCCTCTTCGATAATAATGCCGATATCGGAAAGGATTGACCTTAATCGTTTTGTGTTCAATTTCTTTCCCTATCAGCCGCTTGATATTATTCCATTTGACGATAATTTTAACCGGCTCTACAGGCTTCAGGATACACATCTATTATTTCGGAGGAAATTTGTCCGCCAGCCAGTTCATCGATCAGCAGGGCGGCCCTTTTCAGTGCATAACACGGTAATATTCGGGTCGGACCCGCGTTCAAACCGGAAAGAGGAATCCGTCTGCAGTCCATGGTAGCGCGATGTTTTCCTGATGCTCTGCGGATTGAAATGTGCGCTCTCAAGGAAGATCGTCTTTGTTTGATCCGTGACGCCGGAAACAGCTCCGCCAAATACCCCGGCGATGCACATTCCTTCTTCGGCATTGCAGATCATCAGGTCATCATTGCAAAGTTTACGCTCGACTCCGTCGAGTGTAATAAAATGCTCATCCTGCCTGGCTTTGCGGACAATCACTTTGCCGCCTTTTATTTTGGCAGCATCGAACGCATGCAGGGGCTGGCCAAGTTCCATCATGACGAAATTCGTCACATCGACGACATTATTGATTGGCCTGATACCCGCTGCATTCAGCAGGTTTTTCAACCAGGAAGGCGAATCGGCGATGGTCACCCCGCTGATGGTCACGCCGCTGTACCTTGGGCAGGCTGCCGGGTCTTGAACTATGACAGGTATATGCAAGATCATTGTTATCAACTTTAAAATCCTCAACCGAAGGCCAGTTCATCCTGAATTTCCTGGTCGCATCCTGGCGGTTCAGCACTGCTGACCAGGTCACGGGCCACACCGGTATGGGATGTAGCATCGGTGCGGTTTGGCGTCAGCCCGATCTCGAAAATATAATCTTCTGTCACTTCAAAGTATTCAGCGGCAGGGGTTCCGATTTTGGCTTCAGGGTCAAGCACCATGATCCCTTCGTGGGAATGACCAAGTCCCAGTTCATCTTCTGCGCAGATCATCCCTTCTGAGAATTCGCCCCGGATTTTTGCTTCCTTTGATCTCAAACGACTTATCCCCGGCTGTAAATCATTGTACCAACAGTTGCCACCGGCACTTTCTGCCCTGCAGCCACATTAGGGGCTCCGCAAACTATAGAAAGCAGCCGGCCCGTTCCGATATCGACTCTGGTGAGGCTGAGCTTGTCGGCATTAGGGTGCTTGGTGCACATTCGACCACCAATCCGACGAACACCCCTTTCAAACCGCCTTTAACGGATTCGGATTTTTCGAAATCTTCTACTTCCAGGCCGCAAAAAGTCAGAAAGCCGCGCAACTTCTTCAGGCTGAAGGTCGAAATCCGCATATCTTTTCAGCCAGTTATAGGATATTTTCATGGTTAATTTTTTATGAAAATGTAGAAGGCAAAGGTAAAAAAATTGAGCATTGTCAGCTGATCAGGCTCCAGTTGATAAAGTCCTTTTTCATCAGGGCCAGCTGCCTGGCCAATGGGCCGGTTTTTCTCCTGTTCAAGGGACGGGATCGGCCTGCAGGATTTCTGAAGCGAGGCTGCGGGCATATTTAAGTATCTTCTCATCCCTGATCAGATCGGCGATCTTCAGGTCAAGAATGCCACTCTGACGCGTCCCTTGCAGATCGCCGGGTCCCCGCAGCTGCAGGTCCACTTCGGCAATTTTAAAGCCATCATTTGTTTCCACCATGGTCTCTAACCTTTTCCTGGCTTCATTCGACACTTTTACACCTGTCATCAGGAGACAGAATGACTGATCGGCACCCCTGCCCACACGGCCGCGGAGCTGGTGCAGCTGCGACAGGCCAAACCGCTCCGCATTCTCTATGACCATGACAGAGGCATTTGGCACATCAACCCCTACTTCGATCACGGTCGTGGATACCATGATCTGGGTTTGTTTTTTAATGAACCGCTGCATTTCATAGTCCTTGTCTGCCGGCCTCATTTTACCGTGCACGATGCTAACGGCATATTCCGGCAGCGGAAAATCGCGGACTATACTCTCATAACCATCCATCAAATGTTTAAGGTCAAGGGTTTCTGATTCTTTGATCAGGGGATAGACCACATAGATCTGCCGCCCTTCCTTAATCTTCTGTTTCATGAAACCGAAAATCTTCAGGCGGGCCGCATCGCCGTATACAGCATGGTCTTCACCGGCTTCCTGCCGGGAGGAAGTTCATCAATGACCGAAATATCAAGATCCCCGTATAGTGTCATGGCCAGTGTCCGCGGAATAGGTGTGGCGGTCATGACCAGGATATGCGGCGGGTTGTTGCTTTTGCTCCACATCTTTGCCCGCTGCGCCACCCCGAAACGGTGCTGTTCATCAATAATAACCAGGCCCAGGTTTTTAAACATGACGGGATCTTCAATCAGCGCATGGGTCCCAACAAGGATATTCATTTCCCCCGCCTGCAGCTGGGCATGCAGTTCACGCCGCTTTGCCGCGGGAGTAGAGCCGGTAAGCAAACCGATACGGATATCCAGGCCTTCCGTCATCCTGCTTAAGGTGCTTAAATGCTGGTTGGCCAGGATTTCAGTCGGGGCCATCATGCACGACTGGAACCCGTTATCGAGGGCGATCAGCATCGACATCAGTGCCACCAGGGTTTTCCCGCTGCCGACATCACCCTGTAGCAAACGGTTCATCTGTTTACCGGCACCAAGGTCCTTGCGTATCTCCCGGATCACCTTTTTCTGGGCTTCGGTGAGTTCGAAAGGTAATTTTTCCTTGTAAAAGCGATTAACTTTTTCACCGACGCTGGGAAAAACGAAGCCACTTGATCTTTTGCTGCCGGATCAGCTTATCGCTAAGCAAGCTGAGCTGAATAAAGAAGAGTTCCTCAAATTTGAGCCGGGCCTGGGCTTTTTGCAGTTTGCCCTGATCTTCAGGAAAATGAATATTACGTATGGCCTCCTCCCGGTTCATCAGGCTCAGTTTATTGAGAATTTCGGAGGATAAAGTTTCAGGGATCCTGCCCTGGGCCTGGACTACCAGTTCCTTGAGCAGTTTTACCAGGTTTTTATTGTTCAATCCCCTGTTTTTCAGCTTTTCAGTAGTGCTGTATATGCCCTGTAATGTCTGCGTGATTGTTTTTGTAAATTCATCAGCCCGTTCAATTTCCGGATGGGCTATATTGTAACGGCGATTGAATATGGTTGGTTTTCCAAAGACAATATATTCGACATTAGGCAATAATAGTGCCCTCTATCCACTTGATACCCTGGAACCAGACGAGTTCAATCTCCCCTGTATCATCACGAAAGACAGCTGACATTCGTCGTGCACGCTTTTCCCCTACAATCCGGGCGTTAGTAATCGTTCCGCGGAGTTGCACATAAGCAAGGTCAGACTCAATCTCGCTGATTTTAAAGATCCTGCTCCTGTCGACATAACGAAACGGGTAATAGCAAAGGAGGTCGCCAAAAGTATTGACATTCAGTTCCGCCCTGAGCAGTTCCGCCCGTTTGGGGCCCACTCCTTTCAGGAATTCCACCGGTGTTTCGAGGTAATCTCTTGTCATTGTTCCTGATTTGAGGAATATACAAAAATAAAAAAAAGCCGCTCCGGTTGGTTGGGCGGCTTTTTCGGGTTTATAATGGCATTGTTTAGTATTCCCAGAGGCTTTGTTCGAAGTTGAGGAGTTCCAGTTTTATCCTTTCAGCTTCAAGCAGGGCATCCAGTCCCTGGGCATACTCTGAGATCCTTCGGTCGTAAACATTTTGTTCTTTATAAACATAACTGTTAAAGAATCTTTTCATGAATACTTCATCGTATGACCGGCGGGCAGCATCATTAAACCTGTTAAAGACTTCAGCCTGCGCGAGGACCGGTCTAGCCTCAGGATAATAGATCCAGAACAAAGGTTCGGTGAATTCCTCATCGTTTCTTTCCTTGATCATAACCGGGCAGATCCCTAATATACGGACCAGCATCTGTGATCTCTTTTTATCGAAATACCAATCTTCTTTTATCCTGACCCGGCTGACCTTATTCGGGTCAAATTCCGAGTAGATGATAGTATCAAATTGATCATACGGCGGATATGGCCTGGTCAGGGTCTTATGCATAGTATCGGTTTGCCGTGTAACGATTTCCTGGTAATTCAATGGTACGAGGAACTCGTCGGTACTGGAGATATCATAAGCGGTAATGGAACCTTCTTTTAAAGCGTCCATGACAACGGTGATGAAATTTCTCCAGTTATTATGCGGTTCAATGGGGAAATAAAAAGGCTGGTTCATTTTCTGCCGCATGTCTATTTCACGCCATACGCGTTTTGACCACATGATATCGGCTTTCCGCACAGAAGGCAACGGAATGGGTTTCATATCCTCCAGGTCGTTGTCGAAGTAGATAACGTCCTGTGGCGGATTGTCAAGGATCTGTGCACTCACAGGTCCGCTGAATCCAGCCAGGATTATCATTGAGATGATGATGAATGCTATTTTTTTCATAGTACCTCCACATGTGATTATTTAATTTCCAACGAAATCGGGCTAAGGCTCCTGGGTATTTTATCCGGACCTTCGGCCTGTATATTTTCAAAGAAGAATTTCTGTCCTTTACGGGCTGACTGGATCATGCTGATCATTTCGTCTGAAAAGCGATTACCCGTACCTCTTTTGGAGATCCCGTCACCACCGACGATGGTGGTCATACGGAAAGATTTAACTTCAAAGAAGAGTTCAAATTCAAAATCCCTCATAACCGGGATGATGGCACCTGCAGCCAGCAGGGTACTTTTATCGATCGCACCTTCCACCTGTCCGGCTATTTCCGCCACCGGGCTGGGGACTCTCCTGATCCTGAATTCGGCTCCGCCCATGCGGCGTGTTTCGCCCTGGTACATGGCATCAACAGAAATAACTGCTTTTGGTTGTCCTTGCGGCACCCTGACAATATAGTCTTTACTACCGGCCGCCCTGGTTAAAGTACCGACAGAAATGGAAGGACGTAAGATCTGCTTCAGCGATGCCCGGAACGGAAATGGACACCGGGTTGTCAACACCGATATAAAATACGTTCATTTTAGTTGCGGCAACGGTAAGTGAAGGCGGGGCAACGACATATTCCCCTGCAAAATTATAGGGGATTCTTTCACCTTCGGGAGAAACGACTTCAACCACACCGGCATATTTCTGCGGTCCAACAGCACCGGCAGGGAAAGATAGTTTAACAATCCGTCTTCTCCTTCTACTTTCGAAGCCCGGT
Source organism: uncultured Bacteroidales bacterium (assembly GCA_963701785.1). GTDB lineage: Bacteria > Bacteroidota > Bacteroidia > Bacteroidales > JAGOPY01 > JAGOPY01. The sequence continues at coordinate 1,542,247 of CAVPBC010000002.1, read as the reverse complement.
CTTTATTGCTGACAGTTATAGCATCTGCGCCCTGAAGCACAAAAACCTCAGGGGTTTGCTTGGTATCGAATGCTGTTACCAGCACTTCAGCCTCATACTTATCACCTTGCAGGACATAATTAGTGGTAGGGATAATTTTCGCTTCAATTTTATCAAATTTAAAGTCGGAAATATCGATCTCACTGAATAATTCAGCCGTGACATCAAATTCTGCTGTTTGAATTTCTGCTTTGATCTTATTCATGATCGTCACGGAAGCGGCAAGAATGGTATGATAGAAGTGGTGCAGTTCCCAGGTTTGTTTTTCGCCATCCGCATTGAAAAATGGGCCTTCTGTTTCAAGCCCCATTTTGATATTCTCCCGGAATTCAGGCGGAACAAGATTGAGCATGGCCGTTTTGTATTCTTCTATCTTTTCCTTGAGCACCTTTGCCTGCCCCTTGTTGATAAAGTAATTGGTCGACTCATCATATTTATCCTTAGTCGCCACCTTAGACATATTCAACATGGAAACCGTCAATTTCTTTTCTGGGATTATAAGGGTCCTGCATTACTCTTGTAACAAAGGCCCCTGCTGCACTAAAGCAGCGGAATCCTTTCCTTCCGATTGTTTAACCACATCATACATCATATGGTCGACATATTCCTTTAATTCATTTGATAATCTCCTGGCCTCTTGTGCTTTTTCCCAGTGCTCTCCAACCTTTTGAGGTTTGAGTTGATATTGTTTTTCAAATTCCAAGTAAAGGTTTCCCAGTTTATTTTCGAAGACCTCGATGGTGTTTTCCATACTTTCGTTAACCACCAGGAAAGCTTCAAGCATATCTTTGGAAACGTTAAGAGCCAGCAGGGCAGTCAGCACAAGATACATCATGGCAATCATTTTCTGCCGCGGTGTCTCTTTATATCCAGCCATATTTTTTCGGAATTAAGTCTGTTAAAAATCTTTTTTCATATCAACCGGGGACCTTACTTGGCTCTTTCCGCTCATTGCGGTAAGCATACCACCATAAACCTCGTTCAGGGAGGATATCCGCTGGGTAAGGAGGTTCATCTGGTCTTTGTAAACTGCCATGGTATCTGCTGATTCCTTCATATTCTTCAGCAGTTCGGTCATTGTTTCACGAACCTTGGCGGTTGATTGAATCTGTTCGTTGCTGCCTTGTAATTGAAGCTCATAAACAGAATTTAATGCAGCTAATTTGTCGGAAATCTGGTGTAATTTCTCATTGTATGATTTCCCGTCAACGGCTGAAAAATCAAGTTGTTTAGCCGACTGCGACAAGGACTTCAGCTGATTTGGTATATTGTTCAGCGAGCGAATTGGCTGATTGCATAGCCACCTTCATACTGGCGGTAAATTCTTTGGTCACCGGGATATCACTTTTCATGATATCAGAGGCTTCTTTGTAAGTATTGGAAAGATTGGCCGCATTGTCACCCGGCATTTTTGATGCTGTTCAAATAGTTGCACGGAAGCATTGGCATCTTTCTGCAGGGTCTCCGACGTCATGTCATAGGATTTGGAAAGATTTTCCGCTGATTTGGAAGCCCCTTTGACTCTGGCGACAAATTCATTAGTAGCACCGGCCAGCATCAGTTATATCGGAAAGTTTAGCCGTATTATCGCTCAGTCTCTTCAAGCCATCCCCCAACCGGTCTATCAGTTGTTTATCGATATTGGCCTGTTTTAGCAGATCATCCAGTTCCTGTGTTGGTTTTTTCGATTTTTTACCTTCGACGCCGGTTCCGTCTCCATGATATAGTCCGCCCAGTTCAGGGTATACAAGGCTCCAGTCGGGTTCTACATAAGGTGGTTCAAACGCTGAGAAGAAGAAAATGATAGCTTCTGTACCCAGACCAACGACCAGCATTTCATTGGCATAAGGGTAGTGATTAATTTTGAATAAAGCCCCAAGGATTACGACTGATGCACCCCATCCGTATAATTTGGCCATGAAATTTCTGAATCCGCGTCTTCTGACAAATGTGTTTATACCCATGTTATTAAAGATAAAAAGGTTTTTAAAGGTTGTTTATTGAGAATGATTGTATAGCTTAATTAATTATAAACCCTTGAAGCCCTGGAGGGATTATCATCCTTATTTCTTCCAAGGTAAGGCAGGATGCAGCGGAAGCCGATATAGCTTTTTGCGGTATCCTGGTATTCATAATCCCTGGTTGACACCTGCATATAGTAAGCAATATCTTTCCATGATCCTCCGCGGATAACCTTTCTTTTCATGGCAGGCGGGTCATCTTCTTTGGCGTTATAGGTATAATTCGGGTTCATATCCCAGGTAAAGTTGTAGGAAGAAGGATCATAAGCACTGATGGTCCATTCAGACACATTGCCGGCAATATCATACAAACCGAAATCATTAGGAGGATAATGTGCTACAATAACTGTACGCAATCCTCCATCATCGATATAATTTCCACGAAGAGGTTTAAAGTTTGCCAGGAAGCATCCTCTTTCATTTCTTGTATAAGGTCCACCCCATGGATAAGGGTTATTGTTATAGCCACCCCTGGCAGCCCATTCCCATTCCGTTTCGGTTGGAAGCCTGAAATCAACGATATCGGATTCACCCTTTTTGCTGCCATCCGTAGAATTGTTCATCAGTTCAGTACGCCAGATACAGAAAGCCCTGGCCTGTTTCCAGTTCACTCCGACAACCGGGTAGAAATTATAGGCAGGATGCCAGAAATAAGCTTTGGTCAAAGGATCGTTGAAAGAATAAGTATAATCGTGAATCCAGCACAAGGTATCCGGATAAACATTGATGAGTTCTTTCCTCACATAAACTGAACGGTCGCGCATACCCTGCGGCCTGTTGGCAAAAGCGGCATTTTCAGAATTTGCCTCTTCGGTCCAGTCTTTTGCAGAAGCGGCCACGTAATCAATCCAGTAATATTCATAGAATAATTTACGGGCATCCACTTCCTTTTTCCTGAAATATCGTTCATGTTCCGGAATATACATTTCCTCCAGTGCATCCCTGATATCCTGTTCGTCACTGTTCCATTCGATATCGGCACTCCAGTTCAGCAGCGGCGGGTCATAGATTTCTCCTGTTTTGGCGTTTTCCTGGATTAAAAACTCATCGGGCCTGATATCACCCAGTACCCGCAGCGCGATGGAATCCCGCACCCAGAAAACGAACTGGCGGTACTCATCATTGGTAATTTCCGTTTCATCCATATAAAATGCTGAAACAGAAACCGTTTTTGGTTCCTGGATAAAGGAATAGGTGATATCCTGATCACCGACACCCATGGTAAAACTACCCTGCGGAATAAAAACCATTCCGAAAGGATCAGGTTGAAAGAAGGGCCTGGTCTTTCGGCTGACACCCACCAGTTCTCCATTACCGGAGTTATTGCAGCTGTATAGCGTTCCTGCTACAGCGAGGATCAGCAAGAATGAGGGAAGTCTTTTCATAACAATTTTTTTTGGCCAAATATATAACGAACTTCGTGTTGTTTTATTTTGAAAAAGTGTCCAAAAATAAAAAATATTAAAACAATAACGCTTTTTTTTTCTTTATTTATAGGAATCTGGTGTTTTTATAGCTCTTTCTTCCTTTGTCAATTTCCAGTTTGAACCTGTAATTCAGCATGATTTCATGAGTTCCGCCGAAGACAGGTAATCCAAGCTTGTTTACATTGATATCGTATGAATATCCGATTCTAAAATCCTTATATTGAACGCCAAGCAAAACAATGACCGATTCACCAACACGGTAACCCAATCCCCCCCAGAACACTTCCTTATATTTAAGCAATGCATTCACATCAAACCTGATTTTTGCAAGGTCTGTTTCAATAATAGCTGAAGGCACAAACTTATAATCCGGATTTCGCGGAAAATTAATTTCATATCCACCATGTAATAAAAAAAGTCCTGTCGAGTTTCATACTGAGGCCGCCCGTTGCATCTTCGACAAGAGGTTTGCCTTTGGTCTGAACAAGATGAAGGCCTGAAACTCCTATATAATAGCTTTCAGGCACACTGTAAAACAATCCAAGAGAAAAATCGATCAGCATCTCGCTTTCTTCAGCGCTTAACTGGTCGAGCAAAGGGTCGTCTCCGGCCGGATTAAGTTTGGTAAAATCTATATTGCGGTTATTAAATTCGATCTGTGCCCCGATGCCAAGTTTGCCAAACCCCATCTTTCGCTGGTTCGCATAGCCGATTTTTACCGCAATCGTTTTTTCATGACCGATGGCATCCTGCATGATCACAGCACCGACCCCTCCTTTCAGGATACGGATCGGCATATCGGCAGCAACGAAATAAGTGCGTGGTGCGACCTGCATCGCCATCTTCTTTGCCAAAACCTGTCCACTGTATCCGGTTTGCCGCTGTAATACTGACTGCATTATCATTTCCGGCAACACCCGGGTTCATGAGTCAAGCCCGTAAAACATATACTGCGAAAAATTCGGCTCCTGCTGTGCCTTGTAATAGGATTGACAAGCCAGATAATAAAGAGAAGCGGCAGTATAGTCAGTTGAACGACCTTGCTAAATTTCATCTTCAGAGAGACGGTTAGAAAAATAAATCGCTAAAGTAACAAATATTATCTCACAGGAGTTTTAAACGCCTATTATTTAGGATTATTTTATTTACTTAAAGGCTATTAAGAAAATCGAATCCGGAATATACCCCTAAATTTGCGTGACAATTTATTATGGTTCATTTTAAAACAAAGTAAATATGTCATTCATTACACAGGAAAAATTATTCAGCAAGAGATGGTTCATTGCATATTCGCTCATCACGGTCGGGGCATTCATCATGGCTGCAGGCTTTGTTCTGTTTATCACGCCTTATAAAATAGTCCCGGGAGGAGTTTATGGCATTGTCAATCATTCTGCATCACTTATTTGACTTCCCGGTAGGTCTAACGGCCATCTGTTTTGATATCCCCATTACCATAATCGGCACCAGGATCCTTGGGCCGAGGTTCGGGGTGAAAACAGTCGTAGGGTTCACCCTGACCGCCGTCTTTGTAGACACCCTCACCCTTTTCTGGGGAGATCAACCATTGGTCCAGGACAATGGCCTGCTATCGTCAATTTACGGGGGAGTCCTGGTTGGCCTGGGCTTGGGGTTGATTTTTAAAGCCAGGGCAACTTCAGGCGGTTCGGATGTGGTCGCCATGATCATTTCCCGGTTTAACAAAATGCCACCGGGCCAGATGATCATCCTTGTGGATTCGGTAGTCGTGATCATCGGCTTGTTTTCATTCATGGACTGGGTCATCCCGCTGTATTCACTTCTTACCATATTTATTACCGGAAGGGTCATGGATGTCGTCCTCCAGGGGATCAGCTATGATAAAACACTTTTCATCATTTCCGAGCAGCACCAGCTGATCCGCGATAAGATCATAAAAGATATTAACCGCGGGGGAACTTATATTCAAGGCAGAGGAATGTTTGGCGGGCAGGAGAAGACCATCATTTTCACCAATGTCAACAGGCGTGAAATGGCCATTTTGCAGGAATACATCCACCAGGTGGATCCGGCAGCATTTATGACGGTCATCAACGCCAATGAAATTCTCGGTGAAGGGTTCAGGTCACTGAAAGATAAGATTGATTCGGACTAAGTCAGCGGTCGCCAGTCAGCGGTCGGCGGTCGGCGGTCAACAGTCACACAAGGTCACCTGGCACCACCTGACCACCTTATCACTACTTGAAAAGTCTTGACGATATCATTGCCATTTGCAAAGATAAGCAGGGCAAACAGGATGACCATCCCGGTGATCTGGGCGTATTCCATGAATTTATCGCTGGGTTTGCGTCCGCTGATGATCTCGTAAGCCAGGAACATCACATGGCCTCCATCGAGTGCCGGGATTGGAAGAAGGTTCAGGATAGCCAGCATGATCGACAGGAAGGCGGTTAACCGCCAGAAAGCAGGCCAATCCCAGGTTGGCGGGAAAATACTTCCGATCGTAATAAACCCGCCGACCGATTCATAGGCTTTAACTTCCGGTGAAAATAACAATTTAAGCTGCTTCAGGTAATTGCCGATCCCATCGTAGGTTTTTACAAAGCCGGCCGGGATAGCCTGCAACAGATTATAGTTCTTCTCTTCAAATTCGAAATATTTTAAAGGATTGGTCTGGATCCCCATCATCCCTTCCGGTGAAATCGGCACCTGCATTTGTAAAGTATCAATCCCCCTGACCACGACTGCCGTCAACCATTTCTCCTTTATGGCTTTTGACCGCTTTTACAAATTCATCAAAGTAATTTGTTGGTTCACCGTTAACAGAAATTATCTTGTCGTCCAGTTCTATCCCGGCTTCTTTGGCGGCAGAGGGTTCAGAAAAACCATCCACTTCGAAAGGGAAACGTGGGGCTATAAAATCAGGTTCCCTGTGTTTGACCAGTTTACCCAGGGTACCTTCCGGTATAGCGATATCAAGGGTCTGACCATCCCGCTCCACCTGCATGGTTTTAGCTTCCTCCAGAATAAGGATCATGGGAATCTTGTTGAAATCATTCACATATTGTCCATTGACCGAGAGGATTTTGTCGCCGTTCTGCAAGACCCATCTCATTGGCCAGTGAATCAGCCACTATGCCGATATTTATTGACCTGGGAGGTCGGAAGGTATTGCTCTCCCCACATGGCAAGTATACCTATATAAATTGCAAATGCAAGTAAAACATTGACCGTCACCCCGCCAACCATAATGATAAGCCGCTGCCAGGCTGGCTTTGACCGGAATTCCCAGGGCTGGGGCGGCTGTTTCATGGCTTCCTTGTCCATCGACTCATCGATCATACCGGATATTTTCACATAACCACCTAAGGGCAGCCAGCCCATACCATATTCCGTATCCTTAATTTTGAATTTAAACAGGGAAAACCAGGGATTAAAAAATAAATAGAACTTTTCGACCCGGGTTTTAAAAATCTTGGCAGCAAGAAAATGGCCAAATTCATGAAATACTACTAAGATTGAAAGGCTTAAAAGCAATTGGGCTATTTTGATAAAAATATCCATTTAAATATAAGGTATTAAATTGATTGATTATGCAATAAAGATTGTGCCATTATTTTTATACGTGGGTTAAAACTTGATAAAATCTGCCGGGTCGACCGGCACCCCGTTATACCATAGTTCAAAATGAAGGTGCGGGCCTGTGCTGTATTCACCGGAACTTCCGATAATGGCAATGGCATCACCGGCTTTAACATAGCTGCCCTGATCTTTAAGCAATGCTGAATTATGTTTATAAACGGAGATCAGGTCATTTTCATGTTGAATGCTCATCGTATATCCGGTTTCGATAGTCCACCCTGCAAAAATGACCACCCCGTCGAGTGTGGCTTTTATGGCTTCATTCTGTACGGAAACAATATCCACGCCAAAATGTTTTGATGCCGGATCAAATTTGCTGGTCACGATCCCTCTCAAAGGAGTAAAAAAAGAAAAACTGCTGATATCCGGTCTTGAACCGGGCCGGTTACGGTCGGTAAGACTGATTTCATTCCCGCCACTTATCAATTGTGATTCAAATTCATACCTGAAAGCCGAATCTTCACTTGAGGCATAACTTGAAATGCTTGTATAATTTTCGACCGTATCCTGTTTCAAAGGACTTATGATAGTGGTATCCTTGCCTGAAAGTATGAGCCGGAGATTTTCGAGGTACAGGGATTTCTGGCGGGCATCCGCGTCAAGGGAATCGGTCAATTCCTCTATCTGGTAAAGTTGTTCGTATAAGTTAACATCGGTATATCCCGGGATATATTCGCGCAAAGGCGTGAATGCAATGATAATGGTTGTGATGATGATCAGAAAAATGGCGAGTGTACCTGTAGCGACGAAGACATTCAGGCGGCTGAGTTTGAAAGATAATTTCTCCTCGTAAGTCTCATCGTTCAGAATGACCAATTTATACTTATCCCTAAGCTTCCGGTACCATTTTTCCTTCTTTTTGACTTCTTCGGCCATTCCACTGGTGTTCAGCCTGCAAATATCGGAAATTTTCGGGGATCGGGAATATTTTTTACTTTTGCACAGCTGGTTCTTTTTATAAAGTTCGCGGCAGGCATAAAATATTTAGATAAAAATTAAGTTATTACATCGGGCTGTCAAAGCTCCTTCAAATCATATTTCAATCTTACATTTAACTCTGCAGCATTTATCCTGAGAACAGTGCCAGGCCAAATTTCATACCGTAAGATATTCCTTGCAGCCGGAGCAGTTAATTCTCCTGGTGTCATTATTTTCATGCTCTACAAAAAAAAACACATTTACCAGGCGGTTATACCATAATATCACCTCCCGTTACAATGTTTATTTCAATGGCAAGGAAAGCCTGAATGAAGGGTCGATTCAATTGGTAAAGGGGGCCAAGGATAATTTCACCAAAGTATTGCCGGTATTTAATTTTGGCACCAAGCAGGAAGCCCAGCAGCTAAATCCCGAGATGGACCGGGCGATCCAGAAAGCTTCTATTGCCATTCAAAAGCATTCCATGCCATTTGACGGAACGGAAAAAGTAAAATGGATTGATGATTCCTATCTGATGATAGGTAAGGCCTATTTTTACAAGCAGGAATATTTCAGTGCCCGGCGGACATTCAATTTCGTCATACAGGAATACGGATATAATGACATCAAATATAATTCGATGATCTGGCTGGCACTGACATATAACCAGACCGGCGAATTTGAAAAGACAGAACCTCTTTTAAACCTGATCACGGCAGATGTTAGCAAAGGCGTTGTACCGTACGATATTGTCAAGATATTACCGCAGGTATATGCTGATCTTTATATCCGGCAGGAATATTATGACCGTGCTGTCGATTTCCTGGTTGAAGGCATTTTTTATAATCCGAAACGTGACCTTAAAACAAGGATGATGTTTATCCTTGGCCAGATTTTCCAGCAGAGCGGGGATTTGTACCGGGCTTCGGAATGGTATAACAAAGTGATCAAGCGCAACCCGGAATACGATATGGCATTCCAGGCAAAGATCAACCTGGCAAAATCATATGATACCAACTCAGGTGACCGGAAACAGGTTACCAAGATCCTGACGAAGATGCTAAAGGATGAAAAGAACAAAGATTACAAGGACCAGATTTATTTTGCCCTGGCTGATGTGGCCATGAGGGATCGTGACACGGTCATGGGCATTGAATACTTTAGGCTATCTGTTTCTTCATCCGTTAACAATAATTACCAGCTCGCGACATCTGCCCTAACTTTAGCCGACCTGTATTTTGAAATCCCATCATACGAAAACGCACAGGCTTATTACGATACGGCCATGATGGCCCTGCCAAAGGATTATCCGAATTATGACGATATCGACAGGAAAACAAAAATTCTTACCGACCTTGTGGAAAGCCTGATCATTATTCAGCACGAGGACAGCCTGCAGAGCCTGGTCAATATGAGCGAGACTGAACGGAATAGTGTGATCGACAATATTATCGCAGCCTATGTTGAAGAACAGGCAATGCTGGCCGAGCAGAAGAAACTGGAAGAAGCCTTAACCGTCCAGGAACAGGCCACTTCCTTTTACCGGTGGCCCTGGCAGCACCGGTTTGCCGGTTGGAGGCAAATGGTATTTTTATAACCAGCAGACCAAGGATTACGGATATGCGGAATTCGTAAAGAAATGGGGCAAAAGGAAACTTGAAGATCTGTGGAGGATAAGCGATAAGCAAGTCATTTCTTATGGTGATGACCTTGAAGCCTGCTTCCGATACGACCAAATCGGATTCGGTCATGGCTGCGGAAAATAATCCCATGGCACGGGAATATTACCTTAAAGACCTTCCTTTCACTGAAGAAGAAATCTGCTGCCTCAGATACATTGATCCTGGATGCCTATTTCACCTGCGGCAAGGTATATAAGGACGGGCTCAAGGATAATAATAAATCCATGGAAGCCTTCCTTACCATGAATAGTCGTTACCCTGACAATGACCACAAGCTCCTGTCCTATTATTATCTTTATAAAATATATCATTGAAGGAGGGCAGCCCGACGAGGCCAATCACTATAAAAACCTGATCATTTCTCAATATCCTGAAAGTGATTATGCCAAAGTGCTGGCCGATCCCGAATATTATGCCAAAATTGAAGCGGAAAAAAACAAGGTGAACATCCTTTATGAAGAAACCTATAAGGATTATAAGGCAGGCCAATATTTCCAGGTCATTGCCAAAAGCGACCTTGCATTTTCCCTTTATGGCGACACGATGGAGCTTGCGCCCAGGTTTGCATACCTGAAAGCCATTTCCATAGGTAAAATTGATGTGATTGATTCACTGGTTTCCCAGCTCGGGATGATCATACGAAATATCCCAAACAGCGATATCAAACCTCTGGCACAAACTATCCTGGCGAGTATTATCAAAGATAATCCTGAGCTGAAGGATGAAAGCATAGAAATGCCTGCCGAGGTAATCCCGCCTGAGGAAACAGCATCGCCTTATAAACTTAATCCCGCCGGGCAGCATATGTTCATGATTGTAGCCGAATCAAAGGAAATCAGGCTGAATCCTTTTAAAGTCAAGCTTTCGGATTACAACCTGAAATATTACAGTCTTGAAAATCTCGCAATCAACAGCCTGGTGCTTGATAATGATCATTACCTTGTCACTATCGGCAACTTTAACAATTCAGACAAGGCAAAAGAATATATGGAGGCTATTATATTAAGTGAATATGTTTACGCCGATTTAAAACCAGGAACTTTTTATAACTTTGTTATCTCCACGGAGAACTACCCGGTATTTTTCAAAGAAAAAGATATCGGCGGGTATTCCAAGTTTTTCGAAAAATATTATGTCAAATAAGCAATTTGCAATAAACTCTACGATAAAATGGCAAAAACCATAATCAGTGAAACCCCGGCCGTCAATATGATCGGTAAAGGCACCAGTATAAAGGGCGATATCCGGTCGGACGGAGATTTCAGGGTTGACGGGACCTTGCATGGATCCATCCAGTCGAATGGCAAAATTGTTGTCGGAGTTTCCGGAATGATTGAAGGAGACATAACCTGCCAGAATGCAGATCTGTCCGGCCAGGTCAAGGCGGTCATCCGGGTCAAGGAGTTATTATCACTCAAGGCCACTTCAAAGGTTACCGGGGAAGTTCATACCAGCAAACTGGCCATCGAGCCAGGGGCTAAATTTTCCGGCACCTGCAATATGGAAGATGAAGCCGATATCAAGGCCCAGAAGGAAAACATGCAGCATGGATCCATCCTTAGAGAAAAAGAAAAAGTCACTGGATAATTATACCCGTTATTCAAGCATTGCTTTCCAGATGCTGGTCATTATCCTGATTGGCGTTTTCGGAGGAATAAAGCTTGATGAATGGCTTAAAATGACAGTCCCTGTCTTTACCATCGTGTTATCCATATTAGCGGTAATCCTATCCATATATACCGTAACCAGGGATTTGATGAAACCAACCAAAGGTTCAGGAAAAAAAGGCCCTGAAAGTAAATGAGAAAAAAGTACCAACATTTTATCCTGAGGCTGACTATCTTAAGCCTGGCACTGGGGGTCCTTGTTTTTATAATGAATTGGTTGCTGCCTGCCGGCATCATTTCCCCTGCTACGCCTTACCTGATAATCCTGTTTTATGTTATCACCGCGATTGTTCATTATGTGCTGCTCAGGATCACTGCCCTGAATCCCAGAAAATTTGTCGGGTATTTTATGCTGGCTACTTCCCTGAAACTGATGAACTATTTGATCGTGGTGGTTGTTTATGTTTTTTATGTGAAAGAAGGGATTCTTTCTTTCATCCTGACCTTTTTTATCCTTTATATTATTTATACAGTATTTGAGGTGGCCACTATTCTTGCCCAGACTAAAGAGTAGGCTATCTTAATAAAAAATATCGCAATGAAAAAAAAGTTGTTAAAAGAAATGGCCGAAGTCAATGAAATGGATGGCTACGAAAAGATCGACAATTACAATTACAGGACTGTCAACACCATGGCGCGCCATTACAGGGAGATTTTGAAAAGTATAGGGGAAGATCCTGACCGTGAAGGGTTACTGGATACACCTGTCAGGGTAGCCAAGTCCATGCAGTTCCTCACCCATGGTTACATGCTGAACCCGGAAGAGATACTTCTGTCGGCCATGTTCAAAGAGGATTACAAACAAATGGTCATTGTAAAAAATATCGAGATCTATTCACTCTGTGAGCATCATATGATCCCGTTTTTTGGGAAAGCTCATGTGGCGTATATTCCAAATGGCTACATAGTAGGATTAAGCAAGATCCCGCGTGTTGTCGACGCTTTTGCCAGGCGGTTACAGGTCCAGGAACGCCTTACTACCCAGATCAAAGATTGTATCCAGAATACCCTTAAACCACTCGGTGTAGCTGTGGTTATAGAGGCACTTCACATGTGCATGGCCATGAGAGGTATCCAGAAACAGAATTCCATCACAACCACATCCGATTTTACCGGTGCATTTTTAAAAGAACCGACCCGTGAGGAGTTTATCCATCTGATCGGCTCAAACCTTCATTAAGACACACAGGTTTGCAATCGGGAAAAATTGCTACCTTTGCGCAACTTTATTGTCAAGTTAATTTTAGATATTAAGCATGAAAGCTTACGTTTTTCCAGGCCAGGGGGCCCAGTTTGTCGGGATGGGAAAAGACCTGTCTGAAGGATCGGCTCTTGCCAGGGAACTGTTTACCAAGGCCAACACCATACTGGGTTTCAACATTACGGAAATCATGTTCGAAGGCACGGAAGAAGACCTCCGCCAGACCAAAGTGACACAACCCGCGATATTTCTTCATTCCGTGATACTCTCAAGGGTATTAGGCGACGAGTTCAAGCCCGACCTGGTAGCCGGCCATTCCCTCGGGGAATTTTCGGCCCTTGTTGCCAACAAAGTCCTTTCGTTTGAAGACGGCCTGAAACTGGTTTCCAAAAGAGCCATGGCCATGCAGAAAGCATGTGAACTTCAGCCTTCCACCATGGCCGCTGTCATAGGAATGGATGATGCTGATGTGGAGCGTGTGTTAAGCCTCATTAAAGAAGAGATCGTTGTCCCGGCCAATTACAATTGCCCCGGGCAGCTGGTTATCTCCGGAAGTGTCAAAGGGATTGAGATCGCCTGCCAGAAACTGACGGAAGCAGGAGCAAAGAAAACCGTGACCCTCAATGTCAGCGGGGCTTTCCATTCTCCCTTCATGCAGCCGGCAGCGGAAGAACTTTCCAATGCCATCAAAGCGACCAAATTCAATAAAGGCACCTGTCCTATTTACCAGAATGTCACCGGCCAGTCGGTTGTCGACCCGGAGATCATCAAGAAAAACCTAATCGCACAATTGACTTCACCCGTCCGCTGGTCACAATCCGTTCGTAATATGATCGCCAGTGGTGTGACCATGTTCGTGGAAGTTGGCCCGGGAAATGTGCTCCAGGGGCTGATTAAAAAAGTAAAAAGGGATATACCGGCTGTCAGCGCTGAATATAAAAAGGGGTAATGTTGAGGGTTAAGGGTTAAGGTTTAAGTTCGGGAAATTATTTTTCCAGATTCCAGAATAGTAGTCATCAATTTTTTACAGACGATTGACAACTGATGATTATTTAAAGACTTCCGTTCAATAATTTTTCTGAAGAGATCAATTTCACCAGCGACCTTTCTTTCAGGCTTTTCTCCAGGGCTTCCAGATATCTCATATTATGCGCATCGCTCCCGATAAAATCAATCATACCTTTATCGATAAGCTTTTCCGCAAACTTTTTTACCGGTTCAGGATAATAACCGGCAAGGGAAACGGAATTCAGCTGAAAAAATACGCCACGGTCCTTTAAATCTTCAAATTTACCGAAGTCGTTGAACCAGTATGTATATCTTTCCGGGTGGGCAAGGATGACCTTATATCCATCAACCTGGAGATTAAAAATAAATGACTTAAGATTGGGATGGGGATTAAAATAGGACAGTTCGACCAGGATATATTTATCGCTGAATGAAAGCAGTTTACCCTCAATCATTTTATCCTCAAAGCCATCATCCAGCAGGTATTCGGCTGCAGCTTCAACCTCTACGGGAATATCGGCGGCGGCAATAGCTTCGCTGAGCTTTTGCAATCCCGAAAGGATTATTTCCGGAGTATTTTTATAGAATTCTGACTGGATATGCGGGGTGGTGACCAGTTTAGTATACCCGAGCTGATGCATTTTCCTGACCAGCTGAAGGGAATCTTCCATAGTTCGAGCACCATCATCGATTCCGGGAATCAAATGGGAGTGCATGTCGGTTTTAACCGCCGAGAAGCCGGTTAAGGATGATATTGAGCTGGTCCTGGAGAAAAGGTTTTTAAACACGGTAAATCATCTGTTAAGATATTGATTCTCGTAATATTTTTGGTAATCGCCTGAAGTCACATGATCGAGCCAGTCCTGGTTTTCAAGGTACCAATCAACCGTCATGGACAGGCCTTCCTCAAAAGTGACAGAGGGTTTCCAACCCAGTTCTTTTTGGAGCTTCGAGGAATCGATGGCATACCGCAGGTCGTGCCCGGCGCGGTCCTTGACATATGTAACAAGCTTTTCCGATGTGCCTGCCGGACGCTTCAGCTTTTCATCCATCATCCTGCAAAGGAACAGGATCAGGTCGAGGTTTTTCCATTCATTATTCCCCCCGATATTGTATGTTTCCCCGTTTACTCCCTGATGGAAGATGATATCGATCGCCCGTGCATGGTCTTCTACATAAAGCCAGTCGCGCACATTGGCACCTTTCCCATAAACCGGGAGAGGTTTGTTATGCCTGATATTATTGATAAACAGGGGGAGCAGTTTTTCCGGGAACTGGTTGGGGCCGTAATTGTTTGAGCAGTTTGAAAGCACAACGGGAAGGCCGAACGTATGGTGATAAGCCCTGACAAGGTGGTCGCTGCTGGCTTTCGATGCAGAATAAGGGCTTTTAGGATCGTACGGGGTGGTTTCCCTGAAGTGACCGGTATCGCCCAGGGAGCCATAAACTTCATCTGTCGAAATATGATAGAACCGTTTATCTTGTGTTTCTTCCTGCCAGGTCATACGGGCAGCATTCAGCAGGTTCACCGTACCAATGATATTCGTGTAAATAAAATCCGTTGGATTGGAAATCGACCGGTCGACATGGGATTCTGCCGCCAGGTGGATGATGCCGTCGGGCTGGTAATGGTAAAATGCCTGCATGACCTGCTTATCCTCAGCAATATCCGCCTTGATAAATATGTAATTCGGGCTCTTTTCCACATCCCGCAGGTTCTCCAGGTTCCCGGCATAAGTCAGGGTATCCAGGTTGATGATCCTGTACCCGGGATATTTATTCACAAACAGGCGAACGACATGAGAGCCGATAAAGCCGGCACCGCCTGTGATGAGGATGGTTTTATTGGTCATTGGTCATTAGTCATTGGTCATTAGTCATTGGTCATTTTCTTGCTTTTTCCCAGTTCCAGGCAGATAACATCATTTCATCCAGGCCTTTTTCCGATTTCCAGCCAAGTTCCTGGTTGGCATAAGATGGATCGGCCCAGATTTTCACTATATCGCCGGGGCGACGTGCAACTACCTGGTAATTCAGCTTCACTCCCGATACCTTCTCGAAGGACTGGATAACTTCCATCACCGAAACTCCTTTACCCGTTCCAAGGTTAAAAACTTCATAAGGGTCTTTGGCCTCCCGTCCAACATCCTCCTTAAAGCCACAACATGTGCTTTGGCCAGATCCATAACATGAAGATAATCGCGCACCGGGGTACCATCAGGTGTATCATAATCATCTCCAAAAACCCTTAAGAAAGGTCGGATTCCAATGGCAGTCTGGGTAAGGTAAGGTACAAGGTTATCAGGGACATCTGCAGGCGCTTCGCCGATCAGTGCCGATTCATGGGCGCCGATCGGGTTGAAATAGCGCAGGGAAATGGCCCGGAGGTCGTTGGCCTTAACTGCATCTGCAATCACTTCCTCCATGATCCTCTTGGTATTTCCATAAGGAGATTCAGCCTTAAGCAGTGGCGTTTGTTCAGTGACCGGCAGTGTTTCCGGCTGACCATACACGGTGCAGGAAGAAGAAAAAGCGATATACCTGACTTTGAATTTCGCCATACTTTCGAGGAGGTTAATCGTTGAAAGCAAGTTGTTGCGATAGTACTTCAATGGATTCTTCACCGATTCCGCGACCGATTTTGAGGCCGCAAAATGAATAACGGCGGCAATATCCTGGTTTTCCTCAAAAAGCCTGTTTGTTTTAACGGCATCACAGAGATCAAATACCTGCAATTCAGCTTTGATACCGGTAATCATGGCAATTCGCTCAGCTACTCCTGCCGAGGAATTCGACAGGTTATCCACGATGATGACCTCGAAGCCCTGCTGCTGCAGTTCGACAACTGTATGGGAGCCGATATAGCCTGTTCCGCCGGTAACAAGGATTTTCATTTGACCTGGGTTGGTTTACTTTAAGCAAAGATAATGATTAATTGTTTGATAGGTTGTTAACCACTAAGGCACTTAGGGCACTAAGAAGCACTAAGAGTATATAGTTTTCCTGAGTGTCCCTTTGTGTCCTTAGTGCCTTAGTGGTATATAAAACTACAGACTCCAGTAGGTTAGATTTTTTATGCGTTTGCGGTACAGTCCCTTAATATCAACCAGGATTCCCTTTTCATTCAATAAAGCCATGAAATCGCCTTCCTGCAAATCGATATAATCCTTATGGGCAACGGCTACAATGACTGCATCATATTTTCCCGAAGGGGATTTTACCAGGCTCATAACCGTATTCTTTCTGCACTTCTTCTGAAGTAGCATGCGGATCGATGACATCAATATGGATCCCTCCGTATGTTTTCAATTCATTGTAAACATCAGCCACCTTTGAATTCCGGATATCGCTGACATTTTCCTTGAAAGTGGTTCCCATGATCAGGATGCGGCAGTTCATCACGTTCTTTCCTGCCCCGATCAGCTTCTTCACCAATTGTTTTGCGATGTAAGGACCCATGGAATCGTTGACAAATCGTCCGCTGTCGATCACCTGGGGATGGTATTTCAGTTCTTTCGCCTTGAATGTCAGGTAGTAAGGATCAACGCCGATGCAATGGCCACCCACCAGGCCCGGGTAAAAGCGGAGGAAATTCCACTTGGTGCCGGCTGCTTCGAGAACATCATAAGTATTGATCCCCATCCGGTTGAAAATGATGGAAAGCTCGTTCATCAGGGCGATATTCACATCACGCTGGGTGTTTTCGATGATCTTGGCAGCTTCGGCGACTTTGATGCTGGAAGCCCGGTGCACCCCGGCCTTAACAACCAGTTCATAAGTCCTGGCAATGATATCCAGGGATTCCTCATCACATCCTGAAACCACCTTGGTAATGGTCATCAGTGTATGTTCCTTATCACCCGGGTTGATCCGTTCCGGGGAATAACCGACTTTAAAATCGATGATATGTTTCAATCCTGATTCCTGTTCCAGGATAGGGATGCAGTCTTCTTCCGTGGCACCGGGGTAAACGGTGGATTCATAAACCACATAATCGCCCTTTTTCAAAATTTTCCCAACAGTATGGGTAGCTTTCAGCAACGGGGTCAGGTCAGGGAGGTTATGGCGGTCTATCGGCGTAGGCACGGCCACGATATGGAACTGTGCATCCTTTAGCCTGCCGGGATCTGATGTATATTCGATGTCACAGCCGTCGAAATGCTTCGGAAGGAAGTTCTTCGCTGGGATCGATGCTGTTTTTCATCATTTCAACCCTGCCGGCGTTCAGGTCAAACCCGATGACTTTGATTTTACGGGCAAATTCGAGGGCGATGGGCAATCCGACATAGCCGAGGCCGATGACGGAGAGTTTAGCTTGTTTTTGTAGTAGTTGATCGTAGAGGTTCATAAAGAGATTGGTTTTTTAAGTTACACAGAGTTACACGGAGGAGACACAGAGGTACACAGAGATTTTATAAAAGTTTATTGAGAAATGGGTGGTACTCGCCTTTTTTGCCGACCGGGGCGGCATTCCGGATATCAAATGCCGTATTGATGCTGTGCACGGGCATCTTCAACACCAAACCCATTGCCTGCAAGGATCCTTTTATAGCTTTCAGTGTGCAGTTCGGTAAATCCACCGCTGAATTCCATCTCCTCCCCTTCAACCAGGATAGACCGGAAAGTGCGCTGGCCGGTGGCTTTGACTTCATCCGGAAGGGTATTGTAATCAATGCTCAGGAACCAGCGCACACGGGCGCGCTCAAGCTGAAGGAAGCCGGCAGCGGTGTTGCGGTCGGAATAATGAACGATATTCTCTTTTGTGTCCCCGAAAACCAGTGAAAGCATATCAAAGAAATGGATGCCGATATTGGTGGCCACACCTCCTGATTTTTCCAGCATCTCCCTTCCAGGAAATAAAATACCATTTTCCCCGGCTGGTTATATAAGTCAGGTCGATATCGTAGATCTTATCCTTCGGGCCGTTTGCAATCCTTTTCTGCAATTCGATGATCGTCGGGTGGTAACGGAGCTGTAAGATGACATTGATCTTTTTGCCGGTTTCGGCTTCAATCTCCTGCAGGGCATCGACGTTCCAGGGATTCAGCACAAGGGGCTTTTCGCATATGGCGTGGGCCTCATTCCTCAACGCCAGCCTGATATGGGCATCATGCAGGTAATTCGGCGAGCAGATGGATACATAATCCACTTTGTTCTCTCCTTTGCGGCGGAGTTTATCAAGGTGCCGGTCGAAGCGCTCTGTCTCGACAAAAAAGTTCGTATCCGGAAAATATGAGTCGATGATACCGACGCAGTCGAACGGGTCCACTGCCGCAACCAGGTTGTTCCCGGTATCTTTGATGGCCTTCATGTGCCTGGGGGCGATGAAGCCTGCGGCACCGATCAGGGCAAATTGCATAATATGTTTAATGCTTAATTGAGTTGCTAATGCTTAATGCTTAATGATTTAATGCTTAATGTTGAATTCTTAATGTTATAATGCTCTGCAGTTAATATTAATTTTTCATTATTAATTACTTATTAAGAATTATAGATTACACATTAAACATTAAGCATTTATTTCATTCTATTATTTTACAAACCTCCCCATCTTTCAGCATGTACTTCTCCCCGCTCTCCGGGCAAACGGCGATACCTTCCTTATCAAACTCCAGCCTGTGGCCGAATTCGCTCATCCAGCCGACATGACGGCCCGGGTTGCCAAGGATCAGGGCATAGGCAGGGACATCTTTCACCACCACGGCACCGGCTCCGATGAAGGCAAATTCGCTGATGGTTATGCCGCATACGATTGTGGCATTGGCTCCGATGGAAGCGCCTTTCTTAACAAGCGTCCTGGCGTACTGATCTTTCCGGATGATGGCGCTGCGCGGATTTTTAATGTTCGTAAAAACCATGGAAGGGCCGAGGAAGACATCGTCTTCACAAATTACGCCGGTATATATCGACACGTTATTCTGCACCTTCACGTTGTTGCCCAGCACCACGCCGGGCGATACCACGACGTTCTGGCCGATATTGCAGTTTTCACCGATCTCACAATCTTTCATGATATGGGAAAAGTGCCAGATCTTTGTGCCTGTGCCTATTTTGCAGCCTTCGTCGATGATGGCTGATTCGTGGGAGAAATAGTCTTTCAAGGATTCGATTGTTAAATTGCTAAATTGTTAAATTGTTAAATAACAACATTATGTCCACTTAATGTCTACTTAATGTCCATTAAGGTTAATGACCATTTACAAAATCCAGCACTGCTCCTGCAATAAACGCAATCTGCTCCTCATCCAGCTCCGTATGCATGGGAAGGGAGATGACCCTGCGGCTGAGATCTTCGGTTACCGGGAGGTCGCCTTCCTTGTACCTCGGATCGAGGTAAGCTTTCTGCATGTGCATGGGAACGGGGTAATATACCGCACAGGGAATGTTCTTTGCCTGCAGGTGGTCGAGCAGTTTATCGCGGTTGATATCTTTGGTTACAAGCGTATATTGATGAAAGACATGGGTCGATAAAGACGACCTGACCGGTGTCTGCATTTTCGGATTGCCGGCAAAAGCCTTGTCGTAAGCATCTGCCGCTTTCCTGCCGGGCCGCGGCGTATTCATCAAGGTGCTTCAGTTTTACGTCGAGCAGGGCGGCCTGGATGCTGTCGAGGCGGGAGTTCACGCCGATCTCGTCGTGGTAATACCTGACGTACATCCCATGGTTGACGATATAGCGCAGGCGTGTGGCCAGGGCGTCATCGTCGGTGAAGATAGCGCCGCCGTCGCCGTAACAGCCAAGGTTTTTCGACGGGAAGAAGGATGTTGTGCCGACATGTCCGATCGTTCCGGCCTTTTTCTTCGATCCGTCCTGAAAGTATAATCAGAACCGATGGCCTGGCAGTTGTCTTCTATAACAAAAAGATTATGTTCCCTGGCGATTTCCATGATGGGTTCCATATTGGCGGACTGGCCGAATAGGTGAACGGGAACAATAGCTTTAGTTTTAGGTGTGATGGCCTTTTTCAGGGCTTCGATGTCCATATTGAAGGTCCCGGGCTCAACGTCTACCAGGATTGGCGTCAGTTTCAGCAGGGCGATCACCTCGACGGTGGCAACGAAAGTAAAGGAGACGGTTATGACTTCGTCACCAGGTTTCAGATCGAGTGCCATCATCGAAACCTGGAGGGCGTCGGTGCCATTGGCGCAGGGAATGACGTGTTTCACCCCGAGGTACTGTTCCAGGTTTTTCTGGAAGCGCTGCACGGCCGGGCCGTTGATAAAAGAAGTTGTATCTATTACTTCGTGGATGGCGGCATCCACTTCGGGTTTGATCTTTTCGTACTGGGTTTTCAGGTCGACCATCCGTATCGGGCGCATAATAAGTGATTTTAGGTATTTACTTCAAGAAAATGTAATAATGGCTGGCAAAGGTAGTGAAAAAGTGGTAAGGTGATAAGGTGGTATGGTGAAGGAATTATTAAGTTTTAACTGACGACCGACGACTGACGACTGACGACTAATTATTCCTACTTTTGCCAAAAACTACCCCATGCGCCTGTTCAGGATAATCCTGCCTCTATTCATGCTGATGTTATCAATCCAGGTAAAATCTCAGCAAAGCAAAATCGATTCTGCAGCCAGCATCCCGTTTTTTTATGGCTTTTACGGTTACCAGTGGCCCGGGGGCGATATGGCAGAACAGGTTCGGATCGAATTCGGTGGTCGGGCCGGGATTTATGTGGAAAACATCGTCTAACTGGCTTTTTGGCGCTGAGTATAACTTCATGTTCGGGAACAATGTCAAAAATGGCCTGGAGATCCTTGACGGGATGATCAATTCAGATGGCAATATCATAAGCGGTGACGGGACACCTGCTGTCGCAGCCATGTTTGAACGCGCAAATACAGCCGGCGTGAAATTCGGAAAACTTATCCCTGTCAGCAAAAAAGATAAAAATTCGGGGATTTTCTTCACGCTTGGGTGTCGGTTATATCAGTCATAAAATCAGGATAGAGGTTGAAAATCAAAGCACCCCGCAATTGAAAGGCGATTATAAAAGAGGTTATGACAGGCTGAGTGGCGGTTTGATGCTCAACCAGTCGATCGGATTTATGTACTTCGGAAAAAGCCGGCTGCTGAATTTCATGTTTTCTGTCGAAGCCATGGAAGGATGGACCCATGCTTACCGGGATTATTACTTCGATACGATGGCGCCTCCGCCGGAAGGAGCGCAGTTTGATTTCCTGATCGGGCCAAAGATCGCCTGGGCGATCCCGCTGCGCCAGAGAGGCGTCAAAGAATTTTATTACTATTAAGGTCCCCTCCGATGTGGCTGATCTATGATCTAATCATACATATTTACGGAGATGCCATCTCGATAGCGGCGCTGTTCAGTCCAAAAGCACGAAAGTGGGTCGATGGCAGGAAAGGGCTGTTTGGTGAGATTAGTTCAAAGTTCAACAGTTCACAGTTCGCAGTCGGCCCCCTCCCTTAATCCCTCCCCCAGTTGGGGGAGGGAAAGGACTGGCTTTAGCCAGGCCAGGGTGGGGGCTGTCGCCTGGTTCCACTGCGCCTCCCTGGGCGAATTCGAGCAGGGCCGGCCGGTGATAGAAGCTTTCCGCAAAGCTAATCCGGACTGGAAAATCCTGCTGACCTTCTTCTCCCCTTCCGGTTATGAGATCAGGAAAAACTATGAGGGAGCAGATTATATCTTTTACCTTCCCCTGGATACCCCTTGGAACGCGAAGAAATTCATCAGGCTCGTCCGCCCTTCACTGGTCGTTTTTGTAAAGTATGAATTCTGGTTCCGGTATCTTGATGTCCTTTACAAAGAGAAAATCCCTGTTTATGTGATTTCCGCCATTTTCAGGAGAAATCAGCATTTTTTCAGGTGGTACGGCGGCTGGGCGAAGAAGCAACTTAAGAAAGTGACCGGATTTTTCGTCCAGGATGAAGCCTCGGCAGAATTGCTCAGGGCTGAGGGCATTGGGCAGGTTGTTGTAAGTGGTGATACCCGGTTTGACAGGGTGGCTGCCATTGCGCAGAATGCAAGCCCTTTCCGCTGGTGGAAAAATTCATCGGAAAATCAGCCTGTTTTCCTGGCTGGCAGCACCTGGCCGGCAGACGAGGAGCTGATCGTGAAACTGATTGAAACTTATGGCGACAGGATGAAGTTTATTATCGCACCGCACGAGGTGCAGGGGGTCAGGATTGAAGCACTGGGAGCAAAAGTCGGCGGTCAGCGGTCAGCGGTCGGCGATCGGCAGTCAGCGGTCAGCAGTCAGCAGTCAACTGAAAATTCCCATAATCCGAACTCCGAACTCCGAACTTAGCACTCAGCACTCAGAACCCAGCACTCAAAGCATTGCTATTCTCTGAACTAACTGAAGAAAACGCCGAATCATCCCAAGTCCTCATCATTGACGGAATCGGCTATCTTTCCCATCTTTACCAGTACGCAACGATCGCTTATATCGGCGGGGGATTTGGAGCGGGGATACACAATATCCTTGAAGCGGCGGCTTTTGGCAAGCCGGTGATCTTCGGCCCGAAATATGAGAAGTTCCGGGAAGCAGTTGACCTGATCGGGGCAGGAGGTGCATTTACGATAAATGATTCCGAACAATTGAACAATAAAACAATTGAACTTCTCGAAGATCAGGATCTTTACAAGAAGTCATCCAAAACCTGTTCAGACTATGTCAGTGGCAAAAAGGGTGCGACAGGGATCATTTCATCCTACTATTTACGTTCAAATTCATCATTCACTTTTTCCCATTCATCAAATTCATTTTCCTGTTAAGAACCTTTTATTTTGAAAGAGGCCTGCTGAGCTCGTTCCTTTGACAGGAACTTAAAAATTATAATTATGAAAAACCGGATTATTACATTATCGCTCATCTTACTCTCATCAGCTGCCATGGCCCAATGGAATACACAAAGCCCGGTCCCGACTTACCTGGATGTCAGGGGGATTGGAGCCCCGGCAACACAACGGGTATTCATTGCCACTGATGACAACCCCTTTGATGCAAGTGGTTCATTATTCGAGTCAAACGATGGCGGAACTTCATGGGTACAACTTGACATACCTATTTCGCTGAGTAGTCCATTTTACGGGCTTTTTTTCCTGGACAGCCTGAATGGCTGGGTTTACGGTAACGAAAATTATCGAACTACAGACGGTGGTACGGCCTGGGAACAACTTCCTTTACTTGGCTCGACATATTTTATGCAATTTTATTCAGAGGCATTCGGTCTTGCAACCGGGAATTTCGGCCAGTATATAAGTCTTGACAGCGGCAGTTCATGGGTCCCGTCACCAAACGGGATGTTTGATTTTGATTTTACAGATGATCTTACCGGCCTGGCGGTTTCCGACAGTGCAATCTACAGGACTACAGACGGCGGGATCACGTTTACATCCGTTTATGAAGGCGATGCATCGGCAGTGGGATTTCTTTCAGGAACTGTCGCCGTCGCCATAGTAGATAGCACGTTCATCCGATCGGTCGACGGAGGAGTTACCTGGACACAGGTAACCAACGCTGAAAACAGGACCCGCCTTCTCGCTATTTCCGCTGATGTGATCCTGGCATGGGGACGGGCCGGTAACTGGCCCGATTATGATGACCGTGTTTTCAGGTCTGCTGATGGCGGTCAGACTTGGACCGATCTCGGTGAAGTGATACCGGAAGGGGTTTTTGCATTTGCAGTTGCCGATCCGCAGACAGTGGTTGCTTCTGATTTCAATGGGAATATGTACCATTCATCCAATGCGGGTTTGAACTGGTCACTGGCATTTGATTCACCAGGTCCGCAGCCCGGATACCTCAGCAGCACTGCACCTGTATTTGCCGATTCACAAACGGGATATTTCGGGTATGGTTCCGGCTTCATCATTAAAACCACAGATGGTGGTGCTTCCTGGTTCCAGATTTCAAGTGGCACCGGCACATCACTAAATGATATTGACCGTTTCCCTGGAGGCAACCTTATTTCAGTAGGTGAATACGGCAGTATTCTGACCCGTAACGGGGATTCACCCTGGATCATGCAGGAACCTTTATCTCCGAACCATATGAAGGCAGTACACATTATTGATGCTGATAAAGTTGTTCTTGTTGACGAATCCGGCCAGGTTTATAAGAGTACTGATGGTGGTGAGAATTGGTCTGAAGCTAGTGGTACACCTTCCAGTCTGCCAGCAGCCGAAGATATACACTTTACCACCCTGCTTGACGGTTGGGTGATTGGCCAGAGCTTCAGTACCGGCGCTTTATACAGAACATCCGATGGCGGCGAAACATGGATCCCTGTCACGGATTTCCTGGGTTCGTATGTTGCTGTAGATGTGGTAGGTACGAATATATGGGCGGCAAATGATGGCGGACTTTATTACCGCAGCAGCGACAACGGTACAAGCTGGATTGAAGGTGAACTTCCGGGTTCGTCTCACCTGATAAAAGATATGGACTTCTTCAACGAAAGTACCGGTTATGCAGTCGGCTGGTGGGGTGAAGCATTTCGCAGCAACGATGGCGGACTTACCTGGGAAGTTCTTCCAACACCAAATAATGTTCATAATTTTACTGACATTTACATGTTGAGTGCAGATGAGCTCTGGCTGAGCACCAATGATAACGTTGCCTATTACTCCGCAACAGGTGGGCAGGACTGGGCCATACTGGACATCGGTTCTGCCGGTTTCGGCAACTTCAGTGCCATTGCTGCCGGTCCGGACGGCGATGTCTGGACAGTGGGTTACCAGGGCTATATTGAACACTTTCAAGGCACACCGCCACCGCCGCTCAACCAGCCTCCTGTAGCTTCTTTCGATTATACTACTGAAGGACTTATGGTAAGCTTTACCGATACAAGTACAGATCCTGACGGATTCATTGCAAGTTGGGCCTGGGATTTCGGTGACGGTGCGGTTTCGGCTGAACAACACCCGGTGCACACATACGATACTGCCAACACTTATATTGTTTACCTGACCGTTACTGACGATGATGACACCACCGGCACGGCTGTGCATTTCATAGTTGTTCAACCCGGTCCGGGTGGCGTATTTGGCGATTTCACTGAAGTGACACCCCTGGATTCTCTTTTTGTGACACCGCAGGATGAAGATTTCTGGGTCATTACAACTGCCCCGGCTGATTATGACAGTGACGGCGATTTAGACATAGCTGTTCTTGGTTATTATGTCGTATACAATGAAAGTGTGGTAGATAAACTCATTCTTATGCGTAATAATGGCCCGGGAGTAACAGATGAATGGGAATTGACTTACTTTGAAAGTTCCGCTCGGGGAACTTACCACCGGAAATTCTGATATGGCATGGGGAGATCTTGATGGCGATGGCGATCTTGATCTTGCAATCGGTACTGACGGAGCGACCATGATATATTTAAACGATTCCGGTAACCTTACTATAATCGATACCGACCTTCCTGCCTACTGGGAGGATAACAGCCAGGCGGAATTTGACCTTCGTTCAATCACCTGGGCGGATTACGATAATGACAGCGATCTTGATCTTTTTATACCTTCAGCCTGGGATGACACCGCATTCTCATACCGTTCCGCTCTGATGCGAAACGATGGACCGGATGGGTCCGGTGGATGGCTATTCTCAGAAACCGATCCTGTTTTCGCTCCTACCATGCATGCCCAGAGCGCCTGGGCAGATTATGACAACGATCAGGACCTGGACATGCTACTTGTCAGCATTGCACCTTTGACCGATGAAGGATTTATCCGCCGTTACCGGAACGATAGCAATGGCGTTTTCACCGGGGAGGATATCCTGGGTGGGCTGACAGTTGAACATGGTGAAGCGCAATGGGGAGATTATGACGGAGACGGCGACCTTGACATCCTGGTTGCCGGGAGCGTAAAGGAGTTAGACGGCACCTATACTCATATGGCACTTCGCATCTACAGAAACGATGATGAAATTATATGTGCCTGTGGAAGTTATTGACTGTATCCCCTGTGAAGGCTGGTTTGACCTTACTGCAGCAACCTGGGCCGACTATGATTCAGATGGCGATATGGATATTCTTCTTGCCGGCAATTACAATTCCGGTTCACAGATTGAAGGCAGGGCAAGAATTTATACCAACACCGGCGGTATCTTCACCGAGTCGGGCAACGAACTTCCGGCGCCGCGGGCCAGCGGCGACAGGGGTGGAACTTTCTCCTGGCTTGATATTGACGGTGAGGGCGATCTCGACTATTTCATCGCCGGTCAATACTTTGTCCCCGGGGGGAATGGTCTCGTAGAGGCACAGATGCATATCTACCGTAACGATAACCAGGGGCTGAATGCCGCCCCGTTGGCCCCGATTCCATTAGACGTCGTGCAGGTTTCAGAAAACACAGCAATATTGTCATGGATGGCCGGCAGCGATGACCATACTCCTGTTGCGGCTCTAACGTATGACCTTGAACTTTTCAGGGACAACTTACCGGTCACCATCCCAAAACGCACCCCTGAACCCGGGAATGTAAGTGCTGCCACTGAATGGTTATTGACCGGACTGGAAACGGGCACCTATAACTATATTCTCCGCACAGTTGATGCCGCTTACATCGGCAGTACGATTGCAGAAGGGGGTTTTACTATGGGTTTTGTATCGACAGAAGAGGTGACAGACAATCCCTCAAGCGATTACAGCCTTGGACAGAACTATCCTAATCCTTTTAATTCAGCAACATTGATCAGGTTTTCAATACCCGACGAAGGGATGGTAACTTTGGACGTTTACAACATTACAGGTAAAGAGGTTGTAACGCTGGTCAGTGAAATTAAGCAGGCCGGCAATTATGAAGTTTTACTTGAAGCCACAAATCTGCCGGTTGGTATTTATTTTTACAGGCTGCAGGCCCGGGATTTCTCACAGACCAGGAAAATGATCCTTACCAGCGAATAATTTTCACTTAAGGAAAAACTTCTCATCCTTCCAAGAAATATTTTTAAAAATACGACAGTTGTCAATATATTTTATGACAATTGTCGTATATTTGTAAAAAATAAATATCATGACAGATTACCCGTTATTGGACAGGGATGAAGAATTAACCTATTCATCTCTCAGTCAGAGTGATAATTACAATATTATCCAGGCAGTCAGGGAAGGGCTCCCTTATTATGCTTTCGAAAATTATGTCCAAAAAAGCCCTTTCAACATCAGTGAATGGTCAGAATTACTCGGGCTTTCCGCAAGAAGTCTCCATCGGTATAAAAAAGACAATAAGGCTTTCGATAAATTACATTCGGACCGGATCATCGAAATCGTACTGGTGTTAAGGAAAGGTGTTGAAGTTTTTGGCGATGAAAAAAAATTCGCAATCTGGATGGATAGCCATATCATTGCCCTTGGAGGTATTAAACCTAAGGAACTGCTTGATAGCAGTTTTGGGATCAGGTTATTGAATGATGAACTCATAGCAATTGCCTACGGGATATTCGCATGATTGTTTTCCGACTCATCAAAATAGAATATAGTCCCGACTGGAGCGGTAAAGGAGCGGAAAGGATTGGCAGACGATGGAACAGTAAGGGAATCCCGATGATTTATACCAGTTCATCCAGGGCATTATGTACGGCAGAAGTTGCTGTTCACCTGCCTTTAGGTAATGTTCCGGAAGGATTTGAAATGATTACAATTCTAATCCCTGATGACGTAAGTTTTTATGAAATCGGCGAAAAAAATCTTCCTTCCGGCTGGAAGACTTTCCCTCAGCCAGAATCAACCCAGATAATCGGGGATCAGTTTATCATCCAAAACCAGTTTCTGGTCATGAAAGTTCCATCTGCAGTAATTCCGGGTGATATTAATTACCTGATC
Source organism: uncultured Bacteroidales bacterium (assembly GCA_963701785.1). Lineage (GTDB taxonomy): Bacteria > Bacteroidota > Bacteroidia > Bacteroidales > JAGOPY01 > JAGOPY01. The sequence continues at coordinate 1,513,857 of CAVPBC010000002.1, read as the reverse complement.
AACCCACGTCATCCTGATTTCGGAAGAATTGAAATCATAAAAAAAGAGCCTTATGAATTCGATGAAAGGTTCTTTAAAAGGTAAAACGCTTTCGATTTATTAACGCTGTCAGATCTTCCTTCGTCAAACACTGACAGGTTAATTAGATTTCAATACTGATCTGGCTTTCATATGAAAAAACCTATCAGCGTTCGAAGAACCTGATAGCGTTTTTCCCGAATGCAATTCTTCATTACTTTTGCCAGATCGATAAAAAACACGATTTATGACTAAAAAGATAAATAAGATCTACCCAGGATGACAACCTCATCCTGCTGACTTCAGATGTAAAAAACATCGACCTTAAATACCTTGGCAAGGACGAAATTACCTATACCGGCCAGGTTATTTCCGATCATAAAAAAGAGACGGTAACATTCGACAGGCTGGGCCGCTGGATCCTGGTACAGGTGATCAAAGAAGAAAAAGTTGATTATAAACGCCTCGAAAATTGCCGCAAAGCAGGCGACAGCCTGGCTGCAAAACTCAATGACCTGAAAGCTAAAAGCGTGGTGGTGGTTGATGTTGACGGGAAAGGCCCGGAAACGCTTGCACTTGTTGAAGGAATGGTGCTGGGCAGCTACCAGTTCCTCAAATATAAAAGCGATAAGAAAGAGAAGGAAAACTCGCTTTCTTCGGTAGGTATTCTGTCTAAAGTCATTAAAGATGATGAGATCGACCGGATGAATATCATTACCGATTCGGTCATACGGTGCCGCGACCTGGTCAACGAGCCAGTTTCACACCTTTCGGCGCTGGCGCTGGCAAAGGAATTCCAGAAAATGGGCGAAGAAGCGGGCATAAAGGTTGAAGTCCTGAATAAAAACAAGATCGAAGCACTGAAAATGGGCGGCCTACTGGCTGTTAACAAAGGCAGCGTCGATCCGCCGACTTTCACCATCATGGAATGGAAACCGGCCAAACCCGTCAATAAAAAACCGGTCATCCTGGTTGGCAAAGGCGTGGTTTTCGATACAGGCGGATTAAACCTGAAGACCGGCAATTATATGGATGGCATGAAGTGTGACATGGCCGGTTCGGCAATGATGGCGACAACCATTTTCGCCATTGCCAGGCTGAACCTGCCTTTGCATGTTATAGGCCTGATGCCGGCCACCGATAACAGGATGGATGCCAATTCCATTGCGCCGGGCGATGTGATCAAGATGTACGATGGCACCACGGTGGAAGTGCTTAACACGGACGCCGAAGGCAGGCTGATACTGGGTGACGCCCTCAGCTATGCAAAGAAATACAAACCGGAACTGGTATTTACCGCCGCAACCCTGACCGGGGCCGCCAGCCGCGCCATCGGCAAATACGGCATCGTAGCCATGGAAAAAGACGCCGAAAAGGAGATGGAAAAACTCAAAGAAATGCGGGAACAAGGTTTATGAACGTATTGCCGAATTCCCCTTCTGGGAAGAATACGGCGAGCTGATCAAATCGGAAGTTGCTGATATCAAGAATATCGGCGGTATTGATGCAGGCATGATCACAGCAGGCAAGTTCCTGGCACATTTTACCGATTATCCTTTTATTCATCTTGATATCGCAGGACCTGCTTTCCTGGAAAAAAAAGACAGCTACAGGCCAGCAGGCGGGACCGGCTATGGGGTCAGGCTGCTGGTGGAATTTCTGGAACAAAGGTCTAAATAAACCCACCCCCTTATTGAGGGTGTATCAATACCTATATTTCACGCAAAAAACGCAAAATGAAATCAAAAAGAACGCAAAATAAAATAGAGATTATCAATTCTTTGCGAATTTAATAACTCACTTTGTGCTCTTTGCGTGAAACAAAAAGCCAGTTTTGAAACACCCTCACAGGGGGAGAGTTTTTATATAAATAAAATTATCTTTGTCCAAAACCAAATCAGGATGGAACATATTGAGGAAAAACTGCGGACAGACCCCGAACGTGTGAAAGTTGGCATCACCCATGGCGACATGAACGGGATCGGGTATGAGATCATCATGAAAACATTTCATGACCAGAGGATGCTCGAATCAATTACGCCGGTGGTTTATGGTTCGTCAAAAGTCGCTTCCTACCATAGAAAGTCTTTAAATATCAGTGAAATCAACTTTAACCTGGTTAAAAATGCCGACGCTGCCATCGCAAAACGGATGAATATTGTGAATGTGACGCATGAGGAGGTTAAAATCGAACTGGGGAAATCAACAGAAATCGCCGGACAACTGGCATACAAAGCACTTGAAGCAGCCGTGCAGGATTTATTGCAGCATCATATCGATGTACTGGTAACCGCACCGATCAACAAGAAAAACATGCAGACGGCGAACTTCAAGTTCCCGGGACACAGTGAATACCTGGCTGACAAAGCCGGCTACAAGGAACACCTGATGCTGATGGTGTGCGACAAGCTCAGGGTCGGCGTGATCACCGGGCCATATCCCGCTCAAAGACGTTTCGGGCACCATCACAACAGAGCTGATCCTGAAAAAGATCGAATTGATGAACCGGAGCCTTATCCGGGATTTTGGCATCAGGAAACCCAAGATTGCCATCCTGGGCATGAACCCGCATGCAGGCGACCTGGGTGTAATAGGCCAGGAAGAGGCCCAGGTGATCACCCCGGCTGTCGAGCAAGCCTGGAACCGCAATATGATCGTTTACGGACCTTATTCTGCAGATGGATTTTTTGGCTCCAATAATTACCTCAAATTCGACGGCATCCTGGCCATGTACCATGACCAGGGAATGATCCCGTTTAAAACCCTTTCATTCGACAGGGGCATCAATTTCACTGCCGGTTTGCCTTTTGTCAGGACCTCCCCTGCCCACGGGACCGCCTATGAGATTGCCGGTAAAAATGAAGCTTCACATAATTCTTTCCGTGAAGCCGTTTACCTGGCCATCGATATTTTCAACAACAGGAAAGCGTTTGATGAATTGAACAGCCATCCGTTACAGAATTATCTCAAAGAAATAGAATACAGTAACGACGCTGTAATTGAAAAAGAAATACCTCATCCTGCAGATGACGGGAATGGAGGTAACCTGATAGCAGGTCAATAATCCTGCAAATAAGCCCCAAGCCAGATATGGAATACCCTGTTTCTGAGATTATCAGCATTGTTAACGGCAAAAACTCCCGTCAACCTTTCCATGAAAGGATCATCCGGGATATCCTGATCGACAGCCGGAAACTGATCACACCGGATCAATGCCTTTTCTTTGCTTTATCAAGCAAGCGAAACGACGGGCATAAATATATCCCTGAGCTTTACAGCAAAGGCTTACGTGATTTTATCGTCACAAAACTGCCCCCTGACGTTGAATCATACCCTGATGCCAATTTCATCGTGGTCAAAAATACTTTGCAGGCACTACAGGCCCTGGCCCGCGCCCACAGGGAAAAATTCAACATCCCGGTCATCGGGATAACTGGCAGCAATGGGAAAACGGTAGTTAAAGAATGGCTTTACCAGCTTCTCAGCAAAGACAGGAAAACGATCCGCAGCCCCAAAAGCTATAATTCCCAGATCGGGGTTCCGCTTTCGGTCTGGCAGATTGATACTCCCTATGAAATTGGCATTTTTGAAGCCGGCATTTCGGAGCCTGATGAGATGACCAAACTGCAGGCAATCATCAAGCCGACTATAGGCATATTCACCAATATCGGCGAAGCGCACGGCGAGAATTTCATGAGCCTGCAGCAGAAAGTCGGTGAAAAGCTTTACCTGTTCACCCATGTTCAGACCCTGGTGTATTGCCTCGACCATCCTGAAGTCAGGGAAGTGATCATCCGTTCGGGGATTTCGAAAAATATCAAAACGTTTACCTGGAGCCTCAAACAGGAAGCTGATCTTTTTATTAAGGAAGTTAAAAAAGATGGTTCCAGGTCCACCTGCATCAAGGGCATTTACAAAGGTCAGGAGATTACAATAAGCATCCCATATACAGATGGGGCTTCAATTGAAAATGCCATCCATTGCTGGGCTGTCATGTTATTGCTGGGATATGACCAGGAGCAACTGGCGCCAAGGTTTGAAAGCCTGCAGCCAATTGCGATGCGACTGGAGCTTAAAGACGGGATCAATCATTGCACCATCATTAACGACAGTTATAATTCCGATATCAATTCCCTCAGCATTGCCATTGATTTTCTCAGGCAGCAAGCCAATCAAAAGAAAAAAACCATTATTATTTCCGACATCCTTCAAAGTGGTAAAGACGAGGATGAACTTTACGGCGAAATTGCCGGGATCATCCAGAGCAAAAAGATCGACAGGCTGATCGGCATCGGGCCTGCCATTTCACGTCAGGCTGAAAAATTCACCCTGGAGAAGTCCTTTTATTTGAATACGGAAGACTTCCTGCACCGGTTTTCTTTTGCCGCTTTCAGCAATGAGGTGATCCTGCTGAAAGGCGCCCGTGTTTTCGAATTTGAGCAGATCAGCCAGGCTCTCCAGCAAAAGACCCATGAAACCGTCCTGGAGATCAACCTGAATGCCCTTGAACACAACCTGAACTATTATCGTTCACTGTTAAAGCCTGAAACGAAAATCATGGCTATGGTCAAGGCCTTTTCTTATGGTATAGGCAGTTTCGAGGTAGCCAATGCCTTGCAGTTTCACCGGATCGATTACCTGGCTGTAGCTTATGCCGATGAAGGGGTGGAATTGAGAAAAGCGGGGATCACCGTGCCTATCATGGTGATGAACCCGGATGAGGAAAGTTTTGATTCGATCATACAGCACAGCCTGGAGCCGGAGATATACAGCCATCGAATACTGGATAAGCTCGAAACAGCCATAAAAAAGAATATCCTGCCAAAAGACAAGCCGGTGAAAATCCATATCAAGCTGGATACCGGCATGCACCGGCTGGGATTTATGGAAGATGACCTGCCGGGACTGGTTGAGAAGCTAAAGGCCAACCGGATGATCTACCTGCAGTCGGTATTTTCACACCTGGCTGCCAGTGAGGACCCGGCAGAAAGCGATTTTACGCACCATCAGATCGAGGTTTTTGAGCGGATGAGCAACGAGATTGTATCACAGACCGGTAACCCGGTTATGATGCACATCCTGAATTCAGCAGGCATAATAAGATACCCGGAGGCCCAGTATAATATGGTCAGGCTGGGGATCAGCCTGTATGGTGTTGCCAGCCTTGATGAAGAGCAGCCAAATCTTGAATCGGTCACGCGGTTGAAAACGACCATCTCACAGGTGAAAATCATTAAAACCGGGGAAAGCGTGGGATATAACCGGGCGTTCAAAGCCAGCCAGGATATCCGGATGGCCATTGTTCCTATTGGTTATGCCGATGGGCTGAGCCTTACGCTTAGCAATGGGAAAGGGCATCTCCTTGCCGGCGGAAAGCTGGTCCCCATTGTGGGGAAAGTATGCATGGATATGTGTATGCTTGATATCACCGGGATTGAGGCTGAAGAAGGCGACGAAGTCATTATTTTTGGGCCGGAGCGCCCGTTGCAGGATCTTGCCAGGGAAATGGGGACTATTCCGTATGAAGTACTCGCAGGTTTATCCAGGAGGGTGAAGAGGGTTTATTATCACGAATAGAAAATAAATTTCAAAATCGCAGCCAAAATGTCCCAGCAACGACTGTCAATTCTGATCCCGGCTTACAATGAAGCTAAAACGATCCACCTGATCCTTGAAAAAGTGCTGGCAGTGAAACTTATCGGGGGAATCGAAAAAGAGATCATCATCGTAAATGATTGTTCCAAAGACGATACGGAGGCGGTTATCAATCAATATATCCTTCATCATAAGGAATATCAGATCAAATTATACAACCAGCCTGTGAATATGGGAAAGGGGGCCGCCCTGCACCGCGGGATCGAAGAAGCTACTGGTGATTTTATCATCATCCAGGATGCCGACCTTGAATACGACCCGGAAGAATACAATGATCTTCTAAAACCTGTCATCAACGGCTTTGCCGATGTCGTTTACGGTTCGCGCTTCATGGGCAGCAACCCTCACCGTATCCTGTTCTTCTGGCATACTATCGGCAACAAATTCCTGACTTTCATCTCCAATATGTTCACTAACCTGAACCTCACCGATATGGAAACCTGTTACAAGCTTTTCAGGTCGGAATTCATTAAAAAAATCCACTTTAAAGAGAACAGGTTTGGATTTGAACCCGAAGTCACGGCTAAAATATCCAGGTTCCCCAAAATAAGGATATATGAAGTCGGGATTTCTTATTACGGCAGGACTTATGAAGAAGGAAAGAAAATAGGTGCAAAAGACGGTTTCCGGGCAATATGGTGTATTTTGAAGTATAATATTTTTGACAGGAAGTATTTAAAAGTCACGGGTAATGAGAAGGTCGCTTAATGATTATTTTAAATTAAATACGCTGATCAATGCAGGGTTCCTGGTAATAGGGGTCCTCATCCTGATAGGCCCGGCTATTCAAAATGGTTTTCCAATCCTGCACAGCGATTCGGGAACCTACCTGCTGGAAGGTTTTGGCAAAAAAATCCCTGTCAGCCGGCCACTTTCTTATTGTTTGTTTGTCAGGTTCACGTCTTATATTTTCTCTATATGGTCGGTAGTCATCATGCAGGCATTGATGACATACTGGATGATCTGGCTTACTGCCAATACACTGGTTGGTAAAAAAAACATAGCCTGGATCCCATTTGTTGCCGTTGCAATTTTAGGCTCGACTACGGGGATTTCCTATTATGCCAGCCAGATCATGCCTGACATCTTCCTGCCCATTGCTATGATGGGCATATTTGTCCTGATATTAAGGGAAAATTTACCCGTTAAAACAATCATCCTGATCGGGGTGATCGTATGGATATCATTGATCGTACACATGTCTAATATCCCTATTATAACAGGAGTGTCACTTGGTCTGATGGCGTTGTTCATGCTAAACCAGAGGTCCTTCAAAGTGATTTTCCAGTGGAAATTTATTGTTCTATATATAATTCTATTGATATCCTGGGTAACCAATCCGTTTATAAGCCTGGGTTATGGAGAAGGGTTCAGAACGTCAAACAGCAGCCATATCGTATTTTTTTCCAGGTTGCTGCAGGCAGGTGCTGCACAGGAATATATTAAGGATAAATGTAAGGAAGATGACCAGTATTATCTGTGCGAATACCTGGATGTGATTGACGGGTATAACCGGCTGGATGTGTTCCTCTGGAATGACACCAGTTTTCTGTATGATCATCCCTGCAAAGAGAAGACCTGGGATGCCTGCTGGAGGGACCGTAATGAAGAGTTCGGCAAGGTCAATTCCGAAATCCTTTCACATCCGGCAAGCAGCAAAATATACCGGAAAGCCGTCTGGAATGATTTTCTTCTTCAACAGAGATCATTTGAACTTACCGGTTACGTTTCTTTTAAATCAGGATCGCATATTGACTATCCCATCAAGCGCTATTATAAGAAAGATCGTAATTCGTTCCTCAACTCGCGCCAGGCACAGGCAACACTAAATTTCAGGGAGCAAAACACCATTATTCGCTGGACCGTTATCCTGTCGTTGATACTTCTGATTGGCATGGTCATTAAAAACAGGAAATACCTGGATCTTAAATCACCGTTTTTTATTTTTTTCCTGATCACCCTGGCAACATGGCTTGCAAACGGAGTTCTGGTAGCTGCACTTGCGGTGGTATCAAACCGTTTCCTGGGCAGGTTCATCTGGCTGGTGCCCCTGCTGGTTATTTTAATGATTTACAGGGAATATTCTGTCCGAAAGGATATCAATTAAATAGATTCTGAATTTAACGTAGAATTATCAGCCATTCAGCCTGATCACTTTTTCTGCCCTGGGTTTCAGTCGGGAATCCCAATCCAGGCCAATTTCGTCCAGGGTATATTTCAGGGCTTCATCCAGCGGTGTAAAACCTTCGCCCAGGTCCTGCCTGATCAGTGAAGTATCCAGGTTTGAATCCTGCATGACTCCTTTCACATGCTCGGCCGTAAAGAGCGGCACTTTTTGCGTCAACTGGAAGAACCTGCCCAGCATCCTGGCAAAAGTAGCCGGGACACTGATAAATATCCGGCTGCTTCCTTTAATTTTCAGGATGAGCCTGACAAGGTCACGGAAGGAAATAACCCGGTCACCTGCTATCTGGTAAACTTTATGATAAGCTTTCTTTTCATGGATGGAATGAACGATATAACGGGCAAAATCTTTCACAAAAACAGGATGTTGTGTTTCTGCACCTTTGCCAATCAGGGGGACGACCAGGGGAAACCGGAAGACATTCTTGAGTATCCGGTTGATGCCCAGTCCTTCAGGCCCTAAGATCATGGCAGGAATGAAAATTGTATAATCCAGGCCGGATTTCTCCACCATTTGCTGACCGATAAGTTTGGTCTCCCCATAAGGACCTTTGAAAGTCTTTAAGACCACCACGCTGCTTACCTGGATGAAGCGGCTGATGCCTGTTTGCCTGGCAAATTCTAAGAGATTTTCCACCCCTTTTGCATTGACGGCATAGTTCTTATCATAATCCGAACTGCCGAGTAAAGCCGCGGCATTAATTATTGCCCTGATCTGTCTTCCCCGGATGGCACCTTCAATTTGAGGCAAGACCGCATCCCTGATATCGCACCTGACATACTCGATCAAAGGATGCTCAAGGATCACTGAAGCATAATGATCATATTTTAGCGCGATAACTGCCTGTCCGCGGCTGATCAATTCGCGGCAGATATAACTGCCCAGGTAGCCGTTGGCTCCTGTTACTATGGTGTATTGGTTATTAGTCATTGGTCATTGGTCTTTGGTCATTGGTCTTTGGTCATTGGTCTTTGGTCATTGGTCTTTGGTCTTTGGTCTTTGGTCTTTGTGGCTTGGAATTCCACAGCAGTATTTGTCCCAGCAAAAGTGAAATCAGTCCGCCGCCGATCTGGGCGACAAGGAAAACGAGCCCTGAAAAAGCCATGACCTGGGCGAGGGGGAAATCCTGGAAGATATAGATAAATGTAACTTCCCGGGTACCAAGCCCCATCACAGTTACGGGTATGGTGTTCAATACACCTGCTGTAGCTACGCCGCCTGAAATATTTATCACCGGGAGATCCATCCCTACCCCGTTTGCCAGGAAATAACAACAGACAAAATAGCTCAGGTTGCTGAAAAACGATAAGAAAAAAAAGCCCAGTGTATTCAGCATGGACCGATGCTGAAAATCCAATGATACATCCTTTTTAAGGGCCCGGATCATTTTCATTAGCTTCTCAGCCGATCTAACCACTGCTGGGGAAATCAGGATAAGCAAAGACAGGATCATGCCTGCAATCCCCGTAACAAGGATCAGCCAGCCCCAAAACGGTGTAACGCCGGGCAGGACTGAAAATATTATAGCTATTCCCGCGATAACGAAATAAATGCTCAGGTCCATCCCTCTTTCAGCAATAACACGCAGACCTGCCCTGAGTATTCCGGGGCGGGTACCGGAATGGCCTGCTTTCATAAGTTCACCGATACGTCCGGGGGTGATGACACCCATGGCATATCCCTCAAGAAACTCACCGGAACGCCTTTTCAGTCTTTTTACATCAAAGCCGGATTCATTCAGGATATACCAGCGCAAGGCTTTGGCCAGCAGCAGCATGATCTGGAAAAAGATAGCAAGGAACAAATAAGCCCTGTCGACCTCCTTCATCCAACCCCATAATTCACCCAGATCAGTCCGGGATAGTACTATTAAAAATAGTACTATCCCGGACAGGCGGAGAATAAGGAACCAGTTAAAGCGGCGGTTTTTCACAATTTCTCCCTCTTGATATTATGCGTCGACTTCTTCCAGAGTTTCCTTGCTTTTTCAAAGACGTTCCCGATAGTTTGGGGCGGTATTTGTTCTGCGATCCATCGGGCAAATCTGGTTCCCAGGATTAAAAAAAGTGCATCGATAACGATCTCCATAAGGTACCGGCTCAAAGGAAAACCCTTCAGCCTGTAACCATAATCAGGATTTGGCTTTCCCAGCCAGCTGCGGTATTGCATCCTGATAAATGTGCCTCTTTTTTTCAGGTCATACCCGTGGGAATGCATTTCGACAGCTTCCTTTTCTTCGATGGCTTGCAGTTCCAGGCTGCTTTCATTCAACATATCCTGTATGATCTCATCCCCGGTTTCCGACCTGCTGATCACCATTGAATAGCCTTTCCCTCTTTCTTCATAGACCGGCGCCCATGCATCCCCACCTGAAATATCGGTATATTCATTGGTCAGATCGGTGCACAGGAGGCTGTTCTTCAGGATATGAAAAGGGATCAGGTAGTTGGCGTGAAACTTGGGAAGTTCAAACACCCTGCCATCAACAAGTTCCACCCTCATCTTCCCAGGCCACTCGCCATAGCGGAAATAGAGCTTTTTGATCAGGGTATGATCCTTTATTTTAAAAGAGCGCAGGAAGCTTTTCACTGAAGAAAAGTGCAGGGTATTGCCATAAAACGGCCCGAACACGTAACGAATATTCCTGACCGAAGGATGCTTCATTTGTTGCAGTAAACGGATCGATTGGACCTGGCCGGGCAGTCCGACATAAGCAAGCGTTCCTTCAAATTTATCTATTTCAGGCAATATTTCATTCACCGGCCCGATAATATATTTACTTTGCGCTGCCCTGAGAATTTCATCTTTCGTTTTGGCAATGAATGGCTTGGCCAGCCAGGGTTCTTTTTCTGACATGCCGAGTACCACAGCGCCGTCGATCATCTTTTTCTCCAGTAACCATATCAAAACTGATGACAGGATCCCTCCGCTTGCTGCATTGAGTCTTATTTCCGGGTCTTTTGAAAAGCCGATATAGATTTTCCGGTAATGCCCGATGTAAGGGTGACCCTTGGGGTCTCCGAAAACGGACACTTTTTGCGCCGGGAAGTCAAAGCCTTTTCCGCTGCATGCCTGCCAGACCAGCCGGGAAGTAGCTTCATCCAGCGGTTCACGGATAACTGGAAGGTACATGCCGGTCCGGTCACCAAAAACAATCTTTCCGCCGGATAATCCTACACAACTTCCGCAACGGTTGCAAAGGTCGTGGCGAATGACATCCTGTATATTTTCAGGCTTTTTCACAGATAAAAAATTGTCGGATTCCAAGTTCGGCTATAAATGTTCCCTGTGCCCTGTCGATAAATTTTTCGCCCAGGTTTTTCATCCATCCCGGGCCTACCGGTAATAACAGGGTCCCTTTATGAACCAGCAATTTCCAGTGTGTACCGGACAGCATCATTTTAACTTCTTTTGAAGGAAGGAACCTGTGGGGCCCTTCTCCGTGGCCACCGAACATGGCTGTATAAACCCGGTATGGCAGCTCACTCGTGGCCGGTGGGCAACTCAACACCAATCGAGCGTCATCACATGAAACCCTGTGCAATTCTTCCAGAAATTTGACCGGATCGGAAACATGCTCGAGGGTTTCAAGGCTGAGTATCCTTTGAAACTCTCCTTTTTTAAAAGGCAGGTCAGCGTAATCAGCCAGTTTTACCTGTGTGACATAAGGCCTCAGCTTTGCCGCCACTTTCATAAGCCCCCGGGAAATTTCGGCATTTATCACTTTTGCTGCGGGTGTATCCTGGAGGATGTAATCGGTGGCTTCCGCATCACGGCTGGTGATATTAAGCACTTTCATTCCCGGTCCGAGTTCCAGGTATTGTATACTTTCCCGGAAACGTTGATCGTGCGTGCCTTTAACTTTTTCGTTTTCCCTGACATAAATCTCCGCCACATTATCCCAATGGGCCTCCACGTCACGATCAGTCCACGGATTTTTCCTCATTATCATCTCCTGTTCATGATAGAGATCTGGTCGGCTACCAGGCCGATAAAAAACAAGAACATGCCGAGGATCGCCAGGACGATGGCGCCGTTAGAGAAACGATCGGCCACCAGGAAACCATAAATACCGTATGCAATCCCGGCAGTGGTGATAATAAAGCTTGCCGGGAAAAATATCTTCAGCGGGTTGAAAAGCATGATGATGCGGAGGATCAGCATAATGGTCTTGGCCCCATCCTTGAAAAATTTAACATTACTCGATCGCCCTACCCTTTCTTCAACCCTGATCGGGATCGTCCCGATGGAATAGCCTTCTTTAAGAAAAGCCAGCGTAGAAGTGGTCGAGAATGAAAACCCATTAGGCATGATATGGAGCATGCCCTTGATAAGTTCATTGTTGAATCCCCGGTAACCGGAATTATAATCCGGGAGTTTTTGCTCCACGAGATATTCACCGACCCACCTTATCACCTTCTTGCCGACCTGGCGGGTCCGCACCTGGAATGAGTCTTTGTCCCTGGTACCGATGACCAGTTCGTGATCATCCAGCAAACTGACGATTTGCGGTATTTGTTCCGGATCATGCTGACCGTCGCTGTCGAGAATGACGATCTTTTCCCCCGTAGCTTTTCTGATACCGGTTTTCAGAGCGGCACCATAGCCTTTATTGACTGTATGCGAATAAACCCGTACCGGGTAATTTTTTACGACTTCCAGCGATCGATCGGAAGATCCGTCATTCACGATGATGATTTCATACGACTCATGGAATTTTAAATCGATAATCCTATCCAGCAGGAGCTTAATTCCGACCTCTTCGTTATAAACAGGGATTAAAACGGATACTTTAGTATTTGTGTGCATCATGTTGAACAGGATTTCAGAATTCCATTATTTCAAGTTCTTCCTCCATATTTTCCTGGTCTTTCTCGAACTTATCACAATCAAGTTGCACGGAAAGCGGCTGAACAGGTCTTTCAAAATCCCCCTTACTGATATGCAATGATTTATCAGCCAGCACTTTTTGCATATAGAGAGCCCAGATGGGCAGGGCAGTATTCGCTCCTGCGCCAAGACCGAGTGATCTGAAGTGGATACTTCTGTCTTCGGCACCGACCCAAACGCCGGTAGTCAAATCAGGTGTAATGCCCATAAACCAGCCGTCGGACTGGTTCTGCGTGGTGCCTGTTTTGCCCGCGATCGGGTTATTAAATCCATATTTTAATCTCAGCCTGATACCTGTCCCGCTCTGCACTACACCTTTCATCAGGTCAAGCATCAGGTAAGCCGTTTCTTCACTCATGGCCTCCTGTTTATCGGCAACAAACGACTCTATCACGTTGCCGTACTTGTCTTCAATGCGGGTGATCATCATAGGCTTGATATATACTCCCTTATTGGCAAAAGAATTGAATGCCCCGACCATTTCGTAAAGCGAGATATCTGAAGATCCAAGCGCAAGGGATGGCACCGGGTCAAGCTCGGAAGTCACACCCATTTTCCTGGCCATTTTTATTACCGACTGGGGCGAATATCTTTTGATAAGGAAGGCAGATATCCAGTTGTTGGAATTGGCCAGCGCCCATTTCAGTGTCACTTCTTCCCCTATTCTTTTTTTAGATGAGTTTTTGTGGCGACCAAACCGTACCATCGGGCAGGTCTACCGAATATTGAACATTGGCCACCTTGGAACAGGGTGTGAATTCCCCTTCCTGCATGGCAAGTGAATAAAGGAAGGGCTTGAAGGTAGACCCCACCTGCCTTTTGCTCAGTTTAACATGATCGTACTGGAAATACCTGTAATCAATACCTCCGACATAGGCCAGGATATAACCGGTATGAGGATCCATCGACATAAGTCCTGCCTGGAGGAAAAACTTACTATACCGGATTGAATCCATAGGGGTCATGATCGTATCGACCGGGCCTTTCCAGGAAAAAACCCTCATTTTGATCGGGAGTATTGAATATCATTTTGATGGAATCTGCCGGAACGCCTTCTTCTTTCAGCTGCCTGTACCGGTCCGATCGCCGCATGGCCTGATCCAGCACATTTTTTGTTTCTTCATCGGCAACGGCAGGATCAAACACGAAAGGTGCATTTGGCTGCCATTTCCAGTGCTTGAAGAAAGTGGGCTGAAGTTCATCCCTCAGATGCTGCACCATAGCCTCTTCAGCATATTTCTGCATCCGTGAATCGATCGTCGTATAGATCTTTAATTCCATCTTTATACAGATCATAAGGAGTCCCGTCAGACTTAAAATGGGTGCTGCACCAGTCTTTCATTTCCATCCGGAGGATTTCCCTGAAATACGTGGCAAGCCCGGAGGAATGGCCGCGCATACCAAATTCGGTCATATCAAGAGGGATCTGGGCAACTGAATCAAAAACAGGTTCAGTAATGAAATCATACCTCTTCATTTGTTTCAGGACGAGGTTTCTCCTTTCGAATGACCTTTCAGGGTTACGGACAGGGCTATACCAGGTTGGGGCATTGATAACACCCACTAAAAGAGCTGATTCTTCAACTTTCAGGGAATCGACGGGCTTATTGAAAAAAGTCTTTGCCGCGATTTTTATACCCCACGACTGGCTCCCGAAATCTACCGTATTCAGGTACATGGCCATGATTTCCTGCTTGGAATAGTTTCTTTCAAGCCTGATAGCCGTGATCCATTCCTTGAATTTACGCATGACGAGTTGCGATTTCGACAGGTTCCTTTCCCGGGGAAATAAGTTTTTGGCCAGCTGCTGGGTCAAAGTACTGCCCCCTCCCTTGTTATTTCCAGTAACTACGCCGAAAGCCACCCGGAACAAGGCTTTAATGTCAATGCCGGAATGTTTCTCAAAACGGATATCTTCCGTTGCCAGCAGCGCCTGGACCAGATGTTGCGGAAGATCACGGTATTCAACATTGGAACGGTTTTCGACATAATACGTTCCGATCAGCTTATTGTCAGAAGAATATATCTCTGTGGCCAGGTTGGTTTTTGGATTTTCCAGTTCCTCGAAAGAAGGCATCGGGCCGAATAAATTGTTGGCAACGCCGATAAAAAACAGGAAAACGAGTACATAAAAACGCCAGGTAAAGCATCCAGAACCTGGCCAGGTAATGTTGATGCCATTTATTCTTTACTTTTTTTTTGCCCTGCATTTTTTGATCCGGTTGATTTTATTCTCTGACAATGCGCAGACCAATGTCCATAATTCCTTTCAGTTCAGGTTCACGCATAGCCTGTTCAAATTCGAATATATAAGTTACCCTGCTGCGGGAACCTTAATCCCCTGCGCAGTAATACCTGGTTATCGCGTATATTGCTGATCCCTTTGCCCATCCATTTTCCTGAAGGATCGGCCAGGATGCATTCCACCGTATCACGCGCTTCAGTTCCATCAGGAAAAGTAGTATTGATAAAGAGGAAGATATTGGCGTAACGATAACTGGTCGTATGCCTCAGGTTAAGATAAAACTTGTGAATATTCACCGTATCATTCAAGTTCCACGTCAAACCTGATAATCTGATCCGATTTCCAAACGTTTTCCTGCAAAGCTTTTATTATGATCATAAACGGACTTCGTACTGCAACCGGCCAGAATAAAAGATGAAAATGGTCAGAATCATAGACACGACCCGGATTGATGACCGGGAACAGGAAAGACCTGTAAGGTTATGCAAAACTTGGTCCATGTGCATTATTTCCCGTCAAACCTGTTGAGTTCAAACTGGTCCGCAGCGTTTTCAAAATCCGACTTTGTATCTTTATTCTGGACGAAATCTTCAAGTCTTTCCGGCACTTTTCCTTTAGCATTCATATTCATGATCTCTTTCACCTGGTCCAAAGGAAGGGCTATCATGTTAAATTCATCTCCTTCGTAGGCATACCACATCAATCTTTTAAAAACTTCAGTCTTTTGGTGAAGGCCGGTTCCTTTTTTTGTTTTCAGTGTCACCCTTACATCCGGAAATTCCTTCATGGCATCCACATAAACATCATATTCATAATTCAGGCAGCATTTGAGTTTACTGCACTGCCCGGCCAGTTTCTGGGGGTTCAGGGCAAGCTGCTGCACGCGTGCAGCCTGTGTAGTGACCGATTGGAACTTGGTCAGCCAGGTGGCACAGCATAATTCACGGCCGCATGATCCGATCCCGCCCAGCCGGCTCGCTTCCTGGCGAACACCGATCTGCCTCATTTCGATCCTCACATGGAATAATTCAGCAAGCGATTTGATCAGCTGGCGAAAATCTATCCTTTCATCAGCCGTATAGTAAAAAATCGCCTTTGTACCATCCCCCTGGTATTCCACGTCACTTATCTTCATGGCCAGTTCCAGCTCGTCGGCGCTCTGGCGCGACCGGAACATGGTGCCGTCTTCTGCTTCTACTGAAGAAATCCACTTTTCAATATCCGTCGCCCTGGCTTTCCTGTATACTTTTTTAATATTTTCAGAAGCGGGATCTATTCCCTTTTTCTTCATCTGGATGCGGCAGGACTCACCGACCAGCGTAACGATCCCGATATCGTGGCCGGGTGATGCTTCTACAGCTACAAAGTCGCCTTCATTGATATCATATTCTGTATTAATCCTGAAAAATTCTTTCCTGCTGTTTTTGAACCTGATCTCAACACAATCAAACTGCTTTTGCCCCGGGGGCAGGTCTATGTCTTTCAGCCAATCCATGGAGTCAAGCTTGGCACAACCAGGTTTGTAAGTATGCTTATTGCTGTCATACATCTTAGGCATACAAACACATCCGCGTGATAAAAATGCGTTATTACATATATGTTTTTTATCCTCTTCCATCTGACTCAAATTTCGACAAAGTTAACAAATAATGAAGATCAACTTTTTGTCAGGGCTTTCTCGGCTGCCAGCAGTAAAATGGTTATAGTCATGGAAAGATCCATAAATAAAATGCCCGGATTGGCATTGCGTTCAATATGAAACTGGGCTTTTTCCAATTCTTCGGTAAAGCTCACGATATTCGTATGATTAATGAATTTGCCGAATTTAGCCATGAAATCCTTTTCTTCCAGGTTTAACCTCGCCAGGGCAGGATTCCTGTAATTGATAAGTAAAGCATTCCGTACAATCCGTTCAGCATATGCCAGGAAGTTTTTCTGCTTTTCCCTGCCAAGTTTACTGATTTCGCCGACGAATTCCATATTTTTAGCCAGGTCATTTTTATAGCAGAGTCGCATCCAGATGACAAATTTTTCAAGATAAAAAAGTTCATCTTCATCATTCTGAAGAATCTTAACCGCCCGGGTCAGGTTTCCATCGGCCAGAGTGGAATGATCCGCCGGGCATCTTCCGCGGAACAGGAAAATGCCATGAGTCAATTCATGCATGATATCATCGTCTTCCAGCCTCGGGAATTTGATTGTCTGTGTGCGGGAAAGTATCGTACTGATGATCTTTTCAGGATTTTCCGTGATCAGGATGAATAAAGACTTATCTGGTGGTTCTTCGAGTATTTTAAGGATTTTCGGTGCAGCTGAATGATAGAGCCGGTCAGCCATCCAGATTATCATGATTTTAAATTCCGACTCATAACTTTTATAACTCAGTGTCCGAAGGATTTCGCTGCAGTCATCAGCATTGATAATGCCCTGTTTTTTCTCAAATCCTGCTGCTTTGTACCAGTCGTTCAGGTTCAGCCTGAAATCGTTTTCCAGGAGCTTTTCCCGCCATATTTTAAGGAAATCCTTGCTGACCGGGTCTTTATCGACCTCTTTCGTTTTTGCTACCGGGAAGATAAAATGAAGATCGGGGTGGATAAGTTTGGAAAATTTTATGCAGGAAGGGCATT
Organism: uncultured Bacteroidales bacterium; assembly: GCA_963701785.1. GTDB lineage: Bacteria > Bacteroidota > Bacteroidia > Bacteroidales > JAGOPY01 > JAGOPY01. The sequence continues at coordinate 1,496,237 of CAVPBC010000002.1, read as the reverse complement.
CCCCGCACGCATCGCCTCCGCCGGGGCTTTCCGGATCGAAGGTTCGGTTGCGGCAATTGATGAATTGGGCATATGCGATGGCAATAGCAAGTTTACGGGAACCTTCCGGGCCGTAAAAAAGTTGCGCGTGGCTCACCCGGTTTTCCTGGACCGTTTGGATGAGCCTGCGCTTAACTTCATATTGGCCGGTGATGTTCTTGAAAAGCAATGATTTATATAAACTTGTAGTACGACTATAGTCGTACTACGATTTTTGTAAAAATAAAAAAAAAGTAAATCTTTCCAATGATTTTTTTACCCGGCTCCGCTGGTACGGACAACCTCTTTCTCCCCGCATACTTTTGCCGCAAAAAACTCCCGGTTCATGCGGGCAATGTTCGTCACTTTGATCTCTTTCGGGCATTCTGCTTCGCAAGCATAAGTGTTGGTGCAATTTCCGAAGCCCAGCTCATCCATTTTAGCCACCATGGCCTGGACACGCTTTTTTGCTTCCGGCCTGGCCCTGAGGCAACAATGCCAGCTGGGATACTTTGGCGGAAACAAACAACATGGCAGAAGCATTTTTGCAGGCTGCCACGCAGGCGCCGCAACCAATGCAGGCCGCAGCATCCATGGCCAGGTCCGACTTATATTTCTCCACCGGCACGGCATGGGCATCGGGGGCATTTCCGGTTGCTATTGAAATATACCCGCCTGCCTGGATGATTATATCGAATGCCGAACGGTCGATCATCAGGTCGCGGAGCACCGGGAAAGCCCTGGCACGCCAGGGCTCAATGACGATGGTCGATCCGTCCTTGAACCGCCGCATGTGCATCTGGCAAACCGTGATCCCTTTGTCAGGGCCATGAGGCCGGCCGTTGATGTAAAGGCTGCAGGTGCCGCAGATCCCTTCGCGGCAATCATGCTCAAACCCTATCGGCATCTCGAATTTATCAACAAGGCTCTCGTTCAGGATATCGAGCATCTCAAGGAATGAGCAATCGGGAGATATATTGGAGACCTGGTAAGTTACAAAACGGCCTTTCGCTTTCGCGTTTTCCTGCCGCCATATTTTTAATGTCAAGTCCATAGTTATTTATAGTTACGTTGTTTCACTTCAATATTCTCATAATCAAGTTTTTCTTTGTGCAGTACCGGCGCTTTGTCCGGCCCTTTATATTCCCAGGCTGCCACATAGGCAAAATCCTGATCATTTCTCATCGCTTCGCCTTCCGGTGTCTGGTATTCCTCCCGGAAATGCCCGCCGCAGCTTTCTTCCCGCTTCAGTGCATCCAGGGCCATCAGTTCTCCCAGTTCAAGGAAGTCGGCCAGCCGGGTGGCTTTCTGCAGTTCCGGATTCAACTCGTCATTTGTTCCCGGTATCCTCACATCCTTCCAGAATTCTGCACGCAACTCGGGTATCAGTTTAAGCGCTTTTTCCAGCCCTTCTTTGTTACGGGCCATACCGACATTTTCCCACATGATCTTGCCCAATTCGCGGTGAAAAGTATCGACCGACCGTTTTCCCTTTGATACTCAAAAGGCGGTTGATCTGGTCGCGGACATCTTTTTCTGCAGCCAGGAACTCCGGCAGGTCGGTAGAGAAGCGCGGAACCTTGAACTGGTCGGCCAGGTAATTCTGAATGGTATAAGGCAGGACGAAATATCCGTCGCTCAGTCCCTGCATCAGGGCTGATGCCCCCAGCCGGTTGGCCCCATGATCGGAGAAATTGGCTTCACCGCCGACAAACAGTCCGGGAATGGTGCTTTGCAATTCGTAGTCCACCCAGGTGCCTCCCATCGTGTAATGGACCGCAGGATAGATCATCATCGGGGTTTCATATGGATTTTCATCCACTATCTTTTCATACATCTGGAAAAGGTTGCCATACCGGGCTTCGATCACTCCTTTGCCCAATCGTTTGATCGCATCTGCAAAATCGAGGTAAACGGCCAATCCTGTTGAGCCGACTCCAAACCCGGCATCGCAACGTTCTTTGGCTGCACGGGATGAAATATCCCTCGGGCTGAGGTTGCCGTATGCCGGGTATCTCCTTTCCAGGTAATAATCGCGGTCCTCTTCAGGTATATCTTTTGGCTTTGATTTCTCCCTTGCGGATCCTTCGGCGTCTTCTTTCTTTGTCGGGACCCAGATCCGGCCGTCATTCCGGAGGCTTTCGCTCATCAGGGTCAGTTTCGACTGGTAATCGCCGTGAACCGGGATACAGGTCGGATGTATCTGTGTAAAGCAGGGATTTCCCAAGAAAGCGCCTTTTTTGTAAGCCTGCCAGACCGCGCTGCCGTTGCAGTGCATGGCAAGCGTGGAAAGGAAGAACACATTGCCGTAACCACCGGTTGCAAGGACCACTGCATGGGCTGAATGGCGCTCGATTTCGCCGGTTACATTGTTCCGGACGATGATACCGCGTGCCCTGCCATCTATAACCACCAGGTCCAGCATTTCACGGCGGGTAAACATCGTTACCGAGCCTTTTGCTGATCTCTTTGCTCAGCGAGCCATATGCGCCGAGAAGCAATTGCTGCCCGGTTTGTCCGCGTGCATAAAAAGTTCGTGAAACCAATGCTCCGCCAAAGGAACGGTTATCGAGCAAACCGCCGTATTCACGGGCAAATGGAACACCCTGGGCCACACACTGGTCGATGATGGCATTGCTGACCTCAGCCAGGCGGTAAACATTGGCTTCCCTGGAGCGGTAATCGCCTCCTTTGATGGTGTCGTAAAACAAGCCTGTAAACGCTATCGCCGTCATTACGGTAATTTTTAGCGGCATTGATCCCTCCCTGTGCGGCAATGCTGTGCGCACGGCGCGGGCTGTCCTGGTAAGTGAAGCATTTCACCATAAAGCCCAGCTCACCTAAGCTGGCGGCGGCTGCAGCTCCTGCAAGGCCGCTTCCGACCACGATGATGTCGATCTTTCGCTTATTGGCAGGATTAACAAGGTTCTGAGATGCTTTATAAGATGTCCACTTTTCAGCAAGCGGGCCGGATGGTATCTTTGAATTCAACTGGGTCATAATTCCGGAAATTAATTTGTCAGACTGCTAATTATACATATATCAGGAAATACAGCGGGATGAGGCAGAAGCCTAATGGCACCACTATTGAATATAAATCACCTACGACTTTGATGAACGGGGTGTATTTTGAGTGATCCAATCCGAGTGACTGGAATGCAGATTCAAAAGCATGGTTGAGATGAAACCCCAGGAAAACGATTAAAACGATATAAACTACACAATAAACCTTATTGCTGAACAGGTTAAAAGCCATGCTGTAAAAATCATGGTCGTCCATGACCCTTGCTGCTCCTTCTGGCGGACTTGTTATTCCCAGCTTGACAAAATAAAAATTCATCATGTGAATGGCCAGGAATATGCCGATAATGATACCGGTATGGATCATGAACTTGGAGAAGAAAGAAGTGTGTGACCATCCTTCCTTCTTATACCTGATGGGCCTTGCCATCCAGTTCTGGATCTGCAGGATCAACCCGAAAATGATATGGATGATAAAACCTCCAAAGAGGAAAATCTCCATAATTTTAATAAGCGGGTTGGTAGTCATGAAAAAAACCGCTTCCCTGAAGATATCCTTGTGATTTTCGGTGATGGGGATGATAAAAAGGTTGATGCCAAGATGCACGACCAGGAATACCATCAGGAATGCCCCCGCGAGAGCCATGATGAATTTTTTGGTCAGCGAGGAGAATCTAAGAAACTTACTCATAATCGGAAGATTTTTAAATAACTGACGAGTTATTGTTTATCAGGTGATTAAAATAATACTGTGAATCGATTAACAAATATAATTAAAATCTTAAATGTGGTATTTTTGAGCCATCATTTAAACTTATTTATATTCAATCCAAGTTCAAAAAATCTGATCGGGCGATTCTGTGAAAATCCGTGAAAATCCGAGTAATCTGTGGTCTATGAAAAATATTTTCACCACAGATTGCACAGATTGACACAGAATGCCACAGATAGAGATAAAGCCTGGTTTATAACATAGATAACATGAAAAAAATATTGATCAGCAAGGATTTTTTCATTTCAAACAGGAAGAATTTCGTTAAAAAAATGGAACCGGCCGGCATGGCTATCTTCCATTCAAATGATATATTTCCGAGGAATGGAGACCAGGCTTTCCGGTTCCGGCAGCAATCCGATCTATTTTATCTGACCGGCATCGACCAGGAAAAAACCATCCTGCTGTTGTTTCCTGATTGCCCGAATCCTGATCTGAGGGAAGTGCTGTTCCTGGTCGAACCCAATGAGTCGTTACAGACCTGGGAGGGCCAAAAGTATTCCAGGAAAGAGGCACAGGAAATTTCGGGAATCTCAAAAGTCAGATGGCTTGACCAGTTTGAAACTGTCATAACCGAAGCGATGTCGTTTGCTGATAAAGTTTACCTGAATGCGATTGAGTACCCGAAGTTTTCCACGGAGGTCCCATACCGTGACCTTCGCTTTGCTGAGGAATTAAGGAAGAAATATCCCAATCATGATTACCGGCGGGCTGCACCTTTGATATATCCATTGCGGACAATCAAGGCCGGCGAAGAGATCAGGATGATCAGCCAGGCTATTGATATTACCGGTGGGGCTTTTCAAAGGATATTGAAATTCGTCAGGCCCGGCGTGACGGAATACCAGGTCGAAGCTGAACTCACGCACGAATTCCTGTTCCGGGGGACATCCGGATCGGCCTATCATCCCATCATCGCTTCAGGGATCAATGCCTGTACGCTTCACTATATCGAAAACAGCACGGAATGTAAGCATGGTGATTTGCTACTGATGGATTTCGGCGCTGAATACGGACATTATGCAGCCGACCTGACAAGGACCATACCGGTGAACGGCCGGTTAACAGCCCGGCAGCGGGACTGTTATGATGCAGTGTTGCGTGTATTGCGCCAGTCAGGCCGATTGCTCATTCCCGGCAATACCATCGACCAGGTCAATAAAGAAGTCAATATACTGATGGAGGAAGAGATGATCGGGCTGGGGCTGTTCAGCAGGGAAGATGTCAAAAAGCAGGACCCTGAAAAGCCCTTGTTTACGAAGTATTTCATGCATGGCGTCTCGCATTTCCTTGGTCTTGATGTGCACGATGTCGGCTCGAAGTTCGAACCATTCCGTCCCGGCATGGTCTTCACCTTCGAGCCTGGCCTTTATATCCGCGAAGAAAACTTGGGGATCAGGCTGGAGAACAACTATCTCATCACAGAAAGCGAGCCGTTTGACCTGACGGCGGGAATACCGATTGAGGCGGAGGAGATCGAGGAGATGATGATCAGACGATAGAGCGATCAGACGATATTCGATTTGATCGGGCGAAATCCTGATCAGACGAACAGGAATTCGTCCAAATAATATTCTGATTCCCCAACCCCGAAGGGGTCCAATTCGAATAGGTGGAATATCCGGCGAGCCTATATGCGACCCCGAAGGGGTCAAATATTATCGAAACCATATCCGGGCTATTCGAATTGGACCCCTTCGGGGCCTACCAAAAGTTTTTCTACCGAGCAACAAAATTTCCTACTTTCGCTTTCTAATCTTAAAACATTAAACTATGTTCAGTCCATCAACCTATACCGCCCGCCGTAACCGGCTCCGCTCGCTCATTTCTTCCGGTATCATCCTTTTACCAGGAAATCCCGAAGCTGCCATGAATTATGCAGCAAATACCTACCATTACCGGCAGGATAGCAATTTCCTCTATTATTTCGGCCTGGATCATGATGGATTCGCCGGTGTAATTGATATCGACAATAACCGTGACACTATCTTCGGCAACGATGTGGATATGGACGATATCATCTGGATGGGTCCCCAGCCCTCTGTGAAGGAGCAGGCTGCAAAGGCCGGTGTTGAATATACTGAGCCGCTTTCAAAGCTGGAAAGCTTTGTGAAAGATGCCCTTGCAAAAGGGAGAAAAGTGCATATTGTCAAGCCTTACCGCGGCGAGGTCTGGATCTGGCTCGAAAGCCTGCTGGGCGTGCACCATTCGCAGGTGAAGAATTTTATTTCCGAAGAATTGATCCGTGGAATCGTGACCATGCGCTCTGTAAAGGAAGATATAGAGATCAAAGAAATCGAACAGGCTGTGGATGTGGCTTATATCATGCACACAACCGGGATGATCATGGCCAGGCCGGGCGTCGTCGAACAGCAGATCGCCGGCGCGATAGAAGGCATAGCCATATCTTATGGCGGCCCGGTGTCATTCCCTGTCATTTTAAGTGTCGACGGCCAGACTTTGCATAACCATTACCATGGCAATATCCTGAAGGAAGGCCGGATGATGGTCATCGATGCGGGCTGTGAATCCGCTTCGCATTACGCCAGCGATATCACCCGCACCGTCCCGGTCGGCGGTAAATTCAACCAGCGGCAGAAAGAAATCTATGAGATCGTACTTAAGGCTAATGTTGACTCCATCAAAGCCATAAAACCAGGAGTACCATACAGGGAAATGCACCTGCTGGCAGCAAAAACCATTGCATCGGGCCTGAAAGACCATCGGCTTGATGAAGGGTAACATCGATGAAGCAGTGGCTCAAGGTGCTCATGCCCTCTTTTTCCCGCACGGACTTGGACATATGCTCGGACTGGATGTCCACGACATGGAAGGGCTCGGTGAGAATTTTGTAGGCTACGACAGCACCATCAGCCGCAGCAACCAGTTTGGACTGGCTTTCCTCCGCCTGGCCAGGAAGCTGGAACCGGGCTTCGTCCTGACCAATGAACCCGGCTGCTACTTTATCCCCGCCCTCATCGACCAGTGGCGCAGTGAAGGGAAGTTCACCGAATTCATCAATTACGATAAGGCTGAAACCTATAAGGATTTCGGTGGCATCCGGATTGAAGACGATATATTGGTGACGGCAGATGGCTACAGGGTGCTTGGAAAACCGATACCGAAGACGGTTGAGGAAGTGGAGAAACTGATGGCTATCAGGTAGTCAGCACGCGTTATAAACGCGCGCTATCATTGTTGGGCAGGACTCAGCTATCTTCCTTTATGAGTTTTTTGGTAATTGATACCTGGCCATCCACGAATTTTACCAGGTAAATTCCAGGTTGTAAACCGCTGACATTTATTCTGATGATCCCGCCAGGTGTGATTTCACCACGCTGAACCTCCCTGCCTGGCATATCAAATATGAAGTAATCGACAGGTTTATTCATGTCATCCTTAGAAATATCCACAAAAAATTCAGATCGGCAAGGATTTGGATAAATGTCAATTTCCGGCATTAAAGTTCTTTTCTCATTTATTCCGAGGGAATTCTGATAAAAATCACGAATTTGCTGAATATGGCTTTTCAGAAGCGCAAGGCTTGATAAATTATCTCCCTCCATATCGCGGGCGATAAACAAGGGCGTATTCAAGGTGGATGGTATCGCCGGAATTTAAATTAAATGGCCCGGTAGTGATCACTCCTCTCCTGTCGCCGGGGCCCAGGGGTGAATCCAATTCCGTCCAGCCGGTGCCTGTTACCGGGTCACCAGTAAAAATGTGTCTGACAGGCATTTCGCCTCCATATCCATTGCCACCATAAGTAAAATGTGTTGAATCCCTCCAGAATCCACGCAAATAATTATAATACTGGTTATCAGTCTCCGGATCCAGCATTGGCTGAGGAACGCCCCAGTTAAGAAAATAACCAAACCCATCCATTTTATAATTCAAGCAAGTAAATGACTGAGCGGGAGGATGTTCGCCATATTCTCCCATAATGCCCTGTCCATCTGTAACCTCGCCATTATAGCAGATGGCTGATTGCAGAAGAGTGTCGCAGTGAAGAAAATCATCCAGAAAATATCCCAGGTCATAATCCAGGAACTGGCCAACATAAACATCATGGTAAGACCGTAACGAACGGTTGATAATAAACTGATCGCCAAATGTTGTGTACCGCAAAGCTGAATCCTCATCATTTTCGTAGGCATAGTAAAGTGTCTGTACCTCAATTCCTAACTTATTACCGCCACTTTCCAGATGGGGCCCCCTGTCATCATTGGTAATGGTAAAAATAGCCTGATCTCCTTTAATAAAGGGGAAATCTCCGTTCAGCGGATCATAGGCGCCATCGCCATCCCAATCATAATAAGGCGCCAATTTATCTGCCTGGCCCAGGGAGATATCCCCATTACCCGGCCAGTGCGCTATATTTTCAACGGGCTCATAACCCGCGTCCTGCCAGTGTTGCCGGTGATATGAAATTTCCGCCGATGAAAGCTTCCACACCTTGTGCCATTTCACATCCTGGTCAATGCTGTAAGATGAGCTATCCATCACCGGCCCGCTGTAAAAATCCGCACCTGCTATCCTGTACCTTTCGGCAGCCACACACAAATCACCTTTGTCATCAATGCCCCCGACCCATAAACTCTGGCTGAAAATACTCGACACACCCGATCCTGCAGGGACTTCATACCTTTTAACGTTACCGGTATTACACATATCCCAGAATTGCAAACCATACGCATTGATGCGGCATGATACCTGATTGATATCGAGCAGTTCAAAACCTGGATTTGAAATTTCAATGTATACCTTTGCAAATTCTGAAAACAGGTTGTTTTCCAGGTCAACAATATTATAGGAGATCGAGTCAATTCCGGGATGGGTAGGGAAAGCAAATCCGGGGGTGTAAATTATCGAAGTGTCGGTTTTTTGAAAATTTCCGCTAAGTCCGCCATGAACAAAAGAAATCTTGAATGGATGCCCGTCATAGGCAAAATCATTTTCCAGGACCTTGATTTCGACGGTCTGTAAAACCGTGGTTGCGGCAAAATCATTTTCAGCGACCGGATTTTTATCATCCCGGGCCAGAACTGGTAATTCGAATGCAAGAGCTGCAATAAAAAGAAGTGGAATTATTGCTTTCATGGCTGGTTCGGTTAATATTTCAAAATTTTATGGTAAGATTTTTCATCTCCATTCTCAATGACGATAAAATACATTCCGCCTGGCAGCCATTTCAAATCGATAATTTGAGGTGAAGCCATTACTCTTTCCGTCATAACCATAACTCCATCAATCCCATAAACCATGCAACATGCCTTTGCTGAAACGGCAGTGCCGATCTCAACTTTCATCTTATCGTAAACAGGATTCGGGAATAATGAAATATTTTCATCAAACTCGTCTATCGCAGAGCTTGAAATTGAATAGGAAAACTTCCATCCTGAATAGTTATCCCTCTCATCACTGTGAAACTGAACAAGCAATTTATTATAAGGGAATATGATATCATCAGGCAACTCATGGCCGGAAATTTTATATAGATATGCATACGGATTTTCGGGATCAATAAACTTAAGGTAATCATAACCTGTTTCAAGATCAACTTCCATGAAATCGATCTTGATAAACTGGCTTTCCTGCACATCAATAACATAATAGCAATCAGTATTTGGGATATAATTTTTATCGCCGCTTCCATCGGAAAGGACTGCTTCCGGGGTATAATAATATAACGTATCCTGGCAAAACACAGGCTGGACAAATTCCCATCCTAACTCCCAGCCCTGAGCTGTGTATTGCTCATCGGTTATAAAATTTACCAGCACCCTGTTCCCGTTAGTAACCATGCTTCCGGGTGTGTCGTTCATGGAAAATTTCCCTAGCAATGGTGAAGTCTTTTCCGGCCCGTCATAAATAAACACCGTATCGCCGGCGGCCAGAGCGAATCGGTTAAAGTAAAGACGGACTTTTTCAATTGAATCAAGATTGGACAGAAATGGTGAAATCAACCATTCACAATCCGACCCGTCCACATAATTATGATACCTGCTTCCGTCACCCAGCACTCCTGCTGGATCTGTAAACATTTGATTACCATAGCAAAATGGAAGATGATAACCATAATAGGAAGCATGAAATCCATTGCCATGGCCGTTATAGCCTGTTTCAAAAGTTACAAATAATTCCGGACCTGAAGAGTTAAATGAAACAGGGAAATCATTTCCGCTGAGTGAAGCCACCAGGGGAGACTCTTCTGAATCTCCATCATAAACCTTAACCATATCAGTGCCTGATTCGGTATCTACCATCAGAAATTCAAGTAAAATATTGGTAATTCCAGGATCCTCGGGTTTAATGAGCCAGGTGCGTTTTACGCCTGTTGAATAATCATCCGGCCCGCTGCCATCTTCAAAACTTCCTAAGTGGTTTGTTAAAAGCATAAAATCAGGACCAACAGGGGGGTATTGAAACTGTGTTGTATCCGGGTAAATATTAAAAATAGCCCCTTGCGAAGAATTGATATCAATCCCGCCAGGCGCCAGGTTGTCGATGTAAAAAAACCCATTGTATGCTCCGCCCCATCCCCAGTTGAAATGAAAATGGGTTGAGTCCTGGTAACCGTCGCAAACATAAACATGTCCGCCCCATCCGGATGAACTCCGGTATAAAACCGGTTGCCTGTTATCGAGATTATTGATCAGCAATGTGACCCATTCTTCAGTGCCCGTCACATCAGACCTCAGAAGATAATCATCGGTGATGTAAAAGAAATGATTTTCAAGTGCGGCCGGCACATTTGCAATATTTCCGCCGGATGACTGCGGCCCGTAAGCAGTTTGTATCGCCACCCCCGCATGATAGCATATCCGGGCTATGGCATCATTTGTTTCCCGGCATTTATCAGTCATCACGTTCCAGTCATAAGTCGAAGCGGCAAAATCAACGTATTGAATGCCGTAAATCCCTCCCTGGTATCCCGGGGTATATTGCATGGTGCCGTTGCCTGAAGCGGGAAAACGGTAGTAATACATTAGCTGGGCCATAGCCAGCGCGACGCATCCAACCGGGACATGCCCGTTGTAGCCAGCCTGGTCCGCCGGGCACATCTGGTTATAGTAGCCATCCTGCGCCCACTGGCCGACAGTTAAAGGCAATATCCCACTTGATTCGGTGAAAATTGCATGATGATCTAATTTATCCCATACTGCCGGCATACCCGGATAAAACGGGCCTCCATTACTTAATGCATGATTGATCTGGGTCTCATAAATATCTAACCATGTCCGGCAATTTTCCGGGACATCATCCGGGTTGAACCTTCCCTGGAACGAATATGCGAGAACCGGGAAAAATCGCTCGTCAGCAGATATCAGCAAAAAACCGCCTTCTTCAAAATTAATAATATAATAAAGTATATAAGACGAATTTTTCTTGATAATCACATCATTTACAAGCGGTTTGCCGGTAGCAATATGATGCTGATCTGCTTTTAAAAGGTAAAATTCTTCTGCTACTTTTATGGCTTGTTCCTGCCTGACCGTTTGCGTGTAAACGCTGTTAAGGGAACAGATCAGAAGGAATGAGAGAAAGGGTATGAAATTTTTCCTTACCACCTCATTCAGGTTTTTTGTAAAGTTAAAGATTTGGCTTATAAAAGTCAATTTTAATAAGTATCAGGCCGAATTCAATAAGAATACGGCTGTAAGGCAAATATGACAGGGTCTTGAAGACATTTTTCAAACACATGAATTTAATATATGTTAACAACTTAATGATTTCTTCATATCACTCATTTGTATATGATGATAAAAATCGTACCTTTGCACCCTTTTTTAAAAATATTGTATAACCCATTAATCTTTATTAATATGTCAAATGAAATTAACGAAAAGCTGAGAAACGAGTGCCAGAATGCCCTCGAAACCCTCGAAAAAATAGGTCTTCCTGAAACTGCCGAATTACAGGCTAAATTAGCATGGTGCATCGGAAGCTACGATTATGATAAAAATCCTTCCGGCCTTACCGAATTTGGCGGAATGGCGCTGAAAGCCCTCAGCAAGATCAAGGAAAAGAGCCCTAAAAAAGTTACCAAAAAGTTGATTGACGGGCTTGACGGAGCTATCCGGAATTTCGAAGCCAGCCAGTATTAACAGACGGTTTTCTGCTCAGATAGCACACGATAGGCCCCCTCCCTTTCTCCCTCCCCCAATTGGGGGAGGGATGCGGGTAGGAGCTTATATTGCATCCGTATCATCCGCTTTCTATTATTTTACTGAATTAGTATCTTTACTTCCTGAAGAACTTTTTAAAATGAAACATTTCATTGACTTCAGGGGGAAGAAAATATTCAGCCAGGTATCCGGCAAAGGCCAGGCTATTGTCCTACTCCATGGTTTCCTGGAATCAGGTGAGATATGGAAGAACTTTGCCCGGAAGTTACGCGGATCCTTCCGGGTAATTACAATTGATCTGCCCGGTCATGGACTCAGTGAGAACTTAAGCCCTGTCTATTCCATGGATGACATGGCCGAAGCGGTGCGGCATGTGCTGAAATCGCTGGAAGTATCGTCCTGTATCATGGTGGGGCATTCCATGGGCGGATATGTGACTCTGGCCTATGCTGAAAAATACCCCAGATCGCTCAGGGGATTTGTCCTCTTTCATTCCCAGGCCGTTGCAGACAGCGCGGAAGCAAGGGTAAACAGGGATCGTACCATTACCCTCGTCCATAAAGACCATCACGGGTTCATCATGAATTTCATACCTGATCTGTTTGATGCTGCAAATGTTAAGAAATTCGGCAAAGAGATCGAAAACCTTAAAGACCTGGCTCAAAAGACCTCAAAAGAAGGCATTATAGCCGCACTGGAAGGGATGAAAATCCGGCCTGACCGGCAGCATGTCCTGTTGCAATCGAAAGTGCCGGTGCTGTTCATTATAGGGAAAAACGACAAACGCATCCCCATGGAGGCCATCATGCCACAAACCCTGCTGCCGGAGCACAGCGAGATGCTTTTGCTGGATCATGTCGGGCATATGGGATTTATCGAGGCTTCGGGAGAAACCTATGAAGTGGTGAAAGGGTTTGCTCAGCGGATTGGTAAATAGCAATCTTCAGGCCCCCACCCCGTCCCTCCCCCAATTGGGGGAGGGAGAAAGGGAGGGGGCATTTAAAATTTGCTTTACTTTGCAACCATAATAATTATGAAAATGGGGAGCAACAAACAGAAACCTCAGTTACAGCAATCACTCAAGCAGGACTTTTCAGATAAAATCCGTTACTTCGTTCTTATCGCCATCCTCACCGTGGTGACTGTTGGTCTTAATATCAATACCGTCAGAAATTATTATAACCTGGATGATTATCATATCGCCAAGAACAATCCTGATTTCGAGCAGGGCATAAAAGCCATTCCTAAGATTTTCGCTACCCAGTATTCATCGCAAGATGAGAAAAGCTACGGTTACCGTCCCCTGATCCGTTCGTCTTTCGCCATCGAATACCAGTTCTTCGGGAAAAATCCTTATATCAGCCATTTCTTCAACGTCATCTTCTACCTGGTCGTCATCCTCTTATTATTTAAAATACTCAGGCGGTTACTCAGGGATTACCATTATCTCTTTCCATTTCTCATCAGCCTTTTATTCGCCGCCCATCCGATCCATACCGAAATTGTGGCCAGCCTGAAAAACAGGGATGAGCTTTTTATGCTGATCTTCGGATTGCTGGCGCTTGACAGGCCATCCGCTATGCTGACACCAGGAAGAACAAATATATCTACCTGGGCCATGGGGATGTTTTTTCTTTCTGCACTCTCAAAACCAACTGCCGCGGCGTTTTTCTTTATTATCCCCTTATCATTGTACTTTTTTACAAACCTGGATCTTAAATCCATTATAAAGGTTTCTGTCCCCACCGCGCTGATCTCACTGGTCGCGGCTTTAGGGCCTTTCCTTTACCTGCCATCACACGACAGGACACTGGACATGCTCGAAAACCCGCTTTCCGTTGAAGGTGGGTTCCTGAACCACATTGCTTATGCCGGTTTCAGCTTGTACTTCTACCTGAAGCTGCTAATGGTCCCGCATCCGCTACGCTACTATTACGGCTATAACATGTTCCCGGATATTAATTTTTCGAATATTTGGGTCATTCTAGCCATTATAATTCATCTGGGACTTCTCGTTTACGCCATTTCAAACTGAAGCAAAAACATATTCTTTCTTACATTATCCTGGCTTATCTTACTTCTATATTCTTATTTAGCAACCTGGTAAAGCCTTCACCGGGTATCATTGCTGAAAGGTTTCTGATTGTCCCTTCCATTGCCTTTTGTTTTGCACTTGGGTATTTTATTTACCGTCTTTTCTTACATGATCCTGCAGAAAAAAAGCTCTCCAAAGCCAGGACATTTGCGATCCTTGGCCTGACATTCCTGATCCTCATCCCCTATTCTGCAAAAACCTTTGTCAGAAACCAGCAATGGAGGACCGAATACTCGCTGTATAATGCTGATATGCCTTACCTGTATGATTCATTTAAAGCGAATGACCTGTACGCCAATGAAATCATGAAAAGCGTGAACCGGGAGCTTGCCAAACCGGTCAATGTCCTGAAATTTGTCGAGCCGCAGGTTAAAAAAGCCATCAGTCACTGGGAAAGGGCTATTGAGATCCTGCCTGAGGTCAGCTCCCCATACCGTAACCTGGGTATTGTCTATTCGCGTGTCTATAAGAACTACGATACGGCGATCTATTATTTTAACAAGACATTAGCATATGAACCTGATGATCCGATGACCTATTTCAACCTGGGGATGACTTATGAATCAAAAGGAGAATACACTCGTGCCATCGAATTCATGCAAAAGAGCCTCGCGATAGATTCTTCCTCTGTCAACACCCGTTCACGCCTGGCTAATATTTATTATAACCTGGGAGAATTTAAAAAGGCTGTTGAGCTAAACCAGGAGATCATGCGGATTGCGCCCAAGGAGGCATTGCCTTATGTAAATATGGGCAACTACTTCATTTTCCAGATGGATACCTTAACAGGGATCAGGTATTACGAAAAAGCTATCGAGCTGGGCGCCCCGCCCGATGCTTCAGTTTTCCTCAGCAAGTATTACCAGATGAAGGGTGACCTGCCAAAAGCCAACTACTACAGGAAACTGGCGGAGGACCTGCAGAAGAAGAAGCTTGTGCCGTGAGGAAAAGGGGACAAGGGGACAAGGAGACAGGGAGACAAGGAGACAATTCTTTTGTTTTATTCTGTTTATTGTTAACCGTCAACTGCCTTTTATTTCTTCAATCTTATTCAAACTTCGAATACAACGCCAACTGCCAGCAGGCTATGAATGCAATTCTGGACCTGAAAACCAATACCGCAAGAGATATCCTGCTGCAAGAAAAAAACGCGAATCCACAGAATGGTTTTATCATATACCTTGAACATTATTGCGAATCCATCGAACTGATCATTACTGAAGATGAAAGGATCTATGAAAAGCTGATCAACAGTTACGGGGAGCGGATGACGCTGATGGACAGGCTTGACGATGGCTCTCCTTACAATTCATGGTTACAGGCCGAGATGCTCTTTCATACAGGATTAGCCCAGATAAAATACGGCACACGGCTTAGCGGGGTGCGAAAGATGCTTGGTTCTTACAAACGGATCAGGGAGCACCGCGCAAAATATCCCCAGTTCTGGCAAAACCAGAAGCTCACAGGGACCTACAACATCATCCTTGATTTTATCCCCCCTTTCATGCGCTGGGCAACGGATATATTCGGCTTTACAGGTAATTCGGAACTTGGCATCTACCAGCTAAGCCAATATTATGAAAGAGCCCGGGGCATTCCGGGGCTTGCAGAAGAAGCCGTTTTGTTCACAAGCCTTGGCTACAAGCTGAGCTGGAAGGATAAAGAAGGATTCGACTTCCTGGCGGGCCAGGATGAACATTTACTCAGCAATACGCTTGTAAAATACCTTTACGCCATGGCAGCCACCTACACCTACCGGAATGACCTGGCTTTAAAACTGCTCGCCGAAATCCACCAGGACAGGCTGCAGGTTGAATTTTACAGTCTTTTTTATATGACCGGTCGGTGTAAACTGAACCACCTGGAACAGGACGCAAATATCTACCTGGAGCACTACCTGGAAAATTACCCGGGGCTGGATTACAAGAAAGATGCCTGCAACCGTTTGTCTTTCTATTACTTAATCCAGGGCGACGGGAAGAGATCCGATGAATACCGCGCCCGGGTTGCGCTGGTCGGACAGGGTTTAAGGGACCGTGACCAGGAGGCCATCCTGGAAAGCACACCGGGCATCGTCATGCATGCAGGTTTGCTCAAGGCACGACTGCTGTGCGACGGCGGGTATTTTGAAGAAGCCCTCGGGGTAATGAAATCCATTGACCGGGCTCAACTTGATGAGGTGGCCTACCGGCTTGAATATCATTACCGGATGGGCAGGATCTTGCAATTGGGCGGTAACCCGGAAAAAGCGATCCCGGAACTTTCAGGGGCCTTTGAGGAAGGAAAATCACTTCCATACACTTTTGCCACACGGTCAGCACTTTTCCTGGGAAAGATTTACGAGGAAAAGAATGACTACCGCAATGCTGCTGACTGGTACGAGAGGTGCGTTGACACATATTCTTCTTCCCACACCACGGAAGGGGTAAAGGATATGGCTGAAAAAGGCTTGAAAAGTGTGAAAGGGAAATTTTAAAGTTTCTGGTAAAACCTATTGATTGCCTCAACCACATAAAACATTTCTTCCTCTTTCATTTCATTATAAAAAGGCAGGCGGATGATGCAGTCTGAAAAATGGCCGGTATTGGGGAGCACCCTGCCGTCATGTTTCGGGCTGAAGAAATCGCTCGAATGCAGGGGCAGGTAATGGAAAACAGCATAAATGCCTTTTTCTTTCAAAAAAGATAAAAGCCGCATCCGTTCTTCACGGTCTTTTGTAACAAGGAAGAACATATTCCCATTCACCGTTGCCCATTCAGGGACATCAGGCAGGCTGATCAACCCCTTTTCTTCAAGAGGTTTCAGATAGTTATAGTAATTATTCCAGATCTTTTTCCTGAGTGCCTGAATCTCATCAAACCGTTCAAGCTGCGCATAAAGTAAAGCGGCAATGATCTCCGCAGGCAGAAAAGAAGAGCCGATGTCTTTCCATCCGTATTTATTCACTTCACCTCTTGAAAAAGCCGCACGGTCGGTCCCTTTTTCCCAGATTATCTCTGCCCTTTTCACAAACCTCTCATCATTGATAACCAGCATCCCGCCTTCCCCACTGATGATATTTTTGGTCTCATGAAATGAAAATGTGCCGAAATGACCTATGCTTCCAAGGGGTTTCCCGCGGTAAAAACTATCAATGGAGTGGGCCGCATCTTCAACCACCAGCAGGTTATGCTGCAGGGCCAGGTCCATGATGGCATCCATATCGCAGGCCACCCCGGCATAATGGACCACCAGGATCGCCTTTGTCCTGGGTGTGACCAGTTGCGCTATGGATAAGGGATCAATATTCGGGTAACCGGCACCGGTGTCGGCAAACCGGATCGTTGCACCCCTCAGCATGAAGGCATTAGCTGAAGAAACAAAGGTATAGGATGGCATGATGACCTCATCGCCGGGTTGTATGTCGCACAGGATGGCTGCCATCTCCAGCGCATCGGTGCAGGATGTGGTCAGCAATACCTTCCTGAATCCGAAACGCTGCTCGAAGAAATCATGGCACAAACGGGTATATGGCCCGTTGCCCGACAATTTTCCCGACCTGGCCACTTCCGTCAGGTGATGTATCTCCCGGCCTGTGATAAAAGGTCTGTTAAACAGGACTTCCATGCAAAATCGTTTAATATGATGGCATTGCGAAAATAAGTATAAATGTGAAGCATAAATTAAAACAGGGTATATTTGCCCGTATGTCCCCCGTCTGATGGAGAATAGATCAAACATCCCGCTTTTCTTTATAATTGGCAGGCCACGGACCGGCACTACTTTGCTCCAGTCGCTCTTCGACGCGCACCCCAATATCCGGATGCCATGGGAATGCCAGTTTGTCTTGAACCTTTATCCAAAGTACGGAAACCTGGAACTCTGGAACATTGAAACACTGGAACATTTTTATTCCGACCTTCTCCACCAATGGCAGTTCTCCGCCTGGAACACCGACCATGAAAAACTGAAAGCCGATCTCCTGGCGTGCGAGGGAGAAACCACCTATCGTGCTGTATGCCAGGTTGTTTATCAGAATTACATCTCTTTTTATCCTAAAGAAGAAATCAAGATGATCGGCGATAAAAACCACGGTTATACAATTTATACCGATCGGTTGAAAAAATTATTCCCCGAAGCGAAATTCATCTATATCCTCCGTGACTACCGTGATAATTATGAATCCGTCAGCCGTGTCGATTTTGAGCTCCACCTTGTATCCCTTGTGGTTTATAAATGGAAATATTTCTATAAGAAAGCACTTAAGGCAGGTCAAAAGTATCCTGATTCGTTCTATTTCATTAAATATGAGGATTTTGTTGCTGATCCGCAGACCCATTTTAATAAAATCTGCAATTTTCTTGGAATAGAATATATTCCTGAAGTGTTTGATTTTTATAAGATGAAGGATAAAGCGGCGGAAAAATATCCTGCTGATATCCTTAACAAGCATCATCAAAGCCTGTTTAATCCAATAAATACCAGCAGGATAGGGCTTTGGAAAAAATCGATGACCAGCCGGCAGATCCGCATTGCTGACCAGGTTGCCGGAAAATTCGCCGATCAGGCAGGCTATGTGAGAAGATACAAAGGATTCAATGCCTGGATTGCCTTGCAAGCTTTACCAGGTGTCTGCTATGCCCGGTTTCTTTATTTCGCAACCAGGATTGTGGATAGAATGCCTTACCGTATCCGTGAGAAGATCCTCAGCAAAGGACCGCTGTGGCTGGCAAAGGTTGCTGGAAAGTTGAGAATTACCATGATTTTATAACCCAGTAAAAAATCTAACCCTAATCTGTGTTTAATCTGTGTAAATCGGTGTAATCTGTGGTGATTATCAATGATATCTACCTCTGAAAATCTTCCGCCAACCTCGTAGTAAACAAATCCGATCCTTTTACATTCAAATGATCGGGATCAAAAAAATACTCCGGGTGATCGAAAAACAGGTCATGGTAGTCATACGTCTTCATATAAACAGGATAACGGCCCGCAATAGTTTCAACTTCATGGTATAATTGATCCGCCGGGACAATCTTTGTCTCTTCTTCATAAAACTCCTTTGACATCGGGATCCGCAGAAGAAGAACCTTAACGCCATGATCCTGGCAAATCTGCATGATCTTTTCAAAATAAACCCTGATAGCCGGATCAAAATAGCCTTCCTTCGACAAAATCAGGTTGGCCTTGCCCCAGGCCACCTTTTGCCTGTCCGGCTCATCGGCAAAATTCCTGAAATCACGGTGCGGCCGGAACCCCCGGTACATCTCCAAATCCTTCATCTTTATCCGGTAAAGGATGGAAAGCTGGATATCTTTATAATTTCCTGCATAGGAAAAAAACTTGCCTTCCATCCATTTTCCGGCTATGCCCCATTCTTTTTTAATCTTTGCCAGCTCAATATAATCGATGTATTTCTTCCAGTAAAAATTATATTCGAAGCGGCTTGATATTTTCGGGCCAAAAGATGAGATGTCGGCCTGCAGGATGAGATATTCCGGCTTTTTCCCGGACTTTTCCAGGATATACTTCAGTTTGTAATACGACTGGATAAAACTCTCGCTGGGCGATCCATAGTTAAAACTATTCTCCAGTATATGGGTATTGATGCAATTATGCGAATTTCCAAGGGTAAGATAGGTCAACTTGCCGTCGTACTCAGCAAATTGCTTATCCATTGTATTGTTCAGCAGGTTATGGATCGAAAAGGCCTTAAACGACCGGTCGAGGGCATAATTCACCACAACCAGCAGCGTTGCGAAAATGAGGAGTCGTATGGTAAATCTGGCGGTCATAGTCACAGGTCAGAATTGGAAATAAATAAATACCTGCTTGTGCAGCACCCCGAACAGCAGCACGAAAAAGACAAACCCGATATATACCGGCCAGCGGAGAACAACATGCCTGGCGGAAATCATCCTGACCAGGTCATATTTCTCATGTAAATATTCTGCAATCAATAAAAATATAACCATCAGCATGCCGAACAGTAACTCATAATCCCTGGAGATGTCTTGAATTGAAGCGCCAAAACCGCTGAAATCAAAGGCATTCGACATCAGCATCCAGCTGTCGCCCAGGCTTCCCGCCCTGAAAAAAACAAGGGAGAAGGTCAGAATGGCAAACGTGGTGAGGATGCTCAGCGTAGTTTTTATGACAGGAAGATCATTAATGCGCGTTTTCTCAAAAAACCAGTTCCTTTGCCTTTCTGTGATAGTTTCCAGCACCAGCAAAACACCATGAAATAAACCGAAGATGATGAAAGTCCAGGCTGCGCCATGCCAGAATCCCATGACCAGGTAAGTGATGACCAGGTTCCGGTATAATTTACCCATGATGATTTTTTTTCCTTTGATATAAGGCAACGAATACAAGAGATAATCGCGGAACCAGGTTGTCAGCGATATGTGCCATCGGTTCCAGAAATCGCGGAGTGACCTGGCGACCAGCGGCCGGTTAAAATTTATCATCAGGTCGTATCCCATTATCCGTGCCGAGCCCCTGGCAATATCCGTGTAACCGGAGAAATCGCAATAAAGCTGGAACGCAAAAAGCACCGTGGCCAGAATGACCGGCAGGCCGGTAAACTCTGACGGATTTTCGTAAACATTGTTGACAAACATCCCCAAACGGTCAGCAATGACCACTTTTTTAAAGAATCCCCACAGCATGAGTTTCAACCCGCTGACCATCCGTTGCTGATCGAAAGCAAGCGGGTGATTAACCTGAGGGAGCAGGTTGGCTGATCTCTCGATAGGTCCGGCTACCAGTTGGGGAAAAAAGGAAACGTACAGCGCAAACTTCCCGGCATGCTTTTCGGGCTGCACCGAACCGCGGTACACATCAATGGTGTAACTCAGTGATTGGAATATATAGAAAGATATGCCAACCGGGAGAAGGATGTTAAATAAAGGCCATTGCTGGTCAATGTTGAATTCCCTGAAAAGCATGTTGGTGCTTTCGGTAAAGAAATTCAGGTACTTGAAGCCGACAAGCATGCCCAGGTTTACCAGGATGCTCAGGACCAGGTAAGGCTTCTTTTTCTTCCGCGACGTCATCTGGCCCATCTTCAGTGCGGCGAAATAATCAACCAGCGTGGAGATCATGATCAGGATGACATATTCTGCTTTCCAGCACATGTAAAAGAAATAGCTGGCGATAAGCAATAACAGCCAGCGCCATTTTACCGGCATAGCAAAATACAGGGCTACAACAACAGGAAAGAAAATAAGATAATCGATTGAGTTGAATAGCATGAGCAACCTGATTTCGAGGCTGCAAAATAAAGCATTTTCGGCGACCTGACCATTTCCCGGCCAAGCTGCAACTAAATAATTATTTTTGCAGCATGGCCCCGAGAAGTTTCCTGAAAGACATTACAGGCGTATTTTCAAGCAATATTTTCATCATCCTGGCAGGATTGCTGGTGAGCGTCATTCTCACAAGGAAATTAGGCCCGGGCGGTTTCGGTATCTATTCGGCTATCCTGGTCATTCCCCTGCTCGTCGTTAGTTTTGCGCAATTAGGCATCCGGGGTTCCTCCATTTACCACATCGGCCGGAAGCAATATAATCCAAAGGATCTTGTTGCAGGCATCATGCTTATCCTGATGATGACCTCTGTTTTAGGGATATTGATCACCGGTGCCGGCTTCCTGTTCCTGGATGATGAATCATTCAACAAGCTTTACATTTTGCTGGTTTTGATGCTCATCCCCTTTCGGCTGGCTATGGCCTACTTTGGCGGGATCTTCATCGGGAATGAACAGATTGGAAAGTCGAATTTCATCAACTGGTTTTCTGAGGTCATCCACCTGGCCGCTGTTATGATATTCGTCTGGCTGATGGACTGGCAGATTGCCGGGGCGCTGCTGGCCCTTCTCATTTCGCATGTCCTGATAACCTGCTGGGCATTGTATACATTAAATAAAGAATTCAAACTTCACCTGCATGTTGAGCCAAAGATCATAAGGGACCTATTGTCGATGGGGTTCCTGTTTGCACTGTCATTTGTGATCATCCAGCTGAATTTCCGGATCGATGTCCTGTTGCTCCAGGAATTATCGACCATGGAAGAGGTTGGATTTTATTCCCTTGGCGTTTCGATAGCGGAAAAACTCTGGCAGCTTCCTTTTGCTATAGGTATTGTGCTGATGAGCCGGACTGCCAACGCGACGGACCAGGAGGCCATCAACAGCACCACTGCAAAACTGGTAAGGGTCTCGCTGATCGCCGGTCTGATCGCTTCTGTTGCCCTTTACGTGGTGACGCCCTGGGTGCTGCCTGCGATATGGGGCGAAAAGTTCCGGCCCAGCATCATGGTCATTCAATACATTCTGCCCGGCATCCTGTTTATCAGCACATACCGCATTTTAAGCAGCCGGTTGTCGGGAATTGGCAAACCTCAGGTATCCATTTATGTTTTCCTGCCCGCCCTGGTCATCAATGTATTGCTGAACCTCTGGTGGATACCCGGTTACGGGGCCATGGGAGCGGTGATGGCAACCAATGTCAGTTATACATTGGGTACGCTTGCCTATATTATTGTATATTCGAGGATCGTTCACATGCCCGTTCGTAAGATCTTTGCTTTCAAGAAAAGCGATTTTATGTTTTTGAAAGAAATGAGAAAATGGATAAGACGCTAGAAAGTCAGCATATATCTCCGGTACCCATGTTTTTTATCATAGGGCGGCCACGGTCAGGCACCACCCTGCTCCGGGTACTTTTTGAGGCCCATCCGCATGTGCTTATCCCTCCCGAAAGCCCTTTTATCATCAGTCTTTACAAGAAATACGGAAAAGTGACCTCCTGGGATGAACCCATCATTCATGAATTCTGCGAGGACCTCTTCAGGCAACGCTATTTTGATAAATGGCTGATAGATAAAGATGTATTGGTTAAAAACCTCCTGGAAGCTAAAGGTGAAAATACCTTCCAGGATATGGTCCGAAAGGTTTGTCTGAGCTATATTTCGGTTTTTGATAAAGAAGATATCCGGTTGATCGGGGATAAGAACCCGGCGTATTCGCTGTTTATTGACAGGATACATAAACTTTTCCCCGAAGCGAAGATCATCCATATTACCCGTGATTACCGCGATAATTACCTCTCGCTGACAAAAGTCAATTTTGAAGTCCCGATCGTCCCGCTGGTGGTATACCGCTGGAAATTCGCATACAGACGGGTGCAGAAGCTGAAAAAGACACTGTCCGGAGCTGATATATTCCCTGAAGTATGAAGATCTGGCAGCAGATCCTGAAAAGCAGTTCCGGGAGGTCTGCCGGTTTCTCGGACTAACTTTTGATCCTGAAGTTTTGTCTTTTTATAAGAAGAAAGCTGAAGTGGAAAAAGCTTATGCGGGTTCTGAAGAGATCGCCCTGGTGCATAAGAGCCTTTTCAATCCCATTTCAACCAGCCGGATGAACCTGTGGAAGACGGAGATGAGCCCGCGGCAGGTCCGCGTGGCCGACCTGGTCGCCGGGAAAACGGCTGAGAAGGCGGGTTACGAGCGAAAGCACCCTTCCTTTAATATTGGATTATACCTGTGGATACTCCCGACGCTGATCTATGCTTCCCTGATGTACCGCATGATACTCCTCGGGGATCATCTGCCCTTACCGGATGCGGAACAGCCTGACCCACACCCTGGGCATCTTCCTGAAAGTATACTGGAAATTTAATAAACGGAAGGTCAAACCATTGTAGGTTTGAAAATATATAGCCGGCCATCAGCCGTTTCGGTATATTCCCGGATCATCTCCTTTTTAATCTTCCCGTGGATAAAATCCGCCAGTCCTGACCTGATATCTTCCCGGTCAAAGAATACAGAATGTCCTTCAGGATCATCGCCGGCAAGTAGTTTTGCAGCTTTGATCAGCTTTGGGGCATGAAGCCTGAAGCTTGAGGCCGTCATCACGTAAACCTGGTTATACACCTCTTCCTGGCCCTCCTGAAGCTCATAACCCAGGTGCGTATTCAGTTTTTTGGCCCGCTCGTTGTCCCTGAGCGTTTTGATGACCGATTTGCCCGCACCCAGGATAAAATAGGATGTTTCCAGTAAACACAGCGAAGCCCAAACCGGGACAAAGGTCTCATAATACTTTTCATCCCAGAGGAAAATACCTCCTTCGGAGCTCACCGTATCCCATTCGATATGGCTGGAATTGATCAGCCCGATCTTTTCATCCTGGTATTCGATAATATAGTAGAAATTCTCATAATTATCCACCGACCGGAACCATTCGATCTGCATTTCCGGCGTTATATGCTCACGGTATTCCATGAACTGGTTTATCTGCGGCGAATTCCGCCACTGGCGGACCAGCTCGATATCTTCTTCCCTGAGCCGGATGAGGGTTATGCCATATTTGGATAGTTTCATCTTTCCAATTTTGATTTTTTTACTTCAGATTCAATGACCTTTGCCGCGCCGTTTTCTATTTTTTCATGCGATTTACGTCTAGGTTGTCTCAAAAGGCCATTTTCCTAATAACCGCAGAGGTATCAGAGGATACTCAGAGGAAACAGAGGATTAAAATCAGTTAATTATTTTTCTGCTTCCTCTGCGAAACCTCTGTTTTCTCTGTGGTTAAAATACTTTTGATACATTCTCCTTTCAACAAATTCCTATAATATTCCCGAACTTAACCCTTAACCCTTAACACTCAACACTATTTCTCTCATCCTCCGCCAACTATTAAATTCGATGCCGTGATCCATTTCGATGCATCCGACAAAAAGAACACCACGGTATTGGCTACATCTTCAGGTTCTCCCAGGCCGAGCAACTGTTGCGCTTCGATCTTCCTGACCGCCTCATCGGAATATTTTTCCGCCGTATCCTCCAGCATCGGTGTTTTGACAAATGCCGGCGAAATGCTGTTCGACCGGATGCCCCGCGGGGCTAACTCCAGCGCCAGCACCCGCGCATAAGATTCCAGGGCAGCTTTGGCACTGATATACATGGCCCCGCCGACAAACGGGTAACGCGTGGATATGGTCGAGATGAAAACGAGGGAGCAGGCATTCTTTTCCAGCTTTTTCTTCGCCAGCAGCTGGCTGGTAAGTAAAACAGAAGCGTTGAAACTAATGTCAAAGGTTTTTTTGATATCCTCAGCTTTAATGAACCTTGCGGGCGAGAGATCAGAAATACCGGTGCTGTATACCACCCCGTTCAGTAAAGGCAACTGCTCAACCAGCATGCTGATATCATCTTCAACCGTAAGATCAGCCAGGATCATCCGGTGGCCTGCTCCGCTCAGCCTGCTGAAAGTTTCATCAAGTCTCTCCTTGTTGCGGCCTGTAATGAAAACAGCGGCTCCCTGCCGGCTGGCAGTAATCGCACACTGCCTGCCCAGGCCCGAAGATGCCCCGGTGATGAGGATGGTTTTGCCGGTGAGGTCGAAAACAGTCATTGGTTCTTGGTTCTTGGTTCTTGGTTATTGGTTCTTGATTACGGGGTTCCAAATTTCTAATTTCTAATTTCAGAATTCTGACCGCTGACCGCCGACTGCTGACCGCTGACCGCCGACTGCTGACCGCCGACTTCTAGCACCCCGCTGCAAACCACCCCCTCCGTCTCCAGCAGCACCGTGCCCCATGATAGCCCGATCCCGAAAGCCGAAAGCAGGAACCTGATTTTCCTGTTCTTAATTTCTTCCTGTAATTCCGATATTATGGTCAAAGGCACAGATGCACTGCTTGTGTTTCCATACTTCTGAATAGAGTATGGCACTTTTTCTTTTTCCACCTTCAGCATTTTACGTAATGTCTCGTTGATCAGCCGGTTGGCCTGGTGGAAAACCAGGTAATCATAATCATTCAATGTCTTGCCGGCATATTCAAGGGTGGCTTTGATATTGGGCACCACTTCACGAAGTGAAAAATTGAATACCTCGATACCGTTTAAGATGATATGCATGTTGGTCCTGTAAATCCCATCACTGATCTTCCGGTACTTCAATGAATCCTTGCTGATCAGGTGCCTGACCCCTCCATCCCTGATCATGATCGCCTGGTGACCGGAACCATCCGTCTGCAGGTTAAAGATCATCGGCACGGCATTTTCGTCATATTCCAGCGCGGTAACCGTTCCTGCATCGCCAAAGAGCGGGTAGGTGCTTTTATCGCGGTAGGAGGAAGTCACATTGGAGAGATCACCCGCCAGCAGTAACGCTTTTTTCATTTTCGCCTGGCTCATCAGGCTGCCGATAATGGAAAGCCCATAGACAAATCCGGAGCAACCCAGTCCAATGTCCAGTGCCATGCATGTTTTTGGCAATCCCAGCCGGTCCTGAAGAATGGGGGAGCTGGCAGGGATAATGTAATCCATCGACTGGGAAACGAAGATCAGGGCCTGGATTTCGCTCCGGTCCCAGTTCCAGGTCATTGAGGAGCTTATTTGCAGCGGCAAAACAAAGGTCGGAGGTCGTCTGTCCTTTTTCAGCAATCCGTGCGCTTTTCTCTACGCCGATCATTTTGACCACCTGGTTCCGTTCTTTTTCCGAAATCCATTTGTAATCCAGGTTGGAAACCTCCTTTTGAGGAACCGCGGCGGCCATTCCAGAGATTCTGATATTAGGGATTGTAAAAATTGCCATTGAAATATCTGAGTATATGTTCTTTGAATTTAACCACTCAGGCACTAAGAGCACTAAGATTCACTAAGTTATGATAATTGGAAATAAATCTGTTAATGAAAAAAATGAGATTTCACAATAATCTTAGTGTTTCTAAGTGTCCTAAGTGCCTTAGTGGTTATAAATATCGAAAATGTCAGCTTTTATAATCATACAAATTTAACCTTATTTTCAAACCCTTCAGTTGATTTTCTATTTTTGCACCTCTAATAATAGGAAGATAAGTTATGGGATTGGAAAATTTTTTGAATGACCGGATGACAGAGGAGGATACTTATAACTATACCCTTCCTGAGATCCTTCACACACGGGCAGAGCATACTCCTGATCAAACAGCCTATATTTATTTAAAGGACGGTGAAGATGATGAGGAAAAGGTCACTTACAGGGAACTGGATCATGTTGCAACAACCATTGCGCAACGTTTGATCGCTTTGAATCTCAGGGGCGAAAGGGCGTTAATGCTGTACCCTCCCGGGCCTGGAATTTCATTCAAAGCGCTTTTCGGATGTTTTTATGCCGGTGTCATAGCCGTTCCGGCCTATCCGCCGCGCAAAAACCGGTCCCTGGAAAGGATCCGGCTGATGGTCGTGGATTCAGGCGCAAAGGTTGTTTTAACCACTGATGATATCTACAAAACATTCGAACGGTCCTTTTCAGACGTCGAAGAATTAAAAGGACTGACCTGGCTCCCCACAAATGTATCGGATAACACCCTCATCCCCTCATCCCCGCTCCCCGTCCCCGCTTCCCCGCTCCCCATCGCCCTCCGGACATCGCCCTCCTCCAGTACACCTCCGGTTCCACCGGGCAGCCCAAAGGCGTCATGGTCACCCACCGGAATATCATGCGGAATGTGGATTATATCCGTCAGAGCTTTAAACTTTCCCGGAAAAGCGTTTCAGTTACCTGGCTTCCCAGTTTTCATGACATGGGCCTGATAGATGGAGTCATTGAGCCCGTTTATACCGGATTCCCGGGTGTCATAATTCCGCCTGTGGCATTTCTGCAAAAACCCGTCCGTTGGTTAAAAGCTATTACAAAATATAAGGGCACACACGGCGGAGCGCCTAATTTTGCATTTGATATGTGCGTCGACGGGATTTCAGAAGAAGAAAGACAGGGCATTGACCTGTCATCCATGAACACCCTGTATTGTGGCGCCGAACCTATCCGTAAATCTTCTTTTGAGCGATTCGTGGCAACCTATAAAGATCACGGATTCACCACCGGGCAATTATACCCCTGTTACGGCATGGCCGAAACCACGCTGATCATCAGCGGACCCGATGCCGGAAGAGGGCCGGTTTACCTTGGCATATCAGGCAATGACCTTGAATTACATAAGATCACCCCGGTCCCTGATCATAACCCGGATTCAAGGTATCTGGTAGGAGTTGGTTATCCGTGGATTGATACGGATGTCAGGATTGTGGATCCGGAAACATTAAGTCTTTGCAGGGAAGATGAAGTCGGGGAGATATGGGTTTCAGGTTCTATTGTAACCGCCGGTTACTGGAAAAAACCGGAAGAAACGAAACAGGTATTTGCAGCTCACATTAAAGATGAACCCGGCTGCCATTACCTCAGGACAGGTGACCTGGGCTTTTTTCACCGGGGTGAACTGTTCATTTCAGGGAGATTGAAAGATATGATCATCATTCACGGCCGGAATTACTATCCGCAGGATATCGAATTCCTGGCCGAGAGCAGTCATCCTGCTTTGCGGCCTAATGCCAGCGCAGCTTTTTCCATTACTGTTGAGGAAGAAGAAAAGCTGGTCATCCTGGCTGAAGTGGAAAGAACTGCGCTCAGGGACCTCGATGCCGAGGCTGTCTGCGATGCTGTCAGGCAAAAGATAGCCGAAGAGATGGAACTTGCTGTCTATGCCATTCAATTGCTTCGTACTGCAAGCATTCTCAAGACTTCAAGCGGGAAAATCCAGCGGAAAGCCTGCAAAGAAGCCTTTCTTCACAAAACCCTGGAAGCAGTCGGTGGATCCATCCTGGATGCTTCGCCTGTGACAGCAGGAACCGAATCTGCCTCCACCGACATGGTTAGCATCCAGGCCTGGCTGATTGCCTGGATCCATATCAAACTGAAAATCTCCATTGAACGGATCGATCCGGCCAGGCCAATTACCTCTTATGGCCTCACTTCCATGAAGGCAGTCAACCTTCAACAGGATTTCCTGAATAAATACGGGGTGAACTTCCCGCCTTACCTGTTTTTTGAGAGAATATCGATGAGGGAACTGGCTGAAAGGGCATTTAAGCTGATTAAGGAAGAGGAATAGTTCGGTAGGATAGTTCGTGCTCCAACGGGTAAATCCGTTGGTTCCGGGGTTTTCTTATTCCAACGGTAAATCCGTAAGGATAGTTTGTGCTCCAACGGGTAAATCCGTTGGTTCATTGCTTTTAGCTTTGTTGATCCTCTACGAGGAATACAGATGATGGTTTTGTTACATCGCTACAATACTGGAACCGCTACACGGTAAAACAGAACCGACGGATTTACCCGTCGGAGCAATATAATTTCGAATTAGATCGATGGAACCGACGGATTTACCCGTCGGAGCAATATAATTTCGAATTAGATCGATGGAACCGACGGATTTACCCGTCGGAGCAATATAATTTCGAATTAGATCGATGGAACCGACGGATTTAGTCGTCGGACTACAGATATGTCAGACTACGGAATAATTCTAGGAAGTGACCCTCTCCTGCACAATGTTATAGAGATCTTTAACCGTCTTTGATGTAGCTATGTCGTTAGCATTGATCGCCACATCATATTCCGTTTTAACTAAAGCGATAAGGATCAGCGCATTGATCGAATTCCATTCAAACACTTCCCTGAAATTGGATTCAGGTTTAAGCACACCGGGCTCCAGGTCATCAAATTCCTCTTCTATCCTGGTGATAAAGTCTTCTATGGTCATAACGAAGTAGTTTTAAGGCCTGCAAAGTTATTCTTTTTTATTTTGTTTCTCGCAGATGATCGCATGAATCCATCGGTTCCTTTTTCATGAGTCATCGCAGTCCGACGGGTAAATCCGTCGGTTCCTTTTTCATGAGTCATCGTAGTCCGACGGGTAAATCCGTCGGTTCCTTTTTCATGAGTCATCGCAGTCCGACGGGTAAATCCATCGGTTCCTTTTTCATGAGTCATCGCAGTCCGACGGGTAAATCCGTCGGTTCAACGAATTTTACAAAATTGGAACCAACGGATTCACCCGTTGGAGCATGGACTCTGCTGACAGATTTTACACAGGTTATTATCCATACTATCTCCCACCTTCCTACAGTCTTACATTCCTACTGTCCTACAGTCCTATCCTCCTAACCCCGGATCAGTTTTTTTACTCCGGTAATGGCTTCATCAAACACCCCGTTCCGGTAATCATCGATAAGCTTGTAACGCTGGATCTTGCCGCTGCTGGTTTTGGGCACCTGGTTGGACCTGATCGGGACGAAGACATCAATGGTAATGCCGTAAGTGTCGCGGAAGAAAATACGCAGGCTGAGAAAGGCATCACAGGTCGCCTGGTTGGGCGAACCGACCAGGAAGAGGATGATCTGGTCCTGCCCTTTTTTCGGATCGAACCAGCCACCCACTATGACTTTTCCATAGCTGATGTCAGCATATCTGGCGGCCAGGTTCTCAAGATCATGTGCATAAAGGTTCTGGCCCCGAACGAAGATTATATCTTTCACGCGGCCGGTAATATACAGCTGCTCCTCATAAAAAAAGCCTTTATCTCCTGTCCTGAGCCAGCCGTCATCAAATGAATTCCGGGTTTCTTCGGGATTGTCGTAATAGCCTGATGTAACACCTCCACCCCTGATCTGGATATGGCCTTCTTTTTCATCTTCCAGTATCTTCCCATCTTCATCCAGGACTCGGATCTCAATGTCAGGCAATGCCAATCCGACACTGACCAGCTCGATCATTTCAGTGGCATGTTCCGTTTCTATCCTGGCAATTCCTTCACCCTGCAGCAATTTCCTGTTAAATGTCCTTATGACAGGCACATTTAGCAATTCTGAGAACGTGATGGCAAGGGTTGTCTCAGCCATTCCGTAAGCCGGCATCATCGTTTCCTGGCGCAGGCCATACATTGACAACCTGCTCATGAAATCTGACATGATCCTTGTAGAAATCGGCTCAGCCCCGTTGACAATCGCCTTAAGAGAGGAAAGATCCCAGCTTCTTACTTCCCTGTTTTTCAGGAACCGAAGCAGCAGGGCTTGTCCGAAATTAGGGCATCCTGTGATCGTGCTCTTTACCTTATCGATCGTGTCGAGCCAGGTAGTCGGCTTTTTCACGAAATCCACCGGGTCAATCAGGTAATGGTTGCTTTGGGCAAAAACCGGGCAGATATGAAAGCCGAACAAACCCATATCATGGTACAGCGGCATCCAGTTCGACATGACATCGGAGTCATGTATATCCAGGCCTACACAAATTGCAGCAATATTGGTTAGGATATTCTGATGAGTCAGTACGATCCCTTTTGGATCACCCGTGCTTCCTGATGAAAACTGGATGAAGGCAATATCGCCGGTATTCCCTGGCGTGATAACAAACGGTTCAGTTCCGGGATCCTTCAGTTCTTCAGCATTGATAATGCTCTCCAGGGAAATAACCTCCGACTGGAAACTTTTCACCAGGTCGGCCGATAAGATAACTGCCGGTTTACCAAGTATCCGGTAAACATTTTCGATCTTCTGGGCGGGGGTATTGAATTCGGTAAAAGAAACCGGGGGTTGCAGGATCGTCGGAATTATTCGGCTGATAAAACAGGCCCAGAGAATGGCCACAATATCCTCATTCCGGGTCATCACGATCATCGCCTTGTCGCCGGCAGTAAGGCCCCTGGCCTTTATGGCGGCTGACAACTTCATAGCACTTTGAAGCAGTTCCGAATAAGTTACAAAGCGGGTGGAGCCGTCGGACTGCACAAAACCGATCCCTTTATGAGGATTTGTCTCTACAGCAGTCAGGAGCATATCCACCAGTGTTTTCCTGTCGTAAATTGCCGCTTTCATTTATTTTTTGGCGGTTTTTCTTTCTTTACAGCTTCATTTTGAACCGCCGGGCAAAAGTAGCAAAAAATGCAAAGATGGAGTCCCTTATCATCACCTGATGAACTTGTGAACATATCTTTTCCCGGCAGCCTCGATGAGCAGGAAATACATGCCAGCTGGTAATAAATCGGCATCGAATTCATAAGAAGATCCATGCGTGCTGGCTTCATTCAATATCTGGCCCCTAATATCGAATATGGAAAGATTAATTTCCTGTCCGTCAATTCTTCCGGTTTCAATCCGGATCTTTCCGGAAAAAGGGGATTGAAATATTTTAATGCCCTCAAGGTTACCACTGCTGCTGATACCGGTAGAATTTTCAACGACGCGGTATATCGTTCCGCTGCTGAGCCCAGCCACATAAAGCTGGCCTGCGTTATCTTCGCCAAAAGCGCTGAAATTATTGCCCGGGTATTGTCCGAATTCTTCCGCTACCCAATCACCCGACACCTGGTGCAGGGTCCATATCCGGTCGGAACAGTAATCGGCAAAGAAATAATAACCGTAAAATGGGGAAGATGCGGAGCCCCTAAAGACATATCCCCCTGTAACCGAACATTCAGATCCGTGCGGATAGGTATAAACAGGAAAAGTGAATACTGAAGCAACGGGACAACCGGTGGAGTTATATCCCTGGTCTCCCTCGAAGCATCTCCACCCGTAATTCTCACCGCCGGTGCTGGCTGCGGGCTGGAAATCGATCTCCTCAAAAGCATTCTGCCCGACATCGCCTATCCACAAGTCACCCGTGAGCCGATCGAAGCTGAACCTCCAGGGATTACGCAGGCCCAGTGCCCAGATTTCGCCCAGCGTATCCACGTTGTTGAAAAATGGATTTGTAGGCGGAATAGTATAAGGATTTCCCTCGTCAACATCGATACGTAGCATTTTACCGAGGTATTCCATCGGGTTTTGGGAACGGTTTCCCGGATCACCGGCCGAACCGCCATCACCGAGGCCGATGTAAAGGTAACCGTCAGGGCCGAAACAAAGATCGCCCCCGTTGTGGTTGGAATATGGCTGATAAATGGTCATCAGCTTAAATTCACTTGCGGCATTAGCTATATCAGCGTCACCGGAACTTACGTTAAACCTGGAAATGTGCGTGCTGTCGCCTTCACCCGTATAATTCACATAAAAGTAACCGTTAACCTCATACTGTGGATGAAATGCCAGGCCCAGCAGGCCTCGTTCACCCCCGAAGGTAACCCTTTCCTGTATATCCAGGTAGGGCTGGGAGAATATATTTCCCCCGGAATCGATAATCTGGATGGATCCGGACTGGTCTACAACAAACAGGCGGCTGTCGCCGGCATTCGTGATACATACTGCATTATTAAGGCCGGTGGCAAAGATCACCAGGTCGTTACCGGCCGGATTTTGCTGGCAGGTGGCGCTATTATAACCAAGTAATAGAAATGCAAAGGGGAATATTCCATGAAGTGTTTTCATTATTGCAGATTTTAAAGAACATAGCGACAATAGTCAGCGGTCGGCGGTCAGCAGTCAGCGGCGGAGCGAAGCGACGTCCCGACTTGGTCGGAATCGGCGGTCCGCATCTTTATTGAATTAGTAACAATTGAAACATGGAATTGTTAAAATTGCGAAACATCATTTGATATTTCCTGAATATTTCATACTTAAGTGAACATATTTAAAAATTGATATGTTTATTTAACAAATAAACATAGATGAAAAAATCATTATTAGTTATTTTGTTTCTGCACCTCACTGCAATAGGAGCTTTCCCGCAAATGATCCAACAATGGGATTCAAAGTTTGACGGTCCGGCGGGCTATGACGATTATGTGTCAGAAATGGCCATAGATGCCCTGGGCAATGTATATGTTACGGGATATACATTTGATACTGTTACAGGAACAACCTATAAAATAGATTATGCAACAGTTAAGTATAATTCCTCAGGTGTTCAGGAATGGTCGGCCATTTATAACGGGCCGGCAGACCTGATGGATTATGCCCACAGTATCGGTGTTGATGATGACGGCAATGTATATGTGACGGGTGGAAGCCATGCGCCGGATACAACAGAGGAGTGGGCAACAGTTAAATATAATGCCTTCGGTGTACAACTCTGGGTACAAAGATGGCACGACCCGGATAGCCCTGGTATTAGCCGCGCGACCGATATGGTTGTCGATGGGTTGGGTAATTCATACATTACAGGATTCGGGGGAGGAAATCTGAATGATGGTTACGGATACGTCACCATCAAATACAATACCGACGGGGTACAGGAATGGATTTCAACCTATAAATACATACCGAATGATCTATCCGCATCAGATGTAGCTACATCGATAGCAATGGATAATATTGGCAATATATATGTCACCGGCAGCTCTTATAATACCGTAACCAGGGGGCAATGGGAAATTGCAACTGTTAAATATAATCCGGCCGGTGAACAGCAATGGGTCAGCAGGCATCCGGGAGCAGGAGTAACTTACTTAAATGGCCCTGAGATTATTACCGATAACCTTGGAAATGCCTATATAACAGAGGGATATACGATCAAATACGATTCTGACGGCGAACATCAGGTACTTGACGTGCCCTGGGGTTTTACAGGAACCTCGCTGGATGTTGATCTTTCAGGAAATTTGTATGTTGCAGGAACTAAATACGGAAGCCCTTCTTATAAAACAACTACGATTAAATACAATACCGAAGGAGATTCACTCTGGTCAAGGGATTTTAACAGCGTAAGCTCAGTCCGTCCTGTCGTTGCGTTTGATAATTGCCTGGGATATATTTACGTAAGCTCAACTGTTTATGTTGATGTTATCAATTCTGTTGATTATATTACGATGAGATATAATTCCAACGGCGACTCGCTTTTTTCTATTAATTATAATCCCGTTGAAACTCCCGTCAATGTAGCTGTTGCAATGGCTGTTGACGAAATGGCAAATGTTTATGTAACAGGCTACAGTAGTGTTGATCAATCGTCTGACTATGATTTTACAACTGTCAAATACACTCCTTCTTCATTTTTCATCCACACAGTTTCTAATGAAGATACTGAAACGGAAATTAACGATAATGAAAGTTCATCCGATTCGATATTTATTGATTGTTCCTTGACAAATTATACCATCTCAACTGTTGATGTTAATATTGAAGATATCGAACACCCAAATGTTTCCGATCTGGAAATCTATCTCATTAATACCAGTTCAAACAGGGAGGCAATAATTGACACGCTTGTTTACCAGGCTGGAGGAACAGGTCAGAACTTCATCATGACAAAATTAGGCGACGCTGCGTCCATTTCGATCAATGACGGTGTTGCTCCTTTCACGGGGTATTACAAACCTCACCAACCTCTAACACAGTTTGCCGGATTGAGCATAGAAGGAACCTGGATATTAAAAATTTATGACAGGGCTTCAGGCAATGAAGGCGTATTGAAATCCTGGTCTGTGGACTTCACATTATCATCTCAACCTGCCGGAATTCATGATATTACCGCTGCAAGTCCAGATGGATTTTTATTATCACAAAATTATCCTAACCCATTTAACCAGGTTACAAAAATAAAATATGACGTTCCGCAAAATGCCGGAAATGCGTCGCAGGACATTTCGCTTAAGGTATATGATATCAAGGGCGCAGAAGTTGCAAATTTATTTACGGGAAAGCGTTTACCGGGAACTTACGAGGTGACTTTTGACGGAAATGATCTTCCCGGAGGAATTTATTACTATAAACTGGAATCAGGGAAGTTCACTTCTACACGGAAAATGGTACTTATGAAATAGGACTTCAGTATCCTATTCAAAATACTCGTAAGCATCGATCATATCCAGGTAGGCCCCGTCAAAGCCTGCATCGATGATTTTCTGCAGATATGAGCTTTCATTACCGGAAATGATGTCTTGCCATTCTGGTTCCCAGTACCATACCTGGTAGTTCCCTTCCCAATCGGGGTTTTCAGTGCCCACCCACGAGGGTTTGCCGGGTTTCCAGCCAGGTTGCCAGTAATACCTGTAATCTTCAACCTCGCCAATCGATATGTAGCAGAGTATCATCCGCTTTCCGCCGTTTGCCTTGGCCCTCAGCCGTTCGATGTCATCAGGGGTGCACGCGGTATTGTCCTCAAAGAAAAGGTCCATGATCAGGAGGTCATAATTGGTTGCGGTTACGGCGCTGATGAATTCTTCCTTCGACTGGAAATTGACAACATTGATGAGATAAAGGAAGTTTTTCACATCCGGGAGTTGAGTGATCTCCCGGTCATTTTCCTGGTGGATAACTGCCGGGTGACCGGGGATATTGTCGAGCGCCCTGTGGTCTGCTGCAAATGAGATGTACCCTTCATCCTGGTTTTTTGTGTAGGAATCATTCATTTTAGAAACTGTAGAGCAATAATCGGTGACCAGGATCACCTTGCCGGCATTCTTCGACCTTTCCAGGAACGACATAAGATATTCATGGTCTTCTGTGGGTGTAGGCTGGTCGTCGGCATTATCATAGCCATAAAAAAGCTCTTCTTGCCCATGGCCGTCGATGGCGTCAAGATACGGCATATTCAGTTGGTCACCTTCTTCCCCGCTGTTTGTTATAAGGTTGACCCCGTTCTGGGGAATGATGAGGAAGCCCGGGTGCCGGGTTTCGGCATAATCATTAAGCGAAATGACGAAATCCCTCATCTCCTGGCGGAAGTCGAGGTTGGGGATATTGTCTTTTTTGCAGGAAAAGAGTATCCCCTGGATCGCAAAGCAAATAGTAATAAGGCTGATTATGTTTCTATTGTGTTTCATACTTGAAGAAATGACATTAGATAAAAAAATGATAGTGCATATTGCTGACTTTTTTTTACCACAATAGGCACAATAGGCACATAGGAAACACAATAGAATTTCCGTGTAGCGGATCAAGTATTGTAACATGGGCAAACGGCTTGTTTCACTAAGTTCCGCGAAGAAATCACGAAGTTTCACGAAGAATTTCTCTGTGAACTTCTGTGCATCCTCAGTGTAACTCTGTGAAACTTTATTACCTAACGGTTAAAAACCAAAAACATTACCTGGAACACAACAAATCCTATCACCCCTAACACCGTTGCCGGTCCTCTTTTCAGCCTGTGCGCTGCGGCGATCCCTTTGGTGAACATTACCACAAACCAGATCAGATAGATGAACATGCAGGTCCAGATTACCGTTCGCCAAATTGTCGGGCTGTTCATATCGATTTCATGTTGCGCCAGGCTGATGACCCGGATAGCTCCCAGGAAGCTCATCACCAGGTCGTGCAGCATGGTTCCCCACATAGCTACGGCAATACCCAGTCCCATGACGGCAAGCGTATCTTCGAAGCTGCCTTTGCCTTTGAATAACCGGCTGAGCAGCTGGACAACTCCTGCGGCAAGTATCCAGGACATGTAAAAGCTCGGTGCCGTCAGAAACCGGTTATAGAAATAATAGACCTCTTTCGGGATATTGAGCCATGGTGTGAAAACTGATGGCGCACCCCCACCGTGATTCAGGAAAATGTAAACAAAGATATACAGCACAGCCGGGATGGTGACGAAGAGTACACCAAACCTGACGCGGCGCGGATCGTTAACCAGCCGGTCAAAAGTGCGTTTGGGACGGATGAAAGCCGAATAGTAAAAATCAAGGAAGGAACTTTGCATATAGCTCATTATTAGTCCGATGATCCTCACATTAAATCAGAATAAGATTCTTGTAAAATTAAGAAGATATTTTTGGAAAACATTCAAATCACAAATTCCAGACCTCAGACCTCCGATCCCGACCAAGTCGGGACGTCGCTTCGCTCCGCCTCCGACCTCCGACCCCCGACCTTTGACCTCCGACCCCCGACCTTCGACCCCCGACCGCCTTTCCCTTCCCCAATCCCGCCTTTACCTTACTTCCCCTTGCTTTTCCTGATATTTATAACTAAATTCATAGTTATAATAGTTCAACCCTTAAAACTTAACGCCATGTTACTTAAAAAATCGGAAAGCGCCAACCTGGAAAACAAGCGTGCGATTTTCCTGGAAATTGGCCTGGTCATTACGCTGATCATCGTTTTAAGTGCCTTCAACTGGAAGTCTTACGAAAAGCAGCTCACCCTGAATTATCACCGGGAACTGGACGACACACCGGCTGACCTGGTGCCGGTCACGCAGCACAAGCCCCCTGAACCGCCCAGGATAAATATCCCGCCGGTTATAACCATCATTAACATTGTCGATGATGCCTCACCGGTGGATGATGATTTTACCTTCAGCGTCGAGATCGACCCGATGGATTCCGTCCCACCCTATGTACCACTCCCGGTCATGGAAGAGGAAGAAAACCCTATAGAAGAAGAGATTTTCACCGTTGTTGAATCCATGCCGGAATATCCCGGAGGCGACAAGGCCCTGTATGCCTACCTGTACAATAATATGAGATACCCGGAAATGGCCAAGGAGGCAGGCATTTCGGGAAAAGTTTACATCACTTTCGTTGTTGAGAAGGACGGATCCATCACCGATGTGCGGGTATTACGCGGCATTGGCGGCGGATGCGACGAAGAAGCACTGCGTGTCATCCAGGGCATGCCCGCCTGGGCCCCTGGCAAACAGCGAAACATCCCTGTCAGGGTCCAATTCATCCTGGATATTAAGTTTACGCTGAGCCAGATGTAGAGGAGGATGTTGGTCATTGGTCATTGGTCATTGGTCATTAGTCATTAGTCATTGGTCATTGGTCATTGGTCGTTGGTCATTGGT
The DNA here is from genome assembly GCA_963701785.1 of uncultured Bacteroidales bacterium. GTDB lineage: Bacteria > Bacteroidota > Bacteroidia > Bacteroidales > JAGOPY01 > JAGOPY01. The sequence goes on along the minus strand of CAVPBC010000002.1, from coordinate 1,457,739 downwards.
TGTCCCGTCAGGGACAAATGTGAATAGCCTTTGCAGAAATGCCGGCCCCCGAAGAAATTGTAATCCCCGAAGGGGATAAATATGAATAGAAATGCCGGCCGCCGAAGAAATTGTAATCCCCGAAGGGGATAAATGTGAATAGCCCTTGCAGAAATGCCGGCCCCCGAAGAAATTGTAATCCCCGAAGGGGATAAACATGAATAGCCCTTGTGGAAATGCCGGCCCCCGAAGAAATTGTAATCCCCGAAGGGGATAAATATGAATAGCCCTTGGAAATGCCGGCCCCCGAAGAAATTGTTTTCCCCGGAGGGGATAAATATGAATAGCCCTTGTAGAAATGCCGGCCACCAAAGGAATTGTTTTCCCCGGAGGGGATAAATATGAATAGAAATGCCGTCCCCCGAAGAAATTATTTTCCCCGGAGGGGATAAACAAAATCATAAGAGTTTATGCACCTGCTGCCATTACTATAAAATCAGAGTCGTCATTTTCTTTTACAATTCCTTTGAAAGAATAGCATCCCAAAATTATCAGCATGAGTAGTTCATTGTCATTGACAGAATGGTCAATGATATGTAAAACCGTTTTAGGTTTCAGAGCTGCATCTAACTTGTAGTAAAGAATTTCTTTTTCGTCCTTATTGAAAAATGAGAGTTTAATTAAAGGAGAGTTTCTTATTTTACAGTGGTAAAGATTTCCCTTTTCAAATTCAATGGTACCCTTGCTCCCAAGAAAATTTCTTTTCAGAATAAGCATCTGCTTACCATCTTTTTCAATAATGGTTTTTGCATTCCAAAAACCTTCGTTACGGATGTTGTAGTTTTTTCCATCTAACTCAAAAGATGCTCTGGATCTTTTTCCCTCTAACAATTCTATGATAGTTTGGTTATCACTTTGAAGAATGATTTTCTTCTTCATAAATGTCCATGTTAACTGTTGTTTGAGAAGTGATTTTAAATTTTCCATTACTTGAAGTTTAATTTTTTTTGTATTGTCTGTTTATTTCCTGCACAAACGTTCAGGTGAGAACTGCCGCCATTAGGTTGTGAATTTCTATTCTTTCACGACTTTTCCAGTGATTATGGTATGGTCATTACAAACTTTTACTATGTACACTCCTTTTGCCATAGAAGCTAAACTAAGATCTGTTTTTTCTTGCATTATTTGCTGCTGAAAAAGTAAATATCCTTGCAGGTCATAAATTAAGACATATAGGTTTTGTAATTTAAGTGTTTCTGATACGTGAATTGTTATCTTATTTTTTAATGGATTTGGGAAAATATTAATTTGCTCATGGTTATCAATAACTTCGATATTTGATGTTACAGAAATTGGTGGATTTGATAATATCTCTGCAGGCGATAGTGAACAATAATTAAATGATTGCCATTCTTTTGTAATCCACTTGGACCTGCCATTTCCAATACCACTATTGGCTGACCAGTCAGGAAGCCAACCAATGTACAGGTTCAACCACCAGTCGGCTCCCATTTGCATAATATTTTTACAACTGTCACGATCATCTGTTTGGTTTTGATCATCTAAAATTAGTCGGGCTTCGCAGGTGCTAAAAACTCCGATAACACTATCCACATCAACTTCAGCCCTGGGGCCCAACGGCCAAAAATGAAAATTATAGCCTGACCAGGGACCGACACCAACAATAACAGAAATACCGCCTCCGTTATTCGATTCGTCGCGCATGCCAGCATTTATGGACGCATTATTTGCGAAGTCCTCCACAAAAGCTGCACCCTGAGGATTATTAGATTGCACTTCAATCCATTTCCCATTCTTATATAATAGTTTTGACAACATGTTCCTGATTTGACACCGGGTATTTGAAGCCTGACTACCTTCAACGGGTATATACACCTGGCCCCAACTGGTCATAGCACGGAACCACTCTCCCTGGTTATTTTTGGCGGGAGCGGGATTTAGTCCATTTGCTACTCCTGATGCCCAGCTATAATAATATGGGACCCCATGCAAAGCGGCATCCGGGGGGGAAGTCATATCATCAATAATTGTTTGCGTAGAATTTTGAGAATAGGTAATATTTGATGAAAATACCGTGAATAATAAAATGTAAAGCTTATTCATAAACTCTCCTTGTTTAGTTTTTAGTAGAACCCAGGTAACATGGGTTATACAATCCTTACATCATATTTATATATAGATTGTTTAGATATATTAACTCCCAAAAAAAGGGACTCCATCCCTCGGGATGGAGTCCCTTTTGAACCATTATCCTACCCACACTTGGAATCCCCGCAGGCGGTGCAGGTCACGCAGCCTTCGCGGTATTCGAGGGTGTCTTTTGCCCCGCAGTTGGGGCATTTTTCACGGGCTACCTTGGTGCCGTCGGGGATGTATCTCTTCAGGGCGCGCACCACGCCGTTCTTCCAGGTGTTGATGGATTCGGTCTCAAGTTGAAGATTATCCACCAGGTGCACGACAAAAGGTATCGGCATGCCATGGCGCAAAATGCCGGAGATCAGCTTGGCATAGTTCCAGAACTCGGTGTTGAACTGAACCGACAGCCCTTCCATGGTCACTTTGTAACCGTATTTGTTGGTGTACTGGAAATCGTACTGGGAATGCTCGTCATCCATCTTGTTCTTGATGATCTGCCCGGTCTTGACCCATTCAGGGACAAAAAACCCTTCGGCTTCGCCGGTGAATATCTCGTATGGCCTGTTATCCAGCAAACCGATAACGGCAACCCACTTCTGCCTGTCGTTCTGGAAATGAAGCACCTCGGCATCGAGTACCCTGGGCCTCTTCGGGGCTGAGGTTTCCCTGAACTGCAATTCCCTTTTTTCCTGCTCGGCCTTCTTATCATCTTTAATAAGAACACCGGTGCGGGAATCTTCACGATAGATGGTCATTCCCTTGCAGCCGCTTTCCCAGGCCGTCATGTATATTTTGCTGACCAGGTCCTCCGTCGTTTCTTTCGGCACGTTCACCGTCACGCTGATGGAATGGTCGACCCATTTCTGAATGGCGCCCTGCATCTTGACTTTGCTGAGCCAGTCGATATCGTTGGAGGTGGCTTTATGATAAGGCGATTTTTCGATCAGCTTATTAAGCTCTTCATCATGATAAGCTTTCACCTCCACCGAATCGTACCCGTTGATGGTGAGCCACTCTTCGAACTTGGGATGGAACACGTTGTATTCTTCCCATGAATCGCCCTGTTCATCAACAAAATCAACTTTTACGTCGATGTCGTTCGGGTTTACTTTTCTCCTTCTCTTGTACGATACCATGAATGCCGGCTCGATACCGGAGGTGGTGCGTGTGCAGATGCTTACGCTGCCCGTCGGGGCAATGGTGAGCATGGCGATGTTGCGACGGCCGTATTTCGTCATATCGGCATATAATTCAGGATCGGCTTCCCTGATGCGGAGAATGAACGGATTGTTCTTTTCTCTTTCGGCACTGTAGACGGGGAACGCACCGCGGTCCCTGGCCAGGTCAACCGACGAACGGCAGGCCTCGAGGGCCAGTGTTTTGTGGATCTCGGTGGAGAAACTGATGGCTTCATCCGAACCGTAACGCATTCCCAGTGCGGCGAGCATATCGCCCTCGGCGGTGATGCCGATGCCGGTACGCCTTCCCTGGATGCACTTCTCGCGGATGTTCAGCCAGAGGTTCTTTTCAATGCGCTTAATGTCTTCTTCCTCCGGATCCTTTTCAATCTTGGCGATGATGCGGTCGATCTTCTCGAGTTCCAGGTCGATGATATCGTCCATGAGCCTCAGAGCATGCCTGGCGTGCTGTGCAAAAAGTGTCCCGTTGAAAGCAGCATGCTGGGTGAACGGTTCGTCGACATAACTGTACAGGTTGATGGCAATCAGGCGGCAGCTGTCGTAAGGGCACAGCGGAATCTCCCCGCAGGGGTTGGTGCTGACGGTGGCAAAGCCCAGGTCGGCATAGCAATCGGGAACTGCCTCGCGCTTTATGGTATCCCAGAAAAGCACGCCCGGCTCGGCAGATTTCCATGCATTATGGATGATCTTATCCCACAGCTTCATCGCGTCAATTTCCTTGCGGACCACCGGCTCCTGCGATACGATCGGGAATTGCTGAACGTATGGCACATTATTTTTAATGGCATTCATGAACTCATCGTCGATCTTGACCGACACATTCGCACCGGTCACCTTGCCCTGTTCCAGCTTGGCGTCGATGAACATCTCGGCATCGGGATGCTTGATGGAGATCGAGAGCATCAGGGCGCCTCTCCGGCCATCCTGCGCCACTTCGCGGGTGGAGTTGGAATAGCGCTCCATGAAAGGCACGATGCCGGTGGAGGTCAGGGCGCTGTTCTTCACGGGGCTGCCGGTCGGGCGGATATGCGACAGGTCGTGCCCCACGCCGCCGCGGCGTTTCATGAGCTGTACCTGCTCCTGGTCAATTTTCAGGATGCCGCCGTAGGAATCGGAGTCCCCTTTATTCCCGATGACAAAACAATTGGATAATGACGAAATCTGGAAATTATTCCCGATCCCCGCCATGGGCCCGCCCTGGGGTACGATGTATTTGAAATCCTTCAGCAGGTGAAAGATCTCGTCTTCACTGAGCGGATTCGGGTAATTGATTTCGACGCGCGCTATCTCGGAGGCCAGCCGGTGGTGCATGTCAGCCGGAGTCAGTTCGAACAACTGGTTGGCGCTGTTTTTCAGTGCATACTTGTTGATCCATACATTGGCAGCCAGAGTATCCCCCTTAAAATAAGCCGTGGCTTCCCGGAGCACATTTTCGTAAAGAAAGGGCTGCAGGTCCTGGTGAGGCTGTTCTTCACCAGCAGGTTGCTCACCGTGCTCCACCGATACCAGGGTTTGTTTCTCAACTTCTTCCACCGGTGGACGATGCCGCTGTTCCAGCATTTCCTGAAAATAATCGCCGCCATTCGTATTAGCCTGATCCTGAGCCTCTTCCCTCTGAATACTGTCGAAAAGGGTTTTTTCCAATTCCATCATCTCACCTGTTTTAATAAAAAATTCTACTCTAAACGATTATAATTCAACTGCTTTGATAATTTGCTTGGGGGGAAATTATTCTCAGGCTAAAATACAATAAGAGAAAGGGAAATACATCATCAACTTTTCAACATCGGGAGGTTGAAAATTTATAAATTATTGATCTGGTGCGCAATACATGGTCTTAGTTATACTTTTCAACAATTATTAATAATTATTTGATAGTGAAAAGGATTTAACGGGATTAAAATACATCGTGCCAAAGTACAGATAATCAACAGGATATTAAGTTCCAAACTTTTTATAAAATATAGTTTTCAACAGGTAATACTGTATAAATAATTAAAAATCGAGGCTTAAAGAAAGATAAAACACCGGTTCCAGCACTTTGCGGTCTTCCACACCCCATGCTACATCGCCACGGATGAAATAACCCAGTACCCGGGTGCGCGCACCGAAGCCATAGCCTCCTATCAGTGGCTCCTTCTGCATCCTGATCTTGATCCAGAGCGAACCGTCCTGGATATATCTTATATAAAATGAATTCTCGTCTGAATAGGGATCTTCTCCCGCCCAGGCCAGCCCGACATCTCCGAAAGTCACAAGCTGGAAATTATTCAGGAAATCGGATTTGATCGGCCGGTCATAGAAATACCGGAAAACCGGGAACCTGAGCTCTGTATTATAAACCACGAAACTGTTACCATTACGGGCATTCTGATAAAACCCGCGCAGGTTTGTCGCCACAGCCTGGTAAGCATAATTCATAGTGTTATCGATGGGTGTGCCGGTCTCAAATTTCGGGGAAAGCCAGTTATCGACGCCACCCATATAATAGATCAGCCTGTTTTTCCCGAATGAAGTACTGCCGGCCAGCCGGTTGGCCCAGATAAATGACCGGTGTATCCGCTGGTAATTCCTCACGTCAAATCCGACCACAAACATGCTTTTGTCCTCAGCACCAAGCACCTGCGTATATTCGCCGAAAATCTTGAACCGGGTCCCGGTCATCAGGTTCAGCCCGATATCCTTCGTATTGTCATAAATGACTTCTCCTTTGACCCCTCCCCAGTATTCATTCAGGTCAGGCTCTTTGAGTGCAAATTCATTGGTCGACAGGAAAGTCTGCTTCTGGTAACGTACATTGGCCGTTCCCCTGATGGCAAAAACAGGTGAAAACGGGTATTTCAGGATATAATAAAGCTGGTAGGAACGCAACCTGACAATGAAAGTATAAAAGCCAACATAATACTCGTTCTCAGTTGCCTGGCGCACGACCATGACCTCTTTGTCGAGCCGTTTCGTCAGGTTGGCATAGCTGAAAAGATATTCCACATTGTTCAGGTTCAGCGGGATCCTGAATCCACCAATAATGCGGTGGTTTTCAAGCAGATCGGTCAGGCCGACCTGGAAAAAGCCATTCAATCCAAGGTTGTTGATCCCGTTGTAACCTCCCCCGCCATAAGGCTGGTAGAAGAAATTCAGCGAGGTGAAATCAAGCTGGGCTGCCATCTGGTTGATCGAGTATTCTACCCGGTAATTTAAACGCTTGGGGATAACGAAAGCATGGTCTGTGACTGTAGTTTTCCCTCCCGGCCTTTCTTTTCCGGCCGCGGGGACACTATCCTGTTTTATAGTAACGACACCCGCCTGCTGATCGAATACGTAATTATTTATATCGATCTCCGCAGCCTGCGCCTGGGGAGGTTCGGCGGGCTTATCTTCCTGCCTGTAAACATTTTTGAACCGTTTCGTATATTCCCCGTAAGTCGACTTAATATCTTCCACTTCTTCTTTTTCTTTGATGACTTCAGCTTCCTTGACAAGTACGGTGCGGAAGGAAGTTTGTTCGAGTGTATCAGGTTTCATCGACAGCTGCGGATCAATTTCTTCAGACTGGAGCAGGTATTTTCCATTGGAATAAACTATCTGTGTAAGCCACCCGGAACCCTGGCTGATATCATGCTCCAGGATGCCCCTTGAATAATTCGTAGCTGGGAAGGTTTCTGAAAAATAACGGTAATGCACAGTAGTGTCGATAAAGCTGATAGTGCTGTCAAAGCGACCGAAATAACGGTTGTTGATGCCATTTTCATCGCTCAGGAAGGAAAACCTTCCCTGTTCAATCATCAGCGGCTGAAGCTCATTGCCCAGCGGTGTGTTGGTCACCCGCCGAAGGCTGTTTTCCTCCTCGCCCCTGATCAAAAGGAATAAATCCGTTTTCTTTGGCACCGATACCGGGGCATCTTCGATATCCTGCCATTTTAAGCGTTCTTCCGGGCGGTTGGAAGAGAAAAGTATCGATTTGGTCCCATCTGCAAAAACCGGGTTCAGGTCATCATAAATGTCGCTGGTAAGCTGCTGGTGAGAGCCGGCGGAAATATTGAACAGGTAAAGATCCGATTGTCCCTTTTGAACGGCTGACATGACCAGGAACCTGCCATCAGAAGAATAGGAGAAATCGATGACCTTTTCAAAATTATAAAGGATGATATTTTCCATCACCCTTTCTTCAAGGTTATAAAAAAACAGGTGCACCTCCCCTCTTTTCTCCACGACCATCGACAGCAGCCTGCCGGTCGGGTGCCAGGCAATCAAAGGGTAAGAATAGTCTATCTTTTCTTCCAGCTTGAAGCCGCCCCGGAGAACCTTCATCTTCCTTCCGGTTGACAGGTTCTGCAGGATAACTTTATAGCGTCCGTCGTCATTTTCAACATAGGCCGCATGTGTTTTGCCCGGGCTGAATTTAAACTGGCTGTAAACGCGGTCTTTTTTCGTTTTTTTCAGAAAAAGTATTGGCGGGTATGCTTCTCCCCTCTTCTTCCGCTTCGTAAACCGCTTGAAAATGGTCAAGGCACCCGTCGACAAGGGTCTTGTAGGAAATGCCGATAACATAAAGGAAACCGTTGTCGATGCTGCGGCTGATCTGGGTCATGCTGACAATATCCGTCAAAGCCTGCTGGCCGAATTTATCCGCAACATATTTCCAGAGCATATGCCCGGCATAAAGGGCATCTTCACCCACTAAATTATTCAGCTTTTTGTACTTCCCGGACAAAATGCCATCCCGCACCCGGTTGTCAATTTCAGTATTCCATTCTTCTGAAAGGTAGGAGATCAAACCGTTGCGGTACCACTCCGGCATGGAGAACAGCGTGGTATTTTTGACCTGTGATCCCACACTGGTACCGTAAAAAGCCTGGTTCAGCAAAACACTGGCTATGGCGGCCCTGATCTGCTTCTCGAATTCACGCTGTTCCCCGTTGAAATACAGGAAAACCTTACTGCCAATGATATGAGAGATTCCCCCGGTATTATAGCGCTCTTCGGTTGTAAGGCCGATGTTGCTCTGCTTCAGGTCGGTCAGGTTGTTGTATACCAGGAATTGCATCTTCTGTTCAAGGCCGGTTTCCAGCTTTTTCTCCATCAGCGGGATCTGCTCTTCGGCATATTTCGCCGTGGCGATGGCCAGTTCGCGGCCGTTCAGGTAAAAATAGATATCGAAATCATCAAACTTATAATAGGTCCAGAGAAATTCCTTGTACTGGATCCGGCTTTTCCCGAAACTCATCTGGCTTCCGTTATAAAACTGGGAGTAACCTGCAGAAAAGAAAGATAAAATCATGACCGCAACAAGAGTGGTCAGTTTTATCATATCTTTTATTTTCAGGTTATTAACCATCCTTTACGAGCTTTTCGGAATTATGGTACTAAATTAATCTAAATAGTCATTGGTCATTAGTCATTAGTCATTAGAAATTGGTCATTAGTTGACTGCTGACTGCTGACTGCTGACCGCCGACCGCTGACCGCCGACCGCTGACCGCCGACCGCCGACCGCTGACTGCTGACCGCCGACCGCTGACCGCCGACCGCCGACCGCCGACCGCTGACCGCTGACCGCCGACCGATTCCCTTTTTCTAATATCTTTGCCGCGAATTTTATTGCACTTTATATGCTCAATATCCGCCGCTTCCCCTTCAATCCTTTCCAGGTGAACACATATGTACTCTGGGATGAATCCAAAGAATGTGCCATTATTGATCCGGGTTGTTACGGAAAAGAGGAACAGGACGAATTAACCGGGTTCATTAAAAAAAATGGGTTAAAACCGGTCAGGTTGATCAATACCCACTGCCACATCGATCACATTGCCGGGATGGCTTTCATCAGCCGCGAATACGGGCTGAAGCCGGAAGCTCACCCCGGCGGACTGGGATTTATTAAGCATTCGGCGAAAGCGGGCTTTATTTATGGCTTTGATAATCTTGAAACGATCGAGCCGGAGCTCCCTTTGAAAGAAGGTGACATGATCAGGTTCGGCAAGTCAGAATTAGAAGTCGTTGAAACACCCGGACATGCCGACGGCAGCGTTTGTTTCATCAGTCATGCCGGCAAATTCGTGATTACCGGTGATGTGTTGTTCTACCAGAGCATTGGCCGCAGCGACCTGCCCACCGGCGATTATGATCTGCTGATAAAAAGTATCCGTGAAAAACTGCTCACCCTCCCGCACGACTATAAGGTATACGCCGGGCACGGACCTGAAACAACGATCGGGTATGAGAGCTATAGCAATCCGTTTCTGAATGGCTAAACTGTTAAATTGTTAAATTGTTAAACTGTTAGATTATTGACCGCTGACTGCTGACTGCTGACCGCGGACCGCGGACCGCCGACCGTCAACTGCCCTCAGCACCTCCGCCTCATCAATCTCCTCCATACACCTGAAATGCTTTTTCGGGCAACGGTTGTAGCCAAGTTTACTGCAGGGGCGGCATCTCAAACCTTTTACTTCGATAATAGTAGATTTCTGTTCATCCCCGGGCATGTAAGGATACATGCCGATCTTAGGCACCGTGTTTCCCCAGATGGAAATGAGCTTCTTACGGAAGGCGGCGGCAATATGCATCAGGCCTGTATCATGTGAAATGACTACCTCTGCCTGCCTTACCAGCGAGGCAGATTGGTTCACGTTCAGGCTGCCGCACATGGAACAGACCTTCGGGCCGCAGGCGGCCATGATATTTTTTGCCGTCCCGGTATCTTCCGGCCCGCCGAGCAGGATAACAGGCCTGTCCAGCATCCTGCAGACCGAGATGAGCTTATGTTCCGGTAACCGCTTGGTTGCATGTTTTGCACCTATGACAAAAGCAGCATAGCCTTCCCGGAATCCTTCCGGGAGGTTTGAAATATCATATTCATCCTTTTCAGGAATGAAGTAATCAAGCCCTTTCCCGTCATTGACTATTCCCAGAGAGGCTGCCGCCTTGAAATACCGGTCGACTATATGAATTTCCGGCATGAGATCGATTTTGAACTTAACCAGCAGCCATTTCCGGATATTCAATTTCGGAAAACCGGCAGCAGGTACCTTTAATGAACTCCTGATGTACCTGGACCTGAAATTCCGGTGCAAATCGACAATAAGATCAAATTTTTCCTCTTTCAGATTCTTTGTCAAGAGCTTAAGATCATCTTCCAGGAGATGGAATTTATCGATATAAGGATTAGCCTTGACCACGGGGTAAAAGGATTTTTTTACGGCGAAATGGACTTCGGCATCCGGCACCTGTTGTTTGATACAACGGATGACCGGGCTGGTCAGTACGATATCGCCGATAGAACTGAACCTGATGATGAGGATCTTTTTCAAGGCTGATTTTTTACAAATGTAAGACTTCGGTTTTAAATTCCCCTAATTTTGTCGCCATGATCCTTACCGATTCACACGCACATCTCTACCTTGAACAATTTGACCCTGACCGGCATGACGTTATCCGGCATGCCATCGAACAGGATATCAGGTACATGATACTCCCTAACATCGATAAAGACAGCATCCTGCCCATGTTGGAGCTGGTCCGTGAATTCCCCGGGAATTGCTTTCCCATGATGGGGCTCCATCCCACTTCTGTGAAAGGGGACTATGCCGAACAGCTTGAGGTGGTAAAGGAATGGCTGAAGAAGGAAAAATTTCATGCTATTGGGGAAATGGGGATTGACCTTTACTGGGACAGGACTTATTTCGCTGAACAGCAGGAAGCTTTCCGCATCCAGGCTGGGCTGGCGCTGGAGTACGACCTTCCCCTTGTCATCCATTCCAGGAATTCTTTCGACGAAATATTTCAATTATTAAAAGAGGTACATCAGCCAGGTCTCAGGGGAGTATTTCATTGTTTCACCGGAAACCTGTCCCAGGCAGAGCATATCATCAATATGGGATTTCTTCTTGGCATCGGCGGGGTGCTTACTTATAAAAATTCGGGCCTTGCGGAAGTCCTGGAGAAGGTAGCCCTGGAAAATCTCCTCCTGGAAACCGATGCCCCCTTCCTGGCCCCGGTTCCCTACAGGGGCAAAAGAAACGAAAGCGCTTACATCCTGGATATAGCCGTTAAGCTTGCTGAAACCAAAGGTGTAACGTTAGAAGAAGTAGCAAGGCTAACAACAAGAAATGCATTAAACCTCTTTAAAATAAATGTTTAACAATTAGACAAATAATTAAAAATTAAAAATTAAAAATTGAGTTTACTTCGAAAAGTATCTATTTTGGACTAAAGTCCGGTATTAATCTGATTATCAATTACCCCGACATTAATGTCGGGGTAAAGCAAAATACTGAATAATAGGGCTTTAGCCCAAATATTCCTCCGGATAAAGACTTTTCGCAGGGAACTTAAAATTCAAAATTCAAAATTCAAAATTATTTTATTGTGTTTTCACCTATAAAAATTCTCATTATTTACACCGGCGGTACCATCGGGATGGTACGCGACAAGCTGACGGGAAGTCTCCACCCGGTCAATGGCACCGAATTGTATGAGCACATCCCGATCCTTGGCAAGCTGGACTATGGGATCGAATTCTATTCATTTGATCCGCTGCTGGATTCTTCCAATATGAATCCGGGGCACTGGGTGGAACTGGTGTCGGTGATCGCGGATAATTATGAGAAATATGACGGCTTCGTGGTACTGCATGGTTCGGATACCATGGCATACACCGCTTCTGCACTGAGTTTCATGCTGGAAAACCTGAACAAGCCGGTCATCCTGACCGGTTCGCAATTGCCGCTTGGCATGATACGGAGCGATGGCCGGGAAAACCTGATCACTGCCATTGAAATTGCAGCAGCGCAGCAGGATGAAACCCCGGTCGTGCCGGAAGTGGCTGTCTATTTTGAGAATAAGCTGCTCAGGGGCAACAGGACATTTAAATACAATGCCGAAAATTTCGGGGCTTTCCGGTCGGGCAATTATCCTCCCCTGGCTGAAGTTGGCATCCACATCAAGTACAATCACAATGCCATCCTCAAGCCAAATTTCAAGACCTTAAAAGCGCATACCATACTCGACAACAACATCAGCATCCTGAAGCTATTTCCCGGTATTTCCAGGGCATCTGTTGCCGCACAGCTGGAGATAGAAGGATTAAAAGCCTTGATCCTGGAGACATACGGATCAGGTAATGCCATGACTGATGAATGGTTCCTTGAACTGATCAGGCTGGCCATTTCGAAGGGGATCATTGTTTTAAATGTGACCCAGTGCAAGGCCGGTTCGGTTGAGATCGGGAAATACCAGACCAGCCAGGAACTGGGCAGGATTGGGGTGATCTCCGGTTATGATATCACGACGGAATCAGCTGTGGCTAAACTGATGTACTTATTTGGCACCGGGCTGGGCAAGGATGATGTGGAGAAGTTATTGAAAGTGTCTTTAAGAGGTGAAATAACAGTAAATTAAGTGCTACCGTTTAAATCCTGTGAAAATGAAACGATAAACACAGATTAGATTGCGTATAAATTTAATATCTGAAAAATCATTTAATAGTTTTTTTATTACTTTAGCGCTCGATTTCGGAGAGTTGAACCGTAAAAAAAAAGGGAGAGATGGCCGAGCGGTCGAAGGCGCACGCCTGGAAAGTGTGTAACCGTCACAAGCGGTTCATGGGTTCGAATCCCATTCTCTCCGCAAGATATAACATTTAAACCAAAACAATAAGTTAATAATCAATCTGTTAAACTATGAAACGCTTCATCGCATTTTTAACACTGGCTGCCCTTCTGATAATCGGGGTAAGCAATCAAGTTCAAGCTCAGACTCAAGGATCGGGAACTCAAACGGTCACACAGACTGAAACTGTACAAGATGCAGGTCAATCCAGGGGTTTTCACCAGATGATAAAAAATTACTTTATCCAGGGTGGTGCCGGTTTTATGGCTTCTATCTTGCTGTGTCTCATCCTTGGCCTCGCCATTTCCATTGAAAGAACTCTGTATCTTAATCTTTCTGCGACAAACACAAAGAAGTTGCTGAATCAGTTAGAAACAGCGCTTGAATCCAAAGGCATCGAAGAAGCCAAAGTGGTTTGTTCCAATACACGAGGCCCGGTTGCGAGCATCTTCTTCCAGGGACTGACACGGTACAATGAAGGTCTGGATATGGTTGAAAAATCTGTTGTTTCCTATGGAGGTGTATTGATGGGCCGGCTCGAAAGCGGTCTCTCCTGGATTTCGCTCTTCATTGCTACTGCACCTATGCTCGGGTTCCTCGGAACGGTTATCGGGATGGTCCAGGCATTCGATGCTATTGAAGCTGCCGGGGACATCAGCCCCACTATCGTTGCCGGCGGTATCAAAGTCGCTCTTTTAACCACTGTATTCGGACTGATCGTGGCCATCATTCTTCAGTTATTTTATAACTACCTGGTTGCTAAAATCGACAGTATCGTCAATGATATGGAAGACAGTTCCATTTCTTTTATCGACATTCTATCAAAGTATAAGAAATAAGTCACTACCATGGATGACAAGAAATTTAAATATATTCAGTGGCTGCTTTATGGACTGATGGGACTTTCAGCATTATTCACAGTGCTGTTTTACCTTAGTCCAGCCAACCCTGACATGCTGCTCTATTGGATGTACGCCCTCCTCATCTTATCAGGTGTGGTCACTTTAGCTGCAGCCCTCATTAACATTCTCAAAAATCCGAAAGGATCTTTGAAAATATTGGCAGTAATAGCTGTGATAATCGTCCTGGGAATCATTTCCTATGCTCTTTCGAAAAACACATACTCCCCTGCTATGCTTGAAAAGTACAGCATCTCCGCTAACGGTGTGAAAATGGTAGGGGCCGGTTTGATTATGACCTATTTCATAATGATGATAGCCATCGGTGTTTTTATATATACTTCGATTTCCAGATTCATTAAATAATTTCCCAGGTTATGAGAAACAAAAAAGAAATACCGGAGATCAATGCAGGCTCTATGGCCGATATCGCTTTCCTTCTCCTGATTTTCTTCCTGGTTACCGTAACTATGGATGTGGACACAGGTATCACAAGGAAACTCCCTCCCCCGGTCGTGGATGAACAAGTGATTGACTTTAACCAGCGAAATATCTTCGAAGTCCTTGTCAATAGTGCAAATATGCTTCTCGTTGAAGGAAAACCGGGAAACCTGGCAACCTTAAAAGAAGAAACCAAGACTTTCTTTCTGAATCCTAATAATGACCCGAATTTGCCGGAGAAAAAGCTGGAGCAGATTGAACTGATGGGCGATGTTTATGTTTCAAAAGGGGTGATTTCTTTAAAGAATGACCGGGGAACTTCTTATGAAATTATATCAGAGTTCAGAATGAGCTAACCAGGGCCTTCCAGGAAATGCGCGATGAACTATCCGTTGAAAAATTTGGCACCAAATATGATAAGCTGGTTGATCCCAAAAAACAGGAAGCCATCCAGGCTGTTATTCCAATGGCCATTTCAGAAGCAGAACCTGAAGATATCGGAAAAACTAAATAAGAAGATGCATTATGGGACGATTTAAAGAGAAAAAATCAAGCGGGATGCCGAAAATAAGTACGGCATCATTACCGGATATTGTTTTCATCCTGCTTTGCTTCTTTATGGTTTCGACGACCATGCGTGAAACAACCCTTATTGTGAAAATCCGGCTCCCGGAAGCTACTGAAGTGCAGAAACTCGAACGGAAGTCACTGGTCAGTTTCATATATGTCGGTCAACCCATAAAAGGCACTTATGGCACAGAATCCAGGATCCAGCTCAACGACCAGTTCGCAACAATCCAGGATATCCAGGCTTTTATTGCTACTGAACGCGAAGCCCGTGATGAGGCCGATCGCAGGTTACTGACCACTTCAATCAAGGCAGACCGCGACACCCGTATGGGAATTGTTTCCGATATAAAACAGGAACTCCGCAAAGCCGGCGCTTTCAAGATCAATTACTCAAGCCGGAAAACAGCAAGATTGAACTAGTGAAACCCAAAAATAATTATGAGTGAAGGACCCCGGTTATTTATAATCCGGGGTCTTTTTTTTGAAATAACCCCGTTCATGAAGGTAAATGATGCCCATCGTAAAGACCAGCATCAGGAAACTTCCGAATATGACCAGGTAGCTTTTTGATGAACCGAAAGTTTCAAGATCAGTATTAATAATGCCCCTTTGAGTGCAAAAAGACAGAATTACCGCCATGGCATTATTGAGAAAATGGACGATCACAGGCACCCATAAGGACCCGGACCAGATAAAGAGATATCCCAGGATAATTCCAAGCACCAGCCGGCCGAAAAATCCATAGAACTGGAGATGAAGGGCACTGAACAAAAAGGCTGGAATAATGACGGAGAGATGAACATTCCTGGTCCATTCCCCGAATAACCTGACCAGGATACCACGGAAAATCAATTCTTCCCCAATGGCAGCCAGCCCGGCGATCATGACCAGGTTGACCAGGAAACCGCCCCAGTTACCGGAAGACAGGAAAGCATCCGTTAACTTTTGGGCTTTGTCTTCCGATTCGCGCATCCATTGCTCCAATCCTGCAAGGAACTCTGGCAGGTGTAAATCGGTATTAATATCAACCAGCCAGTTAATAAAAGGCAGAGAAATGACCAGGGCTATAAATCCAAAAATGATGCTGAACCTCTTTAATCCATTATTCAGTTTAAGATATCCCGGTATATGATCATCGGTAAGAATGACAAACAATAATGGCCGGTATAATAAAAACACCAATCTGGTTGACGATCTGGAAATATTTTAATGCACGTATGGTTTGTGGATCAGAATAATCGGAAAAGGCCGCGATATTATCCAGGATGCCCCGGCCGAAAAACGGGATGGACAA
Source organism: uncultured Bacteroidales bacterium (assembly GCA_963701785.1). Lineage (GTDB taxonomy): Bacteria > Bacteroidota > Bacteroidia > Bacteroidales > JAGOPY01 > JAGOPY01. The sequence continues at coordinate 1,441,591 of CAVPBC010000002.1, read as the reverse complement.
AGCAACCCCCAGCGCCAGCACCACAAGGAATGTCACGATCATGACCATGATGAGCGCAAGTATCTTTAAAGAAGGCGAAAAATGTTGAAAAGGAGGTTCCCGGAACATAATTATTCGTTGATGCCGCGCAAAATTAGTAATTTTGTATCTTGATTTACTAAACAACCATCTTGGTTAAAATTGGTCCGATAGAAGCCGGTGAATTCCCGATCCTGCTTGCTCCCATGGAGGATGTCAGTGATCCGCCATTCAGGTATGTATGCAAAATGTTTGGCGCCGATATTACCTATACCGAGTTTATTTCATCGGAAGGGCTTATCCGTGAAGCTGCCAAAAGCCTTAAGAAACTTGAATTTACAGATTTTGAGCGGCCTATCGGCATCCAGATCTTCGGGCATGATATAAACTCGATGGTGCTGGCAGCTAAGTACGCAGAAGAGGCACAACCCGATATTATCGATATAAATTATGGCTGCCCCGTGAAAAAAGTTGCGGAAAAAGGCGCCGGTTCAGGTATCCTTAACGATATCCCCAAAATGGTCAGGATGACCGAAGCCGTGGTGAAAGCGGTAAACAGGCCGGTTACCGTAAAAACCCGCCTGGGGTATGACAACCATCGGAAAGATATTGTTGAAATAGCTGAACGTCTCCAGGATGTAGGCATCCAGGCCATCACCATCCACGCCCGGACCAGGGTGACCCGTTCGAGTGAGCCTGCCGACTGGACCCTGATCGGGGAAGTAAAGAAGAACCCGGCCATGCATATCCCGGTCTTTGGCAACGGGGATGTATTTTCTCCCGAAGCAGCAAAGTATTTCAAAGACACCTATCATGTCGACGGCCTGATGATTGCAAGGGGAAGCTACGGAAATCCCTGGATATTCAGGGATATCAAGCATTACCTGGCCACCGGCGAAAAGCTGCCCGCACCCGGTATCGAAGAACGGGTGAAGATCTGCAGGATCCACCTTGAAAAATCGGTTGACTGGAAAGGCGAAAGGGTAGCACTCAATGAAATCCGGAAGCACTATTCTGATTATTTCAAAGGGTACCCCGATTTCAAACGGTTTAAGGTGGCCCTGATGGAGGCGGATTCTCTCGATGAAATTAATCGCTTGCTGTCGGAAATTCAAAATGCTTATTCAAATTATAAAGAATTGCCCTGCCTGATATGATAACAGGCTTCAAAATCAACTTAAGTTAAATATGAACACCAACATCCTTATCACCGGAACCGGAAGTTACATTCCGACCGAAATAATCACCAATGAAGATTTTTCGGGAAATGAGTTTTTCGATACTGAAGGAAAAGCCTTTGAAATCGTTCATGAAGAAATTGCGGAAAAGTTCCAGGCCATTACAGGGATCGCTGAACGGCGCTATGTGACCGATGAGCTGGTATCTTCTGACATCGGGACCATTGCAGCCAAACGTGCGCTCCAGGATGCCGGGATCGACAAGGAGCATCTTGACCAGCTGATCGTGGCACACAATTTCGGGGATGTCAGGAAACATACTATCCAGACCGATACCGTGCCCAGCCTGGCTGCAAGGATCAAACACAACCTGGGGATAGAAAATCCTTTTTGTGTGGCTTACGATGTCCTCTTCGGATGTCCCGGCTGGATACAGGGGATCATCCATTCGGAAGCTTTCATGAAGACGGGCATGGCAAAGAAGTGCCTGGTCGTCGGAACTGAAACTTTATCAAGGGTTGTCGACCTGCATGACCGCGATTCGATGATCTATGCCGATGGTGCAGGTGCCTGTGTCCTTGAAGTTGTCGAAGGGGATAAAAAAGAAGGTATCCTGTCTTCTGTTTCAGCTTCCTACAGCAAGGATGAAGCCTATTTCCTTTACCTTGGACCCAGCAATAATGAAGAAACCGATGCTAAGGTCCGGTATTTAAAGATGTACGGCAAAAAGATCTATGAATTTGCCCTGACCTATGTGCCAATGGCTATGAAAACCTGCCTGGAAAAAGCCGGGGCAGAAATAAATGATGTAAAGAAGATCTTCATCCACCAGGCCAATGAGAAAATGGATTTCGAGATCATCAAGAGGTTTTATAAGATGTTTAAGATCAGGGAAGTGCCTGCAGGCATCACCCCCATGAGCATCCATAAGCTGGGCAACAGTTCCGTGGCGACTATTCCCACGCTTTACGACCAGGTGAGAAAAGGACAGGGCGAAGAACGACACCATCTCCTGCAGAAAGGGGACCTGATCCTGTTTGCTTCCGTTGGTGCAGGTATGAACATCAATGCTATCGCGTACCGGTACTGAGAGAGTGCTGAGTGCTGAGTGCTGAATGCTGAGTATGAGTTCTGAGTGCAGAGTGCTGAGTTTGGAATTATTTCCATGTATTTTGAGTGATGCTACCATTTTTTTTATATTTACCGGAAATAATACATGCCGGAATTCCTAAGTGATGAAGAAATATGATGTAATTATTGTCGATGATCACACCTTGTTTAGGAAAGGTTTGTCGGCTGCTTTATCTTCTGCAGAAATTGTCAATCATATTTACGAAGCAGCCAATGGTATTGAATTCCTGAAACTGCTTGAAACCTGCAAGGCCGACATTGTCATGATGGATATCAGCATGCCCCTGATGGACGGACAGGAAGCCACGAAAAATGCCATTGCCCGTTTTCCCGACCTTAAAATCATCGCTTTATCGATGCATAACGACATGGATCATTTCTATAACATGATCGAAGCCGGGGTGATGGGATTTCTTTCCAAAGATGCGGCGCTCGATGATGTGATCAATGCCGTTAAATCGGTTGCAGAAGGCAACAAGGTTTTCTCACCCGATTTGATGTATAACCTGGTAAAAAACATCCATCCCGGCAGATCCAGATCAGATATCATCTCGGAAAGGGAAAAAGAAGTACTGAATCTCATCTCGGCCGGTTTATCAAACCATGAAATCGCTGACGCGCTCCATGTAAGCAAAAGAACCATCGATAAGCACCGCGAAAATATCCTCAGTAAAACCCAGACTAAAAATACCGCAGAACTCATCATGTACGCCATCCGAAACAAACTGCTCTGATCTTTTTGGTCATTAGTCATTGGTCATTGGTCATTAGTGCGCCTTGCTCTACGTCTTTAAACGTACTCCCCACTACGTATATGTACTTTCGTATTTGAATGAACATAAAATTAGGTTTATATGCTGTTGATTAAAGGGTTAGCAGCCCTTTATATTTGCAATGCAAAACTTCACTTAGTGGAAAATCTGGTCATAGAGAAAAACAAGTCAATCCTTGAATCATTAAAATCAAGGAAGAACGACATCATCAACTCTATTTACCAGGAATGTTATCCTTGCATTAAATACATGATCCATTCAAATTCAGGATCATCAAGCGATGCCCAGGATATTTTCCAGGATGCATTATTGCTTGTCATCACCAAAGCCCGGAAAAACAATCTCGAACTGACCTGTTCCATAAAGACCTATATGTATTCGGTATGTTTTAATATGTGGCAAAAACAACTGATGAGAAAATCCAGGGAGGTCAGTTTGAACGATAGCATCGATGTACCTGATCATTATGATCCTGATCAGAAGTTACTCGAAGAAAAGCTTTTTGATATCTACCAGTTGAACTTTAACATGCTGAGCCTGGAATATCAAAAAATACTGAACATGTACCTTTCAAGGTATTCCATGACCAGGATCACCAGGGAAATGGGTTATAAAAATGAGAATTATGCCAAGGTGAAAAAGTACCTGTGCAAGGAACAATTAAAAAAGAATATACTAAGCGATCAAAGGTTAAGGGATTTATTCTATTTATATACTAATTAGATACCTGTTGACTAATTTTACTGCCTTAGGTTATTTCATTCTTCGTAATGAAATAACCTTTTCCTTTTTTAAGTATTAATTCTGATTACATGTTAAACCGCCAGTCAAACTAAAATCAAAGAATTATTCCTTATTTTCAAGCTGAATAATGCTATGAGTCATACTAAAAATGACAGGATCCTGGTAATAGATGATAATCTGCCCATGCGCAAAGCATTGACGGAAACGTTAAAATATTTGAATTATCAGACGCTTGAGGCGGAGAATGGAAAAGAAGCCCTTGAAATCATAGAAAACCTGCGGCTAAACGGCGCCGGAAATGGTTCCCCCGGGTTGGCCCTCATCATGAGTGATTTATCCATGCCCGTTATGGATGGGAGAGAGCTTTTCGATGAATTAAAAAAACGAAATATCCGGCTGCCATTTGTTATGCTTTCCGGATACCTTACCGATAATGCACTGGATGACCTGAAGGAAATGGGATTGGCGGGCTGGCTCAAGAAACCGGCCGATATTGAAGAAATTGCCAGGCTGTTGAAAAAAGTCCTTGAATGATGTATCTTTGAATCATCAAGGAAGGCTCCTGTCACAGTCTCCATTAAACATCATTCTGCCTCATGAACAAAGATCCAAATCCTCCTGGGGACATCACGCAAAAACCAGGATCTACCGGTCGTGCTATAGAAGGCCGCCTCACACCATCAGATGCACATGAATTCAACAACATGCTTGCGGTCATCAAGCTATATGCCCAGCTGGGATTACGCAATCCATCGTAAACGAAGAATTGAAAGAAACTTTCATGTCATTCTTGAACAGGCCGCGGCTGCTAAACAATTGATTGATAAGATAATGGAAGAGGGCGGAAAAGTATCATCCGAAAAATAGCATTTGATAAGCCCAATATTATGAAAAATCCGGTACGTCTGGACGACCAGTATTTCAAGGAGTGGATTTCCTTATTTGAAGAAGGGTATTACATTGCCACACTTGACGGTATTTTGCTGGAACACAACAAAGCATTTTGTGAAATGCTGGGATATAATCCTGATCTTGACATGAAAGGGGCAAAACTGCCCGATTTCTGGCAGAACCCGTCTGAAAGAAGTTTATATGTTCAAAAACTGAAGGAAGATAAGGTGGTGAGAAATTATGAGATCAGAGCCAGTAAAATATCAGGCCATGAAATTATTATTTCAACCAATGCCCACCTGGTCAGCGATAGTTCCGGCCATGAAATCATTGAAGGTACCCTGACAGATATTACAACACGAAAATATGCTGAAGAATCGTTGAAAAGAAGTGAAGACCGGCTGCGGTCATTCATCGATTCTGCACCCGACATCATAACCGTAGTTGATGCGGAAGGCGGGGTGATCAGGTTCATCAATAAAACGGATTTTGGCATCGATGCCAGTCAGTACCTTGGAAAAAAGATATTTGATATTATATCACCGGAATTTCATGATGAAGTGCGGACGAAGCTCAAATACACATTTGAAACCGGGAACCCTACCGAGTATATTAATTCCGCAATGGTCGATGGAAAATATTACTGGTATGAAAACCGGCTCGGGCTGATACATTCAGGGGAAAACAAAGATGAAGTGATGATCATTTCATCAAACATTTCCAAGCGCGTGGAAGCCGAAGAAGAGATAAGGGAAAGCCGCGAAAGGATGAAGGTGCTGTTAAGCAACCTGCCGGGAATGGCTTACAGGTGCATGAATGCCCCCGGATGGCCGATGGAATTTGTAAGTGAAGGCTGTTACGCCCTGACAGGTTACAGGCCGAAAGATTTCACGGGTGGCGGCACCTTTCAGTTTGAAGACATCATACATCCCGGCGACAGGGCATATGTTAATAAAACGATACAGGATTGCGTAAGCAAAGGTCTTCCTTTCACAATCGAGTACAGGATCACAACCAGAAATGGAATTGAAAAACGGGTGTGGGAAAAAGGCAGGCAGATTGCCGCCGGTGATGGTTCGGAGCCACGCCTGGAAGGCTTTATTATGGATATAACCGAAAGGGTGCTGACTGAAGAAGCGCTTAAGCAAAGCGAGGAAAAATATTCAAAAATTTTTAAAACTTCACCGTATGCCATTGTAATCACCAGGCTTACAGATGGCATGATCCTCGATTTGAATCCCGGTTTTGAGCGCATGTTTGGTTATTCAAGAAAAGAGGCATTCGGAAATACCTCTTTGAAGCTGAATTTATGGGCAAATCCGACTGACCGCGCGGAAGTAGTGTCTGACCTGCTGAAGAAAAAAAGAGTATATAACCGTGAATACTCCTACAAAAAGAAAGATGGTGAATTCGGCATTGGCCTTTATACCGCTGAGCTTATTTCCGTCATGGATGAACAGTGCATACTTTCAAGTGTGAACGATATCACCGAACGCAAAAGGGCCGATGAAGCCCTGAAAGAAAGCGAAAAAAAACTGATGAGCATTTTCCGGGTATCTCCCTCAGGTATAGGTGTGGTAAAAGACCGTGTCATCTTAGAAGTAAGCGACCGGATCTGTGAAATGACAGGGTACCTGCCCCATGAGCTCATCGGCGAAAATGCACGGAAATTATACCAGACACAACAGGATTATGAATATGTAGGCTTGGAGAAATACCGCCAGATAAAGGAAAGAGGGATCGGTGTGGTTGAAACCAGGTGGAGAAAAAAAGACGGGGAGATGATCAATATCATCCTTGCATCGACTCCGCTGATACCCGGTGACAACTCGAAAGGTGTGATTTTTACCGCATTGGATGTGACTGACTGGAAAAAGGCCGAAGCGGAACAACAGATCATGCAGGAGCGGCTTATCCAGGTGCAAAAGATGGAAACCGTCGGCCAGCTTGCCGGTGGGGTTGCACATGAATTTAACAATACCCTGCAGGTCATCAACATACTGGCTGAATTATCCCTGATGAAACTGGAAACCGAGCATCCAATCTCTCAGCACCTCCAGCAAATCCGGACTTCCGTGAAGCAGTCTTCGGACTTTGTGGGCCAGCTGCTCGCTTTTGCACGTAAACAGACCGTAAATCCTGAAGTGCTGAGCCTGAACGAATTTGTTGACGGCATGATCATTATGTTACAACGATTGATCGGAGAGAGAATTGAGCTTGACTGGAAACCGGGTGAATCCATCTGGCCTGTAAAACTCGATCCGGCCCAGGTCAACCAGATGTTGATCAACCTCACTGTGAATGCCCGTGATGCCATCACCGGGAGCGGCAGGATATTCATTTCCACTAAAAATGAGATCTGCTCCGACACCACCTCCAATGATCGTTTAAATGGCAAGCAGGGGGAATACGTGATGTTTACCGTTACAGACACCGGTTGCGGCATGGATAAAGAGAAACTATCAAGGATCTTTGAACCTTTTTATACGACCAAAGCTAAAGGCAAAGGGACAGGACTGGGGCTGGCGACAGTATATGGCATAGTAAGGCAAAACGGTGGATTTATTGTAGTTGACAGCAATCCCGGAGAAGGATCATCATTTAAGATTTATTTTCCAAGGCATAAAAGCTGAAAATTATCATAAAATCCTTATTTTTGCACCCTCAAACCGAAAATGAGACATTCACACCCACACTTCACCTGCACACCCACACCCAAAATAATTGTCGATTGTCGATTGTCGATTGTCGATTGTCGATTGTCCATGGGCAGAAGCAAATTTAACATTGACAATGCCGAATTGACAATCGACAATTACGAAGTTTGGGCCTATAGCTCAGTCGGTTAGAGCAACTGACTCATAATCAGTAGGTCCCTGGTTCGAGCCCAGGTGGGCCCACAAAGTAAAAAAGCAAAGGCTTGTATTCTAATAAGATGCAAGCCTTTAACATTTATCAGTTATACCTGGGGTATACAACTGGTTTAGATTTGTCTTAAAACTGGGAGGACGTCACAAGACCGGCAAAACCCGGTTGGCCCTGCCGCCGTTCAATCCCATCATTAAAAATGTATAAACCTAAATACTAAATATATGTAAACTGAAATGTTTAAATAATGTAAATGGTACTACATTTTTTTTGAATTATCCATGGATTATAAACAACGCATATCAGACAAAGAGTTACAGCGAAAACTCAATGCTTCGGGAGCTGCAGTTAGTCTTAAAAAGTTAGTTTCGATATTAGACACAAAAAAAACAAAACCACCCGGATCGCTCAACATAATAACAGGAACAGGAATAAGTTACACCCGGAACGACGGCATAAACGTAATTTCATTGGCATCCTTAGGTGCCTTCTGAAAGAATGTAAGAATACAAGAAGTGAGATTCTTATAACATTTCCTGGGTTACGCTAATATTGGAGAATCCTGCCATGTTAACACGGAATATTTGGAAATTTCACGAGCTATCCGATGAGTCGATAGCAGCGGTTGGCGACCGGCAGTTTTTATCGGACTTGCTAAGTTAGTATTTTGAGGTTAATGATAAAGTTGTTAAATATTTGTTAATCTTCTGAAAACTAATATTTTGTAATATACCTTTATCCTGCCAATCATTATTTCAAACAATTTATTAGTTATTTACCTTAATCATTAAAATCATCATCCATGAGAAAATTTATTTCTTACTGGTAACACCGTTTTCATTGAAAGGGGCTATTGCAAAATGCGAAGTGCAAATGGGAAAATCCATCAAAAAATGATGCCTTCTTGAAACGGACTACAAAAAAATCACTTTGACAAATTACATGTGAATGTCCATGCCGAAAACCGAATAGAGTAAGCAAATACAAAAAAGAAACAATAAAATGAAAAACCCTATTTTAATTTCCATCGCAGTGCTGTTATTACTTTCAGTAAATATCACGCAGGCACAAAACTCAACACTTCAACCTGAAAAAAACTTTTTTGAGGTTCGTGATGAAATCCTCAAACAAATTGAAAAGCAAAAAGCAGAAAATTTAATCAATGAAGAAGAGAGAGAAAAGGATAATGCCATGGCAAAATTCAAGCGTTGGGAAAATTTTATGTTGCCGCGTGTAGGACCAACCGGAAAATTTTTTGATGCGGATGCTGTTTTCAATGCATACAAAAATTACTATACAAATCATTCTCAAAACAAATCATTGTTAAGCAATAACTGGCAGGCAATTGGACCTTTTTCAGACCCTGGCAATTTAAATCAAACCTTCAGGCTTGGTATTGGCAGGATGAACTGTATTGCACAACATCCGCTGGATAGCAACATCTTGTACGTGGGTACTATGGGTGGAGGTATATGGAAAACTACAGATGCCGGTATTACCTGGACTTGCCTTGATGAAAACCTGCCAAGCATGAGCATCAGTGATATTGCAATAAATCCTGTTCATCCTGATACTATTTATGTTGCTACTGGTGATGCTGTTGGCAACTACTTTGGGTCATCAGACTATCATCAGGGGCATTACTCTTGCGGTATTATTATGTCAACCGATGGTGGTAATACCTGGACGCAAACCGGATTTAATTTTCAGCAAATGGAAAAACAAAATATTTATCGCTTAGTCATTGACCCTGTTGAGACTAAAAACCTGTTGGTGGGTTGCGACAATGGTTTGTATCGCTCTACTGATGCAGGAGCTACCTGGACTCAATTAGATGCGACAAGGATTTATGATATTCAGATTAATCCGCTTGTTGCTTCAAAGTATTATGCAATTACTAATGATGGATTGAAATTGAAAAGAAGTTATGATGGAGGTGCAACATTTCATGTAACTAACTCCGTAAGTTTTCCGGGTGGACAAAGGCTTACAAGAGTGCGTGTTTCTGCTGCCGACACGAGTAAAATATATGTGGTACGCGGTTTAGGACATTTATGGCGAAGCACGAATGCAGGTCAAACATTTCAACTGGTGAAAAATTTTGGCCCCCTATTCCAGCATCAGGGCGATTATGACAAAGCCTTAGCCATTTCACCTGTTGATATCAATGTGATGTTAATCGGGCTTGTGCCCCTGATAAAGTCCGTTAACGAAGGGGCAACCTTTGCAATTATTGATTCTATGGATTCATACAACAATGGATTGCATGTTGACTTTCATGAAATGGAGTTTTCAATTTTTAATTCCAACACCTTGTACGCAGTTAATGATGGTGGCGTATATGTGAGCCATGATATTGGCGAAACATGGACTTCACTCAACAATGGAATGAATGTTACACAGTATTACAGAATGGGTTCCTCTGACTTAAATCCTGATTTGATAATGGGAGGTGCTCAGGATAACGGGCCTCAACTATTTAACGGAGAAGACTGGTATGTACTAATTTATGCCGATGGTATGGATTGCAGTTTCGATAAGGGTGATGAAAACACAGCTTACGCATCTGCTCAATACGGAGCCGTCTACAGATCCAATGATGGCGGGGTTACTTTTCCACAATTTATTACCCCTGACGGTTTTACCGGCGACTGGATAACACCACACCTTGCCAATCCACTATACACCAAAAAGCTCTTTTTAGGAGGTGATAAAATGTATGCATCTTCCAATAAAGGTGATTCGTGGCAAATTATTTCTCCTGTATTAGATACTGACTTATTTATTACATCCATTGCACAATCTCCCGCAGACACACTTACGCTGTATGCAGCGTCTTACCGCAATCTTTTTGTTACACATGATAATGGACTTAACTGGAGCAATATCACCGCAGGTTTGCCGGCGGCCTCAGCTTTTATTACCAATGTAAAAACAGCTGACAATAATGCAAACACAGTCTATGTTACGTTCTCCGGCTTTCAAAATGGAGAAAAAGTCTACAAAACCACAGATGCAGGTATATCATGGACTAATATTTCGGGCACTCTTCCCAATGTGCCTTTCAATACCATCGTAATTCAAAACAATTCAAACAATGATATGTATGCGGGTTGCGATTTCGGTGTGTTTTATAAAAACGATACCATGACTGACTGGGTCGATTTCAGTTCCAATTTGCCCGGAGTTATTGTTTCTGATTTGAATATCAATTACCGTAGCAGTAAATTATATGCCGCTACACATGGCCGCGGAATTTATGCCAATGATCTGGCAACACCTGTTGCACCCATTGCAAACGATGCAGCAGTTGCAACAATAACAAGCCCGGGTAATAAAGAATATTGCGATAGCTTAACAACACTATTAGCAGTTAAACTAAAAAACTATGGAAGCGATACCCTGTATAACGTAACCGTTAATTATACAATTGACAATGGCGCTGTTCAATCAGTTCCATGGGCTGGAGTGTTAGCACCTTTTCAATCAGTTATTGATACGGTTGCAACCGTAACTTTGTATGGAGGCGATCATCACTTCGAGGCTTATACATCAAATCCAAATAATACTGCTGATGCTTATCCTTTAAATGATGCACAATCATCAGATATTAAAATAGGAACTGCCATAACTGCATTTCCATTTGCAGAAGGATTTGAAACCGGTGCATTTCCCCCGGCAGACTGGCTGCAATTACCAGGTACGTTGTGGTACGGAGACAGTACAATAGGTGCTTTTGGCAATTCCACACATTCTGCTGTCGCTGATTTCTATAATGTGCAAAGCGGTGTTGATAACTTAAGTACAATGAGAATTAACTTAACCAATGCAACTGAAACTCCATTCCTGGTATTTTCGCATGCTTATGCCATGTATGATGCCATCTATTTAGATACGTTAATTATAAGTGCCTCAACTAATTGCGGTGATAGTTGGGATATTTTGTATATGAAATCGGCACAAGACCTGACTACGGTTTCCAACTACGTTACTACGCCTTTTGTGCCTGCAGCTGATGAATGGGTTACTACATATATTGATTTGACTGCCTATATGGGTGAGCATATTAAAATACGTTTCGAGGCACATAGTGGTTTTAGTAATTTATTATATATAGACGACATCCATTTGATTCAAGGCACTGTTGGAGTAGCTGAAATCAACAAAAGTAACATCAACGTATTTCCAAATCCAACAAAAGGTATTTTGAATATTACCGACCCTGATAATGTAATTCAGAATATCCAGGTGTATGATTCAAATGGAAAACTACTTTACAATAAAAGTTCAAAACAAATTCACGAACCGATTGATATGTCTGCATACCAGCAAAGTTTGTACTTTATAAAAATGCAAACGGTAAAAGGAATGGTAACTAAGAAGGTTAGTTTGGTGAAATAATTTCAGCAGCAAAATATTCCAGGTGGGCCCACAAATTTCAAACACAAAGGCTTGTATTCTAATAATATACAAGCCTTTTATATTTATCAGTTATACCTGGGGTATACAACTGGATTAGATTTGTCTTAAAACCGGGAGGACGTCACTAGACCGGCAAAACCCGGTTGGCCCTGCCGCCGTTCAATCTCATCATTAAAAATGTGTAAACCTAAATACTAAATATATGTAAACTGAAATGTTTAAATAATGTAAAATAGCACTACATTTGTTTTTTTATATTATCCATGGATTATAAACAACGAATATCAGACAAAGAGTTACAGCGAAAACTCAGCGCTGCGGGAGCGGTGCTGATCCGGGGCGCAAAAGCCTGTGGGAAAACAGAATCGGCAAAACAATTAGCTAAGAGCGTGCTGAATGTAGACAGAGATGAACAGGTTGAGGCTCTCCTGGGCACAGCACCCAAACGTTTGCTGCTGGGCGAAACGCCTCGTCTGGTTGACGAATGGCAGGCTCAACCAAAACTTTGGGACTACATACGCCACGAAATAGACGACCGTCAAAAAACTGCACAATTCATTCTCACAGGTTCCGCAAATCCTGAAGAATCAGCTAAAATGCACTCGGGTGCCGGCAGGTTTACCATCGTAGATATGCGTACCATGTCGTGGCAGGAATTAGGCTTTTCATCGGGTAAAATAAGCCTGGCGAAACTCTTTGAAGGCGAAAAGATTGATGTTTATGAAAACCCTACTGACCTGGAATTTATCATCGAGAGACTGATTATCGGAGGTTTTCCCACTTCACTGAATAAAAATATTTCACAGGCGACCGACTTAAACCGTGCGTATGTTGAATTACTTGCCGAAGTGGATCTGAGCAGGGTTTCCGATGTGAAGCGCGACCCGGTAAAAGTACGAAGCCTGCTGCGTTCGCTTGCCAGAAACACCGCAACAATAGTGGATATTTCCGCTTTGGAAAGCGATATCCGTGAAAAGGAAAACGGAGGTATTACCCGGCCAACCGTTTATGATTATCTCGATGCCCTGAACCGGTTGATGATTGTGGATGATCAACCTGCCTGGAACACGCATATACGATCATCGTCGTCATTGCGAAAAGCGCCAAAACGACATTTTACCGATGTTTCCCTGGCTATTGCTGCGTTAGGAGCAGACGAAAATTCGCTGTTAAACGATTTGAATTTTACGGGCTTTTTGTTTGAGTCACTCGTTACGCACGAATTACGCGTATACGCACAGGCAAATGATGCCAAAGTTTATCATTACCGCGATTCAAGCGGTTTGGAAGTGGACTGCATTGTGCAAAAATATAATGGCGACTGGTGCGCTTTTGAAATAAAACTCGGCACCGGGCAATTTGACGAAGCTGCAGTAAGTCTTAAAAAGTTAGTTTCGATATTAGACACAAAAAAAACGAAACCACCCAGATCGATCAACATAATAACAGGAACAGGAATAAGTTACACTCGAAACGACGGCATAAACGTAATTTCATTGGCATCCTTAGGTGCCTTCTGAAAGAATGTAAGAATACAAGAAGTGAGATTCTTATAACATTTCCTGGGTTACGCTAATATTGGAGAATCCGGCCAGGTTAACACGGTCCTTGTGTAAGCTTCCCCCTTAGTCTGATGATTTTGCTCTCACTCAAAAACATGTAAAATCGTCCATGAATTCCGGGTGCTTTTTCTTTTTGCCAGGTTTTTGATTTTTCACAGGATGCGGGCGGTGAGATCACTTCTTTTTCATTTCTGCCAGTTCCCTTTCCAGTGACTCCACTTTTGCCGAGAGTTCCTGCACCGCCTTCACCAGCGGCACGACAAACTCAGCGTAGCGAAGGCCGTAAAAATCATCCTCATTTTTTGGGGCATCCACACCGCTGAATTCATAGCCGATGCTTTTTGCGGCTGCTTCAACCTCCTGTGCGATGAAGCCGGAATAGACAGCCTTAGATTTATCTGTAATCAGATTTGCATCCTGTTCTTCTCCCAGGTCTATAGAAAGTCTTTTCAAATCCAGGTTATAGGTCACCGGACGGAGTTTTAAGATAAAATCCAATCCGTAGACATTTTCCCGGACATTGTTTTTGTATCTGCTGTCGCTGGGCAGGGTGGTCCAGCCGGCGTATCCGCCGATGCTGGATACGCCGGAGTTGCCTATACGGACCTGGCTGCTCGCGGTTACGCTCGTATTGTATCCGATAGCAGTCACATTGGTCAGACCGGAACCGCTGGCAAAGGTTGCATTACCGATAAAGGTGCCTTGCGTGATATTGGATTGGCTGGAACCCGCATCCACCCCAACGGCGGTGTTATAGGATCCGGTTGTGTTCGAGAAGAGTGCCTGCTCTCCAATTGCCACATTTTGATCTCCGGTAGTACTGGAATAGAGCGCTTCATAACCTACGGCACTGTTAGAATAGCCATTGCTGTTTGAATACAGGGATTTTGAGCCCACAGCGGTATTTTTAGTGGCATGTTCAGAAGAGCTAACATTTAAGCCGTTATTGTACAAAGCGCTGTCACCGACCGCCACAAGGTTGGAACGGTTGGTGTTCTCAAAAAGAGAGGCAACGCCTACTGCGACATTCGAATACCCTGTAGCATTGTTATACATTGAACCATAGCCGACCGAGGTATTATTATTGGCAGTTGTATTATCATATAACGCGACATAGCCTATTGCGGTATTGTGGTCACCGGTAGTATTGTGATAAAGTGCTGCATATCCTGATGCCGTATTATAGGTGCCTTGCGTGTTAAAATAAAGTGCCTGGGAGCCTGTTGCCGTGTTCCTGTCACCGGTGGTGTTTGTGAACAGTGACAAATGCCCGGTACCGGTATTATAGTCGCCAGAAGAGTTGTTTTGTAATGTGTTGAATCCCTGGGCCGTGTTGTTCTTGCCGGTCGTATTCAAGTAAAGAGCCTTTGATCCAATCGCTGTATTGCATGTAGCCTGGGTGCCTGAAGCCCCGGAGCCATTGTAGAATAAGGCGGAGTCACCGACCGCCACGAGGTTGGACCGCGATGTATTCCAGAAAAGCGCGGATGCACCGATGGCCGTGTTGGA
Organism: uncultured Bacteroidales bacterium; assembly: GCA_963701785.1. GTDB lineage: Bacteria > Bacteroidota > Bacteroidia > Bacteroidales > JAGOPY01 > JAGOPY01. The sequence goes on along the minus strand of CAVPBC010000002.1, from coordinate 1,426,495 downwards.
ATAACCTGTGGTATTGTGAAATAATGTATTATATCCAATTGAAGAATTATTCATGGCTGTCGTATTATCATGCATGGCATTTCTCCCGATTGCTGTATTATAACCCCCTGAGGTATTTGAGAAAAGCGCATCACTTCCGTTCGCAGTATTGCTTCCTCCTCCTGTGTTCGAATTAAGGGAATTATATCCGGTGGCGGTGTTGCTCCACCCGTTATTGGCGTTGAGTGCAAATGCCCCGATGGCTGTGTTGTAATTTGCAGAATAATTGCCATATAAGGCCTCGCAACCCAGCGCCGTGTTGCATCTCCCGTAATCGTTCGATCGCAGGACTTTTGAACCTACCCCGGTATTCATGGCCGATTCCGGGTAGCCAAATCCTGACATGCCATTCGAGTATAGTGCGGAATCTCCAATGGCAACAAGGTCTGAGATTTCCTTATTAAAAAACAGCGCCATGCTGCCAATAGCAACATTGTTTTCGCCGGTTTCATTATTATACAGGGAAGCATAACCAATGGCCGTGTTAAATCCCGCCGAAATGTTATCATGCAGCGCACTTAAACCATAGGCACAATTGGAATTTCCTGTTGTATTGCTGCTCATTGCACCGTGACCTATAGCAATGTTCCACGATCCTGAAGTGTTTTCATCCAACGAAAAGCCTCCCATAGCAACATTCATACCTCCGGAAGTATTGGAATGGAGTGAAAAATGGCCATATGCAGCATTATAATCACCTGTGTCGTTGGCAATCAATGCCTCATATCCGAATGCAGAGTTGCTTTTTCCGACCGTATTGGAATAAAGGGCTTTTGATCCCACAGCTGTATTTTGAGTCCCCTGGCTTGAGAATGTTGCTCCCTGGCTATTATTAAACAGGGCAGAATCACCTATAGCTATAAGATTGCCCCTGTTGGTACAATTGTATAAGGCTCTCGTTCCTATGGCTATATTATCTGAACCTGAAACATTGCTGAAAAGGGTACGCCTTCCGATTGCAATGTTATAACTGCCGGTTTTATTGGCAATGAGGGCAGAACTTCCCAGGGAAGTATTGCCTGTGCCGGTTGTATTGCCTGCCAGGGCATAAAGCCCAATGGCCGTGTTAAAATTGCCGGTGGTGTTGGTGTCAAGAGCATGGTATCCGAACGCTGTATTTTGCGGTTGATTGCCTAATCCTCGTCCCAGCGTTAAATCATTGACAAGGATATCACCCCCGACTACTTCCAATCTCGCCCCCGGAGTATAGGTTCCAATACCTACATTACCTGTAAGGTAGAAAATATCGTTCCCTTCTGTACCCCATTGCCCGGCATTAATTCCAACCAGGAACCAGTGCGGGGAATCGGGAGTGCCGGCATTAAAGTAAACTCCGATGGGAAAATCCAGTTGGTAGATGAGCAGTCCCGTAGCGGGATTTACGATGGCATCCCTTTGGGCCTGTGTCATGCTCGGGATCAGCAAGCCCTTTGTGGTGCTGCTCACATCCAGCATCGCAGAGCTGTTAGCCGGGGTGTTAGTAGCGTTGATAGAGACCTGTGCATGGATGAAATTGGTCGAGAACAGCAGTCCAAAAGCCAGGACCGCATGGCAAAATGTGCGTTTCATAAGTTGAGGTTTTTGGTTGGATTAAATATAGTAATAATATGCCTAAATATGGATGGCTTGAAGTAAACAGATTTATTCATCCACCAGGTGTCCTGTCCTCATTGAATTTGTAATTTCAAATTGACCATTCGTTGTTTTACCGGCGCTGCCCCCGGTTATTTCCGTTATATTGGCTTAATTTATCATTCCCTGCGATGAAGTTTTATTTATCTCCGGCTTTATTCGCTGTCGTTGTTACTGGGATCATAATCTGTTTACCCTGTTGTGACAAACAAGACAAAACGACTGTTACGGATATTGACGGCAATGTATATCACACAGTAATTATCGGGAACCAGGTCTGGATGGTAGAGAACCTGAAGACGACCCATTACCGGAATGGTGACATGGTAGCCAATGTGGTGGACAGCAGGGATTGGGATGAATTATTTTCCGGGGCCTGGTGTGATATAAATAACCATTCCCCGAATGCCGCCGTTTTCGGGCACCTGTATAACTGGCACGCCCTGAATGATCCCCGCGGCCTTTGTCCTGACGGTTGGCGCATACCGACAGATGATGACTGGACCATCATGGTGGAATTTCTTGGAGGTGAACAGGTGTCGGGCGGGAAATTGAAAGAAACCGATACGCTCTACTGGCACAGCCCTAATACGGGTGCGACCAATGTAACCGGCTTCTCAGGATTGCCCGGCGGCAGCCGGCAAAAGGACGGACCTTTCTGGTACTTTGGCTATTATGGCTTATGGTGGACATCCACGGAAGAAAATTCTGAATTTGCATTTTACAGGAGCATGTCATATGACAATACCGCCCTTTTCAGGAATCATTTCCGTAAAAATTGTGGCCTGGCCGTTCGCTGTATAAAAGGCAAATTTTAAATGTTCTTCCACTAGTGCTTTGAAGGTTTAAGAATCGACAACACGATACTCACAATAAGGATTATGGCTATGATACCCAATGAAACAAAAGGATCAAACTTATAAAAATCTGAGATCAGCATCTTGATACCAACAAAGACCAGTATTGCTGCCAGGCCATAGTGCAGGTAATGGAAGTACTTTAAAATCCCAGCAAGCGCGAAATATAATGACCGCAGCCCGAGAATGGCAAATACATTGGAAGTATATACAATGAACGGATTGTCGGTAATGGCTAAGATTGCAGGGATAGAGTCGACTGCAAAGATCAGGTCGGTGGTTTCTACCAGGATCAGCACCAGCATCAGGGGTGTGGCGTATTTCTTTCCCTCGATCTTTGTAATAAATTTGGCTCCATGATAGTTGTTTGTGACAGGAAAATACTTTCGGAACAGGTTAAGCATCCAGCTATTTTCGACATTGATCTTGGTGCCTTTTTGGACGGCAATCTTAACCCCTGTGTAAAGCAGGAAGATTCCGAAGACATAAATTATCCAGTGAAACTTATTTATGAGTGCTACTCCGGCAAAAATGAAGATTGCCCTCATGATCAAAGCACCGAGTATACCCCAGAAAAGTACCCGGTGCTGGTAGGCTGCAGGCACTGCGAATGCACTGAATATTAACACAAAAACAAAAATATTGTCAACACTAAGCGATTTCTCTATAATATAACCTGTAAGAAATTCGACGGCCCTGACTTTTCCGAAATAATAATAGATTCCCAGGTTAAATACCAATGCAAGGCTAATCCATATCGCACTCCAGGTAATGGCCTCTTTAAAACCGACCTCATGGGCTTTCCTGTGAAAGACTCCAAGGTCGAGAGCTAACATCAATAAGATGAATGCGTTGAAACCTATCCAGAACCAGATGTTTATTTCCATTTTCTTTTGAATTAATTGTCTAATATGAGATTAAAGTTACCTGATCACATCCTTTAATTTCGATAGATCATTTTTAAAGTCATCGATTTTCCTGTCCAATTCCTGTATAATTCCTTCGAAACTTTCAGACTTAGGACTCTTTGATTTTTTCTCTTTTTCCATTTCCTGGTGACTCTCCTGCATACTATTCATGATCACGCCAATAAACAGGTTCATTATAATCATTGCACCCAGGAGAATAAAGGAGACAAAATAAATGAAAGAAAAGTAAGAAATTGGTTTTGAATTATATTCAGCCATAGGATCATTGGTCCCGTAAAACTGGATGTTCATAATGTCCGTCCACCCCTCAAGCGTAAGCACCTTGAATAAAGTGATCATGGAAATATGGAGGTTGCCAAAGTGAACAGGATCTTTGATCCCAAAAAGGAATGTGCCCATGACGGCATAGATGTAAAAGATCAAAGCCAGCAGGACGATAACATAACCCATCGATGGTATACTTTTCAGCAGGGCATTTACCAGAAGCTGCAGTTTAGGGAATATGGAGATCACCCGAAAGACCCGCAGTACCCTGACAAGACGCAACACGGCAACATAATGGGTGTCGATGCCGGGAATGAAACATACGCCGACAATAATAAAATCAAAGACATTCCAGGGATCTTTAAAGAAATCCCATGGCCTGGTCCCTTTTGCAAGGATCTTCAAAGTGATCTCAATGGCAAAAATGAAAAGGATGATGCGGTCAATATTATGCAGCAATGAATGATGCTCCTGATAAAAAGCCGGGTAAGTTTCAATTCCGACAATAATAGCTGACACCAGGATCACTCCGAGGATGAAATAACGGAAAGGCCCTGATTCAACGATCTTGTTAACCTGAAGTTTAAGCAGTGTCATAACGCGTTGGCTTTTTTGGGTGTAAATAATGAAACAAGAACAGGGGCAGATGGTTCAGAAGGATCATCCGTAAGCAATACTTTTTTAACAAAGATTAAGAGAATTAGCCGACAGCAGGTGAATTGACCTCCTCCCGATGACCCGGTAAACCCTACTTTAGAAGTTTCCTAAAAATGCGAGGACCTCAGATCAATTGCTTAATTAAACTGCCTGTCCTGTCCTGTCCTGATTCTATTTGCAATTTCAAATTGACCATTCGTGGTTTTACCGGCGCTGCCCCCGGTCATTTCCGTTATATTGGCTTAATTTATCATTCCCTGCGATGAAGTTTTATTTATCTCCGGCTTTATTCGCTGTCGTTGTTACCGGGATCATAATCTGTTTACCCTGTTGTGACAAACAAGACAAAACGACTGTTACGGATATTGACGGCAATGTATATCACACAATAATTATCGGGAACCAGGTCTGGATGGCGGAGAACCTGAATACAACCCATTATCGGAATGGTGACATGGTAGCCAATGTAGTGGACAGTAAGGATTGGGATGAATTATTTTCCGGGGCCTGGTGTGATATAAATAACCATTCCCCGAATGCCGCCGTTTTCGGGCACCTGTATAACTGGCACGCCCTGAATGATCCCCGCGGCCTTTGTCCTGACGGTTGGCGCATACCGACAGATGATGACTGGACCATCATGGTGGAATTTCTTGGAGGTGAACAGGTGTCGGGCGGGAAATTGAAAGAAACCGATACGCTCTACTGGCACAGCCCTAATACGGGTGCGACCAATGTAACCGGCTTCTCAGGATTGCCCGGCGGCAGCCGGCAAAAGGACGGGCCTTTCTGGTACTTTGGCTATTATGGCTTATGGTGGACTTCCACGGAAGAAAATTCTGAATTTGCATTTTACAGGAGCATGTCATATGACAATACCGCCCTTTTCAGAAATCATTTCCGTAAAAATTGTGGCCTGGCCGTTCGCTGTATAAAAAGCAATTTTTAAATGTTAGTCGTCGGAGCACAGACCCCCATCCGGAAAGATCGTCTCAAAAGTCTATTTTTCTTATTAACCACAGAGGTATCAGAGGATAAACAGAGGAAACAGAGGATTCAATATCAGATACTTATTTCTCTGTTTCCTCTGCTGAACCTCTGTTTTCTCTGTGGTTAAAATTCTTTTGAGACAGCCGTAGGTGCCTGAACCGACGGCTTTAGTCGACGGCGCAAACCCCTAATCCGCTAATGCTTTACTACGATCTTCCTGGTGGCGCTGTTTTCTCCGCAGGTTAATTGCAGCAGATACATCCCTTCTTTAAAGCCAAAGCTGTTGATTGGTTGCACCTGTCCGGGACGAACATCGTTGATATCTTCTGAATATACCACCCTTCCCGTTAGATCGCTGATGTCAAGCCTGGCCTTACCGGTGATGTTTTCACCGAATGAAACATTGAGTTGCTTATCAGCCGGGATGGGATAAATGGTGAAGTCCGGATCTTTGTTTTCGGAAACCGATACGATGCTGTTCGAGGCTACATTGGAGTATACACTGGCATATTCTCCATCGCGTGTAACAGGGTTGCAGCCGTCAGGGTGCTCAATCTTTACCATATAGAAGACTTCACCGGGAGGGGCGTTGAAGTCAGTATATGAACTGAAACTGGCCGAAACGGTCGCGATCTGCTCATAATCGCCAGAATCTGTTTTACGCATGATCTTATAGGAAGAATAATCGAACCCGGTATAAGGTGTCCAGATCAGGTTCCAGGAATCATTCACTCCCTGGTTGATGGTCAGGTGAATGGTCTGGTGGTAATCACCTGCCGGGAACAGCCTGTTTTCGACATCAACGAACCCGATCTTATACCGATAGGGCCTGATGGCCGGGTTTGAACCGGAGTCGGTGACCATGGTTACTTCCACATAACCTACCGTATCAATCACTTCATAGACATTGGCTTCATCTGTTTCTTTATAAACCAGGAAATCGGCTATGATATCAGAAACAGGCTTTTCCCAGATGATCACATTAAAGTTGGTCAGGCTGTCAACGGAGACCATGCAAACCGGCGTTTCCGGGAAGGTAAATATTGAGAACACTCCACTGGTATCCATTTCCGAAAATGCATAGGAATCGGTGATCCTGACCAGGCATTCTTCGGAATCCACATTTGGCGTATACCATTCGTAACTACCTGAATTCCCTTCATTAATTGCATTATTGATAACCTCCCAGGTCTGGCCGTTATTTACGGAGTATTCAAGGTAGCAATACGCTGAATAAGGATTTTCCACGGTCCAGGTGATTGTGTAAGGGCTGTTGGTATTGACAAGTTCCCCGGCCGCCGGGGTAACCAGGTTATAAACAGGAAGGGGACTTATTGTAAAAACTTCGCTCAGGCCATACTCGGAAGGATCCTGAGCGTTATAAAGCTTGAGGATACATAAATCCGCAGGGGTATCGGACAAATTTAGATAGGTATACCCCGCCAGTGCATTAATGTTTTGAGCAACGGGTGTATAGGTCATACCATTATCAATCGATATTTCAGCATTTAGAAGAGTAATACCACCCACGGTCAGCATCCAGTTAACATATACATCACTTCCAGCAAAAACGGCATATTCCGGAGAAGGTGCATAAATGACGATCGGCGGAACATAAACAGTAAATGGCTCATCACTCATGTCGGTTGCAACAGGATTAATGACATCACTAAGCTTTAATATTGCATTCGTGGTTTGAACATTTGGGACCCCAAGCGTTGCACTGCCACCATTGGGGCCTGAAGGAACCTCGCCGAAATACCACCAGTTCGTCCCGCCGTCATAAGAAAAGTGTATCGAAACAATGCTACTAAGGTTGTTACCGGTCCAGGTGACTATTTCTGTTCCTCCATAAGTCCAAAACTCCCCACCATTTGGTGATTGAACCGTAAGTGTCTGGGCATGAATGGACATCGTCATGGATGACAATAATATGATTCCAAAAATGTAGGATCTAAATGTGCTTGATTTAGCGTAATTATCTTTTTTCATAAATAATTTTTTTTAGTAATTAACGGAATAAACATATTCATTTCAATTTGGTTCATCGGATCCAAAAATAAGCTTGTCCGGGGAGGCTTACACTTTTATGCTGGTGTATATCTTCACTTTATAAAGTCATCAATTGCAATTTTAGTCCATGTTTCCATTTCTTCGTAATATTCAAACAGATCTTTTTTATCTATCCATTCTGCTGACATCTTATCCGTTTCATTAATAACAACATATCTATTTGATACACGGATATTATATAGTAGTCCTATATGAACACGGCCAACCGAAATAGAATCATCATTGATAAAGCCAATAAATTCTATATCCTCTATTAAACATCCATTTAACAATTGAACCTCTTCAAAAAATTCTCTTTTTAATTCATTAACCAGGTACTGTTCACCCGGTTCCTTTGAACTGCCGGGATTCATATGCCCGCCTACACCCAGGTGAAGCTTATTGTGTAATCTTTTCTCTGTCTGCCCGGATATTCTCCGGAATACGTAAAATGATTTTTTATTTGAGATCAATGCATACGGAATAATTTGCTTAAAGGAAGGGTCTTCTTCCAATTCGCTCCTTTTCCGAAACAGGCCATTCTGAACAATCCTGTTCAAAACATCGCCGGTTCCCTTTATTAACCCCTTTTCTTTATAGGGTAATAATTTCCATAGGATGTCTGCTGGAATAGCAAATACTAATTCTTCCAAAGTTGTGCGGTTTATACACACATATTCCTTCTTATCGGAGGATGGGGATCATAATTTTCTACGACAAAATCATCTATGGTCAACTGATCAAAAGGTTTTTTTGCAATATGTAATTTAGGCAGGGGCCTGGGTTCCCTCGACATTTGCTCGAGTATTGCAGTTACATGATCATATTTTTCTTCATTTCCGTCACTGGGGGCATTTTTATTGATCCAATCAACAACTTCCAGATAATCTTCTCTTTGAGAAACACTTCTTATTCTTTGTTGTACTTCCTTGAAATTACCTTTGTACCATTGAGTTCTCTTTCCAATACTGGTATAAAAATGTGCATCGCCAAAAGTGTGGATAAATGTTTTTGGGACCATATCTGCTTCCTGCGCAATTATCTGGGTGAGCGCAGCATAACTGGCTATATTAAAAGGGACACCTAAAAACTGGTCGCAACTTCTCTGGTAAAGCTGTAATTCCAGCTCTCCTTCTTCATTTGCAGTTGCCTGGTAAAGAACATGGCATGGAGGTAATGACATTTTCGGGGTATCCCCGGGATTCCATGAATCGACAATATGTTTCTTCCCGGTTGGTTTCTTTTTCAGACCTGCAATCATTTTTCCCAGTTGATCTATTTCAACAAAGGTTCCTTTGTCATGATCAAAATATTCCCATCTTCTCCACTGTTTACCATATATGGGTCCTGCATCTCCCCATCTTTCTGCAAATTCAGCATCTTCTCTTATCCTCTGACCATATTCTTCCATCGCTTTGTCCCAATCGGGAGAATACTTTATAAGACCTTCCGGAAATACTCCTTCTTTGATCATCCCTGGAAGATTGTCCTGAAAAGCATCAGGCCTCCAGATCGGGGCGTTATTGTCTTCAAGATATTTAATATTTGTATCCCCTCGCAAGAACCATATTGTTTCATGAAACATGGATCTTGTGGCCATTTTTTTTGTAGTCAATAAGGGATACCCTTCTCTGAGATCATATTCGTTTTGATATCCAAATAATGAGATAATCCCCGAACCTTTGCTTCCCCCTTTAAAATTGGAACGATGAGAAGTTAAAATTGCTTTTGAATGATCTAAATATTGTTGCGCCATTTTTTATTTTCTTATAGATTATTTCCGGTTTATTAAGTAATCAAAAGTAGCTTTTATCCAGAATGATCATCAAACTCTTATGTTCACAGTATCGGGGAAATTATTAACAAAAGAGCTTTATCCTTATTTGGATAGATACCCGCGCGTCACGACGCCTTTTGTAAGAGATTGTCTTAAAAGTTGATTTCCACGCAAAGTTCGCAAAGATTATAAAAAAGATCGCAAAATAAATTATTGATATTTAAATGCTTGCGAACTTTCTTTTGTTTTAGCGGTCTTTGCGTGAAACATAGGTTGATAAGGCCTACTGCAGGTTGCCACTTTGAATCCCTACTTTAGAAGATACAGCAATTTCGTAAAAAGTTTTGCTGTAGCGATGGCATCACCTATCGCCGTATATGATCTCCATGTCTTCCCAGACAACCATAGCTATTGATAACAGCGAATGTTTGTCCGGATCCAGGCCTCCTGTCTCTGTATCAATAAATAACAATTTGTCAGGCATCTTTGAAGTGTTTCCTCATATGGCTCAACCTCTGTTTTTGCAGTCCGACGAATGAAGCCGTCGGTTCTGGCATCTCCTTCCCCCGTTTGGGGGAAGGCCGGGATGGGGGTTGTTGGAGCACGAACTTATTCCGCTAGTGCTTAATCACGATCTTCCTGATTGCACTGTTACCCTCTGAGGTTAACCGCAGAACGTACATCCCCTCTTTAAAGTTAAGGCTGTTGATCGACTGCACCTGTCCGGGACGCGCGCCATTGATATCTTTCGAATAAACCATCCTGCCCGTCAGGTCGCTGATGATCAGCCTGGCCTTTCCGGTGATGTTTTCTCCGAATGAAACATGGAGTTGCTTATCAGCCGGGATGGGATAAATGGTGAAGTCCAGGTCTTTGTTTTCGGAAACCGAAACGATGCTGTTCGAAGCTACATTGGAATAAACGCTGGCATATTCTCCATCGCGTGAAGCCGGGTTGCAGCCGTCAGGATGCTCGATCTTGATCATATAGAAAACTTCACCGGGAGGAGCGTTAAAATCAGTAAATGAACTGAAACTGGCCGATACGGTCGCGATCTGCTCAAAATCATCAGCATCTGTTTTCCGCATGATCTTATATGAAGTATAATCAATTCCGATGTAAGGGGTCCAGATCAGGTTCCATGAATCGTTCACACCCTGATTGATGGTCAGGTGAATGGTCTGGTGGTAATCGCCTGCCGGGAATAGCCTGTTTTCGACATCAATGAACCCGATTTTATACCGATAAGGCCTCATGCCCGGGTTTGAACCGGAATCTGTGACCATCGCTATTTCTTCATACCCTACTGTATCGATCACTTCATAAACATTAAATTCATCTGTTTCTTTATAAACCAGGAAATCGGCTATCATATCTGAAACAGGCTTTTCCCAAATAACCACATTGTAGTTTGTCAGGCTATCAACCGACACCATACAGACCGGTGTTTCAGGGAACATTAAAATTGTGAACATTCCACTGGTATCGACCGATGTAAATGAATAAGAGTCCGTGATCCTGACAAGGCACTCTTCGGACTCCACATTGGGCGTAAACCATTCGTAACTTCCTGAATTGCCTTCATTCATGGCATTATCAATAATCTCCCAGGTCTGTCCGCTATCTTCGGAGTATTCAAGGTAGCAATAGGGCCCATAAGGGTTTTCCACCGTCCATGTAATTAAGAAAGGGCTAAATGTATTTACAATTTCACCTCCCTGCGGGGATGTGAGGGTATAGACCGGGGGAGTTGCTATTGTAAAGATAGCGCTGAGACCATATTCAGCAGGATCTTCCACGTTGTATAGCCTGATGATGCATGAATCAGAAGGAGTGGTGGAAAAAAAGAGAAAGGTATAACCCTCCTGTGCATTTATATTTTCCCCTATGAGTGTATAGGTCTGGCCATTATCATTCGACAGTTCAGCATTAAGAAGATTGATCCCTGTAGTATTTATTACCCAGAACACAGACGATACGGTGTTATTAAAGATGACATCTCCTTGCGCAGGGCTCCAAATGATAATCGGTGGAACATAAACAGTAAATGGCTCATCACTCATATCGGTTGCATCAGGATTAATGACATCGGTCAGATTAATTATTGCATTCGTGGTTTGAACATTTGGAGCGCTAACCGTTGCGCTGCCGCCATTGGGTCCTGAAGGAACCTGCCCATAAGACCACCAGTTCGTCCCGCCGTCATAGGAGAAGTAGACCATAACTGAATTGCTAAGGTTGTTTCCGGTCCAGGTTATGATCTCCGACTGCCCGTAGGTCCATACCTCCCCACCGTTTGGTGTTTGAATCGTAAGTGACTGGGCATTAAGCGACATCGTCATTGATGATAATAATATGACGCCTAAAATGAAGGATTTTAAGGTGGTTGATTTGGTGTATTGATCTGTTTTCATAAATAATATTTAAAGTATCTGAATCTTTTTAGAACCGTTCATCCCGCCGGATAAAACATTGACAAGATATGCGCCTGACGGCAGGAAATCCAGGTACAATTCAATATTTTCCCCTGGTGAGAATTCTTTGCTGATCACCAGGCTTCCATTCGTCGAATAAATCCTCACCAGGACATCTTCACGCAGCGTTAACAGTAACCCTAAGCCTGTCGGTGGCAGGATTTGGGGAGACACTGAAGTCAATTTCTTCATTATCTGTTACTGAGGTTATGATGTAATTGTTCAATGCAAATATGGTATTATCACAAGCGATTTCGGAAACGCCAGGGACAAACCCGGTCTCATAGGTGTTTGTGTAGGTGTTGAAGACGATCATGCGCAACAGGTTGCTGGTATCAATACCCGAAAGCAGAAAACTGCCGGTATTCTGATCGAAAGAAGAAGAACCGCCTACGAATCCTGTAAATTCATTCAATTCTGCCAGGACATTAATATCGCCGGTCTCTTTATCTATCTCTACGATTTCGTTGCCGGTATAATTGAAAAGGCTGTCGTAAGTTGCATTTAACGCAAATATCTTATCATTGACATTATCATAATTTACGCCGGTCAGAATATTATAAGGAGCGGTTGGCAAAAGCGTTGTCCTGCTGAAAGAAAAAACTTCTTCCCTTACCGGGATAGCGTAAAGGCATATTGCAGGTTCATTAGTAAAACCCACATAATAAATAATGCCATCATTGGAATTAAAACCGATTGCGTCAGCCACAATTGCATTGGCTCCCGGCTCATAGATCACCCCGATCAGGCTGTCAGTTCCGGTTAGAATATCAAATTCATTCACACTGATATATTCGGTAGAGTCAAGGCGGAGATCGTAAATTTTGCCCGTGCTCATGTCGAATTCCGAAACATTCGAAAATAGAGTGAATTCACTCAGTTCCTGTTCATTTGTTTGAGTGTTGAATGAAAACAAGCCCTGATCATCGGCGGTGATCCCGGTCAGGTAATAATTTCCATTGTATGCATCAAATGCTGATGAGCCGAAGTAATATCCCTCAAGGATAGATGGAATGGTGATTACAGATCCCGAATCGAGCGCCTGCCATTTGACAATATCGATCATTTCGGTCGACGGGTTATATGCTGCACCAACAAGGTTGATCTGGGCGTTCAACCCCATGTTTGATATCAGAAGAATGGCCAGAAGTAACTTTATCTTTTTCATTTTCTCAATTTCGAACTTACAACAAAAGTAATCATGTTTTGTTCAGTGCAGCAGCCGTGAATTAGTCTCGGCTAGTGCTTTATCACAATCTTTCTGGTAGCACTGTTTCCTTCTGAGGTTAACTGCAGCAGGTACATCCCCTCTTTAAAGCCAAGGCTGTTGATCGTTTGCACCTGTCCGGGACGCACGTCATTGATATCTTCGGAATAAACCACCCTGCCCGTCAGATCGCTGATGATCAGCCTGGTCTTTCCGGTAATGTTTTCACCGAATGAAACATTGAGTTGCTTATCAGCCGGGATGGGATAAATGGTGAAGTCCGGGTCTTTGTTTTCGAAAACCGAAACAATGCTGTTTGTTGCCACATTGGAGTATACGCTGGCATATTCTCCATCGCGGATAGCCGGGTTGCAGCCGTCGGGGTGCATCAATCTTTATCATATAGAAGACTTCACCGGGAGGCGCATTCAAGTCGGTATAGGAACTAAAACTTGCCGAAACGGTCGCGATCTGCTCATAATCGCCGGAATCTGTTTTACGCATGATCTTATAGGAAGGATAATCAAACCCGGTATAAGGCGTCCAGATCAGGTTCCAGGAATCGTTCACGCCCTGGTTGATGGTCAGGTGAATGGTCTGGTGGTAATCGCCTGACGGGAACAGCCTGTTTTCGATATCAATGAACCCGATTTTATATCGATAGGGCCTAATGGCCGGGTTTGAACCGGCGTCGGTGACCATCGTTATTTCCTCATACCCTACTGTATCGATCACTTCATATACATTAAATTCATCTGTTTCTTTATAAACCAGGAAATCGGCTATCATATCTGAAACAGGCCTTTCCCATATAACCACATTGTAATTCGTCAGGCTGTCGACCGACACCATGCAGACCGGGGTTTCAGGGAACGTAAATATCGAGAACATCCCGCTGGTATCCAGGGAGTTTAATGAATAAGAATCGCCGATCCTGACGAGGCATTCATCTGAATCCACATTTGGTGTGTACCATTCATAACTTCCGGTATTACCCTGATAAAAAACACCATTGATGATTTCCCAGGTCTGACCGTTATTAATGGAATATTCAAGATAAGCATATCCATTATAAGGATTCTCCACGGTCCAGGTAATGCTGTAAGGGCTGTTGGTATTTACCAGTTCTCCGGCGGCCGGGGAAATCAGGTTATAAACAGGAAGAGGACTTATTGTAAAAACCTGGCTCAGGCCATACTCGGTAGGATCATCCACGTTATAAAGCTTAAGGATACAGGAATCAGATGGAGTATCCGATAACACAATATATGTATAATAAAACAATGCATTGATGTTCTGAGCAACAGGCGTATAGGTCACGCCATTATCAATTGATATTTCAGCATTTAGAAGGGTAATACCATTTTCGGTAGTTCCCCAATTAACAAAGACTTCTGCTTCAGCAAAAATGGCAGATGCTGGAGAAGGTTCATAAATGATGATCGGAGGCACAATGACCGTAAATGGTGCATCGCTGATATCCGAAGCAGCGGGGACCTCAAGGTTTGTAACCCTAAAGAATGCATTGGTGCTCGCCAATACCGGAACACCGATCAGGACAGAGCCGCCGGTTGGAGTCGACGGAGTATTGCCGATAAAGGACCATGTAGCGCCACCATCCGCTGAAAATTCAAGCGACACCAGGCTGCCCAGGCCGGTTCCGGTCCAGGTAACTGTTTCACTTTGTCCGTAAGTCCAAACTTCGCCGCCGTTTGGCGTTTGAACTGTAAGTGTCTGGGCGTGAAGGGACATCGTCATTGATAATAATAATATGATACCGAAAATGAAGGATCTAAAGGTGCTTGATTTAGAGTAATAATCTTTTTTCATAAATAATATTTTAAGTAGTGTAGGCATTAAACATAAAAATCTCATTTTGGTTCATCGGATCCATAACATAGGTGCCCATGAAGTCATTTAGCATGGTTGACGTTTCCAGCTACTGTACGATCAATTTTCCAGACTGCAGGAGCCCGTTATTGTTGGTAATGGTGAATAAGAACAACCCTTTCCTGTTCAACCGGTAATCGAATCGCAAGCTGCCTGGCTGAAGGGAAACGCGATCGATCATTCTGCCGGTCAGATCGTAAACATACATTTGTATCGGGGTGTCGCTTTCAATATATCCTTCAAAATGAAAATTACCGTTACCGGGATTTGGGTAGAAATTTAAAGTGTTTTCAACTTGCCGTGGATCGTCATTAATGGAGACATTCGGACAGAGCCCCGGTATATTTTCATCCAGCCATTGTAAACGTAATTTTATCCAGGCTTTGAGGGTATCAAGCTCTCCGCTGTAGGTTGTGGCCACATTTCCAACCTCGGGTGCAGGACCGCTGATGCCCAGGATGGGCCATTTCTGGAAATGCCTTGCCTGGGCATTTTGCACCAGGTTCTCCACGCTGTCGATGTAGGAAAAAATATAGGCAGTATCTAAAATGGTCAGCCTGTAATTGTCGTAGGCGCACCTGAGTTCATCGGCAAATGTGCTGTCCTGCAATAACCGGATATACCAGCCGCAGGAGTAATTGTCAGTGGGGCAATCATTGATATGGTGCGCCCATCCTGAGCCATCCAGGTTTTCAAAAATGTGAACAGCCATACAGGTTTTTCCACGCCCAGTCGAAATCCCACACAGGTCCTGCTTTCAGCTTGCTATCGTTTGAATTCTTATCCTTATTGAAATAAACACTCTTTTTAAAGCCATCGTTGTTGCGTGATAATTCATTCACCAGGAAATAATCAATGAATGATTTTACATCGAGATACTTCCTGTAACCTGTGACCGGATCTGCAAACCCAGGGCTGTACAGCGCCGTTTCAAGACTATCCACAAAGGATGCGATATATGATTTCTGAACGCCAACAATGGAATCCGGCTTGGGGTAATAATACACAAAATGCACATCAAAATCCGGATGGTCGATAGGGGAATAATTCGAAAGGAAACTATTGTATTCGTTCCAGTAATTCTGTTCAAGGATATATCCGCCGGTAAGGTCATCCCCTGCAGTATCGGCCGGGGTTAATTTGGCGATGTCGACCCTGCCGTTATCCTGTTTTATTTTTTCACAGAAAACGTAAATGCCTTTATAAGCGCTGTCGATCATCACTTCGCATAAACTTGTCCGCACACTGTAATTGCCCATTACTTCGAACAGCTTGTATGCCAGCGTATTCCTGATGAGTGACCGGTCATTGTAATTGGATAACAGCAACCAATCATTTTCCTCAGGCATCCCCAGAAGGGGCACGTTGTTATTTTCGCCTTCAGCGGTGCGGGTTTCAATGCTGTAAGGATGCTGGGGATAACCTGCCGAAGTGGCTCCCCGTATTTCAATGCCGATATTGCCGCTGTATACATTGGAGCTGTCAGATACATAAGTTATGGTGCCAGGGCCATTGTATTTCATGTCCATGAGGGCATCAATCTTTGTATTCTCCACAATAGTTTGTCCCAATGTGTTGATCATGACAATCGGCAGCTCAGTACTATCAAGGGTCACTGTTCCCAGGTCGTGGGCACAGAGCTCGAATGTACCGGTTGCCCCACCATAGCCCCAGACCTGTATATACAGCATATTTTCCGGGGTAAGGTCATATAAGGAAAGGAAGGAGTAATAACCATTCCCTCCGTCATCATCACAGCCCAGGTAATGAATATCTGTGCACGTACTGCCGGTCCAGGCGGCTAATCCAGTGTCGGTCAGATCACCATTGTCCGTAACAAAACTGACATTACCCGAAGGGGGCACCTGCATAGCAAACCAGATGTCAGCGCCCTGGTATTCAGCACAACCCGGGTTTAAACCGGAGCCCGGAAAGCCGGTATTATCGGAAACAATGCATCCCGTATCAATTTGTATCGCGGTACAGGGATGATTGCCCGGCAAGCATCGATCCATCGCAATCGCCTGTGGATGAAAAAACACTGCCTGTTTGAGGGGAAGGCCCGTCACCGAAAAGGAAATTCCACACCGGATCGAATAACTGGTAGGAATTTTCATTTTCCCAATCGCCGGGGGTGTAGATAAGCTCTACCAGATCTCCGGTGTTCACCTGGAAGGTCCCTGTACTTCCAAAATTGGTGGCATAGAAATTACCCACCGGGACATCATTGACTAAAACCGAAAGATAACCACCATTCCAGCCATCCCCGTAGCTATCGTGCATACTCAGGGTGTAACTGCATTCCTGTGATTCAGCCCGGGTAAACAGGGCAAGAAAAAGGATGATGAATAAAGCTTTTAAGAAATGCTTACTGAAATAATAGGACATTTTCCTGGTCATTTTTCCTGTATTTACATTGTAAAACTAAGGAAATTGCCAGGATTTAGCCTCTATTATTTTAGTGAGGATGTCACAAAAGTCCCATTTATTATTAACCGCAGAGGTATCAGAGGATAAACAGAGGAAACAGAGGCGGGTGGGAATTTAAAGTTCACTTTAGCAATAAAAAGCACCCTTTTAACATGATTACCTCTTTAGTTTGTAACTGATCGGCGGGCTGATAACTGATCAGGTAACCATAAACATCACCCTGGCATGGCTGCCCTTTATAGGTTCCGTCCCAACCTTTACCAGGCTCGGAACTCTCGGAAAATTTCCGTGCCCCATCTGTCATAAATGTAAAGGTTATACTTATCTGGCAATACCTCGGTCGTTACCGGCTGGAAAAAATCATTCTGGCCATCACCGTCCGGTGAAAAGGCATTCGGTACCCAGATATTATATTTCGGAATGGTATCATGGATTACTTTAATAGTGATCTCATCATAATCCTGGCAAAGGGAACTTATCACCAGAAGGCCTGATTGTCGTATCCCTGTCAAGGTCATTCAGGGTGATTTGAGGCTCCCGGCTGCCTGTTGACCAATGGTAAGTCCAGCCTGGATGATAATCGCCCGGCGTCAGGGTAATCGATTCACCGGCATGTACAGAAGTATCCGGGCCAAGGTCGAATTCCGGCTGGTTTTGCACGGTTATCAGGGTACCTATAGTATCGCTGCAACTGCTGGAAAATTGGGCTACAAGTTCCATGAAATAATTTCCGGCAGCCTGGTAAATGTGGAAGTCAACGGGTTTATTGAAGGAGGTTTCCCCGTCGCCCCAGTTCCATTGCCAGCTTTCAATGGCAGGATCATACGCGGTGCAGTAAGGATCCATCAGGCTTGCAAAGACAGTATCCCCTGCACAAATAGTGGTTGGGGAGGCAAAGATGTCGGCCGAGCTCCGGGAATAAAAATTGCTGAAAACCACTCCGTACTGGGAATAGGTATAAAATCCGATCCTCCCGGGCTGATTGCACCTTTCGACATCAAAAATTAGTTTATCATCAATGAGTATTTTTATGGATGTTTCCATATAAAATACCTCAAAATGATATTTTTGAATGACATCCCAGCCTTTTTCATCCCCATAGCTGTATGAGAGAAGCTCATATGCTGAATTTGAGGCAGAACTGTTATGCCCCCAGAAATAATCATGTATTGCATCCTGGGCAATATAGCCGTGAAACGCAGCCAGGCTGAAACCCTCTTCAGCATAATGGGAATACCCATTTCCGGATTTGGCTTTCCAGTCAAACAAAATAAAATCGTACTCATTGGATTCGTCAGAATAAGGATTTCGATAGCCGACAACAAATCCAATAAAGTCATTATCCAGACTATTCTGGGATTCGACGTCAAAAGAAAACCTCACATTGATCAATTGCTGGTCGCTCACGAAGAAAGAGGGCCTGGCCGGTATAATCTCGACAATGTTTGTTACCTTACGAGGCGAATTCAACAGCCAGTGGTCCTTGCCATTTGCCTCAAACCATCCGGAAAAGTCAGCGGTGTCGGTGCACTGGCCAGCCAGCCTGCCGGGGCTTGACAGAAACAGCATGACAGCTGGAATTATTATCCAAAAGGCCCCGGCTATTGGATTGAGGTTCATAAAAGGTCTAATATGATCCTTTTCTGCAAACATCCTAACAACCTCACAGGAATTGAATGATCATTAACCATTAACCTGATGAAGGCTTACACAAATATACTGACTGTTGATCAATATGTCAATCAACAGTCAGTATAAGGCACTGAAAGAAAAGGTATAGGGGCAATGGCCGGGAAATTATTATCCGTATTGGTAGCCGTGCAATTACCAGCCAATATCATCCTAAAAACGCCTTAAATAGCCCAGAATGAACTGGATGGCAACCATCCTGGCCTTTTCGTAATTATCCACATTTACCAGGACCTTGTTTAATCCAATCCTGAAGTTGCATTCCACGCTGATCAGGTTTTTTTCTTTAATTGGAATATATCCGCCTAAACCAATAACTCCCTGGATACATAAATTAAACTCAGCAGGTACAACAGATTCTTTGTAAGTGTGCTCTGAAGGGTACGGGCCCCATTCCCCTCTCCAGTATTCCTCAGTTATCTCAACTTTGACCGGAATGCCGAAACCGGGCCCCAGGTAATAGAAGAAACCCCTGGAGCCAAGAGGAGCATGCTCAAACAAAAGATCACAATAGATTTGATGGATATTCGCTTCGAGCCTGTCTGTGGAGGTTCCGCCGTATTGGCTAAAAAATGTTTGTTCAAAGGCGTTTCGAATGTAAGATGCTTTAAACACACCGGAAACCTTATTTCCATATCTCAAGGTAATTGTTGGGGTGAAATTGCCATTTGCTTCATAACGATACCAGGTATAATAATCGAGCTTCAAAATAGGCGTAATATTGTACCCTACCCCGCCTCCAAATGCTAGGTTTTTAGCCTGACCACTGACGTTAACTGCCCAGGCCATGATAACTGAAAGCATGAGCAGCCTGAAAGAAAACAAAGAAAAGGAGATGCGCACAATTTTCTTTTTTGCCATTAAGTTTAAAGAAAAATTCAATCCCTCTTATAATGCGGCATTTCAAATGGGATCTCCAGGGATAATTCAATGATTCCTTTAAACAGATCTCCATCCATCCAGGGAGCCTGGTAAATTATCTTTTTCTTACCCCGCTTTTCAATCGTGTAAACATTCTTCTGGTGAGTCGTCATGATTTCGAGGATTTTTCGACGTGAATCCTCGTTGTGGCAATCCATCAAATTCCGTCCAATAAGGCTTTTACCCCCATCTTTTGCATAATTCCTGAACGCGGTTTCATTCATGTAAATAATAATTCCTTCCGCATCACAAACAATCACATTGCCATCCAGTTTTTCGATCCATTCCATTATATTTTCGATTTAATAATCATTGTAAAATTACAATCATAATAATAAAGGGTAATATGGTGTCTCCCAATTAAATAATTTGCGTTCTTCCATTTATTATTTCGCGTGCTTTGCGTGGAAAAAACTTTTGATACTTCCTCTACTTAATTGCATGTTGTTAAATATTTTTGATGAATTTAATAATATTGCCGAAGCTAAACCGACAATTTATATGGAATTCTTTTAATTATTTTAAATTTGCCTTCGTTATTAACCTTTAAACCTGCTACCATGACAATTGGTTTGCTCAAAGAAAATACCGGTGAGAACCGGGTGGCCCTGCTGCCTGAAGGTGTCGCCGCCCTGGTAAAGATGAATGTTACCGTAATCGTTGAAAACGGTGCCGGAGAATTTTCGTTTGCATCCGACACGGACTATGAGAAGGCCGGGGCCAGGATCGAATCCAGGGCAAAGGTCATGGCTTCATCCGACCTGGTTTTACAGATAAACCCGCCCGGTAAAGAAGAACTCAATCTGCTTAAGGAAAGCCAGGTGCTGATAGCTGTTCTTAACCCCTTTTTCAACGGTGAGCTTGTAAAGGAGCTGGCTGCAAGGAATATCACCAGTTTCAGCCTCGATGTCATCCCACGCACCACCCGTGCACAGGCTATGGATATTCTTTCGTCGCAGGCAACGGCAGCGGGGTATAAGGCTGTTCTCACCGCAGCCAATACCCTGCCGAAGTTCTTCCCAATGTTCATGACTGCCGCAGGCACCATCAAGCCGGCCAGTATGCTCATCCTCGGGGCTGGCGTTGCAGGGCTCCAGGCTGTCGCCACCGCCCGCAAACTCGGGGCCGTGGTATATGTCTTTGACGTGAGGTCGGCCGTAAAGGAAGAAGTTGTCGGACTGGGAGGGAAATTCGTGGATGTGGAAGGGGCTATCGACGACAAGTCTGCCGGCGGATATGCGGTTGAGCAGTCGGAGGAGTTCAAACAGCGACAGGCCCAGGCCGTGCATAACCAGGCAGTTAAAAGCGACGTGATCATCTGCACGGCGCAGATACCGGGCAAGCGCGCCCCACTGCTTATCAAAAAGGAAACCGTGGAAGCCATGGCGCCGGGCTCGGTGATCATCGACCTGGCAGCTTCTTCAGGGGGCAACTGCGAGGTTACTAAAAATGGTGAAACGATCGTGCACAACGGGGTTAAAATCATAGGCAATTCATCATTCCCGTCCGATATTCCAACCGATGCCAGCCGCATGTTCGGTAAAAATGTCATCAACTTCCTCAGGCTCATTATCACGCCGGAAGGAGGCATGAACCTCAACTGGGAAGATGATATCGTGAAAGGAACCGCTGTCACCCACAATAAGGAGATCGTTCACGAAAGAGTCAAATCAGTTATCATTCAATAACGCGAAAAATTATGGAAGATGTGTTAAAATTTTTCCTGGAATATAAAGACATGATCTTTATCATCCTCCTGTCCATATTCCTTGGGATTGAAGTTATCTCGCATGTGCCTGCGGTACTGCACACCCCCCTCATGTCGGGGAGCAACGCCATACACGGTGTGGTCATCATCGGTGCCATCATTGTGATGGGGCATGCCGAAAGTACCCTGTCGCTCATACTCGGTTTTATTGCCGTGATACTCGGAACGCTGAATGTGGTCGGCGGATTTGTCGTGACTGACCGGATGCTCGAAATGTTCAGGAAAAAGAAAAAACAGGAATAGGCCATGGAAACAATCACCAAAGTAATAGCTTACTCGAACCAGATTTCTATTCTTGAAATTTCCTACCTCCTGGCTTCGGTTCTTTTTATTCTCGGGTTGAAAAAACTCAGTCACCCGGCCACTGCCCGTGCAGGAAACCTTTGGGCAGCAGCGGGCATGGCAGCGGCCATCCTTTTCACCATACTTTTTCATAAAACCAGCGTGCAGCTTCCTGATGGCACCATTGAATCAAAGGGTATCCACAACATAGGGTGGATTGTCGTTGCGCTGGCTATCGGGTCATTTATCGGGTGGTACGCCTCGGTTAAAGTAAAAATGACGGCCATGCCGCAGATGGTTTCCATATTCAACGGGATGGGAGGTGCCTGCGCAGCCCTGATCTCCATGATGGAATTCCCCAATATGCAAAATATGATGGCAGCTGAAGGGGCAACCCACATGCTCGGCGGCGAGGGGATCGCCATCATGCTCGGGCTGATGATCGGGAGCGTTTCATTTGCCGGAAGTATGATTGCCTTCGGCAAACTCGATGGACGGATCGGTGATATCAAGCATCCACTGCTACGTATCGTCAATCTTACTTTCCTGGTTGTTTTGCTGGTCGCGCTGGTGGTTATACTCTTCATGGAGCCCCGGGCCGGAAACAACCTGCCCATTTACCTTTTCGCAGTTGCCGCGCTCATTTATGGCGTTACGTTTGTTATGCCCATCGGCGGTGCCGACATGCCCGTGGTCATCTCGCTGCTGAACTCATTTACCGGGGTAGCGGCTGCCATGGGAGGCTTCTTATATGGCAACACGGCCATGCTCACCGGCGGTATCCTTGTCGGATCATCGGGTACGATCCTGACTATCCTGATGTGCAGGGCCATGAACCGTTCACTGATGAACGTTATCATCGGGGCCTTCGGCGTAGCTGGTGCGCAAGGCACTGAGGCAGCCGACAAAACTGCGAAAGAGATCTCGCTCAGCGATGCAGCCGTACTTCTGAGTTATTCGAAGAAGGTTTACATTGTTCCCGGCTACGGGCTGGCGGTTGCGCAGGCACAGCACCTTTGCCATGAACTTGACAACCTGCTTTCAGCTAAAGGCGTGGAAGTGAAATATGCCATCCACCCGGTCGCGGGCCGAATGCCCGGCCATATGAACGTATTGCTGGCCGAGGCGGATGTCCCTTATGAAAAACTCATGGAGATGGAAGACGCCAACAATGAAATGGCCAACACGGATGTGGTGATCGTGATCGGCGCCAATGATGTGGTGAACCCTGCTGCCGAGGATGATCCTTCCAGCCCTATTTATGGCATGCCCATCATCAAGGTGCTGGACGCAAGGAATGTCATTGTCATGAAACGGAGTATGGCCGCGGGTTATGCCGCCATCCCCAACAATCTGTTCTACCACCAGAAAAACAGCATGCTGTTCGGCGATGCCAAGGCTACCTTACAGAAGCTGGTAGCGGAGATCAAGAGTTTGTGATCCCAGGTTGGCCATTGCTGTGAATAAGATTGACTCCCTATAGATTTCATTGTTAGTCACCACAGATTACTCGGATTTGCACGGATTAAACACAGATTTTTCGACGATTAAACAAAGTCTGTAACCTGCCTCAATTCTAATGTTTTGATAAATACACTTCTGAGACATCCCGTTTAACCACAAAGGCGCACTAAGGATTTCACGAAGGCGCACTAAGGCTTACTAATTGATATAAAATTACTTCGTGTGCCTTTGTGTTGTACTTTGTGCGCCTTTGTGGTTAAAAACCCGATTAGAAATTAAGTTTGATAAAAATCTGACGTTCTGTTTTAGCAACCGTGGAAACTTGTATGATATAAATTCCACTATCAAGAAAAGAGGTATTGATAGTCATTGCCTGCGAAAGAGCCCGGGTGTCGCTGTAAATCATTTTCCCTGAAATGTCAAAAACCGAGATCGTACCGTTCCCGGCATTATTTCCGGCCAGTTCAATTTTCAGCTCATCCCTGGCAGGATTAGGGTAAATAATGGATTCACCGGAGGAATTGAATGCAAGGATCCCTGGTTCCGGCAGTTCCACAGGTGCCCCATATTCATAAGCACCCATGTCAATGATTTGTGTTCCGTTGCCATCGCCATCCCATACGCGGGTGTTTCCAATGATGTCGTTAAAAGGCAGAAACAGTCCGGTTGTATCTGTCGTACCGGCGTCAATACAGGGCGATCCCGTGTCCAGCGCAAACGGATCGGTCCCGGCCTCCATGAAAAGCGGATCTGAATCTTTGTTGCCGTCAAGCCAGATGATCTCTGCCGGGCCGGTAATACCGATCCCGTTCATCCCATTCTGGATCGTTGAGTTGATTACGCGAAGCGTATCGGAAAGGGTATCGGGTTCCTGGCATTGTACCTGGTATGGGCCGGCATTCCCCCAGAAAATATCATTGGTCAGGCTGACACTGGCAGCATAACAAAATAAGGCCGGTGTGGTATTGTTTGAAAACGTGACATTAATGATTCGGGATTCAATATCCGTTGTATCGTCCTCATAATCATGATACAATTCGACCCCGCTGCCTGTGTGTATGCCGATATTGTTTGTGAACAGAGAATTAATGATCACCGGGGAAGAATAGCGGGAATGAACGCCTCCGCCATCGGCTGCTGTGTTTGAGTTGAATTCTGAACTGCTTATGATGAAATTTGATGTTCGCAAGGCATACAATCCACCACCCATGCTATAGGCCTGGTTATTAGAAAACTTTAGCCCGCTCATTAATGCCGTATCACAGTCTCTCATCGCTATTCCGCCTCCGTACATGGCAATGTTACTGTTGAATTCAACAGATTGCATTTTAATTCCTGAATCTTCTGCATATACACCACCTCCTTCAACAGATGTATTGTTTTTCACAATGGAATTCTCCAGACTGGAATTTTTATTGCTAACGATATATGCACCTCCACCGTCATAGGTACTTGAATTGCCGGTAAGCAAGAGTTTTCGTCCATGAAATTCAGAATTAACAGAATAAATACCTCCTCCAACCAAATAAATTCCACCTTTAATAGTAAGCATCTCTATTCGGGGTATCGTATCATTCTCCATTATAATTACAGAACCGGCACCTTCCGCATCCAGGATGGTTTGTTCCATTGATTCTCCGCTGAGGCTGCCGTAATTCAGCAGGCGCAACGGGAAGACCTGGCCGGTTGACGGGCTGTAAGTACCATTGGCAAGACGGACGCTGTGACTGTGGCCTGCTTCTGCCCGGAGCCTGCTAAAGGCGCATAATATCGTCCGAAGCGGATCATCCGGGGTATGGCCGGAATTGGTATCATTCCCGGAAGGAGAAACATACAGATCAGCATCAACTTGTGTTATCTTTCCGGCCAGTATATCAAAACTAAATTTCCCCATGTTTTCGACATGAAATTCAGTAGGATACCTGACTGTAAAGGTATCCACGATGATTACAAAAGTGTCGGCCTCAGAGTATAGATCACTACCATAATTATCTGAAGAATTGAGGTAAATATTACAGCGGTTTATCGGGTCAAAGCTTAATGATTGTCCTGAATGGAATGATAACCCGCCTCCGATGCGGGAATGATTATAAATTACGGAAGTTCCTGAAAGCATAAGTTCATTGTCTTCATGGCAATATAAACCACCTCCGGCGCTACCGGCAGTATTGGCATTCAAAGATGAATGGTTAAGGATAGCCAGGGAGGTCTGGTAACAATTGATGCCTCCCCCGTTATAAATCACGTTGTTATGTGTAATTTCCACGGAATCGGTTTTTACACAGGAGCCGTTAATGTAAAGGCCTCCGCCATAATTGGCTGAATTATAACTGATCTCCGAATTGTAAATCCATAACGAGTCCCTGGAATAAATTCCTCCCCCGTATCTGCTGGCAATATTTCCTGAAACCAAACCGTTTTTAAAGTTTAGTTCCCCGTTACTATGTATTCCTGCACCATCGACGGCTGTATTCGATACAATATAGACGCCAGTCAATACGATTTTGGGATTACTGTATTCGATTACCAGTCCACCTCCGCCAGAACCAGAGCTGTTGCCTTCAATCAGGATGTTGTCCATTACCGGGACAGATGAAAGAATAACGATACCTCCGCCCCCACTACTTGCCTCGTTCTGTAAAACCAAAAGATCGGTCATTTGGGGAGTGGAATAACAAGAAATGATACCGGCGCCTTTATTCGCAAGGTTTGCTTCAATGCGGCAATGCCGGATAACCGCCTCGCTATAAAACAAGTAAATGCCTCCACCTTCCGTTGCTTCATTGTCCAAGATATATAGATGTTCCAGAACGGGTGCTGCGTCAAAAATGTACAATCCGCCACCGGAGGTTCCGCCATCACCATTAATGATGGAAAAACCACAAATGAGCGTGGTTGAATCTTCATAATTCTCAACAGTAATAACAGAGCCTGCCTGGCTGCCATTAATGATGGTGGTGGAAATATATGATGTATCGTTCGTTGTGAGAAAAAGCGAGGCCAGCGTTATATTGGTCCCGTTAAAAAACAGGTTCTCATAATAGGTCCCGGGAGATACCAGTACCGTATCCCCTTCCGTTGCGGCTGTTATCCCCTGCTGGATTGTGGGATAATCACCGGGGATGTAGATGATCTGACCGTTCAGGTTAAAAATCCGGAGAGCAAATAAAATGACCAGGAAAGCGGATCGTTTCATGGCTTGGTTAATTCAGGGTAAATATAAGAAAATCAGGCTGTCAAAAGTCTAAAATTTAATTTCCGGGAGAAAAAATATCCCTCAGCTGATCTATGATCTGGTTACCGCCTCAGAGATCAGTCTTCCCCCCGGAAGTGCAATCTTAATGAAACCATTGTTGATCAGTCGTTTTACGGAGGATTTAAAAGATAAGAGGGTCAGGTGTTTTGAGATGAAATTTAAGACCTTAAAATGAAAATTACTGGCAGGGAATTCCAGGGATAATTCAACGATCCCTTTTAAAGACGCCTTAAATAACCCAGAATGAACTGGATGGCTATCATTTTTGTTTCTTCGGATTCATCAACATTTACCAGGACTTTGTATAATCCGATCCTGAAGTTACATTCAACGCTGATCAGGTTTTTCTCTTTAACTGGAATATATCCTCCTATACCAAAAACCCCCTGGATATAAAGATTAAAATCCGCCGGTACGGTAGACTCTTCGTAGGTATGCTCTGAGGGGTAAGGGCCCCATGCCCCTTGCCAGTATTCCTCTGTCATCTTCACTTTGACCGGAATCCCGAAACCGGGCCCCAGGTAATAAAAGAAGCCCCTGGAACCAAATGGTGAATGTTCAAATAACAGATCACTGTGTATCTGATGAATATTTGCCTCCCAGGTATGCATGCTGGTTCCGCCATATTGGCTGAATACTTCTTTTTCAAAAGAATAACTGATGTAAGATGCTTTAAACACGCCGGAAATTTTATTTCCATAGCGAACGGTAACTGTTGGAGTAAAATTACCAACCCATGCATAACGATCCCAGTAACCTCCTTCAATCAGCATGAGTGGTGTAAAGTTAAAGCCCACCCCGCCTCCAACTGCCAGGTTTTTTACCTGGCCGGTAACATTAACTGCCCAGGCCATGGTAACTGAAAGCATGAGCAGTCTGAAAGAAAACAAGGAAATGGATTTACGCATCATTTTCTTTTCTGCATTCAAATATATCGAAAATATCAATCTAGTATTATAACTGGCAAGTTCAATCAGAAAAATAAACATTATCAATCAATACAGTGGCTGCCACGAAGTTCTGATAAGCCCCCTTGGGATTCCAGATTGCGAATGGAATGGTTATCTGGGTAAGATCGAGCCCGGTAAAATCGGCGAGCGGAATAGTATATTCCACAAATCCTTCAGCAACAGGCAACCCGGTATAATCTTCAAGGAATACAATGGCATTGGTTGAGGGGGATTCAAGTTTTATTTCGGCATTCACCAAAGAAGATGGTTTGTTAAGTGAAAATTTAAGGTATGCGTAATTACCCAGGTTCTTTGCAGCAGCTAGTTCAATGTACGCCCCTCCCCAGTTGCCGCCGGGAAAATCAAATACCAGGCTGAGATCTCCGTCAATAGCAGTTTCAGACGTTAAAACCAGGGGTTCTCCCCCACCCCCATATGATAAGACGTCCAGGCTCCCAAATTCAGTGAACCCTTCCCTGATCGCATTATCTCCAATGTTTGGCTCAATGATTTGCCCTACTGTTTCTTCTTCGATATTTAAAGGGGGCGAGGCCGGCACCTGCAGGTCGTCCTTTGAAAAGAGGCGCACAAAATCAATATACATGGTTTGTGGAAAAGCGGTGGTGCCGTCGGGATCGCCAGGCCAGTTCCCTCCAACTGCAACATTTAATATCAAATAAAAGCTGCGCAGGAATTCTTTCATGTCAGCCTCAATTGATGTTTGAAAGACCTGCTGTGCATCCAGGCTCCATTTCAAAGAATCCGGCGTCCAGTCTAATGTGAATGTATGATACCCATCACTAAAACTCCCGGCAGGCAACTGGTAAACATTCTGGATATCACCTTTCTGATTGGTACCGTTGGTATAGTGCAGGCTTGTGTATAAAACAGAAGGTTCATGACCTAAAACCTCAACAAAATCAATCTCGCCGCAGCCCGGCCAGGCAATCGTATCAATATTATCACCAAGCATCCAGATTGCCGGCCAGATACCCTGGCCTTCGGGCAATTTTGCCCTTATCTCCAGGCGGCCGAACCGAATGCTTATCAGGTCTCTGGTTGTAATCCTGGCTGAAGTATAACCCCCTGAATTATCTTCGCGGGCAGTAATCGCAAGGGAGGAAACTCCGCCAACGTTTTCGATACCTGAATTATCACTGTTGCTTGTATATATTTGCTTTTCATTATTTCCCCAACCGGCAGGCAAACCATAATCCGTCCCATCCCCGGTTTCATATTGCCAGTAGTCAGTATTTAAATCAGATCCATCAAATTCATCTGCCCAGAGCAAAGAATAACCTTCCGGAATTTCTACCTGGTTTCTATTGTCATCGTTATCTTTATTGCAGGCGAATAAAATCCCTGAAAAGGCAATTACCAGAAATAGCAAAAATTTCTTCATAATCTATTTGATAAGTTATACAGTCCAAAAGTATAGCTAATAATAATCTGAAAGCAAGTTACTCTGTTGGTTTGCACTTATTCTATCCGGCTCTTTTGTGCCATCAGAGAAACACCTGAAAAGTTCATCCCCGGATATAAGCAGTCCCTGCGCAGATTTCCCGACGTCATGAGATTCTCAAAGAATCTCATGACGCCGGGATTGTTCGGCTTTCAATGTTAATACAAGTCAATATGCAACTTGCTGAAGGGTTACATGGTTATTCTATTCTGTAACCATTAACTTAACCGGAGGGAAAAATGATTTGGGGCCGTTGACCTGGATGAAGTAAAGTCCGCTGGTGATATTTGAAGGCAGCGTGAAATTTTCCCTGTAGTTGCCTGCTGCATGATAACCCAGTGACCTATCCATAATAATTTTGCCGGAAAGGCTTACAATCCGCAAGGATAAGGTTTGTGGTACGGCTAATTCAACAGCAAGATATAAATTACCGTTCTTTCCTGCCGGATTCGGGTTCACGGAAATATTGTGTGTTAGTATAATTTCAGGTACGGACACTGTCAATTCATTCAGGTAACGGGCAACTCCGAAATTGACCGAACCACTGCGGAACTTGCCGGCTGCAACGATTTTCCCGTCATCCTGGATAGCAACCCCCAGCGCCTCATCGAATTCCATAGTGGCATCAGTAGTAACAATTCCCTCATTACCGAAAGTCTGATCAAGGCTACCATCGGCATTGAATTTCCATATCCCCCAATCGCTGTCCATCGGCGCTTTTTCACCGCATGAACCGGATACAATGATCTTATCATCAGGAAGGATCTCAAGAGCATAACCGACATTATAAGGACTCTCTCCCAGGATGATCATTCCTTCGTCGCCGAATCCGTTGACCAGGCTGCCGTTTTGATCGAACTTCATGACAAGCAGATGGAAATTTAAATCATCCTGCGTGGTCGTGAATCCGGTGGCAATAATTTCATTTTCCATTGTAAGCCGGAGATCGAAAAATTCATCATCCACATTATTGAGGTTCATATTAACTATTCCCTGGTCCCCAAAGGTGGTGTCAATGTTTCCATCGGTATCGAACCGCGCCATCAAAAGGGAAAACCAGTTCAGCCCGTTAGAAATGTGCCCGTCCGCAACGATTTTACCATCGGATTGGATCTGTATGCCTGCAAACTCATTGTCTGTTTCCGTAACCGTGATCTTTGCCACACCATTGTCTCCAAATGATTCATCCAGTGTTCCGTTGTCGTTAAATCGCACGACTGCGGGCTCTTTTTGAAAGTTCTCATTTGAAATATGGCCGGCAAGCAGGATCTTACCATCTTCCTGCATGGCCATTGCAAAGGCCATATCTTCTCCTGCACCATAATCGAATCGCGCTATCCCGCTTTCCCCAAAAGTCTGGTCGATAACACCGTATTCATCAAGCCGGATCAAAAGCATTTCAAAACCCCCGAAGTTATCCATTGAGATTCCGGATACCAGGATATTCCCATCATCCTGTGCGATGCATGAATAAGCACCCGTCTCATAGCCAAGGTGAAAACGGAATACCCCGTTATCGGCAAATGACGGATCATAACTGCCATCGCTCATCAACCGTGTCACCTGGAAATCAGAAGCATAGTTTTCATCGTAGGTCGTTCCGACAGCAACGATCTTACCATCGGTCTGAATCTTTACATCCTGGTAAAGATCCAGAAAACCATTGTCAAGGATGACCAGCCCTGTATTATTGAAAGTTGAATCGATTGTCCCTGGCGTATTTTGAGCCACCAGGAGATGGCCCGAAGCCATTAGCAATGCAAAAAGTAATTGTCTGATTTTTTTCATGCTTGATAATTTTTTATTTATTTGATTGTTTATGTTTTTCTTCACCCTCAACTGATTTAAGGATCTTATCAAGGGCTATTTTTTCATTTTTAAGCCTGTTTTTTAGATGCTTTAGTTTTTTTTTCAATCTGCATCTTCATTCCCGGAAATTGTCATGTCCATTTGTTGTAATTTGAATTTCGGTGCAAAGGAAGACTGATCTTAAATATACACCTAATTAATGACCTATACAATAAATATACAGGATCTATATGAGCAGGAATAATAATACTACAATATTTTTACCAGACTGAATATTAATACTTTAGAAAATGAGCTAAAGCTGTTGCAGGAGCGTGACCAGGTTTTCATCCCGTTCGATGCCCAATTTTTTCCGGAGCCTGTGGCGGGCTCACCTCAATACTTTTAACGGATTGAAAGGTAATGGCGGAAATATCTTTGGAGGTCATATTAAGTTTGAGGAACGCGCAAAATTCTCGATCTCATTTGGTGTCAGATCTGGGTATTTTTCCGCAAGTCTCTGGTAAAAATCATTGTGAACCTGTTGAAAACGGACCTCAAATTCATTCCAGACGGTACTATCGACGTTGGATTGCATCTCCCGCAAAATATCCTGTATCCAGGCTTCTTTCGTCATATCGTTCCCTGAAGACCTCCTAAGATGAAGTAATTTCTCAATGATAGAAGATATAAATTCATTTTTTCTTCAGAAGATAGATCACATGCGTGGAAAGTTCCTTATTTCTGAAATCCAGTTCCATCTCAAGCTTTTGTTTTTCAATCAGCAGGTTTTCTTTTTCAAGATGCAGAGTTTTTCTTTCCAGCTCGAGCCTATCCTTTCTCAGTAATGCCTGCTTGATGCGCATTCTCTGATTGCGTGACAGTAAAACAAGGATGGTAACGGAAAATAGGAGGATACCCGATATAATCATGTAAATCAGTGACTTTCTTTCCTTTTTTGCAAGGAGCAACTCTTGTTGCAATTCATTTTCCCTGATTTGTTTATCGTACTGATATTGCATTTCCAGGCGCAAAGAGTTTTGTACTGCTTCCTGGTTGATAATGCTGTCGTGAAGGGTGGAATAGACCTTGAACATATCGTATGCACGGGCTATTTCCCCCACATTTTCATAAGCAATTGAAAGAAAATTAGCCGCTTTCATCCCTGACCTCAGGTTACCGGTTTGCCGGCTCATCTGCACGGCCTTTTCAAGTACCCCGATCGCAGTCTTGTTCTGTCCGGTCAGTATATAGGCATCTCCAAGATTATTATATGTCTGCGCGAGGCCAATTGAATCCTTATATTCTAAACGGATGGAGAGTGATCTTTGATAGTATTCAAAGGCTTTATCGAAATCTTTCTTCTCCTTGTAAACAATTCCCAGATTGTTGTACAGTGTGCCTTCATTTACAGGATTATCAAGCGTTTCACTTAATTCAAGTGCCTTTATAAAATTAATCTCGGCTTCCATGAAATTATAATTATTCAGGTAGGCCGAACCAATATTGATATAATTGATCATTTCCCGTTCACGGGCAGGATAATCCGGATCGATTTCAGAGAGCTTTTTTACCATTTCCAGACTTTTCCGATAAAAATCGAGTGATTTGAAGTTATCCATACTGAAATAACAATTCCCGATATGCGTATACAAGCTGGCATATTTCTGGTATAATAATGCAGACTCGTCATGTGCCCCCATAGCTTCATCATCCAACAGTTTCAGCATTTTATAATAATATTCAAGGGCGAGTGAAAAGTTACCGCTCTTCATAAAAACCCTGCTGTACTGGTCATAAACGGAATACAAATAACTTGTGGAAGTTGATTCCCGGGCAAGCCAGAGGGCCTGTTTAAGATAAAAAATCGCAAAATCCAGGTCGGCACAAGTCATTCATTTTAAATTCACCCCACGCCTGGTCAGCGCTGCAATGGTGCTTGAATCAACGGCAGCAGCATTGGAAACATGGTTGTCTTCGGTTGCTTTGTCCCGATCATCCGCAAATATGGATGTGACGACATGGATCAATATGGTTAAAAGCACAAAGCTCCTTTTATAATTCCTTATGAAATAATAAACACGCATAAGTACCCATGCCGGGATTAAAAAATCATTGGGGACTAAATTAGAAAATTATCGTTTTGGTTCAATTTCACTATTTTCCTGAGCTGTGGATATGAACTCTATTCGATGCGTTCTTTTATACCATCTGAAGAACATCTGAAGATTTCATCCCCGGATATAAGCAATCCCTGCGCCGATTTTCCGCTTTCGTCAATTGCCACATCGGCAAAGATTATTTTTCCCTCAAAAGAGGTATTGATTGTCAATTGCTCGTTATGGCCCAGGATCATTCGCTTCAGGCCTTTTGAATTTAAGTAATTATCAACAAATTCCTGCGTCACCTGCGGCATATCCATTGCCATCGTCATTATAATTGTCATTGATATTGTCATTGGTATTGCCACTGAATATCCCCTGTACCACAGCGGGCCGATCGGACCCAGGATAATATCTTCCGGACTTCCATCCTCATCTCTCTTGACCAGAATTGAGGTAATTCTGAACCCTGGAATTTATATCCGAATATGAATAATCAAATGCGGCAAACTCGGGCGATATGCCGGCGTGCATAAACAAATAGTCATTGATCCGGACAATTAGCATTCTGACTGCGCAACCATCTTCCCAACACCGTATTTTTTTCAAATAATTGAAAATAGTATATCTGGGTATATTGGGTAAAATAATTATATTTGTAGTTTACATAGCGATGATCGCCGGTTAACGCCATTATTTCGTGATTTCCCAGTAACAGGTGCACATTCCCCCCGGAATTCCGGGCCTGGATCTCCAGTTCATACAGAAACCATAACATCTCTGTAACAAATCCTCCGCGATCAAATACATCTCCCAGTAATACAAGCTGACCTTCACCAAAAATCCATTTCAGCTCTGTATCTATGATCTTATTATTCATCAACAGATTTACCAGTGCGTTGTATTTGCCATGAATATCCCCGATAACGAATATGTTTCCGGCTGTTTTTACATCATCAGGATTCGGGGTATACGTCGTGTTTAATGTGATATGAATTCTTATCCCATCCAATATCCCTCAACAATCGTATCTGTTTTTCCTGTCTCAATGGTCTTCTCAATAAGACGGGTGAGATTTTTCTCCTGGTTGCGCTCGTAATAGGTCATTACAATCTGGTCATCAGTTTCCCAGTAAATATAGGGGCCATCCTGCATGGAAGGAATTGAATCCTGGTTTTTGCATTGCTTTTCCATCAACAGCAGGTACTTATATGCAGGTGATTCGTCATAATAAGATGGCGTAATCACTTGCCCGTTTTTCTTTCAGGTTTGTATGCAACGGATCTGCTCCCCGGTCGATCAAGTATTTTACACATTTCCAGGTTGTTAAGTTCTGCGGCATAAATCAAAGGCGTATTAAGTTTTTCATCCTGTTTATTCACCTCTGCCCCGTACTCAATCAATAACCTGGCTATTCTTTCACGGTTCGACTTTATCGCCCAACTTCAGGGTGGATTGATCATTTACGATAAAATCCGGATCGGCCCCTCTCCTGAGCAAGAATTCACTGATTTTAAACCGGTCATTTACAATGGCATAATATAACCCGGTTTTCCCGTTACTGAACCTGCAATTTAAATCCGGATGCTTTTCCAGGTATGATTTTAATAATTCAATATCACCTGCTTTTATAGCCTGTATTGCCAATTTCTCTTCTTTGTCAATAGCCAAGCACAGGGAAAGCCAAACCAATAAAAACTATAATAACCCATATTTTTAAAATCCCCTTATTCATTTTCCATTCAACATTCAACATTCAACATTCAACATTATTATTCATGAACCACCCTGGCATTATCGAAAAACTCCGTTTGAACCTTTTTATCATTGTTTATGATCTCGTAAAATTCATCCAGATATTCAATGGCTTCTTCCTTTTCATCATCGTCCAGTAATGCAAAATTTTCGAACACCTGGTAAATTTCCTGTTTTTTGTCATTGAATATCTGGATGGTATGATCGACGATGAACGGTTCTTTCTTAAATCCACGATAGACCCGTTCGCTAACATGCCCGGTCCCTATTATAGGATGCGGCACTGCATAATTCGCCGAAATCAATCCACTCCAGTCAAAATCATAGGGAACCGGAATGGGTGGAAATTTGCGGGCGGAATCGGCTACCAGGATGATATTATGCAGATCATAACTCGAATAATCCGTATTCCCGATCATGTATTGAAACATGTCCATCATGCAGGATTGAAAAGGATGCAACCGGTTTGGATTGAACTTTTGAGACTCAATCTCGATTCCCTGTAAACGATCGGCCAGGTGTTTTTCACGTTCAATGAAAAAAGCAAATTTCAGCACCGTATCCGCTTTTTTACCGGAATAAATATAATTGATCATAGCAGCCCTTACTTTAAATGAGCTATCGGTCAAGACATTATAAGCCTTGTAAATTAAATATTCCATCATGGTATTTTGCTCGTAAAAGTCGGCCTTGTCACAGTGCGTGACGAGTTTTATGGCTTTTTGCCCTTCAAAGGGAGTGTTCCCGGTTTCCTTCTTCGGGAACTCCAGACGTAAGGGGGTAAATGTGCAAACATCACTTTCCCGGCGAGTTTTACCACGTGACCGAATTTCAATTTCAATGTTCCTTTCCAGGCCATCATTATCGGTTAAAGAAATCCTGGCCGGGAAAAAGGTAGAATCATCCTTAACTGAAAATACCGTTTTAAAATCGGCTTCAAGAGTAAGATTCAAGATTTCATCAGACTGAAATAAAGGCATTGGCTGCCCTGAAATTTTATCCTGGGCCATTAGATTGCTTAAGGAAACGAGCACTGCTATTATAATAAAGCAGGCTGTTTTATTGATCAGAAATTGTCTGATGTCTTTAATAATCTGTAATTGCATCATAATTATAACCATTAAAAAGGTAAAAGGTTGCAAGGAACTCCTCAAAAATGAAAATAATGGAAATTCAGGTAAATTTGTTTATTATATTTGAAAAGTAATCTGCAATGAATTATGAGTAAAATTAATGATCTTTTAATTAGCTGAATCAGAAAGTTATATTTCTGCGTTGCTGGCTGAAAAATTACCTTCAACTATCATTTATCATGATTTTGATCATGCTTTACGGGTTAAAAAATATGCAGAAACGATAGGGGAGCACGCCGGGCTTACCGGTGAAGAAATGAATATCCTCAGGATATGTGCATTGTTTCATGCAATACAGGATATGTGGGCTCATATGATCAATGCCATGAGGAAAGCATTGTTATCGCCTCTTCATTCCTGGCAGAACATCATGTTGATCAACAGACCATCGACCAAATTGCTGAAATCATCGGGGCAACCAGGCTGCCTCAAAACCCGAAGGATAAAATTGCGGAAGTCCTTTGTGATGCCGATCTGATGTTTATCGCTGCTGAAAATGGCATGGAACAATTTGACCTGCTTTTTGATGAAACCGCCATGTCGAAGTCAAAACCAGTAAAACGCCAGGTTTTCGAAAAGTACTTTATTGATTTTTTCACAAAACATATTTATTTTACGGAATATGGGAAGACAGTGCTTCAACCCAAAAAGGAAGCAATTGTCAAACGGATATCCGAACGGTTAAAACGACGTAAACTTGTCGAGCCTAAAAAAGAAATTCCCGAAAAGAAAAGCATTTCTTATTCCAGGGGCGTAGATACCATGTTCCGCATAACAGCGCGTAATCAAATCAACCTGAATTCCATTGCGGATAACAAATCGAATATCCTGATCTCGGTCAATGCAATTATCATCTCGATCATCATTACCATGCTTGCCGGGAATATCGGGAATATGTCGAAGGATATTGTGCCAATCCTGGTCTTCCTGGTCATCTGCCTTATCACCATAATCATTGCTATTTTGTCTACAAGGCCAAATATAGTGACCAGGAAATTCAACGAGGAAGACCTCAAGAACAAGAATGTTGATCTCACCTTTTTCGGCAATTTCATCAAATTAAATTATGATGATTACCAGGATGCCGTGAAAGAGATGATGACGGATGATGAACATCTTTATTCCACTTTGCTTAAAAATCAATATGCACTGGGGAAAATCCTGGCAAAAAAATTCAGGCTTGTCAGAATTGCTTACAATGTATTCATGATTGGCATCATAATAACTGTGTTCGTATTTCTGCTGAATTATATTTTTATACATTATCAGACCTGACATGCTTAATTGGAAACGTAAGAATTTAATGCAGGTTAAGCTATCAATACTGCTCTTATCATGCATAACAGCCTGCTCGCAGGATAATAATAAAACCATGCTATTCGAACGTCCCGGTTACCTTTTTCCATATCAATTGAATGAACCCGGTCGGACATGGAAGATGCCGCCGGAACTGGCTGAAATCTCAGGCCTGAGCTGTATTGACGATCAAAGGCTTGCCTGCGTTCAGGATGAGAATGGGATTATTTACATTTTCAGTCTTAAATCCGGGGAAGTTGAATCGAAAATAGAATTTAGCGATGATGGTGACTATGAGGGCATTGAGGTCATTGATAAGGATGCCTGGGTTTTAAAAAGCAATGGGACCTTGTTCATGATTGCAGATTTCCTGGAGAAAAAGGGATCCGTCGTGAAAAAGTTTTCTACTGCATTATCGGGGAAGAACGATACCGAGGGCCTTGCTTATGACCCGGTAAATAAAAGCCTTCTCATTGCCTGTAAAGAACATCCTTTTCTGGATGAATCAGAGGGCAATCATGCAAAAGCAATTTACAGTTTCAACCTTGAATCCGGACAGCTGGATTTAAAGCCATTTTTAATGATCAACCCCGACACTGTCAAATCTCACACAGGCAAGGTCAGCTTTAAACCTTCAGGATGGCCATCCATCCGGTAACAGGAAATATTTTCATTTTGAGTTCGGCTGGTAAGCTTTTGCTGGTATTATCAAGGACGGGGGAAATGCTGGCCATGATAAAACTCAGCCCGATGATCTTTCCACAACCGGAAGGGATTTGTTTCAGCCCGGATGGCAAACTTTTCATTGCAAATGAAGGGGCTGGCCTGGGAGGGACAATACTGGAATTTGAGCCGAAAAATAAATAATGATCCGTATTCTTGTTTTTCAGGGGAAGAAATATTAAGTTTATATTGACAATATAAACGTGTATAATGTCAATATAAAGGTAAATTCTCTTTTCCCTGTTTTCAGAATTTGGACACCCTGAAAATTTCTATTGATAATTCTGCAATGGACCGGCTCCATCATCCAGGAAATAGAATGTAGTAAAAGCAATTGTTTGCTTTTATCCGAAATTTGATTCTATGATAAATCAGGTGTGACCATAAATATTTTTACATTTGAAATAGTTTCATACTTCTATACTCATGGCTAATACTTATACACAAATTCATATCCAGGCAGTATTTACAGTACATGACAGGAATTGCATAATTAGAAAATTATGGAAAGATGAATTATATAAATATATTACGGGCATTGTTCAAAATCATGGCCATAAATTGCTGGCAATTAATGGCATGGCAGATCATATTCATATATTCTTTGGCATGAGGCCTACCCAGTCCTTATCAGATTTGATGCAAGATATAAAAGGCGATTCATCAAAATGGATTAACAACAAAGGTTTTGTGAAAGGTCGTTTTTCTTGGCAGGAGGGATATGGAGCATTTTCATATAGCAAATCGAATGTTGAAAATGTCATTGACTATATTAAAAAACAGGAGGTTCATCATCGTAAAAGAACATTTATTGAAGAGTATCATGATTTTTTAGAAAAATTTGAAGTTGATTTTGACGAGCGATATATCTTTAAACCTATAGAATGGGTTGAGGATTGAAACAACGTGTGCCGTCAGGCACAAGATATTGGTAGTAGAAACAGGGTACATAAATATTTATCCCGTCCCGTATGGGACGGAATATCCAGCATTCAACCGATACGCTACCCATATGAAATCCCTAACGGGATTTACAACGAAACAAACCGTAAAATTTACCTAAAATCTCATTTGGGACACCCATTATAAAAATGCACTTCAATCAAATCAATGCTTTCCGAAGTGGTTTTAAATAGCGACTGGACCCGGCACTTCCCTATTTTTGCATTTTTACATAGTGAAATTCATTTTGGGACAGCAAACCAGTGCCCACCAGGAAATGCTCTATTCTGGAATCGATAAGCCCTTTAAGATGATCTATGATAACCTGAACCATTTCGGGATCTATCTTTGCTTTTTCTTCCGGGAAAACATAATCCTTTATCGTCCGCGTATAGTACCAGTTGGACTTATCAAAATAAAGCGTTTTTAATGTCTTTGTGCTGTAAGCCGTAATATATACTGTACTATATACTTTGCCCCATTGTTTAATAAAATTACCGCTGGTAAACAAACCATTGGATTGCAGTTGTATATTTAATAAAGGGTCTGTCCAGGGGCGGTTCTCAATGAAAACCACATAGTTATATTCATTTCTGTGCTCTTTAACCCAGGCTTTATAATTAATCTTTTCAGGGTAAACATTTTCGTATATTTCATCTGCAGGTTTTTCATCCGCAATTTCAACAGGTGAATCCTCAATAATAACAAAAACCGGGGAGAATTTCCCGGAAAGAAAGCGTTCCATCTCATGGTCAACATATTCTTTCGGATTGAACTGGCAGTCAAACTCGCCGGTACTGTTTGCAAAAACAGTAATTCCTATATTTACATGCAGCAAAACGGAATCCATCAGGTTTATGATGGCTACTACCGGCTGGGCTGCTGCTATATGAAAAAACAGGAAAAGGACCAGTGCCACTAAGATTTTTCTTAACGATGTTTTCATTGTTAATCCTGGTGTTCTGTTAATGACCCGATGGGTCTGATAATATGAGATCTGGCCGTTTTTTATAAACATTTCACTAATTTACGAATAAATGCCTGCAGGGATAGAACATTTGGCATAATTCAATAAAATACCTTATCGGAAATCGGAAATTCTGATTTTTTCTCAAGAAGCCTCTTTGCTGATTCAATTCGTTGCTGTTAATCCAATTCCTCCGGGAGATCCCTTGATTTTCCCGTTTCAGATCCAGCCTGCCTAAGTATAACTTTGACTCCAGATGACGTCATTTCCGGATCAAAATGCCAAAATAACTGATTAAAAAATCGTCAAAATGGAAACCGGCAATTCAGAAATTATATGCTGTCCGAAATGCAAGCATGACCTGCATTACAGGCCAGTGGAAGAAACCTCTTCGAATCCTTGCGGTAAATGGAAATGCAAGTATTGTGGAATTGAATATCCAATTAAGGAGGGTTTTTTACAATTTATAAAAGATGAAGATGTTTTTCGGTCATCCAAACGGGAGGAGATCATGCGTGACATTTATGCAAGGTTTTATGGCCCGTTGACAAACTTAATGTTCATTCCTTGTGGGGGGGAATGCCAGGCCCGCCGGGAAGTGCTTGAAAATTTGGAAATCAGCAGGAGTTCTTTAGTCCTTGAAACCGGCATCGGAATAGGAGATAATATTTCATATCTGAATGGTATACTTAACGGACGCCCTTACTATGGATTGGATAACCAGCAAATCATGCTCCGGAGGTGCACAAAGAATTCATTTAAATGGAAACAACCGGTATTGCTTTATCGGGCAAATGCAGAAGAACTTCCTTTTAAGGATAATAGCTTCGATGTGGTCTTCCACCTTGGGGCAATAAATCTATTCCGTGACAAGAAATGTGCAATAGACGAAATGATCCGGGTAGCCAGGCCCGGGACCAGGATCGTGATTGCCGACGAATCAGAAAAAGCTTCAAGGTTGTTTGCCATTTTTGTCGGCCACCACGACCCGGTTGTGCCTCCTGTCGATTTGATCCCTGCAAACATGCAGGAAATCAGCTTAAAAAGCATCTGGAATGAATACGGCTACCTGATTACTTTCAGGAAACCATCATGATGCCGGGATTTAGTAATCAAGCATTACTGGTTAGTATATTTACTTAAATCTATTGACAAACAAAAGTTTCAGAATTAATTCCTTTAATCGTGCCCTCCGAAAATCAGGGTTATTGTCCCAACAGGGCTGTTAAAATCACCATTCTTGTAAAAATTCGTCACGTTACCCTCGTCGTCCGGGTAGGTTGCATCAATGCCTGTCACAATGCGATATCCGACCCCCACATTTGCCTTAAACCACTTTGTCAGGTTAAGTTCCAGCTCAGCCTGGGGTTGGATGGTAAAGATCCTGTCCCTGTAATCATAGTCAGAATCCGGATTGCCGTTTCCTTCGTCCTTCAGGTCAATCTCTCCCCAGCCCAATTTCATGCTGAAACCTCCATGAACGGCTTTTTGATGTTTATAAATATATCCCAGCCATATTCCGCCATGTTCAAATGATATCTCTGGTTTCTCCGTATCTACTATTGTTTGAAGATCTCCTCTGTAATGTTTTGTAATTATTCCTTCGAAATAACCTCCGATGTAAACAGTCTGGTTTATCAATAATCCACCACCTCCACCTATGCATACTGCAAATTGGCTGTTTACTGAAGAGAACTCCACAAAAGGAGAGCCAAAACCGGATAATACGGTTTTTTCAGAAAGAAGATACCTGGTTGAATCGCCTTCACCCTGTGCAAAAAGCTGATCCATGCCTGTAACGAAACTCAAAATGAGCGGTAGGTAAATTAATTTTTTCATGGTTGTTTTGTTTTTGAATGTAAGACTGGAAATTTATTATATAGACAAGCTTTAAATATAAGAAAATTAATAAAAAGTCAATTAAATATTTAACAATACCTAATAATGTTTTTTGATTTAAGGCGTTGAATTTTCCATCTCATCACGAAATATTACCCGCTGAACACATTGCATTTTGTAGAAAAAATATATGCCTGTATGTTTGTATGCGAATCTATAAATTATCATACCCATGAAAAATCCATTTACACTTCTTTATTTCATCTTATTACCTGTAATCATATTTTCACAGCCTCCCGGAGAATCATCATGGCGCTATTATCGTCCCGGCAATACCGGGATCCAGGGCGACCAGGCAACAGCGCTCTTTGTGGATGCAAACGGGGATCCTTACATTGCTGCTGCCACTGGTAATTGGGGTGAAGGCGGCTTTGCCAGGTTCAGCCAGTCTGAAAACAGATGGATCAACTATTCTAATGTCGATTACCCGGTGCTGGGTTCGTTTGATAATGGCGAAGTCCAGATCCTGGACATCATTGAGGATTATGATCATAATCTCTGGATGGGTAATTTTACCGGGGCACTTAAATTTGATCCCCTGGCGGGACCTTCATCGATAGAAAAATTTGACGCAGTAAACTCAGGCTTGCTTGGCTTTACCTACGATATAGACCTGGCGCCCGACAGCAGCATCTGGTTCACCAGCGGCGGCCTGGTTCGTTTTAATCCGGGGGACAATCAATGGACCTCCTGGGAGGGATCAAATATACGGCTTGCCGTACAACCCAAACCAGACGGAAGCTACCTGGTCTGGTCGGGAGACATCTATTACGGATATATGTTCACATATAACAGCGCAACTGATCAATATACAACCTACCTGCCTTCGGTTGAAGGAGAAATTGCCGGCCTGCCCGGTAAAGACTGTGTTGATGATGCCGGAAATTTCTGGGCATTGCGCATGTCTGTCGATGGTAACTGGGAGACCCTTGAATACCAGCGCCCGGATGGAACCTGGATTTATCCCACTCCCCCCTATGAAAATGTCAGCTTTTATATTGATTCCTTCAAAGCATTCGGGAACGGAAAAGCTTTATTGGTCATCACCACCGGTGAAACCTGGATGTTCGACGGAACTGCATGGCAAAATTACGGGACCTGGCGGCCGGGTGAATTTACCCTCTCTGTTGATGCAGATCAGCTGGGCAATGTGTGGGTTTGCGGAATAGGAGGCGCGGCAAAACGCGATGTGCAGACTGGTAACTGGCAGCGTTACAGGATCACGAACACCTCGCAGATCGATTATTTTGTTGAAGACCTGTCGATCGACATCGAAGGCAATGTCTGGATGACCGGCAATGCAGGCACCGGTGTCGGCGGGTTCCAGAAATTTGACGGAATCAACTGGACAGGATTTAATGAATTTACGTATGGCCTGGGATATCCTTTCCCTTACCAGGCCGACAATACTCAGGCCATTTGCTACAGGCCTTCGAACGGTGATGTTGTATTCAATCCGACATTTAATGGCATCCATGCCTGGGATGGCGCCGGCTATTCCCCGCTGGAAGACTTATTAACTACATCGAAAGGATTTGCGGAGGATTCACAAGGCAGGTTATGGAGTCTTGGCGAGTATTATAATCTAAGGTACTATGATAGCAGCACAGGTGAATGGATTACGGTACCCATCACCGGCTCCGGAGGCACTATCAGAAAAGACCCCAACCTGCCCGGAACCATCTGGGCGGCTACAAATAACGAGATCCTGCGCACCGATGGCAACAACTCATTCAGCCGTACCATTGAAGATTTTCCCGGAAGCGCTGCCTGGTTTACAGGCCTGGCAGTCGACCAGGACGGCATTGCCTGGATAGGAACCTGGTCTCAGTTCACCATTACAGGCAGCACGCTGATCCGCCTCAATGCGAACACAGGTGAATACCAGACCTGGTCGTATGACGAGGGATGGCCATTTCCCGGTCAGCATGTCCGCCCTATGGCGATTACTCCCGACGGGTTGCTGTGGTTGCAATATGATTCTGAATACCCTTCTGACGAAGCTGGTATATGCTGGTATGACGGAGTGAATATTGGCACATTCCCTTCTTCGCCAGGAGGTGTTCCGCAGTATGGCGGCTTGCCGAACAGTACAATCAAAGAAATTGAAGTAAAAGAAATCCCTGGAGGTTATGAACTTTGGATGAGCTGCCTGGGAAGAGGAATAGCTGTATTGACAATTATCACAGACCCGGTTAGCGTTGCCGAAAAAGACCATGTAAAACAGGACTTCAATATTTCAGCAAGTCCCAACCCGGCAAGTGATAAAGTGGATATCACTTTTACTAATGACCGTGTTGGATTTGTTCAGCTTTCCGTTTATGATATCCTTGGAAAAAAAGTAAAGGATATCATAAATGAAAAAATGGAAATAGGCCGTCATACGGCTGAGTGGAATTTGACCGATCAGTCAGGCAACAGTGTTATAAGTGGCCTTTATTTTGCCAGGTACATGAATTCCGGATACATAGAAACTGTAAAAATCATTGTAAGATAGCTACTGCCCAGTCGTTCAGCATACCTGATCCTTCCTGGGCCCTGACAAGAACAAAGAACTTATCGCCGTTGCTGTTAAAGAAACCAAAATGGCCTTCTGATTTGAAGTAGGTGCCATCGCCGCTCCCATCAGGGACCATGAAGCCCGGCAGGGTGATGGAGCCTGTGTAATTCAGATAAACATCCTCATACATCCTGACTTCATCTGAAGGGAAAGTATCCCAGACATCCCCGCCGAAACCAATGGCGAAGATACTGCCCGAAGCCGAAGAATGATCCAGGGTTTGCAGGTATGTATCTCCGGACAACTGCCCGTTATAGGTCATGTCAGTAGCCGGGTTCGTAGTGGATATGAACACATTACGGCTCCGGGCAAACAACCGGCTACCATCGTCGGAGATCCAGATGTCGCCACCAAAAGAGAAATCGCCATGATAAGGAGAATCATACATGAGCTCCGCTGTGCCCAGACGGATATCATATTTTTCAAAATCTGACGGAGATACCCCGTTATCGGCGCCGTAAATGTATTCACCCGACGGATGAAGCTTTGCCCTGGTAGTCTCCCTGATACTGTAACCGGCACTTTGAGATTGGCTGCCGGTGGCCAGGTTCAGGCAGAGGATATTTGTCCACTGGCCGGTGGCAGGGAAAATATAGGCGTAGCTGTTAGGAGCTATCACGATGTCGAAAGCAATTTCTGGCGTGTTGAACACATTGATCT
This sequence comes from uncultured Bacteroidales bacterium, assembly GCA_963701785.1. Lineage (GTDB taxonomy): Bacteria > Bacteroidota > Bacteroidia > Bacteroidales > JAGOPY01 > JAGOPY01. The sequence goes on along the minus strand of CAVPBC010000002.1, from coordinate 1,381,680 downwards.
TTGACATCGACAACAGATCGATGTAGGTAACATTTGCGTCGTGTCCAACCACGGCGTGCGTTCCTGCAGGGTTAACCGAAATACAGATAGGGGCAAGGCCGAGCGATACTTCAGTCATGGTTTGTGAAACAGGGTTCAGTTTGATCAGCCGGTAAGGGTAGTCGGTGACGGCAATGATGACATCATGCACCCGGTCATACTCTGCATCAATGATCTTCCCTTCCAGCAGCCACTTTTCCTCGGCATATTTCTTTACCACAACCGGGACGGCTAGCGTACCACCTTTATTGTTCGAAAATACAAGGTCCGACAGGTAAGTTCCTGATGCCAGGCCCTGCCTGTCGGCGGTTATGACCACCCGGGCTGAATCGCCCGGATCCAGGGAACCTGATAAATTATCTGCGGCAAGGTATCCTTCAGGAATGTCCAGATCCCAGGTAAAAGTCATATTTCCTGAATTACTGATATAAAGCTCTCTCTCCTCAAAGAAAAAACCGAAATAGACGGTATCGATACGGGTGGCTATTGTGTAACTCTCGGGTACGGCCATCTGTACCGGCACATCCTGAACAGGCATGGATGTATTGGATACCAGTTGAATAGAAGCATTATAATCACCCACCGCCATGTTTTCCCGGACTACCTTTACCAGTATATTTCGGTCATCTCCTCCCTCGCAGAAACCAGATGAAGGGATTATATGCAACCATTCAACTGTGGTAAGCAGTTGCCATTCCAGGTTCCCGGAGCCGGTATTCGCAAGGGAGAGGTAAAGTGAATCTGTCCCGGCCTGGAAATTCAGGGTGTTTGGGGATAAGGTTGCAACCGGATTGCTTCCAACGTAAAGAATGACAGTGCATGATCCTTTTCCGGCTTTGTTGCTGATGATCTCGACCTGTTCGAAATATTGCTCCTGGTCCAGTCCTTCAAGTCGCGAAACCAGCTGTACCTCAGTGATACTTCCCTTCAATTTCCCGGAAGTCGGATTGATCTCCAGCCAATCCGGCGCACCCGATACCTGCCAGGTAACCTCCGTTTCAGGTGATGTCGATAAGTAAATTATGGCCGTATCCAGGCCGTTCAGCATGATCTGTTCAGGCGAGACGATGAGTTCTGCATCGACAACTTCATCCTTTTTACAGCCTTGAAAGCATATTAGCAGGGAAAGAAGGAAAAGCAATCCCATCAGAACATTTTTCATAAATAATTTATTTTTCAGCCTGGTTAATGCTTGAATATTCAATTATAGAATAGAATAAAATTAAATATAATAATTATCAGACTGAGGGTACATTTATTTATTTTCCGGGAATTTTCAAGTCGCATTAAACATTTTACAATTCAAAATTGTTAAAATAACTGTAAAAGTTTTTTTTGAATGAGAAACAACTCAATTCCAACGGAATGAACAGGAAAGAATTTCTACGTAAAGGCCTTCTGGGTACAGGCGTTTTTGTTTCGGCAACTGCTTTAGGCAACCTGGTAAAAAATAATATCGATGAGATACAGGAGCTTGAAATCCTCGGGTTCAATCATATCCCAAATACATCATCTGAAATCATGACAAATACAGTTCTTCATAAAGCAAGCACCCGTGGAGAAGCCAACCACGGCTGGCTTATAAGCAGGCATACATTCAGTTTTGCCAATTACTACAACCCCGAACGAATGCATTTTGGCGTCTTACGCGTCCTGAACGACGATATTGTAGAAGCGGGCTCAGGTTTCAGTACCCATCCGCACGACAATATGGAAATCATTTCAATCCCGCTTGAAGGTGACCTTGAGCATAAAGACAGCATGGGAAATATTTCGGTGATCCGGCATAGCGATATACAGGTGATGAGTGCCGGCACTGGAATTTATCACAGTGAATACAACAAGAATCAGGACCGGCAGGTAAAGTTCCTGCAAATATGGATTTTCCCGGATAAGAAAGACGTAACCCCTCGTTATGACCAGATTACTTTGAATACAGACGACCGCAACAATAAACTGCAGCAGGTACTTTCACCCAATCCGGAAGATGCCGGGGTCTGGATACACCAGAATGCCTGGTTCCATCTTGGAAAATTCGACAAAGGGATCACCACTGAATATAAGATCAAATCAAAAGGCAATGGCGTTTACGCCTTCATCCTTAACGGGGATGTAACCATCAATGGCCAGCCTCTGCAAAGCCGCGATGGTTTTGGGACATGGGATGTTGACACCCTGATTGTTAAAGCTAATTCCGATGCCGAATTTTTATTGATGGAAGTTCCGATGGGATTGTAAATTCAGCAGACTGGTCCGAAAATCCATTTTTTTCATTGAACGATCATCCTGATTGCTTCTGATTTATTTCCGCTTATAAGCCTGCAAACATACATTCCGGGACTAAGATGCCTGCCGCGATTATCATTTCCATTCCACGTTAAAGAATGTGTTCCGGTTTGATAATATGCTCCGGCTAATTCGCTGACTACCCTGCCGTTGATATCAATAATCGAAAGACTTACAAATCCATCACCAGGTATAGTAAAGCTGATAGAGGTACTATTTTTGAAAGGATTCGGATAATTCTGCAGGAATAAACCTGGCTCGAGGAAAATTAATCGTCTCAATCCCCACATTATCATTAATAACATCAAGAACAGCAATGCCCCTGCTTAAGCAGCTCATCCAAAGTTCATAACCATTCAGATGTTCTTTTACTTCAACATCTGTAATCTGGGCATGAGGCAATCCGCCATCCTGGACCGGGAAAATGCCGAATTCTGTTCCGTCGAACCAGCATAAACCAATTTCTGTGGCATTTACAGCTGCCAAAATTTGTAAACCAGATACGGCCATCCGGGGTATAAGCCAATGGGGTAATATTTTCCCCGGGAATCTGGCTGTTTCCAGGATGAGAAAAACTGATAGGTGTCGTTTTCTGGCATCCAGCCTGAACAAACCCTGGTTGGAGCCAACCCAGGCAATGCCGTCAGGTGCCGGAATAACCGTTGAAAGCATATCGCTTTGCGGATCAAGTTCCGGAAAATCATCAACCACCTTTGAATAATTGTAACTTGCCATCGGTCCGCAGGACCTGGTAGCCGGAGCAGGCCCAGACCGTTCCCGGCCGTGTCGGATCTTTCCTGATATTGGCGCCCCATCCCATAAAATGGCACTGAAGTCCAGGTATTAGCGTTTTCATCAAGGTATTCCAGGTTATAATATTCTCCAAGGCTCCATAACCTGCCCTGGGAATCTTCAGCCAGGCCTTTTGACCTGTCGATGGTTGTAATTAAGCGAGTTGTAGGACGAGCCATTCCAGCTATGAAGGTAATTATACATGGGATTAATAACAATTTCTCCATTGGACGGCCGGAAACAGATCGCTTCGGTATTATCGGTCGGGAAAGGGAACGGGTATCCCAAGCCATAGGTATATTCATTATAACCTGTCCAGTTGGTTCCGTCAAATTTCTGAAAGCCTCCGACACCAGGCCCGGCATTGCCGGTCATCCATACATTGCCTTCATCATCAATGGCTATATCTTCAACCCAGTAATCAATCTGGGAGGAGTTTGTAATCCGGTGACGCTGCCACAGGCCTGTTGTAACATCCCGTTTTGCAGCTCCTTCCACACCGCTTACCCAGATATTTCCTGCATCATCGATATCCAGGGCATAAGTATATGCTCCTTCCCGCCAGATCCCTTTGCTTTGCCATGAATGTGCCGTCAAACTGAAACACTTCACTGCTTAATCCGGTAATCAATGCTTCATGGTTTCCAAATGCCGTGAACGCCCAGATATCCGCCATAACTGAAGATGGCTGCGGAGGTGTAACCCAGGTTCCGCCGGGTGTCAGGTAATCGAGCGAAAAAGGGTCGCCCGGATTTGTAACCCGGAGCGCCCACAAATTCCCTTCCTCATCAATACAATCATTTCCGGGAAGAGCGACCACTTCGCCGGTTTCATAATTCTGCGGCAACAAGGTGAACAACTGGGTATCGCTGTCAAAAGTGATCATCGTATTCCATCCTGCCCCATCAACCCAAACCACATATCCTCCGGCAGGTTTTGGCTGGACGGACACCTGTTCGCAGAAACCGATCAGGCTGGGCCAGTTATTTGCAGTTGAACCGTATCCCCAGTATTGCCATTCATCTGTAGCAGGATCAAAGTGCACCAATCCTCCCTAGCCCCAGGTAACAGAATGAACTGCAGCCCAAACCGAACCATCCGGGGCAATATCGATATCCATTGTTCTTCCCCCGGGATGAAGTGAATTGTCTGCCCCCCAGAATTCAAGCGAACTTCCTCCGGCAGCAGGATCAAATTTCAGGATCCCTCTCCAGGTTGCCATCCAGAGAATGCCATCGGCATCTTCTGCAATATCTGAAATGCGCGATGACCCGACATCATAAATGCTTCCGATAACCGGGTATTCAACATTTGAATAATTGATCCACCGGTTTTCATGCCTGGATGTATTTTGAAAAGCCACCCTCTTCCCAGCCGGGACATAGGCTGCAATGTAAGGATCGCCGTCATGGTCAATCCATAGTGCCTCGGAATAATCGCCCATTATGCCTGTATTACCGGGAGTGTAAAATTTCCAGGAATACCCTGCAGATTGAGAAAGTAAAGCAGCAGGTAATAAAATCAGGAGCAAAAAAGTGAAAATATTTTTCATGAAAATGTTTTTTGATTGGTTCGGAGCAAAGATATCGGTACAGGTTATTGCAGAGAAATGTAATTAGCCCTGCGGGCATTAATTCAGGGATGAACGGGAAGATCTCATGTATGAATGAAATAATGAAGGCTAAACTGGCATAAAAGAATATTCTGACCAAATATTTATTATATTCGCATTATCAGAAGTCAACGTCAAACTTAAAATCTAAAACCTATGAAAAAACTTCTACTTTTTCTGGCATCATGCTGCTTTGCATTAACGGATAGTTATTCCCAGGCAACCTTTAACACAGGTGCGCTGGAGGTAAGTATAAGCCAATATGGCAGGATAAGGCTTTTTGATCCTGAAGGCACAAGGCATCTGCAGCGCGCTTCGGTTTTAGTGGGGACTTCATCAACAGATGTATTTGATTACACAAATGATGCAGAGGAACTGGATCCGACAGTTTTGGTCGAAAATCCTTTATTAAGCGATTTTGAAATCTATGGCTCCTGTAATAACGCTTATTCATTACTTCCCCCGGATGTGATTGTAAAACATTATGCCTACGGTTGGAACAACGGAGCCTATATGATCGTCAAATTCAATATAACGAATAATGAAGCAGCTGCCATTAATGCTTCTGCAGGTCTGGAAGTAATTCCTGAATTAAACCAGGAGTATGGATTTGATTCCGTTACTTACAACAGTTCTGGAGAAGTTATCCGGTTTCACAGGGGTGCACAGATGAATATGGGGATGAAGCTCCTTTCCGCAATCGTTATCATCCCTTTATTCTTTTGAATGGTATGATGGTTATCCTGTTGATTCCGATTTCTGGACCTGGATGAATTATGGAACGTTACAGCCACTATATGCTTCAACTACTGCTGATGGTCCGGTTACAATCACTTCGCAGGCTCCGGTTGTTTTAGCGCCAGGGGAATCATTTGATGTATTTTATGCAATGGCACTTGGGGCCGATGAGGCAACAATGATGGCAAGCATTGGCTGCAGCTGATTGAAAAGTATGAGGCATTATTCATGTCCATAGATGATAATGATCTTTCTGTCAATAAATTCAACCTCGGGCAAAATTATCCCAATCCTTTTAACAATTCAACCACCATCAAATACCAGTTGCCGGAAGATGGTTTTGTCAGTCTGAAGGTTTATAATACTCTCGGCAAGGAAGTGGTTACCCTGGTCAGTTCAGATCAAACAAAAGGATCACACTCTATTGAATTTAATGCTGATGGCTTAACCAGCGGTCATATTATTATACGTTAAAGTGTAACGGACAGGTTCAGTCAAATAAAATGTTCGTGGTCAGATAGATTATCAAGTCATAATAAGAGCAAAAAGGCTGCCGGAAGAGCAGCCTTTTTTTGTAGTCCAACGACTAAAGCTTCACCCAGGCCACGCACATGGCATTGGGATTTACTTCTGTAACCCAGTCTTCCTGGTCCGTGCCATCGAGGTTAGCGCGGATGATCTTTCCATCGGCCCCGGTATTCGACATCTTGAAACTCCAGAATAGTTTTCCGCGCTCATGGTCGATCGCGACGCCCCAGGTTGCCTTACCGCCATAATCGGCGATCTTGGCAAGCCCTGTTCCGTCCAGGTTGCAGGTATAGATACCATAATCAGTGACCGGGGTTCCATCGGCAGGATAAATAGCCATGTAGGTTTTACCCGCATTAAAGTCAACTTCGATAGCAGTCCCATCAATATCGAGGTATGTGTTCCACCAGGCCGGTGCCATCGAAATTCATGGAAAAGTAGCCTCCGCTGTAATCGGTCTTGTCGTTGCAGAGGTAAATTTTTCCTGAGATTTCATCATATTGCATATCGATAGGGTATTCAGGGGCAATATCGAGACCTGTCTCTATATAAACTTCCGGGTTGGTCCCATCGAGGTTGCAGCGGTAGATGCCTCCCGGGCGCCCCCAGTAAAGCATGCTGTCAACCACCATCATTGCTTGCGGGGAATCGACGATTTCCTGGCCGGCAACATTAATATCGAGAATCCTGACGGGATTTTTACCATCGGCATTAAAGCTGTAAATGTAGCCCAGGGAGTAATCGGAAACGAACACTTTGCCGGTAGCTGAATCAGCCGTGATGCCATAAGGCCTGTTAAGTTCAACGGCATCAAAATCCTGTACAACCGGAGCCTCGTCATTAAGGATAACCATATGAACTGCGCCACCATCAGCGGTCCGTTCAGTAAAATACAAGACCTGTGACTTACCTGCATTGATGTCTTTGACATTGACTATCATGGTTTTTACGAGTTGATTATAATGGACATCATTAACGGCTGATACGGTTAAAGTTACTGTATATAATCCAGGAAATTCATAGAACATTACCGGATTGGTTTCCGTTGAAGTTTGTCCGTTCCCGAAATCCCAATGGTAACTGCTGGCATTCAGTGAGGTGTTGGTAAAAGTTACATCTGCAGGTGCATATCCGCTATTGCCGACTGAATATGTAAAATCAGCTATGGTACTGGGAAGCGGGTTTCCCAGCTCATATTTTTCGCATCCTGTTATCAGTAGAACAGGAAGGATGATCATCATATAAATAATTATCTTTTTCATCTTTTATCAGTTTAAAAATCAATAACCGGGATTTTGTTCCATTTTTTTATTTGTAGTCATTTCGCTCAATGGAATAGGGAAAAGGGTATAATCTTCATCTATTCCCAGTAAACCTGTCGCCCGTTTTGTTCTGACCAGGTCGAACCAGCGGTGGCCTTCAAAAGCAAATTCATGCCGGCGCTCATTTTCAATTGCCAGTTTGAGTTCAATCTAGGTAGTCGGCAGTTGTTGGCTCAAGGCCGGCCCTGGAGCGGATCATGTTGATATTATCCTGGATCGTGGCAATATCGCCGTTTGTATAAGCCAGCGCTTCGGCTTTGATAAGGTACATTTCAGCAAGCCTGATGACAAGTATGGCATCAGTGCCTTCGGCAATATCCTGGTATTTATACCCATATGGCTTTCCCTCTGTATCATATGCAATTGTTGCTGACTTATCCTCAGTGAATCAGCGACCTCATAGCTCTGGATCAGCGATTCTGAAGGGGCAACTTCGTACCGCCCGGTCAGGCTCCTGGGAAAGAAATACTGGGCAATCACGTTCCTGTCCTGGACGCTGAATACGACCTGGAATATGCTTTCACTGCCGGCATCTTCGTAAAGGAATGCATAATCGCTTAGCAATGAAAATGCTCCTGAATTTATGACATAATCAGCTTTGGTTGCAGCTGCCTCTGCATACTGGTTGTTGTTTTCAGCATGGTAACGTGTGAGATAAACCCTGGCCAGGAGGGCGGAGGCACTGAAAGAATTCGCCCTTCCAAAACTCCCTGCCGGCATATCTGCCGGAAATGGCAGCTTTAATTCAGCAGATTTAAGATCTGAAATGATCTGGTCATACATTTCATTCAGCAGTATTCCGGGGCCTGTCGACTTCATCTACATTAAGTGTGGGTGCGGTGACAATGGGCACTCCCCCGAAATAAAGCAGCAGGTTAAAATGAAACAGGGCCCTCATAAATAAGGCCTCTCCTTCATATTTATTGCGTTCATCGTCAGTCAGGTCACCAATGCCGGGCAGTGCAGCAAGGACGTTGTTCACCCTGTTGATCCCGTCATAGGATGTTGACCACATGGCGTCGATGATCCCGTTTTCAATGGCGACATCATTATTGTCAATTTCATAATAATCATAAGTGGTTCCGGTCCAGACCAGGTTGTCGGCGGCCAGGTCACCTAAGATCACCCTGTTGCGGCCATACATCCCGGCATACTGGAGGGCGTCATAAGAACCGGCAATTGCTTTATCGACGCCGGCCTTGTCTTTGATCGCTTCATCTGAGGAAATGGCATCAGTCGGTTCGATATCGAGCATTTTTGTACAGGATAATAAAAGGACTGAAAAGGCGATGGTTATATAGATTAGCTTTTTCATATTTTTCGTGTATTTATTATTAGAAACCAATGTTTAAACCGAAAAGGAAGGATCGCGACTGGGGATAGGTAAAGAAGTCGGTGCCAAGAATGATATTATCATTGGCATAGTAATTAACTTCAGGGTCCATACCAGAATAAGAGGTGAACGTATAAAGGTTCTGGCCGATCACAAAAATCCTGAGGGTTTTCATTTTGATTTTCGAGATCAGTTCTTTAGGGAAATTATAACCGAAGGTTACATTTTTGATCCTGCAAAATGAACCGTTTTCGATAAACCTCGACGACTTGTATGAATCACCCACCCTTGGCATATCGGTAATATCACCGGGTTGCTTCCATCTCCTGATCATGTCGGTGGTCTGGTTATCATCTCCCGTTCCCGATTCGAGGTAAATCATAGAGCCGTTGAATACGTCGTTGCCGGCAACGAAATGAAGAAAGATGGATAGATCAAAGTTTTTCCAGCTGAAATTATTCGTCAGTCCCATGGTGAAATCCGGGTTAGGATTGCCGATCTTGGTCCAGTCTTCTGAATTGATCAACCCATCGTTATTTATATCTTCATAAACAAGATCACCGGTTGTCGGATCGACACCAAGGCACCTGTAATTATAAAAGATGCCGGTCGGTTCCCCTTCCATCACCCAGTTACCACCCCGGCCCTGGTCAGCAATAGGCTGGCCTTCATAAAGTTCCAGCACCTTGTTGCGGTTAGCGGAAAAAACGATTGACGTATTCCATTTAAAAGCTTTTATTAAATTTTCAGTTGTCAGGGCCAGTTCAATCCCCTTATTTTCGAGGGTGCCAACATTCTCATAGATGTAATAATAACCTGTTGAAGGAGGCAAAGGCCTGGAAAACAACAGATCCCTCGTTTTATTATAATATATATCACCGGTAAAGGATATCCTGTTATTAAACATGGCCAGATCTATTCCAAATCCTGTCTGCATGGTGGTTTCCCATTTCAGGTCCGGGTTTGGCAATTGCGTGGGAGCGATTCCCGAACCGCCTTCATAGTCGTATCCGCCCTGGTACAATCCAAGCGAGGCAAAGTTGGGGATACCGTCATTACCGGTAAGCCCGGCACTTATCCTGATTTTCAGATCATCAACTTTACCGGCATTTTCCATGAAAGATTCCTCGGATAAGCGCCATGCAAATGAACCTGCAGGGAAAAAGCCATACTTGTTGTTCTCGCCGAATTTCGACGAACCGTCGGCACGGGCTGTGAGGGTGATAGATATATTTGTAAAGATAATTGTACTTGAACTGGCCGAAGAATGAATTCATGGCACTGTTGACCGCCGAGGCTGACGCCGCCCTGATGGTGCTTGCTGATTCGATGTACTGCAGCTGTTCATTCGGGAAATCGATCGCCTCAATATAGGTATAGCGGCTGGCATATTTTTCGAAACTGAATCCGGCCAGGGCTTCAAGGTTATGCTTTTCTTTAACGGTTTTTATATATTGCAATACATTATTGCTGACCAGGTTGCTGACATAGCTGGTGCCTTCAATGCCGAGTCCGTTGTATTTCTCACCCTGCCTGACCGTAATCGGGTCATATTCATGCTCACGCAGATTATATATATCTGCACTCCATTTGGTGGTGAAAATAAATCCGTTAAGAAATTTATATTCCAGGAAAACGTTGCCATTGGTACGGTTGGTGTAAGCTTCATTGACGGTTTCATTGCATATGGCCACAGGGTTAGCGTAAGGCCCATCTTCATTATATGTCCCATCTTCATTATAAACGGGAAAAATGGCAGGGAGCGACATAGCATTGGGCAGGGGGCCGAAAAGTGTCTGGTCCCCTTCAACACGCTTATTTTTAGAATAGGTCATGGATACACCACCACCAATGGTCAGGTTTTTAAGCAGTTTATGATCCACACTCAACCTGCCGGAATAGCGGTCGTAGTCAGTGGATTTAACAACCCCCTCCTGGTTGTAATAAGTTCCTGAAATATACATCCGGGTTTTATCGTTTCCGCTGCTTACAGAAAGTTCCGTATTTGAAGTTGGTGCAACCTGGAGTATTTCATCCATCCAGTCGGTGTCAATACCCTGGACATCAGTGCCTTTATATTCATTCCATTGCTGAGCATTCATCATTTCGATCAGGCGTTCCTGCGGAAGGACCTGCCAGCCGAAGGAAGTGTTCAGGTTCACGTTGGTTTGCTGCAAACTTCCTTTTTTGGTTGTGATCAGGATGACGCCGTTCGAGGCCCTTGCACCGTAAATAGCTGTTGCTGAGCCATCTTTTAGACACAGTAATTTGCTCAATATCATTGGGATTGATGTCAGACATAGCATCAATTTCCTGGCCTGAATAACCGATCTGGCCATAAGCTCCGGTAATTACCGGTATACCGTCGACTACGATAAGCGGCTGGTTATTGGCATTGATGGAACTGCCTCCCCTTATCCTGATCGTGTTCTGTGCCCCGGGTGTCCCGGAATTCTGCATGATGACCACCCCGGCGGTTTTACCCTGCAAAACCCCGTTTACAGTCCGCATTGGGATTGACTTCATCTCTTCTTCCTTGACCACACCGAATGAGCCGGAGATCAGTTTTTTGCTGGCAGTGCTGTAACCCATGACCACCACTTCCCCAAGGTCGATTCTGGCTTCCTCCAGTTTCACGTTTATTTCCCGGCGCCCGTTGATTTCCAGTTCCTGGGTTTCCATACCCACGAATGAAAATACCAGTACACCGTTTGAAGGGGCATTGATGGTGTAATTCCCATCAAGACCGGAAATAGTGCCGGTCGATGTGCCCCTGATCTTTACAGTAACCCCGGGGATCGGCTGCTGATCCTCTGCCGAAATGACTTTACCGGTAATTGGCATTTCCTGGGCCATACTTAAATGAACAGTGAAAAACGAAAAAAGAAAAATGAAAAATAAAAGCGTAAATTTTTTCATAAGCTTATTATTTGGTTTTTGTAATTATTTCAAAGGTGATATGGTCACCTGCACGGGTGCAATATCCATCCTTATTTTCGTCACGGTATAATGATCTTCATCGTCCGGCTTGATCAGTATAAAAACCTTCACTTTCAGGGGTTTTGTATAAAGTCACCATAAATCCGGATTCCTTATCTGAAAAACTGATATTACTTACCATATCAGCTCCTTTGTTATCGATAAGGCTGATGGTGGCCAGATCGCTGAAGCTGGTGGAATTGGCCGATAAAACCCCAGCCTGGCCCGGATTCTCAATATTGTAGTATTCATTTCCCCGTGTAGGTCTTTTCCCTGCAGACGGGACTATTTGTCCCGTGATGCCATCGAAAGAGTCACCTTCTTCGAGGAGGCTTACTGTAAGGTTTTCGATCGCCGGTAAACCCTGGACGTAAGACAGACTGGCATTTGCGGCATCGATTATGGTAACCCTGCCGGCGCCGGCGACTTTCACCAGGTTCTGACTGCCCAGGTAAATGAGTGCGGTATTTTCATCAACGCCAAAGCCCAAGTTAAACCCGGGTTTTTCATTCATAAGGGCCACCGCAAGCCGCCCGATACGTGCCCGTTGTTCAAAATGCTGGTCAACAATTCCCAGGGGGAAAAAGCCCAGTCCTTCCGACATCAGCACGCCATCTCCTTCGGGAAAATCATCTCCCTGGTAATCTTTAATGATGCCGTGCTTCAGTGCTGCAAGGCTGTTGCCGCCCCCGATCATGGCTTCACTCATGATCGCGGCACCGGCGCTTGATCCTCCGATTACGCCACCTGAATTGATAGACCTCCCAGACCGCTTCAAGCACGGGGGTTTTACTGCCATCAGGCATGACCAGCGTTTTTATCGTGCGCGTCTGATCGCCACCTGTAAACCAGACAGCCGAACACGACCTGACAATACCGGCTAACTGAGGATCATTGCCATTGTTGCTCCATTCCGCCTCATTCACATCCGTTGTACTGTCGTCATCAACCATGGCAATGTTGATCAGGTAGATATGCTCCGGCTTTATTCCATAGGAAATTAATATGTTTCGGAAACTTGTATAAGATTGCACCGATACACCACTGGCAGAAGGGATAACGGCAAAAGTAGCCTTTTCGGCCCCCCCGGCCAGCGCTATCAGCTGGTCATAAACACTGGCATTGTCATCTTCCAGCCCTCCCCCGGCAATCACGAGGTTTCCCTGCGACCGGGACTTAATACCTGGAATAAAAAAGAGAATTAAGACTGCTAAAATAAAAAGTACTTTTCTTTTTGTCATATTTAGTTCTTTATAAATTTTTTAGCGGTTATTTCACTGTTTTGTTTATTCTTCAGTTTAATGATATAGATGCCGGGTTTGAGCGTGGAAACATCGACATGTTCAGGCTCGTTGCAGGCTTTGCCTTGCATAAGTATGTTGCCCTGAAGGCTGATGATTTCCCAGCTAATATTCATCGCAATTCCACATTAATGTAAGCTCGTTATGAACCGGGTTTGGTGAAATTGAAACTGGAATTTCATCATCGTTGGTATTTATACCCGGATGGTTGCGCCATTCCCATCACGTAAGGCGAAGTGTAAGTCGGTCAGCGACAAGTTGTAAATGCTCAAAACCAGCAACCATCCGGGGTTCAACAGCTGGTATTTCCTGTGGCCGTATGGCTCGAAAAACCGGCCAGGCTGCCCGCATTGGTAATTACCATAACCGGGGCTGTCCCATAGCCTGTAAGGGTGGTTTTACCATCAACCGGGGTGAATTTCATGTAATTGTGGTTGGTGAGCCAGATGCCGTATTTCAGCGTATCCCTGGCCATGACGTAAGGGACTGCCGTTGCCGTGTTCTCATATATGTCGCTGTTCAGATAGGTGTCGGGCATTAAAACGGTGTGCCGGAGCAATGAAAGCCCTTTTCCAAAAGTGAGCTCGGCATAATAGGAGGCATATTCCGTGAGATAATTCTCCACGACAATCTTCCCGGCAAGCCGCGCATCTTCACCAACAAAAGCGGTAATCATTCCGTCGTTTTTAACTCTTTGCTGAAGCAAATCTCCATCGGAGGTTTCCAGAAATCCGGAAAATACCGGAAAGCTGTTCTTCAGGAACAGTATTTTAGTTGCCTGGGTAATGAGGTTGCCCAGCTCAGTGATCGCTACCCGATTGCGGGTCCGGTAAGACGATATGCACCTGAGAAGCACCCAATTCAAGCAGCCTGGTTTTATAAGTGTTTGCCAGGGCCTGGTCACCCGAAAATAATAAGTATTTCCGCAGATGGAGTCCCTGTATTGTTCACCAGGTCGTTCAGCATATCCTGGTTATATGGCAAGTAAATTGCTGCCGCTGGCCAGTACGGTATAATTACCGGATTCTTCCTGCCCGGAGGTGTTTATCTGCATGTCCAGGCTTGCAAATCCAGCCTGGCCGGTTGCGAAATCATAGGTGCATCCGTGCAAAAGCTGGATAACATGCACGGTATCGGCCAGCAGTTTGGTGCCATTTAGCGAATAATTACTGCCGGCCATATAGATATTGGCACAACCTGTGCCGTAAACAGTGCCCAGCCCATTCTCATCCACGGTCATGCAGGTCAGGTCATCCATCCCTAAGCCGGTAATGGCCTGCCCCTGGTTCAGGCTGTAATTGGCAAGAAATCCGACCAGCCGGCCAAATCGGCCGCGTTCTCGCAAAATGGGTATCAAAAACAAATCCCGGGACAAAGTCCATGAAATCATTGGCAAGGGTTACATACTGGTTGTTTGGATCCTCGATACATTCATCCGGGTAAGCTGATCCGTTTTCTGCCGTGTAAACTATTGAAGAAAGGATGGACATACCTGCCGAAGTGCCGCAGATTGTACCTCCCTGGCTGTATAAATATTCTACTGCATCCTGGAGTTTTGTATCGCGGTATAAATCGTAGTAGTCATACTGGTCGCCGCCCCTGAAAAAGATTACATCATAAGTGACCAGCGTATCGTAAGTAAGCTGGCTGTCGGCACTGTCATGGCTGGCAATGGCAAATTCCTTTGCCCAGGCCGCGCCGCATTGCTGCATGAAATAAGGAGCAAGGCTTCCGGTTGAGGTACCGATAATGGCCACTCTTTTTCCTTCACCAGCCCAGCGGTAAGCCGGTGTGCTCCAGCTTGATACGCCGTTTTTTTCAGCGCCGCCTCCCACTAACAGCAGGCGGCCGGGTTGAGCGTATGCTGCAGTAAATCCACAGAAGCATAAAAGAAATAACAACCTGTGTAATAAAACCCTTTTTAAGGTAATTATATCATTCATACTTTTTAAGTGCTGCTTATTTTGTAAAACGAAAGTAAGAAATAAGGGTGAACAAACATTACTGGCATTACTTTTTTCCCCAATTTTGCTGAACAAAACCAGGAACCATGATGACACTTTTTAAGAATGCACAGGTATACAGCCCGCAACACCTTGGCAATAAAGATGTTCTCACCGGCGGAAAAAGTATTTTAGCCATTGCGGATCATATTGATCCTCCCGGAGGCATGGAAGTGCAAACGGTCGACTGCACCGGGCTCTGGCTTGTGCCCGGGCTTATCGACTCTCATGTTCACATTACGGGTGGCGGCGGAGAAGGCGGCCCCATAAGCAGGATGCCCGAACTCCAGCTCAGCATGATGCTCGAAGCCGGCGTTACTACAGTGATCGGCTGTCTGGGAACCGACGGGATAACCCGGACCGTGAAAGTGTGCTGATGAAGGTGAAAACGCTTCGTGCCCAGGGGGTGTCGGCATGGATGTACACCGGCGCCTACCAGGTCCCTCCTCCCTCCATCACCGGCGATATCATGAAAGATATTGCCCTCTTTGAAGAAGTCATCGGGGTGGGTGAAGTTGCCATCTCCGACCATCGTTCTTCCGTGCCCTCGATCGCAGAATTGACAAGGATTGCGGCCCATGCACGCGTGGCCGGGATGATCGGCGGGAAGGCCGGAATTGTCAATATGCATATGGGCGATGCCCGTGACCCTTTCAGGCCGATCCATGATGTGGTTGCCAATAGCGAAATGGGATACAGGCAGTTCCTGCCGACCCATTGCAACCGTAACGATTATATCTTTAAGGATGCCCTGGAATATGGGAAGAAAGGCTATGTCGATATCACAACCAGTTCTTATCCCTATTATCCTGATGAAGAAATAAAACCCTCTACCGCATTAAAACTGCTCCTGGAAGGCGGCGTGCCCCTGGCCCATATTACCTTTACCTCCGATGCCTGCGGCTCCCTGCCGGGTTTTGATCCTGAGACCGGGAAACTGATAAAGATTGAAATGGGACTTCCTTCTTCAAACCTGAGAGAAGTCAAAGATGCTGTCCTGGCAGATGGAGTCCCGCTGGAACAAGCCTTGCAGGTAGTTACATCAAATCCGGCCGACATCTTGAAATTACCCGGCAAAGGATATATCCGCGAAGGTTATGATGCTGATATTTTACTGCTGGATACAGGATTCAACATAGTTCACCTGATGGCCATGGGAAAAATGATGACCCGGTGATTTCCCTGATGAGAAAATTTAGCCTTATTACCATTGCGCTCTGGCTGATATCAGCATCGCTGCCGGCACAGGACAATCCCATGCCTGTTCCGGCCCCTGAAATCAAAGATTTTGCAGCAACGCTCACTTTCCTTTCCTCCGACTGGATGGAAGGCCGTGAGCCGGGTAAACGCGGCAATTACATGGCCGCTGATTACATAGCAAGCATGATGCAAATGAATGGTCTTGATCCAATTGGTGATTTTGATTCCAGTCAGCGAAGTTATCTACAGAATTTTGAGATCAAACTTTATTATCCTGAAAAGATCGGTTCTCTTTATCTCATCCTGGGACGGCCTGGAACGGCTGTCGTCAGCAATGTTACCGGCATTATCCGGGGGAAGGACAGTACGAAAAGTCTTGTTGTCGGCGCCCATTACGATCACCTGGGCATCCGTAACGGGCTTATATACAATGGCGCCGATGATAATGCTTCCGGGGTTGCCGGCATGCTGGCCCTGGCCGGGAAATGGTCAGAATATGGTGAAAAACCGGCCTGCAATATCGTGTTTGCCGCCTGGAATTGTGAGGAAACGGGAAAACACGGAAGCCGTTATTATATACGGCACACCCGGGCAAATCCCGGCCGGGTGCTGGCTTATATCAATATGGATATGATCTCCCGATCGGCCCCTGAAGACACCAACCGTAGAATTATCAGCATCGGGACCATGCCTGGAAGTGAAGGTCTCAGGCAGATTGTAAAAGCCGCCAATCAGAGCCTTCCAGATCCTTTTGAACTCGATCTCTGGGATGTGACCGGGCATTCCGGCAGCGATTATGCCCCCTTTACTGATGTAAATATCCCGGTCATGACTTTCTTTTCAGGATACCAGGTCGATTATCATACACCGGAAGATGATGCCGGTAAAGCTGATCTGAAGAAGATGGAAGATATCCTGAAAATTGTAAATGATTGTATCATACAATTAACCGGGAATTCTCGCGTCAAATGATCACAATCTATATGATTTGCTTCTGACAGTAACCTTTTCCAGCATTTTCATATTGACTTCCACCCCGATGCCCGGTTTCACCGGAACATCCATCGTGCCATCAGGATTGACAACAAATTCGGGTTCGACGATATCTTCCATGTAATATCTTTTACTGGCGGAAATATCGCCCGGCAGGGTAAAATTGGGCAGTGATGCCAGCGCCACATTTCCGGCACGGCCGATCCCGGATTCCAGCATGCCGCCATGCCATACCGGGATGTTCATCGAAGCACAATAGTCATGAATGAGTTTTGATTCGGTATACCCGCCAACGCGTCCGGGTTTTATATTGATGATCCTGCAGCTGCCCAGTTCAATGGCAGCGCGGGTATCGTCGAGCGAATGGATGCTTTCGTCAAGACAGATGGCTGTTTTCAGTTCCCGCTGCAGCTTGGAATGATCGAAGATATCTTCATAACCAAGCGGTTGCTCGATCAGTGAAAGATTGTAATCATCCATCTTTTTAAAAAGGCCGATGTCATCAAGGGTATAGGCCGAGTTTGCATCCACCTGAAGCAGGATGTCGCCAAACTCTTTCCTGAGCGCTTCCACAAATTGCATGTCATACCCCGGGGAAATCTTGATCTTAATTCTTTTATATCCTTCGGCCAGGTATCCTTCCACTTTTTTGATCAGCCCCGGCACTGACGACTGTATCCCGATGCTTACGCCGACATCGATCTTTTCGCGCGTCCCGCCAAGCATTTTGGAAAGCGATATGTTCCTGCTTTTAGCAAAAGCATCCCAGAGGGCAGCTTCCAATCCGGCTTTGGCCATCATATGCCCGCGAACCTTGGCATAAGCTGGCAATGGCTTCATCCACGCTTGCAATATCTTTTCCCAGGACCGCAGGGATCAGAAAATCCTGAAGGATATGCCAGGCTGTCTGAACTGTTTCATAAGAATAAAAGGGTGTGCCTTCGGCCACGCTTTCACCCCATCCTGTTACTCCATCAGCATCAACCCTGACGATGATATGTTCTTCATCATATTCTGTCCCCATCGAAGTTACAAACGGGCTGACCAGGACCATTTTAATGTGCCGGAGTTCAATTCTGTCTATTCTCATACTTATTAATTTATTTCTTTTTAGGGCTAAAGCCCTACTATTCAGTATCTTGCTTTACCCCGACTTTAATGTCGGGGTAATTGATAATCAGATTATTACCGGACTTTAGTCCAAAATTGACCTCTTTTGTCAAAAATAGCGCATTCCACTTTATAAAATTGAACCCTTACTTAATAATTACCCGGAGAACTGGAAAAGCTTCTCCTTCCTTAAGCAGGTGTGCGTAATCTTTATAAGTTACCAGGCCAAGCATCGATTTTGGTTCTAAGGCCAGTACAATCATATTGCCTTTTAGCTGAGCGGTCGAAATAAAATAATAGTCCTTCGCTGGGAATTTTCCCTGGTAATCCTGCACCACGACCTGCGGGTTTACAATAGTATCCCCTTCAAAATCGATGGAGTCGATTCCAGTGATAAAATATTGTTCGATTTTATAATCCCCCTGGTTTTTAAACGGCGCAAGCTCTAACGAATGCCTCCCTGCCCATTCCACCAGGATTGAAAGATCTTTTGGTATTAAATACCCGAACGGTTTTTTAACATCACTAAGGGATGTTACAACAGGCCGGTAATCATTTACAATGAAAACCGAATCTTTTCCGGAATAATAAGAATAAAGAGGGATTTCAAGTTTCTGCCCGTTCCCGGTATGCGTTGATTGAATTGATATTTCCTCATCGGCTGTGCCGGATTGATCAGTTTTTCTCTTTCCGCAGCTACCATTGACTTGATCTTATCCTTGTTCAGGTAAGCATACTCCAGCAATCCACGCATGCCATTCATCTGTCATTTTGCCCTGTGCTCAAGGTTTTCGACAAAACTATCCTCGCCATTCATCCCCTCCTGGATAAATGAAAAGGTGTTCTGAATCCCAGGGCTCTGCCGTCCGTCATTAATATCAAAAGTGCTGTGCCTGATATAATTGATCTCAGGCGGGCCGCCGGGACAATAAACGAATGAAGAGAATCCCTTTTCATTTAAGTATTTGAAAATAAATGGCAGATAATCATTATTCGACAGATCCCTGATTT
This sequence comes from uncultured Bacteroidales bacterium, assembly GCA_963701785.1. Taxonomy (GTDB): domain Bacteria; phylum Bacteroidota; class Bacteroidia; order Bacteroidales; family JAGOPY01; genus JAGOPY01. Next base: position 1,362,433 of record CAVPBC010000002.1, on the reverse strand, counting down.
CTTCTGATACATTAATGTTCGTTACGGAACCAACCATGACATCACTGTTTTTCCGGTAACCGAAGCTTATCCATTCTTCACTGTATGGGGAATATTCATGCACATCCATGGTCACCTCAAAAAGATATTTGTCAAAAATCTCATGCAGGGCCATCGTTTCTGGCTCCGAAAGGATCAGATGGTTACGGTTCAGATCGGCATCATTTGCATTGCGTCTTTCATTTAATTCAGAGCCATCGGGATTTACCTGGGGAACAAGCAGAAGATCAATTTTATCAAAAAGATACCTGTTCTCCGGCTTCAATAACTCCTGTGCAAGCAGCAAGGGCCCCTTCTTTCCCTGACTGCTCGTTGCCATGCTGTTGGGCAAATATGAGCACCCTGATCTTTGATCTGTCCTTTCCGAATTGAGATGAAGAGAACATTAAAGCATAAAGATCCTTACCTTCAACTGATTTCCCGATAACTTTTACTTTTAGCAGATCAGATGACCTGTCAAGCTGACGGACATATGATGATAATTCATCATAAGAGGTCAGTGTCATATCTGGTCCACCCGGGAAAATCTTTTCCTGCCCAAAACAAATAATATGGATGAAAAAAGCTATCGTGAATATTCCAAAACTCTTCATACAAAATCGTGTTTCTGCTTTATTTCAATAATGAAACTATTTAATTTTTTTAAAATACTGATAATCCAGATAATAAAGCACCTTCAGCGAAATCAGGTTCGAAGCCGGCGCTTCCAGCGTGTTTGCAAATTCCCTGAAGTACCCGTCGGATGGAAGCCCTTCGCTGGTATAAATGGCATTTTTCCACGCCAGGGTGAGTTCACTTCCCGGGGCGAACAGCCAGGTAAAATACGTATCGATATTGAAAGCGTTGTAAATAAAGTCCTCGTTTCCATTATAGCCGTTCGGTGTCAGGTCGCCGTCCTTTCCCAGGTCATAGTACTGATCATAATCAGCTTTAAAATAATAATAGCGGGCACGGCCGCTGAAGCTGAATTTCGGGTTGATGGAGTAATTGACAGTCAGCGTTGTGGTAATATTCTCGATGTCCCGTTTCCCGAAAATGATCTTCAAATCACTATTGTATAGACTGTCGGTCACATAGCCGAGGTCGTTATAATTCCTGCTGTAACAGGGCCGTGAGCACCATGAATAGGTGGTTGTTGACCTTATAGCGGGGCCCCAGCCTGAGGTACCAGCCAAGCTGGTCATAATCCGAAGCCCAGGAAATACCCGGCATGACATCCACCAGGAAGGTTTTATTGTAATCAGGCGAATAGAATGTCCCGATCGCATAAGCAGGTGGAAGTTTCACAAACCAGCCCTCATTCCTGGGCTCAAAATAGTCCTTCCTCTCCAACGGACTAAGTGCGGCTTCAAAGCCAACCGTCAGTTTATTTTTGAACTGGGTCCGGTTCTCGATCCCGATATCCAGGCTGGTGAATTCCCTGGGATCAAAGAGCTGGTGGTGTTCCACGTAGATCTCATTATGCATATCAAGGATCTTCCAGAATGGATCGTAAAAATCATAGCTGAAAAAGGCCCCGTTTTCAAGTTCGTTATTGCTCTCAAGGTAACCCAGGTCGTTGGGATCGTAGGTATCGGAAATCACCTCCTGGAACAGGGCATACTTCGCATTTCCACTGATTTTAAACAGGGTTACCTCGTAGGTATAACCGAGTTCAGACGGCTTGCCGGGGTAATATTTCTGCGACAAGTTAAATAATCCTGAAGCAGAAAAGATATTGCGGCGGTCACGGAATTCCATCTGCGTCCCGGTCACATTGGCAGTATACTCTTCTGTGCCACGATAAACATTGGTGTTGTATAGACTGATATAGGATTTATTTGGCAGCGACTGGTCAGCCACCAGCATGCTGTAATTGGTAAAAGGCTGGGTCTGGATCTCAGGAGTATCACCTGTGGAATCCCTGACGGTAGCATACGATGGTGCGGTCATGGCATTGAAAATCTCCAATCCCGGTTCCTGAGGAAGTGCGGCCCGAAAGTTTTGTCGCATTCAGCAGCTGTGTCTGTTCCGGGTTCTCAATGATATTTTCCGGGGGATAATTCTCTTCAATGTCATCATATCCCATGGGCTCAGAGCCGACCCGCCTGGAATAGAATACATCTCCCTTGCTGAATAGTTCGACCCCTTCGGTGAAAAACTGCCGCTTCTCGCTGTAGTAAGTTTCAAACGGCCCCAGGTTCACCACCTGGTCGTCGGATGGCACCTGGCTGAAGTCGGGAATGAGTGTCATATCCAGGGTAAAACTTTCGCTGATGCCGTATTTCAGGTCCATCCCACCGTTAAACTTGAAGTCCCAGGCGTTTGATTCAGGCTCTTTCAGCAGGGAAGTCGACAAATAAGGCTCGAAGGAAAGACGCAGCGGAGGCTTTATATTTTCAATCCCTGTCACGACACCCGACTGGTTTAAGATGCCATCGATTTTCTTATCGACAAAATTCCAGGAGGAGATTTCCCTGATCCGCCTGATCTCGCGGGCAAAATTAATGCCCCAGGTCTGCAAATCGTTGTTGGGGAAGCGCAAAGCAGAATAAGGGATCTCAATTTCAGCCACCCAGCCTTCATCTGTGATTTTGGCATGCACTCTTCCACACCGCATCCCAGGAAGCATCTTCTCCATCAGAAAATTCTTTCACATCCAGTTGGACCCCGGACGCGTAAAGCTCGAAATCCAGGCTGTTCAATCCATCGTTATAAGGTGAAATAAGGGCAACGAAATTGTCGGCATTAAGCTCACCGTCATCCCGCTGCCCTAGCTCGCGCATGATCTTTTCCGGCTCGGGATCGTACATCATCGCGCCGATATAAATGGCATTATCGTCATAAGCAACTTTTACGATGGTCTGGAAGGTTGGCTCAGCCCCGTTATAAGGTTCGAACTGGATAAAGTCCGTTGCGGCATTTGCATTTTGCCAGCAAGGATCGTCAAGGTTCCCGTCGATCTTAGGTTTTTCCGTGATCCGCAATGCTTTCAGCTCTTTCTTTGGCCCTGGCTGGGAATAAGCCAGTGGCGAAAAAAGAATGATGATTACCAGGTTAAAAATAAATATTCGCATTACAGCGGTCAAAATTACGAGAATGTCAATTGAGGATTTATAAAAAGTGATTTTATTTTAAGCATAATTATCTTTACCGCGGAGGCGCGGAGGATTTTTCTGCGTCTTCTGGGCCCCTGCGGTTAAAAATACATAATGCGAAGCTTTGTTGCTAAGTAATTTCCATTGTGACAAAATGGTATTATCAAGGTAATAACCGAAATATATTATAAGTTTTTTCGGTTATATACTTGTTTTTAATTATTTTTGTAAAAAACAAAGTATATGATCAATCGAAAACTGGAGTCAATCATCATTTCCAAATTATTCAAAGGAAAAGCAATAATTGTTCTGGGGCCGAGACAAACCGGTAAAACAACGCTGCTAAAGCAAATTGCAGCCAGGCAAAATGAAGATCTGTTGTGGCTTGATGCTGATGAACCAATCGTCAGGTCACAACTGACTAATGCAAATATCTCAGACCTGAAGCTGATCATAGGTAAAAATAAAATACTTGTTCTTGATGAAGCCCAGCAAATAAAAAACATTGGCCTTACATTAAAATTAATCACTGATCATATCCCGGAAGTTCAACTACTTGTAAGTGGTTCTTCATCACTGGAACTTGCTGAAGGAATTGGTGAACCGCTTACAGGACGTAAATATGAATACTATCTGTTTCCTTTATCCTACATGGAATTAGTTGAACATTACGGATATATGGAAGAAAAAAAGTTACTTGAACAAAGGCTTGTATTTGGATCTTATCCTGAAGTAGTCACTCATTTGGAAAATATGAGAGAAATTTTAGGACTGCTGGCAGGAAGTTATCTTTACAAGGATATATTCAAATACAAGGATTTACGACGCCCGGAATTACTCGAAAGCCTTCTGCAGGCACTTTCCCTGCAAATTGGCTCACAGGTATCCTATCATGAACTGGGTAAAATTATTGGAGCTGATACGGAAACCGTGCAGCGTTATATCGGGTTACTTGAAAAGACATTTGTTATTTTCAGGTTACGTGCTTTCAGTCGCAACATCCGAAATGAAATTAAGAAATCAAGGAAAATTTATTTCTATGATAATGGCATCAGGAATGCCTTGATCAGCAATTTCAATCCCTTGAATTTAAGAGCCGACAAAGGTGCGTTATGGGAAAATTATCTGGTCAGTGAACGAATGAAGCATATACACTATAATGATATTTTCACAAACCGCTATTTCTGGCGCACTCAACAGCAACAGGAGATTGATTATATAGAAGAAAGGGATGGCATTTTGCATGCCTATGAAATCAAATGGAAGACAGCATCTAAACCCAGGGTTCCCCTCACTTTTGCAAAAGCTTATCCTGATTACCATTTTGAGTTATTGACAACAGAAAATTATGAGCCATTTCTTGGCCTGGATAGGAATTATTTATAAATCTAGAAACATTAACCTAAAACTATAAAAAATGGAAACACAATCACAACGGGTATTTCCCGTCATTACAAGAAAAATGATCATCTGGGCCATCGTGGGCATCGTTGGAATGATCTTCGTTTTAAGATCATGCACCATTGTCCCCGCAGGCAATGTGAAAGTTGTCGACTTCATGGGCAGCGTCAGCAAGCGGCCTCTTGAACCTGGCCCGAGGCTGACCAATCCGCTGGCGAACAGGATCACCATGGACACAAGGGTCATCGAAGTTAAAGAACACATGGAAACCCCTACATCGGAAGGCCTTACCGCAACAGTCGACATATCGCTTCTGTTCAGCCTGATGCCGGCAGGTGCTCCCGGAATGTATAAAGAGTATGGGACCAACTGGGTTGAAAAGATCGTGCTGCCCAACCTGAGAAGCGCAACACGTGATGTTATTGCAAACTACAAGAGTGAGGACCTTTACAGCAAGAGCCGCACGACTATTGCTTCTGATATTTCAACCAGGCTTGAAAAACAGTTCTTATCGAGGAATATCATGCTGGATAACAAAGACGGCAGGGAGTCGGTGCTGCTAAGAGACCTCCAGCTGCCTTCCGAAGTAAAGGCCGCGATAGAACGTAAGATCAAAGAAAAGCAGGCATCGGAACAGATGGAGTTCACGCTGCTGAAAGAAACGCAGGAGTCGGAGCGCAAGCGGATCGAGGCAAGAGGGATTGCCGACGCACAGAAGATCATCGCCGAAAGCCTCACAACACCTTATCTGCAGTGGAGGTTCACTTCGGTCATGGAAAAAGCAGCGGAAGGTCCTGGTGCAACGTTCTGGGTACCATATGGACAGAACCTGGTTCCGATGGTCAGCATTGATAAAAAGTGAGGATTACTACGCGGGCTTAAAACATTATATCAGTGCTATCTTAGCAGTTAACATGCGTCTTTCTTCAGTTATCAGCTTTATAACATAGATTCCTCCTGGCATGTCTGAGAGATTAATCACAGTTTGAGATAAACCATAACCACTTTCTCTTCTCACTTCTCTGCCTGCCATATTAAAGACCTGGAATTCTTTAATGCCAACTGGTAATTTAAGTTCTACCTGCCTGCCATAAACGGAAATGCTTATCTCCTCATTTGAAGGAAGATTTTCGGAATAGCCAACCTCTTTTTCAATGTATTTGACAATTTCTTCAACCCACAAACGGTACATATCACCACTCGGATGAAGGCCATCGCTGGCAATCAGGTTGGGAATAGATAATCCCAGCCTGGAAATCGGCGTAATATCGATATATCTGACCTGGTATGTACTTGTGATAAAACGGTTGACAGCATTGAATTCATCAATAGCAGCGCTGATCGCCGGGTTCCCGTTTCCGTATGGAGTGAATGCATAATCCGGAATGGAAAGGACAAATACATGTTGAGGATTATTGCCTGCCAGATAAATGGCCTGTTGTAGAAGATCTTTAAATTGCACAGTATAAGTATCTATGCTTCCACCCTGGAACTGGTTATTTACCCCAATAAGCAGGGAAACCAGCGTATAGTCATTCAGCGGCATCTGCTGGTTAATGGCATTCTGAAGACTGGCCGTGGTCCATCCGGTTTGAGCAATTATTTTAAGATCTTCGACATTAAAACCCTGTTTTCCAAGCTCGGCAGCAAACTGGCTGGGCCAACGGTCGTTAACAGGAACACTCTGTCCGATTGTATAGGAATCGCCGAGGGCAAGAAAACGAACGGGCTCTTTGATTTTTATGGTTTGGGAGAACCCCTGCGACACCAAAAAAACATAAATAAAAACAAGTTGAATTATTCTCATTCCAGCATAAACAACCCAGACCATTTCTGGTTCATCCAGGACCAAAAATCCCCATGCTTCCCTGCCGCATATCGGTTTACGAAAAGGAAGACGGAAAAACTTACGTTTCACGGATGAATGCACCTTCTTTTGCCGGCATGATCGGTGGAGACGCGGCTATGACTGTAACTCAGGCATTTGAAGCCGCTGAGGGATTTTTGAAGACAGTGATCCGATAGTTATTGCTATATTGCATCGCATATAGCAGAGCGGATGTCTTTTAAGAAAATTCTATTAGTAATTCTGGGCACCATCTCACTTGCCATTGGGATCATAGGGATCTTCGTACCCGGATTGCCAACCACGGCATTCCTTCTCCTCACCGCTGCATTGTATATGCGCAGCTCCGACAGGTTGTACCATAAACTCCTGAACAATAAGTATCTTGGGCCGTACATCCTTGAATTTCAAACAAACAGAGGAATGACAAAACGAACAAAATTTCATGCCATCGGAACGATGTGGTTCATGATCTCTGTTTCGTGCATTTTCTTTGTCAATTCCTGGACTATCCGGCTGATCATCATAGGGGTCGGCATCATCGGTACGATAGTCATGGGTTTTATCGTCCGTACTTCTCCAAAACAATAATTCTTTAAATTCTCTAAAAAATATCTCCTCTTATGTCAAAACTCTTTTCTCCTCTCAGTATCAAAGACATCACCTTCAGAAACCGGATCGCTGTTTCACCGATGTGTCAATACAGCGCAGATGATGGATTTGCCAGCGACTTTCACCTTGTTCATCTTGGCAGCCGTGCCCTTGGCGGTGCCGGGCTGATCATCCAGGAAGCGACGGCCGTTTCCCCGGAAGGCCGCATTACCCCTGGCGACCTGGGCCTGTGGGATGACAGGCACATTGAAAAGCTGCAGGGCATTGTGAAGTTTATCCATGAATACGGGGCCATCGCCGGGATCCAGCTGGCACATGCAGGCAGAAAAGCAAGTTGTGCAAAGCCCTGGGACGGCGGAAAACAACTAAGTCAAAATGAAGGAGGCTGGAAAACGGTCGCCCCATCATCAATTCCATTCAACCCTGAGGAGGATTCTCCCATGGCGTTGAATGAAGATGGCATCAAAAAAGTTGTTGCTGATTTTAAAGCCGCTGCCCGGCGGGTATCACAGGCTGGATATAAGCTGATCGAGATACACGGGGCCCATGGCTATCTAATCCACCAGTTCCTTTCACCCCTGAGCAACCACAGGACAGACGCTTACGGAGGAAGCTTTGAGAACAGGATTCGTTTGTTGCTGGAGATTGTTGAGGCTATTCAATCAGTATGGCCGCAAACCCTGCCGCTTTTCGTGAGATTATCGGCCACCGATTACGTGGAAGGAGGCTGGAATGTGGATGAAACCGTGCAGCTTGCAACCATCCTGAAAAAGAACGGGGTTGATTTGATCGACAGTTCGTCTGGTGGTATGGTACCCTATGCAAAGATCCCGTTTGGCCCGGGTTACCAGGTGGCATTTGCGGAACGCATCAAACGGGAGACCGGCATCATGACAGGCGCGGTAGGGCTTATCACAGATGCGCATCAGGCGGAAGAGATCCTGGCCAATGACCAGGCCGACATGATCCTTATTGCACGTACCTCGCTGCGTGATCCGAATTTCGCACTGCACGCCGCCCATGAACTGGGTGATGAAATTGGCTGGCCTTTGCAGTATTTACGGGCAAAGAAATAAAATTACGCGATTGTCAATTCGGTCAATTAAACCTGTTAAAATATTGGTCTAAAAAATACGGCATCTGCATACGCCACCAGTTCCAGTCGTGGTTAACATCCTCACCCCAGACATCGATCCAGGCGTTTACATTTTTGGATGCCAGTATTTCCTTCAATTTCATCGTGTCAGCAAGCATCCGGTCCTCGAAATTGCCTTTGCCGCAACAAATACAGATTGAACTTTGCCTGTACTTTTCCAGGTATGCATGATCATTTAAATTGGAAAGATAATGGACCGGTGAATTTAAATAAATGGTCTCATCCATATAAGGGCCGAAAAAGTGCTCCGTCGAATAAACGCCACTAAGCGCAATCAGGCTGTCGAAATGTTCGGGGTAGCGAAAAAAGAAATTGGCGCTGTGATAGGCCCCGAGCGAGCAACCGGTAGCCAACAGCTTCTGCTCATCACCATTGTTATTTCTTCTGCTCTGATCTTTAATGATGGGAATCAGCTCCTGGTTTATGTAGTTGAAATAGCGCTCATGCTGTTGTATGCGGTCATGCGCATAACCGCCGTCGGCCAGGAATGTTTCCCCGTCGATACCGTCGCAGGTCCATACCTGGATCCTGCCGCTCTCTATGAACCCGGCAATGGAGTTGATCATGCCGAAATCTTCATACTGGTAAAATTTTCCCCTGGAGGTCGGGAATACCAGCACGGGCTTGCCTCCATGCCCATATACCTTGAACTCCATCTGCCTGTTAAGGTGATAGCTTCCTTCTGAAAAGTATTCTATTTTCATTCTGCTATTTCCTGCTGAATAAACCCGATGATCTCCCCGATCTCTTCCTTCGATTCCGACCGGAACTGGTAAGCATAGTTACCCATCGCCCTGCTGAATACAGGTTCGATAGGAGAGTGCTTCATTACTTTACCGTTAAATTTCTGAAGGATGGCGTCATGGTCATGAAGGTACCTTTTATGGTTTTTACGGCTGGCATAGGCGGTATAGTATTTTCCATGGAATGGTCCGTCAATCCTGCCGTTTACCACCATATTGGCCCATTCCCTGTAAATATCAATATCATGGGTGAAGTTTATCGCATCGGTCATCCAGGCGCCGGGCGGCCTCATGTTTACCTCAAGAGCCAGTATTTCACCATTCTGCCTCGATCTGAACAGTTCCAGGTGAAAGAACCTTTCCCCTACATTGAATGACTTGATTATCTTTCTCCCGGCCTGCTTCACATCTTCGGGGACCTGGACCAGGTTGACATAGTGCACATGATCATCGGTATTGACAGCTTCCATGATACTGTTCTCATTTACCGTGCTGGATTCAAAAAGGATATTCCCGAAAAGGTCCACCAAACCGTCATAAGTCATGATAATTCCGTCAATGAATATTTCAATGATAAAATCAATGTCCGGAGGTGCGTTGTTGAAAAAATGATCCAGTTCCTGGTCATCGGAGATCTTGTAGGTCATGCTGGCACCTGAGCCTTTGTCGGGCTTCACAATGATAGGATAGCCATGACTTTCAACAAATTTCCTGGCCTTCATCCTGTTTATTTTATCCAGGTACGGAATGGTTTTCACCCCGCTTTTATTGAAGAAGTGTTTCATCCGGGATTTCTGCTTGATGTCCTTCACGAAATCAGCTTTTACGCCGGTAATATTAAAATCGGTCCTGACCATGGCCTCAAGTTCAAGCCAGTGTTCGTTCAGCGATTCAAACCGGTCTATTTTGCCGTATTTATGGGTAAAATAGCCAACCGCCCTCAAAACCTCATCATAATCCTCCAGGTTGGAGACCCTGTAATATTCAGTTAAAGATGATTTAAGCCTGTCATCAAGGGTATCGTAACCGGTATCGCCAATGCCTAAAACATTAACCCCGAATTGATGCAGATGAAAGCTGAACTCCTTATTAAAATCAGGAAAATGGACGGAAAAGAAAATAAAATTCATAGCTGAACCGGATTAATCATGTAGTGACGCTTGGCTGATCTGCACCTATTTTTTTTAAACAACAAAGAGCAGCTTATGATTGTTCAATATCCGGAGAGATATATTTATTTTATTACCTGGCAACAGAGAACTTCAGGACCTTCTGCCCATTCTCTGATTTCATCACAAATAAATAAAAACCAGGATTTAACTGATGGGATACGATGTTTTCACTTTGCTTTTCCAGTGCGATTATGCCGAGGCTCTGTCCTGCCAGGTTGATGATCTCTGCCTGACCGGGAAGGTATTCAGGCTGGTTGCAACGGAGATGCAACCTGTGATTTTCCTCGAACAGGCTGATTTCGGGCAAATCCGCCATGGCATCGCCTGATCCTGCAGCCGATAGTGGACTGCTGGTAATATCCAGCCAATAGTTGATCGCTTTATGTGATACTGTGACAGAAAGCTGCGGAATGCCGCTGACATCGCCGGAAAGAATCAACTGGCATTCAGAAGCGCTGTTATATATGACACTGTCGACGGTGACCTGGACCGGGGCATTGTTCAGCTGGAACCAGGATGGTTTAAGATCGGGCCGGCAAAAATAGTCGTCATATAAATGAAGAATGATCTTATTGGTTTCAGCAGATATGCCTGCCTGCGGCTGGAGAATATTTCCGGAAAGGTTATTGTCCATCCAGTCAAGCCGGTTAAATAAAAAGTCTTCGAAATAATCCACTTCGTCTTCATAGGTATTGCCGATCCAGTCATAATTCGGCCAGACATACTGTCCAAGTATGGGCCACCGTTCATAATTCCTGTCTTTTGCTTCATCTGTATGAACCAGGATTGAATCTATAAGGGCATGTAAGCTGGCATCACTCAGCCGGTCTTCCCTGAGCCATGTCCATCTTGATTTCGCCATGTCCCTGAAGTAGGGATCTTCCATCAGCCTCTTCCACCAGAACATGATACTCCATTCATAAGGCTCAACCATCTGGTAAAGCCAGCCTGTATGATCAATCCCCGGCGCCCAGTAGTCCACATTGCCGTAGCCAAGATCGAAATCCCAGGCGGGCCCTGCGAAAAGCTTGCCGCCGTCACTGTCTTTCTCCTTGTAAAAGTAGGTGCTGTACCTGTACTTGTCCACTTCCTTCGGAATCTCGCTCAACAGCATAAAATCGACAAATGACAGCACATCGAAATACTGCTGATAGCCGAGGTAAGGGTTTGCAAAGAAATAAATGCACAGCGTGTTTTCAGCATTGGTAATAAAATCTTTAATGTATATCCGCTGCTGGTCTGCAAGATCGCCGGGTTCCGGATGGTTGTATTGAAAGATAATATCCATTGCATTCGGATATGCCGGCTCAGGGTTTGATTTCCAGCCATCATCGCCATATTCGAAATCCCAGTCGATCTTATCCACCTTGATGATATAGCCGCCGGTGAGATCGTCACCCGAGATCTCGTCAGGATTGAGTGTAGCAATATCTACCCGGTTTTCATCTTTTTTGATCTTTTCCATCAGGGTATAAACACCCTCATACTCATCATTCAGCACCAGCTCGAAAAAAACCGAGCGGGTACAGTAATTATCCATTTTGCGGCCGATTTCGAAAGAGACCACATTGCGCAACAAGGATTTATCTGTGTAGGGAGCGTAAAGTACCCAGTCGTTTTCCGGGGGCATGCCCAGCAAGGGGACGTCGAGATTTTCCCCTGTATCGTCGCGGGTTTCCAAGGTAAAGGATTTCTTCGGGAAGAAGTACTGTGATGACTGGCCACGCATTTCAATGCCAATCATGCCGTTGTAGTTTGTGAACGGATCATCCAGGTTGTTAGGAACGCCCGGCCCGTTATCGATGATGCCCATGTGAGCGGTGATTTTTGGCTCGTCGGGAATCGGAACGCCAAAAGTATTGATCACGACTATGGGAAGATTGGATTCCAGTTCAAGCGGGCCGGGATCTTCACCAGCCTCCTGAAGTATATCATCAATAAACCATTCAAGCCCGGGAGTTGTACCCTCAAAATCCGGGAAGATCACCATTTTGACAAAGTCATTATACGGCAGACCGGTAAAATCATACTCCAGGTCGGTCCACTGGCCAGGCACCGGCGTCATAACAATCTCCTGCGAAAAAGAGTTATTATGATTTTCGAATTTCAGGGTGATATCTCCACCTGAAAGAGGGGCAAGCACTTTGAGCCGGTATCGTGGATTTACATCGAAATTCACTATCTCCGGCATTTCACAGATCATGTAATCATACTCCCCTGTCCCGGTAATCACTTTAAAACAATGTTCAGATCCATTTACCTCATCAGGGTCAGGATTTTCAACTACTTCAGAACCAGAGGTCGAGACATACCATTCCAGGGTAATGCCATCCCAGTTGCAGATGGTGTCGTATTCCTGGGCAAGCAATGGTATAGCTGAAAAAGTTAAAAAACTAACAACCAGCAAATACAGGGTGTGAATTAAAAAAGATCTCATTTTCCTTTTTAACCAGTAATTTTTCTTACCGGAAATTTCTTCAAAATTAGGTCTTTTAAATGCAACAGACACATTTTAATTGTGCCTAGTTTACGATCACCTTTCTCGTCAAAGATCCCAAATCCGTTGTCAGGCTCAGAAAATATATCCCTGGTCTGCTGGCCAGGTAATCAATCTGCTCGCTGAATGAAGAGGAGTTGTCAATGCTGTGGTTCCATAAATTATTCCCGAATAAATCAAAGATGGAAAAAGTTACAGGTGTTTTAGCGCCGAACTCGGCTTCCACATAAAAACAACCATCGTTAGGATTGGGGAAAATCCTGAGCCGTTTCAGATCCGGAATTTCATTGACATCAACAGGCAGGCTGATCTCAAACCAGTTGATATTGTATTCGCCTGCAAGGGAAAACAGCCTGAGCGTATAATTTCCCTGCGGAAGATCCATTTTAAAGACCTGTGTTGTCCAGGTCTGCCATCCTCCCGTTCCGGCAAAGTTTACCGTTTTAACGGGGTTAAAAACATTGTCGTTTCCCAACCTTATCGAAATACTGCCATTGGAATACATTGATGCTACCCGGAACCTGAAATTATATTCGCCGGCTTCCGGAATGGTAATATAATAGTCCAGGTAATCCCCGTTGTTGGCAAAGCCGACATTTTGCCCGCCATTCACATCTGTGCAAGCCTCCAGCTGGAAACCATAATTTACATTAAAGTCTTCTGCCTGGATGGTTGCCGGCAGGACAAAGCGCGGGGGAAGGTTATTTTTCACGGGCATATCGGCAAATTTATCCAGCGCCTGATCATTGCTGAGCACTGAATTCCCATCGTAAGTAACTGTAATGGTTTGCCCGTAGATGATTTCATTTTTAAGACTAAATATAAGTAGCCTGTTATTTTCCATACTGATTTCTATGTTTTCCACTTCAACCGGGCTTCCATTCACGCTGATCACAAAATCAGGACCCGTGTCTTCAAGTGAAGTTATTTGCTTATTGAGCGTCAATGCGATAGCCGTCCCCTCGATATCCGTCGAACCTGAAATGAATTCAAATGGAACCGTATTTACAGGCACGGGATTGACAAACTGGAAGAAATTGATATTTGAACCACTTTTATCAAAATGAAACCTTATTTTGTTTAAACCGGCTGGAATGATCACATTGTCAATGGTTGACGATTGCCATGTCTGCCAGCCTCCGGTTACAGGCAACTGGTGCGGGGAACAAACATCGGTGCCATTAACCTCAAAATGGACTTTAGCAGGATTCGATTGCGATGCAGATCTGATAATCACCTGGTATGCTGACTCACCGGTACTATAAACAGTGTATTGCAGCCATTCATTTTCCTGTGTCCATCCTACGCTGAAGCCATTTCCGGCGGCATGGCCGTCAAGGCACTTTTCAATATCAACGCCATCATTCCGGTATGACCAACCCTCGTTCCAATTGGTAAACACATTGGTATTCAGGCGGTAGTTCGCCGTGTCGGCATCCCAATAAGCATAGGAGCATTTTCCCAGGTCATAGTTTACGAAGTTGACGGGGTTGCCAATATAGTGAGATTTAAATGGAATGGTAGAATTGCTGTGAGGCTGCCGGATCATGGCATCGATCACATCGCGCTGCACCGAACAATTTTCAATGCGGTGGTTGTCGGCCCAGTCGAGGACGGCGCTGAAAGCCTGGTCGGATGTCATGGAAGGGGAACCGGTTTGCCAGTAAGAGAGCAGGTTGTTATAGGGTTGGCTTTCGGGCACCATTAAGACATTGTTGATCCCGGCTTTTTTGACCGGCCACCATGACCAGCCTATCTTGTTGTCTTCAGCAAGCTTTATCAGGTCGGTAAACCAGGAATTGGAGTTTTCACCGGTTTCGCCCAGCCAGATCGGGATATTATGCGTATTGCGAAGATTGATCATCCATTGAATCGATTCCTGGGTATTGTAGTTCCAGTATTTGTGAAAGCTATAAACCATATTGTCGTCCCAGGGCGGGGTTAAGCCGGTGTAATCGTTGGCAAACCAGTTTCCTTCGATGATGATCATATGGTCCTGGTCCACTTCCCGGATGGCATTCGTGATGTTCACATAAGTCTGTTTGAGCAATGTGCCGCCGGGCAGTTCCCAGTTGGGCTCATTGATCACATCATATCCACCCATCCAGGGTTCTCCGGCATAACGTTCTGCCAGTTTTCGCCATAAGGCGACCGTTTTACGCCTGTTTTCCGCACTCTCCCATAATGAGGGGAAGGCCGGGTCGTAATCTGAAATATTCCGGTCGTGCCCCTGCCCTCCCGGAGCACCGTGAAGGTCAAGGATGAGGTACATCTCATTGTCACCGCACCAGTCGAGCAAACTGTCGATGCGAACAAATCCGTCTTCAAACCACGTATCCTGTCCCGTTACCGGTTCTGATTCAATGGGCAGCGTAAACCACTTATAATGCATGGCCACCCTAACACTGTTAAATCCCCATACTTTCATCGAATCGACATCCCTCCGGGTAAAATGGTTATCCAGCCAGGTTTCATAAAAGATCTCCGTATTCTGTTCACCGATCGTTTCGGTCAGTAATGTCCGGAACTCGGTATGGGTACCGGCAAACTCGGACGTTTTCATCATATATCCTTCCATGAGGAACCAGTTGCCGGTTCCAATCCCCCTCAAGATCACCTCATTGCCATTGCCGTCGTAAATATATTTGTTGCTGGCATGCAAGTATCCCTGAGCGTGTAAACCCGACAGGGTGCTTACTGCAAAACAGCTGATAATAATGCAATATATCAGTCTTTTCATGCTGAATTTTTTGATAAAAGTACATAATTACGGCAAGCTTTTGGCTGGCAATTAAACGAAAATCCGGAATTGACATTTGACAGTCGCTTAATTCTTCCGCATGTCTTATATTTGCTCAACAAATACAACCATGATGCGAGCACCCATTATCCTGATCATTTGCGCCTGCCTCCTGCTTTCCTGCTCTACGGGCAAGAAAGCATACGAAAGAGGGGATTATTACACGGCCACCCTCAAGGCTGTGAACCGGCTCAGAAGCAACCCGGATTCAGAAAAAGCACTGAATGCCTTGAAAGAAAGCTACCCGGCGGCACTGAAGTATTTCAAGGGCAAGATCGATTATGCATTAAGTACCAACCGGCAGTTTAAATATTCGGAAACCGTTGATTATTACGAAATGATGAATCATCTATCTGATGAGGTAAGCCGGTGTCCTGCTGCCTTGAACCAATTTCCGGAAATTAATTTCTTTACCACGGAATTGTCACAGGCCCGGGATCGTGCCGCCGAAGAAAATTATAATGCCGCACTGGTCTATGAGAAGATCAATACCCGGGATTCATGGAAGGATGCCTATTACCACTTTCAGCAGGCTGATTGTTATGTCCCTGGCTATAAAGACGTCAGTAATCGCATGCAAAATGCTATGTTCAATGCAACTTTGAAGGTCATTGTCGAACAGATCCGGGTACCAAGAAACTACCAGCTGAGCTCTGATTTCTTCCTGAACCAGGTAATTGAAGCACTGGCAAATGACAGGCAGAATGAATTTGTCGCCTATTATTCACCTGAATCGGCTAAAAATGCCGGCATTAAATATCCTGACCAGGTTTTAAAGTTGAATTTCGATGAATTTGTTATCGGCCAGGTTTATGATAAAGAAACGGTAATTGAAGTTTCCCGCGACAGCGTGGAGGTGGGAACGATCACGCTGGATGACGGAACTGTGAGAAAAGTCTATAACACGGTAAAGGCTAAACTTACCAGTTACCGGAGGGAGATCATTTCAAACGGGGTGCTGGATGCAACCATTATTGAATTTCCCGGGAACCAGGTTGCCGTGCAGCGGAAATTCCCCGGCCAGTTCACCTGGTACACAGAGTGGAGTACCTTCAACGGTGACGAAAGGGCGCTCAGCAGAGATCAACTGGCATTATGCAATAAAAAACCCGTTCCTGTACCACGACAACAGGATCTTTTTATAGAATTCACCAAACCGATCTATAACCAGTTGACCCCTTTCCTTAAAGATTTTTACAGGAGGTATTGAATTACACGGGTATTTGCAAGTGATACCTGACGCCTTTTCCGGGAGCAGTGTCAATTTCCAGTAAACCATTTAGAAAATTCAACCCGTGATTGGATGCTCATCAACCCGAGGGAGCCGGAGCCGGATTTTAAAACCCTGTCCACTTCGTACCCGATCCCATCATCGTGGTAATCGATTAAAACATTCCCGTCCGCCGGTTTTATTGAAATGCCGATGTGCCTTGCCCGGGCATGCTTAAACGTGTTATTGACCCATTCCTGGATTATCCGGTAAATCATGATCTCACTGTTCTCAGGAAGTCGCTTCATATCTTCACTGATTTCACACTGAGCTTCCATTTCTCCGGAATCGGCAATGTTTTCGAACAGATCCTCCACGGCTTCATACAAACCCAGTTTGGTGAGCAGCCCCGGCATCATATTGTGAGATATCTTACGTACGTCGCCGGTAGCCTGGTCAAGCAATTGCATGGCCCTGTCGATCACTTTGATATTTTCCGGGCTTTTATCCCTGATACTGGAAAACTGCATTTTTGTTGCAGACAACAATACGCCCAACCCATCGTGCAGATCGGTGGCGATCCGCTTCCGTTCCTGCTCCTGCCCTTCCAGGAGTAATTTGGCACCAAGCAGTTTCTTCTCCTCCTCAAGCTGCTGGATCTTTTGCCTGGAAATGACAATGCGCTGCCGGAGATAAAGGATCAGGAAAAGGGCAAAGATAATCAGGACGATACCTGCAAACAGGTAGATATTGCTTTGATTTGTCTTCTTCCTGAGGTTCAGTTGCATTTCAAGGTTATTATTTTTCAGGGCAAGGTTTTCTTTCTGTATCCTTTCATTATTATACTGCATGCTCAGTTCGGCCATCCTGTTTGCCCTTTCGATCTCATAAAGAGTATCATATATCTGGTGGTATTTTACATAATACTCATACGCAAGTTTATGGTCACCACTATTGTGATAGTTTTCTGATATGGCCCAAATGATACTTTTCTGGTGTGTCAGTGATCCGGCACGTTTGGCGATTCTCAGGCTTGAATCAAGGACTGCCTGTGCAAGCAGATACTTACCCTGGGCGGTATAAATGTTCCCTTTGTTAACCAGGGTTACAATGATCCCGTCCAGGAATGTCTCCCTGCTGAAGATGGCCAGGGCCTTATCCAGGTTTAACAGCGCTTCCGGGTATCTCTTCCGGATTTCGTAAAGCTCAGCAAAGCTGTTGTAAAGCTGCGCATGGGTAAGTGATTCAACAGGATAGTTCTTCAGCACATCAGCGGCCTGTTTAAAACAATCCTCACATTTTTCAAACTCGGATAAATGAAGATAAACAAAACCCAGGTTGATCAGGTTCAGGACAATTTCCTTATCATCGTTATTTTGCCTGTTTATGGCAA
This sequence comes from uncultured Bacteroidales bacterium, assembly GCA_963701785.1. GTDB lineage: Bacteria > Bacteroidota > Bacteroidia > Bacteroidales > JAGOPY01 > JAGOPY01. The sequence goes on along the minus strand of CAVPBC010000002.1, from coordinate 1,344,487 downwards.
GGCTGGATTCCAGGTATTTTATGGCTTCATCATACTGCTTTAAACCGGCAAACGTCTTGCCAAGGTTGTTGTAAATACTTCCAAGGTGTTGCTCCAATCCCGCCTTTTCACATAGCCTGCCTGATTTAAGGTAATACTGAACTGCAGAATCATACACATTCAAATCCTGGTAGATAGTTCCCATTTCATTTGTAGTGACGATCATTAACATGGGTTCAGTAACATTTTTACCCATCTCCATGTTTTTCCTCAGGTAAAAAATGGCTGAATCTTTCTGACCCCGGACCTTCATGATCCGGGCGCTGATAATGTACCCTTTTGCAAGCCGGATGGTGTCGTTCAATGGCCTGACCAGCCTGAGGTATTCGGATATCAATGAAAAAGCATCGTTGAGGTCACCCATGTCTTCATGGATCATACTTTGAAAATACAACGCATCGGCGGCCCGGGCATTATTTTCAATCCTTGTAGCAACAGCAAACAATTTTTCCGAATAAGCCATGGCACTGTCATATTCGTATATCCTGTGATAATTCCGCATGATGGTAAACAAATTATCCGTGAGTTCAGGCGAGTCGGCTTGCGTTGCAACAACCTGCCTGAGGCTATCGTTATCTGGCGGGGCAGAATAGGCCGTACACGGGATGAACCAGACCGGCAATAAAAACGCCACTCCCCATGAAAGGAATAACTTTTTTGCTATCATGGCGAAATATTTATAAGAATTCTTATTTCAATTCCACAGAATATTTGAATTCTGGCTTGTATTGTTTATGGATTCCCCCTCTACTTTCCCATCCTTTTTAAAAGTTGTAGTTATTTTAATTGATCCGTTAACCTCTATTTGACCCCTGATATGGTCCCTGTTCGTAGCGGTATCAGGTAATCCGTGGGATACAGTAAATGGCGCATCCCACTCTTCGGTGAAATTTCCGGGCAAATTCCCGCCTGTGCTTAACATGATAACAGTATCCCTGAGGGATGCCCTCGAAAATGATACCAATTCAGATGGGAGGAGATCGACACCTACAGACCAGACAATTTTAAGATTCGGGCCGGGTGCCGCAACATTTTGCAGGTATTTCCACGTCAATACGACTTTGGGTTGATAAAGAGCCATGATTTTAAAGTTTTGGTTAATAAAATAGTAATGTGATTTGGCGCCTCAAGATACAAAAAAAATAGCGAATAATCTTAATTCCTGACAAATTTTTTCATTATTACCGCTGAATGGCTGGCTTATCTTACAGGATTTCATCGATCCTTGCAAGCTCTTCTTCCGAAAACCTCGTATTCTTTACCGCACCCAGGTTCATCTCCAGTTGACTGACCGAACTGGTTCCGACGATGACCGAAGTGACAAGGTCGTCTTTCAGTATCCAGGCCAGGGCCATCTCAGCTAGAGTTTGTGCACGTTCTGAAGCTAATGCCGACAACTTTTGAATTTTAAATTCAAGTTCCGGGGTGAGTTGCTCTTTTCGGAGGAAAAAATTCTTTGCCATCCTGGAATCTCCCGGAATGCCATTCAGATAACGGTCTGTCAGCAATCCCTGTGCTAAAGGTGAAAAAGCGATATAGCCAACCCCGCTTTCCTTTGCCTGCTTAAGGATCCCGTTTGTCTCGTCTTCGCGCTGCAGCAGGTTATATCTTCCCTGGTAAAGCAAACAGGGAACATCGCGGCCTTTGAGATAATCATATGCAAATCCTGCAGCTTCAGGAGGATATTTCGATATGCCTGCATAAAGCGCTTTTCCCTGCCCGACGATATCGACAAGCGCCTGTAGTGTTTCATCCAGTGATGTTTCCGGATCATACCGGTGTGAATAAAAAATATCCACATAATCCAGGTTCATCCGTTTCAGGCTCTGGTCAAGGCTGTTCATCAAATACTTGCGTGATCCCCATTCCCCGTAAGGACCGGGCCACATGTCGTGCCCTGCTTTCGTGGAAATAAACAATTCACTTCGATAGGGCTTAAAGGAATTTTTCATGATCTTTCCAAACGTCTCTTCCGCCGAGCCGTATGGAGGGCCGTAATTATTTGCCAGGTCAAAATGCGTGATGCCCCTGTCAAAGGCATGATGCAACATTTTGACGCTGTTCCTGAAGTCATCCGCACCACCGAAATTATGCCAGAGGCCCAGTGAAACTTCAGGGAGCAGGATCCCGCTTTTTCCACTGCGCCTGAATTTCATCGAGCCATCATATCTTGCTTTATCCGGTGAATAAATAGGTTCCATTGAAGATCAGAATTTAATAATTCATGTAAAAATAGCAAGAAAACTCCGAAAACTATTTTTTCTTAAGAGGATTTGGAATAATCATCAGTGGAACTTTAGAATGGCGCAACATATGTTCACAGACGCTTCCAACCAGGAATTCATATATTCTGGAACGGCCATGGCTGCCCAGCACAACCAGGTCGATGCTGAGTTTTTCAACTTCCGATTCAATGGTTGAGTTTATTTGCCCCTGGATAAGCAAGATCTCGCAATTTATTCCTTCCCTGACAAGTTTTTCTTTATAAGCCAGTAATTTGCTATGTTCTTTATAAAGAACGTCTGCCCTGTGATCCCGGATGTACTTTGGCCCGACATCGTAACCCACAAATTCAGGGTCCGGCGTGGCGACATGGACAAGCCAGCATTTAGCTCCATAGAAGGACGCCAGTTCACCTGCCCGTTTGACGATATCGTTGCTGATACAGGAAAAATCAACAAGTGCAAGGATATTTTTTATCATGGGTATTGATTTACTTAAAATTGAAAATAGATGAACTGTTCGCTGTTAGTCTGTGCAATCACCAGTAAAATTATCATTATTGCCCAAACACCGCCCCGTATCCACCAGGGTGTTTTATCTGCGACAGCTTTTACCGAGGTGTTGCGCATGAACCAGTGTGTAAGGAACAGGATTCCGGTCACGACCAATACTTTAACAATGTCTATGTATTGCAAAACCATTGCTCCATCTGCATTCAGGAAAAGCATTGATGATAAAATATTCCGGGCCGTTTGAAAATCCCCTGCCCTGAAAAATACCCAGGTGAAATTGACAAAGGTATAGGTCATCAGGGCCAGTAGGATCCCATTCCAGGGATTCACTTTGATCCGGATAAAGTTTCGGAGAAATCTTTCTATGACCAGGTAAAGGCCATGCAGGAGCCCCCAGAATACAAAGGTCCAGGCGGCACCGTGCCATAAACCACCCAGCAGCATGGTTAGCATCAGGCTTACGTAGGTCCGGGCCGGGCCTCTTCGGTTACCCCCCAAAGGAATGTAAAGGTAGTCGCGCAACCAGCTTGAAAGCGAAATATGCCATCGCTTCCACAGATCGGAGAAACCGGTGGCGGCATAAGGGTAACGGAAGTTGTCTGGCAGCGTAAAACCTAGCATCAGGGCAATTCCAATCGCACAGGTGGAATATCCTGCAAAATCAAAAAAGATCTGTCCGGAAAATGCAAGGGTGCCACTCCACGCATCTAGGGCATGCAAAACCTTGCCCGAACCAAAAACGGCATCTGATGTTGAGGCTAATAAGGTATCAGCCATGACGACCTTCTCAAACAGCCCGAGCGTCAGCAGGAAAAATCCCCAGAAAAATTGCTGCACAGTCGCTTTTTTCGGGGCGTAAAACTGGGAGACGAGCTCACTCGACCGGACTATGGGCCCTGCTACCAATTGAGGAAAAAAAGTGACAAAAAGGGAAAAATCAAGGAAGGTTTTTGCCGGTTCCATTCTCCGATAATACATATCAATGGTATACGACATGGTTTGAAAGGTGTAGAAAGATATCCCCATCGGCAGAATAATATCGGGCACTGCCGGGTGAAATTCGATACCAATGGAATTCACCAGAAAGGTGAAATTCTCCACAAAAAAACCGCCATATTTAAAGAACGCGAGAAAACCCAGGTTTGTAACCATACTAAATAAAAGCCAGAGTTTTCGCTTCCTGGGATCGGTCTCACTGAATAATTTGTTACCTGCTATCCAGTCCACCAGGGTAGAAACCCAAAGTAGAATTATCAACGGGGGATTCCAAAGTGCATAAAAAAGATAACTCGCCAGGAGTAAAATGACTTTTTTAGAAGTCCAGCTTAAGGGTTTTAAGTAGTATAATCCCAACACTATGGCAAGGAAGACAACAAAACTGTTTGAATTGAAAAGCATAATTCTGTCTTTAATGAAGTGTTGAGACGGCGTTGTCTTTGAGCAAGATAGCTAAAAGGTCCCTGGTGAATATTTTAGCATCTGGCGTGGCCAGGTGGGACCACTCAGGCAGGTCATATTTATTGAGGACTTCATAATCTTCAAAATGATATCCCGGTGTATTGGTCTGTGCCAGCAAAACTTCCCAGAATTGGTCCCTCGGCAGGACCCTATTTTCCGCTTGCCGGAACTCTCCGCCCGAAGGGAACCTGACAAAGATCACTTTTCCACCACGTGCTTTAAACTCCGGAATAAGTTCTTTGTAAATAGCCAGGACCTCATCCTTAACAGGAGGTGGTGCCATCTTTCCGAAAAACATCCAGACACGTTTTATAGTAGCGGCAAAAGCTGTGTCATTCATTGTCTTTTCAAACATGGTCACATTCCTGTCGTCATCTACATAGCTGAAATTATAAAAAGGCGGGGCGGGTTTACCCAGGCGCTCTCCAATTTTTATCCTGTTTATAAGCGAATTGAGGTCGATATCATCATCCCATTCTTCCTCTGCAGAATTGAGAAAAGCAAAGGTTTTTTGAAGGGGAAGGGAAAGGAAATGGTTGATTCGCTGGGCATAGGTCCTCGTGTGATAATGATCAATCATCGCTTTCGGCCTTCTCCACATTCGCGCTTCCTCAACCGGGGCAGAAAAAAACAGGCTTGGGGTTACCCCAATGATAAGGGTACCATTGAAAGAAGAATTTTTGACGATATCCCTGAAAACAGGAGTGGGGGTGCTGCCATCGCAGGCAAGCATCAAGGGCCGGATTCCGGTTTCATCCTCCCATTCGTCAAGCTGTATATTAAAATGCGCCCTGGAAGAACCGATTACGACAACATCATAGTTCGTCAGGTCATCCAGCTTCCCCCGGGTTTTAGCCCATAATGCCTTATCATCGTTAATCGCTGCAATATAACCGTTAGCCCTGCAATAAAATTCCCACGCCCCGAGTACCGCCAGGCTTAGGACCAGGGCAACAATAAATGCTTTTTTCATGATAAACGGGTTAATTATTTAGAACAAATATAAATAATTAAACCTGAACGGGAATGTTTTATTTGAACTTATGCCAAATCCTGCCTCCTTACCGGCATGGTCATGCACCTGGCTCCTCCCCCGCCGCGGGATAATTCGGACCCCTCAATGGTCACGACACATTTCCCGGTATCCTTCAATAACTTCCTGCCGGAAATGATCTCTTCTGCCCCGATGATCTCATAGCCATGATGGCTCAACTCTTCAAGGGTATACATATTCCTGTTGTAGCCAATTATTTTCCCGGGGGCAAGGGCGAAAAAATTAGCCCCGCTGTGCCATTGCTCCCGTTCCTGGGTCCATTGGTCAGTTTTTCCACCGCAATAAATGGGTTCCATATCAAGGCCAAGCTTTCCCAGGGCATCCATAACGTTCTTCTCCTCATTGATCTTCACCCGGTCGTTATCGATTTCAATATGAATGGTCTTATAACGGTTAGGCTGAAGGATAACAGGCTCATAGATCATACATTCATGGGTATTCAGAAAAGTAAAGACCATATCCAGGTGGATGAACGATTCCCCTTCCTGGGGAAGTTCATGGACGATAATATGTTGTTTTGTCTTTCTCTTCTTCAACTTTTCAATTACAGCATCCACGCCTGTTGGGGTTGTCCTGGATCCAATGCCGATCAACAGGAGGTCTTCCCTGACTACCAGTACATCTCCTCCTTCAAGTGTCATTTTATGGAATTTAAAAATCGTCTCTTCGAGCCTCTGCGTTTTAGTCATGAACAGGGGATGGTGATCGAAGATGGCACCCATGATCAGGGATTCCCTGTCTCTGACTTTACTGGCCATACTGGATATAAATACCTCGTTATTCACTGAAACGGAGGCATCACGGGTAAAAAAGAAATTATGTAACGGGCGCAGTGCGTATCGTTCATGGCTTAAAAACCGGGATAAACTGTCACGCTTCATTTCCACCCCTTCAATCATTTGCCGGGCCAGTTCAACGTGATCAAGTGATTTCAGGTAATCACCCACTAATGGGTCATTGGTTTCTGCAGCGGCTTTTTCAATTAAAACCTTTCTAACGTCCGGCAATTCAAGTATATCAGCCAAAAGCTCCCTGATCTCCAGCACCCTGGCTGCCTTTTGCAGTACTTCTCTGAACTGGCTGTACTCCTTCTGCGATACGGAAAGGGATAGTATATCGCTATAAAGTGCCCGCTGGGCATTCTGCGGGGTCATATTTTCAACCTCACTTCCCATGGAATGAATGATAACTGCTTCGAGGCCGCCTATTTCGGAATTGATATTTACTTCGATTTTATCTTCCATCAGCATAAAATATTCTTTTATACCAAATGTAGCTAATATCATCTAAATTCCTGCCGAAAAACAGGACAATGATAAACAGGGCCTTACAATAATTTACTTATACCCGAAGAGCATCGAATAGATGATCAGCACCACGAGGGTTAGACCAATCACCAGCATCGTAAATCCAAAGATTTTAACCGCCCTTTCGTACGGCTCTTTTCCTTCCTTTTTAACACGGACACTCTCCAGCCGGCCTGAATTTTTGAGTTCCTCATACTCCCTGGGACGGTCGTGCTTGTATTCTTCTTCCGGAACGGTACCTGTAAAAATGACCTTATCCATCGGGAACGCTTCCGGACGAAGGTGTGTATTGAAGAAATGGATCGTAAAGATGAAGCCGACGGCAAGAAGGGCTTCGTCGCTGTGAATGATCATGGCTACATTGATCAGCCAACCGGGGAAAATAGTGGTAAAAAACTCCGGGAACCATAAGATAAGTCCTGAGAAACCAATTACTGCAACGCCCCAGAACACGGCGAAATAATCGAATTTTTCCCAGTAGGTCCAGCGGCCATAACCGGGTTTCGGGCCCAGGTTCAGGAACCATTTCAACGTAGCCCAGAAATCTTTCACATCTTGTTTATTGAACATCAGGGATTCCTTACCGAAAATAAACCTGCCCCAGCCTGTCTTTTTCCTGATCTTGGCTTTGATAAGGGCATAAACATGATAGAAAAAGTATCCAAAAGTTATGACGGCGGCAAACCGGTGGATGTTACCAGCCGCCTCCACGCCACCCAGTAATTTAGCCAGCCAGTTAGCCCAGGGCATGGAGGCAAATTTCAGGGTCATGCCGGTTAGTGCGAGCAGGATAAAACTAAAGATCACGAACAAATGGGTGATCCGCTGGCTCAGGCTGAATCGCCTGATATGATTCACTTCACCGGTAACTGCCTCATGTGCCTTTCTTCTCCTCATGGTCTGGAACGACCTGGGCAGCCACAATAAGAGGTGAATTCCGAAAAATCCGAAAACGCCAACCAATAGTGAGGTCATCCCCCAGAATGTGTAAAATAACACCGGGTATTTTGTTTTATTATGATGGGTGGCATGGGTCAGGTAGCCGGTAAACCGCATATTGGCATCCGGATGGCATTGTTTGCAGGTTTCTACTATATTCTGGCTGCTGATCATCGATTTAGGGTTGCTTGATTTAAAAATGCTATGAGCCCCATGGCAATCAGAACATTTGGCAGATTTAAGATAGCCAAGCTGGTAGGCCTTCCCGTGATAAGTATCGAGATAGGTATCTGAAAGATCTTCATGGCATGTTCCGCACATTCTGGTCACCTGGTTCATGAATTTGTCCTGTGTAATATCGGAAATTTCATGGGCTGAATGGCAATCGGCACAGGTGGGATACTTTTTATGTTTATCATCAATGGTAATGGCATGCTCACTCTTCACATACTCATCATAAATCCCCTTGTGACAGGAAGCGCATGTTGCCGGGATATTCTTCGGATTGACCGACGACCGTTCATCGATTTCTTTTAAAACATAATGTGTTGTATGGCAGTCAGTACAAACTGCGCTGGGCAAAAGTCCCTTCTCTGTCAATCCTTTACCATGCATACTCTGGGAATAATCATTATATGCATCCTTTTCTTTCAGATCTGTATTTATATTGGCTTTCCCTTCATTACGGTGACATTCCCCGCATAACTTAGGGATGCCTGTCCTGTAAGTCGGAGAAGTATCGTCGTACCTTGATTTGACGATATGCGTTCCATGACATGTCGTACAATACGGTGCATTTTCGTGTTTCTGTTCATATGCCTTCCCATGACCGCTCATTGCGAACACATTGGAGACTTCGGCATGGCAGTTGGAACAATCGACCTTCCTGGCTGTTTCACAGGGCCGCGACAGGTTTGTGGAAACATCAGAGTGGCATTTAACACAGTTGATATTCTTATGAACCGAATTGGCGATATCTGACGGATTGACCATCAATGAAACCATTTTGCCATCTGCCATCTTATGAACTCCTTGCGTTTCATGACATTTCAGGCATGAACGGTCGGAAAACGTATTGACAATATTCTGGGGATTCACCTTATGTGGAGGATGGCAGTCGGTGCAGGCAGGAATGGCACCCGGTTCCTTTTCCCAGAGTTCTTCCTTGATAATTTTTGTATGGACCTTTTCAATTTCAGCATGACATGCCATACAGGTCGCAGCGATGTTGTTAACAGATATTGTGGAATTCGGGCTGGTGTGAGGCAGAACAAGATGGTTTCCATGACAATCATTGCATGTCGCCGTGACGATCAGTCCCCTTTTAAACAATCCTTCTCCGTGTATGCTCTCTGAATAATTTTCCAGGATATTATGTTCGCTGATATTATAAGTCCTGGCAACAGGGGCGCCTTCCCGGTGGCACTTCCCGCATAATATGGGAATATTCATTTTATAGGTGCGGGATTTGGGATCAAGGCGTGATAAAACATCATGTCCGCCATGACACTCCTCGCATGTAGGGGCGTAAAGAGCATTGAGCCGCAGAGCCTGGCCATGAATTCCCTTGTCGAATTCCTTAAATGCTTCATCATGGCAGAATCCGCAATCAACCTTGGGCAGGATTTCGGGATGGGGAAATTCTTCGACAGCCGCGTCAGGATGGCAGGAAGCACATTCAACATCTTTATGCACAGAATTCTCAAGTGTCTTATAATTTACAAACATCGACACGGTCTTCCCCTGCCGGATAGCAGTGAGGGTGTTATCTTCATGACAAAAAAGGCAATCCTCATTTGTCTGACCGTAAATAATTTGAGGAATAGTAACCAGGACCAGGGAGAGTACAGAGACCAGCCGGAGTGCATATAAAAAAATTCTCTTCTTCATTCATGATATATCTAGACTACGAAAATATTCAAATATCTATGAATGTACAAGGGTACCGGCCAATTTATAAAGAGTCTAATTTAAGGAGTTTGCAACCGGCCCGGCTGATTAATTTTTTCATGATAATTTGTTTATGATTAGTAATCTTAGAAGATACTTTAGTGCGTTTAGTGTGCATCAAAATTAAAATTAAAATGAGCCTTAAAACAAGTTGTAATTTTAGTTGATACGTCGAAACAAATATTTCCTGTTAAATTTGTTGATATAAAACCATTCCTTAAGGCAGTCATATTTGATGACCCTCTAAGTTTGCTAATAACTGAGATAATGAAGAAATTCAGAATCCTTACAGGTTTACTTCTTATTATCATATGCATATCATTTCAATCCAGGGCGGCAGATAGGATCGACAGTTTAAGGCAGGTGATCAATAGCCATCCTGTCGACAGGCAGACTGTTGACAACCTTCTTGTCCTGACCCAGGCCTTTATTGACCAGTATAAATCAGACAGTGCCTCCCGTTATGCCAGGCAGGCCCTCGTTCTTTCGACCAGCCTAAAATACTATGATGGCATCGCTGAGAGCCATTATAAATTTTACCTGATAGAGAACAAAAGGGGGAATTACCAGGATGCCCTCAATTACATCCGGGTCTTTAACAATCTGTGCAGCCAAAATGGCGACGAAACAAGGCTGGGCAAGGGATATTTCAGTTATGGGGTTCTCCTCGAGAAACAGGGAAAGACAGATTCATCGATATATTATATTCAAAAGAGCCTTGTGATCAACCTGAATCTTAATGATACTGCCCGATTGATCGCAACTAATAATGCACTTGGCAATATCTATTTGAACCTTTCAGATTATGATTCAGCCGCATCTTATTACTTGAAAGCAGCGCAGCTTGCCGAAGCCTCCGGAAGACTGAATTATCTCGGTCCCATTTATAATAATCTTGGCAAGACATTTACATGTATAAAGGATTATGAAAAAGCCGGCCATTACCTGGATATAGCGTTTAAAATCAATGAAAAAAATAAGGATTATAAAACCATGGTCGAAAATTTGCAAAACCTGGCCAGTAATTATTTATTATGGGGATATCCGGAAAAGGCCCTGTCATATTTGGACTCGGCTGCAGAAATAAGGATTACACTTGACAATGACATTGAAACCGCAAACCTCTATAATAATTATGCCTCAGTTTACCAGCGCCAGGAGAAATATGACCTTGCCCTGGAAAACTATCAAAAAGCCCTTCCTTTATTCCGGAAACAAAATTATACCGAGGGCATCTCCATGGCATTAAAGAATATCGGGGAGATGTACATAGAAATGGACAAATACGAGATGGCACAGGCCATGCTTGACTCTGCCCTTCAGTTAGCAACCAGTGCGGGTTACCTCCAGAACCGCCGTCTCATCCTCCAGGACCTTGCATTCAATTATAGTTACTCAGGAAATTTTAAAAAGGCCTTTGAATATCATGTCATGTATTTTCAACTATATGACAGCCTCCTTAATCTTGATAAATTAAAAGCCACCAAGGAACTTGAAAAAAAATATCAGAAGGAAAAGGACCAGGCAACAATTCTGACACTCGAAAAAGCGAACCTGCAAAAAACCATCCAGCGGAATTTCATCCTGTACATTGCAATCGGATCATTTATGCTGATGGTTTTCATAGTCCTTTATTTCCGGCAGAAGGCGGTCAAAGACCAGATCATTGCACAGCAGCGGATCAGGCATTTAGAGGAAGAAAAGCGACTTATGACCGCCAGGTTGCTGCTGGAAGGTCAGGAGGAGGAACGTAAGCGGGTTGCCCAGGAATTGCATGACGGCCTTGGTGTTTTATTATCTGCCACTAAAATGCACTTTACCACCATCAGGGACCTGGGCCCGGAAAACCAGCCCCTGGTTGAAAGGGCGACACAGCTCCTGGAGCAGGCCTCAGGGGATGTCCGCAGGATCTCCCATAATATGATGCCGGGATCTCTGACCAAACTGGGATTGTTCGAAGCCCTGGAAGACCTGGTCGACAACATAGATGGAATGCAGGGCATTCATGCAACCATTGAAATTTCGGGAGACATGACCAGGCTACCTGAAAACAAAGAGATCATGCTTTACCGGGTAGTCCAGGAAATGGTGAATAATACCCTGAAACATGCACAGGCAAAGAACATTTCCTTGAAGATCAACAGGTCGGCCAATGAACTGGAGCTTAATTATTCTGATGACGGGATTGGTTTAGATACGGAGATAATGCTTGTATCCACATCGTCGTCACTTGGTCTTAAAGGTATCCAGTCCAGGATTGGCTTCCTCGGCGGAGAGGTGAAAATCGATTCCTCCCCCGGTAATGGGGTGAAATATATGATCAGGGTGCCAATCCTATAGAAGCTACATACATAATGCTGATCAACTGATGAAAACGACTTTATTTCTTATCATTCTTACAGTCTTACTGTCTTACTGTCCTCCGGTCATCAGCCAGAGCCTTCAATTTTACCGGGAAGATATTGTCTTTCAGATTCAGGAAGATGCAGTGATAACAGAGGCTGATTATTATTTCTGCAATGTGGGTGACAAAGATATCCGGACAATCCTTTTCTATCCATTTCCCGCACAGACGATGGATTTGATCGATTCCCTGGTGGTGCTGGATTTGGGATCAAAAGAAATTATTCCTTACCAGGAAGGCAAATCCGGCGTATTTTTCGAGATTTTCGTGAAAGCATACGGACAAACTGCGTACAGGGTATTTTTCAGGCAAAAGGAGAATGAAGGACATTTTAAGTACATCCTGAATAGCACGACCAGTTGGAGAAGACCGCTGGAATTCGCCGGTTATGAACTTCAAATGCCTTCATCCTTCATCCTCGATTCATTGAATTATTCGCCCGATACTTCTTTCATACAAAACGACGTACAACATTTTATCTGGAAGAAGGCCGATTTCATGCCTGATAAGGATTTTGAGGTTTTTTATTTTGACAGCTCCGGTACGTGGCGGTAAATATAATCAGCATGGAAGCCGGTCAAGTATTTGTCCATCTTATCGAAAAAATCATCTGCCTTTTTTTCATCCGGCCAGTGTGCCTTTGTTAGTTTCTGGTTTTCTTCCATCGACAGGGCGAGATCCCCCAGTGATTCCACAACAAAAGCCTCGATAAAATCACGTCCATCCGATCCCCAGGCATGAACATTAGGAAAATAACCTTTGACATATTGGTTTTTATCGATCACATTCTCCTTGTATTCTTTCCTTAACGCCTGAATTTCTTCCGGCTTACCATCTTCAGGGAAAGACCTATGGGATGTCCTTATATAATAAACCATGGGCTTGGTCGGCTTTTCAGCCATTACTTTAGCCCCATCCATGGTTGATAAGATCTCATCGGAATGCATGTTGGTGTAATAGGCCGACTGCTTCTTAAAGAACGCCTCCCGGGCTTTTTCGTCCGGCCAGGCCTCTTTTGCCAATTCATCGCTCCGTTCATTGGCCTTCTCAATGTTTTCCCATGAACTGTAACCGGTGACGATCTTTAGCTCCGAATTATCTGCGGTAAAATAATGCATCAAAACATTTGCTGAGACGATGAATTCGTTTTTCATCGTTACTTTGTCGAAATATTCCTTTTCTACAGCTTTCCATTCGTCCATAGAAAAGTTCTCATAATCCATATTCCAATGGATGGTAGTAACCGTCAGGAATTTTGGCCTTTCCTGTGCATTGACCCGGGTGGCAAACCCTGTTGAAAAAAAAAGTAACATTGCCAGAATTTTCAAATTTGTTTTCATAATCTTGGTTGTTAGTGAATTAATTGATTGGATTGCACTAAAAGTAATTATAAGGTCAATACATATGCGAGATTTAACATGTAATTAACAAATTGAAAATTTGGATTTTGGAACTTGAAATCACTTAAAATCTTATTTTTGCTCTTGCTAGATTGTCCCTTGTCCATGTTCAATCGTCCATGATTTATTATTTCAGCAATTAAACTTCGTCACTATGACCGAAAAAAAGATCCTTGTTCCCGTAGATTTCACCGATTTATCGGATAAAGTAATCGAACAGGCAGCTTTACTGAGCAGCGCTTCAGGTTCAGCAATGGTTTTATTTCATATTGCAGAACGATCATCAGACCTGCCTTCTGCAGCTGAAAAGCTCAATTTTAAAGCCGGTGTGATATCATCAAAATATAAGGTTGACTGTAGAGGAAAAGTTATCGAAGGATCCATTTTTAAAGATATACAGGCTGAAGCGGAAGAAAACGAATATATGCTTGTGGTTATTGGAACCCATGGGGTACGAGGGGTAAAACAAAAGCTTCTCGGTGCCGATATCCTTAAGATTATCACTAAAATTCCTGTGCCAACCCTGGTTGTCCAATCAACTTCAGCTTTCCGGACAAGTTTCGGCAAGATAGTCCTCCCTGTCGCCACTCACCTGGCATATGAAAATATTTTAAGGGCTGTGGCGATCATTGGTAAGTTATTTCAATCTGAAGTTCATATTTATTCAATTGAGCGTCCGGGATTTGAATGGCCGGAACAATTAAAAAAGAACCTGGAGATAACGAAGGCTATATTCGATGAAAATGGCATCAGGTATATCCGGGTCAACGAAAAACAGACCGTGCTTTCTGTAGGATTTGCCCGCCAGACATTACAATATGCTCAAAAGACCAGGGCTGATATGATTGCCATGATGTCGGTCTCATCTGAAGAATATCATTATTTTGCCCAGCAGGACAAGGAAAACCTGCTAACCAACGAATCAGGCATACCGGTGCTATGTGCCTGCAACATCACAAAAGAATGAAAATTTAACCTGGAAATTTACTTCTGCTCTCAGGAATTAAAGTAAGTGATTATCTGGTCTTTATAAATACTCGTAGTACGACTATAGTCGTACTACGAGTTTAATAATTTACCTTTGCCGCCATGGCTAAATCCATTAAAAATATAATTTTCGATTTCGGCGGTGTTATTATCCCCATTGATCCGATGGCTTTTGCAGCAGGACTAATAAATCTAGGATGTACAAATGTATTAACCCTCCACGAAACTTTTCTGAAAAAAGATGTATATACCCGGTTTGAAAAAGGTGAAATGAGCCCGGGTGAATTCAGGTTGATGCTGAGAACAGGGCTGAATAATAATGTAACTGATGAGAAACTTGACCACGCCTGGAATCTTATTCTCGGCCAGGTTCCTTCGCATCGCGTAAAATTCCTGGAATCAATTAAAACAAAATACAGGACCTTCCTGCTGAGCAATACCAACAAGATCCATTACGACCATTACCAGGAACAATTCCGGAAAACATACGGTTATCCTTCACTTGACAGCCTTTTCGAGAAAGCTTATTATTCATTTCAAATAAAACTTTATAAGCCAGACCCGGCAATCTTTGAATTTGTCATGAACGACAAAGGCCTGAACCCTGAAGAAACACTTTTTATTGATGATTTCCAGGTCAATATCGAAGCAGCAAAAAAATTAGGTTTACAGGTTATACACCTGGTTGATGGGATGGAAGTAACCGGGATTTTCTTGAAAAGGTAATTACTGGCTAAATTATCCCCATCGCCCTGAAGGCCTTCATCGAGATCTGCCTCCTTATAACTGTAAAAAGATCCATGTTGAACTCAACTTTCGGATCAATATTTGTAGCTATAAAATAAACATCCACCCCCTTTTCCAGGTAACCGACAAACCATCCGTTATTATTTCCGTTCCGGACTGACCAGCCAGTCTTGCCACTAAGTCTGAAAGTATCATTTTCTTCTATCACCATCAGCCGTTTCATGATATCGCCTGTGCGTTTTGAAACAGGGATCCGGGAATGATAAAACCTGTCAAGGAAATCAACCTGCTCAAACTGGCTGATCTTTGAATCGCCCTCCAGCCAGAAAAGGTCTATTGAAGATGAATCGACTATCATGTTTCCGAAATCCAGTTTCTCCAGGTACGCTTTCATCCTCTCAACCCCTATTTTACGTGCGATCTCCTGGTAACAGGGAACACAGGAATAGTGGAAGGCATCGCGGAAAACAAGGTCCTGCTCCCAGGCCGACAACCTTCGCTTCTGACCGTCCCACCTGATCATCGTGCTGTCATCAGAAATTACGCCTGTTTCCAGGGCGATGATAGAGTTTGGGATTTTAAAGGTCGATGCCGGCAGGTGGCCAATCTTACATCTGTCAAAATCATTGGAATAATAAATGTCTTTTAATGCGTCATAGACCAGGATCGAACCGTAAACATTGGCGGAATCCAGGATTTGCTGGAAGATATCAATGGTTTCTTTTTTAGCTGGCACATTATTAACCATTTGCTTTTTGCCTGTTTCTCCGGGAGAGCAGGAGAAAAGGGTGATCAGGATTAACAGAAGGATTGATTTACGGATCATTTTTAATTCTATTTTGGGCTAAAGCCCGGTATTATTATTCGTTCTTGCTTCCCCGGGCTGAAGCCCGGGGTAATTGACGGTTACCGGCTTGCCTTGCGTCCCCGGACTGAAGTCCGGGGTAATTGATAACCTTTATAATCCGGTTGCCCTGACTTACCTCAACCTTCAGGTTGAGGCTAATAATAACCAATACCTGACCGGACTTTAGTCCAAAAATAAAAAATATCGAGTCTGAAGCAATATATCTTTAGGAATTCTTTTTATCTTTGGAGTAATACTTTCCAAACCAATCTGCATCATGAATTCCTTTAATTTTCTTAATGGTATTAAAAGGAAAACGGTGAAAATCACAGTCATCATATTCCTGGGACTAAACCTGATATCAAATTCTTACGCTAATCCTTTGCTACCACCTCCAATGCTAACAGAAATTAACTTTGGAACTAATGGCTGGTCTGTTGAATTCTACGGTGGTTCATATTTCTGGGACACAAACCTGGATAATTACAGGATTGCGGGACTCTATGATACTGCGCAATTTAGGCCGGGGATTGCGGTTATTCCGAATGAAGCCCTGGTCCTGACCCAGGATGATTTTTTAACTACTTTTTATATAAACCCGGTTGGAGATTTTCTTAAGCTGGAAGAATTATTCAATGGTCAATGGTTAGATGTTGATTACTACGGTTTGCCATTCGGTGATATCCCCGAACAATATTTTTGCGAGGTCAGTGCTCCGAAAGGAGACGAATCGATAGCATGGCAAAGGTTTTTCTATGTAGATCAGTCGTATTATGAAAGTTTCTGGACAGTCAAAGAGCTTCCTGCAACCCTGGGCAGCAATCCATACCAGGTTTCAAATAAAACCACATTCAGCGGATACGTCAGAGATTCTAATAATGAACCACTTCCGGGAATTAAATTAGACTATGCCAATTATATTTATTATTATGTTATGACGCCGACTGTCCCTGAAATCTTCACAGATGACAATGGCTATTTTTTCACTGATAACATGTTCTGCAAAAGATATGATATCAATTTTTTACATGAATACGGTGAAATTGGCGATACCATGGTTTCCATCGAGCCCGATTCCGCCAACTACTTTGAATTCAAACTGGATACATTACTGACCGGCATTCATGAAAATAAACCGGAAATACCAGCTTACTCGATTTATACTATCCCAAACCCTTCAACTTATCAAACTACTTTCATTATCGAATCGGATAACACAAAACCAAATCAAAAAGGAGTGATAAAAATATACAGCGAGGCGGGTTTTATTGTTGATATTATCCCTATTGAAATTTCAGACGAAAGCCAGGAAGAAATTTATAATTTCAATGATAAATCCCTTGCCTCCGGCCCGTATTTATACAACCTGGAGATTAAAAATCACAAGGTAGCTTCAGGCAAAATGATTATCATCCGTTGAAAATGTCCCCCAGTCCCCTTGTCCCCGTTCCTAGAACCAGAACCCCAGGTTCAAAAACAGCATCGGTTTGCTGTTAAGGTTAGATCCCATGAAGGTAAGTTCCAATGGCCCGATGAAGCTGTCGTAACTAGCTGTCACACCATATCCAATTACATAATTCTTCGGGTCATAGAGCTCGGCAAAATCAAATTCGGCGGAACCTCCATCCAACAGGAAAGTCAGGTAAAGTTTCTTGTAGAAATTATACTGTAATTTCATTCTTAATACCGCGGCATGGTAGCCAAAGCGCTGAATGAACTGTAGCCCGGTAAAGGGCACGGAGGTGTTCACATACTGGCTCGGATTCAACCCGCCGAAACCGAAATAATGCTGCAATGGTGGCCTGTTTTCAGAAGATAAAGTGCTGCCGACAAAGAGACCGGGACGAAGCACAAATTTTGGTGATATCGGATAGTTAAACTCGTACTTCCAATAAAGGACAAATGAACTGGTAAATAAATCTTTGCTCCAGTTCTTCGACAATGGCATAACGTACTCCACGCGAAATTCCGATTTTGAACCATATGTCGGGAAATAAGCCTTATCGCGTGAATCGGCGCTGAAAACCGCGAAAAAAGTGCCGTAACTGCTGAATTCATTATAGGCTTCAAGTACCGTATCAGTAAGGACATCCTGTTTGAACCGGAAATATTCATAATCAAATCCTGTCCTGAAGTTGAGCAGGTTCTTCAGGCTATAATTAACAAAAGCGGAAGCTTTGTAATTGGTGAAAATGATTTTATTAATCTTGGTTTCATCTTCATAAAGGTCAAATTTAAAGGAATAAAATTCACCTTTAATACCAATGCCGGGCTGTGCACCATTATCTAACATATAGAAAGCCCGGAGTCGGGGATTCTCACCCAGAACAAGGTCGGTGAACAGTTTGCTCCGTTTTCCCAGCACATTGCGGAATGATCCGTTGAGAAGCAAGCTTCCTCCGTAACTGTTGTCATAATGAACCCCTGCCGAAACATATCCCGGGTCGGCTTCCTTAACATTGATGATCAGGTCGTTACGTTTCCCGTTTGCATGAACTTCATAATTCACACTCTCAAAAAAGCGCGTTCCGTACATCTGCCTGATGCTCTTCTCGATCCCGGCCAGCGTAAAAACGGTATCCTCCTTAACATTAAAATAGTTTTTGAAATATGAGCCGGCAAATTTTTTGTACCCTTTGATCTGCACAGAATTGATCAGAATTTTATCGATCGGCCGGGTAGTATAAGGTTTTAAAGGTTTGTACTCGATAGCATTAAGCGAATCAGCCAACGCTTTGATCTGGTTATAGAAAGGCTTTGATTCCCGCCGGCCATATGCGATGATGGAATCATAATCGGCAAAATCCATAATACCGAAGTCAGTATTCAGGGGGATATAAATATCGGAAAATTCACGGCCGAGCTGGTTTGCAGGCCCCCTGTTAAAGGTGATGATCTGGTCAATCACATCGGTAAGGGATTCAAACTCCTCCCGTTCACATCTCAAAGGGGGTTGGACATCCCCAGATATGATAATATCGATTCCCCTGGCTTTGACGTCTTTAACCGGGAAGTTATTCACAACTCCACCATCTCCAAGGTAATAACCATTGTAATCAACCGGCGAAAAATAAGCGGGAATGGACATGCTGGCCCTGACCGCCATAGGCAGATAACCGGAATCAAGGATCACTTCATTACCGGTAAACAGATCGGTGCCCACGCACAAAAATGGAGTGTGAAGGTCATCAAAATCATGGGTTTTAAAAGCAGGCGAAAAATAATGGTTGAGCATGAGGTTGATTTCCTGTCCCTGGTATAATGATGGACTGATATTCAGGCTTTTATTGGCAACAGGAAGGGTGATAATGAACTTTTCACCGAATTCCTTTTCCTCGTAAGCGATATATTTTCTTTCGATCTTATCGGTCAGCAGATTATCCCAATCGATCGAACTGATTATTTTAGTAATGGAATCAGGGTGATATCCTATTGCATAAAGCCCTCCTACGACACTCCCGATGCTTGTACCACCAATGTAATCGATTGGCAGCCCTGCCTCCTGGATAACCTCCAACAGGCCGATATAAGCAAAGCCTTTAGCGCCGCCTCCGCTAAGCACCAGTCCAACTGTCGGACGCCTGGCAGGTGGAATGGTATCGCTTGCCTGTGCAAAAGTCTGAGAAGTAAAAATGCTAAATACAAGGCTAGTTAAAAGCAAGTACGTAATCTTATCAATTTTTTTCTCACCATCCATGTTAAAGGGTTTGGCTAATTGGTGATGTAAAATTACAAAAATCATAGATGCGCTGAATGGTTGAGGAAAAGAAGAAAGAAGACAGTTGGCGGACAGCGGGCCGGCAGGTATAATCCCTTATTTTCCCATTATAAAATCAAAAAAAGTATTGACTTCTTTTCTATATATTCTTATCTTTCACCTTTTGAATAAAAGCTTCAATATGCACCTACCTATGGATAGCTTATTGAAGTTTGAGTCAATGTTTTTAATCAAATTCAAAAGCCATGAAAAAATTACCTCTTTTTATTATACTTCTGCTCAATAATAGTTTACTGTTTTCGCAGGTGGGCATAAATACTGATGGCTGCAGTCCCGATAGCTCTGCAATGCTGGATGTGAAATCCACAAGCAGGGGATTACTCCCCCCCCGGATGACCTTTTTACAGCGCAATACCATCCAGAATCCCGTTGAAGGACTTATTATATTTTGCACAAATTGCAAAGCAGATGGTACCGGGGTCCTCTCTATATATCAGGACGGCAAATGGCAAAATTTTTTGTGGGGATGCACAACACCGGTTACTCCAACTGAAGGAACACATATTCCTGAGGATACCCGGATCATCTGGAACTGGAACATCGTTCCCATAGCTTTGGGCTATAAATGGAATTCAGCAAATAATTATACCACTGCCACCGATATGGGCGCCAGTACGACAAAAACTGAAACAGGATTAACCAGCGGAAATGCTTACACAAGATATGCCTGGGCATATAACAGCTGCGGTTATTCCACGCCTGTATCATTGACACAAACAACCTCGGGCTCCTTACATTGCGGTTCATCCTTCTCCATTAACCATTTGGCTTCAGGGGGTGCAGCCCCGGTTGATAAAACAGTAACTTATGGTACGGTTACAAATATCCCTGGAGAACCTTCCAAATGCTGGATTACCAGTAACCTTGGCGCCGATCACCAGGCAACTGCTATTGACGATGCTACCGAAGCTTCGGCAGGATGGTACTGGCAGTTTAACGGTATGCAAGGGTATGAGCATGATGGTTCAATGGTAACCCCAGCATGGACGATAACCAGCATCAACGAAAATTCAGATTGGATTGCTGCCAACGACCCGTGTACTATTGAGTTTGGAAGTGGCTGGCGTCTTCCTACCTCAACTGAATGGGCCAATGTGGATGCAAGCGGAGGCTGGGCAGAATGGAGCGGTCCATGGAACTCTGCATTAAAAATGCATGGAGCCGGGTACCTGAAAGACAGCAATGGTTCGCTCATCTACAGGGGGATTTATGGCTACTACTGGAGCAGTTCACATTACAGTAGTTCGGACGGCTGGGATCTATATTTATTCAGTGGCAATTGCTTCATGGTCAACCACAATAAGGCTTACGGCTTTTCTACCCGTTGTCTCCGGGATATGGCCTTGCCCAATACCTCTACAACTGCCGTTACAGATATTACACAAACCACCGCTTCAAGTGGAGGAAATGTATTATCTGATGGGGGAGACTATATCACTAACAGAGGTGTATGTTGGAGTACAAGTGCAAATCCAACGACCGCAGATAGCCATACGACAGATGGAAGTGGAACCGGTGTGTTTGAAAGCAGCCTCACCGGCCTGACTGCGAATACCATTTATTATGTAAGAGCGTATGTTACAAACATTATTGGAACAGCGTATGGGGATGAAGTGAGCTTTACGACGTTGTCACCCAGGGCTTGCGGTGATTCCATCACCATTAATCATTTGGCAGGTGCAGTAGCACCGGTTGACAAAACGGTAACATACGGAACTGTCGCCAATGTCCCCGGCGAACTTTCAAAATGCTGGATTACCAGTAATCTTGGCGCTGACCAACAGGCAACTGCTGTTAACGATGCTACAGAAGCCTCGGCAGGCTGGTACTGGCAGTTTAACCGCATGCAGGGGTATAAGCATGATGGCACAAACAGAACACCCAATACAACATGGATAAACCCAATAGATGAAGACCTTGACTGGCAGGCTGCAAACGATCCTTGTGCCCTTGAACTTGGGGATGGCTGGCGTCTTCCTTCTTATACTGAATGGTTCAATGTGGATGCAAGTGGAGGCTGGAACGACTTGAACGGCCCGTGGAACTCTGGTTTAAAGCTCCATGCAGCCGGGTTCCTGTGGCTAAACAGTGGTGATCTCGATACCAGAGGATCCTCAGGCAACTACCACAGCAGTTCACAGGCTGATAATACTCGCAACGGGACCCTGTACTTTATTAGCAGCGATTGCTATGCTGGACAAGGTAACTTCAAGTCATTCGCTATTAATATCCGTTGTCTCAATGACAGCACCATTGTCCCCACAATACCAACCGTTACCACTGCCTCAGTGTCCAACATTACCCAAACCACTGCCACCAGTGGAGGGGAAGTCACCAGTGAAGGCGATGCACCTGTATCAGCCTGTGGTGTGTGCTGGAGTACAATTGCTATTCCCACTACCAACGACAGCCATACTACTGACGGCAGCGGAACCGGTGTATTTGAAAGCATCCTCTCCGGCCTGACTGCGAATACCCTTTATTATATGAGGGCGTATGCTACAAACAGCATTGGAACAGCATATGGGAATGAAGTAAATTTTACCACTTCATCTTCCTGGGGTTGCGGTGATTCCATCACCATTAATCATTTAGCGGGTACAGTAGCCCCAGTTGACAAAACGGTAACATATGGTACCGTTACGAATATCCCCGGTGAACTTTCAAAATGCTGGATTACCAGCAACCTTGGCGCCGACCACCAGGCAACTGCTGTTGATGAAGCTACCGAAGCGTCGGCTGGCTGGTACTGGCAGTTTAACCGTATACAAGGGTATAAGCATGATGGTTCAACCAGAACACCCAATTCTGCCTGGATAGACAATATTGATGAAGACCTTGACTGGCAGGCTGCCAATGATCCCTGCACTCTTGAGCTTGAAAATGGTTGGCGTATCCCAACATCTGCCGAATGGACAAATGTGAATGCAACCGGTGACTGGACGGACTGGAACGGGCCATGGAATTCTGGTTTAAAGCTCCATGCAGCCGGGTACCTGAACATCGGCGGTGGTTTGCTCAATAACAGGGATACAGACGGCCACTATTGGAGTAGTTCGCAACTCAATAATTTGGATGCCTGGGACCTGGGCTTCTACAGTGGCGGTTGCGAAATGGCCAGCCCCAGCAAGGCTCATGGCTTTTCTGTCCGTTGTCTGAAAGACTGAGAATTTGATATATTTGATTATTTTCAGAAGACAGAAGACAGAAGGCAGAAGCGAAGGGCCGGTAGAACCCTCGCTTCGCAA
The DNA here is from genome assembly GCA_963701785.1 of uncultured Bacteroidales bacterium. Classification (GTDB taxonomy): domain Bacteria; phylum Bacteroidota; class Bacteroidia; order Bacteroidales; family JAGOPY01; genus JAGOPY01. The sequence goes on along the minus strand of CAVPBC010000002.1, from coordinate 1,321,594 downwards.
TTTACCCTTAAATTCATCATTTTTTAATTTATTTATTATCTCGACCTAACAACTTTAGGTGGCAGAATTATACAATTTCAATAGATGAAATACCTAAATTTACCCTCGAAAAACCATAAATATGAAGACGCCAATTAAAGACAAAGGATTTTTACTTGTCATTACCGTTTTACTAGCTCTGGGATTTGCTTTTCATTTATCTGCACAAACCCTTGATATCACCATAACCATTCACCTTCGCGGGGTTTACGAAAGCAAGATCAGCCTGCTGGCCCTGACGCCTTCACATACTTTCAAACCCATCCTGGAAGTGAATGGTATTAAAAACGGGGAAACAACTGAACTTTTGGTTACTGACAATTACCTCCCGGGGGAATTTGTTTTACGGTTCGATTATAAGGAAACTGCGGCCAGCACGCCTTATCCTGCAGAAAAATATATTTTTATCCATGACCAGGACCTGGAACTGTGGGTCAGCCCTATATTTAGCAATAATCCTGACAGCACTTATTTTCAGCCCGGTGAAAGGGAAAACGAAGCATTTGCCCGGTTTTCCGAAATGAATGCCAAACAAAAGGAAAAACTGGGCGTCTTGCAGAATTTTTTAATGAGCTATGACGATACAGGTTCGGATTTCTACCGGGAAGGCATTAAAGAATATGAAAAGCGCAGGGAAGCATACAACCAATGGCTGGTAAGCCGCACTGAACAGGATAAATCGCTCTTTATAAGCAACCTGTATGGTTTTCAGTATGTGGTTCAAATCCCATGGGAAGGAAATGAAACAGACAGGATATTAAGCCTGATAAACCATTATTTCGACGGGATCGACTTTAATGACTCATTGGTCATCAAAACATCCGATATCAACAAGTGGATGGATAACTACGTCAACCTTTACGGGCAGCTGGTCACGACAGTAGCCTTGCGCGATTCCCTGTTCCCCCTGGCCGGAAAAACCGCGATTGAAAAAGCCAGGCAGGGCCATCCGATGGTTTACGGCTGGATGGTGGATTATTTTTACAGGGGTTACGAGACCAACGGAATAGATGCCGGGATCAAAATCCTGGAGCCTTACCTGGAGGATCCGAACTGTTTGACATCTAAAAGACAGGAAATTAGCCGCAGACTGAAAGGTATCGAAACATTGGTACCGGGCAGCAAAGCACCGGAGATTTCGATGACGGATTCACAAGGCCAGCCCTTTGATCTTTATAATTTTGAAACAACTTGTAAATACATACTCATCCTTTTCTGGTCGGCAGATTGCGAGCATTGTGCCACCGTACTGTCAAATCTCCATCCCTGGCAGCAACAACCCGATGTGAGCCAAAAAATCATGGTCACTGCCATCAGCCTGGATGAAACCGAAACGGAGATAAATGCCTGGGAGCAAAAGATTGCCGAATTAAAAGGATGGAATCATTTGCTTGCAGAAGAAGGGGTACGAAGCAAAGTAGCCTACGATTATTACGTCCTTGCCACCCCGGTAATGGTGCTTCTCGATGCAAAAACAAGGGAAATTGTTGCGCTGCCGGGGACGGTGGAGGAGGTGAAGGCGCTGGTCGGGGGGCAGTAGTCATTGGTCATTGGTCATTAGTCATTGGTCATTGGTCATTGGTCATTGGTCATTGGTCATTGGTCATTGGTCGGCGGTCGGCGGTTATATTCAGAACTAAGAATTCCTTTGCCAATCCTGCATCCTGTTTCTTTAATCGTGCATAAATTTTTTATTTTTACCACTGATTTAAAGCTACTTCATCAAGTATCTTTACAAACTGCAGTTAATCTAACCTATTTTGGTTTGAAATGAAATCAATTAATCTTAATGGAGGATTACAGGAACTCTCCTTTTATAAAGCTATAGTTGAAAATCTTCCCGCCCACATTCTGGTCAATGTGGTCAATAATTCGATTGATAACCGAACCTTTTCTAACCTCTGGACAAACTCCAGGGGACTCGACTTTATCGGCTATTCACAAAAAGAGATCTTAGAAATCGGAAATGATTTTTTTGCCAGGATTGTGCATCCTGACGACATGCAGGTGCTTTTCAACATAATCCCCAGAATTCATAAGGATCCAAAAAAATCATTCGGGGGTCTCATTCGGGTCAGACCAAAGGAAGGTGATTATCAGTGGATGATTTGGTGTGCGAATATGATGGAGTTTAACAATGGAAACCCATGGAAGATTTTAGTAGTAAACCTGAATGTAAGTGAAATGATCGATACTGAAAATCAGATCAGCATCTTACTGAAAGAAAACCTGCGTTTGAAAAATAAATTGAGCTTCCAGTCACTTACCAGGCGTGAGATTGAAATTTTAAAACTGGTAGCAAAGGGAATGAATGACAAAGAAATAGCTGACATCTTAAATATTAGTCCTGCAACGGCAAAAACGCACAGAAGAAACCTGCATCATAAGCTCCATTTGAAAAACACAGCCTCTCTCATTCATTTTTCTATAGAGGCCGGGCTTATATGATATTAAATTTCCTTACCATTTCCTATTTCTTTAAAAAAATACTCCTTTTAGGGTATTGTCTAAATAATTTATATTTTCTTACTTTGATAGATATTAACCAAATTAAAATAAAATATTATGAAAAAGTTTAAGATTTTATTTTTTACTTTTTTAATGCTGTTTGCAATGAATAGCATGGCACAGGATGAACTGCTTATCAGAAAGTCACCTAAAGAGATCACCAGGGATGCTGAACTGCAATGTCCTCCAGGTACTTTATTTAACCAGGTTCCTGGTTATATTTCGGCAAGCTTCCAAATGCAGGATCCACGCAGAGTTGCAGATGATTTTACAGTTGCGTCAGCACCTGTTTCCATGCGTTTCTGGGGTATGGAATTAGATTATGAAACCTTTAATACTTGCCAGCCCTCAGAAATGACTTTTATTATCAGGTTTTATGAAAGAAACTTAACAGATCCGGCCATACCTGGTGATGAAGTCACTTCTTACACGCTGTCGGCTATCCCGGAATATTTCAATGTTTTCCTTGGCGGTGATTTCCAGGTTGATGTGACTTTTCCTGAACCTGTTCCGGTAACTGACGGATGGGTATCAATATCCCGGTTAAATGATGGCGACCCTTGCTATGCATTCTGGCATTGCGAAGATATGGGGGGAACTGGTTTAGGCAATACCAGCGTCTATATGTATTTTGAAGAGGAAGACCAATGGAGATGGCAAGGCGCAGTTCCCTACGAATTGGAATTATCAATGGCTTTCTGCCTTTGCGCCCCCCGCCCGCCTGTTCCAATCACTAACTGGGCTTTGGTTATAGGATTTGTTCTTATAGGAACACTAATCATCATACGTTACCGCAGGGTATAATCTTAATGCATGTTTGCTGCATCCGTTCTCCCGGGACTGACGTCCCGGGCTAACCCTGATATTCCGCCCCGGGTTCATCATTATTTTCTGCATATGTCCGAAAAGCATTGACATGTGCCCGTTATTACTTTATCTTTCCAGATATTGACAATTGATCCTCATCCTGTCTCTCCTGGTTGATCATTGATTGTTGATTGCAGCCAAACTTAATTCTTAACCAATTCAAAGAAACTATGAAAACTTTTGCTTTCATTTTTTTGATGCTCGCTTTGTCATGCCTGAATGAAGCGATTGGCCAATGGACCACCAGCGGCAACAACATTTACAATTCCAACACCGGGAATGTCGGGATTGGAAACAGCGCACCTACCACGCTGCTTCATGCGGCGAAACTTACAACTGAGCCCACGATTACCATCCAGAACCTTGGAGGGGCCGGGGGCGCTACTTATTCTATGGTCGATAATAACAGCGGGGCTTTCTGGAAATTCAAGGCTACCAATACCGGGGGCTTCAAGGTCAGGGACCAGTCAAATGCACTGGATGTATTTGTTATCGAACCGAACAGTGCGGCGAATGCGCTTTATATAAATGGGGCAGGATATTTGGGGTTAGGAACAACAGTACCAGGTGCAAAACTGGATGTCGCCGGGAATATATGGCAGACATCCACAGGGCAGTCGGTTTTTATCGGTGAAGGCGCCGGGGCAAATGATGACCTGAGTGATAATAATAATGTATTTGTTGGTTATGGGGCGGGGAATTCAAACTCTTCAGGTGAAGGAAACACTGCAAATGGCTATTATGCGCTTTTTAGCAATACAACCAGTAATTTTAACACCGCAAATGGATTTCATTCGCTTTTTTTAAACACGGGTGCTGGTAATACTGCAAATGGATATTATACGCTTTTTTCAAACATGACCGGCAGTTATAATACAGTAAATGGATATGCTGCTCTCCATTTAAACTCAACTGGCTCATATAACACTGCAAGTGGGATTCTTGCACTTTCATCAAACATGACTGGCAGTTATAACACAGCTATCGGTACTAATGCAGATATAGCTTCAGGCGATCTGGAAAATGCCACAGCCATCGGGGCCAAGGCAATGGTGGGGGCAAGCAATAGCCTTGTTCTTGGCAGCATCAGCGGAGTGAACGGGGCAACAGAATCAGTCAGTGTGGGTATCGGTACAACAACGCCCGGTGCAAAACTGGATGTAGCCGGACACATATGGCAAACATCCACAGGGCAGTCGGTTTTTATCGGTGAAGGCGCAGGGGTAAATGATGACCTTAGTGATAATAATAATGTATTTGTTGGTTGCCAGGCCGGCTTTTCCAATACAGATGGTGATAGAAACACTGCTATTGGATTTCAAGCGCTTTTTGATAATATAAATGGAAATCTTAATACTGCAATTGGCGCTAATACGCTTAAGAACAATACATATGGATATTTTAATGTAGCTTGTGGGGAAGCATCGCTTTATAGTAATACTTTAGGTGACTTTAATACTGCGTATGGTAACTACTCTCTTGGGGCTAATACTGAAGGAACAGATAATACCGGGATAGGATTAAGTGTGTTATTATTTAACTCTACAGGAAGCTACAACACAGCTTGCGGCGAAGTTGCACTTAGAGACAACATGACTGGCAGTTATAATACCGGTCTTGGGTATTATGCTACTGTGAGTGCAGGAAACCTAACCAATGCCACAGCTATTGGAAACCGGGCGGTAGCTGGCGCAAGTAATAGCCTTGTGCTTGGAAGCATTGCGGGTGTTAATGGCGCGTCCACATCAGTGAATGTCGGTATTGGCACAACAACTCCGGCGGCAAGACTCCAAGTAAACAATGGGGCTATCATGCCTTCATTAGGCAATAACGCTACTTCAGGTATATTATTCCCTGAAAACCCCGGAGGCGGAAGCGGCGATATGGCTTATATACGTTACTACATTACTTCCGGTGAGAATACCAAATTAGAATTTGCTAATAATAATGATTTACAGGATGTCATTAGTTTTACTCAATTGGGTTCGGAAAGAATGACTATTTATAATGGCAATGTCGGTATCGGCACCACAACACCGGCGGCAAGCGCAGCACTTGATATTACAAGTACGACTAAAGGATTTCTACCACCAAGGATGACGCAGGCACAGATTGAAGTCATTGAAAGTCCCGCCAATGGATTAATCGTGTTTTGTACCACCGATAATAAGTTTTATGGTTACCTTTCAAGTATATCTGCCTGGAAGGAAATTTTATTTGGCACCGGAACTATTTATACAGTGTTACCGTGAGGTCGTTCCATTATGATTAAACATGTGCCAGGAAATGCTGTCCAGGTAGGCTGCTGATAAAGATGTTATTTACTGGGATGACGGAATGCCTTTGGATGACCGATCCTTCGCTGCGCTCAGGATGACGGCATAAACACGTAAAAAAAGGGCGGCGCGGCAGGCAGGGAGATCCTTCGTTGCGCTCAGGATGACGGCGTAACCATGTAAAAAAGGGCGGCGCGGCAGGCAGGGAGATCCTTCGTTGCGCTCAGGATCCGTTTCACGTAAGCTCATTCCGTCATCCTGAGTTATAAGACTTTTACAAACTCCACAATATGAGATGACAAGAAATCTAATAACTAACTTTTGAATTTTCTAATCATTGGTATTGATGACCGTTAATTTGGTTTTTCGAATTCACTCCGGAGGAGTGTAATATTAATAGCAGACCCGGAATCACCATATAATTTTCCCCTCCCGCGAAAATCTGAATTTTTCAGACGAAATTGGCAAAGGAGGGGATCAAGGGGTGGGAACATGGAACGTGCTTTCCCTCCCCAACCCCTCCCTGTGAACCCTTTTCGCATTAAAACAAATCACCAAAGGGAGGGGCATTGTTGTGTTTCTCCCGTCATTGCTATTAATATTGCACTCCTCCGGAGTGCTGTTGCTATTTGTAAATCAGTCATTTATATAACTTGTCATTGGTAGCGCTGCGAAGGAACTGTTTCACGTTTGCTTATACCTTCATCCTGAGCGAAACGACGAAGAACCTGTTGGACTTTTGCAATAGTGCATAGCGAATAGGAAATACGCCTTTAACAAAAACATCAGTACCACGCCACCCTCATCCCCATCTTTTTTTTCTGGATAAGTTCCAAAACTCTTGACAAATGCCATATATTTTTTTATATTGCTTGCAATTTACCAACAGTCCTGTAACCTTCTTCTATTTTTACAAGAATGTTGCGTTATTAGCCAAACTTATTCTTTAACCAAAAACCAAAAAAACCATGAAAAAAGGATTAATTCTAATCATTTGGCTCTCGTTTTTTGGGCTTAATGATGCAATCAGCCAATGGACCACTGTTGGCAACAACATATACAATTCCAACACCGGGAATGTCGGGATTGGGAACAACGCACCCACCACGCTGCTACATGCGGCGAAACTTACAACTGAGCCCACGATTACCATCCAGAACCTTGGAGGGGCCGGGGGCGCTACCTACACCATGATAGATGCCCTTAGTGGAGCCAACTGGAAATTTAAGGCGACGAACTCCGGGGGCTTTAAGATCCGCGACCATGCCAATTTGCTTGACGTTATAGTGATAGAGCCGAACAGCGCGGCGAATGCGATTTATATTAATGGGGCCGGAAGTGTCGGTCTGGGAACATCAGCCCCCGGGTCGGGGTTAAATGTTGCAAACGGCGGTCTGGCCATCGGTTCGGGCGCCGGTATCTCTACCACGCACGGAGCAAAACGCAGCCTCCAGATTTTAACCGATACATATTATGGCGGGCTTTATGACAATCACTCCGGGTTCCTGGTCTACAGCACTATGCCGGCTGGCTGGGGAAATGCAACACTTAATTTTGCAGTAAGCACGTCCTGGGGCGAATATAACACTTCAGATCCCATATTAACTATTGGAGGATCCGGTGTGGGTATAGGCACCACAAGTCCGGCGGCAAGTGCAGCATTGGATGTCAGTAGTACCTCTAAAGGTTTTTTACCACCGCGGATGACGCAAGCAGAGATCAGGTATATTGAGAATCCGTTGGAAGGTTTAATTGTATTTTGCACGTCAAATAATAAATTTTACGCATATGCTTCAAATGCCTGGAAGGATTTATCATTTGGATCAGACACCTTTACACCTTTCTCATGCGGTGCGAACCTGCCAATCAACCATACGGCAGGTGATGTAGCCCCTGTGTCTAAAGCAGTAACATACGGCACTGTTACGGGCATCCCCGGTGAACCTTCAAAATGCTGGATCACCAGCAACCTAGGCGCAGACCACCAGGCATCTTCTGTAACCGATGCAACGGAGGCATCTGCCGGCTGGTACTGGCAGTTTAACCGCATGCAGGGGTATAAGCATGATGGTACTACCAGAACACCCAATACCACCTGGATAAGCAGTATTGATGAGAATTCGAACTGGCTTACGGCCAACGATCCTTGTGCCCTTTTATTAGGCGCCGGTTGGCGTCTCCCCACTCAAACCGAATGGACTAATGTAAATGCTAGCGGTGGTTGGGTGAACTGGAACGGCCCATGGAGCTCTGCTTTAAAAATGCATGCAGCCGGGTATCTGAGCACCAGCAGTGGTTCGCTGGGCGGCAGGGGCTTCTGGGGCTACGACTGGAGCAGTTCGCAGGTCGGTAATTCATCCGGCTGGAGCCTACACTTCGGCATTGACTATTGCATGGTGTTCAACGACAGCAAGGCAGCCGGCATTCCTAGCCGCTGTCTTCGAGACTAAGACATTTGATTTATTTGAATATTTAGGCATATAACAAGTAGCCGGTCGGTCACTGCTTATACGGGGATAATGCATTATGCTAAATAAAAGAAGAACGACATAACTGGAAAGGAGTTCCTTCGCTACGCTCAGGATGACGGCGTAACCACGCAAAAAAAGGGCGGCGCGGCAGGCAGGGAGATCCTTCGTTGCGCTCAGGATGACGGCGTAACCATGTAAAAAAGGGCGGCGCGGCAGGCAGGGAGATCCTTCGTTGCGCTCAGGATCCGTTTCACGTAAGCTCATTCCGTCATCCTGAGTTATAAGACTTTTACAAACTCCACAATATGAGATGACAAGAAATCTAATAACTAACTTTTGAATTTTCTAATCATTGGTATTGATGACCGTTAATTTGGTTTTTCGAATTCACTCCGGAGGAGTGTAATATTAATAGCAGACCCGGAATCACCATATAATTTTCCCCTCCCGCGAAAATCTGAATTTTTCAGACGAAATTGGCAAAGGAGGGGATCAAGGGGTGGGAACATGGAACGTGCTTTCCCTCCCCAACCCCTCCCTGTGAACCCTTTTCGCATTAAAACAAATCACCAAAGGGAGGGGCATTGTTGCGTTTCTCCCGTCATTGCTATTAATATTGCACTCCTCCGGAGTGCTGTTGCTATTTGTAAATCAGTCATTTATATAACTTGTCATTGGTAGCGCTGCGAAGGAACTGTTTCACGTTTGCTTATACCTTCATCCTGAGCGAAGCGACGAAGAACCAGTTGGACTTTTGCAATCATGCATTGTAAATCTGAAATTCGAATTATTTCAAATTGCTGATGCTCAATGCACTATTTCTTAAAGACTTATGCAATAGAGCATAGCGAATAGGAAATTCGCCTTTCACAGAAACATCAGCACAACCCCTGCCACACTGATAATCGCCCCGGCAATCTCCAGCCAGGTGAATTTCTCTTTGAATAGGATAACCGATGGAGGGATGATCAGGATCGGCACAATGGCCATGATGGTCGCGGCAATCCCTGTCTCGGTGTACTTTACAGCAAGCAGGGAAAAAGAAATGCCGAGGAAAGGCCCGAAAAATGATCCCAGTCCGATAGCACGCATGCCTTTTCCGTCTTTAAGGGCATTTGTGACCAGGCTGCCTTTTCTGAGAATAAGGATGATCAGGGCATAACCGACCATGCCTGCAATTATGCGTATATGTGATGCCGCGAATGCATCATACTCAGCCATTCCGTATTTGCTGAGCACAAGCCCTCCTGCCTGCCCGGCAGCTCCGATCAAAGCAAAGATAATTCCTTTCATCGGGTAGTTCAGGCGGATCCTGCTGCCATTCTCCGGCATCGAGAAAATGGCGAGAAATATCCCGCCTACTGTTAAAAACATCCCGAAAAAGTGCAGCAGGCTCATTTTTTCACCTAATAAAAGCCATCCAATAAGCGCTGTCATGGGTGGAACAGTGGTCATGATAAGCATGGCGATCCGGGATGAAATAATGGCATAGGCCTTAAAAAGGAAATAATCGCCCAGTACAAGCCCGACAAGGCCTGATAAAGCAAGCCAGAACCAGGCATGAGGGCTCGCGTCGAGTGGCAATAACATCCCGCGGGAAAAAAAAGTAAAAATGGCTAATAACAGGAAGGCTAAAGTCAGCCTGATCATATTGACGGCTAGTGAACCCACCCGCCTGCTGGCAAATTCGAAAGAAAGGGCAGTGACAGTCCAGAAGCACGCTGTGGCCAATGCGGCCAGTTCACCGTAATGGTTTTCCAGGTTCATGGATCAGATTCCGGCAAAGCATTTCTAACCAATCGACATATCTGTATCCCATTTTAATGTGGGTGGCAGGGCGCCTTTGTGAATACCCTCAACAAACCTGTCGACACATTCTTTGATATCATCATGATAGCCACCTTCCAGGACTGCGAAAATATTTGAAAAAGCCCGCCTTATCCTGAAGGCACATTCGTAAAAAGCACGCTCCGTAACCTGCAGCCCCAGTAATTTATCTTTGTAATACGCGTCAAAACCTGCCGAAACGGCAACTACATCGGGATTGAACTTCCTGGCAATATTTATGGCCTTATCGACTGCTATAAGGAAATCTTTATCCCCGCTTCCTGAGATCAGGGGAAAGTTGTAGTTAAATCCAACGCCTGCTCCTGTCCCGATTTCATCCGGAAATCCCGTAAAAGGATAGGCATAATGCTGGTGAATCGAACAATAAAGGACCTTATCGGAGTCATAAAAGATCGCCTGGGTGCCATCACCATGATGGCCGTCAATATCGAAAATAAAAACCTTCTTTCCTTCATTGACCAGTTTCTGAACTGCAATGGCGATATTGTTAAAAAAACAGAACCCTGCTGCCCTCTCGCGTCCGGCATGATGCCCCGGAGGACGCACCACGGCAAAATCCCCCTGTTCAGATGCCCTGATCGTCATGCCCACCGCCAGGCAGGCAGCTTCGTAACTTGCAGGATTTAATGACACTTCGGCTACATAATCGCCTTGCTGACAGGCTTCCCGTATATATTCGATATACCGGTCAGAATGGACCAGGTTCAGGTAAGGCTCTCCCAAAACCCTGGGTGCTTCGTAAGTATCCATAAAACTCAATAAGCGATAGGCACCTTCGCTGTTACTATCGATGTTGTGTTCAAGGAATTTCTTATGAAATAAAACCTTCATGTACCGATTACGATCTCATCAACAAAGCAAATGTAACAATTCATAGTGAATCAGCAATGACCTATCACAGATGACTGTGAATTTAAAGATTTTCGCTTCAGGTTGCTCAAATAATCGTAAATTTACCCTAATTAATCATTAAGCCATGAAAACTATCATAAAAGTTCTGTTTGCGGGATTTTGTATATCCCTGCTTTTTACCTTAATGGGCCTGACGGCTTTTTCACAGGAAACTTTCGAAGTTACAAACATCCAGGCGGCAATGTCAAAAGGAACACAGACCTGCTACATGGTTGAAATCCCCCAGGCCGACCTGAATACAGTTCAGCAAAACTGGATCAAAAAACTTCAATCCGGAGGTAAATTAAAAGTTAAAGAATTAAACCAGGAATTGGTTCTTTCCGGTGTTGTAAAAAATGAATTAACAAGTGATACCGTGAATATTTACAGTCTGCTTATTCAGAAAGAAGGCAAAATTGCCCTGAATGTATTCGTCGAAATCGATAGTGTTTTCTTTTCGCCAAAAGATGATAAAACAGACCTGGTAAGTGATAAAATTGATAATGGAATCAAAAATTACGTCAGGTCATTTGCAGTTGAACAATATAAATTAGCCGTGACATCTGAATTGGAAGGAGAACAGAAGGTACTTAAAACAATGCAGAATGATCTTGAAAAACTTGTAAAAGATGAAGAAAACATGACTAAAGAAATCTCCAAATTTGAGAATGATATTGATGATAGCGAAAGGGAGATTTCGGATATTGAAAATAATATTGATGTGGTAAACAAGGAACTCCTATCCCATAATGCTACTATGCTGACCATCACCGGTGAAGTTGAAAAAAAAGCGGCAAAGGAAAAACAGAAAGAGCTCGAGAAAGAGAAAAACCAGCTCGAAAAAAGCCGCTCTAAAGCAAAAGATGACATCTCTTCTTATAAATCGGATATAGAAAAGAATAAAAAAGGTATTGAAAATGGCAAAAAGTTGCAGGAAGAGAAAACTGAAGAGATCGCGGTACAAGAAGAAGTCATTACTCAGGTCCAGGCCAAGATGGATGGGATAAAGTAGTCATTGGTCATTAGTCATTGGTCATTGGTCATTGGTCATTAGTCATTAGTCATTAGTGTTCATTGGATTACAGTCTTACAGTCTTACAGTCTTACAGTCTTACAGTCTTAAAGTCTTACAGTCCTAGAGTTTTACATGTCAATATTTACATATATTTGCAGCCATGAAAAATATGGTCTATTTAATTATTTTTTTAATCCTCACATGGTCATGCGGTTCCGGGTTAAAACCTGCCAGGGACAATGCAAAAGAGCCAATTTCGTCCGATACTCTGAGGTACCCGCAGGAAAAGCACCTGGCAAACCTTCGCCAGCTGACTTTTGGCGGGGATAATGCCGAAGCATATTTCAGTTTCGACAATACCATGATCACCTTCCAGTCGAATAACCCGGCCTGGGACCTGGAATGTGACCAGATCTTTTATACAAGGCTTGCTGACAGCGATATGGGCAATAAACTTCCGCAGCGTGATCAGTACTGGTTTGGGCCGGACCACCTGTGCCTATTTTATGCCCGGCGACTCCACTATCCTCTTCGCTTCGACTCATGCCGGGGATCATTCCTGTCCACATGTGCCGCCTCCGCGTGATGACCATAAATACGTCTGGCCGATTTATGAGGATTATGATATTTATGTTTCTGACCTGAAGGGCAACATCATTGATACGCTTACCAGCGATCCGGGATATGATGCCGAAGCAACAGTCTCTCCCCGTGGGGACAGGATCGTTTTTACTTCCTTACGCAGCGGCGACCTGGAACTCTACACGATGAATATTGACGGAACCGATATCCGGCAAATTACCGATGAACTTGGTTATGACGGAGGGGCCTTTTTCTCACAGGACGGAAGCATGCTCGTATTCAGGGCGTCAAGACCGAAAACCGAAGAAGAAGTTAAAATATACAAGGAATTACTGGCCATCGGGCAGGTCATGCCAACCAATATGGAGATATTTGTCTGTAATGCAGACGGATCGGGCCTGCGGCAGGTGACAAACCTGGGCAAAGCGAACTGGGCGCCTTATTTCCATCCGTCAATGAAGAAGGTCATCTTCAGTTCCAACCATGCTTCTTCAAGGGGATACCAGTTCAACCTTTACATGATCAACCTCGATGGGACCGGCCTCGAACAAATCACCTTTGATGGCGTTTTCGACGCTTTCCCGATGTTCTCGTTCGACGGCAAAAAACTGATCTTCTCTTCAAACCGCAACAACGGCGGGACGCACGCAACTAACCTATTTATTGCAGATTGGGCAGAGTGATCGGTGAGCAGTGAACAGTAAAGAGAATTAATAATACAGGACTTTTTACTCTCCGTTCACTGTTCACTTTTCACTTTTCACTGTTCACTTTTCACTCTTCTCAATAAACTTCCACCCCCCGATCATAGAAGACGTCACGCCTCTTCTTTCCACATAATCATGATAAAAAACCAGGTAAACGTGGATGATGGCGAACACGATAAAGAACCACATCAGGATGTGATGGACCTGGCGTGTAGCCATATCGCCCCCTAATACCGGGACGATCCAGGCAAACAATTTCGGGAACCAGGATTCGCTCATGGCCGCATACATACCGAAACCGGTCAGGCATTGCAGCAGGAAAGCGAGGAAGGTCAGAAAATATGTCAGGCTGGCAAGGGCATTATGGCCTGCAGATACCAGCGGCTTGCACTGTAATTGCAGGATATCGACTCTAATAACATCGCCAATTTCCTTCCATTGGGATTTTTTAAAGGGGATAAAATTCTCCCAGTAAGCATATTTATTCCCTACAAATCCCCAGTAAATGCGGAAAGCAAAGTTGAAAAAGAAGACAAATGCGGTAACGAAATGGATGAACCGCACTGTCCCGAACCAGTATCCGAAGGAAGCTTCCGCGCCACTGGCAATGGCCACCGGCCGGCCGATCAGGTAACCCGTGATGGCCAGCACCACAACGCACAGGGCGTTAATCCAGTGGTAGAACCTGACCGGGAGCTGCCATACATATTCTTCCTTAAGTGTATGTGTGCTTTGTGTGTTCATGGCGTCAGATTAAAAGGTTTGAACCTGGTGGACATAAGAGCCTTTTTCGTCATAGACATGCACGGCACAGGCCAGGCAGGGATCGAAGGAGTGTATGGTGCGCAGGATCTCCAGTGGTTGCTCCGGATCGGCAATCGGCGTCCCTATAAGGGAAGCTTCATAGGCAGATAGCTGCCCTTCGCTGTCCCTGGGAGATGCATTCCAGGTGCTGGGCACAACCAGCTGGTAATTTTCGATCTTTTTATCCTTGATAACGATCCAGTGGGCAAGGGCTCCGCGGGGCGCTTCAGTCAGCCCGACGCCTTTTGCTTCTGCAGGCCATGTCGCCGGATCCCATTTCTCAATGTTGGCCGTCCTTGAATCGCCATTCTTGATATTGGTCAGCAACTGGTCATAGAATTCTTTGGCCCATCGTGCAACCAGGCGGCTTTCAAGACCACGGGCTGCTGTCCGGCCCAGAGTAGAGAACAGCGCGGTCACCGGGACACCAAGTGCGCCAAGTGCTCCTTCCACCACCTCCTTGTATTCATCTTTACCGGATGCGTAACCCACCAGCATGCGCGACAGCGGGCCGACTTCCATCGGGTGGCCTTTCCACCTCGGTGTTTTCAGCCAGCTATACTTGTTCTCCACATCGATGAAATCATAGGGCGGGCGAGGGCCCGTATAGTTAAACTTCGTCTCCCCATCCCACGGATGGAGCCCCTTATCGTTGCCGCCGGCATAATCATAATAGGAATGCGAAACAAACTCCTGTATCTGCTGGGTGTCGGCAGGATCAACATCATAGTACTTCAGCCAGGTTGCGGCCAAGTATAGCGCCCCTGGGAAATTTGAAGCTTCCCGGGTCATTGTAACCGAACATCGGCAGATCGCCGTATGCCATGTAATTTTCCAATCCGCCCCCGATGGCGCCCCAGTCTTTATAAAACGAGGCAACAGCCAGCAGGTCGGGGATATATACCTTTTCGATAAATTCCTGCGCATCGGCCAGCAATTGTCCGACATATGCCAGCCGTTCAGCGTTAATGGCATTGCTTTCATTAAGGTTGATGGAGCAAGGTACACCGCCAACCAGGTAATTAGGATGAGGATTCTTACCTCCGAAGATGGTATGGACTTTCACGATTTCCTTCTGCCATTCCAGGGCTTCAAGATAATGGGCAACACCCAGCAGGTTAACTTCCGGGGGAAGCTTGTAAGCTTTATGCCCCCAGTAACCATTTGCGAAAATGCCGAGCTGGCCGCTTTCCACGAAGCTGATCAGACGGTTCTGCAGGTCCTTGAAATACCCCGGCGAACTGTTCGGCCAGCTGGATATCGATTGCGCGATCGCTGGATGTTGCCGCCGGATCGGCTTTCAATGCAGATACCACATCTACCCAGTCAAGTGCATGGAGATGGTAGAAATGAACCACATGGTCCTGCATATACTGTGCGCAGAACATGAGGTTCCTGATCAGGTCCGCATTAGGCGGTATATTGATATTCAGGGCGTTTTCAACGCTTCTTACCGATGCCAGGGCATGCACCGTGGTGCATACGCCGCAGACCCTTTCGGTAAATGCCCATGCATCCCTGGGATCCCTTCCTTTCAGGATGATTTCCAGGCCACGGACCATCGTGCCGGAGCTGTATGCATCGGTGATAAATCCGTTATTTACTTCAACTTCAACCCTGAGATGCCCTTCGATACGGGTGATCGGGTCGACTACGATTCTGTTTGCCATAGTTACCTCCTGTCTTATTTATTAGTATTATCGGGTTCACATTCTCCTTCGCGGATCATCTTGCGCTTCCGTATATTGGTAGTGATCGCATGAGCAGCAATACCCACGGCTGTTCCAACACCCAAGGCGACGCCGATCTGGTCGGCAGTACTTTCAATGCCAAAACCGGGGAATCCGGCCAAATGCTGGTAGAATGGCCCATTGTCCCAGAAATTAGCTTCGCTGCAGCCGATACAGGGATGGCCCGATTGAATGGGGAAGCTTACCCCGTTATTCCAGCGCATGACGCCGCAGGAGTTATAGGTAACCGGGCCCTTGCAGCCCATTTTGTAAAGACAGTAGCCTTTTTTGGCATTTTCGTCATCCCATGACTGGACGAACAGCCCGGCGTCGTAATTGGGCCGGCGGTAGCAGGTATCATGAACCCTGCGGGAGTAAAATGCCATAGGCCTGCCAAGGCCGTCGAGCTGCGGGTATGCTTTCAAAGGCGAGCAGGTGAACGATTACCCCTGCCATGACCTCAGCGATAGGCGGGCAACCCTGGACATTAATGATGGGCTTGCCTTTGATCACCTTGTGAACAGGTTTTGCGCCTGTAGGATTGGGATTAGCAGCCTGGACACATCCGGCAGATGCGCAGTTTCCCCAGGCAATGATGGCTTTGGCGCCTTCAGCCGCTTCTTTGACGATTGAAAGGGCGCTGCGCCCCCCGATGCAGCAGTATGCCTCATCAGCTGTAGGGATAGAGCCTTCAACCAGCATCAGGTACTGGCCGTTGTATTCTTCCATTGTTTTATGCAAGGCGGCTTCCGCCTGGTGACCGGCTGCGGCCATCAGCGTTTCACTGTAATCAAGGGAAATCTTATCGAGTATGACATCTGCCACGATAGGATGGGATGAACGGATGAATGACTCGCTGCAGCAGGTACATTCCTGGAAGTGAAACCAGACGACTGGTGGCCTGGCTTTTTTCTCAAGGGCTTTGACGATCTGCCCGAAACCCGATGCCTGCACCCCCATGAAGGCAGCCATCGTGGCACAGAACTGCAGGAACTCCCGGCGGGAATAACCTTTTGCCCTGATTTCCTGGTAAACAGTTGGTTTTTGGTTTTTCATAAGATGAGGGATATATTATTAAATACATGATTTCCTCCTCCCTTAATTGTCCTGTAACTCCCTGTCCGGCTTAATTTCGCCAAGCTGGCGAAGAGCTTCCAGGGTCTCCATGGCATCCTCTTCATCCAAAAGTGTCAGGGCAGTTCCAACATGGGCCAAAACATAGTCGCCCACCTTTGCTTCCGGTAAAAATTCCAGGCAGATATCCGTAACAACACCGTCGAAATCAACTTTCCCCATCTTTAACGGGGCTGATTCATCAATTGAAAGTAACTTTCCAGGTACCGCCAAGCACATTTTCTTCCTTTTTTAAATAAACTAATCTTGGAGATATAAAATTACATACAAAAAAATCAAATTATACACATTTAGATTACTGTATGTATAATTTATCATGATTCTAAATTGCATTGACCTCACCCCCCTTTAAGGATGTATTAAAACTCGCTTTTTGTTTCACGCAAAGAGAGCAAAGTGAATAATTAAAATCGCAAAGAATTTATAATCTCTATTTTATTTTGCGTTCTTTTTGATTTCATTTTGCGTTTTTTGCGTGAAATATAGGTTTTGAAACATCCACAACAGGTGCACAATCTTTGTAACTTTACCCCATGACAAAATCAGAACAGCTCAAACAGCTTAAAGTTAGTCATTGGTCATTGGTCATTAGTCATTGGTTATCAAACTGCATTTTTACCTGAATGAAAAAAATAAATCATTCCTTCTTTTTGATTTTATCAGCTCTGCTGCTAACTCATATTTCATTTGCACAATCTGAAAAATCAACAGAGATCGCTGATGGTAAAACAGCGGAACAAATCATCCGGGAATATGAATACTGGTCAGGGATTAAAGATGACTGGCCAAACCTTGGCTATTACAGGGAAGCCAATGATAAGCTACCACCCCCTTCTCCGGGTGAAAACAGGGTTGTCTTCATGGGAAACTCGATCACTGAAGGCTGGATATATACCTGCCCTGAGTTTTTTGAAGGAAAACCATACATAGATCGTGGCATCAGCGGACAGACCACACCCCAGATGCTGATCCGTTTCAGGCAGGATGTGATTGACCTTAAACCTGCAGTGGTGGTGCTTCTTTGCGGTATCAACGACATAGCCCAAAATACCGGGCCTTCCACACTTGAAATGATTGAAGGCAACATAACCTCCATGACGGAACTCGCAAAAGCAAACGGGATTAAAGTGGTCATGTGTTCGGTGCTGCCGGCTTATGATTTTCCATGGAGACAGGGCCTGGAACCGGCCGAAAAGGTCGTCAACCTGAATAAATGGATAAAAGCATACGCAGCCGAAAACGGTTTCATTTACCTGGATTACTTTTCTTCTATGGCTGATGAAAAAAAAGCGATGAAAGCCGAATATTCGGAAGATGGCGTGCACCCGAACAAGGCCGGTTTTAAAGTGATGGAAGGTTTATTGGACAAAGTACTTGGTACAATTTTTGAACGAAATTATCCTGAATAAAAACCATAACCATGAAATCGCGGAACGCGGTCAATCCCGGAATCGCCTTCTGAAACAAAATTTAAAAAGCAATGAAACCCGTTTTCTATTTAATGCTGTCTTTGGCAATACTTGTTTTCTTGGCCGGCAGTTGCAATAATAAAGAAGAAACCACAGTATCCTCAGGCATTTCCGGCAGTCTTACCAATCATTCTGAATGTAAAAATTTTAAATCAGGAGACCTGAAATTCGTCGAGGCAGACACTTTCAGTTGTGTGCATTATCTCTTTGATAATGTATCTCATAAGTTAACCATGAATCACATTAACGCTGGCTTCAATTGTTGCCCGGAAAGTTTAACCTGTATAGTTTCCGAAAACAATGACACCATTATTATCCGGGAAAAAGAGAAAGAACAGGGTTGCGATTGCAATTGCCTGTTCGATCTTGACATTGAACTTACCGGAATTGATAAAAAAAATTATTTTGTGAAATTTATAGAGCCTTATGCTGAAGCCCAGGTACAACTCGTTTTCGAAATGGATTTGACCGCAAATGTTGAAGGTGAATATTGTGTAACGAGAAAAGGATATCCCTGGGGGTTCTGATCACGCGTCACAGGCGCAATATCTTGGTAAGGAAAAATGCAGATTAATTAACAAATTATTTGAGTTAAGCATTATTTTTGAACTAAGATAACTAAGAAATTACCAGGCCATGAAAGCAACTTTTCTCTTATTCTATATTGTTTTTATTTTGATTTCAGGTTGTAAGGAACATGATGAACTTGCTGATATAGTAATAACCGGAACATTGACCGATTATTCCGAATGCAAGAATGAGAAGGCTGAAGGCTTAAAATCTGTAGACTGGGATACTAATTACTGTTTTCTGTATTCTTATAATTCTTTCGGTAAAATATTAAATATGACTCATTTAAATGCTTTGTTTAATTGCTGTCCTATTGAATTATATGCAGAAACTGAAGAATGCTATGACACGATTATTATCCGGGAATTCGAAAAGGAATTCTTATGCAGTTGCGTTTGCCAGTACGATCTTGATTTTGAATTCACGGGTATCGAAAGAAAGAAGTATGTAGTTAAACTTATCGTGCCCAAGTACTATTATGCCACCGGGGAAGACCCGCTGATTTTTGAAATAGACCTTGAAGCAGGAGATGATGGTCAATACTGTTGGTAAAGAATTAGTAGCACGCGTCAAAGACGCGCGCTAACTATGAACGCGCAATGAGATTCCGTTAACTCTTCACCGTTCACCGCTCACTTTTTTCTTACTTTTGCCTCATGCACGAACTATCAATCGCATTCAGCATTGTTGAATTAGCAGAAGAAGAAGCCAGGAAAGCAAATGCTTCCATTATCACTAAAGTGGAAGTTGAAATAGGCACGATGGCCGGCATTGAAAATGACGCCCTACTTTTTGCCTGGGACTCGGTGGTACTGGGCACCATGGCGCAGCAATCAACGCTTGTAATCCATTCCATGCAAGCCGAAGCTCATTGCCTTGAATGCGGAAAAGATTTCCCGGTAGAGCATTTCTTTGTACAGTGCCCGGATTGCAGCAGTTTCCGCTACCAGATCACAAAAGGAAAAGAAATGAGGGTCAGTTCGCTCATCGTGGATTAAAGCTCAGATCTTCCAGATCAGCTCATTTACAAGTAATTCGATTTCAGCAACGGCCTGCCCTACCGCCTCCGATAATTCCATGCTAAGCGGCTGGTTCTCGGAAATGGAAACCGTGATGAGATATATCTCGGGAAGAAAACCCAGCAGTGCCGATGAATTGACCAGGTCTCTCAGGCCAATGTCATGAGCCGATAAAGTCTGCGGAAAATCTTTAGCATATTTGGGCTTCAGCATATTTACCTTACCGGGTTGGTTACCATCAAGTGTCGCATCGATCAGGATGATCTTTTTATATTGCTGAAAGATTGATAGCAAGTGGAAGCCGCCGGTTCCGCCATCCAGGAAACTGATGTGCCCTGGCCAGGATTTTTCTTCCATCATCCTGACTGCATGAACGCCAATCCCCTCGTCGCCAAGCAGGATATTGCCAATTCCAAGGACCAGGATTTCCTGATTCATACCGGATAATTTTTCAGTGAATTTATTTAAGGTAAATGTAGAGGAAAAACTTGGACAGTTTGACCTTGGCTAATGTATTTGGAAATTATATGGAATTTGAATTTTGGTATTTGTTTGGTCCCGAGTACTCGGGATGGTGCTTGGATTTTGTTTGGAATTTGGTGCTTGGAATTTGGAATTTATCAATATATTGTCAGTCAATGAATTCGGAGTTTTTTGAATTTTTTTTCCGAATGACCGGGTATATTTTCAAAAAAACCGGATAAACAAATAAAAAAACATCATGAAATTAAAAGGATTGAAAAAGAGAATGGCGATAATGCTTATTCTTCTTGCGGGGTGGCATATTTCAGCCAGGCCGGGGGTCATTGTTACCGGCATTTTGGATGGAACGCTGTCGGGTGGATGCCCGAAGGCAATCGAACTATTTGTCACCGGAACGGAAAACCTGAATTATTACGAGGTATGGAGGTCCCTGAACGGGGCGCCTTTCGGTTCCGGGTCAGGTTCGATAAGCTCGATGAGCGGAATATTTACAAACACGTTTGTTTACCTGGTCAAGACTGATCATGTTGATGCTTTCCATGATGTATTCGGGAATGAGGGGATCTTCGCCAATGTTGTTCCCATGGGTATCATTAACGGAAATGGCAACGACGGCTTCCAGGTCAGGCTGAAAGTTGGCTCTGTTGTCATTGACCAGGTCTGGCTGGAAGATGCAACGGATTCATATGTTGATAGTTATTGGTATCGAAAGCATGGGACCGGGCCTGATGGCGGATGGATTACCATCTGCCTGGGAAACGCCTGGGAATGATGCGTTGGATGGGTTGGATATGGCCGGACTCCAGGCCGCGGTCCCTTTCGGTACTTATTCCGTAACATGGCAGGGCATAACTGCTGACTGGAATCTTAGTTCCAACTGGTCGACAGGCATTATCCCTTCTTTTCAGACCAATGTATTGATTCCGGATTCCTTTACTACTTTCCCGGTGATCAATAACCTGCCTGAAAATCCAGCGGTCTGCATGAACCTGACCGTAGCCGATACAGCAAGCCTTACGGTAGATGCAGGCAAAGCGCTGACTGTTTTTGGCAATCTAAGCCTTGATACCCTGGATTCAGGAGGACCGGAAAGAGGTTTAATACTGAAATCAGGCAGCGGCCCCTCCCCTTCAGGCTCCCTGATCTTAAAAGGTAATCCTTCCGGTACGGTCATTGCAGAAAGGTATATGGCCAAAAATAACGGCTGGCATTTTTTAGCTTCCCCTGTCGACACCCAGTCATTCCAGCCTGGTTTTGTCCCGGTTCCTATCGACCAGAGCTTTGACCTGTATTACTGGGATGAAAATTCACCACCGTCTGCTGGATGGATCAACGTCAGGGATGAGAATGGCAACTGGAACCCACAATTCGAGGATTTATTTATCCCGGGAAAAGGCTACCTAATTGCCTATTCACCTGCAAATTCAGGGGATACGACCAGGATTTTCAGCGGTTTGCTGAACAATGGCGACCAGGAAATCCCTGTCTATCATTCTGGTAATTACTGGAACCTGCTGGGAAATCCTTATTCCTGTGCCCTGAACTGGGCCTCCGGTGGGATTGATAAGGGGGTGATCGCTGCTGGCACCATGTATATCTGGGACCCGGCTTTGAATGATAACCAGGGGGGCTACAGGGCCCACAACGGAACAACTGGTGTGCCGGAAGGAACAACTTCCGTCATTCCCGCCATGCAGGGTTTCTTCGTTCAATCCCTTGAAACAGGCGGCTTATCAATAGATGTTTCGGATGACGATCCATTGGTCCATGGCAACCAGCCGTTCTATAAAAAAAGTAAGGAACTTACAGAAATGCGAATAAGGATAAAGATCAGCAAAGGGTTGTTATCAGATGAAACATTGATCTACTTCGATCCGGAAGCAACAAACCAGTTTGATCCTGAATTTGATGCTGAAAAACTCTTCAATGAGCAGGCCGGCGCCCCTGAAATTTATACCCTGTCGGAACCGGACCAATCATTATGCATCAACATCCTGGCTGAAAACCCGGTATCCATCCCGCTTGGAATAGTATACAAAACGGAAGACACCCTTACATTGGCTGGTTTTGATTTCCAAGGTATTCCCGCTGAAACGGGGATATTCCTCGAAGATAAGTTGCTTAATGTCCTGGTAAACATCCGGGAACAGCCTGAATACCGTTTTTATCATAATACTTTCCAATCAGAAAACCGGTTTACGGTCCATTTTATGAATGTCGCCTCACAGGCGGAACCACTAATTTATAATGAACCTGATTTCTGGTGCTCCGGAAGAAGCGTTTATGTGACAAATCCCACGAATATAAAAGGGGAATTCTATCTGTATTCACTTGATGGGCGGTTATTGGAAAAATTTGAAATAACCGGGGGTAACCAGGTTATCCATCTGACCGCTCCAACCGGTTTATATATACTGCGCATACCGGCCTCCAGGTCCGCATCAGGAAGAAAGATCTTTATTTATTAATTATTCAAAAAGCCACTGAATATGAAAAGGACAAATATTATCCGGTTGGTGATTTTTGTTGTTATAATGTTTTTATCCGCTGATCCGGTTCTTAACGGGCAACCGGCAGCTCCACCGGGAGGGCATGGATTAAACGGCAACCAGGGGCCGGGCGGAGCGGCGCCGTTAGATGGGGGCAGCCTTTTCCTGCTTCTGGGAAGCATCGGTTATGGAACTTATAAGATGATTCGAGCTAACTATAAAAATAGGAGTGTTAAATGAATTTTATAATGGCACACGGATGACACGGATACAACGGATGATCACTGATTTCTATGATTGCTGCGATTCAGTGTTTCTTTATTCTGATACCAAGGCTCTGCATTTCAATTTTTTGAATTTCACATATCCGTGGAAATCCGTCGCATCCGTGTCATCCGTGTTCTATTTGAAAACAACTTTAGCAACTTCTGATAGACGATCATTTGTGGCTCTTACAAGATAGATTCCAGGACTCAAACCAGCCTCTCTGCCTGACCAGCTGAACTGATGAGTAGCGGCTGGCAGACGTCCGTTGAAAATTCCATCAACTTTCCTTCCTGAAAGATCAAATACCTCAAGGTTAAGCAAGGAAGACTTTTCAAGGATGATCTCAATCGAAAAATCCTCGGAAGGATTAGGGAATACCTTCATAAAGCTTCCTTCCTTATGGTCTTCAGTAAGACCAGTATGGATCTGAGGCGTCTCAAGTTGAACATCTGTATATAACCTGTATTCGCCGGCTTCCAGCGACACAGGTTCAGCCAGGTCTGTCACTTCAAAAGGCTGCCCGGTAA
This sequence comes from uncultured Bacteroidales bacterium, assembly GCA_963701785.1. Lineage (GTDB taxonomy): Bacteria > Bacteroidota > Bacteroidia > Bacteroidales > JAGOPY01 > JAGOPY01. The sequence goes on along the minus strand of CAVPBC010000002.1, from coordinate 1,297,898 downwards.
AATACTCGTACCAGGTCCCGTTATGAGTAAAGCCTGGACTTATCGTTCCGGGTTTCACATCAAAATTACCCAGTACCACAACATCCATATCATTATGAAGCAGGACGATTTTTTTCAGGGCGGCACCTGTATAAAGGGTAAAACTGGTCGTCTCAAAAGCCGGGTGTTCAGTCCTGAGTTTGATCAGGGCACCATAAAAATCAGAAAGGTATTTTCTACGGTAATCGGAAAGGTAGTCCCATCTAACAGGTTTTTCCCCTGTCCGGCCATTGTAATCGATTGAATAATCATAGCCCATTTCTCCAAACTGCCAGATCATTTTGGGGCCAGGAATGGTGAAAAAGAACAGGGCATTCATGGCTAGTCTCTTCAATGCTATGGTTGTATCTTTGATACTGTAATCCTCATAGGAATTTCCATAGGAATAGCATTTGAAAGCAAGACGCTCTTCATCGTGACTTTCCATATATCCCACAACATGAGGATCATTCCAGTTCCGTTTCTTGTAGTTTATCCAGGAGAAGTCGGAATTGCTGCCGGAATGGTAGGCCATTGCAGCTTCACCATAATTGTAATTTAAATTGCCCCAGAGAAGGATACCATAATCTGCCAGTTCCTTTTCTTCAATATTATCGGAGAGGTGCTCAAAGATCACAACTGCCTGCGGGTTCCTCTCCCAGATCTCATCTGCCATTCGTTTTAAAAGTCTGATCCTGTCTGCATCATACATGCTGCCCCAGGGGTCATTTGAGCCATGCGGCGTATTGCTAAAACCTTTGGTAAAATCAAACCTGAACCCGTCGATTTTATATTCCGACATCCAGTAACTGTTGATGCTGTCGACGAATGCCTGGGTAAAAAGGCTTTCATGGTTAAAATCGTTACCCCACTGGGCGTCAGGGTTTGTGAAATTATGGTCGACATTATACCAGGGATTTTCAGCAGTTGGCTTGCTCCCGTCGAAATACATCTGGACCATTGGGCTTTGATCATAGGAATGATTCAGCACCAGGTCGATATAGACGGAAATTCCCCGTTTGTGACATTCATCCACGAACCTTTTCAGATCATTCTTCGGGCCGTAGTATTTATCCGGAGCAAAGTAGAAAGATGGATTATATCCCCAGCTCAGGTTTCCTTCGAATTCATTCACAGGCATCAACTCAATTACATTAACCCCAAGTTTTTCCAGGTAACCCAGGGTGTCGATCAACGCATCATAGGAATGCTGTGAGGTATAATCCCTGACCAGCAGTTCATAAATGACCAGGTCTGTAACAGGCTGGGGGGTAAATTGCTCTATTTCCCAATCATAAGGCTCCTGGTTAGTCTGAAGCACTGTGGCGATCCCGGTTGTTTTACCTGCCGGATAAGGGATCAGGTCCGGATAAGTCGAATCGGAAATATAAGAATCATTCCAGGGATCGCTGATTTTATCCGCATAAGGATCGCCGACCTTGATCTGGCCATCGATATAATATTGGTAGATATATTCTTTACCAGGTATCAGACCGTCTATCTCCAGCCAGAAGCGCTGCCCATCCGGAGTGCGTTTCATGTAATAATCCTGGTCGATGTCCCAGTCATTAAAATCGCCGATGACATAAACAAATTCCTTATAAGGGGCGAAAAGGCTAAGCACAACCGTTTGGCTTCCGGTATAATTGGTTCCGTCCATCGTACCAGCAGGGAGTGCTTCAATGGGGACTTCCGGCCGTACATGATAATAAAAGGAATCGGCCACCATCCCGGTCTGGTTTTCTGCCATGGTTTTTACTTTAAACTTTCCGAAATTCGCAGCTGTAATAGTATCAATAAGGTAACCACCTGCAACCTTTTTAATCAGGTTTCCTTCAAGGAACAAGGAAACCGAATCGGCCTCGTTGGCATTAACTTCTGTGATAAACGAGGAGTCGATCTGAACAATGACAGGGAATTGCTGCGGCTGGCTGAATGAGACCGAAAGCCCGGCTTCATAAACATCGACAAAGATATCCCCTCCTGTTTCTGTTTTACCTTCAAGCCAGCTACCTCCCACCTGAACGCCGCTTCGAAAAACAAAAGCCATCTGCAGTATCTTCTCTCCGGCAGGCACCCCGTAATAATCGCGAATTGTGGGTGTAACCTGGAGGGAATACAAGTCCTGGCCGATACGGGTAAGTTTCGTTTCAGGCGTATTTTCGCCCCATCCTGTCTTCACATATTTCCAGTCGGAACCCCCGGAACTGTTTTGAGTGATCACACCGGTATGGGCATAAACATCACCTGTATAACCTGCCAGGCCGCCGGAACCCAGCGCAGCATTGAAAGTGACAGTAACAGGGCTGGTCACAACTGGTAAGGGTGGTTCTGTCACGATGAGCTGTGAAAAAATAGGGATACAAAAGAAAAACAGGGAGAAAAAAAGTGTCAAAGTTTTCATGGCAGGATTTCGTAAATAATTTAACAAAATTAAGTATAATAATGCTTAGCATGATAACAGATCCCCGCTTTCGCGCGGATAAAAAAAAGCTGCCCGGAAAACTACCGGGCAGCCGCATTATTGATTATGGATATTTAACTACTGAATAATAAGCTTTTTAACAGCTTTCACGCCATTATCGCCCAGGATAGTCACGAAATACATTCCCGGTGTGAAGAGGTTTGCATCCAATTGAATCATATTGCTTGACTCAAGGTTATACTGTTCATGAACAACCGTACGGCCGGATATGTCAGCCACATGCATGGTCACTGTGCCTTTAAATGAATCACTGACCATTCTCAGGTAAACATTTCCGCTTGACGGGTTGGGGAACAGGACGATCTGGCTGCTGTAATCAACGATATCGCCAACATTGAAATAGTAAGGTCCGCCGGCAAGCTGCAGGTCACCGAGGACGCCGGTGTTGCTCCAGCAGTTTCCATCGCCGAACCATACGCTCTGGTAATCACGTCCGGTGCCAAGGTCGTTGTCGTTATTTCCGAGGCTGAAATCCAAGTGATCTGCCTTTTCCCGGGAGGAAGTCAAAATTATCCCAGCCCAGTCTTAACTCAACATTATAGCCGTCTCCGGTCTGGAACCATTTTGCATCATAGTTTGTAACCGGCACACCGTCGGCTTTAACCCAGAGTGAATCATCAACAGTGCTGTTGCTGAAGAAATCCTGGATCAGCTGGGTGTCAAAATCAGCGTCATACGTACCATCCCTGTCATGATTTCCATCGATATAGTATTCGATAGCATCATTATCCCAGGGATTTCCTGAACCCTGGAGGGCTGCGTCGACAACTTTCACGCCAAGGTATAGGCTGGTCTGATCCCAGCGGGATCCCCAGGTTACCGTATTGTTGATCGGGCCGGCACCGGCAGCCAGGACCTGGGAATCATAAGATAAGGTATATTCAGCCAGGTCACCGTCAATAGCCGGAGGGGTATCGGTATATTCAGAATATGCTACGCCATCACCAGCAGGGTTACCAACAAATTCATAAGCACCCGAGATGCAATCAAAAGTAACCCTGTAGCGTCCGATAGTTGCAGGTACAGCAGGACCGGCAAGAGTGGCAGTTCCGGTCTGGGAACGCATTGGCGCCCCAGGTTACGGCACTGTTCATGTCTTTTCGGAACAACAGGCTCTGGCCTTCAAACAATTCATAGCTTCCAACATAATAAGTGGGTTCGTCTGTGGGATTTCTGAGGACGATATCGCCTACATTATCATTGAAAAGGCTGATACAACCACAGGATAGCGTTCCGAAGAGGAGATCACCGAAGGAAGAAGTGCCCATATAATTCTGCAGGCCGCCATTCCAGGCCATACTGGTATTGTGAGATGTACCGTTATCACTGTCGCTGAGTATAAGATCGAATCCTATCTGTGAACCTTCAGTAGCTGTTACTCCTAATGCTTCCCATGGAATGGCCAGTTCTGCAAAGAAGCCGTCACCCAGTTGTTTGACCGAGAAACCTAGCAGATAACCTTCGATAGTATCCGGATAGATCACCTGGACATAAGTTCCGATAAAGCGAAGATGTAAGTCGAATTCATCATAAGCCCCACCTGATTTATTGCCGTCGATGAATACTTCACCCATTTCCAGCTGGGTAAGGGTATCGTCAGTAACATCAAGCCCGATATAAAGATAACTCTTCATTATAGGTAACACCGAAATGAACTTCGCATTGGGCTGTCACCCGGGTACCACTGATCACCTGGCTTACGATCTGGTCAATCTTCCAGTCAGCTTCATCGAGAAGACCGTCAACATTTATCGCAAACACCTTGGGGGCTATAACGGCATTTCCGAGGCGGACAAATTTGAAGTCACCTGATTTGCAATTGAAATAGATATCATATTTACCGCCAGGTACATCGATCAATGCAGCCGGGATCCATCACGCCGGTTCCTTCCGGGAAGGTACCTCCCCAAACATTGGTAAAGGTAGCATCAGCATCAAGACGGAAGAGCAGCTGGGTGCTGCTGGTAAAGTTGTATGAGGCCTTGAACTGGCTTGGGTAAATCGGGTCACGCACCATCCAGATGTCTGTCGGTGCTGTTGGATCACCGCCCCATTCGTTAAAATCGCCTATCATGCCAATTTCACCGCAGAAGTTTGAGTTAGCAACAAAATTGTATTCAAACGTCGTGCTGTTAAAAGTAACATCATATTTTCCGGCAACAAGGGGAATATTTGGCCCATTGGCAGTTCCGGTCCGCTGACGGGAAGGTACCGTCTCCCCAGTTTGCTGACCAGTCCTTATTTTCACGGAACTTCACTTCGGAATCGGCATACCATGAACGTGACAGTTTCCATAAGTTAGGATTTACGGCATCCCTGTTCATGGGTATATCGCCATTCCAGTTGTTGAAAGCGCCGATCATGCTGATGCGCGCCGCTGGCAGCCGTGAAATTATAAGCCCCGGTCGCACAATTGAAAGTTACCAGGTAATCGGTGGTCAGGCCTGTAGCATCCAGTGGTACAGGAATATTAGCGCCATCAGGAACACCGTTCCGGATGGGAAATCAGGAGCACCCCAGTTGGTTCCCCAATCGGAATTTGCACGGAATTTCAATTCCACGATTCCGTCAGCATTCGGGTCACTAGCGGCATTCAATGTCAGAACGATGGTAAAGTCATCCGGGCTTGCCATATTCCTGGTCATCCACAAGTCATCGGCCCAGCCGTTGAATTCTCCGATCAGGGCAATATTTCCGCAGGTAGGCTGGAAATTGTAAGCACCGGTGGAGCAATTAAATGTTACAAGGTATGATCCAACCGGCACAGGGATATTTGGTCCATCAGGCACACCGGTTCCGGATGGGAAATCAGCAGCACCCCAGTTGGTTGCCCAATCGGCATTGGCGCGGAATTTCATTTCCACAATTCCATCTGCATTCGGCATCACTGGCGGCAGTGAAAATGATCACTGCTTTCCAGAAGTTCGGGATCAGCCATGTCACGGGTCATCCATTCATCGGCTGCCCATCCGTTGAATTCACCAATCATACCAATATGACCGCAGGTTGCCAGGAAATTGTAAGCACCGGTGCTGCAGTTAAAAGATACTAAATAACTGCCATAAGGCACCGGGATATTTGGCCCATCCAGGAACACCGGTTCCGGTTGGGAAATCGGCGGCGCCCCAATTGGTTCCCCAATCGGAATTGGCACGGAATTTCATTTCCACGATACCATCGGCATTCGGGTCATCACTGGCCTTAACAGTAAGTATTACGGTAAAAAGTTCTGGAGTTTCCGGGTTACGGGTCATCCAGTAATCGGCTGACCAACCGGTGAACTCGCCAATAAGGCCAACACGTCCGCACTGGCCCATCGCTTCATAAGAAATGATTGAAGCAAAAAGCATTAAAAAAAGTAAAGTTTTCTTCATAGAGCAGGTTATTTGTTGATTAATTGATGATTTCAGGTTAATTCATTGGTGCTAAAATACTATATAATTTTTAAACAGCTTTAATTATTTTCATAAAATTTCATAATAACAAACGTGAATAAAACAATTAAAAAAATGTTAATTTAGGCACCAATTTAACTAGATACGTTAATTATTTAATTAAACCACTTATGAATAATCATTTACGCAATTTATTAAAGGCAGGTTTCATCTGGTTATTTATGGTCATGGGCATATTAAGCATTTATGCCCAGGAAAAAAAGGTCTCCGGTGTTGTGACGGATGCTGAAACCGGTGAAACGCTGATCGGGGTCAATGTCACGGCAGCCACGGATAAATCGATGGGAACCGTGACGGATCTCGATGGAAAATACAGTCTTTCTGTTCCCGACTCGGTCAAGGCGCTCAGCTTTTCCTTTGTCGGTTATGCCACCCAGATCATTGAAATCACAACTGGTGTGATCAATGTAAAATTATCTCCCGGGCAACAGCTTACGGAAGTGGTGGTAGTCGGTTATGGCACGCAGAAAACAAGGGAAGTGACCAGTGCCGTATCAAGCGTAAAGTCGGAAGACTTCAACCAGGGGAACATCAGCGATCCCATCCAGCTGATCCAGGGCAAGGTAGCGGGTCTGTCAATCGCCAAAGCAGGCTCAGATCCCAATGCAGACTTCAATATCCGGCTCAGGGGCCTTTCGACTTTCGGATCCAATACGGAACCACTCATCGTTATCGACGGGATCCCGGGTGCCAACATGAAATCCATCGATCCGCAGGATATCGTATCGATAGATGTTTTGAAAGATGCTTCGGCAGCTGCTATTTATGGTACGCGGGGTGCATCCGGGGTTATCCTGATCACCACTAAAAAAGGCGAATATGTTCCTGAAGGAAAAGCTTTTAACGTGGAATTCGGGACTTCCCTTACTTACGAATCATTAGCCAGGAAAGTCAGTGTGCTTTCTGCTGACCAGTACCTTGAGCTGAATGATTATGATACCAATTATAATTTCGGAAATAAAACCGACTGGTTTGATGAAATTACAGATAATGCTTTTTCACAGGCATATAACCTGGCAATAAACGGGGCAGACAAGAACTCAAATTATCGTGTCGCCGTTAATTACCGTGATGTCGACGGCATTGTCACAGGAACGGGTTTCAGCCAGCTCAACGGCCGGTTAAACTTCACCCAAAAAGCATTGAAAAATAAGCTTGTGTTCGACATCAACCTCTCTTCCACCATCAGGAATGAAAGATATGCCCCGTCGGAAGCCCTTCAATATGCTGTAAGGTTCAATCCTACTGCCCCGGTCAACGACACCAGTGCTTTTTCACAGGAATGGGGAGGCTATTTCCAGAGGACTGCTTTTTATTTCTATAATCCCAAAGCGATTATTGAACAGAGCACCCTCGATGGCAAAAAATACAATATCCAGGGCGGAATGAAAGGCACCTATGAGATCATCAAAGGCTTGAAAGTATCTGCTTTTTATACCCTCATCAAAAATAATGACCTGTATGGCACATACTGGAGCAAATATGCCTGGTGGAACCCCTATGATGCAGGGAGCCATAATGGTTTTGCAAAAATGGAGACCAAGGATTATTTCAATGATGTGTTAGAGTTGACTGGCTCATATGAGAAGACGATTGACAAGATATCCTTCAGTGTGCTGGGTGGTTATTCTTACCAGGAAGCTGTTAGCGAGAGTTTCTGGGCTTACGGCGAAGGTTTTATTACTGACGACTTTTCTTATAACAACCTCGGGTCTGCTTCAGGAAATATCAGCAACAGCCAGGCCATGGATAGTTACAAGGAAAAACAGATCCTTATCGGTTTTTATGCCCGTGCTACCGGGAATTATGACAATAAAGTTTTCCTTACCATGAATTTCAGGCGTGACGGATCCAACATGTTCGGGGAAAACAAGAAATGGGGGAATTTCCCCGGTTTTAGCGCCGGTGTCGACATTGCAAAATTTGTCGCCATTCCTTATGTCGACAGGTTAAAGGTCAGGGGAGGATACGGTGTCACAGGTAACCTGCCGTCAGGTCCCTATCGTTCGCAACTTTTATATAATGCCAGTTCCGATAATTTCTTTTATGAAGGCGGATATATCCAATCGTACACACCGGTCAGGAATGACAATCCCGACCTGCAATGGGAGACCAAGCAGGATATAGGCGTTGGTGTGGATTTCGCCTTGCTGGATTACAGGATCAGCGGCTCCATTGATTATTACAAAAGCATCAGTTCCGACCTTATGCTGGAATATGATGTTCCTGTTCCCCCTTATACTGCACCAAGGATGTGGTTGAACGTTGGCGAGCTTGAAAACTCCGGATTTGAGTTTGCAATCAGTTACCAGACTCTGCCTTCCAGGGAATTCCTCTGGTCAACCGATCTTAATTTTGCTAAGTTCTTCGAAACAAAACTGGTTAAGATCACCAACCCGCTTACCGGGACAGGCAGCACTTTATATTTAGGTGAACTGGGAGATCCATACCTCATCGGCAGGACCAGTATACTTGTCAACGAAGGAAACCCGATCGGACAGATCATTGCCCCGATTTATATGTATACCGATACAAACGGGACTATGATGTTCAAAGATGTCGACGGTGACAGCACATTCAATGCGCAGAAAGATTATGAAGTAGTTGGAAACGGATTACCGGATTTCCAGCTCGGATGGGGAAATACTTTCTCTTACAAAGGATTCTACCTGAATTTCTTCCTGAGAGCTGTTGTAGGACATTCCATGGTGAATGTCAACAATGCCAAATTCGGTGTCCCGGTCGTATTAGGGATCCAGAGCGGCATGGAACAGATCCTGGATTTCCAGGATGCAAACAACGGCCCGGAATATTCCAATGTCCATGTGGAAAAAGCTAATTTCCTGCGTCTTGATAACTGGTCGCTTGGATATAATTTCAAAATAAAGGAAAATGATTACATCCAGAGCGTGAAGCTGTATTTGTCAGGACAAAACCTGTTTACCATCACCAATTATTCAGGTGTTGATCCGGAAGTGCGTTACGTGGATACCAAGGATAATGACAATCCGCTGGCACCGGGTATCGACAGGCAGAATACCTATTACAGCACACGTACTTTTACCCTTGGTGTGAATGTAGTTTTTTAATTGAAAAATGTTAATTCAATACATTATGAAAAAGTTTCAAACCATATTGAAAATATTCCTGGCAGCTTTATTACTGGTGGTTTCGCAACCATCCTGCACTAAACTGGATGAGAAGGTTTATTCTGACCTGACTGCCGATAAATTATTCTCGGATCCTGATAACCTGATCTATGCCTTTGGGGTCGGTTACACCTCCCTGTATGCGCTTGTCGGTCATAAATACGGCATGGTGGGCATGGAATGCGGTACCGACGAGCTCATTGTCCCGCAAAGAGGCGGCGACTGGCTTGACGGTGGCGAATGGCATCGTTTTCACCGTCATACCTGGACACCGGATGACAGCTACTTAAACCATTGGTGGCAGAACATCTTCGGAAACGGGATAACCAATTGCAATAAGCTGATATACCAGTTCGAAAACCAGGAAGGGGATGTGGATTTCACTCCTGCCATCTCTGAACTTCGCGCCCTCAGGGCACTATATTACTACTGGCTGGTCGATATTTTCGGGAATGTGCCTATAGTGGACAGGATCGACGGACCTACCAAACCTGCTACGAATTCCCGCCAGGAAGTATATGACTTCATTGAAAAGGAGCTGATCGAATCCATGCCCTACCTGTCAAAAGAAACAGGTCTTTCTGTTTATGGAAGGATAAATTACTATACCGCGCAAATGATCCTTGCAAAACTCTACCTTAATGCAGAGGTTTATACCGGTGCTGCCCAGTGGGAAAAAGCCCTGGATGTTTGCGACACGATAATAGGATCGGGAAAATATTTACTTGCCGGCGACTTCTTTTCCAATTTTGTTGCAGATGCATCAGGTTCGCAGGAGGTTATTATGGGAGTTCCGTTTGACCAGATCGCTTCACCCCAGTTCGAAATCCACCTCTTCTCACTTCATTACAGCCTCCCGGAAAAATTTGGCATTGTCAGTGCTTCATGGAATGGCATCTGCTTCCAGGAAAGTTTCTTTAATTTATTTGAAGAAGGAGATAATCGCAGGAACGGACTGCTGTTTGGCCCGCAGTTCTTTGCCAATGGAGATCCCGTCATTGATCCCAGCTGGGAAAGATTCAATCCGCAAAATCCTACTTACAAGGATCCGGATGGCGAAAATTTAAACCTGACACCATTCGTAAACATGCTGGAACCTTACTGCCTGAGGCAGTGTGGTGCGCGTGTAGCCAAGTTCCCCTTTATCGAAGGCAGCGACCGGTATATCAGCAACGATTTCCCGATCTTCCGCTATGCCGATGTCCTGCTCATGAAGGCTGAAGCTTTACTGCGTCTTGGAAGGGGCGCTGAAGCCCTGCCATTTGTCAACGAAGTAAGGGCGCGGGCCGGCGTGGAATCATTAACTGAGGTAACAATTGAGAATCTTATTGAAGAGCGTGGCAGGGAACTTTATGCAGAAGGGCACCGCCGTTCAGATATGATTCGCTTCTCGACAGGTGATATGGCTTTAAGCCCGGATAACCCGTTGAATTATTTTGCCGCTCGCTGGGAAAAACCGGACGTATCGCCGTCATATGTCAGCCTCTGGCCGGTTCCTCAGAGACAGATCGATGTCAATGAGAACCTGGAACAGAACCCAGGGTATTAATCAATAATCAATGATATTAAGAGAGGCTGCCTTTTTAACAGGGCAGCCTCTTTTAATTTACATAAGATGGCATCTCGGATTACAATATTAAACTCAGGAATCCTTACACAATCAGGTATTTTAAGAAGAGTGAATACTAAATTGAGATGGCATCTCATTTTGCCATGTTTTTCTTTCAAAACGCTTGATAATAAAAGATAAGAGGGAATCTAGTTTGAATTTGGAGATGCCATCTCATTTTATTTCAAAATATAAACCTTATATTCCCATGGCTTCAGCCTCACCATAGCATCTTTCTCAAATGTGGCTTCCTCCTCCGTAAACCATTCCTTATATTTACCTGAAAAAGCGACCCCCATGAGTTTACTTTCCTGGACCTTTCCGGTCAGGTTGGTCAGTACGAAAATCCTGTCACCTTCTTTTTCGCGGATGAATGCAAATACAAGTGAGTCGGCGCTCGTGGGTATCCGCTCCAGCCTGCCGCCCCATGACCCGTTCCATAATGGCTGATAGGCATGCTTCAAGGCAAAAAGTTTTGAATAAAATGGCTCTAGGCGGTAATCTTTCCAGTCGATGGTATCTTTTTCGAAAAACTTCAGCCTTTCGTTAAAGGCCGACTCCTGGCCGCTGTAAACCAAAGGCATTCCGGGAAGGGTAGCAGTCAGCACCGCCATGCAGATCGAAGCTTCCCCCATCCTTTCGAATTCCGTGCCCTTCCATGAGTTTTCATCGTGATTGGAGGTGAATAACATCCGGTAGGCATCCGTGGGATATAGCGTATCCTCTTTGATGCATTGATCGCCCAATGCGCTGGCATTTTTTTCTCCTTTGGCTATGGAATTAAGCAGATGATGTAGTTCCCATGCATAAGACATGTCGAAGGAACGGGTATGATATTGAGGTCCTTCGGCTTCGGCAAGCATAAAAACGGGTTTGATTTTGTCGAGTTCGGTCCGGGCAAAATCCCAGAATTCAATAGGCACACTCCAGGCAACATCACATCGGAATCCATCGATACCAGTCTCAACTATCCAATAATTCATTGCATCGATCATTCCTGTCCAGACCGCCCTGTTCTTAAAATCCAGGGGCGCCACATCAGTCCAGTCATAAGGGGGTACTATATTTCCCAGTGAGTCCTTCAGGTACCAATCTGGGTGTTCCGTTAGCCAGGCATGGTCCCATGAAGTGTGGTTGGCGACCCAGTCGATTATCACCTTCATCCCTTCCTGGTGGGCTTTTTCAACCACCATTTTAAAATCATCCAGCGTGCCGAATTCCGGGTTAATGCCTTTATAATCCCTGATGGAATAATAACTTCCCAGGGTGCCCTTCCGGTTTTTTTCACCAACCGGGTTGATTGGCATCAGCCACAAAATATCAATCCCCATTTTTTTCAGGCGTGGGATATGTTCCAGGAAAGCCTCAAAGGTCCCTTCGGGAGTGTATTGCCTGATGTTAACCTCGTAAATCGTTGCATTGCGGCTCCATTCCGGGTGAACGACAAAACTCTGCGGACGTTCTTTTCCAGGGGTTGCCTTTTTTTCCGGTTCTGAACAACGTGTGAAAATAACCAGGATAACAATGGGCAACAACATCAACAATCCTAAATAAATCATCTTAACATTACTCATTTTCATTATATTAATTTAATTTGATCCGTTTGATTAATTTTTAATAAATACACATTTTCCTTCATCAGCAACAAGGATCTGATCAATGAATTCAACAAATTCAGCATATGATGCTGCCGGATAAGTTCCTTTGCTGATCTGAAGTTTGCGAATATAAATCAAATAATCTTCACCTGTTATCACTTCAAATCTGTACGTTCCAAAGAGAGAGTTCAGAACAGTTGGATCGGGAAGGTTTTCTATCTTCAGTGCAGCAGGCACCTGGTAAACCAATGAATCTATTTCAGTAAACTGATTCCTTATTTCAAAATCTGCTGTTCTGTTCCTTGTAGTGGTAAACGAACTGTTCATCCGGTTCGTACAGTTCAAGGTTAATATATATTTGTTGTTTATCGATGTCAGGTAATTTTCAAAATTGACATTAATGGTCTCTGTAATGAAAGGTTCTTCACCCCTCTTCTCATCATACTTAAAATCAACAAGTTGAAATGAAGGAAAGATAATTTCTTCAGAAATCATTTTCTTTTTGTCGTTATCATCTGCCAGGAATTTTGCCAAAGCATCATCATAATTTATGCCTGAATATTGCCGGCTGACACACGTGCTGCCACTCCCGTCTTCATTCAGAAAAATTCCCGCCCTGCAAAGCACCATATTTCCTTCCGGCTTAAATACTTCAGTTCTGACCAGGCGGCTGTTTGATCCGTCGATCAGTAAGGCTTCTCTGTCATCGGTAAAAGAGCCGAGATATCCGCAGGGAATATGCTGGCTGGTACATTCAAGCCAGAGCGTGTCCTGGTCCAACGGTGCGCAAAGGATCACGTGGTTAAACTGCATGGATGGAAAATCCGGGATTATTTCCGGGGCATCGTCTCCGGCTTTTACAAGGCAGTAATAGGATGTGATCCCAACAGCTTTAAGCATAGCTTTCATATAGTTTGTCAGCGCTTTACAATCACCGTATGCAAGCCTGTGTATTGTTGACGCTTCAATCGGCTGGAATCCGCCCAGGCCTATTTTAAGATTGACATATCTGACCCGGCCCTGCAAATATTCGTAAAGCACGGCTATTTTTTCCCTATCAGATTTGCAGTCCCTAACGAGGCTGTTTAATTCCGATATCGTTTCAGGAAGTAATTCATCTTTGCCTTCATTAAGTTTAAAAACCCAATCACCAAGCGAATTCCATGATGTTGAACTGCCTGTATATCCCCCCATTTCAAAATCAGTTGGTGTAAGAAGCACTGAAGGAAAATAATTTTGTATCGGCGGACTGTAAGCCTCGTATTTAATGGCTTTCAGGTTACTGATTTCCCATTGATAGATGTTGTGTTCTTCATCTGAAGAAACTTTTACTGTAACCGGAAGGTTCCGCTCAAAATACCGGAGTTCAATGCCTTTTGGAATAGTAACCCTGAGATTGCATTTTTCCGCGGAAATGTTATGATCTGACAAAGGGAACCATGGCGGGTAGCTTAAAACACCATTCATTCCAAGCTCGTAAGAATATTCAACTGTGAACGGATACAGACGGATTTCCGGATCGATGAATTTAACGCGGTTATCTTCGTAAAGGGAATAACCGCTGATAGCGCTGAAATCCCTTATCTTATCCACAGAAATCTTATCGATCAGCTCGCCATGTTCATTGAAAACCCGTCCTTTGATATTAGAAACAGACTGGAACTTATCGTAAAATGCCACAAAATAGGAATCTTCCAGGCCGTTCTTATTCAGTATTGTTATCGCGAAAGAATATTTTACTACTGCTTTTTCTATAGTACTCACTTTTATTTCCACAGAGGAAAACCGGATTACAGAGCGGGCATTTTCTTTAAGTTCTGAAGGAATATCGGAAACTTTGTACAGGATCTCCTCTGATATGCAATAGTTACCTGACAGCAGCAAAAACAATATAATACCCGGTACCTTTTTCATTATTCAATGGATTCAAGAATTATTGGCTCCGCATGCTTTTTGATCAATTCGGAATAAAATGACCTGATTTCAGGATATTCTTCTATTGAAAAATGAACTGCTGATCTGCTGAATTTATAGGTAAGGCTTATAGTATTGCCAATTGTAGTAAGCTGATACTGGACGCTGAGGGTCTTATCCTCATTTTTCAGGATTAGCGATTGCGGCAGTTCAACAATCCTAAAATTTTCTGGTATAATGAATTTAAATTGAAATGTATACTCAGAAGGATAAATAAAATCGACCGGGCAAACCCTTTCCTCTGATTTGAATGGATTCTCAGTTAACTGTTCGAGTAACATTGGATACAGGTACAACTGATTGCCAATTTTCGTGATCTTGTTTTTGATCTTAACTTCATAATTTTCACCTACCGGTTTGTACAGGCTATCCAGGCAGGTGAGGCGGGACTCAGTAATCATAAGTCCGGGATTCTTTTCTTCTTCGTTTTTCAGGAAATCTTCCTCGGAATTAAATTCCTCATATTCATTCCTGAAATTGAGGGCTGCATAATCATAATGGTTCCGCTGGATATTCCCGGTCAGGCTCAGGTCAGGATTAAGTGTAAATTCAGCCTGATTGGTTATTTTTTCTTTTCTGACCGGGATAAGGTCTACCCAATCGGATTCCCTGCTATGCTCAATAATTCTTCCCTTCAGATTCAGGCACCTGACAGGAAGAATTCCTACCGGCAGATTTTCTTCAGTGGCGTCGGCAAAATATGGCTTATCGTCGATCCAGACATAAGCCACCACATAATTGAGCTGGTCCAGCGAAGGATAAAGAGGCGACAGGAACCCGTTGCTCCGGGTACTAAGTGCAAGCGGGCTAACTTTAAAATCAAGCTTTTTAAGCATTTGTATCAGGATCAGGTTTACATCGGCCGAGTTCCCTATTTTATCCCTGAATGCTTCTGACAGCCCCTGGTTTGAAACATAGACCGCTTCGTACTCATTCCATTTTACCGACTGCTTAACATATTCGTGTGCAGCGATCAACTGGTCCATTGGTGAAGCATTGGAAGCTTTGATCTCTTTAACTTTATCATTGAGAAAAAGGCACCCCTGCAAGGCCATGCCGAACCTGTCATCTTCCAGCAACTGGTTATTGACTGCCTCCCAGGTTGTGCTGAACTCCTGGTAATAACCCATCCGGTTATTGCTGGGTGGAACGGAGATCTGTTGAACTTCGATGGTGAACTTGGTCAGATAATTTGTCACATTGGCAATATAAGGTTCTTCCTTAAAAGCCGGAACATTTTTGGCAACCCATCGGCTGCTGGAATTTTCATCAAGGGAGGTAAATCCGAAGAAATTTTTTCTCCACCGGATATAAGTAGAAGATTCAATTACCAGCTCACTCCACCTGACCGGGATGACTTGCTGGAACATCCATTCATTGGGCAGCCAGATACCTGATGTACTGTATATCGATTACAGAGCCGGCAGACACATTCGGCATCGCGATCCGGGTCCTGTAATAATTCTCATAAACCCTTTCCCGGTAAACCGATTCCGATTTAAGTTTGGTCTCAACTATTTCACCGTTAACCAGGTTGTAGGTAATCCCTTTGATTGGCGTATCTTCATCAATATAAAAAAGCCAGTCACCCCATTTTGTCCCTTCTTTTTTAAGAATTTTAACCCGAAGCGTACGGGTGAATTGAAAAGTTGTAGTGCTGAAAAAACCGTAATCACAAAGGACCACTGCGGAAGCACTGGTGTCATAGTCGTAAACCATCATTTCCAGATCCGCTTTGTCCAGGGATCCGAATTTAACAGGAGCTTTTTGTGCAATAAGAGCATTGCTGACAAAAAAAATAAAAACAATGATCCACAGGCTTCCGGGGAGAGGTTTGGTTTTCATAATCAGGAAAATATGAAGGGGCAAGGTATAAAGAAATAATCGAATATCATTCCAAACTTCCGGAGATTATTTCAAAAGACCATGGTTCAATCACCATCTCAATTTTACCTTCCCGGTAATTAAAGTTGTTCCCAAAATTCGATTTTATATTTGCGGGACTTGCCCACTCCGGCAACAGGATCTCAAACCTTGCCTCCTTATCATCTTTGTTAAAAAAGACAATGGCAAGTTCATCAAAATACTTTCTGAGAAAAACATAAGTCTTTTCATTCACCTGCAAGGTTGAAAAGCTTCCGTAAGTCAATGCCAGGTTTTCCTTCCTGATCCTGGTCAGTTTTGACGCTTTCACCTTTGTCGCAAGCTCCAAAGGTGAAAGGTCGGTAAACTTCATCTGTCTCCGGGAATCCGGATCGTTGCCTCCGGGAATACCTATTTCATCGCCGTAATAGATCACCGGCAGCCCCGGGATGGTCATATTGAATGCGGTCAGCATGGATAATTTCCGGTAGCCGATGGTATCCCCAACCCCGATATTCCTTGTCCAGCCGGCCGCTTTGGCATTCTCGCTGAATTTCAGGTCCCCGCCGGCGTAGGAAATGAACCGCCCCCTGTCCTGGTTCCCGGTAATATAGCCCATCAGGTTATGAAAGCCGTAAAAATCAAAACTGGTCTGAAGGGTATTGTCAAGATTGGTGAAAGGATCTCCCTCACGGGCAAAAACGCCGATGGCGGCATCATACACATTAAAATCAAACTGCCCGTCGAGCATGCCGGACCCTAAATAACCCGAAATCAGCTCGGGGCCCCCGTATGTCTCCCCGATCTGGTAAATACCCCTGCCTTCCTGCTGCACTACCTGCTGCTTGAGCTTCTTCGTCAGGGTGCGCCAGAAAATCTCCGGGACATGTTTGGTGGCGTCATGACGGAATCCATCCAGGTCATATTCCCTGATCCACCAAACTGCAGAATCGGATAGCATTTCGGTGACTTCAGGCTGCTGAAGGTCAAGCGTAGGAAGAAAAACGTCGAACCAGGTTGTAAGGCGGTATTCATCCCATTTCTCCGTATTCATGGTGCCGTCAGGCAGGTAAAGGCTTGTCGTCCAGTCAGGGTGTTCAATAAAATAAGGATGAAGCTCATGGACATGGTGGGCCACAAAATCCAGCAGGACATTCAATCCTTTTGCATGTGCTTCTTTAACGAGTTCCTTCAATTCTTCAGGTGTTCCCATGCGCGGATCTATTTTAGTAAAAGAAACAGGCCAGTAACCGTGATAGGCGGAAAACTTTGTTTTCGGATCATTCCACTGGCCATAAGCCCCTTTCGGATTCAATACGACCGGTGAGATCCACAGGGTATTCACCCCTAAATCATTAAAGTATCCATCTTTAACTTTTGCTGTGATACCGGCGATATCACCCCCAAAATAATCAGCCTGTGGCAGTACCAGGGAAGGATCATTTATTGGTTCGTCATTTTCCGGATTACCATTATAAAAACGGTCAACAAAAACATTATAAATGATTTTTGCTTCCATATCGGTTCTATTCAGCTCGCCTGACTGCATGACAACTTTCCCGTTCTCAAGCGGAACCATCAATTCGTTCGAAAGACCATTTTCATTATATGAGTAAATGCGGACAAAAGATCGTTCAAAACCGGCAGCTTCTCCTGGAATAGTAATCCCCAGTTCATCATCCTCAATCTCCAGGTAACTATTATCGAGCAATATATTCTGCCAGAAAACAAAGAATTCAGATGGTTTTTGTGTCCATTTAACGTCAATTTCATTTTCCGAAACCTCATAATCTGATGTATATAAAAAGGGCAGTGAGGATTTATCAGACAGACCCGCTTTCAGGACCGAATTAAATCCACCTATATTATTATCAACCGAATCCGGGTTGGCCGGATCGAGGCCCTGGCGGCCGTCGGTCACCAGCTGGTACTGATACCTGCCAGGGTTAAGCGGAATAGTTGTTACCCAATTTCCATTTTCTAATTTCAATGGTGTCCTTGAAGGAGTCCAGCCATTGAATTCTCCCGATAACTGAACACTGCTGTATACCTCATTTCCTGGATTAAAAGTATAGACGTAATCAATTTTACGGCTTTTCATAACGAGCACCGACTGGTAGCTGCCCTTGCTCCATATCCTCATCTCTATAAGAGGTTTTACACCTGCAGGCCATTGAAATGCAATCAAAGTTTTTCCCTCCTGCAGGTCAGCCTTTTTACCATCCAGGTATACCGAATCAATAATAGCGACATCAGGTATAAAATCCGACACCAGGATTTGAGACTGGTCTTTATCAAGGCGCAATGGCATAGCCAGGCCGGGAATAAAATGGTTACCGGGCAGAGGTGTCCGTTCAGTGCTGCAGGAAAAAGAGATAATAACGAGAAAAAGAAGGATAATTTTTTTCATCTGGGGAGGTTTTGTAGTTGCAAATATACAACGGGACTCCATCCCGCGGGATGGAGTCCCGATAATAAATTATCCGGATGAGTCCCATTTTATTTATACTTTTGGCATTAATTTTGAGCCAAGAGAGTCTTAACAATAGAATTTACGTGTTATCATGACCGCCGTAACTAAGAATATGCCCGTATGCCCTGAAAATCCTGTAATCTATGAGATTAACACCTGGATATGGCTGAATGAGCTGAGCAAGAAATATAGCAAGAAAATAACCCTGGCTAATATTCCCGGCAATGAATGGGACGAACTGGTCAGGTCCGGATTTGATGCTATCTGGCTGATGGGAGTCTGGGAACGCAGCCCGGCCGGTTTAATCATTGCCAAACAACATGAAGGGATCATGAAAGACCTCCGGGAAGCCTTGCCTGACCTGAAAGAAGAGGATATTGCCGGATCGCCGTATTGCATAAAGAATTACAAAACCGATCCCAAAATCGGTGGCGATGCCGGGTTGGCCAAAGCCAGGAAGGAAATGGCAAAGAGGGGACTTCGACTGATCCTCGATTTTGTCCCCAACCACGTTGCACCTGACCATCCCTGGACAATTGCCCATCCCGAATATTTCATCAGGGGCACTGAAGAAAACATGATCAACCTTCCGGACGACTATTATCGTGCCGGTAAAAATATTTATACCAGGGCACGTGATCCATTTTATCCTCCCTGGCCGGATGTTTTACAACTCAATGTTTTTAATGATGGTTTTCGCGAAGCGATAGTGCAAACGCTTATTTCCATCGCTTCAAAGTGCGATGGGATCCGATGCGATATGGCCATGCTGGTGATGAATGAGATTTTCACAAAGACATGGGCGGAGAAAGCAGGAAAGGTTCCCAAACAGGATTTCTGGAACCTGGCGATCCCGGCCGTCAAAAAACAATTCCCCGGGTTTCTTTTTATAGCTGAGTCATACTGGGACACCGAACCTGCTTTAATCAGCCAGGGGTTTGACTTTTGCTATGATAAAAGATATTATGATTTCCTGAAGGAAGGTGCGGAAAAATCAGCGCTTCATCTTTCCGCTATGACAACATACCAGTCCAGGTTGCTGCGCTTCCTTGAAAACCATGATGAACCGAGGGCTGCAAGCCTGTTTACTCCGGAAAAAATATATGCTCTTGCACTGTCATTCCTTACCCTGCCGGGTGCCAGGCTCCTGCATGACGGACAGCTCGAAGGACGCACAGTTAAAGTGCCCGTTTTCCTTTCAAGGAGAAAGGAAGAGCCGGCAAATGAGCAAATGAGGGCAGTTTACCTGCAGCTTCTGAAAATCCTGAAATTCGAGGCTGTCTGCAAAGGGAAATGGTCCCTTTGCGAGGTCTCCGGCTGGCCGGATAACCAGTCCTGCCTGAATTTATTGGCCTGGGAATGGCTTGGTGATACTGAAAACCTGCTTATTGTTATAAACCTGAGCGATCAGCCTGCCCAGGCTCATGTAAAATCAGGCTATACTTACTCAACAGGCGGAACTTACCAGCTGTTTGATGTTGTTTCAGGGGAATTATTCAGGCGTGACGGGGATGAAATGAACGATCCCGGACTCTATGTGGTACTGCATAAATGGGGAGCGCATGCATTTCACATTGAGCATTGAGCATTGAGCATTGAGCAGTGAACATTGAGCAGTGAACATTGAGCAGTGAACTTTAAACTTTGAACTTTGAACTTTGAATTAAGTTCTGCGTTCTAATCCAGTTCCAGCACTAAGGCTGTTTCTCCAGCGACGTTGATCCCGTCCTGAAAAAGAAAGATCTTCCCGGTGCCAACATCTTTACCACCATGATGGTCTTTTAAAACCTCATTGAATCTTTGAAGGTCAAGCTGCCGGTTTTCCTTGTTTTTGTTGATCACAACCATCACGGCATTCTTTTCATCATACCTGAAGTACACGTAAATTCCATCCTGCGGTACAAACTGCTTCAATTTGCCTTGATGGATAACCTCCGAATTTTTTCTCCAGTTCAACAATGCTTTCAAGTATTGCATCCCCTCCTCCTGCTGACCGCTGACTGCCGACTGCTGACCGTCAATCCCGACAAAGTCGGGACGTCGCTCCGCTCCGCCGCCGACCGCTGACTGCTGACCGCTGACCGCCGACCGCCAGCTGCCGTCTGGAAAATCCTCCCTGATAAACCCATGGCCTTTCGACTCTTCACCTGTCATCAGGAACTCGGTCCCATAATATATCATTGGTATGCCCCTGGTGGTAAGCAGGACAGCCATGGCCATTTTGAACTTGTTCAGATCTTCGCCTATGCTTGTGTAAAACCTTGTCAGATCGTGGTTATCCAGGAAAATGACATTACTGAACGGATCAGAATAGGTGAGGTCCTGCGCCAGGACATAATAGATCCTTGCCAGGCCATTGGTCCAGCCTTCCTTTTCGTTGAAGGCATCTTTCAGGGCAAAGTACATAGGGAAATCAGTGACTGACGACAGATTGGCCGGGTTACCGTCGCTGACCGGTGATCCTGCCTGCCAGAAAGCCGTATGCGTTTCCTTTTGCAGCCAGGTTTCCCCCACAACCCTGAATTCCGGGTACTCCAGCATAATCCGCTGCAGCCACTTCGACATGAAATCCTTGTAAGAATAAGGATAGGTGTCCATCCGGATGCCATCCAGGCCGGCATATTCGATCCACCAGATACTATTTTGCACCAGGTAGCTGGCCAGGATTTCATTATGCTGGTTCAGGTCGGGCATAGGTTTGTCAAACCAGCCGGTCAACATTCTATCGCGGTCATAATCAGAAGCGTACGGGTCCATAGCGGTCTCAGCCCTGAAATTGGATTTTGTGAATTCCGGAAATTGATGTATCCAGCTCTCCATGGGCATATCCTGCATCCAGAAATGATTTCCGCCACAATGGTTGAAAACCATATCCATGATCACTTTCAGGCCTTTCCTGTGGCTGTCTTCAACCAGTTTCCTGTAACTTTCATTATCTCCGAAACGGGGATCTACACGGTAAAAATCGGTGATCGCATAACCATGATAGGAGTATGCGGGCATATTATTTTCAAGCACAGGGTTCAGCCAGATCGCGGTGACGCCAAGACCGGCGATATAATCAAGCTTATCGCAGATCCCTTTGATATCTCCTCCATGCCGTCCGTCCGGATTGGCAGGATTGGCTGCTTCAAGCATTTCGGGGACTGTATCATTGTCCGGGTCCCCATTCGAGAACCTGTCGGGCATAATGAGATAGATCACATCATCTTTTCCAAAACCCTTCCTTTCACGGGAGCCTTCCGCCCTTGCTTTAAGCTCATAATTGAGTGAAAAGAGTATCTCACGCTGGTATTCAAAAACAATAGGGATATTTCCCGGCAGTGCATCCTTTGCTATCTCCAGGTCCAGGATGAGGTAGTTTGGATTTTCAAGCCTGAGGGTCCTTTTGAGTGTAACGCCAGGGTAATCAAGGACAACATTTGATTCGGCTATCTTATTTCCGTGGAACATCACCTGGAGTGCAGGGTTTTCCATGCCTGCCCACCAGAAAGGAGGATCGGCACGAAGGATTGAAGCCTGGGAAAAAACTGTTAAAGCAGAAAAGAAAGAAGAGATAAAAAGCAAGATTTTAACAGTGTAATTCATAGTAATTTTTTTATCAGAATAAGGCTTGCAAAAGTAATGAAAATTAGGTGATTAAAAAAAGTTGTAGTACGACTATAGTGGTACTACGATAATTTTTTTTCAAACCTTTTTTTCAACAACCCCCATTTAATAACTCTTGCATTTTCCCCTTCAAATCTTCCTTTTTTATCATTAATCTTACATCGGAATTCGAAATGGCCATTATCGTTCCAAGTCCGGGTTGCTGTTAGAGTCAGATCTTAATAGCCGAGAAACTTCCCGTTCTGAAAAAAAAGCCCTGTGCGAAAGTGCCGGGCTTTTTTTGTGCTCCGACGACTTTTTTCTATGCTCCGACGACTAAAGCCGTCGGTTCCAATTTCTCCTTCCCCCGTTTGGGGGAAGGTTGGAATGGGGGCTAAGTAATTTGATAGAATTTGAACCATTTTAATTCTTACTTTTGCAGCGTAAAGTAAACCAGGATTTATCCTTTATACTTATTGATTATCAGCTTATTAAGAAATCTTCTTTTATGAATGAGAAATTCTCTGACCTGTTCCGGATCTGGAATGAACTCTATCCTGAACAACCGGCGGATAAACTGAATTTATTTACAGCCGAACTGGAAGGGTTTATTGCCGGTAATTCACTCCCTCCGCTTGACCAGGAATGGTATAAGGACGCTGTTGTTTATTCACTTTATGTCGATCTTTTTAACCGTGATTTCGGCGGACTGACCGCTCGGTTGGACTACCTGCAAAACCTGGGAGTCAACTGCCTCTGGCTCCTGCCGATCCTGGATTCACCCATGCGCGATGCCGGGTTTGATATCAGTGACTACCGCAAGATCAGGAAAGATCTGTCAGGGCTGGGTGAAGATGCCACAGACGAGCAAATGGACGAATTGTTCCTGAACTTCCTGGATGAAGCCCACAATCGGGGATTGCGGGTTATTTTTGATATCGCCACCAACCACATTTCCGACCAGCATCCCTGGTTCCAGGAAGCCCGGAAATCAAAGGACAATCCTTTTCATGATTTTTTCATCTGGAGCAAAGATGGGAAAGAATATGCCGATGCAAGGATCATCTTCTATGGTATCGAGGAAAGCAACTGGAAAAAGGATGGCGAAGAGTATTATTTCCACCGTTTCTTTGATTTTCAGCCTGATCTGAACTACAGGAATCCCCGTGTCCTTTTGGAAATGTCACGCAACCTGCTCTTCTGGATGAAAAGGGGTGTCGACGGTTTCCGTGCCGATGCTATTCCTTATATCTGGAAAGAAGAAGGCACCGCCTGTGAAAATCATCCAAAAACCCATACTATCGTTAAGTTCTTCCGTGCCGTGATCGACCTGGTCAGGCCCAACACGCTGCTGCTGGCAGAGGCCTGTCAGAAACCGCATGAAGTGGTGAAATATTTCGGGGACGGGGATGAGTGCAACGCCGGGTATCATTTTCCGCTAATGCCCCAGATCTTTAAGTCGGTTGCCATGGCTAGCCGTGAACCGGTAGCACAAACCCTCAGCCTGGATGTGACCCCTGAAATACCTTCCGGCGCCCAGTGGTTCACCTTCCTGCGCTGCCATGATGAATTGAGCCTTGAGCTGGTTTATGTCACCGAAGAAGACCGTAAATATATCCATGAACATTATTGCAGGAAGCCCGAGTGGGACTTCCGTCTCGGGCAGGGGATCTCGGCCCGTCTTGCTGAATTGATGGAACGCGATCCGTCGCGGATAGGGCTGATCTACTCGATAATGCTTACCCTTCCCGGAACCCCTGTCATCTATTACGGTGATGAATTCGGGAAACTCAATGATGAGGATTATTACCTGGAGATGAAAGAGACTGTCGGAAAGGATGATACACGCTTCCTGGTCAGGGGAAAGATCGACTGGAAAAAGGTCGATTCAGAACTTTTCCGGCCAGCTTCATATGAATCCCTTGTATTTTCACAGGTTAAAACCATGCTGCATACAAGGAATGAATACCCTGTTTTCGGCAGGGGAAAAATCGTATGGGCTGATTTTCAGCATACCGATGGCACACCTGCAGGTGAGATCATGGCTTATTACAGGTCATACGATAAAATAAACATCCTCGTCGTTCAGAACCTGTCATCGGAAAAAATTACACTAAATTGGGATAAATCCTTCAGGAAAAGCCTCCTGGGCAAAGCCCCGGAAATTCTTGACAACCGGTTTGAACTTGAAGGATTTGAATATTATTGGTTTTTGGTTTAAATGATTTTAAGAGGGTGTCTTATAAGTCTGTAATATCAAATTTTTTCCTGATATTAGTCAGTCCTCCAACGACTAAAGCCGTTGGTTCAATTGATGTTACAAAATTGGAACCGACGGGTTTACCCGTCGGGCTACTTAAAAAAAGAAATGGTTAAGCCTCTAAGAGACATAAAAAAGTAAAACACATCATTCATGGAATTGCAAGCATTTGATGCCGTTATTTTTGACCTGGACGGGGTGATCACGAAAACAGCACTGGTTCATAGCGCTGCCTGGAAAAAAATGTTTGACGGGTACCTTAGGGAGAGGGAATTAAAATACGGTGAACCCTTCAGGGAATTCACGATCAAGGATGATTACCTTCCTTATGTTGATGGCAAGCCCAGGTATAAAGGAGTTGAATCCTTTCTCGCTTCGAGGGGGATCAGTATACCCTATGGCGATCCTTCAGATGAGCCGCAGCAGGAAACCGTTTGCGGTATTGGCAACCGGAAAAACATCTCCTTCAATGAAGCGCTCGTATCCGATGGCGTACAGGTGTACGAATCGACTGTTTCACTGATCCACAGGCTGAAAGAAGAAGGTATCCATGTTGGGGTGGCCTCCTCCAGCAAGAACTGCAGGCAGGTGCTGGAAACAGCCGGCCTGCTTGACCTTTTTGAAACCCGCGTCGATGGTGAGGTCAGTGCCGAATTAGGATTAAAAGGCAAACCGGAACCTGATATCTTTACCGTTGCTTCAGATAATCTCGGCGTCACCTATGACCGGGCAGTCGTCGTTGAAGATGCCGTTTCAGGCGTGGAAGCCGGGCGAAAAGGTAATTTCGGGCTTGTCCTTGGTATCGCACGAGAAGAAAACGAAAAAGAACTCTATGCCAATGGCGCCGATATCGTTGTAAAAGACATAGCTGAAATCGGTTTTGATGGTATTGTACAATGGTTTAAAAAAGGATATTTCCAGGATAACTGGTCGATAACCTATCATGATTATATCCCAGAAAAAGAAAAGACCAGGGAAGCGCTGCTGACCGTCGGGAATGGATATTTTGGGACCCGCGGCGCTATGCCCGAAGCAGAAGCAGGCAGGTTTAATTACCCGGGGACTTACATGGCAGGGGTTTATAACCGGCTGATCTCTAAGGTGGGCGACCGTGATACTGAAAATGAAGATTTTGTCAATGTCATAAACTGGTTGCCGGTTTCATTCCGGATCAATGAAGATGAATGGTTCGATGTTAACCGGGCTGAGATCCTGGAAGTGAAACGGGTGCTCAGGTTCAGCGACGGGGTCCTTAACCGCAGGCTCGTGGTCAGGGATCATAAAGGAAGGGAAACGCTCATTGGTACCAGGAGGATGGCCAGTATGGACAATCCAAACCTGGCAGCCCAGGAATACACTATCACACCGCTTAATTATTCCGGGAAGGTCACGGTAAGGTCCGGACTGCACGGCGACCACATCAATGCCGGGGTTGAAAGGTACAGCCAGCTTAATCAAAAGCATATTGAGCCGGTTTTGCTCGGTTCTGAAGAGAATATCCAGTACATAGTGGTAAAAACCACAAAGTCGCATACGGTCATAGCAGTTGCTGCCCAGGTAACCGTTTTCGAAGGTGACGACCGCGTGTACGTTCATTTTCATAAAACCCATACGGCCGGACGTTCACAGATTGAATTCAGCCAGAATGTAAAACAAGGCGAGTTTTTCCGGATCCAGAAAATCGTCTCTCTTTACCATAACACGGGTCAAATTGAAATGGATCCCCTGGAAACCGCGCTGGCAACTTGCAAGAAGTATAAGTCTTTTGATGAAGTCCTTGAAAAATCTGCCAAAAAATGGGAGGAGATCTGGGACCGGATTGACATCCGCATAACAGGCGACAGGCTGGCCCAAAAATTGCTCCGGCTGCACCTGTACCATCTAATGGTCACAACTTCCCCGCTCAATGCAAACATTGATGCGGGTATACCGGCCCGCGGACTTCATGGGGAGGCCTACAGGGGTCATATATTCTGGGATGAATTGTTTATCCTCCCATTATACAATATTCAGTTCAAAGAAGTCGTCCGCTCTATCCTCATGTACCGTTACAACAGGCTTGAAGAGGCCCGCAAATATGCATGCGAATTCGGTTACCAGGGAGCTATGTTCCCCTGGCAGAGCGGCAGCAGCGGACGCGAAGAAACCCAGGTCATCCACCTCAATCCCCTCACCGGCGAATGGGGGGCCGATCACAGTTCACTGCAACGGCATGTTTCACTTGCCATTGCCTATAATATCTGGCAGTATTTCCATGCCACGGCAGATATGCAATTCATGGAGGAGTACGGAGCCGAACTGTTATTTGAGATCTGTCGCTTCTGGGCCGGCAAAAGCAAGCTCAACAGGGTGACAGGAAGATATGAGATCATCAAGGTGATGGGGCCGGATGAATTCCATGAGAAATATAAGGATACGGATGAGGGTGGCCTGAAAGACAATGCCTACACCAACCTGATGGTGGCATGGATGCTTGGCAAAGCAGTTGAATTGCTGGAAAAGATGGATCAGCAGAAGAAAAATGACCTGCTGGAGCGGCTCCGGCTGACAAGCGGTGAAACAGAAAGATGGAACGATATTGCTTCGCGCCTGAACCTGGTCATCTCGGAAGATGGCATCATAGCCCAGTATGACGGGTATTTCGACCTGAAAGAACTGGATTTTGAAGAATACCGGAAGAAATATCATAATATTTACCGGATGGACCGGATCCTCAAAGCTGAAGGAAAGTCCCCGGATGAATATAAAGTGGCCAAGCAGGCAGATACGCTCATGACTTTCTATAACCTGAGCACATCTGAAGTCGATAAAATTCTGGGACGACTGGATTACCGGCTTCCGGAAGATTACCTGATGAAAAATCTGAAGTATTACCTGGCCCGGACTTCCCATGGCTCAACACTGAGCCGAGTGGTCCATGCGCAACTGGCCAACCTGACCGGCGATCATAAACTGAGCTGGGAATTATACTATGACGCACTGACAAGTGACTACGGCGATATCCAGGGCGGCACTACCGCGGAAGGGATACATGCCGGCGTGATGGCCGGAACCATATGGGTTGCCCTTGTTTCTTTTGCAGGTTTGAACATTCACGGGGAATATCCATGCTTCCAGCCAAACCTGCCCCCGCACTGGCGAAAGATAAGCTTCTCATTTAATTTCCGGGAAGCTGATTACGAATGTGAAATTAGCCGTGAGAATATCCGGATCAGGATCGATTGTGAAAAAGCAGGTCCCCTGAAAATAGGGATACTGGATAAAGTTTTCGACATTGACACAAACGACTGGACGGAGTTTGAAATTTGAAACTATAAATAAATACATAATGTTAGGCGACGTATTACTTATTGAAGATAAACACCGCAAGGCCGGTGAAGCTATCATCCAGAAGATCCTGGAAAGAAAAAAAGACAAATTTATGATTGCCATTTCCGGCGAATCCGGCTCAGGGAAATCCGAGCTTGCCCATGTGATTGCAAAAGGGCTGCGAAAGCACGGCATCATGGCCAAACCCATCCATATCGATAATTATTACCGGATACACCCGCTGGAACGCACCGAATGGCGGAAGAAAAACGGTATCGAAAATGTCGTCGGATATGGGGAATATGACTGGGATACGATTTACCGGAATATCGACGATTTCAAAAATAACCGGAAATCCACGATGCCATGCGTTGACCTCGTCACCGAGCAGATCGACCAGCTTACCACCGATTTCAACGGTATCGATATGCTGGTCATCGATGGCCTGTATGCCATCAAAACTGAGGATGCTGACCTCCGGGTTTTCCTCGAGCTGACTTACCACGAAACTAAAAAAGCACAGGTGGTCAGGGGAAAGGAACCGCAGAATGAATACCGGATGGCGGTCCTGGAACAGGAACACAGAATGGTGCAGGCATTAAAACCCAAAGCTGACATCCTCATATCCAAAGAATATGAGGTCCTGTCATGATGAATTGAAATTTCATTCCATTGTATTCATTTGATAATAAAGAACGATGGGCGTTGGCTGGAATGATATTCCTGCTGATGCCCGCACTGTTGATCAACCTCGGTATCGTTCCGCTTTATGCCGAAGAGCCCCGGCGGGCAACGGTGGCCCTTGAAATGTTGTTGCGCGGCAACTGGCTGGTGCCCACCATCAACGGTGAGGTCTATCAGCTGAAACCACCTGTTTTTAACTGGATTCTGGCCTCAGTTTATCAAACAGCCGGGCATCCAACCGAACTTTTAACACGCCTTCCCAGTGTGATTTCCCTGCTGATCCTCGGGCTGATCATTTTCTGGACCGGGAAAAAATATGTCAGTGGCAGTTTTGGGGCATTATCTGCTATCCTTTTTGTCACTGCTTCCGGTAACCTGTTCTTCAATGTACTGCTGGCTGAAATTGATATTTTTTACAGCATGGTTACTTATGCAAGCCTGGTCAGCCTGTTTCATTTTTACCAGCGCAAAAACTATCTTGTACTATTCATCGTTGTCTACTTCCTTGGGGCCGTCGGAACCCTGACCAAAGGACTTCCTTCATTGCTGTTTACGGGGCTGTCAGTCCTCGTATTTTTTATTGTCAATAAAGATTTCAGGAAACTTTTTAGCCTTGCTCACCTCGCAGGGATCATGCTCTATCTTGTGATAATCGGCGGATATTTTCTGGCTTACAGCCGGCAGGGAGATGCCATCTCGTACCTGCTCAGCCTGTCTGTCGAATCAGGTAAAAGATTTTCAGGGGATACGTTTTGGGATTATCTACAGCACATGTTTCTTTACCCCCTTGATACACTGATGAACCTCCTGCCGGTATCGGTGCTGGTCATTTTCATTTTCCGGAAATCTTTCATCCATGATATACGTGTAAATTCCTTCCTGACATTCGCCCTGCTGATGCTGATCGTCCATTTCCCGGTTTACTGGCTTCCACCGGGAGGACGGCAACGGTATATCATCATGCTGTATCCTTTTATCGTGCAGATCCTGGCTTATTTCTACCTTATCTACTTTAAGAGGGAAAAGGCAAAATTCCGCATCTTTTCCATGATTGTAACCACAGCGATAGGATTCGGGGCCATCGCCTGCGTAGTGCCTCTGTTTATCAGTAAAATGGACTTTATCCAGAACTTGTTGCTGATCTGCCTGGCTTCATTCGTGTTAATGGCAGTGATCTTTATATTTCAGCTTAGAAAACCACGCTATTCCATCTTTTCCTTGATATTCGCCTTGATTATCCTCCGCATTGTATTCGGATTTACTGTTTTGCCTGTCCGCGCATCAGAAGGGGTCGCCCCGGCAAACAGGCAGGCTGCATTGAATATCGCCGCGATCGTTAAAGGAGGAGAAGCCTGTATTTTGCAACCGACCTATTTTCCCATGCAAACAACATTTTATTTCGAAAAGGAAAGAAATGAAATACTGGGGGTTTGTAATGAGATCCAACCAGGGAAGTTCCACATCCTGGAAAAAGCCATTCTCCGGGATTACACTTTTTACAAAGAAATAAATTCACTTGGATTAAATCCGCTTCACCCTTTTTCTGATCCGTTCAGCAGGGATGATCTCGATAAATTATCAGGTGTTTCATACAGGACTTACCTCGAGTTTCAGCTCCAGAAGAGGGATTACCTGCTAATCGGCCCTATTCGTCCACATCTTTGACAAACAAAACCAATACGGCTGCAATAACCATTGAAATCCCGCCAAGGATCAGTGCGTAAATGGCTTCACCGTCAGCGAATGATTTGACGAAGAAGCCCAGGATGCTGGCTGCCAGGATCTGCGGGATAACTATGAAAAAGTTAAAGATACCCATATAGGTTCCCAGCTTGTGCTGTGGTAACGATCCTGTAAGAATTGCATATGGCATGGCGAGGATACTTGCCCAGGCAAGGCCGATACCCAGCTCGGAAATGATCAGCATGTTGGGATTCTGGATGATGAAAAATGACGCGAGGCTGATGCCGCCCACCAGCAGGCTGATGGCATGGGCCCGTTTCCTTCCGATCACATTGGCCAGGCCGATGATCACAAAGGCCATAATAGCTGCAAAACCGTTGTATACTGCCATAAGCACCCCAACCCAATCGGCTCCTTTGTTGTATTCTTTATTAACATGCTGAAGGCGATCCATGATCTTTGGATCCAGTTTCATCAAATTATTTCTTCCGGGATCATTAAAAAACTGCACAAGTTTCATGGAGATGGCCACCTCTTTACCTTTTTCAAACCGCCTGCCCAGACGATCCAGCTCTTTCTTTATCCCGGGGATTTCTTTACTGACTTCAGGGGAACCCAGGGCTGCAGGATTTTCGACAGCCATGACCAACTGGCGGTAAGTATCTTTATCCAGCTTCATATCGTACTTGGTGCTGGTCACTGCGGCTGTCGTATATATCCACATGGCAAACAGGGCAAACCAGGAAAAAAACTGGACGATGGCCAGTTGTTTCATGGTCGAAGGCATCTTGAAAAGATCATTGATGACCACTACAAAGCCATTCCTGGCATTACCGCTCCTGACAAGCAGTCCTGTTATCAATTGTATTATTCCGAATATTAAGACGCCGACTGAAAGAATATAAAGTTCTGCCTGCAGCTTGTACCAGTAAATCAGCACAGACACGACAACCCCGGCAAGGATCCAGTAATAGCTCTTATTCATAAAACTCTTCGCGGGAAGCACCTCATCCCTTTTTTCCCTTCCATCGGTACCGGGTTTGTCATCATCCTGGTTAAATTCCTTCATCTCCGCGGGAGAATATTCCCTGGTGCTGAATACGGTATACAGCACGGCCAGGAAAAATACCGCCGCTCCGATGTAAAAGGCGTACTTAACTGAAGGAGGTATCTGGCCTTCAGGTGCCGTGTTCTCAACACCAAAAAAATTAGTCATCATATATGGCAAAGCCGAAGCTACAACTGCGCCGATGCCTATAAAGAAACTCTGCATGGCAAAACCCATGGTCCGTTGTTTGGATGGGAGCATGTCCCCTACAAAAGCCCTGAAGGGTTCCATGGAAATATTAATGGAGGCATCCATGATCCATAACATTCCAGCGGCTACCCACAAAGCCGGGGAATTGGGCATGATCAGCAACGCCAGTGAGGCCAGGATGGCACCCGCAAGAAAATAAGGACGGCGCCGTCCCAGGCGGGTCCAGGTATTATCGCTCATGTGCCCGATGATGGGCTGAATGATCAACCCGGTGACCGGGGCAGCTATCCAGAGTATGGGAATATCTTCCACTTTGGCCCCAAGGGTTTCAAAAATACGGCTGACATTTGCATTTTGCAAGGCAAATCCAAACTGGATGCCCAGGAAGCCAAAGCTCATGTTCCAGATCTGCCAGAACGATAATCGCGGTTTCTGTTTCATGACGGTTTTTATTATTTTAATTAGCAATGATAGAAATAATTTCAATGAAATGAGATGGCATCTCAATTTTTAACTTATAGCTCCAATAACCATTAATTCTGTAGCAACTTGTGAGGATTACCACCAAAATTGAGATGCCATCTCAAAAAATCCTAAAAAATACTTAAATATTGTATATTTGTATTTACTAACCATCTATATAATACTTCATGGCCAAGATCTTCAGGCAAAACGAATGTAATCAGTGCAGGAAAAGGATCGATGTATTTAAAGTATTGCGCGATGAGGATTTTAAAATAATTGAGGACAAGAGGTTTGAAGTATTATATCATGCCGGTGAGACGATTTATAAACAGGGGACATCCTTTACCCACACTATATGCATACTTGAAGGACTGGTAAAGGTTTACCTTGAAACCATAAAAAGGAAAAACTTTATCCTGTCATTGATAGGTCCTGGCGAAATGCTTGGAAGCCCGGGGATGTTTACAGATAACATGCATCATTTTTCAGTTGTGGCCGTAGAAGATACCCTCGCCTGCCATGTGGAAAGGCAGATCATAGAAGAGGTCATCCGGAGCAATGCACTTTTTGCCATTGAGATGCAAAAAAAATCCAATTTGCGCGACATCAGGCATTACAGGAAATTCAGGACAATTGCACAAAAACAAATGCCTGGCAGGGTGGCAGAAGTTATTCTTTACCTTAGTAACAGCATTTACAAAACCAATCCGTTCATTTTGTCAATTACCCGCCAGGACCTGGCCGACATGGCTTCGATCACAAAAGAAGGCACCATTCGGGTACTGAAAGATTTTAAAGATGCCGGGCTGATAACTTTAAATGGAAATGAGCTGAAAATTCTTAATGAAAAAGCCCTGATTAATGTGTCAGAAAATGGTTAGCCCTGGCCTGGCTGAAATTTATATTCATTCTAAATAAAATTTCTCTATTTTTTTTTATTAAATTTCGTTTTTTTATTTCATTGTTATTCTGACATTTAAATCTTATTTGTAATTTTTATTTAACATATTTATTGATTTATATCATTGCATTTTTGTTTTATATGGCTTATATTTGTGTATAAATATCACCCGCATTTAAACATAAACATAAATGAATGTGAGTAATATTGCTTCATCATTTTAAAACATTAAACAACGCGCAATATGAAAAAATTCAGATTACTTTCAATGCTCGGTTCAGTGGCCATCGTCGTGTCACTGATCGTAGTCGGTGCCTGCACCAAAGAAGGCCCTCCAGGAAAAGACGGAGTTGACGGACTAAATGGTGAACCCGGCATCAATGGAACCGATGGCACCGCAACCTGCGGAGTTTGCCATGATAACTCCGAAGGAGTTGAAATCAAAGTTGCCCAGTGGGAAAAATCCTATCATGCAATGGGTGGCCATAACTTTGAAAACGCTCCAGGTTGTGCACCATGTCACACCAGCCAGGGCTTTAAAGAAGTTATCATGACCGATACTTCAGCAACACTGGCAGCCATTGCTGATCCTGCTAATATTAACTGCTACACCTGCCATAAGATCCATGACAGTTATGCAGTTGGCGACTGGGAACTCAGGAAAACAACCCCGATGACCTTCTGGCTTACCGGTACAACCGTTGACCTTGGAAAAGGCAATCTTTGTGTACAATGCCATCAACCAAGAAAATCTTACCAGATTCCTGATGTAAATAATCCTGAAGGTATTTATACCGTCGGCTCGACTCGTTTTGGACCCGCACCATGGAGGCCAGGGCGCTATACTTACAGGTGATGCCATGTACCTTGTCGGAGGCGGCTATACCAACAGTTCGCATGCCGGGATTGAAGATGCATGCGTTACCTGTCATATGGCCGATCCTATCGGTTATACTGCCGGCGGACACTCTTTCAATATGTATGATGATTACGAAGGCGAATATAACGTAGCCGGTTGCACACCCTGCCATACTACGGATGAAGCCATTGAAGCGATAGAAGCTTTACATCCCGAAATCGAAGCGCTGCTTGCTGAACTTGGAACTTTACTGGAGGCTGCCGGCATTTACAATCCTGCCGGAACAAGCGGATATGCTATCAAGGGTGATTTCACCAACAAGGTTGCCGGTGCTTACTGGAACTGGATCAGCATTGAAGAAGACAGGAGCCTTGGTGTTCATAACCCGAAATTTGTCAAAAGGATACTCGAAAAATCTATCGAATCACTCCAATAGACTTGAAATTTAACAAGATAAAAGGCTTCGGATTTTTTTCCTGAAGCCTTTTTTTATATTTTTATAACAAAATTCAAGACAATGAAAAAAATACTACTCATCTTTGCTCTTTTCGCCGGCTTTCTTTCATGGCAGTCGTGCGAGTACGAATGGATCGAACAGGAACCTGCAGATCCAAACGATACCATTCCCGACACGATCAGTTTTTCAGCTGAAATCATCCCGATTTTTGAACGCGGATGCAATGCCAGCGTTTGTCACGGTGCAGGCGGCGAGGATCCGGAGCTCACCCCGGAAAACGCGTACACTTCACTTTTTGCGGAAAACCAGATCGATATTGCCGTACCTGAGAACAGTATTCTTTATAAAAAGATGGCTACAGGAGGCAGCATGAACAAGTACACCGAATATGGTGAGGCAGAACTGGTCCTTGAATGGAT
The DNA here is from genome assembly GCA_963701785.1 of uncultured Bacteroidales bacterium. GTDB lineage: Bacteria > Bacteroidota > Bacteroidia > Bacteroidales > JAGOPY01 > JAGOPY01. The sequence continues at coordinate 1,263,391 of CAVPBC010000002.1, read as the reverse complement.
TCAGCAAGGTGCTTTGAATAATTAACGGAGGTGTCTAACTTTAAAATTGACAAAAATGAAAAAGATAAGCATATTATTCGCCTTGTTCCTCCTTGCCGGTTTGACTGCTTTCTCACAAAGCGATACGACTACTGCAAAGAAAGAAAACAATAATAAAAGCCTTTTAGGCTATTTTATTGTGAATGAATCAAAACCCGAGCGTACTCCCTATGCAAGCGGTTATCTCATCGATAACCAAACCAACGTCATGGCCCCGGCAAAATCACTTGAATTGGTTATCCAGCACAGGTTCGGCACGATGGAGAACGGCATTTCCGACCTCTGGGGTATTTTTGGCGCCGCCAATACACGGCTTGGCCTGAATTATACTATTACCGACTGGCTGCAGGTTGGCGTGGGCACGGCAAAAGTCAACAAACTGCAGGATATCGGGTTAAAAATAAACCTGCTGCAGCAATCCCGTGATAAGAAAGTACCCCTAACCGTTACCTATTACGGAAATTTGGCCATCGATGCCAGAGATGAAGATAATTTCGGCATCAATTACTCATTTCAACGACCGCCTCACCTATTTCAATGAAATCCTGGTTACCCGTAAATTCTGTAACTGGTTCACCATGACCGTTGGCGGCAGTTTCACCCATTTTAATATGGTCGACTCATTAATGGAGCATGATAAAATCGCCCTGCATTTCCTGGGCCGTTTCAAAGTTACAGAACAGTCTTCGGTCATCTTCAACTACGATCTTCCGTTGAAACTCGGTTCGATTGCTGAATGGGACCATTTCACGGATCCGCCAAAGCAAAACCTGGGCATCGGCTGGGAAATCGCCACGCTTACCCATGCTTTCCAGGTTTTTGTGGGCACGTCCACATTCATGGTCCCCCAGTATAATGTGATGATGAATCAAAATGACTGGACAAAAAGGGGAATTGTTTATCGGATTTAATATTACGCGACTGTGGAATTTCTGAAAATGATTAATGAATTTTAAAATAGAAGGGTGCCTGAAATCAGCCCTGGCTGGTTCAGGCCCCTTCTTTTTTTACAAAATTGCTAAAGATAAAACTATGATTACTAAAAAGATACAAAGTTCACGGTTGCTGATGTGTATCCTCTTCTCACCGTAACTTCTGTATTTGCGCAGGAAGAATACGTTGCTCCTGCGTATATTGAGGAAAACAAGGAATGCCTGAAATGTCACGGACGAAGTTATTTCAGCTATTTTAACGAGACGATCGGACGTGAAATCAAGGAACGGATGAGCCCTTACTACCTGGTCGATTCGGCCGAGTATCTATCAGTCAAATCACCGCAATTTTCAATGTACCGACTGCCATTCTTCTTCATATTCTGAAAGCTTTCCCCATCCGAATGAGCTTCGCTTCGAACCCATGCTTGTACTGCATGGATTGCCATGAAGGAGATGATGTATATGAGAAGTACAATTTTGCCGCTATCACTGATGAATATCTTCACAGTGTTCATTCTGAAAAGCACAGTGAAGAATTTAACTGCTGGATGTGCCATAATCCGCATTCTTATAAAATCACCGCACGTACCAGTGAAAACCTGCCCACGACCATTCAATACGATAATGAAATTTGCCTCAGCTGCCATAGCAACCAGTCAAAAATAGGCCTGCTTTCCGACCGGCATATTTATGATATGCTCCACCAGCATGAATGGCTGCCTAATAACCGGCTTCATTTTCAAAATGTAAGATGCATAGAATGCCATGCCCGGGTAAGCGATACGCTCATGGTGGCCCACATTGTTCAGCCAAAGGAAAAAGCTGTAAAACTTTGTGTGGAATGCCACTCCCAGAATTCCATCCTGATGGCATCACTTTATAAATATATTAAACAGGAGACACAGGAAAAACAAGGATTTCTCAATGCAGCCATCCTGAGCCAGGGCTATGTTATCGGCGCCAACCGGAACTACTTCCTGAATTACGGCAGCCTTGCCATCTTCGCAATGGTCCTTTTGGGAATTGCCACCCATGCATTCTTACGTTCAATTTATCCTAAAAAATAAGAAAATGGCATCTGTATATCTATATCCCGTTTGGGTCCGCCTCTGGCATTTAGTCAATGCTCTCCTCTACCTCTTCCTGATCATCACCGGGCTAAGCATGCAGTATTCCAACCCGGAATATCCTATGATCCGTTTCGATATTGCCGTGTCGATGCATAATATCTCCGGCATTCTCTTAACAGCTAAACTACCTGGTCATTTTCTTCGGAAATATGTTTACCAAAAATGGCTTTTATTACCGGATGAGAAGGCGCTGGCTGAAAAAGGAAATCCCGGCTCAGGCTTCATTATTATGTGTTTGGCATTTTCCGCGGTGAAAAAGCGCCATATCCTATCAACAGCCGGCGGAAGTTCAACCCGCTCCAGAAAATCTCATATTTTGCAGTTCTTTATTTCCTGATGCCCCTGGTTTTCATTACCGGATGGGCGCTGATCTTTCCCGAATATCATTGTTGTTGAGAAGATATTCGGAACCAGCAGCCTTCATTTTACTGACCTGGTGCATATTATTGTCGGATTTATTCTGTCTATCTTTATGTTCGTTCATATTTACCTTTGCACTATTGGAAAGCCTCCGGGAAGTCACATTTCAAAGCCATGCTGAGCGGATGGCACCATTCCGAACATTGAAAACCATGAAACTGAAAAACCTCAAACTTCCGTCATCGGTCTATAACTGGACCTCTATCATCGGCGCCACCATTGCCCTGATCAGCCTGTTCATGATCGTATTTCTTTTTGTGATCACTTCTATCTTTAACCAGGGGGGCTCTTATATCGGCATAGTCATTTATATCGCCTTGCCTACACTGATGGTCATCGGTTTGATCATGATCCCCATCGGGATGATCATTAAATATAAGAAACAGCGAAAAGAAAAGGAAAAGAAGAGTCCTGAGGTGGCCTTCCATCGACTTTAACGAACCCAGGCACAGGAATGCTTTTATGATATTTTCGGTAGGTTCTACCATTTTCCTGCTTTTATCGGCCATTGGCAGTTATGAAGCTTTTCATTATACAGAATCGGTCGAATTCTGCGGTACCCTTTGCCATGAAGTGATGAAACCCGAATATGTCGCCTACCAGAATTCACCGCATGCCAAAGTGGCCTGTGTCGATTGCCATGTGGGTTCCGGGGCCGACTGGTATGTCAGGTCGAAACTATCAGGGCTGTACCAGGTATATTCAGTTATCATTTAACCTATATCCCACGCCGATCCCGTCCCGATCAAAAACCTTCGCCCGGCAAGGGAAACCTGCGAAGAATGCCACTGGCCGGAAAAATTCTATGCAAGGCAGCTACGTATTGAGACGGCATTACCTTGCCGATGCCGAAAATACGGAATGGGATATCCACCTGCAGATGAAAACCGGCCCGAGCCTCAGCGCACTGGGATTGCAGGAAGGCATCCACTGGCATATCAATCCCGATATCAAAATCGAATATGTTGCCACCACCGATGACAGGGAAATCATCCCCTGGGTACGGTATACCAACCTGAAAACCGGTGAAGTCCAGGTATACCAGGATGCGGAGAATCCACTGGAACCCGGTCAGATGGATACCCTTGAAATCAGGCAAATGGATTGCATGGATTGCCATAACCGGCCTTCACACAATTACCAGACCCCTATTTTTGCCGATCAATAATGCCATTACTGCCGGATGATCCTAAAGAACTGCCGGAAATCAAACTTATGGCAATGGATGTCATGAACAGGCAATATTCCACCAACGATTCGGCCATGATGGGCATCGAAAATGGCATCAATGAATATTATTCATCGTCATACGAAGAGATCTATTAATTCTAAGCCGGAACTGGTCAACCAGGCCATCGCCGGTATCCAGGATGCTTATCAAAAAGAACATGTTCCCTGAAATGAAAGTGAAATGGAGTGCTTATCCGAACCATATCGGGCACCTGGAGTTCAACGGCTGCTTCCGTTGCCATAACGACAGTCATTCTACAGCGGAAGGCAGGGTGATCCCGCATGGATTGCAATCTGTGCCATTCCATCGTCGCACAGGGAACACCCGGCAATATGCAAGTGATTTCCGGCATTGACGAATCGCTGGAATTCTTCCACCAGGACGACTCCGGACCAGGACTGGAAAGGCGATTTATGTTCCGATTGCCACCGCGATCTTTATTAATCACCAGTATCCTCCGATACTAATTTCAGGGCCTTTCCGTTTAATATCTTATCTTTGTTTGAAGGAAATATTAAACGCAAAGGTCCTGCCATGAAAAAGATCATTTTATTCCTTTTCTGCTTATTCTTCCCTATGTTGCCTTCTCGCAGGAAAAGTCAAAGATTATCGGGGAAACCACCATCAGACGCGTCAGTGTCGGTGCTGAAGTTTACCAGGATTTCTGGATGAACTGGCCCGCCAAGGATGAATGTTCGTGCCATTAACCAGGGAGCAGGGGCATTTGTCACTTATAATATTCCGTTCGGAACAAGCCCGGTCAGTTTCGCCATCGGCGCCGGGATCGGCTGTCATAATCTTTACAGTAATACAACCATCAACGATATCAAGGCAGATACCACAGTTTTTACACGTATCCCCGATACTATCGATTATAAGAAAAGCAAGCTGGGCCTGACTTACCTTGATTTCCCCATGGAGCTCAGGTTTGTTGCCAAAAACAAGATCAGGTTCTCGGTGGGCGTTAAATTAGGATATCTTCTCGATGCGAAAACCAAATATAAAGGTGATAACCTTGAAGGAGACCAGATCACTGTCAAATACAGAAAAGTGGACAATGTTGATAAATTCCGCTTTGGGCCCACGATCAGGTTTGGCTATGACTGGTTCCAGATCATGGGATATTTCTCTGTCACTCAAATCTTTGACAAGGGCCTGGGGCCTGAGCTTTACCCTATTTCCGTCGGGTATGACTTTCATGCCTTTCTGAATTCTAACGCCTTGTTCAGGTTTTATAAAGAAACAAGGCCATTATCGTTAAAAAATCCTAAAGCAAAACCGGAATAGATCTGTGCCGGGGTGTGTGCCTGCAGCTTTAGCCTTGCAAACCCGGTAAGGCCCGACATCAGGATGGAAAGAGCGATCAGGAAAAAATAAAAAGTGCCGAGAAAATAGGATAAGCCCGACCATCATTCCTGCCAATGCACCGATTGAAGCCATATGGCTGCTGATCTTCCAGAAAAAATTGATGCCCATGACCAGGATATTCAGCAACGTCGCCCCGATCATGAAATAATAATAGACCGGTGATATCTGCAATCGTCTTAAGCAGGTAATAGGTCAGGTAGAAAAAGATTATGCTGACGATATAGGGCATGGTCCTGTCTTCCCGTTTTGAAAGATAAGTCGTGCTTACCATTCCGCTTTTGATCATCACAATAAATGAACAGTGTCGGTAAAATACAGGTGGTCGAAGAAAACCAGTCCAATGACCATCCATTTTGCTGAAGCCGGCATCAGTGCCGAAAAATAAGCCGGCATGGTCAGCAGAATAGCAAATGCATAAGTAGGTACAAACAACGGGTAAAATACAACAGATAAAACCCGGGCAATTTGTTTTTCCATCAGGACGGATTTAAGGCCGTAAAAGTAATTGATTTTTATTTAGAGTTCCTTCCTGAGCCGGGCAACAGGAATATTGAGCTGTTCACGGTATTTGGCAACAGTCCGGCGGGCAATGTTATAGCCCTTGTCTTTCAGGATTTCGGTGAGCTGCTCATCTGTCAGCGGCTTGCCTTTTTCTTCCGCATTAATGAAATCGGATAGGATCTTCTTGATCTCGCGTGTGGATACTTCTTCGCCGGAATCTTTCTGCATCGATTCGGAAAAGAAAGTTTTCAGCAGGTAAGTCCCGAAAGGGGTCTGAACATATTTGCTGTTGGCAACACGTGAGATAGTTGAAATATCAAGGTTTACCATTTCTGCGATATCCTTTAAGTATCATAGGCTTCAGCCTGGTTTCATCGCCTGTCCGGAAATATTCCTCCTGGTATTCCATGATCGCCCGCATGGTCAAGTAAAGCGTATTCTGCCGTTGTTTTATGGCATCGATGAACCATTTGGCGGAGTCGATCTTTTGCTTGACAAAAAGCATGGCTTCCTTGCCTTTGGCATGTTTATTATCGGAATATGTTTCCATCATGTCGATATAAGTCCGGCTGATGCGGAGTTCCGGCGCATTGCGGGAATTAAGGGTAAGCTCAAGCTCGCCATTGATATTACGGACGGAAAAATCAGGGATAACATAATTATTCAGCCTGCTGGTCTCACTGACCGAATCGCCGGGTTTGGGATTCAGTTTCAGGATCTCCTGGATGGCGCCTTTAAGGTCTTCTTCCGTGATGTGGGTCTTCTTCAGGATCTTGTCGTAGTGTTTACGGGTAAATTCATCGAAATGGCGTTCGAGGATGTTTATAGCCAGTTCCACTTCACGGTTGCGCTTTTCAGCCGCCTGAGCTGGATAAGAAGGCACTCCTGCAGGTTCCGGGCGCCGATACCGGGCGGATCGAGGTCCTGGATGACTTTCAGCACTTCCAGGATCTCTTCTTTTGTCGCCTCAATATTTTGGGAAAAAGCCAGGTCATCCGTCATAGCATCCGGATCGCGCTGCAGGTAACCGGCATCGTCAAGGTTACCGATGATGGTCAGGCCGATCTGGTATTGTTTTTCGGTCAGCTCTCTCAGCCCGAGCTGCGAGATCAGGAACTCCTGGAAACTGGTTCCGGCAGCGAAAGGTACGTCTCGCTGATCATCATCCGGGCTCTGGTTATTGGCAGCCATGCGGTAGGACGGAATTTCATCCTCATCGAGGTAATCGTTGAAGTCGAATTCATCTTCCGGGCTTTTCTCCTTGAAATCATCGGTTTCAACCTCGTCTTCCGTTCCTGCAGGGGTATCATCCATGTCCCCAAAATCATCCTCTTCCTGGTTATCATCGCTTTCAGGCATTTCAAGTGCGGGATTTTCCTCGATCTCCTGCTTGATCCGCTGCTCCAGCGCCATGGAAGGGATCTGCAACAGCTTCATCAGCAGTATCTGCTGAGGAGAAAGCTTTTGAACAACTTCTGCTGGAGCCGCTGGTTTAACATAGAAGGGATGCTTCTTTAAAATTGTAATTAAAGATATAAAATTATAGAATACCGGAGGATGGTTAAATTGTTAAATTGTTAAACTGTTACATTGCTATTGGCTCGATTGTTCAATTGCTAACTGCTGACTGCGAACTGCGAACTGAACTCAGAACTCAGCATTCATCGGCGTTCTCGGGAATGGGATCACATCTCGGATATTTCCCATGCCAGTAACGAACAGCATCAGTCGCTCAAAACCCAGTCCAAATCCGGCATGTGGCACAGTGCCGAACTTTCGGGTCTCTAAATACCACCAGAGCGTATCTTCCGGGATATGCATCTCTTTTATACGCTGGTGCAGTTTTTCAAGGTTTTCTTCACGCTGTGAACCGCCGATGATCTCTCCGATCTGCGGGAACAGCACGTCCATTGCTCTTACCGTCTTGCCATCATCGTTTTGCTTCATGTAGAAAGCCTTGATCTCCTTCGGGTAACCGGTGATGATCACAGGCTTGTTGAAGTGCTTTTCGACCAGGTAGCGCTCGTGTTCCGACTGCATATCGGCGCCCCATTTTTCGATGGGGTACTGGAATTTCTTCTGCTTATTCGGTTTGGAATGCATCAGGATTTCGATGGCTTCCGTGTAAGTGATGCGCTCAAACTCGTTGTTGAGAACAAATTCGAGCTTTTCGATCAGTCCCATCGAAGCCCGTTCTTCCTGCTTCTTGTTCTTCTCTTCTTCTTCCAGGCGTTTTGCAAGGAAATCCAGGTCTTCACGGCAATTTTCGAGTGCGTATTTTACCAGGTATTTCAGCATTTCCTCGGCCAGGTCCATATCGTCGTTGATGTCGTAAAACGCCATTTCCGGCTCTATCATCCAGAATTCGGCCAGGTGGCGGCTGGTGTTGGAATTTTCAGCACGGAACGTTGGTCCGAAAGTATATACATCCGACATGGCCAGGGCTGCCAGTTCAGCTTCAAGCTGGCCGGATACCGTAAGATTGGTCGGCTTTCCGAAGAAATCCTGCTTATAATCAATTTCCCCGGTTTCCGTCACCGGCGGATTGATCGGATTAAGGGTGGTAACCCGGAACATCTCCCCTGCCCCTTCGGCATCAGAGCCGGTGATGATAGGGGTGTGAATGTTGTAAAAGCCTTTATCCGTAAAGAATTTATGGATGGCGAAGATCATGGCATGGCGGATACGGGTGACCGCGGCAAAGGTATTGGTCCGGAAGCGCAAATGGGCTTTTTCACGGAGGAATTCGAGGGAATGCCGTTTAGGCTGAAGGGGGAATTCATCGGGATCGGCTTCACCATAAAGGATAATATCATTTGCCAGGAGCTCCACGCGCTGGCCCGCGCCGGGAGATTCAATCAGCTTACCTTTAACTGATAAGCCCGCACCGGTATTAATCCTTCCAATGATCTCCTGATCAATGGTATCAGGCTGCACGACCACCTGCAAATTCTGAAGGGTCGAGCCGTCATTGAGGGTAATGAAAATAACGTTCTTACTTTCCCGCTTGGTTCTGACCCAGCCTTTGGCGACGACTTCCCTGTCCACTTCCCCTGTAAGGAGAAGTTCTTTTATTTTGGTTCTTTTGATTCCGTGATCCAGCATGGTTATGAAATATTTTTGCAAAAGTAAGAAAATGGTGACAAGGTGACAAGGTGACAAGGTGACAAGGTGATAAAGTGGTAAGGTGGTAAGGTGGAAAAGTTAAATTAGTTTTGAGTTTCTTCTACGTATTCAAGAATATCAGAAGGCTGACAGTTTAGTGCCTTACAAATAGCTTCTAAAGTGCTAAAGCGTATAGCTTTAGCTTTTCCTGTTTTTAAGATGGAAAGGTTAGAAAGTGTTAGTTCAACTTTTTCTGATAGCTCATTAAGCGACATTTTTCGCTTTGCCATCATTACATCTAAGTTTACAATGATTGGCATAGATTATACTGTTAAATCGTTTTCATTTTGAATTTCAAGTCCCTTTTTGAAAATAGTCGCAATAACATATACTATAGCCGCCATCAAAATAAAAGCATGACTGTCTACCCAAAACTGATTTAGTTGGTCGATTTCGTATCCACGATGTAGCAAATTTTTAGCTGTTTCCCGGGCTAGGTAACTTAATAGTCCTATGGATAGCGTGAAGTAACTAATTTGTGTAATTTGTTCTGAAACAAAACTGTTGAATGGTTTTGACAAATCAAGTTTGTGAATAAGTATGATGACTTTATAAAATAAGTACGCTTTCAAAATCGAGACGACCAAGATTAAAGTGTACATAATGAAAAAAGCCCATTTGCTAAGATTATACATTTCACTTAAGTCTAACTTTTGATATAAGTTTTTGACAAATTCAGGTTTGTATAGGCTGAATATGAAATTGACTATCAAGCCTCCGGCTTCGACGCACAAGCCAACGAAGATGACCCAAGCCACAATACTTAGGACTATAAATACGAAGTTGTTTTTTTTTGCCATAATTGTTAAAAGTTAAAATTATATCGCAAAAATAATAATTATTTATTGATAATCAATAAATATGTATCTTTATTCAAAAAATATTTTCGATCACCTTAAAAGATTTGTGATAAGTCGTGGATTCCGGCAATAACACGTCATTCCGATCCCGCTAAGTCGGGATCGGAATCTTTTACTAATTATTAAATGTACCTTTGCACTATGACTGCCATTATCGAAAATATTCTGCCATTAAGCACTTATCTGCCTGCAAAAGGCAAACCTCTCATCATTGCCGGGCCCTGCAGCGCTGAAACCGAAGTGCAGGTTTTGGAAACTGCCCGGGAGCTTGCAAAAATACCCCAGGTATCAGCTTTTCGCTGCGGATTATGGAAACCACGGACCAGGCCGGGGGATTTTGAGGGAAGAGGGGAAGAAGGGATGGCCTGGCTGAAAAGGGTGAAACAGGAAACCGGATTGAAGATTGCCGTAGAAGTAGCCATTCCGACACATATTGAGTTGTGCCTGAAACATGATATCGATATCCTGTGGATCGGCTCGCGCACTGTTGTCAATCCGTTCTCTGTCAATGAAATAGCAGAAGCGCTCAAGGGAGTTGACATTCCTGTCCTGGTGAAAAACCCTGTAAATCCTGACCTGCTTCTCTGGATAGGTGCTCTGGAGAGGCTAAGCCAGCAGGGCATCCGCAAACTGGCTGCTGTTCACCGCGGATTTTCCGCATATGGCAGCAAACCGTTCAGGAACCTTCCGATCTGGGAGATCCCTATCGAATTGCGCCGGCTGATCCCGGGTCTGCCGGTTCTCGTCGATCCGAGCCATATCAGCGGCAGCCGTACGATGCTCCCCCATGTTGCCCAAACCGCCATAGACCTTGCTTTCGACGGGTTGATGATCGAATCGCATATCCATCCCGGAAAAAGCTTTAACCGACCGCGACCAGCAAATTACTCCCGTGTGCCCTTTCAGAATTGATCAGCCACCTTTCTTTGCCCGGCAAACCGTCGGGGGAAGCAGATGCCCTGTTGCAGGAATTGCGCAAAGAAATAGATGAAATTGATGATAAAGTGTTGCAATTGCTTGCACAGCGTATGGAAACCGTTTCCCACATTGGCATGTACAAAAAGGAGGCAGGGATGGATTTCCTTCAGATAGACCGCTGGAAGCAGGTTGTCGAAGACCGGCTGGAGAAAGGATCTGCGCAGGGTCTGAGCAGGAATTTCCTGTTAAAGCTGCTACATGCCATTCACGAGGAAGCCTTGCGCATACAGGCTGGCGGGAAGGTTTAAGTTGTTAAAAAGCCCGGATTGCGCGCACTGCGAATGCGTAATACTTATATGCGTACCACTGAGTGCCATCTATAAAGTACTGGTACATGGCGTCGGTGTTGCTGTACTCGTCAGAACTCCAGTAGGCGTTAGTGCCAAAACCACCAACCACGTCTTTTTGATTGTACAATAAATTCAGCTCGCCCAGAGAAGGCAAATACCAGTCGCCAAAACCACCACCCTGGTAATTGGCACAAATTTGTGCGGCATAGCTTCCGGCTCCCTGGTTGATTATGATACGTTCCGTATTATGCAGACCGGCATTAACCTGGTCTCTCTTAGCATTTGTTACTGTATTGGTACCGTTATACCATTGTATTCCGGCGCTTTGGTCGGTTGTGGCAGCTATTAATCCATGCTGACCATTATCATAGACGTAAAATACTTTACCTCCTCCGTAACTTTCGCCGATAAAATGGGTGCTGGCATTTGCCCATGAAGCCACTCCGCTGGCATCAGAAGTCAGCACTTTCCCGGCGCCCTGGGTACCATCCGCAACACGTAACGTTCCCTGTATATCTAATTTTGCCGTTGGACTATCAGTCCCTATACCAACACGCTGCGAACCGCCATTTATAAATAAGAGATAATTACCCTGGGAGCCGAGTCTAAGCACATTATACCCCCCTGTCATTCCGTACTGCATAATCCCGGCAGCGCCGGCACCGCCTCCCTCAAGTGCAACACCAATTTTAAGCCTGAACAGTCCGTTGCCGATCCTGAAATCGCCTTCACCACCTACCAGGTTCCAGTTATTTCCGCCTGCAATATCTAATCTTGCTGCAGGAGTGGCTGTGTTAATACCAATATTCCCCGCGCTGTTAATGTAAAGGGCGTTGGCAGCGCTGTTGGGCTCAATGGTAAAAACATCCAGTAAATTAGCATGGTCCCGGATCTTGAATCCCCCGGTACTGGTCGCTTTGAACTTCCAGTTGGCCCCACTGGCATTATCCACCATTGAGTAAGTTGCACCACCGGTACCCCCGAGGTTATGGACCGTGATGGCAGGTTCTGTCATGTTTTTACCTACTTCAAGCAAAGTGCCGGGTGAACTGTTTCCAATGCCAACATTGCCGGTATTGCTATTGTAAATATGGGTTCCGTTAAAGCTCCACTGGGCTTCTGAAATGCCTGCCAGCAAAAGCAGGGAGAAGGTAAAAATGATTATTTTTTTCATTGTTTAAAGGTTTGAGAGTTATTTATTTTCCAATATTTCGATGCGGTGCAGCAATTGTTCATTTTGGGCTTTAAGTTCTTCGTTGGTTATTTTTTGTGCTTCGTTTATGGCACTCAGTTCCTGAACTGCCTTTACCAATGGCACTACAAACTGTTCGTAACTGATGGTATAAAGCCCCCATTCGTTTTTGGGTGCTGCATACCCACTAAAATCATAACCGGCCTCTTTTGCCGCCTGTTCCACTTCCTGTGCAATAAAGCCGGAATATTTAACTTTTTCTCCGTCATATTTTCCGGGAAAATCGGGGGTTTCTTTATTGCCTGTAAGGGTTGTTATGGCTTTTTGGCTTATATGATACGTAACCGGCCTGAGCCGTGAAATGAAATCCAATCCTTTCACATCTTCAGTAACAGTATTTTTTATCCGGGCATCTGACACCACACTCCAGGTTACAACTCCCCCAATAAACCCTGTACTGCCATTGCCTATAATCACCTGGTTCTGGTAACCGTTTAATAAGCCATTATTGCCAATACTAACGGTATTATAAACATTTCCGGCGCTAGGGTGGGTGCCCGAACCATATCCTAATGCAGTATTATAGGACCCGCCGGTATTGTTATATAGCGCAAAATATCCTGATGCAGTGTTAAAGGCACCACTTGTATTGGAATATAGTGCATCTACTCCATTGGCAGTATTGCCGCCCCCATAGGTATTGGAATATAGTGCTTGGTATCCGCTTGAGGTATTACTGATTCCTGTGTTGTTGGAAAAAAGCGCCTGAACCCCATTGGCGGTATTGTAATTTCCGATGGTGTTGGAAAAAAGCGCATCTGCTCCGTTGGCTGTATTGAAGCTGCCGGAAGAATTGACAAAAAGTGCATAATTGCCGGTAGCCGTATTGCTGTTGCCTTCGGAATTGTAATAAAGTGCCTGTTCTCCATAGGCCGTATTATAATTTCCTGTTATGTTGTGAAAAAGTGCAGACCCTCCGCTGGCAGTATTACTAAATCCAGTAGTGTTAGAATAAAGTGCCTGAAGCCCGCTTGCAGTATTGTTAATTCCGGATGTGTTTGAAAAAAGCGTTTGGTATCCGTTTGCCGTATTGCTAAATCCGTAGGTGTTTGAATAAAGCGCCTGGTATCCACAGGCAGTATTAAGGGCTCCTTCAGAATTAGAAAAAAGGGAATGTTCCCCGATGGCGGTATTGGCTTCCCCAATTGTATTTGCCTGCCCGGCACCCATACCTAAAAACAAATTGCCGCTTGTCGGATGTATTTCTCCTGCCCAGGCGTTGTTTACTTTAAAACGTAGCGGTTGCTCATCAGTGGTACCAATAAAATGATTGACAGGGTCGGTACCTGAATTACCATCCACGTTCCATGCATTGTTGCCAGCAGAAAGCTCTATCCATGCTGCACCGTTATAACTGAATAAAGCCTGGCTCCCGGTACTGTATACCATGAGACCTGTTGCCGGGCTTGCGATAGCCTGCATCTGGGGATCTGTCATACGCGGGGGCAAAAACCCCTTGGTCGTGGATTGCAAATCCAGTATAGCCGAATTATTAGGTGTTGACGTTCCCATGCCGACACTCCCCCCGCCTTTAATGTAGAGGGCGTTGGCAGAACTGTTCGGCTCAATCATGAATACATCCAAACCGTTGGAATGGTCACGGATCTTGAAGCCTCCGGTGTTGGTTGTCTTGAACTTCCAGTTGGCACCGCTGGCGTTATCGACCATCGAGTAGGTAGCACCGCCTGCGCCCCCGAGGTTATGGACTGTGATAGCCGGTTCCGTCATATTTTTACCCACTTCAAATAAAGTGGCAGGGACATTGGTTCCGATACCTACATTGCCGGTGTTACTATTGTAAATATGGGTTCCGTTAAAGCTCCACTGGGCCTCTGAAATGCCTGTCAGCAATAGAAGGGAAGTGGCAAGAATGAAGATTTTTTTCATGGGATTTTATTAAGATTATTTATTTTCTAATTTTTCAAGTCGTTGCATTAATATTTCATTTTGTGCCTTAAGTTCTGCGTTTATTAGTTTTTGTGCTTCAATTGTCTGTTTAAGATCTTCGTTCGTCACTTTTTGTGCTTCATTAACAGCATTCAGTTCCTGCACTGCCTTTACCAGCGGCACCACAAACTCTGCATACTTTATTGTGTATAATCCCCATTCGTTTTTGGGAGTGTCGTATCCGCTAAATTCGTAGTTGGCCGCTTTAGCAGCCTGCTCTACTTCCTGGGCTATAAAGCCGGAGTATTTTACTTTTTCTCCATCATATTTTCCGGGAAAATCGGGGGTTTCTTTACTGCCTGTAACAGCAGTAATGGCTGCATTGCTGATATGATACGTAACCGGCCGGAGCTTTAAAATAAAATCCAGCCCCTTTACATCTTCGTTAATTGTATTTTTTATACGGGCATCCGAAAGAATACTCCAGCCCACCTTTCCGGCAATAACCAGCATGCTGGCATTGCCAATAACTACCTGGTTGGAGGCTCCATGCTGGTAGCTGCCATCGTTACCAATGCCGATGGTGTTAGAAAGATTTGTAAAACCGGGAGCGGGGCCGGATGCGGAACCAATTGCAATGTTATGAAATCCAGTTATATTGTTATAAAGAGCAGTATGTCCAATTGCGGTATTTTGGTTACCTGTAGTGTTATAATAAAGCGATGATCCAATTGCGGTATTTGCCTGCCCGGTTGTGTTGGAATAAAGCGCCTCAGTTCCAAAAGCGGTATTGTTGCTTGCCGTGGTATTTGAAAAAAGTGCATCGTATCCACTTGCGGTATTTTCATTTCCGAGAGTGTTAAAGTAAAGAGTCCTAAATCCATTTGCAGTATTTGACCAGCCAGTTGTGTTAGAATAAAGCGCATGGTATCCATCAGCTGAGTTTTCACTGCCGGTAGCGTTGGAAAAAAGTGCCTCTACACCATTGGCAGTGTTTTCAAATCCTGTTGTATTATAATAAAGTGCATAACTACCCGTAGCAGTGTTGCTGTTACCATCTGAATTATAATAAAGTGACTCTATTCCATTGGCCGTATTATAATTTCCTATTGTGTTAGAGTAAAGTGCCTGGAATCCGTTTGCAGTATTGTAAATTCCATTTGTGTTAGAAAAAAGTGCCCTGCATCCATTTGCAGTATTGTTAAATCCGTTGGTGTTCGAGTTAAGTGACTGGTATCCGTTTGCAGTATTGTTATCCCCAGTTGTGTTTGAATATAAGGTAGAAGCACCATTTGCTGCATTGTAACTCCCGGTAGTGTTTGAATAAAGCGCCTGGTTTCCAAAGGCCGTATTAAGGGCTCCTTCCGTATTGGAAAAGAGGGAATTTTCCCCGATGGCTGTATTGGCTTCCCCAATTGTATTTGCCTGCCCGGTACCCAGACCAAAAAATAAATTACCACTTGTCGGATGTATTTCTCCTGCCCAGGCATTGTTGACTTTAAAACGCAAGGGCTGCTCATCGGTAGTTCCGATGAAGTGTACCGAGATATCAATAGCTCCATTACCTGTAAGGTTCCAGCCATTGCTGCCTGTGGTGATCTCTTTCCAGATTGATGCGTTATAGAACCAGAAGGAACTGGTTGTGGTATCATACAACATCAATCCTTTAGCAGGATTTACGATGGCAAGCCGGGAAGATGAAGAAGTTCTTGGAATCAACACTCCTCTGGTACTGCTTTTAACATCCAGCATGGCTGAATTGTCAGGCAATGAGCTATCGGTATTGATGGCTACCTGGCCATATACATTTATCATCAATGAAAGAAACAGAAGAAAAAGCAAGTTTTTCATAATATTTATAATTTAAATTACCCGGAAAACCGTAAAAGACTATTAATGATAATTCGGTCCTGGCTGATGTGTCTGAACCTTTACCTGTAAGTGAAGTGATTAAGAATCAAGGAAGTGTTAGAGATTAGGTAAAACTACCGTTAAAAGAATCTGTTGACTTAATGTTTGATAAAGTTACCTAATTGTTTTGCTGAATAGCTAACACCATAGCTTTCAAATCATTGACTTGATTCTGAAGATCATCAATCCTGGCATCTTTAGCATCCATTTCCTTTTGTTGCTCCTGTATTGCTTCGGTAAGTATCGGTATCAATCCTATATAATTTACAGCTTTAAATTCTATGGGTTGCTCCTTCCCTTTAGCAGGATTAATTTTTATTAACTCAGGAAAAACACTTTCAAGGTTTTGAGCTGTAAACCCATATTGCATGGAAGTGGGAAAATTCATATCAGCAAATTCTTCTTTGAAGTAATAGGTTTTAATATCCAGTTTCATTACCTTATCCAAAGTATTTTGCAGAGGCTGAATATTTTCTTTCAACTTTTCATCAGACGGCAAATAACTTCCGGTACAATAGATATTGCCTTGAAAATAGGCTGCATAGCCTGCAAAAGTTGCACTTGAAAATAAACCCCATGTATCGGCTCCTATCCCTCCGGCATAAATATAGACAACTGTGCCTCCGTCATAAGGACTATAAATATTTGCAGCGGTATAATCCGCCGAATTTACATCCAAATCAAACAATGGGGTTGTTTTAACCCCGATTCTGCCTGAAACATTAAGATTAGAATAATTGTTAACCGGGCCATAAAAGGATGCCGTACCTCCTGCATTACATGCGATAAGGTCGCCACCCCAATATTGTAATAACAAAGCATTTGCACCACCATTATAGCGTGATTGAATTTCATTGTCATCGCAAACCATATTGAATCCGGTGGATTGACCTACCTGGAAGGAACCCGTGGTAGTAAGTCCTGCCAGACTGGTATTTGCGACAGATAAAGATGCATCCGGAGTTGTAGTTTTTATGCCTACATTACCTGCGCCATTGATGTACACGGCATTGGCATCACTGTTTGGCTCTATTGTAATTACATCCAGGCTGTTGGCATGGTCACGGATCTTGAAGCCTCCCGTGTTGGTCGCCTTGAACTTCCAGTTGGCCCCGCTGATGTTATCGACCATCGAGTAAGTTGCACCTCCGGCACCCCCAAAATTATGGATGGTGATAGACGGTTCCGTCATGTTTTTACCCACTTCAAGCAAAGTCGTGGGGGAACTGTTTCCAATACCAACATTGCCGGTATTGGTGTTGTAGATGTTGCTTCCGCTAAAGCTCCATTGAGCTTGTGAAATGCCAGCCAGCATAAGCAGGGAGAAGGATAGAATGATGATTTTTTTCATAGGTTTAGGTTTGTTATTTTGATTTTAAATTGAATAGACCAACTTCAGGAAGATATATCTGCATAGTTACTCCAAAAAATTCACTGATTTTGCTGATTGGCTAACACCAGGGCTTTTAAATCATTGAATTGTTTTTGCAAATCATTGTACTGTTTTTGCAAATCATCGATCCTGGCATCTTTGGCTTCTATCTCATTTTGTTGCTCCTGCATGGCTTCCGTAAGTACCGGTATCAAGCCTATGTAATTCACTGCTTTAAATTCAATTGGCTGTTCCTTCTCTTTTGCAGGATTAAGTTTTACCAATTCAGGGAAAACAGTCTCCAGGTTCTGGGCCGTAAATCCATACTGCATGTCAGTGGGCAAATTCATTTTAGCAAGCTCTTGTTTAAAGTAATACGTACTGACATCCAGTTTCATGATTTTATCCAGGGAATTTTGCAAAGGCTGAACATTTTCTTTCAACTTTTCATCTGATGGTAAATAACTTCCGGTACAATAAATATTTCCTGAAAAATAGCCGGCATAGCCTGCTGTAGTTGCATAAGCATATAACCCCCAGGTGCCTGCAGCAGTTCCTGCAGCAATAATATTGGCAACGGTGCCTCCTTCATACGGATCAGTTATATAAACGGCAGAATAATCTGTGGAAGCAATATGCAAATCATATGATGGCGTTGTTTTAATGCCAATTTTGCCTGAGACATTAAGATCAGTATACATATTAACGAGACCTTGAAATGTTGCCGTCCCTCCGGACGCACATATATTGACATTACCACCCCAATATTGTAAATACAAAGGACTATTAGTACCGTTGTTACGTGCTTGTACTTCATTGTTATCGCAAACCAGGTTGTAGGTACTGGATTGACCAATCTGGAAAGAGCCAGTGGTAGAAATGCCTCCTAAATTAGTGTTGGCTACGGATAATGGTGCATTAGGAGATGTGGTTTTAATGCCAACATTACCTGCAGCATTTATATAAATGGCGTTGGCAGAACTGTTTGGTTCGATTACGAAAACATCCAGCCCGCTGGCATGGTCGCGGATCTTGAAACCTCCCGAGTTGGTCGCCTTGAACTTCCAGTCGGCCCCGCTGGCGTCATCTATCATGGAGTAGGTTGCTCCGCCTGTACCGCCGAAGTTCCGGATGGTAATGGTCGGCTCGGTCATGATTTTCCCCACATACAGCAATGATCCGGGGATATTATTGCCTATCCCGACATTGCCGGTATTGGTGTTGTAAATATTGCTTCCGCTAAAGCTCCATTGAGCTTCTGAAATGCCTGCCAGTAAAAGCAGGGAGAAGGAAAGAATGATCGATTTTTTTCATAGGAAGAGGTTATTATTGATCTATTTAAAATTGAATGGATTACCATTTAAAATTCCTTTCTTTTTGGACGGGTTATAATCGCTGTTCTTGCTATTAAATAAAGAAAATAGCCTTTCAACTTCCTGGCGGAAGAATTATGTTCAAGGCAAGAAGATGATAAGAGCAATATTTAATTACCTGGCTTCAACTATTAATTAAACGTAACAATCCAACTCAAATAAGTTTTGATCATCTCAAATAAAGATACATTAAGGCAATAAATGAAAGGATGATTTTTCAGGGTTCCAGGGTTCTAGAGTTCCAGGATTAATTAAAAAGTCCCCGAATTCAAAATTTAAAATTCAAAATTCAACATTACTTTATAGCCATTTTCTCCTCCTGAAATAGAAGAGCATCGCTACGGCAACAAGTCCCATTATCCCGATAATAAGTAGAAAGGAACGGGGGTCACTCTGAAAAGGAAGGCCGATATTCATCCCATAAAACCCTGTGATGACAGTTAAAGGAAGCATGATTGCAGAGAAGAAGGTGAGGGTCTTCATGATGTCATTGATGCGGTTGGTCTGCAGCGAATCAAAGGTTTTTGACAGGCCTTCGATCAGTTCCTGGTAATCTTCCGCCATATCCCACATTTTTTGGTTGTAGTCAAGGATGTTGCCCCAGTAGTCCTCCATATTCTCAGCAAAACCTGCTATCTGGCCCGATTCGAACTTATGGAACAAGGGCAGCTGTGGCTTGAAGATCGTATTGATCAGGATGATATTCTTCCGGGTGATGGAGATCTGCATAATGGTTTTCTGTGCACGGATGCTGAAAAGGTCCTCATTGATCCGGTCGAGTTCAAGGCCAAGGCGACGCATGAGGTTGAGGGAAGAATTCATCAGCTTCTCGAGGATCCGGTAAAGCATGGTATCGGAAGTCCCGATCTCGATCTCCTCTTTATTGGCAATCCTCTTGCGGGCATCAGTGAACATTTCGGAAACAACCCAGTGGGTCTGGTCGATGCTGATCACATAATCCTCTCCCCAGAAGAATTTCACTTCTTTGATGGTCAGGAAACGGTTATGAAGGTCAAAACTTGGGAAATGAAGGATGATAAAATAATAATCATCATAAATATCGATCTTGGGTCGCTGGTTGGTACTTCGGCAGTCTTCGATATCCAGGGGGTGGAAGTGAAAGTTGTCCTTCAGGTATTGCAGGTCTTCTTCAGACGGGCTTACGATGTGGTGCCACCTCAGGGTACCTATTTTTACCGTATCAACCATAACTGCTCCGGTTTAATGATGATTACTATGTGATGTATTCTACATTCCAGTGGGATTTAGAATCTGTGGCGCAAAGATAATAATTGAATCGGCAAAAGTCAGGATAATTTGAATAAAAAAGGACTTTTATGTGATAATATACAATGGAATGAAATTGGAATTTCCTATCTTTCAAATCTGCGTAAATCCGTTGATTTCGTGTTAATCTGTGTGCCATCAGAAAATAGCACACGGATGACACGGATTTTTACGGATCACCACGGATTATTTAACTATTAGTTTCCCTGGAGCAATGATATTCTGATCAAAGTCCACGGTGTAAAAATACATTCCTGAGGGCCAGGAAGAAACATCCCAGCTGATCACGCCTGCACTATTAACCAGTGGTGTTTCGTAAACTTTTTGACCTGCGATATCATAGATTTTAAGCATGTTTGATCCGGGATGGAACCTTTCGAGTGTATAGGTCATGGTTACATTTCCGCTGGCCGGATTAGGATGAATCGCGATATCGGTAACAGGAAGAGCAGGCATATTGCCCGGTATTCCCGTTGCCAGGTCGATCACCGTCACGGTCATGTCATCCCAGAAAAAGCCGTCTCCTACCACATATACGTCGCTAATTAAGACGAACTTTAACTTGATCTGCTTGTCGAGGTAAGGCTCAAGGCTTATCTCTTCCTTTACCCATGTGCCTTGTGTACCGTCATAAAGCGGTTCGCCGAAAGCCTGGTTGGAATTCCCGGGGTGGGTGTATTTGCCCTGCAAAGGGACCCAGCTTGCTCCATTATTGTCGGAAATAAAAACCTGGACATAGTCATAACCGGACTCGATATCCCATTTCGCCCAGAAACTGAGACTGGCATAGACCACATCACCCAGGTCAATGGATTCTGCCAGCGTGATGGCATTGTTTTCATCATTTCCGTATTGTCCGGCAGGAGAATCGGCAATAGACCTCATCGGGGAATGATACTGTGCTGTGGTGGTATTCCATTTGGGAGAGGCCCATTTATTAAAGTTTGACGCGCTGTCTTCAAAAATGACCACCGGTGTCCCGTATATTTTCCTGATGGTATCGGAGAATGTCGCCAGGCCGTTATTGACCGACAGCAGGTATTCAACTTTTTCTCCGCTCAGTATATCTTCTTTCAGGGTGAAGGTGAATGCTGCGCTGACAGATTCCATAATTTCAAGGTCGCTGAAAGCTTGCGGGTCACTAACTGAAGCTAATGCATCATTCAATGGTTCAATTGATACAGTATAAGTTGCGCCGTCTTCCAGGCCAAGCCGTTGCAGTTCAAAAAAGAACAGCCCGCTCTGGTACTGCAGGATTGACGGTGAAAGATCTCTTGCCGTGGCATATGGCCCTGCCAGGCGGGCAGCCATCAGGTTCTGGTACATATTCTCCTGGCAAAGGGGAATGATCTGGTTCACCGGTGGCCAGAATCCTGCATTGCCATCTCCGACTTCAGGGGTATAGGAATAAATAAGGTCTTTTGTCCCCTGCTCGCCGTACATCCAGTCGTCGGAACCGCCGTTCGTGGGATAAATAGTAGTACTTCCCGCACCATAGGTATAGCCATTTTCTGTAGTTAAAATTTCCGAATGTGCATCGAAGATTTCATAATGCTGGCAGGGTTCATCGGTCCATCCCCAGGGATAAAGGAGCAAATTGCTGTAAGAATGGTAGTTTAGAGCGATCCTGAATTCATGTTGATCACAGAACTCCTTCATAGACATATTTTCCGGTTCCGAAAAAGCATAAGGGCCCCGGTACGTGTCATCTGAAGGTTCCGGGGAGGAGCCATTGTTATCGTAACCCCACATATAACCATAGTTCCGGTTAACGTCAACACCATGTGACCCGTCATCGTTCACCCGCCTGTTTTTACGCCATTCTCCCCCTCCGTTTGGATAATTCTGGATATTATAGGCATACCCGTCAGGATTTATAATAGGCACAAAATAGAGTTCGAAATTATTGACAATATACTGGACATCAGGATCCGTATCATAATTTTCAAGGAGGTAATACATATAAAATACCAGTAACTGCATGCCAATTGGTTCCCGGGCATGATGCATCCCGGTATAAAGCACCTCAGGTTCATCCTCGTTAGTGTTTGGATTGTCCGACAGCCGCACCCAATATAACTCCCGGTCGTTATGGGTTGTAAAATCAAGGATATCCCTCGGGGAGATCAGGTCAGGGTAAAGGGCAGCCATATTATCAAGGTGTTCCATTGCCTGGTCAATCGTAAGGAAGCCCCCGCAGGTGCCCAGTTCAAAACCGGCCGGGACAGGCCACTCCCGACTGAGGGTGTATTCCATCCGTTTTATCTCATCAAGCTGCGAAAGAAATGGCTTGTTCCTTTCCTCGTAAAATTTTGAGACATCTTCAATTAATACTTCATATTGTATTCCCGCTGCTTCGACAATAGCCAGCTCACTTTCCGCAAGTTCACAAATAACATAAACACCTGCTTTGAAAACACCATGGTCAATGGCCAGTCCCTGGCCAGCCAGGTAAATCAGTTCATCATGATTGGCATAAAGTTTTACCCGTGAATATTGGGTCTGCGAAGTAACAAGGAGTATCATGCCGGAAAGGATGGCAGTAAGCAGCAGTCTTTTCATAGTGGAATTTTTTTAGATAAAATTATAAGGTACTGCCCGCAAATATAGGAAATAATGAAAAGGGGAAAATAGGATAATTGCTTATTTCATTTCCATTTGAAAGTCTTGAGCATATGCCTGATGTCTTCACGGATAAAATCTATGACCGGCGCCAGGGAATCATTATTGGGTGGAACATTAAAATACAAGGCTCCCCTGAGAAATCGGGATGAACTGTCGGTCACGAAGAACTGGCAGGATGAAGCTGCCTGGGAGCCCTCGATATAATAAATAAGCCCGAAGACGCGGTCATCCGGCCGGTAAATCAGTGAATCATCAATGGCATCCGCTTTAGGTATATGTTTTACGACAAATGTCCGGGCATCTTCAAGGTATTCTGCAAGATTCTCATGAACGGGTTTGTAACTGATATGGATCCTGCCCTGGTATTGCGGGAAATCAATATTGATCCAGTAGGGTTCCGAAGTTGCCCTGTTATCGGTGATCACTTTCGCATATGCAGGATATTCAAAAGAATAAGGATAGGTTGTATCAAAGCTGATATAATTTTTTTCCGGGAAATCAATCCTGAAATAGCCACGGGGCCTGGGGGTATAATCCTCACCGCAACCGGCCAGAAACAAGGCTGATACGGAGATCAGGATATAGAGAAATATTGATATCTTTACTCGCATGCAGTTCCGGGCTATAATGGAATTATCCGGGGATGCCCGGTTCAGATATAGGCTTCGACAGTGTGACCAGTACCCGTTTGATCCTTCTCTTATCCACCGCTTTTACGGTAAAAGTGAACTGCCCGTAGGTTATTCTTTCATCCTTTTCGGGCATCTTTTCCATTAGTTCCAGTAAAAGGCCGGCGAGTGAATCGGCATCTCCCCTTACTTCATCAAATAAATCGTCTTCGATTTCCAGGATCTTGTACAAATCGTTCAGTGAAGTCTTTCCTTCAAAAATATAGTTGTGGTCATCAATTTTCGAATACTCAAAATCACCGACCGGCTCGTCATGTTCATCACTGATCTCGCCGACTATTTCTTCAATAATATCCTCCAGCGTGACTATTCCTGAAGTTCCCCCGTACTCATCCACCACGATGGCCATGTGTATCTTTTTCTCCTGGAATTCCTGGAGCAGGTCGTTGATCTTTTTATTTTCCGGAACGAAGAAAGCATCCCTGAGGAGGCTATGCCAGTCAAAATCATCGCCCTGGGTAAGATGCGGCAGAAGGTCCTTGATATAAAGTATGCCCCTGACCTGGTCGAAGGAATCATCATACACAGGTATCCTGGAATAACCGGCTTCAATAATAATGGCAAGCAGCTCCCTGAATTTCACCTGTATATCCACAGCTGTCAGGTCCACTCTCGATTTCATGATCTCTTTCACCTCGATATCACCGAATTTAACGATGCCCTGCAGGATTTTCTTCTCTTCTTCCGGCGTGTTAATACCCGAGGTGAGCTCGATCGCATCGGAAAGCTCGCTGATGGAAACATTATAAGCTTTACGGCTGATCCTCCGGTCGATCAGGCTGGTTGAATGAACCAATACGCTGCTTAACGGATAAAAAATTGTGATGGCGATTTGAACCGGCCCGGCCAGAAAACGTGCGAACCTGAGACCATGACGTGTGGCGTAAACCTTCGGCATAACCTCTCCAAAAAGAAGGATCAGTGAAGTGACAACGACAACCTGGATAAAAAAGGCAAGCCAATAGGAAGTTCGACTGAAATCTATCAGGCTGTTGGTGACATAGGTTGAAATGATGACAATAGCTACGTTGAAAAAATTATTGCTTATTAATAAAGTTGCCAGTAATCTTTTAGGTTTTTCAAGTAGATGAAGAACAGATCTGTCAGCCTTGTCTTCATTAAGTCTAAGTTCGTGAACCTGGTTAGGCCCCAGCGAAAAAAAAGCCACTTCAGCCCCGGAAGCCATAGCCGAACCTATTAAAAGAACCATGATTGCGAGGATACCTGCCAGGACGGTAAACGAGATTCCGGCAACCGGCACTTCGAGAAAAAAAATTGAAAGTGAATTTATAAGGTGTGAATCAATGATTTCCAAAGCCAGACAGAATTGGTTGAGGGGGCAAAGATAGGAAAAAAGTGACCAGTGAGCAGTGAGCGGTGAACAGAATATTAATTCAGCTCACCGTTCACAGTTCACCGTTCACTCTCTAAAACGGAAGGTCATCCCCGGTTTCTGCTGTCAGATCAGCACCTGGTTCAAACGACTCCTGCTGGTGCCGCCTTTTCCGGTTTCTGGGGACCGTTATAGTCGCCGCCTGATTGCTGATCGCGCCGGCTGCCGAGCATAACCATATTGTCGGCGACGATTTCGGTAGTATACCTTTTGTTACCATCTTTATCGGTCCAGTCACGGGTACGTATCTTGCCTTCAATAAAAACGGAATTGCCCTTTTTGAGGTAAGATTCCGCCACTTCGGCCAGCCCGCGCCACAGAACAATATTATGCCACTCGGTCGACTCAACCTTTTCTCCGTTCTTGCCTTTGTAAGTTTCTGTCGTTGCGAGGGAAAAGTTAGCCACCTTCACACCTCCTTCCAGACTCCTGATCTCAGGGTCCTTACCAAGATTCCCGATCAAAATCACCCTGTTTACTCCTGCCATAAGTTTAAAATTTAAAAAGTTAATGAATGGTTTAATTCTGCAAAATTAGCTATTAAAGAAGAGCTTCAATGATTAATCCGGAAAAATGGAAAATATACCCGGTTGTGAAGTGACTTTTTTTATAAAATTTTCTATTAGCCTGGGAACCGGATAATTATGAATGTCTTTTATGTTAACTTTCAGGAATCCGGGATGATTAAAATCGTTGGATTCGATCAGAATAAATTTCACCCTGAGCTCCCTGTGTGTCAGCTTGTACCTGACGGTATCCATGACATTTCCAGCCTTTAACCGGTGCAATCCGCTAATTTCATCCCATTGCCGGTCCTTTTCAAGTGCTTCAGTGGATACCTCCTTTGCTGTTTCAATTAGTGGAAAATCATAAAGATTTTTCCAGATATCGTCACCGGCCCTTTTTTTCAGCCAGATGAAATTCTCATGGTCCTGGCTGCTTAAAATAACGAGGTAATTGAAAAACCTGAGCGTCGTGGCCTTGGCTTTAATAATTACAGGCAGGTCAGCCGTAGCTTCATTATTATAGGAATAACAATGATCCATGACGGGGCATTGAAGGCAGAGAGGCTGCCTGGGCTTACAGATCAGTGCGCCCAATTCCATGACAGCCTGGTTAAAAATGCCTGGTTGTGATGGATCGATTAGCCCTGCCAGGATTTCTTTCACTTTTTTCTTTGCCGCATTTGTACTGACAGGTTCCTTTATTCCTTCGAACCTGGCTATGACCCGCAGCACATTGCCGTCAACCACCGGTTGAGGTTCCCCGTAAGCTATCGACGATATAGCACTCGCCGAATAATCCCCCACTCCCCGTATCTTTCTTAATTCTTCATAAGATGCCGGGAACACGGACCGGTTTTCGCCGACAATCGTTTTAGCCGAATGGTGCATATTTCTCGCACGGGAATAATACCCGAGCCCCTGCCACATTTTCATCACCTCCTCTTCCCCGGCACTGGCAAGCGACCCGACATCAGGGAACCGTTCGACAAACCGCTGATAATAAGCCAATCCCTGTTCTACCCTGGTTTGCTGGAGTATAATTTCCGAAACCCAGATCCGGTAAGGGTCATTTGTATGCCGCCAGGGAAGATCACGTTTGTGCTCTTCATACCAACTTATAATAAGGTAACTAAAACTCATCTTTCCTGAAACAAATTTATATTGAGCAATTTAGAACAATTTTTTTTATAACACTTTAATCTGCAATAGAAAAAAAATTATCTTTGCAGCCTTCTTTAAAAAAACTAAAGTTAAAAATCTAAAATTTATTGAGTTATGACCAAG
This sequence comes from uncultured Bacteroidales bacterium, assembly GCA_963701785.1. Taxonomy (GTDB): domain Bacteria; phylum Bacteroidota; class Bacteroidia; order Bacteroidales; family JAGOPY01; genus JAGOPY01. Next base: position 1,236,895 of record CAVPBC010000002.1, on the reverse strand, counting down.
GCAGAAATCGTTGCTGAAATAGCAAACAAAACAGGGATTGAAAAAGTTGCAGTTCAAGCTAGTGTTGAAGCTTTCATGGAGGCCGTCAAGAACTCGCTGGCTAACGGGGAAAATGTTTACCTGAGAGGATTTGGTAGCTTTACTATCAAGAAAAGGGCTGAAAAAACAGGAAGAAATATCTCACGGAACACCACCATTATTATTCCGGCACACAATATCCCAGCTTTCAAGCCGGCTAAAACATTTGTTGGTGAAGTTAAAGGCAACGTTAAGGTTAAGTAACATTTTTAAATCAACTTAAGATGCCCAGCGGGAAGAAAAGAAAAAGACATAAGATGGCGACACACAAGCGCAAAAAACGCTTGAGAAAGAACAGGCATAAGAAGAAATAATTTTATACCCTTTCTGTTTCCGGTTCTTATTATCCATCCAGCTTTCAGCTAACAGGATGATATACCAAAATACAACTTCATTGTGGATAGGGAATTGATTATAGACGCGAAGTCAGGGGAAGTTGAAATAGCTTTACTGGAAGACAAGGTTCTTGTCGAACTTCAAAAAGAAAAGAGCAACCAGGGCTTTCAGGTCGGTGACATTTACCTCGGCAAGGTTCATAAGATCATGCCGGGGTTAAATGCTGCTTTCGTGGATGTCGGTTATGAGAAAGATGCGTTTTTGCATTATCTCGACCTGGGGCCGCAGGTGCGTTCCCTGAGCAAATACACAAAGCTCGCCCTGGTCGGCAAAGGGGCGAGGATACCTCTCGAGCAGTTCGTTACTGAAGAAGATATTGAAAAGACCGGCAAGATCACCCAGGTGCTTAAAGTCAACCAGCCGGTGCTGGTCCAGATTGAAAAAGAACCCATATCTTCCAAAGGCCCGAGAATTTCTTCCGAAATATCTTTTGCAGGCCGTTTCCTGGTACTGGTGCCTTTCTCCAACCGGATCAGCGTTTCAACCCGCATCAAATCGGTAGAGGAAAGAAACCGTCTCAAACGGCTCATTACCAGCATCAAGCCTAAAAATTTCGGCGTCATTATCCGTACTGTGGCGGAAGGCAAAATGGTTGCAGAACTCGATGCAGACCTGAAAAACCTGGTCGCCAAATGGCACGATATGGTCGTGAAGCTGAATGATGCCAAACCGCCTTTTAAAGTGCTCAGCGAAATGGACCGGACATCGGTCATCCTGCGAGATGTCCTGAATGAATCTTTTAATTCCATCACGGTAAACGACCAGACCCTTTACGAGGAGATCAGGAATTACATCGGGAAAATTGCCCCGAAAAAAGTAGATATCGTTAAAATGTACCGGGGCAGGGTGCCGATCTATGAATTTTTTGGCATCGACAAGCAGATCAAGAATGCTTTCGGGAAGAATGTCAGTATCAAAACAGGCATTTACCTGATCGTCGAGCACACCGAAGCGATGCACGTGATCGATGTGAACAGCGGCCATCGCTCACGCAAAGAGAATTCCCAGGAAGAAAATGCATTGTCCGTTAACCTTGACGCGGCTGTCGAAATTGCACGGCAACTCCGGCTGCGTGATATGGGCGGGATCATCGTGGTGGATTTCATCGACATGCATGAATCGCACAACCGGCGGGCCCTTTACCAGAAACTGAAGGATGAAATGGCCAAGGACCATGCCAAGCATACCATTCTTCCCCCCAGCAAATTTGGACTCGTGCAGATCACCAGGCAACGTGTCAGGCCTGAGAATGAAATTGAAGTATTGGAAGAATGCCCGACCTGCCGGGGATCGGGAAAGATCAGGTCCAGTTCATTGCTGACTGACGAAATTGAAGGCAATATCAGGACACTGCTTACCGAGCAGAATGAATCCTATATCAAACTTACCCTGCATCCGTTCATCCATGCCTATCTCACCAAGGGTTTCCCTTCCAGGCAATTGAAATGGTACTTCAAATACAAGAAATGGATCCATTTAGAGGCGGTGAATTCACACCATCTACTTGAATATCATTTCTTTAACAGGATTGAAGACGAGATCAAGCTAAACGGTGAAGCACCGCGGATGATGCTCGACAGCCAGCCGGTGGAACCGGAGGAGTAAATATATTTTCCAACTGCATTTGAATTACTCGCTTAAATGCGTTTAATTTGCTGTACTAACCAAACTATCTTTGCTATGAAAAAACTTTTACTCATCGTGGTTTTTGCCACCGTATCAGTTATGCAATTATTTGCACAGGAATCGTCCGTGAATATTCTACTGGATAATGAAGAAAGGTTCAGGTTCGACAGTATCCGGCTGGAATTCATTAATTCCGGTTTTCATGTCATGATCGGCGATAGCACCGGGATGAATAATACCGCAAATTCCCAGACCTTTGAAAACACCTTTATTGGACACAGGGCCGGAGCTTTTAATGAAGCTAACTGGAACACTTTCATAGGTGCCCGTGCCGGTGAAAGACACATCAGCGGAGTAAATAACACGTATGTTGGCGACTGGGCCGGGCGTTGGGACTCAACCGGCCAGAATAACACCTATATCGGCGCAGATGCTGGGGAAAGTAACAAAACAGGACAAAGCAATACTTATATTGGTTCGGCTGCTGGTGGTGCTGATTCAATTGGACAGGCCAACGTTTTTATCGGTTATAGTGCGGGACGGCAAAATAAAACCGGACAAAAAAATACAATCATCGGAACAACTTGCGGTATAAGCAATACAACGGGGGTGGAAAACACTTTTTTAGGTACATCAGCAGGCGGATGGAACACATCAGGCAGTTATAATACTTATATAGGCCGCCGGGCCGGACGTGATAATCAGACAGGGTCAGGGAATGTCTTCCTGGGATTTTATGCGGGGGCTTTTGAAATGGGTTCCGACAAACTATATATTTCAAACTCGGAAACCACAACGCCCCTTATTTACGGTGATTTTGCGACGGGTTACCTGAAATTCAACGCGTGGAATGTTGAAACAACCGGTTCGTTGACATCGGATAACGAAATCAGGTCAAATTACAGGTTTAATGCCAGTGGAAATCCCGGCATTAATGACACCATCAGCCATGTTACCAATATTGATTTTGCCAGTGACCTGCTGAAATACCGGACAACAATTTATTCCGGAGGTATCCTTATTTATTCCAGCATTGAATCGGATTGGGTAAGCGCAGTCGGCGAACCTATCTTATCCCGCGGGATGATCGGCATGGTCGGAGAATTTAATGGCTGGGGCAACGATACTTTTTTAACCCGGGATGAAAATAATCCTGATAACTGATCAGGATTCCTGTTTCTTACTGCTGAAAGCGACCTGAGTGAGCAACCGGATGGTATCATTGAAATGAAGTTCCGTGAAGAAATGAGTTGGGATGTCAACTGGTGTTCACTGGAATTCCCTTCCGGAACCGGCATATTATTTGGCCCAAATATCCCTGTATTGCTCAACTCCGAATTTGAAACAACCATCTACAATGTCCAGTTCAATTGCGCTACTGGCGAATATACCTTTGAGGACGTCTCGGAATAATCAAGGACTTTAAATATCAAGTTTGCAGAACACCGCCGACCGCCGACCGCTGACCGCTGACCGCCGACCGCTGACCGCCGACCGCCGACCGCCGACCGCCGACCGCCGACCGCCTCTTGCTTTCTTCTGATTTTCTAACTAATTTTACCATCGCCTGCAAAGGTGAGGTACTTTCCCCACCCAGGCAGGTGAACCAAACCTACCTGCCAGATGAAAAAATTACTTATTGCTTTGACTTTCACGCAACTATGCGTGTTACAAATCTTTGCCCAGGAATCTTCTGTAAAAATCCTGTTGAATGACGAAGAACGCTTCCGGTTTGACAGTATACGGCTTTCATTCATCAATCCGTATTCCTGTGTTTATATCGGTGATAGTGCCGGAGCAATTGGCCCAAATTCTGCTTATAATGTCGCCATAGGAAAACTAGCCGGGTTTTATGATACTACAGGAACCAACAACACTTACATAGGATTTAAAAGCGGCTGGAAATGTGATTCTGCATACTCCAATACTTTTGTCGGGTCATGGAGCGGAAGAATGAATACCAGCGGCAGCATTAACACATTTATCGGTCGACGGGCAGGACATATTAATACAACCGGATCAGAAAATACCTTCCTTGGCCAGGCATCCGGTTTTGCCAATACAACGGGTTCATACAATACCTATATCGGCCGTCTTTCAGGATGTTACAATCAAACAGGCGACAGTAATATTTTCATCGGATATTTTGCAGGTACCGGTGATAATTCCTCCAACCGGCTGGTCATAGCCAATTCCGACACGCCTGAACCGCTGATCTACGGGGAATTTGACAACAAAATGCTCCGGTTCAATGCTATCAGGATGGAAATGAGGAATGCACTGGAGAACATCATCGTTGGGGATAGTTCCGGCACGCAAGTCTATGGCAATCATAATGTTATCATTGGAAACAGAGCCGGCAAATACATTAAAGGTGGAAATCAAAATACCTTCATCGGTACCCAGGCCGGTTATTCTGACACCACCGGATATGATAACGTGTTTGTTGGAATGCAATCGGGGTATAGCAATACAACAGGTTACCGGAACACATTCGTCGGGATCAGCTCCGGCGCTACCAATACGACCGGAATGCGGAATACATTTGTCGGATTATCCTCGGGGGCTGCGAACACTACTGGCTCCTACAATACCTGCATAGGCAGGATTGCCGGTTACACAAATGAGACTGGCGACAGCAATGTCTTTATCGGGAATGGCGCCGGCCGGTATGAAATGGGTTCCGCCAAACTCTATATTGCTAACTCGGATAATGCTGAGCCACTCATCTATGGCGATTTTGCGGAGCAAAAACTGAAATTTTATGCCGATTCCGTGCAGGTAACCGGAATGATTCATTCGTCCGGTGAAGTCAGAACGGATCAGCAATTCAATGCATCCGGAAACCCTGGGATAACCGATACTGTCAATTCCATTACCGACATCGATTTCTCTCAGCAAAAGTTCAGATATCAGACTACTGTTTACTCCGGCGGAATTGCCACTTTCAAAAGCCTGGAATCAGGATGGGTGGATACCATCATCGAAAACCTTGTCCCCTGCGGTAAAATCGGACTGGTAGGGGAATTTAACAACTGGACGGATGACGTGTTCCTGGCCTGGAATACTTATAAGGATTTATGGACAGTGTCGGTAAAGTTTACCATAGCCGATGATCATTCCTACCCGGTTGATTCGATCGTAGAGGTAAAATTCAGGGAATATGCAGGCTGGGATGTGAACTGGGGATCTACAGAATTTCCTGACGGGACAGGTTACCAGGGAGGGGAGAATATACCGGTCACATTAAGCGATTCAGAAGATACGACTCTCTATTTTATCAATTTCAACTGCCGAACCGGGGCATACTCGTTTACCGACCTTACCGGTTATTGCGGGGACTCGCTCACGGATTCCCGCGACGGGAGGAAATATGCAACAGTCCTTATCGGCAACCAATGCTGGATGGCAGAAAACCTGAATACTTCTAAATACAGGAATGACGACATCATGCCAAATGTTAGCGATGGCACGACTTGGAGCAATCTTACCTCAGGGGCATATTGCTGGTATAATAACGATTCAGCGACTTATGAAAACATCTATGGCAAATTATACAATTGGTTTGCTTTAGCTGACATCCGTGGTCTTTGCCCCACCGGTTGGCATGGCCCCACAGATTCTGAATGGACAACAATGACAGACTATCTGGGAGGCTTAAGTGTGGCCGGTGGCAAACTAAAAGAAGCAGGCACAACCCATTGGCAAAGTCCAAATACCGGAGCGACCAATGAAAGCGGTTTTACAGCCCTTCCGGGTGGAGGTCGACGCGATAATGGTAGTTTCGACTTAATTGACCAGGAAGGTTACTGGTGGTCGGCTACGGAGGGAGATGCCTTAGGGGCATATGACTACAGTATGCATTTCAACGATTCACAAGTATCATTCTACAACTACCATAAGTCAGGTGGTGATGCTGTCCGCTGTTTGAAAGACAACTGACCGCCGACCGCCGACCGCCGACCGCTGACCACCGACCAATGACTAATGACCTATGACTAACGACTGACGACTGACGACTTTTTTATTTACCTTTGCCCCATGGAAACAGTCGTCAGCGGCATCCGGCCTACCGGAAACCTTCACCTGGGGAATTATTTCGGCGCCCTCGTGAACTTTGTCAAGATGCAGCATGAGCATCATTGCTACTTTTTTATTGCCGATTATCATTCACTTACCACCCACCCTACCCCGGGAGACCTGCATGGTAACGTGAAGCAGGTCCTGGTTGAATACCTGGCCAGCGGCCTGGATCCTGAAAAATCGACATTGTATATCCAGAGTGACCTGCCGGAAATCGCAGAACTCTATCTTTTGCTCAATATGAATGCTTATGTGGGTGAACTGGAACGCTGCACCTCCTTCAAGGAAAAGATACGCAAGCAACCCGAGAACATCAATGCCGGGCTGCTCACCTATCCCACCCTCATGGCGGCCGATATCATTATACACAGGGCTACCAAGGTCCCGGTGGGAAAAGACCAGGAACAGCACCTTGAAATGACCCGCACTTTCGCCAGGCGCTTCAACCGCATGTATAACCAGGAATATTTCCCCGAACCTGTTGCATTCAATTTCGGCGAGAACCTGGTCAAGATCCCTGGCCTCGACGGAGGCGGCAAAATGGGCAAGTCGGAAGGCGAAGGCAATGCCATTTTCCTTGCCGATCCGCCGGAAATGATCAGGAAGAAAGTCATGCGTGCCGTTACCGATGCCGGCCCGACGGTCAAAAACCAGGAAAAACCGGAAGCGATCAATAACCTTTTCGAACTGATGAGGGTTGTCTCCGCTCCCGATACGGTGAGCTATTTTGACGATCAATACAACAATTGCACGATCCGCTATGGTGACCTGAAAAAGCAACTGGCTGAAGATATGGTGAATTTTACAGCTCCATTCCGGGAGAAGATCCTGGAACTTTCAGCAGACGAAGCTTACCTGCACAAGGTTGCCCGCCTGGGCCGCGACAAGGCCCGTGAGAGTGCTGCCAAAACCATCTCCGACGTGAGGCACATCATAGGATTCAGGGAGTTCTGACCTTCCATGCCCAAAGGGATCATCATAAAACCGATCATAGAACGAACCATTCTCATAGGCCTGGTGAAAAACCGCGCCGATGCGGAACGGATCAACGATTACCTGGATGAACTGGCCTTCCTGGTGGATACCGCCGGTGGAGTGACCGTGAAACGCTTTGTTCAACGCATAGATTCACCTGACCAGCGCACCTTTGTCGGGGCTGGGAAATTAAATGAAATAAAAGCTTTCGTCACAGAAGAACAAATTGACATTGCTGTTTTTGATGATGAGCTCAGCCCCTCGCAGGCCAGGAACATCGAAAAAGAACTGGGGATCAAAGTGCTTGACCGCAACAACCTCATCCTCGATATTTTCGCCAGGCGGGCCCGCACCTCCCACGCCCGTACCCAGGTGGAACTGGCCCAGTACGAATATCTTCTTCCCAGGCTCACCAGGATGTGGACCCATCTCGAACGGCAGCAGGGGGGCATTGGGATGCGAGGTCCGGGGGAACGTGAAATCGAAACCGACCGCCGTATCGTACGCGACCGGATCGCTTTGCTGAAAGAGAAACTGAAAGAGATCGACAAGATCAAGACCACGCAGCGGAAAGGCCGTAAAGATATGGTCCGGGTGGCCCTGGTCGGCTATACCAATGTCGGCAAATCCACCATCATGAACCTGATCAGCAAATCGGACGTCTTTGCTGAAAACAAGCTGTTTGCCACCCTGGACACAACGGTCCGCAAAGTCGTCATCGAAAACCTGCCGTTCCTGCTCACCGATACGGTCGGGTTCATCCGTAAGCTGCCGCACAGCCTCGTGGAATCGTTCAAATCGACGCTCGATGAAGTGCGCGAATCCGACCTGCTCGTGCATATTGTCGATATTTCCCATCCCGACTTCGAAGACCAGGTAAACGTAGTGAACCAGACACTTGCAGAGATCGGGGCAAACAATAAACCAACCATTTTGCTGTTTAATAAGATCGACGCATACAGCTTTGTGCAGAAAGACCCATTCGACCTTACCCCGGCAGGCAGAGAAAACCTGAGCCTCGACGACCTGAAGAAAACCTGGATGGGGACTTCCCACTACCCGACTTTGTTCATGTCGGCAGTGGAGAAAATCAACCTGGATGAATTCAAAAGTGTGCTGTATGAGGAAGTGAAGAAAATACACGTAAAGATTTACCCGTATAATAATTTTTTATTTGAGAAGTAAGAAGACAGGAGTCAGAAGACAGAATTCGAAAAATGACCACCAAATGACTACTTAATGACCACCTAATGTCTACTTAATGACCACCTAATGACTACTTAATGACCACCTAATGTCTACCTAATGACCACTTTATGACGATCATTAAAAAATACCATCTCCTCCTCATCTCCATTCTTGGTGGGATTTTACTCAGCCTGGCATGGCCGGAAAAGGGTTTTGCCCCGTTGCTTTTCATCGGGTTGGTACCTTTTCTTTTTATTGAAGATTATATGTTGAGGAACCGTGAGCAATACAGGGCAATAAAAGTCTTTTTATACACTTACCCCGGGTTTCTCCTCTGGAATATCCTCACCACCTGGTGGATATGGAATTCCACCGATTTTGGGGCCATACTTGCCTGGGTGCTCAATGCCCTGATGATGTCGGCCGTTTTTTACATGTTTCACTATACCCGAAGGGTTATGCCTGCCAGGCAAACCCGTTTCTCCCTGGCCTTTTTCTGGATCAGCTTCGAATATTTTCATCACAACTGGGACGCCACCTGGCCGTGGCTCAGCCTCGGCAACGGTTTCGCAGAATGGCACAAATGGATACAGTGGTACGAATACACCGGCATTTTCGGCGGTACGCTCTGGATCATACTGGTCAACATCCTCCTTTACCAGGCCATTATCAATCTTGTAAGAAAAGAAAAAAAGGCAAGAATATCTATACCTGCCATCATAGCAATTCTTCTTATCGTCTTACCCGTCTTACAGTCCTATCGTCTTTACAACCGCTACGAAGAGAAACCATGGCCGGTCGATATCATCGTTGTGCAGCCCGACATTGATCCGTATAATGAACAATACACCCTTCCCCTGTCAGAGCTGCTGGAGACCAACTTAAACCTGGCAAAACAAAAGATAGACGGGAATGTCGATTTCATCGTTAGTCCCGAATCTGCTATCCAGGAGAACATCTGGGAAGACCGCCTGGATGAAGCACGCAGTCTGCACACTTTGCAAACATTCATGGACGGGTACCCGTTTGCCGGTTATGTTATCGGCGGCTACAACACGATATAATTTCAAGCCGGGAGAGAAACTCTCCGCCACAGCCCGGAAATACCGGGATTCAGAAGGACATTACGATTCCTTTAATTCCGCAATTTATATCGACAGCACCGGTGAAATCAGGATCCATCATAAATCGAAACTCACCCCGGGGGTAGAGAAAATGCCTTTTTCGAAAATCATGAAGCCCCTGGAAAACCTGGCGTTCAATCTTGGTGGGACAGTCGGTAGCCTCGGAACAGACAGGGAAAGAACCGTTTTCACCCGCCCTACCGACAGTTTGAAAGTTGCACCGGTCATCTGTTATGAATCCGTTTTCGGTGCCTATGTGACCCAGTATGTCCGCAAAGGTGCGAACCTGATATTTGTAATCACCAATGACGGCTGGTGGGGCAATACGCCAGGCCACCGGCAACACCTGACTTTCTCAAAGCTCCGTGCCATCGAAACCCGCCGGAGCATTGCCCGTTCGGCCAACACCGGCATCTCCGCCTTCATCGACCAGAGGGGCAACATCTTCCAGGCAACCAGGTACTGGGAACCTGCTGTCATCCGCCAGGAAATCAATGCCAACGACAGGGTCACGTTCTATGTGAAGTATGGCGATTATATTGCCCGCCTGTCTGCCTTTACAGCAGTTTTCCTGCTTCTCATCGCCATCAGTTTCAGGTTGAGAAAAAAACAGGAAGTATAAGCACCAGCAAATTTCTTACAGTCTTATAGTCTTATCCTCCTCATCCTATTGACATTTCCTGTCGATCTTCGTATCTTTATTCTCCGATTATTAACGCCAAAGTCCTTTCCATATGAAAACCTTTCTGATTAGCCTTGCTATTGCATTTGCATTATTTTCCAATGATGCCTTCAGCCAGTGCGGCAGGATCAGCCTGATCGGCGAATTCAACTTTTGGTCCTCAGATGAATTCCTTGACCGCGACCCGGTCGACCCGGAGGAATTTTCACTGGTCCTGGTCCTTACACCAAATGATGATTATAACGGTGACGGTATTATTGAAATGAAATTCCGGGAAAATTCCGATTGGGGACAAAACTGGGGATCAACGCAATTCCCCAGTGGCATTGGTATCCTGAACGGCCCGAATATCCCTGTGCCGGTTGGGAGTTACCTGGTTACTTTTAACTGCGGCAACCTCCATTACAACTTTGAATCTACCTGCGGCCTGATCAGCCTGATGGGGGAATTCAACGGATGGACCGGTGACATATTCATGACCCGGTATCCGTCAGATCCTGACCTGTGGACCGCAGATATCAGCCTCGATGAAGGATCAAATCAATATGACCCTCCTGATATCATCGAAATGAAATTCCGGGAAAATTCCGACTGGATGGTTAACTGGGGCGATGATGATTTTCCTTCCGGTGTAGGTGTATTGAATGGCCCAAATATCCCTGTTCCGCTGTCATATTCCGGGTTAACCACCGATTACTTTGTCTCGTTCAACTGTGCAACAGGTGCGTATAACTTTACCGAAACCAGCGGCCCGATCAGCCTGTCAGGGGAATTCAATTATTTCTCAGGGGATCATTTCATGGAACGTGATGAGGAAACTCCGGAACTTTATTCAACGCTTCTCACCCTCAATCCTGCCGATGACCATAACAACGACGGGATCATCGACATAAAATTCAGGGAAAATGCTGACTGGACCTACTATTGGGGATCAGACCAGTTCCCCTCAGGCACCGCTGTGGCAAACGGGCCGAATATTCCCGTGCCTCTTGATCCGACCGGTATAACGACAGATTACCTGGTAACCTTTAATTATTCCACCCTGGCATTCAGCTTCCAATCGACCAGCGGGGCTATCAGCATTATCGGCGCATTTATCGGGTGGATGGGCGATATCCCCATGAACAGGGTCGCTGAAGCTCCCGATAACTGGACACTGACCCGTTGCTGGTATGAAAATTCCGATGTAAAATTCAGGGAGAATCATGACTGGGGAGTTAACTGGGGAGACGTCTCCTGGCCGTCAGGGACAGGCTTGCCAAATGGACCAAATATACCGCTGATTGCCGGGACCTATGATGTTTCATTCAATGCCTCGACAGGGGATTACAATTTTGTGACGAACCCGGATGCCTGCGGCGAAATTGGCATGGTTGGCGATTTTAACGATTGGGGCGCCGGTTCCGGGGGTTACCCTTCCGACGTATACCTGCTCCGTGATCCTAACTATCCTAACCGGTTCAGCATTGAATATTTTTTTGCAGAAAGTACAACCATGCTCTTCCGATTGAATGCGGATCCAACATTTATAGATGTCTGGGGCGGCTCTTCGCTTTGCCAGACAGGGGTGCAGGATGTGAATGCACTGATCTCAGTCAACCCGGGAAATTATCATATCACATTTGACTGCAATTCAGGTGATTACTGCATGACACTCCTGGGAAACAGCGTATTGGCCCTAAAAACCTTCTCCATAAATATTGACGGAGTGCTTGACGAACCGGATTGGGAAATGGGCGAGGAGGTTACAAAGATCATAGATGGAACGCCCGGGGCAGATTTCAATGAGGCTTATTTTGGGGTTGTTTACAGCGATGATTTCTTATATGTAGGACTGACAGTAACCGATGCAATTCTCACTATAAATGATGTGGCTTCAATTTTTGTCGATGGTGATCACTCTGGCGGGAATTATGACATACACGATGTCTACTTTCAAGTTAATGGAACTGTAGTTACAATAATCACAGGCCCTCCCGGAGGGATCATGATTGATTTAGCTTTTGCACCTGATGTAAATGGATTTGTAATGGAAATGGCCATCCCATGGATTGCCCTGGGTGTAATCCCTGCAGAAGGCGAAAAAGCAGGATTTGATATTATTATCGGGGACGATGACACAGGTGGGGGGGTGGAATACCAGATGGCCTGGAATGGCAGCCTTGAGAACGGGTATTCTACTTCCGGATTCGGGGAATTGATCTTCGGCCCGCTGTTTTTCGGAAGTATGAGCATGTATCATCCGGTCATCGGCGATATTATTCTCCGCAGCCCGTCAAACCAACCTGAAATATATACGGCAACTTATAATTTAGACGATGATTTTGGTGTCGTTTTCAGAAAAGACAAGGAAAATTATTACATCTGGGGAGCGCCTGATTTCCCCGCCGGAATTGCTGAACTGGGCGGACCACCTATCCCGGCTGTTGAAGGCAGGTGGAGGATCAACTTTAACGGTCAGACCGGTGAATACCTCTTTGATCTTCAACCTGCAGGTGAAAATGTGGCCATGGCATATTTTACTGAAGAACCACCGTTTATCGACGGCCAGCTGGATGAATATGACCTTTACTATAATTGCAATATCCTGGTAGCCGGTGGCGGGGAAATTAATAATACGGTGAACTGGGGTGTACGGTGGGACATGGAGAGCTTTTATATCGGCGTGCAGGTTATCGATGAATTTCTCTTTGGGTCAGGCAGCCCCTGGGACAATGATGGCATTGAGTTCTATATCGATGGCAATAATGATAAGGATGGCCCGTATGATCTGGATTTCGATACCCAGGTCATCCTGGATATTCTGAACGGTTCGGTGCCCTGGTTCAAGGCAGATGGTGTTCCCGTTACCAATTATAATGCACAATGGATTTATACCGACCTGGGTTATAATGTGGAGATACGCATCGGCTGGGATAATTTTGATTTTGAGCCGGGGAGGGGCCGGGTTATGGGATGGAGCTTTGGCAATAATGACAACGATAGCGGTGTGGGCCGGGATTATCAGACAGTCTGGTATGGCACCGGCAATAACTGGAACAACACCTCCCTGCTTGGAGATCTTCAGCTTGCTGATGGACCCTACACGGTTAAAATACATGAAAACCGCTCCATAGAGGGCGTGTTGATTTATCCAAACCCTACTGATGGACAATTTTCTATCTTGTTGAGTGATCCTGGATCTGGAGAAACCGTAAATATTATTATTCTTGATTTATCAGGTAGACTTATTGCCTCACAACAGCAAGCAATCTCAGGAGAAATCAACCTGATCCGTTTAGATCTCGAATATCTAAATCCCGGCCTTTACCTCATTCACATCTTTTCCGGTGAAGGGAATAGCGTTGTTAAAAAACTGGTTATCCGTTAATAGGTTAAAAAAAACTTCTTTACACATCTGCCAAAATAACAAACTGCAGAACTATTTATGCTGGGTTTTGTTTAGCCTTGAAATTGAAACATTATCTTTTATGGCTTACGATGTTTCGCTGAATTTATCTTACTTTTGCGCCCTTATCGGTTAAAATTATGAGTGATCTGCAGGAAAAAAAACAAAAAGTTGTCCGCGAATTTTTCCTTACGAATATTGCCCTGAACAATAAGATTTCAGTCTATCTGGCAGTCATCGTGCTTATTGTTGCAGGATCGATTTCCTATTCCAGGCTTCCTAAGGAGTTATTCCCCGAAATCGTGATACCGACGGTTTTTGTCCAGACCATATACCCGGGAAATCCGCCGGTTGACATGGAAAATCTTGTCACACGGCCTATTGAGAAAGAACTGGAATCTATCAAAGGGGTGAAGGAAATTAATTCAACTTCCTCGCAGGATGTTTCTATCATCCTGGTTGAATTCAACACCAATATTGACATTAAGGTGGCTTTGCAGGATGTTAAGGATGCTGTGGATAAGGTCAAGGGCGACTTGCCGAACGACCTTCCACAGGACCCCATGGTCATGGACCTTGACTTCACTGAATTTCCTATTGTGTATATTAATCTCTCCGGCGATTACAGTTTGAATGAACTAAAGAAGTATGCAGAATACCTTGAAGATGAGATAGAAGCATTCCCGGAAATTTCAAAAGTTGATATTAAAGGGCTGAACGAGAGGGAAATCCAGATCAATGTTGACCCGCATGCCATGTCTGCAAGAGAGATCGGCTTTAATGATATCGAAAATGCGGTCGGTTATGAAAATATCTCTATGGCAAGTGGCCAGGTCCTCCTGGGCGAAACCCGCCGGTCAATCCGTGTAATTGGTGAATTCACCAATATGGAGGAGATCCGGAACATCATCGTAAAGCATGAAGGCGGTGATATCGTTTACCTGAAGGATATAGCCGAAGTCACCGACGGGTTCGCCGATCCTAAAGATTTTGCAAGGCTGAACAAACAACCGGTCGTCTCACTCCAGGTGGTTAAAAAAGGCGGTGAAAACCTTCTGGCAGCCACGGATAAAATTTTTAAGACCCTGGACGAGGCCAGGGAAGATAACATCCTGCCCGGAGGGCTGAAGATAACCATCACCAACGACCAGTCGGATATGATCCGCAAACAACTTGGTGAATTAGAAAACAGCATGATCCTGGGGATAATTCTTGTTGTGCTTGTATTGTTCTTTTTCCTGGGTGGCCGGAATTCATTCTTTGTAGGACTGGCCATACCTTTATCGATGTTCATTTCATTCCTCATTTTCAGTCTGATGGGCTATAACCTGAATATGATGATGATCTTTGCCCTGATCCTGGCACTGGGGATGGTGGTTGATGATGCGATCGTTACGACAGAGAACACATTCAGGTATGTAGAAAGAGGCGTTGATAAGGAAAGCGCTTCAAGGTATGCCGTCGGTGAAGTTGCGATGCCCGTCATTGCTTCGACGCTTACAACCCTGATGGCTTTCTTCCCTCTTCTGTTCTGGGACAGCATCATCGGCGAGTTCATGAAATACCTTCCAGTTGTGCTGATCATTACACTGGGAGCCTCACTGCTGGTCTCCCTGGTGATCACACCTGTGCTCACAGCAACATTTATGAAATCCGGCGATCTTTTCCCGGAAGTCAAACGGAAGCGGACCCTTATCGCGGTACTGGTCATGTTGATCCTGGCTGCCATATTTTATGTTTCAGGGAAAAATACCTTTGGGAGCCTCCTGGTTATTTTTGCACTGATCGGGCTTGCCCACCTTCTTTTCCTGAACAGGATGGGTCGATGGTTTTACAATAACTTCCTGGAATGGCTTGATTACTATTACAGTAAAACGCTCCGGTTTGTTTTACGCGGAAAAAATCCTTATTTTGTCCTGGCCGGCGCCTTCTTCCTTCTGTTTTTTACACTCTTCCTGATGGGGGTAAGACAACCTAAAGTTGAATTCTTCCCTTCCATGAATCCCCAGTATATCAATATCCTGGTTAATTTACCTGTTGGTACCGATATCAAGGCCACCAACAAATTCATGGGTGACTTGGAGGATAAGGTTTTCCAGGTTATAGACCCTTACAAATCCATTGTTAAATCGGTGCTGACAACTGTCGGAAATGGGGCAAGGGGTGAAAATGACCTGTTTGATGCTTCGGATACCCCGCATCGTGGCCTGATAACCGTAACCTTCATCGATTTTGAGTTTCGCGGTGACCTGAACACATGGGATGCGCTGAAAGACCTTAGTGATGAACTGATCGGTCAGTATCCCGGGGTGGAACTAAGCGTTGAAAAGCAATCGGAAGGCCCGCCTACCGGGAAACCTATTAACCTTGAAATTACCGGGAATGACTTCGACAAGCTCATCTTTCTTGCCGATACCATTGAAACTTATATCAAAAAAGCAGGGATCGGAGGTATTGAAGGGTTGAAACTTGACCTTAACGTAGGAAAGCCTGAAGCCATCCTGAATATTGACCGCGAAAGGGCAAGGCGTTACGGCCTGTCAACAGCCCAGATTGCAGTAACGGTAAGAACAGCGCTATATGGCAAAGAAATCTCCGATTTCAAGGAAGGAGAAGACGAATACCCGATTCAGCTCCGTCTTAAGGAACAATACCGGAACGATCCGGCTGCCCTGTTAAACCAGGTGATCACCTTCAGAGATCCGGCAACTGGCAAAATATCACAGGTCCCCATCTCGGCAGTAGCCGATTTCACCTACAGTACCACCTATGAAGCCGTGAAAAGAAGCGACCTTAACCGAATGGTGACATTATATTCCAATGTTATTAAAGGCTATAACGCAACTGAAATCAATACTGAACTTAAAACGATCATGGCCGGTTTCGAAATGCCGGAAGGTTATGAATATAAGTTTACAGGTGAACAGGAAGAACAGGATGAATCGGTTGCATTCCTTGTAAGTGCTCTTCTGATGGCCCTGGCATTGATTATGATCATCCTGGTATCCCAGTTCAATTCAGTTGTCAAACCATTTATCATCATGACCAGTGTGGTCTTAAGCACGATCGGGGTATTTGGAGGACTGGCAACTTTTAAAATGGATTTTGTGATTGTCATGACCGGGATCGGCCTCATCTCCCTTGCCGGGATCGTGGTTAAAAATGCCATCGTCCTGATCGACTACATCGACCTGGTCAAACTTAGAAAACGCAGGGAACTGGGACTGGATGACAGGGCCAGCCTTCCCCTTGATATAGAAATCGACTGCATGGTCCTGGCCAGCAAAACCAGGTTGCGTCCGGTTATGCTCACGGCAGCCACGACTCTGCTGGGTTTGATTCCGCTGGCATCCGGTATGAATATCGATTTTATATCCCTTTTCGAACATTTTGACCCGAACATATATTTCGGCGGTGATAATGTCGCTTTCTGGGGACCCATTTCCTGGACCATCATCTTCGGTCTGACCTTTTCCACTTTCCTGACCCTGCTGGTCGTTCCGGCATTATATAATATTTTATGGAGGGTGAAAGTCAGGATACCTTTTATGCGGAATAAAATATTGTAATTTAACAAACACGCCAGGTTGAATTTGAAGTTGCTCATTTTCAACAGGATGAATGCATGTCTACGGGAAGAATACAAATATTTACCTCTGCATGCAACCCTTTCCGCCCGAATCTTGTCTTCAACATGCATTAGCAGGCCAAATAGTGCCTGTATTTAGTGCGTTGCAGCAGTTCTTTGAAATAATGCATTTCCCGGCAGAAGAAAAATAAAACTTTTTTATTCTATTCTGATGAATTAATTTACTAAGTTTGTAGTAGATAAATTAGGTTAATCCGGTTTTAAAACCCTTCGCACAGTAATGGCGAAAGGGATTTTTAAGTTTGATGTACACTGACAGGGAACTGATCGAACGTTGCCTTGAGAATGATCCCAGGGCCCAGGAATTTCTCTACAAGCGGTTTTCACGCCGCATGTATGGGGTTTGCCTGCGTTTTGCCAGGAATACCCTTGAAGCAGACGACATCCTCCAGGAAGGTTTTATCAAAGTTTTCTCATTCCTCAAAGATTTCCGGCACGATGGTTCACTCGAAGGGTGGATCAGGCGCACCATCGTTAATACCGCCATTAACTATTACAACAGCAAACATAACGAATGGCAGGAGACCAGCATTGATAAAGCTGAATCTTACCATTCTGTAGCGGAAGATATACTGGAAAAAATTTCCACGGCCGATCTTCTGAACCTGATTCATGAACTGCCCGAAGGCTACCGGATGGTGTTCAACCTGTATATTATCGAAGGTTATAACCACCAGGAAATCGCGGAAATGCTGCATATTTCAGAGAACACTTCCAAGTCCCAGCTTTCAAGAGCCAGGATAGCTTTACAGGAAAGGCTGACACAACGCAAAAAATAATGTAAGATGGCAGAAGATTTTAACCATATCGACCAGATCATCCGGCAGAAATTCGAAAATTTTGAGCCGGAACCTCCTGTACAGGTATGGGAGAAGATCAGGTCCGGCCTTGAAAAAACGCCGCCGCCGTCATCCCCGGGAATCATATTGCCCATTATTATCGCTGTCTCGCTTTTAATCTTTGTTGGCGGGTTACTGAACCATTTTTATAATGGCAGTTCCAGTTTACCGTTAACTGAATCTGCAACTTTGTCAATACAGTCTGCCGGGGTTATTTCTACCGGATCCACTACCACAACAGATCGTTCTTTGCAGGAAGAATTTTACCAGGCCTCTTCAGAAGTTGCAGCCCAGGGGGTTACTTCTTCCGATCCTGTCAAAGAACAGCCTTCTCTAATCCCTGTCAGGGTTCCTTTTGAACAAAACGCAAAGGTTGACGGGAAAAAGAAAACCGGAAAGAAAGAAGGATCAACGAAACAAAATACCCAGCCAAGAACCGGGCAATGGAAACCGGGATTGGTCCAGGCCCTTACTGCCGGTCAGCTAAGCTATGCAGATGCTTTGAAGTATGACCTGAGCCCAAGGGATTTAAGAAAACTTGGCGGTTACAGTGATTATGCAAAGAAAAGCCGTGCTGATTGGTCATTAGGTGTTTATTTCAACCCGGAAGTAACCTATTGCCAGGACGATCAACATTGAAAACACGATCAGTTACAATATCGGGATCTTACCCCGTGTAAGCTTCAACCGTTTCTTCATCCAGAGCGGGATCAACATGCGGTTCACACATGACAAAGGCAACATGGCAGTGGATTATAACCGTTACCTTGGCACTTATGAACATGTTGATTACATGACATTTGATTCCATCGACGGAATCGTTGTCCCGACTTATCATACCCATACAGAAGATGTGTTTGATACGGTCAATCATTATGCCATTTCCGATACGAAAGTGAATTACACCTACCTGGAGGTTCCGCTGCTCTTCGGTTACCGTTATTCTTTCGGTAAATTCTCATTATCCGGCAAAGCCGGTCCGGCCGCTTCGTTCCTGGTGCAAAGGAACCTGCCCGGGGCTGAAGATCCTGAAGAAAATGCCAGGATCACCGATGTGGATTACCAGGTACCTGTCCGTTATGATGTAAACTGGCAGCTGCTGATGGGTGTGGGATTTGATTACCAGCTGTCAGAAAAGTTCAACATCGGTCTTGAACCTACTTTCCGCATGGGTCTGAAACCAGAGTACAAGTTGTCGGACGGCATAAAAGATAATACCAGTTCGTTTGGTATAAGGATTGGGTTGAATTACAATTTTTAATTAACAGGTCATGAAAACGCTCAATACTATAATCACACACAAGCTGATCAGCCGGGCAAGCCTGGTTTGTGCCAGCCTGGTGCTGCTTCTGGGCATCATGATCTTCCCGGCATCGGCGCAGGTTAATTCCCAGCAAAAATATATCTATCTCAGCGGCCAGCTCACCAGCAGTAATACCGGCGCCCCGATCGCCGACCACCTGATCTATATTACTTCAGATTCACTTGTCAACAGCGGGTTCAGTTACTATGCATCAACCAAGACTGATGTGAATGGTTTTTACTGGGATACGCTCGTCACGACCAACTCAGACGGCATCCTTAACCTTTATGTTTACGATTTCGATAATAACCAGATACAGCTCGACAGGTATTACCGGTTTGTCTGGGAAACTGAATATATGATGTTCGCCGATTTCGCCATTTTCAACCCGGATGCCAATACCGAACTCCAGGCTAATTTCACATCTCAAAACTCCGATGGCAATCCCATGAAAGTTATTTTCGATGATGAATCGATCGGGCTTAGCATTAAATCCTGGTTGTGGGAATTTGGAGACGGCAGTGCCTCTGATGTGCAGGATCCGGAGCACGTTTACAGCGAACCCGGGGTGTACCGGGTTACCCTTACCATCAATGCTTTGCCGGGATTCCAGGGTTCTGAATCCAGTTCTATAGTCAAGCAGGTGCAGGTCGGCCTGAGGGAGTCGCACCACCTTGCCGGACATGTTTACGGCCCTTATTTCCCGATTGACCTGGGACTGGCTTATCTTTACATCTTCGATGAGTTCAACAATCTTATCCCCCTGGATACGACACAGATAGACACACTTGGTTATTACTACTTCTATTCAGTTCCTGCCGGAAAATACCTTACTAAAGCCAGGCTGCAGAGCGGTTCTGAGCTCTATGGCCAGTATATCCCTACTTATTACGGAGATGTTTACGACTGGATAGATGCAGAAGAAATTATCATGGAAAATGAAGATAACTGGGAAGCCCATATCCACCTCATCCCATCTTCAGGAATTACATCCGGCGATGGTAAGATTGAAGGGCTGATCTCATATGATACGTCTTTGATCTTTAAAACTCCCATTCCGGCCGGAGATGTAGAAATTGTCCTTCTCAGCGAACAAGGTGGCCTGCTTACCTGCGGATTATCGGATAACGGGGGCAATTTCGATTTTGAAAACCTGGCCTTTGGAACGTACCAGATGTTCCCGGATGTGGCCGGTGTCCTCACAACCCCGATGTATGTGACCCTTTCTGAGGAAGGCCCCACGGTAAGCGATGTCAGCATGATTATCTTCCCGGAAGAAATCACATTCTCAGTTAATGAAAAGATTTCAGACTTTGTGGATCAGGCTCTCCTGCTTTACCCAAATCCGGCTGTTGACGAGGCCAGAATCTCATTACAGGTCAAAAAATCCTCGAGCCTTACAGTTATCATTACAGATATGGCCGGAAGGCGTGTTCATTTGCAGGAAAGCCGGGTTTCTGAAGGATCGCAGGAAATCATCGTCCCGGTCCGGGAGTTGCCTGCAGGATTATACCAGGTGCTTCTGATCCCCGAAGATAAAGTGATGATGTCGGGCAAGTTCCTGAAATCAAATTAATTAAACATCATTGCAATCTTTTTCTTTATTTTCTTCTTTTTTCCAGGCAACCTTTTTCAAAGACTACAGTCTTGTTTATTGAAAGGTATAATAGGATGAAGTCCGATGACCAAATCATCGTAGGGTGTCTGGAAGGAAAGCGTAAAGCTTTCAGCCTCCTTTTCGAGAATTATGCCCCGGTCATGCTGGGTGTTTGCATGCGCTATTGCAAGAATCGCATAGATGCCGAAGATGTTATGCAGGATGGCTTTATCAAGGTATTCGGTCAAATCCACAAATTCCGCCGCGAAGGTTCGTTTGAAGGCTGGATCAAAAAAATCATGATCAATGCAGCCATTGACAATTACCAGTCAAACCTGAAACATGCCTTCCATGAAGACGTCGATGAAATTATCCATACTACGGTATTTGCCGACAATCATGATGAAGATGACGACCTGCCGGATGAGATGAATATCCCGCATGAAAAGCTGATGGCCATGATCCAGGAATTACCCGATGGCTACCGGATGGTCTTTAACCTTTACGCTATTGAAAATTATAATCATAAAGAAATTGCTACCCTGCTCGGGATATCGGAAAATACTTCCAAAACCCAACTTTTAAAAGGCAGGAAAGCACTAAGAAGAAAAATCGAAGCACTATTGCAGCATAATCATATCAACAGGGTTACAGCGGTATGAACAACAGGAACAAAATAGACGATCTTTTCAGGGAGGCCATGACCGACTACAGGGTAAAACCTTCTATCGGAATCTGGCGAAGGATCGAATGGCGTTTTTTCCCGCCATCCAAATTCCGCCCTTCAGGCCTTATCACTTCCATCTTATTGCTTATCATAGCAGGATTAATGCCATGGCTCCTCATTCCGGCCCATGACCAGAATGAACAGGAACCGAATGTTCCTGCCGGCGGGAATATTCGCGAGGGATACCTTATCCAATCCTCGGCGCCCCTGGAAATCCGCAAGGATGGAAGTTCAGAATCCGATCTGACGCCCCGGACTTTTTCTGTGAAGCCTACTGTATACCTGGAAACACCGGTTGACCCTGCCGGTGATCCTACCGAACAATTCATCGCTTCGATAAATGATCCTTCTGAAGATCCTGCCCTGCAGCCGATACTATATGCCTACCATCAAAATTATGCCCTGTCACTGCAAAATGGAACTGAACTGCAGCTGAACCTGAAGCTGAGCCCGATCCCATATCTTATTCAGCTGATAACTGGATTTACCGCATGAACTCCCGTCGTTCCGGATTAATGTATGCCGGATCATTTGATGAAGATATAACCTCCAGGCCCGAAATCTCCCTGAATTCGTCTTTTTCCCCCAAATATGAAAATGATTATTTCAAAACCGGGGAATTTTCAGCAGCATTGAATTTCAACCCCTCCATCGTTTTTTATGATCCTAACCCTTATAATAAAATGCTTGGCGGAGAGGCCGTGATCCATTATAAGATATCATCTTTCAGCATCATGAGCGGAATAGGTTTTAGCCGGATGGAGGATGTCGGGTCTTATAAGGTCAATTATATTACGAACGACAGCGTAGGGTATTACCTTCGCGTGGTATCATTTATTCCGGATCCAAGAAATCCGGGAGAAGTCACATATATCACAATAGAAGAACCAATTTATGATTCCGTTCCGCATTATGCCATCGCCGATAAAACTAATTATTATTCCTATATAGATATCCCGCTGGCATTCGGCTACACATTTTTCCAGAAAAGCCGTTTTACTCTGACCGCGGCGGTTGGGGTTAAATTCTCAGTGCTTGTGGACAAGCAGGAGCCCACCGTCGATTTCTGGATATCCGATGCCGAACTTGTCGATATAGAGCGGCAGGTACCGGCCAGGATGAATACCAACTGGAGGTTCACAGCAGGAGTCGATTTCGGTTATCTCTTTACAGAAAAGTTCAGCCTGCACCTTGAACCTGTTTTCGAACAATATATCAGCCCGGTGTATGCCAAACAACCGGGATACAAACCACGGAAACCTTATGTTACGGGAGTGAAAGCCGGTGTCCGGTACAACTTTTAAAGCAACTATGCCATGAAAACCCTGAAAATATTCTCTATTGCTTTGTGGTTGCTATTTGTTTCCTCAAGCCTGACAGCACAGGACCATGAATCTGTTGCGTCTAAATTCACTATAGGGGAAGGATTGGGTTCCGTATCAGACACCCTTTGCCAGGCCCTGTTTTCAGTAGTGACGGATTCTCTCACGAGTTACCCTTTCTATTACCATTTCACAGACCTGTCTTCCGGTGCTTTAAATTTCTGGTACTGGGATTTTGGCGATGGTTCCTTCAGCACAGAAAAAAATCCTTCACATCAATACGATCAACCGGGCACTTATAAAGTCTGCCTGACCGTTGCCGACCAGAACGATACAAGCGCCTGTTACGACAAGGTCTGCCAGGAAATAACCACACTCAACTATTTCAGCCTTGGCGGACTGGTATATGCCGGCGAATACCCGCTCAATAATCCCGTCGTCGCAGGGGATACAGGGATCGCATCCTTATACAGGATTGTCAATCAACAGATTGTTTTTGTGGAAGATCATTATTTCCAGGATTATGGCTATTACTGGTTCGGGTACCTATTCCCCGGAGAATATATGGTGAAGGTAGGATTGACACAGGGTTCACCGGGTTATAATAATTATTTTACAACTTATTTCGGTAATGATATCTCGTGGACAAAAGCGGATTTACTTTCCGTTTCCTCTTCAAACCTATATGCTGCCGACATTCATCTTAATCCCGTCCAGCATTTGCCTGCCGGCCAGGGGACCATCAAGGGTTATGTCAATTTTGAACAGGGGAACACATTCAGCATGCCGCCAATTTCGCAGACTTCTGTCATCCTTTCAGATATCAATCATACCCCTTTGCTATTTACGCGGCCAAATTCATCGGGATATTTTGAATTTACAGGGATCCCATACGATACTTATTTCCTTACCGCTGATGCAACCGGCAAGCCCGCTTCTACCGTTAATTTTACCCTTTCTGAAAGTTCGCCTTCAGTAGATGGGATCAACCTGACCGTTTTTGGATCCAACACAAGTTTTATTCCTGAAGGTTATGAGAATAGCATCTCCTTTACCAGGATTTATCCTAACCCGGTAAAGGATAACGTTCACATCAGCGTATATTCTGGTATTTCAGCACCTGTTGACATCAAAGTCATCGATATTACAGGGAAAATTTTTGTTCATCTTAATGAAACCATTGAAACAGGGTTCAGCCAGGTCCTCATTCCAGCCGCTTCCCTCCCACCGGGGATTTATTTACTGGTCTTACAGGCACAGGGAGGATACCTGCCTGTTACGGCAAAGTTCATCAAATAATTTTACGGGACCGGGGAATTATCTTTAGTATTTTTGGGAATATTTCGTAACCTTCAACCAGGGATGAAAGGGATATTTCTATTCATTGCCATAATGATCCTTCACCTTGCAGATCCTCTGCAGGGCCAGGCCCCATGGCGCCAGGGAGAAATGGAAGTCAGGGTCACTATAGACGGGCCCGGCGAAGCTGCCGATCTCAATCGTCTTCATCTAAACGGGGATATTTACATTCATTCCGGTTATGCGATACTTTATGTAATTCCAGTAGAATTAGAATTAATCGTATCCGAAGGGTTTCATTTTGAAATCCTTAAATCCGACCTGAATGAATATTCGGCAACCTTTTGGTCGGAACGTGATCAATACCACACGTATGATGATATTATCCAGGCTATTAATACACTTTCCACAAATTACGCCTCAATCTGCAAAAAATATGATTATGGGCTCTCCGTGGAAGGAAGACTATTACTTGCACTGAAGATCTCCGATAATGTCAATGCCGATGAACCTGAAGCTGAAATCATGTTCGACGGAGGGATCCATGGCGATGAAATTGGCGGGCCTGAAAACCTGATCAGGTTTGCAGAATTTCTCTGTGAGAGTTACAGTGTTGATCCGGAAATAAACAGCCTGGTGAATGACCGGGAAATCTGGCTGTATGTTATGGTGAACCCTGACGGAAGGGTAAACATGGTCAGGCACAACAGTCATGGTGTAGACCTGAACCGCGACTGGGGATATATGTGGAATGGCGAAGGTTCCAGCACGGATTATTATTCCCAGGATGAAACCCGGGCTTTGCGGAGTTGTATGCTCGAAAACCAGTTTGTGATCCATACCAGTTACCACAGCGGTACTGAATTCCTGGCCTATCCCTGGAGCTATCGGCCCGACCCTACTCCCGACCAGGCTCACATCCACCAGCTCGCAGGTGTTTACGCTTCAGTTTCCGGTTATCCGGATCTGCCCTATGAGCAGGGTTATACCGGGATGTATGCAATAAACGGCAGCTCGAAAGATGCTGCTTACGGGACGATGGGATCGATCGGGTGGACCATGGAGATATCATCCGATAAACAGCCCCCAACCTCGGAAATACAGTATTATTATGATATTAATGAGCCTGCCATGATCGCTATGATCGAATATTCAGGGTATGGCATAAATGGGACCATTACCGATGCCTCCACCGGTCAGCCGCTGGCAGCGACAATTTTCACAGATGACTATTACCCATGTTACAGCGATCCGGTTGTCGGGGATTATCACAAATACCTGCTGGCGGGAACCTATTCCGTGAAGGCCGTCGCCAATGGTTATCAGCCCGCGACCCAGTCAGTTGTTGTGACTGAAAATAGCTCCACGACTTTAAACTTTACCCTGCAGCCGGAATACAACCATTTTGCATATCGTGTCATTGCCTGCCAGGTGCCGGGTACCAATTTTGCTGATGAGGCCAGGACGAGTGCCGCCTTATGGGAACCGGATGGTATAAATTATTCCCTCGGCAGGTCTGGCTGGATCATTCTTGATATGCAAAATGAAATCCAGGATGGGCCCGGTAATGAGATCATTGTCCATGAAGGCGGCAGTGACCCTGAGGGTTTTGCCTGTTATGCCTCGACTGGAATGGACGGGCCCTGGACTTTAATTGCAAACGGAACGGGCACTTCGGCTTTTGATTTTTCTACAGCCGGAATTAACAGGGCCGGGTATATACGGATAACCGATGATGGCAACGGCGCTGTTTATGGAAATGATATCGGTTTTGATCTCGATGCGGTGGAAGTTCCGGAACAACCCGAGATTATATACCTGGTGGTGGATTGCCTTGTTGATGATCCACTTGGGAATGATAACGGCCGGATTGACCCCGGGGAGAGTTTTAACCTGAAGATCACCCTCAGCAACCTTGGCACAATGATGCTGGAAGATGGCCAGGCTTACCTGAATATCGACCATGAATTTATTTCTGTTGCCGATCCGGAAGTGAACCTTGAAAACCTGGATTTCGGTGACAGTACCCAACTGGTATTCCAGATGAATTGCAGCTCCTTCTGTCCCCAGGAAGAATTGCTGATGATGGTATTGAATATTAATACTAACGAAGGTGATTTCCAGCAAAGCTTCCCGCTGAATTTCAGCTCGGGTGCTATCGTGGAAGACTGGGAAACGGGGAATTTAACAAAATTTGACTGGTCGGCCACCGGTAATAAGCCCTGGGCCATCAATTTCCTCGATCCCTATCAGGGGACCTATTCCGCCAAATCAGGCAATATTGACGATAACCAGGTTTCAGGAATTGAAGTTACAATGGATGTTATCGGGTATGATGACATTTCATTTTACCGGAAGGTTTCCTCGGAAGAGGGCTCAGATTTCCTGAGATTTTATATTGATAACAACCTTATTGATTCCTGGTCAGGGGAACTTCCATGGCAATATTATTCTTTCCAGGTAACACCCGGGACCCATACGTTCAAATGGGCCTTTGAAACGGATAATCTGAACAGCCAGGGACTGGATGGGGCATGGACAGACTATATCGTTTTTCCTTCCAGTAACCTGGATGGCACTTTGAAAGTACTGGCCAATGCGGTCCCTCACGAGTTTTGCGGCGGCGGGGAATCTCAGTTAGGTGCATATGTCATGGGGGGTACCGGTGATTATACTTTTAGCTGGACACCTCCATCGACATTGAATGATACAGCGATAGGATTTCCTGTTGCCATACCCCTGGAAACTACCATATACACTGTGACCGTCGATGACGGTGAAGATACGGTTGAATCAGACGTCGAAGTTGTCCTTTTTCCCATCCCGGCCACTCCGGTTATAATCCAGGAAGGTGATTCCCTGGTTTCTTCTGCTTCAGAAGGCAACCAGTGGTATGATGGCAGCGGCCCTATTGCGGGGGCTAACGGGCAGGTTTTTTATCCACCCGCCGAAGATGATTATTTTGTTGTGATAACCGATGATGAAGGGTGTATGTCGGATACGTCCAATGTGATACATTTCCTGTTTACAGGAATAGCAGAAAATAAGATCGCATCCAGGATCCTTATTTATCCGAATCCTGTAGATGAAAGATTGGTTGTTCAATTCCTTGAAAAACCCGGAACAGGGATCAGCATCAGGATAACTGATCTGCTGGGTAGAATAAGAACTAATCAAAAGATTGAAAGTATTGATATTCAAGAATATATATTCATTTCTACAATTAAATTCGAAAAAAGCTTATATTTGATCTCAATTATGGATCAGGAAGGAAATATTCTGATTTCCAAAAAATTAATCAAACATTAACTTTTTCATTTTTTCTTTCAACTTTACAAGGCAACCTTTTTAATGTTTGGTGTCTTAGGATTAGAAAATTAATAAATGAATTAAAAATTCTTATCGCCATGAAGAAGATTGTCCTAACATTGCTAAGCGGACTTTTTATAAGCCTGGTAAGTTTAGCACAGAATTACACAGTGACGGTTTACGGAACTGTAATGCTTGTCGTTGAAAACTCTGTCAGCCCGGTACCAGACCAGGAAGTCATCATCAGGATCGACAGTTCAAACAGTGGATTTACTTATCAGAATACTGTTTTAACAGATGAATCGGGCTATTATGAAGATGTCATAGAAATACCGGGGTTCTCAGGATACGAGTATGTTCAGGCTATGACCTTTGATTCATGTTTGGGGCAGTACCAGTATAACGGGCAGTTTATCGCACCCGGAATCACTAATATCCCCATGGATTTTTTCCTTTGCAACACCATTCAACCCGAATGCCAGGCCTCATTCTATTATTACCAGGTTGATCCTGTTGATCCTTATACTTTTGCTTTCGTTAATATGTCATATGGCAACTATACGCAAGTTACGTGGGATTTCGGTGATAGTACCTTTTCGGGTGAACCAAACCCTGTTCATACATTTCCAGGTGAAGGGACTTATAATGTCTGCCTGACCATAAGTGATGGGGATATTTGCAACAGCACTTACTGCGAGTTTGTTTATACCGGCGGGGGTATGAATGGTTGTGAAAATTATTTCATCTACTATTACACTAATAATGAGCTATTTACAGTAACTTTTGAAGGATTTCTTTTAAATGGCCAGTACGCACAATCTTACTGGTGGGATTTCGGTGACGGCACAACCGGCGAGGGACAAACCGTCACCCATACGTATACGTCTGGCCAGGGAAATAATGGCATCTATATGGTTGGCCTCTCCACAATGGTGATGGATTCTATGGGTGATTCCTGTTTTTACACTTCTTACCAGGAAGTCTGGCTGGAAAACCAGTCAGAGTGCGAAAGTTTTATCATGCCGATAAATATGTATGGCCTGACAGTTGATTTCCAGGGTTACACCATCAGTCCATTTGAAACCACATATACTTGGGAGTTCGGAGATGGAGTGACAGGGACGGGGGAATTTGTATCGCATACCTATCCTGCACCAGGGATGTACAATGTCTACTTAAATACGATAGATGCGACATGGATGTACTTTCCAGACCTTTACGCAAATCTGGCTGGATACCCTCAACCAGGGCGGCTGCAGCAATTTCTTCACCTACGAGCAAAGCGACAGCCTGACCTTTACCTTCTCGGGAATGGTTTACCTGAACAATGGGATGATATACCCTGATTCCGCCACGGTTTACACCTGGGATTTTGGCGATGGCACCACCGGGACCGGTCAGACCATTACACATACTTACGAGGGAAACCCTTCCGGAGGATTTACCGTATGCCTCGTAACATCGACAATTTTGCCTGACGGATCTGTTTGCAGTGCCACTTATTGCGAGGGTATTCTATGGGGTGCCCCTGCCTTCAGTATCTACGGCAATGTTTACCTGGAGAATAACCTGCTTGCTGACCAGGCCGTCGTGCATTTAATGAGCATGGATACAACCTGGCAGGGTGTTATCGAAGTTCAGTCGACCACCATTGACTCAGGCGGATTCTATTCATTCCCTGATATCCCCATGTACAATACACGCCTTTACTATATCCAGGCAGAACTGACAGAAGGATCTGCTTATTTCGGGCAATATCTTCCAACCTATCATATAAATTCTTTGAACTGGGAAGTAGCCATGCCGATACTGCCGCTGATGAACTGGCCTGCCGATATTTTCATGATTGCAGGTAGTACGGTTGACGGCGGTAACGGAGTTATTACAGGTGTAGTATCAGACCTGGGAAGCAGGGGATATATGGATGATGTGGAAGTCGTGCTCATGGATTCAGACCAGAATCCATTAACCTACCTGAGGTCGGATGACCAGGGTGCTTTCACCTTTGAAAACCTCACCCTGGGAACCTATATTATTCATGCTGAGATCATGGGGATACACACGGTCCAGGCGCAGGTTACCCTGAGCGATGAACAGCCGGTGGCAAACGTTGAAGTCCAGGTCAGCGGCGGGGAGGCCAATATTGTATTCAGTGTGCCTGAACAAAAGGTTACGCTGGGAAATGTAGGTGATATCTACCCGAATCCTTTAAATGAAACTGCTAAGCTCGACATCACCGTAAAGAAACCGGTGAGTATGGAGATCAGTATTTTCGCTCAAACCGGACAGCTGATGCAGGTGAACGAAATGTTCTTAAACGCCGGGACGCATAATATAGGGCTTGAGACGGGTTCAATGCCTGTTGGCCTTTATCTTCTGAGGATTACGACCAGCCAGGGCGAACTGGTAAGCCGCAAGTTCATGAAAATTCAATAAGTCCTTTCTAATCCCTTCCGGATTAGATCATTTATACCTATTTTTTTGGCAAGAGGCTGTCCTGACGGGCAGCCTTTTTTAATTTAAAAGTCTATCTTTGAAAATATGAAGATTTAAATTTATGAGAAAAGTTATCTTTAATTATGTTTCATCCTGTGTGCACATGGTTCTCATGGTCCCAGGACACCTTTTCCATTGTCGCCGTCGATACCATTACCGGCGAGATCGGCAGTGCCGGCGCATCGTGTATCGATGAAACCCAGATCGAAGGCGGGGCGCTCATCATCAGCGATGTAATCCCGGGCCGGGGTGCGATACACACCCAGTCGTACTGGAATTCGACCAACCAGCAAAATGCTCACAACCGTATGGTGGAAGGGTTAAGCCCGCAGGAGATCATCGACTGGCTTGCCACGCATGATTCCCAGAACAACCCGGCAGTGAGGCAGTATGGCGTTGTCGATTTCGATACAAACGGCCATGCCAGGTCAGCTGGTTTTACCGGTGTGAACTGCATGAATTACAAGAACCATATCGCCGGTCCGAACTATGCCATCCAGGGGAATATCCTGCTGGGCCAGATGATCCTTGACAGCATCGAAGCCCGTTTTCTCAATACTGAAGGTTCCTTCGCCGAAAAAATGATGGCCGCGCTGCAGGGAGCTAATGTCGTTGGAGCTGATACACGCTGCACGAATAACGGCACCTCCTCCCTTTCAGCGTTTATAAGGATTGCCCGCCCGGAAGATCCTATCGGTGGGTTTTATTGTGATCTTAATGTACCATCCGTTCCTGAAGGAATGGAACCGATTGATTCGTTGCAGACTTTGTTTGATGCATGGCTGGAGACGGTTGTTGGCGTTGACGAACGTGGTTTGCAAGCTGAATACAATGTGTTATCCGAATCCTGCTTCTGAAAGCTTTACGGTCAGCGGTCGGCAGTCAGCGGTCGGCGGTCAGCAGTCAATCAATATTAGAGTTAGTAATATGATAGGTGTTATGATTGACGAAGTCGAAACTGTCGAAAAGGAAAACTGGAAAATAAGTATTGATGTATCTGATTATCAGCCTGGAATTTATTTTGTAACGGTTTTTGATAACGATCATCAGATCTTTTCAAAGAAACTGATTATCATTAAATAACATTGTTAAATTGTTAAATTGTTAAATGTAAATTGTTAAATTACCAAATTGCTGACCGCTGACCGCTGACCGCTGACCGCCGACCGCCGACCGCCGACCACCTACTGGTCACCCGCAAACCACTCCGCATAGGAACTCGGGGTCTCCCTGAGGCGTAAACTGAATAAAGTAAGATTTCCCGGAAGGAGGTCCCGGATCTGGATGGCCATATCGGCTATCATAT
Source organism: uncultured Bacteroidales bacterium (assembly GCA_963701785.1). GTDB lineage: Bacteria > Bacteroidota > Bacteroidia > Bacteroidales > JAGOPY01 > JAGOPY01. The sequence goes on along the minus strand of CAVPBC010000002.1, from coordinate 1,205,508 downwards.
TCTCGGTGGTAGGCTGGTAATCCAGCAAAACGATCTTGTCATAATTCTTCATCAGTATATCCAGCAGGTCTTTTGGCGTAAGGCTGTTAAGAACCAGCGCATGGTCGTACCGGTCGATGATCTGCTGTTTGATGATATTCTTCAGTTCCTTGAAATCGATGAGCATGCCGTTTTTTGGAGATGCATCATCCTTAAGTGGGGAACCGATAACCGTGACCACCAGGGTATAAGAATGCCCGTGGATATTTTTGCACAATCCATCGTAACCCAGCAGGGCATGGGCCATATCAAAGGTGAATTCTTTGCTTATTCTGATTGTTGTCATTGGTTCTTGGTCATTAGTCATTAGTCATTAGTCATTAGTCATTAGTCATTAGTTCTTGGTTCTTGGTCAGGAAATTTTTTGAACCAGAAACCAAGAACTATGAACCAAGAACTAATTTTTATTGCAAAACTAAATGATTTTCAGATATTGCATCACAATTACAATGCTGATAAGGATCAACCCCACACCTCCCAGCAATTCGGCAGACTTGCCAAGGTTCATCATCCCTTTTTTACCTGCCTGCACCCCGATGATCGTCATCATAAATACCATCACAAATAATAATCCGGCCAGCATAAGGATATCGTATAAAGAATTCCAATTCCCATGCCCAGCAGCGCCGTATTAATGCTGATGACGAAAGCGAAACCTAATAAAATTCGCCTGTCTTCCACGGCCATAGTCCGGTTCTCCCTGCCTAACCGAAAGGAATCCATTATCATCCGGAACCCGATAAATAAGACAATCAGAACCCCGACAGGCACGGTCATGTTATAAAGCAATCCCTTGATCCCAAACCCGATCGCCCACCCGATCGCCACCATAAATACCTGGAAAAATGCAAATACGATGGCAATCCGCAAGGCTTCCTTCCACACGATACAACGGTAAACACTGCTGCTCAAGGCGACAGAAAAGGGCAGCAGGCTGAGGATGAAAGATATTGCTAAAAGGGCTATAAGATTCATAAATTACAAATTCTAAATAATACAATTCAACATTCAACATTCAACATTCAACCTTCAACATTCAACATTAAATGTTAAGTATCTTCTGCAGCCATTCCGCATCCACGTCATCAAAGGAACCGTGTTCTTTGCTGTCGACATCCAGCACGCCGATGATATTTCCATTTTTATCCCTCAAGGGAACAACGATCTCTGAATTTGAGCGGGAATCGCAGGCAATGTGGCCCGGGAACATATGCACATCAGGTACAACAACCGTTTCTCCTTTGTTGATGCCTGCCCAGCAGACGCCGGTGTCTTTCCTGAGTTTGATACAGGCCAGGCTTCCCTGGTAAGGGCCAACGATCAATTCTCCTTTATCCAGCAGATAAAAACCTGTCCAGAAGAAATAGTCCATCTTATGATGTAAACAGCAGCAATTGTTGCCATTCTGGCAATATAGTTGGGTTTGTCTTTTAACAACTCTTCCAGTTGCGAATAAATCCGCTTATATCTTCCTTCTTTTTGTGTTGAGGTCATTTAAATGATTTTCCAGGTTTCAAATTCCAAGTTTAGCCCCTTCCTTTACTGAGTGTATAAAAGTAAAAATATGATAAATATTATCTCTGTGATCCTCTGTGTCTTCTTTGTGGAACTCCGTGTAACAATTACTTTTAAGTTTCGCAGAGTTCCGCAGAGGTATCAGTGAGTTCCGCAGAGGAATTTAGATACACCCCCATGGAGTATCTGTCAACAAAAATTCAAAATTAAGCATTAAACATTATCTTTATCTTTCAAACAAAAACCAATAATTATGAAATCTATAAAAGGAACACAAACTGAAAAGAACCTGCTTAAAGCTTTTGCGGGTGAGTCAATGGCCAGGAACAGGTATGATTTTTTTGCCAAGGAGGCAAAGAAAGAAGGGCTCGAGCAAATCGCCGAGATTTTCTTAGAAACGGCTGAAAATGAGCGCTCACATGCAAAGCAGTTTTTTAAATTCCTGGAGGGCGGCATGGTGGAAATCACTGCCTCGTATCCTGCCGGTGTGATCGGCAATACGCTGGAAAACCTCAAAGCCGCCGCTGAAGGGGAAAATGAAGAGTGGACCCACCTTTACCCGGAATTTGCCCGGATTGCAGAAGCAGAAGGCTTTAAAGAGGTCGCCACAGCCTTCAAGATCATCGCTAAAGTTGAAAAAGCACACGAGAAAAGGTACTTAAAACTATACAGCAACCTGGAAGAAGGAAAGGTTTTTGAAAGAGACGGCAAAGTAGTCTGGAAATGCCGCGTTTGTGGCTACCTGCATGAAGGCAAAAAACCCCCATTAAACTGCCCGGCATGCCATCATTCGCAAGCGTACTTTGAGCTCTCCGTAGAAAACTACTAGAGTTGCGATACAGTGTTAAGTGTTGAGGGTTAAGGGTTAAGTTCGGGAATATTATTAACACTTCGTGTCTGAATAGCAACCTGTTAAAACATTGATTTATAATAAATTAAATAATATAACTAAGCCCTTAAAACTTATCATTAAACACTTTAAACAATTCCCGAACTTAACCCTTAACCCTCAACACTTAACACTTTTCCAGTTCCACCGTAAAGTGCCTGAGTATAGGTGCTTCCTGGATGATCCGCAGCCCTGTGGTGATCTCATCCCTCCGGTCCCAGATATTTTTCAGGCAGGCAGCCACGTAATCCATGTGGTTATTGGTGTAAGTCCTGCGTGGAATCGCCAGGCGCATTAATTCTAATTTCGGGTAACGGTTCTCCCGGGTGTCGGGGTCACGGTCGGCGAGCAGGGTACCAATCTCAACTCCCCTTACGCCGCCTTCGAGGTAAAGTTCCACAGCCAGCGTCTGGGCCTGGAACTGCTCCCTGGGTAATTTTGGCAAGAACTTCCGGGCATCCACGAAAATAGCATGGCCGCCAAATGGCTGCTGGACCGGGATACCATATTCTGAAAGCTTTCTGCCAAGGTAAGCCACCTGTTCAACCCTTGTTTCCAGGTAATTGAATTCAGTGCCTTCGATAAAGTCCCTGCGCCAGGGCGTTCATATCACGGCCCGACATTCCTCCATAAGTTATATATCCTTCAAAAAAATATTAAAAACACTGGCCTGTCTGAAAAGATTCTCATCCCTGAACCCGATAAATCCGCCCATGTTCACGATCGCATCTTTCTTGCTGCTCATGGTCATGGCATCGGCATAGCTCATCATTTCCTTGACAATATCCCGGATCGAAATATGCTCATAGCCCGGTTCCCTCGTTTTTATAAAATAAGCATTTTCGGCAAACCGCGCACCATCAATCACTATAAGCGTGCCGTACTTTTTTGCCATTTCCGAGACCGCTTTCAGGTTCTCCATGGAAACCGGCTGGCCACCCGGCGTATTGCAGGTAACTGTTACAATGATCATCGGGATCATTTCCCGGGGATGTGCTTTAAGCGTATCTTCCAGTTTTTCCAGGTCGATGTTTCCCTTGAACGGATGATAAACTGAAGTATCATAAGCTTCCGCGATCGTGCAATCAACCGCATGGGCATGGCGGAATTCGATATGGCCTTTTGTCGTATCGAAATGGGCATTGCCGGGGATAATATTGCCCGCTTTAACTAAAACTGAAAACAATACATTCTCAGCTGCCCTTCCCTGGTGCGTGGGAAGGAAATAATCAAAGCCCAGGATGAGATGGATCGCTTCTTTCATTTTGTAATAGGAGGAAGCACCGGCATAGCTCTCATCTCCCTGCATCATGGCCGACCACTGGAGATCGCTCATGGCGCCGGTACCGGAATCAGTCAGAAGGTCGATAAACACATGACCGCTGCGGAGATTAAAAAGATTATATTTTGCTTCTTTTATCCACTCCTCTCTTTCAGCTTTTGTGCTTCGGTAGAGGGATTCCACCATTTTTATCTTATAAGATTCTGCAAAGGGCAATTTCATCTTAAATTGAAATTTGAAATTTTGAATTTTGAATTTGGAATTTGGAATTTTTACCGGCAGTGCGGTGACACCAAAGAATCAAAAGTGGAATTCGTCCCTGTTTTTGATATTGAGGAAAACAAGTTTTTTCGATATGAATTGCCTGTAAATCATTAAATAATGTCTGAACTTGGACCGTCAAAAATAAAAAAAATTTTTACTTTTAAAAAAAATGCAACCCTGTATATTTTTTATTGTCTTTACCATTGAATCATTTAAACAGGAAACCGGAAGTGGAGCAGGCTGATATCAGCAGGGAAATCATCGAACGCAGCAAAAAAGGGAACAGGCAGGCCCAGTACCAGTTATACAAAATGTATTCAAGGGCCATGTTCAACATCTGCTATCGCATGATGAACGACAGGTCTGATGCGGAAGACATGCTCCAGGAGTCATTTACGGAAGCTTTCCGCAGGCTTGACAGCTTCCGCCACGAGTCCACCTTCGGGGCCTGGCTGAAAATGATCGTGATCAACAAGTGCATCAACGAGATCAAACGTAAAAAAGCCCAACTGGAGTTCTTTGATGATATGTCGCCCTTTGAAGATGAAGAAGACCTCTCAGAAGACCAGGAAACAGGGTTATCGCCCGACATGATCAAAAAAGCCATGGAGGAATTGCCCAAAGGAAGCCGGATGATCTTCTCCCTTTATCTTCTCGAAGGTTATGACCACCAGGAAATTTCGGAGATCCTGAATATCAGTGAATCGAATTCAAAGACGCAATATATGCGGGCCAAACAAAGAATTAAAGAAATATTAAAAACTCAAATATATGAGTCCTGACAAATTAGAAAAGTATATACTGGATCATCGCGAACAATTCGATGACCAGGAACCTGATCCGGCAATCTGGGAACGGGTAGATACACGCAAATCTCCGGTTATCAGGATGAACTGGAAAGATATGGCCTGGAAAGCCGCAGCGGTGGCAGCCATTTTCGTGGCATCATATTACTTCCATGATTATATGGCCTCCCGGAAAAATGACTCTCAAACCCTCCTGGGTAAAAATACGGAAGAAACCTCGCCGATGGTCAGGGAACTGATCGAAGCGGAAGCCTATTATACATCCATCATCAGTATGAAGAAAGATGAAGTATTCCGCCTGACCGCCTCAAACCCGGATATCCGCCGGGAAATTGATATGGAAATGGTTGACCTCGACAGGGTTTTCTCAGAATTAAAGGAAGATTTAAAAGATAATGCAGATAATGAAGAAGTCATAGAAGCCATGATCCAGAATTACCGCCTGAAACTAGATATCCTGGAGGAAATGCTGTTACAGCTCAAACAATCTAACGAATCACAAAATGAAAAAGACCATGAAAACACGCTCGAATTATAAATACCTGGTGGCAGCCGTTTGCCTGGCGACGAGCTTCCCGCTGGCCGGGCAGACTTACGAAAATAGCCGAACACTAAGGGAAGCTTACAGGATCGCCCCGAACGCGGAGGTCCAGGTGATCAATAAATACGGCGACATCCATCTGATCCCGTGGGAAAAAGATTCCGTCGTTTTCGAGATCGATTTTTCAGTCACTTCTAACAAGCAGGCCAAAGTCGATAAGATCTTTGATTATGTCGATTTCGATTTTAAAGCAACACCATATTATGTGATCGCACAAACCGTTTTTGAAGGACAGAACACCATCTGGAGTGAAATGGCTGATGTGGCCAGAACGATTTTCAGCAGCGGGACCAGCACAAAAATAGACTATACCGTATATTTCCCTGCCGGGAATGATGTCAGGATTGAAAATAAGTTCGGGAATATTTATACCACCGATCATACCGGCAAAGTCGACATCAACCTTTCGAACGGCGATATGAAAGGGCATACCTTCAGTGGCCCGGCAAGAATCAAAGTTGAATTCGGAAATGTCACCATCAACAAGATCATCAGTGCCAATATCGCGCTCGGTTATGCCGAATTCAACCTGGATGAAGGAGGCGATTTAACATTTGAAACCCGGTCGTCGAAATTATACCTTAATTCATGTGAAATAATGCACCTGGATTCGAAGCGTGACCGGTATTACATTAAATCAGCAGGAGAAATTACCGGCGACGCATTTTTCTCATACCTGAGCTTTGATAAGGTGATATCAAAAATCAACCTGAAAACAAATTACGGGGATTTCAAGCTCCTTGATATTTCTCCTTCATTTCTCCGTATGGATTTCACCTCGCAATATTCAGATATCACTTTATATCTTAATGATGAGCATCTCTATGAGTTCGAGATCACGCGTGATGATCGCTCACAGGTCATTTCCTCTGCCAGCCTGATTTCTAAGAAAGAAGACCCGGTCGAAGGGGTGGAAAAAACTTTCCGTTCTTTCATAACTGCCGGAAAGGCCGGTAAACCTGAGGCTCCCGTTCACCATTAACATCAAATCGGGAAAAATTTACCTGATGGGATCATAATTTTTTCTCAAAAATGTAACCTTCTTTAAATCGATTTGTCTTTATCATTAAAAAACAATAATGCTGAAATTTATGAAAACAAAAAATCTGATAATTGCACTCCTCCTGCTGATGACCGGGATCATTTTTACAGGCTGTTATGATGAATGGCACAAGGTGGAAGGAAATAACGACGTTGAAACGGAAACCCGCCAATTTTCAGGCATTTGACCGGGTTATCAATGAAGGTGAATTTTGATGTATATATTATCCAGGACGGGCAGCATGAAGTTGAAATAGAAGCCGAATCGAACCTGATCCCCCTGATCAGGACCCGCCTGGAGGGATCAGCCCTCGTCATCGATACAAAAGATAATCTTCAGAACAATTACCCGATGAAGCTTTATGTTCATACTGAAGATATCGAAGAGGTAAAACTCAGCGGGTCAGGGCTTATGCATGCGGAAGAAATCGTTACGGGGGATCTTGAGATCAATATTTCCGGATCAGGTGATATTTTCATTTCAGCCAATGCCGATGAGGTCGATTGCTCTATCTCAGGCTCAGGTTCAATAGAATTAGGCATTGTCTGCAATTTACTGGAATCCGATATCAGCGGTTCCGGTGAAATGGAGATCTGGGGCAATGCTAACCAGGGGGATTTCCATATCTCGGGATCGGGTTCAATCCGGGCTTATGACCTTGCCCTGCAGGATTGCCATGCCAATATTTCCGGCTCGGGCAGTATGTACCTGACAGTGGAGGATCACCTGGATGTCAATATTTCTGGCAGCGGCAGTGTTTATTACCTGGGCAGCCCTGTCATCAACACCCATATAACCGGCTCAGGTTCAGTTATACATCCTTGATAACGTAACATATAAATAACAAGACAGATATGAAGATCACGTTCAGAATATTCATGCTGATGGCAATGACCCTGTTGATTTCAGCGGCAGATGCGCAGGAAAATAAAAAACAGGCCGGATTCAGGTTTGGGAATACCACAGGTTTTACCGGCCGGATCATAACGGAGAACAACTTTGCATTTGAAGGGATCCTTGGCTTCAGGAGCGGCGGGGCACAGGTTTATGGATTGTTTGAAGTGCGGCAGCCATTATACCTTAACAGGGTGGAAAACATGTTCCTGTACTTCGGAGGAGGCGCCCACATTGGTTTTGTCCGCTGGAATGAATACGATGAATATTACGATCCCTATAACAACAATTATTACTACGATGATTATTACGACTGGCACACGGGCGCTGCCTTCGGGCTGGACGGCATCATCGGAATGGAGTATTCCTTTAATGCAGCCCCTATCAGCATGGCAGTCGATTTTAAACCTTTTTTCGAACTTTACGGGCCATTTTTAATGAGGGTAAATTTCTGGGATTTCGGATTCCACGTGAGATATAACTTTTAAATTTTGAATTGTTGAATTTTGAATTTTGAATTTTTAATTAATTTAATAAAATGAAAACAAGATTACTATTAGCAGTCAATGATGACCATGGGCTTTACGGCATTTACTTACGGCCAGGAACGTACAACCGAAGATATGCAAACCATTTTCGGAAATAATGACAATAAGATCAGCCATGGCGGATATGCGGGCATTTTCCGTTGGTTATACCCAGATCGACGGGCAGGATGTGATGACTTTAGGCGGCCGTGCCGGCTGGGTAATTGATCATCATGTTACCCTGGGGCTTGCCGGGACAGCTTTTATGAACTCTATTTACATTGACGGTTACTGGGATAATCCTCAAGAAGGATATTACCTGGTTGGTGGATATGGCGGTTTTTTTATCGAGCCCATTATTGCCCCGAATTTCCCGGTCCACGTTTCATTTCCTGTCATGATCGGCGGGGGTGGGATTGCGCTGAATGACTATACCTGGCATGATTATGATTGGGAAGATGAATACTATGAGCCTTATGACTGGGATTCTTATTTTATAGTTGAACCAGGCGTGGAGATCGAGCTCAATGTGGTCAGGTTTTTCCGTGTTGCTTTCGGTGCCTCTTACCGCTACACAAGCAACATGCACATAGCCAATGTCCCCAAAGACATGATGAATGGGTTCAGCGGAAATGTTACATTTAAACTTGGGGTTTTTTAGAGGAAGGTTTCACGCTCTGAAGAGGCTATCTCAAAAGTCGAAATAACCTTGGATAAACCAATTTTTACGTTTGTGCTCCAACGGGTAAATCCGTTGGTTCCGAATATATTACAAAATCTGAACCGACGGATTCACCCGTCGGAGTACCAAAAAAAGAGGCTGCTCAGACTTTTGAGCCAGCTTCACTACCAAAAAAGAGGCTGTCCTGACTTTTAAGACAGCCTCTTTTTTTTGTTCTTTTCCTTGTTTAAAATAATTGTAATTTCACAATCCTTAACGGGCCAATGCTAGCATCGCTGGTTTACTCAAATGGTCGGTATTTTTTAACGTTTTCAGATTATTAACGGTTAATAATGATTACGATGAAAATCAGGTTCCTCATTTCAGTTATGGTACTTATGGGATTGACTGTGGTTTTAATAGCACAGGAAGAGAGCAAACCAGAGCTTCAGACCCTTTATAATGATACTGACCACAAAATAGATCATAGCGGATATGCTGCTTTATCTGTGGGTTACATCCGGGTAGACGACCAGGATGTGCTAACATTGGGCGGACGTGCAGCCTGGATGATTGATCATAATATCGCCATAGGCCTTACCGGGAAAGGATTGATTAATACCATCAAACTTCAGGGTTACTGGCCGGATGATGCAAGTTATTACCTCGTGGGCGGATATGGAGGGTTATTAATTGAACCGATCATCATGCCCAATTTCCCGGTTCATATCTCTGCGCCATTCATGCTTGGCGGCGGCTGGATGACCCTGAATGAATATTTATGGTATTCACCTTTTAACTGGGACTCGTTTTTTATTATCGAACAGGGATTAGAACTGGAACTGAGCATGGTAAAATTTATGAGGATCTGTTTTGGCGTTTCTTACCGCTATTCCACAAACCTGCGGATGGAGTATGTCCCGGAAACCCTGCTGAATGGCTTTGGCGCCAACCTCACCTTCAAATTTGGCGCTTTCTGATTCTATTTGTAATTTCGCTCCCTAAATTTTCCTCCATGCGATTCATCTTTTCCTTGATCCTGGTATCTCTTACCATGGCCTCCAGCGCACAGTTCAACAAATATTTCAAGAACCAGATCCTCCGGTACGATTATTTTCATTCGGGGAGCTATGAAGTGGAATACGTCATGGCCGATGAAATGATCCTGGAAGGGAAATGGGCCGGCCCGAGAGATAACCTGATCGACCCGTTCGATTACGGAGCTAATAAAATAATGGTATATGACTCAGTCTCTGACAGGCTGATTTTCACCAGGGGATTCTCTACTCTTTTCATTGAATACCAGGCAACGGAAGAAGCAAAATCGCAATGCGGAAACTTCCCGGAAAGTATCCGGATGCCATTGCCGAAAAAAACGGTCAGGCTTGAGTTTTACAGCAGAGGGAAAAATATGGTCTGGGTTAAGGTTTTTGAAACCTTCATCAATCCAAAAAAAGATGATTTAAAGATTAAAACAGAAACGCCATTCCCTGCCGAAACCATTCTGAAATCAGGTAAACCAAAGAAAAAGCTTGACCTGGTATTCCTTCCTGAAGGCTACACCGAATCAGAAATGCCAAAATTCATGGATGATTGTGAGCGGTTTACCAGCTACCTGTTCGAAACCGACCCTTACGGCCAGTTCATCAAGGATATTAATATCCGTGCAGTCCTCGCCCCGTCTGCAGAATCCGGAACCGACATTCCCGGTGATTCAATCAGCCGCAATACCTTGCTGAATTCAAACTTTTACACCTTCGGGTCCGACCGCTACCTTACCACATCCGATTTTAAAAAGGTCCGTGATGTAGCGTCAAATGCTCCTTACGATCAAATCATCATCCTTGTCAACCATCCCCGTTATGGCGGTGGTGGCGTTTACAATTTCTATGCTATCTCTACTGTCGATGATAAAAATTCAGGTTTCGTGTTCACGCACGAATTCGGCCATTCCTTTGCCGGACTGGGAGATGAATACGAAGGTTCAGGATCTAACGCTGAAGACATTTATTCTTCAACAATCGAACCCTGGGAACCGAACATAACCACTCTTGCAAATTTCGATTCCAAATGGAAGAATTTACTTCCCGGAGGCACTCCCATCCCCACTCCCGATACAATCGAATGGCAGGGCAAGGTTGGTGTCTTTGAAGGAGCCGGCTATATGCCAGAAGGCGTTTATCGTCCTTACATCGACTGCTCCATGAATGTGATCAAATTCAATAACTTCTGCCCGGTCTGCCAGGGGGCAATAGGCAGGATGGTTGGGTATTATACGGGTCATTAGTCATTAGTCATTGGTCATTAGTCATTGGTCATTAGTCATTGGTCATTAGTCATTGGTCATTGGTCATTGGTCATTAGTCATTGGTCATTATGTGGTTATTATTTGTTTTTAGATTTTTAATACGCTGAAATTGTGTTTTTACATAACTAATGACTAATGACTGTTGACTAATGACTAAATTTTTGTACTTTTGCGCTGTTATTTTTTTAACAATAAGAGCGAATCCATTAATTTTCAATAAAATAATAATAAAATGCTTAAGAAATTATCAGATCTCCATGATTTTGTCAAGGCAACAAAACAGACTAAAAGGCTGGTGCTAGCTGTTGCTCATGATGAACATTCCCTGGAGGCAGTAAATGCCGCTGCCAAGAAAAAATATATTGACGCCATCCTGGTTGGAGATGCGGCAGAAATAAAAAGAATCGCTGAAAAGAACAAAAAGATCGATCTCAGCCAGTTTGAAATCATCAACGAAACGAATGATTCGGAAGCTGTGGCCAAAGCGGTGAAGCTGGTGCATTACGGTGAAGCTGACATCCTGATGAAAGGCAATGTCGGAACCGCAACCCTGCTGAAGGGAGTCTTAAACAAAGAATGGGGATTAAGGAAAAATGAGGTCATATCGCACATTGCACTATTCGAAGTCCAGGTATATCATCATAAGCTCATCTCTCTCACGGATGTGGCCATGAATATTGCCCCCGATCTGAATACCAAGATAGGCATCATCAACAATTCGGTCGAATTCCTGCGCAAACTGGGTATTGAAACCCCAAAAGTAGCGGTCCTGGGAGCGGTCGAGCTGGTGAATGAAAGCATGCCGGCAACCATCGACGCCGCCTTGCTTTCGAAAATGGCCGAGCGCGGACAGATCAAGAATTGCATCATCGACGGGCCGCTTGCTTTCGATAATGCCATCAGTGCCGAGAGTGCCAAGCATAAAGGGATCAAGAGTATAGTGGCTGGCGATGCCGACCTGTTGCTCCTTCCTGATATTGAAGCCGGCAATGTGCTTTATAAAGCATTCGTTTTCTTTGCCAAGGCAAAAGTGGCAGCCGTTGTACTGGGTGCCCGTGCACCTATCGTATTGACTTCCCGCTCCGATTCGGAAGAATCGAAGCTTGACAGCATTGTGCTGGCAGCAGCGATAGCATAACAGTTGGACAGTTGGACGAAAGTTGTCGCGCGTTTTTAACGCGTGACAAAATAGCAATCAATTATAAAGCACGCGTTGAAAACGCGCGCTAGCTTAGGGTAAAGGGGGTGAGGCAAATATTTTTAATTTTAAATTTTTATTCTCTTGGAAGACATTTACATCATCGCAATCAATCCGGGGTCAACATCGACCAAAATCGCCGTTTACCATAATAAAGAGTGCATTTTTGAGGAGAACATCAAGCACAGCGCGGAAGAGTTAGCTCCTTATGAAAAAATCACAGACCAGTTCGAATTCCGCAAACAGGCGATCCTGAAAAGATTGAACGGTACAAAGGTCGACCGGGATAAGGTGAGGGTGATCATGGGCCGCGGTGGATTGGTGCGTCCAATTGAATCGGGCGTTTACTGTATAAATGATAAGATGAAGTACGACCTGGTGCATAGCCCGGTGGGGGAGCACGCCAGCAACCTCGGTGGTTTTATTGCCGAAGACCTGGCCAAAGATTTCCCGAATGCCAAAGCTTTAATCTGTGATCCCGTTGTTACCGATGAACTGGATGATCTGGCACGCGTGGCAGGCCATCCTGAATTCACCAGGAGGTCGGTATTTCATGCGCTGAACCAGAAGGCCACTGCGAGAAGACACGCTGTTGCCGTCGGGAAAAAATATGAAGAACTTAACCTGATCGTGGTGCACCTCGGCGGTGGCATCAGTATAGGCGCCCATCGCAACGGCAGGGTGGTCGATGTGAACCATGCCATCGGAGGGGAAGGGCCATTTTCACCTGAACGGGCCGGCAGTGTGCCCGTCATTGATGCTGTCCGCCTGGCATATACCGGAAAATACACCGAAAAAGAATTTACGAAAATGCTGATCGGCCAGGGCGGATTATGCGCACACCTGGGCACCAACAATGCCTATGAAGTGGAGCAGCGTGTAAAAAACGGCGATCAGCACGCTACCCTGATCTATGAAGCCATGGCTTTCCAGGTGGCAAAATTCATAGGTTCCATGGCAGTAGTCCATAAAGGAAAAGTCGATGGCATCCTGATCACTGGCGGTATTGCCTACGACAAATGGTTTGTCGGCAAAGTCAGGGAATACGCCGGCTGGATCGGGCCTTTCTTCATATACCCCGGCGAAAACGAAATGGAAGCACTTGCCATGAATGCCCTGCGCGTTTTACAGGGTGAGGTGGAAGTGAGGGAATATTAATTTTTCCCCTTCATATTGAACATTTTATTTACTTTTAGCGTTCAATTTTCACCGCATTACTTAAAACTTCCTTCATGAGAAACCTGCTACTGCTCGCAGCACTGATCTTGTCATATCACTTTACTTCCTATGCTCAACAATTTACTTACGAGGATAACTGGAACGAACAGGGATTTTCGGTGTTACAGTCCACTCCTCAAAAAACACAGTTGACTTTTTCGATTGAATCCTGGACTTTATCCGAAGTATCGATAAACCTCCAGGCCATGCAGAAGATCGAACTGCCCGGCCATTTTCTTCCCAATGATGAAGGCATGCCCGATCTGCCGGGATCAGGCCGCTATATCGCCATACCGCAGGGAGCAGTTGCAACCCTTGAAATCCTCAGCATGCAAACGGAAATCCTCCAGAATATTGAACTGGCACCTGCACCCAGAATTCCAAAGACTACCGAAAACGGCGATCTGGTTTATTTAAAGAACCAATCTGTTTATAATACCAATGCCTTTTACCCCGCAGAACCCGTCAAACTTTCGGAACCGACCCAAATCAGGGGAGTTGATGTCGTGATGCTTGGCATTACACCCTTTCAATATAATCCTGTCACAAAAGAGCTTGTTGTGATCAGGAATATTGAAGTTGAAGTTGTATTTGAAGGAGGTAACGGGCATTTGGTGATGACCGCCTCCGCAGCCGCTGGTGGGAGCCGTTGCTGGCGGATATGCTGGTAAATTACGATCAACTTGCAACACCTCCCTCTCCCCGCCATTGGGGGAGGGCACGGGGTGGGGGCTGCAGGCGGTCAGCGGGATCTGATTGGATATGAGTACTTGATCATTTGCCCGGATGATACTGATTTCCTGGCATGGGCAGATACGATCAGGCTTTTCCGCAACAGGCAGGGTATCAGCACCGGGATTGTCACGACAACGGAAATTGGCGGGAACACAGTATCAGCTATCAGGAGTTATATTAACAATGCTTACAATACCTGGGACATTCCGCCGGCGGCGATTTTAATACTGGGCGATTACGGCAGCACGGGATCAACGGTAATCGCCCCGATATGGGACAGTTACTGCGCTTCAGATAATATTTTTGCCGATGTCAATAACGATGACCTGCCGGATATCGTCATCTCTAGGATCATGGCCCAGAATGCAACCCACCTCGAAACCATGATCAATAAATTCATCGGGTACGAAACCAACCCGCCTGTGAGCCCGGAATATTACGACCATCCCATTACAGCTCTGGGCTGGCAGACAGAACGTTGGTTCCAGGTTTGCATAGAAGTTGTAGGGGGGTTCCTGAAAAACAACCTTGGAAAAGAGCCCGTCAGGGTAAACGCGGTTTACGGCGGAAACCCATCCGTCGATCCCTGGTCAACCGCCCCGAATACAAATACGATCATGAACTATTTCGGCCCGAACGGACTGGGATATATTCCGGCATCACCTTCCACACTGGGCAACTGGAGCGGGGGAAATTCAAACCAGATCAATGAAGCCATTAATGCCGGCTCCTTTTTATTGCTTCACCGTGATCACGGTTATGAACTCGGATGGGGGGAACCGGATTACAGCAACAGCAGCATGAGCGGCCTCAACAATGAAGATCTCACTTTTGTCTATTCGGTGAATTGCCTGACTGGTAAATTCAATTACGGGGGTGAATGTTTCGCCGAAGCTTTTTACCGCCACCCGAAAAGAGCATTAGGAATCATTGCTGCTTCGGAAGTGTCTTATTCTTTCGTCAACGATACCTATGTCTGGGGGGCTTTTGACAATATGTGGCCCGATTTTATGCCGGCTTATGGCACCACCCCGGAATCAAGGGGGCTCCTGCCCGCTTTCAGCAACGCTGCCGGTAAATTCTTCCTGGAACAGTCAGGCTGGCCTTATAACACAGGGAACAAGGAAGTGACCTATCACCTTTTCCATCATTTTGGAGATGCTTTCTCCACCCTTTATTCTGAGGTCCCCCAGGAATTGCTGGTCGTGCATAATGAGGTCATGATCGGCGGGACAACTTCATTCAATGTCCAGGCAGATGCAGGATCGTTGATCGCCTTGTCTGTGAACGGGGAGATTATCGGTGTCAGCGACGGGACAGGTTCCCCGGTCGATGTGGCTGTATCCGCTCAAATTCCGGGCACAGTGATCGATCTCGTGGTGACAAAGACCAATTATTACCGCTACGAAACAACAATTGTTGTCATTTCACCCGACGCACCTTATGTAATTTACCAGGATCACCTGCTGAATGACCAGGCCGGCAACGGTAACGGGCTGATGGATTATGCTGAAGACCTGCTTTTGAGCCTGACCATCCAGAATATAGGCAATGTGGATGCTGAAGAAGTTTCCGTCATCCTGCAAACGGATGATCCTTATATCGTGATAACGGATTCATCAGGATTTGCCGGAAATATTGCAGGAAATCAAAGTATAACGCTTACCGATGCTTTTGGATACATAGTTGCGGATACCATTCCCGACGGACACCTGGTTTTCTTCCAGGTCTATTCAGAAGATGGCGATTTTAACTGGAGCTCAGCGTTTTATATGACCGCACATGCCCCGGTACTGGAGTTTACCGGTTTTTCGATAGAGGATCCTGAAGGGAACAACAACGGGCAGATTGATCCCGGTGAAACCGCCAGTATTTTAATCTCCGTTCAAAATACGGGATCTGCTGCAGCTTTCGATGTGACAACCGTTTTATCATCCCCTGACAGCTACATCACCATTCACTCTTCCGGGCAGAATGGCGGCAACCTCGGTATCGGGGAGTCTGCACAACTTTCATTCAGCGTTTCAGCAGATGCCGGGACTCCCGGGGGATTCAACGCAGTTTTTGCTGTTGATATCGTGGCTGATCAAAATCGCGATGGACAGGGGGCCTTCACCAGTGTTATCGGGCAATACAGCGCGCTGGTCCTGGACCTGGACCCGAACAGCAATTCCGCTCCTGTCATCATGCAATCTTTTAATGACATGGACCTGATCGCGGATTATGCTACTGTGATGCCTGCAGATCTCAAACAGTACAAATCAGTTTTTGTCTGCCTGGGCATTTATTATTCCAACCATGAACTGACACAGGCGGAAGCCCTCATTCTGGAAGATTACCTGGAAGATGGCGGGAATGTTTATATGGAAGGCCGTTTGACCTGGCATACCGATCCCCAGACCACCCTCCACCCGATGTTTAACATCACAACTGAAGCTACATCAACCTGGTACGAGATAGACAGTGTTTACAGTGCAGGGGGCACTTTTAGCGAAGGAATGGATTTCATTTATGAGATGACCCAGCCATATAACAATCATTTTCTGCAAGCCACAGGGCCGGCATTTGATATTTTCCATCTAGAGCCCGGTTCCGGTGCATTAATGGTAGCCTATGATGCAGGTGATTATAAAACAATAGGTTCTAACATTGAATTTGGGGGATTGACCGACGGCGAACATCCATCGACAAGGGAAGAACTTATGTCTGTCATTCTCGAATTTTTCGGGGATATCCTTACAGGTGTTGAAAATGATGCGTTTAACGGCCAACCGGTTTCACTTCATGCTTATCCTAATCCTTTTTCAAAAGAGGTAAATTTCAGTTTTCACCTGGATGAGTCCTCCCCTGTCACCCTTGAAGTGTATGATCTTACCGGCAGGCTGGTGAGCCGTGTAGCTTCGGGTAAGCTTGGGGCCGGTTATCACAGGCTTGTCTGGGCAGCACCTTTTAGTGATCCTTCTAATGTCGGCGGAATTTATTTTTACCGTTTTAATTCCGGGACTGAATTTCAAGGAGGTAAACTTATTTTGATCGAATAATTATACCTTTGTATCGAATTCCTAAATCCATATTAAACCAATCGACCTTATACATTTAAAAATGAAAAAATTCTACATTCTGTCTTTAGCTGCAATGATCCTGACCAGCAGCTATGCTTTCAGCCAATCGGCCGCAAAGCACCAGAAAGAAGCTGAACGGGCTAACCAGGTAAATACCCGCGTAGACAACAACGGATACTGGAAGAGAATGGCGGCATTGGGCCTTGCCACGCTTAATCCTGTCACCCCTGTAAAACCGGCGGTTTACGTCGGAAGCGAGATCAGGGCATTCAGTGTGCTTACTGAAGACTCCCCGGATGTACCTGTTGCCGGATCCAATTCGACACAAAGCGAAAACTCCGTTTTCGTTGATCCTCAGAACAACCAGGTGGCGATCAATTCCAACAACTCAACCCCCAACCCGGTTACCGGTATTTATGGTGCAAATTCCATTGAATCTTTTGACGGGGGCTTAAGCTGGGATGGTTCAGTTGAAGGGGCAGGTGGTTCCAATTCCGGTGACCCGGTCGCCCTGATCGGTCTCGACGGTGCATATTATATCGGAGCTATCAGTAACCCGGGCGGGCAGCAAATATCGAAGTCAACCGACCAGGGAGCTACTTATACTGTCTATACAGTTGCTCCCAATCCCGGAGAGCTGGCCGACAAAAACCATATGTGGATCGATAACAGCCCGACAAGTCCATTCAGTAACAACATTTATAATGCATGGACCGCATTTGGGGGATCTGCTAATAATGATATTGAATTATCACGGTCCATCAATGGTGGTGTCAACTGGTCAAGCCCTGTAAATGTCAGCAGTGCGGTAAATGCAGGCAGCCATTGCCAGGGTGTTAACATCAACTCCGGCCCTAACGGGGAAGTTTATGCGATATGGGCGGTATATGACGGATGGCCTACGGATGAATCCGCTATTGGTATGGCCCGGTCATTCGATGGTGGGGCTACCTTTGAACCTGCAACCCGAATCATCACAAATATACGTGGTATCAGGAACAGCGGTGTAAACAAAAACATGAGGAATAACTCGTTTCCCAGCATGGCAGTTGATATCAGCGGAGGTGAAAACAACGGCGTTATTTATGTCACCTGGGCGAATGTAGGTGTACCGGGGATCAATTCAGGGAACGATGTTGATATTTATATGTCCCGCTCTGAAGACCTTGGTGTAACATGGTCAACCCCGGTAAGGGTGAACCAGGATCCGTCAGGCATTGGCAGCAAGCATTATTTTCCCTGGATCACCTGTGATCCTGAAAATGGCATCCTGAGTGTTATTTTTTATGACGACCGTAACGTGGGCGGAAACCAGTGCGAAGTTTATTGTGCCAATTCCGATGATGGCGGCGAAACCTGGGAAGATTTTAAAGTCAGTGATGTAGCCTTCACACCTAATCCTATCCCCGGACTGGCAGATGGCTATATGGGTGATTATTTAGGTATCAATGCACGTGGAGGTTGGGTATATCCTATCTGGGCTGATAACCGGACAGGAATAGTTATGTCATATTGTTCTCCATATGAGACCAACCCGCTCAGCAAACCCAGGGACCTTACGGCAGCCGTAACTTTTGAAACAGGTATATCTGACCTGCAATGGTCATTTAATGAAGTTCCTGAATTCAGTTATTTTAAGATTTACCGCGGCGTGGATTCAATCGGCGTGGCCTATGATACGGTCTACGCTGATCAACTTCCGGATTATGGCATCTATCTTTATAAAGTGACCGCCAAATATGCAGATGGCAGTGAATCAAGCGCTACCACAGCCAGTGTGCAGTGGGGCGATGCCCAGATCAGCGTTTATCCCCTGGAAATAGAGGAAACCCTTATGCCCGACAGTTCGATAGTCAGGATGGTCAACATCAGCAATATCGGCCAGCTTGAAATGAATTACAATATCACCATGTTCATCCCGTCTGGTCCCCAGACCGATCCAAATGCCTATTGCATCGCCACCGGTACATGCGATGAATACATCAGCAGGGTTCAGCTTAACGAAATCGACAACCTGAGTAACTGTACCCAGTATGGTAATTATACCAGCCAGTCTACGATCATGTCAGTAGGAAACTCATATACGATTACCGTTACAAATGGCAACCCTATCTATCCCGATGATCAGTGCGGATTATGGGTCGACTGGAACCAGAATGAAGTATTTGATGCTAACGAAGAAGTCCCGATGAACGGAACACCAGGAGTCGGTCCTTACACTGCAACCATCACACCGCCCGTCGGTGCCAAAGCAGGAGCAACCCGACTCCGTACCCGTATTACTTATTACCAGACTCCCATGCCTTGCGGTACAACCACCTATGGTGAAGTTGAGGATTATACCGTCAACATATTAAGCTGGCTTACTGCTGACCCGGTTTCAGGAACAGTGCCTGCAGGCCAGACCATGGACATTGCCATTAACCTCAGCGCTGTCGATATGGCCCTCGGTACTTATAACGCCGAATTAAGCGTTTTCAGCAATGATCCGGACGATCCTGAAATCACCGTTCCGATTACCATGATGGTAGCAGAAGTTGCTGTAAATATAACTGCCGACGAGGAAACGATCTGCCTGGGTGAGGATGTCCAGCTTACGTCAGTTATGATTGGCGGGTCAGGGACATTTACCTACACCTGGACCTCCGATCCGGCCGGTTTTACGTCATCAGAAGCCAATGTCACTGTCATCCCGGAGGTCACAACAACCTACTTCCTTGAGGTTTTTGATGGTGTCGTAACGGTGAATGACCAGGTAACTATCCAGGTTAATCCTTTGCCTGTTGTTAATGTTGGAGCAGATACGACAATCTGTATAGGTGAATCGGTAACCCTCGATGCCGGAGCAGGATTTGCCGGGTATACCTGGAGTACGGGTGATACCACGCAGACCATCCAGGCAGCCACTTCTGGTGAATATTCAGTCGTTGTTTCCAATGAATTCGGATGTACCGGAACTGATGCACTCAACCTTGTAGTTCTGCAAATGCCAGAAAAACCTGTAATTACATCAGGTCCTGCAACAGTAGATAACTATGTAAGCACGTCCTCAAACTATGCCTGCAACCCCGTTACCGATGCATCTGAATATCAATGGACTGTAACACCTGCAGAAGCCGGAACGACCTCCGGTACCGGAAACAGCGCTGATTTTATGTGGGCCGGTGGTTATACAGGCTCGGTTACTGTAACCGTTATGGCTTTGAATGATTGCGGGACAAGCGAAATTTCTGACTCCTTCACCACAACCATCTATTCTTCTGCCGGATTGAATGAAAATACCGCTGAAAACCAGCTGGTCATTTATCCTAATCCTACAGATGGAAAAATCACCCTGAGAATACCTTCACAAA
Source organism: uncultured Bacteroidales bacterium (assembly GCA_963701785.1). Classification (GTDB taxonomy): domain Bacteria; phylum Bacteroidota; class Bacteroidia; order Bacteroidales; family JAGOPY01; genus JAGOPY01. The sequence continues at coordinate 1,185,114 of CAVPBC010000002.1, read as the reverse complement.
AAGCATTCACCGGTGACCTCACAGTGACCGATGTCGGAGGTTCCTCAGTATATAGCAGGACGGGGATCATGATCCCTGCCGGTGATGTTTCCACCCTGGATCTTGGACAACTGCCTGAAGGTATCTATTCGATCAAATTATCATCTAAATCTGTTGTTTATTACGGTAAGGTGGTAGTAAAATAAATTTTATGTCAGCCCCCTACCTTGGTCCCTCCCCCGATTGGGGGAGGGATAGGGTAGGGGCCGAAGCCAAAGGCGCTGATTCGCAGTTTAAAGCAGATCAGCGCTTTTTTATTAACTATTTCTCATTTATCATCTTCATTCCTGAACCTTTCAGCCAAACAATGATTAATTTTGTATTTAGAACTAATCCATAAACAAAATGAAACCTGCAATACATTTTTACTTACTGATCACTTTCCTGCTCATTGGAAATTTTATCGTTGCCCAGCAGTCGGAAGACCTTAAAAAACTGAATACCGCCATAGATAACCAGGGCTACTGGAAAGCGGCGGCAGCAGCGGGCCTTACCATGCCAAATCCGCAACGGAGCGTAACGCCGGCTATATTCACCGGCAGCGAGATACGCGCTGTTTCAGTTATCACGGAAGACTCCCCTGACGTTCCTGTCATCACCGGGAGCACATCACAGAGCGAGAATTCCATCTTCGTGAATCCAGATGATCGGGAAAATCCCCTCAATTCCAATAATTCCACCAACCAGCCAGGTGGGGGGCTCACTCTTTATGGGGCTGACTATCTTTATTCCTTTGATGGAGGTGAGAGTTGGTTAGGCTCTATGCAGGGGGCCGGCGGCACCAACCAGGGAGACCCGACAACGGCCATCGGGCTGAATGGACGATATTATATCAATTACATCAATAATGGCCTGGGACAATCTATTTCTTACTCCGACAACCAGGGAACAACGTGGGCCCCGGTTATGGTCGCTGCCGGTGGTGGCAACACGCTGGATAAAAACCATATGTGGATTGACAATAGCACCACAAGTCCTTATGAAGGCAACCTTTACGTTGCCTGGACTCCCTTTGGCGGAAGCAATGACCAGGAAATTGAATTAAACCGTTCGGAAGATGGCGGATTAACGTGGTCTGCCCCGATAAAAGTAAGCGCAGGAGCCAATGCAGGATATCTATGCCAGGGCGTCAATATCCAGACCGGTCCGAGCGGTGAGGTTTACGCAGCTTTTTGTATTTACGACAACTGGCCGTCTGATGAAGATGCCATTGGATTGGCACGTTCCTTTGACGGCGGGCTGACCTGGGAATCATTCCGTATTATCGACAATATCAGGGGCATCCGTAGCACCACTACCAATAAAAATCACAGGGTCAATGCGTTTCCGGTAATGGCAGTTGATATTAGCACCGGAAGTAACCGTGGAAATATTTATGTCACCTGGACCAACGTCGGGGTCCCCGGGGTTAATTCCGGAAATGACATCGATGTTTATATGATCCGTTCGGAAGATAACGGGACAACCTGGTCGGATCCTATCCGTGTAAACCAGGATCCCGCCGGCCTCGGCAAAAAGCATTACTTCGGATGGATCACGTCCGATCCGGCGACAGGGACGCTAAGTATGGTGTGGTATGATGACCGTAACGTTTCAAGCAGCCAGGTGGAAGTTTTCTGCGGCAATTCTTACGATGGAGGAGATACATGGGAAGATTTTAAAGTCGGCGATGTCGCCTTTTCTCCCTCTCCCATTCCAGGCCTTGCCAGCCAGTATTTTGGCGATTATCTTGGCATTTCTGCCAGGAACGGAAAAGTGTACCCTGTATGGACCGATAACCGGACCGGAACAGCACTGACTTATACATCTCCATTTATGACCAGTACCATGGTTGCTCCTTCAAACCTTTTAGCCCAGGTGGAGGATGAAACCGGCGCCGTTGCCCTGACATGGACCCACGAAGCAGGCCCGACATTCGACCATTATAATATTTACAGGGGCTTTGCACTTATCGGAACAACCTCCTTGCCATTTTATAATGATATGCTGCCCGGTTATGGCTCATACCGTTACCAGGTGACGGCATATTACAACATTGAAGGTGAAACCGCCCCGGCCATTGCCGACGTTCAGTGGGGAAACGCCCAGGCGCAGGTAACACCGGAAGCTATTGAAGTTTTTGTCACACCGGATGAAATCACATCCGTGATCATGGGCTTATCAAATGTTGGGGAACTTCCGCTGGATTATCAGTCCGCCTTTAGCCTTCCTGAACTTGACCGTGACGGCAACAGGGACTATTGCACCGGTTTCGGCGGATGCGGAGAATATATTACAAGAGTGGTTTATGGAGATATCACAAACATGTCCGGATGTAATGGCTATGAAGATTTTACCAGCCTGGGCCAACTGGTCACTATCGGAGAATCCATCAATATTACCGTACACAACGGAACAAATATTTACTCTGAAGATGTTTGTGGCATCTGGATAGACTGGAACCAGAATGGCAGTTTGCTGGACGATGCACCCATTGCCGTTAGCGGTTCGCCGGGTCCCGGACCTTATACCGCCAGCATCACCGTTCCGGATAATGCCAAAAACGGAGAAACGCGCTTGCGTATCAGGATAAAGCGCGGCGGAACACTCAGCCCTTGTGGCTCAGCACCCAACGGTGAAGTTGAGGATTATTCCCTCACTGTGCTGGGATGGGTCACTGCCAGCCCCATGGAAGGGACCATCGAACCGGGATCAACCCTGGATGTCACCTTCAATTTTAATTCCGCAGGAATGGAAGTCGGAACTTACCAGGCAAATTATACCATTTTCAGTAATGATCCTGATAACAGCGAACTCGTTGTGCCCGTGACCATGCATGTTGACGTGCTATCTGTGACCGTTACGGCAGATAAAGATTCACTTTGTTTCGGCGGGTCAACTACCCTTCATGCCAATGTCATCGGCGGCTCCGGGAGTTTTACCTATAGCTGGACTTCCAATCCCCCGGGATTTGTTTCCACGGATCCCGATCCACTTGTGAATCCGCTCGTTTCCACAGTTTATTTTGTTGAAGTCAGCGACGGTAGCATCATCCTGGAGGATGAAATTGCAATTGCGGTTATCGCGCTTCCCGTTGTGGACCTTGGAGAAGACATATCGGTGTGTGAAAGCGGGGAGGCCATTTTTGATGCAGGTCCCGGCTTTGCCACTTATTTATGGAGCAATGGCCAGACCGGTCAGACTATTACCGTTACCCAGCCCGGCATTTACTGGGTAGAAGTTGCCAATGCATTTGGATGTGCAAAGAGGGATTCTGCCGAATTTGAGATCAATCCCTTACCGGCAGTCACGCTGGGCCCTGACCAGCAATTCTGTGAAGGCTCCACCGTCATGCTTTCGGCAGGTACCGGCTTTGAAACCTACCTCTGGAATACCGGTAACGACAGCTATTACATCAACGTCGGCGAAGAAGGGGAATACTGGGTGGAAGTGACCGACGACAACGGATGTAGCAACCGCGATACTATTTTAGTTGCCATGAACCCGAAACCGGAAGTTGACCTCGGTGCTGATCAGAACTTCTGCCAGGGCACTACCGTAATGTTAAATGCAGGAAATGGTTTCGCGTCTTATTTATGGAATACAGGCGCCACCAGTGCTTCCATTGAAGCAGCCGAACATGGCGAATACTGGGTGGAAGTGACTGATGCGAATACCTGTTCAAACCGGGATACCGTCTTTCTTACCATGGATCCGCTACCGGTTTTGACAGGGATAAATTCAGGACCGTCTTCGGTTGATAATTACCTTGGCCTGCCATCTGATTTCACAGCATCCGCAAGCACCTTTGCCACCTCTTATGAATGGAAGCTGGAACCAGCAGAAGCCGGGAGCATATCCGGAACGGGAACTGCTTCCCAGGTGACCTGGTCCTCAGGTTATACAGGAAATGCCCAGGTATCTGTCAGGGGTGTTAATGCTTGTGGTGCAGGAAGCTATTCACAGTCATATGTCGTTGCAGTTTATTCTTCTCAGGGTATCGGGGAAAATAATCCTGTCTCAGGTATTAAACTATTCCCAAATCCGAATGACGGCTTATTCGTCCTCCAGTTAAATTCAGGCAAAGAACAGGAAATTAAATTCCAGGTTACTTCATCAGGTGGCAACATGATCCTGGAAAGCAAGGAAAGCATTCCGGCGGGACAATATCAGAAAAACTTCAACCTGGGCAACCTCCCCGGAGGGACCTATTACCTGGTCATCAGCGATACTCATGGCAGGATGCTGAGCAGGCAGCAGGTGGTGGTGCAATAAGAGTGCTGAGTGCTGAGTGCTGAGTGCTGAGTTTTGAGTTTATGGGATCAGGCCGGACTGACGGAGTTCGTTTCGGATTGCCAGGCTTTGTTCCGTAATATTCTCCTTGAAATCAATCGTGGAGATGCCTCCCAGGTCAGAAGGAAGTTCTGTGCCGGTATGCTTCAGGATACATAGATGGGAAGCCCCATAACGTCCATAAAACCAGCCCATTTCAAACAACACATTTGGGCGGGATTGTAAATATTTAACTTTTCCCTTGTCGACAAAATCATCAGGGGTCAGGATCGCAAAAGCTGAGAACGAATCCATGGCGTAATCTTCAAATTTATCGATGATGGTCCGGCTGCTTCCCGGCTCTTCTTTAAGAACGATGACCTCCAAGTGGTACTCATCCTCCAGCAAATCACGGAGCTCTCTCCATTTGGCCTCGTCGTGCCCGTGAATGATAAATACTTTACGTCCGGAAGGTTCTACGTAACGCTTTGTTGTCGCCTGGCTTTCAAAAGCTTCCGCACGTGCCTCCAGTTGGTCGGCAAGATTACTGCAAATAAAACCTACCTGCACCAGGTCATCAGGCGAGCCAGGTGGCAGGATGGCAACCGCCTGTCTCAGGGAATCTACCGTTTCCCTCAGCATAGCTACATATGTGCGCGTGCGGCCCTCGTAGCCGACTATCTCAGCTTCGCAATATTTGGTATATCCACCCATCCATCCTCCGAATAACTCGTAAAGGAGGGTCCAATATTCAATGACTTCCATTTTATCCGGCTCTGCCGAACCAACAGTTTCTTTTAATTCCTTTGCCTGGGAATAACAAAATTCTGATGCGGTTTTATATTCATTTTGCGCAGTTTGTAAGCGACCTTCAACCTGGAACTTCATTCCACGTTCTATATGTTTAAAAATCTCAATATATTTTGTCATGTACTGCATTAAAATGATCTCGATCCTGTCGGTCGAAACCTTTTTGGCTGCAGAAAACATGGATTGAGCCTGGTTAATAAGCAGCTTCAGGTTCTTCGCATCCTGCTGCAATACCATCATGAGGGCATTACTCATCATGACCGGGAAATTCTCAAAAAACACATCGACTGGATCCTTTAAACCATCATCTGAGTTTTGCGGAACGATCCGCGGATCTAAAGGCTGTAAATCCTTCGAATAATCCTGATTCTGATCATTGTCATTTGTTGGTATCATAAGATTTTCGTTTAAATTGCCTGAGACCTGGCCGGTCAGTATGATACAAATTTACTATAATATGGACAATTAACCTACTTTTACAAAAATCAACATACCACACGATCTGAAATTTCTCAGATCTAAAACCAGGAAAAATGGCAGAAAAAAAAGATTTAGATTTTACCTATACTACTATCGATAAAATATTCCGGCTGAGCATGGGAGAAACCGGCGATTACAGCGGGGCGAAATATGACGGCGACTTTTCAATGACCCTTGAAGAGGCACAAAAAGCAAAACACACATTCATCGCCGAAAGTCTTAATATAAAGAAAGGAAGCAGGGTGCTCGATATGGCCTGCGGATGGGGACCGTTTTCAAATTATATTTTAAAGGAAAGGGGAGCCATCAGCGTTGGATTAACATTGTCGCACGGTCAGGCAGAAGCTTGCCGGAAAAACGGGCTGAACGTGTTGGTGCAGGACTGCCGGTATGTAAAACCGGAGGATTTCGGGATGTTTGATGCCATAACCTGTATTGGAGGTCTGGAACATTTTTGTTCTGTAGAGGAATGGAAAGAGGGAAAACAGGAAAAAGTTTACAGCGATTTTTTCCAGGTCATTTACAACCTTATGCCAAAGGGAGGACGATTTTATATGCAAACTATGACATTCAGCAAAAACATGATCGACTTTGAAGATTTCGATATCAATGCAGAAAAAGGGTCAGCCCCTCATGTTTGCGCCCTGATGGTGAAAGAGTTCCCCGGTTCATGGCTCCCCTATGGTCCTGAAATGGTCATTCGAAACGCGGAGCCGTATTTTAAACTCATCTCAAAAAGCAGCGGCAGGCTGGATTATATAGAAACTATTGGCCAGTGGAGGAAAAAGTTCAGGAAATTCAACCTGAAGAAATACTGGCTTTACCTGTCACTCATCCCGAAATACATAACTGACAGTGAATTCAGGCACCTGGTAGCGATATTCAGAATAAGCCCGAACAGGATCTGTTTTGAAAAAGAGATCATGGATCATTACAGGCTGGTTTTTGAAAAAATATAGCATCCAGGATGACACGTCTTTAGTTTTTGTTTAACTTTTTTTTCAAATGAATGAACAAAAATGATTATTCATGGTTTAGTTGATATCGTTTAACAAATTTAATAAATCAACTAAACACTTAAATAATTATGAAAACTACAATGCGTAAATTCCAATTCCTTTTCGTTGCTATAGCGATGGCAACTGTTTTCGTTTCATGTTCCAAAGATGATGATAAGGACATGACAGAATCGAAGAATATTGTTCAAACTGCATCATCTGACGATCAATTCTCCATGCTCACAGCAGCCCTGACAAAAGCCGGGTTGGTATCTGCACTTGAAGGTGAAGGTCCGTTCACCGTATTTGCACCGACCAACGATGCATTCAACGACTTATTCAGCCAGTTGGGCATTAACGGCCTTGACGACCTGAGCGCTGAAACCCTCACTCCGATACTCCTCAACCATGTTGTAAGCGGAAATATAAAAGCCGCTGACATTACTACCGGTTATGTTTCAACGTTAAATAATACGGCTCCCGGGCAGAACCAGGTTAAGGTTTTCGTTCAGAAGAGCGGAACTGTTACTGTTGATGGCAGCCAGGTTATCGCTGCTGATGTAATGGCTTCAAATGGCGTTATTCACGCAATTAACAAGGTAATCCTACCGGCAAGCGTGGTAAGCCATGCGATCAATAACCCGGGTTTCAGCATCCTGGTAGAAGCAGTAGTTAAAGCAGGCCTGGTGGAAGCACTCAGTGCAACGGGTCCCTTCACTGTATTTGCGCCCACCAACGATGCTTTTACGGCTTTGTTCGCAGTACTTGGTGTCAGCGGTATCAGCGATCTGACAGCCGAACAGCTCACTCCGATCCTCCTTTACCATGTTGTGCCGGGTAATGTACTGGCATCACAGGTAACCACCGGAAACGTTCCGACACTAAAAGAAGGAAGCACGATCAGCATCATGGTTGATGGAATGGGTGTTAAACTTAATACTAATTCAAATGTTATTGCCACAGACGTGCAGGGATCAAATGGTGTGATCCACGCCATTGATGCGGTAATTCTTCCCTAATAATGCTTCTTATTGAATAATTGAAGAAGAGGTGCCTTAAAATTGAGGCACCTCTTTTTTTTGCCGGAAAGTCATCATTTATTTATATTACTTTTATCGCTTTAATATTCTTTATGTAAATTATGCAGAATCCGTTTAACAAACCCTATCCATTCAATGAGGATTTAAAGCATAATTCCAAGATCATTTTCTTTATCAGCATTGGGGTCCCGCTGTTTCTGCTGCTGCTTCAACCCTTCGACTAGGCGTGCTGCCTAAAAACGATAAGTACTACCTGATCATCGGGTTCGGGGTTATCACTTTTTTAGCGCTTAAGTCTTCATTTGTTGTTCATCCCCAGCCTGTTTCCAAAAAATTTCACCTCTTCTAAATGGAATGTCAAAAAGGAAATATTCTGGAATTTATGGATACTTTTCACCATCCTGACAGGTTTTTTCTTCTACTACAAAACGCTTGCCGTTTTAAAATTTGATTTTAACCTGGTGATAAAGCTGATTATTAACCGCCATTATGCCTATTACCGCGCTAATTATCATAAATCAGAACAGGATGCTGCGTTCGCGGTTGAAATTCGCAAACGATATCAATAAAAAGCTGAAAGACCATAAATTGATACAGGATAAAATCATTTATTTTAATTCCGATTACCAGAAAGACAGCCTGGCCATAAAAGTGAACCTGCTGTTATTTATCCGTTCCGCAAATAATTACATTGACGTATTCTGGAAAGAGGGCGATATTATTAAAAACCAGATGGTCAGATGCAGTATGGCATATGCTGAAGAACTTTTAAAAGAGCATAAGTTCATTGTTAAATGTCACCGCTCATATATAGTGAATATCAGATTATATAGACCGTTTTGAAGGGAATGTACAGGGGTATAAACTGTATTTTGAAAATATTGATTTCCCGATTCCCGTTTCGAAAAGTTTCGCAGGTAAACTTCAGGAATTAATTTAAGAAGGCAGGTTTTTTAATCCTGTTCACCCCTAAAACAGTTCCATTCATCCCTAAATCATCCCTTCATACCTATTTATTCTCTGTTTAACCCTATTGCCCATGACTTGGCATGCAAAGCAATAGTTTTGTAAAATATTTAAAAATACATGCAAGAATTACGAATAGGCGACATGAAGGTGAGGCTTCCGATAATACAGGGAGGCATGGGTGTTGCCGTATCACTCTCCGGCCTGGCTTCCGCTGTAGCCAATGAAGGCGGGATAGGCGTTATTTCAGCTGCCGGGATAGGGATGCTGGAGCCCGATTACATGAAGAATTTCCCCGAAGCCAATAAAAGAGCTTTACGAAAACAGATAAGGATTGCCAGGAGCCTGACCGATGGCTATCTGGGTGTAAATATCATGATGGCGCTGACAGATCATGAAGCGCTGATAAAAGTAGCCCTTGAAGAAAAAATCGATATCATTATCATGGGTGCCGGTCTTGCCCTTGAATATCCCTGCCGTGATCGCCAATTCAGGCATTGACAGCAGTCATACCAAACTGGCGGTAAAAGTATCATCAGCGAAAGCTGCCAGGCTTATATTTCATTACTGGGCCAACAAACACAATTGCATCCCCGATGCCGTGGTTGTGGAAGGCCCTCTTGCCGGCGGGCATCTTGGATTCAGGAAGGATGAACTTGTAAAAGAACCTGTGCCTCTTGAAACACTAATAAGGGAAACGGTAGAAATAATTCAGCCTTTTGAAGAAAAATTTGCCAAAGAGGTCCCGGTTATCGCAGCCGGTGGAATTTATACCGGTTATGATATTTATGACATTATGCAGGCAGGTGCCAAAGGTGTAAAAATGGGCACCCGGTTTGTTACCACACATGAATGTGATGCATCTTTAGCCTTCAAAGAAAGTTATATCGCAAGCAAAAAAGAAGACATTACCATTATTGATAGCCCCGTAGGATTGCCGGGCCGTGCTATTTACAATGATTTTATCGGGCAAATCAGGCTGGGTAAAACCAAACCTTTCAAATGCAGCTGGCATTGCCTGAGTTCATGCAATTTTAGGGAAGCGCCTTATTGTATTGCCCAGGCCCTGTTCAATTCAGCAAGGGGAAAAATGGAAGAAGGATTTGCATTTTCAGGCACGAATGGGTATAGGGCCACCAAATTGCAATATGTATCGGATATTATGAAAGAATTAGCCTGGGAATATAACTTGCAAAAAGCTTTATTGCAAAAATCTGTAGTAGAAGTCCCCGTTTAGGATTCATTTAACATTGAGCATTTAACATTGAGCATTAAGCATTAAATACAATTATGTATATTTGTAAATTATTTGGACTTGTAAGGTAGATCTTCATTCTTGCCGGCTCATTCTAACAATCAAATAATTTAAAATGAAAAAGATTATTCTGACCTCATTTGCCTTCCTGTTGACCATAACATGGATCAATGCCCAAACAGCCGGAACCTTAACTGTTACGGCAACCACAAGTGAAACCGGGGGTAATTATGCGCCAAAAAACATCGTGGCTATATGGATTGAAGATGAGCAGGGCAATTTTGTCAAGACCCTTCTTGCTTATGCACAAAACAGGAAAACCCATTTAAACACATGGGAAGCGGTGACAACTGCAGCCGGAAGCCCTTTTAACACTGTGGATGCCATTACCGGTGCGACAAAGTCCAGCCACGCAACCCGTACCTGTTCCTGGAATGGCACCGACGTCAATGGCACCGTGGTTCCTGACGGTACCTATAAATTGCGGATGGAACTCACGGATAAAAATTCTACGGGTAATTATTCATCTTTTAACTTTACTAAAGATAGCAACCCGGTAAGCCTTACGCCATCAAATGTGCCAAGCTTCGCCTCAATATCAATTAATTGGGTGCCTTTAATTACTGGTATAACAGATGACATCAGCAGCGGAAATTTAAAGATATATCCTAATCCAACATCCGGAATATTTACCATATCCGGGGAGAATATCAGGGGAATACAACTCAGGAATGCCACCGGCGGTTTACTCTATACCATCAGCTCTCCTTCGGTTGATATCAGTGATCAACCCGATGGCATTTATCTGCTGAATATCACGACCGATAAAGGAACTTTCACAAAAAAAATATTAAAGAAACGTTTATAGCCAGGAGCAGGTAAAGCCCCGGTTTTATTACTTACCTTTGCAGTAAGATGCAATTCTGAATCAAACAGGATTGTTTAATTATGGAAAAAATCCCCCTGGAAAAATTTGAAATACGGCGTGATTTCAAGCCCGGCGATATCGGTTACCTCATTTATCTGCACGGTAAATTATACGCAAAAGAATATAAATACGACCAATCATTTGAAGTCTATGTTGCCCATGGACTCATCGAATTTGTTCACGCTTTCAATGCATACCGTGACCGGATCTGGCTGGCCGAGTCTGATGGCCGGATCATCGGCTCTGTTGCCATAGCGAGGACTTCAAAGATTGAAGCACAGTTGCGCTGGTATCTCGTTCATCCTGATTACAGGGGCAAGGGGCTTGGAAAACAACTCATCAGTGAAGCCCTGAATTTTTGCCGTGACCGTAAATATAAAAGCGTTTTTCTCTGGACAACCAGCGAACTGGCCGCCGCCGGCCATCTTTATGTTCAGGCTGGTTTCAAAAAAACCGAGGTTAAATCACACCAGGTCTGGGGGAAATTCGTTTCGGAAGAAAAATACACCCTGAATTTAGATTGAAATTCATTACGGTGGTAATGGGTGTAACAATTACTTATAAGTTTCGCAGAGTTTCACAGAGGAATCACCGAGTTCCGCAGAGGACTTATTTGACACCCTACTCTATTTAAAAAAAAGTGACTTAGATCACACATTTTAAAGGAGTAAATGATTAATATTGTATGCTGAATTATATTTTCCGCCATTTAAATTTCCTTTTTCGAATTTCAATTTACTGACCTCCATGAAAAAACTGACTCTTTCCTGCTTTCTCCTGTTATTTACCGCCTTCATTTTTGCAGGCAATATTGAATACACCTATTATTTCAATGCGCCTTCTGTAAAACAGTCAGGTAATTACCAGGTCGTAACCTTCGAAAACACATTCCTGACCGGCAAAACAGGCGAGCCATCCCTCCCCTACCAGGATGTCAGGCTGCTGCTCCCACCGGGGGAGGAAGCCATTTCCGTCAATTACCGGTTTGAAGATGAAGCCTTACTGGAGGGTTATTACACGATATATCCGCAGCAACCTTCCCAACCCCTTTCAACAGGCAGCGATGGCATCTTTCACAAAAAAAATGAAATATACAGTTCGCAAAATGATTATCCTTCTGTAACCTGGGGCGAATATTCAACGCATTTTTTGAACGGGCACTCTTTCCTTTTGACTTCTTTTACGCCTTTGAGATATGTTCCTTCAACCGGCCAGGTTTCATTTTTCCGTAATATTATCATCAGCGTTGAAACCAGGGCCACCGGGCGGGCAATGAATGCATTTCTCAATATCAGTAACAATGACCATATCAGTAAACGGATCGGGCAGTTTGCGCAAAACACTTCGATGATGGCTTCTTATCCTGCCAAATCAACCAGGGAAGGGGAATACCAGGTACTGATCATCACACCCCAATCTTTTGAAAGCAATTATCAGCAGCTGAAAGACCTTTACCTTGTCAGGGGTCTTATGACTGAAATCGTAACGACCGAATTTATTGCAGGGCAGGTCACCGGCCAGGACCTGCAGGATAAGATCAGGAATTATATTATTGCGGAATACCAGGCCCATGGCATCGAACATGTTCTCCTGGGAGGTGATGTTGAACATGTGCCCTATCGGGGATTTTACTGCTTCGTCCAGTCAAGCTCAGCTTATGAAGACAGCAATATCCCGGCTGACCTCTACTATTCGGCCCTCGACGGGAACTGGAATACCGACGGTGACGGCTATTGGGCTGAGATTGGGGAAGATGACCTGCTGCCTGAAGTTTCTGTCGCCCGTTTCCCGGTCAGCACAGTTTCTCAATTAGAGAAATTACTTTCAAAAACCATTCGATACCAGAATGAGCCTGTTTTAGGTGAACTCCGGGATGTACTTATCGCGGGTGAAGAATTATGGACCGACCCGCTGACTTATGGCGAAGATTATCTGGAATTGCTGATCGGCTATCATGAAGATAATGGCTATGTCACCGATGGCATTTCTGAAGACATGAATTTCACGAAATTGTATGATTCGGAATCTTACTGGGGCGGCTATGGACCTGATCAATGAAATTAACCAGGGAAAAAGTTTCGTGCATCATTCCGGCCATGCCAACCAGACTTACGTGATGCGCCTGGGACATTGCAGGATATCACTAACAGCAATTTTTCCCAAACGAACGGGACCGATCACAACTTACACCCTTGTTTATACACATGGCTGCCTTTGCGGGGCTTTCGATGAAAATGACTGCATCGGGGAAGCGATGGTCTGCATCGATAATTTTGCCGTAGCCGGAGCTTTCAATTCAAGGTACGGCTGGTTCAACGAAGGGCAGACCGAAGGTCCTTCGGCGCACCTGCACCGTGAATTTGTTGACGCTTTGTATCACGATAAAGAATGCAGGATTGGCGCAGCCCACATGATCTCAAAGATCGAAACATCGGTATGGGTCAATGCCCCGGGCCAGTGGGAAGAAGGCGCCCTGCGCTGGTGTTTTTACGATTGCAACATCTTTGGCGACCCGGTTCTGGGAGTCTGGACCGATGAACCGATCAGCATTGTAACCTCCTATCCTGAAGAAATTTATTCCTGGACTACAACTGTACCGGTAACTGTTACCAGTAACGGGGAGCCGGTGGAAGGCGTCATGTGCGTGATCATGGCCGGTGACAATATGCTGGGATGTTGCCCGACCGATGCTTCCGGACAGGCTGTTATCAGCGTCCCGGGAGGTTTTACCGGATGTTGACGACTGCAGAACTTGTCGTTTCAGGTTACAATTGCCTGCCAAATTATTACCCGCTCGACATTATGGTCGGAATGGATGATTCCTATAAAGATATGACCGGGCTCAGCATTCTGCCAAACCCTTTTTCTGATCACGTTAAGCTGGTATTTAACCTGACCGGTGAGGAGCAGGTCATGATCAGATTTTACCAGTCCTTCCGGCCAGTTGCTTGAGGAATATTGTAATCTATGGCAAAAAAGGCGTGAATGAATTACCGTAAGCACTGCCGAAATGGCCGGAAGGACTTGATCTTCAGGCCAGGATCATTTCAGGCAGGCAGGTCATTCACACTCAACTTGTTCACATCAGAAAATAATTTTAATTTCATTTTATTATTTCCCTCTTTTTTAATATACTTTTGTAGTAGTACACAAATTCATTTTTCTGCATATAAGCTGATTTTCAATTCATAAACTAATACTCGTCCTTATGAAAAGAATGTTACTCTTACTGTCTGCTGCCTTTTTCTGCATCATTCAGACACAAGCCCAGACTTATACATTCAGCGACAGTTGGGACGAAGAGGGATTAATCTCAAAGCCCACGATCAGCATAGTATCAAACTGAATTACTCTATCAGTGAATTTACCATGGATGACCTGGAGGTCAGGGGCGAATCCATGAAGCTGATCAGGCTGAACAATCATTTCCTCCCGGGGGATGAAGGCGCACCTGACCTTCCCGGCAGCGGACGGTATATTGCCCTGCCACAGGGGGCGACTCCTGTTCTCCATATCAAATCGGTCAGGAAAGAAGTTTATAAAGATGTCAATGTCTCCCCTTCGCCAAGGATCCCGAAAGACACGGAAAGAGGCCCCCTGGATTACAACAAAAACGCCAGGATTTATTCCCGTAATGCTTTTTATCCTGCAGAACCCATCAAACTCTCAGAGGTTACACAGGTACGGGGTGTGGATGCCGTTATCCTGGGTATCACGCCATTTCAATACAACCCTGTGACAAAGGAATTGATCGTCTACAGGGATATTGAGATTGAAGTGGAATTTACAGGCGGAAACGGAAAGTTTGGCGATGAAAGGCTGCGAAGTCGCTGGTGGGACCCATTGCTGTCTGATTTATTCATTAATTATGATCAACTTCCACCGCTCCATTATTCCCGCCCCCAATTGGCAGAGGGTCGGAGGGGCCGGCCGGGCAACGGGTTATGAATACCTGATCATCTGCCCGAATGACCCTGTCTTTATCAGCTGGGCAGACACGATCAGGATGTTCCGCACGATGCAGGGCATTTATACCGGTGTCGTGACAACCGCCGAGATAGGCGGTAATACGGTTGCCGATATAGAAAACTACGTCAATAACGCATACCTGACCTGGGATATTCCGCCGGCGGCGATCCTTTTGCTTGGGGATTACGGGACGTTCGGCAGTACGATCATTTCCCCGATCTGGGATAGCTATTGTGTTTCTGACCATATATTCGCCGATGTCAACAATGACGATGAAGAAGAGATCATCTTTGCCCGCATGACTGCGAGAAATGCCGCTGAACTGGAAGTCATGATCAGGAAAGCCCTTGATTATGAAACCAATCCTCCAACCAGCCCCGATTTTTATAACCATCCGATCACGGCCTTAGGCTGGCAGACCGAGCGATGGTTCCAGATCTGCTCGGAAGTTGTAGGGGGCTATTTCAAAAATGTACAGGGGAAAGACCCGGTGCGTATCAATGCGGTGTATGGCGGCGACCCGGCTGTCGATCCCTGGTCAACCGCGCCCAATACCAGCACGGTGCTTGGTGTATTCGGGCCATCGGGATTAGGTTATATCCCCGATTCCCCTTCAGAGCTCGGCGGATGGACAGGTGGCACGGCCACCATGGTCAATAACGCCCTGAATGCAGGTTCATTTCTGCTTCAGCATCGTGATCACGGATATGAACTGGGCTGGGGGGAGCCTGATTACAGCAATTCGAATATCCCGGGCCTCACCAACACCGATCTCAGCTTTATTTTTTCCATCAATTGCCTGACCGGAAAATACAATTACGGCACTGAGTCTTTTGCTGAGAAGTTCCACCGTTACACCTACAATGGACAACCGGCGGGTGCACTCGGACTTCTTGCCGCCTCGGAAGTATCTTATTCATTTGTTAATGATGTCTATGTCTGGGGTGTTTTCGACAATATGTTCCCTGATTTCATGCCTGCGTACGGTACAACTCCCGAATCAAGGGGAATGCTCCCTGCTTTTGGCAATGCAGCCGGAAAATTCTTCCTCAAATATTCAAGCTGGCCGTATAATACCGACAATAAAGAAGTTACCTATAATCTTTTCCACCATCACGGGGATGCATTTACCTGCCTTTATTCAGAAGTTCCTCAAAACCTTACTATCTTTCACGATCCCATCCAGATAGCCGGCAAGCCCACTTTCAGCATCCAGGCTGATGAAGGGGCTTTGATCGCCCTCTCCGTAAACGGGGAATTAATTGGAGTGGCTGAAGGTACAGGCATATCAGCGGAAATTCCTATCATCGCCCAGAATCCCCCTGTTTTTATCGATGTGGTCGTTACCAAGGGTAATTATTACCGTTACCATGCCCGGGTACCGGTTATCCCGCCAAACGGCCCGTTCGTCGTCACCGATTCATACGTGCTGAATGATCCTTCAGGGAATAATAACGGAAAGCTTGAGTATGGTGAAACGGTAACCCTCGATGTGACCCTCAAAAACCTGGGCAATGAAGACGCTGAAAATGTCACGGTTACCATTACCAGTGAAGATGATTACGTGACCATCATTGATGGAACTGCCGGTGCCGGCACTATTCCCTACAACCAGACAATCCTGGTACCTGAAGCATTCTCTGTTATGGCTTCAGGAAATGTTCCAAATGGCCATAATATCCAGCTTAACATGGAAGCTTCCGACAGTGACACTACCTGGACCAGTTCCTTCAGCGTAAAGGCTTTCGCACCGATCCTGGAATATGTCGATTTCACGATATCAGATGTTAACGGCAACAATAACGGCCGCCTGGATCCGGGTGAAACGGTGGATGTGACAGTTTCCCTTACCAACAAAGGAGCTGCCGACGCATACAGTGTTTATGGCCTTGTTGGTTCTGATGATCCGTTTATCCAGGTGGAATCCGATTCGGCCATGTTTGGCGACATTGCCCAGAATGCCACGGTAACGCAAACTTTCCAGGTCAGCGCAGTGGTTATCACCCCTCCGGGACACCAGGCTGACTTTTCTCTTAATTTCTCCGGGGACCTTGGCATCGAAGCCGATGGAGACTTTTCCATCAGTGTTGGCTTATTCCCAATCCTGATCCTTGACCTGGACGGCAATGTAAATTCGGCGAACAAGATAAAGACCGCCATTGACGACTGGAGGATCTTTGCTGAGTATTCAACGGTTATTCCGTCCGATCTCAGCCAATATCAGACGATCTTCCTGTGTCTTGGAACTTACAGTAACAATCATGTATTAGAAAGCAGCGAAGCGGCCCCGTTCATCGATTTCCTCAATAGTGGCGGAAATCTTTATATGGAAGGCGCCGATACATGGTATTATGACCAGGAGTATGATCCCACATCCCTTCATCCTATGTTTAACATTGATGGTTTAACTGACGGTACCGATGATCTTGGGACCATATCCGGTCTTGCCGGGACCATCACAGAGGGCATGACTTTCAGCTTCAACGGCGATAACAATTATATCGATCACATCAACGCTGTTAATCCTGCATATAATATTTTCAGCAATGCAACACCTTCGTATAATGTAGCTGTAGCTTACGATGCCGGCACTTACAAAACAATCGGCTCAGCTTTCGAATTCGGGGGACTGCTGGATAATCAGACTAACACGAGGAAAAACCTGATGCTCCAATACCTGAATTTCTTCGCGATGGATCCGATCTCTGAAATTCCTGAAACACCGGTCGGAGATACCGTTGTTTGTGCTAATACAACTTCGTGCATGTATTCTACCCAACCCGTCCCGGGTGCCCTTTATTACATCTGGGAGGTGAACCCTCCGGAAGCTGGCACCGTTGATGGTTGGGGCACCGAGGTTACCGTCAACTGGACCCCTGGCTATGAAGGCAGTTCCAATCTCAGGGTTTGCGGGATGAACCAGAACGGGCTGGGGCCTGTTTCCACCAGCCTGCTGGTGAACCATTATGCTGTGCCAGGCGCAGAAGTCGCATTTACCAATACCACGATCTGTGCCGGCGATACAACTTATGCGAACATCACCCTCACGGGGGTTACTCCCTGGCAACTCGTGGTAAGCCTTGGCGGCAATGAAATCACCTTGAATTCGAATAAACCCAGTATGGATAGTATCCCGTTCAACCCTACGGCTGATATCGAGGTGACACTTATTTCAGTTTCTGACGGAACAGGCTGCGAAGCGACCGGTTTTGGACCGGCACTGATTACCGTAATGCCGCTGCCGGCAACTCCTGTAAAACCGACGGGCCCTGAATATGTCGATATATTCTCAAGCGCCCAGAGTGTTTACAATACCGCCGGATCAACTTCTTCCAACAGTTATGAATGGACCCTGGACCCTCCTGAAGCAGGCACTTTTACCGTCAGTGAAAATGGCATGGAATGCACTGTCGACTGGGTAACCGGTTTCACCGGCCAGGCGAATCTTAAGGTCAAAGGGCTCAATGAATGCGGAGAAAGTGATCTCTCGGAGCTCCTTGCCGTGAACGTGGCAAACACCTTCGGCCTGGATGAAAATAAAACCGGTCTTGGCATTGTTGTTTTCCCGAATCCAAACAACGGGAATTTCCGTGTTGAGCTGACCTCCGTTAAAACAACCAGGGCTAAAATGAAGCTTTTTACATCTTCGGGTGAACCAGCCTTGGGGCCTGTTGATGTTGAGATCACTCATAAACTGGTTATCCCGGTTGATGCCCATAACCTGTCTGAAGGCATGTACCTGCTTCAGGTTGAAACAGCTATGGGTTTATTTAACCAGAAAATTATAATTAAAAAATGATTAATTTTGCATAAATTTTAAAAACTGTAACACGATGAAAAAACTTACTTTTCTGATTCTCTTCTTGCTCTCCTTAAGCACTGTCTTTGCCCAGGTAACAAGGGACAAAGTAGTGGTGGAAGTTGGGACCGGCACATGGTGTACTTACTGCCCCGGCGCTGCCATGGGTGTTGACGACCTGATCGAGGAGGGTTGGCCTGTAGCAGCTATTGAAAATCACAACGGCGATCCTTTTGCCAACAATTATTCAAATGCAAGGAATTCATTTTATGCTATTTCGGGATATCCCACCGCTTTCTTTGATGGCAGAAATCCTGTGGTTGGAGGAAGCCATACCCAGAGCATGTACCCTTCCTACTGGCCGAAAGTACAGCAGAGAATGGATATTCCTTCCCCGGTAACTATCGATGTATGGGGAAGCCATACCGGCCTGACATACAATGTTACGGTCACTGTCACTAAAGTAGCTGACATCACTGGATCCAACATCAAACTCCACCTTTGCCTGACCGAGTCTGACATTGTATATGCCTGGCAGGGGATGAGCGAGTTGAATTATGTGAACCGCCTGATGGTGCCGGATCAGAATGGGACTACCCTGAATTTCGACGACAGCGATGTGCAGGAAATTCCTCTCACCTTTAATGTTCAGTTAGGGTGGGATTTAAACGAAATGGAACTGGTAGCATTTGTTCAAACCAATTCCAATAAGGAGATTCTCAATGGATATAAGGTATTGCTGCCTTTCCTTATGCCGCCTCCCCCGCCGCTTGCCGCTTCATTTGTTTCGGATACAACCACCTGTGCAACCTACCAGGTTCAGTACACTGATGAGTCTGGCGGCAACCCGACCGCCTGGTACTGGGAATTCCCCGGTGGCACGCCTGATACTTCCAGGGAACAGCATCCGTTAATCACTTACAATGTTGCCGGTAAATATGATGTTTTACTCATCGTGACCAGAGGAAACAGCATCGATAGCAGTTTTATGGAAGGTTATATCGATGTCTATGAGCTCCCGGCAGTTGCATTTGACGTGATGGAGGATCAGTGTATCAATTATCCTCCAGTGGAACTGACACAGGGAATGCCGGCAGGCGGAACCTATTCTGGCCAAGGTGTTGAAGCAGGCTTCTTCCATCCTGATGTGGCCGGAGCCGGAACGCATACGCTTACTTATACCTATATGGACCAGAACGGCTGCGAGAATTCAGCAGAGCAAACCGTCATGGTTGATGCCTGCACCGGTTTGCCAGAAAACAATGGTGTACAGATCATGACCCTTCCAAACCCGACCCAGGGATCATTCAAACTGGCCCTGATGGGTATGGAAGATATGGTGAACATCCGGGTGATCAATTCCACCGGTAAGACTGTATATCAGAAAGAGAATATAGAAGTTAGCGGTAATTACAATATGGTGATCGATCTTACCGGCAATTCCAACGGAATTTATTACATCAATATTGAAGGCCGGAAATCGACTTACTTTAAGAAGATCATTCTTCAGGATTAAAGTTTATTAAATCATTTTTTTTCAAAAGGGACTCCTCCGCCAAAGGCGGATGGAGTCCCTTTTATTATTTAAAATCTTCCTAAATAACCACCCCGGAAAAATCATGAATTAATTATGTGTATTTTTACGTGCGATTATTCTAACCTTCAACCTATCAATAAAATACACTTATTAAAATGAAAAAATCTTCGACTATTTTCAGGATTTCCCTGATGTTGTTGATCTCAGGGCTATTCTCTATTCAACTTGCCCAGTCTCAAAAGATTACTTATGCTGATCCGCAAAACAAAGCCGGGTTCACACTGAAGGAACAAAACCGCAGTGGGGTTTCCATAGGTTACTCCGTTGAATCATTCACTCTTGTACCTGCAGAAATCAATGGCCGGGGAATGAGCAATATTGAACTGCCGGGGGCCTGGCTTCCAAATGATGCGGGCTCACCTGACCTCCCCGGGGGAGGCAAGTATATTGCCATCCCGCAGGGATCGGTTCCTGTTCTGAAAATTGTATCTCAACGCACTGAATCTTATAAGAATGTCGAAATTGCACCGGCTCCCAGGATCCCCCTGGATACCGACAAGGGCCCGCTGCAATACCCAACCAGGACAGATATTTACAGCCGGAATGCTTTTTACCCGGCCTCACCCGTTACCCTCTCCGAGCCATCGAAGATCCGTGGCGTGGATGTCGTAATGGTTGGCGTGACCCCGTTCCAGTACAACCCGGTCACAAAAGAACTTATCGTATACCGTGATCTCGAAATCCAGATTGAATTCCAGGGCGGAAACGGGCAAGTCGGTGAAGACCGCCTCCGCAGCCGGTTCTGGGACCCGATCCTGGAGGATGCTGTCATGAATCATCAATCCATCCCTGCAGATCGATTATGGTAAAAGAGCTATTGCCAATCGCAGCAACGATGGTTGCGAATATCTTATCATTGTCCCCGACGGGGCAGATTATATGAACTGGGCCAACCAGATCAAATCATTCCGCGTCAAGCAGGGGATTACCACCGAGATCCGCACCCTCACCGAAGTTGGTGGCAACAGCGCCGGCATCATCGAAACTTATATCAACAATGTTTATGCCTCATGGGACCCTGTCCCCGCTGCAATCCTGCTGATGGGCGATTATGGCTCCAATCAGAACAACAACATTATGTCACCTATCTGGGATAGCTACTGTGCTTCAGATAACATTTACGGTGATGTCGATAATGATGATATGCCGGAAATCGTTATGGCACGTATGGTTGCCAATAATAATACCGAACTGGAGACTTTTGTCACCAAGTTCATCAACTATGAATCAAATCCGCCAAGCAGCCCTGCTTTTTATGACCATCCTATTACTGCCCTTGGATGGCAGACTGAAAGATGGTTCCAGCTCTGTTCTGAAACTGTAGGAGGTTACTTCAAGAATGTGCATGGGAAAAACCCTGTCAGGATCAATGAAATTTATGGTGGCAACCCCAGTTCAGATCCATGGTCAACAGCCACGAATACATCCACTATCCTGAATGAATTCGGTCCGAACGGCCTGGGCTATATCCCAGCAACGCCGCAGGAATTAGGCGGATGGTCAGGCGGCGATGCCACTGATATCAACAATGCCATCAACAGCGGGGCATTCATCCTGCAGCACCGTGACCACGGAATGGAAACCGGCTGGGGAGAGCCTGCTTATACAAACAGCAATATCAACGGCCTTACGAATACTGATCTGACTTATGTATTTTCCATCAACTGTTTAACCGGAAAATACAACTGGTCCAGCGAGTGTTTTGTTGAAAAGTTCCACCGCTACAGGTATAACAACGTGAATAGCGGTGCACTGGCCGTGACCGGGGCTTCAGAGGTCAGCTATTCGTTTGTTAATGACACTTATGTATGGGGTTTATTCGACAACATGTGGCCCGATTTTATGCCCGAATACGGATCAACCCCTGCTGAAAGGGGCCTCCTGCCGGCTTTTGGAAATGCCGCCGGCAAATACTTCCTTCAACAGTCGGGCTGGCCTTACAATACCGGTGACAAAGAAGTGACCTACAACCTGTTCCATCATTTCGGAGATGCTTTCCTGACGCTTTATTCCGAAGTTCCGCAGGACCTGACCATCATGCACGATGGCATCATCCTGGCAGGATTAAATGAATTCACCATTACAGCAGATGCCGGCTCAACCATCTGTCTGACCGCCGATGATAATATTATCGGCCTTGCCATCGCAACCGGCAGCCCGCAGGTAATCACCATAACCCCGCAATTCGTAGGGACAACTGTTACCCTGACCGTGACCAAAACCAATTATTACAGGCACGAAGAAGATATCCAGGTTATCCCTGCAGAAGGAGCCTACTGCCTGTATGCAGCCTATACCATCGCCGACGAAACCGGTGGAAATGGCAATGGCCTCGTTGACTATAACGAAAGTGTCGGCCTTAACCTCGGGATCAGGAATGTCGGCTTATCTGATAGCGACAGTGTGACGGTGACCATCACCACCATTGATCCTTTCATCAGCCTTACTGATAATACCGAATTCTATGGCATTATCCCTGCCGGGCAAACCGTCACGATCGAAAATGGGTTTTCCTTTTATGCCGCAGAAAATATCCCTGACCAGCACCAGGTCGTGTTTAACATACAATCGACCGACGAGGAAAATACCTGGACCAGTCTGTTTATGCTGAAAGTTAATGCCCCCGATCTGCATATCAACACGTTAACAGATCAATGACCAGGCTACAGGAAATGGAAACGGAATGCTCGATCCGGGCGAACAGGTGACCATGACCATCAATTACACCAATAACGGGCATGCCACGGCTTATGATGTGGATGTTTACCTGGAAGGCCAGTCGGGTTTTGTCGAGATCCTTAATCCTGAGCAGAATTTCACTTCCATTGGTTTTCTCGGTGTCTTCAATAAGGTATTCGATGTCACCGTTGATGAAGTTGCGCCGGAGGGCATCGTGGTTGATTTCGTGAATGAACTGGCGATGGGCAATTTTTATGATAACAAGACTTATTGCGAAAAAATCAGCCCCCTGGTCGAAGATTTCGAAACCGGTGATTTTAACAAATACAACTGGCAGTTCCCCGGAACGCTTCCGTGGGAAGCCAGCATGGAGTACCCATACGCCGGGCTTTTCAGTGCAAGATCAGGTGCTATCACGGGAAACCAGACCTCTGAGATCAAGATTACGCTAGAAGTAATGACAGATGACAGTATCACTTTTATCCGGAAAGTGTCATCCGAAGCTGCCGATAAACTGCAGTTTTTTATAGGCACCACCTTGATAGATGAATGGTCGGGAACAAATGAAGGATGGAGAAAGCAAAGCTATGCCATTACACCGGGGAACAAGACATTCCGCTGGGTTTACACCAAGAATTCCACCGGTAACGGCGGTTCCGATAAAGGCTGGCTTGATAACATTCACCTGCCTTCACCCATGGCAATGACCATCTGGGCGGGACCCGACAGCAAAGTATGTGCCGGTGATGCCTTCCAGGTTACAGAATCTTACGGGACCGATTACTCCACAATCACATGGAGCAGTTCAGGAACCGGTACTTTTTATGACAATAGCCAGATCCAGCCAGTTTATACGCCCAAGCGATGAAGATATTGCCATTGGAAGCGTGGAACTGACACTTACCATGTCAAACACTGAAGGTGATGTAGTGACCGATGAAATGGTCCTGTCATTCAAAACCGGCCCGGAAGCGCCGCAAACTGCAGAAGGCCCGGATTATGTCGATGTTTACTTAACGACCACTTCAGATTATATGACTGCCGGCCTGCCGGAAATTACCGAATATAACTGGTATCTTGAGCCGGCTGAAGCAGGTTCTGTTGAAGGCAAGGGCCTGACATCCACCGTCACATGGAATCCTGAATACCTGGGTACGGCTTATATCAGCGTGGCTGCCATTGGAGAATGTGGTGAAGGTGAAGTTTCCGTTCCATTTGAAGTTACTGTGGATAATACGGTCGGAACAGGAGATCCTGAAGGCAATGGGTTGGGGTTGAGCATATATCCGAATCCCGGTCATGGTATTTTCAACATCCTGATCTCCTCAGATCAAATGGGTTATCAGGAGATCAAGCTTACGAATATACTGGGGGAAACCATCCTGAAAGAATCAGTCAAACTCAATAACACCATTAACTATCAATTGAACCTGGAAGATCTGCCGGATGGCATTTATTTCCTGGTGGTCGGAAGCAATGACCAGATGGTGACGAGGAAGCTGGTGAAGAGATAGACGAGGAGAAAAGGAGAAAGGGGAAGCGGGGAGCGCCTGACGAAAATAGTCAGATACTTCCCGCTTTCTGTATTTATGGGCCTACCTTCGGCTGATCAGTTCTTCTATCTCCGCCAGATGCAATTTTAAGTGCAAGGGAAAATCAATGATCATTAGCTCCCTTGCGGCAAACAGGGAACAGATTTCATCCGTGATGTCAGTATAATTTTTCATGGATGTTTTTTGTAATAAAATATTAAACTCGTGTAATTACTTCAATCCAGCCGCTTTTGTAAAGGCAGTCCGGATAAACGTGCAATCGATTCTGAAGCTAATTCTCCTTCTTTGCTGAATGTCCATACAAACAGTGATTTCAAAGGATGGTCCTTACGGATATTTTCAATTGCCGCCAGGACAAGCCGCTTTGTAATCCCCTTTCTCCTGTATTCTTCCAGAACCAGAGCCGAACACAAGTATAATGCCTCATATTTAATATTAAGAGGGGTCAGGTTGTATAGTTCTTTCTCCGAAATTTTCTTTTCAAGGAACAAGTTCATCAACTCAAGCGTGGTAGGTATAAGTAAAACCCACGCTACCGGTCCATTCTCGTCAACATGTTCAGAAATTGTGGCAGAATGCATCCTCTTTAATCGCTCAATAATATCCAGGTTGACATCAAGCTGGCTAGGATCACTTTTAACGGCAAAAACCTCTTCTGCCAGGCGTATCATCCGATCGTAGTTTTTTGATGTCATGAGATAAAAATAGAAATTATAAAAGTTCGATGTTGCCTTTTGTTTAGCTAATCTGGTAATTTTTAATTTCAAGCCAGGAAATGCATTTTGGAAAACTTGGCTAATAATTGATTGACAGGGTAAAATTATTATAAAGAATTCTGTCATAATATTGGGGGGATTACAGCTAGATCAAAAATAATTTTAATATAATTTGTAATTTTGGTAGGCCAATCTTTAAAACCAATTAATCTTATGCCTGATCCAATCAATGTCTTTATTATTTATGCTAGAGAAGATAGTGAAAAAATGCGTCGGCTTCTAACGCATATAAATCCTTTTATAAAACCTTACGACCTCATTATATGGAATGATGAATGCCTTGAGGCGGGACAAGAGTGGAAGCCTCATATTGAATCACGGCTGGAACAAACTGATTTATTTATGCTGCTGGTGAGTGTTGACTTTATGAATTCCGAGTTTATTAATCAGGTGGAATTTAAGTTTGCGATTGAAAGACATAAAGTAAAAAAATCAATCGTCATTCCAATCATCATAAATTACTGTCAATGGGATATTGATTTTTATTTTACTGAATATACATTTAATTTGAATGAATTACAAGTACTCCCTCAACAGGCTATGCCCATCGACGATTGGAAAACACCCGAACAAGCATATAATAATATTGCAGCTGGAATAAGAAAAGTACTTGATACATTGAAAAATAAACGTTTGGCTAAATTAACAGAAGAAGAGGCAATTGTAAAAAAAGGGACTATTGAAAAAATCAATAACAATGAAAAATCATTTGAAGCTATCTCTGATGATTTAATGTTTGAGAAAATTGAAAAGATCTTTCAAATAGAAAACTTAGAAGAACGTGTTGCGGCTTTAGAAATTTTAGAGAAGAAATATGGAAATCATATAATCATAATGTTAGGAAATATTCGAATTCTAATAGATAAGAAAGAAAATTTAAGAGCCAAAAAAGAACTTAAAAATATATTGATATTGTATCCAGAATTCTGCCCTTGCCCATTATGCCTACGGGAGTTTTGTTTTAGGGATATATGAAGATTTTGATTTGGCAAGGTCAGAATATGAAACTGCAATAAAATTATCTAATGATAATCCAGATCCTGTTTATTATTTTGAGCTTTCCCAACTACTAGCTTATCATTTTAAGGAAATTGATTTAGCAAAGCAATACTATACTAAAGCAATTGACTTGGGACCTGAATTAGCAGATGTCGAATTAGAAAAAGTTCTTTCTAAACACCATGAAATTATAAAAAGTCCAAAAAGTAACGGTGAGCCAATAAATGATACAGAAAGCAGCACTAAAATAGTTGCACAATTTAATGGTGTAACCTGCCGAAAATATAAAGATAAATCTAATTATGTTGCACTTTTGGGTGAACTAACTGATGCAGATTTACTGGTTAGAACAAACTCAATAGAACTAAATAATAGTGTTTTTAAGCTAATTATATCTGGCATTACTAACATTGAGTATTTAGATTCAGATGTAGTCCAAAAATGCAGTTTTAATTACATTAAAATAGATTTCAATTACTTTGTGAAAAAACCAATGCTTTGGAATGATGATTTATCTATATTAATTTATAAATATAGCTTTTGGGGAGGAAAACCTACTGCACAAATATATAATCGTTTGGTAGAACTTATAGAAAGTGGTGAATTTCAATTAAATGAATATTAAAGCGATTGTTACTGCTTCCAAACCTCTATTAACACCCATTGAAATTACCCTAATTATTTACATAAAATATCTTGAATCATGCGATAAACCCTGTAAATTAAATCTTTATGGTGTTCAATTAAAAATGCCAATTCTGATGATGTTTAGACATTACGATTTTCAAGTACAAAGACCGGGACTGGAATATCGCCGGCTATCATGCGCACTGAAGCTAGGGCCTTTAAATTATAAATTAAAATCCTCACTAAATTCATTATGTAAGCTTCCCCTATTCCCCACTTCCCTGCTTCCCCGCCTCCCCGCCTACATCTTCACTCCTTTGCTGCAAAAGCAAGACGCTCTTAATGCGATATCCGAGCTGCTCCAGGCTTTGCGGAAAAGGGTTTCAACGTGATCTGCCTCTTTAGTGCGCCCGGTTTTCTGGTAAACGGTTGACAATCCTTTAAGCGCCCAGCCATTGCCGGGATGAAGCTCCAGGTCCTTTAAATAGACTTTTTCTGCTTCGGCATATTTTTCCTGTTCCAGCAATAAAGCGCCCAAGGCATGCCTGACCGGCATCATCCATCCCCATGGCTCGTCATAGAGGAGTGAATCATCTCCTTCCACAGCTCTTTTGAGAAGATCGAATGCTTTATTGTAATTCCCTTTTCGGTATTCCAGTTCTCCTTCAGCCATAAGCAGGCCGATGTCAAGCACTGTTTTACCAGGGTTGTTTCCGATCAGCCTGGAGTCGGGCACCATTTGATATGCTTCCCGCAACAGTTCCATTTCAGCCGAGGCTTCTTTTACCTGGCCCAGTGCTGCATAGGCAACGGTCCGGCCATAATGCCAGAATGCAGTTGTTAAATAAAGGTCCCCGGGCGGCTTTTGTTTCGCAATGATATCTTCCCACATGCCGAAGCGAACCATAACATGGATAGGTACGGCAATGAATCCATCGAGAAAGTCAGGGAAAGCACGGACCAGTTCAAGCGGGACCTTTTCTGTCATGGTATTGGCTGCCTGGTATGCCAGGCTTTTTTGCCCGTTAAACATAGCGGCATATGCCAGGAAATGATAATTATGCGCCCGGTAAATTGTATAATAGCCACCGCTTTGCACCCAGACACTGTCTGCCAGAATGGCTTTCTGGTTTGCTTTAATAGCATCATCATAATGACCGAGCCGTATATCAATATGTGAAGGCATGTGGACAAGATGCCCTGCACCGGGGACCCTGTTACGCAGGGAATCAGCGGCAGCCAGGGCCCGTTCAGGGGTTGTGGAGGCTTCCATGGTATGGATATAAAAGTGGCAGGCCCCGGGGTGATCTGGTTGCTTAGCAATTACCTGCTCCAATGCCGAAATAATTTCCGGGGTACCCGGATTGGGCTTACCATCTTTGTCCCAATAATTCCATGGGCTCAGGTTCATCATTGCATCTGCGTACATTGCCCCAATATCAGGATCATCGGGATAAGCCAGGTAAAGCCCGTGCATGGCCATGGCAAATGCCGTGTCGAGCGGTTTCCGGTCATCTGGGGCTGGCCAGGAATACCGTTCAGCGAGTGCTTTGATAAGTCCCTGCTCTAACGGTGTAGCATGCGAGAGATGGTTTTGAGCCTTAACTACCGACTCCCAGGCCGCCACTTTAGCAACACTATCCATTTCCGAGTTATTGATATTCGGCCCGGCGGAAATAGCCTGCCCCCACCATGCCATAGCGCAGGTTGAATCAAAGGCAATGGCCTGCTGAAATGATTTAATAGCCGCCTCATGATTGAACCCGTAATAGAGTGTAAGGCCCTGGTCGAAATACCTTTGCGCTTCCGGCGACTTTGTTGAAACCTCACGATGATATTTCGAAAGATTTTCATATAGTGGGATTATTAATTTTTGCTCCGGCTCCTTCCAGGAACATCCCCACAACAACACCAATACAAGATTGGTAATTATAAACCTGGTTAACATGATATACTCCTTTCTTTATTTAATAAGACATCAAACTGGCACAAACAGGCCCGCTAAGTATCTTGCTGCAGCAATAAATACCAGCGCCCGTTTCAAACGATAAAATTAATGGATTTTTAAGCTGAAAGCAAGTACATATTTAGATATGTTTCTTTTCTCCCAGTCTCCTTGTCTCCTCTTCCCCGCTCCTATTTTTCTAATAAAGAAATATTTAACAGAAAAAAATATACATTTTGCTTACTTTTGTGCCCATGTCTTAACCAACAAATCAAATGAAAAAAATATTTACGCTTGTCTTTATGTGCCTGGCTGTGTACCAGGTTATTGCTGCCGAATGGACTGATCTCCGCTCTGTTAATCCTCAACCTGCCGTCAAAGAGCTGGTTTCTTCCAGCATCGACCAGAGTATTATACACTTCGCACTGGATGGTTTTAACCAGTCGGAAGTTAATACACCCCTCGGGACAGCCGTCGTGATCAGCCTTGAAAAAGCTACTCCTATCCTTCAGAAAGGTGCGCCGGACCTGCCTAAAATGACCGCCTCGGTCATCATCCCCGACCTGGCCCTGATGGAGATCGAAGTGCTGAATGCTGTTTATGAAGATTTTGAAAATGTATTTGTTGCTCCTTCAAAAGGCAACCTGACCCGCGATATCGACCCTGCAACCGTCCCTTATGAATTCGGCCAGGAATATAATACAAACGCATTTTTCCCGGGAAACCTCGCCGGTTTGCGGGAACCCCATATCGTCAGGGATTACCGCGGACAGACGGTTATCGTTTACCCTTTCCAGTATAACCCGGTTACCAGGACACTGAGGGTTTACACCGACATCACCGTGAAGATCAGCCGGGTGAACGACCTGGGAACTAATCCGTTGGTTCGGACCAGCCAGGTTGAAAAAACCGATATGGATTTTGATCTGGTTTACCAGCGCCACTTCCTTAACCCGGTGGAAAGCGCTTCAAGATACACGGCTGTTCCCGAATTCGGGAATATGCTTATCATCTCATACGGTGCTTTCATCAACGCTATCCAGCCTTATGCCGAATGGAAGAAACAGATCGGTTACCCGCTCGAAATAGTGGATGTCGGCACTATCGGGAACTCCGGTGCCATCAAATCCTTCATTGCCGATTATTACAATACCAAAGGCGTTACTTTTGTGCTCCTGGTTGGCGATCATGCCCAGGTGCCAACATCCTCCACTTCTGCCGGCGATTCCGATAACAACTATGCTTACATCGTGGGAAATGACCATTACCCCGACCTGTTCATCGGAAGGTTTTCAGCTGAAAACGTCGCCCAGGTGGAAACCCAGGTACAACGCACACTTATTTACGAACAGGATCCGCCGATGGGTTCCGACTGGTTTTCGGTTTGCACCGGAATTGCTTCAGACCAGGGCCCGGGCGATGATAATGAATTGGATTACCAGCATATCCGTAATATTTCGGACAATAAGCTGATCCCTTACACTTATACATACGCTAACGAGCTATTTGACGGCAGCCAGGGCGGAAACGATGCCGGCGGGAATCCTTCACCTTCAAATGTGGCAACAGCCGTTAATGCAGGCACGGGCATCATCAATTACACCGGCCACGGCAGCGATGGCTCCTGGGGCACTTCAGGTTTCTCCATCAGCGACGTCAATAACCTGGTCAACGATAATCTATTGCCCTTTGTCTGGTCAGTTGCGTGTGTCAACGGGAACTTCGCCAACGGCACCTGCTTTGCCGAAGCCTGGCTCAGGTCGACTAATAACAACCAGCCGGCCGGTGCGGTCGCTTTCCTGGGATCGACCATCAACCAGTCATGGGATCCTCCTATGGTCGGGCAGGATGAAATGAACGACATCCTCGTTGAGACTTACCCCGGTAATATAAACCGGACCTTCGGCGCGCTCTCCATGCACGGTTGCATGCAGATGAACGACGAATTCGGGGGCGGCGGCAATGAAATGACCGATACCTGGACCTGCTTCGGCGATCCCAGCCTGATGGTCCGCACAACCCTTCCACTGACCATGACCGTCATCCATGACCCGATACTTTTCCTGGGCTCCACCCAGCTTACCATATTATGCAATACCGAAGGCGGACGGGCTACTTTAAGCCTCGACGGTACCCGGTTAAGCAGCGGAATTGTAGAAGATGGCTCTGTAACCCTTGAATTTGCCCAGCTGAACAATATAGGTACGGCAACCCTGACGATCACCGCATTCAACCATTTACCCTATATCGCCGGCATCGACATTATTCCTGCAACCGGGCCTTATGTTGTCATGGGTTCTTTTGAGATCGGAGATGAAGAAGGTAACAACAATGGCCTGCCGGATTATAACGAATCCATCGACCTGACCATGGAGATGGAAAATGTCGGGATCGAAGACGCGATTGATGTCATGATCACCATGACAACCGATGATCCTTATATCACCATTACCGATTATAGCGAGCTTTACCCGGTCATTCCGGCCGGTGGGACCCTTGCCGTTGAAAATGGATTTGCATTCTCGATATCCAGCGATGTCCCCGACCAGCACCCTGTCACTTTCAACCTCAGTTCCAATGGTGGTGACGAGACCTGGGAAAGCGTGTTTATCATCAAAGCCAATGCACCGATCCTGCATATCAATTCGATCACAGTTGATGATATAGAAGCCGGTAACGGCGACGGCGAACTGGATCCGGGTGAACGGGCCGATCTGATCATTAATTACAGCAATACAGGGCATGCCACGGCTTATGATGTGGATGTAACCATGGAAGGCCGGTCTGGATTTACAGAGCTGACAAACCCCCTGCAGAACTTTGCCTCTATTGGTTTCTTAGGTGTATTCAACAAGACATTCACCGTTATTGTGGATGAAGAGGCACCGGAAGGCATCAAGGTCGATTTCGTGAATGAGATGACTATGGGGGATTTTATCCAGGACAGGGTTTTCCAGATGAAGATCAGCGCAAAATGTGAAGATTTTGAAACAGGCGATCTCTCGCTTTATGACTGGCAAACAGGTGGAAATGCGCCCTGGGAGATCATCAATGAATTTCCGTATGAAGGTTTTTACAGCATAAAATCCGGC
This sequence comes from uncultured Bacteroidales bacterium, assembly GCA_963701785.1. Taxonomy (GTDB): domain Bacteria; phylum Bacteroidota; class Bacteroidia; order Bacteroidales; family JAGOPY01; genus JAGOPY01. The sequence continues at coordinate 1,153,311 of CAVPBC010000002.1, read as the reverse complement.
AGCATAACCCATAGCCAGACTTCAGAAATCTCCCTGACCTATCATGTGATGAGCGCCGACAGCATTATTTTCTTCCGGAAGGTATCGTCTGAGTCGTCCGACAAACTGAAATTCTATATCAACAGTACATTGATGGACGATTGGTCGGGCAACACCGGGGGATGGAAGCGTGAAGCTTTTGCTGTAGGCAGTGGAATAAAAACTTTCAAATGGGTTTACGAGAAGAATAATATTGGCAGCGGCGGTTCCGATTGCGCATGGCTGGATTTCATCGTGTTGCCTTCTCCCATGGTAATGACCATCTGGGCGGGGCCGGATGATAAAGTATGCATCGGAGAATCCTTACCCGTTAATTGAGTCTTACGGAACTGATTATACGCAGGTTGAATGGGCCACTTCAGGAAGTGGGACTTTCGACGACAACACCATCATGCACCCGGTTTATAATCCCAGCAACAGCGACCTGGACCTTGGTGAAGTCTTACTTACCCTCACCCTCCAGGACGACCAGGGGACAACGGTTTCCGATGAGGTGACGCTTGGGTTCAATGACGTCCCTGCAGCGCCTGGCATTCCGACAGGGCCCGGTTATGTTGACCTGGCCGAGGTTGAGATCTCGGAATATGCCATTGAAGGACTGGAAGAAGCAGAGGATTATATGTGGTACATCGAACCTGCTGAAGCGGGGGTGATCATCACCGACGGGACTGAAGCAACTGTAAGCTGGAACAGCGATTTCACAGGAACTGCCTACATTTCTGTCGCTGGTACCAATGAATGCGGTGACGGGATTATTTCGGAAGCTCTGACTGTTGTGGTTGAAAATACACTGGTCGGGGTGCCGGAATATCTTAGCGGTGCTTTTACCATGGAAATATATCCAAATCCTGCCACTGACGTTTTACATATTCTGATTAACGGGGCTGACCCGAAAGATGTTGAGATCAAACTGCTGGATATGATGGGCAGGGTGTATTCAACCTCTACTTCAATCAGTAATCTCAACCCCGGCCTTTACATGGTTATTGCCGAAACCGGCAACCAGAGGGTTATCCGGAAGCTGGTCATCAGATAGATGGTTTTCAGGTCTTTTTACATATCGGCCCTCCTTATTGCTTGCATCTTTCCGGTGCGTGGACAGGTCAGGGTGGTCGATGCTTCTATGCTTCCGGATACCTATCCTGCGAGATTCCTCCCCGATGTAGAAGGGAAAGTCGTGGTCGATGAAAGCTATTTCAATTACTTATCGGCGGCAGGAAACAGGCAAACCATCACTGTTTTTCCCGGATGGCCTTTATCAGCGACCGGGAGCAATGAAAGAGGAGGGGTTCACGCAAATCTCGATGATGACCCGGAACTGGAAGTGATATATCCCATCGGACCAGCCTTATACGCATATAATATCGACGGCTCAAATGTCGCAGGCTGGCCGCAGGCGCTGGATTACCCAACCGACGGGGCGGCTTCCTTCGGTGATATCGATGGCGATGGATTTGGCGAGATCGTAGTCACCACGCACCAGATTGCAACTTTTGCTGTCGGGTCTGTGTATGCTTTTGAACGTGATGGTACAAATGTTACCGGTTTTCCGGTAGCAACGGAAGGCGGTGGTGTAAGAACGCCGGTGCTTGGCCGATTAACCGGTGACGACGCGCTGGAGATCATCGTCGCCATCAGGGACTGGCCGGATGGCCTGATCTATGTTTACCGGGGCGATGGCACCATTTTGCCCAACTGGCCGCAGCGGATGGATTATGTGCCGGGTTCGGCCGTTGCAGTAGGTGATATTACCGGTGATGATATCTCTGAGATTGTTGCCGAGTCGTATTACGGCCTGCATGTTTTCACTCCAGACGGCTTTCTTATGGAAGGATTCCCTTACCTTCCCGGCCTGGCCAGGGTATTTTCCTATTCTTCCCCTGTTTTAGCGGATCTTGACGGTGATGGCCTCCGCGAGATCATCTGCGGGGATCATTCCATTGAAAACGGTACCGGTGCGATCCATGTTGTAAGGCAATGACGGCACAACCATGGATGGCTGGCCCAAAATAACCGGCAGCTGGATATACGGCCCCCCGTCAGTTGGAGATATCAATGGCGACGGGCTCCTTGACATTGTTGCAGGTGACCAGACATTGTCAATCACACCTGTGAACAAAGTCTATGCCTGGACCGGATCAACCGGAGATACCCTTGAAGGCTTTCCCATCATAGATATTTTCGGCGTTAACAGCCAGATCATCCTGGCTGATCTCGACGGCGACGGTGAGATTGAACTGATGTTTGATGATAATGTTGCCATCAATTCGAAGGGTCGCTACCAGGGATATAACCATGACGGGACACCGATGGAATACTGGCCGATTGAGACCCTTGGAAGCACTTTCTTCATCAATCCTATGGTTGTCGATATCGACTTTGACGGTATCCTTGACATTTCAGGAGGAGGCAGTGATGAGGGATCCGGCAATACCCATATCTACCTGTGGAATTCCCATGCAGAATATAACCACGATCTGGCTATATTGCCTGTGCTTCAGTATAACACCCGCCACAACGGGGTTTATGGGGATATTTTTATGGTTGGCACACCGGAAGTGTCTGATATCGTTAAATTTGAATGGACAATCTTCCCTAACCCGTCACAAAGAATTATAAATTTTAAATTCTTAATGTTAAATTCGGGAAAAGATTATTCTTTAAACATTTACGATATTTCAGGCAGAATGTTAAAAGAGATAAATATCCCGGGTGGTCAGAAAGAGGTTCTGGTTAGTATTGAAGATTTTAAGCAGGGGATGTATACCTTTTTATTGAAAGAAGGTTATTCTGTCTTTAGAAGCGGGAAATTTGTTATCTGCCGGTAAACCGGTGAAATAATCCGTGTTAATCTTTAAAGATCCGTGTCATCCGTGTGCTATTTTTTTATGGCACACGGATTAACACGGATGCAACGGATTTGCACGGATTTTTCTTTGTATTACGGCAGAGTCACTCCCGGGAAATCACTCACGATCACCTGCGGGATAGTTGCACCAAACTTTGTATTGATCGCCTCGATAAAATAGTACGCGATCACGGCATTGCCCCGGAATGCAGGATTAAGGCCATCGGTGGAATAGAAATTCCCGGTCACGAAACCGCTGTTAACCTTGACCCCTTCAAATGCCAGTCCTGCATCTACCTCTTTCATAGCAGTAAACATATCCACCAATGCAATATCTTTTCCGCTGATCAGCTGGATGATCTGGTCATTATATTCATCTACAGCGGTCTGGATATTAAAGATCTCTGCTGCATCCAGAATGAAATTTGCCGGAACTGGTTTCTGGCTGCCCCATCCTGCGCATTTCAGCGAGTCCTGCGGAAGGGAGAGAAGGACGAGCTCATTGCTGTTGATCTGGCGCATTCCCCAGGCTAATGAAGCATCCTGGATCACAAGCGGGTTCGGGCCGACAGCGAAATACAAGTGTATCATCCGATTCCAGGCTTTTGATCAACTGGTTCAGGGGATAATACGCAGCATTGAGAGCATCGGCATTGGCCTGGTCGAGGGCCAGGGCATTGTAAGGAATGGTATGGAAGAAAGGCGCCTCGGTGACATCCGGTATATTGGCAACAGCACCTTTAGCCCCATTTGCAGTCAGAGCCGCAAGTGTACCCTGGAGTGAACCTGCAAATGCCGCCACCGGGGTGAGCGGATTAGCCGGATCGTTGCCACCACCGATGGCATTAGACCAATATGTCGTACGTTCCCAGCCAAAGCGTGAAAAATGTGGCATTCACCAGAGGTATTTCGTCATTCACGCTATTGTTCGCTGCCAGAAGCAAACCTTCCGTAATAAGGGTTCAAAGCGGCCAATCCTGCCACGCTCATGTAGAAGCTTTTCTGCCCGGGAAGTCCAATATTATTGAATGGGCCCTGGGCTGCAATGGAAGCAAAATTCGCCACATCAACCTGGGCATCGGCATAGCCCGGGGCCAGGGAAACAGTTCCCCTGCAGTCGGTGCGAAATCCCATTTCCAGCTTAGGTTTGGGCACGCCTGTTGATAATCCAAATCCGTATTCATCCACCATTAAAGGCTGTTTGAAAAACGGCGCCTGCCTATTAAAGCCACCTTTGTCATAATTGAACTGCCCGGCCAGGATGTTAGGGTAGGAATTCTCCTGTCCCGATTTATAAAGAGAACCATCAGCCATTCCAGCGGTCCATGAATCACCGACAGCAATATAGCTGGTGAAATCAGCATTCCCTTTCGAAGGGGTGAACTCGTCAATAGCAGGCTCGCATGCTGCAAGCAGGATCATGGGGACGATATAAAGTAAATTTATTTTTTTCATCTTACTGAATGTTAAAAGTTAAAAACGATAGCTGATGCCAATACCCGGGAATAGCAGTCATGGTCTTATATGAACCTCCGAAATTATCCGGTTCATAGGTCTTTTCAGCTTCCAGGCCATGCAGTTCAAGGTATGATATTTCAATTTCAAGTCCTTCGATAGGAGTGATGGTAGCGCCGAGGGTGAAGGCGATGGTGTTCAGCGTAACTGTTTCAGGAGTAAAGTATTTCTCATTTGCCGGAGAGGAATCATAATAAGCACCGGCACGGAATGTAAACAGATCGTTCAGTTTATATTGTCCGCCAATACGGGGGATCCAGGTGTCTTTATATTCCCTCGGGTTGGTCGAATTCAGCAATTCACCACTTTCTTCAAAAGTAAAATCAAGCGATTCATAGGTATTCCACATGATCCAGTTCACTTCTGCGGCCAGGGTAAGTTTCTCACTGACCTCATAAGCAACGCCGAAGTCGAGGTTTGCCGGCATAGGCAGTTCAGCATCGAATTTATTGTCGGCCGGAACGGAAGTCGACAGGGCTGAAGGAACAGTGAATGTCGCATCCCCGCCTTCCATCTCCATGATGATCTGTGAACGGTAATCCACACCGATGCTCAGTTTCTCGATGGGTTTGTAGAAAACACCCACATTGAAACCATAATTGGTGGTATTTCCTTTGAGGTTGACCTGCGATGTTTCGCTGTAAGGCAGTGCCTTGTTCAGTTCGACATTGCCGATAGCATAGACAAATCCTGCGCCGATGCCGAATTTATCCTTGTACTGGTAAGCCACGGTAGGCTGGATATAGATCGCACTGAGCGAAATATCCCGGATCAGGTAGCGTCCGGCCCAGTCGTCATCCCATTTGGCAGAGCTGCCGAAAGGAGTGTATACGCCAATACCAACAGCGATCTTGTCTTTGATCTTGGCGGAGAAATAGCCGTAAAACGGTGTCCCGATCGGGTTATCCGTATGGGCCTGGTAATTTGTGCCATCTTTCTGGAAGGTATGATTGCTGAAGATGCCGCTGGCACCTACCGAAATGCTGAATTTTCCCGTCATAAAAGGCCAATGACCCGGGATTATAAAAAATGGAACTGGCATCATAGGCAAATGGCGTTCCGATGAGCCCGATGCCTGTCTGCTTATGTCCCTGCAAACGTACCTGGTAGCCCCCGCCGATCATGGTAACCGACCACAGGCTAAGCACCAGGAATAAGAATAGTTTGTTTTTCATAGGTAGGTTTTTAAGTTTGAAAAGGGGTGCAAGTTAAATATTTATTCATTGCAAAAATATTTTGATCCTGGTTAAATTGTTCCACGAACTTGACATTCCTGTTTAATTGCACTATATTTATGCAACCAAAGCGCCCCCCGATTTATTAACCTATAAACCATTGATTATGAAGTCTTTTACCCCCCCCGCGGGATTTTAGCCATTCTTTTACTGGCTGTTAGTTGCTTCTTTTCTTTCCCCATGAAGGCTCAAACCATCCAGATCGACAGTTTATTTATTTCAGACGGAGAGATTTTTCCCTTTGCACCAAACGATACTATTTACGGTTTATCCATTTCAGGCTCAGTAACATTATTAAGCGATACAAGCCTGGTCAGAGTGATTTTAACTGATAATTCGGGCAATGAATGGATGGTGTATGAGGCGTATCCATTGATTGTAACGGATACTGCATTTGATATTGAGGAAGAATGCGATGAGACGTGCTATTTATCCGGGGTGGTTCCATACCGGCTGAAAATTCAAATATGGAATAGCAGCATGAATATATCTGAATTGCATGCTGATACTGTTTTCCTTGAAGACATTGATGAGCTTCGGGTAACATCTTTAAAAAACCGCGAGTTATTAAAAATATCCGTAATCAATTCAAATTTGGAGCGTGATGACATGCTTTGGCGGGCCGGTGAGACCACTCTTTCGCACATTACCTATCAGGAAAAAAAGTTGATGTTCAGTGAGAAGTATTGTTTGTCAGGATATGATTTTTATGCCGGTGGAATATACGCTTCTTACCCCTGTGCCAATTCAACACCTGTTGAAAGCAATCTCGTTGGTGAATTTGATTGGCGAAACAGACATGGGGCTAATGATCCACAAAAGGAAGCATATTATTTTGATGGGGATCCTGACATATATATAGAAGAAGAATGTGAAGGAGATTCTTTTACATTGGCAGAAAATGGAAATGGCTGGATGACAGCGGTTAAGTCTCAAATACTCAATGTTAATAACTCGCAAGAAGAGTGTTGGGGTCAATGTATCAGCATGTGTTATATTTATAGTTGCTTAGGCGTGCTTGAAGCTTTGTTAAATATGTATTATGTTCATACTGGAGAAGGCCTTGATATGTCGGAGCAACAAATTTTAGATTGTGGTGGGGTTAGCATATCATGCGCACCAGGAAATTCAGTTGATGTAAGTAATTATTTAGAAGACACTGGTGTAATAGATGAATTTCACTATCCCTGGCAAGATCAACAAAACTCTTGTGATTATAATCAAATTTCAGTTGGTGAATATCAAGTAACCATTGATCGCTCTGTACCCATTAGTTTATTGAGTGTTGACATAATTAAAGAATCGATAATTACCAGGGGACCTCTAGTTACATCTTTATCTATTGGTCATGTTATGGCATTAATAGGATTTGGTACCATACAGGAAGGTGATAATTATCCCTGTATTGGTGGTGGAGATATAATCGTTGGGCCCAATAATAATAATATTGGTAAGTTGTACTGGGTTTTTAAGGATAGCTATTCACCACAATCCGGTTATGTGGGATACATTTATTTTCAACAAGATCAGTGTACTTTTACAAAGATTCTAACGTATTTACCACCGTTTGAGGGTGTGCCAAATGAAATGCTTGAATCATTGGATTGTTATGATAAAGATTCTGATGGATATTGCTTTTGGGGAATTGGTGATCTGGAAGATTGTGAAGATTGTGAGCATTGTGAAGATTGTCCGCCGGATCCGGAAGATGAAGACTGTGACGATTCAAACCCAAGAATCGGGCCATATGAAGAAGACTACTCTGGAAAACCTGTTGCACCTTTAATGAATGTGACACTTTATAAAGAAATGCAATGTAACATTGAAGTCGAAAATAATGATTTTTTAAATGCTGAAAGTTTTTGTTTTTATTCCGACACAACCTTTAAGTTTAACATTATTAATCAGGGCACTGCTCAGTTGAACCTTAGCCCATTCGGTAATATTGTAAGCCTATCGGGGCCTGACTCAGCTGATTTTCATGTTAAATGTCAGCCTGATCAGAAAATAAAGTTTGGTGATACAACGGCTTTTATTGTCAAGTATGCCGGGGATTTAGCTGAGTCTAAAATTGTAGAAATCAATATTGCTGTTTTTGAACCGGACCTGCCTCATTTCAATTTTACCCTGATTTACAATGGTTGTTCGACATTAACCGGCTACGATTCCATTAACACAGAAGTGGAATGGTCGGGTTCCTACAGGTCACAATGCAAAGACCTCCATATTCAAAACAACGGACTGCTAACCGTTACCGACACGGTGCTGCTTAGCCCTGAAGCTGATATTATCATTGAACCGGGCGGGAGATTAATCCTTGATGGGGGGAAGCTGACCCGCTTATGCAATGATGAACTTTGGAACGGTATCCAGATTTGGGGCGACAGTTCACGATCCCAATATCCGCAAAGCAACCAGGGGTACCTGGAAATCAGGCATGGTGGGATCATCGAATATGCCAAAGCAGCTGCCTTTGCAGGTAAAACTGAGACGCATGATACCTTATATGCAGCCTCGGGTGGTGTGATTGCCGCTGAAGATGCCATCTTTTTGAATAATCTGCTTGACGTGGAATTTTTACCCTTTATCAACCAACTTAACGCAACCGGGCCGGAAATTCCCAATGCGAGCAGGTTCCGGAATTGCGTCTTTAAAACCTATGACCCTGACTTTTTAATTGAAAGAGTTGAAAGCCATGTCATCCTCGATGGTGTCAATGGTGTTGATTTTTACGCGTGTTCTTTTAGCACACAGGAAATTGACGGCCATCCCATCGAAGAGACGAACAAAGGCACCGGCATTTATGCCCTGGATGCCCAGGTATATGTAAAAGGCCATTGCAACAGTCAATCCACGCCCTGCACCAGTTATGATTCCTGCTATTTCAAAAACTTGCGGTATGGCATCCGGGCGTTCGGCACAGGAGGATTTCAATATCTTGACGTATCTGAATCCGTTTTTGATGATAATACAGCAGGTATTTATCTTTCAGGCTACCATCAGCCTTCAGTGGTGTCCTCAAGGTTTAAAACACGTCCCGGGCATGAAGTGATTCAAGGGCAGGAAGATGCGTTCTATGGCGGTTTATTTATGGAAGGCTCTTCAGGTTACCTGGTAGAAAATAATTATTTTACTGGCCCGAACGCGACCATTCCCGATTCGGGAAGTGTCATTAAAATAGGAATTTATATCAAAGACTCCGGGGAAGATGAAAATGAGATCTACAACAATTTTTTCATTGGCCTGGATGCAGGGATCGTGGCAGCAGGGATCAATAAAGGCGAAAAATCAGGACTATGCCTGAAATGCAATGATTTCAGGACCTGCTTGAATGATATGATGGTAACGGATTCAGCCTTTTCCAGCGGAGGCAGAGGCATAGGCATTAAAGAAAGCCAAGGCACCAACGATACCTTAAGCTACATGCTAGCCGGCAATACCTTTACTCCGGAAGTTCAGGGCTTGCAGGCTGTGGATAATACCGGCAATGAAAAATATTATTGGAGCTATTTCAACAACGCCGATCATTTTAATTATTATCATCATGCTTATAATAGCCAAGTAATAACTTATCCGGTAGATACTTCGAATTATTCTTATAATGATGTTTTATTAGTAAATAAACAAAAAGGATTTACCAAAACTGAAGCTTGTCCTTCGCATCAAATCAGCCCTGGATTAAAAATATATGAAGATCCTAGATGAGCAATAACCACAGCTGAATTAAAATTGTCTTTCCTATTAAATGAATATGATTCATTACTAGATGGAGGAGACACAGAAGATTTGGATTTTGAGATCGTTACCAGTATGCCTGATGAAGCGCTTGAACTCCGGGATCAATTACTCTCCGATTCTCCCTATTTGTCTGACACTATCTTAAAACAGGCAATTTATAAAGAAACTGTTTTGCCAAATGCCATGATTCGTGACGTCCTAACGGCTAATCCTCAATCAGCCAAATCAGGGAATATTCTTGATGCAGTGGATGGCCGGTACGATCCCATGCCGGATTATATGATGGCAGATATTATGCAAGGCCTCGGCCAGATCGGTGCTTTGGAAAGCCTGGAATCAAAAATAGGATATTGGTCAATTTATCGTTGGCGAGCTGTAAATAGTATAATCCGTGAATTTCTGACTGATACAACTCTGATAAATCCTGAAGATAGCCTCATCAATCTATTACTGGATGAGACAAGCCTGGTGTCGAAATACCGTTTAGCATTTGCTTTCTGGGAAAATAATCAGACTGAAGAAGCATTAGAAATTTTGAATGAAATACCAGCATCTTTCAGTTTGACTTCTGAAGATTTGGAGACTTATAATCAATACCTTGATTATTTCGAAATTCTTAGGATAATGAATGACAGTAGCTTGAATCCCCGTCAGCTTGATTCGTCCTCTATCCAATCACTATTTTTAATTATGAATTCCAATCTGCCTTTAATAAGCTCCTATGCCAGGGGCATGCTGTTAAAAGGAAGAAAAATCGAATACTCTGAAAAACTTACGTTTCCTACTGGATTAAAATCTTATCCTTCTTACTATTATTTGAATTCCGTAAAATCTAGTTTCCCTTTGGAAAGGTACTTAGTATTATTTCCTAATCCTGCTGGAGATTATGTGATTGCATATTTCAACTTCCAAAATTATGATGAATCCGGCATATTATTTATTAATGATGTTCATGGGAAAAATTTAGGCATCATAAAGCTTGCATTCCAACAAAATCAATTGGTTATTGATTTATCTTGCTATCCCAATGGAGTATACCTGATAAGTCTGATTGTCAATAATAATATAATGGCAAGTGAGAAGCTCTTAAAAGGTCGATATTAGATTTCCTTTAATCGCATATATTCATATTAAATCTAATCTATATGAAGACATATAAGAAACTTATTTTATCGATTCTCTTAACTCAGCTTCTATTTTCACCTGGCAAAGAAGTATTATCCCAAAATTGGCCAAAGATTTATGGTAATTCAATTAGCGCATATGGAAGAGATGTACTGGAAAATTATGACAAAGGTTTCCTAATTTGTGGATCCATTGATAAAAATCCAGAATTATTCAAGTTCGGCTGGCTTATTAAAACGGATATCAATGGGAATGTACTTTGGGATAAAAAGTTCGGTGATTATCATGTTGAAAATTTCTTTATGGATTTTGATAAAACTGATGATCAGGGCTTAATATTATGCGGCGCCACAGCTCAGTTGGATTATGAAAGGGATCCACTATTTGTAAAGTTGGATCCTTGTGGAGAGGTAGATTGGTGTCAGATATTCTTATCAAACGGAGTAAATCATGCAACGGGGGTAATCAATTTACCTGATGGACAAATGTTGGGAATTATAGAATATTATGGTGGAAATTATCATGATATTCGCATCAGTCTGGTAAAAATGGATGCTAATGGAGAACCGGTTTGGATTAAGAATTTGGCCCAACAGGATACTGTTGCAAATGAAGAAGGGATGTATCTCGATTTAACTCCAGACGGAAATTACCTGGTTTCTGGAAGTTGCTTCAAACCTAGTTTAAAGCCATATTTTATAAAAACTGATACTGCTGGAGAAGAGCTTTGGAACCTGGATTGGCCGGTAGGTTTCGGTGGAATTGCAGGTCGAAGCAATTTTACAACCAATGGTATGATTTATAATGCTTCTTCAATACAGTTTCAGTCTCCTTATATCCCAAAAATTCCATATTTATTGAAATTTAATGAAAATGGTCAAGTGATCAATCAATATCCTCTTATGGGTACAGATACAGTAGTTCGGGGAGGAGCTCAATCATTGGTAATCGTTAATGATTCAATCATTTATACAGGATTGGTCTGGACAGATGATCCAACTTTATTCACTGGCTTCTGCGAAATATATAAAACTGATACAATTGGGAATACACTTTGCCAAAGAAGATTGCTCAATGAAGATTATCCGCCTACATGTATTATTAAAACTTTTGATGGTAAAATCGCTGTTATTGGCTATTTCTATGTTGATACCAACTGGGACATCTACATGTGGAAAATGAATGAAAACCTGGAGGATGATACACTTTACACTCAGCCGTTAACTTACGACAGTCTCTGTCCGTATGAAATTCAATCGGATACAGTGTTATTGGATTGCGGCCTCTTCGTCAATATCGATGAAATCCCTACTAAAGAAGAGTACGAATCCACGATCAAAATTTCGCCAAATCCGGCCAGAGAGTGGGCTGTGCTTACTTTGCCGGATGTGGTTGCAGAAGGCAAAGTTGAGATGGAAGTGTATGACATATTTGGCAGGCAAGCGGGGAAGCAGGGAGGCATGGAGGCAGGGATGCGGGGAAGCTGGGATGTATTACCTGCGAATCGAATGATCCTGCTTGATATTTCCGGGTATACTTCGGGGATGTATATTGCAGTAGTGATGGATCAGAAAGGACGGAGATATACAGGGAAGTTTGTGGTGGCGAGGTAGGACAAAAAAGCAGCGCAGAAGAAATCTTTTTAATTTTAAAGAAAAAAACCATGAATAAAGCGGTTCTGTTTTTTATCATGATGATCAGCCTGGTTTGGATGGCAGGTCGGGTGTATTCCCAGGTTGTTCTTCCTTCTGAAAATCAATTATTGAACTATGTTCAGTCCTCCACCGGCCTGTCCAATCCCGAATGGGAAGGCGGGCGGACGGAACTGGAATTTGCCGATATGAATGGCGATGGTAACATCGACATTATTACCATCGGTGATCATGGCAACCCGGGGATACAATCCGGTGAGGAGGGCTTGATGGTTTATTTCGGCGACGGTCACGGTAACTGGTCGGTTCAGATGGGCGGTGATTTTGGCTATGGGGGAATTGCTGCCGGGGATGTCAATAACGACGGATTGATGGATGTCGGATATGCCATGCATCACGATTATTCCTCCACCGATTTCGGCGATCAGCTCATTGAAGTGGCCTTAGGCGATGGCACCGGCACCAGCTGGACGCCCTGGGACGATGGCCTGGCCACCAATGGCGAAGACTGGGGCATGTTTTCCACCGATTTTGCCGATTTTGACAATGACGGGGACCTGGATCTTGGCAGTGTTTCTTTTGGATGCTGTTCGGGCATCCATATTTACAAGAACAATATGAATGGCAGCTGGACCCAGAGTTTCGGCTTTTTAGAGGGGAATTCCGATATGATCTTCCAGTTTGGCGATATTAATAATGACGGCAACCAGGATTTTATTGCCGGTCATCAGAATGGTACGGCCTATTTTGGCGATGGATCGGGGAATTTTAATCCTGAATGATATCGGCCTGCCGGATGCGGGCTTACTGGGACGCTATGGGCCTTCGCTGGGAGATGTGGATAACGACGGGGGTATGGATCTTGCTTTTTGCAATTATGATGGCGGGGTACATGTGTTTATTTATATGGAAGATATCCAGGAATGGATTGATTTTTCAGGGAATCTGCCTGCAACCGGAAATTTTGAAATGACCCAGTTAGCCGACATGGACATGGATGGCTATATCGACCTGGCTGCTTATGGCGAAGGTACTTTCCGGCTTTTCCTCGGGGATGGAAGTCGGCAACTGGACGGCAGATGCACACTTTCACGACTGGTGATCCGGGTTATAGCCAGGCTTTCCGGGTTGGCGGCGATGTGGACCATAACGGCCGTCCGGATATCGTCCTGCTTGAAGAAGAAGGTGATTGGATCACCTACCAGAACTTCCTCAGGTGTTATCGTGAAACTTCCGTTCCGTTTGGTTTGTCTGCTGAGGCGGTTTTCCCCCGCGGGCACGAATTTTTACGACCGGGTTCAGTACACTTTATCGATTGGATCAGCGCGGTTCCCCAGGATGAGCCGACCTCACAGGTTACCCTGGAATACTCCACAACCGGTCCTGAAGGCCCCTGGACGCTTATCGCTTCCGCATTGCCAAATAATGGCAGGTACCAGTGGATTGTGCCACAGGAAAATTCCAATGATTGTTATATTCAGTATTCAGTCACGGCAGGCACCATGGTTCAGTCAGGAATCACACCGGCTGCATTCACCATCACGGACGGTACGATCGGTGTCAGTGAGGCAGAAACAGGAAAAGTTTGGTTTAACTGTCTGCCCGAATCCTGCCAGTTCGCAGCTGGCTTTAGCCCCCTCCGGGGTGGGGGCTGGCGGTCAGCGGTCGGCGGTCAGAATATTGATAAATGATCTTTCCGGAAGAAATGTTAAGGAATTCTCAGGAATATCCTCCTTCCCTTATCTTATAGATATTTCTGATCTGCAGCCCGGGATGTTTGTGATAAAAATGACGATGACCGATGGGGTTTCCTGCTCTGCAAAATTTCTAAAAGTTCCGGAATAATCTGTGTTTCTTTTGTGCTAATCCGTGTAATCTGTGGTTAAATAAGTTCATTCACCACAGATTTCACAGATTTACACAGATTTACACAGATCATGCCCAGTTAAAATTTTCCCCGCCTCCCAGCCTCCCCGCCCCCATGCCTTAAAACATTTCTCTGATTTATTTGTTATTTTTGCTGTCCTTTAATCCGGAGTGTATGAAAAAAATCCCGACCCTCTTTGCAATTATCCTGTTCATTCCGTTTCTTATCTCCCAGAAACCACCGCTTAATGATGATAAGCCTTATGTCGAAGGGGAGATCATGATCAAGTTATACTCTGATCTTCCTCAGAGCCAGCAACAGATGCTCCAGGGAGTACTCACCGATTTTCAGCCTGTCGGCATGGGTTATGTTAAAAGACTATCGGACAGGCTTAATATTTTCCTGCTGAATTTCAATCCCGACCTGATCGACGACGAACGCCTGCTGGAAAATATCAAAGCGCATCCATTCGTGGAACTGGCCCAGTTCAACCATTTCATACAGCAGCGGGAGCTTTTCCCAAACGACAATTCTTTCGGGCTCCAGTGGAATATGCATAATGACGGCCAGACAGGCGGAACGGCAGATGCCGATATAGATGGCCCCGAGGGCTGGGAAATCAGTACGTCTGGTGTTGCGGCATCCGGCGATACGATCATCATTGCCATTGTTGACGATGGTTTTGATCTCGAACATGAAGACCTTAGGTTCTGGAAGAATTATCATGAAATTCCCGGCAATGGGATTGATGACGATGACAATGGCTATGTCGATGATTATCATGGATGGAATTCATGGAATAACAGCGGTGTCCTTGTAGAAAAAGACCATGGCACCCATGTTACCGGGATTGCCGCAGCAAAGGGTAACAACTGCCCTGGGTGTCACCGGTGTGAACTGGAATGTGAAGGTGTTGCCGGTGGTGGGCTCGGCAACGGTCGAATCGATCGTGGTTGCCGGTTATGCCTATTTGCACGAGATGAGGTCGCTCTATAATGAGACGAACGGGGCCAAAGGCGCCTTCATCGTATCAAACAACTGTTCTTTTGGGGTGAACCAGGGTATGCCGGAAGACTTTCCCATCTGGGGGGCGATGTATGATTCACTGGGGATGCAGGGCGTCCTGAGCGCAGGCGCTACAGCCAATGCAAACTGGAATGTGGATGAAGTCGGGGATATCCCGACGGCGTTCACGAGCGAATTCCTGATTACCGTGACCAATACCGATAAAAACGATGTAAAGAGCTCCTCTGCCGGCTATGGCGCCACTACCATCGACCTGGGCGCACCCGGGACGCAGGTTTATTCAACCAAGATGTCAAATGATTATGGCTATAAAACCGGCACATCCATGTCGGCCCCGCATGTCACCGGCGCCATTGCGTATATGTTTTCCGTGGCAAATGAAGAATTCATGGACAGCTTATCTTAATGATCCCGCCGGCATGTCCCTCGTGATCAAACAATATATCCTGGATGGCGTCGATCCCCTTCCTTCACTTGACGGGATTACAGTCAGCGGCGGAAGGTTGAATATTTATAAAGCGGCCAGCCAGATGTTAAACCCGGATATAATTTTCGACCCCATGAGCATACTCAAGGTCATGTGGCCGGATAAGCAGGACAGCGTTGCACTCGCCTTCACCAATAATACCAATACTTCGATCAATTATACCTTAACTTACCCGGATACACTGGAATGGTTAAGCCTGAGCGGACAGACTAGCGGTTCATTGAATCCTTTCAGCACCGGTAATATTAAGGTTCACTTCGATACCGACGGTCTTCCCGCAGATACCCTGTTCACCTATCTTACCTTTAGGTTCGGGGATGATGAACAATTTATGGTACCGGTGCATTTGTTCGTGGATCCTTTTGTTTCAGTTGGACCAGAGCGGGGAAGCGGGGAAGCGGGGAAGCAGGGAAGTTTGGAGATGTGGCCAAACCCATGCAGGGAAATGTTGAATGTTGAATGTTTAATGTTGAATGCGGGTAAAAAATATTCTTTAGCCATTTATAACTCATCAGGCAAACAAGTTCAGGAGATTACTATACCTGCAGGGCAGGATGTGTTTAGAATTAATACTGGATCTTATGCAGCAGGTGTCTATACCGCAATAATAAAATCAGAGGATCAAATCATTGGTAGCAACAAGTTTATCGTACTGAATTAAATAATATCCCGAATTCAACATTCAACATTCAACATTCAATTACCTTGCCAGCCATTCTTCCGGGTTCAGCAAAGTCTTTGACTGCCATATCTCAAAGTGAAGTTCCGTCTTTGAATCAGATTTATTCGTGAATACTTTGCCGATCTTTTGCTTGATACTTACCTTCTCCCCTACTCTTACATAAACTTCGTCGAGGTTGGAATAAACCGTCAGGAACTCACCATGGCGGATTATGACGACATTGTTGTTGTTAGGCACATTCATCACGCGGGTAACCACACCACCGAATATGGAACGGGCCTCGGCGCCTGATTCCGTCATCATGTCGATGCCATTATTACGGGTCTTGACATTCTTCAATACAGGATGAGGGTGCTCACCGAAAGTGCTTGAGATGATCCCCTGTTCTAACGGCCATGGAAGTGACCCGCGGTTACTCAGAAAATTATCGGATAATATCCTTTCTTCCGGCGTGAGGGAAAACAGCCCCGCTTTTTCAGTTGCCGCGCCGGGCTTATTTGCCCTTTCACTGGCCAGCCGGATCTCCTCTGCAATAATGTCCTGGATGGCCTGCTGCAGCTTGCGTGCAGCAGCTTCCTTCTCCTTCAGCGTCTTCTGCAGCTCCTTCTCTTTTTTGGATAATGTCTGAACCGACTTATTCTTCTCTTCCCTTTCGACAGTAAGCTGTTGCCGCTGACGCTCTTCGCTCGTCAGTAAATTGTTTTTCTCTCCCTGATGGCGGCCAGGTCCTCCATCTTGATCTCCAGTCGTTTCTGCTTGATCTGGATGAGCAGTGCCTGCTGCTTCCGGTATTCGTTATAATGCTCGAAATATTTCATCCGCTGGTAAGCCTGGTTGAAATCCTCGGCAGCGAAATATGAAAATCAGACGGTCATAAAGATTTTTATTCTTGTAGGCATAATAGATCATTTTCGCGTACTCATCCTTCAGGTTCTTCAGATCTTTTTCCAGCAGATCGATGCTGTCCTGGGCAAGATCCATCTGGTACCCTACCAGCTGGACCTCGCTGTTGATCGTATTGATCAATTGTTCCCGCTTGTTGATCTTTTTATTCAGGATTACGACTTCATTCAGTGAATTCTGACGGGTCTGGCGCGTTTGCTCTAGAAGCTTGTTCGTGTATTCGATCTCCTGCTCAACCTTCTTTTTATCCTGCTCCAGCTTGGCCCGGTCTTTCTGGGCAAATGCCCCGGTAAAAGAAATCAAAAACAGAAATATGATACAAATGATTTTATTCATTTTATATTCTTAACCAGCCAAAATTAAAACAAATCCAAAAGAAGTTTCCACGCAAAGAACGCAAATAAAAAAATAAGAACGCAAATGAATCTGTACCTTACGAAGCCTTTGGGATCTTATTAAAACTTTGCTGACTTTGCGTGAAATAATTATTGTATCCTTTTGTAATTCTCCGGGATGGAGAACGGAAAAGCCATCGGTTCATTAAGGGTTACCTTGCTGTAGTTGATCCTTATTTTGATAATATCTTCTGCCATGATTTCAAAATTGAGGGTCAGCAGGATAAAACTGGCTTTCCATCGGCTCGAATTCGCTGTAAGTCGCCGAAAGCTTGCGGTTGTCTTTCATATATTCCTTGACGTCAACTTTCGTGATCTTGAAAGATTCCGGGTCCAGCCAGATATTCTGAAGAAGCACGACCGGGTCAGAACTGGCATCCTCGGCATCTTTCCTGATTTTCCTGCGTCCGGTAGTGGAAAGTTTATAATTCGGCTGGTCGATGGAAGCCCGGAATGAGTTCGTCTCATAAAACTGGAAATCATTCCCGAGGATAAGCGACTGGAGGATATCAAAATCGATGTGTGATCTGTAGGAACCGGCTGACCAGGGCATAATCACCGACGAAATACTCCTTGTTAAACCGGTTGACGTACTTGACCGAATCGGTGGTGATCACCATCCGGAAATATTCGATCCCCAATGCCGGCGTGATGGAAACCCAGATCAGGCTGTCTTTCCTGATCCTGACCTGGCCCTTGAAATCAGTTGAATTCCTCTTTTCGGAGTAGCTTGCATCGAATTTCACTGAAAGCCAGTCAAACCTTAGCTCATTCTCTTTAAGCTTGCTGTAAAGATATTCAGGCCCCTCTTCTTTCAGCGGGGCTTTCATCAAAGGCCGGGTGGATTTGCAGGATGACAGCAGCAAAACGATGGTCCCGGCCAGGATAATTCCTTTGTAAATCTTACTCATAATATGTTTTATCCTGGACTTTTTTTCCAGGAATTCTGATCCTTTTCCAGCCTTCTGGGCCTTTTCCCAGTATTTAACCGCTTCCTTTTTATTATCCAGCTTCCACATCACATCACCGTAATGCTCCAGGACAACAGCGCTTTCTTCCCCGCTCTCGATAGCTTTTGCAATCCATTTTTCCGCTTCATCATATTTACCCAGCCTGAACATCACCCAGCCGTATGTATCCTGGTAAGAACTGTTCCCGGGCTCAAGTTCTAAGGCTTTTTTAGCCATTTGTTCCGCCTTCTCAAGGTTTTCACCCCGTAAAGAAAGGTAGTAAGCATAGTTATTTAGGACCAGGACGTTATCCGGTTCGATCTTCAGGACTTTTTCATACGCTTCATCGGACTTCTCATGGTCTTTCAACTGGAAATAAGTGTCACCCAGGTAGGAATAAAACTGGGCCAGCATTTTATCGTTACCCACCACGAAATTCGCCCCGTTCTTAAAATATTTAGCGGCATCCTCAAAATTCTTCAACTGAAAATTCGATGCGCCTGCAAAAAGATAGAGCATGGGCTGATCGGGGAACAGTTCCAGGGCACGTTTGCTTTCATTGGCCATGGCCTGGTCATCATGCAATTCCGATTCAACAAATAATAATTGCTCCCAGATAAGGTATTTTGTACTGTCGAGGCTGAGCACTTTGAGAAAAGCCTGGCGGGCCTCTGCATATCTTTTATCCTGGACAAGAAAATCGGCATAAATGGAATGGGCCTTCGGGTCGTTCGGATGGGCCTGGATCAGCATGGTGGCAAGCTCAAAAGCCTCTTCTTTATATGAATCATAGATCTCTGCCACCGAGTAATAAGCCAGGAGGATGCTCACCTTGGAGTCGATGTCAAGGTTCGGGTTGGCAAAGCCTGCTTTCAGGTATTCGAGGGATTTGGCCCTGTCACCCTTTTTCCGGTAATAATCAGATAAAGAAATGTTGATATACGGGTTTTCAGGATCAATTTTCAGGATCTCATTGTAGATTTCAAGGGCCTGCTCGTATAATCCGCTTGTCATATAAAGTTCGGCCAGCATTTCAAGATAGCGGGGCTCTTCGGGATAGGCACCTGACAGCTTCCGGACCTCTTCGATGGCCTTCTCCGGCTTGCCCATCATGATATAGATCTTCTCCTTCTGAATGGAAATATCCTCATTGATTCCCAGTTTCTGCTCCAGGATATCGTAAGATTTGATGGCATTTTTGTAATCGTTGTTATAAATATGGTTCAATGCCTGATCCTGGTAATATTCGATATTGTCAGGTTCAGCCAGAAGTAAGCTGCTCGATGATCCTGCCGGCATCAGTATATTTTCCCTGGGCCTGGTAAAGCCTGATCAGCAATGTCTTATACCATTTGTTCAAAGGGTCGGTCTCAACGGCTTTTTCAGCAAAAGGCAATGCTTCCTGGATTTTCCCCTGGTTGGTGTAAATATTGGCGAGTTCATACATCGCTGCTGCATCGGCAGGGTCATATTCGAGGCACTTCCTGTAAAGCTCTGCGGCTGTCTCATAATTCCCGAGTACTTTTTGTTTGGAAGCTTCGTAGTAAGTTTCACGGTTCTTCGTAAAACCAGCCGACCCGGTGAGGGATTCCTGGGCGAAGAGACTGTGAGACTGCAGGACTGTAAGAAAAAATAAGAGGATAAGACGGTAGGACGATAAGACGGTAAGAATTTTATTGACCAGATTATTTATCATTGAATTCACTAATTAAAATATTATCACTTCAATCATTTCGTCCCTTGATCTTGATGCTCACAGGGATAGTTTTCAAATGGCCTGCAAAGGTAGAAGGTTTCTCGCAGATTTTCGCAGATTTATTCGCAGATAATCGCAGACTTTAATAACCCCATGATCAGCGTTAATCAGCGGAACAATCTGCGTTGATCTGCGAGAAACATTTTTAATCAACTTTAAAATCCTTTATTTTTGATAGCTAATGATTCATATGCCGGAAATTTCAAAAAAATCAAGTTTATTAATTCTGATCATCCTGATCATCATACTTTCATTCAGGCTATTCTCAACCATTTTTTATCCTTTAGTTAACTCAGATGAAGGGGTCATCGTGTTGATGCTCCACTATTTTAAACTTCCCGGCGATCTTTATTTCTGGGGGCAGGACCGGTACGGCGCTATAATTCCGCTGCTTGGACAAATTCCTTTTCGCTTCTTTGGCTTATCCTCGCTGATATCTGAATCTATAATCCATTACATCATTCTTATATCAGGATTTTTAGCCTTTTCAACTTTTATAAAATCCGGAGCCAGCAGGATCATTTTTGCTGTCGTTTGGTTCCTGCCTCCTTTGTATTTTACTGATTTACTGAGGAATGTATTCGGTCTCCAGTATTCATTAACCGGCATCCTGTTCTTTATCATTTACAGGTACCTGCCAGGATTTCAATCCGCGACTTTTTTTTCAAAGCTGCCATTATACTTCCTTCTCCTGGTTTTATCAATCATTACATTCTGGGTCTCAGAATTAGCTGTCACTTCATGTCGTGGCACTTTTGATCGTATTTATTTTCTACATTTTTAAAGAAAGAAAAATTAAAGCCATTTTTCGGAAACCTGAAACTTACTTATTGATTTCCGGTTTATTCATTATTTATTTCGCCATTTCCTGGCTGAAAAGCCTGGTGGAAACCGTGCCGTATGATAAATACGGGGAGAAATTCATAAACGATCTTCCTGCCATACTCACATCAATCAGCCTGTTCCTTTCGAGCATCGGGTCAATTTTAGCATTTCAAATTCCGGATTTCCTGTTCAGCATCTATTCTTACCTCATCCTGATCATTGCTTTGACTATTCATCGTTAATAAAAAGAAGATCAGGATGGAGAAGAAGGAAGCACGCCGGGCGGCGGTCTTTATACTTGACGGGGCCATCCTGGTCGCTGTTATCCTCATCTCAAACTGGGCCCTCATTAACGGTATGCCGCGCAGGTATTTTGTCGGCGTCCATATTTCTTTCTGGCTCGCTTTTCTCATTTTATTCGACAACTTCAACCCGGGCCGGGTAAAAAAAATCATTACAGCTCTTGCCTTTGTGGCTGCAGGAGTCGGTACTGTAAGCACAATTTACAGTTACAGGTACATAGACCCGAAAACGTACAAACCAAAAGCTGAATTGGCCGGGGAATTTGCACAACTGGGCAAAACCGGGATCATCTCCGATTACTGGAATTCATACAGTTCCTCCTTCGCAACTCCGGATATGATCAAAGCAACGCCTTATGAATTAAGTTATTCGGTAAGGAATTTTAAATTAATCGACAGTGTTTTTGCCCAGCCCAGGATCATACTCATCAAGGATATGTGGATGGATGATTTCCCGGATTCTTTAACGCAGTTCGACCGCACGCTGATCCGGAAAGACAGCTCATTTGTCATCGGCGGATGCCGGGTGAATGAGTACACACTAAAACGTGATTGGAAGTTTAAGGTTGAAGATCTGAAGTATCCGCCTGAAATCAAGGTTTTAGATAAATCAACAGGAAGGGAGGTTATCCAGGTTGGCCGGGATTATGAAACCTGGATTTATAAATATCTGGTGCATGGTCCTTACATGACATTGCTGAAAGGAAAATACGAGGTGAGTTTCGATATCCGGTTTGATTCAGTTTTCATAAAAGATAAGTACATCGCGTTACTGGATGTGGTGTCAGATTTTGGAAACGTAAAACTGGCCTCCCGGTCGCTCAGCTACTCCATGATCCCATCTTTAAATGATTTTCATGAGTATAATCTGGAATTCCGGCTGGAAGAAAAAAATCAAAATGTTGAGTTCAGGATCTACTACCTGGGCGGGGCGTACCTGACATTTGACAGGCTCCGGCTGAAGCAGGTTGCAGATTGAACCTATTTTCTCACAGAGTTACACAAAGGTTTCACAGAGAGCACCAAGTTACTCTTTGTGAAACTCTGTGCCTAAACTCTGAGTTACTCTGTGAGAAATATTAAAAAACAGCCTTGAATTCACGTCTTTCCTTATAGAATATGATGACAATAAAAATCATCATCAGTATAAAGTTTATGACGAGTGATAGCGCTTTATCTTCAACTGGCATGAAATAGCTGATGAGGAATAACCCCATCGAAAGCAACGCATAAAACCCGATCCTGCGCATCTGGTAATTGATCTTATAGTATTTCTGTCCCCAGTAGTAAGACAATAAGACCATAAGAATGTAGGCGGAAAGGTGGCCTATGGCGGAGCCAAGGTATGAGAAGTGCGGCACCAGCAGCACATTCAACAGGATGGTCACTACGGCGCCGGAAAGGCCGATATAAGCCCCGAAGCGGGTCATATCGTTAAGCTTGTACCAGATAGACAGGTTGAAAACGATGCCGAGCAGCAGGTTGGCCATCAGCACAATGGGAAGGATATACAGTCCTTCCCAGTATCGCGGGCCAATGAAATACTTGACCACATCGGTAAAAAGGGTAACCCCGAGGAAGATGAACAGTCCGAAGAGGATGAAATATTTCATCACATCGGCATAAACCTGTTTAGCGTTCTCTTCCTTCACCTGGGCGAAGAAAAAAGGCTCGGCGGCATAGCGGAACATCTGGATGAAGAGGGTCATCAGCACCGAGAGCTTATAGACCGCCCCGTAAATCCCGAGCTGTCCCATGGCGTAGGTTTCCGGATCAGGCACGCCAGCCGGGACAAAAAGCAGGTATTTGAAGATGATCTTGTCGGCCACTTCGTTGACCATGCCGGCCATGCCAACTATCAGCAGCGGGAATGTGTAGATCAGCATGCGCTTTAATATGTTCCAGTCGACCTTAAACCGGATGCTGAAGATATCGGGGATCAATAACAGCAAGGTAATGAAACTTGCAGCCAGGTTGCAGATAAAGGCGTATCCCACACCGATGGAAGGATCGTAGACCAGCCTGATCCAGGAGTCAGGATTGTTAGCATAAATTTTCGGGGCGATCCACAGGAAGAAAAAGTTTAAAGCAAGATTGACGACTACATTGATGATCTTGATGACTGAAAACCTGAAAGCCTTGTTTCTCTTCCTCAGGTAGGCGAAAGGGATGGCAGTGAATGCATCAAGGGCGATGATAGCGGAAAACATCACAATATACTCAGGATGTTCGCCGTATTTGATCAGCCCGGCAATGGGCCCGGCAAAAATCACGACAAGGATAAAAAAGAGAGAAGAGGTGAAAAAGAGACTGACGACTGCCGTACTGAAGACTTTCTTCGGGTCCGGTTCTTTTTCAGCGAAGCGGAAGAACGTTGTTTCCATCCCGTAGGTGAGCAGCACCAGCAGGAAAGCCATGTAGGCATAGAGTTCCGTGATGATGCCATATTCCCCTTCGATGAAGATCCGGGTGTAAAAAGGAGTGAGCAGGAAATAATTCAGCAGTCGCGGAACGATGGTTCCCATTCCGTAGACGAGTGTTTGACCGGCGAGCCTTTTAAGCGGGTTCAATGGCGGATGTTTGTGATGGTAAAAGTAGGAAAAAGTTCGCAGTTCCCAGTTCGCAGTCGGTGGTCAGAGGTCGGCGGTCGAAGGTTGATTGGAGGGCGAGGCAACGTCCCGAAGGGACAAATTTGAATAGGAGGGTGTATCATAAGCATCAATTTCAGAAAACCGCGGAGTCGCAAAGGTGCGCGGTATCATTACTCTCTTTCTGCAACCCTCCGGAAAACCCGCACTCATTTGTCGTTGGCTCCTGAAGTTTATTTATTTTTAAACTTTTTCGACAAATTATGGAAGAAATAAAAAATATAATTCCTTACTACAAAGAAATAAATGATTTCCTCAAATCAATTTCTCCGGAATACAGGACTAATAATCCTAACTTTTTTTGCTTGCGTTTAAAAGAAAATGAAGGTTCAATAAGAAACTACAAACCTCCATTCCGTAAAGACTTTTATTTTATTGCGCTTGTTTCAAACGCAGGAAAAACCAAAATAAATTATGACAACAAGAATGTTACCCAACTCAACTCATTTTTGGTCTTTCAATCGCCTGGGTTACTCTACAGTTTTTACCGGGACAATACAGCGAATGGATATTTACTGTATTTCAAAAAAGAATGCATGTCATTTTTCAAACCTGATTTTGACAAAGAGTTTCCGTTCTTCAATATTCTCTACACTAACTTTTTTAAATTAAACCAGATAAAGTTCCTGGAGTTTGCACCACACTTTGAAGAGGTATTCACGGCATACGAAAATTCATCAGACAATCAACATAAAGTCGCTTCCATTAAATTACTTGCTTTGCTGTATCAACTAAAAGAGTTTACCAATGCATTTAAACAATGGGAAGAAGGCTTTACAACCCCGCAACAGATTTTACTTCAGAAGTTCTTTCAACTGGTTAATAATTTCTACATCGAAAAAAGAACTATTGAGGATTATGCAGCCATGTTGAATGTTTCTCCTAATCATCTTTCGCAATCTATAAAAACTGCATCAGGAAAGAATGCCTCGGGTTTTATTAATGCCAGAATATTATCTGAGGCCAAATCGTTGATTCAGTTCACTGATTTTGACATAGCTGAAATAGCTTATCAATTGAACTTTTCTGACCCCTCAAATTTTGGGAAGTTTTTCAAAAAGCACACTGATCAAACCCCCCTTGAATTCAGAAAACAGGCATTAGAAAAGTAATTTACCATTTAACCCAAGAAATTTACCATTACCCAGGCTGGAATGTGATGCATCTTTGCATCATGATATTTTAATAACCTAAAAAATAAAACAACATGAAAAAAATAGCAATTATCGGAACAGGAACGGTTGGCCAGACCTTCGCTTCCAGGCTCGTATCTCTTGGCCATGATGTAATGATGGGCACACGCAACGTAGCTGAAAAACTTGCAAGCACAGCAACAGATGCTTATGGTAATCCGCCTTTCAGTGAATGGCATGCAGCGAACAAGGATGTTAAGCTCGGTACATTCTCAGAGGCAGCCGCTTTCGGGGAAGTAATTCTGAATGTTACGCAGGGAGCCAATAGCATTCATGCTTTGAAGCTGGCAGGTGCGCAAAACTTAAAGGGGAAAGTCCTGATTGATATTGCCAATCCGCTTGACTTCAGCAAAGGTATGCCCCCCTCTTTGATTCCTGAATTATCCAACACAAATTCATTAGGAGAAGAAATCCAGAAAACATTCCCGGATGCTAAAGTGGTAAAAACGCTTAACACTATGTGGTGCGGTTTGATGGTAAATCCTGCCCTGATTGGCGGAGGTGACCATACCAACTTTATATGCGGAAATGATGCAGACGCAAAGGACAAGGTAAAATCTCTGTTAAATGAATTCGGATGGAAGAATGAAAACATTCTTGACATCGGGGATATAAGTTCGGCAAGGGGAACTGAAGCCTTATTACCTGTATGGTTAAGGATCTGGGGCGCTACCCAGAACGGGGCGTTTAATTTAAAATTGGTTATTTAACTATAAAAGACATGACGTCTTATGAAAGCAATGATAATAAAACAGTATGGAGAACCCGAAGTATTTGAACAGGGGGAAGTTGAAACACCAAAAATTAATGATAATGAAATACTTGTAAAGGTTCACGGTTCAAGCGTAAATCCTGTGGACGCAGGCATAAGACGCGGTCTGTTAAAAAGTTTTATAAGGTTGAAACTACCTGCTGTATTAGGAGTAGATGTAAGCGGCGAAGTTGTTAAAGTTGGAAAAAACATAACAAAATTCAAAATTGGCAATAAAGTTTATGCTTTCCTGGGAATACGCAAAAATGGAGCTTATGGTGAGTTTGTTTCAATACCGGAATCTTATGCCGCTCTTGTTCCCGATAACTTGAATACAACAGAAGCCGGAACCGTTCCCGGAGTCGGGATGACAGCCTATGAAGCATTTACTGTGCATGCACCTGTGAAAAAGGGGATGAAGGTGCTTATTATTGGAGCGACAGGAGGTGTTGGTACCTATGCCATACAGGTTGCCAGACATTTCGGAGCAGAAGTAACTGCAGTCTGCAGAACGGAGAAAATTGACCTCGCCCGACAATTAGGTGCTGATACAATAGTAGAATACAAAAATCAAAAGATCTTTGAAACCGGTGAAAGATACGATATCATACTAAACTGTGTTAGGGGAATCGGTTTTAAAAAATTAGTAAAGCTTTTGAAACCAAAAGGCAGGTCAATAGTTATAGCGGGTAGTCCGTTAGAAATGCCTTTGATTAAATTATCAAATTTGTTTTCTTCGCGTAAAACGGTTCCTTTTTTCGTGAAGACGGATGGTGCTATTCTGGAAGGGTTAAGTGCTCTCATCAAATCAGGCGCGGTTAAGCCCGTGATTCAAAAAATATATCCGTGGAAAGAACTTTCGCAAGCACACCGTGTTGTAGAAGCGGGAAGTGTTTCAGGAAAAATCGGGATATCAATTAATGGAAATGGGAAATAAAAAGGAGCTGTCACCGGAACAACGTGAAGCACTACTCAGGGCATTAAAAGCCCGTTTTGAGAAAAACATGAACCGCCACAAAGGCATTGAATGGGCCAAAATACAAACTAAGCTGGAAACTAACACTGAAAAACTATGGTCGCTCAATGAAATGGAAAGAACCGGCGGCGAACCGGATGTTGTTGGTCATGATACTAAGACGGGCGAATATATTTTTTATGATTGTTCACAGGAAAGTCCACCAGGCCGCAAAAGTGTTTGTTACGACCGCGAAGGGCTGGAGTCGAGGAAAGAACATAAACCTGAAAGTAACGCTGTTGATATGGCTGCTGCCATGGGCATTGAACTTTTAATGGAAGAACAATACCGGGAATTGCAGAAACTAGGAAATTTCGATACAAAAACATCGAGCTGGGTGAAAACACCTGCTGATATCAGAAAACTCGGCGGTGCCCTCTTTGCCGATTTCCGCTATGGCCACGTCTTCGTGTATCATAACGGCGCAGGATCCTATTATGCTGCCAGGGCATTCCGTGGCTCGCTAAGGGTATGAATGTTCACGTCCCGAAGGGACAAATTTTAATAGGTGTCGGCGGTCAGCAGTCGGCGGTCGACGGTCCGGCCGTTGATTGGAGGGGAAGCGACGTCCCGAAGGGACAAATTTGAATAGCGTCGGCGGTCAGCGGTCGGCGGTCGGCGGCGGAGCGACGTCCCGAAGGGACAAATTTGAATAACCCCGTGTAAAACCCGGGGATAAAAAACGGTCATTCAACGACCCCAACGGGGTCATATTTGAATAATCCCGGGGAAATACGGAAATAAAATTCAAATCCCGTCGGGATGGCCGGAATTATTCTAAATATCCTTAAATAATTTGTTTTTATTGCAATTCCAGTTGTTAGTACCTAAATTTGAGGGTGCAAACACAATGTGTTATTACAGCAAGATGTCCAAACACCAAACCAAAAAATGAAGAACATTAGAATTTTTAGTTTATTATTTTTAATAACCCTGGTGATCTTTGGATGCGATAAGAAACAAGACAGTCTAGTTCAATTATCGGATGAATTTACTGCCGGCCCGGATACAATAGTCTATGATACCATTTCCGTTAAATTGGATGCAACTTCTGTCGATTCTCTTAATATTACCGGGACCTGGAGAATTATCCAGGGGGATGAACTTACCTCAGGCTTTTCCGACAAACATGATTCGAAAGCGGTTTTTAATGGTATTTACCGGGATGAATATATTCTTGAGTGGTCGGCAACTGCGGGGGATATCACACTATCCGACATGGTTTCGGTCAGGTTTGTTGCATCTTTGCCTCCCGATTTAACCGCCGGCGGTTTTTATGTGGTTTATGACACAAATTATGTTATCCTGAACGGGTCTCCCTTAAAGGTGGGTTTGCTTGGAACCTGGTCGGCCATTTCAGAAAACTTCGCCGATATTGAATTCAGCGACAAAAATGCAGCAAATTCAATCTGTACAGGCAAGCCTTTAAACAGTTACTCCATCAGGTGGTCAGTTTCAAACGGCCTTGAAGAAAAATATGCAGATGCCAGGTTTATTATCGGTGATAGGTTTGTCGATCAGCGTGACAATAAAAATTACAAAAAGGTGAAAATAGGCAACCAGGTTTGGATGGCGGAAGATCTGAAGGCCGACAAATATCCTGATGGCAGCATTTTAACCCTTTTACCTGATAATACCTGTCTGTATGATGGTAACCTGTATGATGAATCATATTTTAAAAAATCGGAGTACCAGGATCTTACCGGGACTACATTCCCGATTGATGAAGAGGGATATTATTATACATGGGCCGCGGTGATGAATAATTCCCTGAGTACCGATAATTCCCCATCCGGTGTACAGGGTATTTGTCCCGATGGGTGGCACGTGCCAAGCTCAGCAGAATGCTATGAATTATATAATTTTCTTACAGAAGACTATTTTCCGGGGAAAGAAGGGCTTGCCTTGCGAAGTAACTATGCATGGAACGAAGATATGGATATCGGGACGAACCACTATGGTTTTTCTGCACTGGCAAAAGGATACCATTATTCTGATATTTATGGCCAGATCGGGACCATATCTTCATTCTGGTCAACTCTTGAAACAGAAGATGCAACATTCGGAAAGCATTATTATGCTTATTTCTTTAATATTGCCTGGAATTATGCCCAGGTAACTTCCAGTCAAAAAATAGAAGGAAGATGCGTCAGATGCCTTCAGAACAATTAAAACGCAGGACCCGGCAGCCTGGACGGCCTGCCGGGTACCTGCAAACAACGCGAATCAAATAATCTCCCTCAACTACTGTTTGCTATTTTTTTGTCAGCCTGATCATGGTCCCTTCATCAGGAGGGTAATCAGCCCTGAAATATGTTCCATTAATATCGATTTCAACATCCCCGTAAAAATCAATATAACCCGGAGGATTGCCTGAATTGTCTGTAAAGGGGCCCCAGTCAAGATCTATGGAATGCCAGGGGTTAGTTTGAATGGTATCGTTAATCCGCAGGGAAATATTGTTCATGGTCGTGTTTGCAGCCGTATAATTTATACAATCCCATATTATTACATTCCAATCGGGAAGCGGGTAATTGGTGTGATCGAACTGCATACTCCATTCTTCATTATCATCATCTAAATCCCAGGTAAAAGTTCCCTTATAGGCATAAGCTTTCCTGAAACTTCCCCGGGTAATGTGTCATGAGTCTCAAGATTGTACTCTTTGATCTCGATCCTGATCTTCGTATTTTCAAAAGGTGTGACGCTGGAAGGTGTCGTACCCTCCCAGGTACCGATCAGCCAGTCAGGATTCCACATCTTGCCCTGGTCATTGTCATTGTCATTGTCTTTATCACAGGCACAGGTGAACAGAAGAAGGAAAAAAGAGGCTGTTGCTAAAATCATACTGAATGAACGAAATAAAGTTTTCATATTATTTGTTTTTAATTTGTATTAATCTGACATTAAAACAATAAACATTTCCATCCGAGCAGGAAACGTAAATTTTATCTCCATCTAATGTCGGGCTGCTGAAGCCAGCGTTAGTATTACCATGCTTAGCTATATATTCCCATAAGAGTTCTCCGGTGCCGGCATCCAGGCAGAGCAGGCCTTTACCATATCCGATTATGACTTTATTCCCGGTAACCAGGGGCTCACTCACAGCGCCGGCCGTCATTTCATACTGCCAGATTGCTGAACCGTCAGCAGCGGACCGACAGTGCAAAGTCTGCATGCCTATAGCATAGATCTTCCCATCTGCCAGTGTTAAATCCGACATAACAGTGCCTATCTTAACACCCCATTTTTCAGTCTGATCCGATAAATACATGCATCGCAGTGTTTTCGCACCCATGCTGGCATCCTGGATGCCCACAAAAAACTCCGTTTCCGTAACAATCGGCTTATTTGCAAAAGCACTGCTGAAGGGTGTTGCCCATTCGACCTGCCCGTTGGCTGAGAGTAATGAAGTGACATTGTAATAACTGGCATCGGCATAATAAACCCTGTCATTTTTAAAGACCGGACTTGAAGACCTGAGATTATTATACCAGCCATCTGTCTGCCAGACTTCTGCCCCGGTTCCTGCATTGAGTTTTACCATATGGAACGGGCAGGCAAAATATGCCGCATCCCCCACAATGAGTGGATTACTGTAAAACGAAATATGGAGCAGCTCGTCCACAAACTTCCATTCGACACTTCCGTCGCTAAGCCGGCGTGCATGCGGATTAATCCCCCCTTGCAGGATCAGGTTATTGTATATGAGCGGACTGGTTAATAATCCGTTAACAGAATCGTTATTTTTCCAGATGAGTGTTCCCGTATTGCGGTCGATGCAATGCGTGCCAGGAAGGGTTATGTCATCGCCGTCCTGGGGCAAGGTGCAAACAATTACCTTGTCGCCTGCGACACAAGGTTTTGACTGATATGGGTCTTCACCAGTATTGTATGTCCAGACCGGGGTTTTATTGTTATCCGGATCATCGTCTTTCTCACATCCTAAAAAGACTGTAAATGTTGATATCATGATCAGGATGAATGCGGCAGGAAATTTGGATGTCTTTGTTTTCATAAGTTTTTTAGTATTTCAGGGTTATTATTTCTTTGGATATTTCATTGATTGAAGGTTTGAATACTTCCTCAAGCAGGATCTGTTCTGTAACTGACGGATTGGAAACCACCCGGTTGGTTTTTATCACATCTTCCCAAAACACCTTGCCGGTATTACCATCCACGATGATGACCCTCAATGGTGCAAGGACATTTTTACCTGTCACCTGGATAGATTCGACAGAGGATTTTAACAAATAATGCAGCTTTTCCTTTTTGCTGATTATTTTATAGGCTTCCGCATCCAGGTTTTCCGGGTCAGGTGCAGGGATCTCTTTCAATAGCAAAAGAATATGTTCTCTCGACAATTTACTGACGGTACCTACACCTGCCAGCTGAACGACCAGGTAATCATGCATCTTAGAGGAAATACCCTGCCATTGCTGCACATTCAAAACGGCTGAATTCACGGCAGATGCATTCACAGGCAAAATACCCATGGTGGTTTGTCCGCTGACCCGTCCTGTCATAATGACAATCACTATCACGACCAGGGCGGCTAACGGGATTTTATTCCCAAACCCGGTTTTCATGAGGATAGGTTTATTTGCTAATAACGAAAGGCTTGCAAATATTTCCGCAATTAAGTGAAATCCGGCAGAAATAAACTCCATTTCTCAATTCCGGCAGATCCAGATCAAGCAATTGAGCCCCGGGCATAAGTGTTCCATTGAATACCTGCACCAGCATCCGGCCTGAGAGATCATAGATTTCAATCCGGACTTCCATTTTTTCAGGTATCGTAAATGTCAGCGAAGCCTTTGAAGAGAATGGATTGGGAAAGATGTTCACCCCTTCGAAGTTGTTATCATCCGGTTCTTCAACTGAAATATTGGGATTTCCGTACCTCAGGATGGTGCCGTTCGATCCGACTGCCCAGCCCAGGTTTTCGGAGATGAAGAATACAGAATGGAGGTTATTTGAAGTAAGTGAAGGTTCCGGTACCCAGGTGTTGCCACCATTTGTGGTCTTGAACATCTTGCCATTGTTCCCGACGATGTAGCCTGTAGCCGGGTTTACAAAGAAAACATCATTGAGCATATCCTCAGGTCCGGCAATTACACTCCTGCTCCAATGATCTCCGCCATCCACTGTCCTGAAAACCACACCGGAGTCAGCTGTGGCAAAACCATTTAAAGCTGATGCAAAATGCACTCCCCATATCTGGATGCAGGACCATTCTATCCAATTATTCCATTCGTATTGTACCCAGGTATCGCCTCCATCTGTTGTTTTGGCAATAAGGCCGCAATCACCCACGCCATAGCCGGTAACATCATCCAGCATGTACCCGTCATAAAAATCCTGAATAACACCGCAGCCAGTTGGTTCCGACCAACTATTCCCGGCATTGGTGGTTTTGGTCATTGAACTATAAGTCATAAAAGCATATCCATTATTGGGAGAAGTGAATTGCAGGCCCATTACACCCAGAATAAAAGTATTGGTATATGCCCCGGTCCAACCTGTGCCTGCGTTGTGGCTGGCATAAACGGTATCCCAGGCCCCGAGATAAACATCATTGGAAGAAGTGGCCCAAACCGCTCGGAAATCTGCCCAGGAAGGCACAGGAACTGTCGCCCAGTTGAATCCCTCATTGGTGGATTTCAGGCATTTCGCCATGGCCCCGCCAATATAGCCGGTAGTATTATTCGCAAAGTGAACGGAGAACAGGTCTTCAGAAACCCCGCTGGGAATGATCTGCCAGGAACCCGGCCCGCTTCCTCCGACCTCGTTTAGAACAGCATGATCGGTGAATGATCCGAGGGGCTCTCCTTCTTGAGAGGTAACTGTCCCTGCCGTATATGCTAACTTTGAGTTCTTCACCGGCTAAGACAGGTTCAGCTAAGTTGAGGACAATCACCCAATCATCAGTTGGTTTTATTGAAGCTGAGGTAAATCCTATGATATTCCCGTTCCTTTTACCGGAAAACTGGTTATGCATTCCTGCCGGATCGGCCATAGGCTCGGTGAAACCAAGTTCAAAAACCGTTCCTTCCACATTGGTGTAAGCCAAAAGTAACTCAGGATCCGAGGATCCGGAACCCATATTCAGGTTCAGATTGTCAATAATGTAATAAGTGCCATAATTTGCATTAGTTAAAGGGTAGATCTCGATAGCCATGAATGCACTATCAGGGATTTCATCGGTAGTATATGTGATTTCCATGCTGAATTCTGTCCAGGAGGGGTAGTTCTGGTCAAATTGACTAATCGCATATCCTATAAATATCCCATCATTAAACATTCCGATGTTTATAGAAAGATGGTCTGCTCCAACAGTTTCACCCTGCAGGAAAAAACTCAGCGCCGTAAATCTTTCGGAGACGCTGAAATTATCCTCAAGAAAGAGCATGGCCCCATCGTACTGGTCCACAACCCATTCTACGCTCAATTTGGCGGCATATTGGCCATCATGCCCTTCCACCTGGAAGACATCTGTGTATTCATCATCGTTCAATGTTACCCAACCGACAGGCTCAAGTCCGCCCTCATCGTTATATTCCCAATCTTCAAATCCGCCGTTGGGGACGTTTTGGGCCAGAACCTGTGAGAAAATGGCCATGTACAATGCAAAAAGTAAAATTGACTTTTTCATAATTTTTGGAGTTTAATTGGTTAACAATCTGATTAAATAAAATGCACTGGCGCATTTTTTATACAAATTTGCATCATAAATTAAGCGTAATCAACTGTTTTCGTGCTTATTGATTAAATGTCAACGAATCCATGGCGAATCACGTAAAAAACGTGGCGAACGGAAGAGGGGACAAGGGGACAAGGAGACAAGGAGACAAGGGGAAGAGGAGAAGAGGAGAAGAGGAGATAAAGTTTAACAATTTAACAATTTAACAATTTAACAATTTAAACAGCTGTTAATCCGTCGAGGTATCTTTCCAGTTCACGGATATGATTGGGTGAAATTTCAAGAGTCACCCTTTCGTTATCCTTAACGAGCAGGCACGATTTTTTCTGACGGTCGGCACCGGTGAGATAAGTTTGATTGATCAGGATGGAACGGCTGATCCGGTAAAAAGAATAAGGGGAAAGGATTTCCTCTATCTTTCCGAGGTTCATCGTGATAACCTCCCGGTTATCTTTCCCGAAAAAAATAGTGGTATAATTCACATCGGCTTCACAATACATGATCTCAACCGGTGATACCAGGACATAACCTGTCCGGGTGTTAAATTTCAATTTACACTGCCTGACAGGTTTTCCGACCGTTTGTTCAGGATTACCGGCAGTCAGTTTTTTAAATTGTGCCGCTTTGAAACGCAGAACCGTTTCCTTTAACTCATCCATTATAACCGGTTTCAGCAGGTAATCGAAAGCGGCGACTTTCATGGCATTGATGGCGAATTCAGCATGTGCCGTCACGAAAACCACATGCGTATCGAGGAGGTATTTCTGGAGATAATCCACCAGCTGGAACCCGTTCTTTTCAGGCATCTGGATATCAAGAAAAACGAGGTCAGGCAAACAACTGATCACCATTTCAAGAGCTTCATCAGCTGAAGAAGCTTTCCCGATAACCTCAACATCAGGGATCCTGTGAAGCAGGTGTTCCATAATATCACGGGCACCTTCTTCGTCATCAACGATAAGGGTGCGAATTGTGCGCATTGCATATCTATCTTTTTCCATTTCGCCTGAATAAATTTGAAAACCTGAGCTTACGTTTGCGGGTTTTTTCTCCCAGGAGGAAAATCCTGAGAACCACCCTGGTCCCGGAAGGATTGCCAGCAACATCCTTCAGGTCTTCGATCACCTGGGTGATCCCGGTATTATATAATTTTCTGTACAATTCAATGATATGCTCCATGATCCTGAATCCCCGGCGGGTAGTATCCGGGTTCAGCCGGGCGGCTTTCTCCCTGCCAACCCCGTTATCTTCTATGATCACATACAGTTCTGAATTTTCATTCCGGATGGCAATGTTCAGCAGCCCCCCGGCCTTCCGGTGCATCAACCCATGTTTAATGGCATTTTCAGCATAGGATTGAATGAACATCTTCGGCACAAAGGTATTTTTGGGAACATTATCATCTACTGTAATCGAATACTCAAACTTATCCCTGAACCTCATCTTTTGCAATTCCAGGTAATTGCGCACAAAATCCAATTCTTCCTCAAGAGATCTTGAAATCTTCTCGTTATCTTCGAGAATATTTCGGATCATCCTGGCAAACCTTGTAAAATAATCATAAGTGACCTCAGGTTTTTCTGAAAAAATAAAGGATGCAATCGTATTGATGGCATTGAAGGCAAAATGCGGATCTATCTGGCTTTTAATGGTTTTAAGCTGCAGCTCGATCAGTTCCTTCTCGCGTTGAGCTTTGTACTGCTGGTTGATAAAAGCCTGCCGAAGGACAATAAAAACGGTCAGGATGATAAAAGCTATCAGCAGAAAAATGAACCACCCGGTTTTCCAGAAAGGCGGAACAATAGTAATTTTCAAGACTCTTTCATTGGGGTTCCAGATACCGTCAGAATTACTGCCCCTGATAATCAGAGTATATTCCCCCGGATCAAGATTTGTATAAGTGGCCGTATTCTGGGTCCCCATATAGTTCCAGTTTTCATCAAAACCGACCATTCTGTAGGCATATTGATTTTTATGCGGACTCGAAAAGTCAAGTGAAGAAAATTCGAAGGAAAATACACTCTCCCTGAATGTTAAACTCAATTCATTAAGATATGTTATCTTTTCAGGCATAGAATAATTATTACCCTCACGTAACACTTGCAGATTATCATTATTCAATGGCATCTGGATTATGGAGACTTCCCTGTTGAAAATCTTCATTCCCGTGATGACAATAGGGGGCTTGTAATCACTTGCTTTCACTTCCTGATCTGAAAAATAATTCAATCCTTTGTTTCCTCCGAAGTACATCGTTCCGCTGTATCCTCTGTGACTGGCGCCCTGGTTGAACTCAAGACCCTGGAGACCATGATCAGTATCAAAAATGATAAACAAAGGATGAATTAATGCAAAGGCTTCTTCCTGGTCCTGGCTGTTAACCGGTAAATCATATGTTTTAATATTCAGCTTTGCCAGCCCGCTGAATGTACTCATCCAGATATTCCCTTCCATATCTTCTTTAATACCAAGGATGATATTGCTTCTCAATCCATCGCGGATAGTGAAATAGCTGAAATGCATATTTTCCCCCGGGTCCTCGGAAACATTTAACCCACCCTGTGTTCCCGCCCAGAGCCTTCCTTTTTCATCAAATTCGATTGCCCAGATATTATTATCCGATAAACTGGTTTTAATGTCCGGCTGATTTACGAAGGTTATGAATTTGTCAGTTGATGGCTGATATAACGCCAATCCGCCTTCCTGCGTACCGGCCCAGATCCTGCCCATCCGGTCCTGCGCAAGAGACAGTACTGTATTTGCAGGAAAACCGGAGGCATCTCCGGGAGAATTCTGATAAGCCTGAAACCGGCCTGTCCCCGGGTCCAGCCGGCTTAATCCTCCACCACGGGTAGCAATCCAGATGGAACCATCCCGGTCGGCAAGCAGGGCAAGTACCCTGGGGTTTGAAAGTGAATAGGGGCTTTCTTCATTAAAAGGAAATGCATAAATTGTACCCGACTTGCGGTCAAACCTGTGCAGCCCGCCCTGGTAATTCCCGATATAAATATTATTTTCCGCATCCTCAGCCAGAGCCCAGACGTTATCATTTCTCAAACCTGAATTTGCCGAAGTGTATATGACTGTTGTTTTTCTGTCGGGGCTGATACAATTCAGACCTCCTCCGTCAGTACCAACCCACAAAAAACCGGATCTATCCTCCAGGATGGCCACGACCCTTGATGATGACAGCTTTATTGATCCTTCGGATTCTTCTGAAAGCAGGTGAAAACGGGCTGCAGAAGTTTTAGTCTTACAGATGCCATTGTTGGTCCCGGCCCATAAAAATCCAGCCGGATCAGGTAAGAGGCACCAAACATTATTGTTTGGTATACTATGCTGATTTACCGGATCATGGAGATAGACCTGGTGCTTGTTTTCTGGAATTATTACCCGGAAAAGGCCCCTGTCCGTTCCTGCCCAGATCACCCCGTCGTTCTGCGCTGTAATCGACCAGGCAACAAGCTGGGCCTCATCGGGGGAGCCCAGGATCCGCATGTGTTGTTTTGTTTCCAGATTCAGCAGGTACACTCCATTATCGGTTCCGGTGATAATCTCTCCCGATGGGGTTTCAGAAACTGACCAGATAATATTGGCACCTTTATGTTCCTTTTCAAAAGGATTATTGTACCTGATAAATTTATCGCTTAACTTGTTTATCATGCAGAGCCCTTCTACGGTGCCGACCCAGATCCTCCCCTGCCGGTCCTTGAACAGGCTCACCGTCAGATCCGTTGCCAGGCTCTCCGGATCAGTTGGATCCGGCCTGAAAGTTGTGAAACGACCGGTTCTTTTATCATACCGGTTGACCCCCATGCTGGTACCTGTCCAGATGTTCCCTTCCCCATCGGAAAGAACGGTCCAGACAGTATTTTCGGAGATAGAATTCAGGCTGTCGGAATGCAGGAAAACCTTGAATCTTTCAGTATGTTTGTCAAACCGGTTCAGGCCCCCTGTCATAGTACCCACCCACAGGTAACCTTCTTCATCTTCGCAAATTGAAACAATATAATTGTTTGAAAGACTGGTTGAATCGCCAGGCTGGTTCTGAAACACCCTGAATTTTTTGCCGTCATACAGGTTCAGGCCATCCTGTGTGCCAAACCACATAAATCCATCCTTATCTCTCAGCATGCAGTTGACGCTGCTCTGCGAAAGGCCTTCTTCCCTCCCCAGGCGGTCGAAACGTAAGGACTGCTGGCCGAAGGTCACAGTATGCAAACAGCAGCATAAACAAATGAATATGTGCAATGAGAACCTTTTGGTCATTGGTCATTAGTCATTAGTCATTAGTCATTGGTCAACATCAATTAAAAATTCAACATTAAGCATTAAGCATTAAGCATTAAGCATTAAGCATTAAGCATTAATCCCCCCATTTCCTCCGCTGCCAGTTTTAGCACGCCCACATCCAGTCCGTGCTCAATGCCATTCTTTTCGCAATAGTTTATTAAAGCGAATGTATTGAGGTTCCCAACCAAAAAGTCATGGGCCATGGGACAACCGCCAAAGCCGCCGGTAACCGTATCGAATCGTCTTACACCCGCTTTCCAGGCCGCATCAATCAGGTCATATTCATGCCCCGGAAGTGCGTGCAGGTGGAACCCGAATTCAACTTCCGGGAAGGATTTTATTACCCGGGAATAAACTTCAGTGATGACCGCAGGCTCCACTTCTCCCAGGATATCCGATAAAGGGATGACCCGGTGGCCCAATTCATACAGGTAACCGGCAAATTCCTCCACGATCCCGGGCGCCCATTTATCTCCGTAAGGGTTGCCGAATGACATCGACAGGTAAACCACCAGGCGTTTTTTATGCTGATCACAAATTTCCATCAGGTCCATGATCGTCCCCTTTGCACGGTCAACATCAGCATTCAGGTTGCGTTTCAGAAAGGTCGGGGATATGGAGAAGGGAAAGAGAATGTCATCCACAAAAATCTGGTCGGCGGTCGGCGGTCGGTGGTCGGCAGTCATTGGTTTGCAGCCATCTGTTCCCTGTCTTACAGCCCTCATGCCTCCTTGTTTGTTTACGACCAGGGCCATAATCCGGGATTTGCTGCCGGTTTTGTCAATCCCCCTCAAAACCCGGGCAGTATCGGCCATTTGAGGGATAACCTTCGAGGAAACGAAACTCCCGGCCTCCACTGTATCAAAGCCGGCTTTCAACAACAGGTTGATGATCCTGATCTTACTTTCAGTGGCGATGAATTGCTTAATTCCCTGGAAAGCGTCGCGTGGGGTTTCTATGATCTTTATCAATGTTGAATTCTAAATTTTGAATTTTAAATTCGGGATAATTATTAACATGTAGGGTATAAATTATATAAAACCCGGATAAACATTAAAATTAATATTAATCCGGATGAAAGAAAATATTATTGCTATCAAATCATTTCAATTTTCCCTTAAAATACTGCAACTATATAAGGTTCTGATCAAGAACAGGGAATTTGTTATTTCTAAACAGTTGCTGAGGTGTGCAACAAGCATTGGCGCCAATGTTGAAGAGGCCGGAGCTGCGTCCAGTAGAAAAGATTTCATTGCAAAAATGACTATCGCATCGAAAGAAGCAAGAGAGGCCAGGTATTGGTTGAGGTTACTAAAAGAAGATAATTTTATCAGGGACTATGATCTTTCAGAACTTTTAGTAGACATAAACCAGATAATAAGTATTCTTACAAAAATTGTGAAAACAACGCAGGAAACTTGCTAAAAAAGCTTAAAAATCAATAATTAAAATAATCCCGAATTTAAAATTTAGAACTTAAAATTAATAATCACTTCATATGTTTCGGTATCCTCCCGTTCCTGATGGTCTCAGATCTTAAACGCCGTCCGACGATCCTTTCCACCATCTTCCCGGTCTCCAGCACGCGATCTACGTCCAGCCCGGTGTCGATGCCCATTTCGTCCATCATCACCACCATATCTTCGGTGGACACAAGCCCGACGATCTCAGGATCTTTATAGTAATATTGCCCGGTCCCGGGAACAGGTATTCCATCCACGAAATTGGCCGGCTGTCCGCCGATCCCGCCCATGGTTGATTCATAGTTGGTCATCCCGGCCTGGAGTGCGGCGAGCACATTGGCAAGGCCCCATCCGCGGGTGGTATGGAAATGCACGATGTGCTTGTCGGGTGTGCCGAAAGCATCGAGCAGCATGGAATAGTAGCGATAGACCCTGTCGGGAGAAGCAGAGCCGTCGTGGTCGGCATGCTCGACATCGGTAACGCCAATATCAAACCAGCGTTTGGCAAACTCGATAGCTTTCGACATCTCTGTCGGCCCTTCGATCGGGCAGCCCCATATGGTGCTGACGGTGCCGTTCACCTTCAGACCTGCATCCCGTGCTATCGGGACATACTTCTCGGCCATTTTAAAATATTCTTCAATCGATATGCCGGAGTTCGTCCGGTGATGCGATTCGCTCGTGGAAACCATCAGCAGGATGCGGTCGGGGCCATAGCCGTCTTTCTTTGCCTGTATCGCCCTTTCGATGGCCTTTTCCCGGATCGTGATGGTGGTCAGCTTCACTTTGTCAAGCAGGTGCGCCACTTTTTTGCTGCTCCTGATGTTTTTCATCAGTTCATCGGCATCTTTGAACTGTGGCATCCCTTTAGGGTTACCGTAATTGGTCACTTCGATGTGCCTGAAACCGCAAAGCAGCAATTCCTCAGCAAGCCAAAGCTTGGCCTCTGTGGGAATGAACTTCTCTTCATGCTGGAAACCGTCACGCACTGTGATGTCTCCGATGGTTACTTTCTTGGGATAATTCATCATAAATGTTGAAGGTTGAAGATTGAAGTTTGAATTTTTAATTGATGTTGACTAATGACTAATGACCGATGACTAATGACTAAGGACCAATGACCCAAATTTCGGGTTCTAAAATAAGGGAAAAAATTGAGATATGGTAATATGTTATGACCAAAATTAAGTCATGCTAATACTAACGCGATCCATAAAAAGTTACCCTGATTTCTGCATATTCCCAGTCGGTGTGAGTGTAATAGATATAACTTAAGGTAGATTCCTTGAATTGTTTATAGTATATTGAAGCCAGGTGAGACTGGGCTGCTACTCCCGTTACAGAATAATATGCAAGTGGATAGGAAGGAGCAATTGAAGTCAAAGGAATATTTCTGACTTCATAAATAAGCGAATCATATGTGGTAGAGAATTCATCATGCCACCATCTCGTCGCTTTCAAATATATTAAAGAGTCACCGTCAGAAGAGACAAAGCCCGAAATGGTAATATCTTTATCATCATAGAAGTATGTCCCTGCTGCTGAGAAATTTGGTCCGTCCCATGTTATTTTACCCCCCGAATTATCCAGTTCCTGGGACGAAACGTAGAACTCAGTGTCCCAAAACGCTGACCCATCTGAAAAATAATGATGCCCGCTGGCATCAAACCTTACCTCTGCATGTTTAATGGTATGAAGGATGTCAATATAGTTTTGTGGGGCATCCTGAATTATAGCATTTACATTTGCCTGGCCGAGCAGTTCTTCTGTTGCAATATCTTTAACAATCACTGAAACAGTGTATGTTCCTGATGTCGTCCATCCATAATTGATCGAGTTATCCTGTGAAACCACCTGGGAACCGGTGCCGTCACCAAAATTCCAGGTGAATTCTAAAAATTGTGGGTCGGCATTTTCGACTTCGCAAATAAATGTATACCCGGTATTTATTTCTCCCGGAACACTGACAGGGGCACCATCGGCCTCGGTTGAGTGTATGGAAACCTTCACTTTGTCATGCGCCCAGAGTGTTAGATCTGTGTTGCCTGTGTATTGTAGCTTGATCGTCCTTTCATAATCATCATCGTAGAATTGTTTTGGAATTTCCGGTGTTTCCGTAAACCATTTTTCAGTAGTCCAGGGTGTTGCTTGCTGTTTATTTGAAAGATGGTCAAATAAGCTATTGACATAATCCACATCCCTGCCAACCCTGATGGCCCAATCATATCCAAAGTAAGCTCCATTCGCAAATTTATTCACCAGGTTCGGCCAGTTTCCAAGGAAACTGAAGCAAAAACTTCCAAAGAACAGGACTGTATCCTGGCTGAAGTCGTTGTATTTCATTATAAATTCCGGGGAGATGCAAAAGACATTTCGCTTAAGTTCACTGGAATAGATCCCGATGACATCATCGCTTTTGATCATTTCCCCGTATTTTTCGCAAACAGCTTCAGTAGGGGTTTCTCCCGTCATCAGGTATACTTTCTCATATGAATCATAGTAAGGCCATGGAATACCATGAGACATAATATGGATATAGCCATATTCATCCAGGTTGGTAAATGCATCCAGGGTGCAATCTTCATCTTTTTTCTCCGCCATTTCCTGGAATACATTTTGATATTTCTCATAATAATTACCGAAAATAAGAACTGCTGCCTTCACAAATTCGAGAAAAGTCGGATCCAGGACGATCATCTTTTTCTTGCTAGGGACACTCTTAAGTAGCGGCTCACTCAATTTATTTTTATACCATTCAGGTCCAGGTGTCCCGGGCAGATCTTCTCCTTTTAATCCATCGACCAGGATCCCTCCCCTGAGTCCGCTTTTATACTTGACCATAACGCCCTGCATCCCCGGCTGAGCCCATTCCACATCCGGATCTGATGCAAACCACTCCGCCAGGGAATTGATGGCAGCTACCGTATCCTGAGTCAGCAAATAGTTGCTGAACATATCGTTTCCCTCCTCCTGCATTGAAAAAAGAGGTTCCATAGATTGCCAGTCTTCTTTGTTCAAATTATTTGGAGGATTATTGTCTTCATCCTGATTGCAACCCTGCCAGGCAAGAGCTATCACAAATGCAAAAAACAATGCGATTAAAAGGAATTGTTTTTTCATGATACTAAATATTAACGAGTTACTAAAATTAAATGTCTGGTTAATCAATTGGTGGATTAAATTTAAATAACATTTTTGCAGAATTACAATGAAAATATAATTTAGAAAGATTATACATTTACGGTATAATTATCAATCTAATGGTCATCAAACATCCTGACTGCCCACTTTGCGGTTCTGAAAATATCTCTGAATATCTGAAAGCTAAAGATCATTTATTAACGCACGAAACTTTTACAATTAATAAATGTGCCTCCTGTGCTTTTGTCTTTACGCAGGGTACCCCGGCAGTGGATGAGATTGGCCGTTATTATCAGAGCCATGATTACGTGTCTCATTCAGATACCCGTAAAGGCCTGATGAATAAAATTTACCACCTGGGAAGAAGCCTTATGCTCCGCAAAAAATACGGAATGGTACAGAAAGGTGGCAAAGGGCAGGAAACTGCTGGATATTGGCTGCGGGACAGGTTATTTTCCGGCATTTATGAAAAGTAAAGGATTCAGGGTCGCCGGGGTGGAAGTGGATCCGGTAGCCCGCGCCTTTGCACAGAAAAAATTCAGCATACCGGCATATTCCCCTGAAGATTTCATGAATGATGAGATAGAAGGAAATTTTGATGTCATCACATTATGGCACGTACTGGAACACCTGGATGATTTCAACCTTTATATTGAAAAAATGCTGGGACAGCTTGAACCGGGTGGGGCGCTGGTAATAGCCTTACCCAATTGCAGTGCTTTTGATGCACGGCATTATAAGGAATACTGGGCAGGCTGGGATGTGCCAAGGCATTTATGGCATTTCACCCCTTCGACCATGAAAATACTTGCCGAAAAGCATGGGCTGAAAATCACGAAAATGAAGCGGCTTCTTCTGGATCCATTTTATAATTCCATGCTAAGTGAAAAATACAGGAGAAACAGGTTTTATATGGTTTCCGGCGTGATCTTCGGGAAGATAGCTTACCTGGAAAGTCTTTTTAATATTGAAAAATCGAGTTCAGTAGTTTATTTTTTAAAAAGAAATTCAGATTCGTAATAATTCGCAAAATTCGCGCCATTCGTGTTCCATTTAATAGCACACGGATTACCACGGATGCGATGGATTTACACGGATATTTTCTAATCAGGATTCTTAATGACCAATGACCAATGACCAATGACCAATGACCAATAACCAACTCCCATGAATTCAACCCAATGGATCATTTTCATTTCAGCAACTGTATTCCTGATCCTCTTCACCTGGTTCGTTTCGCTTCGGGAAAGGCGCTACCATGGCATCCCGCGGTTTTTCGTCTTTGAAGGATTATTGCTGCTGGGCCTCCTGCAATGGCAGTCATGGTTCAAAGACCCGCTGATATTAAGGCAACTGGTTTCATGGTTGTTTTTAATTTTATCGATGTACTATGTTTTCGCTTCAGTTATCCTGTACCACCGCCATACCAACCATGGGAAAAATTTTGAGAACTCCACGAAGCTCGTCACCACAGGAATTTACAAATATGTGCGGCACCCTATGTATGGTTCGCTTCTTTTTTTAGGCTGGGGCATGTTCCTTAAGGATATCAATCCTGCGACAATCTTCATAATCATCATTAGCACAATTGCCTTATTTTTAACTTGTAAGATTGAGGAAAGAGAAATGCTGAAGAAATTCGGGAATGATTACAAAGAATACATGATTAGGACAAAAATGTGGCTGCCCAAAATGATCTAGGATTTAGGATCTAGGATCTTAATTCAAAATTTAAAATTTAATTTAGAACTTAAAATTAAGGTTATGAGTTGGTTTTACCTCATCATCGCCGGTGCCTTCGAGATCGGATGGCCACTGGGATTCAAGCTTTCCCAGACGACTCCCCATAAATACCTCTGGATAGCTTTTGCCGTTGTGGCAATGGCATTGAGCGGCTACTTTCTCTATCTCGCACAGAAAACCATCCCGATGGGCACGGCCTATGCAGTGTGGACGGGAATCGGCGCCGTAGGTGCGTTTGTGACGGGGATTATCCTGTTCAGGGACCCGATGACAGCCCTGCGGATCGTTTCCGTAATGCTGATCGTAACGGGGATCGTGGGATTGAAGATGGCTGGATAATTTTTTTTAAAAAAAACTATGATGAAGTACATATCCCTGCTGTTTATTTTGATCCTTTTTATCAGTTGTAATTCTTCAATTAAAACTACATCTGACGCCGATCGCAAGATGGCTGAGGAGA
This sequence comes from uncultured Bacteroidales bacterium, assembly GCA_963701785.1. Lineage (GTDB taxonomy): Bacteria > Bacteroidota > Bacteroidia > Bacteroidales > JAGOPY01 > JAGOPY01. Next base: position 1,108,556 of record CAVPBC010000002.1, on the reverse strand, counting down.
TCAAATCCGAGTTCGTCCGCTCCTGGAACGCATACAAAACCTACGCATGGGGACACGATGCGCTGCTGCCGGTCTCAAAAAGCTATATGGACTGGTACGAACATTCGCTGGGAATTTCTCCCATCGATGCATACAGCACCATGAAAGTCATGGGTCTTGATGCTGAGGCCGCAGAGGTGCAGCGCTATGTTGTCGACAGCCTTGACTTTAACAAGGACCAGTTCGTCAAGACTTTTGAAGTCAATATCCGTGTGCTTGGCGGGCTTGTAGCCATGTACCAGTTCACGAAAGATGAAAAGGTGCTGGCCAGGGCGGAAGATTTCGGTAAGAGGCTGCTACCGGCATACAATACTTCCACGGGCATACCGGCTTATTGGGTGAACCTCAGAACCGGAGCGACCAAAGGCGATACGGTGAACCTGGCGGAAGGCGGCTCGAGCCTGATCGAGATGGGGATGCTGAGCAAATTTACCGGCAACCCCGTTTATTTTAATGCTGCCAAAAAAGCGAGCCTTGCAATCTTTAACCGCAGGTCGTCCCTCGGCCTGGTCGGTGAAAACATAAACATTGAAACTGGTCTTTGGGTCGATAGCACAAGCCACATCGGGTGTTGCATCGATAGTTACTACGAATATCTGCTAAAAGGATCGTTATTATTTAATGATGAAGATCTTAAAAAAGCCTGGGAAGAAAGCATTGCGGCAATCCAAAAATACCTGGCCGAAGAAGTGGATTCATCCATATGGTACGGGCAGGTGAATAAAGAAACCGGAGAGATGGTAAACCGGGTGGTTACACTTTATGACGCCTATTTTCCTGCTGTACTTGCGCTTTCAGGCGACATGGAGAATGCAGCCCGTTACCTGGATTCATGGAACAGTTTATGGAAAAAATTTGGACTCGAGCCAATGGTTTACGATTATGGAAAAAAGGAAATCCTGAACGCATCATATAACCTGAACCCCGAGATCGTCGAATCAGCCTATTATCTGTATCATTTTACGGGGGACATAAAGTATAAAGAGATGGCATCTCAATATTTCACTGATATCATGTCGTACTGCAGGACTGACGTGGCTTTCACAAACATTAAGGATGTCAGGACCAAGGAGCAGAAAGACCATATGGAGACTTTCTTCCTGGCTGAAACGATGAAATACTTATACCTCACTTTTGCGAATCCTGAGGGGATCAATCCGGATGATTGCGTATTTTCAACGGAGGCTCATCCGTTCAGGAAGTGAACGGAATCGTAACCGAAATCGCCACATTCCTTCCCGGGTTGAAGTAATTCACCTCTTTTAAAGTCGATAAATGATCGATGTATTTCTTATCGAAGAGGTTATTGACACTAAGCTGCAACCTGAATGCAAACTTTCCGGCAGGGATCGTTGTTCCAATTCCTGCATCTGCAAGTGTATAACCGTCAGTCGCTTCTTCATCGGGGGCGGGCCGATCCTGCCTAAAGGCTGTCGATGAGTTGATCCTGATGAAGCTGTCCTTTAGTATCCCCATTTTTTCCTTTTCGAATTTCAATTCAAAATTCAGTTTATTGGCCGGGATGAAAGGAAGGTAATCGCCATTGTCCTGTTTCCCGGAAACAGTTGAAAAAGCCCCTTCAAAGTGTACCCATTTCAAGCGCTCCGGGTGAAAATGAAACCCTGCTTCACCGCCGACAAGTGCGGCATCGGCCTGGCCGTAGCGGTATACCTGGTCTCCCCCGGGTGTGGTATCAGTAGTTGGGGATATGAAAATATAATCATCAATGATATTATAAAAGCCCGCAAGATCAAGCGTCAGGTTTCCAACGTGATAATGTATACTGATGTCTGATTCATAAGCCTTTTGAGGGACAAGATCGCTGTTGCCGACCTCATAACGGGTTTCATGCATCCCGTTGGAGGTCAGTTCTGCCAGGTTCGGGGTGCGGTAAGCGGCAGCAAAATTTCCTCGGAAAAACAACTTCTCCGCTAATTCATACGTAGCCCCGAGGGAACCGCTGAAGCTGCCAAAATCTTTGTCCAGCCGGGGCCTGTAATCATTGTCCTCCGGTAAGCCCACCGCTTCAGAAGAAATAAATTTATGGTCATACCTGAGCCCTGCCTGGATTTTAAAACCATGGAAGAAATAGTATTGCAGCAGTGCGAAAACACCGTAGTTATTGGTATTGGCGTCAGGCAAAAGTATCTCTTCCGCCCCCGTGATATTTTCATTCACCTGGTTAAATCCCTGGAAACCTAAAATATATTCCGATTTTTCGGTGGATGGAAGGTGGAGTTTAGCTTCGTAAGTAAGGGTATTCAGGCGCATCGAAATTTCAACCTCATCTTCACCGGCATAATGGATAAGTTCAACCGACTGAAATGCGGCATTGGCATCTATTTTGAAATTGTTAAGGAAGATCTTATTTTGAAAAGAAAGCAGATGGTTGTCGAACCGCTGGTACCAGATCTCATTCTTTCTTCCGCGCGTAGTGATCTCCTCCACGGCCTCATCCTCCGTTAATCCGAGTTTCTGGTTGTTATATTCGTAAAACAGTTTTGAAACGGCCCTTTTCCCTGTAAATCCGCCGTCTGCCTTGAACGACATGGTGTTGAACCTGGAGTTGGGCACAAAATCGCCCCCGCCCTGCAAAAAATCCTCGTTAGTTTTTGTCCCGAACCGTATCCCTCCAAAGAACTTTTTTGAAGCGCCTTTCAGGCCCAGGCTGGTCGATAGTCCCATGGTATTTGAAAAGAGCTTAAGGTTGTAATCCCCCATGATCAATCCGACCGGGGCAGGCTTTTCCCGGATGAAATTCACCACGCCGCCAATGGCATCGGAACCGAAAAGCAGTGATGCGGGCCCTTTGATGATCTCAACGTCCTCGATACCAAATTCATCGATACCCAGCGGATGATGGCTGGAATACTGGTAATTTTCATTGCGAACGCCATTGTTAAGCACCAGCACATTATCCATGGAAAGTCCACGGATAACAGGCCTGGCAACACCCGGGCCTTTGGAGATCATATCTACTCCCGGCACTTTTGTCAGCAACTCCGCAGTATTCGGCGTGACCAAATTGCTCGCCTGCTTCAGTTTCAGTATGTCGATGTTCACGGCGTTTTCATGCTGGGTAGCATTGTAGCCGCCGGAGATCACGACTTCTTTCGTCTCAATTGAGGTCTCTTTCATGACAACATTGATTATAAGGGGATGACCTTCGAAAAAAGCTGTCCTGACTTCGCTGGAATAACCCAGGTAAGAAAACTGGATCCTGAACTTCCCGCTGGGGATATTGCCGAGCAGATATTGCCCGTTTTCATCTGAAACAGTCCCTTTGTTCAGTTCGTGGATAAAGACATTTGCCCCCGGGAGCTTCCTGGAATCCTGGTCAGTGATGCTGCCCTCAATAAGGCTTTGTGCAGGCAAAACATGACAGGATAATATATAAATGATGAAGAAAATGAAATGCTTTTTCATTTGATTGCATTTTTAATAAATGACTTGGATTGAATACTCAGGCTGAAAATTCTAAACGCTATGCGGGGGAGCGCGCAATGAAAATAAAAAGATCAGGTCGTCAATAAATGGAGAGGGGTAAGTGGGGCAATTATATGTCCCGGCTGTCCTGAAAATCTCTTGAGTATACCCGGGAAGATCATTGGAGTATAATGTGTATTCAAAATCACATATAAAACAGTTTACTTTAATCTGAGTGTATGGAAGGTCATGATGCTCACAACAGGTATTTTCCTCATGATGATGAATGACTTTTTCTGCCTGAGGAAAGAAAAAAACAGACAGGAAGAAAAACGATATGATCTTTTTTATCAGATTCAAGAGGACGAGCCTTTCGGTGACAAAATTAATCTTTAAATCAACATATAATTTGAAGTAATTTTATTACAATGTAATTTTGCAGTCCGACGGGTAAACCCGTCGGTTCCTGGGTTTATGTGCAATAAATTTTTGCTTTGATATGACCAAGCATAAATTTATATTTACATACTGATTCCCATGAACACTATTTTGAATCAAGTAATTAAAAACCAATCAAATGAAAAATTTATTAGTCATTATTGCCATTCTTTCGATTGGGATGTGGAGTTGCACACAGTCGCCGCAACAAGGGGCCACTAAGGCTGCTGGCGATGAAGCCCAATTCGCGGGTTTGCTGGAAAACGCAAAATCACTGTTTAAACCCCTGCAGGGGGATGCCGAAAATCCGGATAACCCGATTACTAAAGAAAAAGTATTGCTTGGCCAAACCCTTTACTTCGACAAAAGGCTTTCGAAGGATGAAACGGTGAGCTGCAATACTTGTCATAACCTGGAAACATTTGGCGTGGATAATGAAGAAACGTCTGACGGGGTTGGAGGACAGAAAGGTGACCGGAATTCCCCGACGGTCCTGAATGCGGCTTATCATTTCACACAGTTCTGGGATGGCCGTGCCAAAGACGTCGAAGAGCAGGCCGGCGGACCCATTCTCAACCCGATCGAAATGGCTATGCCTGACCAGGAAACCGTGATTAAACGATTACAGGCAGTTCAAGGTTACCGGGAAATGTTCGCGGCAGCTTTCCCGGGAGAAGAACAACCTGTGAATTATGTGAACCTGCAAAAAGCCATTGGCGCCTTTGAAAGAAAACTGATCACGCCTTCCCGGTTTGATGAATTTCTCATGGGTTACGAAGATGTGCTAACCGACCAGGAAAAGAAAGGCCTGCAAACTTTCATGGATGTGGGTTGCACAGCCTGCCACTCCGGTACCGTCCTGGGTGGAAGCATGTACCAGAAATTTGGCCTTGCAGGAAACTACTGGGATTTCACAAATAGTGAGAAAGTTGACAACGGCCGCTTCCTCGTTACAAAAAATGAGGCGGACAAGATGCTTTTCAAAGTCCCGTCATTGAGAAATATTGAAAAGACCCATCCTTTTTTCCATGATGGCAGTGTGGATAACCTGCCTGATGCCGTAAGGATTATTGCCAAACTGCAATTGAGTAAAGACCTGACTGACCAGGAAGTACAGGAAATTGTAACTTTCCTGAAAACATTGACAGGTACGGTTCCTCCGGAACTGGCAAAAGCACCACAAATGCCTCAATAACCCCCATCCCGGCCTTCCCCCAAACGGGGGAAGGAGATTCCGGAACCGACGGCTTTAGTCGTCGGAAGAAAATTTAAAAAATGATCCGACACCTCCTGATCACAGGCCTCCGTCACTTCTGGAGAAACAAATCTGCTACTATGCTCAACGTCCTGGGCCTGGCTATCGGCCTTGCCACGGTGCTTCTGATCCTCGAATATGTTATCAATGAACTGAGCTACGACCGTTTTCATAAAAAAAAGGATAATATTTACCGGGTCATCATCAAACAGGAGAAAGATTTGGAAATTACGCCAATGGAATACCTCACTGCTGCTGTTGGTCCGTCAATGGATGAAGATTTTCCCGAGGTAAACAAAGTGGTGAGATTCGTAAATCCTTCCGGCGCATTCCTGGATTATGGAGATAAAAATTATCCGGTCAGAAACCTGAGTTATGCCGATTCTGCATTGTTCGAAGTGTTTTCTTTCAAATTAATAAAAGGAGACCTGCTGAAAGCCCTTGCCGAGCCTTACCGGGTTGTGCTCACTGAATCGGTGGCCAGGCAAATCTTTGGAGATGAGGATCCGCTTTATAAAGTCGTCCGCCTCAATGGTAAGGATAATCTTCTGATTACAGGAATTATGGAAGATTTCCCTTCCAATTCTCATCTCAGTTTTGGAGCGCTGGTTTCTTTTACCTCACTATATCAGGACAAAAATCTTCCCCTCGGCTGGAATGGTGGTTGGAATTACCTCACCTATATCCTGCTCAATGATGGTGCTGACCTGGCGGGTCTAAAACTGAAGTTCCCGGAATTCATGGAAAAGAACATCAACTATCTCTACAGGCATGCCGGATTTGTTCTTCATCTTGACCTACAGCCACTTACCCGGATTTACCTGTTCTCCGGGAAGGATTTCGGACTGGAAAGCGATGGCGATCTTCAATCACTCTATATTTTTTCAAGCATAGCCCTCTTCATCCTGGTCATTGCCTGTATCAATTTCATGAACCTGACCACGGCAAGGTCGTTTATGAGATCCAGGGAAATAGGGCTTAGGAAAGTGACCGGTGCAACACAAAAAAATATCATCCTCCAGTTTCTTCTTGAAACGCTTCTGATCAGCATCTTTGCTTTTCTGAACGCCACCATCCTGGTAGAAATCATCCAGTCCTCATTTAACAACCTGGTGGGTAAAGATCTGTCGCTGTTTGGTGCTTCCGGAGGGATCATGACAGGCGGCATTGCCCTGCTCCTTGTTGCAACAAGCCTTCTGGCAGGCAGTTACCCTGCCTGGTTCATCTCCCGGTTTCCTCCCCTGTTAAGCATCCGGGGACCCATGATTTCGGGAAAAGGCAGGGCATTTCTCAGGAATATCCTTGTAGTTTTCCAGTTTCTTGTATCGGTCATCCTGATCATCCTTACCCTGGCAGTTTACCGGCAAATGCGTTACATGAATTCTATGCCGCTGGGATACAACAAGGAAAATGTCGTTGTTATTCCGCTGGTAAGCGAAAATGCCATTAGCAAATACCAGGTCGTTAAAAATGCGCTCAGCCGGATTCCAACCGTGATTTCATCAGGCGCTTCTTCCGAAATTCCAGGGGATGGATTTACCATGAACGGTTATTTACCTGAAGACTTCAAAGAACCCATCATGATCCATGTTCTGGACGTTGATGCGGATTACCTTGATATCATGAATGTTCCGGTTATTCAGGGAAGAGGTTTTGATAAGGCTTCTAACAGCGACAGCGCCTCGTTTATTATCAATGAATCACTTGCAAAACAACTGGGATGGGAAAATCCGGTCGGGAAAACCATTTATCGCGACGGGCCGCACAAGATCATCGGCGTAGTGAGTGATTTTCATTTTGCCAGCCTGCACCAGGAACTGCAGCCGTTAGTCCTGACCAAACAGCCCTGGTTGGGCTATAGCTATCTGTCGGTCAGGATTCAGCCCGGAAGCAAAGAGGAATCGGTCAGAAGCCTTACATCCGCCTGGAACGAGGTGCTGCCTGATGAGCCATTCGATTATTTTTTCCAGGAAGATTATTTAAAGAATTCATATTCCGGGGTGAAAAATGCGGGAACAGCCATCCTCTGGTTTGCGTTCCTGGCTATATTTATTGCCGGACTGGGTCTTCTTGGACTGGCTAATTACACTTTTAACCTGAGAAAAAAAGAAATCGGGATCAGGAAGGTGTTAGGCGCCGAAACCGCTGTGATCGCCCGTAAGGTGACCCTTGAATTCCTTCTCCTGGTTGTCATTGCAGGTATTATTGCCCTTCCGCTGGCCTGGTGGTTCCTGGATATGTGGCTCGATAATTTTGCTTATAGAACCTTTATCAGCCCGATGTTTTTTATCTTCCCAGTCATATTTGTTTTAATCTTAGCATGGCTGACGATCTATTTCCAGGTGAAAAAACTTGCAAATACGAATCCGGTCGAAGTTCTGAAATTTGAATAATATCAGAGCATATCGCAAGGGATCGGAAAAATAGTTTTACATACAAAGATTTTTCATTATTTTTGTTCTGACTACCATCGCTAAGCAACGTAAAAGGCATTAAGATTTATAACTAAACATTACTGATGATGAGAAATTTTACCAGGTATTTCATAACTTTTTATTTAATAACCGTATCCTTCATTTCCCTTAACGCACAGAATGTGGGAATTAACTCAACCGGTGCCTCACCTGATGGCTCGGCTATGCTGGATGTCAGCAGCACCAATAAGGGGTTGCTGATCCCACGGGTTGCCCTGGTCAATGCCACTAATCCCATTTCATCCCCTGTCGAAGGCTTGCTGGTATATAACAACGGCGGCAGCATCGGCCCGGATGGCTTTTATTATTTCGACGGCACCAGCTGGACATCACTGGCATCAGGCGGCAGCAGCAGCAGCGGCCATTATGTGGGAGAGGTCTTCAGCGGTGGCATTGTATTCTTTGTGGATTCCACGGGACAGCACGGGTTGATGGCCAGCCTGGATAATCTTAACGGGGGTAACGAGGTGGCATGGAGCAATACTCCCTTTGATTCAACCGGGGCTTATAGTATGACCAATGGCAGGGTCAACACCGATTCTATTATAGATAATACCACCACAAGCGCAGCAAAACTTTGCCGGGATCACACCGGGGGCGGGCACAGTGACTGGTATTTACCATCCAACAGGGAACTGGCCCTGTTATGCTCACAGGATGTCTTGATAGACCAGGTCCTGGATAATGACGGGAACCCGAATACGAATGGATTCATTCAGGAAACAAATCCACTGACATTTACCAATGCAGTTTACTGGAGTTCAACCGATGATGGCTCTACAAATGCCTGGATATTCAATATTGCCCAGGATTACAGTATACCTAACCCTAAAGAAATCATTGGCAGAGTCCGGGCCATCCGTGCTTTCTAAATGAACGCAGCCCCCCTGATCATCGGTGCTATTGCTTTTTTCGTCCTGGCTTACAGGTTTTATTACAGCTGGGTCGTGGCAAAAGTCCTTACGGTGCAGGATATGAGGGCTACGCCCGCTTACAGGCTTTCCGACGGGCAGAATTACGTCCCGATGAGTAAATGGGTCCTTTTCGGGCATCATTTTGCCGCTATTGCCGGTGCAGGGCCTCTTGTAGGGCCCGTGCTCGCAACCCAGTTCGGCTATTTCCCCGGGTTCCTCTGGATGGTCCTCGGCTCGGTCATAGCCGGTGCCATGCACGACCTGGTCATCCTTGTAGCTTCGGTGCAGCACGACGGGAAATCGCTGGCTGAGATCGCGCGGTCCGAGATCAGCAAAACCAGCGGCGTCATTGCTTCACTCGCCATCCTGATCATTCTCATCGTGGCACTGGCCGGTATGGGTCTTGTTGTCGTAAATGCCCTGGCAGAAAGCTCCTGGGGGACCTTCACCATCGCTATGACCATCCCTATTGCCGTGTTCATGGGTTTCTGGATGTTCCGGTTCCGCAAAGGTAAGACCGGTGAAGCGACGATCATAGGAGTCATCCTGCTGAGCCTCGCTGTTATTTATGGCAGATATATCCCCCAGTCATCTTTTGCCGGCTGGTTCACCTTCGACAAGCCGACCCTGACTATCCTGATCGCCGCATACGGGTTCCTGGCTTCGGTGCTGCCCGTCTGGGTGCTGCTGTCGCCAAGGGATTACCTCAGCTCCATCATGAAGCTGGCCGTGGTGGCCATGCTGGCCGTCGGTATCCTCATCGTGATGCCCGAGATGAAAATGCCGGCTTTTACGCCTTTTATCCATGGAGGCGGGCCGATCATCCCGGGGCCACTGTTCCCGTATCTTTTCATAACGATTGCCTGCGGCGCCATTTCCGGCTTCCACTCTATAGTCAGTTCAGGGACCACGCCCAAAATGCTGATGAAAGAATCGCATATCAAATTTATCGCGGTGGGGGCCATGCTTTCCGAAGGGGCCGTCAGCGTGATGGCGCTCATTGCCGCCAGCAGCCTGTTCCCGCTGGATTATTTCCAGATCAACGTCCCGGTGGAGAAATTCGCCCAGATTCTTCCTGCATTGCAGGAAATGGGCTTCACTGAATCAAACCTCGAAATTCTCTCCAAAGAAGTGGGCGAAAATATAGCCGGTCGAACAGGAGGAGCCGTTTCGCTTGCCGTAGGCATGGCGCAGATCTTCTCCTCCATCCCCGGGCTGGAGAAGCTGATGTCGTACTGGTATCATTTTGCGATCATGTTCGAGGCGCTTTTTATTTTAACGATTATCGATGCCGGGACCAGGATCGCGAGATTTGTTATGCAGGAAATGCTTGGCAAAGTTTATAAGCCATTCGGGGTGACCAACTGGTTGCCCGGGAACCTTTTTACCAGCCTTTTCGTAGTTTTCGCCTGGGCCTATTTTGTTTACACCGGCAGTGTCAGCACCATCTGGCCCATGTTCGGCACGGCCAACCAGTTGCTGGGAACCATCGCCCTGGCCATCGGCACTTCTTACATCATCAACCACAGCAAACGGAAATACGCCTGGATCACGATCGTGCCGATGACTTTCGTAGGCATCACCACCATGACAGCCGGTTTCCTGAACATCAAAAACCTTTTTATCCCTCAGGTTATCGAAGCGTCGACACGGGTGCAGGGTATGATTAACCTGGCTTTGACCATCATCATCATGGCTTCCCTGGTGATCATCCTGGTGGATGCGGTGCCGCGGTGGATTAAGCCGGTCAGCGGTCATTAGTCATTGGTCACGGGTAAATGGTCACGGGTAAATGGTCATGGGTCAATGGTCATGGGTTTTAGGTGGTCAGTGATTTGGAAATTTAATTACGCGCAGCGAGGCGAACTCCGAAGGAGTCAAATATTTGTAGAAAATGGACGGAATGGAAATTATTTTCCCCTCCCCAGAGAATATGGATTTTGCCTCAAATGCCGGCACGGGAGGGGCCAGGGGTGGGGGAGAAAAGTTTTGAGTTGGAGATATTGAGTTGAGAGTGTTGAGTTATTTTGAGAAGCGGTTAGCAATCAGATCCTCGATCCTGGATAAAACAAGCCCGAAGGGCTTGAATAATAAGCCTCGGAAGCCGTAAGAAACTCAAAATCGTCCGCCGTCCATGAATACTGGGTTTTCTGACAGTGTCAGTTCCCTGCCATGTCGGAAAGGTGGAATATTATAGCTTTTCAAACCAGACCGTGTACCAAGTTCTATTTTCTAACGGAAACCATTGCCTGATCTGTTAAGTGATAGCCGGGATCACCATAGCAAAGGTACATGCCAAAGGTGTTGCTATCCGCATGTAGCAGGTAGGTTTTCTTCCTTGCATCCAAAACTGCCTGACCAAAACTCATCCCGATTGAACATTGCTTCATAAAATGTGGTTGCAAAGGTCCAGGCTGCATTATCATTAAGATTTCCGGCTGGAGCTATTAATGCCTTGGAACCGATTGAGATAAATTGATCGGGAAGACTTTCAGCGAAACGGACCGATGATTCTGAATCATTGACTTGATTCCCAGAAGAGTGACGCCCCAAATATGGAGCGTTAAGAAATACAAAATCGGGAGCAGTTGACATTTGACGGACTTCGTTACCGGTAAAGAATAAATCCTTATCGAGTAAGAAACCCGTCACGGTTCTATTGGTACCTGCAAGTTTGTATTCGTAAACACCATGTCCAGTCATGTGCAGGATCTGGAAGGGCTCGGAGAATAGGGCTGAAAATAATTTCATGGGAGCTTGTTCCGATCTGGCTATTTACAGTGAATCCCGAATTGCGGAAGAGGTTTGCAACCTCTTCAGCTTCTTTTCTCGCACCTGGAAGCTGTGGGGCAAAGGAATGGTAATCAGGATCCCCAATAATTAAGGCTTTTTGTTGTATAGACCTCGAATACGGTGTGAAATGATTTGAAATTAATTGTCTGATTAACGGATGGCGTACAGAAATTGGTAAATCGTTTCCATTAACGCTATCTAGGAGTAGCTCCCATGGGTACTTAGCAGTTGTAGAATCAAGGATTAAGATTGTCCCTTCGGTTTGAAAAAGTATCGATTTTAAATCACTAGGAATTAGCAGTTCAAAAAGAGCTCTTGCAAGTTGACGATCGAAATTACTACGAATAAGGCATTTCTCGGCTAGGCCGTCGACTAACTTGCGTTGAAGGGGGGGGAGTCTGTATTCCAGACGCGTATTGTTATGAATGGTCTGGTAATTCAAGCTGCCATCAGGAAGTGACTGAATGACAAGACGGGTCCAGTTTTCATCTGAAACTGAAATTATATGGCTACCAGGATTAGGGGTTTGTTCAAGGATGATATCAGGTTGAGTAAACACCTCTTCAGCAGTTTGCTCCGTAAGTGTTTGAAGAGTTTTAATTGTTGTTGACAGCTCAATTGTATTCGTTTCAGGAAGTCGGCTGATTTTATCTTGGCCGCAGGGAATCGTTAATGCCTTATCAATGAGTTCTGTAACTTTTAAGAACGTATTTTCAATATTGACCTTTGTCATTCCTTCAATAGGGTCAGATGGTGGATTTACGGGTCTGAATTACTTTAAGTTGAGGATGAAATTCGTAACGGCATGGACTGAGAATTATCGGAAGGATTTCAATTATTTTCTGTTTTGCGGCTATGAGAAGAGCTGGCAGTTCTTGCGAAGTGATGAAATCCGAGCTCAGAAAGTGCTTACTGATAAGCAGTATCGCCACCTTTGCAAAGTTCAATGCTTCGTCAATCTCTGTTTTCCAATCCGAACCGGCAATAATTTGAGTATCATCCCAAAATAAAGTATCGAAATCCTTTTCTATCGCGAGTGATTTCAAGTGCGGGCGCAACTCTTCAAGCCATACGCTATCTTTATGGCTGTAGCTGACAAAAAGCATCGTACGTTGTTTACCAGGTGACATGCTTATAAGAAAAATAGCATTTACTAAATATCAAAGTAAAGATAAAAGAAATATCGTAAACAAAAAGATGAATCAACTCGAATAAAATGTTCCATATTCCTGCATAAATTCAGAATAATGGATCAATTTCAATAATTCATTTACAACTTCTTCGCGGTTATTGATATTGAAATTTTGGATCGAATATTTGAGGATGAATGAGAGATAAAGCGGCTGCTCTTTCTTCATTGAAAGGATGATTGGAAATAAGTTTCAATTGCCAGGGACCATTTCTAATTTTTTGTAATAAACTTCTGGAAAGAGGATCTGTTGAAAGTTTTTGTCCAAGATCATAGTTTTTTCTATAAGTATCGATCAATAAATCCAAATCTTTTGTAACAAACAAAGCATATCTATCACAATTATATTCATTTAAGTGTGATAAGCAAATTGGCTAGTATGTTAAATCTTACAGAATTTTCGTATGTTGGCTCAGTATGATTAGCCAACGGTGCCAATAATATTTCAGGGTAATATTCTGTTTGCTAAATAAAATGCCCTATTTCATGGGCAACCAAAACCGAAATTTCAGCTTCCGAAAATTGCTCAATAAGTATTGGATGGTAATGGACGAATAAACAATCCTTACACGTAATGTCAGCCCTATTGTATGACTATATTTTCCATGGTTGATTTCAAATACTTCAGCTCGTACTGAAATTTTATTTTCTTTAAGTAATTTGCGTAATTGCTTCAACACTGGGTTTCTTGTATCTTTCACCTCCACACTCTCTGACTTTGCTTTTTTCAACCTTGTCCTGACAAGAACTTAAGTCCAAGATCCATTTATATTCATGGAAAATAGGATCTTTATCCAAATATCCCCAAAGTTCAGCTTCTATATTTAATTGAAATCCATTCATTTTTACTATATGCGTTAAAAAGTTAAGTGTAAGTCTTCCTTGAATTTAGAATTTATCTCATTCGCTATACCTCTTAAAATTCTCCGCCTGTTCAAAAATTTCTTTAAACACTTCATCCTTTGGAACGGGTGGATAGCCGTGTTCGGCGAGTATCAGAATCAGATCCACTTTCAATTCTGCTTTGATGTCAGTCCCGGTGTGACCAATCGGTGTATTTGGCTTTGTCATCGACAATGATTTTTACAGCTTTTGAAAGTGCAATCAGTTTATCTTCGGGATACTCAAATTTGTATTTTTCCGCAATGGCTTTAAGAATATCGTAAAAGGCCTTCTCTTCAAAATCAATTCCCAATTCAGCAAATGAATTGCGTTCTTTCTGCAAATCCCTGAAAAGATTGGCAAATTGCTTCGGCAACATCATCAAGCACTTCGCTTTGCATGGCTTTAAAGTCTTTTCTTTCATTGTAGAGTTCCACCAGCTTCTTCATTTTCTTGGAGAAATCAACTCCCTTTATCCGGTTTACTTTTTTAAATTCTTCAATCGCTTTTTTCAGTAACTTCTGAAGCAATTTGATCTTGGTATTAGGCAATTTGATTTTTTCAATTTTTGCCATATACTCATCGCTGAAAATATCCGCATTGTTTTTCTGGTCCTTCTTGTCCAGGTTGAATATTTCTTCGACGCCTTCGCTTATCAGCGCATCTTTTATCATTTCGCCTTACTCGTTCGTTCATTTGCGCCGTATCGGGTGCATTCGCCTTTGGTAAGTTTATGAATAATGGCGTTAATGGCAAAATAGAAATGGATGTGATCTCGTTCTGACTGGTTATGTTGTTCACTGCTGCAGCAAAGATTATAGGCGACTCTCAGTTTTTTAACCATTGCCATAAACCGCTTTTCCAATTCATCAGTCAACTGCACAAATTCTGCAGCAAAATTCAGACAGTTCAATTGTTGCAAGTGGAGTGCCGTTGAAATAGGGCGTTGTATTGAAATTATGAAATAGTCTTCGCCAATAAATCAAACTGGTCTTTCACTATGACGATGGATTTTCAATGTCTTCAAAATCGTCTTCGTCTCCTTTGGTGTATTTCTTCAAAGCGACATTCATCTTGCTTTTGATGCCGATGTAATCCACCACCAATCCTATTTCTTTTCCTTCATACACCCGGTTTACCCTTGAAATGGTTTGAATCAGGGAATGTTGCTGGATGGGCTTGTCGATGTACATGGTATCCAGGAAAGGGACATCAAAACCGGTGAGCCACATATCCACAACGATAGCAATTTTGAAATTTGATTTCGCATTTTTGAACTGTCTGTCAAGTTCTTTCCTGTTTCTTTTGTGCCAAGCATATTGTACAATTCTTCCGGATCGTCCTTGTCCCGGGTCATCACCATTTTTATCCGCTCAATCGGTTTAAGTTCCTGCTTTTCTTCTTCAGTCAAGTTCAGCACCTTCATCACTTTCCCTTATTTCTTTCCATTCCGGTCGTAGTGCAATAATTTCTTTATACAAATCGTAAGCAATTTCCCGGCTGCTGACACAAACATGGCTTTACCTTTTACACTTGCACCTTCCTCAACTCGCTTTTCGTAATGGTCCACAAAATCTTCCGCCACTAATTTCAACGGTTTGGATCGCCAAGAATCACTTCCATTTGTGTCACGGCTTTTTTGCTTTCTTCAATCTGGTATTCGTTTGTGCCTTCGTCAGCGCATTTCTTATAATATTCTTCAATCTCTTTCAGTTTCTTCATCGTTCAACAAACTTTAGCAGCCCTGCCTTCATAAACAATCCTGACGGTAATTTCATCTTTTACCGATTCCTTCATGGTGTATGCATCAACTACTTCGCCGAAAACATCTAATGTTGCATCAATCGGTGTTCCTGTGAAACCGACATAAGTGGCATTTGGTAATGAATCGTGCAGGTATTTGGCAAAGCCGAATCTTTTGTTAACACCCTTGTCGGTTATCCGTTATTTTCTGGTCAAGATTTATCTGTGAACGGTGGGCTTCGTCGGAAATGCAGATCACATTGGTGCTGTCGGTCAGTAATTCGGTACTTTCAGTAAACTTGTGAATGGTGGTGAGAAATACGCCGCCGCTGTTTCGATTTTGCAAGCACCGTCTTCAGTTCAGCCCTGGTTTCCACACTTATTACACTGATCATCACCGATGAAATCTTTTCGCATTGGTGAATTGCGCGGAAAGCTGGTCGTCAAGATCGGTCCGGTCGGTGATCATTACGATTGTCGGACTTGCAAAGTAGGCGCTTTTCATCAACAGCCGGGTGAGGTAAAGCATGGTGTAAGCTCTTTCCGCTTCCGGTTGCCCCAAATAGGTTCCTCCTTTTCCGCTCCCGCCAGGCCTCATATTTAGCTTTGACACTCTCATAAAGTTTATTGGCGGCATAATACTGGGGATACCGGCAGACAATCTTTAAATCGTCTTTTGCTGTATCCGGGAAATAGATGAAATTCCGGATGATATCGAGCAGGCGGCTGCTTGTTAAACAGGCCTCTGACCATGCTGTAGAGAGAATTAATCCCGTCGACCGCTTCATCTTCCGGATTGATTTTGCGCCAGGCATAGAAAAAATCGTAAGAAGAAAAAAAGGGAGCCGACCTTATTGTTCACACCATCGCTGATCACACAAAAAGCATTGTATTTAAATAATTCGGGGATATCCCTTCGGTAGCGGACCGTCAATTGGGTAAAAGCATTTTTTATAGTCGTGCCTTCCTTTACGGAGCTTTTAAATTCAAATACCACCAAGGGCAAGCCGTTGATATAAACGATGCCATCGGGGATTCGTTTTTCGTAACCCAGGATTTCCAGTTGATTTACGAATTTGTATATGTTGTTGTCTTTTGCCGGATAAACTAAATGAGTTTCAGCCGCCAGTGCCAATTGTTCTTCATTTGTTTCCTTGAGGTGAGCCCTCAATGCAGAAAAGTCAATCAACTGAATAAAAAGGTCTTTTTTGCTACGGTCCTCTCTTTTTAATGTAAACCCATCTGCGACAAGCTTCAAAATGGCTTTGTTGCTTTCATATAAAGCTGAGGCCGGGAATACATCCAGTTTCCGGATAATGCCTTCAATTTCCCTGGTGGTGATTTCTTCACCCGAATACTGCGTAAGTAGAAACTGTTTCAGATCATCGCGAAGCAGCACATCAGCCATTTCTTTGTGGATGGTATCGCCATGATAGTGAGGTATCTGCTCTTCTGCAAACAGCTCCACTACGGCTTTTTCCAGTGCTTCCTCTCTGAACTGCATTATTTCTTTTTTAAATTGTCAATGTCAGCTTCTAATTCTTTCAGATTTTGTTCTTTTTCTATTTGCTTCCGGGTGTTTTGAAATTTCTCATATTCATCTTCTGATTTCTTCAATGCCATTTCATGACTTATCTTTCCGGCATGGGTTAGCAGTTCTCTGTCGTTCATCTGAAGAATGGCGTCCAACCGTTGAATCCAGTCTTTCATATACATGGGTGTGCGTTGCTGTGCCATTGTTTCGGCAAAGGCAAGATATTGCTCAACCAGCAATCCCAATAACTTAATTTCGTCTTCTTTCAGGAAATTCTTTGCAATGGCTGATGTCTGATTTTTTAATAACAGAAGAAGCTTTTTTGTCGAACGACTGCATCCCCATAAGCGGTAGCGAAGCGTCTACGCGGCGATAGATCAGTTCCGCTGCGGTTTGCCGACTGATAGCCCAGAGGAGTTTATTTTGAACGATCTTGAAAAATTCAATGGTATTCTTGTCTTTTGGATTATAATCGACACTGGTAGCGTAAATGTCTTTGATTTTCTGGTAGAAGAATCGTTCGGATAGCCGGATTTCCCGGATACGTTCCTGCAGTTCATTAAAGTAAGTTCATTGAGCTACCTGCCTTAAAGCGCTCATCATTCAGTGTGAATCCTTTGATGATGTATTCCTTAAGCCGCTGCGTTGCCCAGATGCGGAACTGTGTACCTTGCAATGATTTCACACGATAGCCAACCGAGATAATAACATCAAGACTATAATACCTGAAGTTAATCCTTTTTCTTAAATACGGAAATTCCGTATTTAGTGGTATGTCGGAAATCCCGATCAACCTTTTCCGGATCAAGTTCATCTTCATTAAAAATATTCCGGATATGCTCATTGATTGTTGATCTTGCTTTTCCAAAAAGCAAGGCCATCTGGTCCTGTGTCAGCCAAACGGTTTCATCTTCCAGCCTCACATCGATCCTGATGTTACCTTCATTGTTCTGGTAAATGATGATTTCGCCGCGTTCATATTGACTTTTCTGATTAATCTTTTGGGAATTTCATTCCTCCTGAATTATTTCCCGTTACCATCCTCCATGCTTCTGATGTCATTTTGTTTTCGAAATCTGTCCAATTCAATCCAAACTCTTTCCGAATATCGTTCCCCTTTTGGCTTGTGCCAAACCGCAAACCCTTTTCAGGTAGTCATCGTGCTAGCTTTGCTTGTACTCTATGTTCTGAGATAGGGGCATTGGCATTCTGTTATTATCTCGTTTGTATAGCACCTTATCTATTCCTTAACCATTCTGCAATAGGAATAACCCTATCATTGCCGTTAATCGACGGGTACACTACATAAGTTCCTTGTGATTTGTAGTTCCCCTTAAAATATTGGCTACTATCGATATTGAAAATGTAGGGGTAAATTTCAAGATATTCGCTACCTGAAAAATTCGTATATTCATTTTTTATCCGAAATATGGTAATGTGATCATATATACTTTGCTGCATCTCCAAGTCCAAGCTCCCAATTACACCATTTCGAATTTATTGCACCATCAGTACCAAGGAAAATAAATTTGTGATTTTCTTTAATTATTTCCTTGATCCTTGCTGCGGTTTGTCCAGAAGTTGTTTTTGGCAAACCCTCATCTAACCAATCAACATAAATATCAACACCAAATTGCTTTAAGAAAATATTGCACCTTCAAGGTATTCTTTCTCATCGTGCTTATGAGAGAGAAATATTCTTGTTTTAAATAAGTCCAACTTGCCTCTCCTCTGCTTCTCTTAAACTTTTATTAAGCGCTATGAAAATTTTTGTTTACCTTCATATATCTCTATTATTATCATGCGTTTCTGAAATAATGCTCATCTCAATCACGGTTTATGTGAACATCATACCAAAAATTTTCATAATCCTTCAATTATCAATCGCTTTTTCCTAGTATTACTTAGAAATATTGCCATTCATAGAGTCAATCCATTTTACAGTTTAAATTGAATGATGGTTCGTCAGTCGTATGAATATGTGTTCCATTACATTCTCTGGATTTTTTTTCATGCATATTAAACATATTAACTCTGAGTATCTTAAATAGTTGACCAGTTTGGTGGGTTATGCTATTACACTTTGGATTTGAAGTATAATACCAATCATATGAGGCCATCTCATCCGGTAAGACAATACCAAGAACTGCATCCATTTATTTAGTATACCCTCCTTTTGGGACAACTCTTAAAGAATATGAGATTTCCCATTGAATCCATCATTCTCTTTCACTTTTGGAAATTTCTTTCATTCCTTGTGAGATGATAACTATTGTGATGCTGCATTGCCTAATTCTCTGTTTTAACAAAGTTTCAATCTTTTCATCGGAAAAATCCTCTACACTTTCACCATCTTTTTCGCCAAGATTAATATTATCTCTACCGATCTTGTCTTGCAGCAAATCAACGTAGTCTCGTACTCTAGTGTTTCTGTAATTGAATTGCATATTGTTATTAACCTCTTCATAAAAAAAGTCTTGCGATTTTGCGACCTTTTCATCCTTATACTTGTATGAAACAAAAACTTTTCTTCGCATTGCTTTAAATTTTATCTATTAATAAATCTTGAAATAAAGACATATAAGCGTAATCATTTTCTAAACGTTGATTTTTCCTTTCAAGGCTTAAAAACGAATGATAAACCACTTGTGCAGCTGCACCTGTGCTTGCAATTGGCAAAACTAAAGCATTAGGCTGTAACTCGCTAAATAGTTTAAACTCATCTTCAATGCCTTCCATTCCTCCAATAAAAATACCAGCGGCAAACTTGTTTTCTGTAAACATTCGTTTTCTCATTAGAAATTTACTTGAATCTTCTTCACCAGTATTTTCTGTGAGGATTACATTTTCAAATTTATTATTATCCTCAGGAAAAAACTTTTTCAAAAACAAAGACTGATACAAGACCACATGGTCTTGTATTTTCAACCCCAATTTGTTCATCACGTAATAAATAAGAGGAGTTATGGATGGGTGGCCACCCCAAATGATGGTGTGATAAGGCAAAACCACAGAAGTCAAGGCAATTACAGCGTCCCTAATAGCGATAATATCGGCTGTTTCGATATACTTTGGATCTCTCTCGGGCAAAGGAATGCTTGCTCAAAGAAAAATATTTTTCACTTCGTTTGTAACCATAATTCAAAATCTCGTTTTCCTAATGTCTTAATGTCTTTTTTGAAATTCTTATTTAGCCAGTCTAAATGGTTCAATCATTTATCGCGTATCCTTAGGTCATCATAAATTAATCTGATAGATACGTCATCATATCCCATTAACTCTTTTTTAATTTCTGCTGATTGGCAGTTTTTTGATTGTGGGATTCCAATCATTGGTAAGTAAATTATTCTTTTACCATTTGATAAATCTTCAGTCAAAATTTTTTCAGGTTGGACAGTTATGATTCTTCCGTTTTTTGATGCAACATTTATGAATTCAGTAATCAGATTATCCTGTCTTGCAGCTAGATTTCTGGCTCTAACAGATTCGACCTCTTGTAATAATCTCTTAATAAAATCAGACTGAAATTTAGGATTGTCTTTCTCAGAATAGAGCTTGTTAATAAAATCATCTTCAGTCAGTTGAATTGGATAACTTATATAAGAAGCCGGGTCAATATCTTTAATATGATGATCTGGCCAAACTAGTTGGATAATTCCAATTTGTTTTGCTCCAGCCTCTGCCAACTCTTCTTTACACCAATGCCTCTCCAAAAAACCAGGTGTATTTAATAAAACAATTACATCACAATCTGTCATCCTATGCCACAATTCGTCTTGAAAATGTTCTCCTTTTTCAATAGAATGAGTGTCAAGAAAAACATCAAAATTATGTGACTCCAATGCTTCGAATAAATGCATTGCAATGTAAGTGCGATTCTGTTCTTCTAAAGCTTATAAAATGTATTCTAAGTGTTTCCTAAGAGCTCAAAGGCTTGAAATACCATTTTCGATATTCATTCTATTTCATTATTATTCTATTCTTGCCCGTTTTGGCTTGAAAGAATCTTCGGAATATCAGACTCAAAAGACTTAAAGAATATTGGTCATCAACTTTGTCCCATCTTAAATCAGCATCTTTGAGCAATATCTCTATCTTTGATTTCACCATCAACATTTCGAAAGTAAATTTCAAATGCAGTTTATTAGCAAGGCACTCTGAAGTGAAATTTTTCGAATTTTGAATATCTAGGATTTGTGTAATTAAGCCCTAATCCCTAACCTTTTTCCTTAAGCTGTTTGATATGTTCTCCCTTACATCATCATTCCTGGCTAAAAAGATTAATCAGTATTTGTATTTCAATATTCTTAATTCTCTACTGCCGCTAATTTTGAAAGAAGCAAATCTTTCAGTTCCGATAACTTTTGGTTTTCTTTTACAACATTCAATGTATTATCGTGAACAGGTTTAATTTTTTCTCCAAACAAACTGATTGAGTATTTATCTGGTGCTATTAAGATTCCATGAGTTCCAACATCTTTTATTACCAATGCCGCAAATACCGCACCAACCGCTTCATTTATTAATTTAGCAATTGCTGAAAGTATTATTTCGTTAAATAAAATATTGATTCATTAACCATTAGTTCCTCTAATCCCATAACAGCTCTGATTCATTTCCATTTCTCATCCAGCAATAGAAATAGCACCAACTGTCCCCCTTGCAGTTACAAAAACCGTATTAATGGGATACAATTTTGTGCTGCTATTTTTTATTCCTAATTCAGTTACATTCTTTTCTGTCAAAATTGAATAGCAACTATCCAAAACATCTGCAGGTGTAAAAAAAGGAATATTACCGTTCCAGTATTTTTCATTCTTCGTGTCTGGAGTTCCTCCCCCACCAAGTTTAACAATTTCCTTTAATAGTTCCATCTTTCCACCCCTTCGGCACCTCCTTTTGCAACTCCTCATTAAACACCATCTCCCCGCCGCTGCTTTTGTAAGGGTTTCCGTTTTCATCCGGGAACTCAAAATCCACAAACCACCTTCTATATATGGCCTGCGCGGTTTCTTCCAGCTTTTGTATCAGTTGGTTATTCAGATTGATCCGGTTTACAATGGTGTTGTACTCTTTTACGATTTCGCGTTGCTTGTCGATATGAGGGACAGGTAATTCAACATTACACATTTCCTCCCAGCTAAACATCTCCCTTACGCTTCCGTGGCTCATATAGCGGGCATAGCGGTCAAATTCCGGTCGCCGGAACCACATCATCAGATATTCAGGATGTAATTCATCCTGTTTAATAATCTCAAAAACATCATAGGCCTGAGAGATCATAGCTGTTTCTTGTTCCTGGTATAATGCCACTGTAATTCTTTCTCCATTCCTTGAGGTTACCGGACAATACGCAAACTGATTTGCATTAATAATACTGATAGGTTGACATATCAGTACCTATTGTATTTGATATAGAAGGAATAAACTTCTTCTGAATACTTAATCCGATCAGATTGTCAATGTGCAAATCTGCGATTTCGTGCATCAACCTGATGAGATATAATTACCTAACCGTTTATAATTTGATGTCATAGCCCAATTGCTTGAATACGTTAAGTAAATCATTCTTAGATTGTTCTTCGGCTTTCAACAACTCAGTAATTTCTGCCTTGCAATGCTCTCATTTTCTCATCAAAGTCAACATTCTCATCCCGATTTACAAACTCGATGTATTTGCTGGGTACCAGGGAGAAATCTTTCTTTGCAACCTCTTCAAATGAAGCGCTGTAGCAAAACTCGGGAATGTCCTGGTATTTCGTTTTAAATTCCGTTTGCTGCCAGGTGTGAAAGGTTACTGTTACCTTTTGAATGTCTTCATCCGAAAACTGGATGTACTTTTTCTCAAATGGTTCTCCCATCTGGCGCAAATCCATAAAAAGAATTTCACGTTCTCTATCACGATACTTTTTAATTTCTCCGTTTAAATCAATAATCCTTGCCTTTTTATTCTTATTTAAAAACCAGAGGGTTACACTGATATCGGTCGTATAGAACAAATTACGCGGCATCACCAATATCGCTTCCACCAGGTTATTTTCAATCAGTTTCCGGCGGATGGCTTTTTCGGTTCCGTCGCCGCTTAACGCCCCATTCGCCAAGTATAAAGCCCGCCACGCCATTTTCGGAAAGTTTGCTCACCATGTTTAAAATCCAGGCGTAGTTGGCATTTCCGGTAGGAGGGACGTCGTAGCCGGCCCAGCGCGGGTCATGGATAAGTTCATTATCGGCCCGCCATTGCTTCTGGTTAAAAGGCGGGTTGGCCATGATGTAATCGGCTTTCAGGTCTTTGTGCTGGTCGCGGAAAAAGGTATTTTCAGGCTATATCGCCCAGATTGGCAGAGATTCCCCGGATAGCCAGGTTCATTTTCGCCAGCTTATACGTCGTAGTTGGTATATTCCTGTCCGTAAATGGCCACTTCTTTTGTATTGCCATGATGGGCTCTGGATAAACTTGATGCTCTGCACAAACATGCCGCCGGAACCGCAAGCAAGGGTCATAAATTTTCCCCTTATAAGGCTCAATCATCTCTGCAATCAGGTTTACGATGCTCTTGGGGGTATAAAATTCTCCTTTTCCTTTGCCTTCGGCCAGTGCAAACTTGCTCAGGAAATATTCGTAAACCCTCCCAACGATATCCTGCTGTTTGTCTTTCAGTGGTATTGATATTATTGATGGTATCGAGCAACGAAGCCAGCTTGCTCACATCCAGGTTCATCCGCGAATAATAATTATCCGGCAAAGCGCCTTTCAGCGCCGGGTTGTTTTTCTCAACGGTAAAAAGGGCGGTATCAATTTTAATGGCAATATCGTCCTGCTTTGCATTTTCTAATCAGGTAGCTCCATCGCTTGAAATCTTCAGGCAGGTAAAAAAACATTGCTTCATGTTGTAAAATTCCACCATATCAATATAGTTTTCTTTGCCTTCGGCGATCAGTTCAGCCTTACGTTCTTCAAATTTATCGCTGGCAAACTTTAAGAAAATAAGCCCGAGCACCACATGCTTGTATTCCGAAGGCTCCACCGAGCCCCGAAGCTTATTGGCGCTGTCCCAGAGCGTTTCCTCAATACCTTTGGTTTTAACGAGTTTAGCCATTATAGGAAAATAAGAATTAAGATTAAAGATGGAATGGATTAATTCCTCCAAATATAGGGAATTAATATATAGAAGGAGTGAGAATGAATAATGAATAATGAAACATGGCGGCTATAGTGCTTGATGCTATTAAAGCTGTAAGTTAAAGGGTGAACAGCAGTCAAGACTGAACATAAATCCTATATAGGGAAAAATTGTCCCCACGTAGGAATGCTTAAATGGTAAAATATGTAAACCGCTCTCAGCCATTCTCATTCTCTTTGTAAAACCCCTCCGGGGTAAATTATTTCTACTCACAACTTGCCAGCTACAGTACTAAAGGCCCTACGGGCAATGTAAGGGGTAACAATTGGACAGTTGGCAATTTTTCCAAAATCGCATTTCGCCTGTTCGACTGTTCGGGATTTCGTCCGATGAAAATGTTCGCCTGATCGCGCTTTCACCTGATTCCTGTCGTGGGTCACTGGCTTTCAATCCTAGTTCCTCAATCCCAGATCCTAGATCATTTTGTGGTCATTGTTTGTTATTTTGAATTTTGAATTTGTTTGGAATTTGGTGCTTGGAATTTGGAATTTTCTGCGCAAACTTTACTACTTTTATCAAAACTTTCCGCCGATGCGCCGTCCCAGGATGAGATTCCATATCAGCTACCAGATGATTGTCTGGGCATTGGTTACCATCGCCATTATCCTGGCGGGCGGGTTCCTGATCATATCTTACATATACAGGATACAGGATGAGACAAATGTGCTGATGGAGCAAAACATTCGCAGCGCCCGAACTGCAAAGGAACTGACCCTCTCATTATACGATATCCGTGCTGCTTCGCTGACATACCTGTTCGACCGGAGCCCCGAGCGTATCGCCATTCTCCAGGAGAAGCAAAGCGAATTCGTCACTTTGCTTCAAAAGGCCAAGGAATCGGCCAACACGGAAGAGGAAAACACCCTCATCCAGCAAATATCAGGGCTGTTTTCCAACTACCAGCAAACCCTGACCAACGCCCTGGAGCTGCATAAAATAGGCAGGATCTCACAGCCTAACAAGCTGATCGTCCATGCCAGCCAGGACCTGATCAATACCATTGAAGAGAAAACGAATGAATTTATTGTCAAAAATGAATCTGCCCAGGCGGAGTATGCGGATAGTATAAAAAAGAATGATGACATCATCCGGTCTGCCATGTACGCACTTGGTTTCGGCGGTATCTTCCTGGGATTGGTGCTGGGCTGGCTCATCGCGCGTATCATCCTTAACCCTATTTATAAATTGGTGTTGAAAGTTAGGGATGCCGCAGGCAGTGAAGTGGTGGAACACATCAAGATGTCGCCGGGGAAAGAACTGGAAGAGCTTGACCAGCACATCAACCGGCTGATCGGAAGGATCAACCAGGCCCATGAGGACCTGCGCAGGAACCGGGAATTGCTGGAAAGATCGAGCAAACTGGCTGCCATCGGCAAAATCGCACCGGCGCTTGCACACGAGATCCGCAACCCGCTCACTGCGATCAAAATGCTCATCTATGCCATGATGCAGGAGCCTGACATCAGCAAAGACAAGCTACACGACCTGGAGATCATCACCCATGAGATCAACCGGGTGGAAGGATTCCTGCAGAACTTCCTGAAATATGCCCGCCCGGCCAAGCCCCAGATGCAAATGGTCAGCATCATCCCGGTCGTAAAAGAAACCCTGCAGCTGATGCAGCCCCGCTTCAGGCATAACAACATCACCCTGACGGAAAACCACGAGCAGGAAAATCTGCGGATCAAAGCCGACCCGGATATGATCAAGCAAATCGTCATGAACCTGGTCCTGAATGCGATCGAATCCATGGGACAGGATGGTGAGCTTCACTTTTCCACCCTGGTCAAATCCGATGATCCCGAAAATCAGATTCTTTCACATCATTATCAGCGATACCGGGCCGGGTATCCCGGATGATATCCTGGATTCGCTCTTCGATCCGTTCGTTAAAGGTAAAGACCAGGGCATCGGGCTGGGACTGTCGATATCACAGCGAATTGCTGAATTGCACCACGGATGGATCAGCGCTTCCAACAACCAGGACAGGGGCGCGACATTTACTGTTCATCTTGCCATTGAAAAGCTAAACGATGAGTACAAAAAAGATATTGATCGTTGATGATGAAGAGATCGTAAGGTACTCTTTCCAGAAGCTTTTCCGGGAGCCCGGATTCGAGATCATGCAGGCCGCCAACGGGCTGGAAGCACTCTCGGTCATCAAAAAGGAGCTGCCCGACCTGGTGCTGATGGATATCGAAATGCCCGGCCTGAGCGGGCTGGAAGCCATCCAGCGCATAAAATCCTTAAATCCCCAGCTGCCGGTGATCATCATGACGGCTTTCGGAACCTCCGAAAGGGTTATTGCAGCCATGAAATATGGCGCTTACGATTACCTGGAAAAACCTTTTGATGTCGCCCGGCTGAAGGAAGTCATATCTGAAGCCCTTGAAATGAAAAGGCTTTCTGATGAAGATAACAGCCTGGAGATCCATGCTTCGGATACCCATACCGGGGAGCAGATCGTCGGGATGAGCTCTGCTATCAAGGAAGTGTACAAAATGATCGGAAGGGTGGCGGCCAGTGATGTCAGTGTGCTGCTCAGTGGCGAGAGCGGCACCGGCAAAGAGCTCGTGGCAAAGGCTATCCACCGTTACAGCGACCGGTCGGACAAGCCGTTCATCGCCATCAATTGCGCCGCCATACCTGATACATTGCTGGAAAGCGAGCTATTCGGCTTCGAAAAAGGTTCCTTTACCGATGCGTCGCATATGAAGGAAGGGAAATTTGAAATGGCTGACAAAGGTACCCTGTTCCTCGACGAAGTGGCCGATATGAGCCTGACGCTCCAGGCCAAACTGCTTCGCGTATTGCAGGAAGGCACTTTCGAACGCCTTGGCAGCAACAAGGTGATCAAGGTAAATGTCAGGGTGATCTCGGCGACCAATAAAAACCTCGAAAATGCCATCGCTTCAAAGACTTTCCGTGAAGATCTTTATTACAGGCTCAAAGTTATCACCATCACCCTGCCCCCGCTTCGGATGCATGCTGAAGATATTCCCCTGCTGACCAACTATTTCCTTTCAAGGCATTGCCAGGAGATGAAAAAACCGCTTGTCACGGTTCCTCCGGAAACAATGGAAGGATTGATAAAGTATGCCTGGCCGGGAAATGTCCGGGAACTGGAAAATCTTCTTAAAAGAGCCTTGCTGCTGAGTAAAAGCAATGTAATCACGCCCGATCTCATCTCTGCGGAAATCAATTCTTCCGTAGCTGTTATACCCGGGACCTCCGGAAAAAGCCTTTCATCACTTCTGCCTGAGAACCTGGAGGAATATGAAGGGATATTATTTAAACACGTTATCGAACAGGTTGAGAAAGAACTGATCGAAAAAGCGCTGGCCCACAGCAAAGGCAACCAGGTAAAAACAGCAAAATTGCTGGGCATTTCACGGGCGATGCTGCACGAGAGAATGGAAAAATTCGGCCTGCTGCCTGAATAAAATACACCCCTGCCTGAATTCTATACAATAACCCGAATTCATAATTCAAAATTCAAAATTCAAAATTTCTTTTATGCTGTATTTCAATTATTTTACAAATACATATTAAAGTTTGGCACGCCATTTGTTAAATGGTTGCCGTCGATAAAAAAATTGAATTTTAATGTTTAACCTTAAATAAATAAAAAAATGAAAAGAAATGTTCTGTTAACTATCGTTGCTCTTGCTGGAATGGCTTTCATGTTCACCAGCTGTGCTAAACTCCCCGAAATGGAGATGACCAATGCCAAGGCTGCTGTTGAAGCTGCTAAAGCTGCTGAAGCTGACCGTTATGTACCTGCTGAATACAGGGCTGTACAGGATTCATTGAACACTGCTATGACCGAAGTTGAGAACCAGAAATCAAAATTCGTTCTCTTCAGAAGCTACAAAAAAGTTACTGTAAAACTGAACAACACTATCGCTCTTGCCAATACCGTTAAGGAAAATGCAGGAATCCGCAAGGAAGAAGTTAAGAACCAGGCACAACAGACCTTAGCTGAAGCCACCACCCTGGTGACCGAAGTAAAGGACCTGATCCTGAAAGCTCCCAAAGGCAAAGAAGGTAAAGAAGCCCTCGAAGCTATCCAGAGTGACTTAGCGCTTGTTGAAGCTTCCTTAGCTGAAGTTTCCACACTGATCAACGGTGGTGATTATCTGACCGCTCTTGATAAAGTAAAGGCTGCCAATGACAAAGCCGCTTCCCTCAAAGCTGAGCTGGAAGAAGCCATTGCCAAGAAAACCATGAAGAAGTAATTTCTGAACTTTTCGGCACGATAAAAATTCTAAATTTGCATCGAAATTGTTAAGCCGGAAAATACTTAAAACTGATATTACATCGTTTTAGCTGGAGACCCCGGTCATGCTCAATGCATCCGGGGTCTTTGTCAATAATACAAAAGATAAAATGGGAAGAAAACGCAAAATAAAGATCCGGAGAGTATTTATAGCTTTTATGGCATTTTGCGCTTTAGTAGCCCTTGTCATGGGCATCCTGCTCGTCTCTTCCGCTAAACCTCCGGTATACGCCATCAACCAGTGCCAGATAGAAATAAGCCGGGCAAGGGAAGTGGAAGCAGACAGATATGCCGCACATATGCTGGTATCTGCTGAAGGAACTTGCCAGCTGGCTTTGAATGAATGGAAATACCAGAATGAGCGTGTATTTTTCGTCAGAGACTACGGGCAAATGCTCGGACTGGCTAAGCAAGCCACCGATAAGGCCCGTGAAGCTACGGAAATAGCAATGCATATCAAAGATTCGCTGCAATCCGACCTGAGTACAAAACTGAAAACCGTCAGCCATAAAATCGATCATTTCGATGTAAATTATGCCCATCTCCCTTTAAGCGGCACCACAAGGCAAAACTTCACCACTGCCAAGCTGCGTTACATGGAGTCGAAAGAGGCTTATGAAAGGGGCGATTACAAGCAGGTAAGCCTTAACCTTGACGTAGCCAGCCAGTTGATCACCAAATCAGTAGCGGAAGCCCATAGCTTCCTTTCCGACTACTTTGTAAGCCTTTCTAAATGGCAAAGATGGGCCGATGAGACTATCAAATGGTCAAAAAATAACCGGGCTTATGCCATTGTCGTGGATAAATTTGCACATACATTGTACCTCTACAAGGATGGCAAAGTAAAAAAAGAATTTAATGCCGAGCTGGGCCCTAAATGGATCGGCGCCAAACAATACATGGGCGATAAAGCAACGCCTGAAGGAAAATATCACATTACAAAGAAGAAGTCGCGCCCTCAGACCAAATATCATAAAGCACTGCTGATCAATTATCCGAATGATGATGACAAGGCCAGGTATAATTCCGGTGTCAAAAAAGGGAGTATCCCTAAACGTGGAATTGGAAACCTTATTGAAATCCATGGTGACGGTGGAAAAGGAAGAAACTGGACCGCTGGTTGTGTTGCCCTGACCAATTATGATATTGACAACCTATATGAACTGGTCGGCGTAGGAACCCCGGTGACCATCGTCGGCTCACTGAGAAGTTTAATGGAAATCAACGGTTTTTAAACTATATTTGAACCTTAATTATTTATCATGCAGGACAGGACAGCTCAATGGGATGTTAACGAAATGCCGGTGAGGAAGGACAGGCCCTCACCCGGTCATACCTTCCTTAAGGTAATCCTGGTATTTATTACGGCAATTTCCCTATCCGTTATCCTCTCCTGGCCGGTAATCCGCAATTTTGGCAAAATCCAGGAATTTGCGCTACAATATAAACCGAAAGCCGAGTTGCAGGCCACTGCTGCCCGCATCGGACCGGCGAACCTGAAAACCTACGAAGAAACACTGGATAAGGAACTCGCCGGAATTCAGAAGAAATTGTCGGTATTTTTACCAAAAGGGCCCTATCTGATCATTAATACATCTGCAAATAATTTCCGGTTGATGAACGATGATAAAACAGTCAGGGAAGGTATGTGTTCCACGGGTAGTTATACGGTATTACAGGGCGAAAAAAAGCAATGGATATTCAAAACCCCCCGGGGGATGTTTAAAATATTAAATAAGGTTAAGGACCCTGTATGGAAAAAGCCTGACTGGGCTTTTATTGAAGAAGGCTTACCAGTTCCTTCGGCCAATCATCCTTCAAGGTACGAATATGGTGTCCTGGGAGATTATTCCATGATCCTTGGTGATGGTTACATGATACACGGGACACTTTATAAAAGATTCCTTGGTTTGCCGGTTACCCATGGCTGTGTCAGGATGGGCGATGATGACCTCGAGGAGGTGTTTAAAACGATGCAGATCGGATCAAAAGTCTATATTTATTAAGCCGGGAAAATCAATGAATGCAATAGGGTCATTTTTCAAATGGTTTGGACGTAATCGCCGGATACAGGTAATCTTTATAATCCTGGTCCTGGCCCTCCCCATTTTTCTCATCGTTTACGGCATCGTCCTGCCTGTGAAGAATTATAAACCCATACCTGCATCCGGCTTGTCGGCCATTGAATCCGGCGATACGATACAATCTGGTAATGTCAGCCTGAGCGAAGCCCAGCTGGCAGAAGTAAGAGAGATCATCAAAAAGGAAAATGAAGTCGCCTTTCAAAGGAACAGGCAGGCCCTGGCTGAAAAAGATTCGATATATGTTGTCCTGAATGTGCCCGACAGCTTGCTCATACTTGAAATAAAAGGTGTGACGGTTAAAAAGACCAGGCTGCTGGATATCGAGATCAGTAACCGCTTTGCCCTCATTTCTCACGAAAATCTGTTGCCCTGGATTTCTGAGCCTTTCAAACTGGAAAGTGATCTTTCAACCATACCCAAATCCCCGATCGTAGTGAAACAGGCCCCGAAAGATACCATTGAGGCCGCCAAAATGTCAGCCAAACCTGCTCCTCCCGATTCTACCAATGTATTTTACACCCTTTATTTCAACCGTAACCTGGTACTGGAAATTGAGCAGGCAGACCCTCTGGAAGTTGGTGCCACTGAAAAAGTAGAAACCTACCGCAAAATAAAAAGACAAGAATCGAACCGTTCAGTTTTCCAGATGCTGAAAAATCCTCAGCAGACCGACCAGCCTATGATGATAAAACTGGTGGTCAGTGAAGTGGAAGCACGGGCTATATATCGCGCTGTACCTACCAAAACCCACCTGCTTCTGAAGCTGTAAACAGGAAAAAAAATTCATTCTTTTTTCATTGTAAATCAAGGTATTACAAAAAGTTGTAGTACGACTATAGTCGTACTACAACTTTTACATTAATGATATCTAAAAATTCCCTATTTTTAAAACGCATTTCAAAGACCTAAATTCGAAATTCACTTAATACCCCGTACCTTGTTCCGAATAGAATCTAAAATCGACATCCAATCCGCGGAGTTTAAGCAAAACAAAGCTAACTTTCTTCAGATCCTGGATGAATACAGGACCATCCTTAAACAGGTTAAGCACGGTGCGCCGCCAAAAGCTATCGAGAGGCACAAACAGCGCGGAAAACTGCTTGCAAGGGAACGGATCGACCTTCTGATCGACCCGAACACACCGTTCCTGGAATTATCCCCGCTGGCAGCTTACGGTGAATATGACAACCAGTTTCCTTCGGCAGGTATCATTACCGGTATTGGAGTTATTGAAGGCAGGGAAGCACTGATCATTGCAAACGATGCAACGGTCAAAGGCGGGACGTATGTGAAGGAAACCATCAAGAAGCATGTCAGGGCGCAGCAGATTGCCATCGAGAACCATCTTCCCTGCGTTTACATGGTCGATTCCGGGGGGATTTTTCTTCCCGAGCAATCGAAAGTTTTTGCCGACCGGTTCCATTTCGGCAGGTTTTTCTACAACCAGGCAAGGCTCTCGGCCATGGGAGTCCCGCAGATCGCCATGCGTGATGGGCTTCTGCACGGCCGGTGGCGCTTATGTCCCGGCCATGAGTGATGAGACCATCATTGTCAAGGAGCAGGGGACGATCTACATCGGCGGGCCTCCGCTGGTGAAGGCGGCAACAGGTGAGGTGGTAACCCCGGAAGAACTGGGAGGGGCATATGTCCATACTTCCATCTCCGGCGTAGCCGACCACCTGGCCGAAAACGACCGGCATGCGATCCAGATCTGCCGTAATATCTTCCAGACCCTCGAGAAAAAAGAAAAACAGGTGCTGAATACTTCTCCTATCGAAGAACCCTATTATGACCCTGAAGAACTTTACGGTATCGCACCCATCGACTTTAAAAAACCCGTCAATTCACGGGAGATCATCGCCCGTATTGTCGATGGCAGCCGGTTCCAGGAATTCAAGGCCAGGTATGCCCCAACGCTAATCACAGGTTTTGCCAATATCATGGGCTACCCTGTCGGGATCCTGGCCAACAACGGGGTGCTGTTCTCCGAATCATCGCTGAAAGGCGCTCATTTCATTGAACTTTGCACTTCACGAAAAGTGCCGATTTTATTCCTGCAGAATATCACCGGTTTTATTGTCGGCAAACAATATGAGCATGGCGGCATTGCCAAAGATGGCGCCAAATTCGTCCATGCCGTCGCAAATGCCGAAGTGCCCAAATTCACCGTTGTCTTCGGCGGTTCTTTCGGTGCGGGAAATTATGCCATGGCAGGCCGGGGATATGACCCCAGGCTGTTGTTCATGTGGCCCAATTCCCGGATTTCCGTCATGGGAGGCGAACAGGCTTCCGATGTGCTGATCCAGGTGAAGGAAGAACAACTCAAGGCGCAGGGGAAAGAAATGGATCCCGCAGAAAGGGAGAAACTCAAGTGCAGAAATCCTGAAAAAGTATGATGAAGAAGGATCCCCTTATTTCAGCACTTCACGGCTCTGGGACGACGGCATCATCGACCCGGTGGATACACGGAAATATATCGCAATGGGTATTGCAGCCTCGCTGAATTGCACGTTCCCGGAAACAAAATACGGGGTGTTCAGAATGTAGATCAATGATCTAATTGAAGTCTCAAATGACCTAATGACAATGATTATCAAACCATCGAATTCGAAAAACAGGCTGACCTGGCAATCATCTGGCTGAACCGACCGGAAATTCATAATGCTTTTAATGAAGTCATGATCAGTGAACTGATTGAATGCTTCGAGGCGGTTAACGGCATGGATGATATCCGGATCGTGATCCTGAGAGGTAAAGGGAAAGTCATTCTGTGCAGGTGCCGACCTGAACTGGATGCGCGATGTGGCAAAATATTCTTTCGAACAAAATTTCAAAGAGAGCCTGAACCTTTCGAAATGCTTCTTCACCATTTATACCTGCAAAAAGCCGACCATTGCCATGGTTCACGGAGCGGCCATCGGTGGGGCCAACGGCCTGCTGGCATCATGCGATTTTGCTTATGCCGATGACAATACCACTTTTTCTCTAAGCGAAGTAAAGATCGGCGTTGTGCCGGCCTGCATTTCACCCTATGTTACCAAGCGTGTCGGTGAATATGGTTCACGCGAGCTGATGCTGACCGGGCGCAGGATCAAAGGCAAAGAAGCCGAGCATTTCCGCCTGGTCAACAAATCGCTTCCTGCAGAAGAACTGGAAGGCTTATGTTGCCTCCGTGATTGAGCTGTTGCGCACAAGCGGGCCGAAAGCCATGTCACAATGCAAAAACCTGATATTCAATATCAGCAATATGGAGTCGCTGGAGCAGGCACTGGAATCGACAGCAAGGATGATTGCCGAGATCAGGGCATCGGAAGAAGGACAGGAAGGGATGGCGGCGTTTCTGGAGAAGAGGAAACCGAATTGGACATGACCCCTACCCCTGAATCCCCTCCCCCAATTGGGGGAGGGGACTTGGGGAGGGGGCTGAAACTGGAAACCGAAACTTGAAACAATGAGTATGAAGTTATTCAACAAGATATTAGTTGCCAACCGCGGAGAAATCGCTGTGCGGGTTATCCGCGCTGTGCAGGATTTAGGTATACGTGCCGTCGCGATCCATTCCGAAGCAGATACGCATGCACTGCATGTCCGGATGGCAGATGAAGCATACAGCCTGGGCGGAAATGACCTGGCGGAGACTTACCTGAATATAGAGAAAATCGTCGGCATTGCTAAAACCTGCGGTGCCGGGGCGATACATCCCGGTTACGGTTTCCTTTCGGAAAATTCACAGTTTGTAAAAGCCTGCGATGAAGCGGGGATTATTTTCATCGGCCCCAATACACGGGCCATGAAACTGATGGGAAACAAGATCGAGTCGAGGGAAGCCCTTAAAGATTCAGGCATCCCTATGACGGCAGGCATCACGGGAGATATTGACACCCTGCTGAAGAGGGCCGGGGAAATCCAGCTTCCCATCATGATCAAGGCGGCAGCAGGTGGCGGCGGTAAAGGGATGCGCATCGTTCACGATACCTCCAACCTGGCCGAACTGCTCGAAAGCACCAGCCGTGAAGCTAAATCCTATTTCGGCGATGGGACCGTGTTCATCGAAAAATATATCGAAGAACCAAGGCATATCGAAATCCAGGTGCTGGGCGACAATTACGGAAACGTGATCCATCTTTTCGAAAGGGAATGTTCCATCCAGCGAAGACATCAGAAGATCATCGAAGAATCGCCCTCTCCGACCCTAACGCCGGAAGTCAGGATGAAAATGGGAGAAACGGCCGTCAGGATAGCTAAAACGATAGGCTATAACAATGCCGGGACCGTGGAATTCCTGGTGGATAAAGATCTTAATTTCTATTTCCTGGAAATGAACACCCGTGTCCAGGTCGAGCATCCCGTCACGGAAATGGTCACCGGCATCGATATTGTAAAGGAACAGATCTATATCGCTGCAGGTAAGAAACTCGATATCGACCAGGCTTCCGTCACCCAGAACGGGCATGCGATCGAATGCCGTATCTATGCGGAAGATCCCACGAATAACTTCCTCCCCTCGCCCGGCACCATGTCGTATTACATGGAACCCGCCGGTGAAGGTATCCGCATCGATACGGGCATCATGGATGCGACCACCATCCACAGTTTTTATGACCCGCTGATATGCAAACTGATCACATGGGGCGAAAACAGGGAAGAGGCGCGGCATAAGATGATAAAATCCCTGGATGAATTCATCATCCATGGTATACAGGACCAATATCGGGTACCTTAAAATTCTTTTAAAGCACGAAGCTTACATTCAGAATAACATCTCAACCAAATACTGCGATGAACATACCGCCGACCTGGTCGCTGCCATCTTTGCAGGGCAGGAAGCTGTTGCGCAGCATATTCCGGGCCTGGCTTATTACCTGTATGATTTTAACTGCAAAGATGATGCAGTTATGGAATCCGGGCATGATATCTGGAACCACATCAGCTACTGGCGCGACCTGATGGAACTCGAAGGACAGGTTGACGGAAAGCCGTTTATCTTTTCTATATCGAAAAACAAAAAGGACGTTTATTCTGTTATTACCTCTGACGGCCCTCATGAAGCCCGGATCAGGATATGCGGCGAAGGCTACCTGGAAATGATCCTCGATGGGAAACAGATGGAATTCTTTATTTCAACGGATGAAGAAGGTAACGGGTATGTCAGCTATCATGGGTTTATATTCCGGGTGAACCGCGAGTGATGTGCTGATCAGGAACCAGGAGATCCTGGGGAGTCTGGATTCCGGCGGAGGCAAGAATGACGGCAAGATCATCTCCCCCATGCCGGGAAAAGTGATTAAGATCAATGTGGGCATCGGCGATGAGGTGAAGAAGGGACAGACTTTGCTGATCGTGGAGGCGATGAAGATGGAGAATTATATCGCTGCTCCGTCGGATGGCGTGGTGGAAGAGATCAATGTGAAGGTTGGCGATATGGTGAATTCGAGTATAAGACTTGTCAATTTGAAAATATAACTGAATATTGATAAATACTCTGTGTAACTCTGCGTATCCTCTGCGAAACTCTGTGTTACTTTAAGTTACACGGAGATCCACTGAGGATTCACGGAGATGCACAGAGAAAAATAAAACAATTATGAACTTTGAATTAACTGAAGAACAGAACCTGATCCGGGAAACCGTTCGCGATTTTGCCGAACGGGAGATCAAACCCGTTGCAAAGGAACTCGATGAAAAAGCGGAGTTTTCACATGACCTGACCAATAAAATGGGCGAGCTGGGCATTGTTCGGCATGTATCTTCCCGAAAAATACGGCGGACAGGGGCTGGATTATCTTTCGTATGTCATTGCCGTGGAAGAAATTGCCCGTATCGACAGTTCGCAGGCTGCCACGCTGGCAGCGCATAATTCGCTGGGTATCGGACCGCTGTATTATTATGGCACCGAAGAGCAGAAGATGAAGTACCTGCCACCGCTCTGCACCGGAAAAGCATTGTGGGGTTTCGGCCTGACCGAGCCCGATGCCGGTTCCGATTCAAGGGGCACCAAGACAAAAGCATATTGTCGAAAACGGCGAATGGGTGATCAACGGATCAAAGATCTTCATCACCAATGGTTCTGTGGATATTTCCGTCGGTTCGACGGTACAGACAGTTACCGGCGAAAAGGACGGCAAGAAAGAATACTCCTGCATCATCGTGGAAAAAGATACACCCGGTTTCACGCGACGTCCGATGCATGGCAAGATGCTCTGGCGCGCTTCGGATACGGCGGAGCTGTTTTTCGACAACTGCCGTGTGCCGGAAGGTAACCTGCTCGGCAAAGTGGGGGAAGGCTCGCACATCATGCTCAGCACGCTCGACAGCGGGCGGCTTTCCATTGCCGCCATGGGACTGGGACTTGCACAGGGCGCTTTCGAGCTGGCCATGCAATATGCCAAAGAGCGCAAGCAGTTCGGCCAGCCGATCATCAAATTCCAGGTGAACGCTTTCAAGCTGGCTGATATGGCCACGAAGATCGAACTGGCCCGCAACCTGCTCTACAAAGCCTGCTGGCTTAAAGATAACGGCAAGTCGTTCATGAAAGAAGCGGCCATGTCGAAGCTGTATTGCTCGGAAATCGCCAGGGAAGTGGCCGACGAAGCGCTCCAGATCCACGGCGGCTACGGGCTGATGAAAGACTACGATATCGAGCGCCATTACCGCGACCAGCGGCTGCTGCAGATCGGCGAAGGAACTTCCGAAATTCAGAGGTTGGTGATTTCGAGGTATATTGGGTGCTAAATTTATCCGTGTTTATCAGAACGCCATGTTGGCCTCATCCTGGTCGAAATACAGGTTGAAACGGACTTTGTCCGATAAGGCGGTAAATTCTTCCACCAGCTCGGTGCTTTTGTATTTTCTCCGGAGACTGAACTGGTAAAAGGCTTCGATACTATCGTTTTCACCCTGGCTTTTCAGGTTCGAAAGCCGCACTCCCCTGCAATATTTGCTGAGAATTTCCGAGATCCGGCCTTCGGTGGCTTTAGAAGGCTGGTAAATCAACTGCAACACATACTCTGCTTTGCCGGGAGCACCAAAATTAAAAGTGACCATGACCACGGATACGAGGCAGATGACCAGTGTGCTGGCAATAGCAATGGCATGCAGGCCAACCCCGGAAGCCATCCCTACCGCCAGTGCAAAAAAGATGTAAACGATATCCTGCACATCACGCACGGCCGTCCTGAACCTGATGATCGACATGGCGCCGACCAGTCCGAATGCACGGGCCAGGTTATTGCCGATGACCATGATCACCAGAGTGGTGATCAATGCCAGCAGGACCAGCGAATTGACATAGGTGGCTGAATAGCTGGGCCCCTTGTATATATACCGGTAGACCAGTGCGATAACAATGCCGCATGCCAGCGAAACCGCCAGGTTTGTCAGCACGGTGTAAACACTCAGCGGGAAAAGATCTATGTTTTGAAATTCTTCTAACATCAGGTTTAATTATTATACTGTTCCAGTGCATCAGCCTGAACATTTCAGCTTTTCGTGAGGGTTCGGTCAGGTGATGGGAATCGATGCACATGACATATTTTGACGCTGAACGCTTGATCAGTCCTAACTGGCCGGTGATAGGCCTCAGCCAGCCCGGGAAACGATCTTTGAATTTAACTTCGAATATAAAGTTACCTTTTAAGGCCGGAATAGCTTTTTCTTCTGAATACAGATCATCGATGCCGGGATATGCCACGCTTCTCAGATTTTTATCAATCGTCATCCTTACATCAGGCTTAAAACGGTCAAAAAAAGCTTCCCGCTCATAAATTACCAGTACCACCGGTTTGAGGTTATTCCGGTAAACGTGGTATAGAAATTTCCCAGCACCATTCACCCCATGATCATCTTCGACATCCCCGTATGCCCTCGCCCCTTCACCGGCCATCAGCCTTTTCATGACTTCAAATGTCAATCGTTCCCGGTCTTTCTCAATTGGTTCCTTAAATTTCCGCTTGATCTCCATGAACACCGTATCATCCCCTGTTTTGTTCATTATATCCCCTGATCCTGATCTTCTTCCTGATCTTATACCCGTCTATTTTTTCGTAATAATAATCGAAGCGTGATGTATCGAAATAAACCGACCTGACCGTATATTCATGATTTTCCATCATGTCGGCATAAGGATCAAGCTCCACGTAAGGCCTTATCGCCTCCCGGAGCTGATCCATCCGGCTTACCGGCACGATATATTTGAATTCGTACTTCATGGTCAGAAAGATACGGAAAAATTCCTTTTCAGGTACTCAAGGATCCTGACTTTATCACAATAAATCCTGCACTGGACCACCATGCCGGGATAAATTCCGGGTGTTGGTTCGGTAGTAACCGCCCTGGCAATGACAAACTGCTGATTCTGGATCAGGTTTACACTTTCATCAAAGCCTTTAAAAGTGGCATTGACCGTGATTTTATTATCAGGTGTGGAAAATGTGACCTTGTAAAGGCTGTTCAGGTAGGATGAATGCTGGTATGCCACCGGTATCTTGAGCAACAAGTTGCTGATATCGCTTACTTTGATGATCCCCCCGATTTCTGTATCATAGCTCAACAATCCCATTGATCGGCGTAACAATAGTATATTGCGCTTTCTGGTTTTCCAGGCGCTTGATTTCCTTTTCATAAGAGATGATAGTCTGATCGGAAAGGTTTACTACCGGGTCTTTTTCACCTGTTCTCAATGATACCAGGGCATCATATGCGACCTGGGTATTGATTTCAGCGAGCTTCAGTGTATTTTCGTAAATGTCATAATCGGCCGGGGTGATCACGCTATCCCTGAAAAGCCTTTCCTGCCTGGCAAAGTTCTTCTTTTCCAGGTCCAGCTGCTGCAGGGCATAATTATATTGCCGTTCGGCCTGTTCAATCATCGATTGCTTCTCGCCGGTGGAAACCACATCCATGTTGGCAATTTCAACATCCCGCAGGTTGCTGAGGCGGATAATCTCATTCTGGATAAAAAAGGATTCGATAGTTGCAATCGTGTCATTGATGTCGATAGGCGCATCAAAAACAAGGTCTTTCACTGATCTCCAGCTCAGCGATATCGCCTCGTTCAAATCGGTAATTCTTAAAATCCCCGAGAGCATCGGTTTCGAATAATTGTAAGTCTGGCTCCAGAATCCTTCTTCCGCACCACGCGAAAGTTTCCACTCCCTGAGTGGGTATATTTTTGCAGTTGCCACAAAACTGTATCGAACCGGTATGGGCAGGAATATGACTAACGATGGCCAGGATCAGAAGAAGAATAAGTATGTGGCGCCTGTTAAAATGCATTCAGAGTTTTTCCGGATTCTTGAGTGGAAATTAGTCTTATAAATAGCGTGTATAGCCATGTATGACACGGCAAAGTTAACTTAATATTAAGTTTTATTTTAGTTTTACTATTTTCCCTGAAGATATTAGTTCATTTTTTTCGCTTCTCAACAGGATTAAATACATTCCCGGGGGAAGATCAAAACAATTGAACCTTACCTCACCTGATTCAATGACTTCTTTTACCACCAGCATGCCTGATGAATTGAATACTTCAGCAGTCAGGTTCCCGGGAATTTCAGAGATCAAGGTAAAGTGATCGCTGAACGGGTTGGGCATAACAATAAATCCCTGGTCTTTAGCCGATTGGTCTGCTATAAATTCAGGACAATAATTATCTTCACCAAAGGTCGGGAATTCGAGATCGGAGAAAAATCCTGAGCCATTCGGGCACCTCCCGAAAGAAATGTCGGCGGTTTGCGGGCCAAAAGTCAGGCTGTCGAGCACAAGTCCGGCGCCATCGCTAAGCATCAGCGACTCACCGTCGGCCGAAAGTTTGAAATTGGCATGCAGGAATGCGGAAACGGTATCCTCCTCATCAGCCCATAACATCAAATAACCACCCGGTTGAACGATTGAATTCTCAGGGAAAGCAAATTTTTCCGGATTTGAGAAATCATCGGTAAGGTAAAGGCCGAAAAGATCCACCGGCTCATCCGTCAGATTATAAATCTCGATCCAGTCTTCGTAATTCCCGTATTCATTGGTCGTGTCAGTATTGTTCCTTGCAAGGAACTCATTGATCACCACATCGCCGGGACAAGCTGTCGGAATGTCGGCCTGCAAGGTATAAAACTCATGCTCGGCTCGTTCGGGCGAAAACATACCGGCAAACATATCGGCCCCATCAACCTCAGCATAAATATAATAGTGGGCTATAAGGGATGACATCGTGAACGAAGCCCCGTAAATATGGTCACCGGCTGCGCCGTCATTGTGATTCCCATCGTCATACATGACCTGCCTCACAAATTTTTCTTCCTTATCATGCCTTAAGCCTAAAAACACATTCAACTGCCCCTGTCCTGCAACGGTTGCATTGATGGTGACCTGGTCGCCCAGGGCAGGTTCCTGGACATTTGATATGACACTGGTAATCAATGGGGGAGCATCGGAGAATATATCTGTAGCGAGCAGGTATTCAGCGCGTGCATCCATCAGGTTCTGAATTCCCGGGATTACATACGAGCCGAAGGTGATATCCGTTGTCAGGCTTTCAAAGAACTGCTCATCGGTAAAGAACTTATTCTGGTCAAGCTGGACCGAATTTGCGATCATGACCATCATTTCAGATGCCGTCCCAAAATAATTTGAATTGGCGAAATTTTCTTCGATGATGGTCCGCATATGGGCAATGTACATCTTTTTCCACAAGGGATTGCTCATTAAAACAAAGATCAACGGCCAATCGTTATGATTGTCATGCAGCAAAGGGTTCAATTGTTTCATCTGCTCAACGGTAAGGCTGCCGCTGCCGCCGTATTGCGTCCCTGCAAAGGGAAATCCGCCGAAAGCCATGTTCAGGTCCCAGATAACAGGATTATAATGCCCGGTGTTATCTTTGTACAGGTAATGATTCTGGGCAAACCATCCGCTGTAGCTGTCGAGGCTCACCAGCACATTATTGAAAGCGAGCATCCAGATGGCCCTGTCGATGTCAATGTTTTCTTCAATACTTGTAATGTCATATTTAAGCATATAACACAGATCAACCAGGTCGTTCCATCCATAATCCGATTCAATCTCATACTTGCCGAAATAATCGCTGCTGTCGGCGCTGATGTATTTCAGATCGCTTCTGGAATAAGGGCCCGGCAAAATGGGGCTGCCTTTGATAAATGTGTTCCCGGAGGAATAAAAACGGGCAGAGCAGAACTTCTTGTTCACGCTTTCGTCGTTGGAGTACAACCCAATAAAATTGCCATTGATGGAAACGTTAGCAAAATTCGACCCGGAGCAATCCATGTAATTTGAAAGGATGGAATATGCCAGCGGTTCCCGGATCATGGAAGGGTCACCATAAAAATTGGCCAGCTTGATACTGGAAAATCCCTGGTACGACTGGTTTTTAAATTCATCCAGCGAGATATGAAGCGGATTTTTGTCAAAGGCCGGATCGTAAGAGCTCGAGCCTTTGTATTTCACACCGGCGCTGTCAAACTGCACCCCGTTGATCTTCACCCATTGCGCCATCAGGTAGCTGCCCGATCCGGCTTTAGCGGTATCCATGATATAATCCCAGTTGGATTGGGTAAAGGAAATTTCGATCTGCTGGATGGTGTTGATGTCATAAAAATCTTCCTGAGCGGGGCTGGCCCCGGCTGATGCCATCAATGCGATCAGCAACGGGATTTTCAGGCCGGAGGTGTATGTCCTGGATTTCATTTGTAATTATTTAATTAAGATGATTTTTGAAGTATAGATCAAACTTTTGTTTCCACGGGCCACCATGAAATAAATTCCATTATCCAGTGCAGACAGGTCGATCGTTCGGATTGGATCAACCTGGAACATCATTCTTCCTGACTGATCATAAACCATGATCTCTTCGAGGTTTTCAAGAGGAATATCTTCACTGATGGTGATCACCCCGGTTGTCGGGACAGGATATACGAGCATCCGGATCGTATGCTCGGGTTCGTTGATCCCGGTAAGCTGATAATAGAATGATGAAGACAGTTCTGATTCACAGCCATTTGCATCGGTAATGGCCACCTGGTAGGGACCCGGTTGCACCGGGACAAAAAATGGGCCGGTTGCACCCTGGATCAGGTTACCTCTGTAAAACCAACGGTATGACATGCCGGGGCTGGAATAGAGCGTATCATCCTGCTGGGTGATGGTCGGGGAAGGTGGAACAGTATTTTCAACGTAACATCTTGAATACCGTCGGGCATTGGATGCTCCTCCACTTAAATTTTTCGACCATAACATCGTATTATTTGAATCCACTTCATAAATAAATCCGGCCTGGGTTATACATACCAGGATGTTTCCATTGGGCAGGTTCTGGCAGCCGCCTTCGCTGTTGGTATGCCCGTTGCAGGCATGACGCCAGTTATAGGTCGAAGGAGTATAGGCTGAACCCGGTAAGTGCAAATAGTTGTACCCGTCGTAAGGAGGGGTAATTACATCGACGCTTGACTGATTATTGGATATCCCGTTATTGTTAAACCCAACGAGAGAGTTGGCCCTGTGATAACCTGGCGGTATCCAGTGTGCATCATGCACTACATGAAAAATAGTTGAGCCGCTTGCATCGTATGCGGCAGGGTTTCCCCAGCGGTAAAGAAGGTCCCCTCCTTTTCCCGAATTGCCGCCGGTATGGCCGGCCGCCTCTTCCGTCGTGGTGCTGTGATCGATCACATATAATTCATTAAGGAAATGGGAACTGATCACGATCTGGTCGAGTTCTTCATTGTAATCTATACCGTTCACATGCATCCAGTCCCTGGTCTGCTGGCTGTTGTTATAATTGAGGTCCAGCAGCTCCGGATGGTCGGCGACAATACCATAATTATCCTTTGAAGGATCGTGATCCTGAACAAGATGGTCCCATGCATGCCATTCCCAGACGATATTCCCCCCGGATGTACCCGACGGCTGCACTTCGAGGATCATATCCGGCCACATGGTATGGGCCCATATGCATCCGGCCTGTGTCACCTCTGATGAACCTTTCAGTTCATAAACGATCAGCAGGACATTGCCATTAGGCATGGGATGTATATCATGATGAGAGCAATACGTGGTCGTGGAACATATGTAATCCCAGAGGACATTGCCATCCCAGTCGACTTTCTGCACCTGGCCGCACATCCCGCCTCCGTTGAATGAATTGCCCTGGCGGGCAACCGTCCTGACAATTGTCCCTCCCGGGAGGAGGTAAGAGGAATACCCGGTCCTGGCAGAAGAGCTGAAAGTCCAGGTATGGTAAGTTGATCCGTTAGTATCGACCAACTGGGCCGAAGTGCTGTTCTGGATACTGTAAAAAGTGTAATCACCCCATTGCTGGCTGTAGGAGACCTGGGAGACAAGGAGACAGAGGGACAGGGAGACAAGGAGACATGGAGACAAGGAGAAGGTAAGACGGTATGACTGTAAGACTGAAAGACTGTAAGAGGGGAAGAAAAACAATAATTTGCGCTTTAGCATAAATTGAAAGTAAATGGTTAATGCTTGATTATTTAATTTGAGATTACCAGCCT
The DNA here is from genome assembly GCA_963701785.1 of uncultured Bacteroidales bacterium. Classification (GTDB taxonomy): domain Bacteria; phylum Bacteroidota; class Bacteroidia; order Bacteroidales; family JAGOPY01; genus JAGOPY01. The sequence goes on along the minus strand of CAVPBC010000002.1, from coordinate 1,064,805 downwards.
GAGGGTGCTGAGCCAGGTATTTCCCGATTCAATTTTAACAAAATAAATCCCGGTTTTCAGGTTTTCGCGGTCGATAATCAATGATTGTGTTTTGCATTCGTTAAATTTTTTAACTGGTTTGCCCAGGATGTCAATAATGGTAACGTCATGACTGGTATTGGAATCGTTAAATACCAGGGTGGCATTTTCCTGGCAGGGATTTGGGTAAATATGTGCCAGAGATACCCCGGAAATTTCAAAAGTCCCTAATGCGTCACAACTAACACATTCGGAGAAGCAAACCGGTCCAACCACGGTGTCTTTTAATATCTCAATATAACGGTAAAGATCGAAAGCGCATTCAACCGGTACGATTTCATAACCTGCTTCAGTATTCCCGTTTACAAATGTGTAACTGAACGCTGTATAACCGGGTAAAGCCTCAACATATACGATCTGTTCATAAACATCCTCACCGAACGAATACAGCATGGTCAAATCAGGATCCATATTCTGAAAGTCCAGGGCTACGTGCACTCCCTCAGGATCTATCGATTCCTCCAGACTCATATCAACGTTCAACCTGAGCAGGTAATGCCCGGCAGGGGCATTTCCCGAAAATACCACAGGTGGGATCATCGTAGTGTCGTTGTAAAGGGAATCGATATAAACCCACCTGTTATCGTTGAATTCATACCCGACCCTTGATTCAAGCGGGACAAATTCCACTTCATACCACTGGTCGCCGTTCAGGAACTTGTACTCATATTTTGCAAAGGCGGGAATATCCACTATCACGCTGTAAATTGCCGAACCTGATTCGCTGGTCATAATAGTTGTATTGGATTGCCAGTTGCCGCCTTCATATCCGGCCGCCTCCTGGAAATCCCCTGATACATGAATACCATTGGGACTTACAGGCAACCCGGTCATGTCGACTGCAAATTTTACCTTTTTAGCATCTACGGAATTAACCGTTAAAATTAGCATAAAGAGTATCAGATATTTGTTCATGGTTCTTGGTTCCTGGTTCCTGGTTCCTGGTTCCTGGTTCTTGGTTCTTGGTTCTTGGTTCTTGGTTCTTGGTTATAGATTCTAAATTCTAGTTTCTAGATTCTAGATTCTAGATTCTAGTATCGAATCTTAAGCCATTTTTCATTCGGAATAAGTTTCAAAGAATCTACTTTCATAGCTGCTGCCAACCGGGATGGTTTTATCCTCTATATAAATCGTTTTATTCCTGACTTTTGCAATTCTTGACAGGGGGACGATGAACGAACGGTGCACCCTGATAAAGTTCTTTTCCGGTAGTTTTTCCAGCGCTGATTTCATCGTCATCCTGGCAATGACCGGTTTTCTTCCTGTCAGGAATATCTTAAGATAATCGTCCAGGCCTTCGATATAAAGGATGTCTTCCAGCATGATCTTAACGAGGCTGTAATCAGCCCTCACAAAAAAGTACTGCTGAATGGCGGATTCGTGGTTGTGGAAGAATTTATAGAAATCCTGCGCTTTGTTCACAGCCTGCATATAACGATCAAAAGTAAACGGTTTCAGCAGGTAATCCAGGGCATTCAGGTTAAAGCCTTCCACAGCATATTCGCTGTAGGCGGTGGTGAAAATGACCATCATTTCCCTGGGTATTTGCTTTGCAAACTGGATCCCCGAAACTGAAGGCATCCTGATATCAAGGAAAAGCAGGTCGACCGGGAATTTCTCCAGGTATTTCAGTGCCTCATGAGGATGCGTAAAGGTCTTTACCAGGTCGATAAAATCCACCCTGCTGCAGAAGTTCTCTACAATGCTGAGGGCGGGAGGTTCATCGTCCAGTGCAATGGCAGTTATCATGGCAGGTTTATATATAAATCAACTTTAAAATGCGACGTGCTATCCTCAATGACCAGCTTGTGCTTCTCCGGGTAAAGCAGGGCAAGTCTTTGCCTTGCATTGCTGATGCCCAGTCCGCCAGATGATTCCGTAACGCCACGGTCATGAACTTTATGGTTAAATACACCCAGGTGAAGTTCAGAACCCGACAATTCCAGGATGACTGAAATAAAGGAATTTTCTTCCGGGTTCACCCCAAATTTAAACGCATTTTCAATAAACGGGATCAGGATCAGCGGCGCAATAGATTTACCCGAATCCGGTTCACAGTGTTTATAATCGATTTTCACCGTATCACCGAACCTGATCTTCTGCAAATCGATATAGTCGCTGATATAGCTGACTTCCTTTTCGAGCGGGACAACATCGTGACTGGCATCGGAAATGACATAGCGCATCATCCCGGAAAGTTTGACCACCGCTTCAGGGGTATTGTCATCTTTCTGAATGGCAAGGGAATAAATCGTATTGAGCGTGTTGAAGAGAAAATGAGGGTTGATCTGGGCTTTAAAATACGACAGTTCGGCCTTTAGCTTCTCTTTTTCCGTTTTTTTCAGCCTGTTATTGATTTTCAGCAGCAGGGAGAAAAAGACCACGGCCAGGAAAAAGACCAGGTTGTGGCCCATCCTGAACAGTAGCCTGTTGACCCCGGGCCCGGGCCTGTGGCCGGTTGCAGGTTCCGATATCGGATGACCGTGGCCCTGGAAAGGTACAATGATCTCCGGGAGAATTGTAATGATGAAAAAACAAGCCAGGATAATAAGAATGAATAAGAAATATTTCTTTTGAAAATAAAACCTGGGGATAAGGAGATAAAAGGTCAGGTAAAAGAAAAGCAGGATCAGGATGTTATTCAGATAACCCCTGACGGCCCTGTCATCGCTGAAAAACTCACCGATCCCTCCTTCTCCCGGCCAGAAGATGATCGGGAGCAACAGAAAGATGGTGCAACCGATAACATGGAATAACACCTGGACAGATTTGCTTTTCATTTTCATGCAGATTCAAATGTAAAAGTAGGGTGATTATTGTTTGATGCTGATTAATTGAGGTAATCAGGAGGATTTTGCCGGAGAAAAATGAAGTATTGTAGTATTCATGGATTATGAACTCATATAAAATTTATCACCATTCCATTTAGCCGGATTGCCAATCTTTCTAAAATAATTAACAGAACATGAAATTCTTCATGATAATTTATCTTTTCAAAGGCGAAATAATTAATTTAGCAAGTAATCTCAGCCTGATCTTCATTAAAAAATCCTTATTTATGAATGCCTTCCGGAATTTCATCATCGCCATTACAGCAGTAATAATTCTCCCGATGTTTCCTGCAAAATCCCAGGTCGTCATCAATGAATACTCGGCTTCTAATTTAAACACCGTAATGGACAATTATGATGAATATGAAGACTGGATCGAGTTATACAATGCGGGACCTGTAAGTGTAAACATAGGAGGGTATTACCTGGGCGATGATACCGCTAGTCCGGCCAGGTGGGCATTTCCTGCTGGTGTTGTCATCCCTTCCCAAGGCCATCTGAAGATCTGGGCATCAGGAAGGAACGAATCCGGCGATGGGAATTACCACGCCAGTTTCAGGCTGACACAGTCCAAACCCAAGGCTGACTGGATCGTCTTATCAGATCCGGCAGGAATACTCCTTGACCAGGTCCAGCTTGAAATTACGCAAAAGGATCATTCCAGGGGCCGAACGTTAAGCGGTGGGGAGCAATGGGGGATCTTCATCAATCCCACTCCCGGATCTGCCAACGGATCATCAACGGCTTACTCAGCATATGCCCAAAAGCCCCTGGTGAGCGATACCGGAGGATTTTATACCGGTTCACTGGTTATAACCATTACAACGAATGAACCCAATTCTGTCATAAGATATACAACCAATGGTACGGAGCCTGTCGCTACTTCAACCGAATATACAAACCCGGTCAATATTTTTATTACGAAGGTACTCAAAGCACGGGTTTTCAGTAATGATCCATCGATCCTGCCAGGCCTGATCGAATTCAATACCTATTTAATCAATGTGAATCACAACCTGCCTGTCGTTTCGATTGCTGGTAACGATTTACTGGAGTTGCTGGAAGGGAACGAGTCCTTACGTCCCAGGGGATCAATTGAATTCTTTAACAAGTTCAAAGTCAGGGCGGCAACTGCTTATGGCGAATTCAATGAACACGGTCAGGATTCCTGGGTCCATCCGCAGCGGAGCATAGACTATATCACGCGTGATGAAGCCGGTTACAATTATGCTTTGCAGGAAAAGTTCTTTTACCTGTCGGACCGTAACGAATTCCAGCGCGTCATTCTGCGTGCGGCCGGGGATGATAATTATCCCGGGATAGACACCAGCGCGCACCTGCGGGATGATTTCGTGCAGTCCCTTTCGCAGAAATCCGGGCAGCACCTCGACTGGCGCAAGTCGGAACGGATAGTCATTTACGCAAACGGTTCATATTGGGGCATTTATGCCCTTCGGGAAAAGGTTCATGACCACGATTACACCCAGTATTATTATGACCAGGGCAAGTACGACATCCAGTTCATCATGCTCTGGGGCTGGACCTGGGCGGAATATGGCGGGCAGCAGGCACTTGACGACTGGTATGTCCTGCATGATTTTATCATGGAAAACGATATGAGCAATCCGTTCATTTACCAGGCCGTACAGGCTCAGTATGATATCACAAGCCTGGTCGACTACGTCATTTTGAACTCATATGTGGTCTGTTCCGACTGGATGAACTGGAATGTCGGATGGTGGAGAGGTTTGAACCCGGAAGGCAGCCACAAAAAGTGGGCTTATATTTTGTGGGATGAAGATGCCACTTTCGGACATTATATCAACTACACCGGGATCCCTGCCCAGTCACCCTATGTTTCACCCTGTTTCCCGGAAGGCCTGACAGCGGACTGGCAGGACCCCGAAGGGCATATTGCCGTTTTAAACCAGCTCAGGATGAATGCCGAATTTGACCAGTATTATGTTTCCCGGTACATCGACCTTATCAATACAACATTTAACGACGACTACATGATCAACATGCTCGACAGCATGGCAGCGATCATTGCCCCTGAAATGCTGAATCACACGGCCAGATGGGGAGGTAATTATACCCAATGGCAATCCAATGTGCAGAAGATTAGGAATTTCATTTCTACGAGGAACAGCATTTTAAATGCCGGTCTGAGAGAATGTTACGATCTGACGGGCCCCTATGATATCGTTATTGATGCGCAGCCCGCCGGCGTCGGACAGGTAAAGATAAATTCCCTGGAATTAAGCCAGTATCCATGGGATGGAAAATACTTTGGCGGTATCGATGTGAAACTGCTGGCAATTGAAAAGAGTCCCTATTATGAATTCGACAGGTGGGTGCTTAAAAATCACGAAGTCACTCCTTATGATACGCTTAAAGATGTCCGGTTGAGCCTGGTGACGGGCGATTCTATCCTGGCATTGTTCAAACCGAGGGTGTTTGAAGATTCACTGGTCATTAACGAGATCAATTACAATTCTGATGGCAGCTTTGATCCGGGCGACTGGGTAGAATTTTACAATCCGCATCCTTACGACCTGGATATTTCGGGATGGGTGTTCAAGGATGAAGACGATCTTCACGAATACGTATTTCCGTCAGGGACAATAATATCCGCAGAAGGATACCTGGTCCTGGCTGCAGATACAGCCGCCTTCGACAGCCTTTTTACCGATGTCGACAATTATATCGGCCCCATGGGTTATGGCCTTTCGGGCAATGGGGAATTGATAAGGCTTTACGATGATGAAGGCACTATTATCGATACGGTATTATATGATGACATTGATCCCTGGCCCACAGAACCTGACGGCAACGGCCCGACACTGGAGCTGATCAACCCGGCATGGGACAATGCTCTTGCAGCAAGCTGGGCCGCTTCGGAACTGCATGGTACACCAGGCGGGGAGAACGGGAATTATGTGAAAATCCCGGATCCTATTATTACAAAGGTAATTTCGCAAGTAAGCTGCCAGGTCCTTCCGAATCCATTCCGCTCAAGTGCAATTTTCCGGATCAAAGCGGATAAAGTGATGGAAGATGCCACGATTGAAGTTTATAATCTCTTCGGGCAGCCGGTAAAGCTGATTACTTCCATCAACACGAATTACGTCCCTCTTTTCGGGGATGAGCTCGTGCCGGGCATTTATGTTTACCGGCTTATGGATAACGAGGGGATGGTCTTGTTTGGTGGGAAGTTTGTTGTGAACTAAGGGGACTCCATCCCATGGGACTCCAGCCCGCGGGCGGGAGTCCTTTTTTAAATCCCCTTTATAAAATCTTTATCTCCCGGGGGTTTTTCTTAACCGATTCCTTATAAGCAGCGATTTAGTTTTGCATTGACGAAACTAAGTCATAATGAATAGCAAAATATTTGCCCTGACATTGATTCTGCTGGAAATCCCTGATTCATCTATTGCCGTATTAAACCGGGAAACTTACCAGGCCAGCTATGTTATCGGTGCTGTTATCGCCCTTTTTATTCTGGGATACCTCATCTATACCCTTTTAAAACCTGATAAATTTTAAGATATGAATGAAATAATCCAGGTTGCTCTGTATCTCATTTTGCTCACTGCACTTATGCCGGTACTGGGCAGGTATATGGCAAAAGTATACCTGGACGAACCGCACAAAATGAAACCGGTTCTTTCCTGGCTGGAAAACCTGGTATACCATGGGTGCCACATCAATAAGGCTGAAGAGATGAACTGGAAATCATATACTGCCAGTCTTTTACTGTTTAATCTCACAGGTTTTATCATTTTATTTTTGTTTTTGATCCTCCAGGGATATCTTCCCCTGAACCCACAGAACCTGCAAGGCACTTCGTGGCATCTGGCGTTGAATACTGCTGTCAGTTTTATGACCAATACCAACTGGCAATCCTATAGTGGTGAAAGTACCCTGAGTTATCTTGTCCAGATGCTCGGTCTTACCGTTCAGAATTTCCTCAGCGCTGCTACCGGTATGGCTGTTTTTGTTGCCCTTATGCGCGGACTGACCAGGAAAACTACAAGTAATCTCGGGAATTTCTGGGTTGACCTTACCCGTTCCATTGTGTATATCCTGTTGCCTTTATCGATTATTCTTGCCATCCTTCTTGCCGGGGAGGGCGTTGTACAGAGCTTTTCCCCTTATGTGAAAGCCACTGCGCTTGAAGGAGCCGAACAAATTATCCCGATGGGTCCGGCTTCATCTCAAATCGCCATTAAACAGCTTGGAACCAATGGCGGTGGCTTTTTCGGGGTGAATAGCGCGCATCCTTTTGAAAATCCTACCCCTTTCAGCAATTTCCTCCAGATGCTGGCTATTCTTCTCATCCCTGCTTCACTCACCTTTACTTATGGCAGGCTTGCCGGATCCAACCGTAAGGGCTGGACACTGTTCATTGTTATGATGGCCCTCTTTGCCGTAGGACTCCTGGCCTCACTTTATGCTGAGTACAGCGTCAATCCTGCTTTGAATATATCCGGAAGTATGGAGGGAAAAGAAACCCGCTTCGGGGTAGCCAACAGTGTACTCTGGTCTGTTGCAACGACCAGCGCTTCGAATGGTTCGGTGAATGCCATGCACGACAGCCTTTCTCCTGTTTCAGGCCTGATAGCCATGTTTAACATCATGCTTGGCGAAGTGATTTTTGGCGGTGTCGGAGCAGGGCTTTACGGAATGATCATTTTCGTCATCCTTTCCGTTTTTATATCAGGCCTGATGATTGGACGGACCCCGGAATTTTTAGGGAAAAAAGTTGAGGCGCATGAAGTGAAAATGGCAATAATAGCCGTTCTGGCTCCAAGCCTGGTTATCCTCCTGTTTTCGGCCTGGGCCTGTATTTCCCCGGCAGGGTTAAAAGGATTGAACGCTGATGGACCCCATGGCCTGTCGGAAATACTATATGCTTTCAGCTCGGCAGGTGGCAACAACGGAAGCGCCTTTGCCGGACTTGCAACAAACACTGCATTCTATAACATTAACCTTGCCATAGGGATGCTGATCGGACGATTCGGTGTTATCATCCCCGTATTGGCAATTGCCGGCACTATGGCAGGAAAGAAGATTACCCCACCCTCTTCCGGAACTTTTAAAACAGATACCTGGATATTCGGGATTATTTTAACCGGGGTCATCCTGATTGTAGGGGGGCTGACATTCTTCCCGGCATTGGCCCTTGGTCCGCTGGTCGAACATTTTCTGATGATTTCAGGAATTACTTTATAACGCGCTTATCATGTCAGCAAAAGATAAATCAGGTCTAAAACTCTTCACAGGTAAAATAGTTTTATCGGCATTACAAGATGCATTGAAGAAGCTCAATCCCACCATTCTTATAAAAAATCCAGTTATTTTCATCGTTGGTATCGGGGCGCTTTTAACCACTTGCATTTTTATATATGAGCTTGCCGGGGGAAAATACTCTGGCTTTAACATGCAGATTTCAATCTGGCTGTGGTTTACGGTATTGTTTGCCAATTTTTCTGAAGCCATCGCTGAAGGCAGGGGCAAAGCCCAGGCCGAAAGCCTTAAAAAAAGCCGGGTCCAGATGAAAGCCTGCCGGTTATCCGGTAGCAAGAAAGAAATCGTTTGGGCCACAGATTTAAGAAAAGGGGATATTATTGCGTGTGAAGCCGGAGAGGTAATTCCTGCAGACGGAGAAGTCATTGAAGGCATCTCAAGTGTCGATGAATCTGCCATTACAGGAGAATCTGCACCTGTTATACGCGAAAGCGGCGGAGATCGCAGCGCGGTTACTGGAGGAACAAAGGTGATCAGCGACCGGATCGTGATCAGGGTAACATCCGAACCGGGCAAGACATTTTTAGACCGGATGATCGCCCTCGTGGAAGGCGCAAAAAGGCAGAAAACGCCGAATGAAATCGCCCTTACCATATTATTATCGGGCCTGAGCATTATATTTCTTCTTGCCGTGGTGACATTGCCGGCATATTTCAGTTACAGTTTAAGTTCTTCCGGGCTGCCTCAATCACAAAACCTGACTTTACCGGTTCTAATTGCGCTGCTGGTTTGCCTGATACCGACCACTATCGGCGGGCTCCTGAGCGCTATTGGCATCAGCGGACTTGACAGACTGTTGCAGAAAAATGTTATCGCTACGAGCGGGAAAGCCATTGAAGCAGCAGGTGATGTGGATGTGCTGCTGCTGGATAAAACAGGAACGATCACGCTCGGCAACCGGATGGCCACTGACTTTATTGCAGCGGAAGGGGTCACCACTGAACAACTGGCGGATGCAGCTCAATTATCGTCATTGGCCGACGAAACACCGGAAGGGCGGTCAATAGTTGTCCTTGCCAAAGAACAATTCAATATCCGGGGACGCGAAATGAACCCGGGTGATATCCGTTTCATTCCATTCACGGCTCAATCAAGGCTGAGCGGGATTGATATTATGCTTCCCGACGGGAATATGAAAATGATCCGGAAAGGTGCCTATGATACCATCAAGAAATTTGTAGAAGATCATGACGGATTTTTCCCGAGGCAAGTGAAAGAAACCGTTACAACCCTGGCAAAACAGGGCGCAACACCGCTGGTGGTGGCTGAAAACAATACAGTACTGGGGGTAATACATCTTAAGGATATTGTAAAAGGAGGGATCAGGCAGCGATTTGCCCAGCTTCGCAGCATGGGGATCCGCACCGTTATGATTACCGGCGATAATCCTCTTACGGCAGCTGCTATTGCCGCTGAAGCGGGCGTGGATGAATTCCTGGCGGAAGCGAAACCTGAAGATAAGCTCAACCGGATCCGCATGGAACAAGCCGACGGACGGCTGGTCGGGATGATCGGAGATGGCACCAATGATGCTCCGGCTCTTGCCCAGGCTGACGTCGGAATAGCCATGAATACGGGCACCCAGGCAGCCCGGGAAGCCGGGAACATGGTCGACCTCGACAGCAACCCTACCAAGCTGATCGAAGTCGTAGAAACCGGCAAACAACTCCTTATGACCAGGGGAGCACTGACCACTTTCAGTATTGCCAATGATGTGGCGAAATATTTTGCCATCATCCCGGCAATCGCGACAGCACTGTACGCTCCGTCACAATCCCCAGGCCCTCTTTCTGCCCTGAACATAATGCAACTTGAAACGCCTGAAAGCGCAATTCTGAGTGCCGTAATTTTCAATGCAATCATTATCATCCTGTTAATTCCACTGGCACTGAAAGGGGTAAAATACCGTCCGCTTCCTGCCTGAACCCTCCTCTCACGAAATCTATTGGTCTATGGTTTAGGCGGATTGATTGTCCCTTTCATAGGTATAAAACTTATTGATCTTATATTGTCATGAATAAATCCATTCTCATTGCCTTACGATTGTTCCTGTTCTTAACCTTAATAACAGGGATATTATATCCATTACTGATAACGGGAATTTCCGGGATCTTCTTTCATGATAAAGCTGAAGGCAACCTTGTTAAGATCAATGGCGAGGTTGTTGGATCAAAATTGATCGGGCAGCAATTTGACAGTCCCGGATACTTCCATTCCAGGCCTTCAGCCGTGAATTATCAAACTTTGCCTTCAGGCGCTTCCAATCTTTCCTGGTCGGATAAAAGGCTGAAAGATGCTGTGAACCTCAGGAAGGAAGCCTTTTTAAAGGAAAATCTTTTGGCTGATACAACAACTGTTCCCACAGAAATGCTATTTGCTTCAGCCAGCGGCATTGATCCTCATATATCCCCCGCATCCGCTTATCTTCAAATGGAAAGAATAGCATTATCAAGGAAATTCAACGATGAACAAAAGCTAAAACTGGCCCTGCTGATATCTGAACTGAAGGAAGAGCCTCAATATTCTATATTCGGGAAAGAGAGAATCAATGTTTTTCTATTAAATTTAGAACTTGATAAGATCAAGTGAATATTTCTGATGAAAACCGGCCCGACCCTGACGAAATACTGGCATCTTTAAAACATGAGGAAAACAGGGGAAATAAAGGCAGGCTGAAAATCTTTTTCGGGATGTGTGCCGGCGTGGGGAAAACCTATACTATGCTGCAATCGGCACAGGTAGAAAAATCCAAAGGCAGGGATGTGGTCGTCGGGTATATCGAATCTCATAAACGAAAAGAAACTGAAGACCTGGTTAAAGGCCTCGAACTGATCCCACGGCTCATCCTGGATTACAAAGGCACGCAATTATCAGAGGTTGACCTTAATGCGATAATAGCCCGCAAGCCCCAGCTGGTGCTGGTTGATGAGCTGGCCCACACAAATGCGCCTGGCAGCCGTCACCTGAAAAGATACCAGGATGTGATGGACATCCTCGACAATGGCATTGACGTTTACACCACGCTGAATGTTCAGCATATTGAAAGCCGGTCGGATACTGTGGCACAAATAACCGGGATTGTTGTCAGGGAAACCATTCCTGATGAGATCTTTGAGAAAGCCGATGAGATAGAACTGGTGGATATTACCCCTGATGAATTGCTGGAAAGGTTTACGGAAGGAAAGGTCTATACGCCGGAGCGTTCGCAGGAAGCCATCCGGAACTTCTTCAGGAAAGGGAATATCACCGCTTTGCGTGAAATGGCGCTCCGTATCGTTGCCGACGGGGTTGATATCCAGTTACGCAAGTATATGCAAAACAAGCGCATCCCCGGCCCCTGGAAATCCGGGATGCACTTACTGGTAAGCATAGGCCCGAGCCCACATTCCGCCAAAACTCATCCGCTGGGCTAAAAATCTTTCTTACACCATGGGGGCAACACTGCTGGCCCTCTATGTCGAATCACCACGAAAACTCAATGCAGCGCAGGAAGAGCAACTGAATAAAAATATCAACCTTGCAAAGCAACTTGGCGCTGAATTCAGGACCGTTTCCGGAGATGACCTGGTGAAGGCAATTCTCAGTGTGGCACACCGGGAAAACATTACCCACATCATCATCGGCAAGCCACGCCACCGTGATTTATTTGCACTGTTTAAGCTGGGAAACCTTTTAAACAGGCTGATCCGGCTCAGCGGCAATATCGATGTATATGTCCTGGGATCCGATTTGCCCGGTGATGACAAATACAGGAGGAATATCCCCATGCTTTCATTTTCTTCCGGATTTTCAAAGTACTTCCTCGCCGGTATCATCACCATCCTGACTGCCCTGGCATGTTATCCTGTAAAGGAAATTATCGGATACCAGGTAGTGGCTTTTGCACTTGTTGTTTGAGGTTTCGATCCTTGCCATCTTCCTGGGGATCGGACCGATTTTATTATCCGCTACATTAAGTGCGCTGCTCTGGGACTATCTGTTCATTCCCCCCTCATTCACCCTCCACATCGAAAAGCCTGAAGATATACTGATGCTGTTTATGTATTTCATCATTGTGATCTTAAACGGGATACTTACTTCACGTGTCAGAAGGCAGGAGAAAATGACCAGGGAAAGAGAAGAGAGAACCCGGGCGCTTTACCAGCTTACTGCCGAGCTCTCTTCAGCATCCAGGCATTGATGAAGTCCTTAAAGTTTCGGTTAAAGATATTCGGAAATTTTTCCAGCTTGAAAGTGCCATTTTCATGCAAAGCGGGCATAAAGAACTCGAAAAAGAGATCCGTCATGATCGTGAATTAGTGTTTACCGAACCTGAAATGAGTATTGCATCCTGGACTTTCTATCATTCCAGGAAGGCAGGGAAATTCACCGATACCCTCCCTTCAACTGCTTATACTTTTTATCCCCTTAATGGAACACAGGCATAACCTGGGTGTGATTGCCGTTAAACAGACAAAGGCTTTTAAAGGCGACGAGGAGATTTTTTGGGACACTTTCCGTACACAAATTTCGAATGCGCTCGAAAGGGAATTTCTCGATGAGCTGGCGCGAAAAGCCCTTATCCTGGACGAATCGGATAAACTCTACAAAACGCTGTTTAATTCTATTTCCCAGGAATTAAGGATCCCTGTGGCAACAATCAAGGAAGCCGCAGATACCCTTTTATCAGTTGGTTACGACAAACAAACTTTTACCAGGTTCTTAAAGGAGATTTTCGTGGCCTCAGAAAGTTTAAACAGGCTGACTGAGAACCTCCTGAATATGTCAAGGCTGGAATCCGGAAAAATAATCTCCAAAAAGGAATGGGTTGATGTTCATGATTTATTGAATAAAGTGACCGGAAGCCTAAGCAATGAACTTGCACATTTCAACCTTGATACCGTGGTTCAGAAAGACATCCCCCTTGTCATGCTTGATTTTAGCCTTATGGAACAGGTGCTTCATAATCTTGTCATTAAATGCCATACAATATTCCTCCCAACATACGACCATCAGAATAAAAATGTACTACGAGAAACCGTATTTTGTGATGCAGGTAATGGACAGGGGGCCGGGCTTTCCTAAAGATGAGATCCCATATGTATTCAATGAATTTTTCCGGGTTTCCGGGACCAGGACAGGAGGGACAGGCATTAGGACTGTCGATCGTAAAAGGGTTTGTTGAAGCACAGGATGGGACGGTTGAAATAGAAAACAGGAAAAACGGCGGGGCCAGGATTACAGTAAGGATTCCATCCGATTTACCTGGAATTGACCAAAGGCAATAATAACTTTCCGGAACCTGCAATAAGTTACCTGATTTTAGAATAATTGATTATTTCATCCGCCATTTCCCTGCTATCTGAGATGTGTGCCACTTTATTCTGGCCGCCCAACTTACCTTTAGATCCGAGGTAATTCCTGAACGTCCCTTTCGGCAGGGTAACAATATGCAGCGGTTCCAGCACATGGCCTGTTACCAGGTCATTATAATAAATATTCCGCTTTCTTAATTCCTGATCGATGAGAATTGCAAAATCAGGCATCGAAACAGGGGCCTGGCCGAATTCGATCAGCCATTGGTGATGCGGTAGGCCCTTCTGCGGGTTTACCAGGGGTGCTACGGTGAATTCACTGACCCTGGCCCTGGTAATGCTGCAAGCCTCCGCCAATGCACTTTCCACCTCAGAAGCAATGACATGCTCTCCAAATGCTGAAATGAACTGTGATATCCTGCCGGAAACAATCAAACGATAAGGGTTTTTGGAAACAAACCGGACCGTATCACCAAGGTTATAGCCCCAGAGGCCAGCATTACTGCTCAGGACTATAGCATAATCCTTCCCGGTTTCGACTCCTTCAAGTGGGATCCGTCCCGGGTTTTCGTCATTCACTTTTTCTGCCGGGATGAATTCATAGAAGATGCCGCTGTTCACGGTCAGTAACAACCCATCTTTGGGACTTTCATCCTGGTAGGCGATAAAGCCCTCGGACGCAGGATAGAGCTCCGCCGTATCGACCGGCCTGCCTATGAGACCGTCAAATACCTGCCTGTAAGGTTCATAATTAACACCTCCGTAAACAAGCAAAGAAAAGTCAGGAAAGATCTCCCCTACCGGTTTTCCAGCCCTGGCAACAAGCTTTTCGAAATACATCCGCAACCAGGAAGGGATACCGCTGATGAGCGACATTCTCTTTTTCAGCGTCTCCTCCACGATGGCGTCCACTTTGGTTTCCCAGTCTTCGATACAGTTGGTTTTCCATGAAGGCATACGGTTTTTTTGAAGATATGCAGGGATGTGATGGGCAACAATTCCCGAAAGACGGCCTGCCGGGATCACACCTTTTTTATCGAGCACCGGGCTGCCCTGCAGAAAGATCATGCTATGGTCGGCAAAAGCATAGTTTTTCGTCCTGTCCATATACATGAACAAAGCATTGCGTGCGGAATTCAGATGATTTGAGATGGAGTCCCGGGTGATAGGTATATATTTTGTCCCCGAGGTAGTACCTGAAGTTTTTGCAAAATAGACCGGCAACCCCGGCCAGAGGACATTCTTCTCCCCAGTCGAGATCCTTTCAATCAAAGGCCGTATTTCCTCATAATCGATAATAGGCACTTTTTTTTGAAAATCGCCGTACGATCCAATCTCCTTAAACCGGTGAGCCTTGCCGTAGATGCAATACTGCCCGGCGTTAACCAACCTTTTCAAAACACGATCCTGGCATTCGATGGCACGCTGTGCATCTTTCCTGATGGAAGAAGCAACAAAAGCAGCCAGCGGGCGGCTGAGGGTGGAACGGATTTTCATCTTAAAGATTTACACACTCAAAGATATGAATTTTACGGTCGATTATCCAGGATAAAATGTTTCTGATTATGAGGGATTTAAGAAAAGTCGTAGTACGACTATAGTGGTACTACGACTTTAGTAATCCCCAGTTGAACTTTATAAATTCTTTATACCTGCTAACAGTTTCTTAATACAATACTGATAAGATACTCCGGAACTTTATATCGTCAAATTGTGACCTGAAATTATGAAATCGTTCCTAAAAAAAGCTTTCCGGAAACAGCAGATCATCATCCGGACAAAACCCTCGGAGTATTTGATCGCTTTTGTTGCAGTGATCATAGCAGCCTTGATTTTTTATCCCCTGGGCAGCCTGATCGGGTATCAGACCATTGGCTTGCTTTTCCTGTGCCTGGTAGCCATCCTTTCTATGCTCCTCAGCCGGAATGCCGTCATCCTGGCTGCTATATTGAATTTTATTATCTGGAACTACTTCTTTATTCCCCCGGTATTTACATTTCACATTCATGAGATCCATGATGTAATAGCGCTCTTTGCCAACCTGATCATCGCCATAACCGGCGGAACATTGCTGAATAAGATCAGGAAAGACAAAGTGATCTTACAACAAAGCCAGGAAAAAATATCCGTCCTTTTCTCCCTTCTTGATTCTCTCAATAATGCCAGTTCCATCAAAGATGTTGCAGATAAAGCCCAGAGTGAAATAAAAAAACACTTTTCTGCCGATATGATCATCTACCTTAAAAAAATTGAAGGTCATGGCCTTGATAAAAAAGCCTTCGGCAATGTGGATTTATATAATGAAAAAGGATATGCAAGTGCGGAATTACTTTATCTGGAAAAAGTACCGAATGAATATCCAGTCATTGGGGCCGACCGTATCCATTATTATCCCCTGGCCCTGAATAATAACAGGATCGGTGTGATCGGATTATTGTTCACTAACGCGAATAAAGTCGAAGAAGATGTAAGGATGATCCTTCTGTCTTTTATAGATAGGATCACGGCTGCGCTCGACAGGGAAATCAATATCGACCTGTCTAAAAAAAGTCAGATCTATGATGAATCACAACGATTGTTCCATATCGTCCTGAATACGATCTCACATGAATTAAGGACCCCGATTTCCATTATTTCCGCGGCCATATCCAACCTTAATGATGATAAGACAAGAAAGAACGTCAATTTAAAAAACCAGATCTTTGAAGAATTAAACTATGCATCTGCCCGTCTCAATACCCTGGTAGAGAATTTCCTGACCATGTCGCGAATAGAATCGGGTTACTTAAAGCTTCACTGTCAGCCATGGGATGTCGGCGACCTTGTCGGCATCATGTGTAACCAGCTTAAAGAACATATTCAGAATCATAAAGTTAACGTAGATGTCAAAGATAACCTGCCATCGGTCAATATCGATGTGAACTGGTTTAAACAGGCGCTGGTCAATGTGCTTCACAATGCTGCATCGTATTCTCCTGTTCAATCGGAAATTGGTATTTCGGCAGGTATGAATAAAGATAATCTGGTGGTAATAGAAATTTCTGACCAGGGAGATGGAGTCCCGGATGGCTCTTTAAATAAAATCTTCGATAAGTTTTATCGCCTTCCCGGCTCGAAAAGCGGGGGAATGGGATTAGGGCTTGCCATTTCGAGAGCGATCATCGAGGCCCACAACGGGGTCATTCAAGCTAAAAACCTTAAGAATGGCGGTTTATCTGTTTCCATATTACTAAGACCTTTGGATTATGAAAGACAGGCAGAACAAATATAAGGTACTGATCATCGACGATGAGCCCCAGATCAGGCGATTGATCAGGATTGCGCTGGAGGCCAATGATTATGTAGTGTTTGAAGAAGCCAACGGAAAAGATGGCCAGATCAGCCTGGTTATGAATCATCCAGACCTGGTGCTGCTCGACCTTGGCTTACCGGATCTGGATGGCATATCGATCCTGAAGCAATTCCGGGAGTGGTCGCAGGTACCGGTGATTGTGCTTACCGTCCAGGATGTGGTTTACACGAAAGTGCTGGCACTTGACAGCGGGGCGGATGATTATATAACAAAGCCTTTTAATACTTCAGAACTGCTGGCCAGGATCAGGGTTGCCATCCGCCATTCTTTACGGATGGATGAAGCACCTGTTTTCACCAGCGGTCATCTCTTTGTCGATTTAAATGCCAGGGTGGTTAAGATAAATACCGAAGAAATAAAGCTGACGGCCACGGAATACTCACTCCTGGCCTTATTCGTCAAACATGCAGGGAAAGTCCTGACCCATTCCTTCATCATGAATGAAATCTGGGGCAAGATGTATGCTGAAAGTTTCCAGATTTTAAGAGTTCACATAGCCCAGCTCAGGAAAAAGATCGAGAAAAATCCTTCAATGCCTGAATTGTTGATCTCCGAGCCGGGGGTCGGGTACAGGTTCAGGGAGTTGTAATGAAAAAAAAGGGGACTCCATCCGCCAATTGGCGGATGGAGTCCCTTTTTTGGTTAACGCCTACCCCCTCACCACAAACGGCACCACCATGGCAATGATCCCCGTGCTGATCACCACCATGATGAACAGGTTGTACCTGGCGCTGTAATTGCTTAAAAGCGATTCATCATAATATTTGTCAACGCCCTGGTCTTTATACATTTTCAAAAGGCCGTTAACCAGTTTCTGCCTGGTTTGTTTTCCTTTTAAAATCCCGATGATGACAACAGTGTTCACCACAATGATCAGGAAAACAAAGAGATACATGACTATCAGCAAGGAGTTATCCGTTCTTGAATCATTCACAACCGCTGAATTTACACCAAGGGCTACCAGGTTAAGTAAAATTGACGTCAGGATAAATATCGTATCCGTCTTTGTGTTCTGTTGCAGCTCAGTGGTAATGTGCTTGTGCACGTGCTCGATCATAATTTTGCTTTTTAAGATTGGCTTTGATTAGTTTGTATTCCCCTAAGATATAAATAATAATGAAGCAAAAACAAGATGCCTGTCAGTAGGAAAGGTGCAATTACGATCAGCGAAGCAGGGTTGCTGGTGAAGCTCTTAAAAAAGATACCAGCCGCAAAAAATGCGATCACGAATAAAATTCCCCCGATCAGCTCCCATTTCCATGCAATAATAAGCACAGCAATGATGATAAACGCCGGAATGTTATGCATCAACAGGCAGATCAGGGCATCGGTGCCCCCCGAGTCAAAACAGTCGAGAGAAAATATCATCATGAACAGGATGGCAAGGATGGCAAGGATGCGCGGGGTCCAGAATAAAATCTTTTCTTTCATAAACTTTAATTTAGAGTAGGTTAATAATATTAGATGATTTTTTTTTGATTATTATCATCATTAACTTTGTTATTTCGATCAGTTAAAATTACATAACAGGCATTAAGGCAATATTGAATACCGGTTGTAAATCATTTGTAAATTCTTTTACAAGTGTTCTTCACACAAATCTAATTAATCCGTTTCATCTTTGCACCAGAAGGAAAATAGCGAGTTTAGTTTACTGAAGCAAAAGATCGTGGCGACCATGCAGCAGTCTTACCCCGGGATCAGTGCATCCATTTCGGAATGGAAAGGCCAGGATATTGTCAATTTCCAGGAGGAATTGCTGCAAAAGGTAAATGCCCACATCAGCGAGAAGTGGTTTTACACCCACATGAAATCGGATCAGGGAAAACTACCGCGGATAGATGTGCTGAACCTGCTGAGCAAATACGTCGGATGTGCCGACTGGAATGACTTTGTTTACAAGAATAACGGGCGTCAACCGAGACCGGTTGTCAGCAGCGGGAACCGGTATTTTATCATTGTTCCGGTACTGGTCATCATTGTGCTGGGGATTTTTTTATTGATCAATAAGTTGATCAGTACCCGGGAGTATACCTTTTGTTTCTATGATTCCACTACAAAAGATCCGATAGTCAGTAACAATACCAATAACAATACCAGTAACAATGGATTGATTGAAGTGAGTGTCATCCTGGAGAATGAATCGCCCATGAAATATCTCTGTGGACCGGATGGATGCTTCAATATGAAAACCGACCGGAGTTTCATAAAAATGGTGGTCAGTTCACCTTATTACATGGATGATACCATTAAAAGGACGCTGAAGAAGTTCAACCAGCATGAAACCATTGGATTAAGGGCTAATGATTATGCCCTGGTGCTGAAATATTTCTCGGAAATGAATGTGCAGGACTGGCAGAAGCGGAGGCAAAAGCTCGATGAAATGTTCGTTGATGAGGCGATGATCTGCCAGGTCATGGATGACAAACGGGGAACGGGGATGGAGCTATACAGCAAATGGGAATTCATAGACAAAATGACGATGCCTTCGCGGACTTTAAAAAATATAGAGGTATTGAACACCAGGTTTATCGGCGAGCGAATAGCCGTGCTGAAATTCAGGGTATCTGAAAATCAATAAATGGAAAAAAGTCTTAAAATACTGGTATTATTCTTACTCTACCTGTTGCTCAGCAGCAGGTCATGTGATGATGATACTACAGTTACCGACTGGCAGCAGCAAAAGGCTGAACTGGCAAAAGACAGTATCCGGATGGAACTTGAAGTTGACCAGTTGTCGGATGAAGCCCGCGAGGCAGCCGGATTAAACGCCATCAAAAAACTGAATGATCTTGAGGATTATATTAAGATATACATGGACAACTCCCTTGATAACGTATTCAGGGAGAAAGCCGGGGAAATGATCAGGGGGCTGTTTGTTTCTGAAGACTTTAGCCTGTCATTTGGTCCGGT
Source organism: uncultured Bacteroidales bacterium (assembly GCA_963701785.1). Taxonomy (GTDB): domain Bacteria; phylum Bacteroidota; class Bacteroidia; order Bacteroidales; family JAGOPY01; genus JAGOPY01. The sequence continues at coordinate 1,045,027 of CAVPBC010000002.1, read as the reverse complement.
AAAGAAAAATAAGATGCAATCTGTCACCCTGGGAGAATTCTTTGAAAAAGGAGCCGGGGACGATATTTTTCGGATGGAGGTGAGTTTTGATTCCATCCGGGTGCAGGAGCCGTTGCGCAAATCCGGTGAAGATGTTTATTCAGGTAAACTCGCTGCTTTTCAAACCGCCATTGCCTATTATTCAGCCGACAGCATCATCTCACCATCAATTCCTGTCACTATTGATTTCATATCTTCTAAACAAGTAAAGATAATAGGGCAGGATACATTAAAAGTCTGGGAGGTAAAACTAGGGGATCTGGAGGTTGTGAAATAGTGAAGAAAAGAGACTCCATCTCAATTAACTGAGATGGAGTCCCTCTAAAGGCAGATGGAGTGCCACTTACAGGGAGATGGAGTCTCAAAGAAAGGCAGATGGAGTCTCATTTTTGTCTCATTTTTAATTTACAACCACTTTACAACAAACTTGCAATCCTTAATTCCTGCCCGGACTTAATTTTATGGCTTAATTTAAAACCTAAGCCATATGAAAAAGCTGATCTGTTTATTAATTGCCTGGCCTGTCTTATTCTACGGGCAAAATACGATGACTTTCAGCTTCACAGGTTTAATCGGCTCTTCCTATTTTCAAATAGAAAGCATTAAAGTAAAGAACCTTACCCAGGATTGTGATACCGTGTTGTATTATCCCGACACGGTGCTGACCATTTATAATGTCGGACTTAAGGAGAATATATATCCTGGGGTTGGATTCAGGGTAATGCAGAACTATCCGAATCCATCATTTGACATGACTTATGTCAGGATATTTATACCTCAAAAAGGATTGGTCAAAATGAACATTGCAGATGCCAGCGGTCGCATGCACCTTGCTATTGAAAGGCTGATGGACCAGGGATTTCATACGCTCCGGCTTACCCTGCCCGGTGAAGGTGTTTACCTGTTTAACGCCATTTGGAATTACATTAGCAGCAGCAGCAGGATCGTATCCATATACGATGGCCCTCAAAGATCTTGTGCTATTGATTATACAGGAGGCACTATGGCTGTGGCCCCGATGAAAAATTTATCCGCTACAAATGATTTCCCCTTCAGCCCGGGCGATGAACTGATGCTAATTGGTTACGAAGATACCCTGGAATCCGGTTTTTTGGATTGCCCTGAAACCAGCCAGGACTATGTATTCCAGTTCGCAACCAATATTCCCTGCCCGGGTCTGGATTCATTATTATACGACGGACAATGGTATCATACCGTACAGGTATTCAGCCAGTGCTGGATCACAGAGAATCTGAACGTGGGAACTATGGTACTATCAAGCCATGACCAAACCAACAACGGCATTATCGAGAAATTCTGCATGGGTGATATGGGAAGCTATTGTGATATTTTCGGCGGATTGTATTTCTGGGACGAAATGATGAATTACACCCATGTCACCGGAGGCCAGGGCATTTGTCCGGATGGTTTTCATGTCCCGACTGACCTGGAATGGCAGATCCTTGAAGGAGCAGCCGACAGCGATTATGAGATTGGAGCCCCCGCATGGAAGACAAATGGCTGGAGAGGGTCTGATGCGGGAGGGAACCTCAAGCAGGAGGGAACAGAAATTTGGGAGTATCCGAACACCGGCGCTACAGATGCGTTCGGCTTTTCGGTGATCCCTTCAGGATATTTTGTCCAGGGCGGCTTCTGGGGACCAGGATATAAAGCCTACATCTGGAGTTCCAATAATATTTGGATGTATTATCGTAATTTTGACTGGAACCAGGCGAAGGTGCAACGGGGTGGGGGTGATAGCGAATTGGCAATTTCTGTCCGGTGTATCCGGAATTAAATCATAAATAAGATCATATGGAAAAGAAAAAATTAAATCCTGGGGGATGGGGTTCCACTTTAATCCTGATCGTTTTCAGCTTGGTCATATCCTGCAACGGGCACCAGGCTGAAAATGAAAAAATTATTTCTTCAAATCCATTTCTGGTTGGCACCTGGAAAGGTGAAGGCAGGTTTTTAAATGTCGACCTTAGTTCAGAGACCGGCCAGATTTTATTCGAAATCAAAATTAATAGTGATTTTACCATCACAGGAAAAGTTGGTGACGCTTCACTGACCAAAACAAGCATTGTTAATTCAAGTTACGGATTTGAAATCAAAGGGAAATTAGATTCAAAGATTAAGAAGGATCATGAATTGAACCGTAAACACCTGATCATCCTTCTGGTTATACCGGAAGGGAACATGGAAGATGTCAGTTATAGTGATGCCAATTTTCATTTGAAGAATAATTATATCTTCGACTTTGCCATGCGGGTAGGCGGGGTTGGGCTTACCAAAGAGCAATAATACTGCAGGATATTTTCCCGATGAAATGTTCTATGTTGTATGTGGTATGTTCTAATTATTAAGGATTTAAATTGCTAAAAACATTCCTTAGAACATAAAAATTACCACATACTACACAGTACATTTTCCCCATTTCTTCCGTATATTTACTACTGTAAACCAACCTCTCCCACCTTGAACACTTTTAATTTTTAGTTTACAGTTTACAATTTACAATCTATAATCTTGAAAATCTATAATGTTCAGGGACAGGAAGTTGCAACGTTGTTGGATGAGAATCTTCCGGCAGGTGAGTACACAGTTCGGTGGGATGCGGGCTCTGCACCATCCGGAATATACTTTTATCGACTGCTGACCGCCGACCGCTGACCGGGAAGATCGTGAAGTACTAGTGTTAAGTGTTGAGGGTTAAGGGTTAGGTTCGGGAATAATCCATAACCACCTTCTCAATCCGTTTCTTCACACCAACCCATCTTAACTTTGGATTTTCTATCAAAACCGGCCAGTCGGAAAGATCAACATCATTAAAATAAATCAGGCTTTTGAGAATATGCCCTATATTTTCCTGTCCATACTTCTTTTGATAAAAGCCCAACATGCTTCCAAGATTATAATTGTTAAGAAGATAGAATATGTCGATGAAATCCTTGGAACGCTGGCCGCTGGTTGAAATGGCATTCAGTTTCATCGCAACGATATCAGGTACAGACAGAACTTTAATCCCATGCACTATTTCAGGATCAGCAATAAGTTCATAGCGGTGAGCAAGAAGGTCAACATTGATTTTCCCAATACATCCTTTTAGCGTATTGGATGAAGCCAAAAACAACTGGTAAGAAAAATCCTGTTGAATTTGTTCAAGTAAAAAGGAAGATTCAAAGTCGAAATTGCAGAATAGATCGACATCATCTGATTTGCGATGGTTAAGGTACAATGCAAGCGCTGTGCCTCCGACCAGGTAAAATCCCTTGAGATAGGACTTGCTTTGCAGGGACTTTATGAGTTCCAGTGTTGGGGCCTCGACTGCTTTAACTGGTAACATCTGAATGATTTGACTGATTTATGAAATAATTTGGAAACAAAATTTAAGGTTTTCGGATCAAGATAAGGCAGATTGCACAAAACATCTATAACCTTAACACGTCCGTAGAAATTGATCAAGAGCTTCATTTCATCAATCTCTCCGAGGGTAAAAATCCTTTCAATAATTAATCGACAAGATGAATTTTCATCCAATCCGGAAAGATCCACATCCCAGAAATATTGGGGGTTTAAACCTGAGATGATTGAATTTCCATGATTCATTAGTATGCGCTTGCTTGTTCAAAGATAATAAAAATATCGAATATCGTTCTCTCGTTCTTTTGTCCTTTCTCTTGCTTTCTCCCCAATTCTTCCCTATCTTTACCCCTGTAAACCAACCTCTCCCGCCTTGAACGCGCTTCAAACGCTTCATAAGCACTGTTCCGCCCTGGGCATTGATCTTTGTGCTACTGGTGGTATTCGTAAATTCAACCTATTTATATTACCGCCACACCTCGGAGCTCTTATGGCTGCTGGTTGGAATGTATTTAATAACCCTGCTTTTCAGTTTTGGCAGTACTTATATTCTGTACAAAAAGCCCGGTGATCCTGCCGCCAGGGTGTTTTTCATCTATCTTCAGCTTTTCGCATTGAATTCGAATGCCGGTAGCATTGACCTGCAGGAACCATTAGCGACATTTATCAGTTTCGCTTTTAATGCCGGCGCTGTGCTCGCTGTTTCAGCACTGATACATTTTCATCTTATTTTCCCAAGGCCTTCCTTACTCATTAAACGGTTCTTTTGGCTTCCATGGATGTTTTATTCGATCGGTCTTCTTGTATTAATCATCCGTATCAAGATATTATATCATCTATATATATGATCCTTCCACATTACATACCTCAACCTATTATATTTCTGCAAAGATTTCCTTGATCTGGGTGAATGTGGCCGTCGCAATCGCTCGTCGGCATTGCGGTTTATCAGTTCAATACCATTAAAAGCACGCTTGCCCGCAACCAGGTGCGCATTGTGATCATTGGTTCCCTGTTCGGTTTTATCACACCGATGTTAGACGGTTTGTTCACGGATTACATCGCGACACTCGTGGAAAAAAATCCATGGATTTTTCATATTGCCCACGGGCCCGCCATCCTCATCATGGCCACATGCTTCATGGTCGCGATATTCCGTTACAAGATCTGGGGCACCGAGATATTTATCAGGAAGGCATTGTTATACTTAAGTGCAACCTTCATTATTATCTGCACTTACCTTCTTTTGATATTCCTCATAGATCGGCTGACCCATAGTGAAACCGGTGCGACCCGATTCATCAGCCTCGCGGTCTCCGTCCTGATCTTTATGGTATTGAGGGATAATATCCAGCACCTGATCGAGCGCTTATTCCACAGGGAATCTTATGACTCGGCAACGGTCGTCTCAGATTTTGAAGCCAGGCTGTCGGGTATTTACCAGATCGATGAGCTAAGCTCCCGGATCGTTCCAGGCCTTGATGAGATCTTCCATTTCAAATCGTTTGTTTTCAGCTTAAAGAAAGATGAAAAGATCTATAAGCCAGTATTTGTATATTGGAATTGACCATGAGGAAATTCGTAATGGGTTTATAGCGACCGCTGAGTTTGAAAGAATGCTCTGGAAAGCAAAGGTATTTTCGCCTGAAGAACTTGGCAAAATACCTGCCTATTTTGAGCATGCTGACGGAGAGCTTATCGTTCCGCTGCTGCAGGGGGATCAGCCTTTCGGGTTCTTCCTCTGCGGACCGAAGAAATCGGAGAAGAAGCTATTCCATGCAGGATATCCGGGTTCTTTCACTGCTGGCTCAAAGAACAGTGGCCTTATTCCATACGGCAGGCCTTTACCAGAAAGACCTCGACCGGCAACTCATGCTGGAACGTGAGCGGGCCAGGATCTCGCAGGACATGCACGATGATGTCGGCGCAAGCCTTACCCGTATTTCCATGATGAGCGACCTGGCAAAAACAGGGAGGATATCGGAGATGATGCCAGGCAATGGCTCGGGCAGATCAGCGATACCTCGCGGGGGGTGATGGAAGAGATGAACCAGATCATCTGGGCGCTGAATCCTAAAAATGATAATCTCGAAGGACTTGTTACCTATATTCGTCGTTTTGCCTTTGAATACCTGGAACCTACAGCGATTAAATGCCATCTTGATCTCCCGGAAGAAATTGCCGGAAAAGGCACTGAGTGTGGAAATGCGGCGGAATATCTACCTGGTGGTCAGGGAAGCGCTGCACAATGTGGTGAAGCATTCCGGGGCGACAAGAGTTTGGATTTCGATTGGAGATTGATAGATGCATGGATTTAGGATTTTAATCAAGGATGATGGGAAAGGATTTGATCCGGATAAGCTGGAATTTCCGGGGAATGGGCTGATGAATATGAAGAAGAGGATGAATGATATCGGGGGAGAGATTGTGATTCGATCTGAACCAGGTTTCGGAACCGAGATTGAGTTAATTGTTTCATTGAAATAGTGTTTAGTAGTTAACAGATTCCCGCTTGCGCGCTGGCGACAGAGATTCCCGCTTGCGCGCTGGCGACAGGGATTCCCGCTTTCGCGCTGGCGACAGGGATTCCCGCTTGCGCGGGAATGACGCACAGAGAGCCGCATGAGGGAGAAAACGAGCGGCGCGGCTGCAATGAGATTCCCATTAAGTTGGTATGTCAGATGCCGCGCCGCTCTTTTTCTTTTTTTATCCCCGGCGTCGTCATTCCCTCGTAAGAGGGAATCTGATTCACAACTCCGGCGTCGTCATTCCCTCGTAAGAGGGAATCTGATTCACAACTCCAGCGCCGTCATTCCCTCGTAAGAGGGAATCTGATTCCAAATCGCGGCGTCGTCATTCCCTCGTAAGAGGGAATCTGAAAAAATCACACGAAAAGGGGATACCATTCCTTAATCGTTCATTGTAATTTAGCATTTCAATAAAAACCATGTCATATGCAGGAATCACGGGAAAACCCATCCGCATCGCGGTGGTGGAAGACGATCAGATGGTCAGGGAAGTGCTGGAGATCCTGCTCAACGGCTCTCCCGGATTCACCTGCGTCGCGGCTTACGGCAACGGGGAAGATGCCGTTGCCGGCCTGCCGGAAGTGAATCCCGACGTCGTGCTGATGGACATCAACCTGCCCGGCATCAGCGGCATCGAATGCATCATCCGGCTCAAAGAACAAAAGCTTCCCATGCAATTCATCATGCTGACCATCTTTGAAGATGCCGACGCCATTTTTCAGTCTCTTATCGGCCGGAGCTTCAGGATATCTGCTAAAACAAACCCCTCCGGCCAGGCTGCTGGAGGCCATCCAGGATGTTTACCAGGGCGGATCGCCCATGTCGAGGGAGATCGCCCGCAAGGTCGTCCAGTCGTTCCAGCACCCGTTTCCCGAATCCGGCCCTGAAAATCTCCTGACAAAAAGAGAAGAAGAAATCCTTCATATCTTGTCAAAGGCCTGCTCTACAAGGAAATCGCCGACCTGCTGTTCATTGGCGTCGAAACCGTCCGCACCCATCATCCGCCATATCTATGAGAAGCTCCAGGTGAGGACGCGGAGCGAGGCGATCGTGAAATATCTCGGTAAATAAATTCCAAATTCCAAGCACCAAGTTCCAAACAAATTCCAAAATTCAAATTCCAACTCCAAAACAGTTGTTATTGCTCAATAGTTCAGTTGTTAAACTGCTATTAACCTCTCTTTCTAGCTTTCCTATCGTCTTACTTTCCTACAGTCCTATCGTCTTATTGTCTTACCGTCCTATCTTCCTAAATATCACACTAAATGGGGATTGATTCATCCTTCCGCTCTTCGTAACTTAGCATGGAAAACAGTTGGGTAATTAGTCATTGGTTCCTGGTTCTTGGTTATTGGAACTTGGAACAATGGAACACTGGAACAATAATCTGGAATTAAAAAAGTATTGCCATGAAAAAGTTTTACATCTTCTTAATTGCGCTGCTTATGGTAAGCGGAGCAAGAGCACAATCCTGCCTGCCGGAAGGTATTACATTTAACACCCAGGCCCAGATTGATAGTTTTCAGGATAACTACCCGGGGTGCACGGAGATTGAGGGGGATGTGATAATTAATGATGACTATGGAAGTGATATTACAAGTCTGAATGGATTAAGTGTTCTTACTTCCATCGGGGGTAATCTTACGATTTTAAATAACCATACTCTGACGATTCTGACGGGATTGCAGGGTTTGACTTCAATCGGAGATTCTCTTTCAATTAGTCATAACAGTGCCCTGACCAGTCTGACCGGGCTGGACAACCTGACTTCCATCGGGAGTGATCTTGAAATCAAAATTAATAGTGACCTAACCAGTTTAACGGGCCTGGAAGGCTTGACTTCGATCGCGGGTAATCTTCAAATTCTCAGTAACAGTAATCTTACAAATCTGACGGGGTTGGATAATCTAACTTCTATCGGCGATAGTCTTTATATATATTATAACGCAAATTTGACCGGTTTAACGGGGTTGGAAGGCTTGACTTCGATCGCGGGTAATCTTAGAATTTCAAGTAACCAAAATCTGACAAGTCTGACAGGGCTGGAAAATTTGACTTCCATCGGGAGTGATCTTGAAATCAAAGGTAACAGTGACCTGACTAGTCTGACGGGGATGGAGGGTTTGACTTCCGTAGGAGATTCTCTTTCAATTATTAATAACAGTGCCCTGACCAGTCTGACCGGGCTGGACAACCTGACTTCCATCGGGAGTATTTTCAGGGTTGTTGACAACTCCGCCCTGACCAATCTGACGGGGTTGGAAAACTGGACTTCCATCGGGTTTTCTCTGAGCATAGAAAATAATTCTGCCCTGACCAGCTTTACTGGATTGGATAATTTGACTTCTATTGGAGGAGGTCTTGAAATTATTTCCTGCGACGCCCTGACCAGCCTGACAGGGCTGGAAGGCTTGACATCTATCGGGGGAAGCCTGATAATTAATGGAGTTTGGTTATATGGTGGTAATGAAGCCCTGACCAGCCTGGCAGGGTTGGAAGGATTGACATCCATCGGGGGATATCTTGAAATCCAATGTAATGAGTCCCTGACCAACCTGACGGGGCTGGATAATCTGACTTCCATCGGAGATTATTTTAATATTTCGTGGAATTATTCCCTGACAAGTCTGACAGGGTTGGAGGGATTGACATCCATCGGGGGATATCTTGACATCTATAGTAATGAGTCACTGACCACCCTTATGGGGCTGGATAATCTGACTTCTATCGGAGATTTTCTTAGAATACTTAATAACAATTCCCTGGCCAGTCTGGCCGGGCTGGATAACCTGACTTTCATCGAAAGTATTTTCAAGGTTGTTCAAAACTCCGCCCTGACCAATCTGAATGGTTTGGAAAATTGGACTTCCATTGGATTTTCTCTTAGCATAGAACAGAATCCTGCCCTTACCAGCCTTAACGGACTGGACAACCTGACTTCCATCGCAGGTAATTTAGATATTTCATGGAATTATTCCCTGACCAGCCTGACAGGGTTGGAAAATCTAAATTCCATTGAGGGTTATCTTGACGTTAATAACAATTCCCTGACCAGTCTGACAGGGCTGAATGGTCTGGCTTCCATCGGGGATTATCTTAATATTGCTAATAACATTGCCCTGACCAGTATGACGGGGTTGGAAGGTTTGACTTCAATTGGGGATTACCTTAATATTAATTCTAATGATTCCCTGACCGACCTGACAGGGCTGAATAATCTGACTTCCATCGGGAATTATCTATGGATCTATGGTAACGATACCCTGACAAGTCTGACAGGGCTGGAGGGCTTGACATTCATCGGTGGAGACCTTAGGATCGACGACAATCCTGCTCTGACCGGCATTGCAGGACTAGATAATGTTGAGGGAAGTTCTATTAATAATCTTTTCATCTATAATAACAATACTTTATCAAGCTGTGAAGCACAAAGTATATGTGATTATTTGTCAAGCCCGGGTGGAATTGTAAACATTCATCATAACGCCACCGGTTGCAATAGTGTGATCGAATTAGCAAATGCCTGCGGGAATTCTATGCCATGCCTGCCATATGGCAATTACAATTTTTGCAGCCAGGCTGATATCGATAACTTTCAACTTGTTTTTCCAAATTGCACACATCTCGAAGGAAATTCCACTATTTCCGGAAGTAATATCACTGATCTTGCCGGATTAAGTACGTTGACTGAAATCGGGGGTGACCTGACGATTAGCAACAATGCTGCCCTGACAAGTCTTTCAGGATTAGAAAACCTGGTGAATACCGGTGGGTTGACTATAGATCGATGCGATGTGTTGACCAGCCTGACAGCACTGGAGAATTTACTTTCCATTGGCGGAAGTCTTTCACTGGGATACAACGCCTACCTGACAAGCCTTGCAGGGCTTGAGGGAATCAATTCTATAGGTGGAGGCCTTTATATTCATGGGTTCAAAATTAGCTGGCCTGGCATTGAAATCATATACTATAATCCATTAATCAGCCTTGCAGGATTGGATAACGTTGCTTATATCGGGGGTAGCCTTTTTGTAAATTTAACTGACGCCCTTACCAACCTGACCGGACTCGAAGGGTTAGAATCTATAGGGGGAAGTAGCATAGTGGAAGATAACCTTGCCCTCACAAGCCTCACGGGATTGGAGCATGTCAAATCCATCGGCGGAGGAATCATAATTGTATCAAATCCTGTATTGATAGACCTGTCAGGGATAGCCAATATTGCTGCGGGTTCGATCACATCTTTACAAATCGATTATAATGAGACATTGAGTCAATGTGCAGTTCGGAGCATCTGCGATTACCTGGCGAGCCCAAATGGCTCAGTTTTTATTTGGAGCAATGCTACGGGTTGCAATAGCCAGGAGGAAGTGGAGGAGGCGTGTGATACGATTACGGGCGTTATGCCAGTCAGCAGTTCGCAGTTCGCAGTTCGCAGTTATCCGAATCCGACCGGAGGAAGTCTGCAGTTCGCAGTTCGCAGTTCGCAGGATGGATACGTGACATTGAAGATCTTTAACGCCCAGGGTCAGGAAGTTGCAACAGTGCTGGATGGTAAGTGGCCGGGTGATCAGGTGGTCACGTGGGATGCGTCAATCCTGCCCGCCGGCATCTACTTTTATCAACTACTGACCGCCGACCGCCGACTGCTGACCGGAAAGATCGTGAAGTATTAGAAGTTGGTCTAAAACCTCACCCCCTGTCCCCCTCTCCAGGTGGAGAGGGGGAATAGGGGGCCGGGGGGTAAAGGGGGTGAGGCTGGAACCTGGAATTTGGAATTTTAAAATATACAGCCATGAAAACAATTTCCCTTACACTCGTAGTGATTCTATGCGCAATCACTGGATTTTCCCAGCAGAACATTTCAGATGCCCTGCTGGATGACATCCGGCAGGCCCGCGCCTCCGGGAAGACCGTTCAGGCCTGGATCGTCCTGGATGACCAGTTCGATACGCAGGCGCTGGATGAAGAACTTACCCGGCAAAATGCTACATGTCACGAACGAGGCGTGGCAGTGGTCACATCATTGATGGAACACGCCAAACGGAACCAGGCCGGGCTGGTGTCATACCTTGAAAGCCGCATCGGGACAGGTGTGATCCGCTATCAGTCCTTCTGGATCACCAACATTATTTTCGTGGAAGCGCATTCCGGATGCGCTCCTTGAAGTGGCGCAGCAACGGGATGTGGCGCAGATCGAACCCATGGAGCACATTGAATTGATTAAACCGGTCTCGCAAGAGCTCGCCCCCCTGATGCCTGATCATTCCGAGCCGGGGCTCCGGGCGATAAACGCTCATAAAATGTGGCAGCTGGGCTTCACCGGCGAAGGGGTTATTGTCGGCGGTGTCGACACCGGTGTTGAAGGGACGCATCCTGCCCTGAGCGGTAACTGGCACGGAAATTCCGTACCGGCCTACAAGGCATGGCATGACCCGGTTTATGGGACAACGTTTCCCACCGATACGGAAGGTCATGGAACTCATACCACGGGGACTATGGCTGGACTGGACCCGAATACGTCCGATACCATCGGAGCAGCTTTCGGAGCTGAATGGATACACGGCAGGTCTGTACCGGGGTATGGTGAAACCTTTCTTGCCAACCTGCAATGGATGTTGGATCCGGATGGAAATCCGAATACAACCAATGATAGGCCTGACGTGGTGAACTGTTCCTGGGGTGATGTGCCTGGTTCCTGCTACTCGAGCTATATCCCTGCAATTCAGAACCTGGAAGCAGCGGGGGTAGCCGTTATTTTTGCTGCCGGCAATACAGGTCCCGCTGCATCTACTATTATGGCACCGGCAAAGTCCAATTTCACTGATCTGCAGGTGTTCAGCGTCGGGGCCCTGGATGGTAATTATGACGATCTGCTCATCGCAGCATTCAGCAGCAGGGGTCCAACAACATGCATCAATGGCAGTGCCAACGATATCAAACCGGAAGTGTCGGCGCCGGGCCTCAATGTACGTTCAAGCTGGATCGGTGAAACTTATTTTTATGGCGCTGGCACTTCCATGGCCACACCCCATGTGAGCGGCGCCATTGCATTGCTCAAACAAGCCTTCCCGGACAAAACGGGTAACCAATTAAAAAAGATGCTGTATGAAACCGCCCGTGACCTGGGCGAGCCGGGGGAAGACAATACCTATGGAATGGGGATCATTGACGTGTACCAGGCTTACATTGAAAATGCGGTACCTGAAAATCCCCGTCCGCCCGACCAGGTAACCGCTTACAGCGATTATACCACCCCTTCATCGGTAGCCCTCACCTGGACAGATCCTACTAAACTGGTCGGCGGGGGACAATTGCAGAACTTTGAGATCATGATCTACAGGGATAGTACGTTGATAGCCAATGTTGCCTCCGGTATCGGCCAGTATACGGATACTGCGCTCACCGATGGACAGCAGTATGAGTATATGGTCAGGACGCATCATATTACTACCGACAGTATGAGCATAGAACGGAAAATCAGTGCATGGGCAGGCGGCTCCCCGTTTCCTGCCTGCCCCGAAAACCTGTCGGGAACTTACGACAATCCCGGGATCAGCCTTTCCTGGTCCGATCCGGTCACACAATCGGATGGCACCCCTCTCGATGACCTTGCCAGGATATATATTTACCGTGACCAGGTGCTCCTGGATAGTGTAGACGCAGGAGTGGAGACCTATACTGACAATGAACAGCTTTATGAACAGACATTCTCCTATTCACTTGTAGCCGGTGATACTGCGACCCCGGCAAACTGCAGCCAGCACAGCAGCGAAACAGAAATATTTGCAGGAACAAAGCCCGATATCCTGGTCTATTATGGAACTGCATTCGGGCCGGTGCTGGATTACGTTGACAGTGTCTACCAGGCCATCCGTTCCTTTAATATCCCGGTTTACAGGACCAGAAACCTTGGTGAATTTGGTGTTCCACTGGATTATGATGCCGTGTTCGTGATCACCGGGATGTTTATCAGCTATGGCCACCTGCTGACCTTGTTGGACGGTTATTATTTGTCGAGTTATTTAAGCAATGGCGGCAGCATTTACATGGAGGGCAATGTGTGCTTCAACGGTAACAATGTGATGGCCGGAGGCTATAATATCCGTCCATGGCTGGGACTCGATCTTGGCACCTGGACCTACGATCCGGTATATTATTTAACAGGATTGAATGAGTTTTCCGGTTTTAATTTTAATTATTCCGGCGTGGGCCATACCTGGGACATCCTGGAACCGCTCACCACAACCAGCACCTTGTGGAAGGATTTCTGGACTCAAAACATCTATGGGGTTTACAATGAATATAACTCAGGCAAGATCATTGGCGCCGTACTGCCTTATGGGGGGATGGCCAGTCCAGCGGAGCCCGAAAACAAGATCCTCCTGATGTGCCAGTACCTTGAGATGCTGGGAGTTGATTTTATGTGCATTTATGAGGGAGTGCAGGAGGAGGTCGGCGGTCAGCAATCGGCGGTCAGCGCTTACCCTAATCCAACCTCAGGGATTGTCGATTTTCGATGGTCGATTGTCGATGGTCGATGGGGAAGTTTGAAGGTTTATAACGCCCAGGGACAGGAAGTTGCAACGGTGCTGGATGGCAAGTGGCCAGGTGATCAGGTGGTCAGGTGGGATGCGTCAAACCTGCCGGCAGGCATCTATTATTACCGGCTGCAAACTGCGAACTGCGAACTGCTGACCGGAAAAATCGTGAAGTACTAGTTGGACAGTCATCCGTGTGCGATTAAAAGCACATGGATTGACTACTTCATCAACCACTTGACTACCGGAAGAATATTAATGTGCTTTCCTTGCTGTTCAATGATTTCTTCGGTGTCATTTGTCAGGATCAGACCTTCATCCAGATTATAAGTGAAAAGGGCTTCTACCAGTCCTTTCAACTCTCTATCACGCGTTTCTATATCGCCAAATGCATAGCAAACCTGGATTGCACCGGTAATATTAATTCCATCACGTATTAAAAAATCACATTCTTTTTTTCCTTTGAAATAAAATAACGTCCCTGCCCCTTCTCTTCAATTCGACAAAAACCATGTTTTCAAGAAATCTTCCTTTATCTTCAGAAAAAATAAAGCCAAGTTTCCTTATCAAAGCATTGTCGATAAAGTAAATCTTCCGGGCATTCTGCAACTGCTTCCGGGCTGAGAAATCAAATTTATTTACAGCAAACAACAGGTAGGTGTCCTGGAGAAAATCGAGATAATTCTTCACGGTAGTGGCATTTTTCAAGCCAACAGCCGCGCAAGACGGTTATTTGAAAATGGTCGTGAAGCATTGCTGGCCAGTAAGTAAACCAGCTCTTTCAGTTCTCTTTCACCGGTCAGATTATGCCTGGCCATCACATCCCTGTAAAGGATGCTCTCATAGAGTGATTTAAGGTAATTATCATCATTATATTTTAAATAATAAGGAAATCCTCCAGTTATAAAATACTCATTGTAAAGCCGTTGAAGTTCAGCTTTTCCTTCAGTCGAATAAACTTTTATCTCATCAAACTCAAAATTTTTAAGGAGAAGAAATTCCTTGAATGAGAAAGGAAATAATTCATGCCTGAGAAACCTTCCGGTCAGGTGCGTACCCAATTCCTTGCTGAGCATCGTCGCATTTGAACCTGTGATAAAAACCTTATTTCCATGGTCATGCAGGCGCCTGACAAATCGTTCCCAGCCCTGAACATTCTGAATTTCATCAAACCAGAAAGTCGTCTGCTGTCCGAAAAGCTCGATGAAAGTCTCATGGAGCACCTGGAAATCACTCACCTGGAAATTGATCAACCGTTCATCATCAAAATTCAAATAATAATCTTTCTCATGAAAAGCTGATCTGACCTGATTAAGTAAGGTAGACTTACCACAACGCCTTATCCCGGAAATAACCACAATATCCTCCCCTTTTATCAATGCTTCCGGGAATTCTCGCCTGGTAAATGATTCGTTCCAGGTAAGTTTTAACTGGTCAGCAATTACCGTTTTTAAAAGATCCTTCATGATTAAATAGTAATTAATATAGTCAAAGGTACAATGTTTCTATTTAGAATGCAAATATTTAATTATAATTTTCTATTTGTAATGGTGATAATGCTTGTGGTAAATACCCCCCAATATAAATCCTTGAAAATCTGCAAGAATGCATATCTTTGTGTATCCTTCTAAAAACCAAAATTGAATATACTCAAACAGCAAAACAAGGTTCCTGACAGCGCTCTCATTAATCTTCGGGCTGGTTGTCATGGGAACAATTGGTTATATCGTTATTGAACAAGCCAATGTATTGGACTCCCTTTACATGACCATTATAACGATGTCGACTGTCGGATTTAAGGAGATCCATGAATTTTCCAATGCCGGGAAAATATTTACGATCATCCTCATCATCATGAGTATCAGCATATATGCTTATTCTATTACTGTTATTACCTCCTTTATGCTGGAGGGGGAAATTAGTTATTTCCTGTTAGGTTACCGGTCAAAAATCAGGAGAAAAATGGAGAACCATGTGATCATATGCGGTTATGGCCGCAACGGGCAGCAAGTTGCAAAAGAGCTGGAAGCATACAACCAGCCTTATATTGTCATTGATCAGAGTCATGACACATTTATGAAAAACATGACCAGGAAGTCAATCTTTCTGGAAGGTGATGCCACAAGAGATGAGGTTCTTCTCAAAGCCAATATAATTAAGGCTAAAGCTTTGATCTCGACATTGCCTGTTGATGCCGATAATCTTTATGTTGTCCTGACAGCCCGGTCATTGAACCCTAAACTTTTCATTATCAGCAGGTCAAGTGATGATAAAACGGAGGCCAAGCTAAAATTTGCCGGGGTAAATAATATCGTCATGCCGGAAAAAGTCGGCGGCGCCCATATGGCATCCCTCGTCACGAAGCCGGATGTGATCGAATTCCTTGAACATCTGTCAATTCATGGTGATGAACCCACTAACCTGGAAGAGGTTGTCTGTTCATATATACAGCCGAATAAAACCATAAATGACCTTGAAATCCGGTTGAAGACCGGGGCCAATATTATAGGTTATAAAACTCCGGACGGGAAATTCATCCTGAATCCCGATCCAGATACAATGGTCATCCCGGGCTCCAAATTCTTCGTCCTGGGGACCAAAGAGCAGGTTGAAAAAATGAAGGAACTGATGCAGGAACCTTGAACCGCAAAGGCGCGAAGACGCAAAGAACTCTCTGCGCCTCCGCGCCTTAGCGGTTATAAACTAAAGGAATTTTATTGCAAGAACAGTTTTTTGCTAATCTGCCCATTTTCCGTCCTGATATTCAGCAAATACATCCCCGAAGTCAGCTCCTCAACATTGATCCTCTCTTCGTAAATACCGGCGTCCTTATTCCCCAGATCGGTCGATTTCACTATCCTACCTAAAATATCCATCATTTCAATCGCAACCCGCTCTTTTGACCTCAGCTCAAATTTTATAATGATCTGGTCCACAGCCGGATTCGGATAAATATTGAAAATTGCGATATCAACCGGGAATCATTAATTCCTAAAGTATTGGGCAGCAGGAATACGTTTCCGTCTGCTTTTACGGCCAGCAATCCAAATTCAGGGCCGCTGTTGTTTACCGACGGATCGAGGAAACCTGAAGCGAGCAAGGTTAATGATTTTCCCTGGAGATTCAGGTCGGCTAAAGGAGCAGAGAAAAGTGCCACGGTAGTAGTACCGCCTTCATCCCTGATTTCCAGCGTATAGTTTGCTGTCGGCAATTCCAGGTAGCCATCGAATTGCCCGTACGACAGGTTATCGACGATCGTTCCCGCACCGATTGCTGTTTCAACAATATCAACCGTCGGTGCATCGGTGGCTCCGTGGAACACAAGTATATCGGTGTTGGATGCCACAGATGCCTCTTCTACAGCACCATCATAAACGAATAAGGTAAAAGGTTTAGCCGGGTCGTAACCTTCCGGGCTGATAATGCCATCAGCTACCAGGATATAAGTCTCATCTTCAACAAACGTATAATTCTCCGACCAGAGCGGGTTTGACGGGTCCTGGCTGTCGGGTAAGCAAACCGAAAGGGTAACCTGGGTATTTGCAGGTACAAAGACAAATGGTGTTGCTGTTCGGAAAGCAAAGTTGCCTATCATTAATTCTTCATCAAACCAAACATCCACTGAGGCTGCGACGGCATCGGCCGAGTTGTGGATGACCTGGACACGGGCCACCGGAACATAGGCAGGCAGCTCGACAAGTGGCCCGCCGGAAGCCAGTGCCGCCCAAAGACCAAAAGGTGCCCCATCACTGTTCACGGCTGGATTTAAAAAACCTGAGGCGACAACAGTGATCGCGGCATTTTCAAGCCCTAACGTCTGTAATTGCGCCCTGTAAGTACCAAACAGGGATGCACCGCTGGCATCCCTGATCTCAAGGATGTAATCGATGGTCGGAAGTTCAAGATAGCTGCTGAATCCGGCATAACCCAGGTCATTCACCAGCAATCCCGCCCCTATGCCAATTTCGACCACATCTACCATGGGGGCATCCGTGGAACCATGATGCACCAGGATATCCGTCCTGCCGGTAATGACCGCCGCTTCACGGCCGGGAGTATAAACGGCAATGTCAAAAGGCGTGGCAGGGTCATAGCCAGTATCGCTTGCGATCCCTTCGGCTATCAGGATATAGGTCTCACCTTCGGTAAGGTAATAATTATGCGCCCATAAAGGGTTGTATGGGTCCTGGCTGTCGGGTCCCTTGATGGCGATAGTGAACTGTTCATTAGCAGGGGCATCAATAAATGGCGAGGCGGTCCTGAATGCAAAATTGTCAAGTAAAAGGTCCTGGTTCAGCCATACGTCCACGACTTCGGCAATGGTATCGGCTGAGTTGTGAATGACCTGCACCCGGGCCATAGGAGCATAAACGGGAAGTTTTATCAATTCTCCGCCGGAAGCACGTGTAACATAAAGGCCAAATTCAGGCCCGCCGCTGTTGTTATCGGGCTCCAGGAATCCGGAAGCTATAATGGAGATGGCATCTCCCTGCAACCCCAAAGATGCAAGGGGAAGCGTGTAAGCGGCTATTTTTTCGAGTCCGTTCCCGGTGCGTATCTGCAGGATGTAATTCACCGTGGCCAGGCTGAAATAGCCTGCAAATTGGCTGTACATCATGTTGTCAACCAATAATCCCAGCCCGACTGCCAACTTCGACTATATCAATAGTTGGTGTATCGGTTGAGCCATGATGGATGAGCACATCGGTCTGGCTGCTGCTGTTAGCTTCTTCACGCCCATCGGGATAAACTGCTACTCCGAAAGGTATGGGCGGGTCATAGCCTGTTTCGCTTATGATACCTTCTGCCACAAGAATGTATGTTTCACCTTCAGTGAGGGTATAGTTTTGCGACCAGAGCGGGTCACCCGGGCCCTGGCTGTCAGGTCCTTTAATGGAAACAGTAAATTCAACCCCGGCAGGCACATCAATGAACGGTGAGGCTGTGCGGAAGGCAAAATTGTCGAGAATCAGGGTTTCATCCAGCCAGACGTCAACCACTGCTGCTGCGGCATCGGCCGAGTTATGGACGACCTGCACACGAGCCTTTGGTTCATAAACAGGCAGTTCGATCAGGTTGCCACCTGATGCTGAAGCTACCCATAAGCCGAAAGCCGGGCCATTGCTGTTGTTTTCAGGGTCAAGGAAGCCGGAGGCAACTACGGTGATTGCAAAGCCTTCCAGCCCGAGTGTTTCAAGGGGGGCACTGAAGGCGGCAATTGTCGTCGAACCGGTTTCGTCACGGACTTCAATGATGTAATCAAGCGGTTCAAGTTCAAGGTATGCTGAAAATTCAGCATAAGAAATATCGTTAACCAGTAAACCGGCACCGATACCGGTTTCGTAAATATCCACAGTCGGGGCATCGGTCGCACCGTGATGCACGAGCATATCGGTCATATCAGGCATATTCGCCATTTCGCGACCCATAGGGTAAACTGCAATGGCGAAGGGGGTTGAGGGATCGTATCCCGAAGGACTGATGATGCCTTCTGCCACCAGGATATAAGTCTGATTGACCATAAGAGTGTAATTCCCGGACCAGAGCGGATCATCCGGGTCCTGGCTTTCAGGTTCCGTGATTGCAATAGTGAATTCTTCTCCGGCCGGGGCATCGATAAAAGGAGAAGCGGTGCGGAAGGCAAAGTTATCGAGCAACAAGGTATCGTTCAGCCAAACATCCACGATGCTGGCGGCGGCATCGGCTGAATTGTGGATAACCTGCATGCGGGCTTTCGGCTCGTAAAGAGGCAATTCTATAAGAGCTCCACCGGAGGCCGTCGCAACCCATAATCCGAAGGCAGGGCCGTTGCTGTTATTCTCCGGGTAAAGAAAACCGGAAGCGAGCATCGTAATGGCTTTGCCTTGAAAGCCGTATTCCTGGAAGGGGGCCCTGTAAGCCTCAATAGTTGTTGCACCGCTTTCATCGCGCACTTCAAAAATATAATCCTTTGTTGGGATTTCACGGTAACCGTCAAATGTTGAATAGCCCAGGTTATTAATAACAAATCCGGCTCCCGCAGAAGTTTCGTAAATGTCTATAGTCGGTGCATCGGTTGACCCGTGATGGGTCAGCATATCGGTCATTTCATCAATGTTCGCGATTTCACGCGCTCCGGGAAACACTTCGATATCAAATGGTACGGCCGGGTCATAGCCTGATCCGCTGATGATTCCGTCAGCCACGAGAATATAAGTTTCACCGTCGGTAAGGGTGTAATTCTCCGACCAGAGCGGATCGTCTGGATCCACGCTGTCGGGTCCTTTGATGGCGATGGTAAATTCGGTTCCTGCTGGTGCATCAATAAATGGTGACGCTGTCCGGAAGGCAAAGTTATCGAGTAACAGGGTTTCGTCGAGCCAGACATCGACCACAGATGCGGCGGCATCAGCCGAGTTGTGGATGACCTGCACGCGGGCCTGTGAGAAGGCTGCTGCGCCAGACAAAATGAGAATAGAGATTAAGAGAGCAGATTTTAGATCTTTCATGATTTAGTTTATTTTATCCGATTTCATAATAATCATAAGTTATAACTAATTTAATTTTACAAAAGTACCGATCTTCATTTAATTAAGACGAATTGTTTTTACACGGAGACGCGGAGATGCGGAGAATTTTATTTCCTCCTCGTCTCCGCGTCCCTGCGGTTGTGAAAATAGATCAAACTTATAAGACGGCCTCAGATTGAGGCCAGTATCATTTAGGTGCCGGGGGGCCTAAAAAATTGAATATTAACATGCGAATCCTTCTTCAAAGGTTTAATTAAAGAAATTCAATGAATACAATGCAAATGTCAAGGGAATAATTATAATCCGCAATAGCCCAATCAGGTCATTTTTAAGGCTGGGCTAATTGAAAAACAGAAATAATTGTCACTTAAAAAGCACGAATTGCACGAACATAGCCACCACTACCCTTGTACTGCATGTGAGTCGAACCATCCCATGCGAAGTTCTTCTGCCACCCACTGGTCGGATCTACTTCGGAAGAACTCCAATAGTCGTATATAGTGAAGCCACCAATTAGGTCTTTTTGATTAAACATTTGGACCAGTTCGTCCCTCGAAGGTAAATACCAGTCACTATAGCTATTCAGGACAAGGTCGCTGCATATACGGGCAGCAATGTCTGCTTCGCCACAGGCATTTAAAATGGCGATCGTATTGGCTTGTCCGGTGCCAATGGCTGTAGAGGTACCGGGCGTTGAATATCCGTAACAACCATACGGGGCGGCCCAATACTTTGATCGCTTGTTGCAGCAATTAACCCGTGATGACCGGTGCCATCAATGTAAAAGACTATTCCGCCCTGATAACTTTGGCCAATAATAGGGACTGATGAAATAGTTCCTGTACCATAAGCAACTTCTTTCCACTGACTTTCACTGCCGACAAAAATGTATATTTTATCATCGGTTGTGCAAAACACCTGTAATCCATTGGCGGGCTCTGAAATTGATTGGATCTGGGTAAGTGTCAAACGAGGCATGAGAAATCCTTTATCTGTGCTGCTGATATCAACTGCAGCACTTGGTGCCGGAGAAGCTGTTCTGATGCCCACACTCCCGGCGCCGTTAATATACAGAACGTTGGCCGAACTGTTTGGCTCAATTACAACTACATCCAGCAAATTGGCATGATCACGGATCTTGAATCCTCCCGTGTTGGTGGCTTTAAACTTCCAGTTGGCTCCGCTGGCAATATCATTCATTACATAAGTGGCACCGCCGGTTCCTCCAAGGTTTTGAACCGTAATAGCAGGTTCAGTCGTGTTTTTCGCAACATGCAGTAAAGTTGCGGGTGAGCTGTTACCTATCCCGACATTTGCGGTGTTGGTATTGTAAATGTTATTGCCACTGGTATTCCATTGTGCATCGGCTTCATTCAGACTGAAGAAAAGCGAATAAAACGAATAAGGCTTAGGGTAAATTTTAGAGTTTTCATAAGTTATTGTTGTTATGGTTATCCCACAAAATTGAGGGGAATAATCATAGCCTGCAATAGCCCAATCAGGTCATTTTTAGGATCAGACCAGCTTATCTTTAAAAGCTTTTACCACAACCTGCGCCCGGGAATGGACCTGCAAGTTTGTCGTAGATATTTTTGATGTGGTTGCGCACGGTCTGGACACTGATAAACAATTTGCCCGCGATCAGTTCATTGGTCATTCCCTGGGTGATCAATAGCAGTATTTCCTTTTCACGGGGAGTAAGATTAGAAGGTGAGCCCGGTTTGGCTGCTTCAGGTTTTAAAAACGCCATCACCTGCTTGGCAACCATGGGGGTAAGGGCGCTCCGCCTTCATAAACCTGCTGAATGGCATCCAGTATTTTATTCGGGCTTGATTTTTTCAGGATATACCCGTCGGCGCCGTTTTTTATGGCTTCGAGGATATGAAAATCATCTTCGAGAATGGTAAGCATGATGATTTTCTGATCCGGATATTTTTGTTTAAACAAAGGGATGGCTTCTATGCCGGTCAAACCCGGCAGATTGATATCCAGTAAAATAACATCCGTTTCAATGTAGTTCTCCAGCGCATCTTCGACGGAGGAATACGCCCAGGCTACTTTATATTCGGAGAAGGAAGATAATAAGGAAGACCAGGCTCTGCCGGAATTCGGAATGATCTTCAACGATTCCTATGGATATTGACATCTGAAACTTTTATGCAAAGTAAATACTTAAAGCCAGGTATATGTATAGCCTGAAAAGGTCATATTTTAAACTGCATGACAATTTCTGTTCCTTCACCTTCACGCGGAGTTTATGTTGAATGTCGATGCCTGATTCCTGGGCCCTTCTGCGCATATTGATCAGTCCATTGCCATGAGAGCCTTTCTTAACCTGACTGGAATCATGTATCCCTACCCCATCATCTTTCAGGTATATCGAACAGTTATTTTCTCTGAGAGTAGCCGTAAACTCTACAGTTCCGGCTCCGGCATGCCTGATAATATTGTGTAATCCTTCTTTCAGGATCAAAAATGCATCGTTGCGGATCTTCTCCTTCAGAATAACGGGATCATCAGGAATTTCAATTGCCGCAATGAAATTGATTTTGTTATCCGTAAGGATTTCAAGCATGTAATTGCTTGTTTTTGAGATAAGACTTTGTAAGGAATCATTGCGCGGAGATGTCATCCAGATGATATCGGAGATGGACTGCAATGCCGTCTGGGTAAGCCCGGCTATTTTCACAGGAAGCTTTTTAAAATCTGACTGCGAAGGTTCTTCCATGGCTTTAAGGGTTTCAGCATAGATGGAAATGCTGCCCAGGGTGGAAGCCAGGTCATCGTGCAGATCGCGTGATAATTTTTCGCGCAAATCCAGTTTTTCTTTTTGCGCCAGCCTTCTGAGCAATATCCTGCCGATAAAAAGGTCCAACAATGCCAGAAGACCCAAAGCTATCAGGGGTGCGATAAAAAATGAGACCGAGGGCCATTGAAAAAGGAAAAACTGGTTGACAAAGACAAAAACAATAAAAATAAAACCGCTTGCCAGCCAGCGAAATAAGGCGATATTCCGTGTACTCTTGCGCAATTGCAGGTTGTAAAAAACCAACAACAGGATGATCAGCGCATATTTAACGATCTCGGGCTGGTTTTCCTGATCTGTAAAGAAACGCACGATCCTGTTCCCACTTTCCGTATAAAAGGCTGCAAAACCAGTCAATTCATTAATTTCCAGTGTTTTTCCGGCAATAATATGATCTATCCTGAGTGTATCTGGTGATGAAGGAAACTTCACCAGTGCATAATAACCGGCGCCCTGCTCAACACCAAAAATCATTTCCTTCTGCTGAAACAGAACCATAACCGCTTCCGGCATTCAATTCGCGGTAACCTGCCAGGAAACCTTGTTGTTTGTCACCTGGAACCTTATACAACCAGACCTTTGCGCCAATGGCATCCTTGTTCGACCGGACGCCGTGAAGTTTAAACTTCACAAAGCTTGTCTTTTCCGTATTATTCAGAAACAGGTTGCTGTTCCCGTTAATGTAGTTTGCCACATAAAGGTCCGGGTCACCATCATTGTCAACATCTCCTGCAGCGCAACCCGTGCAATAACCGCTCAGTTCAGCGCCAAAAGCCGCCGTAACATCTTTAAAATAATGCCATTCATGTTTTTATAAAGAACATTTTCCCCCACATTGGTAACATACAGATCCTGGTAACCATCCAGGTCGAAATCGGCAAATACGGCCCCGTTGCTCATCATGTTTTCAGGCTGGAAATAATCCTGGGTTTTATCGGTGAACATGCCTTTGCCGTCGTTCAGGTAAAGTTTGTTTGCAGTATTCCGGTTTGCAATGAAAAGATCGGTTAATCCATCGTTGTTCACATCTGCAAAAGCCACCGCATTGCTTTTGGAAGGGGCAGCATTGGCAAGGTCAGTCAGATGGGTTACATCCCGAAAATGGATTTTACCGTTTTCAGATTCATTGATATAAAGCTTATTGGATGGATACCAGAAAGATACACACAGATCCGGATAACCGTCATTATTCACATCTGCAAAGGAGGCACACATTCCTCCTGCCGGTCGATTCGAGTCCTGAAGTTGCTGTAATATCTGTAAAATGGCCTGTACCATTGTTTTCGAAAAGCCTGTTGGATCCCTCTTCATTGGTAACAAACAAATCCAGGTCCCCATCGATATCCACATCGGCAAAAGCTGCAGCATTAGAGCGTTTCATATTTTCACATGCCCGGTTATCCTGTTCCGAAACATTCCTGAAATACCCGTTGCCCTTGTTAAGCAGTAACTTATTGACACTATTGAGGTAGCACAGGTAAATATCCTGATCATTGTCATTGTCGATGTCAGCAACGCCAATACCCAGCTTTAGTTCGCTCAAAGAGGTGCTGCTTTCAGGGTTAATGACCCCATTTGCATTTCGTTTTACGGCTTCCTCAGAAAAACCATTCTTGAAGTGCTGATTACTTTTTGTTGTAAGATTGTTGATATACAGGCGATTCTGTTCATAAATCCGCACGGCATAGATATCTGTCTAACGCATCTCCGTTGAAATCAGCCATGGCCACTCCATACTCATCATCAGTACTGATGCCGTACATGATCAGTTTATTTGATGAAAAGCCCTGATTGTCTTCAACATACTCCGGAAATTGTTTTTCTCCGCTATATAGCAGTCGACCCCTTTCACCACAAATCCAAACATCACCAGATCCTGTGACAACCAAATCGGTCAGATTTTCTTTACACTGAGCGTCAAAACGAGATAGATGTCCATCTGAATAACTCAAAATCAAGCCATTGTCACCAATCATTAAGACAGTTCCGTTGTCCAATAAGTACATCTTCCTTACAGGCAATAAATCTGCGCTTTTCAATAATAATTTTACACCGGAACCATCGACACGGTAGAGTTCGTCAGCTGAAAGCAAATATCCGTCTCGCATATCAGCAAAACAAAAATCGGTTACTTTATTATCCCCAAGTACATTTTCATAATTGGCCCTGTTCATAAAGAAATAATTCGCCATTACCGCTAAGTGCATAGAAAGCAGAAACTTGCTTACCAAATAACTTACTGATGATATGACGGGCAGGTAAAGGCGGAAGCATCCTGAAGGATCCGTTTTCAAAGACGGCCATGTCGGCGTAACTGGCAAACAATGCGCTATTTTCTGAAATAAAATAGATGGAACTGATAAAGTTGGAAAAAGGCGGACGGACATTTTCAATGATGCCTTCGTGATAATGATAAAGCACACTGGTGCTTGTAACCAGCGTGACAGTAAACCAGATATCCTGCTCCGAAACCGGACAAAAGGTGGAAATTTTTCCTTCTACCGGAAAATCAAGTTTCTTCCAGGTATCATTTTCAAGCGCATAAATTTTATCCGTCAGGAAATAAACACCATCTTGTTTATCCTGCAAAATGTCCGGATATCGGCTTTTGTGCCAGAGTTGATTTTGCGGAAAGACAAGGATTGTCCGATAGAAATCTGATTTACCAGGATAAATATGATAATCATTTGATAACAAATGATATGTGGCCAACTTGTTTTATTCTTCATTACAATAATATAAATGCTCCGCTCCTGTTATATTTTAAGAGTATCCATCCTGGATTTTTGTCGTTAAAAATAATTCTTTTATCACTACCCTTGGGGTGTTCGAAAACGGATACCCTTGGGGTGTTCGAAAACGGATACCCCAAGGGTGGTTGCAATTGAACAACTCCTACCTTTATACGTTTATTAACAGTTGACCAAGTCCAAATCAATGGCCAGATACCACCAGCAATACGCCGACCGGGAATTCGCAAAGAAAAAGATAACTAAGGAAGGTATTACAAGGCTTTACCGCCTGTTCCGTTTTATAGGACCGCAGAAATACACCTTCATTATCGGGATGGTATTCCTGGTACTCTCCAGCCTTACCACGCTGGTCTTCCCGATGCTCATCGGCGACCTGCTGGATGCCGCCACCAACGCTACGCTGGATAAAATCAACCAGCTTGGACTTATCCTGATCCTGGTTTTCCTGGTGAATGCTGTTTTCTCCTATTTCCGGATATACCTGTTCGCCGTCGTGACCCAGAAAACACTGGCCTTGCTCAGGCAAACGACTTACAACCACCTGATCAAGCTGCCTATGTCGTTTTTTTCGAGCCGCCGCGTGGGGGAACTGAACAGCAGGATCTCAGCCGACATTTCATTACTGCAGGAAACCTTCACCACTACGCTGGCGCAGTTTGTCCGCCAGGTCATCACCATTGTCGGAGGCATCACCCTGCTGACCATTATTTCTCCCCGGCTCACCGTTTTCATGCTTGCTTTGATCCCGGTAGTTGCCATTGTTGCCAGGATATTCGGCACCTACATACGGAAGCTTTCGAAAAATGCTCAAACTGTTGTGGCTGAATCAAACACGATCGTTGAGGAGACACTGCAGGCCATTGCCAGCGTGAAGGCTTTTGCCAATGAAGCATATGAGATCTTCAGGTATAAGAAAAAGACGGATGAAGTGATCGCTATATCACTCAGAGGCGCCAAATGGAGAGGACTGTTTATTTCGTTCACCATGTTTGCACTTTTCGGATCCATCATCGGGGTGGTCTGGTACGGCGTTTCCCTGATCAACCAGGGGGCGGGGCTTTCAACCGGCGACCTTCTGAAATTCGTGCTCTATTCCGTGTTCATCGGCGGTTCCATCAGCGGCGTGGCCGATCTGTATTCAGATATCCAGAAATCCATCGGTGCAACGGAAAACCTGCTCGATATCCTCGATGAAACAACAGAGCCTTTATCCCTGAAGGACCATGATGATAATGAAGCTTTTTCAGGGACAGTGAAGTTTCAGCAGGTTTCTTTTTCCTATCCTTCGCGTAAGGATGTCATTGTTTTAAAGGATATCACGTTTGAAGCAAAGCAAGGCGAACAGGTGGCCCTCGTCGGGCCTTCCGGGGCGGGGAAAAGCACCATCAGCGCCCTGTTGCTGAGGTTTTACGATCCGGGCGGCGGACAGATCCTGATCGACGGCAAAGATGCCAGGGAGTATGACCTGACTGCCCTGCGGGGAAACATGGCGATCGTGCCCCAGGAGGTGCTGCTTTTTGGCGGGACGATCAGGGAGAATATCGAATACGGCAAGCCAGGCGCAACGGAAAAAGAGATCCTCCTGGCAGCGGAGCAGGCCAATGCCATGGAGTTCATCGGCAAGTTCCCCGAAGGATTGGAAACCCTGGTGGGCGAAAGAGGCATACAGCTATCCGGCGGACAGCGCCAGCGTATTGCCATCGCCCGTGCCATCCTGAAAAACCCGGCTATTTTGATCCTTGATGAAGCCACCAGTTCGCTGGACTCGGAAAACGAACGGCTGGTGCAGGAAGCCCTTGAAAAACTGATGCATGGCAGGACCTCGTTCGTCATCGCACACCGTTTATCAACCATCCATAATGCCGACAAGATCATCGTGATCGACCAGGGCGAAGTGAGGGAAATGGGGACGCATGAGGAGCTGCTGGCCCTGGAAGATGGTATTTACCGCCAGTTGACCAAATTGCAGATCAATGTGATAGCGTGATACCAGTCAGCGGTCGGCGGTCAGCGGTCAGCGGTCTTAATGCATTTAAAACAATTTAACAGTTTAACAATTTAACAGTTTAACAATTTAACAGTTTAACAATTTAACAGTTTAACAATTTAACAGTTTAATTGAAAATCACTAGTTTTACCCGATATTCTCATCTATGTCGAGGCAAAACATCAGAAAATTCTCCCTTGGATATGCTCTGGTCCATATCATTGCAGGTTTTTATCATAAGCTGTATTACCGGAGATATAAGCTGATAAACCTGGATAAGGTACCGAAAAACAGGCCTGTCATTTTTGCCATCACCCACCAGAATGCCCTGATGGATGCGCTGGCCATCGTTTTTGCCACCCGCCGACAGCCGGTATTCATGGCACGTGCCGATATCTTCAGGAAAAAAATAGTTGCCCGGTTGCTTTATTTCTTAAAGATCCTCCCGGCTTATCGTATCCGCGATGGTTTCCATTCTGTCGACCAGAACAAGGAGGTATTCAAAGAAATTATTGCCGTGCTTGAACATAACAGACCTGTAGGAATCCTGCCGGAAGGTAGCCATTACGGGGAAAAAAGGCTTCGGCCGTTGCAAAAAGGTGCTGGCCGGTTCGCCCTGATGGCTGAAGAGGCTAATGATTTTAAGCTGGGCATATCCATCGTGCCGGTCGGTTTGGATTATTCGAATTACTATAACGCCGGGACCGATCTGCTGGTCATCTTCGGAGATCCTATCCCTGTTGTCGGATTACCGCGGGCAATATATCGAGAACCCGGTTCAGGCTGTCAACCAGCTTAAGGATGACCTGTCCGTAGCCATGAAAAAGGTTATGATCCATATCGAATCTGAAGAGCATTATCAAACTATAAAAACAGCCATCGACATTTACGGACCGATCGAATTAAAAAAACAAAAACTAAGGAATTCATCCTGGAACAGTTTCAGGGTAAAAAAGGAATTATCGGAAAAGATTACCGGAAATATTACTGGCAAAGAAAAGCAATTACATTTACTGAAGGAAAAATTAGGAAACTACCAGGATAATCTTAAAAAGCATGAGATCAGAGATCTCCAAATCTCAAATCCCTCAAGCAATAGTGCATATTTACTTATGAAATTATGCATTTCTCTCCTCCTTCTTCCCATTCATCTTTACGGAATGGTCCTCAACTATCTGCCTTACCGACTGCCGATTTACCTGTCCAGGAATATTAAAGACAAGCATTTCCTGAGTTCCGTGAGATTCGGGATGGGTTTGCTGTCCTTCTTTTTCTGGTACCTGCTGTTGATCATCGCATCATTATTCATTTTTAACAGCATTATTATAAGCCTGGCCTTTATTATTTCATTGCCAATTACTGGAATTTTCGCTTTTTATTACTATATTCACCTGTTGAAAATGAGAGGACAGTTAAGGTGGATGATTCTCAAGAAAAGGAAGGTTTATGAGGATGTTTATAAGAAAGAGATTGATTCATCGGAGAATTGAAGAAATCTGAGAAATCAGTATCGGTAACAGAATTGACAGGGAAACGTGCATTCAACTAAATACTGATGAAATTCAACTGAACATGAAGAATAAATCAAGATTTACAGTATTTTTCCTTGTCTTATGGATTCTTCCGTTCATCTTGTCTGCGCAGGAGGATTCGACCTCACATAAACAGAAAAAAAGATTCAATTTTTCAGGTCTTCCCGTTGTGGCCTATGATGCCGACCTGGGATTCCAGTATGGCGTGGTGGCAAACCTCTATCGACTATGGGGATTGGAGCATGTATCCCGATTACAGGCATGCGGTTAAGGTGGAAATTTCGCGTTTCACCAGGGGCTCCGGGGTCAACCAGATCTTTTATGATTCCAAGTACCTGATCCCGGGGAATATTCGCCTTACGGCGGATGTGAGCTACCTGACGGAAAAAGCCGTTGACTTTTACGGCTTCAATGGCTACCAGGCTATTTACACCCCGGAATGGGAAGATGATGAAGATACTTCTTACATAACACGCATGTTTTACCGGCATGAGCGTAATATGTTCAGGTTCACCTGTGATTTCCAGGGACATCTGTATGGAGAAAATCTCCGCTGGCTCGCCGGTTTAGGGATCATGAATTTCAAAACCGGGACGGTAGATATTGAAAAGCTGAATAAAGGGAAAAAGGAAGAAAAGATCCTGCCCGATACCATAACCCTTTACGACCAGTATGTCGACTGGGGACTTATCCCGGCGGATGAAAAGAATGGCGGCAATGCCAATTTCATCAAGGCGGGCATTGTCTTCGATACGCGTGACAATGAGCCCGCCCCGATGAGAGGATTATGGGATGAGGCATTGCTGGTCTATGCCCCCGGGTTTTTCTTCAACGATGATAATACATTCTTAAAACTGGTCCTGATCCACCGGCAGTACTTTACCGTGGTAAAAAAGAAGCTGGCTTTTGTATACCGCCTGGGTTACCAGGGGACCATTGCCGGCCATACCCCTTATTATTTCCAGCCTTACATGCTGAGTTCATTTTCGTACGTCACCAAGACCGACGGGCTGGGAGGCGCGAAAAACCTCCGCGGGATACTGCGTAACCGGGTTGTTGGTGATGGTATAGCCTGGGGGAATATCGAATTTCGCTGGAGGGTAGTTGATTTCGTCATCGCGAAACAGGATTTTTATATCGGACTTAATGCCTTCGGCGATGCCGGGCTGGTTGTGCAGGAAATCGATTTTGAACGGGATGGCATCACCCCGGCTGAAACGGATGATTATTTCGACTTTTCTTATGAAAACGATAAGCTGCACCCCAGTGTGGGGGCAGGATTGAGGATCGGCTGGAACGAGAACTTCATCATTTCCGTGGATTATGGATTTGCGATTGATAATAAAGACGGGGCCAGCGGTTTGTATATCGCTTTCGGGAATTTGTTCTGATCTGGTATTTTTAAAATTTCTCGCAGATTTTCACAGATTAAAAACGCAGATATTCGCAGATCAGTTGAAAACTATATGAATATTATTCTGCGATGATTCCATCCGACTAAATTTGGCAGATTCCAGCTTACGCCGGAATCTCATCATATCCAGCGCAAATATTTTAGCAACATTGTTTTACCTTTACTTTAGGTCTTAAAATCTGCGAGAAATATGATCAGTAATACAATGCAGATAATGACCGCTAACGGCACCAGCCAGTTCAGCACCTTCAGCAGCCTGATCAACCTGATAAAACTCTTCCGCTCGTTGATATGCGGGAAAGGCTTATCCGGAACGGGCACCCGAAGGAAATCACATAACGGTTTCCAGCCCTCTTTTACCTGGTAAACCAGGAGCCGGTCGGCCGGAACAGTTCTTTTCACTTCTTCGATCCATTCCCTGTAAACCGCGATGGCTTTGTCACGGTCTTCAAAAACACCTTGCAGGTTACCGTTCCATATGATCTCATCATGTATTGCCCTGACGCTTCGCGGGAACCACCAGGGGAATGCCGGTTGAATGGCATAAATCGTTTCAACCATGCTACTATACCATTCCTCCGGGTCTCGTATATTAAGCAGGATCTTCGCTTCAGGAAATTCGGTCATTAAATCCTTATAAAAACTGCAGGCCGGCCAGTCGACCACCGAGTTATAATGACGGAAAAATCTTTTCCAGTTGACCTTTTTACCCCGCCAGGCGCGCAGAAACAACCTGAGGTGATGATCTCTCTTTAATGCAATCTTCATATGGTAACAGGGCCCGTAACCGATCTGCTCCAATGCCGCTTTTATCGACATGGTCCCCGATCTTCCGAATCCTGCGCCAATGAGCTTCATTTAAAAAGAATTAACTCTGTGCCCCTCTGCGAACCCTCAGTGAATCTCTGTGTAACTTACAGTTAAATTAGTTTCACAGAGTTCCACAGAGTAGCCACGGAGTTTCACGGAGATCAGTTAAAATGTATATTTTTTTCTTTTTGGTAATATTCGATAGTCCTTTCTAATGCCTCTTCAGGGCTGTATTTCGGTTTAAAACCAAAATCCTTTATCGCCTTTTCAGAATTAAAAGTGTATTCGGTACAGGTGTAAATGACGG
This sequence comes from uncultured Bacteroidales bacterium, assembly GCA_963701785.1. GTDB lineage: Bacteria > Bacteroidota > Bacteroidia > Bacteroidales > JAGOPY01 > JAGOPY01. The sequence continues at coordinate 1,013,435 of CAVPBC010000002.1, read as the reverse complement.
CAAAGCGGCTGAATTTGGGATGATAGAACTTCACCGGCCGGATAAGCCAGGCAAAGAATTCCGACAGGCTGCCCATACCGAAGGCAATCCACCGGGGTATCCAGAAATTTTTTGGCCTGATCCTGTAACCCGCGCCTTCAACAACCTGGTCAAAGAATTTGAAAAAGTTCGATCCCGGGGCGTCGGTCATGAAGTAAACCTGCCCGCCTATCTGGCCTGAGCCGTTCATCAGGGCGTGTGCAGCCTGCAGGTGGGCATGCGCGATATTGCCCACATAGATGTGCTGGCATTTTGATTTACCATTGCCCAGCCGCACGTAAAACCCGCCCCTGGCCATATTTACCAGCGAGCCAATATGGTACGGGTCAGCCTCGCCGTAAATATCAGACGGCCGTAAACAAACTGTCTTCATGTGCTCATTGTTTCCCCTCATTACGACCTGTTCTGCCAGGTATTTACTGCGGCAATATGATGTCTTGTGCTTTTCAGGGTAAGGATGGCTTTCGTCAACGCCTACCAGTGGCTTGCCGTTGTAAATGGCATCCAGCGAACTGGTAAAGACCATGTAACGGACGCCATTATGCCTGCATGCATTGACCACATTTTCGGTACCGGTGACATTGACGGCCAGCACCTCCTCATCCGACTTGATCCCCCAGTCCACGATGGCTGCCGAATGGATGACCAGGTCGATATCTCTGCAGGCGGTTTTCAGGGCTTCAGCGTCACGGATATCACCACGAATATATTCAAGACGTCCATCAGCATGGTCATTCAATGGCTCAGCCTGGTCGAAGATCCTGATATTTGCCACTTTTACTGGCGAATCCGGATCGAGAAGCTCCCTGATAATCGCTTTTCCTAAAAAGCCGGCCCCACCGGTTACCAGAACATTATAATTTTCTTTTTTCTGTTGTTGCATAAAAAAACAAGGAATCATGAATGCGGCAAATTTAAAATAAATAGCAGAGGATAACATCGAAATAAACTCCGGCAGTCATATGTAACAAATGAAACAAAAGAATTTTCACTTCACTATTGCATTTCCCTTAATAGTTTTGTATCTTGCTTTAACTTACAGGAAATCCAGGCCGTTATGTTGCAAACCCTCATCATTGATGACGAAGACCATATACGCGATTCCCTGACAAGGTTACTGCAGAGGCATTGCCCCCGGGTAGTTGTCGCCGGTGAGGCATACAGTGTGGCCACAGGTCTTAAAGCCATACAGGATCTGCATCCCGACCTCGTTCTGCTGGACATCCAGATGGGTGACGGAACTGGTTTTGATCTCCTGAACGCTTTACCGGTCATATATTTTAAGGTCATATTCATAACTGCATTCGATCAATATGCTTTACAGGCTTTCCGTTTCAGTGCTGTGGATTATCTCCTCAAACCTGTTAATCCCGGGATGCTGACAGAGGCCGTTGAAAGAGCAGGGCAGCTGATACAGGAGCATCATGACCTGCAAATGCTTGCACTGCAGGATAATTTAAAGAACCTCGACCGTCAGAATAAGAAAATCATTTTAAAAACAACGGATAACATCTACCTGCTTGACCTTAACTCCATTGTATGCTGTGAATCCGACAATAACTATACGCGTGCATATACTACAGATGGTAATAAGATCCTGGTCTCAAAAACCCTGAAAGATTATGAAGAGATGCTGGCAGGTTGCGGATTTTACCGGGTGCATAAATCCTTCCTGATCAACCTGGCCCATATTAAGCGTTTTGAGAAGCAGGAAGGCGGATATATTGTGCTGACCAACGACCTGAAGATCCCGGTGGCTTCCAGGAAGCGGGATGAAATGATGGAGTTGATGGAGAAGATGGCGGAGTGAGGGAAGTTCGCAGTTCCCAGTTCGCAGTTCCCGGTCGGCGATCGGCGATTTGTTAAGGGAAGCACTCCGGAGGCGTGCAATATGAATAGCCCCGGGATTCATCCCGGGGTATGAAAGGCACAAACAAAAAAAGCCCCTCCCTTCGTTGCGGTGTCGAAATCCGGGAAAATATCACAGGGAGGGGTTGGGGAGGGATAGAGATTTGATGATTTCAAATGCTTAAAAAAATAATTCTCATATTAGCAATTTTCGTAACCCTGGCTGGAATCAGCCAGCGTTATCAAACGAATGCTGAAAAAGAGATTGACAGCCTCCGAAAATTGATGCCGGGTGCTAAGATTGAGCGTCAGATCGACATCATGAACGGCCTTGCGGCCATTAATGCCCCGGTAAATTTCGATTCAAGCATTTATTATTCGGCCCAGGCGATGCGGTTGGCCACCATTAACAATTATTCTTATGGTATCGGTTGCTCACGGCTTTATACCGGGAATGCCTATTATTACAAGATGGATTTTAAAAATGCGCTGGAATCTTATCTTTCCGCACAAACTATCCTGGAAGAAGGCGCTCATTATGATGAACTTGGAGAATTGTGCCTGATGCTCGGTTATATCAACTTCTTTATCATGAGAAGTGATGTAGCTGTGTCGTATTATCACAAAGCATCAGGTTATTTTAAGGCCGCCGGGGATGATACATTAAGGGCTGATATATTATATGCCCTGAACATGGCTTACTGGCGGGACGGGCCTGAAGACAGCGCACTGGCAGCCGGTTATAGGTTCCTTAATTATACCAGAAAATATCATCAACGGCCAAACGAAGCCATGGCACTGATTAATCTTGGTATGACTAATATTGAAGAAAATTCGTTAATGTTTAATAATGAAGCACTTAAAATCGCAAAAGAGCTTGAAAACGAAAGACTTGTTGGAATCATTTATTTAAATTTAAGTTGGTTTTACCAATACATCGCATCCTCTTCTGAAAATCAAAGTCAATTTGATTCTGCCCGGCATTATTGCAATTTAGCCATTGAATATGCACAAAAGGCCAAATACGATAATCTCCTGTCCATGACCTTCATCTGTCTCGCACAATTAGATATCCAGGAGGGCAGATATGATCAGGCAAAATCAAACATGGATAAATGCGAAAAAGTGTTGAAAGATATTGCTGAATTTCCGGATGCACAATATTCGCCTGTTGGATTCAATGCTTTCGGAAAAATCTTTGAATCATTTTTAACGTTAAGGACGAGAAATGATTTGTATTCCTGCCGCCTTGAACATGCAAAGAAAACTGGCCAGTTTAATGATGCATTAAATTACCAGCAGTTGTATTTTGAATCAGGAGATAGCTTGCGTGCGGTGCAAAAAGGCCGCCAGTTTGAATTGCTCATGGCAGAAGCGGAAGCTGAACGGACCGATCAGAAGATCAGTGCGCTGGCACAGGAAAATGAGTTGAACCGATTGAAACTGGCACAAAATCGTTTCATATTTGCCGGCATCGCATCAGTAGTGGTTATTATCAGCCTGTTCCTGCTGCTTTTTTTCCAGCGCAAGCGGCTGAAAGCTGAACAGAAATCCATCGTAAATGAGCAACGTTTGCTCAGGGCACAGATGAACCCGCATTTCTTGTTCAACTCCCTGGCCAGTATCCAGAATTATATTATCAACGAGGATACCGATAAGGCAAGCATTTATCTTTCCCGTTTCTCGCAGCTTGTCCGGAATATCCTTGATAATTCAGTGGAAGAATACGTTCCTTTGGAGAAGGAGATCGAAACGATACAGAACTACCTGGAATTACAAAAAGTAAGGTACGCCGGGAAATTCGATTTCAATATTGACATTGATCCTGATATTGATCCTGAAATTGTCCTGATCCCGCCGATGCTTGCCCAACCCTTTATCGAGAACGCCATCGAGCACGGGATCAGGCACCGTGAAACACCCGGCCACATTGACATCCGTTTCCATCTTGAGGACAGTTTGATCCGCTTTGAAGTGGAAGACGACGGAGTAGGGCGGGAAAAAGCCCGCGAAATTGAAGCTTCAAAAGGCTCAAAACATCGTTCTATGGCCACTTCCATCACCATCGACCGGCTGGCGACCATCAACAAAAAGCTGAAGAAGAAAATCAGGATGGAGATTGAGGATCTGAAGGATGAAAATGGGGAAGGAACAGGTACAAAGGTTCAATTTGGAATTCCAATTGTCATAAAGTAGTCATTAAGTGGTCATTAGGTTGTCATTGTTCATTAGTCATCAGTCATTAGTGAGCGGTCGGCGGTAAGATCGTGATCAATTAAGCTTTTCAGATTTTGAAAGTCTCAGACAAAAATCCTTAATATGCATATGCTCAATTCCCTTGAAGCTGGATGTTTTGCCGATTTCATCCATGCTAATAAGGAACTTGGGATAATTGTCCGGTATTTCGATCAGGCTGGCGTATTCCCGGTCAATCGTATCCTGGCTGGATAAAAGATAACAAACCTGGATATACATTCTTTCTCCACCTTTTTCGCATATAAAATCGACTTCCTTATCTCCTGATTTACCGATATAAACCTGGTAACCTGCAATCCTTAAATGAAGATATACTATATTTTCCAATATTTTGCTGATGTCCGAGGTTTTATAACTAATAATAGAATGACGAAGTCCCAGGTCCTCAAAATAGTACTTTGCACCCACTTCAAAGATCTTTCTCCCGGTAATATCAGCCCGTGGCACACCGAAAATAAAGAAAGCTGATTCAAGGTAATCCAGGTAATTCAGCACCACCTGGGTTGATATGTTGATGCGCTGAGATTTAAGGAAATCGCTTATCCGGGTTGCTGATACAAGGCTGCCCGTGTGATCGCAAAGATATTTCACGAGGTTTTCAAGAAATGGTATATTCCGGACGTTATGCCTTGCAACCACATCTTTAAACAGGATTGTGTTATAGATATTCTTCAGGTAATCAAAGACCACCTGGTCGTCGCCGGGAAGATGGATCAGATAGGGCAGTCCTCCTCTTTTCAGGTATTCCATGAAGGAAGGCACTGTATCATCCTTTTTATGAAAGTCGAGGTACTCATTATAGGAAAGGCTAAAAACCTTGCATTCGATATACCGCCCGCCCAGGTAGGTGGCTAACTCCCCGGAAAGCATACTGGCATTGCTGCCCGTGCAATAAATGTCAAATTTTCCGGTGGCCTGCAAACTTCGTAATCCTTTCTCAAAATCTATAATATCCTGAACTTCATCGATGAATAAGCTGGTTTGATCTTTTTTAAACCGGTCGACATAATCAAGCAGATCCTTGTGAGTTACAATATCAGAATATTCATCAAGTTCTTTATTGATATAAATGATTGCACGGTCAGGATCAGATTTCCGGATTAAATCGATGAGCTGGAAAAGCAGGTAACTCTTACCCACACGTCGTTGCCCGGTGATCACCTTGATAATATCCTGACCTATGAAAGGTTTAATCCTTTCGATGTAAAGAGGTCTTGATATGTAGTTGAATTTATTATTCATATTTCAATTATAATTGACAGATGTCGCAAATATACGATATTTATCAATCATAATTGACATAATACGTCAGATATTTTCATTTCTCAAGTCATTTATATCTTTTATTAAAAACGATTGATATTTCTTATCTTTATTGCAGGATAATACAAGTTCGCGGTTCGCGGTTGGCGGCTCGAGGTTCTCTGATGAAAACTTATTCAATCATAAAATAATATTTTTTAAGCCAGATTGAATAAAGCGGATCAAGGATATTTATTGAATCCAGTTGCTCATCGATAATTTCTTTGTTTATCAGTGCTTTCTTGATCTTTACAACATTTGCAGATGTACCAAGGTGATATTTTTCGATATTTTCCATTGAACTGAAGCGTGTTTGTCCCTCCAGGATCATTTTTAAAAAATTTATATGAGATGTAGCAAGATTCTCCGTCAAATTCTGGAATAACATACTCATCTGCAATATCAAATTATCCATAGCTTCCTCAATGATATTATCGAAAACCGTAGTTCCTGCGCGCAACCAGACAAGTTGTGCCAATTGCTGAACATAATACGGATGACAATCTGCTAAAGTCGCTATCCGTTCAGCCTGTCCGGCTTCAATTGTTTTCCCGGTTGAATTGTACCGTTCAGAAATGAATTTTATCCAGTAATCCAGTGTAATTTTTGAAAGAAACATAACATCACCAAACTTATAGAATGGCATAGACGGAGAGGTGAACACATCGAGCAACATGTGCCTTTTACTTCCATAAAGACAATAAGAAACCGATTGATGTCTTTGCCAGTTGGCCCTTAATTTTTTCTGGAATGCCAGTGGATCTTCATAATAACCAATGTTTTGAAATTCATCCAGGCAGACGACAATTCTTTTTTTCTTCGAAACAGCTATATTTTCAGCCATGTTCAGAATTTCATCCGGATGTTTCTTTATTTCATTCCAGTTCAGACTTAAACTAAATTCTTGCTGAGAATCAGGCGAAAAGCTGACCCTGGGAATCCATTCTTTCATGAATTCCTTAACATTCGCCATTACTTCTTCCATCCGATTTGAAGATGCACGGATAACGTTTTCAGCCAGGCACTTATAGAATTCCTCTTCATCACGGATGTTAAATAAATCTATCAGGATAATGATAAGTTGATCATCAAGTCTTTTAGCTTCAGTAGCAGATTTGAATACTAAAGATGATTTCCCCCATCGGCGCGGTGATATAAGGATCGTATTGGTACCGGAAAGAAAATTTCCCACCAGTCTTTCCTGCTCTGATTCTCGATTTGTGAAATTATTACCCGTTGCAAGTTTACCATAAATAAATGGTGTTTCCATGTCTGAAATTTTATTCAAAAATAGGTAACTTTTTTGTAACTAACAAACATGTTAGTTTTTTTAAGGTAAGTTTTGACATTTTGGGATTCCAAACTATTTAGCTTTTTTATTTCTTATCTTTATTGCCAGTTCGCCGACCGCCGACCGCCGACCGCCGACCAATGACCAATGACTAATGACTAATTACTCTTGGCTAATGACTAAACTCCCGGCCATCCTCCTCCTCCTCGCCTTCCTCGCCGCCTGCAGGCAGTATTCAGGTCCGGAGCCGCTGAAGTTCAGGGCTTATGATAACAACCCGATCCTGGGACCGGGAGAGCCGGGTGAATGGGATGAACTTGTTGTGTTGATACCCTCAGCGCTCCGGTATGAAAATGTCTTCTACCTGTTTTACTCCGGATGGCGTAAAAATGGACAGGTCAGCATCGGCCTTGCAGTGTCGGAGGATGGGTATCATTTTGAAAAATATGATAAAAATCCCGTGCTCATTCCCCGGGAAAAAAGATTCGATTCCTATCATGTCGCTGCGCCGGTAATTATTAGAGAGGATTCAATCTGGGTCATGTATTATAATGCCGCAGAAACAGCCATCTATAGCCCGGGGCCTTATATTGGCAGAGCAATGTCAAATGAACTGGCCGGGCCCTGGGAAAGAATGAACAAGCCGGTCCTGGCAAGAGGCCACAGGAGTGAATGGGATGGCGCTTTTATTATTCCATCATCAATTCTGAAAAAGCAAGATGGTACGTTCATGCTCTGGTACACCGCAGGAGCTGATTTTACCGATCCACCGCTAAGTTACTTTGGCCTGGCAACTTCAAAAGATGGCGTCAACTGGATAAAATATAATGACCCCACGACACAGGATCATCCGTTCGCTGACAGCGATCCTGTTATTACGAATATTGAACATGGGACAGAAAAGAATTTCAAAGTCTGGAATGCATCTGTGTATTCAACCCGGCAAGGCTTTGGAATGTATTATATATACCCGGCCGTTAAGGAGGGGGTTAAGAAAAATGTACTAGGCTACGCCACAAGTCCGGATGGGATTCACTGGATGGAATATCCTGGCAATCCAGTCTTCACTTTGAAAGATGATCCTGTTACTGCCAATAATCCCAAAGCTGATCTTTTTGAGTTTCCGTCGCTTGTATTTTCCGATTCTCTATGTTTCATGTATTATGATTACGGGATGATAACTAATTCTATTGGTGTTGCGACGGCACGCGTTCCCTCAACCATCCCCGGCGTTAACTAATTAGTTCCCGGCGTTCCCTCATTTGAGTCATTTCTACTGATGGCAGGTTGTACCTTTAAAGTCGGCAGTCGGCTGGAAGGCAAAGAAACACTTAACAATAAAAAAGAGGAGATCAAAATGAAAAAGTTTTACATATTATTAGTTGCGCAGTTTGCAATATATGTTGCAAATGCACAATGGACCTGGCAAAATCCCTTACCGCAAGGGAATAGTTTATCTTCAATACAATTTACAGATATCAACACTGGTTACGCTGCAGGGTGTGCAGGAACCTTATTAAAAACAATCAACGGAGGCTCAGACTGGATGATTCTGTCAACCGGAACGAATTTTAATTTGTCTTCAGTTTATTTTATTGATGCCAATACCGGGTATGCAGCAGGTGACGGTGGCACTATATTGAAAACCACCGATGGAGGATCACAATGGACTGTTCTTTCATCCGGAACAAATAACTTCTTATTCTCGGTTTACTTTGCCGATGACAATATTGGATATGCGGTGGGCGTATATGGAACGATCCTGAAAACAATCAATGGGGGTATAGATTGGATTGCTCAATCAACCGGCACAAGTCATAGTTTTTATTCTGTTTTCTTCTGCAGTATCGATACGGGATTTGCAGTGGGAAGTGGTGGGATCATCCTAAAGACCACGGATGGAGGTAATAATTGGACTACTCTTATGTCAATGTCAGTGGACCAGTGGTTAAATTCAGTTTTTTTTACAGATGCCGATACAGGATATGCGGTGGGCGGAGGACAAGCATGGTCTCCGGGTGCAGTAATTTTGAAGACAACCGATGGGGGAGAAAACTGGATGGAGCTAGGAAGCGGAATTGGCGGAACAGAGGAGTTGTCATCCGTTTACTTTACCGATGCCAATACCGGATATGCGGTTGGTTATAAGAATTATGGCTTTTTTCAATCATCTGGAATAATTATTAAAACTATGAATGGCGGATTGAATTGGGTCGAGTTATCAAACGATTCAACGGCTCATTTATCTTCTGTTTTCTTCTATGATGACAAAACGGGATATGCGGCAGGTAATGGGGGCACCATATTGAAGACCACCGATGGAGGAACACACTGGAATGTTCTTTCATCTGGAAAAATTGACGGGTTATCATCGGTTTACTTTACGGATGACAATACGGGATATGCGGTGGGTGCAGGGGGAACGATCCTGAAAACAATCAATGGGGGTACAGACTGGACCGCCCTCTCAAGTGGAACAACAGCGTCTTTATCTTCTGTTTTCTTTCCTGATGCCAATACAGGATTTGTAGTGGGGAGTGTTTTCTTAAAGACCATCGATGGAGGAGTAAACTGGACTTATACTGCACCTGGCTTAGGTTCCGGGTGGCTGTCATCGGTTTACTTCGCTGATAACAATACGGGATATGTGGTGGGTGCTTTTGGGACCATCCTGAAAACAACGAATGGGGGTATAGACTGGATTTCTCAATCAAGCGGCACAGATGAAGATTTAACTTCTGTTTTCTTCTGCAGTATCGATACGGGATATGCTGTGGGACATGGAGGGATCATCCTAAAGACCACGGATGGAGGCAATAACTGGACTACGCTAAGGTCAATGTCGTGGGACCAGTGGTTATATTCAGTTTATTTTCCCCATGCCGGTGCAGGATATGCGGTGGGTGCTTTTGGGGTCATCCTGAAAACAACGAATGGGGGTATAGACTGGATTGCACAATCAAGTGGCACAAGTCTTCATTTATTTTCTGTTTTCTTCAGCAGCACCGATACGGGATATGCAGTAGGATATGGAGGGAGCATCCTGAAAACCACCGATGGAGGAACACAATGGACTTTTCTTTCATCTGGAACAAATAACGGGTTATCATCAGTTTACTTTGCAGATGAAAATACGGGATATGCGGTGGGCGATTATGGGACCATCCTCAGGACCACCAATGGCGGTGGTTATCCTGCTGGAATATATGATCAAAATTCGACTCCAAACCAATTAAAAATCTATCCCAACCCATCTTTGGATATTATCAATGTTGAAACCATTGAGAAAGGTCACCTATCCATACTGAACCTGAACGGTAAGGAAGTTATCACCCACCAAATCACCGGCCCAAAAACACAAGTCGACATAAGCAATCTGGCAAGCGGGATTTTTGTAGTGAAATTGGTTGGAGAAAATGGGGTGCAAGCAGGAAAAATAATTAAAGAATAATGCCCGCCCCCACATGCTGCTAAAACCGATGCTGGCGCGTTCGGGATTGCCCACAAGATCACTTGAATCCAGGCACTGGTCTTACGGCTAAATGTCAGCGGTCAGCAGTCGTCGGTCAGCGGTCGGTTTTGAGATTTTGAATTTGTTTGGAATTTGGTGCTTGGAATTTGGAATTTTAAAAAATACAGCTATGAAAAAGATCATGCTAATTTCAGCAATCATCATTTGCTTCGTATTCCAGTCTTACGGGCAGATGGAAAACCGTGCAGTTCCCGAAAATAAAACCTGGATTGAAATGCCGGACCATATAAAAAGCTGTGGGGCTTATCAAAGGGAGGAGTGGTTCTATAATCAGAGAACCGCTCCATACGACACCTTTCCGCTTTACACTTATATTAACGTGAAGCAGCGCGAAATTGACAAAGTAAAAAGCAATCGGTCATTCGGGAATTCTTACCCTTACTGGTCATCTGTCGGGCCAAAAGGTATTCAGACCATATGGGAAAGCTGGGGGACAATCAGCGGGAGGGTAAGGGCGATTGCGGTTCATCCGACTGATCCGCTTACGGTATATATCGGGGCAGCCAGCGGGGGCCTGTGGAAAACTACGGACGGTGGCGCAACCTGGATCGATATCGGGCACAACCTTGAGGCGGTTTCTTTCGGAGCTATAGCCATCGATCCAGGGAATCCGGAAATAGTTTATGCAGGTTCCGGTGAATGTAATTTGCTGGAAAGTTTTAACAATTATCCCGGAAACGGTTTGTATAAATCAACGGATGGAGGACAAAACTGGAGTATAATTACAGAAGATTTCGGATCGGTGACTTTTTTCAGCGACCTGGAAGTAAGCCCGCACAATTCAAATATCATCATAGCTTCTTTAGGAGGCGGAAATGTGTATACAGGGGTAGCTCTTCCCAATGAAGGAGTTTGGAAAAGCCTTGATGGCGGGAATTCATGGAACAAAACCCTGGATATGCAGGAGGCTTCTGATGTCGCTTTCCACCCGTCCGATGTAAATATAATATATGCTGCAGCAGGAGGATACTTAAGCCCACTTTCAGGCTTTTATATCTCAACTGACCAGGGTAATACCTGGGCACAGAGCAATACGGGCCTTATCCTCCCTCCGTTGGGAGGCAGGATGCAATTTGATGTTTCCCGGTCTGATCCCTATATCATCTATGCCGTTATTTACCAATTCACTTACAGTTCTAGTGTGCTCACAAAAGCTTTTAAATCGTCTGACGGCGGTAACAGCTGGGCACAGATTTCTGCCGGTACTCCACTGGGTGGGTTGGAAGACGGATGGGTTGACCAGGGATGGTACGACCTGTGCATTGCGGTCGATCCTGTTAATCCGGATCATGTGCTTATCGGAAATGTTGAATTGCACCGGGCAACCAATGGATCAACGTTTTCGCCTGTCAGGCCGTTCGGTGCCGATGCTGGCGGCTCGCTTGTCCATTATGATTACCATAAGCTGGTTTATGCACCCTCTGATCCGGATATTCTGTATATCGGCTGTGACGGCGGGATATATAAATCTCCTGATAAAGGTTATACTGCCGTTTCGCTGAACCTGGGGCTGGAAACACTCCAGTTCTACAGGATCACCTCTCATCCGGAAGATTCCGGAATTATCATCGGGGGCATGCAGGATAACGGGACGACTCGTACAACGGATGGCGGGGAAAACTGGCATTGGATCACGAGTGGCGACGGGACGGAATGTTTTTTCGATCACGCTGATCCTGATGTACTTTACACCACAGCTCAGAATGGCCACCTTTTTAAAAGTTTAAACGGGGGAAATACTTTTATGTATATGGATTTCCTGAACGGTGCCATGATTACGCCCATTTTTATGCACCCGACAACCCCCGGACTCCTCTATGCTGCCACCAAAGATATTCTCAAATCGGTCAATGGCGGGGGATCATTTGGAATCATTGCAGAGGACGTATCCCCGCAAAAAATAAGCACAATGGCTCAAAGCCAGGTGAATCCTCACAACATGATCTTCGGCACCGGAACGGATCATCCTCACTTTGATACCATTTTTATGGTGAAAATCTCGACCGATCAAGGATGACCTGGACCGATGTGACCGCGAATATCTCCGGTGAATCCCGTTGGATTTCCCGTGTTGTCACCGACCCGGTCGATGAAAATACGATGTATGTGCTGCGCACCGGTTTCTCACCTGGAAACAAGGTCTGGAAGACTACAGACCTTGGCCAGACCTGGACAAATATTTCAGGAAACCTGCCCGATTTGCCTGTAAACGATCTGTTTATCGATCCTGGCAATACAGCCCGTCTCTATCTTGCCAATGATATAGGGATTTACCTTTCAGAAGATGGCGGTACAACCTGGAACTACGCAAGCGAAGGTATCCCTTTTGTTCCATGCATGGACTTTGATTATATCAAGATCGACACAAGGGCCTATCTCAGGATTGGGACATATGGGCGCTCTATCTATGAAACAAGGATGGGTTATGGGTTTGGAACGGAGGAGCCGGCAGTAGGCAGTTCGCAGTTCGCAGTTCGCAGTTATCCGAATCCCACCCGGGGAATATTCGATTTTCGATTTACAGTTTACGATTTACAATCTATTAGCTTGAAGATTTATGATGTGCATGGAAGAGAAGTGGCTGTGGTGCTGGATAAAGAAATGGCTGCGGGTGAGCACACTGTGCAATGGGATGCACAAGGGATGCCGGCGGGAATCTACTACTATCAGCTTAGGGCAAAGGGCGAAGGGCAGGTTGGTGCGGGGAAGATTGTGAAGTACTAGTGTTAAGTGTTGAGGGTTAAGGTTTAAGTGCGGGAATTTTTTTTACAACCTAATGACCACTTAATGACAATCAATGACCACCCAAGAACCAGGAACCAAGAACCATTACCCATGATAACTGCCCTCATCATCGACGACGAAGCCCATAACCGGGATACGCTGGCAAAACTGCTGGGTCGATACTGCGTAGAAGTGAGGGTCGCAGGTATGGCTCATGGGGTGAAAAGCGGGATTGAAGCGATCAGGGCGCTGCATCCGGATCTCGTCTTCCTGGATATGAACATGGATGACGGGACGGGCTTTGATCTGCTGGACACCCTTTCACCCTTCGATTTCCAGGTGATCTTCGTTTCGGCGATGGATAAAGATACGATACTTACTTTCAGGCTAACCGGTATGGAGTACCTGCTGAAGCCCGTCAGCCCGGAGGATCTGAAGATTGCGGTTGAACGCGTTGTGAAGATTAAGAAAAAGTCTGTTAACTGCTGAAAACCATCGATATTTCTTTTGCTTCGAGGATTTCCCGGTAGCGGTGGTCGTTTAAAATGGAATTTTTCAGCTTTTCTTTGACGAGATACTTTCGGACTTTTGCATATTCATAGGAACTATAGCCCATAATGGCGGCTATTTCTGCAAGAGGCACTTTTTTGAGGAATAATTTCAGCATTTTCTGGTCATCTTCGCTGAGCTTCTCAAAATGCTGCTGAAACAATTTGAATTTCTCGTTATCCTCGATCAGCGCTTCAATATTATGGTTGTCCGCAACAGATTCAATGTCTTCGATATCTTTATACTCAAATTGAATCCCATGCTTATTCAGCTTTTGCAGCCAGACATGTTTACAAACCGCATACAGGTAAGTATTAAATGCACTGGTCAGATTCAGGCTGCCTGATGAAATCTTCTTATAAATAAGCAACAATGAATCCTGGAACACATCCTCCGCATCCATCTGTGTTCCCGAATTTGATTTAACCATAAACTTGACCTGTAAAAAAAAGTTCTTATATATATACTTAATAATCAATGAATCCTGTGTTTTTAATCCCGTAATGATCGCTTCATTAGAAAATAATTCCTTTTTCTTGCACTTAATCTCTTCCTTAAGCTGCAATTGCTGGGCCTCAGCATAATATGGTGATTCTTCCATGTTGATGGCAGCAACAGATTGATCATTCATCATTTCACAGCTTTGGGTTTAATAGTACTAAATAGAATATCGTCAGTGATCATTCTTTATGCAAATGGTGTTCCTGATATGATCAAACTGAATTCAAACGTGGAGAATAAAAATATAATTCCTTGAATAAGAATCGTATAACTTATATAAAATATTTTGTCAAAAGATAAGAAGCTCGGAAATTAATCCCGGGAAAGGTTTACTGATAAGGTAAAACCGCACACCTGTGCGATTTTATAATACATTTCAGTTCTGGGTTTTTTTGATAATGATATTATATTTTTTCATTTTCCTGATAAGGGCATCCCTTGTGATGCCCAGTATTTTTGAAGCTGCATTTTGATTGAAACCAGTGCTTTTCAGTGCATTTTTTAATAATTCAGCCTCAACAGTCTTCAGGTCTAATGATCCGTGCTCCGGCACAGCGCTTTTTGTTATTGACGGTTTGATCGGGAAGTCATTTATTGTAAGCGAATTATTATTGCTCAGGATAAAAGCCCTTTCAGCCATGTTTTTCAGTTCCCGCACATTTCCCGGGAAATCATACCTGGCAAGCACATTAAAAACTTCTTTATCAATCCTTAATCCTGGTTTATTATACTTTGCAGCGTACTCAACTGCAAAATGCTCGAGTAAAGGCCTGATATCTTCCGGCCTTTCCCTGAGCGGAGGAATAGAAATGTGCAGGGTATTGAGCCGGTGAAGCAGGTCGAGCCGGAACTTCTTTTTCTGGATCAGTTTTTCTATGTCGTTATTCGTAGCAGAAATAAGCCTGAAGTCAGTATGGATCTGTTTCGTATCACCTATCCGGGTAATCACTTTATCTTCAGTGACCCGGAGCAGTTTTGCCTGCAGGTTTAAAGGCATGTCGGAAATCTCATCCAGGAATAAAGTTCCATGGTGGCAAACCTCAAAATAACCCATCTTATCACTGATCGCACCGGTAAAAGACCCTTTTTTATGTCCGAAAAATTCACTTTCAAGTAATGTCTCCGTTATGGCACTGCTGTTGATCGCATAAAATACGTGGTCTTTCCTGACGCTGGAATAATGAATGATCCTGGCAATTATTTCTTTCCCGGTTCCGCTTTCACCTGTGATCAGCACATTGGCCTCCGGGTATTTTGCAGCAGATAGCGCCTGTTCAAATACTTCGCGAATTTGAGGACTGATCCCGATAAATTTCCTGTCAATAATATTTTCCAGGGTTCTTGATATCAAAGAGTACTTTTCTTCAATTTGTTTCAGTCTTTGATTTAATCGAAGAAATTTTTGCGTGCGTTCTATAGCGATCTGCACATCTGTATGCCTTAAAGGTTTCCTGAGATAATCAAGTGCTCCGTTCCGCATTGCGGTGATCACCGTATCCATATTTCCATGCCCGGAAATGATGATGACTTCCATTTGAGGATAAGCAGTTTTAACTTCTTTTAAAACCTCCAGTCCATTCATACCCGGCAACATAACATCCAGAATCAGCAGATCCATTTCCTGGCTTTTCAGTATCTTCAATCCTTCATGGCCGGAATGGGCTTCAAAACAAATATATCCTGACTTTTTCAGAAACTCGCATATTTCCTCGGTGAAGCTCTTTTCATCATCGATGACCAGTACTTTTAAACATACATGATCCATAATAGTGCATATTTTTTATTTTATTACTTATATGGTATGGTAAAGGTTATTAAAGTCCCTGTCATGACCTTACTTTTGATATCTATACTTCCTTTCAATTCCCTGATCAGTCCATAGGCAATAGAAAGTCCCAGGCCGGTCCCTTTACCAGTTTCCTTCGTTGTATAGAACGGCTGGAGTACCTTGTTCATGTGTTCATCTTTTATACCAGCACCATTATCATCCACATCAATGCGGATTTTCTCATTGTCGTAACCAGTTGTAATTTTAATGTACATCGGGAATCCATCCTTAAGTATTTCTTTTTTCTCCAGGAGGGCATCTTTTGAATTGATGATCAGGTTAAGGATGATCCGTTCAAAATTATATGAATTCCCTTTCAAAAGGGGTAAATCCTCGTTGAAACTTGTTTTTAGTTCAATCCCGGCCCGTTTATACTGCTCGGAAACCATGGAAAAAGCATTCTGAATACTGTCGTTGATATTAAACAGCGAAGGCATGTCGCTTTCCCTGTCTCTTGAAAACTCCCTGACATGGTCAATGATATTTTTAATCCTTAAAATATTGTTGAATATTTTTTCAGACTTTGAAACCAGGTAAGATTCACTGACAGCATGATCTTGTTTCGCTTCAAAGAGAATATTGTCGAATAGCATCGAAAGAGTATTTAACGGCTGGTTGATCTCATGGGCCATTCCCGCCGACATTTCTCCCAATGCTGCAAGTCGTTCCGACTGGATCATCTTATATTCCATCTTCTTCTGATCCGTAATATCGCGAACGATGCTCAACGCTTTGTCTTTGCCGCAGGATACTATCCGGCTTTCAAACAATTGAATCTCATTGCCGATCTGTATGTTGTATTCATAGACCGATGTTTTTCCCTTTTCGAAAACTTCCTGCAAATGGCTCATGGTCTCTACAGCCAATTCAAAGGGCAAAACTTCAAAGACCTTATGATGGAGGAAAAGCTCTGGTTCGAGGAATAACAATTTCGGGTCCTGCACATGATAATCGATAAATTTACCCTCCTTGTTAAACATGAACATCAGGTCAGGAATGGCACTCAGCAAGGCTTTTGTTCTTGCTTCACTTTCCTGCAATTCACGTTCTGCAAGCTTGCGGTCAGTTATATCAGTGGTCACCCCGATCAGCCCCAGCGGAATCCCGGTTTCATCAAGGATCACAGAAGTTGATATATGAACCGGGAATTCGCTCCCATCTTTCCTCTTGTTTATCAGTTCACCATGCCAGCCACCCTGTAAGGTTGCTGGCAAAATGTCCCGGACAAAATCATGTGAATTTTTGGAAGAACGTACCATAGCAATCTGGTTTCCAATCAGTTCATGCTCCTCATACTGATAGGTTTTCAGAAAAGCGTTGTTGACATAAATGATCCTGTCTGTCATATCCGTGATGCTCACACATTCACTGACACTTCTGATCGCCTGGGCCAGCATGGATATTGTTTTTTCGGATTGTTTTCTTTCTGTAATATCACGGGCAGATCCGACTATTCCGAAAAGCATGCCTTCATTATTAAAGAGAGGTGCTTTATGTACATCCAGATATAGGAACCTGCCTTTCACATTTCCATATTCGTCAAACTGCTTTAGCCTGAGCTCCTGCAGGGTAATGTCGTCCGTATCCATACAAAGCTCGCCGAAAGTATGCCAGTCAGGGTCATCAGGATGTGAATCACGTTCTCGCTGTGCAAAGAAAAGGTCAGTTTTTCCCACAGGTTCTGATGTATTTTTTGCATTAAGCAAATGTTCGCAGATGGCTTTATTGGCAAAAATGTATTTTTTTTCGAGATCTTTCGCCCACATCATATCCGGCATGGTGTCACTCATCAGGCGGATCATCTGGTAAAGGCGTTGATATTCGGATTCGCTTTCTATCAATGCTTTTTCAATGGTCTTGCGTTTAGTGATATCACGAATGCTATTAATAAAACTGACCAATTCTCCCTGGGAATTTCTTGCCGGTTCGGTGTTCACTTCGATGAAGAAATATGTTCCGTCTTTTTTTATAGCAAGGAATTCGTCAACCCCGTCATAGTGACCGTCAATCATGTCGGTGATCATTTTATTAATCTTTTCATGGTAAGACGGATCAATGAAATCAAATAAATTTCTTCCGGTAAGTTCCTCCGTGCTGTCATACCCAAACATTTTCAGCGTTTTAGGTGAAATCTCCTGAAGTAAGCCATCTACACTGGTGATAACAATGCCGTCAGGTGATTTAGTGACAAATGACCGCCATTTTTCTTCATTGATACGTAAAAGCTCCTCTGCCTTCTTTCTCTCTGTGATATCATGGAATGAACCGACGAGGTTTGTGCATATTCCATTTTCATCGATGACAGGCACAATGGTGACTTCACCGATAATTCTTCTATCAGGATAATCAACCGGTTCTTCCCATCGGATTGCTTTTTTAGTTGTGATCGCCTCTTTGTATTTTGCCAGGATGAATGTCCGAAACGGCTCCGGGACGATTTCTTCCAGCGTTTTACCTACAATTTGGGATTTGTTCAATCCGACAGCATCACAAAAAGCCCTGTTTACCGTTTGAAAGCGATAATTCCCAGGGGCTTCAAAAGAAAGGTCAAAAATGATGTCGCCGATGGTATCGTAAATGGAGGAAAGGCGGTTTACCTGTGCCTGTAATGATTCCAAAGTTTCCGCTGCCGAAAGTGGTTTCTCTGCTAATTTTCCCATATTAATCAAATGATCAAGGATTTCAGCATTTATTCTAAATGATATATTAATCAGACAATCACGAATAAGTAAATACAAAAATAGGGATTTAATGGGAAAGGGTTAAAGTGGTGAGGTGAACCACGAAGAATAGGCATTCACTTGATCTTTTTTTGTTAAAGAGTTGTTAATTAACACCATCCGGCTGTAAACGTGATCTATATTTGTATTTAGTAGCTACAGTCTTTCAATTATTCCAAAAACAATTTTATGAAATCATTCATTACTATATTGATTATAATATGCTTTGCGGTATCTGGTTTTTCGCAGAGCGTAGGCATCGGTACAACCACTCCAAACGGCAGTGCCATGCTTGATGTTACCAGCACAAATAAAGGATTTCTTTTCCCAAGAATGACTTACGTCGAACGGACTTTAATCGCATCACCAGCTCAGGGACTGATTGTTTACCAGACAAATGCTGTGGGACTGCTATATCCCTCAGGGATATACTTCTTTGACGGCTCTTTGTGGAAGAGGATTGCAAGGACTGATGAACTGGGTGGTGGAGGCGGAAGTACAGGCTGGACTATTGCCGGCGATAACCAGTACAGCAACCTGGTCGGGAATGTCGGTATCGGCACTTCTTCACCGACCTCCAAGTTCCATCTTGTTGGTAACCTGCTGACTGAAAGCGGATCGATCACGATAAATAATCCGACAGCTATTCTTCAGTTGCAAAACGCCGGGGTCAATAAAGGATTTATGCAGTTATCCGGTAATAATGTCCGTATCGGGACAAATTCCGGTAATACAGGCGGGAAGTTTATCGTCCGGATGAACGGGCAGGAGCGTTTTACCGTCGACAGCGCCGGGAATGTCGGCATCGGAACTTCCACACCTGAAACCCAGTTACAGGTCGATGGTTCGGGTTACGTCTCATATACCACCAATGGGCCTTTTCAGATTGGAAGCACTAATGGATATAATATGGCCTTCGGAAAAACTGAAATCCTTACCAGGTCAGCAGGTAACCCGACCACGCTTTATCTTCAGCAAAACGGAGGCGATATTCTAATTGGCGGAGCCGGTGTATCCAACGAAAATCCTAAAGTTCAGATACTTGATGGTTCTCATGCCAGTTTAACGGCCAACGGCCATCTGATGCTTGGGTCAGCAAGTGGGCTGAACCTGGCCATTGGGCATTACGAGATCCTGGCACGGAACAACGGTGCAGCCAGTGCATTGTATCTGCAGCACGAGGCCGGGACTGTCAGGATTGGCAATGGCGGGGTTGCTACCGGAACAAAGCTTCAGATCACAGATGGGGAAGAAGCGGGTTTGACAACGCATGGCTATATGTTACTTGGTGAAATATTTGAAGAAGGCATCACAATCGACAACAATGATATCCAGTCAAAGGATAACGGGGTGGCCACTTATTTGAAAGTGCAGCAGTCAGGAGGGCCAGGGATGCAGATCGGATTTTTCAACATTGCGTCACATCCTGTAACCAAATTGTACATTCCATTCGGTGATGATGCCGGAATGGCATCCGATGGATATATTCACCTTGGCTTAATAAATTCCACCAACCTGATTCTGGATAATAACGAAATCATAGCAAGAAACAATGGAAGCCCTTCAACGCTGACACTTCAGAATGACGGAGGCGCACTTAGCATAGGAGCACATACCACCATCAATCATGGCGGTAATGGTGAAGTGTTAAGGCTTGACGGGGTGGACCCAAACATCGGTTTTTATCAAAATGGCGTGCCTAAATCCTTTCTCGCCCAATACGGTACAGAAATGTTTATGGGCAACAATGCGGGGCGCGTCCATATTGACGGAACACAAGTAGCCATCGGAATTGTCGATGCGGGTACAACGGCTTACAAATTAACCGTTTCCGGCAAGATATTGTGTGAAGAACTGAGAGTTGAATTATTAGCCGATTGGCCCGATTATGTTTTTAAGGAAGATTATGAGCTTAAATCACTGCATGAACTGAAATCATTCATTCAAACCCATAAGCATCTGCCTGAAATTCCCAGGGCTGAAGATGTTGCCAGAGAAGGTTTAGAAGTTGGTGAAATGAACCGTAAACTTCTGGAAAAAGTGGAAGAGCTGACCCTGTATGTCATCCAGCTCCAGGAACAGATAGATGAGCTCAAAAGCAAGACCGATTAATACATAAAGCTATGAGAATCATACTGATACTTTTGATTTTTCTATTTGCCATCAAGGCAAATGATCTTCATGCCCAGCAACAAAAATCACTTCCGCCACATCATCAACATGAGTGCCCTATGTCACTTGAATCCCATGAAAGGGACCTTTACGCAAACCAGGTGCGGGCAGAGAAAGACGTAAACCGTGAAATGCTTGATGGCGTTTACAACATCCCGGTCCAGTTCCATCTCCTGAGGACGACAAACGGAACAGGTGGTATCACCCCGGAAGATGCAGCATGGGAACTGGACCAGGCCAATATCAAATTTAGCTGGCTGGAAGTTGAGTTTTTTCAATGTTCCCCGGCTCGTTTTATTGATGATGATGATTTCTTCTTTACAGAGTTTCAATACGATTGGGAGGATTTTTGCGGGCAGACCAATGCAGAATACCAGATCGCCGGCCAGAACAATGTGGCCAACGTGGTCAATATTTATTATGTGAATACAGATGGATGGAACTGGTCATCTTTTCCTCATTATGTTTCTGATTATTGCAAAGACTGGATCATCATGGATATTGCCGATACAGGCCATGCCTACCTGCTTGCCCATGAACTGGGCCATTATTTCAATCTTCTTCATACGCACCAGGATTACGAGGATAGTGATCCGGATAACAATGAGCATATAACCCGGAGTCCGGGCGATGATTGCTACAATTGTGCTGAAACCGGTGACTGGCTATGCGACACACCCGCCGACAACAATCGTTGGGATGATTGCGAGTGGGATGGCACCGGCGCTGACGGCTGTTCCAGCCTTGATTTTGAAGCTGAGGAAATGAATATCATGTCATATTCAAGGTGTCAGCATAATTTCACAAGCGGCCAGCACTTCCGGATGACCTTTTGCATCACCACTTCAAGGGCATACCTCGATTGCCCTTTCCTTTCCGATTGTGAACCTACGCACACGCTTTCTTCACCGCAGAATGGAATGTTTGCCTTCCAGGCCAGCAATACGATCACGTCTACGGCAGATATCAACAGTGGTGCAGTTTCGGCCTACGATGCAGGGAATTCCATAACGCTGCAACCGGGATTTCACGCCAAAGCCGGAAGCTCTTTCACTGCCTTCATCGACGGCTGCTGGGGACCGGTGATTTATCCGCCGAATGAGTGAGGACATTAGGACTGTAAGACAAGCCCGAAGGGCTTAAATATTGATAACCCCCGGTGAAACCGGTGGGAGGACCCGGTGAAACCGGTGGGAGGAGAAGACCTCACAATCTCCCCAACCCCGGAGGGGTTGAATAGATATCCTCTGCGTAACTCTGCGAAACTTTTTTTAAGTTACACAGAGATCCACAGAGCTGACACAGAGAATCACAGAGATATGGTACTCTATCCGCAGCTAAAATTTCTACTTCAATATAAAGCTGTTGCCCGGAAATTACGGCCAGCAGGCCTGCCAGGTTGTACCATCCCACACATAGAGAATGTTATCATCAGAATTGAATATCATCATTCCTGCTTCTAAAGTAAAAAGAGGGGGATCATTTATAAGTGACCGCGGTTTCAGATGCATCACATCGGATATCTTTAACACATCTTCATCTTTGCTTTCAATGACATTGCCGTTGTTGAAAATCAGTCTGTTCCCGGTTGTGTTTCCGTAACTGAATTCGGGATCTTTCAGGAACAAGTCTCCCGTAAGTATGGTTGCTTCGTCCTGGGTGGCATCAGTACCATAAAGGCCAACGACATTGATATAATGATGAGTATTGTCGTGCGCACTGTAAGTACCAATGGCATTTACATGAATACCGGTGTTATTAAAGGCTGCTAACTCACCAATGGCATTCAACCGCTCACCAGTGTTATTATATGCAGTACTGACACCGATGGCATTGGTTATTATTCCTGTATTACTGTATGCGGCCGAGGTTCCGATGGCATTTACCTCAACACCAGTATTATTATAAGCACTATAATGTCCAATCGCATTAACAGTGGACCCTGTATTATAAGATGCAGCATAACTTCCGAATGCATTTACTTCGGATGATCCATTTATATATCGGGCAGCTTCATAACCAATAGCATTGATATAATCACTTCCTGTGGTGTTATTTGCCAGGGCGTATTTACCAATGGCTATGTTGTTGCTCCCAGTGTTACTATTAGCACTGTAAGAACCAATGGCAATCACATCCGAGCCTGTATTGCCATACGCACTGTTTGTGCCGACCGCATTTACATCAACACCAGTATTGTAGTATGCACTGTTTCTACCAATGGCATTCAGAAATGAACCAGAATTACTGTTATTATATGCACTTCCTTCTCCGAAAGCATTTACAAAATTGCCGTTATTATTCCATGCGCTCGATACACCGATTGCGTTGACAGATGTTCCACTGTTATTGTATGCTGCCTGGTATCCTATGGCGTTCAAAAAGGCATTTGCGGCTGCCTGATTTAACTTAGCCGCCTCATACCCGATCGCGTTTACATGATTACTGGTACTTGAGCTAGCCGCACTATAACCAATTGCATTCACAAATGCACCAGTATTGCTGGCGGCACTTCCCGTTCCGATAGCATTGACATGAGAGCCTGCATTGTAATACCCAGCCTGAGTACCGATGGCATTTATATTTTCGGTACCAGTGTTAAACCGGGCGGCTTCATGACCGATGGCATTAATATGATGACCCCCGGTGTTATTTGCAGATAAGGCATGGCTGCCTATGGCATTATTATAATCGCCCGTATTGTTGTAAGCGGCAACTTCACCAATGGCATTGACAAATCCACCGGTATTATTGAAAGCGGTGAATAAACCAACTGCATTGACGACCCCGGCTGTATTATGCGCTGCACTGCCAGTGCCGATTGCATTAACATGAGAACCGGCATTGTAATATGCAGCCTGCGTTCCGATGGCGTTCACCTGCTCGGGGCCGGTGTTAAACCGGGCGGCTTCATGGCCGATGGCACTAATATGATGACCCCCGGTGTTATTTTCAGATAAGGCATGACTGCCTATGGCATTATTATATGCACCCGTATTGTTGTATGCAGCCACTTCACCAATGGCATTGACAAAATCGCCGGTATTATTGAGAGCACTAAATAAACCGAGAGCATTTACGACCCCGGCTGTATTATACGCCGCACTTCCCGTTCCAATTGCATTAACATGAGGACCGGCATTGTAATATGCAGCCTGCGTACCGATGGCGTTCACCTGCTCGGGGCCGCTGTTGAAGCGGGCGGCTTCATGACCGATGGCATTGATGTCAGAACCGGCAGAAGCATTTGCCAGGGCATATGTACCTATCGCATTAACGTGACTGGCCTGGTTATTCACCGCACTGTTTTCCCCGATGGCATTGACATAATTTCCGGTGTTTCCACTTGAACTTCCGTAACCAAGGGCATTAACAAATGCACCACTGTTATTATAGGCACTGTTCATACCTATTGCATTGAGAAAAGTCCCGCTGTTACTGTGCGCTGCCTGGTAACCAAATGCATTGACAAAAGCATCCCCAAAAGTCTGGTCATTATACGCAGCTTCATACCCTATAGCGTTTACGAAGTTTGAACTCCCGTTGTTGTCGTTGAATGCATTTCTCCCGATAATGACTGAATTAAAGCCTCCCAATGCCTGGTTGGCACTGTTGCTGCTCAGGATATTGTAGTTATTATCGATCCAGACATCGCAGCAGCCGGCGAGTGTTAACCAGCTGTTACCATCATAGTAATAAAAGTCATCGACATCGTTCCGATAGATCAGCAAGCCTTCAGCCGGATTATTGATGGTTCCCTGTTGTGCCAGGTCCAAACGGGGCATAAGGAAACCTTTGTTGGTGGAAAAAAGTTCCAGGATGGCCGAAGCATGAGGTGTTGCCGTATTTATGCCCACATTATCATAGGTTGTAATGTGGAGAGCATCAGCAAAACTGTTTGGTTCAATTACGACCACATCCAGCGAAAAGGTATTGTCCCGGATCTTAAATCCTCCGCTGTTGGTTGCTTTGAATTTCCAGTTGGCCCCGCTAAGGTTGTCGATCATTTGAAAAGTGGCACCACCGCCACTTCCAAGGTTTTGGATTGTTATAGTCGGCTCAGTCGTATTTTTCGCTGCATATAGCAACGTTGGAGGAGTGGTGTAAACACCGCCAATACCGACATTACAAGTAGTGTAAATTCCACCGGTACCACTGGTCCATGTACAAGCTTGTCCCATCGCTTCATTCAAAATAAATAAAGCGGCCAAAATGATAAAACATGATAATTTTTTCATGGCTTTTTGGATTGGATTGGTTTATAATATTGATTTAAAGGGATTTAATGAATTATAAATCAAAAAAAAGACTGCCTGGCTTGGATTAATTGTAAGAAACATGTAAGTTACGGATATTCAGAATAAAAGTCAATATGTTCGGGCTAAAAAGTGATTTTCTTAATCGAAAATACCTATTCGGCTGATAGAAATGAGCATATCAGCGAATTTGTTTGACTGCATGACTCGGGGACGATAGGATTATAGGAATGTAGGGCTGTAGGACTGTTGGACTGTTGGACAAGCCCGAAGGGCTTTAACGTGAATAACCCCCGGTGAAACCGGAGGGAGGCCCCGGTGAAACCGGTGGGAGGACCCGGTGAAACCGGTGGGAGGAGAAGTCCTCACCATCTCCCCAACCCAGGTGGGGTTGAATAAGTAATAACGAGGTAGTGCAAAAGTCTCGTAAAATGCACAAAGAAGGATTTATCTGATATCTATGTGTAAAACAATTCTTTGATCAGTTTGGATTTCTCAATCTCAAGATGATCTGCAATATCACTGATTATAGATGATAAGGTCCCAATCCTTAAAGAATTATGGTTGGGAATTGTAATATGGTGAGTTCCTGATTGATTAGTTGTTAATCTAATATGACTTCCTGTTTGCCGGGAGATCTGATACCCAAATTTCTGTAATTTAATAACAAAATCTTCCCCTGAAATGTCTCGTGGTATTTTCATATTGCGATTGAGAAGGTTTCTTCCTTTACAATATGAAGTCGAACCATGGCCGGAACTTTATCTTTGTCAAAATGACAAATCACAGCGTCTTTTATCATTTCTTTCAAATCAATAATCGTATCAGCTTCTGTAAAAATGCCTTCTCCAAGCGCTTTTGCTGTATAACCTCCTTCCGGAGCCTCTTCTACAATGAAAATCAATTCATTCATAACAATCATTTTCACAAAGTTAAAAAAACTTTTTGATGAATGAATCGGTAAGTAGAAAATGAACCTCCCAAGGGTGTGGTGTGCTACATCTTAATGATTTTTTTCGAAGCCGAAGAGCCATCGGCATCAATTCTCAGGAAATAAATCCCGGAAGGAAGGAAAGCGATATCCAACACAATTAATTTGCCTCTGCGGAACTCCGTGTAAACTCTGCGGAACTCCGCGAAACTTTTTTAAGTTACACAGAGATCCACAGAGCTGACGCAGAGAATCACAAAGTCATTGAGAGCAAGAGAAAAAATATTATTTTGGCAGGTTATATTGCTATATTTTATTAATTTTGGCAAGTTAATGTGCTATATTTGCAATATTATGAATGATAACTGGTATGTCCGCCATTATGAATCGCATGTAGATTCAATCATCAGAAGCGGAAAAGTATTGGTTCTGACCGGCCCGAGAAGAGTGGGTAAAACAGAGCTTATTCGTAAAATGATAACAGGTTTCAAGGGAAAGATCTTTACCGGAACCGGTGACGACCTCGAATTAAAAGAAACTTTCTACTCACAACGGTTGCAACACATTCTGACTAACCTGGGCGGTTACGATCTTCTCTTTATTGATGAGGCACAACGTATCCCTGAAATCGGCATTGGATTGAAGATGCTTGTCGACCATGTGCCCGGGATAAAAATAATCATAACCGGTTCATCTTCCTTTAATTTGCTTCACCGGACCGGAGAACCGCTTACCGGTCGTCAGATTATTAAAAAGCTTTACCCGATGTCGGTAATGGAAATTTATAGCCAGTTTGGCGGAATGAAAATTCAGCAATTACTTGATGAACTAATGATATACGGATCTTATCCTGAAGTGCTCACGGAAAAGACGAAACAGGGAAAAACCGGCTATCTCAGTTCAATCAGGGATTCTTACCTGCTTAAAGACATATTTGAACTGGAAAATGTCAGGCATACCCAAAAATTAATGGATCTTTTGAAAATGTTGGCTTTCCAGATAGGTCACGAAGTATCCTTAAATGAACTGTCTAACAACCTGGGCATCGCAAAACAAAGCATTGAACGCTACCTGTCGTTACTTGAACAAGCTTATGTAATCAGAAAAGTCGGGGGTTTTTCAAGGAATCTCCGAACGGAAGTAACCAAAACCGCACGATACTATTTTCTTGATAACGGAATAAGAAATGCGGTGATCAACAATTATAATGAGCTTTCCATGAGAAATGATGTCGGAATGCTGTGGGAGAATTTTTTATTTTCTGAACGTTTGAAAGTCTTGGAATACAACCAGATGTATTCGAATCTTTATTTCTGGCGAACCTATGATAAAAAAGAAATTGACCTGATTGAAGAAAGGGATGGAACTCTTTATGCATTCGAGTTCAAATATCGTCATGCAAAGGAAAAAATTCCCGCAACCTGGTCAGCCGCCTATCCAGGTTCGGTTTATAAACAAGTTAGCCGTGAGAATTTCATGAATTTTCTAATTATGCCCGATAACGCAACGAAATAGGTAAATTGCATCTGGAAAAACGAGACCTCCCTGCAGGGCTATATATCTATCGTGTTACTGCCGGAAAAGCACATTCGACAGGAACGATCATAAAGATGTGACGATTGAAGGATTTTACGAAGTAATGATCGAAAGGTTTTCATATTTACTTTAGATCGATTCTAAATTTCTCCCTTAACAATTATTTAAAATAGCCGGTAAATGATTACCAGTCTTATCATATAAATATATTCATGATATATCTGGCTACAAATCTCATAAAACAATTGTAACATAGTTCATTAACTTTATGTATAATTGCCTGTGGATTGTGAATTCCCTATTTTGAAACTTATTACTTAACCAAAACAATGATCATGAAAAGGATTATTATTACTATTATTGCAGCTGTGGCTATATTTGGATTAGCTGCAGTTTCGCAGGCGCAGGTATCTGCAACCGCTACGGCCACGGCCACGATCGTGACCCCTATCTCCATCACAAAAACCGTTGACATGAATTTCGGGAATGTTGCCGTTTCAACTGCTCCCGGAACAGTAGTGCTGACACCTGCCGGAACACGCACATTTACAGGCGGTATCACCTTACCGGCCGTAACCGGTACCGTTACTGCAGCATCATTCACCGTTACCGGTGAAGGCTCATACACTTATGCCATTACCTTACCGGCGACTGCAACGACTATCGATGACAATGCCACCCATACGATGACGGTTGACACCTGGACGAGCAATCCTAGCGGAACAGGCACCCTTACAGCAGGGACACAAACGCTTACCGTTGGTGCAACGCTGAATGTCGGCGGAAGCCAGGTTGCCGGAACCTATACCTCGGACACCCCATTTACGGTGACAGTGAACTATAACTAAAAAAGTTCCTTGCCGGAAAAGAATGCTGATAACAATTATAAGATTGTCCTTATTTGTGGCATTGTACCTCGCGATATTTATACGCGGGGTCAATGCCCAGGTAACCGTCACGGGCCAGGTTTTTGCTGAAGTAGTTGAAGTGATCTCAGCTACCGAAACCTCCCAGTTGAATTTCGGAAGGTTTTCCCCGGGCCACCAGGGAGGGGAGATCATCATTACTCCTGATGGCAATATTTCAACAACCGGTACTGTTATGATGAGTGGTGGCGTGCATAATGCCGCCACATTTAATATTACAGGCGAAGAGAGCGCTACTTTTTCTGTCACCCTGCCTGTCGGACCGGTAACCCTGAACCATACTAATGATTCGAAAACTATGGTTGTCGACACATGGGTCTCAAATCCTTCACAAGGCATGTGGATTGACCTGTCGGAAAATGGCTCACAGGTGGTGAAAGTAGGTGCCACGCTTGAAGTTGGCATCAGGGTTGACAACCCGGTCGGCCTGTATTCCGGCTCTTATTCCATCACATTCGCCTATAACTAAAGGTAAGGTTTATATCGTATATTTGCCTTACGATAATTTAATTTATACGATGATGGACACCCAGAACAGTTTAAAGAAAAAGCCTGAAATGATCAGGGCTAGACTCTTTTTCCTTTTTCTCACAGGATTATTTAGCATATCTCTTTTGTCTTCATTAAGCCTGAAAGCGCAGGGGGATCTGCTGATCACCCCCAGGAGGGTTGTTTTTGATGGCAAAATGAAATCTCACGAGATCAACCTGGCTAACACCGGAAAGGAAACCGCAACCTATAACGTTTCCATTATCCAATACAGGATGAAGGAAGACGGTTCTTTCGAAGAGATCTTTGAACCGGATCCGGGGCAGAAATTCGCAGACCCCTATATCCGTTTTTTCCCCAGGACCGTGACCCTTGCGCCGAATGAGGCACAGGTCGTGAAGATACAGTTAAACAAAACCGGCGAGCTTACCGATGGCGAATACAGGTCACACATCTACTTCAGAGCTGTGCCGGATCAAAAACCACTGGGTGAAGAAGAAATTCCCAAAGACACTACCTCAATTACCGTAAAGCTTACCCCTATTTTCGGCATTACCATCCCGGTCATCATCCGCGTGGGCGTGTCCACAACAAATATGACCATTTCTGACCTGGCCCTGACTTTGACGGAAGAAAATCAACCCAGGCTGTCAATGACATTGAACCGGACAGGAAACATGTCGGTTTACGGCGAGATAGAAGTGACTTACCTGTCGGCCCAGGGTAAAAAGACCCAGGTAGGACAGGTCAAAGGAATTGCCGTATATGCTCCGAACCCGACCAGGAAATTACAGCTTGATCTGGTCAATACACAGGACATGGACCTTAAATCAGGGAAAATCCTGGTGACCTTTACTGAACAATCAGATGTAAAAGAGGTCAAATTAGCAGAAGCAGTGCTGACCCTGCCATGACCTTAATCGGTTTATTGCCGGGTAATTCAGTCTGCATTCATTTTACTGTTGTAAATTATGAAGATGAATATTACCACGACAATAATACCGGGCATTTTGCTGAATGTTGCCGTTTTCATCTTCACTATTCAGTCATCAGGACAGGTTCCGGATAATATACGCGCCACGCAGGCTGTTACCGGGAATATTGTCACCCGCACCGGCAGCCAAATCCTTAATAAAGGCAATCTGATTGTTAAAGGGAACTGGATCAACAACGGAACCTTCACCGATACAACCGGAATAGTGGTTTTTACAGATGGCGAACAAACTTTGGGCGGAACATCTTCAACCCCCTTCAATAACCTGACCATAACATCGACCAGCAGCACCACGATCAGCACCCCGGGCCAAACCTTAAGAGAGATCCTACTGGCAGACGGTGAACTTAATGCCGCTGGAAATCTGACACTCCTGTCAACCCCTGCACGAACAGCCCTGATCGATGGATCAGGACAGGGTGAGGTATTTGGTAATGTTACCTTACAGCGATACCTTCCATCAGCTTATGGCTACCATTATTTCAGCTCACCCTTCACTGCAGCGACAGTTGGTGAATTCTCGGATGAAATTGACCTCTCAGCCGATTTTCCGACCTTTTACAGGTATGATGAAAACAGGATGTCATCCGGCTGGGTCAGCTTTACCAACACGGCAAACATCTTAAATCCCCTCGAAGGCTATGCCCTGAACTTCGGGACCGCAGGCACCCCTTTGACTGCCGATGCAACTGGTGTGGTCAATAACGGTAATTTACAGGTCACGCTTTACAACCACGATTCAACCTACACGAAGGGATTCAACCTGGCAGGGAATCCTTACCCCTCTCCCATCGACTGGGATGCTGATGCGGGCTGGATCAAGTCAGGTATCGACACTGCAATCTATTACTTCAATGCCAGCGACACCAGCCAGTATACGGGATCTTACAGCAGCTATGTGAATGGGATTTCAAGCGACGGGATAGCCAGTAATATCATACCGTCTATGCAAGGATTCTTTGTCCATGTTTCCGATGGGACCTACCCGGTAACCGGCACTCTGGCGTGCACCAATACGGCAAGGACAACCGGGCTCACCCCCGTCTTCCACAAAAAGAACAGCCAGGTTGTGATACCGATGATAAGGCTTACAGCAAATTTTACCGATGCACCAGGTGCGGGTGATCCCACTGTTATATATTTTTATGAATCAGCTACGGAAGGTTTTGACCCGGCACTCGACGCCCTGAAGCTGATGAATACCGATACCCTGGCTCCAAGCCTGTATGGGGAACCGGCATTATCCGGAAAACTTTCGATCAACGCCATTCCGACACTATCAAACAATTCGGTAGCCATTCCGCTTGGCCTCCGGATACTGAGAGATGGAAGAATATCCTTCAAGGTTGAAGGGATTGAGACGTTGCCGTCAGGAATGATAGTCTACCTTTTCGATGCCATGACCGGGATGCATACCGACCTGGAAAAAAAACCGGAATACCTGGTAAACCTTGATGAAGGAACCCATGAAAACCGGTTCTGGCTTAAATTCAGCCTGGATGAACTTCCGGATGAGCCTGGTGAAGGTGACCCTTTCTTTATCTATAATTCAGGTGGGCAGCTTTATATCAATACCTATTTAGGCAGCGGTGAAAAAGGCAAACTGGCGATCTGTAACCTGGCTGGCCAGCAGTTATGGGACATGGAGGTTGCCGGAAACCAGGGTTATGTGATTGATCCCGAAGTTCCTATGGGAATTTATATCGCTTTTTTGTATTCAAAACAGCATGTTCATGCTCAAAAAATATTAATCAGCCCATGATGAAAAAGCTACTGAAGCTTCGGTCTTTGCCTCTCAACCCTTTCCTGGCAGCCCTGGGCCTGTTGATCCTCTGGTGCAGTTGTTCAACTGTATCCGGGCAGGAAAAACCACCCAGGCCGATATCCGTGCTGACGGCCCAGAACCTTAGCTTTGGGGCCTTCTTCCACGGGGTGACCGGCGGCACGGTGATCATCGATTACGACGGGATAAGATCCACCACGGGCGATATCATCCTGGCAAACCTGGGATACACTTTTTTCCCATTGATCGTTGAGGTCGATGCAGAGCCGGGTTACCTGGTCCATATCATGAACGGCCCGGATGTCAGCCTTTCAGGAAGCAATGGCGGCTCTATGATACTGCACCTGGGGGATGCCAGCACCGGCAATATGTTTATATGCACCGCCATCCCTCCCGGCAAGACCGAAGTCAGGATCGGGGGGACACTTACCGTCGGCAACCCGGGCGCTAATCCCGCCGGCAGTTATAGCGGCTCATTCCAGGTGACTTTTATCCAGGAATAATTTGAAAAATATCAGGTAACAGGAAACCGGGGATGTCAGGCAAAAGACACATATCACCGATCAAATTATACAGGAGCCCCGGCTCCCGACTGCTTTGCCGGTTTATCTGCCTTTCCCTGCTTCTTTCATCCTTTTATGCTGATCCTCTTTATTCCCAGGAACAACCTGAGTATGATGAAATCCTGATCTTCCTTGATATTCAGCGTATCGGCAGCACCGAGATACCTGCCGTGATTTTCAGGGAAGAGGCCTATCTGCCGGTGACGGATATTTTCAATTTCCTGAAGATACGTGTCCTATCCTCTCGAGGATTTGATACCATTTCAGGATTTTTTATCAGCCAGGACGCCACATATCTGATCGAACGGCAAAGCAACACGATAACCTACCAGGAGAAAATCCACCGGCTGAACCCCGGCGACCTGATCCGGACCGAAACAAACCTTTACCTCAAATCAAATTACTTCGGTGATATTTTCGGACTGGACTGCAGGTTCAATTTCCGCAGCCTTTCCGTCACCCTGGTCACCAAACTCGAACTCCCCATGATCAGGGAGATGCGCCAGGAAATGATGCGGGGCAATATCAGCAAACTGAAAGGCGAAATAAAAGCTGACACCACCATACCAAGGTCATATCCAGCATTTCACTTTGGGATGGCTGACTGGTCGGTTATTTCCACCCAGCAACTTGAAGGCATTACCGACACCAGGATCAACCTGGCTCTCGGGGCCATCATTGCTGGAGGAGAAGCCAATGTCTCCCTTAATTACTCTACAACGGAACCATTTGTGGAAAAGAACCAGCAATACCTGTGGAGATTTGTCAATAATGATTTCAAGCCATTGCGCCAGACCATATTAGGGAAGATCAACTCACAGGCTACATCGACCATTTACTCGCCGGTCGTCGGGGGGCAGATTACCAACACGCCGACAACCTTCCGGCGGGCATTCGGCACCTACACCCTGAGTGACCAGACCGAACCGGGATGGATCGTCGAGCTTTATGTAAACAATGTCCTTGTCGATTACGTGAAAGCGGATGCTTCGGGATTTTTCACCTTTGAAGTCCCGCTGGTATATGGAAATACGGAAGTCAGGCTGCGATTCTACGGACCGTGGGGGGAAGAGCGCTCGCGGGAAGAAAACATCAGCATCCCTTTCAATTTTCTGCCCCATAAAGAACTGGAATATACCATCAGCGGCGGAATGGTAGAAGACGGGAAGCAAAGTGCTTTTGCAAGGGGCAATTTGAATTACGGCCTGACAAAAAGCCTGACGGTCGGGACCGGGGTAGAGTATCTTTCCTCAGTCACTTCAGGCGAAACCATGCCTTTCGTAAATTTATCGGCACGACTGGCACCCAGCCTGCTTATCTCCGGTGAGTATACCTATGGCGTAAGGGCCAAAGGCATCCTGAACTACCGCCTGCCGTCAAACCTGTTGTTTGAATTGTACTATACCTGGTACGACAAAGATCAGACAGCTATCAGCTTCAATTACCAGGAAGAACGGAAATTCATACTATCAGTTCCGCTCCGGACAAAAAACACGATGCTTTACACCCGGCTTACCGTGGACCAGATCGTACTTCCTACAACCAGCTACACAACATCAGAATTGCTGTTTTCCGGATCTATTTTCGGGATAAATACCAATTTTTCCACTTATGCCTTATTCACCGATCCTTCATATCCATACGTTTACAGCCGGCTTTCGCTCGCTTTCCGCCTGCCGGCCAGGTTCATCTTTACTCCCCAGACACAGTTTGAATATAATGATGCCAGTTTTGTTTCTGTGAAATTTGAACTGGAAAAGCATCTTTTTGCCCACGGGTATGCGAATATCTCCTATGAACAGAATTTCAGGAGCGATTACCAGAGTGTTCAAATCGGGTTCCGTTATGATTTCCCCTTTGCACAGACTGCTTTCACAGCGCGGACCACGAACCTGGCGACCACGTTAATCGAGTCCGCGAGGGGAAGCCTGATGTTTGATGCGGCGACCGACTATGCCGGGGCCTCTGACCGGATCAACGTTGGAAAAGGCGGTGTAGTCATCATACCATTCCTTGATATCAATTGCAACGGGCAGCATGAACCCGGCGAGCCAAGGGTTTCGGGCCTGAATATCCGGACCAGCGGCGGACGGGTCAGGTATAATACGAAAGATACCACCATCCGTATTTTTGACATGGAGGCTTATACGAATTATTTCATAGAATTTGACAGGTACAGCTTCGATAATATTGGCTGGCAACTGGCCATAAAAAACCTGAGTGTTGTCATTGATCCGAATTCTTTCAAGAGGATCGAGGTTCCCGTTTCAGTTTTTGGTGAAGTTACAGGTACGGTTTATCTTCAGAATAAGCATGGCAGGAGGGGACAGGGACGAATGATTGTCAGCATTTATTCTTCCGATTCATTGCTGGTATCCAGGACGCTCAGCGAAAGCGACGGATATTTCAGTTACCTTGGCCTCGCGCCTGGAAATTATTTCGCCGTAATTGATTCAGCCCAGCTTGCAAAACTGAACCTGGCAGCCACCCCCGGAATGATCCTTTTCGAAATTAAAACTTCATCTGACGGGGATTATATTGAAGACATTAATTTTGTCCTTGAAGAGTTATTTATTAAAGATCCATAACCATAATATGCATCGTTATAAAACAAAATATAGAAGGGCCATGAAAAGCAAGATCATTTTAATCCTGTTATGTTCCCTGGCAGGCCTTACCAGCCAGGTAACCGCCCAGTTAAAGATCACGGATAACAGCAACCTGACCATCAACAGCAATGCTATTCTCGACCTTGAGAGCGATTCGCTGGGCTTCCTGCCCCCCCGGATGGCCATCAATGACCTGAACCTGCCGGATCCGCTCATTGCGCCGGTCACGGCAGGGATGACGGTTTACAGCACCGGTGGTGCAGTGGCTGATGGCTACTACTGCTGGGACGGCAGCAAATGGCTCCTTTTGCTGAATGAAGATTATTCCCTTGCTACCGTATTAAAATCGGCCGATGATACCCTGGCAACTTCAGAGCGTATGGTGCTGGCCAGCAATGATATTCTGCTGACCTTACCTGAAGTGACCAGTGCAGAAAACGGGCTTGCCATTACCGTTAAAAATATCGGTACGGCAAACGACTTTGTTTTAATAGTAGGATATGATGGCGCTACCATGGATGATGTCGATACCGCCAGCCTCACACGTTTTCAGGGGATGACTTACGTTGCTCAGGATGGCAACTGGTTCGTAAAAGAAAAGATATCGCGTAATGGGGAATTATTAGATGTTTCGTCAAAGGGCAGCTGGCGTTCAGTAACTGAAATCGTTGACTTTCTGAATGAACATATGACCAGCCCAACCGTGGTCAGGTTTTGTGAAGAATCGTTTCCTGTTTCCGAAACAGTTGTCATTGATCTGCCTTACCCGGTTACTTTCCAGGGATTGTCATTCGGAGGAACAACTATTGAAGCGGCATCGGGCCTGGCAGGCAAGCCGATGTTCCGTTGTCATTCCGAATGCTATTTCAAGATGCTGATCTTTGATGGTTCAACCCTGGAAAACTATGGCGATAATGCCGGTGAGGATGCCATCCGGTTCCTGGGG
This sequence comes from uncultured Bacteroidales bacterium, assembly GCA_963701785.1. Lineage (GTDB taxonomy): Bacteria > Bacteroidota > Bacteroidia > Bacteroidales > JAGOPY01 > JAGOPY01. Next base: position 977,640 of record CAVPBC010000002.1, on the reverse strand, counting down.
GATGATACTTACCATGAAGTCAAAGACACATACTTCCTGAACTTCAATAAAGCCATTGTCGATTCTTCGAATACCGAATTGTGGATCTTAGACGTCGATTTCGAAGATATAGTCAATAAGGCTATTGAAATTACCGGTGCAGGAACGGGTGCAATTTTTAAAATCTCTGAATCGGATTTCACTGGCTGTGCCCGGGGAATTGACCTGAAAAAAGCCGTTGATGCCACCGTTTCAATCATTAACTGCGGATTTTACGGAGGTTCAGTAACCGATTCCGCCATCGTTTACCGGCCGGCCACATTCGGTTTCACCTCTATTGCCATTACTGGCAACACCTGGAACAATACAGGCAAATTCATTAATGGGTTTGATTTCGCCCGAACAGATGGAAGGGACGCAAATGCTTTTGTCGAAAATAATATAGGGTCAGAAGACAAGAACCCTCATTTTAAGATCAATGTAATCAATAGCACGGGTACCACATCAATTTCAGCTGCCGGCACATGGTACAAGGCAACCTTTACAAACACTTCATCCTATACTAGCAAGTGGACTATCGTTAATAACCGCGTGACCTATCAGCCTACAAACAAGCGTGACGTGATCATGTGGATTTCAGGGAATATTGCAAGTTCTGTTGGAAACAGGGATGTCAATATTGCGATCTGTAAAAACGGAGTGTCAACTGCAAGATTTGGAGAAACAACGCTGAGACCTGCTACGGCCGGTCTGTTTTACCAGTATTCGACCGTTGTGTATTTGTCAGATGTCAGCCCGGCAGATTATTTCGAGGTGTGGGTTATGGCTGCTACAGGCACCGGTACAGTGACATTATCAGATTTGAACTGGTTTGGAAATTCTCAATGAATGGATGATTGGGCGATTGGGTGATTTGGGGAAATATTTCAATTAAAAAACATGTAGGCGATGAAAATCGCCGCAATCACCCCTGCCAGATCTGCGATCAGCCCGGCTGTGATGGCATAGCGGGTTTTCCTGATGCTCACTGAGCCGAAATAGACGGCAACGATATAGAATGTCGTATCGGCAGCCCCCTGGAAAATGCAGGAAAGCCGGCCCGCGAATGAATCGGCCCCGAATTGTTTCATGGTCTCCACCATCATGCCGCGGGCGCCGGAACCACTGAGCGGTTTCATGAATGCCGTCGGCAGTGCGTCGACAAAACGCGTGTCCATGCCCATCACAGCCACAAGGCTTTTTATTCCGTCAACCAGGTAATCCATCGCCCCGGAGGTACGGAACACGCCTACCGCTACCAGGATAGCCACCAGGTAAGGGATGATCTTAACCGCTACCGTGAACCCGTCTTTAGCCCCATCGATAAAAGCATCATAAACATTGATCTTCTTAAAAAAAGCCAGGATAATAAATGAGACGATTATGAGGAATAAGATGAAATTGCCCGCCACAGACGAAATCGTATTGATCTGCTCCTGGGAAATCGTGGAAAAATACCAGATAATTCCCGATACCAGCAGGGTAAATCCGCCGAGGTAAGCCAGGACAACCCTGTTCAGCAGGTTGATCCGCTGAAATAATGAAACAGCTATAATGCCGGTCAGGGTGGAAAAGAAAGTGGCCAGCAGAATAGGGATAAACACATCTGATGGGTTTACGGCACCGAGCTGGGCCCGGTAAACCATGATGCTGACAGGAATAATAGTAAGCCCCGAAGCATTGAGTACCAGGAACATGATCATGGCATTGGAGGCAGTGTCCTTGTCCTTGTTGATCTCCTGGAGTTCGGTCATGGCTTTCAACCCCAGCGGGGTGGCCGCGTTATCGAGGCCCAGCATATTCGCGGCCAGGTTCATCATAATGGATCCCGTTGCCGGGTGGTCCCTGGGGATTTCAGGGAACAGCTTTCTGAATAACGGTCCAACGGCCCTTGCCATATAAGTCACGATCCCTCCTTTTTCCCCGACCCGCATCAGTCCCATCCACAGGGTCATGGCACCGGTCAGATAAAGGGATATTTCAAAGCCGGTCTTGGCCATATCGAAGGTGCTGTTCATCAGGGAAGGAAATATCTCCGTATCACCAAAAAAGATCAGCCTGACAACGCCGATGACAAATGCGATGACAAAGAAAGCTATCCAGATGTAGTTTAAGACCATGCCTGATTATCTATGCAGATGCTGTTCAATTCCAGCCAAATTTATCTATTTTTCATGTTACATGCATCAGGATTTATTGATAAATCCTCTTTTTTAAACAAACCTCCCTGCCTGTGCGTTTATTTACCGTCAAATTACGATCATTCATCGATATAATTTTTTTAAGAACCAAACTGTCATTTACTTTGCTCAAAATATTAAGAAATGAGAAAGATTGCATTTCTATGCCTTTCATTGCTTGTTGCATGGAACACCCTGGCACAGCCTTATTCAAACGTCAACCCGGCGGAAGCTGATATGGCTCATGGGGTGATCAAAGGCATAGTGGTTGAAGGGTCGGAGAATGCCCCGGTAGAATATGCTACGGTAACCTTGTACACCGCAATGGATTCAGTCATGGTCGATGGCGTGATCACCAGCACTGAAGGGCACTTTGAGTTCAGGAAACTCGATTTCGGGGAATACAATATCATCATTCGGTTCATGGGTTTCCGAAAAGTATTTATAGCAGGTATTAAGATCGATGAGAAAAATACGGTGTCGGATATAGGAACGGTAACGCTGAAAGCCGATATTACCAGTCTTGAAGAAGTTGAGATTGTCGGGGACAAGCCACTGGTAGAATACAAAATCGACCGGAAAGTGGTGAATGTGGATCAGCAAATCCAGGCCCAGGGCGGGACAGCCGTGGACGTGCTGGAAAGGATCCCCTCGATCAAAACCGACCTCGACGGGAATGTCGCCCTGAGGGGAAGCACAAATTTCACTGTCCTGATCGATGGAAAACCGAGCATCCTGACCGGCAGCGACGCACTGAACCAGATCCCCTCTTCCACTATTGATAAGATCGAGATCATTACCAACCCTTCAGCCAAATATGATCCTGACGGAACGGCAGGGATCATCAATGTCATCACAAAAAAGAACAGCCTGAAAGGATTATCAGGCATTGTCAACCTGAGTGCAGGGACCAGTCCCGATTATTCTGGAAGCCTTTTGCTGAATTACCGGACCAAAAAGACCAGCCTGTCGCTCGGCGTTGATTTCGGGGACCGCGAGATGCCTGGTTACCGCAATAGCTACCGGGAATCGTACCAGGGCGATTCGATCTCCTACCTGCAAACACATAATGATAATAAAATGACCCGCGAGAGCTATCAGCCTGAAAGCGGGGATCGATTACAGCCTGACGGATAAGAATACGATTACAGCCGAGGGAAGTTACCGTTCTTTCAACATGACACGTGGCGGCCAGACCAGGAATGAAAACTGGAGCTCCCTTGATATCAACCCGCTGTATTATCTGACCGATGACCTGGATGAGTCGGAACACCCTTCTTTCCAGTTTACCCTCAGGGATATCCATAAATTCAATAAAGAAGGCACAGAACTTACCACGCAACTGACCTACAACCAGGGTGATGATGAGGGGGAACAGGTGACGCAGCAATACTATACCGATGAAACCTGGACGGAAACAGGGGCCTATATCTTCGATTACCGGAAAAATACAACCGAAGCTGAAAAAGAATGGAGGGGCGATGTCGACTTTGAACACTCCTTTAGCGAAAAGAGCAAACTGGAAGCCGGTTTTCAGCTAAGGATCGACCGGCAGGAAGAGGATTACCGGTATTATGATCATGATTCTGTCAGCGGGGACTGGGTTGAAGATCCGTTACAAAGCAACCTGTATGACTTTTCCCATGACATTTATGCATTATACGGCACTTATTCCACCGAGATCAAAAAGCTCGGAGTGAAAGCGGGCCTCCGTGCGGAATATACTGACCGCAACCTGCACCAGATAACCGGTAATGAAGATTATCCTTATACGAAATTTGATCTTTATCCAAGCCTTTATTTAACCTATAAACTACCCTATAACCAGCAGATGCAGTTATCTTACAGCAAAAGGGTTAACAGGCCGAGAGGGCATATGCTCAATCCATACACTTATTTTTCCGACGCTTTCAGCAGCTTCTCCGGAAATCCTGAGCTTGAACCCGAATTTTCGCACAACATGGAACTGAATTACCAGAAATACTTCGGTTATTCCTTCCTGACAATCGAAACCTATTACAGGCTGACTGACAACAAGATGACCCGGGTACAGGAACTGAACGACGAAGGAGTCCTGGAGATAACGATGCAGAATATCAACAACGACCGTTCCCTGGGTATTGAATTATCCGGAAATATACAGGTTAACAGCTGGTTCACCATCAATCCCGTGGCTACGGTTTATGACTACAGGTTAAATCAGACCGAAGACGGAGAAGATGTGACTAGAAGCAGTACGAACTGGATGGCCAGCGTGGAACTGGCCGCCAACCTGAAAACCGGGACAAAGATCCGGTTGAACGGTAATTATGACAGCCCAACAGTGACAACCGATGGAGAACGTGAAGGGACTTATTACATGGGTTTTTCGGCACGGCAGGATTTTTTCAGTAACAAGTTCTCGCTCACCCTGAACATCCGTGATGTTCTCGACTCCAGGAGGATGAAAGATACCAGTGAGGGTGACAATTATTACATCACCAGTGAGAACTGGCGAAAAGCCCCTGTCTTCAATGTCACGCTCAGTTACAAATGGAACAATTATAACCGGAAACGCAACGGGTCAGAGAGTTTCGACGGTGAATACGATGTTATCAATATGAATTCATTTTAATGCTTAATCTTACCTATGAAAAAATCAATCATATCTGTTATATTAACATTAGTGACGGTATTAATAATAATTCCAGGTGTCCATGCCCAAAAGAAAGGGGTATATGAATCAAAATGGCATTCCGGTATTTCAGCTGAAGATGAAGAAAGCCTGGTCAACCGGATGCAGTATGATGAGAAGAGCAAGTTCCTTTTCCTTATCTCAAATGATGAAAAAAGCCTTTATATTAACTATATCCTGGCTGATAAAGCTGTGATACAAAAGATCATGCGGTTTGGTTTGACCACGTGGCTCAATCCGGAAGGCAAACATAAAAAAGCGATGGGTATAAAGTTTCCTGTAACTTCCGATGGCAATGACGATCAACCCATGATGAGGGGGAAGGGAAGCGACCGTAAAGAGATGCAGACGGCCATGATGGCCAACAAGAACAAAGTAATGATCCTGACCGGTTTTGGCGGTGATGAAAAAGAGAAGTTGATCGATCCTCAGCATGATCCCGGATTTTTCGGCAAAGTAGAGATGCTGGAAGGCGAAAAACTGCACATCAGCCTGGCATTGCCGCTGGAAAATATCGGCCGGGATAAAATAGAAGCTGCCAAAAATCCATTCAGCGTAGGTTTCGAAACCGGGTACCTGGATGTGACCGGCCAGGGGATCCTTCAGGAGGCGGACAACAGACCGGGGGCGGTGGGATGCATGGAGGGGGCGGAGGAGATGCCGGGCGGTGGTCCGCCGGCCGGTGGTCCACAGGGTAGTCCGGGTGGCACCACAGACCAGCAGCCACAGCAGCAACCGGATATCGGTGAACTGGCCAGGCCATCAAAAATGTGGATCAGCCAGGTTACTCTTTCAGAAAAACCTTAAAAAAGTCGTAGATTGAGATACAAAAAATGAGAAAAATACTTATTTTTACATCTGATCTCATTTAATCTCAAAATTATACGACCTTGAAAAAGCGCATTCTTGTATCCATAATACTTCTGGCTGCTTTATCAATCGAGGCCCAGAAGCAGGCCAATTTCTGGTATTTTGGCAGAAATGCCGGATTGAATTTTGGCATGGGCGTCCCGGTTCCCTTAACGAACGGAGCACTGAATACCGGTGAAGGATGCTCTTCCATATCTACCCCTGCCGGCAACCTTGAGTTTTACACCGACGGCCGGTTCGTATATAACAAGAATCATGGCCAGATGCCTCATGGCAGCGGCCTGCTGGGCCATTCATCGAGCACCCAGTCGGGTATCATTGTCCCTAAACCGGTCAATACCACACAGTATTACATTTTTACCGTCGATGCATGGGATAACAACCTGGTCAGCGGTTTGTGCTATTCGCGCGTGGATATGACGCTTGAGGGCGGACTTGGCGACGTGGTCACTTCGGAAAAGAATATATCCCTGCTCCCTCTTACCTGTGAAAAGGTGACGGCCGTCGGTCATAGCAATGGCGTTTCCATCTGGGTGATCACTCACCAGTGGAATACCGATGCTTTCTATGCCTATGAAATCACAACCGCTGGTGTAAATACCACCCCTGTAATCAGCCACACCGGCCCGGCAATTACCGGGGATATGCAGAATTCCAAAGGCTATCTCAAGGTTTCACCGGATGGATCCAAGATTGCAATGGCGAATAACACAGCTTTCAATGTCGGTATTTTTAATTTTAACAATGCATCAGGAACTATTGCTCACATTGTTACGGATTATAATTATGTGAACCCGGGAGGCTCTGACCCGGGCGGGCCCTATGGCGTTGAGTTTTCGGGGAACAGTGACCTGCTATATATCGGCGAATGGAAGGATAATCGAAGGATTTTCCAGTACGATGTTTCCACAAATGATCCGACGGCTATTCTGAACTCCAAGGTGGTCGTGGCTACAGTGGGCCAGAATGCCGATCCTATCGGGGCCCTGCAGCTTGGGCCAGACAACCGTATGTATATTGCCAGGCAAAACAGCACTTACCTCTCCCGGATAAATTCACCCAATGTCATCGGCATAGGCTGCGATTTCGTTGAAAATGCCGTAAACCTTGCCGGAAGGGAATCATCTTATGGCCTGCCTCCCTTTATACAGTCGTTCTTTTACCTTACAGCAGATTTTTACTGGGATTCACCTATTTGTGACGGTACGCCTGCACAATTCTATACCAGTGCATCCGATAATCCCGATTCGGTTAAATGGAACTTCGGCGATCCTGATTCAGGTCCGGAAAATGTTTCTACGCTTCTAAACCCTACGCACCTTTATCCGGCAACGGGAAATTACTGGGTTACCCTTGTCGTCTATCTCTATGGAGTGGCAAAGAATGTCTTTCATATCGTAGTCGTGCGTGAACAACCTGAAGTATACATCGGGAATGATACGACTATGTGTGCTTCACAACCTTTCACCATTGATGCAGGCCCCGGTTTTGAACATTATCTGTGGCAGAATGGCGATACGACCCAATCTATCGGGGCAGAAACCACGGGCCTTTACTGGTGCCAGGTTACCGGGGAAGGAGGTTGTACCGATTCCGACTCCCTGAACCTAGTCATCCACCCGGTACCGGTAGTCAATGCAGGCACCGACCAAACAATATCAAACGGCACATCAACTGTTCTTGAAGGTGCCGTAACCGGAGGCTCCGGGAATTTTACCTACCACTGGCAACCTGAAGCGCTGCTTGTCAATCCTAACGTGTTTCAACCGACAACGGTCAACCTGGTTTCTACCACCCTGTATACACTTACCGTGACCGATAATGAAGGCGGATGCTTTGATGTTGACCAGGTCATCATTAATGTTTTGGGTGGAGTACTGGCCTGCAACCCGATTGCTGACCCCGCTGCCATTTGCTTTGGAGAGCAAACCCAGCTGGAAGCGCTGGCATCCGGAGGATCAGGTGACTATACCTACTCCTGGACTTCATTTCCGGCCGGATTTACATCAAACCTTCACAACCCGGTAGTAACCCCGACTGTGACCACTACCTATTTCATTAGTGTCGACGATGGATACAGCTCAGTTAACGGAAATCTGTCAGTTGTCGTTCACCAGCTCCCGGTGCCAAACGCCGGCCCGGATAAGACCATCGCTTTCGGGACCAACACCACGCTCCAGGGAAGCGCCGGCTCAGGCTCGGGCAATTACATTTATAACTGGGAACCTGCAGCTAAACTGGTCAATGCGCATGTTGCCCAACCGACAACCATCAACCTCGACGAAACGACTTTATATACCCTGAATGTTACCGATGCCCAAACAGGGTGCATCTGCGGTGAACCGGATTTCGTCACCGTCTTTATTACCGGCAACGCACTCAATGCAAACCCGATGGCCCTGCCTGATACGATCTGTTCCGGCGCAGAGGTCCAGCTAAACTCCCTCGCCGGCGGAGGTTCAGGAAGTTATACCTATTCCTGGACTTCCGATCCCCCGGGATACAGTTCAACTGCTGAAAATCCGATCGTTAAGCCAATGGTTTCCACGAATTATACCGTGACTTTATATGATGGATTTAATTATGCCAGTGGCTCAACAAGAGTTGTTGTCCACCCCACTCCCGTCATAAACCTGGGCCCTGATGCAACAGTCTGCGTTTTCGATACCCTGGTACTCGATGCCGGTAACCCCGGATCATCTTATATCTGGTCAAACGGATCGATAGAAAGGACCATACATGTAGGCACAACCGGTATCGGATTTGACATGAAAACGATTTCAGTTACCGTGACCACGCCGGATGGTTGTGCTGCAACCGACGAGCGCACCATGATTTTCGATTTTGCCGCATGTACCGGGATCGATGATTTTGATAATGACAACGGGTTTCATGTTTACCCTAATCCTGGAAACGGGATCATCCACATTGAAAATAGTAATGGGATCGAAAACTGCCGTCTTAATATCACCGATATTTTCGGGAGGGAAATAATAAAGAACCAGGAAATTGCTTTCACCGAAACAAATAATACATTTAAACTGGATATAAATTCATATCCACCCGGTCTTTATCTTATAAGAATTACAGAGAGCGGGAAAGATCTCGTTTCGATAAAGTATCTGCTGAACCGATAGGTGATTTGATGAAACCCAGCCACACCCTACTGACGTTTCTGCTCATCTGGCTGGTTATCAACCTATTCCAGGCTTTTTTCACGGGCCTGTTCAATGATGAGGCTTATTATTATTTTTATTCCCTTGACCTCGACTGGGGCTATTATGATCACCCCCCGCTGATTGCCATCTTCATCAAACTGGGGTACCTGGTCTTCCGGAATGAACTCGGAGTCAGGATCCTTTTTGTATTGCTTTCCCTGGGAACGATCCTGGTCATTCATAAATTGTCGGAAGTTAAAAATGAATTGCTGTTCGGTGTACTGATCTTCTCGTTCATGATTTTTCAGATCACCGGTTTCCTGGCCCTTCCCGATTCGCTGCTGCTCTTTTTCACGGCCCTTTTCTTCCTGGTTTATAAAAGGTACAGCCTGACAAACAGCATGCAGGATGCGTTCTTGCTTGGGATTGTCATGGCCGGAATGTTCTATAGCAAGTATTTAGGTGTCCTTATTATCTTCTTTACCGTAATTTCGAATTACCGCCTGTTGCTAAAAAGATCATTCTGGCTCGCCGTCCTGGTTACCACGGTATTATTTCTCCCGCATCTGTTCTGGCAATACCGGCATGATTTCCCGTCAATTTATTACCACCTGCTTGAACGAAGCCATGACGAAATGTTCCGCTGGAGTAATTTCGGGGATTTTATTATCGGGCAGTTTGGCCAGGTCAATCCATTTTTATTCATTCCCGTCCTGTATTTCCTTTTCAGGTTCAAACCGGGAAATCATTATGAAAGGTCATTGAAAGTCACTGCTTTAGGAAGCCTGCTCCTGCCATTCCTATTTATGGTAAAAGGAAGGGTTGAGGCTAACTGGACCATGGCGGGCCTGGTCCCCCTTTTCCTGATCGCTTTCAGGGTTTTTGAAAGCAGGCCAAATTGGCACCGCTACCTTTACCTGGCAGGCGGGCTTACGGCTTTATTGGTCCTCTTGATCAGGCTTATGCTGATTTATGATTTTCTTCCTGAAAAATACAGCATACAACATAAGTCGGAAATTTACGGGTGGAAGACATTTTTCCGGCAGGTCAGCAACCTGGCGGAAGACCGGCCAATTGTCTTTATCGGATCATACCAGAATCCATCTCAATATATTTTTAGTACGGGGAAAGAAGCATTTACCTTTAATAATGCGATATACCGCAATAATCAATACGACCTGGAAGGTATTGAAGAGCGATTACAGGGCAAAGAGGTTATGATCATCTTCTCTAAAAATAGTATACTCGAGGATGATTTAAATGAATATTATGATCTATTGGCTGACAGCCTGGCTTATCCAAACGGGAAATATCGTCAGTATAAAATTGAAAAGGATTATCGCTCCTTTAATTTTATCAAAGCAGATATTATTTACCATGATCATGAATTCAAAGCGGGAACGGAATTAACTATCCCGGTAATGCTGAAGAATCCGGGTGAGGAACCCGTACATTTTAATAAAGCAGGCGCCGGCAAAGTTTTTCTGACTTATTTGATTCTTCAATATGGTGAGCCATTAATTTATGAGAAGTGTGAAGACATCTCCGGCCTGGTCCTGGATGGTGAGTATCAAACTTCCTTTACGATGAAAGTCCCCGATAAACCCGGCGTATATTACCTGAAGATTGCCATAAAAAGCGGATGGCTTCCTCCAGGGATTAACAGCAGGCTTTATAAAATAAGGGTGAAATAATTGCAATAAAAACAAACCTCAGGTATTTACAGGGTTTATCCATAAAAAATAATTCTGTTTTGAAGCGCATTTGTCATTTTAGTATTATCTTTGCCCTCACTTTATATATTTTGATTGTGTATTTCCAGGTCTACCATTATCCCCAATTTATTAATACTACCACTTTTTATATTTTTTATTAATCATTTTTATTTTTTTCCCACATGAACATTTTTGTAGCAAAACTCAGTGCATCCACTACGAGTGAAGATTTGAGAACTTTATTTGCAGAATACGGCGAAGTCGTTTCGGCGAATGTTATTTTCGACAAGATGACCGGAAGGTCAAAAAGATTTGGTTTCGTTGAAATGAAGAACGATGATGAAGCTAACAAAGCCATCAACGAACTAAATGAATGCGAATACGACAACAGCCAGATCGTAGTGAAAAAAGCCAGGCCGGCAACTGAAGGCCCCCGGCCCCCAAGACGCGAATTCAGAAGGTATTAATAAGCCATTCCTGAAAACCCCTGCACCAGGGTATTTTTATCCCCGCAGGGAAGCGATTTCGGCAACTGCCTGAATAGCTTTTTCAATGTGCTCATCCGTATTAAACGGACCTATGCTCAGGCGGACGGTCCCGTGGATTTGGTCAGTGCCTAAGCCCTGATGTACCATGGGGGCACATTGCAGGCCTAGTCCGGCATGCTATGTTGTGATCAACATCCAGCATAGTACCCACATCCCCTGGTAATATACCATCAATATTAAAACTCAGGACGGAATTTTGATTTACAGGGTCTTCCGCACAATAAGTCGTAACATGGCTGATTTGCTGAAGACCCTTTCTTAATTTATCCCACAAAAAAATTTCACGGGCATGCAGGTTATCTATCCCTTGCTCCGTTATCCACCTTACCCCGGCATTAAGTCCAGCTACACCCAGAATGTTCAAAGTTCCGTATTCCAGGCGGTAGGGAAATTCTTCAAGGTGTGTTTTCTGGGCTGAACGTACGCCTGTTCCCCCATAGCGCGTCAATTTAACCGGTACATTTTCCATTACATACGATCCGCCAATCCCGGTAGGGCCCATCAGGCATTTATGCCCGGTGAAAACCAGCACGTCGATACCCATGGATTTCATGTCAATATTGATAATTCCGGCACTCTGGCTCGCATCGACAATAAAATAAACCCCTAACTCCTTGCAGATCTTTCCAATTTCCTCAACGGGCTGAACGGTGCCGATCACATTGGAACTATGGTTTACTATCACCATCTTCGTATTTTTCCGGATGGCTTTCCGGATATCGTCCGGATCAACGTATCCCTTATTATCGAAAGGTACATGTGTGACTTCTATGATCCCATCTATCATCAGGTGATGAAGCGGGCGCAGAACTGAATTGTGCTCCAGCATGGTGGTAACGACATGATCTCCTTTTTCAGCAAGCCCCTGGAGGATCAGGTTTAAAGAATCGTGGCGTTATAACTGAATGTCAAGCGATTAGGATCATCCCCATGGAACAGGTCCACCAGAAGCTTTCGCGTGCCATGTACAATTTCTTCAGTATGAATAGCAGCATCAAAGCCTGACCTGCCCGGATTTACACCATATTTCCGGTAAAAACTTTCCATGAAATGATAGACTATTTCCGGTTTTGGAAAGGTAGTGGCAGAATTGTCAAGGTAGATCATGGCAGGGTCATCATCATAAATTAGACACAGCCATCGGGTTTTGGAAGACCGGCAACACGGCAGGCCCCCCGTGCTGGACCCAGCGGGAATAATTCATAAATATCCCGGAGACGTAAACCTGTTTCATGGCATATAATACGGATCATAGGCGCTACACCTTTTTCTTCATAATTTTTACGGATGACATTCACCACAGCCCAATGATTATCTGTCATTACCTTAATTCCGTCATACCTGGCAATAAGGATTGCCACATCCGGGTCCCAGGTTTTAGGCTCAGCCAGGAAACCATCACCATCTACTTCAAATAATCTTCCTTCAATTTCCATTGTTGGCATAGCAATACTAGTTTTGAGTGTTGAGTTTTAGATTTTAAATTCGGGAATTTTATCTGGTAATTCAATTCTACTTTTGTTTTTCCTCATCCTCATATCTTTCAACAACCTCGTCTTCGGTCAATTCTGAATCCGGCAGAACAAAGTCCGGACAGATCCAGAGAGCTTTCCTTATCGTATAGCGCTGACACTTTTTCCATGTTTCTTCATTCAGGCAATAGGAAGAAATATACTCCTCCTTCTTATCGCTATCCGGCACTACAACATCAGTCTGGACAAGCCGGCAACCTCCATAATTTGGGCAAATTTTGGTCATTTTTTCATATAATGCAAGGCCGAAATTACTAAAAAAGGACTTATATGCAACATTGTTCTATTGTTCTGTCACTAAGTTGGAAATTTGTAGCCCGCCGACCGCTGACCGCTGACCGCTACTCATCCCCTCCTCGGGCAATATGGTAGTTTTACGATGCCCCTGTCAAACAATCCTTCCAGACAATCTCCCGGTTCGCAGCAGGTTTGGCATACTCTTTTTATCGCCCTGAAATTAACCAGTTCGACATTCCGGCTTAAAAAATCATCTTTTAACGGTTCCTCTTTTAAAAGATCAGTACTTAAATATTTTTTGTTATCATCCGGAAAAACGGTGACTATAACCTTTTTTATGCCGTATTCATTCTGCAATTTTAAAGCCCCCAAAAAATTGGCCCCTGAAGAAATACCGACACCAATACCCAGCTCACAGGCTAACTTCTGGGCCATGATGATGGCATCTCCATCATCAACGGCAACCACTTCGTCCAGTTCATCAAGTTTGACGATCGGGGGGATAAATTCATCCGAAATACCTTGTATCCTGTGTTTTCCTATTTTATGACCGGTCGATAATGTTGGAGAATTCAGTGGTTCAAGGGGATGGATACAAATTCCGGCATTCTGTTCTTTAAGATATTTCCCGACGCCCATGATCGTTCCACCCGTACCAACCCCGGCTACAAAGGCATCGGGAACGATGTCCCTGAATTGCAACTGCCACCATAACTCCGGCCCGGTGGTGAGGTAATGAGCGTCTACATTATCATTATTTGAGAATTGACCTGGAAGAAAACCGTCTATTTTTTCAGCCGCATACTTTGCCATTTCAATACTGGCAAGGAATCCCCCTTCTTCTTTTGATACATTTTTAATCGTTGCTCCAAAGCTTTTAATCAATTCTTTTCTTTCCGCACTCATCCAATCCGGCATATAGATATTGACCTGGTGACCAAGCGCTCTTCCTATTGCAGCAAATGCAATTCCTGTATTACCACTTGTCGCTTCAAAGATTTGCATTCCAGGTTTAAGAATGCCGCAATCATAAGCCTTTTTTAAAATATGAAATGCCATCCGGTCTTTGATACTCCCGGTCATATTCAAGTTTTCCGCTTTAGCGTATATAATCCTGTCCTCATCCTTATACCTGAAATGAATCTCCAGCAGGGGAGTGTTCCCGATCAGGCTTTTCAACATATCCGTGTTTTTCATGATGCTTTTTATACCCGATCAAAATTATAAAATCTAATCATCATTTATCTTTCTTCCCTGTCATTATATGTTCTGTCCATAGTTCTGTTTACCAGCGCTGCAGCAATACTGCGGGGCAAAATCCTGGTCAGCAGGAAATAAGTCAGCCTGTTTGAAAATCCCGGAATGATGACAGTTCTTTTGCCAAGCTGACTGATGGCGATTTCAGCAACTCTTCCTGGCTTCATCACATAGGGTTTGATTAAACCGTAAACAGGATTGGTGCCAAGGTATCCCGGCGTTGCTGTTGCGCCGGCGCAGCATGCACTGATGTCAATCTCGTAAGGTTTAAATTCATGGGATAAAGCCTCAGCCAGCAAAAGGTTGAAGGCTTTGGTGCCGGAATAGGCCGCTACCAGACTGGTTCCCCATAATCCGGCCAGGGATGACATCAGCAGGATACCACCCGGGTTTTTATCTGCTTTTAGTTTGTTTGAGAAAGCATAAACCAGCTTCAGTGGTGTCCTGGCGTTCACATTAATATACAGGTCGAGTTCCGTTGGATTGGCTGAAAGGAAAGACTTAACACGACTGTAAGCGGCATTGTAGATCAGGAGGCGGCAACCTGTCTCTTTTACCACTTCCATGCAACGTTCAGGCGAATCTTCCTCCGCCAGGTCAATTAAAATCCTCCGGGTCTGAATCTTAAAGGTGGTTTCCAGTCGTTTGGCAAGAGACTCCATCTCAATTGCCTTTACATCCACCATGATCACATTCATTCCTTTCCGTGCCAGGTCCCCGCAAAATGCAGCTCCAATGCCTTCTGCAGCGCCGGCTACCAGGCCCCACTGACCGTAGCGCATTAAAAAGTCAGTCATCCTATTTTTTTTTATCTTTACCCGCCTTTTCGGCACCATGCAATGATAACGAATTCTTTTCAGAATGAGAAAATTGCTATTCCTGTTTTTAAAGATCTTAAAAGGATTCAGGAAATTCAGGCTTAAAATGACTGGTAAAAATGAGGATGATATCCTTACCCAGCGTATTGTTTCAGGCAAAGCCTGGGATGAATTCTGCGATCAGCTGAAACTGGCCGGGGCAAGCCTCATGTTTCCCGGCACCCCTCGTGATCCTTTCCAGCAGGCAGAAGGGATCCGTTATCTCACCCGCCTGACAAGGGCCGGGCTCGAGGCTTTCGTGGAATACAGCGACCCCGCCTTCCCGGTCCTCCGCAGGATGGTGCATGAAACGGTCAAAATGGGGGCCGATAATCCGGATAATATTTACCTCAACGCCCAGATTAGTGGTCAGTATGAATACCGGATCACCGGGAAACGAAACTCGATCGATTATATCGGTTTCTTTACACGAAATGGCAATTACGGCACCACGGGCGGTCTCGCCCCTTGCGGCAAACTGGAGAACAACCAGCTTTTGTGCGAAGCCGATGGAAGCTTTGAGATCATCCTCAGTAAAACCCACAAAGGAAAAAACTGGTTGAAAATTGAAGACGCAACTTCCATGGTCATGGTCAGGCAGACCTTCCTTGACAGGACATCGGAAATCCCTGCTGAAGTATCAATTGAAAACCTTGACGGTCGGAAAGCCCCTGGTCCGGTCAGCCCGGCACAGATAGATGAAGGGTTGAAAACAGCATCCATGTTCGTAGGTGGGGCATCGCTGCTCTTTGCCCGCTGGGCCAAAGGTTTCCAGCAGCATACCAACCGGTTGCCACAATTTGACCCGAAGGTTTCAAATGCAGCCGGTGGCGACGAAAGCATAATTTATTACCACAGCCATTGGCGGCTCGAACTTGATGAAGCGCTGATCATCGAAGTAGGACCGCCGGAATGTGACACCTGGAATTTCCAGCTTAACAACTACTGGATGGAATCGCTTGACTACCGGTATTTTAATATCTGTATCAATAAGGCCGGTGCACAATATGAAGAGGATGGCAGCCTGAAGGTGGTCGTTTCACATGCTGATCCCGGTCATCCCAACTGGATTGAAACCTGCGGACATGCAGAAGGTACGATGTGCTGGCGTTGGTACAGGTTAAAAATTGGTGCTATACCGGTTGAACCTCGCTGCAGCGTGGTAAAATTAGAAGATTGGAGAAATAAATGAAAAACGATATGATTATCAGGTCGTCGCATTACGGCCACAAACCCTGGTGGTTCAAGGCGCTGAATATGGCGTGGAAGTCAACTTACCCCCTGGGAACCCTTTCGGACCTGGATAAAGACAGCCTGATCAGGGCTGCAAGGAAGGCTACAGGTTTACAAGACCTAGGGAAAGATTTCCTGGATGAGCCGCTTGACAGGTTGCTTTATTCTATCCGGGAAGAAGCGGCACTTCATCCAATAGGGAACTTCATCACCCGGCAAAGGATGATCAACCTGCTCTGCATAAGGTTAAGGGCAGAAGAAATGTTCAGGCGTTACCCGGCCATACTGGAACAGCAGTTGCTGCCGGCCTGGGTAATACTGGGGCTGCAACGCACAGGCACTACCAAGTTGCACCGCCTCCTGGCGGCCGATGAGCAACACAGGGTGCTGCTGAGCTGGGAAGCGATCAACCCGGTTCCACTGGGTGACCACAACGGTAAGCCAGATAAAAGGATTGCCATTGCACGGACCAGTGAAAGGGCCCTGCGGGTCATGGCACCTGGTTTTTTTGCCATCCATCCGGTAGAGCATCACGCACCGGAAGAAGATATCCTGTTGCTTGACACAACTTTTCTCAGCACGACCCCCGAAGCTACCATGAATGTGCCGTCATATGCCGCCTGGCTGGAAAAAACTGACCAGGGGCCGGCTTATGAATACATGGTCAGGCTGCTCAAACTCCTTCAATGGCAAAGGCCAGGTAAAAGGTGGATCCTGAAATCGCCTCATCACCTGGAATTTACTGATCTGATCGACCGTCATTTCGGGGAGGTTCATTTCCTCTGGACCCATCGTGATGTTACGGAATGCATCCCATCTTTCATAAGCATGGCCGCTCATAGCAGGGTAATATTCAGTGATGAAGCAAATGGAAATGCTATTGCACGCCACTGGATCCGCAAGACTGGCTATATGCTGCAGAAAGGATTGGAATACCGCCATAAAAACCAGCACAAACTACAGTTTACCGACATTTATTATGAAGATCTTAAAAACTCAGCAGCCAGTGTCTTGACCGGTATATATGATCTTGACGGCGGCATGACGCCCGAACTACTGGCCCGGTTTGAAAAGGCTGAACAAGAAAATCCGATGAGGAAATACGGTATCCATGATTACAAACTGGAAGATTTCGGGGTAAGTGAGGATGATATTTTGAAGGAGACTTTTCACTACCGGGACTTCATGGTTAAGAATTTGAATCACAGGGGGATATAAAAAAGCGTAGTACGACTATAGTCGTACTACGAGAATCAAAAAAAAACTATGACGAATCAGCGAAAAGGTGGTTATAAAAATCCCGCCAGTGCAACAATTGAAGGAATAAAGGCGGTCTTTGAAAAACAGGAAAAAGTCGGCTACTTAAAAGATACCGACCGACTGGAGGGGAAAACCGTACTCGTCGACGGGGCAAGCTCCGGGCTGGGTTTTGCCGTGGCCATGCAAATGGCAGAAAGGGGTGCCCGGGTCATCATGGCCTGCCGGAGCGGGATCCCGGGAAAAGGAGAAGAGGTGACAAGGAGAACAGGAAATGAAAGAGTTGAAATGGTTCATGTTAATTTTTCAGACTACGACTCCATTCAAAAATTCATTGCCACGATTAAAGAAAAGTTTTCCCCTCTCGATATAGTCATCAGCAATGCCGCGATGGTGCCACGGCAGAGCCGCAAAACCCCTCAGGGGCTCGAAGAGATGTTCATGGTTAATTACCTTTCGAAATTCATCATGATCAACGGCCTCATTAAGGCAGGTTGCTTCAGGCACACTGGCGATAGGAAACCGAGGATCGTGTTTGTGTCTTCTGAAAGCCATCGCCACCCGCCAGCCTTCGAATGGGATTCCTTTGGAAAGTTCAAAACCTACGGGATGAATAAGACAGTAGAATATTACGGTTACTACAAATTATTACTAACGACATATTCTCGCGAGCTTTCCCGGCGGCTGCAAGCGACCGGATCGGAACCAGTTTCGGTCTTTGCCCTTTGTCCCGGGCCGGTAAATTCAGGTATTGCCAGGGAAGCCCCTGCCTTGTTTCAACCGTTAATGAAGCTGATCTTCGCCATATTTTTCAAATCGCCCCGGAAAGCTGCCGAGCCGGTTGTTTACCTGGCTGTTTCAAAGGACCTGGAAGGAAAGCCTTATGATTACCTTTTTAAAATGTCACGAAAAGAAATCGATGAAAAAGCGGCAGATGAAGAAAATGGGAAAAAGCTTTGGAGATTATCTGAAAATTTGTTAGAAACACTGTCAGGTAAGCCTGCGGAGGATGCTGACAGGTCAGCTTCTATTTAAACCTGATGGAATCGAAGACCCGTCAATGATTAAAAATATTACCGGTCCTTCCACCGCTCGATGACAATCCTGACATCTTCCCCTGTACCCCCACTGTATACCCTGTTGTCAATATCATAGCCTTCTTCCTCGCATTCGACCGTAAACCAGTTCCCGCGGGTCACCTTGTATTCAATATCTCCCAGGTATGTCCGCGGGACTTCAATAAAATAAATGCCATCATTTCTGCGGGTAAACATCCAGTAACGGCTACCGGGATCCCAGTTATTGAAATTTCCGGCAAGGTACAGGGCAGCATCTTCGGGTGTATTATCGGGAATATCCTCAAGAATGATGGTAAAGCTCGGGCAATCGGGTTTTGGCATGTCGTTCCAGCTCACAATGGTATCTTGTAAAACAGGGCTTCTGCCATAAAAAGCCACCCTGTTATCAATCTCAAATCCGCATGGGTCTTTTTCAACTGTGCTCCAGTCGCCCCGGGAAAATTTATACTCAATTTCACCGATGCCAACAGGCAACTGAACTTCAAGGACAGAATCGCTATTGGGCCTGAGGATATAATTTGGATCACCCGGGTCCCAGTTATTGAAATTCCCAGAGACATAGATCGGTTCCGAAGGCGGAGTATTTGCGGGAAGGCTTACGACCTGGATTGTCATATCATAGCAGCCCGTTAGTATTATTAACACAGGGAGCAGAAGAAGAAATATTCTATTCTTAAATAACCTTTTCATTTAAACTCTAAATTACAAGCATCAAATTCCAAACAATAATTCCAAGCACCAAATTCCAAACAAATCCCAAATTCTAAAACCCAAATTTCAAATTAATTCAACCTTCAAAATTCAACATTCAACATTTCATTCCCCCAACCATTTTAGAAACTCCGGCACATTTACCCTGCTGATGATGATTTTGTCTTCAGCAGGTGGGTCAAGCTCCACGATCAGGCGGCTGTTGAAATATTTGCTTACCTTTTTGATTGAATTGATCCTTGCGATGCAACCCCGGGTCAGGCGGTGAAAATGCTTTGGGTCGAGTTCGGTTTCGAGCTGGTTCAGGGTGAAATCTATAATCGACCGGTTCTTGTTTTTAAGCATAGCAAATACCACATCATCTTCAGCGTAAAAATATGCAACTTCAATCATTTCCACGGATTTAATATTGTCGCCGGTTTTGAGCAGGATCCTGGTTTTATATTGCCTGCTCATGGCCTTAAGCAGGTTCTCAAGTTGTTCCTGTTCCAGCCAGGGTTTCTGAGGGCTCAGGACCGTGCGCATTTCGTCCAGTTTCCTGAGAGCGTTTTCCAGCGCATCCTGTCCTATCGGTTTCAGCAGGTAATCAATACTGTTCAGCTGAAATGCTTTGATCGCGTATTCATTAAAGGCCGTCGTAAAAATTACGGGCGACGATACGCTCACCTGCCTGAAGATCTCGAAGCTCAGTCCGTCGGCGAGTTGTATATCGAGGAAAATCAGCTCCGGCTGAGGATGGGATCGCAACCATTCCACACTGTCTTCAATCGTATCGATCTGTTCGAGGATGGTAAATTCCCGGCCGGTGCTGTTTAACAGGCGTATCAGCTCTGCCCTGGCAAATGGTTCATCTTCTATGATCAGTATCTTCATTGTTTTAAATTAACGGAATTACAACTTTAAAAACCAGGTTTTCATCAGTGATCTGCACCTGGCGTCCCGAAAGGAACTTGTACCTGCTGATGATATTTTTAAGCCCTACCCCGGTACCGGCCTGTTCTTCTTTAGGCTGTAAATTATTAGTGATGATAATATCATTTTCTCCTGTAACCACTTCGACCCACAAAGGCATTTTTCGTGATGCGACATTGTGCTTTACGGCATTCTCGATCAGCAATTGCAGGGTCATCGGCGCAATTTTACGGTCGAGCAAGGAGTCTTTGATATCAAAGCGAAATTCGATCATTCCCTGGAAACGCAATCCCTGGAGAAAAGTAAAGGCACGTATGAACTCCATTTCTTCCCTAAGTGTCACCAGTTCCTTATTCCGATTGTCAAGGACATACCTGTAAACGTCGGATAATCTCCTGATGAATTCTGCGGATTTGGACTGGTCTTCGTAAACAAGCGAAGAAAGTACGTTCAGGCTGTTAAACAAAAAATGCGGATTTAACTGCAGTTTGAGCATCTCAAACTGGTATTCCGCATTTTCTTTCCTGAATTTTTCCACTTCTGCGAGGGATTTACGGTAGCGTTCGATCAGAAAGTGCCCCAGGTCAGCGAAATCCAGGGTGAGGATAAGTAAAATGACCAGTGAAATGGTTATCATCTCATCCGAAAATATGATCAGTTTGCCCGGTGTGATCAGGTACATGACTGGCAAACGGACAGCCAGGATCCAGAATACTGCAATCAGGATACCTGTCAGGATCTGCAGGAGAAATCTCCTTCCGGGGCTGCTTTCACGGTACTGGTTCCTGTCGATCCAACTCCAGATCCTGTAAATTGATTCTATCATCACGATGCCAAAAATAACAGCATAGAGATAGTTTAGCAGATCGGAGAACAGTTCAAAATACCGGTATTTTATAATGAGTCCGACTTCGGTAAGGAACCAGGCCATTAATCCGGCTATGGCTCCTGAAAGAATCCGGTAATACCAGTTTTTGAAGATAAAAAGATTCATAGGGTTTTACAGGTTGAAGTATCTTAGAGCCTGGAATCTCAGTTCAATCAAAATTAGGCAAATTCTCAACATGTTAAAGAACGAAGTACTTTTCAAATGTCAGATCAGTTCAGCGTGATAAGTTTTCTCAATTCTTCCTTGCCGTTTCTTTCAACGACGCAGGTATAGGTTCCTGCTCCGCAGTTCGACATGTCGCACTTGATGCTCAGTTCTTTGCTGTTCCTGGTAACACGGTGAAAAACTTTGACCTTTTTACCGTTGTAAATTTTTAGGACAACTTTTTCGGCATCAGGGTTGGCTACGCGAAAATTGATCATGTCAGCTGCCGGCTGGACAATACTGGCTTTGAAGACCTGTTCCACAGAACCGGGACCATAATTACTATCATAATTTGTCATGGCATTTGCGGTGGTCATCAGGATGATCATGGCGGCGGTTAAGATTGCTGTTTTCATGTTTCTAATTTTTTAAATTGTTAAACGATGAAACAAAGATATCCCGCCACGCAGGCGAAAGAAATGAAATACTGGTGAAGTGAAGGATAAGGGAGGTGAAGTTCAGTTTTTAACAGGTAAAATTGATTACCGGATGCTAGATTATTTCCTTCAATTTAAGTTTTCCCGGGTCTATTTCACCTAATCTGTGTTCATAAGCCCGTTCGAATGTCAGGATATCTTCAGGAAAAAACCCGATCAGGCTGGCGGCATACACATCCAGTGCCAGTGGGTCTTTTCCTGCAAGGATCTTCCCGGGCCTGGTTGTTTCTCCGGGTCCCGCAGGGCCATTTTTAAGGGCACATTCGATGGCGTCAACGATGCAAAGGTCAGGTTTCCGAAGCAGATTTAAGTCGGCGATACATTGAGCCAGGTATTCTTCTTCTTCATATGTGTATTGACCATCCGGGGAATGCATGTTCCGGTTTGTTAAAGATGATGAAACCCCCATCATCCCTTTCAGGTTTCCTGAGAAGATACATCCGGCATGATGCTTGGCAACCGGGATACTGATAAAAATATCGACTTCATTGAATTCTTTAAAGATTTCAGCTTTTTTAAGTGAAACCCCATTGGGGATTTCGACTTCGATCCTATCGGTTCCATAACGGAATCCTTCAACAATTGATTTATACTTGTTGTATAGGTTACCTCTTTCCCAGTATGACTGGGCAGCAGGCTTAAAGCAGATGATATCCTTTGCCCCTGCTTGAAGGCAGAGATTCGCCAGGGCTATTACGACATCAGGCTGCGTGTAATACCCTGCATGTTTCCATGGAGAATTCACCAATAATCCCACTGATTGCCCGGCACGCACAAAGCTGCCGACACTGCCCAAAGGCTCCAGCAATCTCAGGATTACTTCCTCCGGGTTACCAGCAGTAATCGTGACTATATCCGGGATCTCTCCATCTAAAGGCAGTATATAAGGTTTCTGCCCGTTCATAATAAAACCGGAACCGGCAAGCTGGTTGGACAAAATGACTGCTCCTCCGGCAATCAAGCCGGTTTTTAAAAATTCGCGACGCCTGATCTTACTCATAATGAAATGCTTTTTTTGTTTGGTTCGGCCTATAAAAATAATAATTTTTTTGCTGAATGTCAATTTCTGGAGAGCCCATCCTCTTTAATAATAGACTGTATTTTGTTAAATCTATGTTAATTAAGTTACTCCAATAGCCTCAGCAATTATATTTGTGGCATTCAACCATAACCAAACAAATCCCAATCTTAAAGAAAATTACATTTTTAATTTATCTACATAACTATAAATTAACGATTTGAATTATGAAAAAAATCTTCAGAATTATTTCTGTAATGGCAGTTTTAGCCATTGTTTCGACCGGTTGCGACAAGGTTAATGACCTGAATACAGTTGATTTTAATGCAACATTTTCCGGTGATCTAGATTGTGCCACTGCAGGGGCGAAATCAAATCTTCTTGTTCCCGCATTCGGAGGGAGTGCTGAAATTGTTCCTACAGAAGATCCGAATGTCAATATTTATTTGAATAACATTCAGAAATACGAAATTCAATCTGTTAAAGCGACAATTACAAGCATGTCGCAGGAAAATGTGACCGTCACGACTGCTTACCTGCTGATTAAAAATTTTCAGTATCAAGCGCAATGGGATTTCCTGAATGAACTGCTAACCACCGGTAAAACGATCACCCTTGGAAATGAAAACGGGCAATGGGACACTGTAGCCGATATCCTGAAAGACGGTCAGGAGTTTACCGTTCTGATTACCGGTGAAGCTGATTTTTCAGGGGTAACATTCACTATCAAAGTGGATATTGAAACGAAGGTAACCGCTAAAGTTATTTAAAGGGGACTCCAGCCCATGTAATAAAAACACTTATGAAAAAATTGATCCTGCTCCTTGTTATTTGCTTATCAGCCATCGGATTGTTCGCACAAAAAAAACAATATCCCCAGGTTGACATTCCCTTCAAAAAATATGTATTGGATAACGGTCTCACCTTAATTGTCAGCGAAGACCATAAAGCTCCTATAGCTGCCTTTAACATCTGGTATCATGTAGGTAGTAAAAATGAAAAGCCGGGCAAAACAGGATTCGCGCATTTGTTTGAACACATTATGTTTACCTCTACAGAGCATTGGAAAAATTTTGATGATGTGATGCAAACTGTTGGTGGTGGTATGAACAACGGCACTACAAATAATGATAGGACTAACTATTTCGAAACATTTACCAGCGGGGGCTTAGACCGTGTGTTGTGGCTCGAAGCTGACCGAATGGGTTTTTTGCTGAACGGTTTAGATAGCGTGAAAGTAAACGTTCAGCGTGGTGTGGTGCAAAACGAAAAACGCACAAGGGAGAATCAACCCTATGGTATCACAGAAGAATTAATGGCAAAGGCAATATATCCTGTTGGCCATCCCTATTCATGGACAGTGATTGGTTCGATGGATGATTTAAATGCTGCGTCTATAGATGATGTGAAGGACTGGTTTAAAACATACTATGGTCCTAACAATGCAGTAATTTGCATAACCGGTGATGTAAAAGCAGATGAAGTAATTAATAAAGTAAAAAAATATTTTGGCGATATTCCTGCGGGTCCTCCGATTGCAAAATACAGTGCGTGGCCAGCAAAGATGACAGGCACAAAATATCAGGTGGCACAAGACAGGGTACCGCAGGCGCGTTTGCATAAAATATGGAATATACCGGAATGGAACACGAAGGATATCGTTTACCTAAACATACTTGTCGAAATTCTTTCTTCAGGCAAATCATCACGGTTGTACAAGCGCTTAGTACTTGATGAGCAATTGACCACTAACGTATATGCATATGCGTGGAGTAATGAAATTGGCGGTAATTTTATCATTCAGGCAGATGCAAAACCCGGTGTGGATTTGGCAAAGATTGATGCAGTTATAAAAGAAGAACTACAGAAAATATTTACGGAAGATGTAACTGCGGTTGAACTTGAACGTGTAAAGACAAATTACTTTGCCAACTTTATTAATAGCATGGAAGGCATCTTCAACAAGAGTGATTTGCTTGCAGAAAATGAGACTTTTGGAGGAAGTCCAGACTATTATAAAATAAAACAAACATGGTTGAAAGATGCTACTCCTGCCGACATAAAAAAAGCAGCAATACAATGGCTGAATGACGGTGAATATCAATTGCAGATTTTACCTTATGGAGATTTTACAAATACCAATTCAGGTTTGAACAGGAACGAAATGCCTGCAGTAGAAAAATCAGGCGCAGTTATGTTTCCCGAAATAAAACAGTTTACACTAAGTAACGGATTGAAAGTTTATCTTGCAGAACGACATGGCATACCCTCTGTTTCTGCAAGCATTATGGTTAACGCAGGATATTCCGCTGACCAGTTTGGTTCACCCGGTCTAGCAAAAATTAGCGGCACCATGTTCATGGAAGGCACCAAGACAAAAACTGCTTCTCAGATAAGCGACCTTTTATATGATACAGGTTCCGACATTACTTTTAATTCCAGGCTCGATAACTCTTTTCTGAATCTGAAAACATTGAAACTAAATTTTGATGCCTCACTAAATTTATTTGCTGATATATTATTGAATCCTTCTTTCCCACAAATAGAATTTGAACGGGTGCAAAAAGAACAGCTGCTTGGGATCGAACAGGAAAAAGCTGATCCCGGAGCCTTAGGTAGAAGAATTTTACCGGGCTTAATCTATGGAAGCGGTCATGCTTATAGCAATCCGCTTTCGGGAATGGGTACGGAAGCAAGTGTAAAAAACATTACACGCGATGATTTGGTGAAGTTTCATCAAACATGGTTTGTGCCTAACAATGCATCGCTAGTAGTAGTGGGTGATATTACCGAAGCGGAATTGAAACCTGCCCTGGAAAAATATCTTGCATCGTGGAAAGTGCAGGATGTACCTAAAAAGAATTTGAGTGAAATTGCATTGCCTGCAAACCCATCAGTTTACATCATAGATAAACCCGGTGTTGAACAATCCTCAATTTACGCTGCTGAGTTATCACCATCCGCAAGCAATCCCGACCAGGATGCAATTGACCTCATGAACGCCATATTAGGTGGTACTTTTACATCAAGAATCAATATGAATTTACGCGAAGACAAACATTGGTGCTACGGTGCTCGTTCGCAATTTGAAAAGGCAAAAGGACAGTGTATTTTTTATGCTTCTTCAGCAGTGCAAACAGATAAAACAAAAGAGAGCATCATAGAATTTCAAAAAGAATTGACTCAGATAATTTCAACCAAACCCATAGGAGAAACTGAATTTAAAAATGAGCAGCTTAGCCAATTGCTTTCGCTGGCAGGCAGGTGGGAGACAAACGATGCAGTAAAAGATTTTTTATTGAACACCATCAATTATAACCGTGGACTTGATTACCTCGGCAAGTATTCATCGCGTCTGGAAAGCTTCACTACCGATGATATGAAAAAAGCCGCATCAAAAGTTGTAAAGCCCAACAATCTTACCTGGCTCATTATTGGTGACCGGGCAAAGATTGAAAAAGGTATAAAGGAACTGAACATTGGACCACTAAAATTTTTAGATGAAGACGGGAAAGAAATAAATTGAGAGGTTTGGCGAACGCATAATCGA
Organism: uncultured Bacteroidales bacterium; assembly: GCA_963701785.1. Lineage (GTDB taxonomy): Bacteria > Bacteroidota > Bacteroidia > Bacteroidales > JAGOPY01 > JAGOPY01. The sequence continues at coordinate 951,304 of CAVPBC010000002.1, read as the reverse complement.
GTAGACGGCCCCGTCAATAGAACATGACGGGGTGCGCCTCTCACACCATCCCGACTGAGTCGGGACGGTTCATTAAGTTGTGGAGCAACTTTCAGTTAATAGTCTAGCATCGGTGCATAACCTCTCTTTTTCAGCCTGTCCAGTGTAAAAGGGACTCCATCCCGCGGGATGGAGTCCCTTTTTTTGTCCATCCGTTAACCCGCATCCGCAAGAAGTAAAAACTTGAGGTGTCAATCTTAAGTTATTTTCTATATTTAGTAATCCTGGAAAATAGAAACTTTGCATGCAGAAAATCCAGGAGGAATATCATATGGTTCCTATTCTAATAAAATATTTTCATTATTATTAATTTTTTAGTTGACAAACTATGTTTTTAGTTGTATATTTGCTCATTGTTAATTTGGGCAGTAAATAATAAACGACATGAAAGAGCTAAAGAGCACAGGCAGGGAACTTACCAGGGCGGAAGAGCAGATAATGCATATTCTGTGGGAAAAAGGCACCGCTCTGGTCCACGATATATTAAAAGAATTCCCTGATCCGAAACCGGCTTACAATACCGTATCGACGATCATCCGTATCCTTGAGCAAAAAGGGTTTATCGGTCATAAAGCATATGGCCGCACTTATGAATATTTCCCCCTCATCTCGAAAAAGGATTATACAAAAACCTATTTCAGGAGTTTTGTTGCCAACTATTTCGGGAATTCATACAAGTCGCTTGCCAGCTTTTTCACATCTGAAGAAAATCTGAGTGTCCAGGAACTGGAAGCCATCCGTCAATTAATGGAAGAAGAGATCCGGAAACAAAAAAATGAAAGCGATGAATGACCTGATCACTTACCTGCTCCAGTCAGCAGCCATATTGTCAGTTCTTTACTCTGTCTACTGGCTCTTTTTAAGAAAAGACACTTTCTTTCATGTCAACCGCTTTTACCTGTTATCTTCATTATTGCTTTCCATGGTCATGCCGCTTCTTGATATCAGGATCCTTTCAGGTGGCCCTGTTTCATCTATCATCGATCATGCTGGATCCTGTGTTGATCACATCCGGGAAAATTGAAAAAATTGCCTCCAGCCACCTGTCATTGTTTGAGGCAGCGGGAGTGGTATACTTCACGGGGGTTATCATCTTCACCCTTCGTTTGATGATCCAGCTTATCCAGCTGGCCATAATAGTGAGGCGTAACAAAATAACCCGGCAGGAAGGGGCTAACATTGTATTTGTCGACCGGGGTTATTCACCATTTTCCTTTTTCAACCTCATTTTTATCCGGGAGGAATACTTTATTGATGGAAAACTGACACCGGTACTTGCCCATGAAAAGATCCACATTCATCAATATCATACCCTTGACCTGCTCCTCATCGAAATAGCGATCATTCTTCAATGGTTCAATCCTTTTGCATGGTTCCTGGGAAGATCGATGAAGAGCATTCACGAATTCCTGGCTGATGAAGGAGTCTTAAAGAAAGGATTTCTTAAAAGTGAGTACCAGACACTTATCCTCAACGAGGCCATGGGGCTTCAAGTTAATAACCTAACTAATAATTTTAATGTTTCACTAATCAAAAACCGTATTACAATGATGACAAAAGCACGCTCCGCATCATGGACCTTGATCAAGGTCGTGGTAGCATTACCGGCATTTTTTGCAGTTCTTTTCCTTTTCGCAGCCGGCACTTCAAAAAACTTAACTGCCCAGGAAACCCAGCAGAAGGCCACACAGGCTCAGGCCACCACAGCAGTACCCCAGGAAAAACCTTCTGCAGACAAAACTGTATTTGAAGTCGTGGAAGTTATGCCTTCTTATACAGGAGGCCAGGCAGCCATGATCAAGTTTTTGGTTGAGAATATCAAATATCCTGAAGAAGCTAAAAAGAATGGTGTTATGGGAACCGTTTACATTACATTTATAGTTGAAACGGACGGATCAGTATCTAATGTAAAAGTATTAAGGGGAATAGGCAGCGGGTGTGATGAAGAAGGCGTCAGGGTTGTTTCAGCCATGCCAAATTGGATACCCGGAAAGCAAAGAGGAGAAGCGGTCAGGGTTCAGTACAATTTACCGATAAAATTTTCCCTGGATGATAAAGCGGGGAAGAAAGAAGGGGAAGAGAAGAAATAATCCTCTACTTAACAATCGTAACCATGCCCTCATAGACCTTTTTAGCGCCTCTGAAGTTCTTGCCGAAAATCCGGAAAATGTAGGTATCAGGCGGAACCACCTTGCCTTCATAATCCTTACCATCCCAGACACAGGTGGGGTCACTTACCTGTGATTCATAAATCTGCTGGCCCCAACGGCTGTAAATGATGACCCTGAACACATCGATGATATCGCCTGTGGTACCACCGACAGAGAAGCAGTCATTCAGGCCATCGCCATCAGGAGTAAATGCATTCGGCACGAAAATTTTAATGTCTTCAACTATGCCGATTTCGAGGGTATCACGGTCCCAGCAACCATGTTCGGTTTCCGTGTACATGACAACCATATAGTTTCCCGGGGCGCCATAGGTATGCCTGGGATCGGAATCGGAATTATTGGTTCCCCCATCACCGAAGTCCCACTGGATAAGGCTGAACGGGATATTGATCAGTTCGGTGAAGTGGATGGTCGGATTATCGATCGTAGCAGCCTGCGGATCGGCTTCAAAATCGGCAACAGGTACCTCAAAAACCTCAACCATATCATACACCGTGAGGGTATTGATGCAGCCGGTTGAATTGGTCACTGTTAAAGTTACATCATACGTTCCCGGGTTTGGATAGAGGTGAGAAGGGTTCACCCCTGTGGCAGTGTTTCCATCACCAAATTCCCAGAGATAGGAAGGATCTTCCAGGTTGGTTGACCCGTTTGTGAACGATACCTCGATAGGCTGGCAACCGAATGAGTTCGAAGCGGTAAATGAAGCCAGCGGATCGGGCTTGACCGTGAATTGGAAGTAGAAGGTTTCCTCACAACCCGACTCTTCAATATGTAGTGAAATATTTTTCAGCCCGGGGCTGCTCCAGATCACCTGTGGCGGAGCTGGTAGATTACTTGTTGATGGAACGCCATCGCCGAAATTCCAGGAGTAGGATGCTCCGGGCAATGGTGCCACAATAGTCTCGAAAATATCTGGACAGGTTTGTCCGTGCATGAAAAGTCAGGGCTGGCAAGGATATTACCCGCGAGCCTCGGCCTGACATTAACCAGGACGGTCGCCGAATCAAGGCATCCGTGATTATCAGTTATCCTGCATTTATAGGTCGTGGTTTCCTGGGGTGTAACCTCAGGTGAGGCAATGGTTTGCTGCCCGGCCAGGGAGGCATCGGGAGGAGTGGCCGTCCAGTAATAGTTGACAATATTGACCGGGCCGCCCGGCAAGATACTGAGCCTGGTCGGGTAATCAATGCAAACTGATGACAATTCTGTGGAAGCCGTGAGCTCGGCGTAAGGGTACACAGTGACCTGAAAGTCAAGTGTGTGATAGCATCCATGGATGTTATAAGCTGTGACACTTACCGGGTGCACACCTGCATCAGTAAGGGAAAGGCTTATCGTTTGCCCCGAAGCATTATGGTTTATCCCGTCATCAATCCAGCTCCATTCCCAACCATCGTATGCATTCAATTCCATCAGGTCGAAAGGCACATTGGGACAAATACTGAAATTAGTGGTGTTATTAAGTTTTACGGCGCAGATAAGTTGCGATACTTCAAAGGTAAAGCAGGTATCTGCAGGTTCACCGCAATCGTTAATAATGGCAACACAGATAGTATGAAAACCTGCCGTTATTGGCGTATAATTAAGTACCTGCGCATTGCCCAGGATGGGTCCTCCAAGATTGCCGTATCGCCAAACGTAAGATTGCGCCCCGCTGCAGGTAAGCTGAATGGTTTCACCTATGCAAATCAGCGGCACCCCGGTGATTTCAACGACCGGGAAGAAGGTTGCCTGGACTTCGTCAGAATCGGTATTCCCGCATTCGTCCGTAACCACGCAGGTGAAAACGATCGTATTAGGGGCGTATATGCCATATTCATCCCAATCCACAGTGTAAATGGAATCATTACCTACGGGATTTCCCTCGAAATACCATATGGTAGAAAAATCCCGTCCGACATTGGTAGTTTGAACCTTGATGTCAGATTGTCCGTTCTGGCAGAGCTGAAAATCGGAGCTTGCCTGTATTTCCAGGGAACTGTATATAATTACTGAGTCTTTTCCTGCGATATAGCCTGGTTTCCCCGTGCATCGGTCAGATATAGTGCAATAAATATAATCGGGGCTGTCTGAAATGGGTGTCGTAAAAGTTTCACCGACGCCAATCTGCGGCACTACAGGGTGAGACCAGACAAAATTGTATGGCGGGATCCCTTCCTGGACTATATCTGTAACTGAAACCGTTATATCATTACCGCAGAAATAAATATTTGGAGGTATATGCCCATAACTTTTAGAGTTATTAACATATGGATTATAATCCCTCACTTTAACTTTGATCAGGCCGGTATAACCTGAAGTACTCTGGCCAAAACCGGTCGTATCTGTCGTCGGCACATCACAGGGATCCATCTGGTAACGGAGAAACCATTTATCGATCCCGGCCGAACCTTCATTGATATTATCATCGACGGCACGGATGGTGAAAGTATATTCTGTGACCGAATCGGGTATCATGATCAGCGAATCCTGCAACAAAGGTGGTGTGATGATATAATCAGAAAGATCTGCATTATCTATCCGGAAGCGGATAAACATCGTATCCCGCGGCAGGACATTGGTTTTAACGGTCATGATAATATTCGAGCATCCTCCTTCCACCAGGCTGGTATCACCGGCAAAATCCGGATTATCGATAGCACTTTCCATGGACCATTCCAGGCCATAACCGCTCATCAGGCTGTATTGCTTAAGAAATACCGCTGAATTCATTTGGTGAGCAAGGTTGTATCCACCGGCAACAACTTTAACCGGGTAATCTGCTACTGCAATTTTAATCCAGTATGTCCGGCATGGGGTAATTTTGCTTACAGCCGTATCTAATGGAAATGGATGAATGTCATATGGAACCGTATAACCATCGAAAATGAAACTCTTGTCAGGGTAATAATTAGGAAAATAGTTACCGGCGTAAGCAAAAGTGTGGTTCAGGAACTTGACTGAGATGGGAATGAAAGGTGGATCATCAAGCACTCCTCGTACGGAAGAAATATTATTGACATTCATTTCACCCGGAGTCCTTTTAACCAGGATAGCCATAAAATCGCTTGCAACTGAGTCCGTAAGGTTTATATCCACGGGCATTGGTGGTGGCGGAGAAATATGCGGGTTATGCTCATATAAGTATTCCTCAGAAGCAAAAACATAATTTAAGTGGATAGAATTATAATAAGGCTTGAATTTGAATGTAATGATAGAGGGATCAACAGCCGTATCGGGTCTCGTTTCTCCTTTAATTACTCCAACCATGTAATCCATATCCGAGTCTTTTAATCCTCCTCCTGCTCCACCCGCATAAGGCCCTAAACTATCATGCGCAGGGATAGCCTGCGCACCCGTTCTATTTCTTCCGCCGTCAACAACAGTAGTAGTCTTTACATATCCGTTGGATAAAATAAGACCCTTCGAAATCCCTATATCTGCTCCCTTTTCGAAAAGGCCCACTCCTTTTGGACTTCCAATATACTGGACATTTGAAAGTTTTCCTCCTCCGAAATAGAGGGTATCTTCAATGTATCTTTTAATATCGCCCAGAAAACCCGTATCGGCAGTAGGGGAATTTACATCGAAAAATCTGTATATTTCCAGGTTCTGGAGGCTCTGTGATAAAAGTCCGGTTGGCAGTATAAATGTTATAATCGTAACCAGAAGGATTCGCCTTACCCGGGCCTTTATATAACCATTTAATGCAATCAAGTTCATCATTTTAGCTTAATAGAGTATAAAGTATAGAACCTGTAAAGTTAAGGAATCTTTGGAAATTAGGGTTAATTATTTTAGAATAAATATATTAACTCCTTGCTTAATATTTCATTTAAACTCAATAAGGAAAACCGGGACCTGCCAGGCCGGCTCAATCTTTTTCACCAGCGTGTAATCCGATTTTTTGATATGTTCCCATTGGGCCAGGTATAAAGCCCCCGGAATCTTTTCCGTGTTTACTGAGGTGATCTCTCCCCTGGCTGTGGAGAGGTAATAGGTAAAAATCTCATTGTTATAACGGTACCGGAAATAAGGATCTGGCTCAAACTCCGGATTCCAGTAAACATATAAAGTCCTTCCTGCTGTTTCCTGCGCCAGCTCGGCAGCCAGTTTCTTGGTCGCTACCACCGGGTGTGTCTTTTCCCAGGAAGGGATGATGGAGAAATTAAATGCTATCCGGATCACCAGCAGGGCGATAGCCAGCCATAATAACCGGTTCAGTGGCCTGCTTCCAGTAAAAATAACTGATGACTGCAAGTGCAAGGAACAACAGTACCGACACCCAGATGATATAAGGCAGGTCGCGGGTGGCAGGATGAATCATAAACGCTATCCCGGCTAAACCCGATCACCCCAATAAATCCACCAAAAAAATAATCGACCAGCAGGTAATATCCTTGCCTTGCTTTTCCGGTATTCAAAATAAAGTGCGAACAGGATCGTCATCAACAAAGGCACAAGCATCAGGATATACCGGGCATAAGCTTCCGGCGAAGTCCAGTAAGGAATGATGTTGAAAAGGAAAACAAGCAGCAGATACCAGAGAAATTTATTTTGCCGGATCAATTTCAGGCTCCCTTTCCTGAAAAACAGGATGACCATGACCGACCAGGGAAGAAAATGGTAAATGTTCTCAAAAGGATAGGTGAGCAAGTGGAGTAATGTTTTCCATATCCCAAAACGGGCCAGCGTGCGGCGGGTCACTTCACCGGTAATACCTCGAATACCTGGCCGGGCTCAATGGCATTTCTGGCAAAATATAAAAGATAATAACCACCAACAACCAGTACCAATAAACCAATACCTAAAAAATGACGCCAGTTGAACAGCATCCTGAATTGTTTGCCCTGGATGAAACAGAACAAGCAGAGTGACTGCTGCAAAAAACAGGCTGGGCAAGCCTTTCAGCAGGTATGAAACAGCTGTGATGGCATAAGCGGCAAGAAACAAGGCCAGGTATTTCTTCCTGTTGAAAAAATGCCATGAAAGCATGAAGAAAGTATAAGTCAGCCAGGAGAAAGTGACATCGATCAGTCCGTGCAGGGATTCATAAAATATTATCCTACCGTAAGTGATAAAAGCAAGGGCATTGACCAGTGCAACGCGGTTGCCGAACTCCTTCCGGGTGAAGAGAAAAATAGTGGCACCGAACAAGATAATCGAAATAATTACGGGAAGACGTATGATTGTTTCCGACCAGCTCCCTGTAAGCTGGAAGAAAAAGACCAGTATCCAGTTGAACAACGGTGGTTTCATGAGATAAGGCTCTCCTCCAATGGTCGGGGTGATAAAATCCCCTCTCTGGATCATCTCAAAAGCAACAATGGCACGAATGGCCTCATCCCGGATCATCTGCACCATGTTCAGGTTGATCAGGTATGCCGGAAAAAAAAGGACGCCTGCCAGTGCCAGGAAAAATAATAGAGGTGTTATTTGATTGGTTGTTGATCATTAATATATCCCCAGAATTCGCCTTCCATATTCCTTGTACCAGGATATGAAACTTTTCAAACCATCTTCAATGCTGGTTTGTGGTTTGTACCCGATATATTGCTCAAGCATATCCGTACTGGCATAGGTAGAGAGGACATCGCCCGGTTGCATGGGCTTCATCAGTTTAACCGCCTTTTTGCCCAGATAACTCCTCAATTATCTCTATGAACCTGAGGAGGTTAACAGGATGTGAATGGCCGATATTGAAGAGCCGGTAAGGGACTTCCCCATCCGGAATCACTTCTGTCACTCCAATCAGTCCTTCAACGATATCATCGATATAGGTAAAATCCCTTTCGAGATGGCCATCGTTGAATACTTCGATGGGTTTTCCCTCATCAATAGCCCTGGCAAACTTGAAATAAGCCATATCAGGCCTTCCCCAGGGGCCGTAAACCGTGAAAAACCTCAGTCCGGTCACCGGCAACCCGAAGGCAGAGCTGTAAGTATGCGCCATCAGCTCATTGGCCTTTTTGGTAGCCGCATAAAGGCTGATAGGGTGATCTACGAAATCGCTTTCTTCAGAGGGTTGCTTCGGGTTATTGCCATAAACGCTGGAACTGCTGGCATAAACCAGGTGGCTGACCTTTTGTTTGCGGCATCCTTCGAGGATATTCATAAATGCCTCGATATTGCTGTCGATGTATACATAAGGATCGACAAAGCTATGCCTTGCGCCGGGCTGCGCCGCCAGGTTGATCACGATATCGTAATGCTCGCCGGAGAAAAGTTCAGCGGTTTTTTGCCGGTCTTTCAGGTCAAGTTTTATAGAATGAATAACCCGGGAATAAATAGCTCCTGACAGGTTTTAACCCTGAGATCACGCCCTGGTTCAATACCGCATTCCTCCAGCCTGGCTAATCTTCAGCTTCAGGGTCGTAATAGTTGTTCAGGTTATCGATCCCTGTAACATCATATCCTTTTGAAACCAGTTTTAAGACTGTATGATATCCTATAAATCCTGCAGCGCCGGTTAAAAGAATTCTTTTCATAAATGTAGATGGCAGTTTACCAGAGTGGTTTACCGTCATGGCAAAATTATGCAAATTTTCAAACTCTGATAAGTCTATCTGGTTTTAAGGCTGTCACCGTTTGAAACCCGCCCGCCCATTTAGAACATCCGTGCAAAAATTAAATATCTTTGCATCAAATCAAACGCAAATGCCCAAACTCTCCCTGGTCATCTCGGTTTATAATGAAGAAGGGAATATTGCTCCTCTGGCGGAAAAGATCACTGATTCGCTTGAAAGGCCTTGATTATGAAGTGATTTTTGTGGATGATGGCTCGAATGACCAGACTGTCCAGAATATCCTTTCTATTAAAGATCCTCATGTTGTCCTGTCCGGTTCAAAAAGAATTATGGCCAGAGTTCTGCACTGTCGGCCGGGATCGATTACGCAACAGGGGATTATATCATCACACTCGACGGTGATCTGCAGAATGATCCTGCCGATATCCCGATGATGGTGAAAGTGGCGGAAGAAGGCGACTGGGACCTGGTGGCCGGGAACAGGAAGAACCGGAAAGACGGATTTATTATCACGGAAAATCCCTTCTAAAATTGCCAATCATATCATCCGTAAAACAACCGGGGTTAAAGATGAAAGACCTTGGCTGCGCCTTAAAGGTTTTTAAGAGCGATATCGCCAAAAATATCAGCCTTTACGGCGAGCTGCACCGTTTCATCGCTGTGATGGCGGCACTGGATGGTGCAACCATCACCCAGGTCGATGTAAATCATTTTCCCAGGATCCATGGCCAGTCGAAATACGGCCTTTCCCGCACTTTCAAGGTCATCAGCGATTTGATCCTGCTGCTGTTCATTAAAAGATACCTGCAAAAACCCATGCATTTCTTCGGGAAATGGGGTTTATTGATCCTGATCCCCGGCGTTATCATTAATATTTACCTGCTGATTATTAAAATCCTGGGGCATGATATCTGGGGAAGGCCATTGCTTATCCTGGGCATCATGCTTGTCGTCGCCGGGTTCCAGATGATCACCAGCGGGATCATTGCCGAACTGGTCATGCGCACTTATTACGAATCGCAGCAAAAAAAGCCTTACCGCATCAGTAATATTTTCAAGGGTGGGAAGCAAGCTTAAACGACTGCTGAAAACATTGCTGAAATTTGCCGTCACGGCAGCAGCTTTGTATTTCGTCATCCGGAAAATCGAAGTTTCCGATATCCTTGCTCTTTACCGCCAATCCAACCTGTTCTTTATTTTCATCGCGCTCGTCTTATTCGCCCTTTCAAAACTTGTTTCCGCCTATCCGGCTCAATATTTACTTTTCGGCCATCGACCTTAAACTGAAAGAAAAAACCAATCTGCAGCTTTATCTGCTGGGGATGTTTTATAACCTTTTCCTTCCCGGCGGAATTGGAGGAGATGGGTATAAAATCTATCTTCTTCAAAAAAATTATCAAACAGGAACAAAAAGAATCCTGGGCGCTGTCCTTTCCGACCGGATTTCAGGAATGGTTGCACTGGTGGTGTTAGCTCTCATTGGTATTTCCTGCCTTGATTTTAAGTCACTATCATTGGTCACAGGTCACTGGTCAATCTTCAACCTTCAACCTTCAACCTTCAATCTTTCAATCTTTCATTCCTTTTGATTCCGCTTGTCTTCCTCGCCTATTATTTCTTCATCAAATACATCTATCCTTACTTTTTGAAGATAAACCTGGTCACCTTTGGTATGGTTTCATGGTTCAATTGCTACAGGTAGCCTGTGCCTGGTTTTTGTTGCTGGCGCTGGGTGAAACGGAAAACCATCTGGCCTATCTCGTTATTTTCCTGGTTTCTTCAGCCGTGGCGGTCCTGCCGATCTCCATCGGCGGGGTGGGTGTACAGGGAGCTGACTTTTCTTTATGGCTCACAGTTGTTGAATGTCGATATCAATATTGCCGTGGGGATCAGTTTCCTGTTCTACCTGATCACGGCTTTAGTGTCGCTGGGAAGGATACGTTTGTTTTCAGACCGGTGAAGCTTCAAATTAGCATCCAAATTCCAAGCACCAAATTCCGAAGCAAATTCGAAATTCTAAATACAAAATTACGTTCGAATTTGATTTTTTAATCTTTGCATTTGTTTGGAATTTGGAATTTGGTGCTTGGAATTTATTTCGACAGTTTCACCAGCACCACCCCATGATAAGGCACTTCGGCCGTATAAACGCTGGCGAACTGCCCGACATCCTTTTGCCGCCATACGTCCCGACTTTGTAAACCCCGCTGATTCCGAGATCCGACCAGTTCACGGTAAGCGTCCTTTTCGGCATCCCGCCTTCCCAGTTAAAGGCATCGACGGGTGATTCAAGGCCGGTAAAAAACATCCCGACGGCAACTGAGCCGTCAGCCAGCGGTTTCGCCCAGACTTCGTATCCTTTTTCATGGTGCACCCGTCTGGCCTGCTTTCCCAGTTCATCCTGGTTGATGGCCAGCACCTCATCGTTGGTCAGAAGGCTGAGGGTGAAATCGTCGAGCTGGCTGAGGTCGCAGCCGATCAGCAAGGGCGCTGACAGCAGGCACCAGAGGCTGATGTGGGTGTATTGCTCATCCGGCGTCAGTCGGCTCGGATGCAGGTTCGGCCCCCACCCTACCTGGCCGACCACGAGCATGTCCGGATCGTTCCAGTGACCGGGCCCTGCATACGGTGAACATTTGTCCTGGTCGAACCCGATCCCGGCCATGCTTTCCCATGTATCGGTGATATCGCCGGTTGTACGCCAGAGGTTGCCACCGACCTGGCCGCCCCATTCCCAGACATTTCCCATCCCATACTGGCAAAGGCTGTAAACAATATCGCGGTTTGCGCTATTCAATAAAATCCCGCATCAGCAGGTAAGGCTTCTGAAGTTCATTCAGGCTGTCGTTGAGTGCAATCTTTCCATAAGAGCACCAGTCATATTTTAAATAATCGATTCCCCAGCCTGCCCAGGTTTCGACATCCTGTTTCTCATGCTGGTAACTGCCCAGGAAACCTCCGCAGGTTTGCGGCCCGGGGGAAGAATAAATTCCCAGTTTTAATCCCTGGCTGTGAACATAACCGGAAAGGGCTTTCATATCCGGGAATTTCTCATTGGCCAGCAGTTCACCTTTGGCTGTTCTTTCCTGGGCTTCCCATCCATCGTCGATATTGATATAAGTCCAGCCATGATCGGCCAGGCCGGAGCTTATAAAAGCATCGGCGGCGGCACGCACTTTCTGATCATCAACGCTCAGTCCCCAGCAATTCCAGCTGTTCCATCCCATCGGGGGGGTCAGTGCCAGTCCTTTCCCGGTGATGATCCGGAAATCCTTCCGAGTCTTCCCCTACCGCATTCTTCACCACGATATTGATTTTGTATTCCCCGCTATCGGGAGCTATCCCGGTGATCAAACCGGTCGATACATCCATTTGCAAGGGATGCAGGCAGGTTCCTGGCTGAAAAACTCATCGGTTTCCGGCCGGATACCGGGATTTTATAAAGAAATGGCCGGCCGGGAGTGGCTCCATATACAGACGGGCCATTGATCTGCGGATTTTCAGATACCGGCGGAGTCAGGATATAAGGCTCTGGCAACAGGCTGATTTAAATGCGACAGGTATTTCTTTCCGGTACTCGATATAAGCTTCGAGCCAGTCGGAGTGGTCATAATAATTATAATCTCCGCCGTCGGAAACATAAAGGGCCATTTTCTGGACCTGGCTCAGGCTGACTTCGACTTTCCTGGGCGGCATCGCCTTTTTTCATGATCCCGCTTCTCCATAATATCCGCTGGTCGCCGAAGACAAAAAACTCCACTGATGCTTTATCCCCGCTTTCATCATCCACGCCAACATTAGCCGTAAACCTTACTCCTTTTTCCCTGAGAAGGATCATCATTTTGCTGATGGCATGGGTGCCGACACCTTTATCATACACCTGTCCTGCTACGGTGAGCTGATTGCTGTCGACAGCTCAGGTTAGCCCGTACGGTTCCCCAGCCGGTCTCCATTTTGGAAAGATCCATTTCATGAAGCCAGATCTGTTTGGGTGGAACGAAAGAACAGGAAAAACAGAAAACTGCCAGCACAGGTATTATTAGTAACCGTTTCATAGACCTGAAGATTAATTACAGGTAAAGATAGAAAAAAGAGTAAAAGAATTTAAACATAAAACGACAACCGGATGCCAAGCCATTTCATTAATTGCCTATTTTTGGCCAAAATTTAACCATTAAACCTGATCATATGAAAAGAAATGCAACTGCTGTTTGGCTTGGGACTGGTAAGGAAGGCAAAGGCACCCTGACGACCCAGAGTAAGGTATTAAGCAACACCCAATATTCATTTACTTCAAGATTTGAGCAGGGTATCGGGACAAACCCGGAGGAACTGGTTGCCGCCGCTCATGCAGGCTGTTTCAGTATGAAGCTTGCCTTTAATATAGATGCGGCAGGTTTTAAGGCTGAAAAGCTTGAAACACGTTGTGAAATAAACTTTGAAAACGGGGTGCTTACCAATTCGCATTTGATACTGGATGCAAAAATCCCGGGAATTACTCCTGCAAAGTTCAATGAATGTGTGGCTGACGCTGAAAAAAATTGCCCGATTTCTCAGGTGCTCAATACCAAGATAACTGTTAGTGCAACACTGAATGCCTGATCGACAGTAACCAATAATCCTTCTTCATATGCCTACCGACAAACAACTCGAAAGGATCAGGAAAATCATCAAGCCTTATCGCATCACCGACGGTAAAAACTTTAAGTTGAAGGATATCGACCCGGATGATACGGGCGATTTTGATAAAAATGACAAAGACCGGCTCAAAGATGCACTCGATGAAGGCATTAACCATGCTTCGGGAACTGCAGGAAAAGCTTTACGCGGATAACAAATGGGGCGTGCTGCTGATCTTCCAGGCCATGGATGCAGCAGGCAAAGACGGCGCCATCAAACATGTTTTCTCCGGGATAAATCCCCAGGGATGCCAGGTCACTTCATTCAAATCACCTTCCAGGAAGACCTGGACCACGATTTCCTCTGGCGATGCTCGAAAAACCTGCCGGAACGCGGCCGGTTCGGGATCTTCAACCGTTCGTATTACGAAGAAGTACTGGTTGTAGGGTTCACCCGGAATATCTCGGCGCCCAGCGCCTTCCCAAAATGAAAACAACATCTGGAAAAAACGGTTCCAGGATATCAGCCAGTTTGAAAAATATCTTGATCATAATGGCATCCTGGTAAGGAAATTCTTCCTTCATGTTTCGAAAAAAGAGCAGAAGAAACGATTCCTCGAAAGGCTGGATAACCCGGATAAAAACTGGAAATTCTCGCAGGCCGATGTAAAAGAACGGCAGCACTGGGATGAATATATGGATGCATATGAAGATATGATCCGGAATACGGCTTCAGAAAATGCACCCTGGTTTGTCGTCCCGGCAAATAACAAATGGTACACCCGTGCTGTCGTGGCGCGTGCCGTTATCGATGCACTGGCTCCCTCAACCTGAATTTCCCAAAGCTCGACAAGAAAAAGCTGGAGACCTGAAAGCCGCCCGCGAAGCACTTATGAACGAATAATTTTATTCTGCGATTTGTGAGTACTTATTAAACTCTTTGCATTCCTTTGGTGAAATATCATTCCCTATGAGCAGAACTATCTTTTCATTTTCATCATTATTATATACCGGTATTCTAATAGCCTGGTATCATGCTTATGCTCGAAATCCTGATCTCCTGGAATCCCGGAAATAATCCGATCGAAGCTGGAACAACTCTCCCTTGATCCTGATACCAAGATCGGCGGGGAAAAATTACACAGTATTGAATATGTAACCAATCTTTATGCAAAAAATGACTTTCAGCCATTCTGGACGGAACCGGAATATATTGATGATGCCATCAAAGGCATTGCAAATTCTTATGAAGATGGGCTCCTGCCGCAGGATTATCACCTCGAAGCCATCCTGGCTCTGAAGAACGAAATCTGACCAGGACCATGGGAAACGATGAAAGAAAAAACGGTAAAAACTGGCTGAACTGGATTTACTGCTGACCGATGGGATCATTTTTTATGCCGATCATCTTCTTTACGGAAAAATAGACCCGGTATCCCTCGTGCCGACCTGGAACTTCGGTTTTGCCCCTATCCCCGATCTGAATCCGACAACATTTGCGCAGTATATCACAAACCGCGAAATTCACATACCGCCTTCACGAACTTACGACCGGATATGCCCCTTTACGATACACTGCTGGCACGTCCTGGCCCGCTACCGGGAAATCGCAACCAGAGGAGGGTGGGAGACCAATCCTGGCCGGAGGCAAGATTGAGCCGGGCGACAGGGATTCCCGGATTCCGGCCATCCGCAAGCGGTTGCTGATTACCGGTGAACTCAGCGAACCTGATTCTGTCAACTCTGATCTTTATGATAAAATACTGGAAAATGACATAAAAGCATTCCAGGCAGCGCATGCGCTAGATGCTGACGGCGATCATCGGTGCGGGGACTTTCCGCGAACTGAATGTACCGGTCGAGGAACAGGATTGAAGCATTAAGGATCAACCTCGAAAGGATCCGCTGGGTATCCGGGAACCTGCCCGAAAGCTACATCATCGTGAATATTGCCGCTTTCTGGCCTGGTCATGGTCAAGGATAACCAGGTTGTGCATACGACTCCCGTCGTGGTGGGCAAACCGCTCAATAAAACGCCCGATATTCAGGGACAAGATGAGGTACATCGAGTTTAATCCCACCTGGACCCAACCGACATCTATCATTAAAAATGAAACCATTCCAAAACTGAAAAAAGATTCAACCTATCTCGAAAAAGAACCACCTGGTTCTGCTTGACAGCAAAGGGAACCTGGTACCCACTTCAAAACTCGATATGAAAAACCTTTCCGCTTCACGTTTTCCTTATCTTGTCAGGCAGGAACCCGGCCCCTGGAATGCACTCGGTGAAATGAAGTTCATGTTTCCCAACAAATACGATATTTACCTCCACGACACCCCGTCGAAGAGCCTGTTCAGCAGGGGCAGCAGGGCTTACAGCCATGGATGCATCCGCGTTAGTAAACCGAAGGACCTCGCTGTGAAACTCCTTGAAGGAACGGAATATGACAGGAAGAAAATCGACGAGGTAATCGAAACCCAAGTAACCACAAGGGTAATGCTGCCGGAACCGCTGGATATCCTGCTGATGTACTGGACCTGCGGAATTGACATAAACGGAAAACTGTTCTTTGTCCCTGATATTTATGAACGCGACCAGGCAGTGCTCAGGGAACTGGACAGGCTGATGCGCTAATCGCAGCAATAAGAAGTCAGGCTAGAGTAATTCTTATCGTTTGTATGGATATAAAGGCAACTGCCATCCTTGATCAGGTCGATGATCTTCTTGTTTAGTTCCAGGGGCAGTGCGGGGCAGCCAAAACTTCTGCCGATATAGCCCACATCGTCAACATAATGCTGTGCAACATATTCCGCCCCGTGGATCACAATATGCCGGGCCCGTGCCATGGTCGTTCAGCCCGGGTTCCATCCCGTCGAGGCGCATGGAATAGCCATGGCGACCGGAATAAGATTCGGCCGTAAGGAAAAATCCGGGACTGCTCTGCAGCGAATTCGGCCGGTTGGAGAATCTTTTGCAGACGAGCTCACCTGAATTTTTACCATGAGCCACCAGGGTATGGTAGAGCAGTTTACGATTCACCAGGTCGATGACATAAAAACGTCTGTCACAGGAAGGTTTTGAATAATCAATGATGGTAAGTATGTCTTTCTTCGGTGCGTCAATTTCCGTGATACCATGGAAGGCACGGCGGAAAATGTTGAAATCCATTTTACCTTCCAGGCCGGCATCGCAATATATATCCTTGCAGAATTCTTCCGCCAGGACACGGATATCTTCCTTAAAATCCCCGGTCAGTTCAGGAGCGGGTAAGTCTCCGGGCTTGCATAAAACCAGGAGGAATACGAGACTGATGGTTGCCAGGTTGAACATGAATGTATACTAATAGTAACTTTGATTAGCCAAAAATAGTATTTTATATTAAAAATGAACAAAGAAAAATCCTTGATCATTCGTAAAAATCCGCTTTAATAGCTATCTTGGTGCGTAAGCTATCTTTGTAATGGCACACGGATTTACACGGATGCAACGGATTTTCGCGGATTATCATTATATTTAAACCTTCAAACCAGAATTCCACAGCCTCATGAAATTGATGTTTATCATTATAACCGGTGTTCTGATTTCATTCACGGCATTATCTCAGTCCTGCCTGCCGGAAGGTATAACATTTTCCACGCAAGCCCAGATTGATAGTTTCCAGGTTAATTATCCGGGGTGCACGGAAATTGAAGGGAATGTGACTATTAGTGGGAACTATATCACTAATTTGAACGGCTTAAACATGTTAACTTCTATAGGGGGAAACCTGGTAATTCAATCCAATTATGCGCTGACCAACCTGTCCGGGCTGGAGGAACTTACTTCACTTATAAACCTTTCGATTGACGGAAATAATGAGCTTACCGACCTGGCCGGGCTGCAGGGATTATATTCTATTGCGGGGTTCGTGACCATTATGGGCAATTCCAACCTGACAGGACTTTCCGGATTGAATAACCTGGCCAGCATTGGGGAACACCTGGAAATCTCAGGTAATGCTTCATTGACCAGTCTGACAGGATTAAGCAACCTGGATTCAATCGGTACTCTTTTTCAAATCTATGATAACGACTTACTGACAAGCCTTGCGCGGCTGGAAGGCCTGGTTTTCATCGGGGGAAGTCTGCACATTTATCATAACGATGCCCTGCTTAGCTTAACAGGATTGGATAACGTGAATGGAAGTTCTATTGATGCTTTATACATAATGAATAATTTTGCTTTAGGCATTTGCGAAGCGCAATGCATCTGTGATTTCTTTGCCAATCCGGAGCATGGCAATTATGAGATTATACAAAACAGCAACGGATGCAACAGCCCTGAAGAAGTGGAAGCCGCCTGCGGAGTTGGCCTGTATGATCAAAGTGCCTCAGGAAATCAGTTTTCCATCTCCCCTAATCCCGCCTTTACCCATACTATCATAGAAATTTCAACCTCACTTTCCCAATTTCAAATTTCCATTTTCAACCTGAACGGCCAGGAACTGCTGAGACAATCTGTTACTGATCCTGTTATTGTCATTGATATTGCTCATCTCCCGGCAGGGGTTTATGTTGTTAGATTGATGGGTGAAAAGATGGTCGGAGTGGAGAAGTTTGTTAAAATTGATTAACAATCTGCGGCCATCAGCGCCTTGATCTGCGTAAATCCGCGAGAAAAATCTCTTAAAATTTTCTCGCAGATGACCGCAGATTTTATACACGGATTTACGCGGATTTTAATTTGTGCTCTCTGTGAAACCCTCTGTGCAACTCTGTGAGAAATCAAAACATTATATCGAGAAAAATCTTTCGTAAGCATCCGATACAGCCTGTGTCAGCTCCCCTGGCTTTCCGTTCCCGATAATCCTTCCGTCAACCTCCACTACCGGAGCAACATGCTTCGACGTCCCGGTGATGAACGCCTCGTCGCTTTCCCAAAGCTCTTCCAGCCTGACCTCCCTCTCCTCCACCGGCATGATCTCCTTTGCCACCTGTAAAACATATTTTCTTGTAATGCCCCGCAATACGCCCGAAGCAGGGGTTATAAGTATCCCGTTTTTTAATTAAGAAGAAGTTTGCACGCGTGGTTTCTGAGATCAGTCCGTTGTGATGATAAAGCACCTCGATGGCGCCCGCTTCCCTCAGTTTTGGTAAAAGGGCAATGGAAGGCAGGTAGAATGTCGTTTTCACTTCGGGAATATGACGCTGGTAATCAAGCAGGATCAGCTTCACCCCTTCCCCGAAATCCCCCGGCTGGTGAAACAATGGCAGGTTCAGGATGATGAAGTTCGGTGTTGCCGGAGAATAAAGATCCTCCGAATAACCGCCCGTGAGCAGCAGCTTGATCCCCGAGGTACCGAATTTGTTCTGCTGCAGCAGGTAAGCGATCTTTTCCTTCAGCAAATCCCTTGTCAGTGGCACTTCCAGGTTTAAAAGCTTCGCTGAAGTATAAAACCGGTCGAGGTAATCATCCAGGAATGGTATCCGGCCTTCCATTTCCAGGAAATAATCGAAGATGGAATATCCTCGTTGCAGACCTAGGTCAGATATGTGGAATTGTGCAAGGTTATAGTCCATGAAACTGTCGTTCAAATAGCAAAGTGAATTCATTCTTATCTAATTTTTTTATAGCACACGGATGACACGGATGATACGGATTTACACGGATATTATCTGATTATTCTGCTGTAAATCTGTGATCATCTGTGGCTACCATTACACAACTTCTGACTCATTTCGTCTCAATACAAAGAATACCGGCACTGCCACTATTTCAACAATAATCATGATCACAACCAGCAAAGTTATCGAATAATCATACAGGAATCCTGCTGCGGCGCTGCCGATGAAGATGGCGATACCATACATCATGTTAAAGATCCCGTAACCCGTCCCCGCTTCCGGATGGAAGTGATGTCAGCTATGCCTGCTTTCATGATCGTTTCATGCGTTCCCATGACCATGCCCCAGAGCACAACCCCGGCCAGGATGAGGGGGAGACCGGGAGACAGGGAGAAGAGGGGAATAAGTGCGGTAAAAAGAGGTAATATTACAAGGAGCAATAGCCCCGCATGATCATTATCAAATTTTATCTTCAGCCGGTCGTACCATTTGCCGATGACCAGTCCGATGACGGCATCCACTGCCATGGCCAGGGCATATAAAAGCGGGATCTGCGCATCGGTGACAATGTTGTTGGCTTTCAGATGGTAGCCGATAATGGCGAAGTTGAGAAAACCGAGAGTAGTGACGAAAGTAAAGATGCAGTAAAGCCAGAATGTCCGGGTTATCCTGTCGGGCTGCGGCTTTTTGACGACATCATGCTCCAGTTCCTCCGGGTTTTTCACCATGAAAAAGGCTGCAAAAAGCACCATCATCAATACCACGAACGGGAACCACATCAGGCTGTAACCGCCCTGGTAATCGATGATCGATCTTTCGCCCGGGCCGATGCTCATGAAGAAGAAGGTGAAGATGAGCGGCCCGATCGTTGCACCGATCTGGTCCATGAATTCAACGATGGCAAAGCCGAATCCGGTTCCAACTTGCTTGGTGGCCTGCGACAGGATCGTATCCTTGGCCGGGCTGCGTATCCCTTTCCCTATGCGTTCCAGGACCATGAAGATGGCGGCAAACTGCCACACACCGGTAAGCGCCAGCATCGGGATGACCATCAGGAAGCTGTAGCCGAAGATCGTGAAGAACCAGTGGGCGCGGGTCTTATCGGAAAAATAACCGCTCACCAGCCGGATGAGGTAGCCCAGCAGCTCTCCAAGACCGGCCACCAGGCCTACAACAGCCGCACTGGCCCCGAGGGTCTTCAGGTACGGTCCGTTCACCCCCCTGGCGCCTTCGTAAATGATATCGCCCAGCAGGCTGATCAGCCCGAAGAGGAGGATTAACCGGATGGCGGTTTTTTTATAGATTTCATTTAAAGAGTTCTGAGTGCTGAATTCTGAGTGCTAAATTCAGAGTTATGAGTTATGAGTTTTTGAATTTGTTTTAAATTTGTTTTGAATTTGATTTTTGGAATTTGTTTGGGATTTGGTGCTTGGAATTTGGAATTTATGGGGTGAGGTCTATTTCACGGCAACGCACGATACCTCCACGTGCGCCCCTGCCGGCAGCGCCACAACCTGGACCGTTTCCCTTGCCGGCGGGTCCTTTTTGAAATATTCGCCGTAAATGGTGTTAATGAGCTTGTAATTTTTCAGGTCGGTGGTGTAGATCGTTGCTTTGACAACGTTTTCGTATGACATGCCCGCTTCTTTCAGTACTGCGCCAAGATTCGACATCACCCGCCTGATCTCCGTTTCGATGTTCAGCGTGTCCATTTTCCCGGTTTCCGGATCGATGGCGATGTTGCCTGAAACATAAAGCGTGTTGCCTGCCAGGATAGCCTGGCTGTATGGGCCGATGGCTTTTGGAGCATCCGGCGACTGGATGGCAATGTTTTTCGGTTTCTTGGGAATAAATGCTGGAAATGATCAACATTAAAATGAAAATGAATGCCTGTCTTTTTCATAATAATAAAGATTGATGGTGACTATTTCTTTTTAGCGGCCAGTTCACTGATCGCAACTGACCAGTTTGTCGAGGTCGCGTTCCATGGTATAAACATTCGGTGTAACCCGGACCCCGGAAATATTCTCCCAGACTATGCTCACCGTGTGTATTTTATAATTATTGAAAAGATAGGTATCGATTTCTCCGGGTGTATATCCATCGATGGAAAATAAGCCTATAACGCATGAATATTCCGGCTTAAAGGAAGTATGAAGATGAACGCCCGGGATATCTTTAACCTGTTCCATCCAGTAATTTTTCAGGTAACGCAGGCGGTCCTCCTTGCGTTTAGACCCGATAGCCAGGTGAAAATCCAGGGCGCTGCCGATGGCCATTTCGCTGGCAAAGTTGCGTGTCCCCATCCTTTCAAACTTCTGGATCTCTTCACCCGGGAATTTTTCATCCGGGTATATCGGGTAAATCCCTGATATCTTATCCTTTTTCACATACAGCATTCCCGATCCGAAGGGGGCGCCCATCCATTTATGGAGGCTGGTGGCAAAGTAATCGCAGTCCAGATCGGGGATCTTGAAATCCAGCAGGGCAAAGGTATGTGCGCCGTCGACCAGCACGTCGATCCCCCGCTGGTGGGCTGCCGCGGCGATCTTTTTCACCGGAACGATCTGCCCGATCCAGTTGATGATATGGGTCACGTTGACCACTCTGGTTTTGCCGGTGAATGCATCGATATAAATCTGTGCCAGGGCATCCTCATCTTCCATCGGCAGCTCCAGGTTGATCCATTTCAGGACGATGCCGTCGCGTTGCTCAAGCATTTTGAACAGGTTGATCACATTGGGATAATCCTGTTTGGTGAGCACCACCTCATCTCCTTTTTGGAGGTTCAGGCCGTAGATGATGATATCCATGGCCTCAGTCGTGTTACGGTTGATGGCGATTTCGCCGGGTGAGCAGCCGGCCAGTGCGGCAAGGTCGGCCCGGAGCGCTTCCCGTCCCTGGTCGAGGATGCGCCACATGTAATATGAAGGCGCTTCGTTGCAGTATCGGTTATATCGCTCAAATGTATCCTGCACCACCTTTGGCGAAGGGCTCACGCCCCCGTTGTTCAGGTTGATGATATTCGGCGAAACGGTGTAGTTCTGTTGCACCCAGGCCCAGAAGTCGTCTTCGGGAGTTTCGGGCGGTGGGATATTCATGGGGTCGGTTTCATCAAACCCTTCTCCGAAGGCAAATGCGGGAAAAAAGGTTGTTCCGAGGGAGGCAGCACCCAGCGTAGCGCCGAATTGCCTGACAAAAGAGCGGCGGTTGATTGACATGGCAGGAAGAATTAATGATCAAACTTAAGGAAATATTAGATGCCATTCCAATAGCCAATCAATAAAAACTCCAGGCATGAATATTGGTAAAAATGAAGACAAAAAATGCTACAATGGTTTAATATAGATGAGGTAAGTGTAATAGAGCCCGATCAGGATGAAAATAACTGCTACTATCCTGCGGAACCAGAGCTCGAAGTTTTTAAGTTTCTGGTAGAAATTTCCGACCCCTCTCACCGAGAATGCCAGAAGCCATGCAATGATGATAACCGGAAGTCCTGTCGCAATGGCAAATATCACAGGAAGGTAAAGTCCGGATGCACTGGAAATAGTCATCGGGATGAGCATACCGAAATAAAGCATACCACTGTAAGGACAGAAAGCCAGCGCAAAGAGCATCCCCAGTAAAAAGGCCCCCGATGAACGCCCCATGTTGATCTTCTCCTCAAGCCTTGTGATCCATTTACCTCCCCCGGTTTTCCTGTAATTGAAAATATCGAGCATGAACAAACCGATGAAGATGAGCAAAGGACCGAGTACCCTGTTCAGGTATTTCTGGAAGAAGATGGAAATATCGAGCCGGCTGGCCCCGTAATAAATGATCAGTCCCAGCAGTGTATATGAAACGATCCTTCCTAAAGTATAGATCAGGCCGTTAAGGAATATCCGCCGCTTGTCGCCGAACTCCTTGCTGATATAAGCAATAGCGGTGATATTCGTCGCCAGCGGGCAGGGGCTGATGGCGGTCATGAGACCGAGGATCAGCGCCGTTAAGGCCGGCCACTGGGATTGGTCAAGGAGTTGCTGGAGATAGTCCATATTCGATTGAATAGCACACGGATCACCACGGATGCGACGGATATACGCGGATTGGTTCATCCGTGAAAATCCGTATTATCCGTGACATCCGTGTGCCATAAAAATTATAGCAATTCTTTTATTTTCTCCTGGAGCTCCTTCCGGAAATCATCCGGGTGGGAACGCGCATTTGCAAACGCAGATTCGGTCAGATTGACCGATTTATCGCTCCCGGGGACGTAAAGTATCAGCGACGACCAGCCTATTTCGAACTTTTCCGTTATCGCTTTATTCTCCTTTTCTTCCAGGTTCAGCACCGTCAGTTTAATGACACCCGACTTCAAATCTTCTGCAAAATTTTCATCCAGTGTCTTTTTCGTCTGTTCTTCCACTGCAAGACAGGTCGGGCAACGCATGGTGGCATGGAAATAATAAACTTCGACTTTTGGTTGGCCTGCAATTGCAGCATCCTGGGCGTTTAATGTCATCCAGGCCGGCAGCGAAAGGATTACTAATAAGAGGAACAATTTTTTCATAGGACTGAAATTTAGTATTGGTTAATAGGTGCTTGGTGCTTGTTGCTTGGTGCTTGGAATTTGGTGCTTCAATAGTTATTCGTTTAATAATTGGATTAGCTCGTTTTCCGTCGGAACACGGCCGTAAAGCACGATTTTCTCGTCGATGACAAGGGCAGGTGTACGCCGCACTCCATAAGCGATAATTTTCATGATGTCTTCTTCTTTCTCGACGATGGCATCTATTTTAAGGTTTTCGACGGTTCGTCTTACCATTTGTTCAAGATTTCGGCAATTCGCACAGCCGGTTCCCAGCACTTTGATATTTTTCATTTTGGTCAGATATTATTTACAAATTGAAGATGCTTTTTCCATTTTCTCGTCAAAAAGCACTGAGAAAAGGGTTTTGGCTTTTTCCCAGTTCTCTTTGTGGATGCAGTATTTTATCTTAGGCGGGTTGATCTCTCCCTGGATCAGACCGGCATCTTTGAGTGCTTTCAGATGTTGTGAAAGGGTAGAGCGGGCGATAGGCAACTCTTCAGCCAGATCGCCGCTGTAGCAGCAATTTTGCCCTGCCAGGAGCTGAAGGATGTAAACCCTCACCGGGTGGGCCATCGCCCTGGCAAACAAAGCCATTTGATTTTGTTCGGAAGTGATCATGAATTTCAGTTTTTAACTTTTATCGGTGCGGATTTGTCATAATATTTTCTTTTGATCCATAAGGAGACCGTCACGAGGCTGATCAGGACCGGCACTTCAACCAGGGGCCCGATTACCGCCACGAAAGCTTCCCCGGAATTGATGCCGAAAACGGCAATAGCCACGGCGATAGCCAGTTCGAAATTATTGCTTGCTGCAGTAAATGATAAAGTAGCCGATTGCTCATAATTTGCACCGGCTTTCTTGCTCATAAAGAATGAAACGAAGAACATGATCAGGAAGTAAATCACCAGCGGAATGGCAATTCTGACAACATCCAGCGGTAATTGAACAATATATTCGCCTTTCATGGTAAACATCACAAGAATGGTGAATAGCAGAGCAATTAAAGTGATGGGGCTGATCTTCGGGACGAATTTCGTGTGGTACCATTCCTTGTTTTTAACCCTGATGAGGATAAATCGTGTCAGGAACCCGGCGATGAAGGGGATTCCGAGATAGATGAACACGCTTTTAGCGATCTCACCGATGGTGATCTGTTCCACGGCGCTGTTAGTGGGAAGGTTGAACCACCCGGGCAGCACGGCAATGAAAATATACGCATATACGGAAAAGAATAATACCTGGAAGATGGAATTGAAGGCCACCAGCCCGGCGGCATATTCGGTATCGCCTTTGGCCAGGTCGTTCCAGACGATAACCATGGCGATGCAGCGCGCCAGCCCGATCAGGATCAGGCCATACATATAATCGACATTGAATGAAAGGAAGATGATTGCAAGGGCAAACATCAGGATGGGACCGATGATCCAGTTCTGGACAAGGGATAATGCCAGCACTTTGAAGTTGCGGAATACATCGCCAAGTTCTTCGTATTTAACTTTGGCCAATGGCGGGTACATCATCAGGATCAGGCCGATGGCAATAGGGATGTTTGTAGTACCGGAATTGAATTTATTCCAGAAATTAACAATCCCCGGAAATAAATACCCGGTAAAGACCCCGATGACCATAGCCAGGATGATCCAGACGGTCAGATAGCGATCAAGGAATGACAATCGTTTCATAACTCAGGTCCCGCAGCAGACACAGCCTTTGGCTGGTTTTTCACCGGAGACCGTAATGGTGAAGATCCCGGTTCCTGAATTCCTGTATTCAGCGATTTCATCTTTGCTCAGGTAGGGAGTCAGTACATCATCAGGCACTTCGATCTCATTTTCCTTATGGACCTTAATGTTGATGAATCCCATCCTGGCGATGAGTTCCATGTATTGATCTTTTTGCAGGGCTCCTGCCACGCATCCGGCGTACATTGCGGCAGCATTACGTATTTTATCCGGCAGCTCGCCTTTGATGATGATGTCGGAGATGCAAAAATGCCCGCCAACCTTTAAAATGCGGCAGATTTCAGAAACAGCCATATCCTTATCCGGTACCAGGTTCAGCACACAGTTGCTGATCACCACATCGGCTTTTTTCGAAGTAACCGGCATATTCTCGATATCACCAAATCGGAACTGGACATTGCTATAGCCAAGCTTTTCTGCATTGGCCCTGGCCAGTTCAATCATCTCCTTCGTCATGTCGATGCCGATAACTTTGCCTTCCTCACCAACCAATGCCCGGGCAACAAAGCAGTCGTTGCCAGCTCCTGAACCCAGGTCGATGACGGTATCGCCTTTTTTAATGTTGACGAAATCGGTAGGAATGCCGCAACCCAGTCCCAGGTCGGCATTGGGATCATAACCTTCCTTGCCGTAATAGTTTTCACTGAAGATGGTGTAAGTATCGTGGCAGCCGCAACCGCAGGATACTTTCTTTGCTGGCTCAGCACTTTCTTTAGCGATCTGGCCGTACTTTTCCCTTACAATCTTTTTTAAATCTTCCATTATATATTAATGTTGAATTTTGAGTGTTAAATGTTGAATTCGGGCATTCATAATTTTATGTTGGTGTGCGTCTGTGACGCGGGTCTGAAATCCGCGTAAATCCGCTGCATCCGTGTTTATCCGCGTGCTATCTTATTATAAAATTCAAAAAAACCTTCTTTTATTTCATCTCTAACGCGCCTGTATACCGACATTACTTCGTCCTCGGTCCCCACTGCATCTGCCGGGTCGTCGAAACCGATATGCAGGCGCTGTTGTACTTTGCCGGTAAAGGCCGGGCAAACTTCTTTTGCTCCCCCACAGACAGTTATTACGTAATCCCATTCCCTGCCGACATACTTATCGACCAGTTCGGGGACATGTTGGCTGATGTCGATGCCGATCTCCTTCATCACTTTCACGGCATTGGGATTTACGACAGCCGCCGGATGGGTGCCTGCCGAGTAAACTTCTAATGTTTTATCGAACGATTTCAAAAATCCTTCCGCCATCTGGCTTCTGCAGCTATTGCCCGTACAGATAACTAAAATTTTCTTCCCCATAAAAATCTTTTTCGCATTTCGCAAAAATACGAAATGTTTTGAAATGTTAAGAATTTAATAAAAACTTATGCGAAAAATGTGTTGGTATTTATCCGTTTATTGTTTAAATTTCTGAATGAACTTCAGGACGGCATTTTTAATCTGATCCCTGACCTTTCTCGTTTCCTCTAATTTTTCATCCCATGTACCGGTAAATTGTGAAGGATCTTCGAAAGACCAATTTATTTTTTCGTTCAAACCCGGGAAAATAGGGCACCTTTCAGATGCTTTCTCATCACAAACCGTTACAACATACTGGTAAATTCTACCCTCTTTGAAAAATTCGAAAACATCTCTTGTCTCATTCATGGAAATGTCAATTCCCTCTTCTTTCATAGCCTCGACGGCTAAAGGATTCAGTTTTCCTTTTTCAAGACCAGCGCTTTCCACATGAAACAGATCTCCTCCATATTTTTTAAGAAAGGCTTCAGCCATCTGGCTCCTGGCTGAGTTGTGGACGCAAAGAAATAATACTTTAATCTTCATATTTTATATTAGATTTTATAATGATCATTAACAATCGCATCCCGAACAACATTCAGCAGCTTGTTTTTCAGCATAAACGGTAATGCTGTAAATTCCGGCTCCGGATTTTTTAAATTCGTCTATTTCCGTCTGATTCATATATTCGAGGAGAATGTCATCCGGCAGGGTAATCAGTTTTTCCTTTTGGACTTGAATATACACAAAGCCAGTGTTTTCGATGATCTGGAGGTAATCTTCCATTTGTATTGCCCCTGAAACACAGCCGGCATACATGTCAGCAGCTTCTTTTATTTTGTGAGGTAATTTGCCCTTCAGGACAACGTCGGAGACTGAGAGGTGGCCTCCAAATTTCAGCACCCTGTAAATTTCATTGAATGCATCGACCTTGTTTGGTACAAGATTTATAACACAATTACTGATGACTACATCGGCTTTGTTCATGGAAATTGGCAACTTTTCAATGTCGCCAAAACGGAATTCCACATTGTTGTAACCAAGTTTATCTGCATTTGCACGTGCTTTTTCAATCATGGCCTGTGTAAAATCAATTCCGATGACCAATCCCTTTTCTCCAACCAGGGCCCTTGCCACAAAGCAATCATTCCCAGCTCCCGATCCGAGGTCAATAACTGTATCTCCGGATTTGATTTTCGCAAATTCTGTCGGAATGCCACAGCCTAAACCAAGGTCTGCATCGGGATTATAACCTTCCAGGTTGTTATAATCTTCGCTGAAAATAGTGTATGAACCATCACTGCAGCAACTTGTGCTTCCACAGCAGGAAGTTGAATTCTGCTGCTTTGTATTACTGGCTATTTCAGCGTATTTTTCTTTGACAAGATTTTTCAATGAATCCATAATGTATCATATCTATTTTTTAATTTATGTTCTGCTAAATTGTATCGTTATCAATTGTCGTGATTATCTGGCCATTATTCAGCCGGATCGCTGCATTACCATAGGCACTTGCCACCGGACTGTGTGTAACCATAAAAATAGTGATCCTGTTATTTTCATTAATATCCTTCAGCAAATTCAGAATTTCGACTGATAAAAGGGGATCGAGATTCCCGGTGGGTTCATCAGCAAAGATAATGGCCGGTTTATTGGCCAATGCCCTTGCAATGGCTACTCTTTGCTGCTGTCCGGCTGATAACTCCCTTGGATAATGGTTCATCCGGTTTCCAAGGCCGGCCAGTTCCAGGAGTTCAATAGCCCTGTGCTTCTGGTTTTCTGCCGATAATCCATTGAGAGACAACGGAAGCAATACATTTTGCATCGCTGTCATATAAGGGATCAGGGAAAAATTCTGCATGATAAAACCGGTGTATTTCTTACGGAATTCAACCAGTGCTCTGTCGTTATCTGTATCCAGAATCTGTCCTTTAAAATAAATCTTCCCTGATGTCGGGCGGATTAATCCGCTTAATGCCATTAAAAGTGTTGTCTTGCCTGATCCGGAAGGGCCGGTTATCGTGACAAAGGAGCCTTCAGTTACAGAAATGGATACATCGTTCAGTGCCATAATTAATCCTTCCCGGTGAAAATAGTGTTTCGAAAGCGCTGTAGTACTCAGGATTGGCATCATAATTCCTGCATATTTGAGTAGGGTTCAAACCTTGAGGCAAAGTAAGCTGGCAGCAATGAGCCAACGACAGCTATTCCTGCTGCAAGAAGTATTGAGTACAGTAGCAGTAATGGAATGGGGACTACATTAATTCCGGCTAACGTGGGGCCCAGGAACCAGGCAATCAATGCACCGGCAAGGTATCCGGCCAGTCCACCGACCAGTCCCATAAAGACCGCTTTAATCAACAACATTGAATAAATGGAAGACTTATGAAAGCCTATCATTCGTAAGATGCCGATCTCTTTTTTACGTTCATTGACATTCGCCCACATATAGTTTCCAATAGAGATCCCACCCACGATAAGGATAATGATCAGAATGATGAGCGAGATCTTGTTCATCAACTGGTTCGTTTTAATTTGTGTGGATACGATCTGACCAATTGTGGTAATCCGGGTGTCAGGCAATATGTTTCTGAGCTGACCCAATAAGCCATCTGATATGGCATTGCAGCACCCCATGATCTCAATGGCACTGACCTGGCCCTGGATACCCAGGATATTCTGCACAGTTTTTAGATGGGCAAAAACCCTGTCATCATCTATTGTTCCAGTTTCCGTCAGAACTTTGGAGACCTTAAGTTCATTACCCATAATTGTTAAAGCGTCCCCTTCCTTCAGGCCAAGTTTTTGGGCTGCTGAATAACCTAGCAGGCAGTCGGCCATTGCGAGCGAATCGATGGACTTGCGTTGCAACTTCTCGTCTTTATAACCAAGGGATTCATTCTGTGGATTTTCACCACAACTTGCAGCAAGTTCGGCTCCAAACAGTCCGGCTGATTGCCATAATGGCTTAGATGCCAGTTCATTTGCCGGAAGGATACCGGTCAATACAAATTTCTGATAACCAATATCAACTCTTCGGGTCAGTTTTGGGCTGAGGTTGTCTACCCCCTGCAAAGATGAAGTAAGTATCCTTTCAACATATTCCTCCGGTATTGTAGGCGCATCGATATCGGCTGAATAATAGTTGTCGATGGTCGCTCCCTGAGGCAGCACCATTATATTGGCTCCAAGGTTATCCAGGTTTATAGCCACGGCTTTTTCCGAAACCAGCGAAATTGACCTGATGGCAACAATTACGGCAATCCCCAACGCTATTGCCAGGATCCCTGACATCAATTGTGTTTTTCTCTGGCCGAGTTCCAACCAGACCAATTGAAAGATTTTCATAGGGTTAAATTACTTTTTGGTGGGCCCGCAACTTTTGCCACTGCCAGGAGGACAACAACCAGATGCTGCAACCTTCTTTGCTGAAGCGACCAAAGTAGTAGTATTAACATCATCAGTAAAGGTCCCTGTAAGCTGGCCTTTTGAGTTTATTACATAGGTTGTGGGTTCTGTAACTGTCATGTTCACCTTCAGTTCTGTAAGAAACTGGTTTTCTTTTGCATCGTCAAGGCTTATTTCAATCATTTTGGCATTATTTTCCATCTCAATGCACGCCTGCTGGCAGGTATTCATGATAGTAGTCTTCTCCGCCATTGATTTGCCGGTAACTACAATGAAAACTGATTTTCCATCGCTCAAAGACTTCAATACCTCAGATTTTTTGGGTGATGGGACAGCCTTTACCAGTAATTCAGGTGTGGCCTGGGTGAGCGTATATCCTCCGGCTACTAAGCCATTTGAAGCAATCACGAGGATAAGCGGCAATGGAGCGCCGGCAAGACGGTATTTGGTAACTAACTCCGTATTGGCTGCATCAGAACGGTTCATTTGCACAACGATTGATTTTGTTACGCTCGCTTTAGCCTTGTTAGCCATTTCCAGGGCTTTATCGGTTCCGGTAACGTTTGGATCGGTCACCACCAGGAAAACGGTATTACCATTTTTATTGGCTGTTTCAAGGTCGCTTTTTACAGTTGCTGCCGCTTGGAAACTAAAAGCAACCATGGCCATTAGAAGTAAAAAGATACGTGTTTTCATAATGAATTCTTTAAGTGATTTGGTTTTATAAATATTAACTATTATTCACATTTGAAGGGAACCGAAATGTCAAGATCATCCAGGTAAGCGTTAATCACGGCTTTCATTTCAGCAATACGTTCCTGGTTGATGCAGTAACTGGTTTTGTTTCCGGTAATATGTCCTAATATCAGTCCAGCTTTTTTAAGTTCATCCAGGTGCTGGTTGATGGTAGTCCTGCTCAATGGCAGTTCGGATGTAATATCTCCGGTATAACAACTTTTGCAATCTGCAAGGAATTTTACTATCATCAATCTGGCCGGATGGCTCAAGGCTTTTAAAAACATGGATGCAGTCTGCAGTTCGGTTTCGAATAATTCAGTTTTAGCTTGTGGCATGGGTGTATTTTTGACGTAAAAATACATCAATATTTGAATTGACGTATAATTACGTTAAGATTTTTTAAAATTTGTATTGATTCTAAATTACTGAACTTGAACCACTGATAATTAACCTATCATATGGCAAATTTTTCTTTATTCTTGAATAAAATACGTTTATGGCATCAGCTCCCACAACCACAACCGCTAAAAGATTTTCCGGTATAGGTATCCGGAGGAATGGCGCTAATCGCTTTAATAATCTCGCTGGCGACATCCTCTACCATCTGAAGATGTTCGTCTTTAAGATCTTTATTCCTGACAATTTTTGTGTTAAGCGCATTTTCCGTTCCTATGATCCTGGAGACATCAATAGAACCGTTGACCTTGCCGCTATATTTTTCAGTGCTTCTTTTCGCGCAAAGTTTATCGCAGCCGTCAACCGATATCGTCGGAAATACTTTTGCGAAGTTTCTTTCTTCTTCACCTCCCGCAAGATATAGAGGAAGGCAGAGTGTTACTGTGCTGATCATTTTAAGTTCCTCGAGAACGATTCTGGTGGCAAGCCTTGAAATGGTTCCTCCGAGACATTCCTCGCCACTGCATGCTATTATGCCAACTTTCAATTCAGACATTAGTATTCCTCCTTATGTTATTTCAATAATTTTTTTCGCAATCTTTTTCGCTATTTCACTCACAACAACATCGCCGTCAGCCTCCAGCATACGTAGCTGAACCGAACTTTTTCCCTTTGTGTTCTTTCACCGTGTCCAGAACTTTTATTTCTTCAATAACTTTGCCTCCAGCTATGGAGACATTTTTGGAGGCACACATTTTTGGGCAACCGTCAACTGTAATGCAATCAAAGCCTTCGATTTTTTTCCTGACTTCTTCATCGCCGGTCATGATGTAAGCAAGGCAAACTGTTTCAGATTTCTCAGGGCACAACTCAAAGACTGTTTCCAAAGCAGCTTCTCTTGCCATGAGGCCATATACTTTGCCAATACCACTGCAGGGTATAACTTTCACTATTTTATCCATTTAAGTCCTCCACCTTTTTTTTCATTATTTCAAAATATTTATTGAATCCGATAAGAAGTTCTTTATCGCTATCAAAATCAGTCAGTTCAAGCTCTACCATCCATCCCTTTTCATAAGGGTTTTCGTTAATAAGTTCCGGCTTTTGCACAAGGTTCTTCATTGATCGCAATGACTTTACCGCTTACAGGCGAAATCACTTCAAAAACGGATTTTGACGATTCGATATCACCGGCTTCGCCGAACTGATCAATTTCATCCCCAATATCGGGTGGTGTAAAATATAAAATATCGGAAAGGTTTTGCTGAACGAAATCTGTAACGCCTATTCTGGCCCGGTTTCCGATCACATAGGCCCAGCAATCGTTTTCATTAAAATAAATTTCCTGATTTTTTGGTACTCTGAAAATGAATTTGCCATTTTGAAACGTCTCATACCCGAGATTAAATAAGAAATTTGTTTCATCAGGAACTTGTGTAACTTTATCTTCGGTCTTATTAAGTTCGTTTAATATGATTTCAATCAGGGCATTTTCCTTTTCCTGAAGCCTGAGACTACTCTTTAATTCAATATTGTGGTTTTTAGCTTCTTCCGTTACTAATATTTTCCTGGAAACTTTTAAGTTTTTTTCCGCAGCAAGCTTACTCGCACAGCGCGTCTGGCAGCCATCTATAACAAGTAGAGGATGCTCACCGGCGATCTTATTATATTTTGATTCTGAAACCCGGTAAAATACGGGGCAAATGATCTCATTCTTAGCATTTTCGCATAATTTTATAGCTAATTCCCCTGAAATCACCCCGGCGCATTTATCCAATCCGTTGCACGGAAGGACTGCATAATTTTCAACCATTGGTTTCCCTCCTTTCTTATTTCCTTAATCCTTTGGGTCGTCGCATTTTTATCAGGAAACGATAGTGCGTCGGGACCGCAAATTTTCGAACATGCCCTGCAGAAAACAACGCAGTTATTGGGATTTCTGACGATCAATTTAATGTCTTCGGTTTCCCTGACCTCGAAAACTTTATGAGGACATAATTTCACGCATTCCATGCAATAATCGCATTTAGAATAATCAATGGTCGGCTTCCAATCGATTTTATCGCGTTCGACTCCCATGAAAGTAGTTTCGCTCATTTCGACTCCTCCAATTTTATAAGTGCTGCAGTAACTTTTTCAATTGCCTGTTCGGTCGTCATATCACGCACATCGATGGCGGTTAAATCTTTGTTTACATCAAGACCGGCTTCTGCAAATGCGTCTTTGAACATCTTGCGCTGCATATTTAAGGCACAGGCTCCGATGACAACTTTCCGGTGCGCTTTCAGATAATCATTTAAAAAACGGTCTCCGTCTTCCTCGCAAAGTTGCGGATGGATAAATCCATATTCGACCGGCAATTCGATTCTCACTCTGTTTATAAAATCCCAAATGTCCATTTGTGAAAATCCGGGACATTTCCCTGTGCATACGCACATAATAAAACCAGGTTTATTCGATTCTGACATATATTACATTTTTAAGATTTCAGTGATTTTATCTCATTTTTTAATTTCCCTTCGCCTCAACTGGCACATGCATGAGCCCGTCAGTCGACGGCTTTTATCCAGCGTAACCGGAAGCCCGTCTCGCTCCCATTCGACCACTCCTCCTGCCAGGTGAAGAATATTTGAAAATCCTTTATCTTTTAAAAAGAGGGCTATTTCTTTACTCCTGAGTCCCACTGCATCTGCAAGGATGAGCAAGGTATCCCTTGGTAGTTCATGGTAGTGCTCTTTGATCTCATCATAAGGGTAGTAAAGGATGTGTTCAATATTCATGAGCTTTACTAACTCGATATCCGGTCTTAAATCGAGCATATATCCCTCATCTTTCAGAATTTCAATACTTTCTTTTCCGGAAACGTGCCGCATCCCATTTATAACAAAGCCAAACTTTTCGATCAGAACAGCCATAATCCTAAGCAGTTAGATTACACCATATATCAAAGCGCTGATGGTGGCCATGTCCAAGAGTAATAACCTATCGTTAAATTCATTTCGTATTTCGCAAAATTACGAAATTTAAATAATTAAGTTTAGGCTATCCACATAAAAATCTTTGGGATTTGCAGGATTTGTTGCAATAAATATTCGGTCTAAATTACCTCCCCCACCCCCTGGCCCCCGCCCCGTGCCAACGGTTCGTTTTCATAGATACATTTCGTTGTGGCGGGGGAATGATTACGGATTTCCTTTCCTACCCGGGGTTGGCACCCCGGGCTATAAATATGCCGCTCCTTCGGAGCTTTATCATGGACGATTGAGCATTGAACATTGAACATGTCATTTTACATTTTAAATGCTCCCATTAAATGAAAAAACGTCCATCGTCCATGCTCAATCGTCCATGAATCACCCGCCTCTCTTATAAACCACCGCCACAACCGTCACATCATCGCCTCCCATGTTTATTGAAAGCCCGTAGGGTTTATCCGGATTGATGGTAATCTGAGCGGCGCCGGCCTTTCCGGTCAGCTGTTCCCAGAGGGTGACGGCCATGTGCACGCCGGTCCCGCCGGTCGGGTGGCCCCAGCCGATCAGACCGCCGGTGGTATTCATCGGGATCTTTCCATTCGCGGGCAGTATTGCCTTCGGCAACAAACTGTGGGCCTTTGCCTTTTTCGGCGAATCCCAGCGCCTCGGTTGCAAGAATCCCTGCTATGGAGAAGCAGTCGTGGGTTTCGATAGTTCCCAGATCGTTAATAGTGATGCCGGCATCCTCAAGGGCACACAATGCGGCTTTTCTAATGGTCAGGACTTCGGTTGGATCGGGCGGATCTTCTGTGATGTTGCGCACCTTATGTGCCCAGGCAAGTGATCTCCACCGCTTCGTTTTTCGGTATCCCGCATCGCTTAAGGCCTTCCTCCGAACAGACAACTATGGATGAAGCGCCATCAGAAACTTTCGAGCAATCAAGCACGTTCAGGTTATCGACAAAACCGGCACCGTTCGGCTTCATTTTGTTGTACAGCGCCTCGAGGTCTTCAACTTTGTTCTCGTATTCCTGCGCAGTCGGACAAAGCCTTGCATTTTCAACGGCATTGCGGAACCACCGTCCCATGCCTTTCCTGGTATAATCCATGCCGTATTTTTCATAATATGCCCCTGCCCTGTCGCTGAACTGACCCGGGAAAAAATAGGCATGCCCGTTCTTGCGTTTCTGGAACCAGCCTGCACCGGCCAGGATATCAGCACCATAGATCGCCTTAACGGTATTCTGCACCTCGATGCCTACAGTCAGAGAAACATCTGCCGTGCCGGCCAGCACGTTCTTGATGCTGGTCACAAGGGCCAATCCACCGGATGCACATGCGCCTTCAACGCGGATTGCCGGTTTGAACTGCAATTCCGGGTCCACCATCGGGAAAAATCCGCCAAGGTGGGCCTGTTTGTTGAACCGCGCCGCCATGAAATTACCGACAACACATTCGTCCACGTTTTTCGCCCCGCCGATCTGCTTCAGCGTACCTTCCGCTGCATCTTTAAAATAAAATTCTATGCCCGGCCTGGCTTTTTTGGGATTAAACTCACTTCTGCCGGTACCCATCGAAATGGTATTATACCCGGCTGCCATGTAGATTTTTTTATGTGGTTTGCTCATATCTTTAATGTTCTGTTGTTCTGTTGTTCTATTGTTCTTGATTGTTATTTGATATTGGTCACTGGTCATTGGTCATTAGTCATTGGTAAATTCTAATGACCAATGACTAATGACTATCAGAAATACCCATTCACCGGCCCGTAAGCGTGGAAGAAACCGGTCAGCAGCACGGTGTTCACGTCAGCTTCATTGTGAGCCACGTTATCGGCTACCAGCTTTTTCCCGATGGCATTGGACCGCTGTCCATATTCGACCGCCAGCTTTGCACCGTGGGTATTCATGGATTTCATCTCACCAAATATCTTCCCGAAAGTGGCATCTTTGTCTTTCACTTTCACAGCCGCTTTCCAGGGAATTAAAGAAGAAGGCGCCGCACCCAGCACACTGTCGCATTTGTCCTTCAAATCAGCCATATTCACATAAGCTTTTGCCGCAGGATCATAGATCGCGACCGGCTTTCCTTTCTCATATTTCAGGAAACCGTCTTTCTGAGACCCGTCGGAATATTGACCACCCTTTACTCCAAGGCTGATCATTTTATCCAGCAATTCGCTGTGCAGGTCTTCATCTGCAAGGAATGGATTCATCACATTCATGATGAACGATACAACATCAATTCCAACGTAATCGATCAATTGAAAAATACCCATCGGACGTATGAGAAAGTCCTGGGTGATTTTATTGACCATATAGGCTGCTTCGGGGAAAGGCCTGTCCTTCGCAAGTTTTTCCGCAGTATGGATACCGTGTAACGCATCGCGCATAAAATGCCCGTTGCCAATGAACCCGGCAAAGTCGTTAGCCGGAACCACTATTTTACCAAGATTTTTCGCATACATTTTTGCGAATTCGATCATTTCCGCATCCGTCTTACCCGTAACGATAAGTTCCACGAGCTTCTGCACGGCAGGGGGATTGTAGAAGTGAAATCCCAGCACCCGTCCACCAAGATTGGCTTCCTCATCGATCAGGTGAATGGGCACGGAAGAAGTATTGGTGAAAATACTAAGGCTTTCCGGGGTTGTTCTGGTCGATCTGTGACAGCAGCTTAACTTTCAAAGCCCTGTTTTCACTGACTGCCTCGAAGATCAGGCCTGAATCATAAGCTGCTTCCAGCCTGGTTGTCGGCCTGACAATATTCATCACGTCGAAAATGTACTGGTTGATCACCTCTTCATTTTCTACAAGATCGGGCCGGTCAGCATAAGCTTTACGTATGGCAATGGTTTTCTTCTCCGCGATCTTCTGCACCTGTGCCCTCAGGTACATCATCAGGCCTGAAAGTCCTTCTTTAGAGACATCCATGGCATTCAGCACGAAGGTTTTTCCCTTATTTTCCGGTTTAAGGCTAAGGTCGGCCATTTCAACTGCCGTCAGCAGCAGGATACCGCTGCCCATCTTACCTGCAGCGCCAAGGACGGTTACGTTTTGTAGTTTGTCGGTATATTCCATATTAATGTTGAATGTTGAATTTTAAATGTTGAATTCGGGCTTGCGTTTCTCAAGGAACGCCCGCATTCCCTCTTCCCCTTCGGCTTTAAACTGGGTGCCGAAGAATTCAGCTTCCAGGTTGCAGCCGTCATCGAAATGCATCATCCTGCCCATGCGGGTCACATATTTTACTTTCTTTACTGCCTTCGGGCCTTTCGAGGCAATGATCTTGGCGATCCTCAACGTTTCTTCCATCAATTGCTCAGGCTCAGTGACTTTTTGCACCAATCCAATACGCAGGGCATCATCTGCACCGATCATTTCCCCGCTCATCAGCAGGAACAATGCGTCACCCAGGCCGGTCAGCCTCGGTAAACGCTGCGTACCGGCATAACCCGGGATCATGCCAAGGTTCACTTCCGGCTGCCCGAATTTCGCTTTATTGCTGGCAATGCGGAAGTCGCACCCCATTGCCAGTTCAAGGCCGCCACCCAATGCAAATCCGTTGATGGCGGCAATGACCGGGATTTCCATCTTCTCAAGGCTGCGGAAAGTATTCTGCCCTGTTTTTGAAAAGGCAATTCCCTGTTCAGGCGTCATGTCCACCATTTCGGAAATATCTGCCCCGGCCACAAATGCTTTGCCCTCGCCGGTTATGATCATCACCCTGATTTCGGGCATACCGCTAACCTGTTTGATCATGGCATCCATTTCCTGGAAAAACCGGGTGTTAAGGGCATTAAGGGCTTGCGGGCGGTTGATCGTGACTGTCGCTATTCCTTCGCTGACGGCTAATTGCAGAATTTCGTAATCCATAAGGCAGGAGTTTGTGTGAATGGATTCCCAAATGTAAAAAAATATTGTATATCTTTGCAATAAGAATAACATGATGCAAGTACTCCGGAACATAGGAACAATATTGTTGGTATCCCTGCTTATCGCGGCGACAGGCGGCGTTTCGGTTTACCGCCATATGTGCCTTTGCGCAGGTGAGACATCTGCTTCTGTATTCCTGGAAACCGACTGTGATCATGATAATTCATCTGCACCAGCTTCCTGCTGCAGTATTGAGGAAACTCATTCCTGCTGCGCGGAAAAGCCCGTGAATGATAACGGTTCGGCCTGTCATGATGGCGATTGCTGCCAGACTTCGAGCCAGTTCCTGAAGATCAGCGACTCTTTCCAGCCGGGACTGGAAAAAATCTCGCTAAAACCATTTGTTGTCGCTTCAGCCCTCTTATTTTATGATATTTCAATTGAAGAATATTCAAGCTCATCCTTAAATTTATTTAATGCCGATCTGCCGCCGCCTGATTCAGGAAAGCAGATCATCCTGGCCTTTCACCGGCTGAAGATAGCCCCACCTTTGGTTTAATTTATTTACTCTGCGAAGCTCTGCGGTTCCTCTGCGGAACTCTGTGATACTTTTAAAAGTTACACGGAGTTGCACAGAGATTTCACAGAGATCCACAGAGGTTTAGTCTCATCTTAAATAAAATTAAACCTTCAATTCAATGCATGTTAAAGTTTATGTCTTCTTAATCTTACTGATCCTCACAGGTATCTCCTCCTTTTCCCAGAAGGTACAGGGTTATGTATTTGAACTAGATGAAGCACAGAAAAAGCTTCCGCTGCCAGGAGCAAATGTATACTGGGCAGGGACATCTTCGGGCACCGCTACCAACCCCGAAGGTTATTTCGAATTAAAACACCCGGGAGCAAAAAAGACTGAACTTGTTGTAAGCTATATCGGTTATCTCAATGATACCATCAGCCTGGCACCGGATCAGCGGAAAGTGGAATTTGTCATGAATGACAACACCACCCTGAAAGAAGTGGAGATTGTGGAAAGGGAAGCAGGTGCGCACATTTCCCGCACCGACCTGATCGCTACACAGCAGATCACTTTGGGTGAACTGAAAAAAGCCGCCTGCTGCAACCTGTCCGAAAGCTTCGAGACCAACGCTTCAGTCGATGTGAATTACAGCGACGCCATCACCGGGGCCAGGCAAATTAAATTACTTGGCCTGGCCGGTAAATACAGCCAGCTTCAGACGGAAAATATCCCCAACTTCGAGGGATTAGCTTCGTCTTTCGGCCTGTTATATGTCCCGGGATCATGGATGGAATCGATACAGGTATCCAAAGGGACTTCTTCGGTAAAAAATGGTTATGAATCTATAACCGGGCAGATCAATGTGGAATACAAAAAGCCTGATAATAAGGAAAAGCTACATGTAAACCTGTATGCAAACCATGCCGGGCGACTGGAAGGCAATATAAACAGCTCCATCAGGGTAAGCCCCAGGTGGAACACGGCTGTGTTTGGTCATGTTTCCAACCAGTCGACCCTCATCGACCATAACGGGGATAACTTCCTGGATGATCCCGTGTTTACCCAGGTAAACCTTTTCAACCGGTGGAATTACCGCTCGGAAAAGATGGAAGGGATGTTCGGGGTGAAATTCCTCAACGAACAAAGAAAAGGGGGCCAGGTCGACTATTATTCTTCCAGTGAACCGGATGCCGGGAACCTTTATGGTACAGAGATCAAAACCAACAGGTTTGAGGCTTTCAGTAAGACGGGCTTCTTCCTGAACCGCCCGGAGAGCAGCATTGGCTGGATCAACTCATATATCTTCCACGACATGAATACCTTCTTCGGGACTAATACTTACGATGGATTACAGCATCATTTTTACAGCAACCTTATGCTCCAGACTTACCTGGGGAATACGGCCCACACGATCACCACAGGCTTGAGTTACAAGTTCAATCATTTTGATGAAACGCTGAATGATTCCGCTTTTTCCAAGACGGAGCATGTCCCGGGGGCTTTCTTTGAATATACTTGGACCATACCGGAAAAATTCACCCTGCTGGCCGGGATACGGGGAGATTATGACAACCTTTACGGCTTATTCATAACCCCGAGACTCCATCTCAGGTACGCTTTCTCAGAACACACCATCCTGAGGGTTTCAGCAGGCCGTGGATCAAGAACTGCCAACGTGGTGGCTGAGAATCTTTCCCTGCTGACCACCGCCCGCCGGTTTGTTTTCATGGAAAAGCTCCGGATGGAACAGGCATGGAATTACGGCCTGAATTTTACCCAGTACATTGATATTATGGGAAAGGAGCTGTCAGTTAACTTCGACATATACAGGACCGATTTCACCAACCAGGTGATCATCGACAAAGAACAGGATATCGATAAGATCATGGTTTATAACCTCGATGGCAAATCGTATGCAAATACATACCAGGTCGAGCTGAAATATGAATTGATCCCGAGAATGGATGTCACGGCTGCTTTCCGCTACAATGACGTCAAAATGACCATCAGTAATGAGTTGATGCGGGAGCCGCTTGTCAATAAATACAAAGGCCTTTTTTCTATTTCCTATGCCACCAACCTGAGAAAATGGCAGTTCGATGTAACGGCCCAGTTCAACGGATCGGCACGCATCCCGACGACGGAAGGGCTTCCGGAAGAATATCATATGGAGTCATTTTCGCCGGTATACACCATCCTGAATGCACAGGTCACCAAGTTCTACAAGCGATGGGAGATTTATATCGGCGGGGAGAACCTGACAAATTATACGCAACATAATCCGATCATTGCCTCTGATGATCCTTTCGGGCCATATTTCGATGCTTCGAACATCTGGGGACCGGTCAGCGGGGTGAAAATATATGCGGGGGTAAGGTTTTTGCTGAAACACGATAAGCTATAATAATTTTGAATTTTGAATTTTGAATTTTAAATTCGGGTAATATGAAAAAACTGATTTCAATTTTATGTATGATGCTGATGGTCAACATCTTCATTAACCCTGTTTCCGCACAGGGAAAAAAGAAGAATTACGAGGAAGTGCAGATCCAGACGTCAGCCATTTGTGGGATGTGTGAAGAGCGCATTGAGACGAATATCGCTTATGAAAAAGGGGTGAAAAGCGTCGAACTGGAAGACAGCACTAAAATCGTGACGATCGGTTTTGATCCGCGGAAAACGAATCCCGATCAGCTTCGTACAGCTATCTCAAAGATTGGTTATGATGCGGATGATGTAGCGGCTGATCCGGTAGCATATGAGAAACTGCCTGCATGCTGCAAGAAGGGGAACACACCTCATTAGTGATGAGTTCTGAGTGCTGAGTGCTGAGTTAAAGGTTATATTAAACCTTTAATTTTCGGAATGCCTGGTATAAAATCCTTCAGGTAGTATGGTTCGAAGTATACAACGTCTTCGAATTCCGAACGTTTAAATTTTTCTTCCGCCAGGTTTATCATATGCTTTGCCGACGGGTAAAAATCATCCATAAACCGGGCATGAGGATGATTGCCCAGCATCGTTCTGCACTTTTCAGCCCCATCCCCGAAAAACCAGACCTGGTTTTGCTCCAATTCCGACTCAAATGAGGATTCAGTAATAATTTCAGCCTGAATATTCCTGACAAGGTCCAGGTTGGTATCGTAAAGGGCATTATACACCTCCATCCTGCGGGCGTCGATCATCGGGCATAGCAGGACCGGCAGGGATGGAGTTCCGGAATTCCGGGACTCCATCCCTTTTAGCATCCCTGCCGCCATAGATTGTAACGTACTGATAGCAATCAGCGGCCTGTCGATCGCATAGCATATCCCTTTGGCGGTCGAGACTCCTATACGCAGGCCCGTGTAGGAGCCCGGACCCATGCTCACGGCCACGGCGTCAAGCGCGGTAAAAGGAATCCCTGCGCTTTTCATGACCTCCTCAATAAAAACCGTGATCGTTGCCGAATGGCTGTTTTTCTCATTGCTCTCCCGGATCTGAGAAATGGTGCCATTGTCGGACAAAGCCACGGAACACACCTGCGTAGCGGTTTCAATATGCAGAATAACAGCCATTAACTAAATAATCCTCAACTCTTGATATTGATACTGGTACTGAGAAATGCGCCTGCTACTTTTCTTCTTCCATATAAAGATCTTTCTTATCAACGACTTTTATCACATCGTCGTTTTTAAGTCTTTTTGAGATAGCGCGGTAAGGGCCGGTGATGACGTCCTGTCCTTCCTCTAAACCGCTTAATATCTCGATATAGGTATTATCCTGGACGCCGGTTTTAACCTCCTGCATAAAAGCCTTTCCATCTTTATTCAGGAAAACATACTCCTTTACTTCTTCCTTGGAGGCGGCCACTTCAATATTGGCATCATCTTCCTTGACAACGCCTGAAGTATCTGCACGGGTTGTAACAGCCTGAATGGGGACACAAAGCGCATTTAAAACTGTTTCCGTCTGGATATCCACGGTGGCAGACATACCCGGCCTGAAAGGCGACCGGATTGAACTGGCGGTATCCACCATATCCTGGTAAGATTCCGGCAGGATGCGGATTTTCACGTTGAAGTTGGTGATC
Source organism: uncultured Bacteroidales bacterium (assembly GCA_963701785.1). GTDB lineage: Bacteria > Bacteroidota > Bacteroidia > Bacteroidales > JAGOPY01 > JAGOPY01. The sequence goes on along the minus strand of CAVPBC010000002.1, from coordinate 908,774 downwards.
TGGTCTGCGCTGACCCCGATAGTATTGGCTGAAGTCGAGATTTCGGTCACGATCCCTTTGAATTTCTTATCCAGGTAAGCATCAACTTCAATGAGGCAGGTATCCAGCAATGTAACCCTGACGATGTCGTTCTCGTTCACCTCCACGTTGACTTCCATACTTTCCAGGTTTGCGATACGCATGATTTCCGTACCTGCCGAAAACTGCGAAGCACCGGTGACCCGCTCGCCCATTTCCACGCTGAGCTTGGAAACTGTTCCATCACTGGGGGATGTTATGGTGGTTTTGTACAAATTTTCCTGAGCTTCTTTCAGGGAGGCAACCGCACTTTCAACCCCAAACTGGGCACTTTTTACACTCTGGAGGGCTGCTTCTTTTTCAGCCTTTGCGACTTCATATGCCGATTTAGCAGCATCAAAATCCGCATCGGAAACCACTTTCTGCTCCCAGAGGGTCTTACTCCTGTTATAGCTGAGCTCGGCATTCCGGAACTGTGCCTCCACCTGGGCTACACGGGCCTTTGCGTTGGCTTCGCCGGCTTTCTGGGAATTCACCATGGCCTCCATCCGGTCGAAATTAGCACGGTAAATCTCAGGATCGATCTTGGCCAGCAGGTCGCCTTTTTTAACCTGGTCGCCTTCTTTAACATAAAGTTCGATCACCTCACCCGAAATATACGGGCTGATTTTAATATCTTTTTCCGGCTGTATTTTGCCGTTAGCGGAAACGACCTCGACAATGCTCCTTTTTTCGGCCTTTTCTGCTGTCACTTTGATCCCGCTGCGTTCATCACCTTTATTCAGGGCAAGGACTACCAGGACAATTATTACCACTGCCCCAACAGCAAGGAGGATGATGTTTCTTTTACTTTTAAAAAATTTCATGATGATTTATTTTTCGATCATATCTTGAAGGTTCAAATGTAGGGTTTTTTTTGAAGATTCTTTGGAGTGGGGCGGGTATTATTTGTGATTTTCCGGATTAACTTAAAGTTTAAGTTACACGGAGATTCACAGAGAAAGCACAGAGTTTCACAGAGGAATATAATTAGTCTCCGTGTAACTCTGTGAACCTCTGTGGATCTCCGTGTAACTTAATAATCACTTAAATATCAAGATTATGAAAGAGATTAACAATTTAACAGGTTCAATTATTGGTAAGGCGATAGAAGTTCATCGCTTACTCGGTCCTGGATTACTGGAATCAAGCTACAGAGATTGCCTTCTTTTTGAATTAGAAAAAGCCGGAATCAAAGTTAAAAAGGAATTAATGGTACCTTTGATTTATAAAGAAATTCAACTTGACCATGGTTACAGAATTGACCTCCTGGTGGAAGATAAAGTAGTTGTTGAATTAAAAACAGTCGACGCATTCAATGACGTCCATTATGCACAAATATTGACATATATGAAATTAGGAAATTACTCTTATGGACTTCTGATTAATTTCAATGTGGTTTCACTCCGGTTGGGAATAAAAAGATTCATTAATACCCCTTAATATTAACCTTATTTTGTCCCAACATTAAATATTTTTAAAGCTTTATAACATACTAAATATGAAACTGTACTTATCATCAATATTTCAATATAAAAATAAAAATAGGGTAATTCTTTCTCTGGTTATATTGATAAATCTCGTTTCCCAGTTTAGCGCATTTTCACAGCCAGACAGCCTTGACGCCATCCATTACGAAATCCATATCAACAGCATCGATTTCCAGGCGAAGTCGATTTCTGCTTCCTCAACCGTTATACTGACGCCGCTTTCCGGGCCTGTTCCTGCCATAGACCTGGAACTGATCAACCTGGAAGCGACCAACGTCTGGTTCAATGATATCCCGGTTCCGGGTTTCTCACAAACCGACAGTTTGATCACCTTTGTCCCCACTTCCCCTCTTCTCCCCGGAGATACGGCAACCGTCAGGATCGATTACCAGGGAGTCCCTTTTCACGAAGACTGGGGCGGTTTTCATTTTTCCGGTGAATATGCTTTCAACCTGGGTGTCGGATTTGTCAGCATCCCTCATAACCTCGGAAAAAGCTGGTACCCCTGCGTGGACAATTTCACCGACCGCGCAACATACGATGTTTTCTGCACCCTGCCGGAAGGGAAGATGGCCATTGGCGGGGGTTTGCTGGTTGAAGTAATTGATAACGGCAACGGGACATACACCTGGCACTGGAACCTGGCCCAAACGGTGCCCACTTATCTTTCTTCGCTCGCCGCAGGGAATTATGCAGTCGTTTCTGACACCTTTAACGGCATGAACGGACAGGTGCCTATCGATATTTATGTCAGGCCCCAGGATACAAATAAAGTGGAAGGTACTTTCATCAACCTGGAAGAGATCCTTTCCATATTCGAAGACTGCATGGGGCCTTATCCCTGGGATCGAGTAGGTTATACCACCTGTGCAATCGGCTCTATGGAGCATGCTACGAATATTTTCATCCCGCACAGCTTTATGACGGGCAGTACAACCTATGAATCAACCATTGCCCATGAACTCGCCCATATGTGGATGGGAGACAAAGTGACCTGTTCATCTGCACAGGAAATGTGGATCAACGAAGGCTGGGCGACATTTTTCGGTATGTATTATGCCCTTGCACTTTATGGAGATGAAGAGGGCTACAAGCAGGAAATGCGGGCCAAACACGGCGGTGTGCTCCAGTATTGCCACACTCCTTCAGGGGATGGCTCCTACTTCCCTTTGAACCAGATCCCGCAGGTTTACACTTACGGCATGGCAGCCTATGACAAGGGCTCCACCGTGTGCCAGGCACTTCGCTTTTATCTCGGCGACAGCCTTTTCTTTGAAACACTCACGGCATTTATTGATGAATATTCCTTTGATCACGCTTCTTCATATGATATGAGGGATTTCATGACAGGTTACACCGGGATCGACATGAGCGGATTCTTCGACAATTTCGTCCTGAATTCAGGGACACCCCATTATTCAATAGATTCCTTCAATGTCGCATTAAATGCCCAAAACCTTTTTGATGTAACCGTTCACGTCAAACAAAAACGGAAAGGCCCCGCTTTTACAGGCAATGGCAATATCATGGAGGTTATGCTCATGGATGAAAACTGGAACCGGTTTACCGATACGATCCATTTCGACGGGCAGAGCGGATCATCCGTCATCACTGTCCCATTCCTGCCTTCTGTCGTGCTGGCCGACCCGGAAGAAAAAATGTGCGATGCCACGACCGATAATTACAGGACCATAAAAACAACAGGAAACTACTCTTTTGAAAAGACTTTCTTCAGTTTGGAAGTTGAGGGGATAAGTGATTCGGCATTCCTCCAGGTAACACATAACTGGGCCCCGCCCGACAGCCTGAAATTGCCTGTTGCAGGGCTGCGCCTGTCGGATTACCGCTACTGGCGGATCGACGGCATTTTCCCGGACGGATTCGATGCAACAGGTAAGTTCACCTATTCCAACAACAATTTCCTGGATAATACTTTAATCACTTCTTCCTCCGATACCATTATCATACTCTTCCGTAGCGGGGCGTCTGAAGACTGGCAGGAAATAGATTTTGATAAAGTCGGCCCGTGGAACGTGGGAAATATAATAGTAAATGACCTGCGGCCGGGAGATTATACGCTTGCCGTAAAGGAAGCCGCAGTTGGCACTTCCGACCGTAATCATTCAAAAAAAAACGCCCTTGAGATCTTCCCGAATCCTTCCACAGACGGTTTCGTTATAATGGTGGACTCCGACTCTGCAGAAATACTTAAAATTTATAATGACGGTGGCATTCTGGTTAAAACCATAAGTATTAACCAGGGGGTAAGCCAGGTAAACTGGACGCCTGAAAACCTTCCTTCCGGAAACTACCTGGTGACGATCCCGCAAAAGAAGGGGAAAGCAGAGGTTAAAAAAATAGTTTACATCAGAGGTTAAGTGAATTTGCCTGGTTGGAAAGAAAGAAATTTACAACCGCACCGGCATGGATTTCCAGCGTGTTGTACAGCTTTACCTGCGTCTGATCCTGCCTCACCAGCAGCGGGATCTCCGTGCAGCCTAGAACCACCCCTTGTGCACCCCGTGTATGAAGGCCTGCAATAATTTCCAGGAACCGCTTGTTAGCTTCCGGGTTAATGATCCCGCTGACAAGTTCCGTCCGGATCGTTTTTTCAATGAATTCCCTGTTTGCGTCATCCGGGACAATGGTCCTGATCCCGTGATCGCGGAGCTTTTTAGTATAAAAATCCATCTCCATGGTCTGACGGGTCCCAAGTAAACCGACTGTGGTAAACTTATCTGTTTTTATGGCTTCTGCCGTTGCGTCAGCGATATGGATCAGTGGAAGGGGGATTTCACGTTCAAGGGCATCAGCGTATTGATGCATGGTATTGGCACAAAGTACCAGGCAGCCGGCCCCTGCCGAGTACAATCTTTTTGCCGCATCAAGCAATAGCAAATAAACGCCGTTAAGATCGTTCCTTTTATTGAGCCTATTTACATCCCCATAATTCAGGGAATAGAGGATGCAACGGGCAAAATCAAGCCCCCCAAGCTTTTCGTTTGCTTTTTCATTGATCAGACGGTAATATTCAGCCGTTGATACCCAGCTGGTGCCGCCTATCAAGCCGATAATATTTTCATGATTTTCTTTTTTCATAGGGTTTAAGATTATATTTACTTCAAATATATGAAAGATTAAAATCAGCCACCCTGGTTGGAGCGAGTATAATCACGCTTCACAGACGCGCGCAAACAATAGTTGGCGCGCGATTTTATCGCATTCCCAATATTTCTTCGTTTTTAAACGAAATAATATTAATCACGCGTCACAGACGCGCGCTAACATAGCTGGAGAACGATTGTAGCGCGTTCCCAATTTTAGTAAGTAATCAGCCTTGGGGTCTCAAGAATAATATCCAGCAATGCTGATCTTCCGGCATAATTCCTGGCAGAACTGAACAGGTAATCTTCGGGATTTTCAACGATCATTTCTTCAACTGGATTCTTATGAATGTAATCCAGTTTCTGGTAAAAGAATTCAGGTGAATATATCAGCATGGCATGACTGCCATCCTGCCAGAATTTGTAGTCTTTGATCCTGTGCAAATATCTTCCTGCATATTCAAAATCATTCAGTAGCCAATTCCTTCTGCTTTCCGGTTCTTCAATTATCTGTTTTACGATTTTTTTCGAAGTGAATTTCTTGAAATCCCTTAAAATATCGGACATCGTGGGCTGGCCACCTGCTGAAGCTATTAAATGCAAATGGCTTGGCATTAGGCACCATCCAAAAATGTTAAGCCCCTTGTTTTCCTGGCAATATTTTAATGAATCCACAATTGCCATTTTGTGGTTTTTTCTTGTGAAAGCGTCTATCCAGTTAACAACGGTCATGGTCAGAAAGTAAGGTTTATCCTCTTCCCAAATTTTGTATTTATCAGACATATATTTCCTTAATTTTGGTTATATATGTTTATCGGTAAATTAATGTTAAAATACCCGGTGTTCTTAAAAAATATTTTAATCACGCGTCACAGACGCGTGCTAACATATGTTGGAGCGCGATTTTATCGCGTTCCCAATAGTTTCTCGTTTACAAACGAAATAATATAAATCACGCGTCACAGACGCGCGCTAACAGTGTCACAGACGCGCGCTAACTTTAAGCTTCAATGAACAAAACAACAACTGCCTCCCGTCTTCAATCCCTTGATGCATTGCGCGGTTTCGACATGTTCTGGATCATCGGGGCTGAAGGCATTGTTCATGCTCTGAAAGAAGCCACAGGCTGGGGTTGGGCCATCTGGATGTCGGGCCAGCTTGATCATGTCGAATGGAACGGGTTCAGGTTTTATGACCTGATCTTTCCCCTCTTCCTCTTCCTCAGCGGAGCTACGATGCCCTTTTCCCTGGTACGCCAGCTGGAGAAAGGCATCCCTAAAAAGAAGATCTACCGGCATGTGGTAAAACGAGGTTTATTGCTGGTGCTGCTGGGTTGTATTTACAATGGTTTATTACAGTTTGATTTCGAACATCAGCGTTACGCCAGTGTGCTGGCCCAGATCGGTATTGCATACATGCTGGCCGCATTTATCTTTCTGAACACGGGATGGAAAGGACAGCTCGCTTGGGCCATCGGGATCATCCTGGCTTATTGGGCCGCCATGAAGCTCATCCCCGTTCCGGGTTTCGGCCCGGGCGTGCTCACCAGGGAAGGGAGCCTGGTTACCTATATCGACCAGCTATTTCTTCCTGGCCGGATGCATGAAGAGATCTTCGATCCGGAAGGGATCCTGGTAAAGGTCCCGGCCACCGCTACAGCCCTGCTGGGCGCCCTGGCAGGCTGGTGGCTGAAACAAAAGAAATTCAGCGAATACAGGAAGGTATTATACCTGGTCCTGGCGTCCGTGGTACTCTTCATCCTCGCTTACCTGGTCGGGCTCTCTTTCCCCATCAACAAAAAACTATGGTCTTCCTCCTTTGTTTTCCAGACAGCCGCCTGCAGCACGCTGCTTCTGGCACTGTTCTATCTTATTATCGATGTATGGAAAATCCGTGGCTGGGCCTTTTTCTTTGCGGTGATCGGCATGAACTCCATCACGATCTATATGGCCACGGGCATGATCGATTTCTGGCACACCGCTGAATACTTCTTTGGCGGTATAGCACGATTGACCGGCGAACACTGGGGCCATGTCATCCTGGCAACCACCGTGGTGCTCATCGAATGGGGATTCCTTTATTTTCTTTACAGGAAAAAGATATTCCTGAGGGTTTGAAAATTAATAAACATGACAGGTATGCGAAATTTGTAATCACGCGTCACAGACGCGCGCTAACTTGTGTTTGAATGAATCGTATGAAGCACGTCTCAAAGGCTTGCGCTAATAAAATGCTCTTAGTGTCGCAGCAATACCTGGTGGTTATTGTAAAACAGAGTGTCTTTACTTTCATTCAGCTTATAAACATCAACCTCTTCCTCTTTTACTAAAATATCATCAGCATAAAAGGCATTCCCGGAATCATCATTTCCTTTCGTAACTATAGAAATTTTGTTCCGGGGATCTTTAACCTCAAATGTGGCCTCGACCAGCGACCAATCCCCGTTTATCGTTTCACTTTGCATAGGAAAACCGGTTGTCGAAATCCAGGTGTTCTTTTCCGCATCATATTCTTCAATGATAAACCGGAACCACATATTGAGGGCATTCTCAAATCCGTTGAACATCCAGACGCTGACATGGTACTTTTTACCTGCGGAAAAGGTGCCCGGGGCAAATTCCGCAAGTGTATTCTTACCCTTTTTTACAGACTGAAAGCCGCCTTTCCCGCGAAAAGGCTTTTCTGACTTCAGGTCTTCAAATCCATTATAAAAGAAAAATGAAGCAGTGTCTGAAATATCAAACTGCCCACTCGTGAAAAAGCCCGGTTTAAGTTGCTGATACCTTTCGAAAACTGCCTGGGCATCATTGGAAAACAAATCTTCCACAGTAATTGTAAAGACCGATATTTCATCACTTTATATAAACAGGTCTGCATTTTAAAAGGATATCTTCTTCATATTTAGTGATGGCTTCTTTTGTCCGAATCACGACAAACGGTTTGTCACCGGGAAAATCATCCTTTATCGCTTTCTTATAAAACCCCGGAGAAACGATCTGCACGATATTTTTACTTTCCTCAACGGATGTCCTGGTAAGATTGGCACAAATCAATGGCAGCCCGGTGTGGTACGACATGACTATTGAGGCCCTGACAGTCTCTTCATTTCTTGGCCTTGCATAACTTTCCGATCCCTGGTAATAGAAAGGCAATGCCAGGATGGCCTGGTAATCAGCGGGATTAATACTGTTAAGAGCAGCCTGGTAAGAACCTGGCAAAAATTCCTCCCTGAAAAGGTTCTTTGATTTGACAATAGCAGCAGAAGTCTCAATATGATAGGCAATTCCTTCGCTGATATTAAAAATTCCGACAATCATACATAGCGTTAAGGCGACAATTTTTTTTCCCTTCTGAATAGAATTTAAATAGATCTCCTGCATAACTGTTGCTGCAAATACGGTAGCTGCAAAATAAAACGGCCAGGCAAATCTCCCGGTCGCCCTGAATTGCTCAACAAACGGGACAAAATCGAGCAGCCCCGGGAATTGCCTGAAAGGAAATCCCATGGCAAATAGCAGGACGATGAAGGAAGCTATCAGCGAGATATTTAATAGACGTGACTCAAAAAACTTATAAAACAGCGCCCCTTTATTCCTGGCAAAGATCTCTTTTATAGCCATGATCATCAGGACCATGAATATAATGGTGGTGGACAGTCCCACATAACTCCATGCTTCCCATTCTCTGCTTGATAATATTGCCGGTTAAGTCGTCCAGCAAGGGCCTTAAGGGAGGATGATGCGGTAAAAAAACATCATCAGGTTCGGCATTATAAAGAAAAAAACCGCTGGGATTATCCGTCCTGCCGGTATGAGTATCCGTGATAACGGTAAAAAAATAGAAAAAGATGACCGGCAAAATAATGGCGGATAAATTACGGAGATAATTTGCCATCCCTGCCCTCTTTTTTATATCAGAGATATATTTACCGGTAATAATAAGGATCAGAAAGAAGAATATAATGATCCCAAGATATGCATGGATGAAAATCCAGAAAAGATTATTCAAAAACAGCATAATTGCATACAATGGTTTATCTGCATTTTTCAGGCTTTTTACCAGCAATAGCCACGATAATGGTATCGCCATGCTATACGACAGGGCAAAATGACCCCCTAACCGGAATATCTGTGGAGAGAGCACTGTGATGCCGATGCTGAATAATAAGCTCAGCCAATTGTTAATATTGAACTCCTTTAAGAGAAAATAGCAAACAAAAAAAGTCAGGAATACAGACAAAATCATAAAAAAATTAAGGATGCCGATACTGTGTGCACTGAAAAAATCACATACTGATGAAAGCGATTTTAAAACGACGGCCATCACCGGGTGGCAATCGGTATAAAGGAAATGTTCCCCGTAAGGATAATTCATGCCTTCAAAATTGATGTATGAACTATCGTGTTTTATATGGTAGGCATAGGTGAAATAGTTCTTTATCCCGTCCCCTTCCCGGCTGAAAAGATAACTGTCCGGATGGATGATCACCTTTCCATAAAAGGAAAACATAAATGATGTGCTTATGATGATCAGCAGGATATATGGATTCTCTTTTTCACACCCATAAATATTAATTCTGATTTCTCCCGGATTTATTCAACTGGCCTATGGCATGAACAACCGTTTTGATCTGATCGTCTGAAATATCATGGAACAGCGGAAGACATAAAATACTATTTGCAATTTTCTCAGCAACCGGCAAGCCGACAGTTTTATACATCTTAAATTCCGGTGAATCGCTGACCAGGGGAGAAAAGTACTTCCTGGTAACGATATTTCTATTCTTCAGGTAATCATGTAATTCATCCCTTCCGGCACCGAATTCTTCAGGATCAATCAAAACAGGGAAATATGAATAATTAAGTTTGACACCTTCCCTGTCCGGGAGCATCTTTAAGCCTTTTATATCTGACAGTAATTCCCTGTATTTTAAGGTGACTGCTTTCCGCATGGCAATAATATCATCTACATATTTCAACTGGCAAAGGCCAAATGCCGACTGCATTTCATTCAATTTTCCATTTACGCCATAGCCTGTAAGCTGAAAATCCCGGTCAAGGCCATTATTTTTCAACGTATCAATGTATGTTTTGGTGGCATCATCATGACAAACAATAGCCCCCCCTTCAAAGGTATTAAACACTTTGGTGGCATGAAAGCTCAGGATGGACAGGTCCCCGTAATTGCAGACCGAATTTCCGCCTATTTCCACGCCAAAGCAATGGGCTGAATCGTAAACCACTTTCAAATCATATTTCTTTGCCAGCTCATCGATCATTCCGACATCGCAGGGTGTGCCGAAAATGTGTACAGGCAGTATGGCGCAGGTTTCCGGTGTGATGGCTTTTTCTATTGATGATGGATCGATATTCAGGTCCGTTTCGCTGATATCGGCAAAAACCGGTTTCAGGTTATTCCAGTAAATAGCCTGCAGTGTAGCCGGTGATGTAAACGGTGTGGTTATGACTTCGCCCCGGAGTTTGAGTGCTTTCATTGCGATCATCAAAGCCAGCGTGCCATTGGCAAATAAGCAAACCTGCTTTACCCCCAGATATTTACATAATGCCTGCTCAAATTCGGCATGAATTGTGCCGCAATTTGTCAGCATCCTCGACTCCCAGATACGCTCCAGGAAAGGTTGAAATTCCTCATGCGGAGGCATAAAGGGTTTCATTAATAGCAGGCTTTCTTTCCTGTCAGGGTTATTCATGCATCAGTTTTTGCTAGAGTGGTTAAAAATAACATCAATTAAAGCTATAAAGTAAAAAACATTCATACGGATCAGGCTCTTCAATTTACAAAGACTGTTCAGCCTGAATGGCAGAATGGAAATAAGGCCAATAAAGGTTAAAATAGCGAACAGGATTAAATATTCCTTTCCCTGAAAAATCATAATCCCGGTGATGATGTAAGATAATAAGATAAAAAACGGAATGAGCAGCCTGAGGTATTTGTGCCAGATTAACATAATACGCTGTTCCCTGGACAAATCACTAAAGATTGATTTTGCTTTTAACAATTGCAAAAAACCTGACAAATACCTTTTAGCCCTGCTATAATCATACAGAAAGGCAAAATTGTCATCGATAATCCGGCAATCCTCGATAAGTTTTATCTGTTTTGACTTTAAAATTTTCAGGCTCAGGTAAAGGTCATCTAATATGATATTCCCAGGGATTGGGGAATAGCATTGCTTTTTTACCGCGTAAAACGGCCCATAAACCCCGATCAGGCTTCCGGCATTGCTCTCCCTGGACTTCAGAAAATTTTCATGCCTTCTGAAATAGGAGCATTTTCTCCCTTTGTCCTCGTATGAGATGCACCCGGAAACAGCACCTACATCTGCATATTTCAGGGGTTCAACTATCTTTTTCACGATGCCGGCTGACAACTGCTGGCGCTGATCGCAGAAGACCAGGTAATCGCTATTTGCCAGGCTGACGCCCAGGTTCATGGAAGATGGAATTCCTTCCTGCCTGCTGTTAAAAATGACCCGGATATGATCCGTACCGGTGAAATTCCTTAATAATTCAATACTCCCGTCATAACTGCAGTCATCAATGATGATCAGTTCATGACTTTTGAAACCGGATAATTCCCTGGCCAGAAAATCAATCTTTTCCTGTAAATACTTCTTCCCGTTGTATGATAGTAAAATTACCGAAACACTTTCAATCTCATCAGTTTCCTTTTCACTCAAAGGCTTACCCTTAGCTGACAGCATCAACCAAATTGGATAGAGCAGGTATAGAATGATGATAAACGCCGTTATACTGAGTATGATGATCACGTTAATATATACGTTTGGTAACCGGTTAAATATTATTCTTTTTCACAAGCCTGAGCCTGTAAATTGACTTCAGTAGCATATATAATCTTTCGCCTGTCGATTCCGGCAACATTTTCTGGATCTTCCTGGATGTTTCCTTGGCCGTATCAAACCACCAGCTTTTCTTATCCTTGTTACTGTAAAAACCATTCTTCTTCACGAGTCTGATGGCCTCCAGCCTGTCTTTATAAGGGAACTCCGGCGTTTCAAATACAATTCGCGGGTTCATGCTGTGAAAATCATGGATTTCTGTTGTATAAAGCGTTCCGTGTTCCAGCACATAATCCCACTGGGGAGTTCCTCTATATGGTAAAACTGCATAGAAATTTGTATAATCACAACCCGAGCTTTTAGCATATTCTATGGATTGCTTCACGGTTTCAAGGGTTTCGTGAGGACTGCCGATAACATACTGCGACATCACTTCGATGCCCGCATTTTTCAGCATTTCTATGCCTTCCGATATTTTTTCTATAGTTGTCGATTTATTTATGTGTGATAAGATTTCATTGCTGGCCGATTCAATTCCAATTGAAACGTTATAGCATCCTGATTCCTTCATTTTATGAGCAATTTCCCGGGTCATAATATCTGCCCTGAGCGAGACTGACCAGAGTATCTTCAGATTTTTACTGATGAGCAGGTCACAGAAACTTTCCACTCTTTTCAGGTCTACATTGAAGCTGTTATCGCCAAAAACAAAAATCTTTTTCCCGTAATTTTTCAATAAAAATTCGACTTCGTCCACCATACTTTCTGCATCGCGGTGCCTGTATGTTTTATTCCATACCGAGCTGGAATTGCACCAGGAACATCCAAACGGGCAACCCCGGCTGGTAACCATCCTGTGCAGGGGATATCTTTCCATTGGGAAAATATCATAGGCGGGAAGGGGCAGCTTGTTTAAATCTTTAATATGGTCCCGGGGTGGATTGGTGATAATATTTCCCTTGCCGTCTTTATACATCAGGCCTTGAATATCTTTTAGCTCTTTCTTCCCCTTCAAATGACTTATGAGTTCTGAAAAAGTAATTTCACCTTCCCCGTAAACGGCAAAATCAGCGGGGGTTTTATTAAAAATATCTTCTTTAATGGTTGTAACATAAGGTCCGCCAAGACAAACCGGCACCGTGGGGTTTGACCTTTTCACCCTGTTAAAAACATCGATAACTTCATGATATACAGGGGAGAATACTGTGATCCCAACCAGGTCGAAAGTCGAACTGAAGAATTTTTTAGTTTCTTTTGATGTTGCGACCCTGGTATCAAGCACCTGGAAATTAAGGCCCCCATGATGTTCCCGGGCATAGGCAGCAAGGTAGGCCAGCCCGAGATGGACGGTTTTATACCTTCTGTCTTTATTCGGAAATATCAGGCCTATATGCACTTATGCTGTTTTTAAAATTGAATTAGTATTCAGAAATCAATTTTATGTGATCTGGTGAAATAATTACCAGTTAATAACCTGCCGGTCCCTGAAGAACTTCCCGGAAGGGATATCCTTTTCCGTTGCCAGCCATACAGCCGTATCAGCACCCTGGCTTACGTGCCGCGGAGCATTTGGGCCGCCCATATCTGTTTTTACCCATCCGGGGCACATCGCATTCACTTTGATCCTTTTGTCCCTTAATTCATTGGAAAGCATGATGGTCAAAGCATTCATGGCTGCTTTTGATAAACTGTAACCGGGATATTCCCCCGACAAACTGTTCAATTCACCCATCCCGCTGCTCATATTAATAATCCGTCCGTCGTCACTTTTCATTAATAATGGAATGAAAACCTGGGCCATCCGCCAGGCACCGTAAAAATTAGTTTCCATTATTATTTTTACTTCGTTGATGGGAACATTTTGTGCACTGGCTTTATGGAATCCCATTCCGGCATTTTTCAAGAATGGCTTAACAGCCTGGACAGCCTGCTGGAATCCCGGGATATTCTCTTCCAGGGTATCTTTCAGCTGGGAAAATAAACCTTTCCCGTCACTTTTATAATTGGTCCCTATCCCGGCATTATTGACCAGGACATCGAGTTTCCCGAAATCATTTTTAACAAACTCAAACAGGTTCATGATGCTCAATTCGTTCGTGACATCAAGCTGCTTAACAATTACATTTTTACTTAACGAACCGGTGGCTACAGCCCCATTTTGAAAATCCCTCGATCCTAAAATCACGGTATGCCCGAGTTCATCCAGCTGCCTGCAGATCTCCAATCCGATACCTCTGTTACCGCCGGTTACCAGTAATGTTTTCACCAGGTCCATTTAAATATTATTTGCTTGGATGGTTTGTCTTCTATAAAAATAAAGATTTTTTAATATCCCTGACCGGATCCTTAAAAGTATCAGCGGAAGCACAGATTTCAACGCTGCCCTGTTTTCAATGGGATGTTTGATTAATGATGCCAGCATGTTGCGGCTGAAATGATGGCAGCAGCCATTGCAAATATCATAATACCTGCCTTCCTTCATATCCTTTTTGATTGCTTCTGTCGCTTTCAGCCAGAGTGATATCAGCCCGGGAGCCCTGTCATTCTTAATGGAAATTGAAGCCTGCGCCAGGCCGCAGGGTTGAATGCCGCCATCGTAACTAATGTCGATGATGGCATGAATTTCCCTGCAATAGAACTTTTTGAGAACATCGTGAAAAAACCAGTTCCCGTTCTGATCCTCTGCTGTCTTCAGGTAAAATTCAATCCAGGGAAATATCCGGTAGACGTTTGTTTTGATCTTATGTTTTCTTTCAAATTTTAGAATTTTAGTCAATTCGCCCATTAAAACATCCAGCTGGTCAACGCTGACATTCAACTTTGACTTGCTTTCCACCGGAAGCCGCTCAGGATAGTTTGAATAATAAATGACGGGCTGAAATAAAACCTGTTTAATACCCAGTTGATATGCTTTAGTGAAGAATTGAAACAATTCCCGGAAATTATATTTTGAAATCACGGTCAGGACCGTCACCGGGATATGATTTTCACTCAATTTCCGTATCGATTTTAAAGCATTAGGAAGTGCTGCAGGTGTGCCCCTTGTTAAGGACTGGATACTTTCCCGGAAAGAGTCGACAGAAACATTGATCCCGGTTTTACAGTCTTTTAAAATCCGTAAATCATGATCTTTCAGCAAATGGGCGGTCATGCCATTTGTGGTGATAGAGCAGCGGATGTTCTTTTTGCCGGCATAAGCCACGACTTCGATAATGCCTTCAAATAAAAAAGGCTCGCCGCCACATAAAGAGATCTTGCGGATTTTATTTTCGGCCATCTCGTCGATGATCCATTTTAAGTCATCAACTGTCAGCGTATCCTTCCCCGGGGGAGAGGGGTTGCTGCCGATCTCGCAATAAATGCATTTCTGGTTACAGCGGCTCGTCAGGTTTACGGTCACCATGCCGGGTTTCGATCGGGTAAAGCCCAGGGCAAATATTTCAGGCAGGTAATTTTTAATTATTTTGGATGTCATTTTCTCACTCTGCCAACATCTCCTGGTATATTTTAAAATTTTCTTCGTCAAAACAAACAAAAATAACCTTTTCAATGGATGTCCCATGAGCCAGGCAATGCCTGACGGTTTTCACAGCTATCCTTGCGGCCCGGCGTTTGGGAAAAAGGTAAGCCCCGGTGCTGATATTTGGAAATGCGATAGTTTTAAGGCCTAGTTCACCGGCTATTTTCAGGGAATTCAGGTAGCAATTCGCAAGCCGTTCATCCTCTCCGGATGAACCGCCGTTCCAGACCGGGCCTACGGTATGGATGACAAACCTGGCCGGGAGGTTCCCGGCGGTGGTATAAACAGCTTCGCCTGCCGGACAACCGCCCTGTCGTTCCCTGATCCTCATGCAATCATCAAGGATAGCCCTGCCTCCTTTCCGGTGGATGGCGCCATCGACACCCCCTCCGCCCATCAGCGAACTGTTCGCGGCATTGACGATGGCATCTGTGGTTAATTCTGTGATATCGGCCCGGATTAATTCAATTTTCATTTATTGTCACATGGCTAAATGTTTCAGCGCCTCATAAACAAGGAATGCAGGCCAGACAATCGCTTTGAGAAACCCGAGCACCCCCATCCAGAATCCGGTGGCGGTTGAGATGTAATATACTGCCGCACCGATCAAGCCTATGCCGTAAACAGCACCTGAAGATGCATTGTTTTGAACATGTTCTTTCATGAAGTTTAAATTTTAAGTTGGATGTAAATTTCCGAAGAAATTCCGGTATTTTGAATAAAAGATTATTTTTTTCGTAGTACGACTATAGTCGTACTACACTTTTTCTTAAACCCGCGCCGGTAAAGGAAAAAACTCTGCGCTTCCTCAGTGAAACTTTGCGGAACCTTTTACCGGCAAGTTATTACGCAAAGTTTCGCAAAGGACACGTTAAGGTACGCAGAGGGATCAAGGGATGAAATGCACGATTTTACCTGCAAATATCTTTTCCCCAGAAACAATTCCCAGTAAATAAATACCATTGTCCTTTGACTGCAAATCCAATTTAAAAGGCACCTGATCCGGCAAAATGACTTTATATTCCAGAATTCTTCCTGATAAATCGGATAGGGTAACCTGCAAGTTTTCCCGGATTTCAGCCCTGTCAATCTCAATCATCACAAAATCCTCCGCAGGTACAGGATAAATCCGTACATCCAATTGTTTAAATTCACGCATCCCGGTAGGAATCGAATACGGTGTTCCCCACACTTCCCCGTCTATATTAAAATAATCTAGCTGCTGGCAGGGATAACACATGTGATAATCATCATAAATGTGAGTATAATTTCCACAGCCTTCAATAAACTGTGTAAAATTGGCCCCCATTGCTTCATAGCAACTGTCATACGGGAACGGCTCGAAATAAATCATATATGAACCATCAATCCATTTCCTCCCATTGTACAGATCAATATCATAATACATGGAATAGTCGTAGAAAAAAGCAGAATCTTCTCCCCAAACTGTTTCGGCAGGCAATCGTCCCTGGTCTATCCATTCATCCAGATCACCGTAAACTTCCTCCAGGGTATCATATACAGGATCAGAAGTGCCCTCGGGACCGACAAACCACTGAATCCTGCTCATTTGATATTGAACCGAATCCTGGTTTGCAAGATCGGTTTTATCAAGAACTTCAAAAACTTCGTACAACGTAGCATATGGCCAACTGTCCACATGGCTGCTGCGATGGAAAATATCCCCGATCTCATAATTGTAAATATCACCATAGGTAAGTAATCCGGTGCCGGTCACCGTATCTGCCGTGGTAATCCCATCGAGGGTATAGGAATCATAATAATCATAAGGGAAAAAGTCCCTGAAATTCAATGTTCTGACCAATCCATGAGACTTACTGAGGATAATTGAATCCACGCCCAGGTCAATGACCTTGATGCTATCGGTAATCCCCAGGAAAGTCATGGTATCACAGCGGGTTACTGTAGCCATGGTATCGGATCCGAAAATCGCGCCGATATGGATATAACCCCATGAATCGCCCGGCATTGCCTGAGTTTTAATCAGAATCGTATCCACAAGAGGAATTCCGCATCCATCATCACACCATCCATACAGAACATTATCGCCATTGGGTTTGACGAGCAGTTTATATCCCATCCATGAAGGGCCGTCAGGCTGCCAGCACCAATACATTTCAGGACTGATATATTCCTGAAAGACCGATTCATGGTTATACCATTCGGTTCCTTCGCCGGTTATAACGGCAGAATCAAGACGCAAGCCAACCACGGAAGGATAACTGTCTTCTGTTGAATGGTAAAAGTAAGTTGCATCCTGGCGGAAAAGCTGGTAATCCTGCGGTTCCTGGGCATGGCTTATTTTCCCCATAAGTAATCCTGTTGAAAGAATTACCGCGGTGGTTATCATGATCTGAAAGCTCCTGGTATTCGTTTTCATGTCATTGAGATTAATAATCCTTATAAAATTAAGGAAATAAAGTAGTTATAATCGGGCACCATGAAAAATATTTTTCGTCTTTATGTATTGTTTGCTCGTTCATTTAACTATCTTTATAACAGATTATTTCCAGGCCATGAAAGCCATAAAGCATTTCGTTCTTATCCTGATGCTCAGCATCGGGCTTACTGTCTATTCTCAGCCCGGTAATTATTATCCTCCTCCTTTGGACGTCAATTACCACAACGACACCCTGACCATCTTCCCGCCCGATTCCCTTCCGGGTGCGCCGGTTGTAATCCTCGGGTATAACATTTATGTCGATAGTGATTTTTATGATAACGTATTTGTTTCTGACCCCGAGGATATCATTGATTTCGTTTTCGATATACATACCTTGTTGCCTGGACAACATGAATTTTGTGCCAATGTCGTTTATAATGAATGGATTTCAGAAAGCACCTGTGATACCGGCCAGGTGATCTACGGTTTTGAGCTGCCTTTCCTGGAGGACTGGTCGTCGGGGGATTTTGAAACGCTGCAATGGAGCACAAATTCGGATCACTGGGTAATAGAAACGGGTGAAGGCAATCCGGCGCCCACGGCAGTTTTCCAGGGAGAACCCGGTCTTACAAATTACGAGGTTAGCCTGGAAAGTTTTCCAATGAGTGCTTTGGGTATGTCAAATGGTAAAATCTGGCTGGATTTTAATCTTAAACTGGAAGACATCCAATCAACTGGAAATGAGTGGTTGCAGGCACAGGTCTGGAACTGGTCAAACCTGGTATGGACCACGGTAGCAGAATATTGGAATGATGATGGCAGTTTTAACTGGTCATCAGAGCATATCAACATCAAGGCCCGTGCGATGAACAAAGTGTTCAGGGTCAGGTTCCTGGCTACAGGCTCCAATTCTTCGGATATTCATAAGTGGTCAATAGATAATATCCATGTTTACCGTAAATGTGATGGTATCTACGAGGTAGAATTAGAGGAGAATATCGATTACAATCAAATAGACTGGTTGGGTTATGGAGGAAGTTGTATAGATGAATGGTTACACTGGGACGATGGTGTCAATTCCGGTAATTCGATAGGAACCGGAGAACCTGTCGAATTTGAAGTTGCTGCAAGGTGGGATCACGAGCAACTGGAGTATCTCGGCGGGCTTACAATAAGTGAAATAGCCTTTTTCCCTGCCGAAGGAGCTGCCTCCTATTCTGTCAGGATTTGGAGCGGTGAAGGCCCAGATACCCTGATCATTGACCAACCGGTTAATTCTCCGGTTATCGGCCAGTGGAACTATATAAGCCTGATTAATCCTGTTATAATAGATATTACAAAGGACTTATGGGTGGGTTATCATGTTAATACCCTTGCAGGATATCCTGCAGGAGTTGATGACGGACCGGCTATTGATGGCTATGGCAATATGATGTACTTTGAAGGTGCCTGGCAAACCCTTCTGGAAATAAATCCAGAACTAAACTTTAACTGGAATATTGCCTGCCATATAGTTCCCGGGCCACCACCGCCCGATCCGGATTGGGTTTACAATATCTACCGACAGACTGATGATGGAGAATTTGAATTTCTTGCAACCACTCCTGCGTGGCATTACCAGGATACCAGCATTATACTTGAAGAGTTTTACTGTTATGCGGTAACAGCTGTCTGGACGGAAAATGAAGACACCTGCGAATCCTCATTTCAGGAAACCGCCTGCGAATACCTTATGCTCGGAACCGGGGAGCCGGAACATGACAGAACATTGAAAATATATCCCAATCCAGCGAATGACTGGCTGAATATTGAATCGGATGAAGAGATCCGGGAAGTCAGGCTTTATAATCTCCTGGGAGAGGAAGTATTGAAATTAGAAATTGGAAATTTGGGTTGCCAGATAGATGTAAGCCGCTTGGAAGGCGGGATATATTTTGTGAAGGTGGTGACGGAGATAAGGGATTTCAAGGCAAAGATCTTGATCCTCAGGTAAACAAATTGATATTAGTTAATTCCCTGCCTATCTCCTGTATACCATTAAGGATTTTATCGGTTTGTCTCGGAGATGGCTTTTTCTTTCCCTGGACATACTGAGATAAGAGTGATTCATTCATGCCAATACGCTCAGCCAGGAATTTTGCGTTAATCACCCTGTAATACTGGAAGAATTGCTGAAGATCAATCTCAAATCCGATATCTTGAGATGTAATCTTAATATCCTGCTCTTCAAAGTAAAGATTCATTGATTCCGCTGCATTCAAAAGCAATTCCGTGAAGTTCCGTCCTGTAGTAAAAACAGGGTAATCCTTGCTGTATCCAGAGAAACCGGAATCAGTTTTCTCTATAATGAACTTCACTTGCTTCTTTAAAGTACTCATAAAATTCCGGCACCTTTTAAAATCTTCTTTTCCGTTCCTTAACCAACTTCCTGGCTACCATGATTCGGAAATATGATCACATTCTTTTTAACCGGGTGAACCAGTTTTAAATGCGACCCTCTTTAAGAAACCGGGTACCAGCCGTCTTTTTTCAAGATCCTCAGCAATTCCGAACACTTCATAACAATTGGAAAAAGACATTTTCATTACAAAGGTAAATAATAATTAACCTTTTATTTATCTTTTATAGAATTTTTCTCTGTAAAGCAGTAACCCGGACAGAATCAGCAAGATCCCGATTCCTCCACATACCCAGTGCAGGAAATAATGAAGGTGAATTTTTTCATGGGATCATGGTCGTCTGTTCATAGTCAAATCTCGTCCTGAATATCGTCTTCCCGTCCTCCAGCCGCGCCCCCTGGATCAAATGAGAATGATCACCGGAAGGTCCGGAGGATATTTTGATGGTTTCATTTGCCCTGACTTCCGACAGGTAATTGATAACCATCGACCTGATCCGGTGTTCCCTGTGCCATTCCGACGTAAGTGCATCGAGGCACCAGTCGATATATCGGATATTATTCACATGCCCGTTCTGGTCCACCTCGCTGAAGCGGACCTGCCGCATTTCTGCATGGGTGATTTCTTTCAAAGGCATCAGCAATGGAGGGTTCCCCACCAGGCCATCCTGGTTTGTGGCCAGATGCAGCACAGGCTTAACGATATCTACACTCTTCGGGCGGCGGGTATCCTGGTCAAGGATCATCCATGTGGATGTCGCAGCACCAATAACTACGCCACCGGCATCCATGATTTTAAAATCCCTGAAAGCAAATAGCCGGTCAATCCCTTTAGGCCATGTTTCGACGGTGATCGTCTGCCCCCATCCGGGGTAACCGGTCATTTTGATCATCAGGCTGACGATTACCCAGAATTCATTGCGCTTTTGCGTTTCCTCGTAACCAAAGCCCAGGTGGTTAGCATGCCGCCATGCTGTTTCCTGCAGGTAATTTGCTAAGGCCGACATTTTCAATTGCCCGTTCAGGTCGGTGTCGTACCAGTGGACAAGGTATTTTTCAGGCCAGATTTTTTGCAGGTTTGCCATTGGGTTAGATGAAATATTAAGAGGTAAAATTAACAAAAGCGGTAACTGATCGAGATGGCATCTCAAATTACCTTTAAAATTTTGTATCCTACTGTATTTCTTTTAGTTATAGAGATAAAGGAGTAAAAATGAGATGCCATCTCAGATTAACATAAAAAACCCCCGCAAAGCCCTATTCATTGAGCTTCCGGGGTGACCGAATATAATGAGGAAGTGAGTGACTGCTTACATTTTTGACAGCTCAATATCTACCGTCACTTCAATGGTTTCGGCAATGTTTTGCATGACCGTTCCCGGGATCTTTATCGAGTAATCAGAAGGCTTTACATTGAACTTACTGGTGCCATGAATCTTATCACCGGCTTTTATGGTAAATGTCCCTTTTTCACTGATCTTCCTGGTCACCCCGTGAATGGTCAGATCGCCTTCGAGAACAGCCTCATATTTGCCTTCTTTGGAAAAACTGATAGCGGATAGATTCGTAACCTTACCCTGGAAGGTGGAATTCGGGAATTTATCGCTTTCAAGGTAATTCTCATTGAAATGTTCCTGCATCAATGCCTTTTCAAACACGAACGACTTGATAAGGACCTTGAATACCATGTCGCCGGTCTGGATGTCAAGTGCGGCATTCACCTGGTTATTGGTGGCTTGAATGGTCTCGATGGGTGTTTCGGAATAAAACTTTATATTTCCGTTCTTGGTCATATATTTCTGGGCATGGCCGCTGAATGAGCTTATTATTCCGATGAAAATAAGGGTGAAGATTTTGATTGATATTTTCATGATTGTTGTTGTTTTTTGATTGTTAAACATTAATAATCGATTTTAGTTCAGTCAATTATCAGCGGATGACAGAGCACTGCTCCAGGATGACATCCGTATCGTTATACCCGGTAAGGAACCCTTTCAGATGAACTTCAGATCCTTCCGGAAGCGATTTTAAGCTTGATGAGTGCCCGGGAAGCATGGTGCACCGGATCCCTTCATCGCCAAACATCCCCTGTTCAAAAACAAATACCCCGGTTACAAGGGATTCGGAAACTTCGATCTTGTCGATTTTTCCTTTCAGCATGACTACCTGGCCATTGTATTTCTTTTCTGCCTCTTCGCGGTCTGAACGGAAACTGTCGAAAAGATCGGCAGCCGAAACAATGAACGCCGGCTTGGCTTTCTCATAGTCACGATGTGGCTTATTGATAACGAACTGGTAAACAAGCCCTGCTGAGATTATCCCGATGGCAAAGAGGGCTATGGCTGCTTTTAATATGTTTTTTCTTTTCATGGCTACAATTGTTGTTAGTCATTGGTCATTGGTCATTGGTAAAACTTGGAACGTGGAACTGGAACTTTGAACTATTAAAAACCAGGGCTGCCAGGGTAGTACGGAGGTAGTTTGTGAGTTAGTATTGCCAAGTCAGATACCCGGCAGCACCCGGTTTTCTCCTGAAACATTAATCAAAGGTTTATCTTCCGAAGCGCAATTCTTCATTGCTGCTTGTATTATCGTCCTTAAGCCAGATCTCGGTATCGGTTATCTTTACGATCAGCCAGTCATCCTGCAGGTCATCCATAGCCTTATTGCCCGTGATCATGATCACCAGTTTGTTGCTGGAGTTGTCATCATCGCTGCTGCTGTCACCTATCCTCCATGAACCGGTGAAAGTGTTTGAGCCATTGACTGCCCGAAGCACATCTCCTGTTTTGAAGTCGAAAGTATATCCGTTGTAATCGCTCGTTTCGTCTTTTCCGCTATCTAAATAATAGGTCACAGTCCAATTTCCTGAAACCTGGTCAGTTTGGGTATTATTGGATGTACCGGGATTGTCATCATTGCTCTTGGAGCAGGAAGCAAGGCTGAAGGTCAGCGCAATTAAAAAGAGTTTTGCAGTAGTTTTCATGTTGTTTTGTTTTAGGTTGATGATGCAAAGAAACATCAAACCAATAGCCGGAAACAACTAATTGTTGATGAACGGGAATAAGTTGAGCCTGAACTGGTATTATCAGTTCCTGAAATTGGTTAAATTGTTAAACTGTTAAATTGTTAAATTGCTGATGACTGATGACTGATGACTAACGACTTTCTACTTCCCTCGCAGCCATTCCCGGAACTCTGCCGAGCGCTCGGTGCTGGTAATAGATTCCACCTCACAGGGGGGCTTTAGCTTGATCTTGATCCTGGCTTTGGAGTATGTGATCATAGTTTCAATCGATTCGAGGCTGATGATGAAGGCGCGGTTAATGCGGAAAAAGCGCTCCGGGTCGAGCTGCTTCTCAAACTGATCGAGGCTGAGGTCCATGGGATACCGGTCTTTACTGAATGAAACGCCAAATACGATCTTTTCATCGATATAGAAATAGGCAATGTCCTTCACTTCGACAACCTTGATCTGCTGGCCGAGCCTGATCACGATTCGTTTCAGGTATTCTTTTTCCTGGTTTCCGAGCATGGCCGACAACATGGAAAGATCAATCCCGGGTACGGACGGCTGAATCTTTCTGAATTTCCGGAGGGCTTCAGCCAGCTCGGTCCTTTTGATGGGCTTCAGCAAATAATCGATGCTGTTAACCTTGAAAGCCTGGATGGCATATTGATCATAAGCGGTTGTGAAAATGACGGGACAGGCTATTTGAACTTCTTTGAAAATCTCAAAACTCAGGCCGTCGGCCAGGTGGATATCAGAAAGGACCAGATCGGGCTCAGTGTGCGTCCGGAACCATTCCACCGAAGCTGAAATGCTGTCAAGGATTTCCAGGACGGTGATATCCGGCTCGATCTCTTCAGCCAGCTTTTTCAAACGCTGGGCGGATGCTGGTTCGTCTTCAATGATGAGTAGTTTCATTGGTTTTTGGTCATTAGTCATTGGTCATTAGTCATTGGTCATTGGTCATTGGTCATTGGTAATGGTCCTTACCTTACCACCTGATCACCTGTCACCTTACCACCTGATCACCGGCAGCTTCACCCTGAAAACGGCATCCGTCCTCTCTATCACCGGCTCTTCTTTCGTGATCAGCCGGTATCTCTTCACTATATTCTCAAGTCCGATGCCTGTTGAGATCTCAGCTGTTTTCTTCGGTTGTATATCATTCTCCACAATAATCATTCTATCTTCTTCATAAATCCTGATATGCAATGGCTTATCTTTTGAAATGACATTATGCTTGACGGCATTTTCAATCAGGATCTGCAGCGTCATCGGAGGAATAACCAATTTCTCCGAATTCTTTCCCAAGGGAAATATCAAGGTTAAGGTTATCTCCGAAGCGCTTTTTCAAGAGAAAAAAATAGTTTTCGATCAGGGTAAGCTCATCGCCCAGGGGAATAACATCCTGTTCCTTTAATTGAAGGATGGTCCTGAAAAAATCTGAAAGCTTCTCCGTGTATTGAACCGCTTGCTCTGGCTGTTCTTCAATTAATGACATCAGGGTGCTGAAACTGTTAAACAGAAAATGAGGATTTACCTGGTTCTTTAAAACCTGGAACTCAAATTCAACTTTTTCCTTTTTCTCCTGCCCGATCCGGCGCATCCGTTCTTCACGGTAACGGACAAAGAAATAGACAAAGGCTGCCAGGAGTGCAATGACAGCTATCAGAAACAGGGGATTAAGCCAGAACGGTCCTCTTATCCTGAATTCATAAGTAACTACCGATGCATTACTGAATGACCTGTCAAGCGCTGAACGGACGCGGAAGGTATAATTCCCCGGGGGAAGGCTTGAATAAGTAACCGACCTGTCGTAAGTATCCTTCCATCCCAGGTCATAGCCTTCCAGCATCACCTGGTACGACACTTTTTCAGGATTTGAAAACCACAATCCGGCATACTTAAATGAAACGTGGTTCTCCCTGTAGCCGAGCCGGTGGCCTTTTTTCATATCTATGGGCTCAAGGTAAACTGACATTTCCTCCAGGACGGTCCGCGGTCCGTATGATGCTGGATTTATTCCGGGCTGGTAACGGATAATGCCTGTCCGGGTCCCGATCCAGACATTGCCATCCTGGTCCTTACTAAAAACATTCAAATCCGGGGAAATATCCGCCAGACCCACTTCTTCCCCGTAATGAGCAATACGGCCTGATGGTATGTGCAGGATATCCAGCCCGTCATTAAGGATGATGATGACTTCGTCACCGGCAGTGATTATCCCGGTTATTTCCAGGCTGCTCATACCTTCATTGATCCCATACTGGCTGAAATGATTCCCGCTGTAACTATAAATACCATTGGTGGCTGACGCAATCCATATATTATCATACTTATCATCTGTAATTGAATAGATTACATCATCCCCGAGCCCGCTTTTTTCATTATAAGAAATCCAGCCGCTTTTTGCTCGCACGCTTATCCCATCTCCATCCGTTGCAAACCAGATCTGATCATGTGTATCTTCAAAAACCGAATAAATAAAATTATTCACCAGCCCGTTATCACGATTATGCGAAATGATGTTGAAAGGCCCATTTTTTGCACGTCCCTGCAGTATGATCTCTGAAGCTCCGCCCAGGGTAGCCATCCAGAGGGTGTCATTATGCCCGGAAATCGACAATACATTATTATTAATAAGTCCCTGTTTCTCAGTGATCTGAATCCATGTCCCGTCTACCGGATCTACCCTGAAGACACCATAGTTGAATGTGCCGGCCCAGATGAAACCAAGATTATCCTGAAAAAGACAATTCACTTTTAAATCAGATTTATGAAATCCTTCGAGAAACTGTTTTGTACTGACATCTGACAGGTGAAGAAGAAACAAGCCTTTGTCATTGCTGAACCATAGCCTGTCTTGATTTCTTAGGTCATTCCTTACAGCATGGATATTTTCAAAATGATCATTTAAACCCGGGTTCAGAAACTTCATCCTGGCCCCGGTTGTACGAAATAATCCATTATGTGATAAAACCCAGACATTTCCCTCCTGGTCTTCAAGCAGATCATTGATCTTGCCAAAACTGTCTGGACTTAATTTCTTAATTTTCTGCTTCTCGCCATCAACCCGGTCCAGGCCGGTTTCCAGCAAATCACCAGATGCAGTTGCAATCCAGATGGCATCTCTCAATACCGCCAAATCCTGGACCGTTCCAAAAGACCATGCATTTTCAACGCCGGGATTAACAAAACCTGCCCGGTCAGGCATGATATATCCAGTCCCACCATCCTGGAAACCCAGCCATAGCCTTCCGTTCTGATCTTCCTTAATAACCCTTACAATGATGTCGGGCAGGGGAATACTGATATCAAAAGGCACTACTATTTTACTTCCTTTTTCCTGCCGGCAGGCAACGATACCGGCATCTGTGCCCGCCCATATTAAACCATCATGGTCCGGTTCAAGGTCATAAACATAGTTTTCAGCCAGGCCATCGTCACTGTTGATATTATAAACACGATTATCATAAAAATAATAAATCCCTTCACCGGCGCTCGACCACCAGAGGATACCATCTTTATCGGTAACAATATCCGAAATTGATTTACCCGACGTGCCTTCTTCAGGATTGAAATGGTTGATAATGCCTCCTTCAACATGATAAATCCTTCCATCTCTGCACCCTATCCAGATGACGCCATTCTTTGCCTCATGAATGGCTGTGACATGAAAGTTGGCCGAATCAACTGGTGAAACAAATTGCATGAATGAAACCCCGTCAAAACGGAAAAGTCCGTTGTCAGATCCAAGCCACATGTAACCTTGACTATCCTGAAGCGCCCTGGTAAAAACAGGCTCGGTGGCAGGTATGGAGAACCTGATCTTCTGGATATGCGGTACTTGCGACATGATCCCCATCCGCCATAGCAAGAGGAATAATATAATCAGGAAGACCCTGGCAGTATATTTCAATATCAGCACCTGTTTATTCAGTTGTTAAAGTAAGTTCAGCTTTGATTGAAACATCTATGGTTTCAGCGATCTTCTGATAAACCACCCTGGGAATTTTTATCTGGTGATCTTCCAGTAAAACAGTAAAGTCGGCTTGAAGCTGAATCTTGCCGTCCATGATCTTCACCTTGCCCTTAATGATCCTTTCCTGCTCAACACCGTGAATATCAAGCACACCTTTAGCCCTGACAACCTGCTCCTGCTTTGAGTTCAGATCAATTTCTTCAATGATTTTACCTTTAAATGAAGATGTTGGATATTGCTGCGTTTCCATATAATTCTCATAGAAATGTTCCTGTTGAAGCGCACTGTTAAAACCTTTGAAGCTTTTATTATCGATGGTAAAAGCAAAAGAACGGTCGGTAAGGTTGATTGCTCCGGTAACTTTTTGTGATTCAGCCTTGATGACTTCCAGGGGGGCATTCGAAACAAACCCGGCAACACCCGAGCGGGTAAGGTAAAACTGCTGGGAAGAGACAGTTTGCGCAAGGATAAAGGAAAAGAAAATGATGATAGATATTCTGCCCATGGAATTGTATTTAAAGCGAAGATAATGATAATCTGAATTATTTGGAGTTGTGGGATGAACTAAGCTTGTTCCGGATTGTTTGGATGAATTACGAATGACTGTCAATTTTGCACATCCAAATCAAAATAAATAAATGAAAATCCTGGCAATCGTCCTGATCATTTTACTTGTAATTTTCCTCGGAATGATTTTCCTGGGATGGATTTTTTCTTCCCCGGTTTATCGTGGGCCGGTAAGTGACCATTTCGACGGGAAAAAATTTATAAATCCCGGCGGGGTTCAGCCAGCGGGTTTCAAAGACTTAATCAAATGGATGAGGAACCGTCAACATGGTGAATGGAAAGAGCTTAAAGACGCAGAATTTGGTCCGCCGCCGGCTCAAAGAATCGAAGGGGATTCTATTGTTGTGACCTTTGTCAATCATTCTACATTCCTCATACAGACCCATGGTTTAAATATCCTCACCGACCCGGTATGGAGCGAGAGGGCAAGTCCCGTTTCTTTTTCCGGGCCAAAAAGGATGCGTCCCCCGGGGATCCGAATGGAAGATCTTCCTGAAATCGATATCATTCTGCTGACCCATAATCACTACGATCACCTGGATATCATGACGATGAAACAGCTCGCGACAGAATATAATCCTGCGATATACTGTCCGCTGGGTGTCGGAAAATATTTAGAACGAAAAGGGATTGGCAGCATAACCGAGATGGACTGGTGGGACGAGGTTATGATCGATATGGGATTGACCGTTCTCTGCACCCCTGCGCAGCATTTTTCAGGCCGCGGGATGTTCGATCGTGACCGGACCCTATGGTCGGGTTTTGCTTTGAAGACGGAAAAAGGAAGCATTTATTATTCCGGGGATACCGGGTACGGTGAGTTTTTCCATGAGATCGCCGAACGGATTGCCCCGGTCAGAGTAGCTTTTCTACCGATCGGGGCTTACAAACCGGCCTGGTTCATGTCTCCTATCCATACTTCACCGGCAGATGCGGTCAAGATCCACCAGATCATCAAATCGCCAAAAAGCATCGGCATGCATTTCGGCACCTTTCCTTTAGCTGACGACGGGATGGAAGATCCTGCGAATGACTTGAAATTAGCTTTAGAAAAAGATGGGATTCCGGAGGGAGAGTTTATTGTACCGGAAGCAGGTGTTGCATTAGGGTATAATTGAGATGGCATCTCCTATGTTGCAAAATATGGAAGTATTAAGTTGATTTATAGATCTTTACGATTAACTTTCCCGGTTTTTGAGATGGCATCTCATATTTAACTGAATACTTTTCCAAAATACTGATTTTAAATCCATTACGAGATATTTCTTTAATTCATAGGATGGCATCTCATTTATTTTTATTCTCCCCCCGGGTATATTTTTCGAAAATCCGGATAAACAATAGAGAATCCTTCTTAATTGTTTAACCAAATAAATTTTCAGTATGTCAGTTCCTTCATTAAAAACACCTCTCCTGGCGGGGAAGTATTATCATTTGTACAACAGGGGAAATAATAAAGAACGACTTTTTTATTATCATGGAAATTACGATTTCTTCCTCCAAAAGTATTTCATGTATTTAGGCCCTTTTGTCGCTACCTATGGCTATTGCCTTCTACCGAATCATTTTCATTTCTTAATAAGAATAAAAGAAAATGAAACAAATCCCAGAAAAGTATCTAATCAATTTAGAAAACTTTTTATTTCCTACGCCAGACAAATCAATAATCAGGAAAAAAGGACAGGTTGTTTGCTAAGTAAGAATTTCAGAAGGATAGAGATAAATAATGAAGACTATTTAAAAAGGCTTATTCTTTACATCCATCTGAATCCTAAAAAGCATGGTGTGTATAGCGATATAGCTTCTTATAAGTATAGCAGTTTTCATCAAATTATAAGCAATCAAACAGAACGAATTGAAATAATTGAAATAATGGATTGGTTTGGGGGCTATGATAATTTAATAGAGGATCATCGGATTTTTAGAGATGATAAAAAGATAAATAGATTAAAAATGGAAGAATGAAATCTAAATGAGATGGCATCTCAAGATATATCTTTCTGTCTAATTTAATTATTGATAATCTGCACATTATACTGAAAAATATCAATCATTGAGATGCCATCTCGTTTTAACTAATTAATACTAATAAATAACTCATTTTCTTTAAGTTATAATAATATTTCGGCTGCATTGAGATGCCATCTCTTTTAACTTTTCAACAATCATTTTTTTCTGATTCAAATGATATATTTTTAGAACCAGGAAAATTGCAATCCCCAAAATTCAACTGCCTGGTTCATGAAAGCCGTTATCCCCGCCACACTCCTCCTCGACGATGGAACAGAATTCCATGGATTCTCCTTTGGATCCGCGGAACCTGCAGCCGGTGAAGTGGTGTTCAGCACCGCCATGAACGGCTACCCGGAAAGCCTCACCGATCCTTCTTACAAAGGACAGATCCTGGTAGCTGCGTTTCCCCTGATCGGCAACTACGGCGTGCCCGATATCATCGTGAAAAATAATATGGCGGAGAATTTTCGAATCGGAAAAGGTCCAGATCTCCGGCCTCGTCATCTCCGATTATTCATTCTCTTACAGCCACTGGAATGCGGCGAAAAGCCTTTCTGACTGGCTTACCGGGCATGGTGTGCCGGGTATTTACGGCATCGATACACGCCAGCTGACCAAGATCATCCGCGAAAAAGGCGCTATGCTCGGGAAAATCATCATTAACCGGGACATCCCTTTTTACGACCCTAACAAAGACAACCTGGTCGACCAGGTCTCTCTGAAAGAAAGCATTACTTACGGCCATGGCCGTTATCGCATCCTGCTGGTGGATTGCGGCACAAAAAACAATATCGTCCGCTGCCTCCTCAAACGGGATACGACCGTTCACCGTGTCCCCTGGGACCATCCGGTTGACCCGGCCGGCTACGACGGCGTGCTGTTTTCCAACGGACCGGGGGACCCGAAAATGTGCACTGCAACCATCGCATCTGCAAAAAAACTGATGACCGGGGATCTGCCGGTATTTGGCATATGCCTCGGCTCGCAGATCATGGCCCTGGCCGCCGGAGCCGACACCTTCAAGCTGAAATACGGCCACCGCAGCCATAACCAGCCGGCCATCATGCTGGGCACCAACCGCTGCTTTATCACTTCCCAGAACCATGGCTACGCCGTTGAAACTTCTACCCTGCCCTCCGACTGGGAACCCTGGTTTGAAAACCTGAACGATAAAACCTGCGAAGGTATCCGGCATAAGTCCAAACCTTACTTCGCCGTCCAGTTCCACCCGGAAGCTTCCGCCGGCCCGGTCGATACGGAGTTCCTGTTCGATTATTTTATGGAAATGGTCAGGGATTATGTCGATGCGAAAAGCGCTGACCCTCAACCACTGACACAATGAAACAACCCATTAAAAAAGTCCTCCTGCTCGGATCGGGTGCACTGAAGATCGGTGAGGCCGGGGAGTTTGATTACTCAGGCACCCAGGCGCTTAAAGCGCTTCGCGAGGAAGGTATCTTTACAATACTTATTAACCCGAACATCGCGACAGTCCAAACGTCTGAAGGGATGGCCGATAAGATCTACTTTCTGCCCGTTACGCCTTTTTTTGTGGAAAAAGTGATCGAAAAAGAACACCCTGAGGGTATCCTCCTCTCTTTCGGCGGCCAAACCGCACTGAATTGCGGCATCGCCCTCTATCAGTCAGGTGTGCTGGAGAAACATGGTGTAAAGGTACTTGGCACTCCTGTCCGCGCCATCCTCGATACGGAAGACCGCCAGTTGTTCACCCGGAAACTGGATGAGATCAGTGTAAAAACACCCCGGAGTATCGCCGTCACGAGTATCGATGAAGCCGTGAAAGCCGCCGCCAGCCTCGGCTACCCGGTCATCGTCCGCTCTGCCTTCGCCCTGGGTGGTCTCGGTAGCGGGTTCTGCTCCGGCGAGGAAGAAATGAGGACGCTTACCCAAAAATCATTCTCCTATTCCAGCCAGGTCCTGGTTGAAGAGTCTCTCAAAGGCTGGAAGGAGGTAGAGTACGAAGTTGTCCGTGATGCTTATGACAACTGCATCACGGTGTGCAATATGGAAAACTTCGATCCGCTGGGCATCCATACCGGTGAAAGCATTGTCGTCGCCCCTTCTCAAACCCTTACCAACAGGGAATACCATAAGCTCAGGGAACTTTCGATCCGTATTATCCGCCATATCGGCATCGTGGGTGAATGTAACGTCCAGTATGCACTCGACCCGGATTCTGAAGATTACAGGGTCATCGAAGTCAATGCGCGCCTTTCCCGCTCCAGCGCCCTGGCTTCCAAGGCCACCGGTTACCCCCTCGCATTCGTGGCGGCTAAAATCGCCCTGGGTTACGGATTATTCGAGCTGAAAAACTCGGTTACAAAGGATACATCGGCCTTCTTTGAGCCTGCCCTCGATTATATCGTCGTCAAAATCCCCCGCTGGGACCTTGGTAAGTTCCATGGCGTATCGCGCGAGATCGGCAGCAGCATGAAAAGCGTCGGTGAAGTGATGGCCATCGGGCGTAATTTCGAGGAGGCCATCCAGAAAGGCCTCCGCATGATCGGCCAGGGAATGCACGGTTTTGTGGGAAATAAAGATATCGAAGACATCATCATCGATAAGGAGCTTTCCGTCCCTACCGATATGCGGATCTTCGTCATCGCCATGGCCCTGCTCAAAGGCTACAGCATCGACCGTATCTTCGAGCTGACCCGCATCGACCGCTGGTTCCTCGGGAAGCTGAAGAATATCTTCGACCTGCGGACTGAAATACTGCAATTTGACACCCTGGAAGAATTCCCTGATGATCTCCTGCTTAAATCGAAACAACTGGGTTTTTCCGATTTCCAGATAGCCAGGTTCATTTTCAAGAGCGACCGCGGACATATCACCGACGATCTGCTGAAAGTGCGCAACTACCGGAAAGCAAAAGGCATTGTCCCTTACGTGAAGCAGATTGATACTATGGCGGCAGAATACCCGGCAAAGACCAATTATCTTTACCTGACATACAATGGCTCTGAACATGACATAACCTTTTCCAAATTTCATGCTCCAACGACTAAAGCCGTTGGTTCCGGGCATTTACTAAAGATGGAACCGACGGCTTTAGTCGTCGGACTGCAGCCCCCATCCCGGCCTTCCCCCACCCGGGGGAAGGAGAACATGCAGGAACCGACGGATTTACCCGTCGGAGCACAAACTAAATCCGTTGTCGTTCTGGGTTCCGGCGCTTACCGGATCGGCAGCAGCGTGGAATTCGACTGGTGCGGCGTCAATGCCCTCGATACCATCAACAAAGAAGGGTATCGTTCCATCATGATCAATTACAATCCTGAAACGGTCAGCACCGATTATGATGTCTGCGACAGGCTGTATTTCGAGGAACTGACCTTTGAAAGGGTGATGGATATCCTGGACCTCGAAAATCCGCTCGGGGTGATCGTTTCCACCGGCGGGCCAGATCCCGAACAACCTCGCCATGAGGCTTTTTGAGCAGGATGTGCGCATCCTCGGCACTTCTCCCCTTTCCATCGATAAGGCCGAGAACAGGCACAAATTCTCCGCTATCCTCGATGAACTTGATATCGACCAGCCCAGGTGGATTGAATCTTCAACCATAAAAGATGTTTATAAATTTACCAAAGAAGTCGGGTTCCCGGTGATTGTCAGGCCTTCCTACGTCTTATCCGGTGCGGCGATGAATATCGTATCCAACAGCAGCGAGCTGGACCATTTCCTGGAAATGGCCGCCGAAGTTTCAAAACAATACCCGGTCGTAGTTTCGAAATTTATTGAAGATGCCAAGGAGATCGAAATGGATGCCGTGGCGAGAAACGGGGAGATCATCTGTTATGCCATTTCCGAGCATGTTGAATTCGCCGGCGTTCATTCAGGCGATGCAACGATGCTTTTTCCGCCGCAGAAGATCTATGTCGAAACCGTAAGAAGGATCAAGCGGATCAGCCGGCAGATAGCCGAACACCTCGCCATTTCAGGTCCTTTCAATATCCAGTTCCTGGCAAAAGATAACGATGTGATGGTCATCGAGTGCAACCTGCGGGCTTCGCGGAGTTTCCCTTTCATCTCAAAAGTACTTAAGACCAACTTCATCGGGATTGCCACTCAAATTATGCTCGGAAAACCGGTCACAAAGCCGGATAAGTCCCTGTTCGACCTGGATTATGTCGGGGTGAAAGCCTCGCAGTTCTCCTTTTCCCGTTTGCAGAAAGCCGACCCGGTGCTCGGTGTTGAGATGGTTTCGACCGGTGAAGTGGGCTGTATTGGCGACAATTACTATGAAGCCATCCTGAAAGCCATGTTATCCGTCGGGTACAGCATTCCAAAACAGGGCGTGCTTTTCTCCAGCGGACCGACCCGTTCCAAGATCGAATTGCTGACCAGTGCCCGGATGCTGATGGAGAAAGGGCTGACGATATATGCGACCGGCGGCACCCACGACTTCTTCACCAAAAACGGCGTAAATTCCATCATGCTTTACTGGCCCGGCGAAAAACGGGAACCGAACACACTGGATTACCTGAAACAGAAAAAAATCGACCTGGTCATCAATATTCCCAAAAACCTCAGCAAGAGCGAACTGGACAACGACTACCGCATCCGCCGCAGTGCCGTGGATTTCAATATCCCGCTGATCACCAACGCCCGGCTGGCCAGCGCATTTATTTACTCGTTCTGTAAGATAGATGTTGACAAAATAGGTATAAGATCCTGGGATGAATACGAGTAAAAATTTACAGTTTACACTTTACAGTTTACAATCTAGAATCTGGATTTGGGATTTAAGAAGTTTTTATTTGGTTGAAATGTAGTTGTTTAGGGAAATATTTCATTTCGACCGGGTATATTTATTCAAAAACCGGATAAACGATAAAAATCGTTATGGACCGGATTGAACTGGAAAAGCGGTTGATTAGCTTTTCAGCCTCTATTATTGCATTATGCAAAGATTGCCGTTTTGATGATCTAACGTATCATCTGGCAAAGCAAATTGTGAGATCAGGAAGTTCGGCCGCACTAAATTACGGTGAGGCTCAGAGTGCGGAATCACGCGCGGATTTTACTCATAAATTGAGCCTGGTGCTTAAAGAACTGCGAGAAACACAGGTAAATCTCACCATTATGAGTGAATCAATAACCTGCAATAATCCCGCCAGGATAAGCCATCTGCTTCATGAAAGCTATGAGTTGATCGCCATCTTCCAAAAATCTATCAACACACTAACTAAAAACCATAATAAATAATCAAACCCTAAATCTAAAACCCAGATTCTAGATTGTAAACTGTAAAGTGTAAACTGTAAATCCTTCCAGCAGATTGTAAACTATAAACTGTAAATCTTTTCCCTCAATTACTTGCAATTCTCATACATACGCTATACTTTTATCATACTATGTTGTTGGCAAGTTGTGTGCTATTAAAGACATGTATCCATTATTTTCGGTCTGCGCTCATCCGCAACCTTTGATCAGATAGTAGTATAAAAGATTATGAAAAAACGAAATATTTTTTTTACTTTTCAGTTCATCCTGATTTTTACACTGCTATCATTTTTGAGTAGTTGTGAAATAGATCCATACAAGCCTATTGCTCAGAAACCAACTTTAATTTCAGCAGCGATTTCTGAAATAACTCAAACTTCTGCAATAAGTGGAGGCAATATTGTAAGTGATGGAGGAGCATCCATTACAACAAGAGGTGTTTGTTGGTTTACTTCAGACAATCCGACTATATCTGATTTTAAAACTTCCGACGGAATTGGTGCTGGCATTTTTACAAGTAATATAAATAATTTATTCCCTGGTAAGCTGTATCATGTTCGGGCTTATGCTATAAATTCAGAAGGTATCGGTTATGGACCAGATATTGCGTTTACAACAATTTCATCCACATCGTTATCTATTGGCGATACCTATCAAGGAGGTATTATTTTCTATTTGAGTGGAACCTACCCTGATCAGTATGGACTTGTTTGTGCTCAAAACGACCAGGGTACAAGTGTCCCCTGGTATTCTCAAAGTTATATTTACTATGGTACAACTAGCACTGCTATTGGTACCGGGCAAACGAATACCAGCTCCCTTGTCAGTATTCTGGGAAATGGTTACTATGCTGCTAAGTTTTGCGATGACCTGGTTTTGAATGGTTTTGATGATTGGTTTTTACCTTCCAGAGATGAATTGGGACTAATGTATACCAATTTGAAAAATAATGGATTTGGGAATTTTACTAATAGTAGCTATTGGAGTAGTTCAGAGTGTGATTATTTAAATGCATATACCCAGTACTTTAGTAGTGGCCGACAGAGTTGCAATAATAAATTTCATAGTTATTCTATCCGGGCAGTCCGGATTTTTGGGGTGCGATTGAATAGAAACTGATTTGATGAAAGTGATGTTGATTTTGATATTACTATGGGGGGGCATTAATAGTCTGGCGCAACCATTGGATTACTGTGACTATTTCACACTAAAGGTCAACAAAAGTAAGAGTGGTGATGATATTAATATTTATTTTCACCCTGTCATCATTGGAAGTAGAAAAACAGATTTTGGTCGATTTATAAAGGCGCATGATGTAAGATTTAAATATTTACTTTGGAAATATTCAGACAAGTTACAGGAGATATCCCAGCTATTTCCTGATACTGCAGTAATCGCAAATAAATTTTGCAATGAGATTATCAAGTCAGATTCCATTCAAAGGCTCTTTAATGCATTAACCCCAAAAACTTTGACTACATGGGATTTGAAGAAAAACACATATACAACACAAGAACTGATGATTGTGGCATCAAAGTTCTTTTTTTGCAATGGAATTAATAAATGCGATACAACAATTAATTATAAGATCTGTATTGGTATCAATGGGCAAAATGAGAATGTCTCAGGAAAAAATATGCTAATTCTGGAAGCATTTACCATAGAAGCAATCTTGTATTATATATCTAAAAGGAAAAACCCGGAATTTTTATCCCAGTTTAACAATATCCTAAAGGAACAGATGATTTCAAAGCGAAAAGAATTCAAGGATTATGATAGTTATTTAAGTGAAGTACGTCAGATATGCTATTTAGAAATGCAAAAGAATCAAGACCTAAAAAAGAAGTTACTTGATTATTTTGAATCGAATAGATACAATTTAAACTTTGAAATTAAATAAAACCGCACCAAATCGAGTAGACGGTCCCGTAAATGGAACATGAAGGGGTGCGTCTCTCACACCATCCCGAAACTGTCGGGACGGTTCATTAACGCGTGGAGCTAACCTTCGCTGCGCTTTTGACGGTTTACCGGTTGGAGGGCAAGAGTCGGTGGTCAAACCCGGAGTTATGAATAGATTTACAGTTTACACTTTACAGTTTACAAT
Source organism: uncultured Bacteroidales bacterium (assembly GCA_963701785.1). Taxonomy (GTDB): domain Bacteria; phylum Bacteroidota; class Bacteroidia; order Bacteroidales; family JAGOPY01; genus JAGOPY01. The sequence continues at coordinate 872,055 of CAVPBC010000002.1, read as the reverse complement.
CTAGAATCTGGATTTGGGATTTAAGAAGTTTTTATTTGGTTGAAATGTAGTTGTTTATGGAAATATTTCATTTCGACCGGGTATATTTATTCAAAAACCGGATAAACGATAAAAATCGTTATGGACCGGATTGAACTGGAAAAGCGGTTGATTAGCTTTTCAGCCTCTATTATTGCATTATGCAAAAATTGCCGTTTTGATGATCTAACGTATCATCTGGCAAAGCAAATTGTGAGATCAGGAAGTTCGGCCGCACTAAATTACCGTGAGGCTCAGAGTGCGGAATCACGCGCGGATTTTACTCATAAATTGAGCCTGGTGCTTAAAGAACTGCGAGAAACACAGGTAAATCTCACCATTATGAGTGAATCAATAACCTGTAATAATCCCGCCAGGATAAGCCATCTGCTTCATGAAAGCCATGAGTTGATCGCCATCTTCCAAAAATCTATCAACACACTAACTAAAAACCATAATAAATAATCAAACCCTAAATCTAAAATCCAGATTCTAGATTGTAAACTGTAAAGTGTAAACTGTAAATCCTTCCAGCAGATTGTAAACTATAAAATGTAAATCTTTTCCCTCAATTACTTGCAATTCTCCTGCATACGTCCTACTTTTATAACACTAATCCATCCTCACTAAGGATTTCTTTTAATTGGATAGTTGATATAAAGAAATCATTTTTTGAAACAGTTGGTAACGTTACTTTTTTGAAGGGTAAAGGCTATTAAAGTTATATGCAAGTTATACCGCTTAGATGCTGAGAATTAAGATTACTTTACTTTAAAAATTTATAACTATGGAAAAAAGGAATTTTGCTAATCTTACCACCAAACAACTTCAGAAAAGAAAAAAGTATGCATCCATACTTTTAGTGATCTTAATTGCTGCAGTTGTGTTAGATGGATCAGCTCTGATTTATAATTTAGTAATTGGAAAGGGCTTCTTTAATACACTTTTTGCTGCTGCTGCAACTTGCATTTTGATAATTATACCAATATATATAGGCAAAAAGAAAATCGAAGGAGAACTTGAAAATAGGAAAATATAATGATTCGAATGAACTTTTCGGCGATTAATGCATTGATGCTTAGAAATAGTCTGCTCTGCAAAAAGTAAATGCTAATTTTTAAACCACATACATGAAAACAACACAATATTTAGCGCTAATCATTCTGTTCTTTTTAACCTTTTCATCATGCAATAAAAATCAAGATGAAGATGAAGTAAATAATAGCACTCCCGGTTATTTTGTTTTGGCAGAACTTAATAATAAGAATTCGTCTTTAGAATCTGCAAAAAGCCTCTCAGCCTCAAACTTTGATTTCGGAGATTTGAAAGCAAGCAAGGAGTTTTTCTTTTTGCTGGTCAATGGAGGAAATGAGCCCATCTTCAATATTACTTTGTCAACCGATAACAGCCAATTTGATGTCAACCCGTCGCAGGTAACTGAATTATCAGGAGGAACAATAATCAGTAATGCTGAAAATACCGGCATCATTCCGATACTTACACTTGGCATTACACACGGAACTAATCTTAACGGGGTTGGTTTTGATGATTTATTACCAATGGGTGTTAACAGCTGCGTATTAACTATTACAGGACAGACCTTAGATAATGGGGACACAGTTGATATCAGCAGCAGTTTTGATTTTTCAGTAAATGCAAAGGTTATGGATATTGAATTATTTAAAGATGGTTATACAATTGATATAGAAAATCCGAATGGTTCAGTGTTTGCAACAGTGCTTGCAAATTTGGGAGGATTAGGTTCTCTCAGGTATTATAGTGCATACGATACAAGTGCGATAAGCATAAAAAATACCGGAAATGTAGGTATTGATGTATATTATGGAGATGAGAGCAACCAGGATAATTTTGTTTCGATACAGGAATCTGATTCAGTATCGATCGACATGCCAAACTTCATCACTGTGATTGTACTTGACAGTAAAGGCACAATTACAGAAAACAACAGGATTCAGCTGGGAAATGACGGTAAAGGTTATTTATCAGTTATTAAAAATAATCAACCACAATAAATACCCGTTGTAAGCTTCCGGCTCGCGGCTCGCGGCCTAATTCCCCTTATTCAAAATTATCAACGCCGCAATAACTCCCGGAATCCATCCGGCCAGCGTAAGTAAAAATACGATGAGTACAGAACCGCAGCCTTTGTCGATCACGGAAAGGGGCGGGAAGATGATGGCCAGGATGACACGGAGGAGTGACATGGTTGGTTGAGTTTGTATGGGGTAAAAGTAGGGAAAAGTCGGCAGTCGTTGGTCAAACCCGGAACTATGACCAGATATACAGTTTACACTTTACAGTTTACAATCTAGGATCTGGATTTGGGATTTGGGGTTTGATTCAATGTTTATTATTCAGTGTGTTGATAGATTTTTGGAAGATGCATATGAAAATCCCTGCCTTTGGGTAGCCGCAAAACGTTATTTTGTTGGTATTTTCGGGCTGTTTTGAAAAATCTAGTATTAATTCATTTGCTTTTTTATATTATTTTCTTATATTAGCTTTTCTTATTTCCCTCATTTTTTGAATGAATAAACTCAAAGACATGAAAAGAAAAGGCATTCATTATCTGCTTTTAATAGCACTTGTAATTTGCCCATTTACCAGGGGGTTTAACCAAAATTCGAATTTTTCATAATTGACTGTTTCATTAGATCCAATGGGATTATTGTTTTTTTTGGTCCTTCATTAAATTTAGGTTGGTCATTAAATGAGGAAACAGTGATAAATGTAAATGTACGCAGGAATTCCTGGGGATTACTGGCCAGGAAAATCAGGACATATGATTCTGACAATATGTTATACGAATTTAGTGGAATGGGCTACGCCATTGGTGTCGACAGGTTCTTAAAAAATGTAGAGGCCGGTTATTATTATGGCGCTTTTTTATCACTTGACATCCAAAACACAAAATATTTAGAAAATTCAGAGTGGTCATGGCATGAACAAACCATAAGTTACGGACTGTTAGCTAATGGCGGGAAACGGTTTAAAATAGGCTCTCGATTTTATTTAAATGCCGGAGCGGTTTTGGGTATGGCAATAGTAAGATACCATTGGGAGTACGATGACCCCTCTGTAGGAATTGATGATCCGGAGGCGCGAAAGGGTACTTCCTTCATTCCTATTGGCTCTTTGGAACTTGCGTTTGGTATGTTTCTATTTTAGTTAGCCATCATGAATTGTAATCTGGAAACGGTGTGAAATCGGGTAGACGGCCTCGCCAGAAGAAATTGACGTGGTGTGCCTGTCTTCCAACAAAACGTTGGCAACAATTATAAACGAAATAATAACTATGTTCGAAATTACCAGCAAAAAAGTATTCGTCTCAAGAACACTAATTATGGTGTTTATGACACTTCTGTTTTCTTCCTGTAATAGACAAGCAACTGATAAATCTGCAAAGAAAAGCTTTGAAAAGGCGGATGACTCCCCAGACAAACAACCGTTAAACTTTAACAGAACCCCTGTCTTTCCGAAAATTCACACCAATTTGAATGGAATGGTATATGAATTTGTCCGAAAGATGTATCAGGATAAAAACGGGAACTATTGGTTTGGCACAAATGGTGATGGAATCATTTCCTACAATGGACATACACTTGAAAAAATTTCATCCGGTGAAGTGTATAAATTTGTTGCAGTGCGAGGAATTGTAGAAGACAATGCAGCGTAATGTATGGTTTGGAACTTCCGATGGACTCACAAAATTTGATGGTGAAAATTTTACAAATTTCTCAGAAAAAGATGGTTTGCTGAATGAGGAAATCTGGGGTTTAACAATAGACAAAAAAGGATTAATTTGGGTTGGCACAATAGAGGGGGTTTGTCAATTTAACGGAAAAATATTTACCGCTTTTCCCTTACCCGAAAAATTGGTTGAAAATCCACAACATATGCTATCTGATAAATTGGTGATTAAAATTTTAGAAGACAAAAATGGAAATATGTGGTTTGTCACTGATGGAAATGGAATTTTCAAATACAATGATGGTGAATTTACTCATTTAACTGATAAGAATGGCCTGACCGACAATAATGCTGCAGATATCTTAGAGGACAGAAAAGGAAATATATGGATTGGAACTTTTTATGGAGGCGTGAGTAAATTTGACGGTAATACTTATACCAACTTCACCAAAGATGGAATTATTGAAGGCATAGAAACTTATAATTTTTGCGAAGACACTAAAGGAAATATTTGGTTTTCGGCTGAAAATTTTGGAGTTTACAAATATGATGGGTCTAAATTTACCCGGTACACAACAGAAGACGGATTGGCTACAAACGGAATTCAAAGTATTTTTGAGGATAACAAAGGACAACTTTGGTTTGGCACCTGGCAAGGAATAAGCCTTTATGATGGAGAAAAATTCATGAATGCCTCGGATAAAGAACCCTGGGCAAAATAAAAACACCTTACCGGTAACAAATCCCGTTTAGGTCTTCTATAACTCATCAAAATCCCGGTCGGCGTAAAGCATAGGGCATAAGGCTTGCAGCCTGCGGCGCCTGTGGCTCGCGGACTACTTCCCCCTGTTCAATATGATCAACGCCGCAATAACTCCCGGGATCCATCCGGCCAGCGTTAGTAAAAATACGATGAGTACAGAACCGCAGCCTTTGTCGATCACGGAAAGGGGCGGGAAAATGATGGCCAGGATGACACGGAGGAGTGACATGGTTGGTTATGTTTGCAATGGGCAAATGTAGGGGAAAAGTCGACTGTCGGTGGTCAAAACCGGAACTATGACCAGATTTACAGTTTACACTTTACAGTTTACAATCCAGATCCTAGATTCTAGATCCTAGATCCTAGATTGTAAACTGTAAACTGTAAATTTCCCGGTGTCCCAAAAATCTGATTACTTTTGAAAACCCATTTCAATTAATTTGATCCCCGAAAAAAGAAATAATCTCCTTATCTACCTCGCCATCACCCTCGGCGGCCTGCTCCTCTTCCTTCCTTTCCTGGGAAAGGTCGCCCTGTTCGACTGGGACGAGGTGAACTTCGCCGAGATCGCCCGGGAGATGATTGTTACAAAAGATTATCTTAACGTTCAGATCGACTATAAGCCGTTCTGGGAAAAGCCCCCCCTGTTCATCTGGATGCAGGTGATCTCCATGAAGATTTTGGGCATCAACGAATTCGCCGCCCGGTTCCCTAACGCCATCTGCGGCATTGTAACGCTGATTGTCCTTTACAGCATCGGTAAAAAGCTCTTCAACCAGAAAATGGGACTGATCTGGGTGCTGGTTTATTCAGGTTCCATCCTGCCGTTCTTCTATTTCAAATCCGGCATCATCGATCCCTGGTTTAACCTGTTTATATTCATGGGTATCTATTTCGCAATCCTATTCATATTTAACCGCTTCGCGGTTATGGATCGTCCCCATGTCCCCTCTTCCCCTCTTCCCCTCTTTCTCTCCGGCCTCTTCATCGGCCTCGCCATCCTCACCAAAGGCCCTGTGGCATTCCTCATATTCGGTCTGACGGGATTCGTCTACCTGTTACTCAGGTTCTTACAGTCCTCCCGTCCTGCAGTCATCCATGCTTCCATGCCTCCACGCCCCCATGCTTCCCCGCCTCCACGCCTCCACGCCTTCCACATTCTGCTCTTTTTTGCAGGTCTTATTTTAACAGGCGGCTCGTGGTTCATGGTTCAGATCGCCGCCGGAAATATGGATACGGTAATGGATTTCATCATCTACCAGGTCAGGCTTTTCAGTACGAAAGATGCAGGCCACGGCGGATTTCCGGGGTATCATATCGTGGTGCTGTTGATCGGTGTTTTTCCGGCCTCCGCGTTTCTTTTCAATAGTCTTAAGGCTCCAGATGATGAAAAACCATTGCAAAAAGAATGGCGCCGCGCCTGTCTCATTCTTCTTCTGACCGTTGTGATCCTGTTCGAGATCGTGCAGACCAAAATCGTCCACTATTCTTCCCTGGCTTATTTCCCGCTGACATACCTGGCGGCTCTCACCATTTACCGGATTGTTGAAGGGAAAGTACATGTAAATTTGCCTTCTAAAATCGTGCTTGGTGCATTCGCAATTCTCTGGATAACGGTGATCCTCGGCTTTACAATAGTCGGCCTGAACAAAGAATGGCTCATCAACAGCGGCATGATCAAAGACCCATTTGCCGTTGCAAACCTTGCAGCAGATATCAAATGGACCGGCTGGGAGGTGCTGGTTGCTTTGGTATTGGTTATGGGTATCCTGGCGTTCTTCCTTATTAAAAAACCTTTAGCAAGGGTTGTATCGCTATTCGTTGCATCGATGATCTTCACGTTTCTCACCATGACCGTTTTTACCGGTAAGATTGAAGGTTATGCCCAGCGCGCGGCACTTGATTTTTACCGGCAGCACAGCGAAGAGGATTGCTATATTAACACGCTGGGCTTTAAGAGCTATGCGCATTTGTTTTATGGTGAAAAACAGCCTCAGGATAACCCGCTTTCCTATGATAAAGAGTGGCTTTTAAACGGTGAGATCGACAAACCTGCTTATTTCGTTTATAAGATGACGAAGAAGGAGGAATATTCCCGTATTTATCCACGGTTGACCATTCTTTACGAGAAGAACGGTTTTATATTTGCAGCGCGATATCCTGAAAAACAAAAACCAGGCCTATGATCAACGGAAAGAAGATCACGGTAGTGCTCCCGGCTTATAATGCCGAAAAAACCCTTGAACAGACTTTCAGGGAAATCCCTTTCGATATCGTCGACGATGTGATACTGGTGGATGACCACAGCTGGGACAATACCGTCGATGTTGCAAAGAGCCTTGGCATCAAATACATCATTGAACATGAAGATAACAAAGGCTATGGCGGGAACCAGAAAAGCTGTTACGACAAGGCTCTGGAGATCAATTCCGACATCGTGGTGATGCTCCATCCCGACTACCAGTACACGCCCAAACTGATCCACAGCATGTGTTACCTGATTGCCAATAATGTTTACCATGTTGTACTGGGATCACGCATCCTTGGAAAAGGGGCGCTGAAAGGAGGAATGCCTTTCTACAAATACGTTTCCAACCGTTTTCTCACCCTTGCCCAGAATATCCTGATGCGGCAAAAACTCTCGGAATATCACACGGGTTACCGTGCCTTTTCGAGAGAAGTCCTCCAAAAGATAAAATACCAGCTCAATTCCGACGATTTCATCTTCGACAACCAGATGCTCGCCCAGATTTGTTATGCAGGTTATGAGATCGCCGAGATCACCTGTCCGACAAAATATTTCGATGATGCTTCGTCTATAAACTTAAAGAGAAGCATAAAATACGGGTTGGGCGTCCTGGGGGTTTCCTTCCGTTATTTTTTTCAGAAAAAAGGGATTGCGAGGTACAGGATATTCTGAAAGGAGATCCTTCTCCGCCTTCGGCGGATCAGGATGACGTGTGTCACCAGGCAAAAGGAAAATCGGCGCGGCATGCAGGATTTTTGCATTTAGCAATCTACCTGTTTGCCGCGCCGCTTTTTATATTTTATCAACAAAGTCGTCATCCCCGCGCAAGCGGGGACCCGCCAATTGTCCATCCGGACAACTTATTCTACCTTTATAAACTTCATCTCTGTGACCCCATTTTCGCCATAAATCCTGACGGCATAAATACCTTTGGCGAAATCAGAAGTATTGATGCTGATCTGCTGGTCAGCTCCGGTCATGGTATTATAAACCATCTGACCGAGTTCATTTACAATAACAACTTTTGTATCAGACGTCTTGCCGGTAAATTTTATCGTCAGCTCGTCCTTTACCGGGTTGGGGTAAATGCTGAAGGAACCGCTTTCGCCTTCTCCAATGCCAACGCAGTCATCTATGACAATTTCGAAGTTCGTGGTCGTAACGGAACAGTCGTCATTTGACTCTGTTACCTTAACAAAGCCGGTTCCCGGGTTTCCCCAGGTTACGATAATTTCATTTGTACCGGCACCACCGGTGATCGTTCCGCCGCTGATTTCCCATGCAAAGGTGTTTCCATCTGCAACGGGGGTTGTGTAGACCAATCCGTATTCCCAGTCACATACATCCTGATCGCCGCTGATGAAAGGTTGTGGCGCGGCACTTACCGTGACAGTGCGGTTATCGGAAACAGGCCCTGTGAAGCAGGCATTGACAGCTGCTACGCTGATAGTGGCAGTACCTGAAAATTCATTATTCCAGTCAACCGTTGCCGTAACCGTGTTACCGGTTATGGTTCCGGCATCCGTTGGGGCAAGGCTCCAGGCATATGAAGTGGCGCCGGTGACTTGCTGGGTCGTGTAGGTAACATTTTCATCGTTGTTGCATTGTGCTGTAGGGCCGGCAGGAGTTACCGGTTTGGTGGGAGTGGTGATTATAAAAATGTAAGTATTGCCGACCATATAGCTATCGCATTGATCGGTAAAAGCATAGCAGGTATAAATACCCGGCTCGGTCTGCTCACCAAAATCAAGGGCAGAGCCTGTACCTGCCAGGATCTGGCCTGTTGCATCACCATCAAGGTAAAGCTCGTAACTGACCCCTGTTTGCGATCCGTCGAGGGTAACCTGGACACCGTCTCCGCCTTCGCAATAACCTGCACCATCAGATAAAGTATACTGGGCCGGTGTCATGTAAGTGGTGCAACCCAGGCCCTGCGACCATGTCCCGTTGCCACAGTTATTATCGGCCCTGGCTTTGATAGTGTAAGCACCAATATATCCGGGAGCAGGGATGAAAGAAGCTACGGGGTCAGGACCGGAAATGGTGCCTGCATTATCAGGATCAACATCCCAGGTATAAGTAGTCGCCCATTGCACAACTGGTATTGAGTATTGAATTCCTGTATCATCCTGGCAAATGCCAGTAGGACCGCTCGGGACATTCGGCTGCACCGGCGGTGTGATGACGAGTATGTATTCCGGGTTCACCAATGTATCATACACTTCACCATCATAAACGATAAGGCTGACATCATACTGGCCCTGGGTGCTATAAGATACCACCGGATTCTGGACAGTTGATGTTGGAGGATTGCCCCCTTCAAAAGTCCAGTTCCAGGAAATGATTTCCCCAAGGGATTGATCTTCAAATTCTAACGAAGTGGAAATACATGGAGTATTATCAGCACAGGTAAATCTGGCTGTTGCCGGTATGGGATCCAGGTCGGGAATGGCAACCATATTGCCTTGCAAACATTCTTTTGTATCATCATCCTGCACGAAAGCAACCAGTTCACAGTTGGCGGCCACCCAATCAGAATTCATCGTGAACTGAAGAGGTATCACCATAACTTCCTCATCGGTAAAATCGACCGTGGTTCCAAAATGATCAGGCGCCATAAGTCTCTCAACAAAATTCAAATGGGTCTGGCCCTGCCAGGCAAAAACGATTTCCGATTCAGTCAGGGCAAGCTGGACGGTTAATTCACCATAGGTACCATTAACTTTAGTAACCACCAGTAGAATATCATAAACTGATCCGGTATTCTGCCCATAAATTTCAATGGTGAAATCACTGGGAATAGCAAATCTTTGCTGGTAAAGGGGCAGGTAAGAGGGATACATGCTCACGGAATGGTTACCTCCCACTACACTTAATACTCCGTCGAAAAAGGCAGTCGGGAATCCTGATATTCCATAATAGGAATTCCTGGCATTGGAAGCATCATTAGCAAAAGGATCACCATTATGATATTCGATCACACCGACCTGGCAGCCGTTTTCGACCAGGTCATCGGCGCCCATGGCTGCACCCGGGCAATAGGTACACCAGGTACCTGTCCCAATTTCCACAATAACTTTCTGCCGGGCTACCGGTTGAGATAATAATCCCAGGCCAGTCATACAAAGTAAACATAAGAAGTAAAACTTTTTCATAGGTAAAGATTTTTGATTCAGAATTTTAGGGTATAAAAATAATTCATTTCAAACTAAATATCGATACCATAGGATATTTATAAATTGTCTAAATAAGAAAAAAACGGGTTAAGAAATAAACCAGGCTCTATGCCCCATTTAACAGGTAAATGACATAGCCCACATATATGGCCAGCATCAGCGCCCCTTCCCATCTCCGCAAAGTAAAACCGGTTTTTATAAAGGGAAGCAGCATCAACGACATACCGATCATCACCAGGGTGTCAACAAGGTTTATGCCTGGAGCCGAGATGGGCCTGACAAGGGATGCAATCCCCAGTATCCCGAGTATGTTGAAAATGTTTGATCCTATAACATTACCGATCGCAATATCGGGTTGTTTTTTGATTGCTGCCACAATCGATGTGGCCAGTTCCGGGGTACTGGTCCCCACAGCAACGATCGTCAGTCCGATCACTGCTTCGCTGAGCCCTATGAGCCTTGCCAGTTCAACTGAATTCTTCACGAGGAACTCGGAACCGACCATTAAAGCAGCCAGGCCAATGACGATTAAAATAACATCGAGGGCCCAATGACGGGTTACCTTCGGGACGGAGTCTTCAAACTCTTTTAAAACCAATTTCTGATGTTCTTTCCTTGATTTCAAAACATTAAAAATGGTATATGCAATGATCCCCGAAAGGAATACAAGCCCTTCAATCCGTCCTATTGTATTATCAAGAAAAAAAACAAGGAACAACAACGCCGTCAGGATCATGACAGGGGTATCAAAGCGGATTAGCTGCAAATGGGCTTTCAAAGGAAGGATCAATGCCGACAGCCCCAGGATAAGGCCAATGTTGGCAATGTTGGACCCGATAACATTCCCGATGGAGATCTCCCCAAACCCATTGGTTGAAGCCTGAATGCTTACAATCAGCTCAGGTGTGCTGGTGCCAAATGAAACTACTGTCAGGCCAACGACCAGGGCCGATACCCCAAGGCGTTCAGCAATGGAAGCAGCGCCCTTTACCAGTGAATTCGCACCAAAGTAAAGCACAACAAGGGAACCGACAATGTAAAGCAGGTATATTATCATAATTTGAACTTATAAAACTTCCTTCACAATCTCCCTGATATTATCCGACTTTCCCATGGTAAAATAGTGAAGTGCCGGAACACCGGCCTTCATGAGCTCCTTCGACTGCATAAGGCACCACTCGATCCCGACCTGGCGGGCACCACGGTTGTCCTTACACTTTTCAACCTCCCTTTGCAGATCTTCAGGTATGGAGATGCTGAAAGTCCTGGGCAAGGTACTCAACTGTCCTAGCGTGGCGATTGGTTTTAATCCCGGGATGATAGGGACAGTTATCCCTGCTTCCCGGCACTGGCTTACGAAATCAAAATACATCCGGTTATCAAAGAACATCTGTGTGACGATATATTCGCCCCCGGCATCTATCTTTTCCTTCAGATGCTTTATATCGGTTTTCATATTCGGGGCCTCAGAATGCTTTTCAGGATAACCGGCCACACCAACGGAAAAGTTTGTAGGTGAATTGTTTACCAGCTCCTTGTCCTGGTAAATGCCACGGTTCAGGTCCATGATCTGGCGGATCAGTTCTACGGAATACTGGTTCCCCCCCTTTTCCGGTTTGAAGAATTTTTCACCGGGAAGATTGTCCCCCCGGATAACCAGGAGGTTGTAAATCTCAAGGAAGTGAAGGTCGATCAGGCCGTTTTCGGTCTCTTCACGGTTAAATCCGCCACAAATAATGTGAGGGACTACTTCCACCTTGTACTTGTACTTGATGGCAGCTGAAATTCCTACCGTACCGGGTCGTTTACGCAGTACCTTCTTCTCGATATTCCCATCTGAAAGTTCCTTGTATGAGATTTCCTCGCGGTGATAGGTCACTTCAATAAATGAGGGTCCAAACTCCATCAAAGGGTCGATAGCGCGGTAGATGGAATTAATATCGCTGCCTTTCACCGGGGGAAGGATCTCGAAAGTGAAGAGGGGCTTTTTCGATTTTGCTATGGCTTCTATTACTCTCATGGGTTGGTTAGTTGTTTCTCACAGAGGTTCACAGAGGGTTATACAGAGATCACAAAGAAGTCCTCCTTTGTGTAGCTCTCCGTTTACCTTTGTGTTACTCTGTGAGAAATTAATCTTTAGCTAATTTTATTAATCTTTCAAATTAGGACTTAATAATTTTCTTGCTTTATCTAAATCGATTTCTTTTCTAACAGCATAATCATGAACTTGGTCATCCAGAACCTTTCCGAGGTTGAAATACCTCGAAAATCCATGGCTGAAATAATACCCGCTTACTGCCGCTGCCGGGTACATGGCAAAATTCTCCGTCAGGGTGATGCCGGCATTCTTTTCTGCCTCCAGCAAATCAAATATCGTCCTTTTTTCAGAATGCTCCGGGCATCCCGGGTATCCCGGGGCAGGCCTGATCCCCTGGTATTCTTCCCTTAACATTTCAGGCACCGGAATGTTCTCACCGGCTGCATATCCCCAATATTCTTTCCTGACCCGCTCATGGAGGCGCTCTGCAAAGGCCTCTGCAAACCTGTCGGCCAGTATCTTCAGCATAAAACTGCTGTAATCATCCAGAGCTTCTTCATAGTGCTTCACCCATTTTTCAATCCCGATACCTGCAGTGACCGCGAATAATCCAAGGTAATCGACTTTGCCGGAATCCTTTGGTGCGATAAAATCAGCCAGGCTGAGATTGGGAATGCCTGCTTCCTTTTTCTCCTGGTTACGGAGAAAATGTAAGGTAGAAAAAGGCTCAGGGTCACGTTCATCCCTGTATAAATTCACATCTTCACCGGCAGCTCGTGCCGGATAAAACCCGAAAATCCCTTTGGCCTGCAGCATTTTTTTGGAAAATACTTCCTCAATCATGTTTTGTGCATCATCAAATAATTTCTTCGCCTCTTCGCCTTTCAATGGGTCATTAAAGATTTCAGGGTATTTCCCAGGGATTTTCCAGGCATGGAAGAAGAACGTCCAGTCGATATAATCCCGTAGCTCCTCCAGCGGATAATCGATCAGCGAACGGTTTCCCAGGAATGAAGGTCTTGTGATCTTTACTTCATCCCAGTTGACTTTCAGCCGGTTTGTCCTGGCTTCTTCGAGGGAAATATAAATATCCTCACTCTTCCTGTTTTCATGCTTTGCCTTAAGTCCGGCATATTTGTTCCTGACCTCGTTGACATATTTTTCTTTATGATCAGGAGATAAAAGGTTCGACAGCACTCCCACGCAACGTGAAGCATCCCTGACATGAATGACCGGGTGGTGATACTGCGTGGCGATCTTAACGGCGGTGTGGATCTCCGACGTTGTTGCCCCGCCGATCAGCAAAGGGACATCAAACTTAAGCCTCTGCATTTCCGAAGCCACATGAGCCATTTCTTCAAGTGACGGGGTAATGAGCCCGCTCAGACCGATCACATCGACGTCATGCTCTTTCGCCGCCTGCAGGATCTTTTCTGTCGAAACCATCACACCGAGATCGATGACCTCGTAATTGTTGCATCCCAGCACCACCCCGACGATGTTCTTGCCGATATCGTGCACATCGCCTTTGACGGTAGCGAGCAGCACCTTAGCCGGCCCCCGCTGCCCCCTCCCCTTAGTCCCCTCCCCCAATTGGGGGAGGGGATTCAGGGGTAGGGGCTGACGAAGCTTTTCTTCTACCAGCCACGGTTCCAGCACCGCTACTGCCCTCTTCATCACCCTCGCGCTCTTCACCACCTGCGGCAGGAACATCTTGCCCGAACCGAACAGGTCGCCCACGATATTCATCCCATCCATCAACGGTCCTTCGATCACTTCCAGCGACCGGGCGTAATGGCCCCTTGCTTCCTTTGTATCTTCCTCGATGTGGTCCAGGATACCCCTGATCAACGCGTGCTTCAGGCGTTCCTGCACCGTTGCCGACCTCCATTCCTCCACTATTTCTTCTTTTTCTGCTTTTGCCTGCATCTTCTCAGCATAGGCGATCAATCTTTCTGTTCCATCTTTACGCCGGTTGAGGATAACGTCCTCAACAAGGTTCAGTAAATCTTTCGGTATCTCATCATAAACCGGCAGGTTGCCGGCGTTGACGATACCCATATCCAGTCCGGCCTGGATGGCATGGTATAAAAATGCCGAATGCATCGCCTCCCTGAGTGTATCATTTCCACGGAAAGAGAAGGAGAGATTGCTGATCCCGCCGCTCACCCGGGCATGCGGCAGGTTTTGCTTTATCCATTTTATGGTCCTGATGAAGTCGACAGCATAGTTATTATGCTCCTCCATACCGGTTCCAATAGTCAATATATTGGGATCAAAGATGATATCGTAGGGATGAAAACCGACCTCATCCGTCAGGATCCGGTAAGCGCGCCGGCATATCTCAGTTTTACGCTCATAAGTGGCTGCCTGGCCTTCTTCATCAAAAGCCATGACAATCACGGCGGCACCGTATTTTTTAATCTTCCGGGCTTTTTCCCGGAACGGCTCTTCCCCGTCTTTCAGGCTGATTGAATTCACAATAGCTTTGCCCTGCAGGCATTTCAGCCCGGCTTCGATCACCGGCCATTTTGAGGAATCGATCATGACCGGGACACGGGCGATGTCGGGATCGGCTGTAAGCAGGTTCAGGAACCTGACCATGGCTTTTTCAGCGTCAAGCATGGCATCGTCCATATTGATATCGATCACCTGCGCCCCGTTTTCTACCTGTTGGCGGGCAATGGTGAGCGCTTCCTCAAATTTCCCGTCGCGGATCAGGCGGGCAAACACCTTCGAACCGGCAACATTGGTGCGTTCCCCGATATTGATGAAGTTGCTGCCGGGGAAATATACCAGCGGCTCAAGCCCACTGAGCTTGAGGGATTCCGTAGGTTGAGGCACCACCCTAACAGCAGCTTTTCCGGCAATTTCCGCAAATGCCCTGATATGTTCAGGTGTGGTCCCGCAACAGCCTCCGACGATATTGATGAACCGGTTATCGAGGAAGTCCTTTATCTGAGATGACATCTCCTCCGGCGTATCGTCGTATTCACCGAACTGGTTGGGGAGGCCTGCATTGGGATAAACGCTGGTGTAAAAAGGGGCTTTGTGGGAAATCTCCTCGACGAAAGGGCGCAGTTCCTTAGCCCCGAGGGCGCAGTTAAAACCGATGCTGAAAAGATCGACGTGTGAAACGGAATGGAGGAAAGCTTCGACGGTCTGGCCAGAAAGTGTCCTGCCGCTAAGGTCGGTAATAGTGCCTGAAACCATAACGGGAATTTTGATTCCTCTTTTTTCCAGGAGATCCTGTATGGCAAACAAGGCCGCCTTGGCATTCAGCGTATCGAATATCGTTTCGACCAGGAGCGCATCCACCCCGCCGTCGAGCAGGCCTTTTGCCTGGGTGTAATAAGCGTCATAAAGCTGTTCAAAAGAGATGGCACGATATCCCGGGTCGTTCACATCGGGTGAAAGGGAAGCGGTTTTGTTGGTTGGCCCGAGGGCGCCTGCCACGAAGCGTGGTTTTGCCGGGTTTAACCGGGTGAACTCATCGGCACAGGACCGGGCAATCCTGGCTGAAGCCAGGTTTAACTCATATGCAAGGGACTCCATCCCGTAATCGGCCTGGGAGATGGCAGTGGCATTGAAGGTATTGGTTTCGATGATATCGGCGCCCGCATCGAGGTATGCGGAATGGATTTCCCGGATGATATGCGGTTGGGTAAGGGAAAGCAGGTCGTTGTTGCCTTTCAGGTCACGGTGATAATCCCGGAACCGCTCCCCGCGGTAATCAGCCTCCGAAAGCTTATACCGCTGGATCATGGTTCCCATGGCACCATCGAGCACGAGAACACGGGATTTTATTACTTGATATAGTAGCGACAAAGGCTGTAGGTCTTTAGTCATTGGTCATTGGTCATTGGTCATAAGTTAAGAATAACTATCAAACCTGTTTCGAATTTGAATTTTAGAATTTGTTTGGAATTTGGTGCCTGGGATTTGGAATTTTAAATGGTGCGCCTTCACTTTAAGGACAGAGCGAAGGCTCAGCGCATGCACATAGGCATTGTCAGGGCGGAAAGATATGAAGCGGTCATAAATAGCCGTATTGTATTGAGTACAAAAATAATATTTATATTGATTCTAAAATAGAAAAATCCTCAACTTAAAACTCAACACTTAAAATTCAACACTTTGATGTGGAGTATACCGGAGTCGAACCGGTGACTTCTGCATTGCGAACGCAGCGCTCTGGCCATCTGAGCTAATACCCCGAAGAGGGCGTGGGTGTGAGGTGTGCAGGTGAAGTGTGGGTGTGAATGTTTACAATTTAAAGTTCAAAGTTAAATATTTATTGCTAATTAAGTTTTGAATAACAGATAGGCAATTACCAGTGTAATGATCACATTAAAGAACTGAGCCAGCAGGAAGGCGTACATGGGTTTGCGGTTTTCGGAGCTGAAGATGTCGCGGAAGCGTGTTTCCAGCCCGATGCATACGAAAGCCATGCTGAACCAGATGTTCTGGTAACCTTTAATGGTATCTCCCGCTTGCTTGACCGTCTCCCCGTCGATAGCAAAGGAAAAGACAACGGAAGCCAGGATAAATCCCAGGACGAATTTCGGAAAGCGGTCCCAGATAATGCGTGCAGTAGGTTTTTCTGCCTGTACCCCCTGGCCGGAATAAGACCAGTAGATTGATATGGCAAAAGCTGCCAGGCCAAGAAGTACATTTTGTGCCGACTTGATAATGACAGCATATTTCTGGGCTGTTTCACCGATGATGGTCCCGGAAGCCACAACTGCTCCGGTAGTATCGATTGTTCCACCGATCCAGGCACCGGCCACCTCCTGCGAAAGCCCCATCCACTTGGCCAGGTAAGGCATGAAGATCATCATGGGAATAGCAACAATCAGCACCAGTGAAATGACGTAGGAAAGCTTTTTGTTGTCGCCTTTGATTGCGCCACAGGTGGCGATGGCAGCCGAGACTCCGCAAATCGAAACGGCTGAAGCAAGCATCGTTGACATTTCCTTGTCAACCTTCATCTTCCTTGCGATCCAGTAAGCCAGGTACCATACAGAGATCACTACCACCAATGCCTGCACCAATCCCATGGCACCGGCTTTCATGATGTTGGAGAAAAGAACTGAAGTGCCCAGTAACACCAACCCTATCTTGATATAAAACTCGCTCTGAACCGATTGTTTCAACCATTCCGGGAGTTTCATCGTATTACTGATCAGCAAGCCGATCAGTACCGAAAAGAAAACCGTTTCCAGGCTCACCGCCTTGATTGATGTATGGGTCGAGATGACCTGCGCCAGGATGGCCAATAGGGCGATGATCGAGAAAGAGCCCAAAAAATAGGTGGTCTTCTTCCCGGCAAGTTTCAACCCGATCCAGGCCAGTAAGGCAAAAAAAAGGAAGATGTAAACAATACGTAGCAGGTTTGGACGTGACAGGAAGCCTGTGAGGAAATCCGTTCCGCTCCAGGTATCTTTCGGTTTAAAAAGGTCGGGCAGCGAGGGAATATACTCATAGATCATAATCGTCAATGCGATAATGATAAAGCCGGTGACCACGGCCATCCAGTCTTCGTTAAATGAGATCTTGCGGGCTTTTTGCGCTTGGTTCATGCCTAAAGTAATTTAATTATATCAAGCCATGATCAGATGTAAGGTTCAAAGATAGGAGAATAATTTGAAAGAGTTTGTCCGAAAGTGTTCGATATCGGATACCCTTGGGGTATTCGAAAATGGAGACCCCAAGGGTGTTCTAAAAAATACTGTACGTTAAACCGGCTGAAATGCTGTTCTGAAAATCATGGATGAATTCCTCGGCATTTTCCTCCCCCGATTGTGCCTGGTTGCGCCTGGTAAATGAATACATGCTGTTCATCCCAAGCATTAATCTGAGTTGCGGCGAGAAATAATAATAACAAGTCAAATGTATATCATTGTTTACTAATATTTTACCAACATCTATTTCATTTTCATCATTGTAAACCTGGTCACCCCAGTACTGGTTGAAGTTTGTGTTGATCCCCAGTATGATCTGGGTCCTCGAGTTCGGATAATAACCGACTTTATATCCCAGGTCCAGCAATATATTCGGAGAATTAGTCCTGCTCCCCTCTTCATTGATCAATGAATCTTTCTCATAATTTTTAAATTCCACGTTCTGGTGGTATAAGGAATAAGCCAGGCTGGCATCTATCGTATGCTGCCAGTAAAGACTGGCCGGCTTTTCCCAGGTGTATCCGGTCAGGAAATCCAATCCCCATGCATCCATTCCTGAATTATTCCTGTCAGAATAAGTTTCAATGACCGCCGGGTTATTCAGGGTATCGCGCCAGAAGCGTTCATTTTCCTCGAAGGTCATGTTCAGTTGCGGCACAAGCCCGATGGAGAAACGGCCTCCGGCCCTGCGCACCGGACCGCTGGAAAATTCCCAGTTGTCGTTGATCAGCGTGTAATAACTTGCGTCCGACTCGGCTTTAAGACCCGTCACCGTTAAAAAGGAGTCGATCGCAGTGATCTCGGCTATCTTCCGAAGCCGGGCATCAAAGTAACGCTGGTTCTTGACCCCGGTGATAAATTCAGAGAAAGCCAGGATCTCTTCGTTCGTCGGGGGTCTGGTCAGGTCGCCTGATGAAGTTAGATCGTCAAGGATGTATACGGAGAGCCTGGCATCCTGCACTTCCTCTATCCTACCCACTCCAACCAGCAGCGGCAGGGAAGCAGATATCTCATACCTGTAAATGGTAGATTTGTCGTTATAGGGCAGGCTTTCCTGATCGGTAGAGTATTGAGATACTGAACGATAATATCTGCTTCCAAGATTAAAATCTGTCTCTAAAAACTTTTTCTTTTTGCCGTAAAACCGGTTAACGGTTTCCGCATTCAGGCTGACATTACCGTTATTATTTTTCTGATTATGCCCATATCCATCATTCGCCAGGTCTTCATATTTATACCAGGATGAAACCAGGTCGGTGGCAAGGCTGATCATCTGGTACCCCTGGTAAGTGGAAGAGTTTTTCGTTCCAAAATAATCTATATCTATTCCGCTGTTAAACTGGGAATTGTTGCTTTCATGATTTATACCATTGTCTATTTCGTGCCTGTTATAATTGTTATTGCCACCAAGTCCGAATCTCAGGTCAAGCCTTTGCCAGCGGTAATCAGGGTTTTTATAATCCTGGAGGCGGAATTGTTCCTGGGCTTTCGATGCTGAAGAAAAAAGAATGAGGATTAAAGAAAGCAAAAGGATCGCTTTCAGGCTAGGTTTAATGATTTTCATGATGTTTGGTTTGGTAAAAATCGGGTTCCGTGATTTAATCTTCTTAATCACAAAAATTGAACCATAAAAGCCAATCTATGTTGAGAAATGACCTTTTTATAACGGGTTTGCCGTCATCTTCACCTTGAATTTGAACACGCATACGAAATCAATCGGGCTGCTATCGGTGCTGCCAACATTCTTAATAAGCGCCTTGTGGGGACTTTCCTTGATAAGTTCAGCAAAACGGTCTATGCCGGCCTGGTTTACAGTGAGAGGGATCGGACTGTCAAGCAGTGATGCAAGATCCTGGTCGGCTATGGTACTGATTGCTTCTTCTCCATCTCCATTTTCATCAGCAACGGTTAAGGCATTAAAGACGATCTTCTGACCTGCCGGTCCATTGAAAGAGGTCAGCCAGACCGTCACTTCTGTGATTTCGATATCCGTGATCTTATCACCATATTCCTCAATAACGGAGCTGTTCTCTGATGCGTCGAAGATCTCCGAATCTTCATAATCAGCATTGGAAGAATTAGCCACAAATTCGATCTCCAGTTCAAGATTCTTGGTAACGTCAAGTTTATCACAGCCGATGTTGATGGTAAAGGCGAACATAAGAATTATAGAAAGAAAGATGCTTTTTTTCATAGTGGATTGGTTTTTTAGGTTAATAATTCTTCAGAACTTTCAATTACAAATATAAAACTATTTAGGGAAGAGGCGAGAGAAATTTTTAAGACTAATCCGCGTAAATCAGTCGCATCCTAAAACTGACTCTTGCTTTTCTAGACAAGAAATAAAATTATTTCCGCTAATATTTTAATGTATTTTTGAATTTTAAATAAAACAGTATATGAAGATGTATCACTATAACCGTATCGTGATGGTTTCCTTGCTTTTATCATTCCTGCTTGTCTTCTGTGATAAGAATGACAGCCCCGACAACAACCTTGATCCGACAAACCTGACCGTTACGGTCATATCAATTGATAACGAAACCGGTAATGTGGTCATCCAGGCCACGGCAGAAAACACGGTTCAATACCAGTTATTTATCGGTAATGCCGATACTCCGGCAGATTCAAATGCTACCGGGTATTTTGAGTATTCCTTTGGCGAAGGTGAAGGAGAATATGAAATCACTGTTCGGGCCTACGGCGAGTCGGGCAAGTACATAAAATCCGGCAAAACGATCACTATCGGGCTGGTGCCCGATATACCGGTACCGCTAGACAGCGGCTATTTCAGCCCGCTCACATATGACGGCTACAACCTGGTCTGGCAGGATGAATTTAATGGAAGCAGCGTGGATATGGATAACTGGACCTTCGAGACCGGCGGCGAATGGTTCAATAACGAACTGCAATATTACCGAACCGAGAACACCACGGTGGCAGAAGGTGTCCTGACAATTGAAGCCAGGAAAGAAGATTACGGCGGACATGATTACACTTCTTCCAGGATGATCACGCAAAACAAGAAAATTTTCAAATACGGCCGGGTGGATATCAGGGCGGTACTGCCGAAAGGACAGGGCATCTGGCCGGCATTGTGGACGCTGGGCAACAACGTCGGCAGCGTTGGCTGGCCTGCTTGTGGTGAGATGGATATCATGGAAATGATTGGTGGAAGCGGCAGGGAGAAAACGGTACACAGCACCATGCACTGGGACGACGGCAATGGCCAAGCCAGCTATGGGCTTAGCTATACCTCTACCGGCAAAAACTTCCACGAGAAATATCATGTCTTCTCGATCATATGGGATGAGAACCAGATCAGGTCATTTGTGGATAATCAGCAATTTTTCACTATTGATATCACCCCTGCGGCGTTGAGTGAGTTCCACCTTGAACATTTCTTCATTTTTAATGTGGCCGTCGGAGGGATCTGGCCGGGAAATCCTGACGGAACTACCGTATTTCCAACGCAAATGAAAGTGGATTATATCCGCGTTTTTCAAAAATAAATTAACCAAAAACTAAACATATGAAGCGAAATCTTTACAAAGTAATCATTTCCGTCCTGTTCATTTGTTTCACAACCGGTTTGATGGCGCAAAAATTTACCGTGACCGGGATTGTGACCGATGGACTTGATCAGACGGGCATACCCGGTGCAACGGTGCTTGAAAAAGGCACCACCAACGGCACCATCACCGACGTCAATGGCAAATACAGCCTGATGGTTATGAGTGATAAAGACACCCTGGTATTCTCCTATATCGGTTATAAAACAATTGAGATGCCGATTAACGGACGTGCGATTATCGATGTTTTTATGGAGTCTGACCTTACAGAGCTGGATGAAGTAGTAGTAATCGGTTACGGTTCACAGAAAAAGAAAGTCGTGACCGGAGCCATCTCAACGGTTAATTCTGAACAAATCGAAAGGATCCCTGTTCTTCGTGCCGAGCAGGCCATGCAGGGCCAGACGGCAGGGGTACAGGTGACCCAGATGTCAGGACAGCCTGGTGAAGCTCCTACTGTGCGGATCCGTGGTGCCGGAACCACCGGTGACGCTGACCCGCTGTATATCGTCGATGGGATGACGGTTGGAGGTATTGATTACCTCAACCCGGGCGACATCGAATCTATCGATGTTTTGAAAGATGCCGCTTCCGCTGCTATTTACGGGGCCAGGGCTGCCAATGGCGTTGTGCTCATCACGACGAAAGGAGGAAAAGCAGGTGGCGGAACGAGCCTGAATTTTTCGACCTATTACGGCATCCAGAATGTCAGTAAAACGATTGAAATGCTTGGTGCAGACGATTACCGCATGCTGATGAACGAAGGTGCACGGAATGCCGGCCTTACCGAACCCTTCGACCTGGATGAAGTTCCGGCAGCCAACACCGACTGGCAGGCGCAACTGTTTGAGAAAAATGTCCCTATAATGAACTTTGACCTGTCTGTTGCAGGTGGCAATGAAAAAACAACCTATTCCTCCTCGATTTCTTATTTCTCGCAACAGGGGATAATTGGCGGGGAAAAGTCACAGTTCGACCGTCTTACAGCCAGGTTGAACGGTGATCACCGCGCAACAGACTGGTTTAAATTCGGGGGAAGCCTTTCTTACTCAGAAATCAAGAGAAGGGGCATCGGCAGCAACCAGTCATTTAACGGCGCTTACAGCAGTGCATTGAACCTTGACCCGCTGACCCCTCTCTACATGACTGATACATCCATTCTCTCCCAGTATCCATATTCTTCGGAACCTGTAGTTACCGCACCCGATGGTAGTGTTTACGGAATCTCAGACCTTGTAGGGGCTGAAGTGGTAAATCCAATGGCCTTGCTTGAAATTCAAAACGGGGAGACCAGGGTCGATAAATTCGTTGGAAATCTGTATGCAGAAGTGGATATTATCGAAGGCCTGAAATTCAGGTCAAGCGTAGGTCTCGACCTTGCTTATGTTCTGTGGGATACTTACACACCGCTTTATTATCTTAACGGGGCCCAGAGTAATACCGACAAGACAAATGTTACAAAAACCATCACACGTTACTATAACTGGCAATGGGAAAACACCCTGTCGTATTCAAAAAAGATCAAAGACCACAACTTTTCCTTACTTGCCGGCACAACTGCCTTTGAAAACAATTATGAAGACCTGGGAGGTTTTAACGCAAAAGTCCCGATTACGGATCCTGACAATGTATACCTGAACATGGCTACCGATACGGTTTGGACTGCCTGGGGCGGGGCCTCATCTTCCGCGCTGTTTTCCATATTCGGAAGGGTCACATATGATTATAAGAGCAAGTATGCTTTCACCGGGATCTTACGCCGTGACGGATCGTCAAAGTTCGGCCCCAACAACCGGTACGGGCTTTTCCCGTCACTCGGTGTTTCATGGATGCTGACAGAAGAATCGTTTATGCCGCAGCTCGGGCCGGTCAGTTTTATTAAGCTGAGGGCGTCATGGGGCGTCAACGGTAACCAGGAGATCGGCGATTACCAGTTCGTGTCTACTATTGATAAAAGCCGTGGTTATATCTTCGGGGATGGAAGATATACCGGCGCTTCCCCTTCCTTCATCGAAAATGCGGATATCCGCTGGGAGGAGTCGGAACAGCTTGATATAGCGCTCGATGTTGGGGCATTTAACAACAGGCTTAGCGCCACTTTTGACTATTATATCAAAACGACCAAAGGCTTGCTTGAACGTATCCCCATTCCGGGGCATGTTGGTAATGATGCACCTTATGCAAATGTGGGCAGCGTCCAGAACCGCGGTGTTGAAATGTCGGTCAACTGGCGGCATTATCTTAAAGAACTACGTTATTCGGTAGGTGTAAATGCAGCCTATAACAAAAACGAAATGACCGAAATCGGTAACGAGGAAGGCGTTCTCCCCGGGGCAAGCTGGGCTATCGCAGGTATGGTGACCCGCTCAGAAGAAGGAATGCCGATTGCTTATTTCTATGGTTACAAAACCGATGGGATCTTCCAGAACCAGAACGAAATCTACCAGCATTACGGAAGCGACGGCCTTATGCTGCAGCCTAATGCCGTACCGGGAGACGTCAGGTTCGTTGATGTCAATGGTGATGATGTCATTAACGAGGACGACCGCACTTATATAGGGAACCCGACCCCCGACTGGACACTGGGTTTTAATGCTAGTGTTGAATATCATAATTTCGATCTGTCGTTTTTATTTACCGGCGCTTTCGGGCACCAGATATTCAACGGTGCACAACGCCAGGATCTCCGCTATACCAACAGGCCTGTTTCCGCTCTTGACCGCTGGACCGGAGAAGGAACTTCAGACGAGGTCCCAAGATATACCTGGAGTGACGTCAATAACAATTACAGGGTATCTGATCTTTATATTGAGAACGGATCCTACCTCCGCCTGAAAAATATCCAGGTTGGCTATACGCTTCCAAAATCTTTCCTTGAAAAGATTAAGTGCGGAGCATGGAGATTCTATGTATCTGCTGAAAACCTGCTGACATTTACCGGCTATACCGGCGCTGATCCCGAAATCGGGGCCATGAGCTCATTTGATGTCGGCATTGACCGCGGTATTTACCCGGCAGCCAGGACATTCCGTTTCGGAACAAGTATTTCATTCTAATTAAATATCAGGAAAAATGAAAAAATATATATTATTTCCGCTTTCAGTCATTGCACTTGTTTTACTATTTAATAATTGCAGTGAGGATTTTCTTGACCGCCAGCCGTTGGACAAGGAGGTGAGCACTAACTTTTATCAGACTGAAGAAGATGCCATGATGGCACTGACGTCTGTTTATGATGTTTTAGGATACGATGAAACACCCGGGGTTTCCTGGGCGCCTTTCGTAACAGTTTCCGATATCCTTTCCGATGATGAATTCGCCGGGGGCCAGGATCCCAATGACGGAATGGATGAAAACGAACTGAACACCTTTAACATCCCTACTACCAACCTGCTTGTACGTGCTATCTGGATCAAAAACTATGTTGGAATTTACAGGGCCAACCTTTTAATGGAAAAGATAGACCAGGTTGAAGCATCGGATGAATTTAAAGCAAGGCTCATTGCTGAATGCAAATTCCTCAGGGCATATTTTCATTTCGAGCAGGTGCGCTTTTTTGAGAATATTCCACTGCTCACCAAGACTATCAGTGGTCCGTCTGAATATAAACAAGACCAGGAGGCACCGGAGGACGTTTATAACCAGATTGCCCTTGATCTGGTAGAAGCTTCTGAAGTTCTTCCTGCAACCATCACTGCGGGAGATGCAGGAAGAGTGAGCAAATGGGCCGCCAAGGCTTTACTTGCCAGAGCATATCTCTTCTACAAAGGTGTTTATGGCGGAGAACTCCAGGCCGGAGACCTGGTCATCGACCAGGCGAAGGCGCTGCAATACCTTGAAGATCTTATCGCGAACAGCGGCCATGACCTGTTTACTGATTACAGCCAGAACTTCAAGATTGCCGGCGAATATGGCATCGAATCTGTCTTTGAAATCTCTCACGGCGATACGCCGCCCTGGTGGGACTGGGGATATGTCCGCGGAGGGGAAGGCAACCTTGGCGCCCAGATGCAGGGGCCCAGAGTTACAGGATCAGAAAACTGGAACAGGGGATGGAGCTTTGGCACCGTCAACAAGAAACTTGCAGATGATATGGGCGACGACCCGCGGCTGGCCATGACGGTCCTGATGCAGGAAGAGCTGGACGGTAACCTGGATAAGGGATATCAGCATACCGGCTATTTCTCGAAAAAATACAGCTCGGATGCCGAGCATTGGGGAGCTGACGGCCAGTTTGAACTTAACAGGACCTGTAATTTCCGCGTTATCCGGTTTTCAGATGTATTGCTGATGGCCGCAGAGCTTGGGAGTGCGAATGCACAAACTTACCTCGACCGGGTAAGGGCCAGGGTTGGACTGGGAAGTATCCCGGCAACTCCCGAAAACATCCTGAAAGAGCGCCGTCTCGAATTATCGCTCGAGGGGATACGTTATTTCGATGTCATCCGTCAGGGTATGGCTGTTGCTAACCAGGAATTTACGGTGATCGGCATTCGCGGCCCGAACTATACTGATGACCAGGTTGTATACGACGTAACCTTCAACTCAGCCACCAAAGGATTTTTACCAATACCGCAAACCGAGGTCGATCTTTCGGGAGGGATGTTCACTCAAAATGATGGCTATTAGCATTTGATTGCCTGTTGCAGTTTTAATTTCACAAGAGCGGCTTTTTATTTATTTATTTTGAATAAATGAATAAAAAGCCGTATCTTGTCGGAAATCTATAAAATTTTGGCACATAACACTTACAAACATTCCGATTCAAAACTGTTAACAGGATCTACCATTGATAAATATCCGGTAATTCTTGACGGAGGAAAAACTATTATTTTTATTTCAGACAAGAGCAAGGAAGCTGAGACCCGCGAGAAGTACGCCCTCAGAAAACGTTAATACATCCATTAAGGTATTCCATCGCAAAAAAGGCCGCTGATGCAATTCAGGATATTCCTGATTCATTACGGCATTTGACGCACAAGTGCTTTTTCTTCAGATCAATATCCTCGACATAGGTGCTGGATTTCATGACACAGTCGGGGGTATGGCAATGTATTAATCCGAATGAGTGGCCCAGTTCATGTATACATACCTTTATGAACCTGTCATGAAGCAAAACCTCATTCTGTTTCATTCCATACAACTCATTCTTCAACCTGTAAGTCGATGCCACGCCTGTCCGCCCCTTTAAATATGCCTGCCCGAAAATATAGGTCAGGATCGGGATAAATAGATCAACGCTGAATAATCCCAGGGTTTTGACCGATTCTGCAGGTGAGAGGACATCCACAGCCTTCAGCAGTTTGTTCCCGTCATATTGCCTTCTTCCGGGTTCATAAAATTCACTCAAATCAATCCGGCCTTCCATTATATTCACAGGAAAAAGAAGTTCCTGTTCCACCGCGACAGCTATTTTCTCAAGAAAATCTTTCTCGAACCGCCCAAAAGAAATCAGGGAGATATTTTTCGATTCATCCAATAAGTAATACCTGTTGAGATTTTAACAATCGTATTATCAATCCGTTTGCTTCAGATCAAATTTCTTGATTTTATTGTAAAGCGTTACCCTGTCGACCTTTAATGCCTGGGCTGACCGGGAAATATTCCAGTTATATTTATTGAGAATCTGCAGGATGTGCTTCTTTTCATGGTCATCAAGGCTTTCCAACAGAACTGCTGACAACCTCTTTTCCTAATGGCAGGTCCTTCAGATGGATAACTTTACCATTACCGATGACAATCGCCCGCTCGATCATATTATCCAGTTCCCTGACATTTCCCGGAAATTCAAACTCTTCCAGGCGTTTTAAAGCTGCAGGTTCTATGGCAATTATATCCCTGCTCATCGAAATGCAATACTTTTTAATAAAATAATCCACAAGCAAAGGAATATCTTCAACCCTTTCCCTTAACGGAGGAATGGTAATGCTTACCACATTCAATCTGTAAAAAAGATCTTCACGGAAGGTGCCGTTTTCGACCATTTTTTTTAAATCGCGGTTTGTGGCGCATATGACCCTGAAATCAGAGCTGATCTCCTTATTTCCGCCAACCCGCATAAAACTCTTTGTTTCAAGCACACGTAAAAGATCTATCTGCATCTTGGTCGAAA
The DNA here is from genome assembly GCA_963701785.1 of uncultured Bacteroidales bacterium. Taxonomy (GTDB): domain Bacteria; phylum Bacteroidota; class Bacteroidia; order Bacteroidales; family JAGOPY01; genus JAGOPY01. The sequence continues at coordinate 844,733 of CAVPBC010000002.1, read as the reverse complement.
TGGTAGCAATTTCATCCAGGAAGATCGTGCCGCCATCGGCCATCTCAAACCTTCCCTTACGGTTATACATGGCCCCGGTAAATGCACCTTTTTCGTGCCCGAATAATTCACTCTCCAGTAAACTTTCAGTCAAAGCCCCGCAATGAACACTGACCATGGGGAAAAACCTGCGCGGTGAATTGGAATGGATAGCCCTGGCAATGAGCTCCTTGCCGGTACCGCTTTCGCCGACGATGATCACGGAGGAATTTGACTGGGCCACACTTTCGACTTGCTTGAGAACATTCATCATCGCCTGGCTGTTCCCGATAATATCATCCACATTTTCGAGCGTGGTTATTTTTGACCTGAGCGCTTCATTTTCAGCTTTTAACGTGATCTGTTTCGTCGCATTACGGATTAAATGAGATAAATCGTCGGGATCAAAAGGCTTGGTTATATAATCATAAGCACCATCTTTTAAAGCCCTGACCGCAGAATCAACCGATGCAAAGGCTGTCATGATAATGACGATGGCTTCCTTGTCTATGGCCTTTATTCTTCTTTGCATTTCCAATCCATCCATTCCAGGCATCTTGAAATCAGCCAGGATGATATCGAAATTCCTGGATTCAATGATTGATAATGCTTCCTTGGCATTTTCAGCACATTCGACAATGTAGCCGTCTTCTTTGAACCAGTTGTATAATGAATCCCTGACCGATGCTTCATCGTCGACTATTAATATTGAAATCTTTGGTGTCATCATTTTCCGATTAGTTTTTAACCAACGGCAAGATTATAGATAGCACAGTTCCTTTTCCCAGTTTAGAATCCACTTCTATTCTCCCTTTATGGCTCAGTATTATTCCGTGGGCTATGGCCAGTCCCAGGCCAATACCACTTGTTTTGTGCTTGGCCGAAAAGAAAGGTTCGAAAATATGAGGGATGTCTTCTGGAGCAATACCGGATCCATTATCACTGATCTCGATTTTAACATGATCAGGATCAGGATTGAATGATCTGAAAAACACTTCCCCGTTCTCTGAAACCGCTTCGGAAGCATTCACCAGTATGGCCACACATGCTTGTTTGATCTGGTTTTCACTGCAATATATAATATCAGACTGAGCTGAAAAATCAGAATGAAACAGGATATTTTCCATTTTCATCTGGTGAGCCATCAAATCATAGGTCTCCTTCAATACTTTATTAAGATGCTGATTGATGAAATTCTCCTGATCCTTCCTGGAAAAATCAAGAAGCCTTTTACAATCTCCCCGCAACGTTTGGTTTCGGTTTCAATGACATTTAAATGCTTCAGCATGGATTGTTTAACTGTTTCTTCCACCTCTGCCTTACCTAACTGTTTCTGGATCAATTTTGTATAAGTCAGAACCCCGGACAACGGATTGTTGATCTCATGCGCAACGGAAGAAGATAATTTTCCAAGGGAAGCTATCTTTTCAATATGGATCAGCTCATTTTGAGCTTCCAGCAATTCTTCAGATTTTTTCTGGACTTTATATTCAAGCTGATGCGACCAGTTCTGCAGTTCAACCGCCGCGGAATTAATATTATCAAGCATATTATTAAAAGCACTGGATAACCATCCTTATGTCTTCCAACTGGTTGGGCTTTATTTCCAGCCTTACCTGTTATCTCCCTTGGCAACAGCTTTACTGGCCATGTATAATGTCATTCAATGGTTTTTTTATTCTCCTCCTGGTGAATACTATTAAAAATGCGGCAAGGACAATGGTTGTAAATATGGCCAAGAGGAAAAACTCAGTTGATGACTTTTTAACTGCCGCGTCAAGATCGTTCAGCGGAATTTTTATCAGCAGCGAACCAAGGACCTCTTCGTTCTCCTGGTGGGCATGGCAGGAACTCGTGTAACATGATCTTTCATTCAGTATGGGCGACCGGATAAGCAACTGCCTGTAACCTTTTTCTGTTTGATTCATGCTGCAGGTGCTCTTTGCATCAATGATCCTGTAAGATTTCTCATTCCGCGGAAACATGGCTGCTATATCGGTATGGCAGTTGATGCAATTCGGGTTGCCGGGCTTTGCGATATCGGATGAAAAAGTTGAATATACCAGGTTGTCTTGGTTATCATACATATTAACTTCATCAATGCCTGCCATGGTATGAATAACATCCAGCGTGCTCTGCAGTGTACCTTTGTCATTGGTAAGCATCGACTGATACAAGGCCCCTTCAACAATGGAACCGATATTGTTACCATTCTGGCGGATAACCGTATTTAAATATTGTTCATGTACGGATCTGAAAATAATACCAAATGAGGCAAAAAGAAATACTGACATCATGGTGATGATAAAAATCACCCTGCCATAAATGGATGACCGCAGGCTGATAAAATTTATTGAAGACTTTTAATAATGTGCATTCTTCAGTTGCCGGATTCGTTTGTGAAATTCATCTCTTCACAATTTTCAGTGAATTAAATATCCTTGTAAACCTACACTCAGATGATACTGCAAAATACAAAAAATAAAGGCTGTATCAAAAATCTGAGCTGCCTTTATTTTTTTTTAGTCCGACGAACCAATTTATAGTAGTGAGGGTGTCTCAAAAGTCTGGATTCCACGCAAAGTTCGCAAAAGTTGTATAAAAGAACGCAAATTAGGTTACTGATTATAAATACTTTGCGTATCTAGTTTTTAACTTTGCGCGCTTTGCGTAGACCAAAAAAAATTCGTTGGAGCAAGAACTCTTTTAAGGCTGATCTAAAAACTCTTCCTGGAAATCCTGCCATATTTCATCCGGCATCCCTGAAAGCGCATTGTCGCTTAATTCACCCCCATCCTGCAATATTACCATGGATGGCTCCGGGGAATATTTGTCCAGCGAAATGGTTATAAAATCTTTAAATCTTTCCAGTTCCTTTTTTGACCATTTGATGGCTTCTTCAGCAAGATAATATGACGGGTTTCTTCAATCCAGTTCGCAGGCTTAATGCTGTAAATCCATCCTCTTTCGTATGGGTCCTGGTTCAATAATCCCGGATTTTCAAGCAGTAAAGGATTTGCATGTACATTTTCCCTGAAATGGGCGAAAATATCCTGAGAAGTTTGCCATTCTGATCGACTTCTGCAAGAGTTTCCCCTTTTTTAACCATTTCATCAGGATTTTTAATATAGTTTAACCTCACTTCCCCGGTAATATGAAGCAACAGATCATCCAGGCCTACCTTTGCTGTTCCCGATTTTTCCAGGTAGGTCCAGGTATGATTTTTACTGTAAAATAATCCTTTGGGGATTTTTAAAATATCCATCGTAAGAATGCCCAGTGCTTTACGGATATTTTGCACGATTACCGCTCTTTTGTTAATAATAATCCAGAATGGGATCAGTAAAAACAGAAAAGCAATAATGATGATATATTCAATTCCTTTGGTCTGAAAATATTATGATAAGTAAATCCGTCCATAATGTTGATTTTTTAAATTTATCTTAATCAGTTATTTTGTCTGTTTAATTTATTTTCCTTTAGCCCATGATGGAGATTCGCGTAATACCGGCATACGGTTGATTACCCACCTGAAAATCCAGATTTCGGTGAAAATACCGTCAGGGTAACAACAATTTCCATCCATGACGGATAATAATGTGCAGCGGCATCCCATCTGAAACCTATAACAGTAACATTCAACCTGTTGATGATGATCCCAAGCATGGTAAGAATGGCTGCCACCTTCATCAGTAAGATTTATGCTTCCGGTAACTGTAAAAGAAGAGGAACATCGGCACAAAGACAAACCCTATCATTTCGAGCAGGAACCAGTAACCCATGGGGGTATTCAGCAGATCCCATTGCTGTACCATGAATAAACACCAGTAATTGCAGGAAAAAGTATGCAAACATGGTCCCAGCGCATATTTTTGATAATCCGATGTATGATCCCGTTGTGCGCCTTATGGTTTTTCTCACTGATCTGGTTGAAAAATACTTTCTGACTGATGGATCCTTCAAAAATGACCATCGAAAGCCGGCAAAAATACTGGAAACAAAAAACATGATCGGGATAAACTCCGAATACCACAGCGGATGGATCTTTTCTTTTGCCATCAAATAGAGAGCCCCTAATCCTGACTGGTGAAGCATGGATAAAGTGATCCCGAAAATAACAGCCGCAATGGTCATTCCTGAAAGGATCCTGTGAGCGCGTCTGGCCCCGAGCCATTCGGCAATAGCCGGCGAGAACTCAATCAATTGTGCGATCATGTATAGCAGAAAATGCCAGGCCACCAGGAAGAGGACCGAACTGGTGCCGAAATTGTTGCCGATGATCGGGTTGATCACATTCCAGGGCCGGCCAAGATCGAGCAGCAAAGCCCCGGCATAAAACACATAAGCGAGAAAGCCGTTGAGAACGGTTACCCTGACAATGGAATGATACTTTTTCATGTTCAGGATGTAAACCATGAAAGTGAGCACGTATGCTCCGCCTGCAAATGCTACACCCGTTACCACGTCAAATCCGATCCATAAGTCCCCAGGGAATCTCCTGGGTAAGATTGGTAATCGACCCGATCCCCTTCCAGAAACGGATGACGATCAGCACCAGGCCCAATAGCATGATCGGGATAGAAATGATATTAAAAGGAGTGAGCCATTTGCCCTTTGGTTTTAGTTCGCTCAGCAAGAACTTCCACATGGTTTTACCATCATTTTCCTTTGATGATAATATGAAGTCTGTATTAATCATTTTCTTCTTCTTTAGGTTGGTTATTTTTAGTGGCTTCACGAATCCCTAATAAAATAGCCGGCCAGAGCACAAATATGGTCGGTACGCTGTAAAGAAATCCTTTTGATAGTTCAGGGTAGCTGATGTTTGAATGGTTGTGTTAAATCCGAGTTCATTGAAAGGTACAGGCGAAAGGTAGAGGAAGCCCGTCCCGCCGGCTTCATGTTCACCATAAATGTGATCAACGTAAAGCCCGGATTTTCATGGATTCTTTTCCTGGCTTCCCTGATCAATTCCCTCCTGGTGCCAAACATCAGGGCCTCCGCAGGGCATTCCTCGACACAGGCCGGTATCTTGCCTTCCCCGAGCCGGTTCAAAGCACATATCGCATTTCTGGATCTTCGGGTTCGGGCTGTGATATTCAAATTTCGGGACATCAAACGGACAGGAAACCATGCAATAACGGCATCCCATGCATTTATCGCCCCTCCAGATAACCGGGCCCTCTTTGGTTTTATGCATAGCCTGTGTCAGGCATGCAGCCGTGCAGGCCGGTTCGTTGCAATGCATGCACTGGCGCTTGACATAAACCTCTCCTTTTGAGGTGTTGTAGGCATTGATGACTGTCCGCCTGGATTCATCCATTTTCCGGATAACCCCGGGCACGGGAGAGTCAGAAGGTTCTGACAGTTGGTTGGATTCAGCGCAGGCAAACTCACAACTCTGGCAACCCGCGCAACGCGTTGAATCATATAAAATCGCATTGAATTCTACTTCACCTTCAACTTTAGGTGTCGCGCTCAGTTTCGTGCCTACTGCCAGTGAAACCCCTGTTAACCCCAGTACTTTAAAGAAACTTCTTCGATCTATAGACATGATTCGGTTTTTTATGTTTATTTTATCATTGATTGTGAGAATTCATTTTAATTCTTCGGATCCATAAAATGTGCCTGGAAATCTTCCCACACTTCCGGACCGAATTCTTCCAGGATATTGTCTTTAAGGATCCCTCCATCCTGGAGAACTACATTCTCATATTCAGATTTATCAACTTTTATAGAAACGGCCAGGAAATCTTTCAGCCTTGCAAATTCATTGTTTAACCATGTTTTATATTTCTCAGCCATATCAAGGAACTGGATTTCCCGTAACCAGTTGGTCGGTTCTATCCGGTACACCCACCCGTCAGAGTATGGGGAGGAATTAATTACGGATGAATTTTCGGCAAGTATCTTATTATTTTCGATAATGGTCCCGGAAACCGGGGCAAAGACGATCAATCGTTTTCCATTCTGGATGATGGTTAGAACCATATCGCCTTTTCTTATTTTTTCGCCGGCTTTCCTCATCTGGATGCGGGTAATCGGTCCGGTAACATGTTGCAGGAAATCATCAATACCCATTTTAACCATTCCGTCTTTTTCCATAAATGCCCAGGTATGCGTTTTGTCATAATACAATCCTTTGGGAATATTCACCGTATTGCCTGTAAAATGAAGCGGTATGGCATTTTCAACAGCCATGGCCGACACTTTCCTGTTCTTCCTGAAATATGCAATAACACTTATCACCATGCTCAGCAGGATCAGGGAAGCCAGGATGATGAATACCAGCGGCGTTAAGAAATAGAAGGCTTTTGATGTTGGTTGAATGATATTGATCTCGTTGAACTTATCAAGCTTTGATTGCCTTTCACCATAAACCAGGTTGCTCAACCCGTTCGTATACAGAAACTGCTGTCCATCCGAGAGGATCCATTTTAATAGTGCTGTTTCAGATTCATTTTCCGGCTGCACCAGTGAGACAACATAAACATCCCTGTATAATGATCTCGGGTATTTCCCAATCCACACCCCGCGGGCAAAAGCATCCAGGTTGTCGAAAATTTTCTCCATATGATCAATCTTGCCATTTCCATTTTTATCTATCGGTAACAAACTGATATTTTCTACCATCCCTTGCGTGGCAGGGTTGATGATATTGACCATCTTACAGAAACCAACCGCGTAAGGGTCGTTCTGAACTGAAGCAATTATTTCTTCTTCACTTTTATAATAAATTCCTTCAGCCGGGAACTGGTTTAAGTTCAGAAAGTCTTTAACGGCTGCCATGGCTGTTGCATCATTAAGAATATAAAGATGGACGGGAAAATTTTGCCCCTTTTCAATCATTGTGCCCCATATGCGCTGATCCTGATCACTGATAATCCTGGCAAATTCCTCAGACGTCACGCCTTGCAGAGATATTTCTTGCAGAAACGGGTTTTCCGAATTAATAACCGGGACGATAATGTCCCGGCCAACTGCCATTTTCCAGACATTTGCCCCCTGCGGTGCCAGTGTTTTTTCACCGGAAACAATTCCAAAACTTGCACCTGATTCAATAAGACCGTCTGTTCCGGTATTGCCGGAATTTATCAAATTAATCTCCCGGCCAGGATATAAGCGTTGATATTCCGTTGCCCACTTTGCAGCCAAGTTGTAAAATTCCGGGCTACTTAAAACACTTATTGTGCTTTTCTGTGATAAGCTGTTTTCAGAAACTGCTTCTTCACCGAGAAGATTGCTGCACTGCAGCAGCAGGAAACCAATTAATACAAAGGCAGTCTTTTTCATAATCGTAAGATTTAAGCGCATTTTCCTGATAATTAATATGAAAGGAATTTTTTTCAAGACACTATTTTTTACAATACCAGGGTATTCAATTATAATGCCAGACACTTTAACAAATTGTATATCAATTATATACAATTCATCAAATGATGATTGGACAGGAAAAATCCGATAAAAAGTGTTGATTTTTTAAACACCTGGTTTCAAGGAAGCCTGGATGATTTTGATAATCAGATGTTTAATGGGGTGTGTATATTTTATATACACCTGTTGAATAATTCAACAAGATACCACTGGGGTGTACGAAAATGGATACCCTTGGGGTATGAGAAAATGGATACCCCAGGGGTGTCTGCTATCTTACCACTGCAATTCTCCCGGTAAACAGCTTCCCGGCATTCAGCCTGTAAAAATAAACGCCACCGGGCACCATGTTCTGATTGTCGCTGGTCCCGTCCCAGACAGCACTGTATGTGCCAGCGTCCATTGCGGCTTCGTGAATTAGTGTTTTAACCTTTTCTCCTTTTATATTGAAGATTTCAAGACTTACGATAACTCTTTCAGTGGTCTTGAAGGAAATGGATGTTTCATGTGTAAACGGGTTCGGGAAGACCGTTACCAGGTTTGCCCCGGTTACATCAGCTGATTCATCTATCCCGATTCCCATTTCTACAGTCAATGCCACCGGTATCTCGGTTTCAATGCCTGTATTATCGCTTACGATGATGAGGCAACTATATTCACCTTCTGCCACCCCCGCAGTATTAAAAGTAAGTTCCAGGTTGTCCTGCCCGCCAAAATCAAGGCTTCCGTTTTCCTGGTTTATGGTAAGCCAGCTGACCGGGTCAAGCCGGTTCAGGAAAGAGCCATCGGTTATTTCAATGGAATAGTCTAACTGTCCGCCGCCGATATTGGCCACCAGCAGGGTATCGATGTCGGCCTGGTCAGGAGGCATAATTTTAGCCATCGCAACAGGATCCAGGTATAGCTGGGGTATGCCGTTGTCGAAAGGCGGGAACACGATCATGTCGATCCAGGCACAGTCGGAGCCGCTATTGACAGAATAATCTTTGTGGTAAACCCAGCTTAGCGTATGCAATCCGGCACTGACCTGGTAAACTTCCTGGCTCCAGGGGACTTCGCTGTCCCATCTTCCTTTTTCGTCATCGTCAATCCTGAAGGCCAGGTAATCATAGCCGGTGCCGTACGGATCATCTTCACAGGATACCTTTTTATAAAAACTGATCTCGCCATCGAATAATACATCCAGTTGCAGCGTAAGTACCGATTCTTCCTCATCATCAATAGCGCCTGAGCGGGTGGTGTATTCTCCTTCAAATACTACATCATTAACGATATACCAGTCCGAATTGCCTTCAAAAGACCACGGGTACTTTGAAAAATCCCCTGTTTCATAATCTTCTGTAACCTGGCCGATAACAAGCCCGATGTTATCAGTGGTAGCATAGCTGCCGTTAGCCGTTATGCTGAATGATATCATGATGATATGTCCTATAGGTGCATCTTCATCAACTGTAATATTAAAAATAATTTCCTGGCTTGCTGCCGGATCGAGCAAATCGATATAGGCCGTTGTATTGGAGATGGCTGCAAAGGGATCGGTCGTGGAAATGTCAATATTTATCTCACTGGCAGACAGGCTGCCGCTGTTCAACATGTCAACCCCGATCAGGGCCGATTCCCCGGGCTCGAGGTAGCCGTTGCCGCTATCGTTGACAACCACAAGGCCCGGTTCAACAACAGGGGCATAGGCTTTTAATTTTATCAGTCCTTCCCACAGATCAGCGCTTGAAGTCGTCAGTGTAGCCAGGTGCACCGGGTAATCGTCGGGTACATCCAACGCAACATCAAAAGAAAATGCACCTTCAATTAAAGTGCTGTCGCCCGATGGTATCGTTCCGAAAAATTCCGAATTGTCTGTTAAGCTGATATACTCATCGATAAAGGAAACGGTCATGTTTAGATCCTCTGCCGGAATATCCATGTTATTTTTAAGCTGTACATCCAGGGTGACCGTTTCGCCGAATTCTATGATATCATCATCACCTGCATGAACCGTATAAGTGATAATGATATCAGGGGGTATAACAGGATGGATATCCGATTCCCAGAGGCCCCGGCCATAAGTCCCGGCCCTTATCTTACCCGATTCGTAATGGATCTCCAATTCATTCACGATCACATTGGGCAATCCATCGCTAAACGGTTCCCATTCGCCCAGGCTGTTGTCGATGTAATAAATTCCAACATCCATCCCGACATACAGGCCAAGGCCTTCATCGTTGTTAAAGATGACACAGTTAGCCGGGATATTGGGGAGGTTGAATGAAAAATTTTCCCAGGTGTCACCTGCATCATACGAAATATATACCTTATCCCCGTCACTAAAACCCGAAAGGCTTACGGCAACGATTTCCGGGTCAAGCGGATGTACGGCAATATAAGTGATGAACAGGTCGGGCAATCCGTTGGTTATATTATCCCATGTTGTGCCCCCGTCAGTGGTCCTGTAAATGGCTTCAGATTTCGACACATATAAATAATCGGGATCTGACTCGGAGATATACATATTCCTTATATTCCCGCTCCCGAGATTTGATATGGTCGTCCAGCTGTTCATGCCATTGGTGGTTTTGCGCACGTTGGTAGTTCCGACATATAAAGTCTGGGGATCAACCGGGTCCATGACAAATGGGGTTACCCAAGCCCCGCCGCCGGGTTGCGTTATTCCCACATTACCGCCGTTTCCGCCATTGTTTGACTTATAGAAATTTCCATTCTGGGAAGTACCGTAAACAATGTTTTCATCAGAATGGTCGATAGCGGCTTCCATTCCGTCTGCGCCCAGCCATTCATGCCAGTGGTCATTGGTGTAGACACTTGTGCCATTATCCTGCGATCCGCCTAAAAGCTTGTAAGGATTGGTCCGGCTGCCCGCTATGCGGTAAAACTGCCTGATATTAACGCCCTGGGTAAGATCGGTCCAGTTGTTTCCATTGTCGGTGGATTTGCTGATCAGCCCGTCGCTGCCTATATAAAGCGTCCCTCCGTAAAAAACAATCTCATGAATATCGCAATGGGTGTATCCGTATGGGTTGCCCCACTGCCAGTCGGTGGTTTGCGTCCAGCTCTGTCCCCCGTTCATCGACCTGTAGGTATTGATCTCGCCGATGTGCACTTCTTCGGCATTTTCATGCGAAACAGCCATGGCAAGGTCATACCAGCCCTGGCTGCCTTCGGTGGGTGAGGTAGACCGCTGGGTGAATGAGCTTCCGCTGTTTTCCGACCGGTAAATCCCATTTTCGTAAGAGAAATAGTAAACATATTCCGGATTAGCTTCGGTAACCGCGATCTGAACCCTGTTATTGGTGGGGACACCTGAAATCTGCGTAAAATTTTCCCCTCCGTCGGTCGATTTGAAGAAACTCTGGGTCACGGCATAAACCGTATTGGGATCACCGGGCTTAAATTCCATATCATCAATATCGCCCGATTGCACATTGTACCAGGTCACACCGGCATCAACGGTCTTAAACACACCATTTGTCGTAGCGGCTAATAAAATATCAGGATTGGAGGGATTGATAAGCAGCTTGGCAATCGTCCTGTTCTGGGTAATTTCCCAATCCAGGCCGGTCAGTTCCCAGGTATCGCCGCCGTCAACAGATTTCAACACGCCGATGCTGTAATTATCATTGGCATCCCTGTCGCCCGTCCCGATGTAAATGATATCAGAATTGACCGGATGAATGGCTATGGCTGAAACACCCAGGACCGGCATCTGGTCAGTCAGCACTTCCCAGTTTTCACCCTCATCTGTAGTTTTCCATAATCCACCTGAAGGTGAACCGATATAGAGAATTTGGGGATCGAAGGGATCGCGGGCAATAACATTGATCCTGCCCAGGCCCGGGTTCCAGTGACCCGTGATATCGGTCCAGGTTTCAGGGCCGAGAGAAGTCCAGTTGCTCCTGTTTGAATTTCCCGTTTGCGGATATTTTTCACGGAACTTCATGATCTCATTCCATACCTGGGCATGGTTCAGCCTGTTTCCTGACGGGTAAACCCTTTGCTCCATAAAATATTCCCAGCGTTTGAACTGTTTCCACCCGCTGCCTTTCCCGGTGAACCGATCGGCGAAGTACTCATTGAACGCTTTCTGGACCTCATAGAAATTGACCGAGTGGTCTTTCATCATATCGATCCAGTAAGGGTAAGCGGCATAGTCCTGCCGGGGAGCCTGTTGGGCGTGGCTTTGGTTTGTCTGGGACTGAAGGCCGGTAATGGCAACAGCAAACAAGCATGCCAGGATGATAAATTCCTTGATTTTCATGGTTTAGTCCTAAATATTAATGAGTTATGGATAGATAAAATGCTCTGCAAAATACTAATTAAAAATTTATACATATAAAAGGGGAGGTAAAAGTAAGGAGTTTTATTTCAGTCTCAAAGGATAATGGGGGATATTTTGATCAATCCTTACGCTGGCTATTTTATTTAACAAATTTTTGGGAATTATTATGGCCTATTCACTTGACTTAGGGGGTTTTTTTGCTTAATTTTACACATCAGTCTTACTTACCTATACTCATATATACTATAATATCCTAAGTCTGGTCGCCACTTTTCTTTATTTGTCAGGATGTTTAAAGTAATGATGAAATTATGGCTATATCCATACAGTTTAAGGTATTGAAGGACAATTAATTAAATGAATAAGTGTCAGATATATGTGACTGACGGGGCGAAGCTGTAAATAGCCGGACAATTTAAAATAATTCATTTTCATACCTTTTATATATAGTCAGGTAATCCTCTTAATTGAGTCCCATTTCCAATCCATGATACATCCCGTTTTAAAATTTTTAGCAGAGCAGTTGAATGCATATATTGAACAGGTTAAAACACCGGCTGACGGGGTTGAAGCTCCTTATGCTATCCTGCAAAATATTTCAAGACTGGATGAAGAAGCTTTAAAAACAACCAATAAGGTCCTTCTGACACTTGTCAATTTAAGTGAAGAGGCGACAATGAAGAACAATCAATCTTATGCAATCCAGAAGGAAGAAAATATTGAATACAAAAACCCGCCTGTCAACCTGAACCTGTACCTGTTGTTTACCGTATGCATGGCCAATTATGAGCATGCCATGATATATCTTACTCACACCCTTACTTTTTTCCAGGGAAAGAACACTTATAACAGGCAAAACAGCGTGACAGCCGTGGATGGGTTGCCGGATGACTTTTACATCATTCTCGATCTTTACTCTTTATCTTTTGAGCAGGCTAATTACCTGTGGAGTACCCTGGGCGGAAAGCAACACCCTTTTGTATTATATAAAGTCAGGCTCATTAAGATGGAAAGAAAGAGTACGATGGAAACTCGTGGTGTTATCAAACAGGTCAGGATCGATGGACTCGATAAATCATCTTAGGATTTTTTACAGAATGAAATTATAAAACGGGATGAGCCTGATCATTACATACAACATATTGTTTGAAGTGAAAATCCTTCACCACTATTTTCTCAACAAGGGAGAAGATGTTTATGACAGGATGACGGAAGAAGAAAGGGCGGATATAATGCTGAAGTATGATGCCCGTGATATTTTCGATATTGTCCCTTCGGAAGAATGCAGGAAAACGTTAAGTGCAAACCAGTGCATATTTAAAGCAACATCCCAGGGATTGATTGTCGGATTGCGCGCTGAGTCCAACGGAGAGGACCCTCCAAAATTCAAGCCTTTCAGCGAGTTGGCAGCGGATACACAATTCACTTTCCATGTTCATCTCAGGGATTACAATTTTATGAATTACACAGCATTGCCGTTATCCGGTGTCGCGGGCACCATATATGTTTTCAGTAATACTTCCGGGGGTACTGCGAAGCAATTTCCATCTTTGAGTGCCACAGCCCCGTTATTTAAAACAGGAACGGAATACCTGCCCGGAGACATGATATCTAATAACCTGGGTAATCCCACCAGGCTATTTATTGCCAGACTGAAAACCACAAATAACACCTCCAATGCAACAAGCTGGCTGAAAGAACAGAAAAGTGACAATTTCCCGATGAGTTATGTGAATGTCAATGACCGCCGGCAACTGGTCCGGGGCTCTTTCTTATACAGGGTCAATACTGCCGGTGTGGATCCTGTAGTGACCATTAAGAATGCTGCAGGGAAGGTAGTGACTGCCCGGATAGACATCCTGCCCGGGGATTTTCGCACCTTGCAGGTAGATCTGGGCGGTTTCCCCGAGGGAATTTATTCCATGCATGTGGAATCTGCATCCCCGGCATATTCCGATGACATATCATTCTTTCTTTTACAGCAGTCCTCATCCCCAATCGGGGTGATCCAGCTCAAGGTAAAAAGTGATGATACGCAATATGATCTGCTTGATCCACAGGGTTTCATGACAAGCCCCGCGTATGAGCTGCGTTTCCGCAACCGCGCAACGCACTGGCGCTATATCGGGAAAATTTTCAATGAGAATTCAGTGACAGATCTGCCCTTTCCTCTTACCCGTTATGGCATCATTGAAAATGTGACGGTGAAGGACAAGGACGGCAACGATGCGGAAGACCTGCCAAATCCTTCGGTCAACATGATCAGGACAGAAGCCATGACCAAAACAGATGAAAAAAGATTTTTATCAGAAATTCATATTAATTAACCTTTAAAAACAAAACATATGGCAACAACTTTCAAAACGCCCGGAGTATATGTTATGGAGATCTCCAAGCTTCCTCCCTCGGTAGCCCAGGTAGAGACAGCTATTCCGGCATTTATCGGGTACACCCATAAAGCAGCAGACCCCTTAGGCGATCTTAATCTCAAGCCCAAGCGCATCACTTCGTTACTGGAGTATGAATCCTATTTCGGTACTGCGGAGCCTCAGCCGGGGATCACCATTACCATAAACGAAACCACAGATGGAGCCGGCAACGTGGTTGAGCGGACCGTCAATGGTTCGTCCGGTGCGGCGGCAGTGCACAATATGTATTATTCCATGCAGGCATTTTTCGCCAATGGCGGCGGACCTTGCTATATTGTTTCCACCGGCCTGATGAGTGCCGCAGCAGGCATCATTACCGAAGGGGACCTGGAAGCTGGGCTGAATACCCTGAATGCTATTGACGAAGTCACATTGCTCGTTTTTCCCGAACTTCAGGGATTAAGCATCGCAGATGTGGGGACACTGCTCAGTGCTGCCCTTAACCAATGCGGAAAGCTTCAGGATAGGTTTGTCGTGGCCGACATCCTTCCTCCCACGTTAGGCCAGACCATTCTTGATGCAGCCACCACTTTCCGCGGAGCCAACCTGCCCCTCGACAACCTGAAATACGGGGCCGTTTACACGCCGAATGTGCTGACCACGCTGAACTTTGTCTATGATGATACGCAGGTGAGCATTTCAACGATAGTTGATGGTGGTGCGCCGGCGGCCTCCACCATGGATAGCTTCCGGCCTGATCCGGCAAACCCGGCGGTTGGCAACAGCCTCCTATACAACCTCTGCAAAGCTGCCATTGACCGCATCATGCTGGAACTGCCAGTGGCGCCGCTGGCCGTGGGGCAATACGCTTCTGTGGATAATACAAGGGGTGTCTGGAAAGCACCGGCCAATGTTTCCCTTGCCACTGTAGCGGAACCTACTATTAAGATCACGCATGAGCAGCAGATGGACCTCAATGTAAGCACCACAGGCAAATCCATCAATGCCATACGGACATTTGCAGGCAAAGGCACCATTATCTGGGGAGCACGCACCCTGGCCGGCAATGACAACGAATGGCGCTATATCTCCGTCCGCCGGTTCTTCATTATGGCGGAAGAATCCATCAAAAAAGCAACAGAGCAATTTGTGTTCGAGCCCAACGATGCCAACACCTGGGTCAAGGTCAGAGCCATGATCGAAAACTTCCTGCTGTTGCAATGGCGGGCCGGCGCACTGGCCGGGGCTGTGCCGGAAGATGCCTTTTACGTCCGGGTTGGTCTGGGACAAACCATGACAGCACTTGACGTACTTGAAGGCAGGATGAATGTAGAGGTTGGAATGGCAGTCGTCCGTCCGGCAGAATTTATCATCCTCAAGTTCTCGCACAAAATGCAAGTTTCTTAAATCTTAACTATTAGTCATTAATCTATAAAAACATAATATTATGGCAGATTATCCATTACCAAAGTTTCATTTCCAGGTAGAATGGGGTGGAACTAAAATTGGCTTTACTGAGGTTACAGGGCTGGATCTGGAAACAGAGGTCATCGAGTACCGTCATGGGGCAAGCCCTGAGTACAACAAGACCAAACAGCCGGGCCTTACCAAGTACAGCAATATTACCCTGAAAAGAGGCACTTTCCAGTCAGATAACGAATTCTATAACTGGTGGAAAGAAAATGCATTCTTCCAGGAAGGCAACAGCACAGGTTCAAAATACCGCCGAAACATTACCATCAGCCTGTTGAACGAGGAACACTCACCTATTATCGTCTGGAAGGTGAAAAATGCCTGGGCCACCAAAGTCCAGTCGACTGACCTGAAAGGTGATGGCAATGAAGTGGCCATTGAATCCGTGGAACTTGCCCATGAAGGCCTGACCGTACAAAATGATTAGGTCAGCGGTAAAGTAAGCACCCGGTAATCTTGGTTCCCGGTTACCGGTAGCTGGTTATTTCTTTCATAATGAAATAAATTTATGGCATTTTACTATCCGCCCACGGCCTTTCATTTTAAAGTTGAGTTCCTGGGCATACAGGCTTCAGGCAATGATATATTGTTCCAGTCTGTCTCAGGGCTCAATGTCTCACTGGAAACTGAATCCATTAAAGAAGGCGGGGAAAACCGGTTTGAGCATACTATCCCTACCAGGTCTAAATATACGGACCTGGTCCTGAAAAGAGGATTACTGACAGATTCAGGGGTAATCAAATGGTGCAGGGAAGCCATTGAGCAACTTAAGGTGAAACCTGCAACAGTGCTTGTCATCCTGTTGAATGAAAATCACGAACCGCTAATTGAGTGGAAGCTTTTTCATGCCTGGCCGAAAAAATGGACCATAGCGGACCTGGATGCCGGACAAAGCTCAGTTTTAATTGAAACAATAGAGTTGAATTATAACTTTTTCACGGTTAACCACTCTTCACCGGGAAGTTGAACATCAAAAAGGATCTTAAAAAATACCACGATATGCCTATAGAAATTAAAGAACTGGTCATTAAAGGAACTATTAATGAGGGATCCGGCCAATCCGGCCAGATGAAAGGTAGCGGGGGGAGCAGCGAAGAAGATAAACAGGACATCATTTCACAAACTGTGGACAAAGTCCTGCAGATCCTGAATGATAAAAAAAACCGATAAATGTCTGTTCATCCTAATAAGATCGTCATAGACGCCTTCAAAGACAAGGAAATGACGGGGCGTCCGGTAGCCAGCTTCACCTTGCCGGTGAACCCGGAACAGTATGCCCAGGTGTTCCAGGTGAAATACGACGCTAAAGTGGCGCCAGGCGGGCAGGGCGTGGAGGAAAAATTCATGTCCTCCGGCCCGGAAGAATTGAAGCTGGATTTCCTTTTTGATGGTACGGAAACCATTTATGGATATGCCCAGCCGGGCAAAAGCGTGCCCCAGCAAATCCAGGAATTCAAGGAGGTTGTGTACGATCTTTCGGGTGACATCCACCAGCCAAGGTATTTAAAAGTTATGGGATTGGGTGTGGCTTTCCCCTGTATCCTGACGGAATTGCAGCTTAACTACACCCTTTTCAAACAAGATGGGACTCCCCTGCGTGCTAAAGCGAGCGCCACTTTCCTCAATTTTAAAGAGGTGCGCAGGAGGGTGGCTGAAGAAGGTAAAAATTCGCCTGACCTGACACATTTCCGGCAGGTCAAAAATGGTGATACTCTCCCTTTAATGGTGTTCAACATTTACAAGGACCCTAAATATTACTTGGAAGTAGCCAGGGCCAATGGTTTGATCAATTTCAGGAGAATGGCAACCGGACAGGGCATTATTTTTCCACCCCTTGAAAAAAGCGACACATGACCAACGAACGCATATTACCCATCCAGGCTGATACAGGAGTCGTCACTTTCAGCATTCGAATAGACGGCACGGAATTGCCGCAAACCTATGAATTCATTTCCATCGTCACCCACAAGGAAGTGAACAGGATCCCTTTTGCCAGGCTGGTATTAAGAGATGGCGATGCTGCAAAAGAAGATTTTGAAATAAGCAGCGAAGATAAATTAATACCGGGGAAGAAAATTGAAATCGCAGCAGGGTATGACTCCCAGAATAAGACCATATTCAAGGGCATAATTGTCAAGCATGGAATTAAAATAAGGGATGGGGGCCTTTCCACGCTTCATATTGAGTGCCGCGACGAAAGCATTAAAATGACAGTAGGGCGGCACTGTAAATATGTTGCTAAAATGAAAGACAGCGATGTTATTTCAGAATTGATCAGGGGGTATGGGCTTAAAGCTAAAGTGGACGCCACTGCTGTCAACCATGACGAACTGGTGCAATATAACTGCACCGATTGGGATTTCCTGATGAGCCGTGCCGAGATGAACGGGCAACTCGTCCATGTCAGCGACGGGGAAATAACCATTAAAGCCCCAAAAATGTCTGGCAATGCCTCCTTCAACCTTATTTACGGCGATACCATATACGAGTTTGAGGCAGAGATAGATGCCAGGCACCAGTTCAAATCCGTAAGCAGCCAGTCATGGGATTATTCAAAACAGGAACTGGCAGAGGAAGAAGGCAAAAAGCCTGAAGGCAACGGACTTGGTAACCTTTCCGAAAGCACCCTGGCTAATGTCCTGAACCTAAATAAACTGGAATTCAGGCATGGTGGAAAACTAATGAACCAGGAATTAAAAGAATGGGCCAGCGCTCAGTTAGTCAAAAGTCATCTGGCCAAAGTAGTCGGAAGGGCAAAATTCAGGGGCTATCCGGATCTGCAACTCGGAAGCCTGGTAGGATTCAACGGCCTGGGAAACCGTTTTAACGGCAAAGGGTATCTTACCGCTATACGTCACGAATTAATAGACGGGCAGTGGTACACCGACATACAGTTCGGCAGGTCCCCGGACTGGTTCTACCAGGAATTCGAAGTGCAGGAACGGCCCGCTTCCGGCTTGCTGCCCGGTATCAGCGGCCTTCATATTGGCGTGGTCTCCAAACTGGAAAATGATCCCGATGGTGAATTTCGCATACAGGTGCGACTGCCTCTTCTTGATAATAAAAAAGAAGGCGTATGGGCACGCCTGGCAAGCCTCGATGCCGGGAAGGAAAGAGGCTGGGTATTCCGTCCTGAAATAGGCGATGAGGTCATCGTAGGTTTTATCAATGACGACCCGCGTGATCCGATAATACTGGGGATGCTGCATAGCAGCAAATTGCCGTCGCCTATTGCGGCCAAAGACGTCAATCATGAAAAAGGACTGGTTACCAGAAGCAAGATGCGTATGCACTTCGACGATGAGAAAAAAATAATGACCCTGGAAACCCCCGCCGGCAATAAGGTTGTGCTTGACGAGGACGCAAAGGACATCCTGATCACGGATCAAAACGGTAACAAGATCACCCTCGACTCAAAGGGCATCACGATGGAAAGCGCCAAGGACATCATTCTGAAAGCCACCGGGGAGATATCACTGAAGGCCACCGGCGACATCAAGGCCGAGGGGATGAATATCCAGCATAAAGCCCAGGCACAATTCAAGGCAGAAGGCGCTGCCGGGATGGAAGTTTCCTCTTCAGGCATTGCCACCGTGAAAGGCAGCCTGGTGAAAATCAATTAAACAGGAATAACACAAACGATAAATGCCACCTGCCGCAAGAGTTACAGACATGCACGTCTGCCCGATGCTCACCGGACCAGTGCCTCACGTTGGAGGGCCCATAATGCCACCTGGCGAACCCACTGTCCTGATCGGCGGGATGCCGGCGGCCAGGTTAGGTGACATGGTCACCTGCACCGGGCCTCCCGATACCATCATCAAAGGTTCGGCCACGGTCATGATCGGTGGAAAGCCTGCAGCAAGGCTGGGGGATTCTACCGCTCACGGCGGCTCGATCATCCTGGGTTGTTTTACAGTTATGATTGGCGGTTAATATGAAGAAAAAATGAATGAACAATTATCATTTCTCGGCATAGGGTGGAACTTTCCCCCGACTTTCGACCGGAGCCAGAAGGGTGTGGTCATGGTATCCGACCTGGAAGATATCTGCCAGAGCCTTACCATCCTTCTTGATACCGCACTGGGTGAGCGGGTCATGCAGCCGAAATACGGCGCCAGCCTGGAGGCCATGGTATTCGAGCCCATGAACAGTGCCGTACTCACATTCATTGACGACATTGTGCGCACAGCCATAGTCTATCACGAAGCCCGCATCAAGCTTATCCGCCTGGAAATTTCAAGCGAACGCCATCTCGAAGGCATCCTCGATATCAATATCATATTTGAGGTCAGGAGCACTAATACCCGTTTCAATTTTGTTTACCCCTTCTACATTAAGGAAGGAACTGATATATAACCTGCGCACCAAATGCCTCATTCCACATTTAAAATAAAAAACCCGGTCAAACGGGATGGTACAAGCCAAAAACAACGGCAACTGGCTGCACTCGACCCTTCGTCTGTCAAAATAGATGAACGGACCCTGGAAGATTTCCTGGTTTTCACCCAGGAGTATGCTAAACGAGTCTGGTTTTACGATCTCGAAAACAAGCAGGATAGCACCTGGGAAGCTTTCTGGGGATCTGACCCGACATTGGTGATCGCCGCCATTGAGAAGACCAACCCCTTGCCGGCAAAAATGGCATGCGATGAGATCACATCGAAGGATCCATCCGTGGAAGGCTTAAACGATCTGGTTGACCAGATATTCGTTGTCGCCCGTAAAATAGACTATTGGTTCCTGAACCTGCTGACCGGATCCAGCCTTAACATAGAGATCAAACGCTTAATCCTGGCGAATTTCCAGGGCTTCCTGAAAAAACTGGCAACTTATGAAAAAGGCGCAACCGAGCTTTTCCAGAACTACCCTGAAATTGAAGAAGATGATTACAATGGTTTTTCCAGGGAATGGGGTTTCACGGCTAATGACCTTGGAAATATAGTGGTCGATCCGGCTTTATTCCGGCCGGAAGCTGAAATCAACGAAGAAAACCCGGCGAAATGCCTTGATAACCTGTCGCCCGAAGAACAATTAAAGGCCGCCTATGAAGGCCTGAAAGACCTGTTCACAAAGGCTTACAATGTCTATTTTCAAATCATCCAGGTATCACCGGCACATTTCCAGGAAAGCCTGAAAAGGACAGACCATCCAGCCCATGTGGCACTGTTCATCACGTTCCTCTTGCTTTACAGGCAGGTACAGGACGACCTGAACCAGATGACCCAGCGCCATCTCGATTTTTATTACAAGGATATACTGGGGATGAAGTCAAAAGAGGCCGTCCCCGATAAGATCCACCTGTTCTTTGAACTGGCAAAAAACCACCTGGAACATTCCCTGGATGGTGGCATTCGATTTAAAGCAGGCAAGGATGTTGAAGGCAACGATCTGTTTTTTGCCCTCGATAAGAACTCGGTGCTTAATGTCGCTACAGTGGAAAGTTTACGCACTCTTTTCCTGTCAACGACCAGCACCGGTGACATAAAAAAGGTAACATCCGTGCATGCCGCTCCCATCGCCAATTCGGCCGATGGCATGGGTGCTGAAATCAAGGACGAGGAGAAACCAACCTGGGCTACGTTGGGTAACGCTTCGATGCCCCTGGCAAATATTGGCTTTGCGGTCGCTTCGAAAGAATTGTTGCTGGCAGAAGGGACACGCACGGTGACGCTGGATGTACATACCAAAGATGATGTAACCCTCACCGGTAAACCTTTCGATGTTATGCTAAGCGGTGAGAAAGAATGGATCACCACAGATTACAGTCTCGATGAATCCAGCCCCGCCAGTCCGCCAAAGCCGGACAAAGGATTCAGGGTTAAATTCACCCTCCAGGCCGACATACCTGCCGTTGTTCCTTTTGATCCTAAAATTTTAAAAGAAGACCTGGGTACGGAATTGCCGCTGGTGAAATTACTTCTCCGTAATTCACAGCAGGGCAAGGCATCGGGGTATGAAGAACTCCGTAATTTAAAGATAGAAAAAATCGACCTGACTGTCGAAGTCACAGGCGTGCAGCAGGTCATGGCCTTCAATGACGAGGGGCCATTGAATACCGGCAAGCCATTCATGCCTTTTACTTCTAATCCTAAAAAAGGCTCGAGTTTTTACGTGGGTTATGCTGAAGCGTTCCACAAGAGCCTGGATGAAGTAAAACTCAAATTAACATGGGAGCAGGTCCCTGATGATTTTGAAAGGCATTACAGGGGTTATAATCTTCCCGGGTATACGTCATCAACTCCAGGAAATCTGGCACCCGATGATTTTAAAATGCAAATTTCTATACAAAAAAATGGATCATCAATCAATTTATCGGGTTATGAACCAAAAGATATTTTTGGTAAAACGGATAACGGAAAAGGTGCCGGGGCAACTGATTTAGTAAACGAAATAGATATCAAAGAAAGTGTTAACCTGCAAAACACTTATCCTTATATTGATCTGGAAGATTATGGCATCGTTAATAAAAATGGATTTCTAAAATTGGATCTGCAGCAGGATTTTGAGCATGACCAGTACCAGGAAGTCCTGACCCGCCAGATGTTAGCCATGTCCAAATTTCCTACCCTTATGGTAGGAGCATATTATATATATCAAAAAGATAATGAGGAAAAATGGGAGAAATTTACGGGCAAAACAGTCAATACTCTTTCTGAGGTCGTTATTCCTAAAATCCCCTACACGCCAGTTCTCAAAAGCATCAGCATAAGTTATAAGTCTTCAGCCAGCACCGGCATAACAGCCGATTCAGGTGCCATATCTTTCCTGCACCTGCACCCCTTTTCTGATACCTACCGGCAATTTGAAAATGTAAAAGGCATACCCATGTTGCCGCAGTTTGGCGGCCTGGTAAAACAACCGCCTTTGCAGTCCTCAGCCGGCATTCCGCTGATCAGCAATTCCCTGACGGTCACAGCACCGCCTGCGGGACAGGTGATCCTTCTGGAGGAAGCCGCTTTGCTGATCGGATTGAACGGGCTGAAAGCCGGCCAGAGCCTCTCCCTCCTGTTCCAGGTGGCTGAGAGCACGGCAGATGCGGATCTGCCAAAATCCCAGGTCCGCTGGTACTACCTGGCAGCTAATGAATGGGTTCCTTTCGAGGATTACCAGGTGGTGTCGGACACAACCGACGGCTTGCTCACTTCAGGCATCGTCGAATTTGCTATACCGGATGGCATCAATCAGCAAAATACAATCCTCCCTTCCAGTTTACACTGGCTGAAAGCCTCCGTAACAGAATACCCCGGATCCATCAGCGAGGCTGTTAATGTACATGCCCAGGCAGCAAGGATCACATTCCAGGATAACAATAACGACCTCTCGCACCTTGCATCGCCGTTACCCGCCGGAACTATTTCCAAGCTGGAAAATGACGACCCGGCCATAAAAGGCATCAACCAGCTTTATGATTCGTTTGGCGGACAGCCTGCTGAAGATGACCTGGATTTTTACACGAGGGTGAGCGAAAGGCTGCGGCATAAAGGAAGGGCCATCACGCAATTCGATTATGAACGGTTGGTGCTGGAAGCCTTCCCTGATATCTACAAAGTAAGTTGCATCAACCATACCGACAGTAACCACGACCTATCCCCGGGGCATGTGCTCATTTCCGTGGTTCCCGATTTTTCAAAACTTAAAGCCGTCGACCGCAGGCAACCGAAGGTCACGCTGGCACAACTTGAGAAGATCAAGCGTTTCCTCGAAGAAAGGAATGCTTGTTTTGTCAGCGGCAGTGCCGTTACCCTGCATGTACTAAACCCTGTTTATGAAAAGATCGACTTTGATTTCGAAGTCCGGTTCACTCCCGAAATAACTGCCATTGATTTCCATATCCGAAAACTGAAAGAAGACATTGTCAGATATTTATCCCCCTGGGCTTTCGATGATGCAGCGGAAATTAATTTCGGAGGCAGGGTTTTCAAATCTTCCATCCTGAATTTTGTTGAAAAACAACCTTATGTTGATTTTGTGCTGAATTTCAAAATGATGCATGATGGATCCACACAGGATACTAATATCATCGAGGCCAAGACGCCGCGATCCATCCTGGTCCCTGTCCCGGAAGAGAACATGGACATCCGCTACATATACTCTGACGACCACTGCCAGAATGTCAACCGTATCAGCAGGAAGGCACTGGGTTACCAGACTCTGGACGAAACGGTGCTCGGTGGCTGATTTTACATAATTTAAAAACACCTCAAACCATGGCAATAAAAACAAGGGCCGACCTGAAAGGCCAGTTCTCCAACGGTATCAAGCTCAACCAGCAGCAATTCTTTGACCTGATTGATTCCATGCTCAACAAGCGGGACGATTGCTTTATGGGCAAATGGAGGCAGGGTGCGGTTTACCGCACGGGCAACGTAGTCATCCACAACCAGGCCCTGTGGGAAGTAAAACCCGGTCCTGACGGCAATCCCATTGAAATATGCGCATGCAAGCCGCCCGGTGAAGGGGAAGAATGGCAGACCCTCATCGTACCTCAACAGGATGATGACTGGGCACTGGATATGGACACCGGGGTCATGTATGCAAAGGTTTTCGATTGCGTGGGTATCGGAAGGGTTTTCGACCCCCAGAATGATCCCCCCGACGCCAAACTGGAAGTGGTGACAGATCATGGTACCGAAGGAGATGTCCTTGGCCGCTTCCTTATTTTTCCCAAACCGGCAGAATCACCTACCCTTAGCCTTGTGCAGGTTGGCAATGAAACGGAGCGCATGAATGCGTTTTTTCTCTTTGGCCTGAATAACCAGGAAGCAGCTTTGACAACAGATGCACCGGGTGGTTTCATTTTCCGCCATCAGGGGCACGCCGGGGACGGAAAAGAAGATGAACTGGATTTTAAAGACGGCGATGTTTTAATGGTGATTGAACCGGCAGAAGCAGGTTCAGGCAATGCCAGGGTTGGTATCAGCACGAAAAGCCCTAAGGCGATGCTGGATGTGACTGACCGGCGCAAAGGCCGGTTTTTACTCAGCCCTGAGGACAAGGATGATCCCGTTTTCACCATCCTTAATCTCGACCCCGGGAGCAATAAAAACTATACAGCAACCGGTGTAGGCGTTGATTACTCGGTTTTCATCAGCGATGCCCCAAAGGGTTTCTTATTCAAGCGTGGTGAAGATTACGGCCTCCACTGTCAGAATGCCCATATTGATCAGGGTGATTCGCTCATGGTCATACGGCAGAGCGGAAAAGGCAATCCGCAGGTCGGAATAGGCACTGAAGATCCCTGTGCCATGCTCCATGTGACAGACGGAGAAAGAGGGGCCTTCATCTTCAACCCGGAAGTCTCGAGAGATCCTGTTTTCACCATCGTAAATCTCCATCCGGAAAGCAAGAAAAACTACCTGGCATCGGGTGTAGGAAAAGAACATGCGACAATAGTGACCGATGCCGGCAGGGGCTTCCAGTTCAAAGCCGGTAAAGAAATGAAAGGGGACTGCCCGGCGCCGGACCTGGACAAAGGCAAACGCCTTGTTGTAATACTCCCCAACGGGAATACAGGTATTGGCACCGAAAGCTACGACCCCACCGTAAGGCTCGAGTTAACAGATGAAAAAAGCGGGAAATTCCTTTTCAACCTTGATGATAAAAAAGTCAACCCCGCGATGGGAATTGTCAATACCAGGCCCGGTACCGAAGTAAACTACTTCACCCTCGGCGCTGACAACCAGACGGCTGTACTCGTCACGGATTCCAAAAACGGGTTTGCCTTTAAACAGGGGGAAAAATCGAATGATAATGAAGTTGACGTAACCCAGGGCGACATCCTTATGCGGTTGCTGCCCCACCAGGGAGCCAAACAACCTGCCCAGGCCGTCTTTTTCCCTGACATCAAAGGCAAAATAGGCCTGATGCGCACACCCGGAGATTTCCAGCTCGACCTGAACGGAATGATGAGGGCGTATTCTGTCTTCCTGGACACAGACCATACCAATATGTCGGGCGAGCAAAAGCTGGGCAAATATTTTGAGAAAAAAGGCTACGGCACCGCAATCTCCAGGATCATGTCCTTAATCCCTATTGCTTTTGACTGGGACAAACAGGCCATCGCCCATTCCGATGAAGGGAAGCAATTTGGATTCAAGGCTCAGGAAGTACAGGACGTCCTGGTCGAATTGGTCAAAGAAAACACGAATGACCATAAAATGGCTGTCAATTATTCAGGTATGATGGCTGTGCTCGTTAAAGCCATCCAGGAACAACAGCAGGTCATCGATGATTTGAAAGCCAGGGTGGAAGCACTTGAAAAAGCCGGTGAAAATGCCTGATTCCCTTACCATACCAAAATCAACTTCGAGCTTTCCGCAATACCTTGACTGGTCATTGCTGCGTGCAGCCGGTATCAAGCACATTGAAGAGCTTGGCAGCGACCTGTGGACGGACTATAACCTCCACGATCCCGGTATTACCGTCCTCGAAGTTTTATGCTATGCCCTGACTGACCTCGGTTACCGGACCAACTTCGATATCAAGGACCTGCTCACACGCAGCCATTCAACGAAAAACTCCGAAAAGAAAACTATTTTCGGGCTGCCTGGCGATGACAATTTTTTCACCGCTGCCGAGGTCCTCTCCTGCAATCCGGTAACCATCAACGATTTCAGAAAATTGCTCCTGGATATTCCGGGCATAAGGAATGCCTGGCTTGAACCTGCACCGGAAGGTGAGATGGCCATTTACCTCAACCGTAAAAAGAAAAGGCTTCAATTCGAACTGCCTGTAAACGGGAATGAAGAACTCGACAGGATAAGCCTGCGGGGCCTTTATGATATCTGCCTTGAACTCGAGCCATTGCTGGTCAGGGATGCGTGCGGAAGCGTTTTCTTTTCCAATGAAGGCATCATAAATACGGTCCATCAAAGACTTCACGCCCACCGGAATCTTTGCGAAGACTTCCGGGATATCATGGTTTTTGGGGAAGAGCAGATAGCTGTCTGCGCAGATATCGAACTGGCTTCTACGGCTGTCCCTGAAAACGTCTTGCTTGAAATTTACAAACAGGTGGAGGCCTTCCTTTCCCCTACCCTCTACTTTTACACCCTGCAGGAATTGCTTCAAAAAGGCAAACGGGTTGAAGATATATTTGAAGGCCGCCCTCTCTCCGCCCAAAGTCATGGGTTCATTGATACTGAGGACCTAAAAAAACTCGACCCGAAGCATCAAATTTATGCTTCTGACCTCATCCGTGTCATTATGGGCGTGGAAGGAGTTGTCGCCATCCATAATCTTTCCATGGCTAACGCCATAAATGATGTAGCCCAGACAGAAGGTGAAAAATGGTGCCTTGAATTGACTCCCAGGTACCAGCCCCACTTCGACCTGGGCCGTTCCCGGATCACTTTTTTCAAAGGGGTCCTCCCCTTCACCACCGACAAAACTGTCGTCGGGCAACGCTATCTCGAAGAAAAAGCTGCCAGGCTGAAAGCATTGCTGGATCCTTACCAGCTTGATCTCCCCATCCCTGAAGGCAGGCACTCCGACCTGGAAGACTACCTGTCAATCATCGAAGATTTCCCCCTCACTTATGGCATTGGCGAGGAGGGCATAAAAGGATCACCTGACGCTCAGCGTAAAGGCCAGGCGAAGCAGTTGAAAGGCTTCCTGTTATTTTTTGACCAGTTGCTGGCAAACTACCTGTCACAGCTCGCACACGTCAGGGACCTTTTCTCCATGCGGCCCGACGAAGAGCGAAACGGAAAGGCTCACACTTATTTTACCCAACTGCTAAAGGAAGTCCCGGGCATCGCGGATTTAGTGAAAAATTTCCGGGAATGCGAAGGCAATGACACGGACGAAGGTCCTCCGGAGGACTTTCCCTCCTATCTCCGTTATATTGCGGAAAGTACCGAAACTTACCAGGACCGGCGCAACCGTTTTCTGGACCATCTCCTGGCCCGTTTCTCCGAATCTTTCTCCGATTATGTGCTGCTGATGTTCGAGATCAACGGCAAACAACAAGAGTGGCCGAAGATCATCCAGGATAAAGCCGACTTCCTGCAAAGCTACCCTGAAATAAGCCGAAACCGGGGCAAGGGCTTCGATTATTCACAACCGGTTGGCTGTAAGGAATATGACGAATGCGGTGAGGTGGAAGAACCGGTCGAAGAAGATAATAACCAGCCCGGCAACGTTTCAGGCCTTGAAAAAAGGGTTTCCAAGCTCATCGGCCTCGATGAAACGGGATGGCGCAGCTATGCCTTCGGTAATATAAGGAAAACTGATGCCGGTTGGGGCTTCAGCATTAAAAAAGAAGGGGCAGCGGTGCTGGACAGCAAAACCGTTTGGGCAACAGAGGAAGAAGCATGCCAGGCCCTTGCCGATTGGCACGTTTACCTCGGCTATGAAAAATTTTACCGCCGCCTGGCTTATGACGTAGCCGGAGAAAAAGTATACGCACTGTCTATCCTGGATAAAAACGGTGACACGATGGCCATCGGCATGTACCGATTTCCTACGCTGGCGGGTTACTGTGAAGCTGTTGACGAATATTTTTCCATCCTTGAAAATGTCAGTGATGAAAATATCGGGCTGGAAGTAACGGATGAAGATGCTTTCTTTGTTATAAAAGGGGAAGCCGGCGATGTACTGATTCGATTCCGGGCCGAAGCCAGGGACCTGCAAGAAGCTGATCTGGAAAATTTCAGGTTATCGGTAAAAAATAAAAATTCATACTGCCGCAAGGACTTCACTGCTCCCTTCAATTATGAATACGGCTTCATACTTGTCAACGATGCGGAGGAATGTATCGCCGAAAGCTCAAACCGCTTTTCTGACCCTGATCAAAGGGAAGAGGTCATTCACTGGCTCATCAGCCAGGTCAAATTGCCCGGAATGGAATGCATAGCGGTGCAGGAAACTGAATGTTATGAATTCCAGCTGATCGATTACACCGGTGAAAAGCTCCTCTTCCAGAGCACTCAAGGGTTTCGGACACCCGGGGATGCAAAGGATTTTTTCAACGCGCCGGATGATGAAGATGATTTCATGGGCTGGGCGGTTAAACTGGCCAACTATGAAAAAACGGTGATAGAAGGACAGCACTCATTCTATCTGAAAAACAACACAGGAGAAAGAATTGCTCTCCACCCGCACGAATATGCCACGGAGCAGGAATGTTCCGACCGCCTGCAGGCCATCATTTATTACCTCGACGATATTCCTCCCGTTACCTCGGTAGACGGTACGCCCGGTACCTTTAAGTTTGAAATCACCGATGCGGCAGGCAATATACTTTTCATCAGCGCCCAGACCTACCCGACCCAAAAGGAAGCCATGACTGTCTCATGGCTGGTCCGGATGCTGGCCCGCCACAGGATCTATTACCGACTCCTGGAGGACACGGAGAGTGATCTCCCCTTTGGCTTCGAACTGCTTGATCGCAGCGGAAACCCCATCGCCCTGCATCCCCTCTGGTATGCCACCGACTGCGAGCGTGATCTGGCTGTGGATGTGATCATCTACTGCTCTGAAAACATAGATACCGTGCACCGTATAACGGAAAAAAATGACGGATTTTACTTCGAATTGTCCAATCCCGATGGATCGCCGCTAATGAAAGGCCTTATCGGCTACCCGGATGTGAATACCGCTGAAGCTGCCTGGGAGAAGTTCTTAGCACGGGCCATGCAGCAAGAGAGTTACCGGCCTGTAAAAGTCGAGGGAGCAGAATACCCGTTCGGGTTTGAGCTGCTGGATGCAGAGGGAATTAAGGTTGCTTCCTTTGTGCTCACCTATGCGACCGAAGCTGAAAGTTTAATGGCGCTCCGTGCAATGCTCAATTATGTCTGCCATACCGAATGGCTGGTGGAATTGACAGGTGACCCCGGCTCGTATAATTTCTGGCTGGACAGCACCGAAGGGAAAAGGCTCCTGGACAGTATCGTTGTTTACCCGGATGAACCATCGGCCAGGCTTTCCCTGCAGCAAGTCCTTCAACTGGCCCAGGACCCCGTCAACTTTTTCAGCCTCGACAACTTTGGCTTCCAGCTACAGGACGGGGAAGGCAAAATTATGGCAAGCCATCCGTATCTTTATACCAATGAAGCGGAGCGGGATGCTGCCATTCAGCTCATCGTAAATTACGTGCGCAATGATGCGCCGCGGATAGAAATACCCAATATCGGCGGTGCATTCCTTGCTGTTGTTTTTGGTGAAAACGGCGAGGTGGTTTTCAACGGGACAACGATCCACCCAAACAAGGAAAATGCCCTGGCCGAACTGGATCAGTTATTCCTGTTAGCCGCCTTCTCTGATAACTACCAGCCTTATACAGATGGTCATGCAAGATGCTTTTTTGGTTACCGTTTAGTCGATGACGAAGGCAAAGTGGTAGCCCGGCATCCCTTGCAATACCAATCGGCTTCAGAAAGGGATAAGAATATGATGTCCGCATTTGCCTGGCTGACCCACGGTGAAATACTGACAGACAAGGTAATGATCTCCGGTGCTAAATATTCTTTCGTCTTGAAAGATTTATCCGGCCAGACTTTGCTGCTTGGAAAGTATGAATACGATACTATCGAAAAAGCGAGGGAAATATGGTTGCTTGTCGTGGAAGCTGTTTATAATCCATCCAGTTTCATCATAACCTACGATAATACCAGGTGCCTTTATTCCGTCGAATTGTTAGTAAATGGCTCGGTGATGGCAATCCCGCCAGGATCTTTTATAAGTCGCACAGCTGCCCGGGAATGGATTGACCGGGTTGCACTAATATTAAAAAGACAAGCCTTGCGGGGATACGCAAATGGAACTGAATGCGGGTACTACTTCCAGATTAACCACACCTGGCTTGATGAATCGGATGGGGGTACAGAAAAGACGATAAGTATAAAAGGGGTTCAGCACTACCCGGTCCCTTCGGACGCGTTAAAGGCCTGCAATGAATCAGCGTCATTGCTCAGAAATAATGATTTTTTCAAGACCACTGGATCAGATGGAAAATGGCGCCTCATCCTTACAAATGAAAGCGGTGAACAGATAGCTTATTCCATAGTGGACTACGAAGAGGAGACGACTGCGACAGACGATCGTGACCACATCCAGGCCTCACTGGCCACAGATTCAGAATTGACCTGTGAAAATACTGAAATTGTTACTGCGGGCTTCCATAAAAACGCCTTCTATTGCCAGGTGAAGAACGAAGAAATCGTCTTGCTGGAAAGCCTTCGATTTGAAACTGAAGACGAAGCCTGGGAAAGATCCAATTACATCCACGAACTGTCACAGGATAAAGATCGTTATAACCTGATTACTAATGAAGAAGAGTGCCTCTTTAGTTTCGAACTGACGGATTACGAAGGCATACTTGTTGCAACCCACCCGATTTTTTATACTACTGCCCTTGAGCGGGACGAAGCCATCCGGCAGGCAATGGCGTTGATCAACGCAGAAGGTATGCACCTGGTTGAGCATATATTGCTGAGGCCTCTCCGGAAGGGTACCGGACAATCCTACTATTTTGAATTAGTGGATAACCAGCAAAAATATACCCTGTTGCAAAGTGCCGGGAATTTTATGCCAGAGAATGAAGCATGGGAAGCCTTATTACAAATGTGGGTTTCAATCTGGCGATATGGAAAGGGCGAAGCCGGTTACATCGTATTAATCAACGATACTGAAGGCCTCTGCAAATATTCTTTTAAAATCATGTCGGGGCCTGAAGATGCTGAGGAAGAAGGCGGGTTATCACAAGTACTGGCAATGCCTGTCGGCTCCTGCCATTCAGCAGAGGACAGGGACGCATTTCTCGAAAGCCTTGTCAATATCGTGAAGGACCTGGAAGAAGCCCCGGCGGAATTGCCGGCGCTGCCAAAACCTTACCAGGTTTTTGTCAACCCTTTGCGCCTGGAAGATGAAGTAGACGGCTGCCAGCTTATGACGCCTGTCCTCGACCACCTGGTGTCAGGTGAAATATATCCCCCGTTCCACAGCGACCCCTATTCCTTCCGGGCAACCGTCGTGCTTCCTTACTGGCCTCAGCGTTTCCAGAAACCGGAGTTCCGTGCTTTTGTGGAAACGACCCTGCGACAGGAAGCCCCGGCACATATATTCCTTCGCATCTGCTGGGTGAATCCCAAACAGATGAAAGAATTTGAAGAAGCTTACTGTCATTGGCTGGCAACTAAAAATGGCGGCGAAGATGCCTGCGGAGCATCAGCTGCAAAAAACCGGCTCATCGATATCCTTTGCAGCCTGCGCAGCATTTACCCTGCGGCCAGCCTGCATGATTGCAACCAGCCATCAAATGACAGCAACCGCGTAGTTCTCAATTATTCCATTATCGGTTCAGCAAATACCAGCAGCCATGGCAAATAATAATAACAATTTCTCCCTCATCCAATCTTATCCCATTTTTGAACCCAACCAGGTTCTCACTGATAATCAACTCAACAGCGCTGTCAGCTACCTTGAACAGCAGGAACGCCTTACCCGGTTTTGTGCCGCAGGCATGGGCATTATCTGCGGGCTGCGGGCTAACTGGGAAAGCAACGGGTTAAGACTGACAGGAGGATTCGGGCTTACCTCAGAAGGCTATTTGATAAAGTCACCGGATTGCCTGCTCACTCATTTCAGGGAAGTGAAAGTTCCACCCCAGTGGTTTGGCCTGGACACACTCCTGTTTCCTCAGCCATTTGAAGGTATTTACGAATTGGTGACGGCTCCTGAGATTGTCGACAACGAACTGATCGGGCTTCAGAAGGTAAATGTTGCCGGCAGGGTACTCGTGCTGGTGCTGGAATTAATGGAAGACAAAAACGACGACCTCTGCCACAATGATTGTGATGACCGTGGCATCGAATTGAAATTCATTTTGCATAAATTATTGATCCCGCAGGAACTTGCCGACACTATTCTTAAAGCCTGCTATGACCACGACAACAAATATGTTCCCGCCCTGTTTGCCGACATGGAAGAACTGTTCTACTACAAGTATTTCCTTTCCTATCCACACATTGAGCGTTTCGGCCACCAATCAGACACGACGGGAACCTCGGCACGCCTGAACACCATTATAAATTACAACCTTTTTCAAGACCGGTACAGGGCGATTCTCAGCCCGCTTGCCGAGCGTATTGATAAGGCATTGCAAAACGTTCACAAGGTTTTCTCACCGGTTTTCACCCCTGGTGAGGTGAATGCAGCGTCCATGCAACTCGACCCGGCAATAAAGAACCGCATCGTGTCAGGCACATTTCACCGCTTTGAGGTGCAGTACCTCAACGATTACCTGAGTGACATGGTTCATGCTTACCTGGAATTCGTAGAACATGCCTTCGATCTCATCGCCGATTGCCCGGCAGATATGCAGCGTTTTCCCAAACACCTTTTTGTACACTTTTTCGATGAGATCTCTGAACCTGATCTTTCTCCCACCACGGTATACCGAACCCCTTATACCCAGCCGCCCATCTATAACGGCAACCAGGTCCGCCTGGAAGAGGCACGGACACTCTATCTCCGCCTGGATATATTGACAAAGGCTTATCAAACGCCAGATCTGCTGGGTATCAGCGAAACCCGCATCACGCCGGGAATGATGGATGCCCGGCCGCTCAGCCAGCGGGCAATGCCGTTTTATTACCCCCCTTCCATGACCGGCTGGTGGAATCCCCAACGACGGAGAATGGGGCGCACCGGCCAGGTGTATTCCTATCACCGTACTTCCCTTCCACCGTATAACGATCCCCTGGTATTCCATATGGAAGGCAGCGACTTCCTGCGCATAGAAGGGCATATAGGCAAAACTTTCGATATGGTGCTCGCCGAAATTTCCGACTACCGTCAGAAGTATAACCTGCCTTTCCAGGTAGTAGCCGTTAAGATCGGGGAGGAATTCAACGAAGAACTTTTCCAGTTTTTCTGCGATGATAATGAAACCTCCCGCAACCAGCTTGAAGAAGCCAGGAAGAGACACCTCTTCCACTATTTCGCCCAGGTTTACCCTGGAATGGAACACGGGGGCGGGGTGCCGGTAGGAGGAACTTTTATTGTAGCTTATGTCGAACCTGGCATAATTGACAAAGAAATAAATGACATCCTGAAATACATTGATGGGTTGCCGATTGGAGAGGAAGAAAAGAGGATCCGCAAAGAAATAGCAAAGAAAAATCATATCGTTGTAGCCGATTTTTACCTGCCTTATGCATGCATATCATGCAGCCCGCCGATTTGTTTCGTCGCTTCCAGGCCTCAGCCGATACTCCTGGTTTCGCCAACGGTATTCTGCGCAGGTGACACGACCGCCAAGGAGCTGACTATCACAACTCACCCTGGTGGTGGCGTGCTCACCGGGCCAGGATATAAATTTGAGGACGGATTGCACCTTTTCACACCAGCAGATTCGGGAGTGGACCAGGGAACCGTTATTTTGAAATATTACATCGATGGTGGCGAGGCTTCTGTCAACCTGACTATCGTAATGCGACCAAATGCGGCTTTCACCGTGGTGGATGAAGAAGGAAATATATATTCAAAAATTTGCCAGGACGGAGGTTTATTGTTGCTTAAGCCCGAATCTCCCGGTGGCGAATTTTCAGCCTGGGACGGCGATACGGAACTCGAGGGTGTGATCAGCACGAACGCAAACAACCAGGCAACATTTAACCCTGACATGGTTCTTCTCGAAAACGATCAGCCACAACCAGTCGAGATCCGGTATGCTCTGGAAGGCAACTTCTGTGATAACCTCTTCAGCTATGTAATAACTGTCCTGCCGGTGCCGGATGCTTCATTTTCATTTGAAAATGATGTCACTAAAATCTGCAAGGAGAATGGGCCCATCCAACTGATTCCCATCACGGCGGGTGGTAATTTCACAGCTCATATTAACAATAGCAAACCTATATCTGGAGCAACCTCAGTAGACCTGGGTAAATGGTCATTTGTACCTGACACCATAACTTTGGAGCCAGGCACCAGCGTGACAGTAGCCATCCGGCATTTTATAGTTTCCAGAGACGGCTGCGTCAATAATGCCGAACATGATCTCATTGTATGGTCATCGCCGGATGCAAACTTCAAAATGCCTGAATCCGTCTGTCAAAACGCCGGGTCCGTGACGCTGACACCAAACACTCCAGGCGGCAAATTCACTGCACTCGTTGTGGGAGGAGGTACGCCGGATGGTCTTGTCGCAGGCAATAAACTTTTCCCGGGACTCATCACTTCACAGGAAATAGTGGTTGTGAATGTATCATATACTTTAACAGTAGGGGCCTGCACCTCAACAGAGCAAAAAGCGATCAGCATCTTACCGTTGCCGGTAGCCGGATTCGAAGCAGAATTCATCACCCCCGACGATAACCAGGAACAGCTGCTGGTCCGGGTTTTCAACATCCAACCGGCAGGCGGGAAAAAATATATCTGGGAATCAACTCCTCAACCTATTAACCCGATAAGCCCAAAAAACAACAATAAGGAGTTTATCATCGCCTATGATGCTAATTCAATTGGACCGGAAAGCATCTCACTGAGGCTGACCGCAACAAACCGTGAAGGGTGCCAGGGGCTGCCTGTTGAAAAAACCGTACTGCCTGTCATTCAGTCTGCAGAACTTATTGGCCTGCAAGAGAATGAAGTAGGTATGATAGAAGTATCGCATATCATTCTCAGGGAAGGACTAAAAATTTCCAGGAGGTCGGTTGAAAGCGAAATGTTCAATATCAGGGCTTACCCTTTGCCGATAGTTGTAGGCAAAATAGTTTTTGGACTGAAAGGACCAACAGAAGCGGTGACCATAACCGGTTCAAGTAATGGCTCAAATGGCGGTTACTACCTGATGGAAAATGCCGGCCTGCCTGTCATGATCGGGGACTATACTTTGAAATGCACCCCATTAACGATGAAAGGCACTCCTGGTAAGGCTTTGGAAATCAAGTTTTCCATTTTTGAAGAGGACGTGATCCTGGCGGTCCGGCCAGTTGGCAGTTCAGATGATGCCATCACCTTCCTGCGTCGCCGGGATGCTGATCTCCGTAAAGAAATGGATTCACTAAGCCCGGATACCGGCCTTGCCGGTACCACCGCATTTAAGTTGACCCAGTCACTTTTGAGTTTCCAGGGTGAGGCGGAAGAATTGAACGGCAGGTATAGTGAGACTATGAATACGCTGACGGAAAGCGCTGCCAGGGCCAGAAAAGGCAGTCCCCGCCACGCCAGGCTCCTGCGACTGATGACAGTTGCAACAGAGTTCTTCATGGACAGGCAGGTGGTTGCCAGCCCAGATGAGCTTGGCACTTCGGCAGAAACAACTTTGCTAGAACTGCTGCCCGGTATGAAAAAAACAGGGCTTAACCTGAAAGCCCTCAAGACGGAGTGGAAAGGAAATGACCTGAAGAAAACACTATCGGCCCCGGCTGCAGACGCCTTCAATAAAATGCTCAAATAAACTCACCGATGCCGGGACGGAACAACCATATCATCCTCCGGCAGGTATTTGACCTTTCCCTGCCATCCGGGAGAGATGCTTTTGCCCTGCAGCAGGAAATCGGCCGCATAATCCGCGAAAAACTGGCGCCGGCACTGGAAGCGCTTTTTGACCGTTTTGCCACTCCCGGCGAGCTGATACAGATTGACAGGCTGGAAATCAATATCGGTCATCTGCAACTCCCGCAATCGGGTGATGCTTTTGTCAAGGCCACCATCAGTGCCCTCGAAGAAAAACTGCTTTCCAGTATTAATTACGGTAACGGAGAAATAAAGCGGATGCCGGTGATCAGCAGCCACTTTAACCATTGGCTTTTTTTTTGGAGAAAGGCCATCTGCCATGGAACGCGATCATTAG
This sequence comes from uncultured Bacteroidales bacterium, assembly GCA_963701785.1. GTDB lineage: Bacteria > Bacteroidota > Bacteroidia > Bacteroidales > JAGOPY01 > JAGOPY01. The sequence continues at coordinate 808,408 of CAVPBC010000002.1, read as the reverse complement.
CCAGGAAGAGGAATTTCACCGTGACATCTTAGGACAGGTTTCTTCAGATCCGGTCGCATTTGATCAATTGCAGCATTTGCTGCTTAAATCTCCCGCGGCCCTTTCACGGCTGGTCAATCAACATCCCGAACCTTTTCTTACAAAACTGCTGGCCGTAATCACAAAACAGCCTCAAAACGAGATACCTGGCTACAGGGAAGAAGCCTGGAAGCTTTTACAGGCGGTTACAATTTCCCAAAAAAGGAAAGATGATTCACTCGAAAAACACATTTTTTACCGCACTTTCTGGGAATGGGCCATTCAACACGCCTTCAAACAACAACAAGCCAGCCGGGAAACCGGTCCGTTTGCCATCAGCTTCTTACAATACTGGATAAATAACCAGAATAAAACTATCCGGGAAGGGGAAAGCTCGCTGCAGGATGCCATGGTGGAAACACTTAAGGCCCGCAAGGTGAGATTTCCCCTTTTTATTTAAAATGATAGAAAAGATTGAAAGTCCCGCCTTTTCACAAACCCCACCCATTCATCCCGATTCAGATAATATGGAGTCCGGGATGCCACTCAAAGAACAGGAGGTAAAAGAAAAACTGAACGAGCAGCTACTTAATAAAATGCAGAAGGAAAAGTTGCATCCTGGCCAGCAGGGAGGACGAACCGGGCCTGAGGAAAAACCAGGAAAAATATCAGATTACAGGGAGTCGGATGAAGAACAATTTGTTAAAAAAGATGCCGATCTTTCATCAGAAAAGATTGAACACCCGGTTGAACGTAACGGCACGGAACCCGGGGATAACAAAATCGCAACAGCTGAAAAAGATTTAAAAGACAACCTTCCTTTAAAAGATCATAAAACGTCACCCTTGTTCAAAAATGAGGAGGAAGACAAGAAATCGGACCTGGAAATCAAGGAATCTGACTTTCCGGAAGGCAGTACCTGGTATGTCAACCATGCGGGGATAGTGTTATTACATACTTTCTTTAAACCTTATTTCAAGAATTGCAAGCTACTGGATAACGATGATTTTATCAGCGAGTCAGCCCGTCACAGGGCCGTGCATCTCCTCCAGTACCTGGCCACCGGGGAGATTGGTTTACCGGAATATGACCTGGTTTTACCAAAATTCTTATGCGGTGTCCCTTTCGGGGAACCTATCGTGCGTGAGATCATCCTTACAGAAGAAGAAAAGTCAGAAAGCCTGGACCTGCTTAATTCGGCAATCAAACACTGGGGCAAGCTCGGCAAAAGCTCGCCGGAAGGTCTGCGGGAAGGATTTCTGCAAAGGGATGGCAAGCTTGAAAAACGCCGCCAGGGATGGTACCTCACGGTGGATCAAAAAAGCATTGATATCCTGCTGGATTTCCTGCCCTGGAACCTGCGGATCGTCAAACTCCCCTGGATGACAGAAATGTTGCGGGTGGAATGGGGATGAAAAATAAATAATCCTTTTTTCGAAAGCTAAAGTTTTCAATGAAAGTTACCGAGCCAACCAAATCGACTGCTACTGCCAGGCACCACCAGGAGGTGAATGAGGAGCAGAAGCCTTTCTTCCAGGGAGAAAAGGCTGGCAACGTTTTGGAAAACGGCCAGCCCGGTTTCTTCTTTACAAGCGGTAATGGCGCAATACAGCGTAAGCCTTTCTTTAACAAACCGATCATTCAAACCAAGCTCGCCATCGGCCAGCCGGGCGATAAGTACGAACAGGAGGCCGATACTATGGCCAACCAGGTGGTGCAGCGCTTAACAGAAAACAAAAACAGCGGCAAAATAAAACGGAAAACGGAAACGAGAACCCGGAAACCGGCCATTCAGCGAAAACCCATCTTCGAAAGCGAAGCCGAAACACCCGGCATGGGTATCCAGGCAAAAAGGATAGACAGGATGCCCCTGGCAGCGCAGATTACCCCATTTTTGCAGCTTCAGGAGGAGGAGGAACAGGTGCAGGCTAAAGAATCCGGTCCCCTCGTTGCACCAGGGAACGACATTGAAGCCAGGTTACAAAGCACAAAGGGAAACGGGCAGCCGATGGACAACCGTACCCGCCAGGAAATGGAATCAGGCTTCGGCGTTGATTTCAGCGGCATCCGCATCCATACTGGATCCAGTGCTGTCATGTTGAGCAAGGATTTAGGCGCCCAGGCATTTACGCATGGGAGCGACATTTACTTCAACTCCGGCAAGTACGACCCCGGCTCCGGCATGGGCAAGCAACTGCTGGCGCACGAACTGACCCATACGGTGCAGCAGGGTGCAACTGAACGGTTAAAACCGGATTTGCTCCTCCAGGATGAGGAAGATGTTGACCTGGAAAAAGAACTGGCGGCAAGCGAGCAGGATGCCATCGATGCTATCGATCCGGGGCCGGCCCTTGAAACCCGCGAGGAAGCAGAAAAAGAAAAAACAGAAGCTGAAATAGCATTAGCAGAACAGGCCGTTGAAAGTGAAGAAGCCGTGGTAGCTGAAGGGGAACCGTCAACTGAGGCTGGAGAAACTGTGGCTGAGCCCACAGAAAAGTCCGTTCCCGGGGCAGTCGGAACCGGGAGAAGTACGCCTGCCAGGGCGGTGACTCCGGAAACGGTAACAGAGCCGATGGGGCAGGTCGGGCAGGACCTGGAAAATACCAGTGCCGGGGTCTGCGACGAGGCTGCACAAAAAGCCCGGGTATTAGCCGAGAATGAGAAAACCCACGACGAAGCAGGTAAAAAACTGGAACAGGCAGAATCCGCCGTAGTGTCCCCGGAGGAAGAAGGTGAATCGCAGAGTAGCGCCGCCCAGGTTGAAGCTGTTGAAAAAGCGGAAGAACCGCAAACCGATCAGGCCGCTATGGACTCTGTCCTTACTCAAGCCGTTGCCGATTCTGTCCCTTCCACCATTGAGGAGATGAATGCATTCAAATCAGGAGGAAAAGCAAAGGTTATAGGCAACAAAGTCCTGGCTGAAAGCTCCAGGCAGGTAGGTGAAATTAAAGGGACGTATAGCGAAATTGAAAATGTCCCGTCCGCACCTGCTCCTGAACCGGCGGTGCCCTTGCCGGAACAGGAACTGGCACCTGAAACACCAGAGCTTAATCTAGGCCAGGGGGCTGTTCCTGGACTTGAAGCCGAGCATACCGATTTTAGCGAATTTGAAGAGAAATCTGATAACTTGCTCGAAAAAGAAGGCATTTCCGAAGAACAGCTCGAGATGGTGGACAGCGGCGAACTGGCCGAGGCCAAAGCAGAGCGTAAGGACCTGAAACAGCAGGTGGAAAGCAAGCCCGCTGAAGTGCAGGCTTTTGCCGTCGGGAAACAGGAGGAGGTGGAAGGGGATATGCTAAAGGAGGAACAGCAGGCTAAGGATGAAATGGAGCAGAAGCGGAAGGATGGCCTCGGGGAGACACAGGGAAGGCAGGTGGAGGCTAAATCCGCAATGGAGCTCAAGCGGGAGGAGGTCACGCAAAACATCATTGCCATCTATGAGCGGGCCAAAACCAGCGTTACGACCAAACTCGAACAATTGGAGCAGGATGCGCTCAGCCGTTTCGACCAGGGACAGGCTGCAGCCTCTCTTTTATTTGAGCAGGAGGTAGAACGGGATATCAACGCGTGGAAACGTGAACGTTATTCCGGCCTCTTTGCCGGTGTGAAATGGCTGCGTGACCTGCTGCTCGGTATCGACGATTTCCCCGAAGTCAAAAACGCCTTCGAGAGGGCCCGGGCCCGTTACATTGAGCGGATTGACCAGCTCATTGTAGCCATTAACGAGGAGAACAACCGCGTCATCCAGGAATGCAAAGACGAACTGGCGCAGGCGAAAGTTGAGATCAAGGAATATGTCAACAACCTCGGGCCGGAACTGCGCGACACCGGTCAAAAGGCCATGGAAGACATGCAGCAGAAGCTGGCCGAGATGGACAGCTTCATCGACAGGAAAAAAGAGGAGCTGCAACAAAAACTCTGCGACAGGAAGGAACAGGCGATCAAGGCCATAGACAAGAAGATCGAGCAGATGAAGGAGGCCATGTCCGGTGCGCTGAGCAAGCTGGGCAACCTGCTCCTCAATGCCCTGATCAAGTTCTTTACCTGGGCGCTCAACAAGATCGGCAGCGGAGGCGAGCAGGTCATGGGCATCGTCAACAAAGGCAAATCTGTCATTAAGAAAATTGCAGGCGATCCCATAGGCTTCTTCAAAAATATAGGAAAGGCTGTTGGTGGGGGCATCAGGCTCTTTGTGGACAACATCAAGCAACACCTCATCAAAGGCCTGATGAGCTGGCTAACCGGAGCTATGGGTGATGCGGGCATCACCCTGCCTGACAAATTCGACCTCAAGGGTATCCTTTCCATCGTCCTCCAGATCGCCAACCTCACCTGGACGGCAATCCGCACCAAACTTGTCAAAAAGGCGGGTGAGAAAGTCGTTTCCGCCGCCGAGAAAGGAGTGGATATTTTCAAGCGGGTGATAGCCGAAGGCCCGATCGCGATCTGGAACATCGTCAAGGAAAAAGCAGTCGAGCTTAAGGAGCAAGTGCTGGAAGGCATCCGCAACTGGGCCATTTTTGAGATCGTGAAGAAGGCAACCATCAAGCTTATCTCCATGCTCAACCCGGCCGGGGCCATCTTCCAGGCCATCATGGCGCTGTACGATGTGGTCATGTTCTTCATTGAAAACTGGAACCGCATTGTTACCTTTGTACAGTCAGTCTTCAGCTCTGTCGCGGAGATCGCCATGGGGCAGATCGGCAAGGCGGCAGCTTTCATCGAGAAAGCGCTGGCCCAGACCATCCCGATCATCCTCAGCTTCCTGGCCCGCTTCCTCGGCCTGAGCGGCATCGGCAAGGCGATCGCCAGGATCATCTCTAAGATCCGCAAACCGATTGACATGCTGATCGATAAAATTGTGGAATTCCTGGCAAAACAGGTGAAGAAGCTGTTTGGAGGAGGGAAGAAAGGGAATAAAGCTGTTGAAGATGCCGGTGGCGACCCCCGGAAAGCGCAGAAGGTCCAGGCAGGGTTGGCGGATATCGATAAGGAAGAGCAGAAGTACCTGAAAACAGGCAAGGAAATTTCTAAAGAAGATGCTGATAAGGTTACCAGGACAGTAAAATTAAAGCACCCCATATTTAAATCTATAACAGTTATTGATGGACATGAGACATGGGATTATGAGTATGTCGCAAGTCCATCCAAGAGGAAAAAGGGAGAAAAACAGGTAAAAGATGATGCGGGTACTCAAAACAATCCTTTTGAAATCACCTGGCCGAAACCTCCGTCAAGTAAATACGAACCTCTATATTTAGGTGGTGTAATCGGCAAGCCTCGTTCACAAAGTATATTGAAAGGTCTATTTACAAGAAGGCAAAACGACGAGACAGGAAACCCCGTTAAAAAATACATATCTCATGGCTCTCATAGCTTACAGGGTGGACATTCCATTGGCATATCCCCTCATTATCAAATTTCAACAGGAAAAATCATTGGGCCTTTATCTCAGGCAAAAACACCCGGAGGTAAAAAACTCAATAATATTTTGAAGAAATATGGATTTATGCCTGAATCAGAGGGAAAGGATGCAGATCATGTTTGGGAAATTCAATTTGGTGGTAAAGATCTGGTAGAAAATCTTTGGCCGCTTGATAGTGTCATAAATTCTACAGCCGGCAGTACACTTAAATCACTTACCATCACATATCCAAAAAGTGGGAAACAGGCAAAAATAACTGAATTGAAATCCCGCACGAAAAAATATTATTTTAAAATAACCAAATTCAGTTATTGATGGATTTAATCTGGATTACAATTAAAAACTGGTTAGAAAATCATGCTCCAGAAATCAGTAATGATCTGATTCGCGGAGCATTAAAATCTGAAATAAAAAATACAGAAAAAATACTTGGTGTAAAATTTCCTGCCGATATGGAAGAATCCATTTCGATTTGTAATGGACAAAATGGTTTAGCAGCACCATTAATGGGAGATTGGCAAATCCTTTCATTAGAAATGATTATTAAAAAATGGAAAATGTTAAAAACATCATTAGAGGGAAAAAATGATGAATGGGAACAAACCTGGATCCCTATTGCACATAATGGTGCAGGCGATTATTTATTAGTGATTCTAAATGACAAATCGAAATTTCAATTTGGCCAAATTATTGAACACTGGCATGCTGATATTTGGAACAAAGGGAAAATTGTAGCAGATTCTTATAAAGAATGGCTTGGAAAATTTGCCTCAGAATTAGAATCAGGTAAATGGAAATATCTTAATGATGAAATGATTAAAAAATAAAAGGATTTAAAATAATTTCCACCACCCATCTCTATGGCAATTAATAATGCATTTCAGGAAAATATACTGCTGCCATAGCCCGGGTGTAAAGGCCAGACCCCTTTATAAATTGATATAATCCTGGGCGGTCATAACTGTTATCCGGGCTTTTTTATAGTCTTTTAAATTACGGGTAATCAAAATTTTGCAATTAGTTTCAATAGCACAATAGTACTGAATAGCATCTTCGAAATCAGTAAAGTCTGAATTAAGCGCCAGGTCAATGATTTTATCATCAATGGGAACAATTTTTACTAAGATTTTAAATTTTCTTAGTATTTGCCTGGCTGATTCACCCGATAATTTCTTTGATAATAAATAGTGAATATTGGCAAATGAAAGTGCTGAAACCGTAATCTTTACTTTATCTTCATCCGCCAGTGTGAATAATTTCGCTGCGGATTGATAAAATGGTTGCCTTTGGGATAATACATCATAAATAATGTCGGTGTCGACAAATACGATGTCTTTCATAAATACTTTTCGTTTAAAAATTGATGATAATTTTCTTTATGATTAAAATCTTCAGGAAGATTAATGACCCCGCTAATTGATTTTACCAGAGGAGAGATTTCATCCGGATCATTGGAAGGGGCAGTAATGGCTTCAAGATAGTTTTCTATCAGTTTAGAAAGACTGGTCTCACGTTCATTAGCATACTTTTTTGCCCGGTCAATAACGTTCTTTTTGAGTTTTAAAGTGAGCTTGGTTTCCATAAAAAAATATTTAGACGTACAAAATTACAATATATGTACGTATCTGTCAAGAAATATTTTTTATCAGGGTTTGGCAATAATTGCATCTCGGCCTCCATGTTTTAAATGCAGCGGATAGTGCTGCACAATGAATCCCTTCCATTCAACATTCAACATTCCAATGATCATTTCCCTGGCCATTCAAAAAGGCGGTTCCGGTAAAACAACCACCGCCATCAACCTGGCCGCCGCTTTGCAAGTGATGGGCCACCGCTGTCTTCTGGTTGATCTGGACCCGCAGGCTAATTGCACCCAGGCCATGGGCATAAGGAAAGAACCGGCATACGGCATGTATGAATTGCTTCACCAGGCGGCCTCAGGTGATGTAGCTGATGCTAAAGCAGCAATCCTGCCAACGGAATCAGGACCGGACATGCTACCCGCCTCCCTGCAACTGGCCAATTCCGAAATGGAGCTGGTAAGCATCTATGGCCGGGAAACACTGCTGAAACAAGTATTGCAGCCATTAACACAGCTGTATGACTATATTTTCATCGACTGCCCGCCGGCTATTGGTATACTGACCGTCAATGCCCTGACCGCAAGCGAATATGTAATCATGCCATTGCAGGCAGAATTTTTGCCTGTGATCGGGCTCCGTAGCTTTTTGCGTGCCTATGAGCGCATCAAAAAACAGCTCAACCCCAAACTACCCAGCCCGGGTATCGTTTTGACCAAATACGATTCGCGGAAAACATTGAACAGACAAGTCCTGGAAGAGCTGGAAGCCGAATTCGGCAATACTGTCTATTCCACCCGCATCAGGGTAAATATTTCCCTGGCAAAATCACAGGAAATGGGACTGGACATCTTCCATTACGATAAGAATTCCCATGCTGCCTATGATTACCAGTCACTGGCAGAAGAATTAATAACAAAATTGAACCATTCTTAAAATCAACGATATGAGATCTCCTTCCCAACGCTCCCGCCGCCACCGTGCCTCAGTTTCCAGTGAAAACGAATCGCAACAGCCATTCTTTTCCGTAAAAAGTGCGGACATGGTCCAGAATAAACCCGGGCACCTGCCCTTTTTCCAGGCAAAGCTTACAATCGGCCAACCCGGCGACAAATATGAGCAGGAAGCCGATACTGTCGCTAACCGGGTGGTCAGCGGACAGGACAATTCCCCGCAAATACAACCTAAAGAGATAAGCACAGTTCAGCGTAGCGAGCTCAGGCGAAAGATGCAGGAGGAAAAGGTTCAAAGAGCGAAAGAAGAAGAGGAAGAACCGGTTCAAATGCAGGAAGAAGAAGAAGAACCCATTCAAATGAAAGTAGAAGAGGAAGAAAAAGTTCAGAAGAAGGAAGAGGAGGAGGAACCCATTCAGATGCAAGAAGAGGAGGAAGAAGTGCAGATGCAGGAAGAAGAGGAAGAACCCATTCAGATGCAGGAGGAGGAAGAAGAAATACAGGCGAAGGCCGAACCTGGCGGAAAAACAACCGATACAAACCTGGGCAGCCAGATCAAAAACACGGCGGGAAATGGCAAGCCTTTGCCGGAGAAAACGCGTGCCGGTATGGAACATGCCTTCAGCAGGGATTTAAGCGGGGTGAAAATCCATACTGATATGGAAGCGGTCAGGATGAACAAAGAACTGGGGGCCCAGGCTTTTACCCATGGCAGGGACATCTATTTCAATTCCGGGAAATACAGACCTGAAAATTCGGAAGGGCAAAGGTTGCTGGCACATGAACTGACACATGTGGTGCAGCAGGGTGCTGGTGGTGCCCCAAAATCCGGGGTTGTCATCAATAATTTGAACAGCCATGCCCAGCCGGCAACTGTCCAGCGCCAGGGATTGCTGACCCCAGCGCAGGAAATGGCAGCCATTGCATTTAATAATGCTCTTTTTGATGGCCGGTCAAAACGCATCATACAGGCTATCGTTGGGGTTGGTGTTGACGGAAAAATTGGTCCGGTCACTGTTGAGGGAATTGCTGCTTTTCAGCAGACTAACGGATTACCACAAAACGGCCAGGTTGACCTATCGACACATAAAGCCATGGTTAATAACAGGGTGGCTAATGCGTTCCAGGAACATGCGATTCAACTGGTGGTGGATTTTCATAATTTAAATACCTCTGATACATTGAGCATCAGGCATGATCCGGCTTTATTGCTTCCTGTAACCACTTTTGAATCCGGGGGACTCAGGGTCATCCGTTTAGGCAATTTTTCATTTTTAACAGAGGGTTTATTACATGCCAGTATAATATCTCAATTAGCCATACCGGCACCAGCAGTAGCTCCAATCGGAGCTATGCCGGATCACCTTAAAACAGGACAGGAAATTTCAGCAGTGTTCTTTAACAAAACCAAATTTCAGGACCCCAGGTCGGTGCGTGCCATTCAAGGACTGGTAGGAGCAAATCCTGACGGGCTTTTCGGTCAGGATACAGTTGAAAGAATAGCTGAACTCCAGAATAATAACGGTTTGACAGCGGATGGAAAAGTGGGAGAACAAACCATGCGTACAATGATAGCTCAACTGGACGCCAGGAATGAACAAAACGCAGCAATCCGGATGATCATGGATTTCTATAATTTGAGCGATCATGGTGCCTTATTGGATATCAGTTTCGATCCGGGACTGACCACATCCAATGCAACTACCGGCGGGACCATTCCGGGTCCGTCCCAGGTCCAGATAGGTCCGCCCGCATTTGCGCAGGGCTTTGAAGGACTGGTCCATACGATTGCCCATGAGCTGGAACATGTCCGCCAGCGTAAAGTGGGAATTTTAAACCAGGATTTACGTGAATACCTGGGAGAACGTATTGAGATCCTGAGTATTGGCATGCCGTCAGAGGGCCTGGCAGGATTTTTTGATGACGCCAGAAGGGCCTTATTTCACTGGAATCGTCTTCCGGTGGCTGAACAACGCATTAATTTTGCCAAATTTACAGATGTCCGGGCCAGGGTAAGGCAGCGGTTCAATGCCGCATCGGCTGCGGACCAGGCTACCCATCAGGCTACGATGGATGGATACAATGCTGTTGTAAAGCCATAAATTGTATGAAACTGTAATTATAATGTGCCTTAAATGCCGGATCATGTTTTTATATTATTTATCTTACTTCACTCAATTACCGGAGCACCTCATGATGGTCAACCTAAATCACAAGTGATGAAAAACGATGAAAGATTAGCGCTTATGATCAGTGTTTTATCTGAACCTGTTTACCTGGGCCATCCCCTGATGGTTAAAGCAATATTAATCAATAACGGGGATAATGCGGTCTTAGTCAACAGTCGTATGGCATTAGGTTATGAAAACATGCCTTCCAGGGAACTTTATTTAAAAATAATCGACGAAAAAAGCGGGGAACATGCAGGCATAAATGAAGTTGATATTAACAGGGATTTTTCAACCCCGGGAGATTTCTGCAGCCTGGCACCCGGTGATTCGGTTAAGGTGACCTTTAATTTATTTGAATTTTACCAGTTGACCAGGCCCGGGAAATATCGTCTCACAGCTTATTATGATGCATCGGAACCTCTGGCTGCCAAACCACCCGGATCAGATTCAGGTACCGTGGAAAGTAATTCACTGGAAGTAATCGTCCGCCAGTGAAATTAAACTGTGAGATCAAAGAATTTCCTTTAAACTCAAGCAAGTTTATGAATGGATAAAGAACTGCAAAACCAGTTAAGGACGCTTGCCGGTTTCGTTTCCGGATGTGTTAAATTATATTTCTCCGGCGGACGCGAGACCGGGAATAATCTTGCTTTGCCAAAGCTTTTTTCCAGGGGGAAACCCGGCAGCCCTTTGTATGATTTTGTCCGGCAAAATCAAATTACCGAAGAGGAGCAAATGCTACTGATGCTTGCTCTGGTTCCTCATGTAAGACCTGATTTTTATGACAGTATCATCCAGGAATCCCTTCCCCAGCCCGGAGAATTCCCGCAAATCGGAGGTATAAGGGGCAAAAACTTCCGGGGATTTCTGCCTACCGGCGAAACAGTCCTCTTCCTGCTTGCTGGCGAAGACCTCGAAAAACGCCGGGAAGTCAGGCAACTTTTCAGCGAAGACCATTTTTTTGCCAGGCGGAGGATCCTCTGGCTGGAAGACGTACCCGAAGGCGAACCACACATGAGCGGTCGTATCATCATGTCGCAGGAATACGTGGATCTTCTGACAACAGGCATCGTCAAAAAGCCACGGTTCAGCATGGATTTCCCTGCCGATCTTATTTCAACCGAACTGGATGATAACGATCTGGTTTTAGATGGCAATACCAGGAGGCAAATCCTGGAACTTCAGAACTGGATAAAATACCAGGATACGCTGATGAATAAGTGGAACATGAAACGCTGGATAAAACCCGGCTACAGGGTGCTTTTTCATGGCCTGCCGGGGACCGGCAAAACCCTCACGGCCATGATCCTGGGAAGAAATACCGGCAGGGATGTATTCCGCGTTGACCTTTCCATGGTGGTATCAAAATTCATCGGCGAAACCGAAAAAAACCTTTCTCAGCTTTTCAACCGTGCGCAAAGCAAAGATTGGATACTTTTTTTCGATGAAGCCGACGCATTGTTTGGCAAACGAACCAGTGTGCGCGATGCCCACGATAAATATGCCAACCAGGAAGTGGCCTACTTGCTGCAACGCATTGAAAGCCACGATGGACTGGTAATTCTCGCATCAAACTTCAAATCCAATATCGATGAGGCTTTTATCCGCCGGTTCCAATCCGTCATCTATTTCCCCCTGCCTTCAGCCGAAGAACGCCTGCAGCTCTGGAAGAAGATATTACCAGCAAATGCCGGGTTAAAATTTCCATCAGAATCCGACTTATCTTCAGTCGCCAAAAAATATGAACTGACGGGGGCCGGGATAGTCAACGTAATCCAGTATTGCAGCCTGGATTCACTCGCGAACAAATCAAAGGAGATCACAACTGAACAAATTAAGTCCGGGATTGAAAGAGAGTTTCAGAAAGAAGGAAAAGTATTTTAAAATAATGCGATGTTTGCCAACCAGGTGTTCATGATGGAGGTGCATCATCCGGCAAGAAAATTGATAATTCCTGGTAAAGCATAGCTAAGGCTTAATGCTCAAATCCTGATCCAAACCTTAAAACAAAAAACCCGGTCCGTTTGAAGTGGATCGGTTTTTTTTAGTGTCCGAAAATGGATACCCCAGGGGTATCCGGAAATGAACACTCTTAACATCAATTCCTAAATCCTATATTATGAATAATATAAATGTATATTCTCTTGACTTTGGCTTATATTTTTAGTATTTTTAGGCTATTGCCTTGGCCCTTGGATTGCTTTTTAGCTTGTTGCAAAATTCGATTAGTATGAATACCCATCTTATTGCTTACATCAAGTGGGATTTGATCGTGGCCTGGAAATTCTTCCTGAATCATTAAATGATGCAAATTCTTTTGTCATGAAAATCAATAAAATTATCATCAACGGAATTGAACAGAAGGCAAAGGCGGAAAGCCAGCCGGAAGCCAGTCTTTTTACCATATTGAAATCTTATCAGATAAAGCCGGGAACCAGGGGAGAAAGCGATAGCCAGGAGATCGACCTGGAAGATGAGGACCTTGTCGAGCTCGTTTTCGATGATGGGACCACATGGTTCTCAAGCCCGGATACCCTGGAGGATATTTTCCCGGAAGCTGCCCGGGTATCAGACCGCTCGGGCGAAACAAGGTTCGTGATCCCGGGTGATATTTCTGCTGAAACCACAGAGCGGGGCCAGGTTGCAAAAGCGATCCTTAAGGCAATCAACATTCTTTCGAAAAAAGATAAAAAAACTGAGATTGAAAAACTGGCCGCTGAATTTGAGGATAAGCAACTTGAGGGCAAAACCGGCTTATTCAGGCTGGATAAAGATTTCCAGCTCCTGGATTATAAACCCAAGGTTACCAGTGAACCTTACTGTGTCCTGATCCATGGCACGGCTTCCTCCATCGCCGGGTCGTTCGATAAGGCCAAAGCCACCCCGGTCATGGATTTTCTCATGGATACCTATGGTGACCGTCTCCTGGCATTTCAGCACCGCACCCTTACGCTCAATCCCCTGGAAAATACCAGGGATCTGATTAAGGCCCTGCCTGACAAGGCCACATTGCATATTATTACTACCTCCCGAGGAGGCCTTGTCGGGGAAGTGCTTTCAAGGTTTTGCCAGGAAGGGAAAGCCATTGGGTTTACGGACCCGGAACTCGGGATCATGAAAAAGCATTACCCAAAAAGGTATTTTGACTCGCTGGTGCTGACCATAAATGAGATCATCAGTGAGCTCTCGAAGAAAAAGATCACCGTTGAAAAGTTCATCCGGCTTGCCTGTCCTGCCGGTGGCACCACTCTAGCTTCAAAACGGCTTGACCACTTGCTGAATGTGTCGATGAACCTGTTGCGCCTGGGTGGTGGAGCCATAGCAGGTCCGGTTCTGAATGCCTTCCGGGACCTGGTCGGTGCTGCCGTCGAAACAAAAAACGACGTTTACCTGCTGCCCGGACTCGAAGCACAAAATCCGGCCTCCCCGTTTATCCTGGCGCTTAACAGTTTTACCGGCAATGAAGAGCCATCGGAGATGTTCCGCATCGACAATTCGCTTGTGGTCATCGCGGGAAATGCCCGGGCCGGATTTCAGCTCAGCGCGCTCTGGGTCATTGCGACCAGGTTATTTTTCAGGCAAAAGAACGACCTTGTAGTCGATACGGCATCCATGTCACTGGGTACCCGGAGATCAGGACTGGTGCAGGAATACAGGTATGAAGAATCGGATATCGATCATTTTTCCTACTTTAAAAATGAGAATACCAGAAAGGCTATTCAGGATGCTCTGGTCCTGAAATGGGGAGAAAGACTTCCTGATTTCTCGGTGATGGAGACTCATTATGTTCGAACGAGAGATTTTGACCTGGCACAGCATGCAGGTAAAGATACTCCCCTTGGCCGGGCGATCGGCAGCAGCAAATACGAAGCCGTTCAGCAGAAACCGCTGCAGGTGTCTATCAGCATGGGCGATCTGTTTTATGCAAAGTATCCCATAATCGCAGGACATTTCGAAGATGACGGCATCCTCTACGCCGAAAAGGCGATCAATGATTGTCTGAACGGAGCCCTGAACCAGAAACACCAAATTGGCATTTATCCCGGAAAGGTCGGAACCAGCGATGTTTATTTTCCAAATAGCCAGGGCTTCAATGGAGCAATCATTGTCGGTATGGGTAAGCGCGAGGAATTTACCGCTTCTGAATTGACCAAAACCGTGGAACAGGGAACGGCCAATTACCTGTTGCAGTTACGAAACAGGAATCTCGCAGCAACCGCAACTGATGACATCCAGAAAGACGGGATCTCAGCTTTGATCGTAGGCTGTGGATTTGGCGGCCTTTCCATTGAAAGTTCCATCCGGGCGATTATCCAGGGAATCACCAATGCTAAAATCAAAGTTGAAAATCTTAAACTGGATAAAACCCCTCCCGTTGAACATCTTGAATTCGTGGAACTTTACGAGGACAAGGCCGTGAGTAGCCTGTTTTCCATCAGTAAGATCGCAAATGAAGAAACCAATTCCTATAAAATTGTCAGGGAAGGTAAAGGGATCAAATCTTTGCTGGGATTCAAGACAAGGATACCTGCGGATGCCACGGAAGGATGGTGGAACAGGATTACCGTTACAAAAAAAGAAGATGACAACAAGGTGGTCAGGTGCCTGAAATTCAAAACCTCAACGAACAGTGCCAGAGAAGAAGAACAGGAACTTTATACTTCTCCTTCTTTACTGGATGAGATCATTAAAGATTTTTCAGTCAATAACAAGTGGACAGAAGAAAAAGCAAAGACGATCTTCGAGCTGATGATCCCGAATGATTTTAAGGATAACCTTAAAAGACATGGTAATATCATCTGGGTATTGGATCACTACACGGCTTCTTATCCGTGGGAATTGCTCCAGGATGGTCTTATGGATACCAAACCGCTCTGCGTTTCTGCAGGAATGATCCGCCAGTTAAGTACGACCAACTATCGCAGGAACATTAAGACGGTTCCTCAGAATTTTGCTTTGGTCATTGCAGATCCTGATCTTCATGGATTTGCAGGGCAATTACCGGGTGCCCGCGAAGAAGGAGAAATGGTTGTCAAAATGCTGGATACCAAGAATATCCTGGCAGAACCTTGCGTTTTTAAGAGTCATTCGGAGATAATCCGGAAATTGTCAATTAAAGAATATAAGATCCTTCATTTGTCAGGTCACGGTGTATTTAACTCAGGAGGAGTGACCGGCTCCGGAATGGTAATTGGTAAAGATAAATATCTTTCTGTAAGGGAAATAGTGCAGATGAGTTATGTCCCTGAGCTTGTCTTTGTTAATTGTTGCCATCTCGGCAATATCCAGGGGGAGGAAGAGGAGTTCTTCCAGCAGAGCTTTAAGATGGCAGCTAATATTGGCACACAGCTCATAGAAAATGGAGTAAAATGTGTCATTGCCGCAGGCTGGGCGGTAAATGATACGGCTGCGCTGGAATTTGCCCGTGTTTTCTATGAACAAATGCTGGATCGTAAGACTTTCGGGGAAGCGGTCAAAGAAGCCCGCAAGGTAGTCTTTGAAAAATTCGAAAGTACCCATACCAATACCTGGGGAGCATATCAGTGTTATGGAGATCCGTTTTATAAATTTGAAAATATTCAAACTGTAAAAAAGAATGGTACTAAAAGCTATTTGATAGAACAGGAGGCAATTGTAGAGCTTGAAAATTTGCTTCGTGAAGTGGAAGTCAATGATTTTCACTCAGGGGTTTACGCTGATGTCCTGAATGATATTTCTGCTGCTATTAATAATGCTTCCCTATGTAGCGCAAGGATTTACGAACTAGAAGCAAACATATATCTGCAGCTGAAGGAATATGAAAAATCATGTCAAAAGTTTGAATCCTTGTTGCAAGATGAAAAGGCGGATTTTTCTTTCTCGGCAATGGAAAAATACTGCAATGCCCGTGCTAAACAGATCATAGCAGAATATAAGGCAGACTCTTCAAATGAAAAAGTGAATGAATACCATAAAAGGATGAATAAGGTTATCGGAGATATGGAGCTTTTGATCGGACTGGGGCCAACCTCAGAACGATATAATATCCTGGGAAGCACTTATAAACGGAAAGCATTTATTTCTAAAGACAAGGAAAAAATAAATTCCATGAAGATGGCTGCTGATTTGTATTTTAAGGGATATAGCATAAGCAATAAATGGTATCCTCTTGTTAATTGGCTTACATTGGTAAGCATTCTGGGCAGGTCAGGAAATTATATTTTAGGCAAAAACATAACAAATCTGAAATATCAAATCAACTATACAGTTCCGGATCTTAACAGTTCCCTGGAAATGTTGAAAAAGGTCAAGAAAATGATTCCAATAGCTACTGAAAAACTGGATTATTGGGATATGATCGCTGATATAAATATGAGTCAATGTGAATATATACTTAACTTTTCAGAGAAAATTCCGCAGCAAAATATTAATCACCTGCTGAGTGCATTTAACAAACTATGGTTTAAGGCTGGATCACTAGGTAAGAAAGAAGCAGAAATCGAGAACCTGGAGTTAATCATTGATGCGCTTTCAACTTTGAAAAACAAAGATACGGGGAAGCTGGGTAAAGACCTTGATCTGCTTAGAACAGAACTGGAGAAAATGGCTTGAGAATTTGATTTGAAAATCTAACTTAAAATACATTACCATGGCAACCTACTACGACATCCACAACCACCTGTTCAACAAGGACTTCCTTGCTAAAGAACTGCTTTACCGCCTCATGAAGGAGATCCGGAAGCTTTTATTTGAAGAAGATGATCATATCCGCGGATTCGGCGATACAGTGCGGGGAATAAAAAATGTGATCACCGTCCTGAAACGTTATACCTATGCGATCCGGGTCTTTTCAAAGAAAGATTCAATAGCGGTTTATGAAGAACTCAATAAAACCTATAAAGGAGAATTCATCCTCACTCCGCTGACATTCGACCTTACCTATTGCTTTGCCCCGTCGCCCGACCGCGATGGAGTGATTCGTGAAACGCCGGTGAGGGATGTGTTTGCACAGCACATGAACGAAATGTTTGAAATGGTCGAACAGCAGACACGTTCCCTCTCAAGGGATTTCAACACCGGTAGCAGCGCTGCAGAGGATAAGCTGTGGAAGGAGTACCTGAAAGAGAAGGACAAGTTCATGAAGAATGCGGCAAAATTGCAGACCCGGCATGATCGCAACCTGAACCGCGGAAGTGCTACCCGCGGTATTATCGACCTGCCCGATGCTTTCGATGGATTCAATGAACAACTGGAACAGATCAAGGCCCTGGCCAACAATCCCGACTACAAAAGCAAGGTGTTCCCCTTCCTGGCCGTGGACCCGCGCCGGGACGGCATTGCTGATTACGCCAGGAAGAACATGGGTAAAGGCAAACCCTTCATCGGGATGAAGCTTTACTGCCCGAACGGCTATTCCCCTACCGATCCGCTGTTGTTCGGAACAAAAGGAAAAAGGGACGGGCTGTATGCTTTTTGCGAAGATAACGGCATCCCTGTAACGGCCCACAACTCCGACGGTGGATTCGCCACCCTGTCGAAAAGCGTGTTCGTCAACGGATTCATTCAGGTCAATGGCCAGCTCCATGAAATCAACGACCGGCTGGTCTTCAATACCTCTATTCTGCAAAAGCACGCCATTTATGAAAGGGCTTTGACCCTGAATCACCCGCTGATCTGGGGAAAGGTTGTGGAGAAGTACCCAAACCTTATCCTCAACCTGGCCCATTTCGGCGGGGGAACGCAGCTTGGCATGGCACTGGACAATCCCGCCGATGAAACCCTCTGGTCGAACCGGATCATTGCCCTGCTTAAAGATCCGCGCTACAAGGTGTACACAGATATTTCCTGCTTCTCCGACTTCAACGTGATAGATAAGTTTGTGAACAGCGCCGTGTTCCGGGAGATCAAACCGAAGGTCCTCTATGGCTCCGACTTCATCCTGTTGCTCCTGTTCGAGAATAGTTTTCAGAAGAATGTCGAGCAGTTCAAAGCCAAATTCGGTAAAGACTTCGATATCATTGCAAGCATTAACCCAAAGGAATTTCTTAAGAATGTAATATAAAAGTGGATAACAGCCTGTTGCACAATATATCTTAAGAAATACCTGATAATTCCAGACACCGACTTGACTTCAGGAAGAAAAAGTTGTAATTTGGATTAGAATTTATTTTTAACCAGTATTCAATAATGAAATAAGAGGGAGGTATCATTATGGCAGTATCATCAAGAGCACTTGTCGATTTGATTCTTTTAGGCACTCCGGAAAGCAAGCGGCAATTACAGGATTCTCCCATATTGGGGGATGTATGGGCTGCTTATGCAGTCCATCCCTGCCGGCCTCTGGACCTGTTGATCACTCCTTACAAGGACCAACCGGCAGGAACAGTAGCTGCTGAATTAGCCCGCCGCATCAGCGAAAAAATCACCTTTCCCCGCGGCCAGGGTGAGATGGCCGATGTAGCTTATTTACAAGGTTTCATAGCGGCACGCCTTTACTTCAGTGAGGTTCTTAAAATTGCTGTGCCGATGACCAGATGGTGGATCGAGAAAAAGATCGGGAAGAAATTTGACCTTGATGCTTACATTGAAACGACCTTAAAACCTGAGATCGAAACAATAATCAAATGGGCCAGGTCAAATGAGGAAAGTTCAAGGTTGAATCATTCCCAATATTTAACCAAATTTTCAGCTTTGGACAGGTATGCAGCACTTTCCAGCATCATCCTGTTTGCTTGTAAAAAAGGCAATAATGAAACAGGTTCAGATAACAACATCGGAAAATTGATCGAAGAGATTAACGAAGCTGAACCATTTATTAATGAATTCAGAAATATCATAGAAGAAATTCGGCAGGGCAAAATTCTTCAAGAAGCACGGATCTGGCAAATATCGCTTAATCGCAAGGTGATGATGGCATTGGATAAGTCAGTTCCCTCAGTGAAAGGAGACGCAGTAAAAACATTGTTTAATGTTAAATGCGATGGGATCGCCTGGGCCGTTTTGGATTCCGGAATTGATGGCAAGCATCCTGTGTTTAGGGACAAAAATGGGAAAAGTCGTATTGTCAAAGCATATGACTTCAGGAATATCCGAAAGATCATCAGCCTGGAAAATTTGAATACAAAGTCCCAGGGATTTAAGAAATCACTCGACGAATTGAAGAAGAATTCAGGGAATGCCCTTTCTGATGCAATAATAACTAAGTTGTTAAAGGATTTGGCGGTTGATGCCGATAACGACCGTCCGATTAATTGGGGCCTGGTCGAAAAGCTCATTGAAATCGATCCCGGATCAACACCTTCCGGCGGACATGGTACGCATGTCGCGGGTATAATAGGCGCCAACCGGGGAGATAACACGGACTTCGCTGATGGGATGTGCCCGGACATAAAATTATACGATTTCCGGGTGATCGGAAATTCATTAGAGGATACCGAATTTGCGATCATTGCAGCCCTTCAATTCATTCGCTACCTCAATGAACGGCATGATTACATCAGTATTCATGGCGCCAACCTCAGTCTATCCATTCCGCATGATGTTCGAAATTTCGCCTGTGGCCAGACTCCCGTCTGCAATGAATGCCAGCGCCTGGTGGATAATGGAGTCGTTGTAGTCGCAGCTGCGGGTAATTTTGGTTACCATAATTATGAAACAAAAGATGGTTATTACGAAGGGTATGCGGCATTCAGCATCACTGATCCGGGAAATACGGATGAAGTGATTACTGTCGGGGCAACTCACAGGTATCGTCCGCACACTTACGGCGTGAGTTTCTTCTCCAGCCGTGGCCCTACCGGTGATGGTCGGTTAAAACCGGATATGGTTGCTCCCGGTGAACGAATCCAGTCGAGCCTGCCTGAAGAAGATTGGGGAGAATTGGACGGGACAAGCATGGCTGCCCCTCATGTAAGCGGGGCAGCAGCTTTGCTCATGGCACGTTATAGTGAATTGATAGGTCAACCACAAAGGATAAAGAAAATACTGTGTGAAAGTGCAACAGACCTCAACCGTGAACGATCGTTCCAGGGATATGGTATGCTGGATGTGCTTCGCGCATTTCAAAAAATTTAAAAACCTTAATTATGATTTTAAGTCTGGATGTTTTAAAAGCCCGAAAGGGAGACTGCCTGATTTTGCATTATGGCACGAAAGAAAATCCCGCTATGGTATTAATCGATGGCGGACCCTCAAAAGTTTACCGCCCTTTTCTAAAACCACGACTTGATCAGATAAAAAAGTCACGTGGTCTTGCTGCTAATGAACCATTATTAATCGACCTGCTGATGGTAAGCCATATCGACGAGGATCATTTACAGGGTTTGATCGATCTTACCAAAGAGCTGGTTGATGCAAAGGACAGCCAAAGGCCATTGCCATATGAAATTAAAAGAGTGTGGCACAATACCATTGATGAAATCACCGATAACAACGCAGGCAAATTGGTCGATGCAGTTACAGCTTCATTCGGAACGGCAGCATTGACCGGGGAACCAGATCTGGAAGGACTGGATCCGGTGGCAGCCATGGTCCTTGCCGGAATAGCTCAAGGTTATCGGTTGCGCGATGATGTCAGAAAGTTGAAGGTAAATATTAATCCCGAATTTGGCGGTCAACTGATAATGGCCAAAAAAGGCGCAAAGCCTGTTAAATTGAACAGGAACCTCAAACTTTATTTAGTCGGGCCAATGGAGCCTGAACTCCTGAAATTACAGAAAGATTTTGAAGCATACCTAAAAGAGAAACAGGAGAAAAAGGGGGGAAAGCAGGATACCGCTATAGCCTCCTTTACTGATACATCAGTTCCAAATCTATCGAGCCTTGTTGTTCTTGCTGAAATGAAAGGCAAAAGCATTCTGCTGACCGGGGATGCCCGGGGGGATAAAATCCTGGAAGGCCTTGAAATGATAGGTAAGTTGAAAATGAATGGAATCATGCATGTTGATATCCTCAAGATGCCGCATCATGGAAGCGACCGTAACCTCGATCCCATTTTCTTCAGGCGGATCACTGCCGACCATTATGTGTTTTCGGGTAATGGCGAACATGGCAATCCGGAAAGGAGTACATTGCAAATGCTGCTCGATGAATGCGGGGACAAAAAATTTACAATTCATTTGACTTACCCTGTCCAGGAGATTGATACCGGACGCAAGGAAGATTGGGAAAAGGAACAGCAAAAAGAAAAAAAGCGGAAAGAGAAGAAATCCAGCACCCAGGTGAGAATGAACTGGTCAAATAAAAAGCACAGCCTGGCAAGTTTCCTCGAGGAGCATGCAGATTTTGCAAAGAAGATCAGCATCATCAATGAAGATGAATCGCGCGTTATTGATCTTTTTGATGAAGTTGGATTCTGACAGCCACCATCCTATGAAGAACCCTAAGAAACCCGAACTTAACCCTTAACCCTCAACACTACTTGTTGAAAGCTTTCTCAATCACCAGAGCTGCCAGCGACCTTCCGGCATTGGCATAAGCTTCCTGGATCCTGGTGCCGGTGTCGTAGTCCATTTCGAAGAATCCGCTTCCGGGTGAGTTGGTGATAATAACTTTAGCGATTTCAGCATTTGATGCATCGTAAAACGTCACTTCGGCGTTTATCGATGCATTTTTGCTTGTCATATAAATGTTGAACCCCGGCTCGGTGAAACTGGTGTGGACCACCATTTTATGCGTGCCGCCCGCATCCGGGTCGATCTTGAAATTCACCGCTGCAAAAATAAAGAAATTGTTAAAGGCCTCCTGGAACCTGGGCTGGAACCTTGCTGTCCTGTCGTCTACCCAGGCCTGCTGCCACGTATCTCCCTTCCCTGGCTCTTTCTCGTTATATTCTTTGACTTTTTTAACTATGTAATCTGCTTCCTTCATTTTCCCCACCATCATATCGTCGTAAGTGTATTCCACCCTGATTTCGGAAAGTGCACTGAGGAAATCGAGGGTGCCGGATTTGATGGTGACTTTCTGTGCATGTGACACCTGGGAGAGGCTCAGCATCAGGCCTGCAATGAGCAAAAAAGTTAACTTTTTCATATTATTAAGGATTTAGTTTGAAATCGGATTACCAATTGTAAAGTTATGAAAATACCTTCGCTTAATATCTAAATCTTTTGAATTTATTCGACTCCATAAACCCTTTGAGCCGCAGCACTGGCAAAATCTTTCATCTGCTGCTTCACATCCGCTTCAGGCAATCTGGGCGTTGCTTTCTGCCTGGAAACAGAGTGCTTGTCCGGTAAGCTCCGTGGCTGCGGCGCAATTTTTCGCAGTACGTTGATCAGCTTGTCGATATCCTCCGCAGTGTTCTCCAATCCGAAGCTCACACGGGCGAGCCCGGGGAAATTCACCCTGCGAAAAAGGGTCGCGATCAGCCGCTGAAATCGTTCCAGGAAAGGACTGACATGAAGCAGGTGCTTAACCAGTATGTGAGAACAGTGGCACCCATACCTTACTCCGATCCCGCCTTGCCCGGCCAGTTTCTCGGCCACCACGTTTGAGAACATGTTCTTCAGGGTGAAAACGATAACGCCACCTTTCCGGGCGAACCCTGGTGAGTCAGGATCTTTTACACCGTAAATACTCAGGCCGGGAATTTCCACCATACCGCGCAATGCCCGCCCGGTTATAGCCTGTTCTTCCTCCCGGACCAGGTCCAGGCCGATCCGCTGCAATAGCACAATTGCCTTGCCCAACGCGGCGATACCTATCACGTTTTCTTCACCTGACGACCGGATCAGCTCCATCCTGGCAGGGCTGAAATTTAGCAGTCCCTTCCTGACCACCAGCACACCGGTGCCGAATGGTGCGTAAACCTTATGGGCAGAGAAGGCGAGATAGTCTATCCCGCATTTTTCCATCTCCACCCTGCGGTGCGCAACCAGCTGCGCCGCATCCACCAGCAGGCGTGCCCCATAACGGTGGACGATCCGGCTGATCTCCTCCAGGTTGTTGAATGTGCCGAGGACATTCGAAGCGCCGCTCACGGCCACAAGCCTGATCCGTTTCTTTCCGTGCTGATTATTGTGATTGTATGCGCACAGGATAGCGTCCAGCTCGTTCAAATCTATAAAACCTTCAGCGTCAACCTGCAGCCGTATAAGAGAAAAACCAGGAATCATGCGCCACGGCAGGTCGTTCGAGTTATGTTCGAGGAGTGTATTGAGCACGACAGGTTCGATGTCCTGTTCGGGTTCAGAGCTTAGACTTTCTGCTGCCAGGTTGATGGCTTCTGTGGTATTGGAAGTATAGATCACATCATAGTCGGCTATAGGCGCACCAAGGAAATCGGCGCAGATGGACCGGACCTCTTGTATGATCTGTTGGTGTACTTGCCCGGGCTGGCGCCATGCCTGGCAGACCGCGTTCCATACCGGCGTGAAAGTGGGCGTGCTTGCACCATTGTCCAGGTTAACAAAGGTTTTATCGCCTTCTGCTGTAGGGACTATTACATTGCGACCAATCAGGGTTTGCCTGAGCTCATCCAGCATTTCCCGTCCGGAATATTCATCCAATTCATCATGGTAAAGAATTTGGGTAGCAGTTATTGTTTCAGAGGAGCTTTCCCTAATTGCCTCATTTCCAAATTTCCAAATTAGCTTAATCGCCCTCGCAAACGCGATGATGTTGATGATGGCGGGCGTGCCGGCTTCGAACCTGTCGGGAGCATTGGCCCAGATAATCCAGCCGGGAGAGACAAGCCTGGTCGTCCCTCCACCGGCCTGGAAAGGAGCACCTTCCGGCAACGCCTTTCTATCGATAGCCAAAGCCCTGACACCCAGTGGCAGGCCGATGTCCTGGCTTGATATACTCTGATAACTTCCCGGTTTGATTAGTTCCTTGAGAGCTTCGGCTCTTCCGGGTGTGCAAAAGATGACTACGTATTTGCCTTTTTTCACCCCAAGGTATTCCAGGACAATGTCCCTGGCCTGCTCGAATAGTTGAGTGGTAACCATCGAGTTGTGACCGCTGCCCCGGTGGACATTGGAATACGTTTCCAGCGCCGCATGCACTCCCCTTTCGAGCGCTGAATAAAATTCCGCTGTTTCATTGTTCAGGGAAGATGATTTTTCCCATCTTTGAGTTGAAGCGCTATCGGAGGCTAATTTTTCAGACATATATTCACATTATTTATAAGCAAATATAACAAAGTCTGAAGGACCATCGGTTGCCGGCAATCCCTTAGTCCATCCGGGTAACTTGCCTGGCTAAAAGAACAACACTTTGATAAGAATTAAGAGGACTATTGCCAGTATAAAAACGCCGAAAACCGCCATATTACTTGATATTTTTATCTTTTTCATGATCATATTCATTTATAAATTGAACCATAATTGCGAATTATTACCGTTGTTCCTAACGGCATAACTGAAACTAAATGGTGGGTGTAACAAAAGCCGCTGTTTTCTAATTTCTCGCAGATTTTCGCTGTTTCTTACGCAGATATCGCGGAATTTATATCATTGATCATAAATAATCTGCGAAGATTTTCTTTTCATCTGCGTTAATCTGCGTGAAACATAAAGACAGTTTCACTACTACAAAATAGAGGTAGCTAAGGCTTGTGAAACAGCCTCTTTAAGTTTCAGTATAAAATACAGGAGGGGGGCGGATCTTTATACAATTACCTGTCCATGAGGAAAACAGAATGAACGGGATATGGGAAATAAGAGATATTTTATTAAGCGGGTAGCCTATAAATATCCCGGAAAAGACAGGTAATGCTGATTCAGATCCCCTGTTTGCAGATGAACTGTGTCCTTCATAAAAAAAGCATTGATCCGAAGGCAACGGTGAACCGGTATTCCTGGTGACAGGTTTTTTTGTATGGGGAGCGACGGGAACATCCTGTTTTACACTGAAAGACCTGAAATCCGGGAAATTAACTTTAAAAATGTCAACAGGGTAAATTTTAACAGTTGAATTTACGGGATAAACATTGGACCTTACTTCAGGTATTCCGGGATTAATTAAACCTGAAATAAGGAGCAGGAAACCGAAAAGAAATTTCCTTTGGTCAAGGGCCCTTGAATGTCCATTGTTCAGTCGCATTTTCACCTAAATAATGAGACTATTATTCGTTATCCTGTAAAACTAATAAAAAAACCGTTTGTGGTTTTATGTTATCTGCAAAAAATCACAGGTGTCAAGACAGCGGGGAGACGGGGAGCATAGAGCGTAGAGCTTGGAACCCCGTATCCCGTAACCCGTATCCCGTATCCCGGAACCCGGAACCCTAGTGACGCACAACAATTTTCCCGGTGCTCAGCTTATAACCGGAAATGATGTAAATCAGGTAAATTCCATTTCTGAAGCCTGAACTGTTGATGGTTAAAACCTGCCCGGGCTGAACATTTGTGAATTCACCGGTGAAAACATTCCTGCCAGTGAGGTCGGTAATTTTAATACTCACCCATCCGGTGTTGTTCTCATTAAGGATGAAGTTGATTTTATCATTTGCCGGATTCGGATAGATGCTGAAATTTACCTCTTTGTTATCAGCGACCGATACAGCAGTTAAAGAAGCTTCATTGGAATATACTGCATTATAATCAGTATCACGCAAGCCTGCAGAACATCCTGACGGATGCACAATTTGTACCATATAGGCAACGTCGCCCAAAGGCGCATTGAAATCAGTAAACGAATTAAAACTTGCTGAAATCGTGGCAATCTGCTCATAAAAACCCGATTCTGATTTGCGTAAAATGTTGTAGGATAAATAGTCAAATCCAATATAAGGCGTCCAGATCAGGTTCCAGGTGCCGTTTGTGCCCTGGCTTATCGTAAGGTGTATGGTCTGGTGGTAATCTCCGGCCGGCAATATCCTGTTTTCAAAGTCAAGGTATCCAACTTTATATCGATAGGGTCTCATGGCCGGATTGGAACCGTAGTCCATCACCATGGGAACATCATTATAATTTACCGTATCAATAATGATATAAACATTGGCCTGGTCTGATTCTTTGTAAACCAGGAAGTCGCTGATAAGATTGGTTTCGGGCTTCTCCCAGATGATTAGATTGTTGCCGGAAAGGCTATCAACAGTGACCATACATAAAGGGGTTACAGGAAACTGGATAATGGAAAAGATTTCGCTGGTATCTCTCGATGGTAGCGCGTAGGAGTCAGTAATGCGGATCAGGCATTGTTCCGAATTGATATCCGGGGTTTCCCAGACATAAATGCCTGACGTGCCATCGTTTGATCCATTATCGATCACTGTCCAGTTTTGGCCGTTGTCAGCAGAATACTCGAGATAACAGAATTCTGAATAGGGATTTTCAACATCCCAGGTTATGGTAAAAGGGCTGCTGGCAATCATCAGCTCACCACCAGCGGGTGAAGTAATGTTGTACACAGGTTCAGGATTGATCGTCAATACATTACTCAGACCAAACTTTGAGGGGTCATCAGCACTGTAAAGCCTTATAATGCTTGAATCTGATGGGGTGTCTGAAAGGATTATAGTGGCGTATCCTGCCAGGGCATCGATGTTTTCAGCAATTAATTCAAAGGATTGACCATTGTCAAGCGAAATCTCTGCGTTCAATAACGTAATGCCCGAAACATTCAGCAACCAGAATATATTAACAAACTGATTTGTAAAAATTACCGAACCGGAATAGGGCTCGGTAATGCTGATTGAAGGGATAAAAATACTAAAGGGTCCGTCACTCTGATCGGTTGCCGTTGTATAAAAGGCATCCGTGATCCTTAATAAGGCATTATCAGTTGTATTAAACGGAACCTGCACATAGGCGCTGCCCCCGTTAGGTCCGCCCGGGACCTCTCCTAAATAATACCAGGTATTTCCGCCATTATATGAAATATATATATCAAAGTACGAACTGAGATCCTGACCTGTCCAGGTGGCCACTTCAGCCCCTCCGTAAGCCCATATTTCTCCGCCGTTCGGCGATTGCAGTGTTAGCGATTGCCCCAGTGCTGGTGAACTGATCGTTGCTGAAAAAATAAACATGCCTAAAAGCAAGGTTTTAAGCGTTTGTTTTACGGTTGAGTAATTAAGATCCATTGTTTAATGTTTTAGTATTTTAGTTAAACATAATGGGGTTCAAAAAGTTCATTGGAAGGAAAAAATAAACAGCATGGAGCGTAGGGCGTAGAGCATAGAGCGTAGGGCTTAGGGCTTGGAACTTTGGAACCCTGGAACCTTATATCAGAGAGTAGTTAGTCCCGGGCCCAATCCCGAATTTCTCGATCAATTTTTTACCAATTAATTCAGGTAGTATCCTCTTCACTGTCGGTCCGGGAATTTTTAATTTACGGGCTATTTCACCTGACTTACAACCAGGATTGTTACCGATAAAAGTCAATATCGATTTCTCTCTGGGTGACAATAGCATCTCTGTTCCCTGGATCTCCAGTTTTTTCATCAACTGTTCCTGAATATTTACCAGGGCATCAAAGAAGAAGTTCACCCATTCAGTCACATCTTCGTTTGGCCTCCTGGCCTGGCAACCCCTCAATACCCGGTAATATTCCGTCTTGCGGTTTTCAATTTCATGCTCAAAGCTTACATATTGAATCCATTTATAGCCGTTTTTCAATAACAGAAGTGTTGAAATCAACCTGCTTAACCTGCCATTCCCGTCCTGAAAAGGATGAATACTGACGAAGTCATAGGCAAACAGGGCGCATTTCACCAATGGATGAGTTTGATGGTCATTATTGTACCAGTCCATTAATTGTCGCATAGCATCCTGGGTGTGATATCCGGGATCAGTCGTCCTGAATATAACCTGACTTGTCCCATCCGGCAATGTAGCTTCCACAACATTACTATGCTGTTTATATTCTCCTTTATGCCAATCATCCTTCGTGCTATATTTCATCAGAATATTATGCAGGTTCTTGATGCTGCTTTCGCTGATCATAATATCCTGGTATGATTCTGAAATAATATCCAATACCTCAAAATACCCTGCGACATCCTGCGAATCCCGGTCGTGAAGCTTTGTAATATCTATTTCTTTGAGTAAGGCTTCAACTTCCTCATCGGTCATTTTTGAGCCTTCAATTCTGGTTGAAGCGCCAACACTGCATATTGTTGCGACAGATTTCAATTGTTTCAGGCTCTGCCCTTCTCTTTTCTCAATCGAAGACCAGGATGCATCAAAGCGGTCGATCTGACTGATCCGACTGATTAATTTCCAGTTGAGGTTTAACTTAAATGTATGTACCAGGTTTTCCATACTGCAAAAGTACCAAAATAATTCAAATAATGATACGATATGATACGATTTTATCTGATAAATATCCGATCATCCTGATACGATATGATCCGGTTTGATACGATGATGATACGGTAAGTTGGTGGGGAAGCCTGGAGGCGGGGAGGCATAGGGCGAAGAGCGTAGGGCCTGGAACTCTGGAACATTACTCGCTGAAAAAGAACAATACAGCAGTCTTCTTTTTATCCACATCTCTGGCTGTTCCGAGCTTAACACCGTTTTTATCGCGGACATCTCCGTCATCCTCAATGTTGCCCAGTCTGATGCCATTCTTATCACGCACTGTGCCGTCATCTTCAATGCTGCCGACCTTTATGCCGTTTTTATCACGAATATCGCCATGCTCGTCGACCTTACCCGTTTTGATCCCGTTCTTATCGCGAATAACGTTGTCTTTATCAAAACTGCCGGTTTTTATACCGTTTTTGTCTCTTATATTACCATGTTCATCAACGGACCCGGATTTAATCCCATTCTTATCCCGGACATCCTGTGCCTCAATATATAGGGCTGAGGGGATCAATAAAATGATCATGAATAATTTTAATAACAATTTGCCCATAGAAATAGCCCTTTATCGAATATAGTCATCAAAAATCATGCAATTAAAAATGGACTTCTCATAAGCGATCGTCCTCTTTAGTTTTTATTAATTGTCCTCAATAGAGTACACTAAACTGCACTAAACTGGTTATTTAAGGCATTAAATCAAAATAATTATACTAATAGTGCTTTTTATTGCTCTTTTTGCTTATTTTATTTGAATTGTTTGTATATTTGCACCAAATAGAGCAATATAATGCACCAGGAAGAATTAATAAAAGTATTGAAAGACCGCCGGGAGGCGCTGAAAGTCACCCAGGAATATCTTGCGGAATTATCAGGTGTCGGGCTCCGGACTTTGAAATCCATTGAAAGCGGTAAGGGAAATCCGACCATTGCGACGGTAACAAAGCTTGCGGATGTCCTTGGACTCGAAATGAAATTGGAAATTAGAAAATTGGATTTGTAAGCCATGAGGTCTGCAAAAGTGTTTTACAATGGTGAACTGGCGGGGATCCTGACAGAAATATCCCGAAAAAAATATCGCTTCCGGTATGATGACTCCTGGTTTATCAACGACGCTAAACCACCTGTAAGTCTGACCATGCCTAAAAACAGGCAGGAATACGAGAGCGAATTTCTGTTCCCGTTTTTCTTCAACATGCTTAGTGAAGGATTTAACCGGCAACTTCAAAGCAGAATGTTAAGGATTGATGAAAATGATTTTTTCGGATTGCTCATGGCATCCGCGCAATACGATACGATAGGAGCCATAACCATTAAACCTGTTGAATAAGATGAAGTTGAATGAAATAAAATATTGCCCGGGCACATTGGCTGAAGGATTTACTTCTTACAGCCCTTTATGCCTGCGAAAGTTATTTAACGGAAGAAAGGTGAATCATTTGCTGTCCTATGATACCCCGGCTCATAATGAAGAAGTTGCAAAGGAATTCATGGAAAACCGGAAAAGGATATCGATTTCCGGTGTTCAGGAAAAACTAAGCCTCCTTCTGGAAAAGAATGAATTGCGACTGACCAGGGAAGGTGAGAAGGGCACGTATATTCTGAAGCCGATACCGAGGGATATCAGGTATCCAGACCAGGTGCCGGCCAATGAACACCTGACGATGCAAATAGCCCGGCAGATTTTCAGTATCAATACGGCTGAAAACGCGATGATCTTTTTTAAAGATGGAACACCGGCCTATATCACCAAGCGATTTGATGTAAAAGAAGATGGGTTGAAGTGGGGAAAGGAGGACTTCGCTTCGCTTGCCGGTAAATCTTCTGACAATGCTGGTCCTAATTTCAAATATGATTACAGCTATGAAGAAATGGGCATGTTGATCCAGAAATATGTGCCGGCCTGGAGGATAGAGATAGAAAAGTATTTCACACTCGTGCTGTTCAATTATTTGATCTCTAACGGGGATGCTCATCTAAAGAATTTCGCCCTGCTGGAAAACAGTTCTGGAGATTATTTGCTGAGTCCGGCATATGACCTGATCAATACACGCATCCATGTCGATGATACTGATTTTGCTCTGGCAAGAGGGCTGTTCAAAGACAATTTCCAGTCAGAGTCACAGAAAAAATCCGGACATGCTGCTATTACTGACTTTGAGGAATTCGGCAGAAGGATCGGTATGAATGAATCCAGGATCAGGAAACTCAGCGAACCTTTTCTTAAAAAGCAACCTTTAATCGAAACATTCGTTCGCCGTTCATTTCTGAATGAGAAATGTAAAAGGGCTTATCTACTGCATTACAATACAAGGCTAAACAGGCTGGATGGTGTATGATTTCCTATTTCAAATGCAAAATGCACTATTTCATAAGTACTTATGCAATAGTGCATTCTAAATAATAAATACTAAATATCTCTGTGGAGTATATCGGAGTCGAACCGATGACCTCTTGACTGCCAGTCAAGCACTCTAGCCAACTGAGCTAATACCCCTTACATCGAAAATTCCAAATTCCAAGCCCCAAATTCCAAACAAATTCCAAATTTGAAAATTCCAAAATACTGTACAAAACTATAAAACAATTTTTGAATTTTTAATTTCTAATTTCTAATTCCTCTCCCCTGTTCGCCAGCTGCCATGTTGTCGCAAAAATCGCCCGGACAATCTTCTCCATCCGGTCATAAAGTATTTTATCCGGTGTGTCGGTCGGTTCGTGGTAATCCTCGTGAAAGCCTTCAAAATAAAAAAGTGACGGGATGCCGTGACGGGCAAAATAATAATGATCGGAACCGCCCCGGATATGGGCCCGGTATTCAATCCGGTCTTCCAGGTCATTGGCCATCAGGATGTTACTTTCCTGCGAAACCTCGAGGATTTCCTCTGAAACGTAAGCGTAACCCGAAATATATTCCGGGAAACCTGCCAGCTTTGTGCTTGCCCGGCCGATCATATCAATGTTCACGCAGGCATAGGTGCTGTCGAGTGAGATGACGGGATGCTCGGCATAGTACTTCGACCCGTACAGGCCGAGCTCTTCTGCCGATGCGGCCAGGAAGATCACGGTGCGCCGCGGACGGATGCCCGCCTGTGCCGCCACGGAAAAGGCCTCCGCAATTTCCATCAGCGCCGAGGTCCCGGATGCATTATCATCAGCACCATAGTATATCACTGCCGTGTTCCCTGCCCAGGTGGTCATAATGAGCAACAACCACAACGGCATCATTTTTCAGGTCGGTACCTTCAATGATGCCAACCACATTCTCCGTCTGTAACGCTGAGCACTCGCTCGACGCATCGATGGAAACATGGCCACTGAAACGGCCGGCTTTGGTTTGAAGGCTCGATTCCATCTCATGCATGGCGGCTAACAGGGTTTTCGGTTTTTGATCCACCAGGCGGGCGGCTGTCTTAACATTCATATAAGCCGAAAATGCCTCTTTGTGCTTTAGTGTATCATCATCCTTGCCAGGATATGAAATATTCGGCTTCGGATCGTAATAATCACGCGAATTCAGATACTTTTTATAGTCAGCTCTCTTCCTGGAAATAATGAATACCCCTTCGGCGCCTTTATCGGCTGCCATGGCGGATTTGCTGAAATAATAACCTTTCTTCGACAACTCTTTCTTTCCTGAAATGTACGATATCCCATCAGCATTTTTTGGCTCACCCGCGAAGACCAGCATGATCTTTCCTTTCACATCTATATTTCCGAAGTCAGAATAAGCGGAATCCTCAATACTAAAACCGGCAAAAACGACCGGGAATTCTCCTTTTATATCGACCGGATCGCTCAGGAAAAGAAAATCCTTACCCACCTTGAGTTCAATCCCGTTTACCAGCAACCGCTGGTCTTTCCAGCGGCAGTTATTAAGAGTGAAATCCTGCGTGTAAGCTGGCTTACCGGCTATTTGCGGGGCTTCCAATCCATATCCCAGGAACTCTTCCCGGATGTATTCCGCCGCCCTGACCTGGCCTTTACTGCCTGTAAACCGGCCTTCAAATTCTTCCGAAGCAAGTTTGTACACATGCGTTGAAAGTTCATCCCTGATGATTGTTTTCGAATAGTGGATCAGTAAAGTATCCTGGGCAGAAAGCAGAGGAACTTGAATAAAAATTGATAAAAAACAAAAAAGAAAAACAAAAATGTTTCTCGCAGACGAGCGCAGATGAAGCGCTGATTTATGCAGATTACGATTAAAGACCGTTTTTTTATCAGCTTTATCTGCAATATAATCAGCGAAAATCTGCGAGAAATTTATACAACATCGGCTTTGCACCATTCGTCAGCGCTTCCTGGATTTCCAGAAGCTTGGATTTCTTTTATTGTGAAACACTGCAATTATGAAAATCTTTTCTCAACAACCCGGTTTCCTTCTCAGAGTAATAAATTACAGAATCTCTGATATCTTGTTCTGCAAAAGGAAGGATTATGATTTTTCTCATAAAATATTAAAACTCTTTTAAAAGAATATTCCAATCCTTCCCCTCGCTACCTGTAAGATATGCATTGTATCGGATTTCCAATTCCTTCAAGATTTGATCATCGTCCTGATTATCCTGTTCTTCTGAGATTTCGATAAAATCATAATCCTCCTGCAAAGCTTTTAGCATATTGATTATACTCCTTGCTTTGCTCGATTTATCCTTTATTTTTATGGTATAAACCATTGTAATTATTTTTTAAACAAAGATAATTCAAATAATAACCTTTTTCCACCATTCATTGTGATCCTCTGTGTTAATCCGGGTAATCCGTGGTTGGCATTGAATTTCACCACAGATTACACAGATTTTCACAGATTATCCACAGATAAAACTATTAACAAATTACCAATAACCAATGACCAGTGACTAATAACCAATGACCAGTGACTAATGACCAGTGACCAGTGACCAAAGACTAATGACTATCTTTACCCTCAAATCGCCATCCCATGAAACGCCTCTTCGCCGCTGTAAAGATCCATCCTTCGCCTGAGTTCCTGAAGACTTACAACAGCCTTAAAACGGGATTGAAATTCTCCCGGATCACCTGGGTCAATCCGGAAAATATCCATATCACGCTGAAATTCTTTGGCGAGACAGAGGAAAAACGTATCCCGGATATCAGCAGGGTCCTGAAAGAAGTGGCTGCACGCCACAATTCATTTACTTCGAACTGGTTAATGTCGGCATTTTCGGAAGTTCCTACAGTCCTAAAGTCATCTGGTTTGGAATAGACAAGTCGGAACCACTTAAAAAACTTGGTATTGACGTCTTACAGTCAGTCGAGAAAATAGGCTGGGAACCCGACCGGCAGAATTTCGTCCCCCATCTTACCATAGGAAGGGTAAAAGAAGTCCCGGATAAGCATTTATTTCAAAGGATGATCGAGGAGCATAAAAAAACCTGGATGCAGGAAGTCCAGGTCCAGGAGTTCCATCTGTATGAAAGTATCTTATTACGGGAAGGACCAGTTTATAAGGTTATTGAGAGTTTTGAGTTCTGAGTGCTGAGTGCTGAGTTAAGAGTTATGAATTCTGGATTATTGAGTTGAACTTATGACTAACTCATTCACTCCGAATTCTATCTCTAAACTCAAAACTTAGCACTCAGAACTCAAAACTCAATCTAGTTTATTTTCCTTCCAAGGAAGTGGCTCAGCACCAGCGCTATTCCTCCGAAAAGGAATACCATGGAGAAATACGAGGCTTCGGGGCCAAGTTCGGTGCTCACTTCCAGTACATTTCCCATCAGGATGCCGATGGCCAGGCCGATGAGGAAAAGGCCGTATCGCAAGGAAGTCTGTTTTTCGGTTTTAGGTTCCTGGAAAATAGAAGGATCTGCTCCTCTTTCCAGTAAGGCCATACGTTCTTTTCTACGGACGTTCAGGTAGATAACTGCGTAAACAAAGCCGAAGATGATGGCCATGACGAAGATTGGGGTTAGTTCTAACATAATTTTAAATTTTAAATGTTGAATGTTGAATTTCGTTACTGTTTGGTCATTTGACGGCAGGGATGAATTGAAGGTTACATAATTCATGATAATTTACACTTTACAGTTTACAGTTTACAATCTAGAATCTAGAATGTAGAATCTAGAACCTGGAACCTGGAATACCTGGAACCTGAATCTTAAATATGTAAATCTAAAATTCAGATTTTAAATTGTAAACTGTAAACTGTAAACTGTAAATCCATCAGCATCTTTAAGCATCCTTCATATTATCTTTGTTAGCAATTAAACTTAACCTTGTAACCTTATTTATACTTCTCCGTCAAATGCACAGATGCAAAACCGGGACGATAATCATTACATCGAGCAGGTACTGACGGTGAAACGGCCGCTTTCGCACCACTGGTGAACAGGCACAAAGACCTGGTCTTCACGATTGCGATGAACATCACCCGTAACCGGGAAGATGCTGAGGAAGTCGCACAGGATGTTTTCCTGAAAGCGTTCCAGAAACTGGCCGGTTTCCGGCAGGAATCCAGCTTCCCGACCTGGCTCTACCGGATCGCTTACAACGAAGCCATCACCAGGATACAGAAAGAACAGGATTAAAACGTTAGACCTGGAAGAGGAAATTACGGAGGTCATCCCGGATGAAGAAGTGGAAGAAGATATCGCCGGGCTGGATGAACAGGAACAAAAACTTGTCATTGGCAAAGATCCTGGACAAACTGCCGGAGATCGACCGGGTCCTGGTTACGTTGTTCTACCTGGAATAACCACGCAGTCAATGAAATCTGCGAAGTAACGGGGCTCGGGGAAAGCAATGTGAAGGTCCGCCTGCACAGGGTAAGAAAAAAGATATATTCGGAATTGCAGGAAATATTGAAAAAGAGAACATTAAGAACTTTATAATAGCATTCTGCCATGGAAAATCAAGAAAAAAGAGACGCATTCATCAGGAAACTGGTCAGGCAAAAGGGGATTGAAAAAGCGCCTGATAATTTTACGGATAAGGTGATGGGCCGCATCAAATCCAATCCTGTCATTGATGATACGCCGCTCCTGTCAACAGGGACATGGATTGCCATCATCCTGGGTGTGGCCGCCATGATCGTGATGATCTTCACCGTTGATATTCCCTATTTCGACCAGATTTTCTCTTCCGCAGGGATACAGAAAGTATCGATGAATATCTTTTCCGAAGGGTTCTTTAACACCATGGCCGCATTTTTTAAGGGGCTTAATATTTCAAGCACTACGGTGGTGATCGTTCTGGCAGCAGCGGGATTGGTGGTGCTGGAGAGATTGCTGCACCGGAGGTTCTCTGAAACGAGGCTGCTGGTTATTTGAGAATAATATTATTTCTCACAGAGTTTCACAGAGTATTTCACAGAGGGTCACAGAGTTAATTGATAATTCTGACTATGGAGTCTTTTAATTTAGGGCTGTTGAAATTTATTAATAATCCAACTTTCTTCCCTGTTAATTTGAGATATGTTAGCAATTGTTTGTGATGAACGGCAATAAGCGAATCAACTGATTTCACTTCAACTATTACCAGATCATCGACCAGAATATCCAGTCTGAATCCTATTTCAAATATAACATCTTCATACTTAACCGGTATTCCTTTCTGACATTTAACTTCATGTCCGGATTTTTGTAATTCGAATGCCAATGCATGCTCATAAACTGATTCCAACAGGCCAGGCCCCAGCATAGTATGGACCTTAAATGCCGCCCCAATAATTTCATAGGTAATTTCATTTTCTTTCATAATCTATGATCTCTGTGAAATACTCTGTGTAACTCTGTGAGAAATAATAACACTCTATCTGTTAATCCGCTTTTTCAGAAAATATACCCGCTCCCACCCCAAAAAAAATTATTTTTGCACCTTCATTATTGAAAACCAATCATTCTATGGCCCTCAACAATCCTCCGGAAGAGAAATCCACGAAATCACTCCATTTCATCGAGCAAATCATCGAAGAAGATATCCGCAACGGGAAGAACGACGCCCGCGTGCATACCCGTTTTCCCCCGGAACCTAACGGCTATCTCCATATCGGCCATGCCAAATC
The DNA here is from genome assembly GCA_963701785.1 of uncultured Bacteroidales bacterium. Classification (GTDB taxonomy): domain Bacteria; phylum Bacteroidota; class Bacteroidia; order Bacteroidales; family JAGOPY01; genus JAGOPY01. Next base: position 771,996 of record CAVPBC010000002.1, on the reverse strand, counting down.
CATCTGCCTCAACTTCGGCCTTGCACAGAAATACGGCGGGAAGACCAACCTCCGCTTCGACGATACCAACCCGACCAAGGAAGAACAGGAATATGTGGATTCGATCATGGACAATGTCCGCTGGCTCGGATTTGACTGGGAAGACCGGCTCTTCTTTGCTTCCGATTATTTCGACCAGCTCTATGAATGGGCCGTTATGCTCATCAAAGAAGGCAAAGCTTATGTAGATGACCACAGCGCCGAGGAGATCAGCGAGCAGCGCGGCACTCCCACCCAGCCCGGCGTGGAAAGCCCTTTCCGCAACCGTTCCATCGAGGAGAACCTGGACCTGTTCGAAAGAATGCGCAAGGGAGAATTTGCTGAAGGTTCAAGGATACTCAGGGCGAAAATCGGCATGGCATCGCCAAACATGCACATGCGCGACCCGGTGCTGTACCGCATCCTGTTTGCCACCCATCACCGTACCGGCGACAAATGGTGCATCTACCCGATGTACGATTACGCCCATGGGCAGTCGGATTATATCGAGGGCATCACCCACTCCATCTGCACCCTGGAATTCGAGGTGCACCGGCCCCTCTACGACTGGTTCCTCGACCAGATCGTGAAGGATAAAAATGCCTACCGCCCGCGGCAGATCGAATTTGCCCGGCTCGACATGACCTACACCGTGATGAGCAAGCGGCTGCTGCTGCAACTGGTGCAGGAAAACCTGGTGAATGGCTGGGACGATCCCCGCATGCCAACCATTTCAGGACTCAGGCGGCGAGGTTATACCCCCGCATCCATCCGGAATTTTGCCGATACGATCGGCGTTGCCAAAAGGGAGAATGTCATCGATGTCGGCCTGCTGGAGTTTTGCGTGCGGGAAGACCTGAACAAGACCGCCCCGCGCATCATGGCGGTGCTGAACCCGCTTAAACTGGTGATCACGAATTATCCGGAAGGCCAGGTTGAAGAATTTGAGGCCGAGAACAACCCCGAAGATCCGGCAGCCGGTATCAGGATGATCCCTTTCTCAAGGGAAATCTACATAGAGCAGGAAGATTTCATGGAGGACCCTCCGCCGAAATACTTCCGCCTTGCACCGGGAGCAGAGGTACGCCTGAAGAATGCCTACATCATCAAATGCGAAGAAGTTGGTAAAAGATGACTCATGGCAATATTACAGAAGTTCGCTGCACCTACGATCCCGAGACACGAAGCGGTTCCGGAAGCCAGAAGAAAGTGAAAGGCACATTGCACTGGGTTTCCGTTGCACAAGCTTTACCGGTGGAGGTCCGCCTGTACGACCGTCTCTTCTCCGATCCCGAACCGACAGGCCACACTGACAAGGATTTCAAGGCATTCCTCAACCCCGGTTCGCTGAAAATCATCTACCCGGCATTTATCGAACCCGCCGTAAAAGGCAGCAAACCTTTAACTCACTACCAGTTCCAGCGGATTGGCTATTTTAATGTCGATCCCGACAGCACACCGGAACGGATGGTGTTTAACCGGACAGTGGCACTGAAGGATCCCTGGGCTAAAATGGTGAAGTAGTCGGAGGTCAGTGGTCGGAGGTGAAGCTTTTAGCTTGCAGTTTGAGACTTGAGGCCTGAAATCTCTTTCGAAAAATTTAATTCAACATTCAAAATTCAACATTTAAAATTATTTATCTTTGCGCTCCTATTGCCCGATGGTGTAACTGGCTAACACGTCTGACTCTGAATCAGTAGAGTCCAGGTTCGAATCCTGGTCGGGCAACAAAAAATCAAAGTTAAACCCCGTGTAAATCAATCTTTTGCACGGGGTTTGTTTTTCCTGATTTTTTATCCGGAATATATTATCTTTGAGTTGGTTATTAACTCAAATTGAAACAGCTTGATCTGCCAAACCAGGCTAATATTGATTATTTACTGCACTATCCTTTCTATGCCTTCATTTCCACAGGAAATAGAACAGGAAGCCGGCATTTTGATTGCTGACTCTTTGCTTAACGAAGGCCAGTATGATAAAGCTATCACGAAATACCAGGATCATATTGATTCACAGGGTAGGATAAGGGATAGTCATAAAAAAGACATTTCTTACTGTTTTGAGCATATTGGGGTGTGTTATTATAAGCTGGATAAATATGACGAAGCTATAGAATGTTTTTTAAAAGCCCTGGAACTTCAAAAAGAAATGGGTGATCGTGAATCAATGGCCTCCACGCTGAACAATATCGGACTGAATTATAAGATGCTTGGAAACTATGATAAAGCAATTGAATATTACGGGCAAACCGTCCGGATCGATGAGGAGCTGGGTAATACAGAAGATATGGCGAAAACGATCAATAATATCGGGATGATCTACCGTGCATGGGGAAAATATGACAAAGCCATTGAATATTTTGAAATGTCCCTTCGCCTTAAAAAAGGTCTTAATGACCAGGCCGGTATATCAAATTCATTGAATAATATGGGCCTGGTTTATACTGAATGGGGAAAATATGACCAGGCCATCCTCCTTTTCAGGGAGTCACTTGTAATGGAGGAAACTTTAAAGAACGACAGTGAAGCAGCCAGGTGCCTGAACAACCTGGGCAGGGTCTATTTTTACATGAAACAATATGACACAGCCATGTTATATTTTGAAAAATGCCTAACTATGCATGAAAGGCTCAATACCCGGAACCAGATCGCATTGGCTTATAACAACATAGGAAAAGTATACCTCGCAAGGGAGCAATATAGAGATGCGGATTTTTACCTCACATCGGCGCTTAAGATATACAGTGAACTGGGGAGGGAAGGGGAAAAATCGACCGTCCTGGCCAATCTCAGCAGTATTAACCAGGCATTGGGTCATAGTGAAAAGGCCCTGCAACTGCTCGACAGCAGCACCATAATAGCGGATAAATTAAACCTCAGGAACCAGATTCAGCAAAACTATCTTTACTTTTCGAAAATATACGGAGAGCTTAAGGATTTTGAGAAATCCCTTGAGTATTACAAGAAATATACCGCCGAAAAAGATTCTATATTTTCCAGGGAAATACTGAGCCAGTTATCCGAATTCCAGGTCAAATATGAGAAAGAAAAGGACCAGGCACAAATATTGGCCCTTGAAAAGGAAAACCTGCAAAAGACCAACCAGCGCAATGCTTACATGTTCACCGGATTTGGGATTATCATCATAGCATTGTTCAGTGTCGTTTATTTCCGTCAAAAGGCAGGTCATATCAAGACCATTTCCGATCAGAAGATCCGCCAGCTGGAAGAGGAAAAGAAACTGATCGCCGCGAAGTTGCTTATCGAAGGCCAGGAAGTGGAAAGAAAACGCATTGCCACTGAACTTCATGACGGACTGGGGGTGTTATTATCCGCGACTAAAATGCAATTCTCCATAATCCGGGACAAAAGCCCTGAAAACAGGGAATTGATCGAAAAAGCAAGCCGGATGCTTGAACAGGCTTCAGGCGATGTAAGAAAGATCTCTCATAATATGATGCCCGGACTACTGACACAACTTGGCTTTTTTGAGGCAATTGAAGATCTTTTTGAGCAAATTTCTGACAAGCATGACCTGAATGCTGTTTGTAACATCCCGGGAAACCCGGATAGACTGGCCGAAAATAAAGAGATCATGCTTTACAGGATTGTACAGGAAATGGTAAACAATACCATGAAGCATGCCCGGGCCAGCAATATAAACCTTCAGATCCGGGTGAACCAGGGCATCCTGGACCTGATCTATACTGATGATGGAAAAGGATTTGATTTCAGGGAAAAATCTGAATCAGCCTCACTGGGACTTAAAAGCATACAATCGAGAGTGAATTTTTTAAATGGTAAGATCGATTTTATTTCGAAACCAGGTGAAGGGGCTAAGTACATTTTGCAGATACCAACCTGACACCTGCCGAAAATTAAAACTTAGTTTATATCATGATCAGGAATATTATTGGTTTGGCTTTGATTACCGGGTTGCTTATCCTGTTGACCGGCTGTCCGTATGGTTACAAATATGATATGGGCAGATTTCCGGCGGATCCTGTCAACTTTTCGGCTGTGAATTCGATCTTTGATGATTATAATGCAACTTCACCGGTAATTGAAAGCGAACGGTACCTCTATTTTTCCTCCAACCGTAACAGTAACGGAAATGAATTCGACATTGAAGGGGATAATTTTCATGTGCTCTGGGACAAGGACTCTGGCAGGCTTACAGTGGACGATAAACACAGCAGCTGGAAGAACTATTATTATGTCGACAGCCTCTTTGCCCGCGTAAACACAGGATATAATGAATACGGCCCGTATTCGCTGCCTTATTACAGCTACTCCACAGATTCAACTTTTTATACCGATTTGATAGTTTATGCCAATGATGAACAGGGGCATCTCGACCTTAAAATGGCCTGGTTCAGCGGGCCCTGGGATAATCCGGGACCACAGGATGGTACTTTTTCAGGACCTGAAGCCATTTCATTTCTTAATTCCCCCTTTAATGATGCCTACCTTTCATTTTACGGGCCCGGGTTTATATTGTATGATCATTCTTCAGACCCCTCCGTGGTTACCGAACTCCTCTTCTGTTCCGACAGGGATGGCAACTTTGATATCTACCAGGCCCCTGTTCCGGCAGATACCTCGATCCTGCATTTTCTTCTCAAAGATACCGGCGGGCCTGTCACACCGGTTAACATCCTTAATAGCGGTTACCAGGATAAATGCCCTTATGTGGATGGTGAATTGCTGGTGTTTTCATCTGACAGGCCTGGCGGATTCGGAGGGTTCGACCTGTATTATTCCCGCAGGAATGGCGCAACGTGGTCGGAACCATTGAATTTCGGCGAAGGGATCAATACAGAATATAATGAATACCGGCCCATAGTTATCATGAACTATGAATTTGTGAATGACCTGATGCTATTTTCATCCAACCGTCCCGGCGGCAAAGGCGGATATGACCTTTATTATGCCGGGATATCTAAAATGATTTACTAAAGAACTTGATTTTCATATTTGATTTTCTTATATTTGATCGTTAATATTTGAATCAAATAGACCAAGCCAGCCAAGCTGTCCATTTTCTGACCATCCATTTCTTTGAATAAAATAAAGTTCTTTAAATTTTATTACTATGAAAAGGTCAATTCTCTTTTGTTTGGTGCTTATGCTGAATCTCTCCCTGTTTGCCCAGGTCAGCGCACCGCAGGAAAGGCGCAGGAGCCCCCAGGAACTGCAACAACTTGCAAACAGATATGCCATAGAATTTGCCACAAAAAAAGCAGCGGCAGAGCAGATGGCTTTACAGAAAGGATGGCCGGTCCGTAAAGAATACCCTAACGGCAGGATCATCGAGATCATGGAACTCGGCCCGAACGGGATGCCGGAATACAATACAACAGACAATTTAAATGCAGCCAACACCGTCGGGACCAATGAACTGTGGACCGGCGGCAGCACTGGGCTGAACCTTACCGGGGCAGGATTTACCATAGGAGAGTGGGATGGCGGAGGGGTGAGGACCACGCACCAGGAATTCAGGGTCGGTGTTGGACCTTCCCGTGTCACCCAAATTGATGTCCCCCCAGGCACATCATATCACTCCACCCATGTGGCCGGCACCCTGATTGCTGAAGGACAGGTCGCAAATGCGCATGGTATGGCCCCTTCAGCAAATCTTGATGCCTATGACTGGAATAATGATATCAGTGAAATGCTGAATGCAAATGCTGCAGACGGGATCATTCTTTCCAACCACTCATACGGAAGGGTCAGGGGCTGGGATTCGGATATAAGCACCTGGTACTGGTACGGGGATACCGTCATCAGCCGGAATGAAGATTACCAGTTTGGTTTTTACGGTCAGCTTACCAAAACCTGGGACTCGCTTGCCTACGTCATGCAGAATTACCTGTTCGTGAAATCCGCCGGCAATGACAGGAATGACAGTCATACGGGAGGTCATTATGTGTGGGCTGAAGGACTTGGAAGCTGGGTTTGGAGTACCTGGACGCGCCAGGCTGACGGGGGTACAGATGGATATGACTGCATGGAAAACAGGGCCACAGCTAAAAATCTACTGACAGTAGGGGCTGTCGATGACATCCCGGGCGGGTATACAGTGCCAGCAGATGTGGTCATGACCACATTCAGCGCATGGGGACCGACCGATGATGGCAGGATCAAGCCGGATATCGTGGCCAACGGCCAGGACCTTTACTCCTGCGATGATGATGCAGATAACGACTACACTACCTTGCCCGGCACTTCCATGGCTTCCCCGAATGTCTGCGGCACCCTGGCTTTGCTCCAGGATTACAACCATGACCTGATGGGAACATATATGTATGCCGATGAGCTGAAAGCCCTGGTAATAAATACTGCGCAGGAAGCCGGTCCTGATCCCGGACCGGATTACCAGTTCGGGTGGGGCTTGCTGAATGCTGTCGGGGCTGCTGAACTGATCACACTGGATGATGACGAAGGAGGTCATATCAGCTCAACTACACTCAGTAACGGTGAAACCGACGAATTTATCTATTATTGCAACGGTGGTGAGCCGATCAATGTCACGATTGCATGGATCGACCCGCCCCATGCCGCCCTGGCACCAGCATTGAACCCCACCACTTATCACCTGGTCAACGATCTTGATGTCAGGGTGATAAGAATGAGCGACAATGTAAATTATTACCCGTGGATGAAACACCCTTCCACGCCGGGATCGGCGGCATATACAGGGGATAATTACCGGGATAACGTGGAAAAAGTAACTGTTTCGAGTCCTGTCGCAGGGCATTACAAGATCACTGTTTCTCACAGCGGAGTTTTAGCTTCAGCCCAGTGGTACGGCCTGGTGGTATCAGGGATGCACCTGGGTGTACCAGGTGTATGGGCAGGAGCAACCAGCACCAACTGGAATACCCTGAGCAACTGGGATAATTATGCCGTTCCTACCTCAACGACCAATGTGACCATTCCTGCCGGTTGCGCCTAATTACCCTGTGCTGCCAGGCAACCTGGGGGTCAGTTATGCAACCACCTATGTTTGCGACAACCTTATGTCAACTACCGGAGGGCAATTGACCATCCAGAACTCTGATTTATACTGTTCCGGAAATATTGACCTGGACGGAACAATATATGTCGGCGACGATGTATTACTTATATAGCGGATCGGTGCTTCGACCTTTCCGGATCGCTTTATACAGGTTATACCACCGGGTATTATGGCGATTTCAATGTCAGTTCAGGGGCTACCATCAATCAAACGGGCGGTAACTTACGCACTGAAATGACTTAACCTGGCTTCCGGATGCCAGTACAACGGCACAGGAGGGTATTGCCGGATCTATGCCGCAGGGTTCTGTGCCGGCCACACAGGATATCCAGATTGATGATGCAGACAGCTATTTCAATAATTTTTACATTGAAACCGGTACAAACACTCAACTGACCGATTGTGCAGCGGACCTGGATGTCATGAATATAGATGTAAATGGTACGTTAACATTAAACACTTATACCATCACAGCTGATTATTCAGATGTCTACGGGACATTAACCATCGCGTCAGGAGTCTTTGACGTCCTGCAGAACGGACCCTATTTCCAGTCCGGATCGGTCTTTAACATGAGCGGAGGCGATCTTAACGGGAACCAGAGCATCAGGTTTTTTATTGGAGCAACGGAAAATGTAACCGGAGGAGATATCACCCTGCTCGGGGATTTTTATGATGAAGATGAGTATATTCTCACCTTCCGGGGGAAGTTTTCATTTTGAAGGTAGTGGCGCTTCAAACATCAACGGCCCCACCTCTTTTTTCCGCCTGTATATAGATAAAACTTATGCCGGTTTCGATGCTGTGGAAAACGGCACCGGTGATGGGCTGGGAGTGGATATTTCTATCATGGATTTTTTAGATATCATAGATGGGACGCTTGAGTTAAATTCGCCCTGTACTTTGGCCGTAGCCGAATATATTTTAATAGACGCCAATGCTGCCCTGAATGCGAACGATGGGCCTGATGTACATATCCAGGTCGGAGGCAGCTGGGAGAATATGAACCTGACGGGAGGATTTGTTGCCGGTAGTTCTTCAATCGTGGAGTTTAATTCTCCGCCTGGCTCTACAGGTATCCAGATTGTTAGGGAAAACAGCCTGTTCAATGATATCATCATCAACTCCGGATCGCCTTATGTCAGACCAAGTGTAAATGACGGTTACGGACTCATTCATGCAAGGAATATCGATATTACGGAAGGTATGTTAAGACTCTCAGGAAAGAAAGTGATCGTGGATGAGATATTAAATATATATGATTTGCTGACTATGAGTGAATCCACCGACTCACTTATCGTAGGTGATATTTTCTGGAAACCGGGGTCATTAGATCTCATCAATAACGGCAAGATCCTTGTCAACGGTTCGTGGACCTGGGAAGACGGTACCAATGCTTCAATCACTTCGGGAAACCTTGTCAGGTTTATTGGAAACACGATGGAATTCATCTATTCGTATGATGCTAATGCCGACTTTTATAACCTGGATATTGACAAGGGAACTTCTTCCGTCTGGATATTTTCTGCCTCCACACAGCCTGTCGATGTGTTGCATGATATGAATGTCTTTGCCAACAGCCTGTTCCATGTGCAATACGGAGACCTTAACGTGAACGGTACGCTGGATGTTCAAAGCGGTGCAACGATGAGACTGTATGACGGCAGCCTGGTTGATCTTGACGGTGACTTCACCCTGAACGGTTACGTGCATCTGGACTACTGGAGGTGATTTTTATGTTCATGGCAGCTTTCAGGAGGCAACAAGCGGACATATTAACATCGAGGATGGTTCTTTCATTTGTGATAAGCCTTATTCCGCAGCAAAAGCCATCCATGTATCTGTACGGAACCCTTACCATGTCAGGTGGGACCTTTGAGAGTCACAAACAACCATCTTTCATTGCCGGCCACTTTCATGGATAATATCACGGCAGGGCGATCCGCGCCGGGGGATCATTTATGGCAGTAGACAATGTATTTCAACCATCCGGGACCAATACGGTTGAACTGATCAATTTCTACCAGTACAGGCAATCCCTATGTTGACCTGCACACAGGGAACTGGATGATAAATTTAACTGTCAACGGGAATACTACCTGGCTGATAGGGGGTTCGGGCGCATCGACACTTACTGTAAAGCAGGACCTGACGATAAATTCAGGCGCGCTGCAGGGCGGCACAGGCGACCTGATTTACCTCGGGGATGACTGGATCAATAATGCCGGTAATTCAGGCTTCATCCCCGGTACCAGCATAGTCTACTTAACAGCGCAGAATCTTGCACCCGACAGGCAAATAATAAGCGGCACCACTACGTTTTATGATCTGACCAACCAGAATAACACGACACTTATCGAGTTCGCAGGACCTGTGACTGTTTCAAACAATTACAATGCAAGTGCCGGCGGAACAGAGGGTGAAACTTTCATTACCGGTTCGCCGGTCAATATCAACAACCTGGTCCTGCCCTCCGGCGCTTTTTCCTTAAGCACCAGCGCCCCGACGGTGAATGTAACCTCTTTTGATCAGGGAGGCGCTGTATCAGTAACCAATGGCACCCTGAATATCAATGATATCGTTGAGACTTCCCTGATAGGTTCGTATACCATTTATAACGGGATGATCAATATTACCCAGGATGCAAGCAGCTATATGGATATTGCTGCTGATATTTATATTCGCTGGCGGACAAATGGTATTTATCAGGGGGGACAGATGTATCATACTGGCCCATTTCAGGAACCCATGTTTTTACCATGTCAGGCGGGATCCTGGATTACCAGACTTTAGGAATTTATATTCCCGATAATAACATGACCTATAACATAACCGGTGGCAAGATCAGGACAGTCGGCGACTTTTACCAGCACAGCAGGGGTTAATGTTTTTGATCCCACCGGAAATGAGGTGGAATTATATGGTACAGGAATTTCGGCTGTTAATGTCGGCACCGGTTCCTGGTTCCATGATCTGACGATTAATAAGACCGGGGCACAGGTGAATGCCACTCGGGCTTTCCCGGTTAAAGGCGAACTCCATGTCCAGAACGGGACGTTCAATACGAATAATTTCCTGATCACGGTTGGTCCGTAAAGCATTTAAAAGGGAAATGATCACCGATGAATTAAGGGACTCCATCCCCGGGGATGGAGTCCCTTTTTGTCATCCTTTTACTTAATTTTGCCCAATGAAAATCCCATATTCTCCTCCCGATTACCTGCTGGTTGACGAATTGTTGACAAACGAGCAGAGGATTATCCGCAGCGCTATCCGTGACTGGATTGACAGGCGGGTAAAGCCTATTATAGATGATGCCGCGCAGGATGCAAAGTTCCCCGTGTATCTTATCAAAGAAATGGGAGAACTGGGCGTTTTCGGCCCGTTCATCCCGGCGGAATACGGCGGCGCCGGCCTCGACCAGACCGCATACGGCGTGATCATGACCGAACTGGAGCGGGGCGACTCAGGGATCCGTTCCTGCGCTTCGGTCCAGACTTCGCTCGTCATGTATCCCATTTATGCTTTCGGATCGGAAGAACAGCGCAGGAAGTACCTCCCCAAACTGGCCACCGGAGAGATGATCGGCTGTTTCGGCCTGACAGAGCCCAATCATGGCTCGGATCCGGGAAGCATGGAAACCCGCATCACTGATCATGGTGATCATTTCATCCTGAATGGCGCCAAGATGTGGATCACCAATTCACCCATCGCTGACATGGCAGTGGTGTGGGCCAAAGATGACAAAGGGACGATCCGGGGATTGATTGTGGAAAAAGGAATGGAAGGATTCACAGCCCCGGAAACCCATAAAAAGTGGTCGTTACGTGCCTCGGTTACCGGTGAGCTGGTATTTGACAATGTTAAAGTGCCCAAAGAAAACCTGCTACCCGGTATTACCGGATTAAAAGGTCCCTTAAAGTGCCTGAATTCTGCCCGTTACGGTATCGCCTGGGGCGTGATCGGCGCCGCGATGGATTGTTATGATACCGCGCTCCGGTATGCCCTGGAGAGGAAACAATTCGGAAAACCCATTGCTTCTTTCCAGCTGCAGCAGAAAAAACTGGCTGAAATGGTAACAGAGATCACCAAAGCGCAACTGCTGGCCTGGCGGTTGGGTACCCTTCGATCGGAAGACAGGGCCACAGCAGCACAGATCTCGATGGTCAAGCGGAATAACGTGGAGATGGCATTGAATGTGGCACGCGAATCACGGCAGATCCTCGGCGCCATGGGAATCACCGGCGATTTTCCCATCATGCGCCACATGATGAACCTCGAGTCGGTCATCACCTACGAAGGGACACATGATATCCACCTGCTCATCACCGGGAATGACATCACCGGAATTGAAGCATTTCATTAGGAAAATTTTTATACCGGGAATTTTCTTATCTTAACCGGAAAATTATCCGGGATTTCAATCATCATGAAAACGACGTTTAAACCGGCAGTCTGTTTCATCATGTTATTCATGCTATTCCCTTTAACAGGGACATCCCAGTGGACCTGGCTGAACCCGCGATATACATCGTATAAGCTGAATGACGTGGCTTTCGTGGATTCTTTGACAGGTTATATTGCCGGGGATCATGGCACTTTGATGAAAACGATCGATGGGGGCAATGACTGGTCTTTCCTTCCGACAGATTTAACCCTGGACCTGACCTGCATTTTCAAGGTCAATTCTTCAGTGATTTACATTTCAGGAGATCATGGCGTGATCATGAAATCGATGAACGGAGGTGACTATTGGAGAACGCTGGACTCGGGTTTTCCTTTGAAAATCAATTCCATCTGGTTTACCTCTGTTGACACCGGTTACGGCGTCGGTCCTGCCGGTGCGATCCTGAAAACCACGGATGGTGCTGAAACCTGGACCTCCGGCAGCCTCGGTCAGTGGACCGAATTCTTCTCGGTTTGCTTTACTTCAGAAGACACCGGTTTCATTGCCGGCCGCAGTGGGAAAATCTATAAAACCAACAATGGCGGAAAAAGCTGGCACCTTTGCCCGACCGGAACGGAAGAAATCCTTTATTCTTTGTGTTTTACCGATTCGCAGACGGGTTACGCAACCGGAGAATGGTCGATTTTAAAAACTATAGATGGTGGACTGACCTGGTCGGATAAAAATTCAGAATCACGATTTAGTGATAATTATAAAGTTTTTTTCATTAATCATGACACCGGGTTCATTGCCAAGACAAACGGATCAATGCTGAGGACATTTGATGAAGGTGAAACTTGGACCTTTCAGAATCTTTGCCAGGGCGGTCTTTTTTCTGTCAATTTTTTCGACCCTCTCAGGGGCTTCGCAGTAGGAAATTACGGGATCATACAATCCACAACGGATTGCGGTGAATCCTGGAATTGCAGCAGTTCATTCTACGACGGAGACTTGCTTGACGCCTGCTTTTTAAACCCAGACACGGGATATATTGCCTCCTACCACGATTTGTTCAGAACGAATGATGGTGGGCAATCCTGGACTCAACTCTATATCGGAGATCCTTATGACTATCTTTCCGGTTTGGTCTTTATCAATGCAGATACCGGATTTTTCCCGGAAGGTTATGACCGCATCATAAAAACAATGGACGGAGGCCAGTCGTGGAGCTACATCTATACAGGTTTTGACGAAAATGAACGCTATTATGAATTATGCATTCCGGGAAAGGATACAGCATTTCTCCTGGGGCGAAAGCATATTTTGAGATCGGTTGATGCGTGCGAAACCTGGGAGGAAGTATTTGCGCATAATTATCTCGGTGGGTATATGAAATTCATGAATAACCGTGTGGGTGTCATCCATTACGGGACCAATGTTTTTCATACTGAAGATGCCGGGGAAACCTGGTCGCAGTTTACCGGGGCGCCTTCAGGAACAGTTTACTATTATAATGCAGATACCGGCTATGTTTCAGCCCAGTATGGATTTTTAAACCGGACAGTGGATGGCGGGTTCAGCTGGGAAATCATTTACGATTTCGATATCGAACCGCGCCGCATTTACTTTGCAGACCGGGCAACAGGTTATGCATGCGGAGATTATGGTAAGCTTTATAAAACGATCGATGGCGGGTTTAGCTGGGCCGATCAGAACACCGGCACCCAGAATACTTTTTCCTTCCTGGCATTTCCTGACACCAGCAAAGGATACACCGGTGGTGAAGGAGGCATGATCCTGAAATATGAATCCGGACTCCCTGTTGTAATACCAGAAATCCTAACCGGAGAAAATTCCGTCCGGGTTTATCCCAATCCGTTCAGTGATCAGTTCAATATCAATTTCTTTATGGATTTTCCGGGAAATGTTGAGGTTGAAATTTTTGACCTTTCAGGAAAACCAATGCGACAACTGACTTATGGAAAATTACCTGTAGGAAACAATTCAATAGTGCTTGATGGCAATTTACTTGTAACCGGGATATATGTAATGAATATTAAGGTTGGAAATCAGAATTATAACATTAAAATCCTGAAATTATAAAGATCTCCAGGAATTGATGCTTTTAATCTTAGCCGAGAAAAATCTGTGTAAATTCGTTTAATCCGTGTCATCCGTGTGCCATTGATAGAACACGAATAACACGGATGCGACGGATTTACGCGGATAAGCTTCAACTTTTAACCTCAAACACATAACCCAGCCCGTGCCGGTTTTCAATCTTGACAACGGGTCATCCTGGAAGAACTTCCTTAAACGTGAAATGAAAACATCAAGGCTCCGGCCTGAAAAATAGTCGTTACCGCCCCAGACCGCTTCGAGGATCTGTTCCCTGCTTAAAAGCTTGTTCCGGTTGCTGTTCAAATAACTGATAAGTTCGGCTTCCCGGTAAGTCAGCTTTTTTATATTCGCCTGAGCAGTCGAGCTGCAGCAGGTTCATATCCAGCAGGCAGTTCCCGATATGAAAGATATTCAGGGAGGGAGACGATTTATGTATCCGTGATCTTTTCAGAAAAATTTCAATCTTCAGCGTTAATTCTTCAATATTAAACGGTTTAACGATATAATCATCAGCACCTAAAAGCAGCCCTTCAATCTTGTCTTCGGTAAGTGATTTTGCGGATATGAAAATGATCGGGATCTCTTCGTTTTCCTTACGGATAATCCTGGCAAGCGTAAATCCATCCAGCTTCGGGAGCATGACATCCAGCAGGCAAATGTCGAACGGCTCGCTTCTGAATAATTTGTAATGCCGATTCCCCATCCTGGCTTAGTATCACCTCATATCCTTTTCTTTCCAGGTTTTCAGAGGTGATATACCCCAGGGTATCATCATCCTCCACATATAAGATCCGGCTTTTGTTTACCATGTCATTCAGCTTTTGGAATTGTAATGGTGATACCGGTCCCTTTGCCCGGTTCGCTGTCTATCCTGATCTTCCATCCGTGAAGGTCGCAGATCTTCTTCACATAACTCAATCCCAGCCCGGATCCTTTCACATTATGGATATTCCCGCTGGGTACCCGGAAAAATGGCATAAAAACCTTCCTGATATATTTCTTATCAATGCCAGTGCCGTTATCTTCCACTTTTAAGATTATCCTGCGTGATTTCTCAATGATGGAAATAGTAACTAACGGGGGTTTATCGGTATATTTCAATCGCATTATCGATCAGGTTGATCAGGATGCCTGAAAGATGGTAACGGTCGGCAATAACTGACCGGGTTCCCCGCCTGGTTGTCAATCACCAGCCTTCCATTCCTGTGCTCCGCCGCTGATCTGAATTCATCGGCCACTTCTTCGGTCAAGTCTTTTAAATAGAGTTTCTCTTTATTCAGCCTGAAGAACTTATGCTCCGTTTCGGCCTGTTGCAGTATCTTGTCGACCTTTTTCTGAAGAACAAGGACCTGCTCTTTTAATATGACTGAATATTTAGTGAACCTTTCCGGGTCACCCCCGGGGCCTTCTTCCGCGAGGACATCGGTGGCCAGCCCTATGGAGGTCAGCGGGGTCCGGAATTCATGGCTCATATTGTTGATGAAATCCCGCTGCACTTCCGAAAACCTTTTCTGCTGCAGGATGATCATCATACTATATCCAAAGAATATGATGACGACGAAAAGTATGGCCGTGAAGAAATACCATAATTCCATTTCGCCGAGGATATAGCTTCGCATTCCGGGAAAATGCACGCCAAAATAATAAAGTCCTTCTTCATATTTAGGCCAGTATTCCAGCCTGTTCTTTACTTCTTCCTTCTTATCAAGTGAAACATAATTGCCATAAACCATCCGGTCATCGTCGCAATCATATATCGCGTATTCAAAATCGATGTTAAGATGCCTCCGGCTGAGCTCAGAGCGGAGATAATGCTCCAGTATCCATGGATCAATCTGGTTATTGATATCCACAATAAAATAATCAGGGCTGAACTGATGAATGATATTATCCGGCAGCGTACTCTTATTGTACTGGCTTATATTTTCCGCCACCGTCTGCAGGGAGATTTTAAACGACTGGACTGTTTGCCGCTCACGAAGGTCAAAAGCTTTGTAAAAGAAATAAGCCTGGCCGGCGAGTATGGCCATGATGGCCAGCACACCAAATCCTATCACCCATTGGATTGACCGGTTTGACATAAGGCGAAATTAATAAAAATGAAGGAGGTACGGGTGCCATTAACAATTCATTAACGAGCCATTAAGAATTATTTGAACTTCATTAACCACAATATTTTGTGAAGGCTATTAGCTTTGCTCCATTAATCCAATAATAATCTCTAAAATATTGAGTATGAAAAAAATTGCATCTTTAATGCTTGTCATGTTCACCGGTTTCCTGTTCCTTACAGCCCAGGGCCAGCCTGAGCAAAACAAGCCTGCACAGCCAGCAGCCAAGACTTATGCCTGGAACGAGACCACGCATGACTTCGGCAAGATCAATCAGAATGATCCCGCAACCGTGACGTTCTCAGTGAAAAATAACGGTACAGCACCATTGATCATCACTGCAGCAAAGAGTTCATGTGGCTGTACAGTGGCTGAATATACAAAAGAGCCGATCAGACCAAATGAATCCGGCATAGTTAAAACAACTTACAACTCCGCCAGGATCGGTGCTTTTTCCAAGACTGTCACGATTATTTTCGACGGTATTGATGTTGGTGAAACCCTGACGATCAAGGGTGAAGTTTTGGCAAAAACTGAAACTCAACCGGCAACTGAGACAGTGAAATAAGGAATACGGGTGAACCCGTTGGATTAAAACTCAAAAACTCAGTACTTTTTTACTGGTTTAGATTCCATAGCAGGCTGGGTAACCGTGCTTGGCTTCTTTTCCCCGGATGATGCTTTCTTCTTATTGAAGAACATCATGGCAGCAATATTTTTATCCACACCGGGTGCTGATCCTAATCTTGAACCATTCCTGTTCCTTATGGTTCCGTCATCATAAATGGTTCCAAGCAGTTTGCCCTTTGCATTTGTCACTTTGCCATCTTTACTGAGCCTGCCGATTTCCGTGCCATCTTTTGTCCGGATCACACCGTCCCTGATGCTGCCGATTTTATCTCCGTCCGGACCAAGGTAGTCGCCATTGCTGGTGTACTGAGCCAGGACTTTTCCGGTTGGATCTATGATCTTTCCGTCAGCCCCGATCTTTGCTATGGCATTTCCCATCCTGTCATAAACAGCTGATCCGGCAGCCCTTGGGTTTTCTTTAGCCGTGCCGGCTGAAGCCTTTCCCTGCTGATCTTTTGCCTGCTCCTGGGTTGTCTGGGGTGCGGTAACCTGTTTTCCGCTCTTGGTGTATCCACCCGTCTGGACATTTTGATCCTTGCCGGTATTCGTTGCGTTTGGGTCTTTCTTTTGTTCTGTTGCCGGTTGTTTTTCATTGCTTTTAACATCAACCTGTGCTAAAAGCTGGGAAGTCAGGAACATCCCCGACAGTAATACAGTAAATGCAATTAACTTTTTCATGATTTGTATCGATTTAGATTGGCTACTGTTATCAAAGATTATACCATGTTTTTAATGATCATCACGCTTCCTTCCATATCCGGCACCATGACTATGGTTTCGGGGATAGTGACAGCAAATTCATCCACGGCTTTTTTTATCCCGGGCCATTTGTAGTTATAATCGTGAACGATGATGACCCCTCCGGGAGAAAGCAGGGGATAGAAATATTCCAGCCCGGCCCTGGTAGGCTGGTAGAGGTCGACGTCGAGGTTGACGAGGGCCAGCCGGCAGTTCGCAGTCGGCGGTCGGCGGTCGGCAGGCTCAGATTCAATGACCGCTGACCGCTGACCGCTGACCGCTGACTGCGGAAAATAGCCAGGATGAAATATCACATTTGTATTCCCCCCTATATTGCGCCGGGCTGCCTCCAGGCTCGTATCGGCAAAATTACGCGTGGTGTAAGTGGCGGCTTCGCCGGTCTCATCCTTCAGGTCTTCTTCCCTGAATCCTTCAAAGGTGTCGTAAAGATGGAATTTCCTGGACGGGTCCATCAGGTGGATGATTTTCGCACTCTCGCCCTTGTACACGCCCAGCTCTGCAATATCTCCCGGGACTCCATCCCTTTTCAGCCTTTCTACCTGGAACCACCAGTTGAAGAACCGCACCTTGTCGGGGTAATTGCGTTCAAGACTGATGAGCTCCTTGCTGATCAATCCTTTCTTCCTTTCATGTTCCCATTCAACCGGCTGGTAATTCTTATCGAAGAAAATACCCCAAACGTAACGCACCAGGAGGATGAGGACCAGGAGAACGAGCAGGGAGCTTATGATCTGGAATAAGTTCAAAGGGCAAAGTTCAAAGGGCAAAGTTAAGTTTAAAACGGAAAGACCCGCTTGTCCCTGTTGATGATTTTTCCCTTCATTTTTGAAACGATATTTTCATAGTTTTTATCATTGACTTTATCCAGGTATTGACGGGCTTCATTGAACTGGCCCATTTCACGGTGGAGCTCGGCCAGGATCAGCAGGTTCTCCGGATTGTCGGGCGGCGTTTTGTAAATGAGTGTTTCCAGGTTTTCTTCAAGAATGGTTTTTAAATAATGGGAAATATCACGTTTATCTCCATTTCTCATATAATGGTTTATGGACCACCATAAATGCATCCGCAGGTACCTTTCTTCTTCCTGGTTTTTGTATTTCCTTTTAGCGAGCACTTCAGCATACTCCTCTGCTGTCAATCTTCTGACAACAGGAATTTCATCATCATTAACCATGCCAGTAGCACGATAATCCGATTCAAATCCTTGTATGCCAGAAGTTAACAATTCATCTGACGGGGAAATCCGGAAGATGTCTGAACATTCATCACAACATGTCATTAAAGGAATGCCAGGTAAAAGGTCTGTTTCCCTGTAACCGTCTGACCAGAGTTTTCCTACTGAAGCAATATTATAATCCCCCCTCACATACCTGTATTTCTGAGAGCATGTAGGACACTCAACAATAAAAACGGGGTCATGCATAATAGAAACAGACCTGTAATTAATTTAAACCACTTTAAGACCTGAAAATTAATCAATTCGAATCAAAATGCCATTACCGGAACATTATGTTGTATGAATCGACCGGAAATGATGACGAATGACTTGATTCATTGTAGGAATAACGCTTCCAGGTCCCTGATCCTGTCATGGGCTATAGCAAGAGGATAGGAATTATGATTGGCTGTTAAGGTACATTGCCGCTTACCCCTGCTGATTTCAGTAAGATAATTCATATTGATAATGATCGACCTGCTGATGCGGAAAAATTGTGGCTTATGGAGGATCTCTTCAATCTTGCCGATATTTTGAGAAATAGTATGCATGCGCTGATCGATGAGATAAAGATCGGTGTAATTGGCTTCAGCTTTAAAATAAATTATTTCATCGGGATTGACCAGGATAAAGCCGCCAGAAGTATTGAAGCGCATCTTATGGATGGATTCTGA
Organism: uncultured Bacteroidales bacterium; assembly: GCA_963701785.1. GTDB lineage: Bacteria > Bacteroidota > Bacteroidia > Bacteroidales > JAGOPY01 > JAGOPY01. The sequence continues at coordinate 753,060 of CAVPBC010000002.1, read as the reverse complement.
AGAGGACGGCGAAAGACCATTGTTTTGCTGCAAGCGGGCCATCTTCTGCCGGTAACGGGATATAACCTTGAGCAGTTCTTCAGGTACCACCGGTTTCAGCAGGTAATCGAAAACGCCGGCTTTGATGGCTTCCATAGCGAATTGGTCATATCCGGTCACCATCACGATCAGTGGATCAAGGTCATAATCTTTTAAAGCCCGGATCAGATCAAAACCCCTTTCATCTCCCAGCCGGATGTCAAGGAATGCCATATCGGGACGATGGTTAAGGATCATGTTGAGCCCGCTGTCCAGTTCAGTGGCGTGTCCGCAAATTTCGACCCCGTCAATCTTCCCGAGCATGGCTTCAAGAAGAAGAATTGCACTTATTTCATCATCAATGATTACAGTTTTAATGATATGGCCTGGTTGCATAAAACTTCTAAAAATCGTGGTTTAAAGATAAAAATAATTTCTTTGAACTAATTATTCTATTTTCGCTCTATGCTCCGAAGATTCTCTCAAATTGCTTTCAGCCCTCTCTTCCAAACTCTCGTGATCACAGCGATCGTTATCCTCCTTGTCCCTCTTGGCCTTAAAAAATATACTGCTGAACAGGTAGCCATGTCAACGAATTTTGACCAGACCCGGATGATCTTTGCCGATCTGGACCATGATGGCACCTCTGAACGCATTCATACTTTTTATAACCTGTCCGGGAATGTAGGTATAGCTCTGGTGGCAGGAAATGTCACGCTGGGCCAGTGGAATTTTAAAGGCATATATCAGCCCGATTGTTCCCGGTTGATGATCGGTGATTTTAATGGCAACGGATCAGACGAGATATATATCTTCACCCTTGTTGGTGACAGTGTCATGATGCATATCCTGGAGTATTCTGCACAGCCAGCTTTTATCATCCGCGACCGTTTTATTACAAAAATCGGGACCAATCTCAATGACCCTGACCATGCCATAATCCCGGGTAAATTGACAGACATGACAGGAGACGGATCAGGTGACCTTGTATTTGCTATCAATTCCGGCTTTTCCAGGCAACCCCGGAATGTTTACATCTATGAAGTGGCATCTGATTCCATCAAAAGATCGCCACTTAGCGGCGCATTTATTGGAAATATAAGGCTTTCGGACCTGGATGATGACGGATTCGAAGAAATAATGGTTTCTACCTATGCTGCCGACAATTTCAATGATGAGCCCTTTCTTTATTCTGATACCAGCTGCTGGATGATGGTGCTGGACCATGACCTGAATTTTACTTTCCCGCCGGTTGAATTTCCAGGGCCTACAGGAACTCTTGAGTTAGCGGGCATGATTAATGGCGAAGGGAAAAAACTGATCATGGGCAAATTTGGACTCGCATCCCCATCCAGGCAATTCGGAATGTTCTTCCTTTCAGATCTGGATGGAAATATTTTTAAAGAAATGGAGATAAAAGCTGATGATCAGCTTTTTACACTGGGGTTGATGCCTTCCTTTAAAGGCGATGATGGCAGGAGTATTAAAGGGACGGTGGAACAAGCAGGTTTTTTCGAAATCGATGAAACATTGGAAATCAGGCAGGTCAGTAATTTAAAGTTTTCGAGACGGATGCCTTCTTTAATTGATATTGACCAGAATGGCCGGGATGAAATAATCATCCTTGCCCCGGAGCATGATAAGCACATCATCCTGCACGATGATTTCACCTCCACTGTATCCATCGATTTTCCCATCCAGTCGACCGTCCCGCATTTCAGCGTGAAACTGAACGGGGATATGCCGCCGCAATTATCCGTTCAGGGTGACCAGGACTGGAAATTGTTCAATTATGGCATTAATCCGGTTTACCGGTTTCGTTACCTGGTCTACCTCGGGATCTACCTGTTCACATTGGGTTTTATCCTTATAATAAGGAAGCTTTATTCCATTCAGTTAAAGAAAAAATACGAGACGGAGAAAAAGATCGCCGGGCTCCAGTTATCGAGTGTCAAGGCCCAGATGGAGCCGCATTTCATTATGAATACCATCAATACGATCGGTTCGTCAATCTACCGTCAGAAAGGAGAAGACGCTTACCGGCAACTGCTCAATTTCTCAGGCATGGTGCGATCGCTGCTGATTTCTTCAGATAAACTCACCCGCACCCTAAAAGAGGAAACGGAATTTGTAACAAATTACTTGGAACTGGAAAGATCAAGGTTCGGAGAGATGTTTCATTTCTCCATCACGCAGTCTGAAGATATAAACCCGGAAGCAGTCATCCCGAAAATGATCATCCAGCTACACGCTGAAAATGCACTGAAACATGGCATTATTCCCAGGAAAACAGGAGGAGTGATCGATATCGCCGCATCAAAAGAAAAAGATTACCTGGTGATCACGATAAAAGATAACGGGATCGGGCGCAACGCAGCGACAAAAAATATCAGCCAATCTACCGGCAGGGGAATGAAGATCCTTACACAGTTTTTCGAGACTTATAACAAGTACAATAAGAACCAGTTAAAACAGGAGATCATTGATCTTTACGACGATGATAATAAACCGTCAGGCACAAAGGTGAAAATCTTCGTGCCGCTGGATTTTAATGCGGACATTTACTGATTTGAAAATTCTGTGATGCTGAATAAATTCCCGAATTCAACATTCAACATTCAAAATTTCTCCCTCAGCCTCCTGTAGCCTTCCGAACTCACCTTCAGCTTCACACCATTTTTAAGAATAGCAAGATAGCTGTCCTTTGAATACAATTCAAGTGCTTTGATCTCACTGATATTCACAATATAACTCCGGTGGATGCGTATGAACTGCCCCTGTGGCAAATGCTCCTCGAAGTACTTCATGGTCTTCTCTTTCAGATGGCTTCCCTGTTCAGAATAAATCATCACATAATCATCAGCTGATTCGAGGTACCAGATCTTTTCCACAGGAATGACCGTTATTTTTGAGCCGAGGCGGGTTATAACCCGCTCAAGAACCTGTTTTTCTTCTTCCAGGTGCTTTAAAAGGGCTGGAGTCCCGCGGGACTCCAGCCCCGGGGATAGAGTCCCTATGCGAAGCTTCGCCTTTTCATATGCCTGCTTCAGCCTTTCCCTCGAAAATGGCTTTAACAGGTAATCCACGGCATTCATCTCGAAAGCCCTGATGGCGTATTGATCGAAAGCTGTTGTAAAGATTATTTCAGGCCTGTGATCAAGCACTTCCAGCAATTCGAAACCGTCGATCTTAGGCATCTGGATATCCAGAAAGATCAGATCGGGTTTTTGCTCATTAATGGCTTTCAGGGCATCGAAACCATTCTCACATTCGCCGAGGATCTCAATCCCGGGAATATCTGAAAGGTATTTTCTGACCAGTTCCCGGGCAAGCGGTTCATCATCAATTATTAAAACACGTATTTTATCGTGCATACCTTGGAATTCTTAATGTTACTTCAAAATATTTATCAGCCTGGCTGATCTTCATCAGGCTGCTTGTTCCGTATATATTCAGCAGACGGCCCCGGATGTTCTTTAATCCTGTGCCGGTGCCTTTTTTAATTATGGCTTCAGGATCATATGTGTTCCCTATTTTAATTTGCAAGACATCGTTATCAAGAATGGCTTCCAGTTTGATCCTTGTTGTTTCCGAAGATTCATAAACCCCGTATTTGACCGAATTCTCCAGCAGAGGCTGAAGGATCATCACCGGCACATTCCAGTCCAGTGCCTCCGGCTGGATTTGTTTTTCAAAAGAAAGGCGTTCGCCAAAGCGCACTTTCTCAATATCCAGGTATAACTCAGCATGATGTAACTCCTTTTCCAGCGTGCTGATCATAGTATCCGGTAAATTCAATGAATAGCGCATGAATTCAGAAAGCTTGATGACCATTTCCTGGGCTTTGCCAGGGTTGGTCATGGTAAGGGAACTGATGGAATTAAGGCTGTTAAAGAGAAAATGCGGACGGATCTGGGAACGCAGCATGTTCAGCTCGGCTTCTTTCAGAAGGCTCGTCAGTTGTGCTTCACGCTGGCTTTTTTCCTTGAGTTCCCGGAAATTGATGAGAAGGTAATAACCGGTAACCAGGAGGGCGTAAAACATGACCCCGGTGATAATTCGGAGCGACAGGGTTTCATCCAGGAAATCCTGGTAAAACTGGTTGTCGGAATAAACACCATTAAGTATAAGATAAGCGGCCATCATCCAGACAAATATCGTCACGGCAGCCCCGGAAAGATGGTAAAATGCCAGTTCACCGATAGTCCTGGTCTGAAGGTTGGAATAGCGGACCATGAACCAGAGGCCGCTTCCAATCAATGCAAACAAAGTATTAAAAACCAGGCTGTCGCCGAAGGCGACAACCGTTTGTAGCCCATAGCCGTAATGTAAAAGGGAAAAGTGGATGACGCCCAGCGTCACCCACAAAATGATATAAACGATCTCCAGATGATTCTTTATGGTCTTAGCCATCAGGATTCATGATTTTTGGATCAGTAACTCTTGATTTCCCCGCCGCCGAATATAGCCACGCCTTTCACTACGACTGTCTTGTTGAAATCGACCTGGCCTCTTATGCGCTTGTCGCCATAACCTCCAAAGATATTAAAAACTTCCAGTTTGACGTTCCAGTCGGTTGGCATAAGTAGTGTCGATCCGCCAAAGATGGCAACGACTTCAATTTCAACAGGGCCTTCTGCCAGTTGGGCCCTGGTGAGATCAATCTTTGAGCCGCCGAAAACCGTGACGATCTTTCCACCACGAAATGACTGTGAATTGATCACCCTATCTCCGCCTCCGAACACTGCTACTTCCTCAATAAAATCTTCACCTTTTGAAATAGTGAAATCTTTCCGCGCTCCGGAATAATTTACCACTACCGAAAATCAGCACCAGGCCGATGATGATCAGCAAAGCAGGCCAGAAAACATGCCTGAAACTTGTCGGGTAGGTCATAATTATCGGATACCATGAAAAATCCGCCAATTGCAATCAGGATCCAGCCGATACCGCGGGATGAATCATTGGCTACATTGACGATACCAATAGCGATGAGCAGCATCTGCCATGAGAAAATGACATCCCAGGTCCTGTCGCCCATTATCCCGAAGTTACGAAGAAAGCCAGCGAATGCCCAGGCCCAGGACCAGTAAGCCGAATACGAGCGATTTTCTTTTCATGCCGTGATGAACGGTCATGTTTTCATTGTTTTCCATTTTAGTATTGTTTTAAAGGTTCAATATTTTGTTTTTGATTTGATGAAGCAAAAATAAGATGGTGAAAAGGAAATGAAAGAGGAAATCGGTGAATGCCGGATGAGAATCGGTGAAGGACTGAATTAATTAAGTTTTAAATTTGAAATCTGGAATTTGGAATTTGGAATCCTTAAATGCATATCAGCCTCAAGTGCTGACTCTTTCCCAGCTCACTGCCGGGATAGCAAGGGTATTTGAGGAAAGCTTTCCCGGCGCTTTCTGGATCAAGGCTGAAGTGGCCAAGCTGAACCATTACCCGGGAAGCGGTCATTGCTATCCTTCTCTTGTCGAAAAGGAAAAAGGGACGATCAAGGCGGAGATCCGCGGGACCATCTGGGCCAACGACTTCATGCGGATCAACCAGAAATTCCTGCAGGTTACCAAAGAACCCCTGAAAGAAGGCATCCAGATCCTGTTCAGGGCCCTGGTGAAATATCACCCGGTATACGGCCTTTCCTTGCAGATCAGCGATATCGACCCGTCATATACACTTGGCGAAATGGCACGGGAAAAGATGGAGACCATCATGAAACTGAAAAATGAAGGCCTGTTCGAGCGAAACCATCAACTTCCACTGCCTTTGCTTCCTAAACGTATTGCCATCATCTCGGTCAAAACAAGCAAAGGTTTTTCCGATTTCATCAATATCCTGGAAAATAATCCCTGGGGCTATGCATTTTCCTGCTTCCTTTTCCCGGCTTTGCTTGCAGGGTGATAAAGCCGTGGATTCGATTATTGGACAGTTGCAAACAATCAGCCGGGTAGCTGAACATTTCGATGCAGTGGCCATTATTCGAGGAGGAGGCGGGGATGTCGGGCTGAATTGTTACGACAACTACCAGCTGGCCAGGGAAGTAGCCTTGTGTCCTTTGCCCGTGCTTACCGGTATAGGTCATTCCACCAATGAAACGGTTGTTGAATTGATAGCCGGTTATAACAAGATCACACCTACCGATGTGGCCTATTTCCTGATCCAGCAATTTCACAATTTTTCTGCACGGGTCGAGGAAAGCAGCTTGAAGATCCTCAATTTCAGTAAGGAAATGATTGAAGATGAGAAGAGGGGATGGGGGGAATTGAGTAAAAAATTTATCCTGCACACGGAAAACCTCGTTAGGTCAGAGAAAAGCCTTTTAGGCAAGGTTTCGGCCCAAATGATCACAGGTTCCAGGATCGTACTGTCTGAACATAAACATAAGATTGCCCTGGCCGGATCAAGACTTCGATATAAACCGGGATTACTGATAACAGAAAAACGCATCGATCTGAAAAACAGGCTGGAATGGTTTGGAATGCGTGTGCAGCAATTGATGACAAACCAGCATGTTGTCGTGGATAAGCTGAATCAGCAAATACACCTGCTCGATCCGCGGAATATCTTAAAAAGAGGTTACAGCATTACTTATTTTCAAGGAAAAGCATTAACAGATCCTGAGAAATTGAATCCGGGGGATATGATTGAAACACGGTTATTTAAGGGTAATATTTGTAGCGAAATCAAATCAAAAAATGAATAATTATGGAGAAGAAGATCAGCTATACGGAGGCAATCCGGGAACTTGAGGCTATTGTAACAGAAATAGAAGAAGGGGAAATCACCATCGATACGCTTTCTGAAAAGGTTAAACGGGCTTCAGAACTGATAAAGATTTGCAAAGCAAAACTGACAGCGACGGAAGAAGATGTCAATAAGATTCTGGGGGATATCAAAGAGGAATAGTTTTTATCTCAAATACTTGCTTCGCAGCGCTTTTATTCCTACCTTTAGGATTCCGGTTTTAATCAACATGAACCTGGATATTCTCAAAAATAAGCTTAAAGGATTTTTGAACAGAAAATTGATGGTTACTGATCATCCTTATGGGATTTGTGATCCGGAGATCCCTTATATTCTTAATAAACATTTTGCATTTTACAACCATTTACGACCCTCCTATAAACTTGAATTTAATGAAAAAGTCTTCATATTGATTAACAGTAAGAGATTTACAGGAATGAAGGGGTTTGAAATCAATAAATTTCACAAAATTATTATTGCAGCTCTTGCAACAAGGTTGGTTTTTAAATTGGGATTAAAGTATCTGGATCATATTCACGGAATTTATATATTTGAAACTGAATTTGATTCTGCAGAATTTCAACAACCGGTTAAAGGCATAGCTGACTTCTCCGGCAACATAGGATTATCATGGCAGGCTGTTAAAGAAGGGATTGAAGCCGGATCAGACGGAAATTGTGTCGTCACTCATGAATTTGCCCATGCATTAGACCTTTATGATGGCTATTTTGACGGAGTGCCTTTGCTGTTCAATCCCGGTATCATGCAACCCATTGCTGACCGGATATATAAAGAACATGAAAAGATCTCTAATCGTTTGGAGAGCTGGCTTGGTGTAGTTCAAAGATACAAGATTGAGGATATCTCAGAGTTTTTTGCCGTATTGACTGAAATCTATTTTGAAAAACCCGGACTTCTTAAAAAGAGCAATAAAAGCCTTTACGATTTAATGAAAAAAATTTACCGGTATGAGCCCACGTCCTTACAAAGATAAAAATCAAATGAAATGGAAACAACAACGATTATTCTGATTATTGCCATTTGTGCAATCGCATTTATGATTTATTTAAGGTTTTATAAAAAAGTAGACGAAAGTATAACACCAGAAGACAAGCAGAGGAAGGAAGATGTTTATGATTCTCCTGCATCTGAAGACACCATCAATAGTGAAAAGGAAAATAAGGAATATGATATGCCTGAAGAAGAAACTACCATGATCATAACGGAGGAAGAGATAGAAGAGGAAAATAAGGAATATGATATTCCGGAAGAAGAAATTACAAGGATTATACCGGAAGAAGAAATAGAACAAAACTCAGATGAACATGAAAAGGAAATGATCCGGATCAACAACTATTTTGTCTTGAATGGCATAAAAAATTTAACCGGAACTGATTTTTTTAATATCCAGGAGAATATTATCCTGGATTCAAACTCAGACCATGCAGATCTTTACTCTGATATCCATCAGATTTTTCAAATAACAGAGAATAGCTATGTCGCCATAACAGATTTGCCAGATGAAAAAATACAGGTGGAAGATCAGAAAGAAAAGACACTTAAGGGAATATTAGGGATAATCGAATGCCGGAATAGCTTAGGCTATGGACTTATAGAGCTTAATGAAGGGAAGAAAGAAGAAGAATTAAACACTGATGAGTTCTTCCCGGTAAAGGAAATTATTATTGGCAGGCATTTCCTCCAGATAAAAAGTAACAATGATTTATTAGCTTTTGAGCCATTATGCCATGCGATCGAAAAACTTCATAAAGATTATGTAGTTTATATAAGTGGAAATTTAGTTTACATAAGAATTTACCGTCCCGCCAGCCTGGTTGATATAAAGACGATGGTGGATATTTTGACGAATTTTCAGCTATAAATATTTACATTGAAGCTGATTCATTTTTCATTATGCATTTTGCATTTTGCATTTATAAAAAAAGGAAGGCCGCAGGGCAAACTTGCCAGGTTCTTAACGCCCTGCAGCCAATCATGGAAAAAAACTCCCATTTACCCAACCATATGTTTATCCGGTTTTTTTGAAAAAATACCCGGTCAAAATAAAATATTTTTAAATTATTTTCTTACCTGCTGATCCTCAGCCATATCTACCCTCAACACCGGGCTAATTTTTGAATATTTTGTTAAAAGAATGTTAAAAATCTTACTGTGAATGGACTAACATTTCAACATATGTCCTTTTTTATAAATTTGCTTTATTTTTAAAGCTAAACCATACCATAATCCTCAAATAATTGTATTGAATTCCTGGTCAGTTATTGTATCCCAGAATCTGAAAATGATTAATAAAATAATGAAAACGAATGAATTATTACCGCCAAAAGTTTTTCTTTTGCTGATCTTAACGATATCCTCACTGTTTTCAAATACTTTGCAAGCCCAGGGCACAAATTATGATTTTGAAAAAATCCAGATTGGTGAGGTGGATAACCTCCTGGTTTGGCTGGCCCTGCACCCTGACAATAAAACCCTTGCTGTCACGAGCCATCAGAGTTTTCCACTCCATATGTATAGCCTGGAATCAAAACAGGTTGAAAACCAGTTCGATGTTGGCAACTGGTATGCCGGTTCACGGGCCAGGTTTTCCAAAAATGGAAAATATTTAATGTTGCAGCAGCTCTTTTATATGGACTACGCTCCCAATAAGGACCGGGAGGTGAATTTTGAAGTGATGGATGTGGCAACAGGCAAATCAATGCTGAATTTCGGGGATTACCATGATGCCAAGATCACCCCTGATGAGGAACACCTGGTGACCTTAAGCGGCGGCGACAGGGTTGCCATTCATGATATAGAAACCCGCAAGGAATTGCGATCATTTGTCGTTCCCGAAGCTACCAATTCCCTGGCTGTAAGCTCAGATGGTAAACTTATTGCCGTAGCGCATAAAACATACAAAAGCGATCTTGTTAATAATCCTGCATATAAAAATAACAAGAAAAACCAGCCGATCCTTGAAAAGTATAAGCAGCAAATATCCGTTTTTGATTATAACACGTTCGAAAAGCTTTACACAATTGATGCTTTTTATGACCTGGTCTACCTGATAGATTACTCCGATGATGGAGATTACCTCTTTGTCTATAGTATCCCTCATGAAAAACTGCAAGGCCCGAATGGGAAAAAGAGCTATGTGGAAGTGGTAAATGCCAGGACCGGCGAACCGCTCAGGAATTCATTCGGGTCGCTGGCCAATTATGAGCCCGATTTCAAGTTAAGCCATAATAAAAAATATTTTGGGATCCTTTCCTTAAGCACCAGGTTCCCTGAGTTGCACATCTATGATTTTGAGACCAACGCACTACTCAAGCGGTTTGAATTAAGCTACAGGCTCTTTGAAAAAACCAAAGAAGGAGAATTTCCGACAGATGGAAGAGGATCATTTATTTTCCTGCCCGGTGATGAGGAAGTGCTGATCGTATTCGGTAACAGGTTGATAAAATGGAAAATGGAATTATAAATTGAAAAGATATGAAAAAAACATCACTGCTTATTTTGTTCATCCTGCTGGGATTCTGCTCAATCTCACAAAAGAAGGAGTTACTGGAAGACAAAGACCTCATCATCGAAAGGGCAAAGGCTGAGCTTGATCTTGCTATGACACCTCCTGAAGGCTCCATCTATCTTTATACCTTAAAAAATCCCATCAAGGGGGAATATACTTTTGATATCAGCTTCAATGATAAAAACATTGTCACTTCTATCTTTGTGGTTGAAAGCAAAGACGGCACAATTGATGCTCAAAACCGTTTTAAATCATTCCTGATGACCTTTAAATTCAATTTTAAAGTACCAAAAGGAAAGAGTTACAAGTTCAGGCACACCTTTATATTCAATTGATAACTTACCGACGGGTTAACCCGTCGGTTGAGTAAAGCTATAAACCAATAATAACAAAATAAAAATGAAAAAACAACTACTTACATTCATCGCAATTTTAAGTTTCCTGGGGGTTTTTGCCCAGGAAGAAATGCCAATTGTCTGGGAAACCAAAGCCCCGCACAAGGTATTGTTTAACGGCACCGGAACAGAAGACCGGGGTTACAGCTACATTGCCTCCGACAAGGAGATCTCCATTTTTGCCAATGAAACCGGAAGGATCAAATGGACCAAGACCTTCAAGGAACTGGCGCCAAATCTTAGCAAGATCGATGAACTAATTCCTTTCTGGGAATCCAACACAGTCTTTTTATTTGATCGCAAGATGGGAAAAGACCAGATTGCCTGTCTTGATATGGAGACCGGTGCTTTATTATGGACAACCGACAGGTACCAGAATGTCACCGATGAAAATGTGGTTTATATCCCCGAACGGCAGGGATTTGCCATTTCTTTAAAGGATAAGCTTGTTTTCATCAAGGTTTCCAACGGGGAAGAACTTTGGTCGACTGCCAAATTCGGCGGCGTGGTCGGAAAATATGTCTATACCAATGATGGCCACCTGGTGACCGTTAATTTCCAGCCTTCGGGCCTGATCGCCCTTTTTACAGGGTTTAAGAACCAGATCGCCAAGATCAACATGGATAACGGCGATATCACCTGGAGCAACACTTACATCGGCAGGGCCGAACGCAAGGTCATTTCAAGGGAATTCCTTTATGATATCATGGTTGAAGGCACCAAGGGTCATTTTAAGGCTGAACGGTATACAGGTTTATGATTATAATACCGGTGCCAACTTATGGTCGGCCGCATTCGATTTCACCCCGAACGGAGTAAGGGCAAGGCCAGCCAATGCAAGGCAGTGGGGTGTTTATGGCGCGGTTGCCGATCCGGTGTTTATCAATGAAACGAATGAGCTTTATGTACTTGACATGTCGAACAGGTCCAATCAGTTTGTCAAGAAGTATGATGCCAATACCGGCAAAATGATCTGGACTTCACCTGAAATAAAAGGCGCCAAAGCTATCCCCGGGTTGTATGTCGTTAATGACAAAGTTATATGCCAGATTGGTGGCATTGTTGAGTTTCAGTCCTATGAGGTAATTGAGAGTGAATATTCCACCACCTACGTCTGGAAGGTTTACTATGATAACGTCAAACCCAACGGTTTGCAGGCATTCAACACGAAAGACGGTTCGCTTGCCTGGGAATCTGAAAAATTCAAAAAGGGGATCACTAATGCTTATGTTTACGAGAACAATATTCTGTGTTCTTCTGGAAAAGAACTCTATAAGATCAATTACAGCAACGGCGATGAAATGTACTCGGTACCCGTGACTGACGGCGGTGTCGGACTGGCTGTGGAGATCATGCCTTATAAAGATAAGATGGTTGTGATCGGAGAAAAAGGCATTTCTGCATATATGCCTGACGACGGAAAATTCCTTTACAGCGGCAAATATAAAACTGCGCAGCTGGAAGATGTATTCGACAATATCCTGATCATGAAAACTGAAAAGGCCGACATTGCATCTTTTGATCTGGATTCGGGCAATTTCAAGGAATTCAAGGCCAAAACCGGAGCTACAACAACCCTTACCACAGAAGGAAAATTTGTTTACGTTTATGAAGATAAGGTTGTAACGAAAGTGAAGACACAGTAATCGCTCATTTTAATTTGCCAGGCTTGCGAAAAAAAGATGCTTTGCAAGCCTGGCATCTTATTTTATATATTTACGGCTAATTTATTGAAACATCCGTGCAAAAGAAAACAGCACAGATTTCCGGGATTAGTTTTTCGGGCCTTATCATTACCTTCGGCATCGTTTACGGAGATATTGGCACCTCCCCTCTTTATGTAATGAAAGCCATTGTTGCCGGGGCTAAAACAACCATCGACGAAGGTTATATCCTCGGGGCGCTTTCCTGCATCATCTGGACCCTTACGCTCCAAACCACGCTTAAATATATATTTATCACGCTAAAAGCGGACAACCACGGGGAAGGCGGCATATTAGCCCTTTATGCCCTGATCCGGAAAAAAAGGAAATGGATTTTTATTCCCGCCATCATCGGAGCTGCCGCATTGCTGGCTGATGGGGTGATCACACCCTCCATTACTGTCATTTCCTCCATTGAAGGTCTCCGTTTGATCCGTCCACAGGTTTCTACCATCCCGATTGCCCTTGTGATCATATTCCTGCTCTTTACCATACAACAATTCGGAACTTCTACCATCGGAAAAACATTTGGGCCCATGATGCTGATCTGGTTCCTGATGCTTGCTGTGCTTGGATCAATCCATATCTTCGATTATCCTGCTGTTTTCAAAGCATTTAATCCCAGTTTATGGTATTCGGTTGCTGGTAGAATACCCGGGAGGTTTTTTACTGCTGGGTGCCGTTTTTCTTTGTACTACCGGGGCTGAAGCACTTTATTCCGACCTGGGACATTGTGGACTGCATAATATCAGGATTTCCTGGATTTTTGTCAAATCGGCACTGATACTTAATTATCTTGGGCAAGGGGCATGGCTGTTGCATAATCCCGAAGTTCTTTCCACTGGCATTAACCCGTTTTTTGGTATTATGCCAGCCTGGTTCCTGCTGCCGGGAATCATAATTTCAACCATGGCCGCTATCATCGCAAGCCAGGCCCTGATCTCAGGTTCCTACACTATCATAAGCGAGGCTGTCTCCCTGAATTTCTGGCCGAAGATCAAAATCAGCTATCCTTCCCAGTATCGCGGACAGATGTATATTGCCCTGATCAACTGGTTTCTTTTCATAGCCTGCTGTTTTGTCATCCTGTATTTTAAGGAATCTTCCAACATGGAAGCTGCATACGGCCTGGCCATAACCATTACCATGCTGATGACCACCATGCTGATGGTCTTTTACCTGATGAAAATACACAGACCTAAAGTCTTGATCATAGGGTTCCTCATTATGTACCTGACTATTGAAGGCGCATTTCTCATGGCCAACCTTCATAAGTTCAGTAATGGGGGGTGGTTTACCCTGCTGCTCACGTTCCTGCTATTTTCCGTTATGTACATTTGGTACAGGGGAAGGCAGCTTAAAAAAGAGATTCCTGTTTTTCAAGAAAATCGACTATTATTCCGATATCCTGAAGGATTTACGGAATGATGTTACGGTGCCTAAAGTGGCTACTAATCTTGTTTATCTGACAAGGGCAGATTTTAAAACCGATGTGGAATCAAAGATCCTGTATTCGATATTCCAGAAGCAGCCCAAGCGGGCCGACCATTACTGGCTGCTTCACCTGCACATCGTGGAAGAACCTTATAAGCTTGAATATACTGTAGATAACCTGATCCCTGATATACTTACACGTGTTGAATTTGTGGTAGGATTTAAAGTCCAGCCAAGATTAAATCTATTCTTTCGTGAAGTAATCGAAGATTTGCAGAAAAGTGGCGAGTTTGATGTTACAAGCAATTACCAGTCGTTACGAAAACACAATATTCCCGGGGATTTCCGCTTTGTGCTGATCGACCGTATCCAGAACTACGACTTTGATTTCCGGGCCTTTGACCAGTTCATGATGAATTTATATAACATCATTAAAAGGATCGGGATATCTGATGTGAAAGCCTTTGGCCTTGACAGCAGCAGCGTATTGGTTGAAAAGGTCCCGCTTGAATCCGAAGAAATGATCAGGGAGTTTAAAAACCGGTTCCGGATCAACCGGCTTCCGAAATCACCAAAGCACTGAGCGTCAATTATAACTTTGTATTTCAATATGTTAATATTTTTCGTAGTACGACTATAGTCGTACTACGATTTTTTTTACCTTCACCAAAAATCCCCATCCCATGATCAGACGAAAAGACATCCGGCCGATTGTGCAAGGCGATAAAAAAGTCATCCGTGGCTGGGTGATGTATGACTGGTCTAATTCAGTCTTTCAGCTTACAATCACCACTGCTATTTTCCCGCTTTACTATACCGCCATCACTCAGAACGGCGAGAATTCTACCGTAACATTTTTCGGGGCTGAAGTCATAAACACCGTATTGTATTCATGGGCGATTGCATCAGCATTCCTGCTGGTAGCAATTCTGTCGCCTCTCCTGTCCTCAATGGCTGATTATTCAGGGCGCAGAAAAACTTTCATGAAAGTTTTCACGTGGATCGGGGCCATAGGTTGCTCGCTCCTCTTCTTTTTTGATAAAGATCACATCGAATTGGGCATTATTGCCTTCAGCCTTGGTACTTTTGGCTATGCCGGAAGCATCGTCTTTTACAATTCCTTTCTTCCGGTCATTGCCAGGCCGGAAGATCATGACCGGATCAGTGCACGCGGGCTACTCTATGGGTTATCTTGGGGGCGTTGCACTTCTGCTGATTCAGCTTGCAGTAATCCAGAAACCAGCCTGGTTTGGCATACCGGTTGATTCCGATCTGCGGTATCGCCTGGCTTTCCTCACTGTTGGCCTCTGGTGGATAGGTTTCTCCCAGATCACGTTTACCAGGCTCCCGAAATATACTTTCAAAAAAAGACATGGTCGCGAAAGTGTCATATTTAACGGTTACAGGGAACTGCAAACCGTTTATCGCCAGATAAGAAAATCAAATGCCCTCAGTCTTTACCTGGTCAGTTATTTCTTCTTCATGATGGGACTGCTTTCCGTAATGTATATGGCCGCTAATTTTGGGAAAAAAGAGATTGGCCTGGATGACAGCGTGATGATCCCTACGCTGTTGCTGATCCAATTGGTCGGTATGGCGGGAGCATTTTCCTTTGCGAGGTTATCGGGTAAAATAGGCAACTTTCGTGCTTTGATGATCGCACTGGTGACCTGGACCCTGATTTGCGCCGGCGCCTACTTTATCACGAATGCAGCCGGATTCATCATTACTGCCTTCTTTATCGGTATAGTCATGGGCGGAACACAGGCACTTGCACGTTCCACTTACTCCAAAATGCTACCTGAAACGACAGATCACACTTCCTTTTTCAGTTTTTACGACGTGATGGAAAAGCTAGCATCGGCAGGAGGGACTTTTAGTTTTGGAATGATCGAAGCGCTGACAGGCAATATGCGATTCAGCGTGGTGGCTATCGGTATCTTCTTTGTGATTGGTTTGTCCTTTATATTGATCGTCATGAAAATACATAAAGGCAGAGTAATCACTCCCGCTTACTAAGTATATCTTCCTTTTTTATATCTTTCCGGTTCTAATTTTCAGCGTATGATTGTCAAGATTATTATCCTCGCACTATATGCCCTTATTATCATAATCGTAGGTATTATCGGGCTTAGAAAGACCAGTTCCTTTAACGATTTTTTCCTTGGGGGTGGAAAAGTCGGAGCTATCATGAGCGCTTTTTCTTATGGTGCAACATATTTCTCAGCTGTTGTTTTCATCGGTTTTGCCGGTAAGATCGGCTGGGGATTCGGGTATTCGGGAATGTGGATCGGGATATTTAATGGTTTGATAGGTACACTGGCTGTTTGGGCACTGCTTGGCTGGAAGGTAAAAAAGATGTCGACTGAAATGGGTGTCCATACTCTCAGCGAATACCTGGAAAAAAGATATGAAAGCCCGATGCTAAAGCTGATCTGCTTCTATTGCCATTTTTATTTTCCTGATCCCTTACTCTGCTGCAGTCTTTATTGGTCTTTCCTACCTGTTCGCATCCTCTTTCGAAGGGATGGAATACTGGCATGCCGTCGTTTTCATGGGGGTTTTCACTGCGGTATATATTGTCTTAGGAGGATATAAGTCGATGGCGATGATGGATACCGTTTTCGGTATCATAATGACCACCGGGGTCTTAGTCCTGGCAGGATATACGATAAATGCCGGGGGTGGACTTGCCGCGATCACGAGCAAGCTGAGATCAATCAATCCGGCACTCACGGCGCCTGTCGGCCCTCCGGGCTGGTGGCCGCTGCTTTCGCTGATCATTCTGACCAGCGTAGCCCCTTTCGCCATGCCCCAGCTGATGCAGAAATTCTATGCGATCAAAGACCGGAAAGCCATCAATATCGGCATGATCGCTTCGACCATCTTTGCCCTGCTGATCGGTGGCATCGCTTATTTCCTCGGATCCACCACGAGGATTTTCCTTACCCCTGAAACCGCTCCCGGCGCTTTCCTGCCCGATGGAAAACCAAACGTAGATGCCCTGATGCCCGAAATGCTGGCCAGGGTCATCCCGGAATCATTGTCGATCATCATTCTGCTGATCATCCTTGCCGCATCCATGTCAACCCTTGCCGCACTGGTACTCATTTCAAGCTCTTCCTTCACCAAAGATTTCTGGTCGGGCTTTATCAATAAAAACATTACCGACAAGGGCCTTACTCGGATGATGCGGATTTGCAGCCTGTTCTTTGTTTTGCTCTCAGTGATCCTGGCCCTGATCAAACCGTCCACAATTGTCAGCATCCTGGCTATGTCGTGGGGCGCGATAGGCTCTGCTTTTCTTGGGCCTTTTATCTGGGGTTTGTTCTGGAAGAAAACCACCAAAGCAGCAGCTTTTGCTTCTATGTTCCTGGGATTGGGAACATGCATAGGGCTGACTATTGCCGGTTTTGGTTCTCCCGAAGCAGGGACGATCGGGATGGGGGTATCGCTGTTGGTGGCACCGTTGGTTAGTTTGTTGCAGGGGAGCGGGGAAGCGGGGAAGCAGGGAAGTCCCAAATATTAGAACTTCAACCCGAAATTAGCATAGATAAAGGGAAGATCGCCTTCTGTAAGATACCTGAAATTGAGAGAAGTAGTGAACATTTTTACCGGCTCATACTGAAAACCAACTATGTAATAGTCAAGTTTTTGCGTTTCTGATGGGGTTTTTATCTGCAAATGATCATATCTTGCCAGCACATCAAACTTCCCAATGAAATTCCAGGCCCCGAAAACAGAGATCCCGGTATGATCCTTATTATTCGTCCAGTTATAATTGTTCACAAAGTCAAATTCTCCGCCAAACCTGAACCTGGAGGTTTTATAACCTGCAAAGAAGGAAACGACCCACTTGTCCCCATAAGCAGCCCCCGTATCTATTGCAGGACCAAAATCTCCGTATAGCTTCAGGGTCAGGTTCTCAACCGGAGTGACCTGAATATTATCCGAAAAGATGAATTTACCATTCATGTCCTGGTAGCGGAACGGACCTTCTCCATTCACAACCGAAAACTGGTTCAGGAATTTGTCTTTTATCTTCACATCTAACTGAACGCCGAAATCAGCCGGCATGCCGAAACGGAAACGCTCCTGGAAAGTCACGTCTATGTATCGATATCCCCAGAAAATGTCCTGGAATGTCAGATATTGCGTGTTTAATAGCTGCCCGACACGCAAAGCCAGGTAATCATTGATATCCCATTTGATCTCGGCCATTTTCAGGTAAGCAGTGTACTTGCTGCCTTCAAAATAAGTCACAGTCATCGATTGACCTGTTGAATCTGTTATGCTGGTTATGTTTGTGGTTCGTGTCACGTCGAACATGATCTTCCCGCTTACATTCGGCGCGATCTGGTGAAAATACCCGATAATCCCCTGGTTGAATTCAAAGGCGGCCTGTGGCTTGTATGTATCTTTGAAACCATATCTGAATCCTGTATAAATCTGTCCGAAAGCATAACTGTCCTTATCTTTACCCACATCCTGGGAAGATTGGGAGACAAGGAGAAGAGGAGAAAAAAGGAGAAAAAAGAATAATGACCTTTTCATCAGGGGTTCTTTGATTGAAGCAAATATAGGATATTCGTTGCAAACTATTTGAATACTTGACAACTCTCTAATATTCATTATATTTGCGAAACTCTGTAATCAATCCTGGTAAACAAATTCAAATCCTGGAACCGATGAAAAAACTCAGCATTTTGCTCAGCCTGGTCCTGATCATCATCTCAAATAACCTTAAATCGCAGGTACCTGTTTATTTTGATCCTCCGGCGGTTGAAGCTACGGTCGCTCCGAACAGCACAGCCGTTGTTCATTCGGTGCTTCACAACGCCACTGAAGATACGTGTCGAATTCTTTTTCCCGGGCTATACCTTAAGGGGCCAGGGAGGCCCTGATAATTTCGGCTATTCCTGGATCGACAGTGAAGAAGCGGGCGGCCCGGATTGGGCATGGACAGATATTTCAGAGAATGGAATCCTGATTGAAGGACTTGGCGATGATATGGTGGTCGGTCCATTGGAAATGGATTTCGATTTTCCTTTTTACGGACAGGATAAAAACCTATTCTGGATAAGTTCCAATGGGTGCATCAGCTTCAATGACCAGTTCATCCCTTTCGCAAATAGTCCCATTCCTACCAATAATAGCTTTGTCGATTTCATTGCCTGGTTCTGGGATGACCTGACTATTGATACTGCCCTCACATCAGTTTATTTTAAAAATTTTGAAGAGAAGACTGTTATTCAGTTCAATAAAATGGTCCATTACCCGGGCACTGAATCCTTTATTACGGCGCAGGTCATCCTGATGAACAACGGTGCAATCCTGGTTCGTTATAAACAGGTCAGTGAAAATTTTGAAACGACCAGGCGCCACTGTCGGTATCCAGTCAAATGACCCGGAGCTGGGATTACAGGTAGTCAATAACAGTGAATACATTCATTCGGAACTGGCTGTCCGTTTCGATCTGAACAGGAATTTCATCACTTCCGTAAGTCCGGCATCATTTTATCTCCCTCCCAATACGCAGGAAACCATCTGGGTCACTTACAGTTCTGAAGGTTTCGAAAGCGGTAATTATGAACAGGACCTGAAATGCATTACCAACCATCCTGAAATCCGCAGGTTCTCCTTCATAATGTCATGCATGTGACCAATCCTGCCAGCGCCGGTTTCAAAGGATATGTGACCGATGCGGCTACTGGATATGCTATCATTGAAGCTAAGGTACAGGTTGGCGAACAATTACGTGTTTACCAATGAAAATGGTTTTTACGAACTGCCACTAGAACAGGGCAGTTACGATGTTAAATTTACCAGGAACGGATACCAGACGCTGATTGTCGAAGACACCACGGCCCTTCCCGGTTTTTCAATTCTCGATGTGGAACTTGAAGGATATTATTTTCTTGCCGGGCATGTTTTTGCTGGTGAAAATTACCTGTGAATCCGGATTTGCCTACGGTTATAAAATGATTGAAGATGAAGTGGTGGATATTTATGCCGAATTGGTCGGCGAAGAAGGCTGGTACGAATTCAGCGGGCTTGCCCCTGCCGATTATATCATCAAGGCTGAACCCAGCCCTATTCCATATATTATGGCGATTATCCTGCCTACTTATTACGGTGATGTGCTCCACTGGGAAGATGCAACCATGATCAACCTTCCCCAGAGTACCGACGATGCCCATATCAACCTGGTTGCCGCTGTCAGTGCCCCGCAGGGACCTGGCAGCATTAGCGGGATCATCGAAAACAGCAACAGGACAAGCGATGTTCCCATTATCCTGCGAACAACCGATCCAGACGCGGTGGTCATGACCCTGTCCTCTGCAGATGGTTCTTTCAGCTTTACTGACCTTGCCTACGGCACATATGAAATCTTTGCGGAAATACCCGGCAAATCCGTCATTCCGATGACCATTATCGCTCGATGAATCCCATCCAGGACATCCGAGACGTTGAGATGATGCATCGTCGGGGACCGAGATCATCATTATGCTGGGGATCGAAGAATCGAAAGTGTTTGCGGCTGTTCCATTTATTTATCCGATCCCGGCACAGGAAAGGATCAATGTTGCGATCAGTATAAAAAAGCCTTCTTTAGTCAATATCGATATTATTGACCCTTCGGGAAGAATCATTTCAGGTTTCAGCATATTATCTGACGGATCAAAAAGATATTGTCATTGACGTGAATTCCCTTTCCGGCGGTGTTTATCTGCTTAAGATTGAAGCTAAAAATGAGGTTATTATGAAGAGGATTATTAAGAATTAATTCTCTTCAAGGAAGAAGATGCCGGAGGCATCAGTTATTTAAAGCAGTAATTTTACAGGCTGCATACAAATTCTTCAGAGCTGAATAAATAATAACATGAAAATTATCATCAGGTTATCTGCGATATTATCACTGGCTCTTTCGATCCTGACCCTTTCATCCTGCCAGCAGAAAAAACCAGGGGCAGCACCGGTAAATACCGCTCCAAGGCCTGTCGATGTCAATGCCGTCGTTGCTATGCCACGGGAGCTGGAAAATAAGATTTTCTCCACCGGTAATATCCTTGCCAATGAAGAAGTAGAAATCCGGGCAGAAGTCCCCGGAAGGATCATTTCGATAAATTTCCAGGAAGGCGCGATGGTCAGAAAAGGTGAACTCCTTGTAAAAATAAACGATAATGAACTGCAGGCCCAGCTGAAGAAGCTGTTCTTGGATGAAAAACTCTCACAGGATGATGTATATCCGGAAGGAAAAACTGCTCGAGCTGAAAGCGATCAGCCAGGAAGAGCTTGATATTTCGAGGAGCCAGCTGGGCGTGATCCAGGCACAGATCGAACTCGTGAGGGCGCAGCTGGAAAAAACCGGGATTTACGCTCCATTCAACGGCCGCATCGGACTTCGTTATGCCAGCCCGGGAGGCTATATTTCCTCTTCCATGCTTATTGCCCGCATGCAGCAGACCGATCCGGTAAAGATCGAATTCAACGTGCCGGAAAAATATTTATCCGGAATAAAATCAAATATGGAAATCCAGTTTACGGTAGCAGGAAGCGACAGTACTTTCAAAGGGCTGATCTATGCTATTGAGACCAGGATTGACCCTTCGACAAGAGCATTTACTGTCAGGGCACGCTGCCCGAATCCGGGAGGGACCTTATCCCCGGGGCTTTTGCCAAAGTAAATATCATCCTTGAAAAAATCACTGACGCCCTGGTGCTGCCGTCCGATGCCTTCATCCCTGATATCAGGGGCGAAAAGGTGTTGGTCTGCCGGAACGGCCAAGCTGCCACGGCCTATGTCACAACAGGTATCCGCACTGAAAACGAAGTCCAGGTTGTTACCGGTATCAACCCGATGGATACCGTTATTATTTCCGGGCTTGCTCCAGCTGCGCGACCAGATGAGTGTCAAACCCCGGATTGCGGGAAGTCAAATAACCTGCAAAATATCCGGTCATGAATATCTCCTCAGTTAGCATCAACCGCCCTGTCCTGGCAACAGTCATTTCCATCCTGCTTGTCCTGTTCGGTGGCTATCGGGTATACTTTTTTAGGTGTCCGGGAATTTCCGAGCGTGGATCCGCCGGTCGTCACGGTTTCCACTAATTATGTCGGGGCAAATGCCGATGTGATCGAATCGCAGATCTCCGAACCGCTGGAGGAATCCATCAACGGGATCGCGGGTATCCGCTCCCTTACTTCGGTCAGCAGCGACGGCCGCAGCAACATCACTGTTGAATTTGAACTGGGTGTCGATATGGAAGCGGCCGCCAATGATGTCCGCGACAGGGTTTCACGCGCCATCCGGAGCCTTCCGCCGGATACCGACCCGCCCATTGTCACCAAGTCAGATGCCGATGCAAGCCCCATCCTCGTGCTCATGCTTCAAAGCAATGTCCGCAACCTGATGGAGCTTTCCGATATCGCGAACAATGTTTTCAAAGAGCGGCTGCAAACCATTCCCGGGGTCAGCGAGATCAGGATCTGGGGCGAAAAGAAATATGCCATCAAACTGCTGATGGATCCGGCTAAACTGGCCAGTTACCAGCTGACCCCGGTGATATCCGGAATGCGCTGAACCGTGAGAATGTCGAACTCCCTTCCGGACGGGTCGAAGGTTACCGCACCGAGCTGACCATCCGCACGCAGGGAAGGCTCACCACTCCGGAAGAATTCAACGACATGATCATCCGGGAATCCAACGGCACCCTGGTCCGGTTCAGGGATGTCGGGCATGCCGTGCTGGTGCCGAAAATGAACGGTCCATCATGCGCGGCAATGGCGCGCTTCCCATTGTCGGGGTAGCCGTTACGCCCCAGCCCGGGGCAAACCAGATCGATATCGCCGATGAATTCTACAAACGCCTGGAACAGATCAAACTTGACCTGCCATCCGACATCACACTCGGACTGGCCATCGATACCACACAAACCATCCGCAAAGCCATCACAGAAGTGTTCGAGACCCTTTTGATCGCCTTCGGCCTGGTGGTGCTCGTCATCTTTGTTTTCCTCAGGAACTGGCGAACCACGCTGATCCCTGTCATTGCCATCCCCATCTCCCTGATCAGCGGCTTTTTTATCATGTATATTGCAGGCTTTTCCATCAATATCCTGACCCTGCTGGGGATAGTGCTGGCAACCGGCCTGGTTGTGGATGATGCCATCGTGGTGCTGGAAAACATCTACCATAAAGTGGAAAGCGGGATGAATCCTATTGAAGCCGGGCATAAAGGGTCCAAAGAGATATTTTTTGCCATTATCTCCACGACCATTACCCTGGCCGCGGTTTTCCTGCCGGTCATTTTTCTCCAGGGGCTCACCGGTCGCCTGTTCCGGGAATTCGGAATGGTCGTGGCAGGTACTATCCTGGTTTCAGCTCTGGTTTCACTGACCCTCACGCCGATGATGAGTTCCAGGATGCTGAAAACGGCAAATACACCATGGCCGGTTGTTTAAAATCACGGAATACTGGCTCTACAGCCTGATCAATGATTATAACATCAGCACTTACCGGATTCCTGCGAAGGCGATGGCTGGCCATCCTGATCATGGTCATTTCCATCGGACTGATTTTCGGCATCGGAGCGCTGATCCCATCGGAACTTGCCCCGATGGAAGACAAAAGCCGGCTTTCCATCATGTCGCACCGCACCGGAAGGAACCTCCTTTGAAGCTATGGATGAATATATGCTAAATTTGATCGGAATTGTGGATACCATTCCTGAAAAAACCAATTTCCTGGCCATTACGGCACCGGGATTCGGTTCATCCGCTTCCACCAATGCCGGCTTCATCAGGATTGTGCTCACCGATCCTTCCGAAAGGGAAAGGAGCCAGCAGGATATTGCCGACGAACTCGGTATGATCGCCAGGAGATATAATTTTGCCAGGAGCTTCGTTACACAGGAACAAACCATCGGTGGCGGAAGAGGTGCCGGCCTGCCTGTTCAATTCGTGATCCTTGCACCCAGCTTTGAAAAACTGAGAACCGCCATCCCGGAATTTATGGAGAAGGCCCAGGCCAGCCCCTTATTCCAGGTTACCGACCTTAACCTGAAATTCAACAAGCCTGAAATCAGTGTCGATATCGACCGTGAACCGGGCCAGGGCGCTGGGGGTGAATGTCAGGGATGTGGCTGAGAACCTGCAGCTTTATTTCAGCGGACAGCGTTATGGCTATTTCATCCTGAACAACAAGCAATACCAGGTTATCGGCCAGGCCGACCGCCTGAACAGGGACGAACCGCTGGATCTAAGTTCCATCTATGTCAGGAATAACCAGGAACGAGCTGATCCAGCTCGATAACCTCGTGAACCTTTCGGAAAGAAGCAATCCTCCGCAATTTACCGCTATAACCGGTATGTTTCGGCAACCGTTTCAGCCCAGCCGGCCAAAGGGGTCACGCTCGGGCAGGGTATCGATGAGATGCGCCGGATAGCGGATGAAACGCTTGATGATACCTTCTCCACCGCACTGGCCGGGACTTCCAAGGAATATGAAGACAGCTCCAGCAGCCTGCTGTTTGCTTTCCTGCTGGCCCTGGTACTGATTTACCTGATCCTTGCCGCACAATTTGAAAGCTATATCGATCCGCTGATCATCATGTTCACGGTTCCGCTAGCGCTGGCCGGGGCAGTTCTTTCACTCTGGATCTTCGGCCAGACCATCAATATCTTCAGCCAGATCGGGGTGATCGTCCTGATCGGGATCGTCACCAAAAACGGCATCCTGATCGTCGAATTCGCCAACCAGAGGAAAGCAGCCGGGCTGAACATTCATGATGCTGTGATCGATGCGGCTACCACGCCGTTTGCGCCCCATCCTGATGACCAGCCTGGCTACCGCTCTGGGCGCCCTGCCCATTGCCATGGCCCTGGGCGCTTCTTCCCAGAGCCGCATCCCGATGGGGATCACCATCATCGGCGGGCTGATCTTTTCACTTGTTTTACCTTTTTGTGATCCCGGCCCTTGTACACCTATCTGTCAAGAAATATTAAAAAACCGGAATACCAGGAAGATGGAGCAGAAAAAAGCTAAGATCATGAGCAGGAAATTGATTCTTCTCCTGGTGGTCCTTTGCAGCTGGATCTCAGCTGGCACGGGCAGGAAATTCTCACCCTTCCCGATGCGGTCAGGATCGGCCTGGAAAACAACTATTCCATCATCATCCAGAAAAATGATGCACAGATTGCCTGAAACAACAACAC
This sequence comes from uncultured Bacteroidales bacterium, assembly GCA_963701785.1. GTDB lineage: Bacteria > Bacteroidota > Bacteroidia > Bacteroidales > JAGOPY01 > JAGOPY01. The sequence continues at coordinate 728,012 of CAVPBC010000002.1, read as the reverse complement.
CATTGGGAATGCCGGATTTCTTCCATCCCTTAACCTGAACGCCACGCAGAATAACACTATCACCAACACGGTGCAGGAAACCTTTTCCTCCGGGTGACAAGGAAATCTCGGGCGCCAATAACCGGTACATTCAATGCAGGGATCCAGTTGACCTGGACGCTGTTCGACGGATTCAGCATGTTTGCCAGTAAAAATATGCTGGATATACTGGAAGAAATGGGCGAGACCGAAGCGCGCATCGCTATCGAGAACACGCTTTCATCGATCATTCTCAATTATTACGGCATTATCCAGCAGCAAAAGCTGATCCAGGTGCTTGAAGATGCCGCGGCCCTGTCGATGGAGCGTAAAAATATCATGGAAGCGAAAATATCTTTGGGCGCCGGCTCGGAACTGCAGTTGCTGCAATCCACCGTCGACCTGAATGCCGACAGCATCAACCTGATCAGTGAAATGGCTTCCATGCAAAAGACCATGGCTGATCTGAACCGCCTGCTTGCCCGTAACCCGGAAATCAGGTTCATCCCTGTCAGACAGTATCTCGCTGGATAATACATTATATTACGACAGCCTGCTGATGAAAACCCGGGAGCAGAACAATACCCTGCTGATAGCAAGCAACAACATCGACCTTAACACCTTTGCGTTAAAAGATTTCCAGTCGCAACGTTATCCCAAGCTGAACCTGAATGCAGGTTATAATTACAACCAGCTTGAATTCCGAAACCGGTTACCTGAAATATAACCAGAGCAACGGCCCTCGTTTCGGGCTTTCTTTAACCTATCCCCTCTTCGACGGTTTCAATATCATCACGGGAGATCAGGAATGCCAGGGTGGAGCTGAATACGATGGAAAACTACCTGAAGGATACTGACCTTAACCTTCATACCGATCTTTATAAAATCTATAACGATTATGTCACCAACCTCAGGATCATAGGCATAGAACTTGTTAACCAGGAGGTTGCCAGGGAAAATGTAGAAGTGGCTTTTGAAAAATACCGGCTGGGTTCAATCAACGATATTGAGCTTCGTGAAACGCAGAAGAAATATATCGATGCACAGTACCAGCTTCTGCTTTCCCAGTTCCAGGCGAAGAAAGCAGAGATCGAGCTGCTGAGGATCAGCGGGGAACTCTATAAAGTTCTGAGTGCTGAGTTCTGAGTTCTGACTTTAAGACTTTAGGACTGTACGACCGTCTTATCGTCCTACAATCCTACCGTCCTATCGTCCTAATTAAACCTCTCTCTGCAAGTACCCCTGCAGTGCCCTGACATATTTCTCGAAAGCTAAAATACCCCCGGGTGTTATTTTACAGGTTGTCAGCGGATAATTTTTTCTAAAACTCTTATTTACATCGACATAGCCTGCCTCATTCAATTTCGTGATCTGTACGCTAAGGTTTCCCCTTGTGGCGCCAGTTTTATCGAGCAGGTAATTAAATTCGGCCGACTCAACACTGATCAGCACCGACATGATCGCCAGCCGAGCTGTGAATGTAATACCGGATCCAGTTCTTCAAACATAGCCTTTTAGATTTAGCGGGCTTTACGCAATAAATAACCCGGGATCAAATAGGAAATAATGATCGAAAGTGCCACCAGCAGGAGCATATAATCACCAGGTACAAAAAATACACCCAATGCAATAATCCAGCAACAGATTCCACCAATGATCAATGGCTTGAATTTCAATATTCCGCCTGAAACAAAAGTGCCGAGGCCATACATGCTGATGATCAATGCATTGGTTATTTCCCATGTGATTTTCCCCCCGATTGCAAATGCAAGTATTATGAGCAAAGCAAAGAAAAATCCATACCATAAGTAAATAATGGCCGTATCGATATGGGTAAGGTAACCGGCACGTTTACCCATCCTGATCCCTGCAACAGCTGAGATAACTCCTCCTGCTGTCATGATGACCGGCCACGCAAGAAAAGAATAATAAATGCCAAATTTCATCATGATAAAATGGGATAAGCTGGCTATCAGCACGAGCCATCCCCAAACAAATAAAAAAATGCATTTTCCCTGATCCGGGTTTTTGAGTTTTCAATCATGTCGTAAATGACATTCAGTTTTTCATTGTAATCATTTGTTGTTTCCATAACTTATTGTTTTTAAATTATTTAATTAGTTTCATCTGAAATTTAATATTGTAATTGTTGTAAACAAGATGCAAATATAAACTTGTTTATTTTATAAACCTAATTATTTTTAAAATATTTTTTCAACTTTGTTATTTTTAGCAGTCCGACTAAAAAGCCGTCGTTTCTAATTTTGTAACATCAATAGAGAGGTCGTCTCAAAGAGTCAATTGTGAATTAACCACAAGGTATCAGCGGATACTCCGCGGACTCAGCGAGTTGATAATCAAATTCATATTTAGCTGTTTGTCTGGAATCTCTTTTCTCAGATTAATATTTTGAGACAGCCTAGCACGAACTAATATGCAAGTATGACCGACGATCAATTATTACCCAGGATTACAAAAGCAAAAGAACTCTTTGCCGGCCCATATAACTGCGCCCAGTCGGTTGCAGCAGCATATGCTGATATTCTGGGAATGGATGACGATGAAATTTTCAGGCTGATGAGTGGTTTTGGATTTGGTATGGGGGGTGAACGTTCTGTTTGCGGTGCGGTTTCGGGTGGAATTTTCGTCCTTTCATCGAACATTAAAGATCCTGCTCAGAGGGAAGAATTATACGATAAAATATACTATCTTATCAGCCTCTTTAAAAAGCAGAACCAGGGCAAGCTGAACTGCTTCGACCTGGTCGGAGAAAATCCTTCGGATGAAATTTTCCAGGCAAAATGCCCGATCCTTCTCGAACAGGTGATACGTGAGGTTGAAAAGATACTGAAGGCATCCATTTAATTTAATAATTTGTTAATGTTTTGTTAAAGTTTTCATAATCTGTTATTTGGGGTATTTCATGAAGTAATTTTACTTACTTTCTAAAGCCCAAGTCATATTATGAAAAAGATTTTACTCCTAACGAATTTCCTGTGTCTGGCATTTATTGCCCTTCATACAAATGTAGCATCAGCCCAGGCTTGTTGCCCTGATTTCATATTAAAGGATGCCGTCGAGATCTGCCCCCCGGAAGGGGCCTGCACCAGTGACCCGGTAGGTATGCACGGTGGTTTGGCAGCTTGCAAGAACAGCATTCATACCTACACGGTATATCCCAATGATCCGTTATTCACCTATACATGGACGGTATCAGGGGGCACTCCCGTAAACTTCACAGGCAACCCCAACGTTGTGCTCTGGGGCAACGGCGTAACCGGGGTGATAAAAGTAGTTATCACCAGTAATGACACCAACTTTATCTGTACAGACTCCATCGTAAAACAAATCTGCCTGATCGACGGACCGCAGGCCAGCTTTACATTCTTCCCGGACACGGTTTGCATTAACACCCCGGTCAGTTTCAACAATACCTCTTCCGGAGGAACTGTTTTTACCTGGGATATGGGTGACGGGACGATCTACACCACTCCAAACCCTCCGGCGCCTACACATAGCTACAGCGCACCCGGGACCTATATTGTTACCCTCACTGCCAAGGATATGGGAATGGGACAATACGGCGGCGGCACAAACGGTGAAACCAAAATACCTTGCGGTTGCTCAGATACCGCAACAGGAATTGTTGTGGTGCTTCCCGGTGTCGGACCTTCCATTGAAACCGACTGCTGCTACGGAACGGTATGCCCCGGAGACACCTCCTCTTTTTGCACGCCGATGGTCTGCACCACCTATAATTGGAGCGTGACCGGCGGCACCATCATTCCACCGGGTAATACAAGCTGTATCAAGGTTGTGTGGGATGCTACCTACTCCGTGCCTACCACGGTAACCCTGGCGAGCTGCTCTACGTCTACCTGCCCGGGATCAACAACCATTGATGTGCCGGTGCTTTATCCCAATCTGCCGATTGTCGGGCCTAACATACTTTGCCTTGGTGCTTCAGGTACCTATACATTACCGCATTTACCGGGTACATTTTACAAATGGACTGTAACGGGAGGGCCTTACTCTTTCAACCAGCAAGACAAAAATGTTTCCCAGGTGAACATTTCTTTTAATGCCCCCGGGCCATACTGGGTTAAATGTGTATATAAAAACCCCCTGGCAGGCTGTAACGGCGTTGATTCCATCCAGGTCAACATTCTTCCTAAATTTGAAATCCAGGGAAATGAAACCGTCTGCCAGGGCGATACTATAATTTTCAGTACTTTCTCCCTTATCGGCGGGCCTCCGGCCACCTGGACCACCTCACCAACCGGGCCTGTCGTCACTTCAGGACAGGGGTCACCAGCTGCATGGATCACATGGCCTTCACCGGGAAATTATGTGCTTACAGCCACCTCGCTGTTACCCGGGATCCATTGTAATCTTACAGCAACAAAAAACATTAAGGTTATCGCCAAGCCCATCCTTGGCAATATTACCGGGTCACTTTTAGCCTGCCCCGGAAGCAATTATACTTACGGTATCACTTCAAATACAAGCGGAAGCCCGTTTGTCTGGGCGGTCAGTCCGGGTGCGGTACTTTCTGAAATGGGAGATGACAATGATTCCGTGGTGGTTAAGTTCTCCGGCAACGGCCCCTGGACCCTGCAGGTTTACCAGGAAATCGACCTCGGAAACGGAGATTTTTGCAAGTCCCTGACCAAATCCCTGACGGTTAATCCTTATCCGCAGCCTGTGATCACAGGTCAAAGCCCTGTTTGTGTTGATGACATGTATACTTATTCCGTAAGCGGCCCTGTTCCGCCAGGAGGATTCCAATGGTCGATTTCGCCCTCCCAGAATGGAACTATTTTGACCCCACAGGGTGGCACATCGGTGAATATCCTGTGGCATGGCCCGGCAACTAATGCTACCATAACCGTAACAAGCTGCTCAGGTATTGATACACATCCCGTGGCTATCAATATTCCCCCGGTTGCATCGATTTCTCCGAATATGCCCCCGGTGTTCTGCCTGGGTGACCCGCAAACCCTTATCCTCACAGCCCAGAATTCCGGTTATACTTTCCAATGGTACGACGGTAACGGCATACTGTTCGGACAAACAGGGCCCACACTGACCCTTAACATCCCCTCCTTTACACTCCCGGGAACCTATTCATATTATGTTGTTGTCACTGCCAACGGATGTTCGAAAACATCAAATATTATCAATGTTATTATCCAGACCTGCTCAGGGGGCGGCGGTCTCAGCGGATGTCCTCCTAATCCAATCCCGGACTGCCCGACGGTATGTATCAGCGCCTACGTGATATGTAATACGGTTTTCCTGACCAATACATCTTATACCACGCCACCAACGACTATTCAGAGTTATCTCTGGACCGTAAGCCCGGCTACCGGAAGCTTCCTGCCCAATAATACTTCCGCAAGCCCGATCCTGGTTTTGACCGCCTCAGGCACATATACAATAACACTTACCGTTACATCATCTTCAGGTTGTACCTCTTCTGCAACTCAAATATGTCAACGTACTGATAAATGCAAGCTTTACGGTATCATCGCCGGTTTGCGAAAATGTCCCTGCCACCTTTACGCCTAATCCAAACAATCCGAATTACAATTACTTCTGGACTTTTGGTGACGGCTCCACGTCTTATACTGGTGTTTTACACAGCATGCTTATGCTTCTGCAGCGCTATCCCCCTATAAAGTCAAACTGGTCATTACTGACAATCTGGGCTGTGTTGCGACAGACAGCGCCTGGGTCACGGTCAATCCCGCACCGGTTTGCAATATCACCGCACCGGATACAGCCTTCTGCCCCGGAAGCTTCCTGGTGCTGACTGCTGCCTGCCCGGGAATGAGTTCATACCAGTGGTACAAAGATGGCAACCCGATCAGCGGGGCGGTCAATGATACGCTGCATGCCAATAAATACGGGCAATACTGGGTAGAAGTGACCAACAGCTTTGGCTGTTCCAGCATTTCAAACAAGATGTATGTCTATGTTTTAAAGAAACCCAGGGCAAAGATCACCGGAGATGGATACTTCTGCGAATTTCCCGGAGGGACAATGCCGCCCTTCCCGCTAAGTACCATTTATAATCCTAATTACTCCTACAACTGGAGCAGCATTCCTCCTTCAGGGGTGAGCTTTTCACCAACAAATGCCAGCGCCACATGGGTAACAATCACAGTTCCCTTTACCTTTCCGGCATATTATCAATTTGTTGTCGATGTAACTGACACTATTACCGGTTGCGTGAATTCAGACACACTTTGCGTTACTATTTACGAAAAACCGCACTCAGCATAATTAGCATACCTGCACTGGATATCTGTGAAGGTACGCCGGTCACCCTGATCCCGAATATCATCAATACATCTTTATTCAGCTACCTCTGGAGTAACGGCGCCACCACACCTGTGATCACGGTATCGACAGCAGGATTTTACAGCCTGACGATCACGAATAAAGAAACAGGCTGCTCGTCAACCGCCAATGCAGGCTCTATTCATCCAAAGCCTGACCTGAGCTTGTTCCCTATAGGTTGTGATAACCTGTGCGACCCCGACACCTTGCAATTGTATATCCCGTTGCCACTGAACTGGCAACCCCCGTTCGACACCTATGCCAATGCTTACCCGAGCATAATCTGGAAAGATTTCGGTACAGTAGTCGGATCCGGTCCTACGCTTTCCTTCCCTGCAGGTACTTCAGGCAACCACCAGTTCTCGGTTGTAGTCCAGAATCAATTTGGCTGTATCGATTCAGCCGGGGTATTCTGCCTGACTAACGGATGCTGCGATATCATCCTTGAAAACCTGACTTCCTGGAATGCCTCCTGTCCTGAACTTGCCAATGGCTCGTTCACCATTGTGCTTGATCCGGCCTCCACCGGTGGTCCGTTTACAATCACTTCAGTACCTCTGGTTTTTCCATTCCCGACATCGATCATACCCGGCAACCCACTAACTGTTTCAAACCTGGCTGCAGGTAGCTACACGATCATTGTCACAGGTGCTTCCGAAAGCTGCCATGCGACTTATAACGTTTTAATCGAAAACACGCAGGATTCCTGCTGTTTTGCCGAGTACGATTCGCTGTTCAATAAGATCCTTGTAAATACTACCTATTTGACAGATGTGGTCTGGGATGGCAAATATTACCTGGATGATAACGTCATCCTTACCGTCACCAACGGCTCAGTCCTCGATATAACCAATGTGGACGTTGTATTTGGCGAGTGTGCAGGAATTGTGTTCACCAATGGTGCCATGCTGCGTTCAAACAATTCTGTGTACCGGCCATGTTATGTTGACGGCACCTGGAAAGGGCTCAGATTCGTCGGCAAAGGCGAATTCGACAACATCATCAATGAGTGTACGTTTAAGAATGCCGAGGTGGCCCTGTACTTCCAGGAACTGGCCGACGGGGTCATTTCAAGCAACCTCTTCTCAAACTGCAACTATGGTATCCGTGTGGAGGGAAATAACAGCTTTAACCACCCCATCAGCGGTAACAGGTTCGTCACCGAACAGTTCTTCCCGTCATACAATTGCCCGACAAAATACAGCTTTGTCAATAATTCCAGTACTTATGGCATCTATACGACAGGCTCCCGGCTCAGGCAACAGGTATCCCACAATGAATTCATCAATACCTGGGGAACTGCCATACCAAGGTCCTATGGAATTTACCAGGTCAAAGGGGGCGGGGTGTTCTCAAACAATACCTTTACCGATCTGTCATATTCCATCCTGCTGAACACGGCTTCATTCACCACTATTATCGAAAATAATGAAATAGAGATCAATGAACAGGTGAACACTACCCTTGCACCGGTCTATATAGTCAGTTCCAATACTCCTTTCATCGAGATCAACAATAATGAGATCTCTGACAATTATCACCAGTTTAACTGTTTTGCAGCTATCTATACCAAGAATTCATCAAACGTGAGTATGGTCAATAACAGGATTGATGGATTCCAGTATGGAATATATGCCAGTTCGGTCAAGAATTTCCAGATCAGCAGAAATGAAATAAGAGACTGTGACGTTGTCGGGATCTATATCAGCGGCAAGGGTAATTACAAGAATTATATCACCTGTAACGAGGTGAAAATGAGAAATTACAATAATACCAGGGGTCTGTACGCCGTCGATCTTACTCCTTTGAGTGAAGTCAGCAGCAATTGCTTCAATGACAGCTATACGGCCATGGACTTCAATACATTATCGGGAGCGGTACTGCCAAAGATCAGGAATAACTTCCTGTATAATTATAATTTTGTCGGCATCAATGCTGTCGGCTATACAGGTAATATAGGGACCCTGAACCCGCCGGATCCGGGATTGAACACTTTGTGGAGTAATTATAACCCGGCCATTGATATAAACAGCAGTGTCACGATCAATGTTGCCGATAACTTCGGTATGTTCAACATTTCCTGGCCTACGGTTCAGATCACCAGTAACAGGCCTTATCACTCAACGGCTTCCTGTGCCCAGCAGATATTTAATATGCCTTCGCAGGGGAACCTGAACGTGAACTATACGTGTGATAACTACAAGAAACTGACAACTCCGCTAATGGGTTCGGAAGGTCAGTTCAGCCTGCCTTCCGACTATAAGGAACAGCTTCAGTCTTCAGAAAACCAGTTTGAAGATGCAGATCTCATCCTGGCTTCCATTGAACCTGCCGATATGTACCTGCTGGAAGAAATAATCAGTGCCACTTCACTTACCGGTAATGAGAAATCCATCCTGAGATACAACTATTATTACAGGAATTCGGATTTCAACCAGGCAAGGCTGAATATCAGCCAGTTTATCCCGGCAAATGAAGATGAATCTGATTATAAAACCCTGTGCCTGTATGACCTGGATATTATCGAACATGGATATGACTTCTTATCTGAAGGTGATTTCAACAATATTGACCAGATCCGGCAGAAAGGATCCGTTAACTTAAACTTTGCCATTTCATTGTTGAACAATTCTCCGACATACAGGGATCATCCCTTTGATGTTGTTGAACTGCCTGATGTCCTGGCAGGTTCTGAAATTAAGCAAGTTGAAGAAGGTACAAATTACCTGAGGATTCGTCCTAATCCCGCAACGGATAAGGTTTACATTGAATTCATAAATTACAACCTGTCGGAAAACACATTCCGGTTGTTTGATGTCAGCGGAAAACAGGTAACAAACTATGCCTTAAATCCGGTATCAGGAGGAATTGAACTTGACATCAGTAACCTGAAGGAAGGATTTTATTTCGTTTCGGTGACGGATGAATTCTCAGGAATGGTCAGGGCGGGCAAATTAATTAAAGTCAGGAAAAGCGGGCAGTAATTAACAAGTCTGGAATGGAGCGCAGGGCTTAGGACTTAGAGCAAAGGGCTTAGAGCTCTATGCTCTTTGCCCTATGCTCTATGCCCTATGCTTATTTCTGGCTAATCATTGCTGCATTCAGGGTACTGGTCAGTTGTTGTATCAAGGCATCCTGCCTGGTATTCTGTTCCTGCAGTTCCTGTATCGCCTTGATAAGAACCGGGATCAGTTCCTGATACGACATGCTTTTAAAATCCACAGCAGGGGCCAATACTTTCCCATCAGCATCAGTTCTCGCGGGATTAACATTGTCCATGACCAGATCAGGCAAGATTGCTTCAACTTCCTGTGCAATAAGTCCGTATTGTTTGCCTCCTGGCAGCGTCATGGCCGGGAATTCGTCATGCTTGTATTCATAAGTTACCGGACGAAGCTTCATAACTATATCCAGCCCGCCATCCAGGCCATTTATATCTTTCTTAAGCTTCTGATCTGAAGGGCCATAAAGCCCGGCAATATAAACATCACCGTTAAAATAGCCTGCATAATTCGGCCCTGGAGGAGTGCCCGGGCCCGGAGTACAGGACGTACAAACCGCATCTCCGAATACTGCATAATTATTGCCCAGAGCATTATAGGCCCTGAAAAAACCACCATAATTTACAGGGGTTAAATTATCCATAGCTTCGCCCCAAACACCATAAGCAACAGTTACCGCTCCTGAAAAAGTCTGTCCTACACCAATACCTTTAACCCCGATCGCCGTGTAAATAAGTGGCGAAGGTGTAACATTTGGATCTATCTCTCCATAACCGTACACACCGATATTCTCTGCATGGGTACCTAAAAGTTTAAGACCAGCTACTCCCCTGCTGTCTGCCAAAAGAATATTATTTGTCCTGTTCACAAATAATCCGGCTGTGTGCTCGGTCTGGGTCTGTACATTTAATTTTGCCCCGGTAAGAGGTGTCAGGGGCAAAATGGTGTTATCCCCAATTTCAACCATGTCCTGGTTAACGGCAAGGTCCCCTTTAAAATGCAGGTTAAATCCGAACATGGGTATTTCCCTGTTGTCCAGCAACTTGCCTGGATCCCCGGCTGCGCCAATGCTTTGTCCAATATGGATCGCTCCTGCCGTGGGGCCACTGGTTGAAAGGCCATTGTCGGCAGCGGAACTGGAACTGCCCGGGGCAGGCACCAGTATAACATCACCAAAATTGTCGACACTAAGAAATACATTCCTTGAATTTGCTGAAGGCAGGGTAAAGCTGTGGAGGTCCCTTAATCTCAAACCACTGGCTCCTAAAACACCAGCAGGGGTTGGGTTCATCCCGTTGATACCCGCATCGATTTCTAATTTGTTTTGTGGCCCTGAAACATCATTACTCAGCCCAATACCTACTTGCATGGTATTGTCACCCAGGATCATCTGGTTGCTGTTTCTTACCATGGCTGCCGGCGCCGATGGCTACGGAGTTGTTCTGGTTAATAGATCCGAACATGCCCGCACTTGCTCCAAGGGCAACGTTACTATTGCCGGATTGATTTATTCCGCCGGTCCCGATCCCAATAAAGGTGTTATTATCTCCTATTTTATTACTCGTGCCACTGACATTTCCTACGAAAGTGTTATGATAACTGGCGTTAGTGCTATTATATCCCGACTTCCATCCCACGTAAACATTTTCATCCCCCATTTCTGAATACCCTGCCTCCGAGCCGATAAAAGTGTTGGTGGATCCGCCTGAATTACTGAAACCTGCCCTGTATCCTACGAAAGTGTAATCATTGCCGCCTGTCACATTTTGCCCGGCACCACTCCCGACAAATGTGAGATTATTTGTCCGCCGGAGTGAGACTCAAGCCCTGCATCCACACCGACAAGGATGTTATCTGTAATACCCTTTATGCCTTAGGACGTGCTGGTCACCAATCATATATCCAAATGTGGAAGTATTGACATCGATATCCCCATTGTTGACATCAAGCATATTGTTCGGGCTTGCATTAAAGATCCCGACATTTCCCGCAGTATTGATATAGATCATGTTGGCGGCGCTGTTCGGCTCAATCACAAATACATCAAGCGCATTGGCCTGGTCCCTGACCTTAAAACCTCCCGTGTTGGTAGCCTTGAATTTCCAGAAAGCGCCACTGGAATTATCTATCATTGAGTATGTAGCGCCCCCGGCACCACCCAGGTTCTGGACAGTGATCGTGGGCTCGGTCATTAGTTTCGCCACATGCAACAGGGTTGTGGGGGCGGTGTTGCCGATACCGACATTACCGGTATTTGAATTGAAAATGTTGCTGCCGCTGGTCGTCCATTGTCCCATTGCATTATTCAGGCTCCATAATGCAATCATTGTAAAAAGGATAAATAATCTTTTCATAGAATTTTAATTTAGTTAGATGATAAATTTGACTGAATTTGATAATATGCCAGGCATTCATAAGCCTTAGCCCACGAAAAGCATTTGGGCATCAAAGGTAGTGCCAAAATTGTTTTAATGCCTGATAATGAAATGTTAATGATAAGTTAAAGATGTGTTAAGATAGGATGATTAAACATCAGCTTTGAAAGGATTTAATATTGTATTATATTTGAACCGGTTTTTAATCAGTTATCCCTTGCCAGTCATTTTAATCATTATTTACAAGTCGCTAATTATTTAAATCAAAAATTATGGGAGCTACAAAACTTATGTCCCTGATGAATTTTCAGGAAGGTTACGATGTGTCCGCCAGGGCTCAACTCTTTCAGAAAGAGCTGGCATGGGTATTTTTAAAGTTAGGGAAAAAACCGGAAGATGCCCTTTTTGTATCCTATGCATATAAAGGAAATGATTATCCCGCTTACTTTAATGAAATATCGGATATTTTCTCAAAAGAAGGCATCAAATTGATTGATATCGCTTCCGGGGATCCTGCAAGCCTTATTGCCACTGCCAACATGATCGTGATCGGGGGCGGGGATATCTCAGCATTTTTCAATAAAATGAACAGTCTGATAACGCCCGTCTTCAATCCTTATACTGCCATTAAAAACAGGATCGTCAGCGGGATTCCCTATATGGGCTGGAATGAAGGGAGCAATATCATTTCACCGAAATATTTCGCACCTCCTGCAAGTTCGCTGGCATATGGAATCAACGGTTCGCCTTTTCAAATCGTTTGCAATTACCTGAATAACTCCCAAAACAAGAAATCGATCTTTGATTTCCTGAAATCAAACCCGGCTATAAAACAGCTTATCGCCCAGACTGACCAGTTAAAGCCCGACGGCACATCCGTCCGGCTTGAAGAAACCGGTGCCGGAATGATCGACACTCCTTCAGATCCTAAGCCAATTATAATTAAATTTAAAATCGTCGGAGGGGTGCTGACTGAAAGTTAAAAAGTTTAATTTTAACGGTTCTTCATTAACCCAAAACAGCCTCAAGGTGATCCGTCTATTCAGGTTACTGTTGGTCATTATCTTTTTTGCCCCTACCACTTCTTCATTTTCCCAGGGAAATGAGGCTGATGGTTTATTAACTGCCGCCGACTCGCTTCTCGGGGCCGGACAGTTCGAAAAAGCAATCGTTCAGTACAGGGAGTACCTGGATCTGCAAGGCAAGCCGAAGGATGATCAAAAACAGGGCATTGCATCATGTTCCGAGAAGATCGGAATCTGTTATTATAGGCTGGATAATTATTCCGAAGCCATTGAATGGTTCCAGAAAGCCCTCGATCTTCAAAGGGAAATAGGCGATCTTGAGTCGGTGGCCTCAACCCTCAATAATATCGGGCTCAATTATAAGATGCGCGGCAATTATGATAAAGCCATCGATTATTACGAGCAAACCATACGCATCGATGAAGAACTGGGCAAGGGCAGTGAAATAGCCAAAACGCTTAATAACATTGGCATGGTCTATCGCATATGGGGAAAATATGACCTGGCCATCGAATATTTTGAGCGGGCCCTTTCCTTGAGAAACAACCTGAATGACCGGGCAGGGGTATCCAAGTCGCTCAATAATATGGGCCTTGTCTATACCGAGTGGAAAAAGTATGACCAGGCTATCCTCAATTTCAGGGAATCCCTGAAGATAGAAGAGTCCTTAAATAATGAGAGCGAAGCGGCTATCCGGCTGAACAACCTGGGAAGGGTCTATTTCAATAAGAAACAATATGATACGGCCCTGGTGTATTTTGAGAAAAACCTGGAATTTCAAAACAGGATCAATGACCTGGGCCAAATCGCCCTTGCTTTTAATAATATCGGGAAAGTTTACCTGGAACAGGAAAAACTTAACAATGCAGCAGAATACCTCAATTCCGCCTATGTGATCTACGATAAGCTTGGGAAGGAAGGCGAAAAAGCCACCGTCCTGGCCAACCTGAGTGATATTAACAGGGCCATGGGCAATAATGTTAAAGCTTTACAACTGCTCGACAGCAGCACCATGATAGCCGACAGGTTAAAGCTCCTGAACCAGTTGCAGAAAAACTATCTCTACTATTCTGAAATCTACAATGCCCAGAAGAATTATGAAAAATCCCTTGAGTATTTCAAGAAATACAGCGAGGTAAAAGATTCGGTCTTTTCTGATGAAGTGCTCAGCCAGCTTTCTGATTTCCAGATAAAATATGAAACGGAGAAAAAGGAAAATGAAATCCAGGCACTCAGGCAGAGTGAGCTGATCCAGGGCCTTGCATTAAAGAAAGAGACCATTTTCCGGAATTTCATGCTGGCCGTATCAGGCCTCCTCCTTGCCCTGGCCGGCATGATCTTTTACAGCCTTCAGCTGAAGAAAAAGGATAACAGGATCATCGCCGGCGCCATGGCGAAGTCCGACCAGTTGCTGCTGAACATCCTCCCGCTGGGAATTGCAAATGACCTGAAAGAAAAAGGGAAGACCGAACCCCAGCTGTTTGACCAGGTGACGGCCTGCTTTGTCGATATCGTCAATTTCACCCAAAAATCCACCAACCTCGACCCTAAAATCCTCATCGAGGAGCTGAACCAGATTTTCACCGCCTTCGATAATATCATCGAAAAGAACAGATGTGAGCGTATTAAAACTATAGGCGACAGTTACATGGCGGTTTCAGGCCTTCCTGTGCCGGATCCGATGCATGCATACCAGATTGTCAGCAGTTGCATTGAAATGGTCCGGTTCATCAGGAAAAGAAACACCCAATCCCCACACACCTGGGAGATCAGGGTGGGTGTGCATACCGGGGAGGTGATCGCCGGGGTCGTCGGGGTGAAAAAATATATTTATGATGTATTCGGCGATACGATCAATACTGCCTCCAGGATGGAAAGCAACTCCGAACCGATGAAGATCAATATCTCTGAATCTACCTTTAACCTGGTTAAAGATAATTTCGATACCGAATTCAGGGGAGAACTGGAAGCCAGGGGCAAAGGGAAGCTCCGGATGTATTTCGTGAAAGCATGATCCAAAAAATTACAGTTTACATTTTACAATTTACGGTTTCCGATCTAAGATCGCGGAACGGAATTTTTTAATAGTAAATTATGCAAACATTAACATATCATTAACACTTCATTATCAGCCTTAAAGGTACTTTTGATAAATAGTGCTAAAGTCTGATCCTTTTGAAAATATTATTTTCATTATTTGTCTCTATTGTCCTATGGGCTGGAAGCTTATCAGGCCAAACGGTCCCTCCCCTGGGTCCGTTGCAGGGTGGTGAAAATATTGCCACCGCCTTATATTCTTACAGGCCCGTTGCCGATTTCCTCAAGCGGAACTACTGCCGGTTACCTGGATGACTACGATGAAGCCTGCCCATACACCGGAAGCACCGCACCGGATGTGGTTTACGCATTTACCCCAGTTTCCGGGGTTACCGTGGATATCGATCTATGCGGCTCTTCTTTCGACACCAAAGTTTTCGTTTACGAAAACACAGTTACTTCCGGGGACCCGTTCGACTGCAATGATGACTTTTACTATGAATCTTCCTGCGGATTCTACGTCTCCAGGATCGAAGCAGCAGTCCTCACCGGCGGATATACTTACTATATCGTCATTGACGGCTATACCGGCGAAGATTATGGCGATTATATCCTGACGATAAGTGAATCTGCTGCCTCATGCACCTGGGGTGTTGATGTAATCTGCCCTCCGGGGGCCGTTGCTGAAAGCGAAGTTTGCGGCGACGATGACAACGGTGGATGTGATATGGCTTCCGGCACTGAAACCTGGGTAGTGATCCCTTCTTCCGGCGGTATCATTTGCGGGACAACCTGGGCCGATGCAGGCAACCGCGACACTGACTGGTTCGAGCTGGTGCTGACTGAAAGCTCTTTTGTTGCTATAACGGCTGATGCCGACCAATTAATTGAGTATGGTTTAATGGAAGGAGGCACAGGTGGGTACAACGGAAACCCTGATTGTTCAACCCTGACAGGAATCGAACCTGGCAATACTGCCGGCCCTTGTAATGAAACATTTCTGGACATAGGTATCCTTGGGCCCGGCACTTACTGGTTTATCGTGAGAATGACCGTGAATAACGGCTACCCGTGCGAAAACCATTACTGGATCGAATTCGAAGTGGCGCCCCAGACATGCATAACTCCTGATGAGCTTATAACTTCCAATATCACCACGACAACAGCTGAGCTTGGCTGGACCGAAGCTGGAGCGGCAATTCAATGGGAATACCAGTACGGACCTGCCGGCTTTACTCCCGGGGTATCAGGCACAGCTACAGTTCTTAATCCGGTCTCCATAGCAGGGCTAACTCCCAATTCTACCTATGAATTCTTTGTAAGGGCAGATTGCGGTTCTGAATTCAGCCAATGGGATGGGCCATCCAGCTTTACCACACTTTGTGAAGCTATCTCTTCCCTGCCATGGACGGAAGGTTTTGAATCTGCATGGCCGCCGGAATGCTGGTCGGATGCAGAAATATCTCAGTTTGGCTGGGACCAGAGTACTTATGGTACGGCACATAGCGGGAATGAATGGGCTTATTGCAACCTGGAAGGCTCAGTGTTAAAATCTCCTTCATTCACCCTTTCATCAAATTCATATGTTGTATTCTGGTTCCGTGTTGAAAATGCAGATTTCCCCCAGGATCTTACTGTGAAAGCCGGCAATGATGTTATTTACCAGATTGTCGGGGCCACGAACGAAACGTACTGGCAGGCAGGGGTTTCCCTGGCGGATTATACAGGGCAGACAGTTTCTTTATCTTTCACATGTGCATCCGGCACGGGAGCTCTGTATCCTGGCATTTGCCTGGATGACGTATCCGTCAAAACTTTCAACACTTGGACGGGGATGGTCAGTGTGGCATGGAACAACACCGGTAACTGGAGCAAGGGGACAGTTCCTTCCGCATCGGACGCAGCACTTATCCCATCATCACCATCCGGAAATAAATTCCCTGTTGTTTCAGGGGGGATTGCGGCTGAATGTGATTTTATCTCGATCTCACCCGGTGCAACTGTCATGGTGCAGTCGGGTGGCACCTTCGACGTCAAAAATCCATAGTAAATCATTCTAACCCGCAATTATTCTCAAATAATTGGTTTCATAAGTGCGTTATTTTTTATAGCACACGGATGACACGGATGCGACGGATTTACACGGATTTTTCTTTATATAATGCCGAGATGCAATTTTTGACGCTTTCCCTGATCTCGTCAGGTGTGGGATTTAATTCTTCTGTTGTAAAGCTGCCGTTTTCAGGGTCGATACGGTCATAGATTTTCGTGTAAAGATGGAAAATGATCTGCAGGCTGAGCATGTACCTTGGATCCAGCCTTCCTTCAAGGGATGCAAGCATCCTGGCCGTTTCTTCTTTATAGATCCCGGCTATCGTCCTGTATTCCCTGATTACATGCCGGAAACCTTCAGGTATCTCCCCTCCTTTCGCGATATCACCCAGCATATCCGGCGTAAGGCCATGTTTTTTAAGAATATCCAGGGCAAAGTAATTCAGGTTGTTCATCTGGTCTTTCTGAAAATCCCGGATGATATGGACCAGGTAGCTGAAGACGGCGCAAGGCCTGGCAATTTCACTGATATTCCCTGCAAAAGGGACATATTCACCTTCCCGCTTTTCCAGGCAGCAAAGGTGGACAAATACTGATGCGGGCCCGTTGGAAGCCCCTTCAGTATAATCCAGGAAATCATCAAAGGTGTTGAAACCATTATGCGTGATATCGTAAACCATCGAACGGGCAAAATGATAGAAAAAATGTAGCGGGATCCTGAACCGGCGGATGGTACCGGTCACTTCCCGGAAAAACGGGTCGATTGTGGCATCCTGCCCGAGACAATCGATCCAGCCATTAACCTTCTCCGAAAAGATCTTCTGCTCCATGCAGCTCAATTTTGCCTGTAATGCCTTCCGGTCATCGATCATGTCATCGATATAACGCATGAATTTGTAAATGGTCCTGGCAGCTTCGTAGCGGTCGTCTTCCCAGAACCTCGCGGCAATGAGTATATTCGGATGATCTTTTATTATATGGAAATCGATCTTATCCAGTGTATCTCCTGCTATTTTGTCAATAGTTTCCATGATGATCCTGAAAGATGATTTATGTGAAGTTACGGATAACCTTCTCAGCTGTCAGCCTGGCGGATATCAGTGCCAGGGGCACACCATTCCCGGGGTGTGTACTGCCTCCTGAAAAAAATAGGTTCCTGATGTTATCGTGCTGGTTATGTGGTCTGAAATAACCCATTTGAAGCAGATTGTGGTTCAGGCTGCCGAAAGTGGCCCCGCGTGAAAGGCTGAACATATTCTTCCAGGTGCCCGGTGTATACACTTTCTCAAATTTGATGTGCTTTTCCAGGTCAGGAAATCCCTCCCGGGCCATTCGTGCCATGACTTTCTCACGGATATTTTTCCTGGTGTTCTCCCAATCGGGCATTTCGCCATTCGATAAATGACCAACCGGGACAATGACGGAGATGGAATCTTCCCCTTCAGGAGCAGCTGATTTATCAGCCCGGGCGGGAGAATGAATATAAAAATTCGGTTCATCCGATACGCCGTTGGCTTTGAATACGGCTTCAATATTCTTCTTATAATCCGGCGAAACATATATATTATGCTGTTCGATTCCAGGTAAAACCGTATCCATGCCCCAATGGAAAACAAGCGCTGAACAGGTATAACCAAGGTGTTTGATCCGCCGGAATGCATTGCTCCGGGGCAGGAGTTCCTCGTAAACATAAGGAAGGTCGGCATTGGCGACAATCACATCTGCCGGATAAAAACTGCCATCAGAAATTTCAACTCCCACAGCCCGTTTTCCCGTAACCCGTATACCCATGACCGGCGCCCGGTAACTGATCTCCACACCATTTTCGACTGCAATAGCTTCCAGGCGTTCCGAAACCCGGTTCATCCCGCCTCTAGGGAACCAAACCCCGTCGGTGAGTTCCATGAAAGGCAGCATGGAGAAAATGGCCGAAGCATGAAACGGGTTTTGCCCAACATAAATGTTCTGAAAAGTGAAAGCGATCTGCAAAGGTTCACTGCTGAAATATCTTGAAGCCAGCCGGTAATGATTCGAGAAGGCCTTTAACTGAAAGAGCCTTCCCAGGTTGGATAAATTGATAAATTCAAAAAGATGGTAATAATTTCGGTCGATGATGTGTTTCATCGAGATCTGGTAAGCCCGGTAGCTCTTATCCATATATTTCAGGAAAGGGGCATAGCTTCCCGGTTCGATGGTCTCCAGTTGCTGTTGCATTTTCATCAGGTCGGATGAAAAGCACAGCTCCGTATTTCCCGGGTATTTGAGGCGGTAAACCGGATCCATGCGCACAAGGTCAAGTTCTTCATAAAGATTTTTCCCGAAATCGGCAAAAGTACGCTCGTATACCTGTGGCATCATCAGCAGTGTGGCACCGATATCGAAACGGTGCCCGTCTTTCGTAAAACTGGCACACCTCCCACCGGGAAAGTTATTCTTTTCAAAAATAGCGACCTGGAATCCCTTGAGGGCAAGGTATGTGGCGGTGGCCAGACCTGCAGCCCCCGCTCCGATTATGGCAACTTTTTTCATCATTACAAAGGACAAAAAAAAATGCTAATGGTTACATTATTGATGGAATTTTTTTTGGGTTTCTAGCAGATTTACGCAGATCAAGGCACAGATAACCGCAGATTTTTAATTATATTTACACCATTAATCAAACTTGCACCCAATGAAAAAGCTCATTTTTCTCTTTGTCTTAATCGCCGTTTCAACCGGAAGTATTATCGCCCAGGAAAAACCTTACGAAGGCATCAAACCGGCCCTCCTCGTCATCGACATCCAGAACAAGTTCCTGCCGATGATGGATGAGCGTGAAAAAGAAATTGCTTTCTATTTTATTAATGCTTACATCGCCGGGTTCCGCTCAGCCGGACTCCCCATTATCCGGATCTATCATTCCGATAAAGCAGAAGGCCCGTTCCCGGGGACACCCGAGTTTGAATTCCCCACGGAAATAGCCATCAGCCCCGATGATCCGCAGATCATCAAAACTTACCCCAACAGCTTTAACAAGACCGACCTGGAAAAGGTTTTAAAGGAAAAAGGCGTAAACACCCTGTTTCTTTGTGGGCTGAGCTCCGTCGGTTGCGTCCTGGCCACTTACATAGGGGCGCACGACCACGATTTCAAAGTTTTCATGCTCAAAGACGCCATCATGAGCCACAATTCCGATTACACCGACCAGATCGAAAACATCTTCTCCGCAATAAATTATGATGCGGTGGAAGTTATGTTGATGAATGTGGAGTAACCCTTAATCACTTAACTGACAAAAAAAAACGGGACTGACCCATGGCAGCCCCGTAGAAGCGAACAAAATTGAGAAAATTTACTAATTCACTTTGCTCAGTTTTTTAATCGTTTGTGCATTACCTGACTGCATTTTCACCATGTAAAGGCCAACGGGCAGGTCAGAGATATTAACCTGGTTTTGGCTGCCTGACTGTTCAGCGCTGAATTGCTGGCTTTTGACCAGTGCGCCGGTCATGCTGAAGATTTGAACCTGCACATCTGCAGGGGTCGAAAGCTCAAACTGCACATTCATGATATCTCTGGCCGGATTAGGGAATAAGCTTGTCTGGAATTCTTCCATATTGACATTATCTGTAATGCTGGTCGTAGGTCCAAGTTCGACCAGTTCGCCACCGGACGGTAAAGCCACAAAGAGGGCAAAAGCAGCTCCATTATTATTGTTTTCAGGTGTCAGGAAACCAGAAGCTATGATGGCCAGTGACTGCCCGAAGAGGCCGAAGGTTTCCAGCGGTGCGCTGTAGGAAGCTACTGTCACTGTCCCGGTCTCATCCCTGATTTCAAGGTAGTAGTCATCGGTAGGAAGCTCCAGGTAACCGGCGAACTCAGAATAAGCGAGGTCATCAACGATCGTTCCGGCACCTACGCCAACTTCAACCACATCTACCACTGGAGCGTCGGTCGAGCCATGGAACACCAGCACATCGGTATTTCCATCCATCATGGCCATTTCACGACCCATATCATAAACATAAATATTAAATGGTGTTGGAGGATTGTACCCGGTTGGGATGACGATACCGTTGGCAACGAGGATATATTTGCTCCCGCCGGCCAGGTTGTAGGTAAACCTTGCCAGGCCGTTGGTAGTATCGGTAGAATTAGCAGGCTGAATGGTGACATCGAAGTCAACATTGGCCGGTGCATCAATGAATGGAGTGGCCGTGCGGAACTGGAAGTCATCTACTAAAAGAATATCGTTCAGCCAGACATCAACCGTTTCTGCGGCGGCATCAGCCGAATTATGTATCACCTGTACGCGTGCCGTAGAGATTGGAACTGAGGGAAGTGCGATCAATTCGCCGCCTGATGGCAGGGCAACATAAAGACCAAATGCAGGTCCGTTGTTATTGTTTGCCGGATCCAGGAAACCTGAAGCTACAACAGCCAGTGATGCACCTTCTAACCCTAAGGTAGCCAGGGGTGCGGCAAATTCGGCAACGGTCGTGGTTCCCGACTGATCCCTCACCTGTATGGAATAGTCAGCTGTTGGTAATTCGAGATAACCGGCGAATTCAGAATATGCGAGGTCATCAACGATCGTTCCGGCACCTACGCCAACTTCAACCACATCTACCATGGGGGCGTCGGTCGAGCCATGGAACACCAGCACATCAGTATTTCCATCCATCATGGCCATTTCACGACCCATGTCATAAACATAAATATCAAAAGGTGTTGGCGGATTGTACCCTGTCGGGATGACGATACCATTGGCAACGAGGATATATTTGCTCCCGCCGGCCAGGTTGTAAGTAAACCTTGCCAGGCCGTTGGTCGTATCAATAGAGTTGGAAGGTTGAATGGTAACATCGAAGTCAACATTGGCCGGTGCATCAACAAATGGTGTTGCCGTGCGGAAATTAAAATCATCTATGAGCAGGATATCGTTCAGCCAAACGTCAACAGTTTCTGCGGCGGCATCGGCCGAGTTATGGATCACCTGTACGCGCGCCGTTGAGATCGGAACAGAGGGAAGTGCGATCAGTTCGCCTCCTGCTGGCAGGGCAACATAAAGACCAAAAGAAGGTCCGTTGTTATTGTTTGCCGGATCCAGGAAACCAGAAGCTACAACAGCCAATGCTGCGCCTTCTAACCCTAAAGTAGCCAGGGGTGCGGAAAATTCGGCAACGGTCGTGGTTCCCGACTGATCCCTCACCTGAATAGAATAATCATCTGTTGGTAATTCGAGATAACCGGAATACTCAGAATAAGCAAGATCATCAACGATAGTTCCGGCACCAACACCAACTTCAACTACATCTACTACAGGGGCGTCGGTCGAGCCGTGGAACACCAATACATCGGTATTTTCTTCCATCATGGCCGTTTCACGACCCATATCATAAACATAAATATCAAAAGGTGTAGGAGGATTGTACCCTTCCGGCAAAACTATTCCATTAGCTACAAGAATGTAGGTGCTTCCTTCCGTAAGGTTATAAGTGAACCTTGCCAGACCATTGGTCGTATCAATTGAATTTGAGGGCTGAATGGTAACGTCGAAATCCACACCCGACGGAGCATCTATAAAAGGCGATGCGGTGCGGAACTGGAAATCGTCTATCAACATTACATCATTCAACCATACGTCAACAACTTCTGCTGCTTGGTCTGCTGAATTGTGAATCACCTGGACCCTCGCCTGCGAGAAGACAGGGGCAGCAATTGCTACCATAAGGAGGGTAAAAAGGACTGAGTAAATTTTGTTCGTTTTCATATTAATAATTTTAATAGTTTATAAATTAAGTTCATGAAGCTAAACATCACTAGATTCATTTTTGTTCAACTATATTGTTATTTTCTTAAACATATATTTTTTTATTTTATGTTATTAAATTGTTTATTAGCTTTTTAGATTAATATATAATTAGAAATAAATTTAATAATATTCATTTTTACTTAAACATCTTGAATTTCTGCCCGATGACTATATGTGTTGTCCTTTTAAGCCCGGATCAGATACAGATTGAAGGAATCTTCTACCTTTGCTGAAAAACCTAAACATATGTTCAAAGTCAACGAATACTTCGACGGAAAAGTCAAATCAATTGCTTTCAGCACGCCGGAATGCCCGGCAACATTAGGGGTTATGGCCCCGGGGGAATACGAGTTCGGAACCTCAACGGTAGAATATGTTACTGTTGTTTCCGGGGTAATGACGGTGAAGCTGCCGGGTGAAACATCATTCAAAGATTACAAGCCTTATGATACGTTCATGGTGCCCAAAGATTCAAAGTTCCAGCTTAAGATTGCTTCAGATGCAGCTTATGTTTGCCTTTATAAATGATTTACAGTTTACAGTTTACACTTTACAATTTAAATTATAGAATCTTGATTTTAGATCGTAAACAATAAATTGTAAAATGTAAATCAGTTAATATGCCCCCAACCCTATCCAAATCAACCTTTTTACGGGGATCGCAGTGCAAAAAATCCCTTTACCTGAACTGGCACCATCCGGAGTTAAAAGACAAGGTCTCAGAGATGCAGCAGGCCATTTTCAGCCAGGGTACCGAGACCGGGAAACTGGCCCAGAAACTTTTTCCTGGTGGCACCGATGCCGGTATCTATGTGCCCGACAACTACACCAGAAGCATCGGGTTGACATCTCAACTGATCAGCGAAGGGGCAGAAGTCATCTATGAAGCCGGCTTTTCCTTTAACGGCCTGCACTGCTTCGTGGATATCCTGGTGAAAGATGAAACTGGCTGGAAAGCTTACGAGGTAAAGAGTTCCACACAGGTGAAACAGGTCAACCTGCTGGATGCAGCCTTCCAGTATTACGTGATGACGAATTGCGGGCTGGAGCTGGCCGACATATCTCTCATCGTGCTCAATACGGCTTACGAACGGATCGGGGAGCTGGATTTACAGCAGCTTTTCAGGATAGAATCTGTTTACAAACGGGTAATAAAGCTCCAGGAAAAGGTTCAACATGATATCACCGGGTTTTTCGATATTTTAAATGCCCCGTCAGTTCCTGAAACAGATATCGGGCCGCAGTGTTCCGACCCTTATTACTGCGATTTTCATGGCCATTGCTGGCAGCATGTGCCCGATTATTCGATCTTCAATATCTCGAGGCTCAGCGCGGATAAAAAATGGGACCTGTACCGGAAAGGCATCCTTAAATTTGAGGATATCCCGCCGGATTTTAAACTTAACGACAGCCAGTGGCAGCAGGTAGTCTCTGAATTGAAAAGTGAAATCCATATTGATAGGCAGGCAGTGGAAAGATTCACAGCGTCACTGAATTATCCTCTTTATTTTCTTGATTTCGAATCATTCCAACCGGCAGTACCCTTGTTCGATAATAGCAGACCTTATCAGCAGGTGGTTTTCCAGTACTCCATGCACAAACTGGATTCTGAGCTTGCTCCCCCGGATCATAAATCATTCCTGGCAGAGTCTAACGGCAGCGATCCGAGAATACCGTTCATTCATCAACTGATCGCAGATATTGGCGAAACAGGCGATATCATTGTATTTAACAGGGCATTTGAAGCAAGCCGGCTGAACGAGATCGCCGCCAATTTCCCAAATTACCAATTTCAAATTTCAAATATCGTTTCCAGGATGAAGGACCTGATGGTGATTTTCCAGCAACGTCAATATTATGTCCCGGAGATGAAAGGCTCCTACTCCATCAAGCAGGTGCTCCCAGCACTGGTGCCGGGTTTCAGCTACGATAACCTGGCTATCGGTGACGGTGGATCGGCAAGCCATGCTTTCATGTCGCTCTTTTCTGAGCAAGATGAAGAAAAGATCAGGGTTGTAAGGGAAAACCTGCTGGAATACTGCAAACTGGATACGCTGGCGATGATGGAAATACTGAAGGTTTTAAGATCCTGAATGAGGGGAATGGAACGAATGATTAAAATCTGATCACGAAATCGTAGTACGACTATAGTGGTACTACACTTTTTTATAACCCCCTGAATCAGAATAAAAAACCTTTATCCCCTGATTCGTTTGACGGCCATCACGTCAATCCCTGAATTCCACCAAAAAAATCATTCGGTACATTCTGCCATGTTTAGCCCTCGTGGTCATTATACCTTTGTTTCATCAACAATAAGAAAAAAGTTCTTTAACCCATTTTCCATCATTCAAACTTTTAAAAAACGGAGGTTATTATGAAATCAATGCTTTTATCATTAGAAATGGCGCTGTTCGTATTCTACCCGGCTTTTGTCCTGATCGTAGTAATTCTTTCCCTCTTATAAACCAGTTTTGCCAGGCTGAAGTGAGGATTTAAGCGCCACAAAAAAAGGACGTCTCAAAAATGAAACGTCCTTTCATTATTTTAAAACTAATCGATTTCCCCTGAAGTTTCGAGCCATTCTAACGTTCTTTTTACTCCAACTGCAAAAGGTGTGATGCTGTAATCCAGTTCGCTGATGGCTTTATCGCACGAAAGGCTCCAGTGGTTCATGTACTTCTTCAAAAAACCTGCAGTGATAGCAGGAGGTATTCCAGTAATTCTGTTTTGCCATTCCATGAATTTTGCTGTAAAGGTCATGACCCCGACAGGCAGATGGACCATCCTGCGGTTTACACCCGTGACCCGTCCCAGGAATTGAAACAGTTCATCAAAAGTGAGATTCTCCCCTCCCAGGATATACCTTTCGCTTGTCCTGCCTTTCTGCGCAGCCAGGATATGACCGTGCACCACGTCATCGATGTAAACGTAATTGCCAATCTTCCTGCCGTCTCCTGGGATAATGCGCCAGGTGCCTTTCTGATAGCCCGCAATCATTTTTGTCAGGGAATTACTGGCATTAAGCGGACCGGGACCGTAAACACGGGTAGGATTGACGATGACAACAGGCAACCCCATCGCACAGAACTCCCTGGCTTTTTCCTCCGCTTCTGCTTTGGTCGTTTCATAAGCATTGAAATAAGGTATGACCCTCGGGGTTGATTCATCCACCGGTTTATGATCAGTGGAAGGTGACAGGGTTGCCGCCGAGGAGGTGAATACCACTTTTTTAACTCCCGCCTCAAGGGCTGCCGTAAATACATTAACGGCGCCCTGCACGTTGACCCGGTGGAAATCGCCCGGATCCCTCGACCATGGTTTGGCAAGTGCAGCAAGGTGAAAGGCCACATCGCAACCTTTCATGGCTCCCTTTAAAACCTCAACGTTATCCAGGTCACCTTTGAAAAACTGTAAACCTGGAATATCTTTCCAATCGTGTGAAACCGTATTGCGAATGATGGCGTTCACGGCGTGACCGTCGGTTGCCAGTTGCCGTGCCAGGTTTAGACCAATAAAACCAGTAACACCGGTTATAAAACATTTCATGGCTATTATTTATTTGAAAGGTGGAATTTCATCTCCGGGTTTCGGTAAATGCAGAATATTTCGCAGGAAATGGCCTGCAGAGAATGAAGGATGATGGCTGGCAGGATCGACTGGCTTTCCAGGGTCAGGTAACACAGCAAAGCCCCGAAAGGGATAGCCGCGGTTGCCTCCTTCAATCCTTTCGGGAGGTGCAGTGCCGAGTAAAGCGCGAGGTTTATAACAATAGCCGGCCACAAACCAAATGCATCATAACAGGTGAAAAGCAACAAACCCCTGAATAGAAATTCATAACCTGTAAGGTAAAGGATCCATCCGCTTATGGCTATCGAAAGTCCTTTGGCATTCCATTCACGAAGTCGCAGTTCAGGGTAAATAGCCCGAAGTTCAGGGCTTTTTGAGTTAAAACTATTAAGAATGATGAAAAGCAATGAGGCCCCGGCAATCCATAGCCAGAGATCCGGGGTGCCGCCCGATTTGAATCCTAAATCCAACGGGTTGAGGCTGAAAAACATCCAGGCCACGATTGCCGGTAATCCCCCGAGGATAATTAAACCGCTTATCTTTCGCCAGAGGTAAATGGATATGATCCGCCGACGTGTTTTTTCTTTTTTATCGGCCTTCATTTTGTCCAGGATCAAAAAGTAAATGAATGACATGATAACGGTCGAAGCGATGGCGAAGACGGCGTTTATTTCATTGGTGTTCATAGGTATGATTTATATAAAATTACAATAATATGTTTCCGGTCATGGAATAATCCTAGGCGACAGCCGGGACCGGTACTTCCGGCAGTAAATGAGGCTGCAGGTACTTATTGGCAACGAACCATGCAATAGCGTCACGAATAGCAAAATCAATTGGTCTTTGCTGCAGGCCCAATGTCCTGACGGCTTTTTCCGCTGAAAAGTAGGATTCATTGGACAGTTGCCGGGTGTTTACCAGGTTCAGCGCAATATCCTGGCTGGTCAGGGCCTGGATGGCATTGCCCATCAGGCCGGCGCATTTAAGCAATCCCCCCGGGATCAGGATACGTAAGCCTGACCTGCCATATATCCTGTTGACCTTTTCAAAGAAGCCGGCAAATGTGATATTTTCTGAAGCAAGCAGGTAACATTCACCAGGGATCCCCATAGTCAGGGCATTGCAGGTTGCCGTTGCCGCATCCCTTAGCATCGATGAAATTCTTCCCCCCCACCGGGCACAGTTGGAACTGCTGCCTGAGAATGCGGAGGATGATCTCACCCGAACTGGGACGGGTATCGTAAGGCCCGATCATGATGGTCGGGTTGACGATCACGATCGGGAACCTCTTCTTTTCAACTTCCGACAGGACCCATTGCTGGGCCAGGTACTTACTGTTGATGTACCCCGAATTGAACCTGAAACCGGTAAACTCCGAAAGTTCGGAACCTGGGTTTTCCACGGTGCCGCCACCGAATACACAGTTGCTGCTGACATGCACCATCCTTGTTACGCCTGCATTTTCGGCAGCCCGCACAATATTCTTAGTCCCTTTGATATTAATTTCGGCAAAATCTGAAAACTTCGTCTGATGTCCGGCCGTTTTACCGCCGGAATGGATGACAAAATCACATCCCTGGCATGCTTTCCTTAGACTTTGCTCATCGAGCAGGTCCCCATAAGAATATTCAACATCAAGTCCGTTTAAAGTTGTGAGGTCGGCTCCCTGCCTGACTAGAACCCTGACATGGTGGCCTCTTTTTATCAATTCCCTTACCAGGTTTGAACCTAGTAATCCGTTTGCTCCTGTTACCAATGTTTTCATGGCTATATTTATTAAAAGTTATTTTAAATTTTTACCTGGTCTGTTAATTCCTTTTGCAGGACCCTGTCCATCAGCGATAACCTCCATGACTCGGGTGTAAACCTGCCAAGAAACCGGTTAAGGACGTTTATAAAACCCGGGACTATGACCTCTTTTCCTTTTTCAGCTCCGTCAAGGGCAAGGCGCGTTATCTCACCTGCCGTAAGCAAGCCGAGGCGGCCCAGCGCCCCTTGCTTGATAAGCCTCATAGCTACATCAGGGTTCGTTACAATAGGCCCCGGTGTAACTACGACAACCCTGACGCCTGTATTCCGCAATTCCCTGCCCAGGCTCCTTGAGAATGAATAGATAAATGCCTTGGATGCAGGATAAATGGTTTTAAATGGCAGCGGGCCAAAGGCTGCAACGCTCGAAATATTCATGATCAGGGCTTTGGGATGAGATTTAAGCTCCGGAAGCAGCTTATGTATCAGCATCGTCGTCGCACGGATATTTAAATGGATGATCCGGTCGAGATATTCCGGTGTGGTTTCCTCAAACCTGGCTGTGCCTCCAATGCCGGCATTGTTGATCAGCTGGTCGACGGCATAATTTGACAGGATACCGTCCGCCAGAAAATCAAGTTCCTGCTCATTGGTTAGGTCACACTCTCTTGCTACAGCCAGGATGCCGAATTTATACTCAAGTTCTGCACAAAGCTGCTCCAGGTTTCGGCCCGGCAGGGCAACCAGGATAAGGTTCCTGCCCCTGCGGGCACATTCGATGGCCAATTCTTTTCCTAAACCCATGCTGGCCCCGGTGATCAGGGTATAGGCTTCCTGCGTTTTCATAATGCCTGTGTTTTAATTGTACTGGAAAACAAAGACCTGACGAGGTAAAAAGCCCCGATGGTCATCGGTATGCTCAGGATAAGCCCGCCTGTGAGCAGGGAGATGAATACATCCGCATTTCCGAAGAAAATATCTTTGACTGCACCGAAGCTCATGGTATCCGGCAACTCGAATGTGTCCGTAAAACCGCACAGTGATTTCCCGATAAAATAGGCAATGGCGTAAAATAAAGGCCCGGTCAGGTAATTCACCTGCAGGATGCCGATCATACAGGCCATTTTATTCCATTTTGCAAAGTATACTATGGGCAGGGCGACCATCCATTTGAAGCCTATCAGCGGGGTTGTGCTCATGAATACCCCGAAAGCAAAACCATAGCATACCTTCATAGGGTCTGCCTTGATGCTTTTCAGCTTGCTGACAATCGAACGGATCGGGTTGAATTTCACGGTTTTCATGGCTGGTCAGATGTAAATGTCAGACTTCCGTTAATTGGGACCGGATGGCTTCCATCAGGCTGAGAAGACTGCCTGTGATGATCGGTTCGGTGATCCACCTGGGGATGACGGAAGCTTTTTCCGAGATGAAATAGCATTCCAGGGTACTGTGCCCGTCAGTCTGCCGGCGGATGACAAAAGAACCTGAAACATCCTTCATCCGGCTGATGCCGTCGACCTTATTTATATATTCCGGCATGCACCTGAAATCGATGACAGTTTCCCCGGCTTCGTTGACACCGGATTTGAATTCCAGGATGCAGTCCTGGTCGGCGAAAGGCCATGGGATGGCAAACTGGATATAGCTGACCCATTCGGATTCGTTCACCCGGGCAAGATGACGGAATTGTTCGGCCGACGGGATCCAGCCCAGGGCACGCTTTTCATCTTTCAGCAGGCAAAGGACATCTTCAGCTCCGCCGTTGATCTCCAGCACGGCTTTCATCTGTCTTACCTTATCCTCTTCCGTCATCTGCATCCACCTGTAATAAAGGTCAATGCCGTTCCGCTCCCTGAGCGGACGAAAATCACTGATCGGGGTGCCGGCAAAGCTATCTGCAAAAATGGCCAGGCAGGCAATCATGACCGCAAGGCTTCTTTTTATCTGATTATTTATTGTCGTTTTCATAGCTCATTTTTTTATAAGACAAAGTTATACCCACCCAAAGCCTTACAGAAACGGCTTTTTCCGATGTTCACTCCAGTAACAGGCAGTTTATACTGAAATCTATTCCCTCGAACCGGGATGTGTGGGATTAACTAAATTAAGAAGACAAGAAAAAGTGCAAAAGGTCTATTTTTTGCAAAAAAATAAGTGCATGATTTGCAAAAAATGCAAAACAATGTTGCTAACAAACTTATTTCAATATGAAAGAGGAGGTTGTCTCAAGGGTCTATTTTCTTATTAACCACAGAGGTATCAGAGGATAATCAGAGAAAACAGAGAGTTGATAATCAGATACATATTTCTCTGTTTCCTCTGCGAAATCTCTGTTTCCTCTGTGGTTAAAATACTTTTGAGACAGCCTCCTATCTGCATTAATTAGATGGAATTACAGAGATCGACAAGGATCATTCACAGAAATAATCCGCACTCTATTTTCTTTTTCAGCAAGATTGGAAAAGTGTGGTTCAAGGAGAGGGGTTACATTTGTGGAACAGTGGAACAGTGGAACAGTGGAACAGGGTAACTGGGTAACTGGGTAACTGGGTAACTGGGTAACTGGGTAACTGGGTAACTGGGTAACTGGGTAACAGTTTGTCAATTTAACAATTTAACAATTTAACAGTTTATCAATTTATCTCCATGTCAAAATCACAAACAAAAGCAGTTTATTTCGAGCGGATTAATAAGGTGCTGGTTTATATTGACAGGAACCTGGGCGAGAAGATGGACCTGGAGATGCTTGCCAGCCTGGCTCACTTCTCGCCGTTTCATTTCCACAAGATCATGCGGGCTTACCTGCGTGAATCGCTTGGCTCTTACATTATAAGGGTGCGAATGGATACGGCCGCTTCCTTGTTGCTCTATTCGGCTGAACCGGTATCCGACATTGCCTACCGCATCGGTTACGATACACCTGCTGCCTTTACCAAAGCTTTCCAGAAACGTTTCGGTACGTCGCCCAGCGACTACCGTCAGAATAAGGGATCCCTGAGATTAGAAAAAGTTCAGTTATCCACATTAAATTTTAAAATGATGAATCTCAAACTAAAACTTAAAGAAATCAAGCCTATCCCGGTGGTGTATGTTCATGCCATCGGGGATTACAACAATGTCGGACCGGCGTGGGAAAAGCTGTCGAAGTTCATGAAGGAAAAGAAGCTTTTTTCATTCGGGGTGGACTTTATTGGAGTATCATACGACGATCCGTCGGTCACGGAAACCGAAAAACTGCGTTACGATGCCTGTGCAAGCGTAAAAAAAGAGGTGAAGCCTGAAGGGGAAGTTGGCTACAAGGTGCTCGACGGGGGCCTTTACGCTATCTTTCGCCACACCGGGCCCTATGCAGAATTTTCCAGGACCTACGACCAGATCTACCTCAACTGGCTGCCTGACAGTGGCTATGAACTGCGCGACGCACCGCCGCTCGAATTTTACCTTAATGATCCCGACCGGACAAAGCCGGAAAATCTGAAGACGGACATTTATGTGCCGGTAAAAAGGTGAACAGTGATCGGTGACTGGTGACCGGCGAAAAATGAAAAGTTAGCGCGCGTCCTGGACTGAAGAGTTAGCGCGCGTCCTGGACTGAAGAGTTAGCGCGAGTCCTGGACTGAAGAGTTAGCGCGCGTCCTGGACTGAAGAGTTAGCGCGCGTCTTGGACGCGTGCTAACTCTTTTATCCTTTTTTTAAAGATTAGCTTTTCAGTCAATCGATATAATCGCGTACCAGGAATCATTTATTGGCCTGCCTCGGATTTCTTTTTTCCCGGAAGGCAAAAAACAATGCCAACATTGAAATTCATCGGATCATATTCGATGTCGTAAGCATGGCTCATGATAATTGA
Source organism: uncultured Bacteroidales bacterium (assembly GCA_963701785.1). Classification (GTDB taxonomy): domain Bacteria; phylum Bacteroidota; class Bacteroidia; order Bacteroidales; family JAGOPY01; genus JAGOPY01. The sequence continues at coordinate 696,192 of CAVPBC010000002.1, read as the reverse complement.
CACCCCGGCCTGGGCCTGGAACTTGACTTTTTCTCCACCGGCACGGAAAGTGAATGCCGGTTCGAAGAAACCCTGTACAGGCATGTTTTCCAGGTAGTCAACGTTTTCCAGGGGGTCGCTGCCCGATCCTGTCTGATATTTCACATCCCTGAAATTCAAAAGCCTGAAGCGGGTGGAAAAGGCCAGCCTGACATGTTTCTTATAGTAGCCAATGGACGGCTGAATGAAAAAGCTGGTAGTGCCGACTGATGAAGAACCATCGCCATTCCAGCGCTCATAATCGGTATTGATGCGGCTTCCGCCCAATCCACCATAAGCTTCAACCACGAATTTACCTTCGAAAGGATAGAAATAACCCAGACCTATTTCTCCCATATTACTCTTGAATTTAGTGGAGTAATCAGTCCCATCCCAGGTAACCGATTCATCTCTCCCGGAATAGTGATTATAATTCCCCATGATACCGATATGGTCCGACAAAGCCAGTGCACCCTGCACATTCCATCCGGTGGAAAGCGGGCCAAACTGGAAAGAGAAAGTGCCATTGCCCTGTCCTTTTTCCGAAAAAACCGGGACATTTTGCGCATTTGGCGCATAATAGCATGGCATACAACCGGTTAACAGGGAGAATAATGCTAAAACAGCAAGTGCATGTTGAATCTTGATCATTGTTTTCATGGCATCAGGAATTTTACAGTTCAAAATTAAATCCGTAAAAAGCAAAACAGAAACGAAGCCATCCAAAGATGTAGATCAGGCAGGGCAGTAGATACAAATATAGTCTATTACCTGCAGATATGAAAGTAAAAACCAGCAAATTTTACGTCCGATCAGCCATAGCAGGCCAGAAAATGCAAAAAATAGCGCATGGTTTTGCAGAAAATGCAAATATTGATTCTTATAATACTGGAAATGCAGGGTTTGTAAACAAAGAAGGCTATGTCCTCGCCAAATCTGATATTCCTATCTTTGCAGGGGAATTAAATCATATTGTTTTGCAGAGACTGATCATTTTATTATTTCTGATAATTCACCATGTTGTAAGCGGATTTGCACAGGATTACATGGGAGCTCCGTTTGCCGATTCTACTGTAATTGCTGACAGTTCTTATGTGTCAGGTATTAGTGACAGTTCTTCTGTCGTTAAATATTCCTCCGGGTATTTGTCTGAAAAGGAAAACTCGGTCTTTGATATTTACTGGGTGACCAATTCATTGAAAAGCGGATGGAAAGCCACAGATACCACCCTGGCAGGCATGGGCCTGGAGACCTGCGATACGGCTCATACGTTCATCATGCCGGTAACCGGCAAGTTCTGGCGTGGATGCACGTATTATCATTCCGGCTGGGATATCGGATCGGATTATGGGTCGCCGGTAGTGGCCGGCCTGGGAGGAAAAGTCCGTTATACAGATTATTGCAGTGGATACGGAAAGCTTGTCATAATACGCCATCATAGTGGTATGGAAGTATATTATGCCCATCTGTCCAAAATCCTGGTCACGACGGATCAGTTTGTAGAAGCCGGCGACACGATCGGGCTTGTCGGCGCGACAGGCCGGGCCAGGGGCAACCACCTGCACATGGAATTCCGCCTTTACGACCGGGCGCTCGACATTGCCGATTATTATGTACAGGACGACACCACCGTCAATCTCTATAAAATCTTCGACACTTCCAGCAAGCAGAACCAACCGCAAGCCGCAGAATATCATACGGTCGTGCGCGGGAACACACTTACCGGGATTGCAAACCGTTATGGCACCACCGTGACGAACCTCTGCAAGCTGAATAACATCAGCAGCAAATCGGTATTGAGGATCGGGCAGAAGATAAGGGTCATGTGAAGCGGTGATCAGTGATCAGTGAACGATGAACGGTGAATGGTGAATGGTGGGGTTTAATTGGTTGTTGGTTCCTTTTTTTTTCCGGAGATGCAGAAAACGATCCCGATATGGTCCGATACTGCAAGTGCCCCCTGGACATTGCATCCTATTGAAGTCATCCCGAACTGGAAAGAGAAAGTCAACATGGTTTTCATGGCTCCGGTATGATTTACGGATCAAAGTTAAGTCAGCAAAAAGCCGGAGAGAAAAGGCATTATCATTTTGGCATGATGATCTCTGGCAGCAGATGCAGGTTATGCTAATTTCTCCCCGGGATCGGGGCAGGAAATGAAAAGAAGGCGCCGTTATCATGACAAATTGGAGGATTTTGTAAAAACCGGGAGAAGGATTTGCTTTTTTTGTAAGGTTTTATTTCGTAGTTTTAGGGTGAAATGCCAGTTCAATGATTTGACAAGCATGGCAGCCAGGATTTTTATCGTATCAGCCTTGTTCATTTTTTCAATTCATTTTTTGAATGCACAAGAGGAAACAGGCATCTTCACCGATGGGCGGGACGGCCAGGAATACAGGTGGGTAAAGATTGGGGACCAGATCTGGATGGCGCAGAACCTGAATATTGGCGATATTATTGTTATCCGCAATAATGAAATGTCAAGCGATGTTTTGGTGGAGAAGCACTGCTATGACGACAAGCCAGCTTATTGTAAGAAATTCGGCGGCCTTTACACCGATTACACCTTATCTCAATACTCCAGCGGGGAAAGTTCGCAGAGCATCTGTCCTGCCGGCTGGCATTTACCTTCGGAAGTCGAATGGATGAAGCTGTTGAATTACCTGGGTGGGATTAAAATGGTAGGCGGCACCCTCAAAGATACCAGTGCACTTTTCAAGGGAAAGGTAGATAAAACTGCCACTAATTCCATCGGTTTCACTGCACTGCCAGGCGGAACGGCGCTGTACGACGATAATGCATTTTATTACAATGGCGTGGGTAAATATTGCAATTTCTGGACTTCGACGAATAGCTTTTCATTAATCTATTTAAAAGAAGGATACCGATACGTGTACCTTACCAAAAACAAAAAGAACGTGCATATTGCAAAAAGCACCCTGGGCACAGCAAATTCTGTAAGATGTTTGAAAGACTAAAGCTCATGTATCTTGAGAACTGTTGAATACAGTCGGAACAGCTCTGACAAAACTACTTTACCCTGGCCTGACAATTGTCCGGTAAGAGTATGGAATCATTAGAAAGGAAAATGACCAACAGGTTCAAAAAACCACACCCAGGCTCAGTCCAACGGGGATCCACCAAATATCCGCATTTTCCCGGCCATAAAACGGATAACCTATATACACCCTAAAATTTGGCTTATATGATCCGTAAGAGTGATATCTATAACCTATGATTGGATACAAATAATAATTCTGATTCACATCGCCAATGATTCCAGTTCCCCCCAGTCCAATTTCAAAGAAACTTTTAACTTTCCCCAAATTAATCGTGATGTGGTGAGGTATGGTCAAATATTTAAATTGTAAATCAGGGTCGCCATTACTATCAGCGATATCATCTAATTTATTATATCCAATGCCCAATCCACCTTCCAGGAAAAATTTTGATCTCAATAAAAACATCCTTTCATAATTGGTCGAAATCACTGAACCATCTCCCCCTATAAAATTAAAATAAACATTATTCCGTGGTCTATCGAGGTAGGATTCTTCTTCCTTCTGGGCGAGCAGGATGGTTGCCGATGTCAGTAATGCCAATCCAATGATAAGCCTGGTTTTCATATTAGTCCTGGCATATTATGAAGATGCTAAGTTAATGAAATTGAGGGGGAAATGCAAGAGGTGTCGTGGTTAATTCTGGTATACCACATTTATATATGTTTGGATCAAAGTTCCTCTGTTAACCATTGGTACGTTGGTCCTATCAAGCAGGAATGACAGAAATCATCAAAATTGTCATAAATTTATCCTTCAATCTTCTTATTAATAATTCGCCTGATGCTGACCGAGGACAACTATATTGAAAGAATACATGCTTATTCAAAACTTGATTGGGAACCTTTATTGGCGTTAATCCCTGAAATAGAGAAGACTGAAATATTTGGAGAAGAGGTGGGTCCTGAACAAGTAGAGCCAGGAGTTTTTACGTTTCCTTATTGGGAGGAGGGTGACGTTGTGTCGAAATTCTTTGAAATTGTCTATTCAATGCCGATCATTATAAAATTTGAATGGTCATCATGGGATGAGGGACGAAGAATAGCAAATGATTTGAACTTTGATTATGACACGATTGATATTCCCACAAAATGCAAATTAATAACCGCTATTGTCCGCAATGACAGGTTCTGTGAAGGGGCATTAGTTTCAGCATTTGAATCAGGATTTATACTTAAAATCCTTAAAGCCATAAAGAAACAAGTTGATGCCAGGTAAATAAGAAAAAGGGGCCTTTCGGCACCAGGGGTGCAGATACGTTGTAGCAAAACAAAAAGCCCTTGTAACACTTTGGTATACAAGAGCTTATAAGTCATTTTTGAGGTCTCGAGCGGATTCGAACCGCTGTACGCGGTTTTGCAGACCGCTGCCTAGCCACTCGGCCACGAGACCGTGGCGCAAAGATAATCATTTTTACTTTATGCAAATGGAATTGCTTCGGGAAAGCTAATAGTGTTAAGTGTTTAGAGTTAAGTCTTAAGTTCGGGCATTGTTTACAGTGTTCAGAGATAAGTTTTAAGGGATTAGGTATATTATTTAATTTATTATAAGCCAATGTTTTAACAGCTTACAAGTCAGACACGAAGTGTTAAATAATTTCCCGAACTTAACCCTTAACCCTCAACACTTAACACTTGAAGATATTCCCGCACTTAACCCTTAACCCTAAACACTTAACACTAATTTCAGTCGGTAATTCCCATCTTCCTCATCAGAAAAGTAGCATTCATCTGCCGTGCTATTCCGTCCTTGAGCTTGTAGTCGAAGACGAGCAGGTCGTTCTCAATGACGACCTCGAAGCTTTTGTTGACGACCTGGTCGGGGTATTGGCTTTCCAGTTCTCCCAGGGCGAGGTCGTGCGTGGCGACAAATCCGGAGGCATTAAAACGCAGCAGCTTCTCCAGCAGGGCGATGGATCCGCTCTGCTTGTCGCGCGAATTGGTGCCCTTGAGGATCTCATCGAGCAGGATGATGAGCCGGTCGCCTTCCTGCAACCGTCCGATGATGTACTTCAGCCTCTTCAGCTCGGCATAAAAATACGATTCGCTCTTCTGCAGGGAATCTCGGGTGCGGATGCTGGTGACCAGGCTGGCCGGGTAAAAGGTCATCTCTTCGGCGATCACGGCACTGCCCGCCATGGCCAGCACCAGGTTCACGCCGACCGTCCGCAGGTAGGTGCTTTTCCCGGCCATGTTGGCGCCGGTGATAATGGTGAAATGCCCCCACCCGGGAATGGAGGCGGGATTATCGACACGGCTGTTCACGCTGACCAACGGATGGCCGAGGGATTTTGCCGTTAACAGGGAACCATCGTCATTTATGCCGGGGAAGATACTCCCGGGATGGTTGAAATGAAAATTGGCCAGGCTGCAGTGGGCATCAGTCTCGGCAAGTACTTCCAGCCACTTCGGCAGCTCTTCCCGGTGAACGGCCTGCCACCGCTCGGTCCGCATGACCTGGATGATATCCCACAGGAAGAGAAAATTCAACAGGAAACCCATCAGCATATTATTGCGGGCTTCGAAGGCATCCAGGATGGCCGACAGTTTTCGCGTGGCTTCGCTGGGAAGCTCGCTCTTCCCTTCCAGATCCTTTTTTAAACTGTGCATCTGCGCTGAACTGAAGGATTCTTTCTCCAGACCATGAAAGCAACCTGGAATATTTTTCCACAAGATCCGACTTCCTGGAAAGCATCCGGTATTTCCTGTTGATTGTCTTTAAATATATTCCTAATACTCCGAAACGGCACCGCCAGGTATAACAGGATCCAACCGGGACTTATCACTGAAAAGAATACAAGTGCCAGAAAGGTAAAAGTCAATGCGGGGATAAATGTCACGTAAAATTTAAACTTCCAGTGCCTGAATGCTGCCGGCTCATTGACCCAGGATAAAAGGTCATCCTTATCCGAAGCCAGTTCTTTTTTTGAATAGGCGATGGCTAAGAATTCCTGCCTGAATTCCGGCTTGTTTGCCATCTCGGCAACGGCAGCCTGCCTCATGCGAATCGTTTCGGGAGCTTTCAACGGCTGATGAAACCATTGTGCCAGGCGGTTTTTTCCCAGGCTGGTGGCACTGCGGTTGAAATACTGGAAAATGCTTTGCCTGCCAAAAATATCGAGATCGGACGAAAAAGGATGTTCCGGGTCGTCGAATTCCCTGCCGTCTTCAAACATGGAATAATCCCCTGCAAGGGCCTTCAGTTCGTTGCTGTTGATAGCGGCTAGGCTTTCATCGTGCCGCATTTTTCGCTGAAGGTCAAGGTACTTGATGACGGTGAATAGAAACGCCGCAATGCCTGTCAGCGCTATGATCCCGATAATCATGAAACCCCATACTGTTGCGAAATAGACCAGGATGATGGTGGCCAGGAAAATGCCCATGCGAAGGAATGCCAGGCGCCTCAATAATAATTGCGCCCTGTTGACCCTCCCGGTGAAATGTGCCAGCCTGGAGGTATAAAAAGCTTCCGGGGAAATTTTATGGTTTACGCTTTCCAATTTTTAAACGGGTTCTTTACCAGGTTGGCATTGTAATAACGCGCATCCGAAGTGACCTCCTCTCCTGCCCATTCTGGCAGTTCAAATTCGGCACCTTCCGATGGAAGTTCGATTTCGGCAACGACCAGCCCTTCGTTTTCCCCATGAAATTCATCGATCTCCCAGGTAAAGCCGGCAAAAGGAACGAGGTAACGGTGTTTTTCAATTGTAGGTTTTTCGCACAGGTATTCCAGCATGAATTTCCCGTCATCCAGGGGAATTTCGTACTCAAATTCGGCCCTCGTCGCACCGGTGGAGATCCCTTTGATGGTGATCCAAGCCTTCTCACCTTTTATTCTTACCCTGACGACACGCTCCTTTTCTGTGCTCAGGAAACCCTGGTGGATGTATTCTCCCCTGGCCAGGGATTTAAATGCATGGCTTTTAACTAAGAATTTACGTTCGATTTCCCGGGACATATGGATTTTACTTTGATGGTAACAAAGATAGAACACGGATGACACGGATGCTACGGATGATCACGGATAATTTAGTATTCGAGGTCCGTATTCATCTGTGTCATCCGTGTTCTATTAAAAACCTAATCCTCAGCACTACTCCTTGCTATCCATTGCTGCTGCAGGAACACCCTGCGATTCAACATCTTCCCGCATAACAGATATCTTCTTTACGATCGACATCTCATCGATCAGGTTCTGCGCCCCGGCGTATTTATCGATGATAAAGAGCACGTAACGGATATCGACGCTGATGGTACGCTGGTAGCCGGGTTCGAAAGCTATATCGCCGCTCATGGCTTCCCAGTTGCCGTCGAAGGCCAGGCCAAGCAGTTCGCCCATTCGCATTGATCACCGGGCTCCCGGAATTGCCCCCGGTGATGTCGTGGTTGGTGAGGAAGCAGGTGTGCAGTGCGCCGTTCTCGGCATATCTTCCATAATCCTTAGCCTGGTAAAGCGATTTCAGTTTTTCAGGTACGACGAATTCGTAATTGGACGGATCTTCCTTCTCCATCACGCCTTCCAGGGTGGTGAAATAGTCATAATACGCTCCATCGGCAGGATGGTAACCCTCGACGGTCCCATAGGTAAGGCGCATGGTGGAATTGGCGTCGGGCGCATATTTATGCTCCGGGTTCATCTCGCGCAAACCGGCGATGAACAGGCGGTTGCCGCGGGCAAGCCGGGCATTGGCTTCGGCTTTGGTTTTCTGGATCTCATTGAATTTGTCCGAAAAAGCCAGGTAGGCCTGGTACGCAGGATCTTTATCCAGGGTTTTCATACCTGGCTTATCCAGGAATGCATTGACTTTTTCCGGTGATGTAAAAATAGATTTGGAATACACTTCACTCGCGTAAAGATCGTAGTTCTCCTTATATTTCTTCATTGTGGAAACAAAGTACTCAGGCTGCTGGTCAAGAGGCACATCTTCGTGGAAAAGTTTCATCATCGATATGAATGTCTTCTGGTCAACAGGCAGATAGTAGTCCTTGAAATAACCTTCAGCCTGTTTCTTTAAAGAAGCTACGAGTTCATTTATTTTAGCCTGGTCAGGGTTTTTATTCGACAATTCGCCGGCAAGGGTCTTGAAACTGCCGGCAAAAGTTATAATTTCCGGCCCTCTTAAAGCGGCTTCCTGGTAATAAACAGTTGCCAGTGCATACTTTGAGATCAGGCTGTATGCTGCTTCAATATCTGCCAGTGCCGTGCCGTATTTCTGATCCAGTGCGGGAGTGGACCCGGTCCAGTTCCTGAACTGTTCTTCAATCCCGACTTTTTTATCATATACTTTCAGCCGCTTCAGTCCTCTGGTCTGCCCGATGAAATATTTCCAGTAATTGGATATCCTGGCGTCTTTCGTGGCATATTTTATCCTGACCTCATCGTTTACCGAGGTCACGGCGCGGATGATATCAAGCTTCTCCTGCCTGATTTTCACGACGGATGGATTAGTTGTGTTGATAGCCATATCAACGCCGAAAGAGGGCAGGTAACGGTTGGTACTGCCGGGGTAGCCCATGATCATGCTAAAATCTCCTTCCTTGTAGCCATCGAGCGATATAGGAAGGAAATGTTTGGGCTTCAGGGGGATATTGTTCTTTGAATATTCAGCAGGTTTGCCGTCAGGTCCTGAATAGACGCGGAAGATGGAAAAATCGCCTGTATGGCGCGGCCACATCCAGTTATCCGTATCATCGCCGAAATTCCCTATCGAAGAAGGCGGGGCCCCGACAAATCGGACATCCAGGAAGGTCTCATAAACAAAGAGGTAAAATTCATTGCCCCCGAAGAAACTTCCCACCTGCGCAGTATAATGTGTATTCTCAACTGCCTTATCGGTCAGTTGTTTTGTCACCTCAGCAATTTTCGCATTGCGCTGATCTTCTGTCATCTCAGCGGTAAGCTGGCTGTTCATATCTGCTGAAACATCTTCCATGCGGACCAGGAACTTCACAGTAAGTCCGGGATTAGGCAATTCTTCTTCCAGGCTCATGGCCCAGAAGCCATCGGTGAGGTAATCGTGCTCGATGGAGCTGTGGTACTGGATCTGGCCATAGCCGCAATGATGGTTGGTCAGCAACAATCCCTGGTCAGAGACGATCTCACCGGTGCATCCCCTGCCGAACTGCACGATCGCGTCTTTCAGGGATGATTGGTTGATGCTGTAAATTTCTTCAGCGGTAAGTTTCAGGCCGAGCTTCTGCATATCTTCATAATTCATCCGGTCGACCAGCATGGGGATCCACATCCCCTCATCTGCCTTCAGCGTAAGGTTGAAGGAGAGTATGAAAGCAAGAATTGGAAGTAAAATGAATTTTTCATATTTATTAGATTGTTAAATTGTTAAATTGCTATACAAACTTCTCTCCCTTTTTCAGCTTCACATCGTCAACTATCTGGCGGAGTTGCTGTTCATCTTTTTTGCGGCAGACGAGCAGGATATCATCATCTTCCACGACAATATAATCATCGAGGCCCTGGAGGACGACCAGTTTGTCGGACGGCATGTGGATGATGCAATTGCTTGAATCGTAGGTGAGTACATTTTTCCCCGAAATGGCATTCAGATTTTTATCCTTACCGTGGATTTCATGCAGCGAGCCCCAGGTACCCAGGTCCGACCATCCAAAATCCGATTCTATGACATAGACATTGCCTGCTTTCTCCATGATGCCGTAATCGATGGAAATGCTCTTGCAAACCGAATAAGTATCCCTGATGAAGGTTGACTCCTGGCCGGTGTAATAAAGGTCCCTGCCTTTTTTAAAAAGCTTGTCGATTTCCGGAAGATGATCATGGAAAGCGTTCAGGATGCTTTTCAGCGACCAGATGAAGATGCCTGAATTCCATAAAAATTCGCGGCTTTCGACAAAAGTGACCGCCAGTTCATAGCTCGGTTTTTCCGTGAAGGTTTTCACTTTGTGCAGGCCATTATATCTTATATCATCGATCAACCTGTTGAACTGTATGTACCCGTAACCCGTGTCCGGCCTGGAAGGCTTGATGCCGAGGGTGATGAGCCAGTTGTTCTCTTCTGCCGCCTTGATGGCGGTCCTGATCTTGTCCCTGAAAATATCTTCTTTCAGGATCAGGTGATCAGAGGGTGCCACAACCAGGTTGGCATCCGGGTTTTTTTTCAGGATCTTGTATGCTGCATAGGCAATACAGGGGGCGGTATTGCGGCGCGACGGCTCCAGTAAGATCTGGTCTTCGCTCAATTCGGGCAACTGTTCCAGGATCTGGTCCTTGTAAAGCTCATGGGTTACGACGAAAACATTTTCCGGGGGGCAAATTCCCATGAAGCGCTGAAATGTTTGCTGGATGAGGGTGGTGCCTGTGCCGAGGATATCGATGAACTGCTTGGGGTGTGCCGTCCGGCTCATCGGCCAGAACCGGCTGCCGATCCCCCCGGCCATGATGATACAGTAGTTGTTGGTCATTGGTTGTTGGTCATTGGTCATTAGTCATTGGTTCCTGGTTGTTAGTTGCAAAAGTATAAAACATCCGCTATTCATGGTATGGTTTGACACGGGTAACCGGGCTGATGCGATATATTTTATGATTATCCTGGCTGTGCACCGGTACCATTTCCTGAGCTTTTCCTCTTTCCTGAACCTCCTGCCATCGGCGAGGCTGAATACGGCGCCGGCAGGCAGGTCCTCCAGGAATACGCCGGCCTGGACCGTGTTATGGGCATGAAGCGCCCTTACCAGGTCGGTGTTGCTCTTGCTGTTGGCTTTCGGATTGTCAACCTGTTTCCTGATAATAGATTCTATCTCAAAAGGAAATATATTTTTTTCGAGAAGTGTCCCCAGCATGGAAGCATATTGTGTTTTCCAGGCAGTTCCATGGGGCTTTGCCCTTCTGCCATATTTCTCCCAAACAGCGAGATGGGCGATTTCGTGGGTCAGGGTGATTAAAAATTCATAAGGGTTCAGGTCGCCGTTTACAGATATCCGGTGGACATCGTCCTTCTGAGGCGGCCGGTAATCACCCAGCTTGGTCTTCCTTCCGCGGGCTATCCGCATGAAGATCCGCCGCCCGTCGATCCATTCCATTACAGGTTCAAGGCTTTGATCCGGAAGATAAGGCTTAAGCCCTTCCTGAAAGTTCTTCTTCATTTGAGTCCAGGTAAAAAATGCTACCGGGTGTATAATATGACCATCGGGAACAATCGCACTTCGACGGCTTTTTAGGTTTATAATGACGGTGAGGCGGTTTGTTCGATGCACAGGAGGATGCCAGGATGATCAGGATGAACATCAAGAGAAAAAAACCGGTAATCTTATTACGCATCATCAAATTATTGAGGAAAAACTAAATAACGTCAGAAGGAAAATATAATTGCGGCCAAAATTAGTGTAATTTTGAAAATAACAAAATTCCCGGACTTCACCATTTAACCTCAGCACAACCTTGGTTTCTCTTCTCGGCAAATACATCCTCATCATGAGCCAGGTTTTTAAAAAACCGGCCAAGTGGAGTGTTTTCTGGGGACAGCTCATGAACGAGTTCCAGAAGATCGGTGTGGAATCGCTGGGGATCGTTGCGATCATTTCGACGTTCATGGGGGCTGTTTTGGCCATGCAGGTTTCATTTAACATCGATAGTCCGCTGATTTCGCCGCTCATCATTGGTTTCACCGTCAGGCAGTCGGTTATCCTTGAATTTGCCCCGACCGTGATCAGCCTGATCCTGGCAGGAAAGGTAGGTTCGCGGATTGCTTCCGAAATAGGCACGATGCGGGTGACAGAACAGATCGACGCACTTCAGACCATGGGGGTTAACAGCGCGAATTTCCTGATCTTACCAAAGTTGATCGCGGCCGTATTGTTCAATCCGGTACTGATCGTGATGAGCATGTCCCTCGGCCTGGTTGGTGGTTTGCTTGCCTGCCTGCTTGCCAACGTGACTTCATTGACCGTTTATATCGATGGGCTGCAAGCCTGGTATGATCCATGGTCGATCAGTTACGCCCTTATCAAAACAGTTATTTTCGCCTTTATCATCGTGACCGTTTCAGGCTTTAACGGTTACATCATCAAAGGAGGCGCCCTTGAAGTCGGGAATGCCAGCACCAAGGCAGTTGTTCAAAGCAGTATCCTGATCATCCTGTTCAACCTGGTATTAACTGAAATCCTGCTGTAATGATCGAGGCCCGGAACTTATCCAAGACTTTTGGGGAGAATAAAGTCCTCGACGATGTCTCTTTCCTCTTTGAAGTGGGAAAGACCAACCTGATCATCGGCCAGAGCGGATCGGGCAAGACCGTATTGATGAAAAGCCTGGTCGGACTGCTGGAGCCTGATGAAGGAGAGGTGATCTATGACGGCAGGAACTTCTGCAAGATGGGGATCTATGAACGGCGAAAACTTCAGCAGGAAATCGGGATGCTTTTCCAGGGCGGTGCGTTGTTCGACAGCCTCAACGTGGAGCAGAATGTCATGTTTCCCCTGAATATGTTCACCAAACAGAGCCTGGCAGAGAAGACTGAAAGGGTCAATTTCTGCCTTGAAAGGGTTAACCTGGAAGGACGCAACAAGCTGATGCCGTCGGAACTCAGCGGCGGGATGATCAAAAGGGTTGCCATCGCCAGGGCCATTGCCCTCAATCCAAAATACCTGTTTTGCGACGAGCCTAACTCAGGGCTCGATCCCATCACATCCGGCGTTATCGATGAGCTGATCAAGGAAATTACCGAAGAATTCAACATCACCACTGTGGTCAATACCCATGATATGAATTCGGTTTTAATGACCGGTGAAAAGATCGCTTTCATCCACCAGGGCAAGATCTGGTGGAGCGGTACCCGGCACGAGATCCTGCACACCGATAACCAGGTTCTCAACGACTTCATTTTCGCAACCGAATTAACCAGAAGGCTGAAGCGATGAACCTTCTCGACCTTCTCCTCCTCATTCCCGTTGTCTGGCTTTGCATCAGGGGTTTCAGCAAGGGATTCATCATTGAACTGGCTTCCCTCATCGGCATGGTTCTCGGTATCCTGGCAGCCTAGTATTTTTCCGGCTATGTCATAGAATTTTTAAAAGATTACTTTACCCTGACCGAGCGGGTATTGAGGATCATAGCTTATGTTGTTATATTCCTGGCCGTCATGCTGGTCGTCTACCTTATCGGGAAAGCCATTGAGAAAGTCGCAGAGGTGGTGATGCTGGGGTGGCTGAACAAGTTGCTCGGTGCCATCGTCGGCCTGGCCAAAGGGATTGTCCTGGTCGGCATCATTCTATTCATCTTTGAAAAAGCCGATCCCAATAATAAAGTGATCAAACCCCATGTGAAGGAGAAGTCGATGTTCTATCAACCCGTGATGGAGGTGGTGCATTTTGTGGTGCCGGATTGAGGGTCGGCAGTCGGCAGTCGGCAGTCGGCAGTCGGCGGTTCTTTCCCCACCCCTGTGTCCCCTCCCATGCCAATCTCATCGGAAAAATCCGGATTATCCGGGGAGGGGAACATTTGTGGAAATCGCCGTTTTCCCCGGGATAAATCCCGGGGTTATTCAGATTGCATCCCTTCAGGATGCTAAAAAATTTTATTCTTGCTGACCGCTGACCGCTGACCGCCGACTATTCTTTTATCGCCTTCACCCCCGGCAGCTCTTTCCCTTCGATATACTCGAGCATTGCGCCGCCGCCGGTGCTGACATAGCTGACCTTATCTTTCAGATGGTATTTGTTGATGGCTGCCACGGAATCGCCGCCGCCGATGAGGGAGAAGGCGCCGTTCTGCGTTGCTTCGGCCACGGCTTCGGCAATGGCTTTGGTCCCTTCTTCGAAATTCGGCATCTCAAACACGCCCATCGGGCCGTTCCAGAGGATGGTTTTGGAGTTGAGGATCACTTCACGGTAAGCCTGGATGGCTTTCGGACCGATGTCAAGGCCCATCCAGCCGGCGGGAATATTCGTCGAGCCGCTTTCCATCCGTTCTGCGTCGTTGGCAAAAGCATTGGCCAGGATGGCATCCTGGGGAATATAGATCTTGACGTTATTGGCTTCGGCTTTATCGCTGGTCTCGCGGGCGAGCTGCAGCAGGTCTTCTTCCACGAGCGAACTGCCCACTTCGCCGCCAAGCGCCTTGATGAACGTGAACATCATCCCGCCGCCGATGAGCAGGTTATCGACCTTATCGATCAGGTTGTTGATGATCTCGATCTTCCCCGACACCTTTGCGCCGCCCAGGATGGCGGTAAAGGGCCGTTCGGTGTTTTTCAGCACCCGGTCGATGCTCCTTACTTCATCTTCCATGATATAGCCGAACATCTTGTTTTCCGGGAAGAACTTTGCTATGATAGCGGTGGAAGCATGCGCACGGTGCGCCGTTCCGAATGCATCGTTCACATATACATCCCCGAGCCTGGCCAGTTTTGCGGCAAATTCTTCATCTCCCTTTTCTTCCTGTTTGTAAAAACGGAGATTTTCAAGCAACAACACTTCTCCGCCCTTTAAACCGGCAGCCAGTTCTTTAGCCTGGTCACCGATGCAATCATCTGCAAATTTGACTGGTCACTCCAAGCACTTCTTTCAGGTAAGGCAGCAGGTGTTTCAGTGAATACTTCCCGGTCGGGCCTTCCTTTGGCCTTCCAAGGTGCGACATCAGGATCACGGAACCGCCATCTTTCAAAATCTTGTTAATGGTAGGAACCGCCGCATCTATACGGGAAGTATCGGTGATATGATAATTTTCATCAAGGGGTACATTAAAATCAACCCTGATCAGGGCTTTTTTACCTTTAAAATTATAATCTTTAAATGTTTTCATAGCATGATGTTTATTATTTGTCAGGATACAGTTCCAGGCTGCAAAATTATAAATATGCCGGGATAAATTCACTACCTTTGCGCCTAATTTTTAATTCGCTCATACGATGAGAATTATTATAGCCGGTGACGGTGAGGTTGGCCTTTACCTGGCACAGGAACTTTCAAAGAAGACCACCATATAACCATGATCGCCCCTACCGAGGAACTGGTCAAAATGATCGAATCACATAGTGACGTCATGGCAACCGTAGGCGATTCCACCCTTATTTCGGTGCTGAAAAGGGCGAATGTGAAGAAAGCCGACCTGCTTATTTCCGGGCTGCACGAAGAAAGGATCAATATCCTGACAGCCGCCCTGGGTAAGAAAATCGGTGCGATCAAGACCATTGCCCGGATCAACACCCTTGAGTACCTCTCGGATGAAAACCGTAAAATGTTCCAGGAATTGGGAGTCGATCACCTTGTTTGCCCCGAAGATATCGCTGCGACCGAAGTAGTTGATCTGCTGAAGCAAACGGCTGCCACTGAAACTTTTGATTTTTCCGAGGGTAAACTTTCCCTCTTTCTACTCCGCCTGGAAAAGAATGCCCCGGTTTTGAACAAAACCCTCGACCAGATTGCAAAAGAATATGTTCACCTGCATTTCAGGGCCGTCGCCATCCACCGGAACCGGAAAACCCTCATTCCCAAAGGAAATGATATGTTCCTGGAAAATGACCTGGCGTATGTGATCACAAAACCACAGGGAATCAATGATTTGCTTAAGCTGAGCGGGAAATCCAGGATCACCATCCATAACCTGATGCTGTTAGGCGGAGGAAGAGTAGGCCGTACCGTGGCCAGGCGACTGGAGCAATCCATGAATATCAAGCTGATCGAAAAAGATAAGGAGAGGGCGATACAGCTGGCTAACACGCTGGATAACTGCCTGGTGATCCATGGCGACGCCCGTGATATTCAACTGCTGGAAGATGAGGATATTTCAGGGATGGATGCATTTGTGGCGCTGACCGACAATTCGGAAACCAATATCCTTGCCTGCCTGCATGCGAAAAAATTTGGAGTCCCGCGTACCATAGCACTTGTCGAAAACATTGATTACATCGACATTTCGCAGAATATCGGCATCGATACCATTGTATGCAAAAAACTCAGCACGGCCAGTAATATTATCCGTTTTACCATGAATTCCGAGGTGACCTCCATCAAATGCCTCAGCGCAATAAACGCGGAAGTACTGGAACTGGTCACCAAACCCCATTCCCCGGTCACCAAGGCACCGATCCGGAAATTAAAATTCCCGCAGGGAGCTATTATCGGGGGCATTGTGCGCGGTCAGGACAGTTTCATTGCCGTTGGCGATTTCCAGATCCAGGAAGGTGATAAGGTCGTGGTTTTCTCATTGCCCGAAGCTGTCCATGCCGTGGATGAATTATTCCATTGATTCTGATCTAGAATATTATGATTGCTATATTCATATATAATTCATGGTAGGTAAAGCCGAGATCAATATTAAGCAGATTTTCAATCTCATCGGATTTTTCCTGGTGGTAGAAGGCTTGTTCATGTTGCTGGGATTGCCATTCTCCTTATATTATCATGATGAACAGCCTTACGCCCTCCTGTTTTCTTTTTTCATTACATCAGGCACCGGTGGTATCATATGGATTTCTACACGCAAATAAGATAAAAGATACGATCAATAAGCGGGAAGGTTTCCTGGTTGTCAGCCTGACCTGGGTATTCATCAGTCTCTTCGGGACATTGCCATTCATTATAAGTGGCGCCATTCCTTCGTTCACAGATGCTTTCTTTGAGTCCATGTCGGGATTTACGACGACAGGGGCGTCCATCCTTTCCGATGTGGAAGTTTTTCCAAAGGGTTTCATTTCTGGCGCAGCATGACTCACTGGATCGGGGGCATGGGCATCATCGTTTTATCGGTGGCGGTACTTCCCTTCCTTGGTATTGGCGGATTACAGCTGTACTCTGCTGAAATGCCGGGAGTGACAAAAGATAAGTTGCATCCGCGCATTTCTGAAACAGCCAGGAGATTATGGGGCATCTACATTTTGCTTACCATCGTATTAACCGGTTGCTCATGCTGGGAAAGATGCCCCTGCTCGACAGTTTGTGCCATGCTTTCGGATCGATGGCCACAGGAGGATTTTCCACGAAAAATTCCAGTATTGGCGGGTATTCCGGCTATATTCAGTATATTATCATCATTTTCATGTTCCTTGCCGGGATGAATTTCACCCTGCATTACCTGGCATTACAGGGCAAACTGAAACAGATATGGCGCAGTGAAGAATTCAGGAAATACCTTTACATCCTGATCGGGGTCAGTCTCCTCATCACTGATTTACCTCGTCATGAAAACCGGCATGGATCGGGAAAAAGCTTTCAGGGACGCTTTATTCCAGGTGGTTTCCATTGTCACGACTACCGGTTATGTCACTTCTGACTACCTGGTATGGCCGGGTACATTATGGTTTTTCATTTTTCTGCTGATGTTTGTGGGAGGTATGGCAGGCTCGACGGGAGGCGGAATTAAAGTTATCAGGCAGTTGCTTCTTTTTAAGAATGCCGGAAAAGAACTGAAAAGGGCGATACACCCGCAGGGTGTTATCCCGGTCAGGCTGAACCATGAAGCTGTTTCACAGGATATTATTTACAAAGTCATGGCTTTTTTCCAGCTATATATCCTCATCTTCATGTTCGGTGCCATGTGCCTGTCGTTTCTTGGCCTCGACTTCGAAACGGCGATCGGAGCAAGCATATCTGCCCTGGGCAATATAGGTCCCGGGCTCGGCAGGGTAGGCCCTGTCGGAAATTATGGTTTTATCCCTGATGCCGGTAAATGGGTATTTCGCTCATGATGCTGCTGGGCCGTCTTGAACTGTTCACGGTGTTGATCCTGTTCACCCGCTCATTCTGGAAAAGATAGGCTTCGAATCCTTCATAATGGAATTACTTCATACCTTAGCTCAAAATTCCCGCGCAAAACTACTCCATGGAAGCTAAAAAGATCATCCTGTGGCTATACTATTTCGCTATCGGCCTGATGTTAGCATCGCTTCCGTTCTCCAATTACTTAATGAGTGTGTCACAATTTGGCCTGGTCGGGGTTTTTATCCTTCATGGAATTAAAAAACAGGAGGTCGATGACTTTTTCAGAAATCATAAGACCCCTTGTGAGCATGGTACTGCTGATCCCGGTGGGATCACGCTGGATCTTGAAATCGCTGGGGCGTAAATTCAAAGAATTCTTTCATCGTGATAATGCCCCTGCCTGGATTTTTGCATCCATCTATCTTTTTCACCTGCTCGGCTTGTTTTTCACGACTGATTTCGATTTGCTTTGAAAGACCTTCGCATTAAACTTCCCATCTTGCTGATGCCCCTGATCCTTTCGACCACCTGCCTGGTTGACCGCAAAGGTTTCAGGTTTCTTATGTATGTTTTCACGGCGGCTGTTTTCACCGGAACACTGATCAGCACTTACTTTTACCTGACCGGTGATATAACCGACAGCAGGGATCTTTCCAGGTTTATCTCCCATATCCGTTTCAGTTTACTGATCGATATGGCTATTTTCATCCTGGCATACATGGTATTCAAAAAAAGCGATATTCCCAGGTGGCCAAAAGCGATCATGGCTGTTATAGCCCTCTGGTTGCTGGTATTCCTGTTTATGTCAGCATTCATGACCGGGCTGGTGATTTTCTTTATAACCGCGGCTATCCTGGTTTTCTATATGGTGATGAACAAACAGGGCATTGATGTTGAAAATCACCACGATTGTCAGGTGTCCTGATCATATTTGTCATAGCTCGTGATTTATATCCGGAACATCGGGAAGGATGTCAATCATGTCAGACCCGGTGGATTTCAATTCGCTGGAACGGACCACCAGGCTCGGAAATCCTTACTGGCATGACCTTACCAATCCCCAGATTGAAAACGGCAGCCTATGTCTGGCTTTATGTTGCCACAGATGAGCTACGGGAGGCCTGGAACGCCCGCAGCCGTTATGAATTTGAGGGAAAAGACAAAGCCGGCCAGGAGATCAGGTACACGCTCATCCGCTTTCTCACCTCCAAAGGATACCGGAAAGATGCAGAAGGGGTGAGCAAACTGACCGACCAGGAAGTGGCTATGGTGGAAGACGGGATTGCAAGCATTGTGTATGTTGAGAAACCTAACCTTTATGTCAGGATCTATAAGATATTCTGGGAATACAACCGTTACCAGGTCACCCATAATGCCAGCGGCCATTCGGTGATGCAGCGGCTTGAATTCTGGAAGACTGTCCCGGTCCATTATTAAAGAAAACTGGCTGACCGGCGTGGGTACCGGCGACCTGGAACATGCCTTCCAGGAGGAATATAACAAGTCGGGCAGCCTGCTGGAAAAAGAATTCCGGTGGCGTTCACATAACCAGTTCCTGGCTATTTTTGCAACCTTTGGCATATTTGGATTAGCCTGGTTCTTATTCAGCCTGATCTTTCCCGCTGCCAGGCTCGGTAAATTTCATGATTACTATTATCTTTCTTTTTTTATCATCATCATGTTGTCGATGCTGACGGAAGATACGCTGGAAACACAGGCAGGCGTTACCGTTTTCGCATTTTTCAATTCTTTCTACCTCTTTGCTAAAAAATTCATTGACATTGTCTGACCTTATGCTTCTGCCAATGAATAAAGAAGAATCAACATGAAAACAGGTGGCTTGTGATCGTTAATCCGAACGCAGGCAAAAGGAAAGGGGAAAAAGACTGGCCTGAAATTTCCGCTTTGCTCACCGGAGCAGGATTTGAATTTATCCACGAATTCACCGCCCACCGGGATCATGCCATCTACCATGACGGAAAATTATATCAAGACAGGCTTCCGGAAGATCATCGTAGTCGGGCGGTGACGGCACCATGAATGAGGTGGTTAATGGTATTTTCCGCCAGGATATGGTTCAATACCACCGATATTATGGTAGGTATGATCATGGTTGGCACAGGCAATGACTGGGGCAGGATGTATAATTTAAAAGACGAGCTATAAAAAAGCAGTCAAGATACTGAAAAAGCAACGCCTGTTCATCCAGGATGCCGGATTGGTGAAATATTACGATGGCCCGGACGAAATTTCGCGGTATTTTGTCAATATCGCCGGGCTTGGGATATGATGCGCTCGTGACCCGGATGACCAACATCACCAAAGAAAAAGGCGGAGGCGGCACGATGGCTTACCTGCTGAACCTGCTCAAAGGCCTGTTTCGTTATCATCATGCTTACCTGGATATTGAAGTTGATGGCGAAAGGGTTTACAAGGGCAAGGTTTTCAGCATGAGTGTCGGGATCTGCAAATTCAACGGCGGCGGCATGATGCAGTTGCCTTTTGCCATTCCTGATGACGGCCTTTTTGATGTGACCATCTTTAAAAACGTGACCAAACTGACGGTTATAAGGCATATTAAAAAACTATATGCCGGGACATTCACCCATTTGCCTTTTGTCCAGACCCATCGCGGGAAAATCCGTTTCCATCATTTCAGCCACACAGGATCAGTCACAACTGGAAACTGACGGCGAATCACTTGGGCATCACGCCTTTTACTTTCCAGGTCGTCCCGAAAAGCGTTAAAGTCATTACCGGCAAGAAATGGAAGAACGAAGACTGAAAATATCTACTTTTGAATTACAATAAATCCGGGAAAAATCAGTTATCTTCCTACTCTTTCAACACTATATCATATGAAATACTTAATACCTGGTCTGCTCTGTTCGATGGTCCTGCTTTTTCAAAATCCGTCATACCTCGCAGGAAGTCGGAATCGGACAATGGAGAGACCATCTTCCTTATGATTATGCAACCCATGTGGAAGAATTCCATTCCGCTATTTATTGCTCGACCCCATACAGCATGTTTTATTTCGACCGGGATGACAACACCGTAAACCGGCTCAGCAAGGTCAACGGGCTGTCTGACCTTGGGGTCAGCGACATCTCGCTGAACACATGACCAGGATATCCTTGTGGTATCTTACTCCAATACCAATGTCGACCTGATCTTTGATGATCTTACCATCATCAATATCCCGGATATTAAACGGAAAGAAATCCTTGGCAATAAAACCATCAACAGCATTCTGAATTATGGCAAATATGCTTACTTATCCTGCGGTTTCGGAATTGTTGTGCTTAACCTGGAGAAGAAAGAAGTAAAAGACACTTATTATATCGGTCCGGATGGGAGCAGCCTTAATGTATTGGCCATGACCTACAATGATACTGCCTTCTTTGCCGCAACGGAAAAAGGAATTTATTATGCTGATATCGATGATCCCAACCTGGCATTTTATGCCAACTGGCATAAGATGCCGGATGTCCCTTTCCCGAATGGTTTTTATAACCTGATACACAACTATCAATGGAAATTATTGATCAATCATACGGATCCTGAAATCCCTGAAGATGATCTGTATGTTCTAGAAAACGGGGAATGGCGATTTCTTGAAACCGGCAATTCA
Organism: uncultured Bacteroidales bacterium; assembly: GCA_963701785.1. Classification (GTDB taxonomy): domain Bacteria; phylum Bacteroidota; class Bacteroidia; order Bacteroidales; family JAGOPY01; genus JAGOPY01. The sequence goes on along the minus strand of CAVPBC010000002.1, from coordinate 674,812 downwards.
GAACGGACACTACAGTTTACGGACCAGCGGCGACAAGCTGGTTGTTTCATACAGTTATTTTACCAAGACCTATAACACCGCCTGGTTGAGGAACTGAAAATCTATACCTATGGAGAATCAAGTCCGGCGCCTTCCGATGCTATTATCGGGACAGACGGGAATTACTGGATTGCTGACCGGAACAAAGGCCTGGTGAAATCATGGGCAGGAGGTTTTGAACAGGAGTTTATCAAGCCCAGCGGGGCGCCTACGGCAGATATCTTTGAAATGGCTACCGGAGATGGGAAACTTTATGTGGTCCCCGGTGGTTTGACGGCAACCTGGAATAACACCTGGCGCGGTGCCAGATTGTTTTCACTGATCGATGAAACATGGAAAACATATGATAACAGTAATTCTACCGGCCTGGATACCCTGCGTGACTTTGTTGCCGTAACTGTCGATCCGCTTAACAGCGACCATGTTTTTACCGGATCCTGGAACCGTGGCATGGCGGAATTCAACAACCAGGCCATTGCACAGATCTATAATGCCGACAACAGTTCCCTGGAGCCGAACATGATCGAGGGCTACCCGGTCGTGAAAGTGGGCGGGATGGCTTTTGACAGCGATAATAACCTCTGGATGACCAACTCCGGGGCTGAAAAGATCGTTTCCGTAAGGAGGCTGGATGGCACTGCCCTGGGAAGCTGGGAAGCTTTCAACCTGGGATCAAGCACAACCGGGATCGATATCAGGAAAATCATCGTCGATTCATATGGCCAGAAATGGATGCTGCCGCGCACTACGGCAGTCGAATTCCAATTATATCATCGTTTTTGATGAAACGAACGACCCTGGCAAACAGATGCGCGGCCTGAAATCAGGCGCAGGCTTTGGCAACCTGCCCGGAACGAGTGTGTTTGCCATAGCTGAAGACATTGAAGGTGAAATCTGGGTCGGCACCGATGAGGGGGTTGCCGTCTTTTATTCCCCGAATGATATTTTAACTGACGATCGGTCGGATGCCCAGCAGATCCTGGTGAATGTCGACGGGTATGTCCAGTACCTGCTTGAGACAGAAATTGTCAAAGCCATTGCAATAGACGGGGCCAACAAGAAATGGTTTGGTACGGAACGTGCCGGCGTATTTCTTCTCTCTGCCGATGGTACCGAGCAGATCCATCATTTTACGGAAGATAACAGCCCGCTGTTTTCGAATAACATTACCAGCCTGGCTATCAATGAAAAGACCGGTGAGGTTTTCATCGGTACGGCAAAGGGTCTGATCTCCTACAAAAGCACTGCCACTGGCGGCGGCACCACAAACGACAGTGTTTATGCATATCCAAATCCTGTAAGGCCAGGTTACGGGGGGCCGATTGCCATCAAAGGTCTGGTCAGGGATGCGATCGTGAAGATCACTGACATAACGGGATCGGTCATTTATGAAACCCGCGCCGAAGGCGGACAGGCTATATGGAACGGTTACAGTTTCGATGGGCGAAAGGCCAGTACGGGAGTTTACCTGGTCTTTATCTCGGAATGACGACGGAAGTGAGACGATGGTGACGAAGATACTGTTTGTTAATTAGTTCGCAGTCACCAGTCACTAGTCACCAGTCACCAGTTCAAATTTTCAACCTTCAATGTATCATTCAACCCGTGGCATTGTTTTCCGTCAGACGAAATATTCCGATTCCAGCCTGGTGGTTAGGATACTTACTGAGGAAACGGGTCTTCGTTCTTATATTATCAAAGGGGCCCGCGGACCAAAAGCAAAGATAAAATCCAGCCTGTTTCAACCTCTCACCTTACTGGACCTGGTCGTCAGCCAGAAAGAAAAAAGCGAACTGCACCATATCCGGGAAGCCCGCGTTGCTTATCCAATACCAGAACATTCACCTGGATATCCGCAAGTCCTCCATCCTTCTCTTCCTGAATGAATTGCTTTACAAATCCATCCAGGAGGAAGCCGTAAATCCTGAATTATTCCAATTCATTTTCGATCACCTGGTCCTGCTTGATGAAACAACTGAAAATCCCGCAAACTTCCATATTTTATTTACCCTTCATTTAACCCATTCCTTGGTTTCTTTCCTCAGGGAAGGTATTTAAACGAGAAAACGGTATTCGACCTGGAGGAAGGCCACTTTGTCCAGGCTGACGCATTGCCCGCTGAGAATTTCATTTCAGGACAGGACTGTGCCTGGTTTAGTAAACTTCTGGACATTTCACCCGGAAAAGTTTTACACCATTGTCGGTGCCTTCACCCGTCCGCAGTGATCTGCTGGAAAAAATCCTCCGTTATTATCATCTTCATTTGCCGCTCACAGGAGAGTTCAAATCGCATATCGTTCTGCATGACGTATTGCAGAAATAGCGGAAAGGATTATCTTTAGCACCGGCTTTACCTGGCCCGGAATCATTGCTGAAATATCCATGGACCGCAGACAGACCTATACATATTATATCCTGATCTTTCTAACGGCAGTGCTTGCCATGCTGCCCCTGGTCCTGTTCCGTCATCCCCTGAAATATGATATCATCGACCAGGCCTATCCCTGGCGGTATTTTATCGGGGAATGCCTCCAGGACGGGATGCTGCCCCTCTGGAACCCTTACCAGCTCCTGGGATCGCCCATCCATGCCGACCCGCAAAGTTCAGCCTGGTACCCGGTGACCTGGTTTTTCGGGTACCTTTTCGGATATGATATCTACATCATCTCCATTGATTTATCCTGCATATTTTCCTGGCCGGGATGGGGATGTTCTACCTGGCAAAGCAACTGAAATTCAGGGATGAAACGGCTTTTGTCATGGCAATTTCCTATATGCTGAGCGGATTTTTCATCGGTAATGCACAGCATTTTATGTGGATCATCAGCGGGACCTGGATACCATTTATTATCGGTGCATTCCTCGGACTTGAAAAACGCACCCTCGTTAAGTGCTGCGATAAAACTCGGACTGGCATTTTTCATGATCATGACCGGCGGGTACCCGGCATTTATTTTCCTTTTACTTTACCTGCTGACTGCTGTATTTATCATGTATCTCATTGAATATATCAGGAAGAAAAACTACCATGAATTATTCAGGTTCTCCGGGTACCTGGCTGTAGCGGGAATTTTTACCATCTTATCAGGGATGGTGGTACTCATTTCTGTTTATCACCTGCAGGATGCCATGACCCGTGGTGCAGGTGTCACGCTCGTGCAGGCCCTTTTCGGCGCCTTCACCCCAAAGAGCTTCATTTCTTTCATTCTTCCCTTTGCTTCCATCCGCAACATGGAATACTACGGCACGGACCTGTCCATGTCGAATGCCTATTTTGGCCTGCTTACCCTGGTTTTTTTCCTGGCAGGATTAATGATCAGGAGGACAAAACTGGTCAACCTGTTCCTTGCCTGGGGTCTTTTCTGCCTGGCTGCATCAGTCGGTGAGCGCCCTGCCGGTCAGGGAATTCCTTTATCACTATGTCCCTTTCATGAACCTGTTCCGGTTCCCTGCCCTGTTCAGGATATTTTTCATCCTGAGTTTCATCATTGTGGCCGGGTTTGCCTTTGATGAATGGCGGAAAGGAGAGTTGAACATACGCGTAAAACTCAGGATCTCCATCATGATCATTGCCGGCACATTGCTTGGCTTTGTTGTTTTTTCACTGTTGAAGGGGGAATTGAATATGATGAATTTTATTAAACATCAACTTTTCATCTCTTCAGATAAATCGATAATTGCCCAGCATATTCTTTTCCAGGGGCTCATTCAACTACTCATTCTTTCTATCTTTTTCCTTCTTTTCACAAAATGGCGCTTTAAAAAGTATGCCCTGGCTGCGGTGTTATTCATTTCCGCAATGGATATGATCCTGGCAACCCGGTTGAACAGCCCTTATACCGTTTATTATCAGAATTTCAAGTCCCGCGAGATCGCCGCCCATGCCCGGCAGTTCCCTGATGGCTTTCCGGTTCCCGGCGCCGGGCCGCTCATTGATAATAAAGACACGCGGAACCTGGCTTATCAGGCCCTTTGGCGGAACATGAACATTTTCCATAAACAGGTTTCCTATGAAGGCTATAACCCGCTTCATTTAAAGGGTTTTGAAGAGATGGCCGATAACCATGCCAGGCTCTTCGAAACGATCCTGCAAAATCCCCTTATCTATCTATCAGGTCAGGTCAGCCCGCTGGATTCCATGGCCATACATGAGCAGAACCAGGATTTTTTAAAAGGGAGGATATACCTGGAAGATGAGGATTATTTAATGTTGAAGGTTGAAGGTTTAAGGTTGAATGTGGGCGATTCGATATGGATCAAATCTTTTTCGCCGGTAGAAGTGCATGCTTACAGTAAAACAGAGGATAAAGCACTGATCAATTTACTGCAGAATAATTATTTCGGCTGGAAGGCAACAGTTGACGGGCAACCGGCCGATATAATAACGGCGAATATGGGTTTTATTTCCGTTCCTGTCCCGGCAGGGGAGCATGAGGTGTTGTTTTCTTATGATCCGGGAAGTGTAAAGGTCGGGCTCCTGATTAGTTTGGCTGCTCTTTTATTCGGAATAAATTACCTTGGATTTTCAGTTATCCGTAGAAAATAATAACGATGGTAGTTTTAAATTTACCACTAAGGCACTAAGGGCACTTAGAGACACTAAGTTAATATTAAACAAATACTTAGAAATAAAAAATCTTAGTGTACCTAAGTGCTCTAAGTGCCTAAGTGGTTAAGGAATTTAATAATTGGATTTTAAGCAAACCCTTAACCTCTTCGATATCCACTCTTCTCCCAAGCTCTTTCTCCATCGACGTAACCCCCTTATCAATAAACCCGCATGGATTTATATATTGATAGTAAGATAAATCGGTATTGATATTGAAGGCAAACCCGTGCATGGTGATGTGCCGGCCGGCTTTTACTCCTACGGCACAGATTTTCCTGGCCAAAGATGGTTTTTCAGGATCCAGCCAAACCCCGGTAGCACCGGAAAGCCTGCCGGCCGGTATCCCGTATTCTTTCAGCACCAGGATCACCGATTCTTCAAGCTTCCGGATATAGTCCCTGATCCCCAGGTTCAACTGTTCCAGGTCGAGAATAGGGTACCCGACTATCTGTCCCGGGCCGTGAAAAGTAATATCCCCACCGCGGTTGATATGAAAGAACTCTATCCCCTTTTGCGCCAGCATTTGCTCATTGATCAGGAGATTCTCTTTCGAACCACTCTTGCCTAATGTAAATACGGGTGGATGCTCACAGAAAAGCAGGTGCCCGGGAAAAGATTTTTCGCCGGCAAGTTTCCGGCTCATCAATTCACTATAAAGCTTTTCCTGGTAATCCCAGGCCTGGCGGTAGGGAACCAATCCGAGGTCATTGAAAATTATATCTGGTTTTGAGATTGTCATTAGTGGTCATTAAGTGGTCAGAAGGTTGGGATTCTTTCTGCAATTACCCCATCTTTTCTGATGAATTTAATCAGTCCCTTTATCCCCGGAGATATAAGTCTTGACAGGTGTGTTTTCATATAAGTCATCCATTTGATCGGAATAATCAATCTCTATAATATAATCGTATTTAATCCCTTTAACAAGAAGTGAATCGTAAAAATGTATTGCCGGGGTGATATCTGAGGTCACTTTCCGTTTGTTAAAATTATAAATTATGATATCCTGCTGGTTCATTTCAAACCAAAGTTCTGTATCACCAAACAACGCTCTCAAACTAAACATAAAAAAATAGTCATTCAATACTGAACGATAGGTCACGTCAAAAATTTCTCCATACCATCCTGCCCCCTGATAATAATAATGGTGTTTCTGATTCTGATAACCATCCATATAATATTCTTCAGTTATTCCATAATTATCGATCATTTTAAAAGAAGTGACAGTTGTGTCTATCTGATAATTTCGTGCCTCATCTGCAAGATAGTACATCCCTTCATTATCAACTCTTTCACAGCCTGCTGAAAAGATAAGCCACGAAAATAACATCCAATTAATTATTAATAGAAAACGTCTCTTCATTTGACATTTTAATTTGAAGTAGTCCCAGGCTGTTATATAAAATAGTTTCCGGAACCTGAATTGTTGAATCATCTATAAAATAATGACTGTCGAACTTTTTCTCCACAACATTTTTATACGTTTTGTTATGAATAATTACTGAATCAAAACAGATCATGTCATAGGATTGAGCACAGATAAAATTAGCCAGGCTATCATACTTCATGGTAAGAAAGTGCCTGTGATTGATATCCAGAGAAAAACCTCCCGGATAATCACTATAACTATCTATTGACATAGTGATCGTAAGGACAGGATATGATGATTCAAGCTTTGTAGTCCTGACCTGGTAAGAAATATAGTCCAGACCGCAGCAATTACCTTCACAAAATGGGCTATATGTCCTCCATTCCATAGTATCCTGCGTAACAGAAAAAACAAACTCATATCCGTTGGAATGTATAAAATTGATTTTCTGTCCATATTCATATGGAATGAGTTTTAATTCCCCTTCGGTAAGTTCATATCTCGCTGTTTCCACTGAATCTTCCCTGCAGCAGGATGTTATTACAATCAGAGAGATCCCAAAAACAAATCCAATACCTTTCAATCTAAAATTCACTAACATATTTGCCCGTTCAAGTGAAACAAATTAAAGGATATCCCGATTCCAGCAATTTAACAGTTTATCAATTTAACAATTTATCATTTACAACACATGTTTCTCTGCGTGATAAGAAGATCTTACGAGCGGGCCGCTTTCAACGTGGCGAAAGCCTTTCTCCAGGCCAATCTTCCGGTATATTTCAAATTGTTCCGGCCGGATAAATTCTTTTACCGGCAGGTGCTTCATGCTGGGTTGCAAATACTGTCCGATCGTTATCACTTCACAACCTACACGTCGCAGGTCATCCATCACCTGTACCACCTCTTCTTCCGTTTCACCCAGGCCCAGCATGATGCCTGATTTCGACCGGATGCCTGACCCGGCAATCCAACCGACCACTTCAAGGCTTCTCTCATAAATAGCTGCAGAACGTACCTGTGGGGTAAGCCGCCTCACCGTCTCCAGGTTATGGGAGATCACATCCGGCCGGGCATTTATGACAATTTGAAGGTATTCTTTCCTGCCCCGGAAATCAGGGACCAGTGTTTCGATGGTGGTTGCCGGGTTCATCTCTTTCACGGCCCTGATCGTTGCTGCCCAGATGGCCGCCCCGCCGTCTTCCATATCATCGCGGTCGACCGAGGTGATCACGCAATGCTTCAGTTTCATTTTGTTCACCGATTCGGCAATCCTGCCGGGTTCTGCCCAGTCGGCCGGCAAAGGCCGACCGGTAGCCACGGCGCAGAATTTGCAGGAACGGGTGCAGATATTTCCCAGGATCATAAATGTCGCCGTGCCCCTCCCCCAGCAATCTTCCTTGTTCGGGCACTGGCCTGATGTGCAGATCGTATGCAGTTTATTCCGGTCGATCACATCCCGGACTTCTATATATTCTTTCCCTTTTGGTACCTTGATCTTAAGCCAGTCGGGCTTTTGTCTCCTCTTAACTTCTTCCATCTTCCTTAAATTCTTCTGCAAATGTATATTGATTTGTTCGATAGTTCAATTGCTCGATGGTTAAACTGTTAAATTGATAAATTGATAAGTTGTTTTACTTCCTTCGTTATTTAGGAATATCGATAATAATCTGTGTTCTCTCTGTGTTAATCTGAGTAATCCGTGGTGGATTTGTCTTTTTTCACCACAGATAACACAGATTTTCACAGATTTAAAAAAATATTTGCAATATCTTTGGGCTATTAATCCGGATAAAATGAACCGACTTCTGACAATAATAATCGCTTTAATACCTTTCTCAGTAATTCAAGCCCAAAGCGGATCCGAGGACCGCTGCCCATACAAAGGCATCCAGGTAACTGACAGCCGGATAACCAGGAATGCAGGCGACTTCACCATTACCACCACTGATGGCATCACCCGGAACCTTTATAATACGCTTGACTCAGGCAAGACTGTTTTTGTCGACCTGTTTTTTACTACCTGCGGTTATTGCCAGGAATATGCCCCGGTGATCGAAGAGATCTACCAGAATACAGGGGCGGGACAGGAAGATATCGTCTTCTGGGGCATTTCAAACAATCTCGGTGATCCTGACGCGGTGATCGACCAGTATAGGACCAACTTTAACGTTACAAATCCATGTGCCGGTCCAAATGGTGGAGGGACAACTGCCCATACAACCGTTATATCCGGGCAAAATTTCCAGGGATGGCCAACCTATGCCGTAATTTGCCCCAATCGAACCCTCTTCTTCGACCCTTGCTATCCTCCCACCGTCACTGGCTTTGATCCATATTTTGGACAATGCGCATCATTGGTCGGCACAGATGACTATGAAATAAATACCAAACACCCCGGATTTTTATCTCTCTTTCCCAATCCCGCAAAGTTTGAATTATCAATGGATATTTACGTTAAAGATCCCTTTCCTGTTATAATTGAGATTTTCAATTTATTAGGAAAAAAGGCAGGCTCATTTTCCTTTGAAGTTTACCCCGGCGCACAAACCATCAGTATTTCAACCGATGAGCTTCCAAATGGAGCATATTTTATCAGGATGTTACAAAACGGACAGATACTGGATAACCAAAAATCTTTGATTTCCAGGTAGATAATCCCTTAACCACGCTTTTCCGATTGTTTTCTATCTTTGCACGATCAACGGCCCCTACCCCTGAATCCCCTCCCCCAATTAGGGGGAGGGGACTTAGGGGAGGGGGCAAAAACAATTTAACAATGGATTTATCCGAACAAGAACTCATACGCCGCAATTCGCTGCAGGAAATTATTAACCTGGGCATCGATCCTTACCCTGCCGAAGGTTTTGAGGTCAATGCCACGATTCGTGATATCCTTGAGCAGTTTCCCGGCGACAATAGCTTATTCCAGGAGGTTAGCCTGGCTGGCAGGATCATGAACCGCCGGATCATGGGGGCCGCGTCATTTACCGAAATCCAGGATGCCACCGGCCGGATGCAGCTCTATTTCAAGCGCGACGATATTTGCCCGGGCGAGGATAAAACATTGTACAACACTGTTTTTAAAAGATTACTCGATATCGGGGATATCATCGGCGTCAAAGGATTTGTCTTCATCACCCAGATGGGCGAGATCACCATACATGTAAAGGAATACAAACTGCTGACCAAGTCGCTCAGGCCGTTGCCCATTGTCAAAGAAAAGGAAGGTGAAGTATACGATGCGTTCACCGACCCGGAACAACGCTACCGCCAGCGATATGTCGACCTGATCGTCAACCCGGAGGTACGCGAAGGATTTATTAAAAGGAACAGGCTCATCAACTCGATGCGGTCATATCTCGATAACAAAGGCTACCTGGAAGTGGAAACGCCGATTTTGCAGCCTCTTTATGGAGGAGCCGCTGCACGTCCTTTCAAGACATACCATAATACCCTTGATATGACCCTTTACCTCCGCATCGCCAATGAGCTTTACCTGAAAAGGCTCATCGTTGGTGGTTATGATGGGGTTTATGAGTTCTCGAAAGATTTCAGGAACGAAGGGATGGACCGTTTCCATAACCCGGAATTCACCCAGATGGAGCTTTATGTGGCCTATAAAGATTATGAATGGATGATGGCCCTAGTGGAAGAGATGGTGGAGAAGATCGCACTTGATCTGCACGGAACCTCACAGGTTAAAGTTGGGGATAACGTGATCGACTTCAAACGCCCCTGGAAAAGATATTCCATGTTTGAAGCGATCCATCATTTCACCGGTATTGATATCAGTTCAATGGATGAGGAAGAACTCCGGAAAACGGCTGCCGGGCTTGGTGTGGACCTGGATCCGACCATGGGAAAAGGCAAGATCATCGATGAGATCTTCGGACAGCTCTGCGAGCCGAAACTGATCCAGCCGACTTTTATCACCGATTACCCGGTAGAGATGTCGCCCCTGGCAAAGAAACACCGAAGCAAACCCGGTCTGGTGGAACGTTTTGAAGCCATCTGCAACAGCAAAGAGATCTGCAATGCTTTTTCCGAGCTGAATGATCCGATCGACCAGCGGAACCGTTTTGAGTACCAGCTTGAGCTGGGCAAGCGCGGCGACCAGGAATCGATGGTGCTGGACGAAGATTTCCTCCGCGCCATCGAATTCGGCATGCCTCCAACGGCCGGGCTCGGTATCGGCATCGACCGCCTGACGATGATCATGACAAATGCCCCTTCGATCCAGGACGTCATCTTCTTCCCGCAGATGCGGCCTGAAAAGCGTGTCCGTATTGATGAAGATGAAGATTTCAAAGCCATCGGCGTACCGGAAGCATGGATCCCCTGGCTGCGCAAATCAGGATTTAACACCATAGAAGCGCTGAAGAAAGCGAATGCTAACAAATTGGCCAACGACCTGAACGGCATCAGGAAGAAGAATAAGCTGGATATTCCTGCACTGACCGGGGAGATGGTGGCCGGCTGGCAGTAGGTAGTCAGCGATCGGCGGTCGGCGGTTATAAAGATGGAAATTATTCTTATCTTTGCACCCCTGTATTAAAATTTAAAAACATCAACCTTAATTCATCCGAATATGAAAAAAATAAAGATCATCGCTATAATAATGATGATAAGCTTTGCATTTAACTCTTTTGCCCAGACCTTAGACGAAGCCGGTGCGGCTTTCAACCAGGGAATTCAATTCACCAAAGAATTAAAATATGCTGAAGCTGCAGCAGCTTATGAGCAAACTATCAAGATCTGCACACAGGTCGGCGACGATGCTATGGAACTCCAGATAAAAGCCGAACAGCAGCTTCCCGGGACCTATTTCAACATGGCCAAAGGATTTTTTGATGCCAAAAATTACACCGAAGCCATACCCAATTTTGAGAAATCGGCCCAGTATGCCGACCAGATGGGCGAAACCAAAACCGCAGACGCTTCACGTACCTATCTTGCTGGCATTTATACTGCACTGGGAAATTCAGACCTGAAGAATGAATCCCTGGACGCGGCTATTGAAAAATATAACAAAGCGCTTGTATATAAATCTTCCTATTATAAAGCTTATTATGGCCTTGGACTGGTTTACAAAAAGCAGGAAAATCTTCCACTCATGAAAGAAGCGCTGGATAAAGTTATTGCCATGGCCGGCGATGACAGCAAATCCATTACCAGTGCAAAAGATGCTGCCGCTTCTGCTTACCAGAAGGCAGGTGCAGTTGCCCTTCAATCAAGCAAATACAGTGCGGCAGTCGAAAACCTGGTGATTTCACAGGAATATGACACCACCAAGGCCAGCAGTTATTATTATCTCGCCCTTGCCTATAACGGGCTTTCAAAATGGGATGATGCCATCGCCGCTGCCAATAAGGCCCTAGAGCTTCAAACCGAAGATAAATCCGATATCTATTTTGAGCTGGGGAAATCCTATGAGAAAAAAGGTGAAACTGCCACTTCCTGCGAAAATTACAAAAAAGTGACCGCCGGAAATAACGTAGCTGCCGCCAAATACCAGATGGAGACGGTGATTAAATGCATGTAAGGAAATGTTGAATGTTGAATTTTGAATTCGGGAATATATTATGGATCCGGTCATTATGGCCGGATTTTTCATTCTATGTGTATTCCTATTGTGCCCCGTGCCTATGTGTTGAAAATAAGATTAATAAGAGAGGATTAGTTTTCTAAAATCGACTCCCCTTTCCGTCTCAAGTTTCAGCAAGTAAATCCCCGATGGAACTTCATTTCCTGATTCATCCATCCCATCCCATAAAATTTCATGATTCCCTGCAGGAAATTCCCGGTAGGTAAGGATTTTAATGACCTGCCCGTTCAAATTGTAAATAGTCAGGCTGGCTTTTGAGGATTTGTCAAAACTGATAGTGATGCGGGTATGGCTGTTAAATGGATTCGGTGATATCGACTTAATCCTGGAAAATGAGGCTTGAGCTAAAGGATCGGTCAGCGAACTGATCAGGTCGCTGTCGACTTTGAGGATTACCTGGTGAAGTCCGTTTTCCGTTAAAATATCCAGGGTATCGACCACAAGATAGCCCAGGTAATTATCAACAGGAATGGAGATTTTCACGTTCAGTGTGATCGTTTCGCTCATTTCCATGGTATGCGGAAGTGTCAGTGTCCAGGGTTCGATATACCAGTGAAACCATCCAAATCCTTCCTGTTCCAGATCATTGATAATAAGATCGCCATCAGTGAAATTGTATATATCGAATGATTTGCCTTCTATCATTTCCTCAACGGTCAGGAATACCAGGGAATCAGGTTCTACGATGGCATCATCCGCATATCCGACGGTAAAAACATGCGGATCCGGTGCCCCGATATAGGGATGGTTCTTCTTTCTCCCGGAATAGTCTGCTGCACGGAGGTAATAGGAAATCTCCGTGCCGGGTTCGGCAAAGGGTATGGTGGCTTTATAGGAATACCCGTCGACATGCTGAAGTGGTATTGCCTGGTATTCCCCATCATCGAACTTATAATAACAAAGCATCGAATCGGAGATCACACTCAGGCCGGTGTAAGGCACAACATCGGCATTTAATTCCCATTCCGGCCGGAAATCCTGGTTTCCCAGCAGGGGCATATGGTTTACCCACAGCATGCCGACATCGGCGATTCCTTTTGCCCGGCAATGAAGGGCATCTGTATTTTCCCAGGTATTATGCATGATCCCGACGATTTCGTATCCGGGCATCGCATCTTCATAAACCTGCATGGCTTCATCGTCCCACTGGCTGCCGGTAATGGGGACAAAAACCTTTTTATTCAGGATAAGGGAATTGGTATAGGGTGTGTAGGGTGATGTGCCGGGGGTATAGACGCGGTAGACCTGGAACGGGGTTCCATAAGAACTTGTCTGGAATGCGAAATAATTAGCCACAAATTCAAAATCTGCATACCTGTAATCTGACGGCGCAACCTGCCCGACGAGAACCTTATCCACATCAAGGTATTTTGCCCAGCAATCAATATGATCGATATACTCATCCAACGGATCCGGAAGCACATTGTATTTCCTGATCCCAAGGTAATCCATGACCATCGTATCGATTTCCTGGTGGGTCATGTCCGGATTTTCTTCCCAGACCAGTTCAGTTGAGGCGCCAAGTCCCAAACCGTCATCCATCCAGTTTCCCCCGGTATGGATGAGGTCCATGCCATAAAGCGGTATTCCCATCTGCTGGGCCAGCACCACCGGGATATTATCATCATCCGGCCTGGGCCGGTTATAGGGGAAATCGGAGATGCCGACATCATAATTGCCATCGACTACGAACCAAGGGCCGTAATCCCTTGTCCAGTATGAATTTGAAGGGGCGAGCAGCCATTCGCAATTGGCTGTATTCACCCCGGCCGCCTCATACTGGCTTAGCACCTGCTGCTGCTGCGACGAATTGGCCACGATGGTCTTCACCTTGCAATCATCTGCCATTTCCTTGATGAGGGTCATCGGGATACCGAAAGGATAGCGGATCAAAACACTTTGCATTTCTTCGAATTCAGCCACTATGCGGACCGGCGGCGCAGGAGGGTTTGTCGGGGTGAAGTCCCTTCCGATCTCATGTTTCCGGAGTTCTTCCTCCGGGGTCATTTCATGAGTCAAAACCGGGCTTACCTCCTGGGCAATCAGGCCGGATGAGATAAATAAAAAGATGGCAAAGAGAAGTGCAGACAGTTTTTTCATAGTAACAGGATTGTTCAATTCAACAAAATTAGAAATAAATTAGGCATAGGACGTGGGATTAATACACTCATTATTTTGTATCTTTGTTTTTCAATCTGTAAACTCATGTTATGAATCATTTATGATACTTGGTGTGATCGGGCCATGGCAGATCATTCTCATCGTTGTGGTAGTGTTATTGCTGTTTGGCGGGAAAAAGATCCCCGAGTTGATGAAAGGAATTGGCCAGGGTGCCCGGGAATTTAAAAAAGGTCTGAGCGGAGACGCTGAAGAAGAAAAGAAGAAAGAAGAAACAAAGAAAGAATAGAATCAGTATTTTCATATAATCTATAGAACGCAAAGAGTGGATAATTCGATCCGTTCTTTGCGTTTTTTAATAATCGAAGCCCCCTCCCCTCACCCCTCCCCCAATTGGGGGAGGGGACGGGGGTAGGGGCTGTAACCTAAACCTTTTCATGCTCACCATCATCGGTCTTATTTCATCAGCTCTGCTCCAGGTTGTTGCTGCCATCAGCGCCCTTTGGCTGCTCAGGGCTTCCCGTGCCAGGGTGGCCTGGATCATGATCTTCGTTGCTTTCATGTTTATGGCCTTTCGCAGGGTCGTGGAGGCAATTGTTTTAATTAATGGAGAAATATCACCTGGCTTACAGATTTTTTCACACTGGCTTGGGATCATCGTATCAGCGATCATGGCCATTGCCGTGATCATGATCGGCCGTATCCTTTTTACACTTAAACATACCGAGGTTGCAAATCATGAACTGGAAACCCGGTTTACCACCCTGTTTCATAACAGCAGCGATGAAATATACCTGGCCGATCTCAAAGGAAATCTCATCGAAGTAAACCAGGTAGCCTGCGAAACCCTTGGGTTTCAGCCGGCAGGAATTGCTCCAGAAGAATTTCAAAGACCTTAAAACACCGAAATATTTCGACACGGTGGAACCGAACCTGAAGAAGATCATTGAAAACGGACGTCATGTTTATGAAACGGAACATGTGTCAAAAGACGGAAAAGTGATTTCACTCGAAGTGAATAGCCGGGTGATCAATTACCTGGGCCAGGAGGCCATTATTTCAATCGCCCGTGAAACCACTGAAAGAAAACAAATGGAGCGTAATATCCTGAGTGCGGTGATCAAAGCCGAAGAGCAGGAAAGAGAACGGATTTCAAGGGACATTCACGACGGGCTGGGGCCTCTGCTTTCTACCATAAAACTATATGTTAATGAACTGGAATCGGGCGACCTGGAACCCGGTGAAAAAAATGAGATGCTAAAGCAGACCAACGAACTGATCAACGAAGCCATTTCGAGCACCAGGGCCATTTCCAATAACCTCTCCCCTCACCTGATCATGGATTTCGGCCTGGTAAAAGCTGTGGAAGCATTTTGTAAAAAGGTCAACCTGGCCCAGAAAACGCATATTAATTTCGAGAGCAGTATAGGTGACTGAACGTTTTGACCAGACCATTGAAATCGTCCTTTACCGGGTTATCACCGAATTGATCAACAATACCATGAAGCATGCCAATGCCTCAAAAATTGAGATTTACCTGGAGATGATCGACAACGTATTGCAATTGACTTATCTTGATGATGGGATAGGTTTTGACAAGGAAAAGGCGATGGGTGCCGAAACAGGTGGAATGGGGCTGAAAAACATCATCAGCCGCCTGCGGTCGATCAATGGAAATTACAGGATACACAGCCGCCCGGGAGCCGGGTTCCTGGTTGTTGTTGAAATAGATATTAATGCGGATCGGGTGAGTTTACAACAGGTTTGATTTTCCCGTTTACGATAAAGCATTATCTTTGCCTGCGTAAGATTTTCAGATTTAATGGAAGAAAAGCTCAAAATATTTATTGTCGATGACCATGAGTTTTTCCGGAATGGATTGAAAATGGTCATCAACCGCCTTAAATACGCCAAAGTGACCGGCGAAGCGACGAATGGAAAGGAATTCCTGGAACTTCTTTCCAAGGATGAGCCTGACATCATACTTATTGATATCCAGATGCCTGTGATGAACGGCATTGAAGCCACCCGGCTCGCCCTGGAGGAGTTCCCGGATTTAAAGATCGTCGCCCTGACCATGTTCGACGACGAGGAATACGTCCAAAGCATGATCGATGCCGGTGCCAAAGGTTTTTTACTGAAAAATATCACCAAGGAAATCCTGGACCAGGCTTTGCAGGCTATCCAGGCGGGAAAAAACTATTATTCACCTGAACTCTGGGATTTCTTTACGAAGAAGTTTGTCCGTGACCCTAAACAGGATGAAGATGATATACAATTAACCCGCCGTGAGAAGGAGATCCTGCAACTTATCTGCGATGGGCTGACCAATAAAGATATCGCTGATAAGCTTTTCATCAGCGAGCGCACTGTCATCGGGCACAAATCCAACCTGTTATCCAAAACCGATTGCAAGAGCTCGGTCGGGTTATTATCTTATGCGATCCGGCATAAACTTGTTGAGATCCGGTGATTTGAGATGGCATCTCAAATCGCTTGCAAATACTCTGAAAAGATACTGTAATTAAGGATTATAGCGCGTTTGTTATATGAATTGAGATGGCATCTCATTTAGATAATTCTGTGCTCCAAAATTCACGTTTAATAAGCTGTTCCTGATTTTAGTACTGATAAATGAGATGCCATCTCAATTTCATCTTTTCATTGTTAATTAATTAACAATTAAATCATCCTAAATTTTATATGAATCTAAGGTTAAGTCCAGCAAAATTTCTTTCTTCCTTAATCGCTGATTTATAAATATTTATAGCAATTTTCTTCCGTTTTCCTTCAAAAAACCAGTAATTAAGTACTGGTTTTTTTGCACCTTCCTCTTGGTATCATTTTCACTTTTCTTCTACCTGCCCTTCGCCTTTAAATTGGTTTATCCTCCTTTAAAATCAGGACTTACAGCCCTTACACAGTCTTTATGGCAGGCTTACCTTTGTATCATGAAATTCAATTAATAAATGGACCCCTTAAAAAAATTACCCATGGAAACGAAAAAGATCCTTATCGTGGACGACGACATCGACATTATCACTGTTGTCAAAGCCATCTTGAGCAAGGAAGGCTACACTGTTATTTCCGCCTCCGATAAAATCGAAGGTTTTAAACTGGCTTACAAAGAAAAACCGGACATGGTCATTCTTGATGTCATGATGACCACCCAGTATGAAGGTTTTGAACTGGCCAAAGAATTCAGCGAAAACCCGGAGTTCAAAAATATGCCGATCTTAATGATGTCCTCTATCGATATACTTACCACAACCAAATCTTCAGTTCAGGAAATGGCCCGTGAATTTCGCCAGGATCCTAATTACAGTGAACTTGATGTGCTCCTTGTCAGGGATGTGATCACCGGCAAAGCAGGGGTGGACTACAGGACCGAAAAAGGCCCGTCAATCTGGCTGCCGGTCGATGGTTTCCTGAGAAAACCAGTCGACGGCAAGAAACTGGTCCCTGCCGTGGAAAACCTGCTGGCAGCTAAACATGCCTGAACGTACTAAACTGATTATTAAAAAATCGTTGTTGAATCCACAACTCATTTAAAATGACCACTGCATTCAATCAAATACTAAATGAATACGCCAACTGCGGAAGTGAAAGCCTGATCCCGATCCTGCAAAAGATACAGGAAGAAGAAGGATTTCTCTCCAGGCAGGCTGTCATCGAAGTTGGAAAGACACTGGATATACCGGCCAGCAAAATATATGGTGTGGCCACCTTTTATAACCAGTTTCGCTTCGAGCCACTTGGCAAATACCATGTACAGGTTTGCCGCGGAACTGCCTGCCATGTGCTGGGCTCTGCCACCGTTCTGCAGGAGCTTGAAAAAATGCTGAAGATCAAAGCCGGCCAGACAACACGCGATGGCTTGTTCAGCATGGAGGTGGTAGCCTGTATCGGGGCTTGCGGCCTGGCACCGGTGATCTGCATCAATGGCGAATTCCACGCTAAAGTGACAAAAGAAGCCCTCCAGGGTATCGTAGATGAATACCGGAATAAGGAATAATGGAAGGCAAATTTGGTATGCACGATTTCTTAAGGTATAAGTAATGGAAAAGAATCTTAATAATAACTCGTTCATAATGGATTTTTTGGTTAAGGAACCCTCCGCAAAACCCGGTGATATCATGGCAAAGCAGTTGAAAGTGCTGCGGAGGGAAAATGTTGAGGCACCTGTTATTTTTATCGGTACAGGTACCTGTGGGCTCGGAGCAGGGGCAGGAAAAACTAAGCTTACTGCACAGGAATATCTAACGCGTAATAATATCAACGCAACTATCATAGAAGTCGGATGTATCGGCCTCTGTTCCTCCGAGCCCATTTTAGATATTCAGTTACCCGGAAAAAGAAGGATTTCCTTCGAAAAAGTCACTGCCGAAAAGGTAGATGGCATCCTGGATAAAATATTTTATAATGAACTCCCCGATCAACCTATGTTAGGGCAGTTCTCCTCGGGAGATGGCATGTTATGGGATGATGTCCCGCTTATGGATGAACATCCGTTTTTCGCACCCCAGACCAGGGTGGTGCTTAAAAACTGCGGCATCATCGATCCGACCAGTATCGAAGAATATATAGCTCATGGTGGCTATCAAACACTCGTAAAGACGCTGCAAACTAAAACATCCGGTGAAGTTTGCCGGATCGCAGAAGAAAGCGGGCTCAGGGGGCGCGGCGGCGGTGGTTTCCCTTCAGGCAAAAAATGGTCCCTGGCTAACCAGGAACAGGCGGAACAGAAATACCTGATCTGCAATGCCGATGAGGGAGACCCCGGAGCTTTTATGGATAGGGCGGTCATTGAAGGTGATCCGCACCGGCTGATTGAAGGCATGACGATCGCGGCTTATGCAATCGGTGCCTCCAAAGCTTATGTTTATATCAGGGCGGAATATCCCCTTGCTATAAAACGGCTCAGAAATGCAATTTCGCAAGCTTATGATTTAGGGTTATTGGGTTCCAACGTGGCTGGCACAAACTTTTCGTTTGATTTACTGATCAAAATGGGAGCCGGTGCATTTGTTTGCGGGGAAGAAACCGCCCTTATCCAAAGCATTGAAGGAAAGAGGGGAATGCCGCGCCCCAGGCCTCCTTTTCCTACAACCAGCGGATTGTTCGGTAAACCTACCGTGATCAACAATGTTGAAACCCTGTCGAATGTACCTTCCATCTTTGAAAAAGGAGCTTCCTGGTATAATTCGATCGGAACAGAAACCAGCAAAGGCACAAAGGTCTTTGCGCTCTCCGGTAAAATCAACCTGACCGGTCTGGTCGAAATCCCCATGGGAACCACGATCCGTGATATCATCTTCAAAATCGGGGGAGGCATACCAAACAATAAAAAATTCAAAGCAGTTCAAATCGGCGGACCATCCGGTGGTTGTATCACTGATGCCAACCTTGATATCCAGATCGATTATGAATCGCTGCTGAAAGTCGGTGCCATGATGGGTTCCGGCGGCCTGGTCGTCATGGATGAAGACACCTGCATGGTCGATGTGGCGAAATTTTTCATGGATTTCATCCAGCGTGAAAGCTGCGGTAAGTGTATCCCATGCCGGGAAGGCACACGACGGATGCTGGAAATCCTGGAAAGCATCACCAAACGCCCGCAAAACGGAAACGGCCATGATGCCCTCGACAGGTTCAAAGGCGTTATGCAACTGGAAAAACTGGGCAGGATCATCAAGGATACTTCGCTCTGCGGTCTCGGCCAGTCGGCACCAAATCCTGTCCTCAGCACGCTGCGCTGGTTCCGGGATGAATACGAAGCCCATATTTACGAAAGAGTATGCCCTGCCGGGGCTTGCACTGACCTGAGGGTTTTCTGCATCGATGTCGATAAATGCACCGGATGTACGGTTTGCTCCAAAAAATGCCCGACCGGAGCTATCATCGGAGCGAAAAAAACGCCGCATTTCATTATTGCGGAGAAATGCATTGGCTGCGGAAGCTGCGAAGAGGCCTGCAAATTCGACGCCATCTACATTAAATAATATTCCAAACTATTATAACTGCCATGGATTTTCAAATCGAAGTCAATAATAAAAAGCTTGATGTTAATCAGGGAGAAACCATCCTTGATGTACTGAACCGAAATGGAATGCAGGTTCCCACCCTCTGCCATATAAAAGACATGATCCCTACAGGTTCGTGCCGTATGTGCGTCGTGGAACTTGAAAACAACGGACGTCTTGTGCCTTCCTGCTCATTTCCGGCTTCACCTGAAATGAAAATAAAAACACATTCACCACGAGTCGTGGATGCGCGCAAAACCATCGTTGAACTCCTGCTCTCCAATCACCCTGACGACTGCCTTTACTGCGTCAGGAACGAGAACTGCGAACTGCAAAGCCTTTCCAGGGAATTACATGTTACCGAGAGAAGGATCAAAGGCGTAAAGAATAATTTCAGCATTGACCGTTCCAGTGCCAGCCTGGTGCGTGACCCGGATAAGTGCATCCTTTGCGGCCGCTGTGTGAGAATTTGTGAAGAGGTGATGGGCGTTTCAGCCATAGAATTCATCGGCCGCGGATCCAAAACACATATCGGAACCGCTTATGACGGTGGATTGAACACGTCAAGCTGCATCAACTGCGGCCAGTGCATCATGGTTTGCCCAACCGGCGCATTGCATGAAAAGAGCCATTTCGGCGAAGTACTGGATGCTATCAATAATCCTGAAAAGAAGGTAGTCGTTCAATATGCACCTGCAATCTCCGTCTCTATTGCCGAAGCTTTCAAAATGAAGCCGGGAGAAGATATCAACGGGCTGCTGAATGCAGCCCTCCGGAAGATTGGTTTCGATTACCTTTTCGATACTACTTTTTCAGCCGACCTTACGATCATGGAAGAATCGGCAGAGCTGATCCACCGGATCGTCAACGGTGAAACCATGCCGATGTTCACCAGTTGCTGCCCGGCATGGGTCAAGTATGCTGAAGAATTCGCCCCCGATTTCCTGCCGAATGTCTCTTCCTGCAAATCACCCCAGCAAATGATGGGAGCGGTTATAAAATCATATTTTGCAGAACAGGAAGGACTAAAGCCGGAAAACATTTATTCCGTCTCCATCATGCCCTGCACGGCAAAGAAATTCGAAGCCCAGCGCACCAGCATGACTCGAAAAGGGCTCACAGATGTCGATGCGGTCCTTACTACCCGCGAACTGGTCGACCTGATCAAGATGTATGGCATAAATATCCAGCAGCTTGACCCTGAAAGTGCAGATTCCCCGATGGGAATGCGCAGTTCGGCAGGTAAGCTCTTCGGCGCTTCCGGCGGCGTGATGGAAGCTGCGCTCAGGACAGCTTATTTTAAACTGACCGGCAAGGAAATGGTCCAGTTCCGGGTCAATGAGATCCGCGGACTTAAAGGACGTAAAGAGACCAGAGTCCAGATCGGTGACCTTGAAATCGGTATCGCTGTGGTCAGCGGCATGGCCAACACGAAAATCCTGCTCGATGAGATCAGGAGCGGCCGGAAAGATATCCACTTCGTTGAAGTAATGGCCTGTCCGGGCGGTTGTATAGCAGGTGGCGGCCAGCGAATCGGCGCAGGACTGGAAGCTATACGCGCCAGGATGAAGAGCCTCTACGAGATCGACGACAAAGAATCCATCAAGGTTTCACACCGAAATCCCGAGATCCTCGAGATCTATAAAAATTTCCTCGGCGAACCACTTGGGCATAAGAGCCATGAGCTGCTGCATACGGATTATAAAGAGAGAGATGATGTTCTGCTTTGATAAGTCGGCAGTCGGCAGTCGGCAGTCGGCAGTCGGCAGTCGGCGGTCAGCAGTCAAGGACCAAGGACCAAGGACCAAGAACCAAGAACTAAGAACTAAGAACCAAGAACTAAGAACCAGGAACCGATGGCAACTTCCAAAAAATACACAAAACTGGTTTACACGGTAAAAGACCGATGCCGCGTATGTTACACCTGTGTCAGGGAGTGCCCGGTGAAAGCCATCAGGATTTTCAATGGCCAGGCGGAGGTTATAGCGGAAAGATGCATCGCCTGCGGTAACTGTGTCAGGGTTTGCAGCCAGGATGCCAAGGTGTTCATCGATTCAAGGGAGCAGGTCAAGATCCTTTTGAAAGGTGACCGGCCCGTTTATGCCATTATCGCCCCAAGTTTTCCCGCTGAATTCACCGAGATAGAAGATTACAGGATACTTGTCGGGATGATCCGGAAACTTGGTTTTGCCAAGGTCCTGGAAGTGTCATTCGGAGCAGACATGGTGGCAAAGGAGTACAGCAAACTGTTGGGAAGCAACGGATCAAAACATTACATATCGTCCGACTGCCCGGCCATCGTAAATTACATTGAAAATTACCATCCTGACCTGGTCCCGGCTTTAGCGCCTATCGCATCGCCGATGGTTGCCCTGTGCCGCGTGATCCGGAAAAAATACGGCGAAGAGCCGATCATCGTCTTTATTGGCCCCTGTATCGCCAAGAAAGCGGAATCGGATGAAATCGACGAAGCGATTACTTTCAGGGAACTGAGGAAACTTTTCCAGGAATTCGGAATTACTCCTGAAAAAGCCGAACCGGTCAACTTCGATGAACCGGCTTCCGGTAAAGGCGCCATCTTCCCGGTCAGTCGCGGCTTGCTTCAAACGGCAAACAAAAATGACGACCTGGTAGAAGGCAATATCATGGTTGCCGACGGAAAGTCGAATTTCCGCGAAGCGATCAAGGAATTCGAAAACGGGCTGATGCATTCGCAGCACCTCGAATTGCTCTGCTGTGAAGGCTGCATCATGGGTCCCGGAATGACTTACGGCTGTAAAAAGTTCGATGGCATGGCCCGCATCAGCCAGTATGTCCAGGAGAAACTTAAAAATCTTGAAGAAGACAACTGGGAAAAAAATATTGAAGAGTTTTCAGATATCGATTTCTCCCAGGAATTCAGCAAACGCGAGCGTACCCCATTACAGGCGCCGCGGGAAAAAGTAGAAGAGGTGCTTTTCCATATGGGTAAAGTGTCTGAGAAAGACCAGCTAAACTGCGGGGCCTGCGGATACGACACCTGTGTCGACCATGCGATCGCCATTGTCAAAGGGCTGGCCGAAAATGAAATGTGCCTGCCTTTCGCCATTGAAAAGCTTCATAGCTCGCTTCAGGAACTGAATATCTCAAATGAGCAGCTTGCAAGCACACAGCAGGCCCTGCGCCAGTCGGAGAAGCTGGCCAGCATGGGACAACTCTCGGCCGGGATTGCGCATGAGCTGAACAATCCGCTGGGCGTTATCACGATGTACACCAATATTTTGAAAGATGAGACCTCGCCCGACAGCCCGGTTTATAAGGACCTTCAGCTTATCGTGGAGCAGGCGGAGCGTTGCCGTGGCATTGTCGGGGGATTATTGAATTTCGCGCGGAAAAACCAGGTATTCCTGGTTGAGACCAATATGGTCGAATTTGTAAACAGGAGCGTCGATTCAATTATCAGGCCTGATAACATTGAAATCATATGTGAAAACACGATCAGCGATCCGATCGCGAGGATCGATAAGGACCAGATGATGCAGGTACTGACCAACCTGGAAAAAAATGCCGTGGAAGCTATGCCTAAAGGCGGGATTTTAAAGATAACCCTTTCGGGTTCGGAACATGAAGTGGTAATGGCCATAAGTGACACTGGGACAGGGATCCCGGAAGAAAATATGGATAAAGATATTCACCCCTTTCTTCACCACGAAAGAGGTGGGTAAAGGAACCGGTTTAGGATTGCCCCTGATTTACGGAATTGTCAAAATGCACCGGGGACAGGTCCAGGTGGTGTCTAATGCAGACCCATGGAAAGGGCCGACAGGAACGACATTCACTATAAAGTTTCCGAGATGAAAAGACAGAAGACAGAATTTAGAAGTTAGAATTTAGAAGATAATATCATGAAAGAAAATAAGAAAACTATACTGATCGTTGATGACGACGTCGATTACCTGGCACAGATGGAAATCCAGGTGAAAAAGCTGGGTTTTGAAGTGGTCACGGCCGATACGCAAAAACAAGGTGAGGAATTGATCAGCAAACAAAAGTTTGACCTGGCTATCATCGACCTGATGATGGAAAACAAAGACAGCGGATTTATCCTTTGTTACAAAATGAAGAAGAAGAATCCTTCCATGCCGGTCATTATAGCATCAGCCGTAACGGCCGAAACAGGGCTGAGCTTTGGCGTTGAAACCACCGCCGACCGTTCCTGGATCAAAGCTGATACGTTCATTGAAAAAGGCATCAGGCCGGACCAGCTGGAAAGGGAGATTAATAAGTTGTTGAAGATTTGATAGTCGGCAGTCTGGCCCACGTTCCGGCAGTCAGAGCGGTTGTAACTCAACATTCAACACTTAACACTTAACATTAAAGATAATGGCAACACTAAAAGTACTTGTAGTCGATGACGAGCCTGGCATCCGGTCGGGGATAGAGAGGATCCTGAGGAATTTCAGGGTGGGGTATCCGTTTATGGATGAAGACTTTGATTTCGAAGTGATCGAAGCCGAAACCGGGGAAAGAGCCATTGAAATTATCGAAGGGCAGCCGGTGGATATCATCCTCCTCGATAACAAACTTCCCGGTATGGATGGCATCGAAGTATTGGAATACATCAAAAAGAAGGAATTCGACAGCCAGGTCATGATGATCACTTCGTATGCGTCACTTGATCTTGCCATAAAAGCCACGAACAACGGGGCGTTTAATTTCATGCCGAAACCATTTACCCCTGACGAATTAAAAGCATCTATCGAAGGCATCACCAAACATCTTTTCCTGAAAAGGATGACCCGTAATATGAACCGGGAGGGGAAACAGGTTCGGTTCCAGTTCCTCTCGGTGCTGTCGCATGAGCTGAAATCCCCGATCAACGCGGTGGAAGGCTATCTGAAGATCATGAAAGAAAGACAGGTCGGGGAGAATCTTTCGGATTACGATGCCATGATCGACCGGTCGATGGAACGGATCAAAGGCATGCGCAACCTGATCATGGACCTGATGGACCTGACCCGCCTGGAATCGGGCAAAAAGGTGAGGGAGATGAAGAAGGTCGACCTGAACCAGGTGGCCAGGATCGCGATGGATACCATGGAACCGATGGCGATCCAGAAGAATGTGAAAATGTATCTCGATGCCCCGGAAAACCTTGTCATGCAAGGTGATCCGGACGAAATCGAGATCATCGTGAACAACCTGGTGTCGAATGCCGTTAAGTATAACCGGGACGGAGGAAATGTGAATGTCACCATGCGCCAGGCTTTATCGACCCTAACCATTAAAGTTGAGGACACCGGGATCGGGATGACTGAAGATGATATCAAACTGCTTTTCCAGGAATTCGTCAGGATCAAGAATGAAAAAACGAAAATGATCACCGGCAGCGGGCTTGGGCTTTCGATCGTGAAAAAGCTGGTAGAAGGAAATTACAACGGCAAGATCTCTGTCAAAAGCACCCCGGATGTTGGGAAGCGTTTTTGAAGTGGTTATTCCGCTCAAATAATTTAATTGGAGAGATGTTAAAAACCAGGAAATATGCTGAAATCAGATCCGTGATCATCTGTCGCATCCGTGTCATCCGTGTGCCTTCATTTTAATAGCACACGGATAACACGGATCAAACGGATTTACAAGGTTTTTTTCTCCAAACTTGAATAAAAAAATTAAAATGAAATTTCAACCTCAACAATATAAGATCCCTGACGAACGGATGCAGCCTTTCATCGACGCAGATGAAATCTCGGATCTGCTCGATCGCGATCAACCTGATCCTGAAAGGGTCCGGGAAGTCCTGCAAAAAGCCCTGGGCAAAAACCGCCTGACACTTGAAGAAACATCCGTCCTGGTGAATACCACCCAACCGGAACTGATAGAAGAGATCAAAGCGGCCGCCCGCAAGCTGAAGAAAGAAGTATACGGTGACCGGATCGTTCTATTTGCTCCCCTTTATGTTGGAAATAATTGTGTGAATAATTGCAAATACTGCGGTTTCAGTGCATCAAACAAAAAAGCCCAGCGGAAGACCTTATCCAAAGACGAACTCATCGAAAACGTTGAAGCACTTGAAGAAAACGGCCAGAAAAGGCTGATCCTGGTTTATGGGGAACATCCTTCCTATACCCCTGATTATATTGCCGATACCGTGAGGACCGTTTACCAGGTAAAAAAAGGAAACGGTGAGATCAGGCGTGTGAACATTAACGCTGCACCGCTGGATATCGAAGGATTCAGGAAAGTTAAGGATGCCGGTATTGGCACCTACCAGATCTTCCAGGAAACTTATCATGATGATACCTACAAAAAGTATCATACCGGAGGATTTAAAAGAGATTATAATTTTCGCCTGACATCACTCGACCGTGCCCAGGAAGCCGGTCTGGATGATGTTGGCATTGGTGTGTTGTTTGGTTTGTATGACTGGCAATTTGAGGTATTGGCGCTGGTCCGCCATGCCAATCACCTCGAAGCCTGTTATAATGTTGGCCCGCATACCATTTCATTCCCCAGGCTGCAATATGCATCCGAATATGAAATCTCACCTGACTGGATGGTCAGTGACGATGATTTCACGAAACTGGTTGCCATCCTTAGACTGGCTGTACCTTACACGGGTCTGATCCTTACGGCCCGCGAGCCGGAGCATATCCGCCGCGAGGTGCTCCAGTTCGGCGTTTCGCAGATCGATGCAGGGACAAAGCTCGAGATAGGCGCGTATGCTGATAATAATGATGATGCCCAGAATCCTGACAAAGAGCAATTTCTTATCAACGATAACCGTTCGTTAAGGGAAGTGATTGATGAACTGCTGGAGGAAGGTTATATACCTTCATTCTGCACTGCATGCTACAGGAAAGGAAGAACCGGTGAACATTTCATGGAATTCTCCGTCCCGGGTTTTATTAAAAGATATTGCACCCCGAATGCTTTGCTTACGCTGGCCGAATACCTTGAAGATTATGCACCGAAAGCTACAGCGGAAAAGGGCTGGAAACTGATCGAAAAGAATATGGAACAGGAGCTGGATCCGAAACAGGCGGGAGAAACCCGGAAAAGACTTGAAAGGATCCGGGCCGGTGAAAGGGATCTGTACTTTTGATTGTCGATTGTCGATTGTCGATGTAATGTATCGTTGTTCATTGTTCGATAATGGGACCGCAGTCCGACGGGTAAATCCGTCGGTTCCCAGGAAGGGATCGCAGTCTGACGGGTAAATCCGTCGGTTCGGGGAGCGGGATCGCAGTCCGACGGGTAAATCCGTCGGTTCCCAGGTTAAGAGATTTCGCCGTAGGCGATAAGCTACTGTAGCAGGATCGATAGGAAAAAGAAATATTTCCCCGTAGGGGATAAACAATAAAAATGGAACCGACGGATTTACCCGTCGGAGCACACACCCAATACAAAACCGACGGCTTTAGTCGCCGGAGCAAAAAAAATCAAAAACAAGTGACATCACCGACAATCAATAACATCCTCTCAAAAGACCTGCTTTCCAGGGAGGATCTGGTAAATTTGCTTTCCGCCTCTGAAGACCGCGAAAAGCACATGATCTATCGTACTGCCAACGATATTAAAAAGCGGCATGCCGGCAGCATAGTATACCTGCGCGGCCTGATCGAGATTTCGAATATTTGCCGCAAAGACTGCTTATACTGTGGCATCCGCAAAAGCAATGATGCTGTTGGACGTTATACCCTTTCGGAAGAAGATGTCGTCGATAAGGCGCTCTGGGCCTGGAGAAGGAACTTCGGCTCGATCGTGATCCAATCGGGCGAAAGGACCGACAGGCAGTTTATCGACAACCTGGCCTCAGCAATCAGGACCATCAGGCAACAAACCGACAATGCCCTCGGCATTACGCTGAGCTGTGGAGAACAGGAACCTGAAACCTACAGGCAATGGCTGGATGCGGGCGCACACCGTTACCTGCTGCGCATTGAAACTTCATCAGAAGAATTATTCCGTAAGATCCATCCTGATAATGAATTTCACCGTTTTGAAGACCGCCTGAAAGCACTGGAAAACCTCAAAAAAACAGGCTTCCAGACAGGCACGGGAGTAATGATCGGCTTACCCGGGCAAACCATGGAAAACCTGGCGGATGACCTGTTGTTCATGCGGAATATTGATATAGATATGATCGGCATGGGGCCATATATACCTCATCATGACACCCCGATGGGACAGTGGAAGGAACATCTTCTATCCCCGGCCGACAGGTTCGAGCTAAGCCTACGCATGATAGCCCTGGCGCGGATCATGCTGAAAGACATCAACATTGCTGCCTCAACGGCCATGCAGGTACTCGACCCTGACGGACGGATCAAGGCTATCCTGGCAGGAGCCAACGTTTTCATGCCTAATATGACCCCGAAGATATTTGCCGACAATTATAATTTGTATGACGGCAAACCGGGAGTAATGGATGATCCGATGATTGTCGTAAAAGAACTTGAAACCCGTCTGAAAGCCTTTGGCGAGACTATTGGCTATGGCAAATGGGGCGATTCAAAGCATTATTTTAATAGAGTAATAAAGAATTGATAATATGTTTCACGCAAAGTCTGCAAAGATTTTTAATAAGATCGCAAAAACTTTTTAGCGTACTTATATAACTTTTGTGTGCTTTGCGTGAAAAAAATAAAAAGATGAAAGCAGAAAAAGGACGTGAATTAAAGCCCCACATCGGGATATTCGGACGTCGCAACAGCGGCAAAAGCTCCCTGATCAACGCACTGGCCGGCCAGGATGTGGCTATTGTTTCAGAGCAGCCCGGCACCACCACCGACCCGGTCCGCAAATCTGTAGAGATATTCGGCATCGGACCGGCCATCATGGTAGATACTGCCGGTATCGACGATGTGGGTGATCTTGGGAAACTGCGTATCAGTAAAACACTCCAGGTGATCAAAGCCATCGACCTGGCAATCATTGTCATTACAGATAATTCCATCGGTGAATTTGAAAATGATCTCATCAGTCATTTTAAGAAGTTCGATGTCCCTTTCGTCTTCGTTCACAATAAATCGGACCTCTCCCCTGTTTCCCACGGACTGAAAAACCAAATACACCTTGAGATCCAGTCGGAAGTGGTTGATTTTACAACGTTAAATCCCGAAAACAAGGAACTCCTGATCGATATGATCATCCGCCACATGCCCGATACGGCTTACACCAGCCAGTCGCTGCTTGGAGGATTGCTGGACCGCGGCGATATCGTTATGCTGATCACCCCCATCGACAATGAAGCGCCGGAAGGCCGGATGATCCTGCCACAGGTCCAGGCCATCCGTGATGTGCTCGATAACGACTGCATCAACGTCGTGCTGAAAGAAACCGAAGTGGAGCATTTCCTGAAAACCACCGGCATCAAACCGAAACTTGCGATAACCGACAGCCAGATGTTCGGCAGGATCGACAGGATCATCCCGAAAGACATACCCCTGACCGGCTTCAGCGTATTGCTGGCACGGCACAAAGGGCCGTTTGACAAGTACCTTGAAGGCACGCCTCAAATAGATAAGTTAAAAGACGGGGACAGGGTGCTGATCCTTGAAAGCTGCACCCACCAGGTGAATTGCGACGACATTGGCCGGTACAAGATCCCGGATTGGTTAAAAGATCACACGGGCAAAGAACTCGAATTCGATATCGTGGCCGGGCTCGACAACTTTGAACATGATATGACAAAATATGCACTGATCGTCCAATGCGGCGGGTGCATGATCACCCGCAAGCAGGTGCACAGCCGACTGAAAGAAGCTATCGAAGCCGGTATCCCGATCACGAATTACGGAATGGCGATTGCATGGACGAAAGGCATTTATGCCCGGGCGATAGAGCCGTTTGCTGGTGTATAGTGTTTAGTATTAAGTACGGGAATTTTTCTCTTGCAACCGGTATCCGATCCTTTTACGGTTTTCCTGTTCTTCCTCTTGCTGGCGGGATTGTTCCATCTGCCGGAGATATTCAAAGAGCAGCAGGATTTGCTGATCCTGTTCAACATCTTTCTTCTCAATCAACTCGAGTTTCCTGAGTATCTCTGTATGCGTTTCCAGCAATCGGCGCATCCTGGTGAATACTCGTACGATCTGGATATTCACCAGTATCGCCCTTTCACTGTTAAGTACGCTGGCCAGCATTAATACGCCATGCTCGGTAAAGGCAAAAGGAGGAATACGTAATCCCATCTTTTCCCGATTGGAGGTGCCAAATTGGCTCCTCCAATAACTGAGTTCTTCCTGGGTCAATTCAAACATAAAATCAGCTGGAAATCGGCTAATATTTCGCCTTACAGCCTCTTTAAGCCGCTTATTATCGATACCGTATAATTCTGCCAGATCCCTGTCAAACATTACTTTCTGTTCGCGTACCAGATAGATTTTTTTTAAAATAATCTCCTCCTGGATCATAAGCTCCTTATTACTATTCATAAGCACAACGTAATATTTGTTAAGATTTTATATTTATAAAATGGAGGTCGCAAATTGCGACCTCCATTTTTTCTTGTTTAGGATGTATTACTGAAAGCTTAATGCGATAAACTATTTTCTATTTATCCGGTTTTTCTCAAAATATACCCGGCATGGAATGAAAATTCTTATGCTCATTGAGAAAAGCACTGATAATCAGGCGATATCCCGATCAATCTAAACCTCGCCGGATCGTCTGAATAGCAATTCCGGTCTTATGGCTCAGTTCTTCAAACTGTTCCCTCAATTTAATCCGGTCGCTCTGAATTGCGAAAAAACCATAAATATGCGAACTGTAAGTATATCCGTCATTGAAGATAATCTTGTAGTGCTCAATGCCTTTTTCAATCCCTTTCCGATTAATGTACTTTTCTGAATGAGTGATAGCTGAAATGTCCGAAAGGTTGTAGTTAACCGTTTTTAATGAAGTTAGATTATTGATCCCGATCTTGTTGTCTTCAATCCGAACATACCAGGTCATACCGAGGTAAAAGATAAATATTCCGGCAGCAATGAGGATCACGGAAATTGGTCTCCATATCTTTTCCCCGTCAAAGCCGTGTTTCATATTGGTAAACTCCATGTACAGGTAATACTCATTTTTCAGTATCAATTTGTAAAGAAATGACATGGGAATGCCCACCAGCCCAAAGCTAAGGACGATCCCGGGGAAGAACCAGAAGGAAAGGGTCGGCCTGATCAAATAAACATACTCTTTCGGGAAGAAGTATTTCTGCATTTGTGACCCAATGAAAACCACGCAGAAAGCAATATATGCGACAAACAAAAAAATCCAGAAGATGGCCCATGCTTCCAAACGGTTGTACCGCCTGGCATTTTGTCTCAATAAAGAAAAGTCGGCATCATTCTTTGGCTTATAGGGAAAGAGAAGCTGAAAAATGATGAAAGCCAGAGATACGCCAGAAAGATAAAATAATAGATCCATTTCTTATTTCCAAATTAAATGAAACCTCGTCCGTTCGCCTGTTCGTGATTTCGCCTGATCAATTTAAACCTCCCCTGTTTTATCTCCACCATTCTTTAAGTTCTTCTTCCTTTGCTTCCTGATTTCCGTAAAGCCAGGCTTGCTGGTAGGTCCTCCATCCCTGATCATAATATTTTTCACCAGGTGAAAACTCACCTGCTCCGATATCAAAATCCTGGTTTGCAAATGGAACCCGGAAATCAGCCCAAATGCAGACTTTTTCTGCACCTGTCGAATAAGACTTCCAGGTTCCGATAAATGCGTTATTCATATATCGATCTGACATTGACTGAATGTCGTCATATTGAATCTGATGGTCGGAATTTAAATACCATTTCGAGTACAGAATTCCTTTAAATGAACCACTATGATATTGCTGAGGATTTTCTTTGAATTCGTATTTCGCGATTATAATTCCCTGTGCTTTTATTCCCCTGTTCTCATACTCATTGTCAACGCCATAATGCAATTTCTTGAACTCATTCATTTCCAGGATATTCATGGTTCCGTTAAAATCACAAATTACATCACTGACATTCGATTTTCCTGAAACGAAATATTCACCGGGATTTTCCGGATTTTTCGTTATCGACGTTAGTTTTATCTTAATGCGTTGATGGTCATCACCTATGATTCCAAAAACCCGGTAATTTTCAGTATGGGAAAATATGCCTGAAAAATCGAATTGCTCATAATGTGAAAAAACATTATCCGGTTTCAATTCATCATCCATTAAAAAGTCAGAATAAAACTTATGATTTGATAAAAATACCTGAGGAATAATTTCTTTGGAGATTACTTCATGGCTCTCAAAAATAACTCCGGCATTCTTATCTAATAATCTGATCCTAAATCCTGTGCCTGGCTTTATAAGGGCTATTTGCCATTTCAGTTGTGGTATGATAACCATCCTTATATTCTTCGGTTGAGCATGCTGTTATGTAAATCAAACGCAAGGATTCGGCATCCAACAAATTTAAAATCTGGTCTTGTTTAATATACAGGGAGTCATGGAGCGAAGGCGTTTCTAAAAGTATTATACTTTCGCCGGACCCGGTATTATCCCCAGAACTGATTGCTTTAGAAAAAGTTGTAGATCTGTATTCCCTTCCGTTTGCATCACAGAATTTAAAATCCAAAGTCTGAGAAATTGATATCGAAGTCAGAATCGATGTAAAGACAATTGTATAAAGGCTTTTCATATTAGAATGATTAAATCATACTTAATGTCTCGTGCAGTAATATTAATACTCACCTTGCAATCAGGAACTTCCCTGTATGAAACGACTTTTTGCCTTTCCTTGATAACTACCAGATACAGACCTTGCGCAAGGTTTGAAATGTTTTGGGTATAGGATTCCTGAAAGACTGACATTTTTATTCCAACAACCTTTTCTCCATATATATTAAATATTTCCAATTCTCTGTCTCTTGAAGGATTCCGATAAAGATTATTTTGTCTGAACATGATATGAATCCAGTCTGATGCAGGATTTGGCATAAATAGAAATATTAGCCCAGATTGAAAATGGGCGGATTTATTTGAATTATTCCAACTGTCGTATCACACCCGGCTGAATCACAGCCGATACTATCCAGTTTTTGAACCCAAATAGACTGCTCCCATTCAGGATCTCCAAGTGTCATTCCAGTGCTTATTATTCCATTGTCTGAGGTAATTCTGGTATCATATACAAGATTATCAAAGGTTGGATAATAACTATAATGTCGTCTCATCCAAACACTATCGCCGTTTTGAAGGGTTTTTAATATCCAGCCATATAACCCCATTATACCATAAAAACCACCTGTACCGGAGATTACAATACTGGCATCCTCCAATTCATTGATTGATGAACACCAGCCATCAAATACCACATCACCGTATAATCTCTCCCATAGGACATTTCCACTTGTATCTGTTTTAAATATCCAGGCTTTGTGTTCAGCATAATATGGATTCGTTTGATTAACGGCATATACGCTTCCTACAAGATAAGTACCATCTTGCGATAAAAGTACTTGAGCCTGGCCATCCTTATAATCACCACCGTAATATTTCAACCATAATT
Source organism: uncultured Bacteroidales bacterium (assembly GCA_963701785.1). Taxonomy (GTDB): domain Bacteria; phylum Bacteroidota; class Bacteroidia; order Bacteroidales; family JAGOPY01; genus JAGOPY01. The sequence continues at coordinate 641,541 of CAVPBC010000002.1, read as the reverse complement.
TGTTTCCCAGACTGTCCACCTTCAGTAATCCCGGATCTGAAGAATAACCATTTCCATAACTATGCTTATTCAATCCTATTAAGAGATCACCTTGAGGGAGTTGAGCAATTGAATAACCCACCTCATACCGATTCACTTCGCCATAGGTATTTGACCAAATCACATTTCCCAAACTATCAGTCCTGGTTAATAAAACATCCCAGTCATAACTACCCACGTAATATAAACCACAAAGAATATAACCGTTATCAGGTAATTGTTGGCAAACATAATAGAATGTACCTGTATATTCTGTAGATACCGTGTCTCCATAGATTTTTGACCAAAGAGAATCACCATTTTGATTAAACTTCATCAATAATCCGACATCTCTTATTGAGTCTGTTATTGAGCCACTAACTGCATATCCTCCATCTGAGGTTTTTATACAACTTCTTATGAGACCTGCATAATATTCATGATATTCTTCCCCATATGATTTCCACCACTTCTGGTTACCACCTTGATCGATGGATGTTATAACAATTCGATGAAAAATATATCCATTTGATTCCTGTCCACCTACCCCACAAATTGTATAACCTGAATCCGTTTCAAGAATGGTAAGGGCGCTACTCCAAATATCGTTGTTGTAGCGATTATTGAAATATGTGAATTGACTTCTTAAGCTAAATGATTCTATGATTAAAATGAATATGAGGAGGGTTGTCTTCATATATTTTTATTGAACAAATTCCATTAAAAATAGTGTAAATCTGTCAATCAGACGAACAGCCGATATTAAATTTGATTTGGAAATTTACATTTTATATCGCCGGATCATTTGATCGGGATTTCGTCCGATCAAGTTCCCTCGTCCATTCGCCTGTTCGGGATTTCGTCCGATCAAATGTAAAATCGTCCATCGTCCATGCTCAATCGTCCATGAAAATCTGTTAACTGCCAACTTCTCTAAGCCTCTTTCTATCCAGTATCCGAATCACCTTTCTATCAACCGATATGATCCCTTCATCAGCCATTTCTCCAAGCGCCCTCGCAAGCGAAGGCCTTGCCACCCCGAATTGCTCGGCAAGATCATTTTGTGTCAGCTTCAATTCGATCATATCTTTGTCTGGACCTGCCAAACCAAGGATATACTGTGCAATCTTGCCTTTAATGGTTTTAAAAGAGAGGAATTTCAATTTGCTTGCCAGCATTTGCGTCTGGCTGGAAACGACATTCAGGAAATTCTGAAGTATCCTGATATCGGCCTGCAGCATCTTCATGAAATCATATTTGGGAATATAAAGGATACGGGTCTTTTCATTGGCCATCACATTTACCGGAAATTTGTTCTGCTTTCCGAATATGAACGCCGAAGCCAGCACACGCGGGGCCTTAATATCATCGATCTTGATTATCTTTCCTGAGAAATCGACCATTTCTCCTTTAACGCTCCCTTCCAGGACAATCATGAGAAAATTCACCGTTTCTCCGCTGAAAGCCGCTAATTCACCCACCTCGTAAGTTTTGGTGAAATGGTGCGATTTCGTAAAAATTGCCTCAAGCTCCTGTTCCGAAAGGCCTGTGAATATTGGGGAGTTTATAAGTATATGGTACATATTTTTGCATTATCTGAGATGGCATCTCAAATCGGCTTATTTTTCTTCTCTTTACCTTATCTGCCAAGCATTCGCTGATAAAATTAACTCATTTTGAGATGCCATCTCATGATTTTGTAACATTTGTTACATCTTGCCACGCTATTCTTAAGTAATATTGCCGTGTGATTAAGATTAAATTTCACCACAGATTACTCCGATTAACACAGATGAGCACAGAATGAAATACAAAATAGAGCAACACTACCTTCGATATTCGAAAATATTGACTAATGACTAATGACCAATGACTAATGACCAATTTCCATGAAACGAGAAATCATCAAAATCGACGAAGAAAAATGCAACGGCTGCGGACTGTGCATTCCTTCCTGTCCTGAAGGAGCACTGCAGATCATTGACGGGAAAGCACGCCTGGTCAGTGACCTGATGTGCGACGGGCTGGGCGCCTGCATCGGGGAATGCCCGGAAGGCGCTATCGAGATCGAGGAGCGTGAGGCAGAACCTTATAATGAAGCAGCCGTGATCAAAGAGATCGTGAAGTTTGGCGAGAACACCGTCATTGCCCATTTGAAACATCTGCTCGACCATAATGAAATGGTATATTTTGAAACCGCCGTGGATTACCTCACAGAACAGGGACATCATTTCGCCTTTGACGTTGAAAATGCACTGGATAAGGTTTACGCGAAAAGCATGAGCGGCGACTGTGCCCATGGCGGTTGCCCGGGAGCAAAAAGTTTCAATTTCAATATTGATATGGATGAAGTGGAAAAGGCCTCCATAAGCGATGCCGGTTGCCGTTGCAGCTCCGGTGGAATTAAAATCTGAACTCCGCCAGTGGCCGGTCCAGATGCACCTCATCAATCCGGGAGCGCCTTATTTCCGGGACGCTGATGTAGTCCTGGCTGCCGATTGCGTCGCTTTTTCCGTCGGCAACTTCCACCAGAAATACCTGCAGGGCCATAGCCTCGCTATCGCCTGCCCCAAGCTGGATACCGGCAAAGAAGCCTATGTTGAGAAACTGACAGCCATGATCGACGAAGCCCGGATAAAATCTTTGCAGGTACTTGTGATGGAAGTCCCCTGCTGCAGCGGCCTGGTGCACATCGCCAACCTGGCACGCGAAGCGGCTGCAAGAAAGATCCAGATTAAAAAGACAGTGATTGGAATCAAAGGAGATGTTCTCTTAGAAGGTTACATTTAGATTTTCACCACGGATTACTCAGATTAACACAGATTTAACACGGAAAAATAAATCCCGAATTCAAAATTCAACATTTAACATTCAAAATTAATATTATGGAAACTCCATTATTTTCTCACTCCCAGGTAATGAACTTCAACGATAAAGTCGATTACTCCGCAGAGGGTATCGTCAGCAAACGCGTGATCCAGAAAGAAAAAGGCAATGTTACCCTTTTTGCTTTTGACAAAGGACAGAAACTCAGCGAACATTCGGCGCCATTCGATGCCATGATACAGGTCCTGGAAGGAAAAGCGGAAATCCTGATCAACCGTGTTCCTTACGAAGTGAACGGCGGCCAGGCTATCATCATGCCGGCAAATATCCCCCATGCTGTAAATGCAACCGAGAAGTTTAAGATGCTGTTAACGATGATTAAGGAATAAATCTAGCCCCCTCCCCTGTGTCCCCTCCCCCAATTGGGGGAGGGGATTTAGGGGTAGGGGCAATACCATTATGAGCGAACTGATAAATAACTCCGAAAAGCGCAAAGAGCTGCTGAAACATATGATCCTGCAGCTCCATGCCGGCGAGGCGCCGGCGGAAGCACGCAAACAACTTGTAAGCCTGCTTACGAACATACCTTATGGCGAGGTCGTGGAGGTTGAGCAGGAACTCATCTCCGAAGGGGTCCTCAGCGAAGCCGAGGTGCTTAAATTCTGCGATATTCACAGCGAAGCCCTTAACGGCCATATCGACCTTTCGGGAATGAAGATCGTTCCTCCCGGGCATCCTGTCGATACCTTCCGGAGGGAAAACAAAGAACTGCTGAAAGTCGTGGATCAGCTGGAAGAATTGTATAATAGCGTTTCTTCCCTTGAAAACGAATCGCAGATCGGTACTTTTTTCCTCCAGTTAAAATCCCATTTCAACAGCCTGATGGATGTTGAAAAGCATTATCTCCGCAAGGAAAACCTTCTTTTTCCGTATCTTGAAAGTTACGGTATAACAGGCCCTCCAAAGGTAATGTGGGGAAAACATAACGAGATCAGGGAATTGCTGAAAGCTTCCATTGAAGTGCTGAACAGCCCTGAAGGACTGTCTCCGGAAGAAGTTGAAACTGCTGTGCAACTTGTTTTCAAACCGGCTTCTGATGCCGTCGCCGACATGACGATGAAAGAAGACCAGATCCTTCTCCCTATGGTCATGGATAAGCTAACCGACCTGGAATGGTATGAAATTTATAAACAGACCCTTGAGATCGGTTTTTGCCTTTATGATCCGGATGTGGAATGGAAACCGGAAAATATCGATGCGGTTGAAGAACAAAATACTGACAGCGACCTGATCCAGCTAACTTCCGGTAGCTTTACCAAAGGCGAACTGCAGGCCATCCTTAACAGTCTGCCAGTGGATATGACCTTCGTCGATAAAAACGAGAAAGTGAAGTATTTCAGCCAGGGCAAGGACCGCGTTTTTCATCGCAGCAGGGCCATCCTGAACCGCGATGTCAAGCTCTGCCATCCACCTTCAAGCGTTCATATTGTCGAACAGATACTGGAAGATTTCCGGAGCGGGAAAGAAGACCATGCTCCATTCTGGATACAGATGAAAGGGAAATTTATTTTTATCGAATACTATGCCCTTCGCGATGAAAACGGTGAATTCCTCGGCACCCTTGAAGTTTCACAGGACCTTACTGAAAAACGCGCACTGGAAGGCGATCAGCGGATATTGGCGTATAAGCAAGCGGCACAGGTTGGCGAAATCCCTGTCCATTCGCTTGTGAACACCCTCCGGCAGAAAGTCGGACAGGACAGCCTGGAAGGGCTTGCCGCCGGCGCTGAAGGTCAGGCTGCAAAACCGGCCTGGTTGAATGAGGAAAAGATCGTGAAGCGTCTTGATGCGCGGCCGATCATCGAACAGGGAGGTCATCCCCTCGGCGAAGTCCTCACCGGTGTCGGCGACTTGCAAACGGGTGAGATCTTTGAGCTTGTCACCCCTTTCATGCCGGCTCCGCTGATCGAACGGGTAGTGGCCCAGGGTTTCGACAACTGGTCGGAAAAATGTGCAGAAGACCATTTTATTAACTATTTCTTAAAGAAATAACCATGAACAGTCCGAAGGACTGTAATTTTGATAACCGCTGGATGAAAGCGGCATGTCAATATTTTGATCGTACCTTTATTAGGAATTTTCGGAACTATCTTAGTCATCAGCGGACTTATCGTCTGGATTAAATTATATGCCAGGAAAAATCGTTAAATACTTCCTGCCTCCGCCCGAATGGCAGGTACCCGTTATTATTCTGATGGGAGTGATCATCGGGATGGCTTTTTTTATTTTCAGGACCTCCAGGGCCCATTCCTACCTGTCGGACAGGCCTGAAACCTGTATGAACTGTCATATTATGGCACCTCAGTATGCGACCTGGAGCCATGGTTCACACCGGGAATTCACCAATTGCAATGATTGCCATGTCCCGCACGATAATGTATTTCGAAAATATTTATTTAAAGCGAAAGACGGTATGCGGCATGCTACCATATTCACATTAAGGGCCGAACCGCAGGTCATTTTTATCAAAGAGGCAGGTATAGAAGTGGTGCAGGATAATTGTATCCGATGTCATGAAAACCTGATCACAGATTCAAAACTGATGCTACGAACAATGGCATTCGATCATTTCCGTTCAGACCGGCTTTGCTGGGAATGTCACCGGGAAGTGCCGCACGGAAGGGTTAACAGCATTTCAAGCGTACCGAATGCACGGGTGCCGCTTCCTTCCAGCGCAGTGCCGGAGTGGATGAAGATTAGTCAGCGGTCAGCGGTCAGCAATCAGCAGTCAGCGGTCAACAGTCATTAGTCATTAGTCATTAAGCATTAAACATTAAGCATTAAACATTAAGCATTAAACATTAAGCATTAAACATTAAGCATTAAACATTAAGCATTAAACATTAAGCATTAAACATTAAGCATTAAACATTAATCCCATTCCCATGTCATTAACCGAAAAAATCCGTCAAAAGCCTTTGCTGGGCTGGGCAATTTTTATCGCAACGGTAGTTGTGGTCTTTTTTCTCGGGCTGCTGGCCTCATCTATTATTGAGCGCCGAACCGAAGCACAGTTTGCCTATGTCCCCGTGGTGAAACATGATCAGTCGGAACCCAGGAATGCTATATGGGGAAAGAATTTTCCGAGGGAATACCAGTCGTACCTGCAAACGGCCGATACCACCTTCCGCAGCAAATACAACGGTGCAGCCATGATCGATATGCTGGAGGTCGATCCGCGCCTGGTGGTGTTGTGGGCAGGCTATGGCTTTTCGAAAGATTATAACCAGGGCCGCGGACATTATTATGCTATCGGTGATATCAGGAATACCCTCCGGACAGGAGCGCCTTCGGAAGGCAAGCCTGGCCCGCAGCCAAATACCTGCTGGGCGTGTAAAAGCACCGATGTGCCCAGGATGATGAAAGATGTCGGCCCGGCGGAATTTTATGCCGGGACGTGGGAAACGAAGGGACATGAAATTGTCAATCCGATCGGTTGTGCCGACTGCCATGACGCCAAAACCATGAACTTACAGATCAGCCGGCCGGCACTGATTGAAGCCTATGTAAGGATGGGAAAGGATATTACCAAAGCCTCACACCAGGAAATGCGCTCCCTGGTATGTGCCCAGTGCCACGTGGAGTATTTCTTTGACAAGCGCGAAGGCAGGCAGAATTACCTGACTTTCCCATGGGACAAAGGACTGACCGTTGATGATATGGAGAGGTATTACGATGAATTCATGTTCACCGACTGGACCCATGCCCTCAGCAAGGCACCCATGCTTAAAGCCCAGCATCCCGACTGGGAAGTTTATATGACAGGTATCCATGCCGAACGTGGCGTTTCCTGCGCCGATTGCCATATGCCCTACAAGAGCGAAGGCGGTCAGAAATTCACCGACCATCACCTGCAGAGCCCTCTGAATAATGTCGAAGCTTCCTGCGCGGTCTGCCACAGGGAAAAAACCCTGACGCTGATTAAAAATGTATACGACAGGCAGGATAAGATCATCCAGAACCGGGATAAACTGGAAGAATTGCTTGTCCGTGCCCATGTCGAAGCCAAAAAAGCCTGGGACCTGGGTGCTTCGGAAGAACAAATGAAAGGCATCCTGATGGATATCCGGCATGCCCAATGGCGGTGGGATTACACGGCTGCAAGCCACGGCGCCTCATTCCATTCACCCGGTGGAAACCGGTCGTGTAGTGGCTGCCGGGATCGATCTTGCCCAGGAAGGGAGGATTAAACTGGCCAGGCTGCTGGCATCCCTTGGATTTAATGAAGAAATCCCATACCCGGATATCGCCACAAAAGAAAAAGCCCAGGCATTCATTGGCCTGGATATGGCTAAGTTAAATGCAGAGAAAATAGTTTTCCTGGAGGAAGTTGTTCCGGTCTGGGATAAGCCTGAAAGCTCATACCCGCGAATCAGGCTATCCGGTTCAATGACCTGCATTTTTTCCTTTATCATGCAATTTTCTTAACTTTGTCATGTTAATATTTCTGTATTTGCATACCCGGATTACGGGTATTCGATAGCTACTTTTATAGCCGAAAAAACTAAAACCTATTTCTGATGGCTCTATTTTCATTGAAAACAAAATACCTGATACTTATTTTCCTGGTCATTCCTTTGATTTCATTAACAGAAATCAAGGCAAACGGATATGGACAGGTTCCCGATACCTCATGGACTGCAGATGAAATTTATAAGACAGATGAAATCCCTGATCCTGATTCTCTTAATTTTAAAGGAAATCAACTGATCAACGATGTCGACCAGGCTGATAAAATCCTGAATGAATCCATTACTATCGGCATGCTCGACAGCCTGACCTCCATCCCTTATTTCCAGGATTATTTTTTTAATACGGATACAGCTTTACTGAATGTTTATAATTTCCCCATGGGGCATGTCCCGGTTTATTCCGATTCAGTTTATAAAGCTGAGAATTGAAAAGCTTGACCAGGAAACACCCCTTGATCTTACCTATAACCAGTCTGTCAAATCATTTATTGAATTATATGCCGTCAGAAAACGGCAGCTCACTTCGAAAATTTTGGGCCTGAAAGAGATCTATTTCCCGCTGTTTGAAGAGTACCTCGATAAATATGATATCCCCCTGGAAATGAAATACCTGGCTGTAGTTGAATCAGCGCTTAATCCTACGGCCGGATCACGGGCCGGGGCCAAAGGGCTCTGGCAGTTCATGTATTATACCGGTAAGCTTTATGGTTTGAAGGTTACTTCTTTAACTGACGACCGGTTTGATCCTTACCTGGCCACAGACGCAGCTTGCCGGCATATGGTTGATCTTTACGCGATGTTCGGCGACTGGAACCTGGTCATGGCAGCCTACAATTCCGGAGCCGGAAATGTCAAGAAGGCTATCAGGAGAGCCGGCGGGGTTTATGATTACTGGGCTATCTGGCCTTTTCTTCCCAAAGAAACCCGGGGATATGTACCCGCTTTCATCGCTGTGAACTATGTGATGAGCTATGCATCGGAACACAACCTTTATCCCCTGGATCCAGGTATCCTTTATGGTGGGATCGACACCATCTGGGTTAGCCAGCCCCTGGCTTTCGACCAGATCTCCGAATTTCTGAACATTTCAAAGGAAGAACTGGCATTCCTGAATCCGATTTTTAAATCCGGTATCATCCCGGCTTATAACGGAAAAACTTACAGCCTGCGCCTGCCCAAAGACCTGGCTCTGAAATTCGCCGAAAATGAGCAAAGCATTTACAATTACAAGAGTAAAAGCGGGCTGGAAAAAGAGATCCTGGTGGCAGAAATTAAAAAATCAACAGATAAACAGTACCATACGGTAAGGTCCGGTGAAAGCCTGGGCCTGATTGCCAGGAAATACAATGTCTCTGTCAAACAGCTGCAGCAATGGAACAATATGCGGGGTACCATGATCCATCCGGGGCAGAAACTGGTCGTGATACCTTCATCAAGTTATGCTTATGTGCCATCTTCTACTTCAACATCAACCCCAAAGGCAACATCTTCGCCGGCTTCAGCTTCCACTTCCTCAGAAACAAAATCCACAGCCGAATATCATTATGTCAGATCCGGGGAGAACCTCGCCATGATAGCCAAAAAATATGGCTGCTCGGTTGATAACATTAAATCTGGAATAACCTGAAAAATAACACGATCTATCCTAAGCAGAAGCTAAAAGTCTCAGGGGGCACAGGCAGCGAAGCTCGACATCAGCCCGTGGCTTCAACCGCGGGGACCAGCGCCAAGAGCCAGTATACCTATTATACTGTTAAAAAAGGCGATACACTCTGGGATATTGCCAATCAATATAAAGGGGTTTCCGTTGATGACATCAAGAAGTGGAATAATATGGGAAGCTCTTCAAAACTCCAGGTCGGACAGAAACTTAAAATTGGAAAGAATGGGTAAGAAAATATTCTTTCTCCTCCTTTTAACTTCCTGTACCCTGAGCGAATCCGGTTTGATACCTTCGACCGGTTCTGTCAATGAACTGCTTATCGTCACAAATGATAAAACCCAATGGGAAGGAGCCCTGGGTGATACCCTGCGCTCCTTTTTTTCAGCTGACCAGATCGGGCTTCCCCAGCCGGAACCCATCTTTGACCTGGTTAACATTGCCGATGAGAATTTTAAAGAGCTGTTTCAGAAATACCATAATATTTTTATTGTAGACATCAACCCACAGGCTACTGAAACATCCTCTGAAACAAATCAAAACCTCTGGTCTGATCCGCAAAGGGTAATTAAGATAACGGCGCCTGACCTGTCATCATTTTATTCAGAATTTAACCTGAAAAAGGACACTTTTCTCAAACTTTTTATTGACTTGGAGCGGAAAAGAACCCTTACCATCAACAAGCTTGATCTGGATTATAAACTGGCAGGCATCGTCGAAAAAAAATTCGCCATTAATCTGCCTTTGCCGGAAGGATTTTACCTGGCAAAGGAATCAACGAATTTTATGTGGCTCAGGCATAAAATTACCAGAGCAAAGCAGGATGTTGAGCTCAGCATTCTGTTGTATTCTGCCGATTATGTGGATACTGATGTTTTCAATCCTAAAAATATCCTCCAAAGGAGGAACCTGATAACCCTTGAGCATATCCCCGGGCCATCGCCTTTATCCTTCATGAAAGTTGCCCGTGATCACATGCCACCGGTTTTCGATACGATAACGGATTTTCCGGGAGATTATGCTGTTGAAACAAGGGGATTATGGGAAGTTGAAAATGATTTTATGGGCGGGCCTTTTATCAATTACACCTTTATCGATAAGGCTAACAACAAAGTGATCACTTTAGATGGTTATATTTACAACCCCAATGAGGATAAGAAAGATTTCCTGCGCCAGCTTGAATCGATCTTCTTTGCCGCTAAATTTACTTCGCAGCAATAATCTTAAGCTTACTTCTTTTCTTTGCTGAAGATGGTCGTGATCTTAATATCCGGCCGGCTCTCTTCATTGATTAGCTTTCCTTCTTCATAACGGCCCAGAAGAACCGTATCGAATGAGCCTTTAAACACCATATAAACACCGGCTTCCGCTTCTTTATAGATCCAGTTCCCCTCGAGAATTGAGAATCCGGCATGAATTTTCGCGGTTTTATCTTCCATCAGTTCATAACTCACCGTTTTTGCGCTCTCTTTGGAAGATTCAAGCTGGTCGGGATTCATAGGAATACTGGTATTGAACTTCACATCTTCCACTTTCCATGTGCCGGCCAGCTTTTTTTCGATTGATTTGGAACAACTGAACAATATCGCCCCTGAAAGGATGATGATAAAGAAGATTATAATCCGGTTTTGCATGGTGTGTTTATTTTAGGTATTGTTAATCAAGTTTCTGGTAGATGAACTTACTTTTAATCTGCGGCAAAATTAAGGAAAAATCGGGATAGTGCTTAAAATTGCAGCACCTCTGTTGAATGTTCTCAAATCTTCTAACTTTACGAATGATTATTGACTGTCCATTAAAGAATTATGAAAGCAAAAATTTATATCCTGGCAATTTTTACTTTATCAATTATTCAAAATCATTCTTACTCCCAGAAATTAAAATCGTGTTATATCGTTAAAAACCAGTTGGATACAATATATGGCAGAGGGAATGTTAGCAGGGACCAGGAATTTTGTTTTTTTGAAAGAGCCGGCTCTAAAGAAAAACTGAAATTCTATCCCCGGGAAATCGATGCTTTCAGGATCATCGATGGAAAATATTATGTGCCAAGGCAAATTCCGGATAAAAAAGGTGAAATGAAATGGTATTTCCTGGAGTTCCTGGTTGATGGCGAAATAGATCTCTATGCAATATCCAATTACAGGAGATTTTTTATAAAGAAAGAAAATGAGCCATTCCTGGAACTGGATGACAATGACGAAAGTATAGAGAGAATTGACGGGCAGGAATACATGGTTAAAGATAAAACCTATATAGGCTATATCAGGGCTTATATGTCAGAAACCCCTGAGTTGTACCCGACAATTGATAGGCTGGATAACCTTAATCAACGCGACCTGGTGAAGATATCGACAGAATACCACCATGCGGTTTGTGATGATTATGACTGCATAAATTACACGAAAAAACTTGTAAAAATTACCTATCAGCTTGAACTTTATGGTGGTGCAGAATACCACAATAATTACTACACACCCATGGCCGGAGCTTTGCTTCACATCTCGAAACCCATGAAAAACAGCCGTTTTGGTATCAAATTCGGGCTCCTTTATGCTGATCATTGGGCTGATGAAAAAAGTGAATATCGTAAGGAAGAACGCGACTACAGGATCAAAATTCCGATAAGTGTGCAGTTTGCTTTTGGCAAAAGAAAATTCAAGCCAACAATCTCTGCCGGGTTTATTACAGGGAAATGGTTAATAGATTCATTCCAGGCTGGATTCCTATACTCCTTTTCAGACAAATTCGGGATTTGCCTCAATGGTTCGATTGACGGGGTCCTTCCCCTGATATTTGGCTATCACGATGAATTGTATAATAATCCATTCGGACATAGCTTAAGCTTCGGATTGGTTTATAAAATAAAGTGAATTTTAATGAAAGTCCGTTAGACAAATCCACCTCCACAGCGGCTGATACCTTTAATAATAAAGAGGTTGTCTCAAAAGTCCATTTTCTTAATAACCGCAGAGGTACCAGAAGGATAAATAAGGTTTATCTCAGAGACGCTTCAAATACCTCTATTTTGGCGAAATATTATGATAGGATAAAATGATCTCATTTCATGCTTGGGGAGGTTTTGAAATGATTATAAGTTTTATTAATTTCTTTAATTTTATTAATTGCCATAAATGCGCAGGACTGGCATTGGCAGAATCCTTTACCACAGGGAAATCCTCTGTATTGCACAAAATTTTTCAATGAAAGTATCGGATATGCTGTTGGTGAATCTGGTACAATTCTTAAAACTGCTGATGGAGGCGAAACATGGACAAATCTGGTTTCTGGAACAACAAATGGATTATACTCCATTCATTTTTCAGATTTAAATACCGGATATGCTGTCGGATATAATGGTACTATATTAAAAACAACTGATGGAGGGTCAGCATGGACATCTCAGAACTCCGGGGTTTCAAACTGGTTGCAATCCGTTCAGTTTACAGATGCAAATACCGGGTTTGTTGTAGGCATGGAAGGGAAGATATTGAAAACTATTGATGGAGGTATTACCTGGTCCCTTAAATCATCAGGCACTTCAGACGGCCTATATTCTATCTTTTTTTATGATCAAAATACAGGTTATGCTGTTGGCGATAATGGGAAAATAATAAAAACAGTGGATGGAGGGGAACAATGGGCCAGTTCGCATGGTGCTGAATCATTTTGGTTATATTCTGTTTATTCTGCCGATATAAATACAGTGTATGCTGTGGTTTCCTGCGGTTAAAATACTTAAAACTATTGATGGGGGTGAGAACTGGTCCCTTCAGGTTTCTGGTACTCAAAATTGGCTTTACTCGGTTTATTTTACCGATAATAATATTGGTTATGCCACAGGCGCCAATGGTACTATTATAAAAACAACAAATGGCGGAATATCATGGACCGTTCAGCCATCAGGCACATCAAAAATTCTACGCTCAATCTATTTCACAAATACAAACTCGGGGTACGCTGTGGGCATGGTTGGAACCATTCTTAAGACTTCAACCGGAGGAACTTCATGGATCAGCAAGACGGTAGGAACCAGAAATGATTTGACATCTGTTTTTTTTGTCGACGGAAATAATGGTTATGCCGTGGGTTTTGACGGTACAATTATTAAGACCTTAAATGGTGGAACACTTTGGACATCACAGAATTCGGGAACGAACGTAATGTTAAATTCAGTTTTTTTTACAAGTCCTGATATTGGCTTTGTTGCCGGATACGGAGGTACAATCCTTAAAACCACAGATGGAGGAATTCTCTGGACAAAACAAACCACCGGAACTTCAAATGTGTTGTACTCCATATATTTTACTGATGCAAATAACGGATATGCCGTAGGAAAAAATGGAACAATTATAAAAACAATCGATGGAGGTGTTCAATGGACCTTCCTAGAATCAAATATTTTAAATTGGCTGTTTTCCGTTTACTTTCCGGATGCAAATACTGGATATGCTGTGGGTGAAACAGGGACAATAGTTAAAACAACCAATGCAGGAGAAACCTGGACTACTTTGGTTTCAGGAACGGTAAATGATTTGAATTCAGTATTTTTTGTTACTCCAAATACAGGTTATGCAGCCGGATTAAGTTGCAACATTCTTAAAACCAATGACGGGGGAGCTACCTGGACAATTCAGATTCACGGATTGCCATATGATTTAACTTCCATCCATTTTACTAGCATGAATACGGGTTATGCCGTTGGCAATTGGGGAACCTTGCTGAATACAACAAACGGTGGAGATCTCTGGACCTTCATATTCCCGGGTACCGCAACTTGGTTATATTCCATTTGTTTCTCGAATATTTTTACTGGTTATATTGCCGGACATGATGGTGTAGTGCTAACTAATAGTGGAGGAGGTTTGGGATATCAAGAAAGTATAGAGGCCAAAAACCTGCTGAAAATTTATCCAAATCCTTCCAACGACTTCATTAATTTAGAAATTCCGGAACTGGTTGTTCCCGCCTCAGTTTTCATTTTCGATATTACCGGCCAGTTAATTTTCGAACGGTTAATTAACCACCATCATACTCAAATCGATATAAGAACATTGCCAAATGGAATTTACTTGGTAAAATTATCTCATCAAAAATCAGTTGAAATAAGGAAGATCATTAAAGATTAGTATTTGAATTGTATACCTTGTAAATTACGGCCATCCTTCTTTTTCACATGAACGAATTGATTTTTTTCAAAAAAAACTTGACATGAACCAAAAAGTGTTTTACTTTTGTCCAATCGTTTAAACCATTTGGTTAAATTTATTGGTTAAACTTGTTAGTTAATATGAATGTCAAACATACAGAAACGGAAGCCCTGATCCTTGATGCTGCCCGGAAAGTCTTTCTGGAGAAAGGCTTCGACGGCTCCACCATGCAGCAGATCGCCAATGTGTCAGGGATCAACAAAGCGCTCCTCCATTATTATTTCCGGAGCAAAGACCGGCTCTTCGAAGCTGTATTCATGGAAGCTTTTTCAAAAATGATTCCCAATCTCTTCAAAATTTTCACCGCAGACATTCCTTTCATTGAAAAGATCAGGGCACTTGTCAATGCCTATATAAGTGCACTGCAGGCATATCCGCAGATACCTCAGTTCATCCTGCATGAGCTGCACCGTAACCCTGGCCGGATCATTGAACTGATGCACTCTACCGGTTTAGAGCCCGAAATGGTCATGAACATCATCCGCATGGAACTGAAAAGAGGAAACCTTGTAGAGATCGAACCGCAGCAATTCATGGTCAATTTACTTGCCTTATGCATTTTCCCCTTTGCTGCCCGTCCCATGATCCAGGGCTTTATCTTCAAAAACGATGCAAAAGCTTACGAGGATTTCCTGGAGAAAAGAAAAACCGAAGTAGCCGATTTCATTATTAAAGCCATTACGCCATGATGAAGAAAATAATGCTGTTATCAGCCTGGATTGGATGCCTGGCATTCGCCTCGGGCCAGGCCGTGCCGGTTACGCTGGATTATTGCCTCGATAGGGCGGAAGCCAATCATCCCCTCTTCGATCAATATGACCTGCTGGCCTCCACAAGTGCGTTAAAAATAAAAAACCTGAATAAGAATTATCTTCCCGAAATGAACATCAATGGCGATGTCCATTACCAGTCGGATGTCACGGAAGTCCCCACGACCATTGCCGCTTTCGCCCCGGAGCCGCTCGATAAGGACCAGTACAAAATTTCACTTGATGTAAGCCAGATGATCTTTGACGGCGGGATAACCAAAAAGAATAAAGACGTCGAATATATTGATAAACAGATAAACCAGCAAAATGTCGGCGTCGATCTTTACCGGCTTAAAGAAAGGATCGTAGGTATCTATTTCAGTATCATATCTTTACAGGAAAGCCGTGCCTTGCTCGATGTTAGCAGGCAAAATCTTCTCTCCCGTTTAAAGGAAGTTGAATCCGGGGTCAAAAATGGCGTCATCCTTTCATCCAATGCCGAAATAATAAAAGCGGAACTGCTAAAGATCGATCAGAAAGACATTGAGATAGACGCCGGGATCTCATCAGGATACAGCGTCCTCTCTATCCTGACCGGTGAGGAGATCGTTACCGGGACAAAACTGGAATATGAAAACCCGGCCATAGCTAATTACCTGCCGGGACAGGACCGGCCGGAATACACCCTGTTCAGCCTGCAGCAACAAAAAACCGAATCGCTGAAGAAAGTGGCTTCTTCAAAACTTGTGCCCAAACTGGTGGCTTACGGCCAGGCCGGGTATGGCAGGCCGGGCTTCAATATGCTCCTGAATGAATTTGATGATTATTACATCGTTGGCGCTAAACTCAGCTGGAACTTCTGGAACTGGAACAAAACCCGCAATGAGAAAACCATACTCGATCTTCACAGGCAAATTATCGAGAGCAGCAAGGAGTCATTTGATCAGAACCTGGCCACAGACCTTGAAAGGAAGATAGCTGAAATTGTCAAGCTCGAATCGCTTCTTCCCAAAGATGAAGAAATCGTCGTCATCAGGGCCGGGATTGTCCAGACCTATGCTTCCCAGCTTCAGAATGGCGTAATCACAGCCACCGAATACATTACGGAGCTGCATGCCGAGACCGAGGCAAGGCTTAATTTAAGAATACACGAAATTCAACTGGTCAGGGCAAAATATGATTATCTCGCCACGGCCGGCAAACTGTAAAAATCATTAACTCATGAAAAATACAATTTATCTCATCCTCCTGCTGATCCTTGGATGGTCCTGCAACCGCAACGACAGGTCCGACGCCTATGGCAATTTTGAAGCCATCGAAGTCATCGTCTCATCCCAGGCAAACGGCCAGATCCTCAGCCTGGTTGTCGAAGAAGGTATGAAAGTCAACCTGGGGGACACGATCGGGCTGATCGACACGGTTGACCTCTCCCTGAAAAAAGATCAGCTGCTCAGCCAGGAACAGGTTATCATGGCCAGGTTAAGGAATATCGATTCCCAGATCCGCGTGCAGGAACAACAGCGAAAGAATATCCTTGTCGATAAGGACAGGGTGGAAAACCTGCTTAAAGACGGTGCAGCCACCCAGAAACAGATGGATGACATTACGGGTGGGCTGGACCTGATAGAACAGCAGATCATGGCCACCGAAGTACAGAAGGACGCCATCAGGGCAGAACTTGCCACCCTTGACACGCAGGTGAAACAGGTGGAAGAAACGCTCAGCAAATGTTTTATCATCAGCCCGTTATCAGGCACTGTGCTGGTGAAGTTTGCCGAACGCGGTGAAATTACCGCCATGGGCAAACCCATCTGCAAAATGGCCAACCTCGATGAAATGGAGCTGAAAGTTTACATCAGCGGCGACCAGCTTCCTTACTTAAAGTTGGGGCAAACTGTTGAAGTTTTGATCGATAAAAATGACCAGGAATTCAGCACGCTTCAGGGAACCGTTACCTGGATAAGTTCCAAAGCAGAATTTACGCCAAAGACCATTCAAACTAAAAAGGAGAGGGTAAACCTGGTCTATGCGGCCAAAGTCAGGGTCCCGAACGATGGCACCCTGAAAATCGGCATGCCCGGTGAGATCAATTTTATGCCACAGGAAAAATAGTGGAACGGTGGAACAGTGGAACGGTGGAACAAATGATTAATTCTGTAGAAATATATAACATAAGCAAGTCCTATCAAAGTGTTAAGGCTCTTGATGAGATCAGTCTTTCCATTAGCAAAGGCGAGCTTTTCGGATTTATCGGCCCTGACGGAGCGGGCAAAACAACCTTATTCAGGATCCTGACCACCCTTTTATTGCCTGATAAAGGCAACGCTACTGTTGAAGGATATGATACCGTTAAGGATTATAAGAAGATCAGGCAGATTGTCGGTTACATGCCAGGCCGGTTCTCATTGTACCACGACCTTAGCGTGGAAGAAAACCTGAATTTTTTCGCCAGTATTTTTAAAACTTCTGTGAAGGACAACTATTACCTGGTCAGGGATATTTACAAGCAGATCGAACCATTTAAGACAAGGCCGGCCGGAAAGCTTTCCGGCGGGATGAAACAGAAACTGGCCCTCTCCTGCGCCCTTATCCATAAACCCGTGATCCTTTTCCTCGATGAGCCGACCACAGGCGTTGACGCCGTTTCGAGGAAAGAATTCTGGGATATGCTGGGGAAACTCAAGGCTGAAGGCATTACTATCGTTGTTTCCACTCCTTACATGGATGAGGCAAGCCGCTGCGACCGGGTGGCGCTGATCCAGGAAGGAAAGATCCTGGGTGTGGATTCACCGGAAGGGATCGTATCTTCCTTTGAAAATCAACTTATTGCAGTCAAATCCGCGAATATGTACAAGCTGTTGTTCGATGTCATTGATTATTCCGGTACCATCCGTGCATACAGGTCGGGGGAATTTATACATGCAGCTATGTCTAATTCAGGGATGTACGATTTCTTAAAGAATTTCTTAATGGAAAAAGGGCATGAGAAGATTGAAGTGAAGACTATAGTACCGGATGTTGAAGATTGCTTTATGGCACTGATGAACCACCCCCACCCCGTCCCTCCCCCAATTGGGGGAGGGAGAAAGGGAGGGGGCGGCCCAAGAACCAATGACCAATGACCAATGACCAGCATATCATCGAAGTAGAAAACCTCGTCAAGAAGTTCGGATCGTTCGTTGCAAACGACCATTTGAATTTCTATGTCAAAAAAGGGGAGATTTTTGGTTTCCTGGGAGCGAACGGTGCCGGTAAAACCACTGCCATCAAGATCCTGTGCGGTTTGTGGGAGCCGACATCAGGCAATATCAAAGTTGCAGGATATGATGTTTACCGCGAAACGGAGAAGATCAAAAGGAACATAGGCTATATGAGCCAGAAGTTCTCACTTTACGACGATATGACCATTGCTGAAAACTTTACTTTTTATGGTGGAATATATGGAATGAGAAATGGAATGATCAGGGAGAGAATGAATTTCTTCCTGGAAAAGCTGAACATTGCAGAATACAAAGACAGGATCATCCAGTCGCTTCCACTGGGATGGAAACAAAAGCTGGCCTTCTCGATCGCGGTCATGCACAGCCCGGCCATCGTTTTCCTGGATGAACCGACAAGCGGGGTGGATCCTGTGACCCGCCGGCAGTTCTGGGATATGATCTACGAAACGGCCCACGAGGGGATTACTGTATTCCTGACGACTCACTACATGGATGAGGCCGAATACTGTGAAAGGGTCTCCATCATGGTAGACGGCCGGATCGAGGCGCTGGATACGCCGTCAGCATTGAAGAAGCAGTTTGGCGTGGAATCTATGGAAGAGGTTTTTGTGCATTTAGCAAGGAGATCATCCCAGGCGTCAGTCGTCAGTCATTAGTCATTGGTCATTAGTCATTGGTCATTAGTTCTTGGTTCTTAGAATTTAAAATTTAGAATTTAAAATTTAAAATATAATATGCGCGGCTTTATCATCAAAGAATTCTACCACATTTTCCGCGACGTCCGGACGATGATCATCCTGTTCGGGATGCCGGTTGTCCAGATCCTGCTGTTCGGCTTTGCCCTGACCAACGAGATCAAGAATGCCCGGATCGCGGTGCTGGATTATTCCAAGGATGACGTAACCGCCGAAATCATCGCCAAGATCACTTCTTCCGGGTATTTTATCCTTGAAGAAAACCTGGACAGCGAAGACCAGATTGAAGACAGGTTCAGGCAGGGGAAAATCAAGCAGGTTATCATTTTTGAAGATAATTTCGCGGAAAATATTGAAAATGGCAACAAAGCAGGGATCCACATTGTCGGCGACGCTTCTGATCCGAATACGGCCAACCTCCTCGTAAATTATGCCCAGGCAATCATCAAGGACTACCAGGCTGATCTGATGATAAGCCGGGCATCCGTCCCGGTCATGATCACCCCAGAGCCGAAACTGCTTTTCAACCCCGAACTTAAAAGTGTATTCATGTTCGTGCCGGGTATCATCACGATACTGCTGATGCTGGTCTGCGCTATGATGACCTCTATTTCCATTGCCCGTGAAAAAGAACTGGGGACCATGGAAATTCTTCTCGTTTCACCCTTGAAACCCATCCAGATCATCATTGGGAAAGTTACGCCGTATGTGGTCTTATCAATTTTTAATGCCATTTCCATCCTGTTGCTCGGATACTTCGTATTCGGCATGCCGATGAGGGGAAACATCGTTCTACTGCTGCTGGAAGCCATTCTGTTCATCTTTATGGCACTTTCAATGGGGATTTTGATCTCTACCATCAGTAAAACACAGCAGATTGCCCTCATGAT
Source organism: uncultured Bacteroidales bacterium (assembly GCA_963701785.1). GTDB lineage: Bacteria > Bacteroidota > Bacteroidia > Bacteroidales > JAGOPY01 > JAGOPY01. The sequence goes on along the minus strand of CAVPBC010000002.1, from coordinate 621,740 downwards.
CTCGCTGGCCGGATTGATGTTGCCCACCATCTTACTGTCAGGGTTCATCTTCCCGGTCGAAAATATGCCGAAAGTATTGCAAATACTCAGTAACCTGATGCCATCGAAATGGTTCATCATCATTATTAAGGGCATCATGCTGAAAGGGGTCGGGCTGCAGTATATCTGGAAAGAAACCCTGATAATTATCCTGATGACCTCAATTTTTATAGGATTAAGTGTAAGAAATTTTAAGATCAGACTTGCTTAGCGATGCGAACCCTATTCTTCATCATACGCAAAGAATTCATCCAGCTGTTCCGGAACAGGATCATGGTCAGGATCATCTTTGTGCTACCGTTGGTCCAGTTGATAGTCCTTTCTTACACCGCCACTTTTGAGATTAAGGTGATCAGGCTCCATATCGTGGACTTCGACCGGAGCAGGATGGCACGGGACCTGGCCGGTCATTTTTCCGGTTCCCCGTTTTATAAAATAGTCGACTATTCCAATTCAAATAAGCTCGCTGAGCAGGAGATCCTGAGCGGCCGCGCACAGCAGATCATCACCATACCGGCAGGGTTTGAAAAAGACCTGAATACGACCGGCCAGGCAAAGGTCCAGCTTGCCACCGATGCCATCGATGGCGCCGCCGCCGCACTTATGAATGCTTACACCCTGTCTATCATCCAGGACTTTAATATGAACCTGCTGGTCGAATCGTCGGGCCTGACAGTGGAAGAACCGATCCGCATCACCTGGTCGTTCTGGTTCAACCCGGAGCTGAACTATAAAAACTATATGGTCCCGGGGATCCTCGTGCTATTGGTTACCATTATCAGCATGTTCCTTTCAGGCATGAACATGGTAAAAGAAAAAGAGATCGGGACCATCGAGCAGATCAATGTAACACCAATAAAAAAATACCAGTTTATCATCGGAAAGCTCCTTCCCTACTGGATCGTCGCCCTGTTTGAGCTTTCCTTCGGGTTGATCCTGGCAAAATTTGTCTTCAATATTCCGATCCTCGGGAGCGTAGGGTTGATTTTCCTGGTAGCATCGGTTTACCTGCTGGTCACCCTCGGCCTTGCCTTATTAATTTCAACAAAGACCAATACGCAGCAGCAGGCCATGTTCCTGTCCTGGTTCTTCCTGGTTGTCTTTATCCTGATGAGCGGTCTTTTCACACCCGTCGAAAGCATGCCCCAATGGGCGAAAATAATTAACTGGTTCAATCCTATCGCATATTTTGTGGAAGTGATCAGGATGATCATGCTCAAAGGATCGGGATTTTTGGATATAGTGCGGAACCTTGCATTCCTCGGTGGATATGCCGTCCTGGCCTTATCCGTCGCCGTCTGGCAGTACCGTAAGACCACCTGAAAATTATCCGGATTTTCTAATTTCCAATTTCAACTTTGAGCCTTCCTGTTGACAAAGGATGATTTTTTTCCTTATATTTGATTTTGATTTTTATAATCCGGAGCTAACCATTTAACCAAAAACCTATGAAGAATATATACAAACAAGCACTTGTTATGCTGGTTTTGCTTACAGGCCCGGCCAGTATAACCCTTTCCCAGGATTTTCTTCCCGCGCTGGGCGATAATTACATGGGCATTAACCAGGCTACCCTGCAACCCGCTTCCATTGTCGACAGCCGGTTTAAGGTGGATATCAACGTATTCGGTTTTAACAGTGACCTTTATAATGACCTGGTGCGGGTTAATTTTAGCAGTACATTCAGGGGCAATAATGGGGACTGGTATGAAAATATTGATTACGTAGATGATGCGAACGGAAAAGATAGAAATGCATTTCTTTCCCAAACCGTGCTGGGACCAAGCTTTTTGATAAATATCGGGGCAAAGGATGCTGTAGGGTTTACTTCCCGGGTAAGGACCATCACGAATTTCGACGACATCGGTGAACCCCTGGCCCGGTCATACGTGACGCTGTTCGATGCCGATGAATATTTTAACGAATGGTATTATGATGAAGAATTCAGGATTGTAAACCATGTTTTCACCGATTATGGACTGAGTTACGCCAGGGAAGTTTTCAATACCGGTGCCAATTACATGAAAACAGGGATCACGGTCAAATTGTTGCAGGGATTAGGCGCTGTTACTTTACAGACAGAGGATTTCTATTATTATATCTACCGGGAAAATGCGAATTCTGAAACAGCTGATTATATCTCAATGAACAGTCCTTATACCTATTCAGGGCTTTCAGGAAACTGGAACTGGGGATCCGATGTAAATGATAAATACCCGGAAGGTTTTGAATACCAGTTCATTGCCAAGCCGTCTGTTGGCCTTGATTTTGGCCTGGTATACGAATTCCGGCCGAAACATATGAATTATAAGTACAACATGGACGGGGAGACCGGCCTGGTTAGAAATGACCAGAATAAATACTTGCTGAAAATCGGGGTTTCTGTGCTGGATATCGGGAGGCTGAAGTATAAAAAAGAATACAACAGGCAGGATTTCATTACCAGTTTCACCCCGGATTATAAAACCAGGTATGACTTGAATGACAATAGTGTTCCTTTAAACACGCATTGGATGGAAATCGAATCTGCTGACTTCGGCTTTCCCCCGTTCGTAAATTTCTCAGATACACTGTCACAGCGGGAGATAAATGGACAAGGCATTGAATTCTCACCTGAAAATGAAGATAATTTCACTTTAAAGCTACCTACAGCGCTCAGCTTACAGGTCGATGTGAACATCGCGAAAGGCCTCTATGTAAACCTGACCACTTTCACAGGCCTGAACCAGGGTTTCTCCAACACCGATAATTCCCATTATATATCTAATTACAGCCTGACCCCGCGATATGAGCATAAGTGGTTCAGCGTGATGGTCCCTGTTTATTACAACCAGTACCAGAAAACGAATGTGGGGCTTGGCTTGCGTGCCGGCTTCCTGTATTTTGGATCCGGCAACCTCTTTAATTCTCTATTCAGTGAAGCCTATGGAGTCAATTTCTATATGGGTGTAAAAATTCCAATCTGGCACGAAAAGCCACCTTCAGACCTTGATAATGACGGGGTCTCTGACGAAAAAGACAAGTGCATTGATACACCGGGTCCATGGGAATTCTTTGGTTGTCCTGACCGGGACGGCGACGGGGTGGCAGATACGGAAGATGCCTGCCCCGACATCCCCGGCATGAAGGAGTTCAAAGGCTGCCCGGATAGGGACGGGGATGGAGTCCCTGATTCTGACGATAACTGCCCTGATATCCCCGGTCCAAAGCTAACCAATGGTTGTCCTGACAGGGATAACGACGGGGTAATTGATGACCGTGATGAATGCCCTGACGTCCCGGGCCCTGCACAGCTAAACGGCTGTCCGGACAGGGATGGCGACGGGGTGCCCGACATAAAAGATCAGTGTCCTGACCTGGCCGGCCCGGCTGACCAGGGCGGATGCCCGTTCCTCGATACCGACGGCGACGGGGTGAAAGATGCTGACGACAGGTGCCCGGATCAGAAAGGGCCTCCTGAAAATAACGGATGTCCTTATTCCGATACCGATGGGGATGGCGTGATCGATAAAGAAGACCGCTGCCCGCTCACACCCGGCGATCCGGCAAACTTCGGTTGTCCTGTTCTCAAAGTTGAAGAAGCGGCCGTGCTGAAAACAGCCTTTGAAAACCTCGAATTTGAAACCGGCAAAGCCGTGATCCGTTCTTCTTCTTTTGCTTCCATGAATGAGCTGGCCACATTGCTCATCAGCAAACCGGCCTGGAAACTCAGGATCTCAGGCCATACGGATGATGTCGGCAGTGATGCCTCCAATATGACGCTGTCGAAAAACCGCGCCCAGTCCACCGGTAAATATCTGGAAGGTAAAGGCGTTGCCCCCGGCCAGATTATAACGGAATGGTTCGGCGAGACCAAACCCATTGCTGATAACGGCACTCCTGAAGGCCGCCAGAAGAACAGGAGGGTTGAAATGCAGGTGGTGTTCGATTAACATTTTTTAACATTCTGATATTCATAAGATTCCATCCGGTTGTCAGCCGGATGGAATTTTTACGTACCTTTGCCGCGTTAAGCTTTATGCTTTATATGCTGAGTAGTTAATAGCCTGAATATTAAATGTTAATGCACTTTAATTGTAACCGGGCTTTTGTTGAACGAAAACAGATTTGATGAATTTAATTCAAAAAATAAGCATCTCTAATAAGTTTTTTCCATTTTTTTTCCTCTTTTTTTTACCTCTTTTCTTACTAAACTCCTGCCTGAACGATCACCAGGAAAAAATGAACCAGATACTGGCCGATAATAATACGCCGGTACGATATCGTATTCATGAAATCCAGGAAAGGGGAAAACTGATCGCAACAACCAATTTTAATTCCACCGACTATTTCATCTACCGCGGTGAACCGATGGGATTCCAGTATGAGAAATTAAAGATGTTTGCCGATTATCTTGGTGTTGAACTTGAGATCGAAATCGCAAACAGCCTTGATGAAGCTTTTCACAGCCTGGAAGAGGGTAAGTCAGACCTGATCGCCATGGGCCTGACCGTCACGCGCGACCGGTCGGAGAGGTTCGATTTTACAAACCCTATTTTACAGACCCGCCAGATGCTTGTCCAGCGCAAACCGGCCAACTGGCGTAAAATGAGGACCTGGGACGATATCGAAAAGAGCCTGATCCGCAATCCCATTGACCTGGCGGGAAAAACGGTCAGGGTCCAAAAATCGTCAGCCCATACTGAAAGATTGGACAACCTTTCTGAAGAGATCGGCTGGCCCATTCTGATCGAGGAAGATCCTCTTCTGGAAGTGGAACAACTGGTGGAAGCCGTTTCAAATGGTGAGATCGAATACACGGTTTGTGATGAGCACATGGCCGCCTTCTTTGAAAAGCAATATCCTGAAATCGATGTCAGGACAGCCATCAGCTTCCCCCAGAATATCGCTTGGGCGGTCAGGCAAAGCTCCGATAGCTTGCTGATAGCCATCAATGAATGGCTTGATGAAGACCTTGATACATATGCCTCCAGGCATCTCATCGATAAGTATTTTAACAGCTCCCGGACTGCTTTCATGGCTAAAAGCGAAGCCGTTTCATTCAACGGTAAGAAAATCTCACAGTATGATGAGATCCTCAGGAATATTTCCAAACAGCATGATTTCGACTGGCGCCTGGTAGCGTCGCTCGTTTACCAGGAGTCACAGTTCAAGCCTGAAGTAAAGTCATGGGCAGGGGCATTCGGATTGATGCAAATGATGCCGGCTACGGCAAAACTGCTGGGAATCGACAGTACGGCCAGTGAATTTGAGCAGCTGGAGGCCGGTATTTTATATCTGAAAATCCTTGATGGCGAGCTGCCCAAAGAGATCTCTGACCCCGACGAGCGGATAAAATTTATCCTGGGAGCCTACAATTTAGGCATAGCACATGTTTTCGACGCCCGCAGGCTGGCTGAGAAAAACGGGAAAGATCCCAATGTCTGGTCAGGTCATGTCGATTATTATATCCTGAATAAATCAAACCCGGCTTATTACCGTGATTCTGTCGTACGATACGGATATGCCGACGGGGAAGAGACCTATAATTTCGTGCTGGAAGTGCTCGACCGTTTCGAGCATTATAAAAATGTCGTTACCGACTAAATCCCGAATTCCTTACTGATCTGGGCGACCCATTTATCTATGCGGCCGTCGGTGAGTTCGTCCTGGTGGTCAAAATCAAGCGCCAGGCCATAGAACATGCCGTTTTCGACCGATTCTGACTCCTGGAAATCATAGCCTTCCGTTGGCCACAGACCCTTTCAGCACAGCGCCGTGCTTTTCAAATATTTCCTTCAGGAAAGCCATTCCATCTACAAAGTGATTCGGGTAAAGGACCTGGTTTCCAAGGCCGTATAATGCGAATGGCTTTCCTTTGATATCGGCTTTTTCCAGTTTGGCAAAAAAATCGTTCCATCTCGTTTTATGGGCATTTTCCCAGTTATCTGCACCCGTGGTTGAGCCGCCGATAATAAAAGCATCGTACATGGCAAATTCTGCCGTATTGATCTCGGTGATCGTGAATATGTCGATACTGTCCTTTTTCAAACCTAGAATGAATCTTATGAGCGGCGGTTTCCGTGCTGCCTTTCTTCGGCCAGTAGATCAAAGCGATTTTTTTCATCTGCATGTTGTTTTCCTGGGGGCAAATTTAAGGTTATATTCGATTGTTAAACTGTTAAATTGTTAAATTGTTAAACTGTTAAACTGTTAAATTGCTAAACTGTTAAATTGTTCTTTAATATCATATTTCGCCGGATCGGCTGTTCGGGATTTCGCCTGATGAATCGAATCCTTACCTCTTCATAAAAATCTTGCAAAAATGCCTCACCGTCTCTTCGATCGGTGTGAATTCAAATCCCAGCTCCTTTTTGATCTTTTCGTTCGAGTATTCATAATGCTGCACGGCGGTGTGGGCCGTTTCCCTGGTGATCAAAGGCTTGATACCGGTCACCATCGACCTTAATTTTTCCAGCCGCCAGGCAAACCCTGACATCACCGGGCTGACTTTCATGCCTGGTGCAGGCTTTCCCATTTCCGCGGCAATCATTTCGAATAACCTTTTATATTCAATATTATCCACACTGAGTATAAAGCGTTCGTTGCGGATATCGCTGTCCATCAGTAAGATCATGGCCCTGGCCACATCCCGCACATCCACAAAACCATTCTTTCCCGGCGGATAAAACTTCAGCCCCTTCCAGACCGTGTTGAAAATCCGGGAACTGCCCTGTGTTGCGCCCGCCACGCCCAGTATGATACCGGGATTGACGATCACCGCATCGAGCCCTTCTGCTGTGCCGCGCCAGACTTCCCTCTCGGCACCGTATTTGCTGATGGCATAAATGGAATTGTTTTTGGAAGTCTTCCAGACCAGCTTCTCATCGATCAGGTCAGCTTGGTTCTCAGGCCGCCCCAATGCTGCGATAGATGAAACATGGCATAGCTTCCTTACTTTCTTTTCCAGCGCTGCATTGACTACATTGGCCGTGCCCTGGGTATTTATCCGCGGTCAATATTTTTTTATCTTCCGGGAGGAATGAAACAAGGGCCGCACAGTGAAATACCTCCTCAACGCCTTCCATGGCATCTTCCAGGGAAAATACATCCAGGATATCACCTTCAGTCCACTCAATTTTTGAAAGAAGTTCCTCCGGCTGATCAGAATAAAGATGAAATACCTTATTCAGCATTTCCAGATCGCTTGACCGGCGTCTTAATGCCCTGACAGTTCTGCCGGAACGTATAAGTTCAAAAGTGAGATGAGAGCCGACAAGTCCGGTAGCGCCAGTAACTAAGATCATTCGGTAAAAGTAGAAAAAAACGATATTTTTAATAATGAACCATCACCTTTTATCGTTAAACTGTTAAAAATTATTATTTTCACAGTGTAAAATATCATATCATGTTAAACGAAAAGATAATCAGCGGAATTCAGCAGATCGGAATCGGGGTTTCTAATCTTCATGAGGCCTGGAACTGGTACCGTGAGCATTTCGGGATGGATATCAGGATTTTTGAAGATGCTGCTGTCGCTGAGCTGATGCTCTCTTATACAGGTGGCAAACCCAGGAAGCGTCATGCTGCGCTCACCATGAATCTCCAGGGAGGAGGCGGATTCGAGATCTGGCAATATGTGGATAGAATTCCCGATGCCCCCGTAAATGAAATACAAGCCGGTGACCTGGGTATTTATGTCGCTAAAATCAAAACCCCGCAATGTAAAAGCAGCATACGAGACTTTCAAGAAGAAAAACCTGAACCTGAATGGTATATCGGTGGGGCCGGACGGCAAAGAGCACTTCTTCGTGAAGGATCCCTATAATAATATTTTCCAGGTTGTTGAAGGACATTCCTGGTTCAGGATGGAACGGGGAAAATCCACCGGCGCTTCATTCGGGGCTATTATCGGTGTTTCGGACATCGAAAAAGCCCGGATAGTCTATTCAGGAATCCTTGGTTATGACACGGTTGTGTATGATAAGGAAGGTGTTTTTGAAGACCTGAATTGCCTGCCCGGGGGAGAAAAAACCTTCCGGAGGGTATTGCTCTCGCACAGCAAGCCCCGTCTTGGATCATTTTCAAGGTTATTAGGGCCCAGTGTCATGGAACTCATCCAGGTTAAAGATCGTGAGCCACGCAAGATCTTTAATAACCGCTTCTGGGGCGACCTTGGTTTTATCCATTTATGCTATGATATCAAAGGCATGAATGCACTCAGGCTTGAATGTGAAAATAAAGGATTTGCCTTTAAGGTCGACAGCACCAACACGCTGAAAACAGATACTTTTGATATGGGTGAAGCTGCAGGCCACTTTGCCTACATTGAAGACCCTGATGGAACACTGATCGAGTTCGTGGAAACCGACAAGATCCCCATCCTGAAAAAGCTTGGCTGGTACCTTGACCTGCGCAAAAGGGACCCGCAAAAACCTCTTCCCGACTGGATCTTAAAAACGCTCATATTAGGCAGGGTCAAGGAGAAGCACCTGGTCAAGAATTAAAGTCTTTTTCAGGTCCTTTTTACTTTTCGGGCCAGCCTGAAGGATAATTTAGGAAGAAAGCGTTTGATATGGATCAGCAGAACCTCTTTTCCCCCGGGGAATACTTCTCTCCTATCTTTCCTGATGCCGTTAATAATAATGCGCACACAGCGGTCAACCGGCGTACCTTTTTCCTGTCCCGGGTCCATCTTATTGTAAGGTTTTCCATCAGGTCCGATTGCACCCAGGGAAATATTGGTCTGGATACGTCCGGGGAAGACCATTGTCGTGCGAATGCCCTGCTGGTGATATTCAGCCCCGACCGACTCGTAGAACCCAGTCATAGCATGTTTGGAAGCAGCATAGGCGGAACGCAAAGGAAATCCGAACTTCCCGGTCACACTGCTGATGCTGGCGATATGTCCGTATTTCCTGGCCAGCATGCCCGGCATCACACATTTGGTCAGGATCAGGCCGGAAAAATAATTGACCTCCATGATCTTCCGGTCAACTTCAACAGGGGTCTCAAGGGCAAGGGCCCGCTGGGTAATCCCTCCATTGTTAATGAGGATATCTATCCGGCCGAATGCGCCTTCGGCTTCCCTGGCTTTCACTTCTAACGAAGCTGGCTCCGCCAGGTCTAATGGAAGTATGTAAACATCGTCAGGATTGGCATTCAGAGATGCCTTTACCCTTTCAAGTTCCTCTTTTCGCCGGCTCGAAAGGATCAGGCGGGTGTTGAAAGCCGATAACTGCCTGGCCAGCTCCTCCCCGATACCGCTGGATGCGCCGGTGATCCAGATCACTTTGCCGGAGTAAAATTTGTGGTTGTTCATTTTTTAATTTCAACAAATATTACAGAAAGTCCATGAATATATGAAATATTTTAATATTTCGGGTAATGTGTTTCAAATAATTTACCAAAGATCGTTATGATTACATAATCCGCGTACATCCGTTGCATCCGTGTAAATCCGTGTGCCATTAATTTTCTAATTTTGCACAAACTTTACCTTATGAACTTTATCGAAGAACTCCGCTGGCGAGGGATGATACACGATATGACGCCGGAATTAGAAGACCTGTTCAAAAGCGGCGAAATGGTCACGGCTTACGTCGGCATCGATCCGACAGCTGATTCATTGCATATAGGCCACCTTGTGAGCGTCATGATGCTTAAGCACCTGCAATTGTCAGGGCACAAGCCGCTCGCCCTGGTAGGCGGAGCAACCGGCATGATCGGGGACCCGTCCGGAAAATCAGAGGAACGCAACCTGCTCAGCGAAGAAACCATTCGCCATAACGAGGAAGGCATTAAAAAACAACTCGAGAAACTGCTCGATTTCAGCGATGCGAAAAATTCAGCCGAGATGGTGAATAATTACGACTGGATGAAAGATTTCACATTCCTCGGGTTTGCACGTGACATCGGCAAGCATATTACAGTAAATTACATGATGGCCAAGGATTCGGTGAAAAAACGGCTGGATACAGGCCTTTCGTTTACTGAATTTTCCTACCAGCTTGTGCAGGGTTATGATTTTCTTTATCTCAACGAACACAAAAACTGCAAATTACAATTGGGCGGCTCCGACCAGTGGGGAAATATCACCACCGGCACCGAACTGATCAGGCGCAAGAACGGCGGTGACGCTTATGCCCTTACCTGCCCGCTGATCACCAAGGCTGACGGCGGCAAGTTCGGGAAAACCGAAACAGGTAACGTCTGGCTCGATCCCATGAGGACGTCGCCCTATAAATTCTACCAGTTCTGGCTGAACACATCGGATGAAGATGCCGAAAAGTATATTAAAATATTCACCCTTTATTCAAAAGAAGAGGTGGAAAACATGGTTGCCGGCCACGGCCAGGCACCGCACCTGCGGGAATTGCAGAAGGCCCTGGCCAGGGACCTGACCATCAGGGTGCATTCGGAAGCTGATTACCAGGCCGCCATCGATGCGGCAGCGATACTCTTCGGGGCAGGAACGACTGAAACGCTGAAAAGCTTATCAGAAGACCTGTTTTTATCGGTATTTGAAGGCGTTCCGCAGAGCGAAGTTTCGAAGGAAAAGCTGGACCAGGGCATCCAGGTCCTGGAATTCCTGGCCGACCTTACCGGTATTTTCCCGTCAAGGGGAGAAGCAAGGAGAACCGTGAAAGAGAATGCTTTATCAATCAATAAAGAGAAAGTTGGAGAGGATAAAATCGTCGGAATGGGTGATCTGCTGAATGGAAAGTATATTCTCGTTCAAAAGGGAAAGAAAAACTATTTTCTAGTTGTAGCCAACTGATTTAAACCACATAGGCACATAGTACACAATAGATTACACATAGAATTCTTATGTGACACCTATGTGCTCTATGTGTCTATGTGGTGAAAAAAACTATTCTTCTTTGAGTTCCCACGTAGCACCCTCTTTTCCATCTTTGATCTGGATATTGATTTTCAGAAGCTTATCCCGGATTTGGTCGGAAGTGGCGAAATCCTTCCTTGCTCTGGCTTCGGAGCGGATATCGATGATGGTTCCCATGAGTCCGTTGATTAGTTCATCTTTCTGTCCGGACTGTTCTTCCGGCACCAGGCCGAGAATATCCACGAGGAACGTGCGGTAGGTTTCAGCAAGCACAGCCATATCATTTTCCGGAATTTTCTCTTTTCCTTCTTTAACAAGATTGATAATTCGTGCTGCCTCGAACAGTTGCGCGATCACCATGGGGCTGTTGAAGTCGTCGTTCATGGCGGCGTAGCAAGCCTCCACAAAATCCGAAACTGGCTTTGAAACCGTTCCGGGTTCCGGGTTCCGGGTTCCGGCCCCACTTTCACCCTGACCATCGACCGCCGACCGCTGACCGCCGACCGCTGACTGTTGACTGCTGACCGCGAACTGCGAATTGCGAACTGCAGCCAGGCCTGCCATCAGCCTCCTCAGCCCCTTCTCACTCGCCTGCAGCGCTTCGTTTGAGAAATCCAGCGTGCCACGGTAGTGTGCCTGGAGGATAAAGAACCTGACCGTCATTGGGCTGTAAGCCTTTTCAAGAATCACATTCTTCCCGTTAAAAAATTCTTCCAGTGAAACGGCATTGCCGAGTGATTTGCCCATTTTCTGACCGTTGATAGTGATCATATTGTTGTGCATCCAGTAACGGACGGGCATTTTATCGTTAGCGGCCATTGATTGTGCTATTTCCGACTCATGGTGCGGGAAAAGAAGGTCCATGCCACCGCCGTGAATATCGAACTGTTCGCCCAGGTATTTGGTACCCATGGCCGAGCATTCAAGGTGCCATCCCGGGTAGCCTTCGCTCCACGGCGACGGCCAGTGCATGAGGTGATCCGGTGAAGCATTCTTCCATAAAGCAAAATCGAAACTGCTCTTTTTTTCTTCCTGGCCATCTAATTCGCGGGTATATGCGATCAACTCGTCGACTTTCCGGCCGGAAAGGATGCCGTAAGGATATTTCAGATTGTATTTTTCAATGTCGAAATATACAGAACCGTTCCGTTCATAAGCAAAGCCCGCATCGAGGATCTTCTTTACCATATTGATCTGCTCGATGATATGACCGGAAGCATGAGGCTCGATGCTGGGATTCAGCAGGTTCAGCTTTGCCATCAGCTCATGGTAGCGGTTGGTGTAATATTGCACCACCTCCATAGGTTCAAGCTGCTCGAGCCTGGCCTTCTTGCCGATCTTATCATCCCCGGCGTCGGCATCCCCTTCCAGGTGTCCCACATCGGTGATATTGCGCACATAGCGGACCTTATAGCCGATATGCTGAAGGTAGCGGAACACCAGGTCGAATGTGATGGCCGGGCGGGCATGTCCAAGGTGCGGATCGCCGTAAACCGTTGGCCCGCAAACGTACATGCCGACATGGTCGGGGGTTATCGGTTCGAAAAGCTCTTTCTTCCTGGTAAGGCTGTTGTAAATGTAGAGTTGATGTTGCATATCTGTTGATTATAGGGCAAAAATAGTCAAACTCAGGATTTTTATTAACAGGACCGGGTATAAAAGACAGAAATCTGTAATTAATCAGTGTGTATTTAACCACAAAGGCGCACGAAGGGTTAAACTATTCCGATGGCTTAAGCACAAATCTTTTTTCTCCTATCACTTCATCAAACAAATAAACCCTCAGGAAATATTCCCCGGGTTCTCGTTTATCGGGAGTTATTGAAATAGATCCATTAAAGGTTGAAACAGTATCAGAACGATTAATTTCAATCTTCTTACTATAAAATGATTCCCCGTCAGGCCCGGACCATTCCATCCGGAAAGGGAGTTCTTCATCTTCATAAACATCCAGGTTAGTTAAATTCACCTGCACCCTGAGAATACCTTTCTTCTTGATTTCGAAAACCGTATCCACTCCTTTCATCTCGCTGGTTTCCTGGTCAATGCTTTTATAAAATATGATATCCCCGGTCACTTTTTCTATCTCCGATTCGTCACGAAGTTCAACATACTTTTCCGCGATCAGTTCGCGGAAAAGATAGGCCCTGAGCAGGTATTTACCGGAAGGTCGTTTTTCAGGCTCAATTGAAATAGAACTGACCAGTGACGAAGTTGAATCCCCTTCCGGGAGATCGGTCCGCTTCAGGTAAACGGATCTACCGTCAGGCCCGATCCAGTCAACATGGAACATAAGGTCCCTTTGCAGGTAATTAAACCGGTTTTCCAACCCGATCACTGCGTATACATTTTCATTCTCTTTTAAAGGAATAACATCCGAAACAGCCCACTGACGGCCTGATTTCTGGCTGTAATGAAGGCTGAAGGTGATCCCTGCCGAGATGCCATCTGGTTTTTTGGAAGGATAAACAATAGTTGAGTCAGGCAGGATCACCGGCTGCTTCACCCGCTCCGAGCATCCTGCACTGAATAATCCCGGCAAAACTGCCAGAAAAAAACACCAAAGCTTTCCTTTTGTTCTATTGTTCAATTGTTCAATTTTTCCAATCATCAGACTCTTACAGTCCTATTTTCTTACAGTCATACAGTCTTACAATCATATCATCCTCACCACCCAATTCTTCGACCTTTTTTTCACCTTATAAAACCAGATACAAAGCGGTATCATGATGATCATCATCACTGCAAATCCGATCAGTGTCTCTTTCACACCTCCCAGCCTGTAAAACAAATCCAGTCTTTTGACAAATACCCCCATGATCGCGATGTGCATGCCGTAGAAAAACAACGGTACTCTGCCCGGTATGGTGAAGACCAGGAGCAATTTGGGCGCTATTTTGTCCAATGCAATGAAACCAGCTATGGCTATGGCTACCCAGCCGGAGAACCATAAGCTGAGGAAGAGGCTCTGCGGGTATTTCTGGTCAAAAAAGAAAGAATAGGAACCGATTTCCGAATAAGGAAATATGTTGCCATAGCCTCTTCCCAGCCTGATGAATATGGCCAGGATCAAAGCCACGGTTCCAATTCCCAGGCTCCATGATATCTTCTGCACGTCGGTCTTCCAGGCTTTCAGCCACCCGCTTGCCATGGCCGATCCGAGCAGCGCAAGGCCTGCCCAGGGAAATACCGGGTACTTGTTGAATTCCCCGGCATCGATGAAGGTTTGCATCAGCACTTCCTGCCATTTGACGGCCGGATCGTAAGGAATACCAAGGAGCAGGGGATGGATGGCCAGAATGGCCAGTCCGGCTGTTAACTGAACGAGCCAGTGGAAACGTATGAGCAGCGTGAGCAGGATCATGGATATTCCGATGCAGGCGATGATGCCCAGGTGACCGGGCTTGAATTCGCTGAAGCCGCCCCAGGACGAGTTCACCCAGGTGATCTGCAAAAGGATGATGAAGAGCCCGCGCTGGATCAGTTGCCAGCGGACCGTCCAATCCGGCACCCCTTTCGCGGTGCGCTGATGATATGACCACCATACCATGGCGCCGGCCATCATCAGGAAGCCGGGTGCGCACAGGTAAGAGGCATACCTTAAGGCAAACTGCCCCCAGCTGTCGAAAAGCGGATCCATGGGATCAACCTGGTCCCAGACCGAATTAAAGTAATAGGAACAATGATCTAGCAACATGAGGATAACGACCAAACCGCGAAACTGGTCTATGAATTCAAAACGTGGTTTTGGTCCGGATATATTGCTCATGTTAATATTCCGGTATGGATATTATCATAAGTCCATCATCTTCATCTGCCAGGTAGATGTAATTTTCATCCATATCCAGACCGAGGGCGAATTTGGTTTCCACGGCACCCAGCAATTTCGGGGCAGTATGATCGGCAACATCGATGATCTGTAAACCTCCCAGCTGGGCTGAAAGGTAGAGCCGGTCCCCGTGCAGTAGCAAATCTTTGGCATAGCCTGCACTGTCGTAACTTCCGGCGATAAAAATATTAGTAGTATCGGAATAATCAAGGATCTGCAGCCCGGCAGTGCCACAGGCAAGGTAAGCCAGGGAATTGCTTTCATCGATGACAATTGCCTCCGCATCCCCCGGGGCGTCGCACCAGCCAGACTGCGGGTAAATACCATATCCATCCTGGAAATCTGAAATGTTGTAAATGGATAAACCCATTTCACCACCGGCAACGAATAAATGATTGCTGTCTGCCGAAGTGGTTAAACCATAAGCATAACCGGTCGTGGGGAATTGAACACGGATATCAGGCTCGGCCGGATAACTTATCTCCGCAATACCCACTCCCTGCTCACTGATCGCAGTAAACAGGTAATTTCCCATAACATGAAAATTCCTGGCCGGTTTAATACCAAGGTTTGTGATCGTTACGACCGGTGTATCCGGATCCCTTACATCGACCACATTGATCCCAAAAGTGTTGGCGGCGAGATAAACGGCACTGTCCTTCATGGCTATCTTACCCGCGTACCCCCTCAGCTTTTCGGTGGTTAAGGAAACCAATACCGGATTTGCCGGGTCGGAGACGTTATAAATGATGAGCCCGCCTTCGCCCTGGGCTACATACAGCAGGTTGTCCTTTTTAACCACATCATTGGCAAAACCGGATGTGTTAACCCGGCTGACAACTTTATAACCTGCATCTCCCGGTTTTAATGATTCGGGATCATTTGGTTTCCCGCAACCCATAAATAAGATCAATCCCGAAAGAAAAAAAGAGAAATATTTGTTCATGTTTTCTATTTCTTAAAACTTAATATCATAGGTTAATTGCAATCCGACCTGGCTCTGGTTATAATCTTTCTCACCGGATAAATAGATCCTGTTGATATCAGATTCCGAATCGGTGTCTCTCAGATAATATTTGTAAAAAGCACCCAGCGTAAATGATTTGTTCAAATTGAAATTATAATTTACAACCAGCTGAAAATTATCATCAATACGGCTGACATGCTCCCGGTCCTCCTCCAGGTAATGTTCAGATAAATAATATCGTTTCTGGTAAGCCAGTATAACTTCCAGGTCATTTTCTTTCTTTTTTATTTCCGGCAATTTCCAATCAACCCCTAAAACAAATCCGTATTCCTGATACGTTGCATCGGCATCATCCGCGCCTTCCCTTGTTTCACCGGGCTCATCATATCCTTTTGCATCAGAATGCTCATATTCATACCCCAGTTCCAGCCTGACTTTCTTATGCAGCGGCTGGTATAAATTTACGCCGACAATAATGTTCTTACAGTCGTATTCTGTATAATGCTTGTTATGATAATATTTTGAATAATCGAGGTCTAACTTGACCCTTGTATTTTTAAAAAAAGTATTCTGGATCCAGAATCCATAATTCTCCTTTGCAAATGCAAATTGCACAAAGGTTTCCGGGGTATATCCATACACATTGACCCAGTCTTCGTCACGGAAATGGCGAACATAAAAACGGGGGATATAATTGTAGAAAATCTTGAAGCTTGCCTTTTTCGTTATAAACTGCTGCAACCCGATATTGACAAAGTACCAGTTTTTTATTCCATTCACTGCATATGCATTAAAGAAATAATTCACATTGAACCTGGTTTTCAGGTCCCCGATAATCCGGTATGTTGCAGCAACCTCTGCCGACTGGTTAATAATGACATCATCATAAGACTCAATATGAAACCGTCCTGTATCCTGGTTATTAAGAAACCTTTCGATATATTTATCAGAATATTTAAGGATGTTATTATCGTAAATTGTCGACAAGCCAATCCCGACCTCAAAATGCTTTTCTTTCTTTTTCTTTTTGGTCTGAGCAAATGCATTTAAGCCAGAAAACAGGAAGAGGCTTAACAGCAGGATCAGGCAACTTTTACCCGTAGGAAATAACTGTATTGATTTATTGATTTTCACTTGTTTTGATCGATTTGCGTCATAATAATGAGCCCTGTGGTTCACTTATTTTTCCAGTTTAACATCTGTTACCGGGATCAGTAACCGGCCCAGCAATGTGCTTTTATCCTGATCCAAAGGTAGTATTTCATAAACATGTTTTCCATCCGGGACAATAATTACGAATTCGCAGGCGGTTCCCGGGATTAAATCTTTCACATCTTTATAAGCTGCAACTTCAGAAACCCTGCTGTATAACTGGTAAGTATTGATCACCTTACCGTTTTCCCTCACCTGGACGCGGTAATTGATGCGTCCTTTCATCTGGAAATGGTTTTCTGTGCGGGTTAATACCCTCAATTCCGTCGGGCCGATGATATCAACTTTAAGCGGTTTGGCCATTGAAAAGCGATAATAAGATGTGGTGGTTTCCCTGGAAATCAGGTCAACCGGTTCAGAAGGAAACATCGGCGAAAAAGCCAGCCATTCCTGTTTTTTTGGTTTTGACGGGGTGAAAATATACCGGGCAGCGACATTATAGGTTATGTCTTTAAGTTTGAACTCGATGGTGTGACTGCCTCGTGAAAGTTCAATTTCAAAAGTGTTGAGCTCACCCGGGACCCCCAATGCTCCATCAGCATAGGCAGCCTTTTTAGAGCGTTCGATCCCGGTAATAGCTTTAGTCTTTTGCTCACCTCCATCGATAGTATACAATACCGCATACCTGATCACATCCGTTTCGCCTGGCCTGAATTGCCCCCGTGTATTAACTTTCAGTATACCGGGCCCATCGACCGTTACCATCGAAGATTCAACTGTGCTTAAAGCATAATAACTCCTCGTTTTCCCGGAGACAATGGTGGCAATTTTCTTCTGGAAACCTTCAGGCTTTTTTGGCTTTGATTCCGCAGGGGACTGGGCCATTAATGATGAAATAAAAATCATCAGGATGGGTAAGGTAAGTAAGGTCTTTGTCATTGGTTCTTGGTTCTTGGTTCTTGGTTGTGATTTGGAATTTGGTATTTGCCCCCTCCCTTTCTCCCTCCCCCACAGGTCCCCGCATCCGCGGGGAACAGGGGAGGGACGGGGTGGGGGCTGAAATTAAAGATCATGTATATCATCCTCTTTATTTGTCAACTGATCCGGGGCATTGGCAGTCGTAACGACATCAGTGCCCAGCCGGTGGCGTTTCCGTTCGACGACATAAATATAAACGATGACCAAAATCAAAATTGCAGTAACAATAGAAGTGACCAGCAGGTTATATTTTTTCTGAATAAATATACCGCCATCTCCGGGATCGGGCAATGGGACAGGATTGGAAGGCAGCCCATATTTTTCAAGCATCTGGTCGATATTCAGCAGGTGTATGATCGGGACCCCTTTCCGTCCCATCTGAATAATGACGCCATGAAGCGGGAAGTTGCTCATGGGCAGTTGTTCCGTAAGCCCGGAAGGGATGAGCTGGCCGTTGATGGTATTGCCCAGGCTGGCAATGCCGCCGCCGACATTGATGAATGCCCTGACAGGCTTCCCACCGCCGGACTTTTCATAGATCTCCATTCGTCTGGCGATAGAGTTTTCAAGGTGATTTTCATGGATGAATTCAACATCGTTCCGTTCTATGGCTTTGACGATCAGGTCACGGCCTTCAGGGCTCAGGCCCCGGCCAATGTCATTTCCCCCGCCAATTGAAGCGGCAACCGATTTAAAATGAAAGATCCCCGATTTATGCAACAGGCTTTCCATATCCAGCCAGGTGAAGTAGGGATCATTGGCTCCAAAGTTGGAGGCGCCGACGGAAGTGATCACAACAGGATGAAGATTCAGCGTTTCCAGGGCAGCCATCACGGAAATATTCATCCCCGGAAATGATCCTGAAAAAGCTACGGCAACACGGTCTTTTTCTTTTAATCCGGCTTCTTTCAATAACTGAACGATCACCGCGGCAAAATTTGGATTTATGGCCGACAGCTTGGACTCGATATTTCCCTGGTCAGTCGTGATCAACGAATATTCCTGCCCGATCAGTGCAGTTTGATTCGGGTCATTGACATCATCGATAAAAACACCGTTTTCCAGGCGGTAGTTTTTCAGGTAATCCTCAGCAGCCTGTGAAAGCTTTGCTGCCTGCAGTTTCTCATTATAATAGTCCTGTTTGACATCCATCTTGCCATTTTCAACTGCAATAAATGCCAGCAGGGCTAAGAGAAACAATAGTCCCAGTACAATATTCGACTTAGCTTTGAAACTGACCATTTCTCTTTCTTTTATTCAGGTAACAATGCGCCGGCGAAGATCAATATCAGGATTAACCGGACCAGGACAGAAGACACAAATAAAACGCTGATGGTTTTAAATACACCCTGTTTCGCAAACCAATGGGCTATCAAACCGGGGATAACCCAGCCGACAGCCTGGAGCTCAAGGGTTGTACTGGCAAGATTAACCGTGAGGAAATGCCGCGAAAAGTTTGCCAGCAAACACCCGATAAGGAGGCTTAGCACCATCTGCCGGCGGCCGTAAAGGAAGGTGTAATTTCCCAGTACCTTGATGATCATATAAGTGATCAGGCTTACGCCGACAATACCAATGAGCCTGTCGGGATGTGAAAGCTGCAGGGCGATATAACCCGGCACAACGATCCCTCCCGCTGCCAATCCGAAAACTTCGTAGGATAGCAGGCTTAAGATCAATCCTAATGTAATGGCTAATTCGATCATATGTTAAATGCTCCTGTTTTTAAAATAATCCACCGTTTCAGCGCCCATGCCGCCCATATTCCCTATGGCCACAATGGTTGACGTTTTGTCGGTTACGGATAACAGCTTTTCAAAGACTTTTTCAGGGGTCGTCCATCCCACGCTGACCAATTTTTTACCGGGTATTCCATACTGGACAGCCATATTTTCGACCACATCCGTCGACTGCCCGATCAGCATGAGATAATCAATCTCTTTCTCCAGACTGAGGGCTACCATTTCAGCCAGTTGCTGCGCACGGTAAAGCCTGTCCTGCCTGGTATTCAACAATACGATCCGGGTGCCTTCCATCCCGATTTCATCCCTGATCTTCTTCCAGACTAAAAAAGTCGAATCCGGATCATTGGCGGCAAATGCGTTATAAAAAACAAGTTCCTTTCCGAAAGCCCGGACCCTGAAAACCATCAACGCACCGGCATCAGGAATGGCCCGGTACATACCCTTCAGGGCTGTTTCCCTGTCGATTTCCAGGTGCTGACAGACGGCCAGGGCCAGGGAAACATTTTCACGGTGCTCTATGTAGCTGAACCCTTTCATTTCTTCATGGCTTACCGTTTCAGGATCAACGAAATGCGTGATGGTCTTCCGCTTATCGGCCATATTCCTCAAAGTTCCCGGGATGATATTCTCAGAGGTAAAAAGATGCTCATTACCAGGAATGGTCCTCCCCAGGGTTTCGGCTATTTCCTGGAGGGTATGGCCCATCACGTCGGTATGATCTAACCTGATATTGGTCATCACGCCAATATTTGAGTGGATCATATGATGTTCGGTGATGGTCTGGTACTGGGGTTGAAGGGCCATGCATTCCATGACCAGGGCATCCACTTTCCGTGAAGCGGCATATTTTACGATCGATAATTGTTCCAGGATATTCGCCGATGCTTTTCGGTGGATATAGGTTTCGGTGCCATCTTCAACGATCAGCCGTGGAAATGTCCCGGTCACTTTCGTGATATTTGAAATTCCGCCTGCCCTTAATCCGGCGCCGATCAAACGGGTAACGCTTGATTTACCCCTGGTACCGTTAATGTGTATTCTGATTGGAATCGAATAAATCCTTTTCTGATGAAGGTAGTATTCAACAATACCAAAAACTGCAGCAATAATGATTATGGCCAGTAAAATGTAAAAACTATACATGGTCCGGATCCAGATTACCTCAGGATGAACATTTTCCTGCCGGCTGTATATCCATCAGTCTGTAAACGATAGAAATACATTCCCGCACTCACCTGGTCACCTGCTTCGTTCCGTCCGTCCCATTCCACTGAATATTTTCCGGCCTGTTGTTTCCCGTTTTGCAGTGTTGTTACCAACCCGCCTTTCATATCATAAATGTTAAGAATGACATGCCCCGGTTCCGGTAATGAATAACTTATCCAGGTAAGGGCCTGGAAAGGATTAGGTCTGTTCTGTTCTAATCCGTAACCTTTGTCGGTATGAGGCGTGCTTGCTCCCGGATTATCTTCAACATCCGTAATTATTGATGCAAAAGGCGGTTCGGTAGTGAATTTTATCGCGAATTCATCAACAAGGCCGGTAGCAGTTGGGTCATAAAAACCATTAAAAACATATTGCAGTCCAACATCCTGTGAATGGTTTTCTATTCCAATAGTATTACTGCTAATTGACCTGACACTTTTATATTGAAAGATGATTTCGCCATCCCCGGTTATGGTGGGATAATAATCAGGATCCTGTAAAACATATTGGAAAACTTCAACACTCGGTTCGGCCCCGAAATCATTTCGTGCAATGCTGTCCCACTCTACAATGAAACGGTGGCTTGCATTATCAAAATAATACAGGATCTGACCTTCAACTGTTTCATTATCAAATAGATCATCCCAGAAGCCGGCCACCATACAGTTCACATTGTCATTTCTGGGAAGGGGTGTATTTACAGGGGCTGTTTGTGTGCCACTGCCAAAAGCTATCCAGCCATCCGTACTGATCCGGAGCTGATCATAATCAATGCCATAGTATTTAAATGTGAATGGCAAATTCACGGTTTCTGTATAATCGCCCTGTCCTGCAATATTTAACGGGCTTCCCATTAATTTAATTTCATACCAGTTGTAATCCGGCGACTGGTCAAAATAATCATCGCTGGAATAGGCATAATATCCATAAGCGTCAGGCCCGGTATAATCGGATGGTAATGGCAAGGAAACAGGAATGGTAAATTCTGAGATTGTCTGGTAGGGATAACTACCATACTGGGTGTATAGCCTTAATGAATATTCGGCCAGATATCCGGTCGGGCAATCCTGGCTGACATTAACCACAAAATAATTGGGGGCATTCAGTCCTATGCTGTCGATTTCTAATGTACCATATGAGCCAATGGAATCTACAATGGTGATGTACGGGTCATCACTTGACAGAACGCCCATGATATTGGGTGCAATATCTTCGCCTTCATTTATGACTGAAACAAAAAGCATCACAGTTTCACCCGGATCCATTCTATAGTTCTCATTTTGGGAACCCGCATCATTGATCATAATATTATGAACCGCTAACTTGCATCCATATACCTCAACGTTATTGTTATCGTAGTTCCATGCATTCATGCCGCTGGTAACATGCAGTTGCAGCGGAATGACCTGGCCGACAGGACAACCCGGTAATACGTGAAATTGAAAAGGCCCTCCGGCGGAGGTGGCACCGGAAGCAATATCTCCAAAGTTAACCGCACCGGTAGTCGTTATCTGTAAATATTCAGGATAAAATGATATCAGCGAAGCCAAGACGTCTTCGGCTGTCTGGCTTCCCCAATTTTTCAAAGTAAAATTAATCGTTCCATTTTCATTGGGATTTATCAGTCCGTCAGTATTTCCATCTATATCAATAATCACAGGGTTTTCATGAGGGACGACAAGTACCGCGGGCTGGATGATTACAATATTAGCCTGGTATGGGACAACATTACCACCACAAACGGTTAACATCAGGGTATCAGGAAGTTCCGACGTGATTTCCACCATTACATGTCCGTCAGCATCACTAACTGCGGTAGCGAAAATCTCATCTCCTGCCAGGCAAATCCTTGCATTTTCAACAGGTAGACCGGATGAGGCGAAGGTAACCGTGATTTCAACCTGGTTAGGCCCGACCATGATGGAAGATGGATGATCCACATTAACCTGCAACGGGACATCCTTCCAGATATGAATACTGGGGTCACCTAAAATGCAATAGATTTTATAATGGTATTCGACATAATATTCATTACCATATACATTATACATAAAAAGCTTACCGCGCAACAGGGCCTGCCCGGGCGTATCCATTCCTTCCAGGAACATGCCCGTGTAGATTCCAAGATCGATCTTGTTGTTATAGGTTGTATGGGTATTTGAAGTCGGGCCGACAAATGCCACACCCCCTTTAGGAGCCGGTATAGTCCCATTTTCAATCCATTCTTCCCCAAAGCAATTATTAGCGCCCCAGGTATCAAACATGGCCACACCACAGCCGATACTGGTAACAAAGGTGAATTTCTCGCCGTTAGTCAACGCGGATACATCAGAAGTGCTGAAATAATAGCAACTGGCCTGCCATCCGTCAGTCCAGCCCTCTCCTCGATAATTCAGATAACTCCTTCCTTCATTGATGGCATCAGTTACATCCTCCAAATCCATCGAGCAATCCCCACCCCATCCATTGCCGTCGCTCATCAGGGTATCCACCGAAGTGAAGCCGCCATACTGCATCATCACATTTGCTGCAAACCGCTTTGTTTCCTTTTGAGATTCATAGGCATTATTAGAACAGACGGTACCCTTTTTAAACCAATCAGTATTCGCTGTATACGGTGTCTTTTCATAGAGTATGAACTTATTGATCATTACCTGCATCCGGTAATCCCCCTGGTTGGTAAACCGTCCGATCATCATTTCCGGGAAATAATCATTTCCATCGATCTCGACAAAATAATCCTCATTCGGGAATGAATAATCGGGATATGTCACGATTTTTTTTGGGAAAACACCGTCATCGCCTACAATTAAAACATATGTAGGTGGAAATTCCCATAAATGATAGGCATTAGAGATATAGCTTTTGATCACATCCGGATTATTGGTGTTACCCCCAATATCAGAGAATTTCGTCACATGAACGTCGGTCCCGCTTTGACGTTTCCAGGCAGCATAAACCTGGAAACTATTGTAAAACTCGTCTGGCATGATGCATAAAATCATTTCCCTTCCTTCTTCCCTGCCTCCGTAAAGATTATTCAGCACTTCCTGGTAATTAAAAATAGTACTGCGGTATAGCTTCCCAAAAGAGGGTGCTATCGCTTTATTCTTTGCAGTCCTTGGATTGACCACTTTTCCGTGGCCATAATTAACCCTGATTGTCACCGAAGAATAAACCTGGAGTTCGTTTTCAGCAGGGTTATACCTGACCGGAAAAACCGAAACCCTGGATATGCGAAAATCACGGAAAACGGACGGCGGTTCAACCGTTGCCATGTTCTCAGGGAAGAACCGGTCGGTCCGGTAGGCATCCCTTGATTCAGCATAAGGAGGTTCGGCATCCCCTTCATACCAGGTCGGGCGGGCAGGCGGCAGGTGAATGTCGCGGAAAGTAAAAGCAGCGCCGGTCGCTATTATTTCGACAGTGATCCCGGATTGATCCGGGATAGCCAGTACTTTGGCCAGGTATGGAACGGCCGGGAGGCCCGGATCATTCATGTACATCTCCGACAATAAATCGATCGACTGATAAGTCGTACCGGCAGAGTAAATTTCGTTCAATTCAAATCCTGAAAGCTCAACTTTGATCACAGAACTGTTTTGATCATCACTGAGCAAGGTAACTTTCGGGGGTGTTTTCTGAGTCCTGGCATTATCAAGCGGAACCCATTCAGCCTTCATTGTGAAGGAGATAAAGAGCAAAAAAAGGAGAAATGGAAGAGAATTTTTAAACATTTTATCAGGTATTATAAATTTACATTTTAAGCTGATTTATTCTGTACATATGGGTAAAACAAAGGCAGGATTTAATTTATCTCTCTAATCCCGTCAAATCTGGAATTGTCAATAATAAGGATACGTTTTTCGTTGTAAAATTATTAAATATGATAATATAAAAGCAATTTTGAAATAAATGATTTTCAGACTGCATAAGGGTATAAGTTAAATATTTGTTATCTTTTCTTTGAATCATGCATTTTGTAAGCTGATAATCACTACTTTTGCAAACTTTTTCAGCCCCTACCCCATAATCCCCTCCCCCATGCGGTGGAGGGGAAAGCGGTTCAGGCATAATTCAAAATTTAAAATTCAACATTTAAAATTAATTACCGTGCCTTTAAACAAACTTAGAAATATTGGTATCGCTGCCCACATTGATGCCGGCAAAACCACCGTCACAGAACGAATTTTATTCTACACCGGTGTCACCCGTAAGATGGGTGAAGTACACGACGGTGCGGCCACTACCGACTTCATGAAACAGGAACAGGAGCGTGGGATCACCATCGCCTCCGCCGCCATTTCCTGTGCCTGGAAAGATGCCCACATCAACCTGATAGATACCCCGGGCCACGTTGACTTCACAGTTGAGGTAGAGCGTTCCCTCCGCGTGATCGACGGGATGATCGCCCTGTTCTGCGCCGTTGGCGGTGTGGAACCTCAGAGTGAAACCGTGTGGAACCAGGCCGACCGCTATAAAGTGCCGCGCATCGCTTTCATCAACAAAATGGACCGTACCGGCGCCGATTTTTATGATGTCGTTACACAGATGAACACTGTGCTGGATGCCAATGCCGTTGCTTTCCAGATACCTATAGGTGTGGAAGAGGATTTTACAGGCATCATCGATATAATCTCTTCCGTTGCTTATAAATTTTCTGACAAAGGCAGGGAAGAACTGCCTGTCCCGGCTGAATACGCTGAAAAAGTGAAAGAAGCGCGCCACCAGCTGATCGAGAAACTGGCCGATTTTAATGATGAAATAGCTGAGCTGTTCCTGGAAGACCAGGAAGTTAGCAATGAATTGCTAAAAAAAGCGGCACGTGAAGCCACCCTGCGCCTGAATATCACCCCTGTTTTCTGTGGTGCTGCCTATAAAAACAAGGGTGTCGAGCTCCTTCTCGACGCCGTGATCGACTTCCTCCCCTCCCCGCTTGATATCGGTGCAGTGGTAGGTACTGATGTCGACAATCCTGAAAAATCGCACGCTCGCCATCCTTCCATTCATGATCCTTTTTCAGCGCTCGCCTTTAAGCTGATCAACGACCCATACGTAGGACAGCAGACTTTCGTCCGCGTTTACTCGGGTCATTTAAAGAGCGGCATGCAGGTGCTGAATTCAACAAAAGACAAATCCGAGCGTATCGGCCGTATCATGAAGATCCATGCCAAGGACCGCGAAGAGATCAGCGAAGCCGGACCGGGCGATATCGTCGCACTGGTTGGTTTAAAGCTTACCAAGACCGGTGACACGCTTTGCGACCCGACGCATCCGCTGCACCTTGAAAATATTACCATGCCCGCCACCGTCATCGAGATGAAGATCCTTCCGACCACCCGCAAGGACCAGAGCAAACTGGGAGAAGGGCTGCACAGGTTATCCAATGAAGATCCTTCGTTTAACGTCAGGTATGATGAAGAAACCGAAGAAACGATCATTGCCGGCATGGGCGAGCTCCACCTGGAGATCATCATCGACCGCCTGAAGCACGAATTCGGCGTTGAAGTGGATGTCAGCGAGCCTTCCGTTGCCTATCGCGAAACGATCACCACGGAAGTTGAAGCTTCCCATCGCTATTCCAAGCAGACAGGCGGTAAAGGCCAGTTCGCAGAAACGCACTTCAGGATCGAGCCTAACGAAGGCAAAGGTTATGAGTTTGTCGACAGGATCAAGGGCGGGGCAATCCCGGTAGAATTTGTTCCTTCGGTTAATAAAGGAATTGCGAAGACACTCGAAAAAGGCGTCCTGGCCGGCTTTCCGGTGGTCGATGTCCGCGTGGTGCT
Organism: uncultured Bacteroidales bacterium; assembly: GCA_963701785.1. GTDB lineage: Bacteria > Bacteroidota > Bacteroidia > Bacteroidales > JAGOPY01 > JAGOPY01. Next base: position 595,216 of record CAVPBC010000002.1, on the reverse strand, counting down.
CCACGACGGCAAGTTCCACGCTGTCGACTCCTCCGATATGGCATTCCAGACCTGTGCTTCCATCTGCTTCAAGGAAGGTTTCATGAAAGCGCACCCCATTTTGCTCGAGCCGGTCATGAAGGTCGAAATCAATACCCCTGATGATTATATCGGCGACATTGTCGGTAACCTGAATAAACGTCGCGGGAAAATTGAATCGATGCGGCGCCACAGGAAAGGCTCACAAAAAGTGCTGGCTTTTGTTCCCCTGGTTGAAATGTTCGGTTATGCCACCCAGCTCAGGAATATCTCAAGCGGAAGGGCAAGTTTCTCCATGGACTTCTTCCAGTATATGCCACTGACTAAATCAGTGCAGGAAGAGGTGCTGAAGAAGCTGGCAGAAAAGAAGGCGGCGATGAAGAAATAATACAATGATATGCAAACAATCCTCGGCTCATCAGGCGTCATCGGCAAAGAAGTTGCCAGAGAACTTTACAAAACCTACACTAAGGATATCCGCCTCGTATCCCGTAACCCGAAACAGGTTAATCCTACCGACGAACTTTTCCAGGCAGATCTGCTGAACCGCAACCAGGTGATGGAAGCTGTCAAAGGATCGGATGTCGTTTACCTGACCGTCGGTATCCAATACAGCGCTAAAATCTGGGCGGAGCAATGGCCAATTATCATGAGGAATGTTGTGGATGCATGCATGGCAGAAAAAGCAAAGCTCGTATTCTTTGATAATGTATATGCCTACGGGAAAGTGGATGGCAAAATGACTGAAGAGACCCCTTACAATCCATGCAGTAAAAAAGGTAAGGTCAGGATGCAGGTGATCAATATGATGATGGATGAGGTGAAAAAGGGCAGGCTGCAGGCACTCATTGCCCGCGCGGCTGATTTTTATGGCCCGGATACCCCGCTGAGCTTTATTAATGTGATGGTCCTGGCGAATTATGCCAAAGGAAAAAAAGCCCAGGTGATGGGTAATATCAATACGAAACATTCATTTACCTATACTCCTGATGCCGGCAAAGCCACGGCCATGCTCGGAAACACTCCGTCAGCGTATAACCAGGTATGGCACCTGCCTACCGACCGGAACACGCTGACCGGAAAAGAATTCCTGGAAATGACGGCAAAAGCTTTCGGGGTAAAGCCTGGTTATATGACCGTTAAAAAATGGATGTTGCAAATGATCGGGCTTTTCAATCCCATCATTAAAGAAAGTGTTGAAATGCTTTACCAGAACGAGGTGGATTATATTTTCGACAGCAGCAAATTCGATAAGAAGTTTGGATTTAAGCCAACTTCTTACGAAATAGGAATTCTGGAAACAGCAAAGTCCTACAAATAAAATCCGTGGTCATTCGTCGCATCCGTGTCATCCGTGTTCTATCTTTTTAATAGCACACGGATAAACACGGATGCAACGGATTTACGCGGATAAATAATTTCTTCCTAACTTTCGGGCATAAATCAATAAGAAAGATTATGCCAATCCCAACCTCAAGAACCCATGAAGCCGGCCATGTCACGGTCGACCACGAAAAATGCAACGGCTGCGGCCTGTGTGTCGAAGTTTGTTCTGATTCCGTCTTTGAACTGATCGACGGTAAAGCTGTCGCCACCCATAAGAATTCTCTTTTCGGCTGCATTGGCTGCGGACAATGCATGGCCGTATGTCCTGAAGGCGCTATTAGCGTCAACGGCAGGTGCCTGTCACCGGATGATATCTTCCCACTGGCTGATAAATCAGAAATAGCTTCCTATGATTCATTATTAAAGCTTTACCAGCGCCGTCGAAGCATCCGCGATTACAAAGACAAACCGGTAGAACAGGAACTGATCGAAAAGATCCTCGCAGGCAGCAGTCACGGCTCCTATGGGAATCCCGCCATCAGATGTCAATGTCCTGGTATTGAACGGGAAAGAAAAAGTGTTTCAGTTCTCCAAAGACTATTGCGATTACATCGAAAGGCTGAAATGGATGGTATCCCCGCCCGGTTTGATTTTTATGCGGTTATTTTACGGAAAGGAGAATGGCGATATGTTCCGGGATTTCATCAAACCTGTGATCAACTCTTATACCGGTTACATGAAAGAAGGTAGAAACATCGTGATGTACGATGCCCCGCTGGCCTTCTATTTCTATGGATCGCCCTACACCGATCCGGCCGATCCGATCATTGCCTGCACTTACGCCATGCACGCCGCCGAATCGCTCGGATTGGGCACCTGCATGCTCGGGGCCATCCATCCCTTCATACAATCCGGCAAAGCAGCCGAAAAATTCAGGAAAAATCACGGGATAAAGTTTAAAAGCAAAGAAGGATTATTCCTGATCGTGGGTTACCCGAAAGTTAAGTTCCGCCATGGGATCAGGAGGACGTTTGCAAATGTTGATATTTCATAATTGCTCCAAGGACTAACAACTCAGCCAGGAACCGACGGATTTACCCGTCGGACTACCATAGTTAAATGACTCTTAGTGTTCCTCAGTGCCCTTAGTGCCTTAGTGGTAATATCATTGATACATAGACCTTTGCAAACACTTAACAATTTCTTAATATTAAGGAAATGTTAACATAATGTTAAATGTGGACTTTTGCAGCAAAATTCCAAACCATAACAATATGATAACATTCCTGAAACAGATTTTAACTGTAACGTTATTTTCGTTAGTCATCTTTGCAGCTCCATTTTTATCGTTCGGCCAGGAAACCCAGCCCGGCGATTTAAACCAGGCAGTTGATACATTGAACACAAAAATCGATAATGTTAAATCCGACCTTGATCTGCTTAAAAAGCTCAAGATATCAGGTTATATCCAGGCCCAATGGCAATTAGCCGACAGTGCCGGACAGCTTTCACCATTTTCTGGCGGGGCTTTCCCAAAAAACTCCGATAACCGCTTCATGATCAGGAGGGGCCGTGTTAAATTTGCTTACGAAGGCAAGCTGACCCAGTTTGTTTTGCAGATTGATGCAACTGAAAAGGGTGTTTCATTAAAAGATGCTTATGTGAACTTCAAAGATCCCTGGATGCAGATGTTTGCAGTCCAGGCCGGGGTTTTTAACCGCCCATTCGGCTATGAAATAGCCTATTCGTCATCCCTGAGGGAAAGCCCGGAACGGTCGAGGGTTATGCAAACCCTGTTTCCCGGTGAACGCGACCTGGGCGCCATGCTGACCATTCAGCCCCGTAAGGAATCCCGCTTTAACTTCATCCGGTTAAATGCCGCTATTCATTGCAGGAAACGGAATAGCTCCCGAAATAGACTCAGCATAAAGATTTCGTCCGGTCAGCTCGGGATAACCAAAACCACCCGAAATGAAAAATTCCGTTATGGAATCGGGGTTTCATATTATAATGGAGGTTATTTCCAGGAAACCAAAAATGTTTACACCATGACTACGCCTGGCGGATGGAATAATAGAAGGCTTTGCCGTTGACTCAACGGAATCAAACAAGGGCGAATATGCAAAACGCGAATATTTCGGCGCTGATGCACAGTTCAGCCTTCGACTGGTTGCTGGGTATGACTACACTGCGCGGTGAATATATCTTCGGTACACAGCCGGGAACGAGCAAAGCTCAATATCAGCCCGCAAACAGGGTTATTCCTGATGCTCGGAATTAATGATACTTATAACAGGTCATTTAATGGCGGTTATGTTTACTTTGTTCAGAACATCCTTCATTCAAGACATGAGATTGTTGTAAAATATGATTTCCTTGATCCGAATACTGACGTTAAAGGCACGGATGCAAAATCATCGGTATCTTATAATGAAGGTACGATCAAGACCGGGCTCGGCGGGGCAGATGTGGCTTATACCACCTGGGGTTTTGGATATAATGTACGCATTGCGGCCAATGTCAAGCTGATGGCTTATTATGAAATTGTTAAAAATGAAAACACCGAAATCACCGGCTATTCCAATGATTTGAAAGATAATGTCTTCACCCTTCAGGGCCCAGTTCAAATTCTAATAATAACAATTTATCAATTTAACAATTGAACAATTTAACAGTTTAACAATTTAACAGTCTAACAATCTAACAATGAATATAATGAAGAATCTATTTTTAGCAATCGCAATCATGGTCATTCTGCCGCAGGTATATTCGCAGAATGTCAATTGCAAGATCAAAGGAAGTGATACCGTCCTTCCCCTTACACAGAAAGAAGCAGAAGTATTTATGAAAAAATTTCCCGGTTCATCCATCATGGTTACCGGTGGGGGTTCAGGTGTAGGCCTGGCCGCCCTTCAAAACGGCACCACGGATATCGCCCAGTCGTCGCGGAAAATGAAACTGGATGAAAAAATGAAGCTGCAGGATGCAGGCAAGACTTTTAAGGAAGTGATTATAGCCAATGATGCACTCGCAGTTATCGTCAACCCGGCCAATAAGATCAGCCAGTTGACCCGGGAAGAGATTGAAAGCATTTATACCGGTAAAGTAACCAACTGGAAAGAGGTTGGCGGTGATGACATGAATATCGTGGTTTATTCCAGGGAATCCAGCTCAGGTACCTTTGAATTCTTTAAAGAGCATGTAATGAATAAAAAGAATTTCGCCCCGACAGCCATGCTTATGCCGGCGACGGGCGCAATTGTGCAATCGGTCAGCCAGACCAAAGGCGCTATCGGTTATGTTGGCCTTGCTTACCTGGAAACGACTGTTAAACCGCTGAAAGTCAGTTATGATAAAGGAGCGACTTATGTAGCGCCTTCGGTTGAATCTGCCATGAATAAAACCTACCCGATATCCAGGCCTTTATATTATTATTATCTTAACAGCATCGAAACAGCAGTAAAGCCTTTCGTTGATTTTATCCTCTCGGTAGAAGGCCAGAAAATTGTGAAGGAAATCGGTTATGTACCTGTTAAGTAAATATTTATTTTTATGTTATGATTCCATTTAACCACTAAGGCACTAAGTCCACTTAGAAGCACTAAGATTTTAAAGATTGACCATGATGCGTTAGCTTACAGAATCATAACCTTAGTGTTTCTATGTGATCTTAGTGCCTTAGTGGTTAAAAAGCTTCTATTATCCAAGTAAATAATGAGAAAATACCGGAAAATCTGGGAAAAATTTGTTGAAGGCGTGCTGTTTTCCAGCAGCACAGTCACCAGCCTGACCGTTATCCTGATCATCATTTTTCTGTTCAGGGAAGGGGTCGGGCTCTTCAGCAGCAAGCCTGTTGACAAAGGCTATGTATTTGCCCTCAACATCAACAATCCCGTAAAAGAGCTCAGCGCAAAACAACTTAAAGACATCTTTAACCAGGATATCACAAACTGGAAGCATGTCGGCGGCAACAATGATACCATCATGCTGCTCACGATCAATGAGATCCCCAATTATTATACGGAAGAGGAGATGGGGGCGGAAATGGAAAACCTGCCTATGCTGGTTGACAAGCTGATACAGGAAAATCCCGGGGCGATCGTCTTCATTTCCGAAAATTACATGCCTCCCGATTTTCATGGTTATCTGCTGAACGTTAAAAATATCAGCCCGAAGGAATTTGTCCTCGGCAAAGAATGGTACCCAACGGCCGAGCCTGTTCCCCTTTTCGGGGTCTGGCCGCTGATCTTAGGTACATTGCTGGTTACCCTCGGGGCTATCTTATTTGCTCTGCCACTGGGACTTGCCACCGCCATCTATTTGGCTGAGGTGTCGTCATTCCGGATGAGGAATATCATCAAGCCCCTTGTCGAGCTTTTAGCAGGCATCCCTTCTGTCGTTTTTGGATTTTTCGGCCTGGTGGTATTGGTCCCGCTGATCCAGCAGGTATTTCAACTGGAAGTAGGTGAAACAGCCCTGGCCGGAAGTATCGTTCTTGGCATCATGGCCTTACCAACAATCATCACCATTTCTGAAGATGCCCTCCGGACCACGCCCATGTCACTGAAAGAAGCCAGCCTTGCCCTGGGGGCAACGCGCTGGCAAACCATGGTGCGTGTTACCATCCCTTACGCCCGCTCAGGGATCACAACTGCCATCATCCTTGGTATAGGCCGTGCAATCGGTGAAACAATGGCCGTATTAATGGTTACCGGGAATGCTGCCATGATCCCCCACTCTTTCCTGGTTCCTGTACGCACGATCCCCGCAACGATTGCGGCGGAATTAGGCGAATCCCCTTACGGAGGGCTCCATTTCCAGGCACTGTTCGCCCTCGGGATCATCCTGTTCATCTTTACCCTTATCATCAATTTCTCCATCGATCTCGTTAAAGGCCGTAAACACCTGAAATCGCTCTGATCTAACCATGACAAAAAAAAGAATCATACAGAGAATAGCCTTTTCGACCTTCGGGGTGATCAGTTTCCTGGTGGTAGCCGTATTGTTCATCATACTCGGGTTTATCGCTATTAAAGGAATAGGTGTGATTAGCTGGGAATTTCTAACCGCTATGCCCGACCAGGGAATGACCCAGGGAGGTATTTTCCCTGCAATAGTCGGGACGGCCTGCCTGATGGCAGGAAGCATGATCTTCGCATTCCCGATTGGCGTCCTGTCAGGGATCTATATCAATGAATTTCTGAAAGACAGTTATTTCAAGCGTTTTATACAGAATGATGACGGATAACCTCGCAGGTATACCGTCTATCGTCTTTGGTCTCTTCGGGATGGCTTTATTCGTAAATTATCTCGAATTCGGCGATTCCATTATCGCCGGATCACTTACCCTTGGCCTGCTGGTATTACCGGTCGTCATCCGGACTACGGAAGAAGCCCTGAAATCTGTCGAAGATTCCCTGCGGGTAGGCAGCCTGGCTCTTGGAGCAACCAAACTGCAGACCATTCAAAGGGTAGTGCTGCCCGTTGCTTTCCCGAATATCATTACAGGCCTGATCCTGTCCATTGGAAGGGTCTCCGGGGAAACAGCACCGATCCTCTTTACCGTAGCGGCCTATTTTCTCCCACGCTTGCCGGGCAGTATTTTCGACCAGGTCATGGCGCTGCCTTATCACCTTTATGTACTGACAACCAGCGGTACCAATATCGAAGAATCCAGGCCAATGGCATACGGCACTGCACTTGTGCTGATCTTCATCGTCCTGATGATCAACGTGGCGGCGAGTGCCCTGCGGAAATATCTCGGGAAAAAAGTGAAAATGAATTAGGATTATCGACCATGTTTAAAGCTGAAGCAAACAATATCAATTTCTATTATGGCGACTATCATGCGCTGAAAGATGTCAGCCTGAAGTTTCCCGACAATACAGTGACCGCGCTGATCGGCCCTTCGGGTTGCGGTAAATCTACATTCCTCCGCCTGTTCAACAGGATGAACGACCTGATCGACCATACGAGGCTGGAAGGTGAAGTCCTGGTAAACGGACAAAATATTTATGAGAAAGGTATCGTGATCGATGAATTGCGAAAAAGTGTCGGCATGGTTTTCCAGAAACCGAACCCTTTTCCGAAGTCGGTTTTCGAGAATGTTGCCTACGGGTTGCGGGTAAACGGGGTCAGGGATAATAACCTGATCGAAGAAGTGGTGGTGAATTCCCTGAAGAAAGCCGCCCTCTGGGAAGAGGTGAAGGAAAAACTGAAGAAATCGGCTTTTGAGCTTTCCGGCGGCCAGCAGCAGCGTCTTTGCATAGCACGGGCCCTTGCCGTAGAACCCACACTGATCCTGATGGATGAACCTGCATCGGCCCTCGACCCTATTTCCACAGCTAAGATTGAAGAACTTATCCATGAACTTAAGCAGCAATATACCATCATCATAGTAACCCATAACCTCCAGCAGGCCGGAAGGGTAAGCGATTATACATCATTTTTCTACCTCGGGGAACTCATTGAACATAATGAAACCAAGACTATGTTCCTGAACCCAAGTGATGAACGCACCCAGAATTATATCACAGGAAGATTTGGTTGAGAAACGGGAATGATTGAAACATGTCGGTTATCCTTGAATTATATTAAATTTGTTCTATGAATCACCTGGAAAATGAATTAAATGCATTGAAGTCCAGCTTGCTGGAAATGTGGTCGATCGTGATAAGCCAGCATGAAAAAGCAAAAATGGCCCTCGAAACATTCGACAAAGACCTGGCCAACGAGGTGCATACCAATGAAAAGCTGCTCGATGCCTTTGAGCTTAAACATGATATGGACTGCGAAAACCTGATCGCCCTGAATAACCCGGTTGCCGTCGACCTCAGGTTTGTCCTTGCCGTTCTGAAGATCAATTATAACCTGGAAAGGATTGGCGATTATGCTAATTATATTGCCAATACGATCAGGAAATCAGAAGTGCCATTCAACAGCCAGTTAATAAAGGATACTCACATTCCCGAAATGTTTGATATAGCGCATATCATGCTGGTGGAGGCTTATGAATCCTTTGAAAAAGATGATATCAAAGCCATTCATGATATGTCTGACCTCGATAAAAAGCTGGACCATTATAATAAAGAATCGTTCAGGGTAATCAGCGAATATATTATAGAATAATCCGGCAGAAGCCAGGCAGGCCCTCGAACTCTTTTCCATCATCCGGAAACTTGAACGTGTCGGCGATCACAACCAGAATATTTCGGAAGAGATCGTATTTTATCTTGATGCAAGGATTATTAAACATAAAAAACTGCAGAAAAAAGAAAAACCGGAAATGAAATACAGGAGATGAAATTCACTAATCCTACCCGTCTTGCCCTTTTTATTTCATTCTCTATTATTGTTTTTATTTCTCTGATTTATAGCCTTCTTGTTTTGTTAAACATGACGCCATTTCAAATTGTCGGCCATTCTGACCATGAATGGTTCTCTGTATTTATATTTACCTATTTCCTGGTCAAAATATATTCTTGAAAAATTCATTTTTGAAAAAATCAAAGTCATCTACAAGATTCATTCAATCCCTTAAACTGACCAGGGTCGAAAAAAAGGCCCTGGCGTTCAGGACTCGGCGAGGACATGATCAACCAGGTGAGCAAAGATGTGATGGACTGGGCCGAAGACAAAAAAGCTGAAATCGAACAGCTTCAGAAAGCCGAAACTTACCGGCAGGGAATTCCTGGCCAATGTGTCGCATGAAATCAAAACACCGATTTCAAACATCCAGGGCTATATTTCGACCCTTCTTGGCGGTGGCCTGGAAGATCAAAATATTAACCGGGATTTCCTTCTTAAAACCGAAAAAAATATCGACCGGCTGATTGAGCTGGTGAATGACCTGGATATCATTTCCAGCCTTGAATCAGGAGAAGTCAGGATGGAAAAATCACGGTTTGATATTCAATGCCTTAACAAGAGAAGTCTTTGAATTCCTTGAAGATAATGCAAAAGTCAGCAAATATCAAATTCATTTTCGGAAATGATGACAATACACTCCGGTCTGGGTTTATGCCGACCGTGACCGGATCCGCCAGGTCCTGGTCAACCTGCTTGAGAATTCCATAAAATATGGCAGGGATGGAGGCCGTACAAAGGTCAGTTTCTATGATATGGATGAAAATTACCTGATTGAAGTTTCAGATAACGGGATCGGTATTGAGGAAAAGCATATCCCCCGCCTGTTCGAAAGGTTCTACCGTGTGGATAAGCACCGGTCAAGGGCCGAAGGCGGCACCGGGCTGGGCCTGGCCATCGTGAAACACATCATCGAGGCCCATGATCAAACTGTCAATGTGAGGAGCTCCCCAAAGATCGGCTCAACTTTTTCGTTTACGCTGAAGAAAGGGCTGATCCTGCAGTTTAAACGCTGTCAGGTCCTCCTTCGTCGGACGCTGACAGGTTTAAACTATTAAAACAGACCTGACAGCGTCGCCAGACCTATAAACGTCTTCAAGATATCAGGTTTAAACAAAAAAAAGCTGACAGTGTCGATTGACCTGCCAGCGTCTTTTTAAGGGGAAATATATATTAACGCACTGATTAATCAGCAGAAACGTTTTGCAGTTTTATCTCAATATTATTTGATTTCTGATCAATTTCGATTTCTTCTTCACGATCTGAATATGAGATCATCGAGCATTTAACCTTGTATGTATCAGGTAACAGGCCGCTGATGGTGAAATTGCCGTCAAAATCGGTGTAAGTTTCCAGGTCTGTACCTTCAATCCTGATCAATGCACCAGCCAGGGTTTCCTGGTTGGTTTTATCAATCACTTTTCCGGAAAGACTTACAGTTTTTGGTTTACCGTCACCTGTATTATCAGCAAATACTGAATTAACGCCAGCTATTAAGATGAATGAGAGTATGATTATGGCTAATTTTTTCATTGGATAGAATTTTATAATTTATCCTGCAAAAGTACGCGTGGTATGTTAAGATAATATTAAGCCAATATTAGCTTATTGTAATGAATAGCCGGAAGGGATTTTTTTGAAAGATTATTAGTATTCCTTTTGGTTGATCAAAGCGCCTTTTTCATCATACATGAACCATGTTCCTGTCTTTTCCCCCATGCTGTAAGTCATATCGTAGCGCAAAATGCCGTTATCATCCCAGACATACCATTTTCCATCCTTTTGGTCATCGGAATAACTGGCTTCAGCAATTTTAACGTTTTGCCGGTTCCATTTCTCCCATTTACCATGCATCATGCCTTTCTTAAAGGACCTTATTTCTTCTATCTGGCCATTTTCAAAATAAATTTTAGTCAGCCCGTCAGGTTCCCCTTTTTTTAGTTCTAAAGTGGCATGCAACACAGAGTCAGCATAATACTCATAGCATGTTCCCGAATAAAGTTTGCCGCGTTCATCATAATATAATCCATCGGAACCCTGACGGGCCTGTCCGAAAGAGATGGTGAACATCATAGTAAAAATGCTGATTGCAAAGATTCTTAGCATATTTGTTCCTGTTTAGGTCTTGTGATTAATTATTGCACCCTGATTAAACCAGTTTTAATGCCCGATGGCGAATTTAATATTATTTTTTAAGCCGATAAACCAAAATGTGTACCATTCTACCAGTATTTCCATCCATTTCAGAAAAATGAATAGCTTAATCTTAACTGGAAAGTAACCCCCTGGTACAAACGTGTAAAATATTGATCATTAGCGTCATAGGATTTAAATACGGCTTCCTTCGTATCGTTCAGGAGATTTTCGATCTTCAGGCCTATCTGCAGGCGCTTATTCTCTCCAAGGCTTTTATTGCTGTTAAAGTTTAAACTGTTGAAAGGTTTGGAATAAATGTCAGGACGGTCAACCATTCCGACATATTGAAGCGTTTGCCCCTGGACATTATAATAAAGCCCGGCTTCAAAACCGTTCCAGAATCCTTTTACTCCCCCATTGTAAGAGACGCCGAAATTGATAATGAACGGTGCCTGGCCAGCCATGTTTCGGTATTCGTCAATAGTTTGCCCGGTGCGTGCATTTTCTACCCGGGATTGATATTCCGTATTACTTAACTTGATTAGTGATTTGGCAAAGGTAAGGTTCGAAGAAATGGACATATTCCTGAGGGACTCGATAACAGGCTCAAGGTTTAGACGAAATTCGATCTCCGTGCCGAAGACCTGGCCATCTCCCACGTTACGCGGCTGAAAAGAGCCGGCCAGGGTAGCATACTGCACCATTTCAATCGGGTTATTGAATATCTTATAAAATCCACTGACAGAAATTGTTTGGCCACCCGAGGGGAACAACTCCCAGCGAAGGTCGAAGTTGTGAATATCCGTAATTACCAGGTTTCCGTCCCAGTATTCAATACCGGCCACATCGTCGGCATCGCGGAACAAACCGCCGATGAAGGTGCGGCCGCTGATCGGATCGTAAATCTCAGCATAGGATAATTCCTTGAAGGAAGGCCTTGCAATAGTTTTAGCATAAGACAATCGAAGGTTTTGCTTCTCCGACAGGTTGTAGATGAAATTAACCGAAGGGAAAAAATCCGTATTGTCAAGCACCTTTTCATTATCGAGGATATTGTACCCAAGCTGGTCCTGCCCGGTATAATACTGCACATAGTTCTCAACACGAATACCGAGTATGGTCTTAAGGTTCCTGAAAGGACTGAGTTCCACCGAAACATAACCTGCCGCATTATTGGTGCTGGAATTAAACTGGTTAGGGTTAACCGGGACAAATGGCGCTTCATATGTCGTGCCATTGTTAATATTTCCGTCGAGCGGCCAGAGATTTTCCGGATAGAAGAGTTCATCAGGGTCGCCTGTAAGTGGCACATTACGGATATTGAGGGCATAGCTGCGGATGGCAAAATCACGCTCCTTAAATGTATAGGCCCCGCCAAACTGCAGTTTTGCATTTTGTCCCCTCACTTCGAATTCTTTGGTGATGTGCAATGAGCCCGGCAAGGTTAACTTCTTCCAGGTCCCGCCATATCCTTTCGGGAAATCCTGATTCTGTGCCGATTACAAAGTTACCCTCGGAGATCACATACCTCGTAAATCTTATATCCGGATCTTCCATTTTTGATAAAGTGGGCGATAGTTTCCATTCGATATCCCATTTCGGGCCGCTGAATGTGTGTTTACCGCTGATAAGTAAATTGGTCAGCGAGCGTTCACTGTAATCGAGGTTATGTTGAAAAGCTTCGAAGTTACTACCCTGGTCTGAACCAATATAATCGAAAATACCTGCTTTTGATTCACCGTTCTGCAGGTGCATAATGTTAATCCGGTATTTTGAACCAAGTGTCTTTATAGCGAATCCTGCCATCCCGCTCAATAATACGCTGCTTACGCCGTAGTCGCCTTTCTGGAATTCGCGGACATCCATTTCATAGACATCAGGATCTCCAGAAAGGCCATAACGACCATACTCTGCATCCTCATAAAACTCCGTATTGCTCTTATAGGAAAGGGCAAAATTATACCCCAGGGTAACTTTCTTAACTGCTATCTGGTTACCCAGGGATGCACCAATGCTGTAATCCATGAAACTCATTTTCTGGTAAGCTGCCATGGTGGGATTGAAATTTTTCAGTATCTCCTGGTATCGCTGGCCTTGTTCCCCGTCAGGGTCGCCGACAACCTCGGAAAAGAAAGGAATATCGGTCGTGGCCGGGATTTCCCTCGTGCCGTCATCAAAACCAAGAAAATCAGTATTTCCTCCATCATAATCCAGGTAATTATTTTTAAAGTGAAAACCAGGATTATACCCGGCAGTCAGGGAGATATTTCCTTTTTTTTCCTCCGGAAAATCTTTGATGGCGATATCGATGACCCCTCCGGTAAAATCTGCAGGGAGATCGGCTGTAAACGATTTGTGGACTATTATATTATCTATGATATTTGTGGGGAATATGTCCATCTGCAAAGTATTCCGGTCGGGGTCAAGACCGGGGATATCGACCCCGTTCAGGATAGTTTTCGTGTAGCGGTCACCCAGACCTCGGACATATACATATTTTCCCCCTTCTACCGATACACCCGGGACCCGCTTCATGGAAGAAGCAGCATCAGAATCCCCTATTTTCCTGAAACTTACTGACGAAATGCCGTCAATTACATTTGCGGATTTCCTTTTTATGGTGATCAGTGCATTTTCCGTATTCCGCACTTCCTGGGCTTTGATAACAACCTCGCTGAGTTCAAAAGTCGTTTCTTTCAGCCGGAGATTATCGAAAAGGGAAACCTCCCCTGCTTTCACCTCGAGTTCTTTTAATAAGGAGTGTTTCATAAGAAATGAAAGAAACCCTCAGGTCATACTTGCCCGGTTCAACGCTCAGGTTGAATTTTCCATCCAGGTCCGTAAGCGTTCCCAAAGTGGTTCCTTCAAGGAATATCGTGACGCCGGGAAGGTATTCCCCCGTGGCATCATCGAATACGGTCCCCCTGATTGTGCCAATCTGGGCGTGCAGGAAGGATGTTAATACCAGAAAAAAGAAAACGACAGAAAATTTCAATTTATGCATGGTCAAAAATTCTTGCGACTCCGGTTTTAAAACCAAAACTCGCAGGCTTTGAGAACCTGCGAGCTTTGAAGATATTATAAATTGGAGAAATTGGTTTAGAAGTCATTTAAAGCTCCTGATACGGAAGCCCATGACCAGGTTTCGAATTTGGTCACATCGGCCCCGACTGTATTGGCTCCGGCAGCAACAATGGACAAGAATGCATCACTGCCACCTTTGAAATAATCGGTAACCACAGCACCATCAGGCAGTGTGGCCTGAAGGTTTGAACAGGTAAGTACTGCAGGATTCAGATCAAAATCCTGGCCTTCTGCCACACCAAAGAAGTAAATACCGTTAATGGTACAACGGGTATTTTCATCCAGGTCAACCAATCCTTCTGCGTCACCAGCATAAATGGTCCCATTTTTAATGGTATGGCCGGCATTGTCATAAGAACCCTCCGGTCCGTCAAGTTCCATGCACTCATCACCCGGGTTCACCACGATAAAGTTATCGAGCGTGCCACCCCATGCCTGGTCGGTGTCAACCGCATCGTCGCCGGTGTTCCATACAATTAAGTTTTTAACACTAACTGTTCCGCCGAAACATTCGATCCCGTCGTCCTGGTTAGCAATGATCTCAACGTTTTCAATGAGGGTGCCCGAACCAACGCCGCCGAGGGTAAGGCCGTTGATTTCGTTACCTTCCCCGATGTTCGCACCGCCATGACGAATGGAAACATACTTGATCACACCTGAATTATCAGTTGCATTATCGCCACCGTAAAGTCCATTCTGATCTGAAGGAGGAATACCTTCTATCTGCACTGGAGGCAGCATCCGCCGAGATGGGTGCATTTCCCAGTATCAAAAGTCCGCCCCAGAGTCCGTTCAGGACAGGATCCAGGTTCGGGCTTGCCACTTCACCGGGCATGATTTCATCGGCAACGGAAGTAAATATAATAGGTGAATCGGCAGTGCCTTCAGCCATAATTTTACCGCCACGGGCGACTAAAAGAGCCGTAGCATTGGCACCTGTACCGGCCTGGCCTTTAACGATAACACCAGGTTCAATGAAAAGTGTAACACCGGCTACAACTGCTATACGGCTTTCAAGGGTATAGACTTTCCCGGATTCCCAGGTAGTATTTTCGGTGATGTTACCTGAAACCGAAACCACCAATTCTTCTTCAACCACGTTGAGAACGGCAGTAGCCGAACCAGTCTGGTTATCATTATCGGTGACGGTCAGGACAACTGAACCGGCCCCAACTGTTGTGCCTGCGGTAAAAGTGACAACGATGTTACCTGATTCAGATCCGGATGTACCATCAGTCTTTATAGAAACAGTACCGTTAGTGGCAACGGCGTTTGCTGATTTAAAACCAGCTTCTGCAGTAAATCCGAAAGTTAAATCTGTGTTTAAACTAATTTCAACGTTAGCATTTGCCGGGGCGGTAACTGCCGGAGCTTTAGCTGTTTTGTCCTTTTCACAGGAGGTAAAAATTGCAAAGGAGGCTACTACTAAAAAGATAAGAATTTTTTTCATATTAAGTTTATTTTAATTTTTTGCAAAATTCCGGTATACAGATTACCCTTATGTTTTGTGATTGTTACCAAAACATTATGAAATAGACTTCTATGTTAAAAAATGATTAAGGAAGGTTTTAAATGGTTTCTGGTATTTAAACGCTGTCAGGTCCTCCTTCGTCGGACGCTGACAGGTTTAAATGATAAAAAAAGACCTGACAGGGTCCGCAGGACCTGTCAGCGTCTTCAATATACCAGGTCCTCCTTCGTCGGACGCTGACAGGTTTAAACAAAAAAAAAGACCTGACAGCGTCGCAGACCTGTCAGCGTCTTCAAATATGTCAGCGTCTTACTAATTTATAAACCTCGAACCAGGTGATGCTTAACAAGCCGGCACCAATACAAATAAGTGCATTCATGAACCGGATCTTTTCGAACTGAAATAAGTCCATCAGGAAAGGAATATTCAGGATTAAAATCAAAAATATAACAGCACCGCCGGCAATCCATTTCACGGTCTTATTGGGTGACGCCAGTATCTGGAAGATGTTTTTCGTCCAAGAACGGTTAGCTAAAATTATGGCAATGTTGGCAACAATAAGGGTCAGAAAAGCCATCGCCCTTACCGATTTTTCACTGTAGCCGGCATTCAGGTAAATAAAATAGATCGCAAGGACGATCGCAAGGATACCGCATCCCTGCAGGCAACTAAGTAAGATCTTTTTTCCATCGAAAAAAGGTTCACTCAATTTCTTCGGGGGTCTGCTCATGACATTTTCTTCTTCCTTCTCCGCTTCGAAGATGATGGAACAGGCCGGATCGATGATCAATTCCAGGAAAACTATATGCACCGGCCATAAAAGCAGCGGCAGGTCGGCAAAAAAGACGGGGATGAGTGAAAGTCCGGCAATCGGGACATGAATGGCAAAAATGTATGCCAGGGCTTTCTGAAGGTTGTCAAAAATCTTGCGGCCCATCCTGACAGCACCCACGATCGAGGAAAAGTTGTCATCCATCAGTACCAGGGAAGATGCCTCACGGGCAACATCGGTGCCCTTATCGCCCATGG
Source organism: uncultured Bacteroidales bacterium (assembly GCA_963701785.1). GTDB lineage: Bacteria > Bacteroidota > Bacteroidia > Bacteroidales > JAGOPY01 > JAGOPY01. Next base: position 578,787 of record CAVPBC010000002.1, on the reverse strand, counting down.
CGATGCCGATATTGGCTGCTTTCAGCGCAGGAGCGTCATTTACACCATCACCGGTCATGGCCACCACTTCCTGGTTCTTTTTCAGGGCATTCACTATTTTTAGCTTCTGCTCGGGAATGATCCGGGCAAAAATGTTGACATCCCTTATTTTTTCACACAGTTCCTTCTCACTCATCGCATTCAACTCCTGGCCGGTGATGCAAACTTCATAATTCTTCAAACCGATTTCGCGCGCGATGTTTTTGGCTGTTACCGGATAATCACCGGTGATCATAATCACCCGGATTCCTGCCTTGTAACACTCGCCAACTGCAACATCCACATGTTCCCTTACCGGATCCGATAACCCGATCAGTCCGACAAATTTAAAGGTGAAATCATGTTGTGTATCCGGGAAACTATCCTGGCTGATGGTCGATCGGGCAACACCTAATACCCTTAATCCCTTGCCTGCTAACTTTTCGATGGCTTTTGAAAGACGGTCTATTTTTTCTTTCTGAAGATGACATAAATCGAATATGGCTTCAGGGGCCCCTTTCGAGGCAATGGTATAGTCCTGGGTCCCTTGACTTTTAAAAACCCTTGACATAGCCAGCATCTCTCTTGAAAGAGGGTATTCCTTAAGCATTTCCCAATCGGTATGCTGATGCTCAGTTCCTGCGAAATATCTTTCCCCGATGGCATTGATGGCTTTTTCCATTGGGTCGAAAGGATTGACCTGGCTGGAAAGGATCCCGTATTCGATGATTTCATGGAATTCTTCGGGAAATTCCTTGTTATCATTGAGCTCCAGGAATGCATCCCCATTAAAAAGTTCCGTAACGGTCATCTTATTCTGGGTCAGGGTGCCGGTTTTATCTGTGCAAAGCACGGTCGCTGATCCCAGGGTTTCGATAGCCGCCGGTTTCCTGGTCAGAACGTTTTTTTTGGACATACGCCAGGCGCCAAGTGCTAAAAAGATAGTCATTACCACCGGGAATTCTTCAGGAAGCATGGCCATGGCAAGGGTTATTCCTGCCAGGAATCCCTTGAGCAAATCTTCTCTTGTGAGGGTATAAACCACAATAACCAGGACACAAAGGATAACCCCGATGATGGCAAGCCTTTTGACCAGTGTGCCCATCTCTTTCTTCAATTTCGTGGGTTCCTCTTTGACATCCTCAAGGGCTTTGCCGATCCGCCCGATCTCGGTGTTCATTCCTGTCCCAAGCACCCTGGCTATTCCATTGCCTTGAACTACCATGGAACCGGAATAAATAAAAGGCATATCATCCCCTCCTGGCTGCTGGGTGCGATCCGTTCCATTCCATTCCGATTTTCTAACCGGGACAGACTCTCCGGTCAGCAGCGATTCGTCGACCATCAGGTTCGACGCGTTAAGGACGGCGGCGTCTGCCGGCACCCTGTCACCTTCCTGCAAAATCACGATATCGCCTGTTGCCACTTCCCTGCCGGCGATCCTTCTTTCCTTTCCGTCACGGATAACCAGTGCCCGGGGGCTTGCCAGGTCCTTCAGCGCATCAAGAGCTTTTTCTGTTTTCTTTTCCTGGTAAAACTCTATCCCCATAACAACAAAGACAAAACCAAGCAACATGATACCTTCCTGTATATCTCCTAAAACCAGGTAGAGGCTGCCACAGGCAACCAGCAGTAAAAACATGGGTTCTTTGATAACACCAATCGCAATAGCAAATATATTTCTAGGTTTTGATGACGGGAGCTCGTTATAACCTTCCAGCCGAAGCTTTTCGCTTGCTTCTGATTCGGTAAGTCCTTTGAACCTTTCGGAATTGAAATCAATCTGCATGAAATCCTGTCAAATTTAGAATTGAAAAACGTTCCCAAGGTAATAAATCTTCATGTTTTAATGTCGTTGTGGAGAGTTTTTTTATTACCACACAGGCAATAGAACCAGAAAAAGACGCTGACAGGTTTAAACAAAAAAAAGACGCTGACAGGTCTGGCGACGCTGTCAGGTCTTTTTTTAAGGTAGTAATTTAATTATTTCTTAATCCATGGCTGTCAACTGCCAACTGTCAACTTACTTAATCACCTCCAGCTCCTTCCCTACCTTGATGAATGCATTGATGGCACTTGTCAAGGTGGGCTCTTTCGTGGGCTGCCGAGATCTGGACACGGATACGCGCCAGGCCTTTGGCAACAACAGGGTAGTAGAAACCGATCACGTAAATGCCTTCAGCCAGAAGTTTCTCTGCCATTATTTGCGAAAGCTTTGCATCATAAAGCATTACCGCGCAGATTGCTGATTTGGTGGGCTTGATATCGAAGCCGGCTGCTTTCATTTTACCCAGGAAGTAGTCGGTATTTTCGTGCAGTTTATCCTGCAACTCGTTGGTCTCGGTCATCATGTCGAACATGGCTATGCCGGCGCCAACGGCAGCGGGAATAAGCGAGTTGGAGAACAGGTAAGGACGTGAACGCTGCCTGAGCAGTTCGATGATCTCTTTCTTACCGGTAGTGAATCCGCCGATACCGCCACCAAATGCCTTTCCTAATGTACCGGTGATGATGTCAACCTCCCCGCGGATATTGAACAATTCGGTTACGCCACGTCCCGTTTTGCCTACAACACCGGCAGAATGGCACTCGTCAACCATGATCAGGGCATCGTATTTCTTGGCCAGCTCATTTATTTTGTCCAGCGGGGCAACGTTACCATCCATGGAGAATACACCGTCGGTTACAATGATCTTGAACCTGGCCGTTTTGGAAGCTTCCTTAAGTTTTTCTTCCAGGTCTGCCATGTCGGCATTGTTATAGCGGAAGCGCTGGGCTTTGCAAAGACGGACGCCATCGATGATCGAGGCATGGTTCAATGAATCGGAGATGATGGCATCCTCTTCTGAGAACAGGGGCTCAAAAACGCCGCCATTGGCATCAAAACAGGCTGCATAAAGGATCGTGTCTTCCGTTCCGAAATATTCGGCGATCTTTTGCTCGAGGACTTTGTGCATATCCTGTGTACCGCATATAAACCTGACCGACGACATCCCGAATCCGTGGGAATCTAACGTGTCTTTTGCAGCCTTCACCAGCTTGGGGTGGTTGGACAGGCCCAGGTAATTGTTGGCGCAGAAATTCAGCACTTCCGCCCCGGTATTCAGCCCGATTTCAGCTCCCTGCGGAGAAGTGATAATGCGTTCTTTTTTATACAATCCGGCTTCTTCAATGCTTTTAAGCTCATTCGTCAGCCAATCTTTCATTTTTCCGTACATAACCGTGTAGTTTTAATAGTTTTATATAATGTTAATCAATTAACAATGGAGGAGCAAAGATAATTTTTTTTGTGTTTCTTCTTCTTTTTGGTGAATAAAACCACTAAGGTACTGAGGGCACTGAGAAACAATAAGAAGAGTTAAATTAGTTTAAACCTCAGTGATCCTAAGTGATCTTAGTGCCTCAGTGGTTACCTGCCTTTTAACCACTAAGGCACTAAGACCACTAAGAAACACTAAGATTTAGGTAGTTTGGAAAATTCATCCGTTACCAATGGAACCATCTGCTCGACGATATTTTCGCAATGAAAATTAATCAGTAAACCCTTTGGTTTACTAGTCAATTTTAGATAAGAAAGTAATTGAGCTTTATACAATGGAATCATTACATCTACTGCTTTCAATTCGACTATAATTATATCATTTACAAGAATATCGAGTTTCAAATGACCACCAAGATCTTTGTTCTTGTATATTATTGGGACATATACCTGTGACTTTACTTGTAATCCCATTTCACGCAGTTCATCAAGCAGGCAGGATTCATAGATAGATTCAAGTAATCCGGGGCCAAGGTTTTTATGAACCTCTATAGCAGCTCCGACGATCATATAAGCCAATTCGTTAATTTGTTTCTGTGTAAGCATTTTAATGATGTCTTAATAAATTACTTTAAGATGATAACCTCAGTGTTCCTAAGTGATCTTAGTGCCTCAGTGGTAATCCTGAATAGAAAACCACTAAGGTACTGAGGGCACTATGAAACACCAAGATTGTTATCAGGATTTCCTGCTAGTCCTACCGAATTCCTACAGTTAATCGGCTTTTTTAATTATTTATACCCGGTCTTTCTGAATTTTTTTTACTTTGGCTCTAATTAATTAAAAGTGAATTATTTGAAAAGACTGAATATTTTCATCTGAAAACAAAAAATGCAAATAAAATGCTCCTCCTCCGACTTTCGGGTCATTCCTGCGCAGGCAAGACCAGGCTGGTCAATGCCCTGCCGCTATTCGGCATCACCTGCCCGAAAGTGATCCGTTATACTTCACGCGCACCCCGCCCGGAAGAAATTGAAGGCGGGGATTACTTTTTCCGGACACGGGAAATTATAGCCGCCCTTCCGGAAGAAAAATACCTGGTCGGTCCGGTAAGAAATATGCTCCAGGCCTTCGACCTGGATCAGATCGAAGCCGGCCTCAAAACTCACGATTTGCTGTTGATAGAGATCTATCCCACACTCTGGCCGAAATTGGTTTCCCGCCTGGACGAGCGGATGCCGGGGAAGCTCATTACGGCATCTGTTTTCATGACTGCAGTAAATCCGGCTGCTATTGCGCATTTTAAAAATGATGAGGAAAAAGCAGGTTACATCACTTCAGAAGTATATAAAATGCTTTTATTCCGCAACAAAGATGAACTGGAGGATATAAAAATCCGGGCCCACGCTGCGGCCAGGGAAATCCTGGGAGCATTGAGCCCGGAAGGGAGTAAAATGTATCAGAAAATCATCCATTCAGCGCCTGAAGGACCAGACGGAATGGATGACTGGACAAGGGCAGAGTGGCCCGCAGGACAGGCAAAAGAAGCCATTAAAGAATTCATTTCTTACTTTGATTCGATATCTTCCTGAACAACCTGAACCTTGGCATATTTCTTCTTCCATCCGAGGATAAAAAATCCCAGGGCGAAAAGGCCAACATTAAAAATGCTGATCGAAAAGATCCCGACGCTAAAAATACCGGCCGAAAAAATTCCGATAGAGAAAGATGCCGGCGGAAAATACACCTGCCGAAAACTGTCCTGCCGAAAAATAACCGAGCGAAAAATCGCCGGCATCAACAACATTATAACCGCTAAATCCTAAAATAAGGCCGACTGCTCCGAGTACAACCAGCGAACCAATGATAATTGCATTTTTCATCTTTTTATGTTTTAAAAGGTTAATGAATAAAAATTTGATGTGGCAATATTACAGCGGTTTAGCAGTATTGTAAAGTGTTTTGGGATGAAGTGGAAGGTTTTGTGACGAATGGCTGAGTCTGGGATGAACGGCAGGATTCTAGTGACGAACGGCTTCAGACCTCATGATCGGTCATCAACTTTCTGAAGGCAGACGTCATGGTCCGGGCGACCGGGATATCTTCTTCAAGGCCCTCAGGCATTACGCGAAGCCCCTGGGAATTCCCTGACACCCTGGAAATCCTGCGAAGATTAACCATCCAGGAACGATGGCATTGAAAAACAAAGGGAAAGGGCGCCAGCAGGTCTGTCGCATATTTCATGGTATTGCGAAACAAGGCCCGGGCCGGTTTCCCATTTTTCAGATACCCAACGGTGATATAATTGCCATCTGATTTGATAAACAACAGTTCATTAACATTTATCCGGAGGTTTTCTTTTTCATTATCCGAGAAGAATTGAATTTGCCCGGCCTGGAATTTTTCAGGCTTGTGAAAAACGATCTTCCCGGAAATAATATCAGCGCTTTCCTCATTTTTACGCTTCAGGTAATTTTGCTTGATCAGTGTAAGGGCTGTAATTGGAATGATACCTATCGCTATGGTATAAGCTTGAAAAGCAATAATATTTGCCAGGGTAAGATGAAAGCCGAGGGTCCAGGATGAATATAAAAGGTTTCCCAGCCCAACCGTAAAAAGAATCCAGGGCAGAAAAAGTAGTTCTTTCCAGATCATCCACTGTTCGTCCCTGAAAGCTGAGGGAAAAAGGGTGGGGATCATTAAGAGATCAATAATAAGGATGATAAAGGTGACCAGGCCATACCCCGCCAACAGCCAGTTCCTGGCCGGGAGATCAAGGTTGCTCAGCCCAAAAGGCTGGAAAACGACCATGAAAAGCCCGATAAAAACAGAAATAGGGATGATGATCTTCCATACATTTTCTTCAAGAGGATACCGTTGCAATAGATATTTCCTTAACCAATCCATGAAATGTTTCCCAATATGCTGTTTGTAAAAATAATTAAAAGCATTCAGATCTAATTTAACTGTAAGACCGAAAACAGATGTTCCTTGATGAATTCTTTAAGATCTTTTTGATATATATGTCTCAATTAATCAATGTGATCACTTTTTCCTGTATGACTTGTAAGGGATTTTCTCATCCAAAACAATGGCTTCCTGGAGGATTTCCTTCAATGTCTGAAAAGGGATATCTGATAATTCTTTAAAAACAATTCCCCTGACTTGCTGCCTGCCTTTTTCCTCGAGCAAACCCTGTTCATTGGAAAGTTCATTTCCACGTGGAAAAGCAAATTCAACACCGTCTCCTTTTACCGGATTCAAATAGCAGATCCAGCTTTTCCGGTAATAAAAGGGTATTTTATAACTGATTCTGGGCCTGAGGTTAAAATCCGAGACCAGGGTTTGATGAAGGAAAAGCATGATCTCACGCTGGTTTCCTTCAAAATCGTAGATAAACTCCTCAACAGGGTCCATAGTAAAGTTAATGAATTATCGAAAGAAACAATCGGAGTCTTTATTTGTTCGCCACTATCTTTGCCATCCATTCTTCAAGGGTTATCTCCGGCTTACCGAGTAGTTCATTTGCTTCCTTCGGGTCGCCCAGCTCTTTTGTTTTCTCAAAATACTGGAACATCTTTACCGCATCCTTCAACATTGTATTTCCGGACATGAAACCAATGAGTTTCAATACTCCAAAAGGTGTTGAACTGATCTTCTTTATCTCAGGATGCCGCTTTTTGCAGTATTCGGTGAGGATATCTTTGAACAGGTAGGCTTTTGGCCCATGAATATAAAAGATCTTGTTCACTGCTTCCGGTTTTAAATAGGCTGCAGCAACCATCCGGCCCAGGTCATCGGCCGCGGCCCAGTGAAAAAGCATGGGCTGCTTGCCCATCATCATTGCCTTACCGCTGCGTACCATTAATGGCAGCGATTCATAAAACCATGACGGACGAAAAATCATATACGCTATGCCACTATGGATCAGCTCCTGCTCCGCCCTAAACTTCCTGTCAATCATTTGAAAGTACCTGTTTTCTTCCGAGACGGTTGAACCGGATATCATGCTAATCATTTTGATATCTTGTTTCTTTGCTGCCTTCACAATGGCTCTGCCGGCTTCGCCTTCATCCAGGCTGGAAAGGTTAATATGGACCCCGTCACAGCCCTCCATGGCCTTTTCCAGGTGTTCAGGTTTGAACAGGTCTCCTTTAATGGTTTCGTGCTTTTCATCAAACATGGAAGCCTCGATTGAACGTGAGAACAATCTTACCTTAAAACCTTTTTCGGCCAGGTGGTTGACGACAGGCCTGGCGAGTTTGCCCGTGGCTCCGATAATCAATATTTTCATATTAGTGTGTTTTTCCATTGAATAAGATGATGAACTATTTAACTGATCAAAAATACTACTCCCATGGGATTTTTTAAAATCTAAATCGATGAATGCAGGATATTATCAGTTGAGTGCAGTAATCCAAAATGTGAATGCATTTTCTGCAAATTTATCTTCATGATAACACACTTTATATTATCTTTGCAACCTTGTTGCATTTGAAATATTTTTGCATTTATGAAGGCCATTGAAGTTTTATACTCGCGCCAACTTAAACGGACCAGCTGCCGCGAAGGGATCATCGATGTGATGATGAACGCCGGCCGGGCGCTTTCGGAAAATGAAATCAGGGAACGCTTGCCGGGAAATTACGACCGTACTACGTTTTACCGCTCTTTCATAACGCTGGAAGAACATAAAATTATCCATAAGATCATCATTGATAATCAGTTGAGTAAATATTCGCTGGATAATTCAGTGACACATAAAAATGAACATGCTCATTTCTACTGCAATAATTGTCACGCTGTCACCTGCCTCGATGCTGTCCCTGTCCAGGATGTTCAGCTTCCTGAAGGCTTTACCATCGCAGAGAAAGAGATCCTGATCAAAGGGACCTGTCCTGACTGTAAAAATAACCACACGCGCAATTGAAGAAGCGCAGTCAACATATAACCTGGAGCTTGCTGGGAATATTTCTGTTCCCGGTCATCTTCCAATCGGTTCATACGGTCGGGCATAAAAAGGATTGTTGTTCGGGACATGAAAACACCTGTGTGACAGGATTACAGCATAAGGATTTACAAACCACTTCAATTACCGGGCAGCAGCAGGAAGAGCAATGCCCTGTTTGTAATTACCAGTTTCCGGTAAATCAATTGCCGGAATTGGCGGTTTATGAGAAAATTATACCCCTGGTTACCGGTTTCATCAGCGAAACTTTAATCAACAACTATTTCAGGAACGTAGTTACCACCAGTTTGCCCAGGGCCCCACCGGTCTGATCTCCAAACAGCGCTTCCCATTTCTTTTTCAATGAGTTAATCTCAACAATCTTAAAGTGAGAAAATTTTTTGTGCTCTTACTGGGCATAAATCTTATGTACGGTTCATTATACGGACAAAGCAATTATGCGCTGACAGGCTTGGTTGTCGATGAAAACAACCAGGCTTTGCCGGGGGCGGCGGCTTTTCTTTATCCTGTAAGAAAAGGCGCCATGTCCGACAACAGGGGCTATTTTATCATTGACGGGCTTGCCGCGGGCATGTACCGGATCGAAATATCATTCCTGGGGTATAAAACGCTACTCGACACCATTGTACTTCAGGGGAATGAAAGCTACCGGGCTCAGCTTTCCGTCGATGCGCTTAATTTGCACGAAGTGGTCATCAATGATAATTTTGCCGAAGAGCGAAAGAAAGAGGAGCCGCTCAATATCGAAATCGTCAACGACCAATACCTGAAGCGAAACCTGGGCGGAAGCCTCATGAAATCACTCGAGCGCCTGCCGGGGGTTACCAGCATCGACATTGGCTCCGGGCAGGCGAAGCCGGTTATCCGCGGCCTCGGGTTTAACCGTGTGTTGGTTGTGGAGAACGACATCAAGCACGAAGGCCAGCAGTGGGGAGCCGATCATGGCCTGGAAATCGACCAGTATGCCGCTGAACGGATTGAAGTGATCAAGGGCCCCGCTTCGATCATGTATGGCTCCGATGCCATCGGGGGCGTGATCGACATGAAGACCCGCCGCATTCCTTTGGAGAACACGATAGGGGGAAGTATTGACCTTTCGTATAAGAGCAATAATAATTTCGGGGGTGGCTCGGTTTCATTGTATGGCCGGAAGAACCGGTTTTTCGCCGATTTTCGCATTACACTGCTGGATTACGGCGATTACAAGGTGCCGGCCGACAGCATCGATATTTATTCATACCGTGCGGCCCTTGACCGACATCACATGCGAAACACGGCAGGAAAAGAGCAAAGCCTGAATTTTAATTTCGGGTTTATCCTGCCCAAATTCCAGAGCCGGTTCTTTGTCAGCGATTTGAACGGCAAAAACGGTTTTTTCGCCAATGCCCATGGCCTGGAACCACGCAATGTTGATACAGACCTGCACGATAAATCGAACCGCGACATCCAGTTTCCATATCACCGGATCAATCATTTCAAATTTATCAGCAAGAACCTGTATAATTTTGAGAAGATGAGGATTGAAGCCGACCTGGGTTTCCAGCGGAATTTCAGGCAGGAATGGAGTGAATACGTCAATCACGGCTATATGCCTCCGCTGTTTCCCGATACGATGGATTTCAGCCCCGGGCTTGAACTGCAGTTTGAAAAGTATATCTATTCACTGAACCTGAAGTTTTATTACGATATAAGCGAAAAGACCCGTTTTGTGATGGGTGTAAACAGCGAATACCAGGATAACCGGATCGACGGGCGGGCTTTCATTATTCCTGCTTTTCAGCAGTTTACTATCGGAGGCTTTGTGCTGGGCAGGCATGCTTTCACGGAAAAGAGCATACTGCAGGCGGCGCTGCGCTATGATTACGGTAGTGTGGAAACGCAGGAATACTACGATTGGTTCCCTTCACCGGTGATCAATAACGGCGATACAACTTACGAATATTTGCAAAGGGCCGGTGAGATAAACCGCGGCTTTTCAAGTGTTTCGTGGTCGGTCGGGTACAATTACAACCCGGGGAAGTGGTCGTACAAAGCCAATGTGGGAAAAAGTTTCCGCTTGCCCATTGCCAAGGAGCTAGCTGCCAACGGGGTGAACTACCACACCTTCAGCTACGAGGTGGGCGATGCCGGCCTGTCGCCCGAGGTATCTTACCAGCTTGATGCAGGCGTGGAATACGGGTCGGAGAAGTTTGCCATCGGTGCCACCCCCTTTGTGAACTATTTCCGGAATTACATCTACCTCAATCCCACGTCGGAATACGACAGACTTTATGGCAGCGGCAACCAGGTGTTTTATTACACCCAGGCCAAAGTTTTCCGCTACGGTATTGAGATCCATTCCCATTACCAGGTGATTAGGTTCCTGCAACTGGGATTTATCGGCGAATATGTTTATTCGGAGCAGCTCTCGGGCGAAAAGGAGGGCTTTACGCTTCCCTTTTCTCCGCCCGCCTCGGCCATTATAAACCTGAAGTACCAGAGGCAAAAGATCGGTTTTTTCAGAAATGGATATTTCTCGGTCGATTACAGGCTTACGGCAACACAGAACAATATCGTGCCGCCGGAAGAGATCACGAAAGGTTACCAGGTCATTAACATCGGATTTGGATGCGACATCAGGATGAAAGATCAGTTCATGAGTGTTTCCATGCAGGTCCAGAACCTGCTGAATAATAAATATTACAATCACACCAGCTATTACAGGCTGTTAAATGTGCCAGAACCGGGAACAAATTTCATTCTGAATATTTCTATCCCCTTTTCAGGAAATTTCAATCAATAATAATTAGTTACACTTTAAATTAGAGTTTTATGAACACAAAAATCAGAACAATGGCTTTTATTTTAGCAGCAACAAGCATGGTCTTTTTTAACTCTTGTAAAAAAGATGAAACACCCGCCAAACCGGTCATAACCATCATGGAGATTGGTGAAGGAGACACGCACGGGAACGACCATACAGCTATAATTGGAGGCGAGATGCACATTGAAGCCGAAATTATAGCCGAAGGAAAAATTGATAAAGTGAATATTAGGATGCACCCCGAAAGTGGAATTGAAGGATGGGAGTTAGACACCACGTATACAAAGTTCTCAGGATTAAAGAACACCACTTTTCATGAACATGTTGACATTGACATTACTGCCACACCCGGCGATTATCATTTTGATTTTGTGGTAACCGATATGGAAGGAAATCAAGGCAATGCAGAGGCCGATGTCCTGATTGTAGAATAATATTATTAACTAAACCTGACAAGTTTAAAAGCTTGTCAGCTTACATTTATTTTTTAAACATGAAAATATTAAAATTTACTTTTTTACTTCTTTTCTTACTAATTGGATTGGTATCCTGTGATAAGGGAAAAGATATAGATAATGAAAAACCTGCCATAAACAATAATGTTACAGGTTCTTTTCCGGTGAATTGCGACACCCTGTATTTTGGTGAATCCTTCACCATGAAAGTGCGCTTCACCGACAATGCTGAGCTGGGTTCTTACAGCATCAACATTCACAATAATTTCGACCATCACTCGCACAGCACGGAGGTAGAAGAATGTAACATGGATCCCGTCAAAGAGCCCGTCAATCCTTACGTTTTTATCCAGGACTACGACATTCCGGCCGGCTTAAGCGAGTATGTAACGGATCTGACGATCCCTGTACCGTCAGATTGCTGTGGTTTGTATGATGAGGGCGACTATCATTTTTTCATCAGCCTGACCGATGCGGAAGGCTGGTCGGCGCAGAAAGGGCTGAGTGTGAAGATGGTGAGGAGGTGAAGCGAGTGAAGTCGATTGTCTTTATACGATAATAGTTTATCAAAACCTGCATTTATTTCAAGTTTTGATAATTTATTTCTCCTTTTGATTGACTGTCAAAAGTGCAAATTTCGGCGAATCTTTCACCAAGAAAGTCCGCTTCGCTGATAATATTGTTTCACTTATAGATATTCTTAAACCTGGTGTTGCTGAGGGAATAATCATGGCCTGAATTCGTAAGTATAAGCGGAGTAAGAAGTGAGGTTCCCTGCTTCATCCCAGATTGAAACATCTTGCAGAAGATCCAGCTCGTTCAGCGTATAAACCGTTTTAGAAAGGATTTGATTTTCCGGTGATTTTTTAACGATTTCCGAGAACCGGTTTGTTCCTTCAAAATACTTGTATTCATAGTAATACATGAGCTTATTGTTTTCGTCGAAAACCATTTTCTGAGTCCGCAGGTTTGATGCATCGAAACGGTTTTCAACCCGCATAATCAGTTCGCCGTCGGGTTTTTGCTTGATGATTTCAGTGTTGTTTCCCTCGTCAACCGGGCCGTCAAATTTATAGAGGATGTAATATTCAACGGAATCCGTCGGCTTGAATTTGGTGAACGTCAGTGTATGGGTTTCATGATCAATTTCATACGTGAATTTTGAATCGAAAGCGCCGTTCTCGCCATAGTTCATCTGCTCCTTCACCCGGCCTTCGCTGTCATACATATTTTCAATGTTTTCGTTAACAGACCCGTCCGGATTGAAATCAGTATCCCCGATCATATTGCCACGCTTGTCATAGCGGAACGCCACCCTGTATTCGAGTGTATCGGTATTTTTATAAACCAGCATTTCAGCGATGTGCCCCAACTCATTGAACCGTGTTGTCAGGAACTTTTCTTTCTGTTCCATATCCGGTTTATGATCAGTCACCTCGTGTTTCCATACTGTATAGGAAGTTACATTTTTATCGTGATAGAAAGCGGCTTTTTCTTCTTTTTCCTTCTTTTCCCGGATTGTTTTGGCCGGTTCTTCGTGGGCGAGCGACACAGCGGAGAAGATGAAGCCCAGGACTATGGATAGTAAGATGTGTTTCATATTCACGAATTTTTAACTGATAAGATAGAAAACGAAGTATTCTCATTCCGGGCTTAAAAGTAAGAAAATAGCAGGAACTTCATCCCTCTATTCACGGATTATGACCTGCACCTTTGTACCTTCCAGGATCATCAATCCAATCATCGTGGCGGTTGTATAAGCAACGCACGGTAACGCTGCCCATAGAGTCCCTTTTACAAAGAATCAAGATAATCCTCAGCTACCTGCAACAGCTTGTTTCTTTTCGTTGATTCCATAACGTCAAAACTCCTCACCAGCATTCCTAACCTGGGATTCTGCAGGAAGAATTCCCGGTGGACATGCATGAACCGCCAGAACAGGGCATTCCAAACCAGCTGTCAATCCCCTTTTGGAAAATTGCTGGTGTGGAAATATCAGTACGGCCGATTTCATAAGACATTATTTTTATTCCTCAGTATCCTCATTGCCGGCAGGCTACTTTATTATACCACTTAGGCACTGAGAACACTCAGAAACACTAAGATTTTTATTTAGAACCCTGAGTGCCCCTAAGTGCCCTTAGTGCCTTAGTGGTTTAACTATCAATCCATCAGGGAAATCTCTTGTTCAATGCCTTTTCCCTGTAAGCAAATATCCCTTCAAGCTGCCTGCGTATTAGCAAAGCATTCGCAATACTCCCCAGAAATCCCAGCGGTGGCTTGTAGGAAACGATATCCGTCATCATCACCCCGTTTTCATGCGGCTCGATGAAATGCTGATGGTGCCACAAGGCGTAAGGGCCCACTCTTTGCTCGTCAATAAAATACTTTCTTTCCTCCACATGGGTAATTTCGGTTACCCAGGTCATTGGAATTCCAAAAATCGGCCTGACTTTGTAGCTGATGATCATCCCCGCGTACATCTTTTCCGGGAGGTTTTCGGAGGTGATGTCGAAGCCCATATAATCCGGTGTGATCTCTTTTAAATTTGCCGGTGAAGAGATGAAATCCCAGACCTCATCAATGGTGGCCGGAACGAATTGTGTTTTTATTAGTTGATAAAAAGCCATTTTTATTATATAATTTGTTTTTGAAAGCATTTAATGTCGAAATATTCACCACTGAGGCACTGAGAGCACTAAGAAGCACTAAGGTTTTTCCACTTAGTGGTACTGAGTGTCCTTAGTGCCTTAGTGGTAACTTTAACCCGGTTTTGGAATATTCCTGATCATTCCCCGGAAGATGAAACGCATGAAAAGGCAATACGGAATACCAGTAAATCCTTCCCCATAGCCCAAGTGGTCGGAAGGTTGCGGTTTGGTAAAGCACTTTGTCTTTGATGCGAAATTCCAGCCATGCTTCACCGGGAAGTTTCATTTCGGCAAAAAGTAATAGCCGCTTTTCTTGCCTGCTGGCAAATATAACACGCCAGAAATCCAGCGAATCGCCCGGTGAAATCTGATGATCATCTCTCCTTCCCCTTCTCAATCCAACGCCTCCAAACATTTTATCTACAAATCCCCTCATCTCCCAAAGCCAGTTCCCGTAATACCATCCCGTCTTCCCCCCTATCGACCATATTCTTTCCATCACCTCAGCCTCATCATCAATCCTGATGTTTCTTTCATCTTTAAAACAACCATAAACAGGAACTTCTGCCAGGCTGGAAACCCCTTTTTCAAGATCATGTGTGGTAAGCGCATCTTTCCAGCTGGATATCACTTCTTTATGGATATCTGATATCATAGGCCATCCTTACCGCGTCTTCGTAATTGATAAGCCTGATATTCAGCATTTCTCGGAGATCATTTTCACGGCAGATGATCTCGACTTTCATGCTGTTGACCAGGTTAACAGCAAGCTTATAACTGGTTGAAGTAACAAAGTAGAGCCAGTAAGAAGATAAGCGGGGCGTCATGACGGGCACGACCATGACTTTTCGCTTCAGATCCGCGGACCCTGGCCAGCTTCAAGAGCATTTCTTTGTAGGTCAGGATATCCGGTCCCCCAATATCATAACTCTTTCCATATGTTTTTTCATTCAGTAATACGCCACTGAGGAATTCAATCACATTCCTGATAGCAATAGGCTGGGAACTGGTGTTCAGCCATTTTGGCGCAATCATAACAGGCAGCTTCTCCACCAGGTCACGAATGATCTCGAAAGAGGCACTGCCTGAGCCGATAATGATGCCTGCCCGGAGTGTGGTCAGTTTAAACCGCCCCTCCGACAGGATTTCTTCTACCTGCTTCCTGGAAAGCAGGTGCCTGGAAAGTTTCTCTTACATTGACTATTCCACTCAGGTAAATGACCTGTTTTGCCCTGGTCTGACCTGATCCTTTCGCGGAAATTGAGGGCTGACTGTTTTTCAAGTGATACAAAATCCCCGGTGGATGCTGACATGGAATGAATGAGATAATAAGCTGCATCGATGTCCTCAGGGATGGCTTTTAAGCTTTCCTCTTCCAGGAAATTGACTTCGATGATAATTAACCTGGAACCTGGAACCTGGAACCTGGAACCATCAAATCGCCTTTTATCCCTGACACAACAAACCACTTCATGGCCCTCTTCAAGTAAAACCGGAAGCAATCGTTTTCCAATATAGCCTGTAACACCGGTCAGTAAGATTTTCATCTTTTCAAATTTTAAGTTATGAAACTGAAATGGATATCTTAAATATTTGTTTGTTGTTACCGGGTTTGAAACATCACAAAGTTAAATCTGGTCTGGATTTATACCACTAAGGCACTAAGAACACTAAGATACACTAAGATTTATTTACCATACTTCTTAGTGACGCTCAGTGCCCTAAGTGCCTCAGTGGTTAATAAACGGAAGATTACACTGATTATTTTGCCGGAGGAAGAATGACCTTGTCAATTACATGCACAACTCCATTTGTTGCCATGATATCGGCTTTGGTCACTTTGGCATCGTTGACTTTAACACCGTCTTTTGAAATGCCAATTTTCACTTCACCTCCCTGCACCGTTTTGGCTTTCATTCCGTCTTTAAGATCGGTTGACATAACTTTACCTGAAACAACATGATAGGTAAGGATCTGCACAAGCTGGTCCTTATTTTCGGGCTTCAGGAGTGATTCAAGCGTCCCTGCCGGAAGTGCAGCAAAAGCTTCATTTGTCGGGGCAAAAACTGTGAACGGGCCTTTTCCTTTTAAGGTTTCAACGAGTCCGCCCGCTTTGACAGCCGCTACCAGCGTACTCAGAAAATCCTGTGAAGCAGCCAGGTCAACGATATCCATGGCCTTTGATTTAGAACTCATTTGCCCCTGGGCGTTAGCCGATATTCCAGAAATAGAAACAAATACGATTACAAGTAATAATGATGTTAGTGTTTTCATTTTTTTAAATTTTAGATTGTTTGTTTAGGATAATAATAGCTAAACATACGTCATGACATTTTTGTTCAACTTTATTCATAATTAGTTAAACAATTATTAAAATCTTATCTTAAATTTAAAGTTTAACATTTCATTAACAATTACATACAGGAATGCATGATATTTTTATCCTGCCAAGTAAATTCAAAGTTTAATCAATTAAATTTTCTTAAGATGAGAAAGTTTTTTAAAATCCTGATGTGGTTTGTCCTGGTAATTGTCCTGGTGGTGGTAGTCTTTGTAGGTTATGTTCAATTGAGCTGGAACAAACCTTTTGAAGCGTCATACCCTGAAATCAACGCCAGTAAAGACCCTGTTATGATCGAAAGAGGCCGGTACCTGGTATATGGTCCTTCTCACTGTGCCAGTTGCCATGTGCCGATGGATAAAGCCAGGGATGTGGATAACGGCTTGCAGTTGCCATTAAGCGGAGGCTGGGAAGAAGCATTTCCCGGTTTTGGTACCTTCCGTGCACCCAACCTGACACCTGATCCTGAAACCGGCATCGGGAACCTCACGGACGCCCAGTTGGCACGGGCTATCCGCTACGGAGTGAAAAGCGACGGCAGCCTGCTTGCTCCTTTCATGGAGTACCAGGGAATGAGTGATGAAGATCTGACCGCAATTATTTCGTTCCTGCGAACCCAGCCGGCTGTTAAAAACAAGGTAGAACCTTCTGAGCTCGCTTTTATAGCCAAAGCACTGGTTACTTTTGGTATGCTCAAGCCCCAGGGCCCCAAAAACATCCCGCCAAAAAAGGTTGAAATAGATTCCACCGTGGTTTACGGAAAATATCTTGCCAACAATATTGGTAATTGCCGTGGTTGCCATGTTGCCATGGATAATACGGGCAAACAGATCGGGGCTGATTTTGCCGGGGGGGGGATCTTCCTACCTAATGCATTTTCTGATGGATTTGCATTCGTTTCTCCTAACCTGACACCTCATAAAAGCACCGGGGTTATTACCGAGTGGGATGAGGATATGTTTATTGATCGTTTCAGGGGAGGCCGTTTGCACAAGGGCAGTCCTATGCCCTGGGGAATGTTTTCAAGAATGTCGGAAAATGATTTGAAAGCATTGTACCGTTACTTTCGCTCGCTGGAACCTGTAGAATATGCCGTGGGAAAAACAGTTTATACACCAGGGGAAAAATTACCGGAATAGTATAATTCCACATTTTCCCCTGGTGAAACATATCAAATAATAATCTCACTCCCCAACCAGCCAGGGTGCCTTGTAACCCTCCGGTCTTTCTTTAACCACAGGTGCTTTAGGAATAAAGCTTATATCTAATTCCTCCACCATACTATTTGATATTTTAAATAAAAGCGATTGATAAGGCTCAAATGCAAGGTTCAGATCAATCTGATTTCCCTGGAAATTAATGCTGATCTTGATTTGCTCTGTTTCCATATTCAGCGACTGCCCGTATTCCATCGGGAATTTTATCCTGTCGGCCCTGGGATTCGGGAAGAAAATATATAGCGTTTCACCGTCAATCCTGCACCAGTGGCGCGGTATGATATCCCCGGTTATGAAAGGTTTGATATCTGCGGGAATATCATTTGTAACAAATTTCGAATTTCTAATTTCCATTTTTATTTCATTGTATTCAGGATGTTTAGTCATCCCCGGCTCTTCCGGATCCCGCTTTAACACGATGGCAAGGCCTGCTTCAGCCAGTTCAGCGGTCCTTACCAATGTTCTGTAATCAAGATATTCAACATCAATATATAACGCATGATAAAGGGCATTTCCAATTTTCAAATTTCCATTTTCAAAAGTTGCTTTCTCCAGGAATTCCCGGTTGATCCAGGTAGGATTATATCCGGCCAGTTCATCAGGAAAATATACGTACCGCATCTCATAATATCCCCATGCCCATTTGAACTGCTTTTCTTTCGGCATCATCCCGGCCATCCAGGCATCTTCGGTAGGCAGGTACACCGCAATATCAGAAAAGGTACTCCCCCTGGTCATGAATGAAGATACTTTTTCAAGATAATTGTTGAATTGCAGGATCTCCTCCGCCAGTGAACCGCTGAACCCAACATGGGTGGTCGCATAGAAATTCACGCTGTCTGAACCCACAGGATTATGGGCTTTCCCATGCCAGATAATGTGATTGATCCCATTGGCGAAGAGAGCGTCGGCCACCAGTTTCAGATCGGCTGTCTGTTCTTCGCGGATATAATCACGCGGCCATCCGTAAAGACAGGTAAATGTTTCCGAAGAAACATACTTTTTACCCGACAACAGGGCAGCTGATGCAGGAATAGCGCAAAATTCCGGCTCAAAAAGCATGGACTCCCCTTCCGGGATATCCATCTTTGCATATCCGGAGATCAGGTCGCAGGGGGCGCCGGAAACCTGTCCCCTTGATAAAATACCCGACAGGTTCAATATCGAATCATAATCCGAATAAAATCTAATGACCTTGTCGGAGACAAGGGTCATATAATCGTAAAGCCTGTCACGGTTTACCGGCCTGTAAATAGAATCCATGAACGGGACAATATCGTAGCCAAACCTTGCAGAAAAGTCTTTATCAAATCCCTCGCACCAGAGTTTTTCGGTTTCCACTTCCCAGCTGTCGATGAAATAGGCTTGCGGCTCCCTGGTATTGGGTCGCGGGAATGCTTCCAGCAACCGGTTGAAATAGGGTTGATAATTTTTTGGGGTCAGATGATCAATCACATAACCAACTTTCGGGTGCTGCCAGGAGAGCCTGATCTGTTGCCTCCATTCAGGGTCACCAAAGCGTTGCGTGGCCTGGTCAAATGTGACATAGGTATCGCCGAAGGGCCAGAGCGTGCCAAAGGTCAGGTCGCAGCCCAACCCGATGGAATCGGCATATCTTACGGTATAGTCCACTATTTTGGTCCATTCCGGGCTCAGCCACTCCTGCCGCGGGGTGTAGGATGTGTCACCGGGATTGAACCGGTTTAAAGGATAAACCCAGGCCACTTCCACCCCGCCAAACCCATTTGCCTTGAGCCAGTCGAGATTATACCTGACATCTTCCTCTTTTATCATCGAGGCAAACCACCAGTAACGGGCATATGGCTTAGAACTGAGGGAAAAGGGCTGATCAACTGGTTTTGGCTGGGCATTTACACTTAGTGAAATGAAAATTAACAGGTTTAACAGAAAAGAATTTTTCATTTTTAAAATTTATAACATTATTTTAATCCTGAATCCGGCAGTTCCATCAACTTGTGATGGCGCGCGTCTGCGACGCGTGCCAGTGCTTTTAATCGTTTGAAACGATTTGATCTGCGTCACGCGTCAAAGACGCGCGCTAACCACTATTTCCTTCTTCAGTCCCTCCCCAATCCCGTCAGCCGGCAGTTCCATCAACTCCGTCATATTCCTCAGGATAGGCTCGATTTCCTGCCAGGGCTTGTCTTCAATGAGCTTTATAGTAAGCTGTTGCCTTAGATAGAATAACGATCTCCGTGTTTCAAAGGTGAACATCCCCCGGTTGAAAAAGAAACTTTCTTCTGAATAGGAATATGGTACATTGGTGACTTCCCTGAACACATCATAACAGGCTTTAACAGCACCTTCGTAGTCCATGGTATAATGCGACCATTTGTCCATGATCCCCTTTATTTCCCACTTTTTTCGGTCAGCCGGGTCAGCCAGTTCACTCAGCGGAAATATGGTGAGCGGATAAACCTGGTAACCGACCGACAGGTTGGTTAATGACAGGCCATTCAGAAAATCAGCCGTGTTCTGAAGGGATTGACCGGTTTCACCGGGAAAACCAACGACAAAAGTCATCAGCACTGCAATACCATTGGCATCAAGCTGTTCAATCCCTCTTTTCACCCTTTCGACCTTTTGTCGTTTGTTCATCCGGTCAAGCTGTCCCTGGTCACCTGATTCAACACCTATTTTCCCCATCAGTAACCCGGAACGTTTAATGGCATCCATTTCATCATTAGTATATTCACCCCCCCGCATAAAACCAACCCAATGGTTCAGTCCCGAATCTGCAATGGCGCCGCAAACCTCAAACAGGCGCTTTTTAGTAATGAACACATTATCATCTGAAACATGGATCACAGCAAGGTTATGTCCTAACCTGCTTTTAGCCAGTTTAAGCTCCCGCTCAAGGCTGTCTTTTGACCGAAGGAAAATACTGGGATAGAGCTGGTAAAAATCACAGAAGCGGCATCGGTACGGACATCCGATTGAGGTCCGGAGCGGTATTTTTTCGGGCATTTCATCGATAAGGTCCCAGCGGGTAAAATCTTCATTGTAATCGACCTGTTCATCCTTCCTTTCAGTAAAAACAAATCCCTTTTTCCCGGGCAGGCACAAATTCGGTATGGAAGAAAACTCTCCCTGTCTCCCCTTTTCAAGTTCTTTTAGTACCATTTGCAGCGATGCTATTCCGTGCGGTGCCACCACCATGATGCAGGCCTCCATCCCGGAATGGAACGGATGAAAAAGCATCCCCGTCTGAAGCGGATTAAGTTCAGGTGATTCAAGATGCTTCAGGTATTGCATATAATTCTTCCAGATGAATGTCCCGCCGGCAATAACAGGTATCCCGGGCATCACGTCCCGGATCGATGAAAACAGGCCCAGGAGTGAATCGGTTGTGAGAATCATTGTCGACGAAACACAAACGGCAAAAGGGTCTTTTTCAGCGATCTGCCTGAGTGTTCCTGAATCATATTTGTTGGTCAGGATGGTGCCATAGCCGGCTTGATGCAAAACACCTTCCAGGTAGAACCCTGCCGACGGGATATCTTCCCCGTAATCGACACCCCGGGAAACATTTTCAGCCTTAAAGCTTTCGCCTGCAAGCTCATAGAAAGTGGCCAGGGTCAGCTCCCGGTTGTTCCTTGCAAGCCGCAGGTTAAAGTCCATGTTATACTGGCTGGTATCTATGAACGGGGCGATGATGGCGATGGTTCGGGGCATGGGATAAAATTAGGAATTTATATTCAAACTATTATATGAGTTGATATTTTATTGTTCTATTTTAGAACTTTTATTTGTTTTAAGAAAGAACAATGATTATATTTGCAATAAATATTATCTGCCATGAGCGCTCAATTAACACCACAACAGTTTGGGAAAAGACTGGCCGAATTGAGAAAACTAAAAGGCTTCTCCCAGGAAAATATGGCCAAGCTTCTTGCTATCCCAAGGTCTTCAGTCGCACAGATGGAATTAGGGAATAGGAATGTGACAGCACTTGAGTTGATCAAATGGTCAGAAGTGCTTGGTTTTTCCATAGACAGGTTTGTTGCTAAAGAATATAAAGCAGAACGGGTGTGTGAAGTCGTTTCTGAGCCGGATCCGGAATACCAGGAAACCCGAACCTCTAATCCCGTTCTGAATAAGGATAAATTCGCAAATGTTATCTTATATTTATTGGAAAGGTGCGGTGGTAAACCTAACCTGGGAGAGACCGTTCTTTATAAACTTTTATATTTTTCGGATTTCAACTTCTATGAAATTTATGAAGAACACCTAACCGGTTCATTGTATCGTAAACTTCCCTTCGGGCCTGTTCCTCAAAATATTGAAAGCCAAATTGGCCAGATGCTTGCAAATAATCGGCTACAGCGCATTAAAACAACGTTTCGTGGGTTTCCCCAAACAAGATATATTCCCCTGGTCAAGCCGGATCTCACTAAAATGTCTGCCGCAGAAAAAGATGTAATCGACAAAGTTATCGAACGATTTTCAGACTGGTCGGCATCAGCAATCAGCGAGTACTCACATCTGGATATTCCCTGGAAAGCAACGGAGGAAGGGGATATTATCGATTATGAACTGGCTTTTTACCGCGAATCTCCTTTTTCTGCAAGGGTATATAATGATGAAGCTGAGCGACCATGATTTTCCGGGAGCTGGATGAATTTAAAAAAGATCTGAAGAGGCTGCTTAAAAAATACAGGAGCTTGGAAGACGACCTGGCAACAATCAGGAAAGTGCTGAAATTAGAGCCCGGAGAACGTCCGCCATTTAGCTTCAGAATTAATGGTCTTGGAATAGACTTATACGTGATAAAAGTCAGAAAAATAGCCTGTAAAAGCCTGAAAGGAAGAGGAGTAAATACAGGCTTAAGGCTCGTCTATGTTTATTTTGAAGATAAAGGAGAAATTGTGTTTATTGAATTGTATCATAAAAATGATAAAGAAAATGAGGACCATGAAAGGATTCTGAATAGCTTCAAATAATAGCCTTATCTCGAAACTATCAGTTTCTGAACATAATTCTTCTCCCGGTTGGTGATGACCAGCAGGTAAATCCCCGGCTTCAACCTCGGGTCCAGTGTAACTTCATCCTGGTATTCAAATGATTGCTCAGTTAACAGTTTTCCGGTCAGATCATATATTTTTACGAAAGATGTACCTGCAAATCCTCTTAAATCAACGTTGAAACCACCGTCTGCAGATGGATTCGGATAGAAATGAAAAGGCAGATCGTCAGGGTTTTCCTTTACATCTGTGCTTACATCATACATAAACGCATTGAGCGCCCTGGTGGGCTTGCCTCCCGAACTCCAGCAGCTTAAATTATAACCGCTCCAGCTCTTCTCCCCCTGCGGCTCCCAGTAGATCACGCCAAGGCCCATCTTATCCGGGACTGCCAGGACCTTTTTGATCACTGCAAGCAGCATATCATAGGTGTTTTGAACCTGGTTGTACAATCCGCCGGTTTCTACCACCATAACCGGTTTTCCGTATCGGTGCGACCATATCATTCAGGTTGTTTCCCAGGTCGTCAATGGTTTCGGTATAATCTTGCCCGTCCCAGTATGGATAATAAGAAGCACCGATCATATCGTACCTGACGCCGTTGCTCTCCGCATTGTCAAAGAACCACCTGAACAGGTTGTTATCATGCCCGTTATTGATCTGGATTACAACCTGGATCGTGCTGTCGACCGCTTTCGCGGCATCGTAGCCTTTGTTCAGCAACTGGGCCAGCTTCGGCCAGTTGTTGGTGCTCCCGTCGGGCCAAAGCATGCCGCCGCTGATCTCATTGCCGATTTGGGCCCATTCCGGCGTCACACCTATGGACTTCAGGGTATCCAGGACCTCATAAGTATGATTGTAGACATCTGTCAGCAACTGGCTGAAAGTATGGGTAGACCAGGCTGCCGGCTTGTTTTGCTTTCCCGGGTCAGCCCAGGAATCGCTGTAATGAAAATCAATCATCACCCTCATCCCCTTGCTTTTGGCCCGCAACGCCATCTCAGCCACTTCTTTCTTGCTGCAGTGCCCGTTGATCTTATCGTTCGAGGGATTTACCCACACCCTGAGGCGGACCGTGTTGATCTGCCTCGACTGCAGGATATCCAGGCATTCCATCTGGACATTGTTGGTGTCATAAAACTGGTACCCTGTAGCTTCCATTTGTGAAAGCCAGCCGATATCGGCCCCTTTGACGAACTGAGCGTGGTTCTTCCCAGAAAATAGAAGTACGAATATGACAATGAGCAGGTACAAGTTTCTGTTGCTCTTGATAAACTTTGAAATCATGACTATCAATTATTGTATAAAATTACAAAAGAGAAAGCTATTTATTCCACGCAAAGAAAAGCAAAGGAGGGCAAAGAACGCAAATAAATCATCTTTTACGCTCTTATTAATACCTGGGCGACCTTTGCGTGGAAAAACCTTTATCCGTATACCCGTCTCTGATTTTCACTTTCACGCATCAGTTTTTCAAACCGTGTAAGCCTTGTCTTTTCCTGCCTGGCACTCAAGATCCAATGTGTAATTGTTCTCCTGTATGATGGAGGCTGTGCTATGAAATATGCCCAGGCCGTTTTATTCTTTTTAAAGATTTCAGTATATTCTTCCGGGAGGTCTTTAATCTCGTTTTCAAAGCTGTAAATGCCCGAGTTGTTCTCTTTCCTTATATTAAATGCCTCCATGCCTGCGGGATGCATCAGTCCTTTGCCGGTCAGCTCTTCCACTTTGGCAATGTTGATCTTGCTCCAGGTACTATCGGGCTTTCTTGGTGTAAAGCGGATGCAATATCCTTCCTCATCCACTTTCTTCCTGATCCCGTCGATCCAGCCGAAACACAGGGCCTGGTCTACCGATTGCGACCAGGTCATACTGGGCTTCCCGGTATTTACTTTGTAAAATCCTACCCAGAGTTCTGTTTCAGTCTGGTAGTTTTTCTCCAGCCATTCGCGGAATTCCGCCGGGTTCTTGAAAAATATGGGGTCCATGTTGGTGCGTTATCTCCTCTCTGTCATCATCTTGCTTTCTCTGTATGTGCCGCTGGTATTGCGGACTTCAAGCTGGTAAACCAGGTTCCCCGTGGAAATCCCGAAACTGCCGGGGTTGACTGCGATCGAGTGATCTCCTGCCAAAAGTCCGTTTCTTTCAATAACTGTCAGCTTCTGTCCCGATATAGCCCATAATTCCAGCTTTACATCGGAAGGATAGCGAAGGTAGAACGGGACAGCGGTTTCGTCTTTAAATGGATTGGGATAATTTTGCCCGAGGCTGAATTGCTTTGCATTCTCTTTTTCAATATAGCCCATGCCGGTCGTACCGCTGCCCTGGACACTTAATTCCAAATAAGAATTATAGCCGTTTGTTTCAGGATTTGAGGTCAGGTTGGCCAGCTGGTATGCATACCCGTCAGCAAAAACCCCATCTTCCGAGGGCAGTACCGGGTCCGTGCCTTTAGTATAAATGGCCGGATTGAGCGCATAGATGTAGTTCTTAGCCTCCACATCGAAGGTCAATTGCGAAATTGCGGCATACATCGTGCTGACATATACCTGGAAATGGATATGGCAAACCCTGCCGGGGTACCAGCCGGGAAGGATCGTGATAAACTCAACCTCGCCATTAGCATCGGACATTTGCCAGCCCCGCAAATACGTAAATCCCTCCTGCCCCTGGTAGCCTGAATAAAGGCCATCCTTATCACAATGCCAGATATGTACCCTCACATTCTGCATAGGCTCGCAGTCGTCGAGGCCAAGGACCTTCATCTTCAGGTTGACCTGCACCCCGGCCCTGTCTTCACGCACGTCCTGACGGAAGAAGAAAGGATTATCGGTAAGGTCAAGCGGGAAAGGCCCTGCTGTCTCGGTCGGGATGAGGACACACTCATCCCCTATTCCCTTAATAACTTCAGATGTGAAAACATTTTTATTGGGGATCAGGGTGGCTGCACCCGCCAGCCCCGTGAGCCTGAGGAAGTCTCTTCTATTACTTTTCATATTATAATCCCGTTAAAAGGTCATTAAATATTCAAAGTTAATGTTGGAAGTGTCTAAATGACACCAATTAACAGTTCCTTAACAATATTGATGCGTGTTGAATAAAATGACGGCAGAAAAAGATAAATTCAGAGATTGCTTTCTTTCGTCTCTCTGGGACGATTGCAACGGCCCAAATTAAACATCACTTTGTATTCTTCTCACATTTACGAAATAAATTACCCATGGCTCCCAGTTTCAGAAAAGCCTTTTATTCCTGCTGCTTTCAGCGATAAGCTTTTCCAGCCTTGAAATCCCCGTTTCTCCCTGCCTGGCGCTCAAGATAGCAAAGCTCCCATCCATAAATAAATTTCTAATAAAGATTGCACATCAAAGAGAGTCAGTTATACCCGGAGATTAATCCTTGTCTTCAAGTATAAAATCAACCATGAATCCATCAGATATTTTTGGTACTAAAACCAAATTGGCATCATATCTCTCACTTTTACAGGTACCGCAATCTTTGACTGTTATCGTATAAGTGTATTTATTGTCCGTTTCATTTTTAAGAACTTCCCTGATGAATTTCGTTTCGCATTGACCTGTAGTCCAGAATCCAAGCAAGGTATATTCATTAAAATCAATAACAGGTGGATATGAGCTGTATCCCGCTTCAGGCAAATTATAACAATTTGAATCTGTGATGCTCAATAATTCAACTGAACTTTTTATTATAAGTTTCCCGTGTTCATTTACATATGCTTCAATGCACATGGGGAAATCATGAATATTGTAGTACTTTTCAATAATCCCTTTATTTTCATCATCTCCCCAACATGCCGGTGACTTGCTGCATGAATTTAATATTTGAAAATCTTACAATAGTTAAAGAAGATAGGAAACCATGTTATCTCATTAAAAATCAAACAATTCTCCCAATAATCCTTTTTTCTTTTTATTACGAAAGTCACTATCTGTTGGATATTGTCGTTTATCAGCATAGCTATCATGTTGCATATTCTTAACATTTTGTGAAGAACGTTCAATAATTTTATCAAGTTCTCCGCGGTCAAGCCAAACACCACGACAATCGGGGCAGTAGTCAATTTCTATGCCACTGCGGTCTGTCATTACTAAATTCACATTACAATTTGGACATTTCATAGTATACTGCTTTTTTATTTTATTATTTCTTCTAAAAATTTAACCCCCTCCTTTGAAATAGAATCAAGTTTTGAAGAGGATTTATTTATTATCGAATCAAGTTTTTTTACTTTGTCACTTTCTCTATTAATAAGTGAATCAAGGGCTAAAACTTTATCAACTTCTTTATTTATCAAAGAATCTAAAGACTCAGTTTTGTTTTTTAATTCATCAAGTCTTTTTTCAGCTTCTTTATTTAAATCGCCGCAAGAGGATAGGAAAAATATGGCTAACATTAATAGAAAACAATTTTTTAAAAAATTTTTCATAGTTTCCATTTTTAAGTTTATATTCATTTTACTTGTCAATTCTTTCAGAAAAAAACCCAACTAGCATATGACACCCATGGCCTTTACCCTTTAAAACCTGAATGATATTCACAATTTTTCAAACTAAGTTATAATTTCAGATTTCCGCTTATAAAGGGTCGATTGGCAGATTTGGTTTAATGCAATAAAATTAATGCATATCAACGAGAAATTCAAGGGGAATTTGCAGTTTACTGTTTACAATCCGGGGCCATCATCTCTGCAATAGCTGATTCCCTCTGGGCAAAAGCTCCATGCTCTGCGCGCTATGCACTATGCTTCCATGCCCCCATACCTCCCCGCTTCCCCGCTTCCCCGCCTCCCCGCCCCCACGCTTTTCTTCCCCTCCTCATTGTAGTATCAATATCTTTTTTACTTTTGCCGCAAATTGTTAATCTTTTCACAAAAACTAATCTAATATGAAAAAAATACTCGTTATCGGTGCTGTAGGTCAGATCGGATCGGAACTGACCATGCGTTTAAGGGAAGTTTACGGATCATCGAATGTGGTTGCCGGTTATCGCAAGACTATGCCCCCTAAAGAATTGGCAGAATCTGGACCGCTGGAAATGGTGGATGCGACCGATGCGGTGAAAATGGCCGAAGTGGTTAAGAAATACAAGATCGATACAATTTATAACCTCGCTGCATTACTCTCGGCTGTTGCAGAAGGAAACCCGACGATGGCCTGGAATGTCGGCGTGGGCGGTGTATTCAACTGCCTTGAAGTTGCCCGCGAAAATAACTGCGCCATCTTCTTCCCCAGCTCCATCGGCGCTTTCGGCCCGACAACCCCGCTCGATAACACGCCCCAGGATACCATCCAGCGCCCTACCACCATGTACGGCGTTACCAAAGTGACGGGTGAACTGCTCAGCGATTACTATTATAAAAAATTCGGCGTTGATGCCCGTGGCCTCCGCTATCCCGGTATTATCTCCAATGTAACGCTCCCCGGCGGCGGAACAACCGATTACGCCGTGGAGATCTACTACGCCGCTATAAAAGAAAAGAAATTCACCTGCCCGCTCCCGGCCGGGACATTCCTGGATATGATGTATATGCCCGACGCACTCGACGCCGCCATCGACCTGATGGAGGCCGATCCGTCAAAACTGAAGCACCGCAATGCTTTCAACGTTTCCGCCATGAGTTTCGACCCGGAGATCATCTATAAGGAAATCAAGAAGCATATCCCTGATTTCGTCATGAATTACGACGTCGACCCGATGAAAAAAGCCATTGCCGACACCTGGCCCAACAGCATGGACGACAGCTGCGCCCGTCAGGAATGGGGCTGGAACCCGAAATGGAAGCTCGATAATATGACGGTCGATATGCTTAAGGTGATCGGGGAGAAGCACAAGCTGGGATTGATTTAAACGCAGACAGGTCCCCGCTTGCGCGGGGATGACTCGTCATCCCGAACGAAGTGAGGGATCTTTCGGATTTTACCTACTTTTGCACAATGCAAATCGCCGCCCTCGTTTCCGGTGGAGTCGACAGCTCCGTGATCGTTCCCCTGCTGAAAGAACAGGGGTATGACCCGGTCATTTTCTACATCCAGATCGGGATGGATAATGAGCCCGGCTTTATGGACTGTCCATCGGAAGAGGATATCGAGATCACGACATTCATCGCGAAAAAATACGGCTGCCGTTTCGAAATTGCAAACCTGCACGAGGAATACTGGAACCGCGTTGTGAATTATACCATCGATTCGGTTCGTCAGGGCTTTACCCCCAATCCTGATGTCATGTGCAACCGGTTTATTAAATTCGGCAGTTTTGAGGATAAATTCGGCAAAGATTTCGATAAGATCGCCACAGGTCATTATGCCAGGGTGCTGGAACAAAACGGGCAGTATTACCTTGGCACTTCAAAAGACCGGCGCAAAGATCAGACGTATTTCCTGGGCAGGATCACTTACCCCCAGCTTTCAAAGGCCATGTTCCCGGTAGGCGGGTTTGAAAAAGGGGAGGTGCGAAAGCTGGCCGAAAAACTGAAACTTCCCAGTGCCGCAAGACCTGACAGCCAGGGTATATGCTTTCCTGGGAAAGATCAATTATAACGAGTTTATCAAGCGTTATGCCGGTGAAAAAGAAGGGGATATCGTCGAACTTGAAACAGGTAAAATCCTGGGTAAACATAAAGGCTTCTGGTTCCACACGATCGGGCAGCGCAAAGGTCTTGGATTAAGCCAGGGGCCCTGGTTTGTGGTGAAAAAAGACATCCCAGCCAATATCGTCTATGTGTCCAATGGTTACGACCCGGTTGCGCAGCATAAAACAGAAGTTTTGCTGGACGACTTTCTCTTCATTAATGAAACACCGGACCGCGACTATTCGGTGCCCCAGCCGGTCTTCTTCAAAATCCGCCATCAACCGGAGTTTAACGAAGGGACGATGATGGAAAGGAGCGGGGAAGCGGGGGAGCGGGGAAGCGGGGAGGCAGGGAGATTTTTGATTGAATCTGCGAAAAGTATTGCAGGTGTGGCACCGGGACAGTTCGGGGTGGTGTATGATGTAGAAAAGAGGATTTGCCTGGGAAGCGGAGTAATTACTGATAATGTTGAATGTTGAATGTTGAATGCGGGAATATTCTTATATAACTGCACTGCCGAACAATTTAACAATTTATCAGTTTAACAATTTAACAATTTAACAGTTTAACAGTTTATATGGAAAATTTCATCTTATATAACCCGGTAAAGCTACACTTCGGCAGGGGAGTCGTGAAAGATCTCGGAAAAGTTGTTTCAAATTACGGTAAGCATGTGCTGCTGGTTTATGGCGGTGGTTCTATCAAAAATAACGGCATTTACGAACAGGTTTTGCAACAATTAGCGCTGGTGGGGGCGGAGGTTATTGAATACAGCGGGATAAGGCCCAATCCGGTCATTGAAGACGTCGATGCAGCAGCAGCCCTGGGACGTGATAAAAAGGTTGAAGTTGTGCTGGCAGTAGGAGGGGGGAGTGTTATCGACTCAGCCAAGATCATTTCAATCACCATACCGGTATTGCATAGCGGCTGGGAATTTATAAAGGGTAAGGCAAAGCCGCAAAAAGCTGTCCCCTTAATCTCAGTTCTTACCCTTGCTGCAACCGGAACTGAAATGAACAGGTTTGCTGTCGTACAGGACAATAAAACCAAAGAAAAGCTCGGCTATGGCGATCCGCTTACCTATCCGAAAGAATCTTTCCTTGATCCGTCATATACCCTTTCGGTTCCAGCTAGTTACACGTCTTACGGGATAACCGACCTGGTAGCCCACAGCCTGGAAGCATTTTTCGGGGAAGGTGAGGCTTCACTTTCAGACCGTTTTGTTTATGCTGTTATTCACGAAGCGCTGGAAAATGGTCCTTTATTGATGAAAGATCCGGGGAATTACCTGCTCAGGGAAAAGATCATGTATGCGGCTACCAACGCACTCAATAATCTCACATTTTACGGGAGGAAATCGGGTGACTGGGGGGTACATGGCATCGGGCATGTGATGTCGGTCCTATACGATGTCCCTCATGGTGCTTCCTTATCCATCGCTTATCCGGCCTGGCTCCGCCTTCACAGGGACCGCATCCCGGAACGCATAGCTGAATTGGGTGTAAATCTCTTTCAAACCATAACACCAGATGAAGCCATAGATAGCCTTGAATCCTGGTTCCGGTCCATTGGATCACCCGTTCGGTTGAATGAAATAGGAATCGATGTGAAGCTGACAGGGGAGGAGATCTACTGCACCCTGCTAGCCAACAAAACTGAAGGCTCACATCACCGGTTAAGTCCGGAAGATTACAGGACCCTGATCAGGTTTATGGCTTGACAAACCGGACCGTTAACCTTTGCAGACTGGTATCCTGATCGTAAAGGTAGTCCCCTCGCCAGGATCTGACTTGAATGATACTTTGCCCTCTATCGTGGTTAAAATACTTTTAACCATGGCCAGGCCTAAACCCATACCACTGCTCTTTGTTGTGAAACTCGGCGAAAAGATTTTTTCTGCCTGTTCGTCCGTTATGCCTGTACCATTGTCGGAAATCCCAATTACGTAATCTGTTTCCTCTCCCGAGATGTCAATCCTGATAAAGCCGTTATCTTTCTTACCTATCGCCTGAACGGAATTTTGTAACAGGTTGTTAAAAATCCTCAGTAATTGTCTCTTATCAGCTAATACATAATACGGTTGTTCCAAATGGTTTATGGAGATCCTGATGTTACGGTGATGCTGGTAAAGTTCAGCTGCAGATTTAATAATCGCGGTCAATTCTATTTTTTCAATATTAGCTGCAGGCATTTTCGCAAAATCTGAGAATTCCGATGCAATTTCAGATAAAGAATCGATCTGTTCTACTATAGTACGTGTAAATCTTTCCAGGCGTTTTTCCCAGTCAGGTACTTTATCGTCCCATGCTTTCTGAAGGTATTGCACGCTGAGCTTCATCGGGGTAAGCGGATTCTTGATCTCATGGGCCACCTGTTTTGCCATTTCCCGCCAGGCGCTTTCACGCTCTGACCTGGCCAGCATTTCAGCGCTCTTAGCCAGTTCATCGATCATTCTGTTATACTCTTCCACAAGGTTACCAATCTCATCTTTTCTTGTCCATTGTATCTTTTCGTTTGATTTTCCCAGGCCGATATCACTCAGTTTTTCCCTGATCAATTGTAAAGGACGGGTTATAAATCTTGAAATTATAATGGTTACCATAATAGCCAGAACGATCAGCAGAACATAAACATTGATATAGGCTGAAAGAAAATCCCCGATCTCCTTGCGCAGTTCCGTTTGTTTCGCAAAATAAGGCAGGTTCAGGTAGGCGATGATCTTGTCTTCATTGTTTCTGAATGGGATATAGGCGGATAAATACTCCTGCCGGCCAATTTTTTCATTTTGTATGTATAACAGGCTTTGTTCAAATGCCAGCTTATAAAATGCACCGGTATTCATTTTATATGATAGCAGCTTTTCTTCAAATATCTGCGGCCGGGAAGATGCAATAAGGTTACCTTTTGTGTCAAAGAGGTTTATATCAGAAAAAAAGACTACACTGAACTTATTCAGGTATTCGGAGATATATCCCTGCAGATCTTCCGACAGGACAGGTACTTCTCCCAGTTTATGCTCAAGTTCAGTCAGAACGGAAAAAGTTTTTTCGCTTAAGTTATCGCGGTTCTTACTGCTATAAAGATGTATAATGTTGGATCTTGTTATCATTCCTAAAACTAAAAAGGAAATAAGAATGATTGAAATAATAGAAACCTGTAACCGGTTGCTGAAATTGAATTCCAGCCGGTGATAACCGCCTGACAGCATGTAACCAAGCAGGAACAAAAGCAGGAAAAGGCTGAATATAATAAAGAGATAAGAAAATGGAGCGATCAGGTCGAGCCATGTCGTATTCTTTTTACTGATTATCAACTTGTTGGAATCATCCAGTTTGATAATATAGTGATTATATCCTTCATTATCAATAAAATAAGATGTTTCTCCCTGGTATTCATAATTCTGAAAACCCAGATGATATGAAAAATCACCGTTTTTATAAATGAGTTTATCATCTACATATTTTGCATAAGAGTAATTGGACAGGCCGGAAATGATCCTGACTTTTTTGTCGATCAGCAGGTCAGGGTACCCGAGGCCTGTTTCGGAAATATATTTATAGAACAATTCGATAAAGATTTTCACTGAATCCTGCTGGGCTTCGGGGTCTTGAAAATTAATGGCCGCGATATAATTATTATTCTCCATTTTGTTATTCAGGAAGAATAATCCGGGGCTAATCATTTCAGCGCCTGGTGTTTCCAGCAAACCGTCAAAATAATCGTAACAGTTTGAAAGGTATCCGCCTGGCTGGATACTTAGAACTTCTTCACTCTGGCAGATTGTAATCAATAATTCATATTGATTCCAGAATCTATTAAAATATGTTTCATCCAGATAGGAGATGATCCTGGCATCTGTTTCCTCTTCCGTTGCCCTGTTTTTTAACATTCCCAGCAGGGACGTATCACTAACCATCTGGTTTTTCATCCTTGAAAATTCGTATTCCATCAGGGGATCACGTTTGGAAGACAGTTCGGCTGCCAGAATTTTCCTGTTCTCTTTTTCTTTAACGCCATGATAAAAATCCAGAACAAAAGTGGCAATCAATGAAAACAATACTATGTAAACAAGCGCTCCTGTAATGTTCCTGAATCCTCCCGGCCTGTTAAAAAAATACAGAAACGACAAAAGGTATATAAGCAGGAGAGCCGGGTATACCAGCCCGGGCCCCGCTGCTAATTCATTTGAAAATATAGCAACTGCAAGCCCGGCCGTGATCAGCGCCATCATAATATAAACAGGTAGTTTTATTCCACCCTTGCTGACCATAATGCTAATCCGCGAAGTGACCAAAAAGAAAGCCAGGATAAGTGAGGTTATTGCAAGGAAGCCAAACCCGCTGTATATATCAATATTAAAAATACTATTCAGGTTAAGTTCTATATTGGAATCGATGACCATTCTTCGCAAAGTCGAAATAAGGAGATAAAACAGAACTCCCGAGAAAAGGATCATCAGAAAACTGATTATATATTTTACCGGTTTTCTAAGGTTTTCTATAGAAAAACTGAATTTACTGTGAAAGATCCAGGCAAGCGAAAGCCAGAACAGACTATTGACTACCAGGTCTCCGAGTGACGGCGAGATAAAAGAAGTAGCGTAATGATAAGGGCTGAACAGTTCTGTGTTATAAAGGAATCCGGGGATTTCGAAATAAAGCAGTAAAAACCGGAGAAAGACGGCATCTGCAAAAAACGCCATAAAAAGAAGCAGATGGTTACGACGGAAAAAATCAAAAACCTGGTAGAGGTAAAACAGCAGGAAAATTATCGAGATAAAACAGACAAGAGATAATATAAATATGACAAAATTCGTTTTTGATGAAGCGATCTGCCCATGATCTGGCGCCAAAGAAAATAAAAACATACCTTCCCGGGAGCTGACATTAATGTTTCCGGGAACTGTATCAATTCCAATACCGGGTGGCAGTTTAAACTCCTTCTGAAAATCATTGACTAAATATTCATTCTGATAAGGAAAATCATTTTTCACCAGGATGAGTCCTACCGCGTTTAGATTGTTATTTTCTTCTGTTAAAACTCTGAACCACCCGTTTCCATAATGTAAAAAGGGCCTGGAAAAGAGGGTTTCCTCATAATTATTCTCCGCAGGCACATTATTATCGGACCAGTATACAAGCGAATCATTCCGGTAAAGAAACACTGACAGACCTTCTTCCTGCCAGAGGTCGGCTTTTAGTTCCCGATGAAGGGTGATGAAGGGCGTGGTGTAATGCTTTTCATCGAGGACATTTTCAAGGATCATTTGAAGCTTATCTTCTTTCATCCTGAGAACTTCCGCAACATCTTTTTGCCAGCTTACTTCCTGGTTCTTATCAAGGCCTGAAACGAATTGGAGAATAAGCGCAGCGGCAAGGGATAACACACTAAGGACAGCAAAGTTTAAAATTTTTCGTTTTATATCCGGACTATTCACCATGAACTGAGTTATTTGCTGGTTTCCATACACTTAAAAGCAGCTTTATTAGAGGCTTCCTGACGCATTTTTTTGAAAAAGACAACCTGAATATCAATTTCCCCTCCTGGTTTACCAGAAGGCTTAAAATTAAGTATTTTTAGTACAGGATAAAAATCATGCCAGTAATTGTTCCACGTGGAACTTTTATCTTCCGAGGTGGACGATCAGGATGGAAATATCGGCCGGTGAAACGCCTGCAATCCTGGATGCCTGTCCCAGTGAACGAGGTTTGATCCTGCTGAGTTTTTCCCGGGCCTCAAAAGAAAGAGCTTTTAATTTATGGTAATCAAAATTTTCTTTGAGTGTAACTGAATCCAGTCGTTCAAGTTTTTGGGCCAGCTCTCCTTCCTTTTGAATGTACCCTTCATACTTAATCAGGATTTCAGCTTCTTCCAGGATGTCTTCCTGTTCTGGCTGTATTGCATCCAGGTGGTTCCGAAGGCCGGGGAGATGTTCTGCCAAACCTTGCAGGCTAATCTGGGGCCGGAGGAGCAGGGCTGATATTTTCATTTTCTGCTGAATGGTGGCAGTTTGTGATGCTTCAAGGTAACCGTTGATCATATCCGGTTCGACACTGATCTTTTTCAGGTAACGGACAACACTTGCAATTTTTTCACTTTTCTCTATAACAGCTTTCATCCGGTCGTCAGATGCCAGGCCGATACGGTGGGATAAAGGTGTAAGTCGCTGGTCGGCATTATTTTGCCGAAGTAAAATACGGTACTCTGCCCTGGAAGTGAACATGCGGTATGGCTCATCGACTCCTTTGGTGATGAGGTCGTCGATCAGGACACCGATATAGGCGTCAGACCTTTTGAGAATAAATTCCTCATTACCTTTAACTTTCAGATGCGCATTGATACCGGCCATAATTCCCTGCGCAGCGGCTTCCTCATAGCCTGTTGTCCCGTTTATCTGCCCGGCAAAATAAAGGTTTCCAACCAGTTTTGTTTCGAGCGTATAGGTGAGCTGTACCGGTGGGAAATAGTCATATTCTATGGCATAACCCGGTCTGAAAATACGCGCGTTTTCAAATCCGGTTATTTTTCTCAAGGCATTGAACTGGACATGATCAGGAAGGGATGAAGAAAAGCCGTTGATATAATATTCGACCGTATCCCAGCCCTCCGGTTCCACAAAAAGCTGGTGACTATCCTTACCGGCAAAACGGTCGATCTTATCCTCAATCGACGGGCAATATCTCGGACCGATCCCCTCTATCTTTCCGGTAAACATAGGTGATTCATCAAATCCCGTCCGTAGCATGTCATGCACCTGAAGGTTTGTATATGCTATAAAGCAACTTCGTTGCTTTTTTAAAGGTGGCGTATCCGTAAATGAAAATTTCCGTGGAATATCATCTCCTTTTTGCTCTTCCAGTTTGCTGAAATCTATCGATCTTCCGTCGACCCTGACCGGGGTACCCGTCTTCATTCTGTCCGATTCAAATCCAAGCTCGATTAAACACTCCGTCAATCCTTTTGCGGCTTTTTCCCCGATCCTTCCACCTCCAAACTGTTTAAGCCCGATATGAATAACCCCGTTCAGAAATGTGCCGTTTGTTAAAACAACTGCTTTGCAGGGGATATGATGTCCCATAGATGTAAGGACTCCATTAACCTTTCCATTTTCTACGGTTACACCGGTAACCATATCCTGCCAGAAATCGAGATTGGGTGTATTCTCGAGCATTTTCCGCCATTCCTGGGAAAATAGCATGCGGTCGCTCTGGGCCCTTGGACTCCACATGGCAGGCCCTTTCGACATGTTAAGCATCCGGAACTGTATCATGGTCCGGTCGGTTACAATTCCTGAATAACCTCCCAGTGCATCAATTTCACGCACGATCTGTCCTTTGGCTATTCCACCCATGGCAGGATTGCACGACATCTGGGCCATATTGGTCATGTTCATGGTAACCAGTAAAACCGAAGATCCCAGGTTAGCAGCAGCGGCAGCAGCTTCACATCCGGCATGGCCTGCACCTACGACGATAATATCGTATTCTTTAAACATCTATCCTGTTTGATGGAAAATTTCAGATTTTGTTCCACGTGGAACATTTCACGACCATGGCGGCAAAGATAGGTAAAATTCCTCCCTGGACCTCATCAGATCCCTCTCTTCCTTCGACTTATCCTTATAACCCATTAAATGAAGCACTCCATGGATCATTAACCTGTTAATTTCATTGTTTAACGTCACTTTAAATTCCCTGGCATTCTCCCTGGCCCTGTCGACGCTAATGTAAATATCTCCTGATAATTCTCCCTTATTTTCAGATAAGTCAAAGGTGATAATATCAGTAAGGGTAAAGTGACGTAAATATTCCTTATTTAATTGAACTAAAACACTATCATTTGTAAGGATGTAATTCAGAACCCCAACTGTAAAGTCCTCATTTTCAACTGATTTAATAATCCATTCCCGGATCTTACGCTTTTGCTTCAGGTTATAACTAACCTCCTCAAGAAAAAAATATATTTTTTGTTCTTCAGCCATTTACATGAAACTATCAGGAGCTTAATCGTTGATATACACGTAAAAAATCCTGCATAAAAGCCACCCTTCTTTCAAAAATACTATCATCTATTCCATTGATCCTGAACAGCATCTTTATTGTGCTGCCATTATTCTTAAAACTGACTTCGTCAGCAAGTTTATAGATCAATAACAGGCCATTCTTATCTTCGCCGGATTCCAAACTCAGGCCCTGGTCCCTATTGTAAAGATGATGATCAAATCCTTCCCCTTCGTCAGATACACTGACCCAAAGTCCCTCTTTTGTGCTCTCCTGCATAATCCTGACATGCTTTCGCCGGTCAAGTTTGTTGCCGTGAATGATCGCATTCTTTACCGCTTCCGTTAAGGCCATGAGTATGTTTCCGTAATAATTGCCGTATAAAAGATATTCATCGCTGATCTCTTCTGCAAACTGCTCTACCCGGAACATTTCATCGGGTGTTGATTCAATATTGATCTCTTTGCGCTTATTCATCTGCTAACGTAACTCAAACTGGTAAAAGTACTGGTTCACTTTTTCCTTATAATATGGTCGAAGATTTGGAGGTACCGTCCTCAATAATTCAATTTCTTTATCCTGTAATTTGTTATACTCCAAAAAATCTTCAGGGTTTCTATTGTTCATATCTTTTCCTTCCCTGGATTCTCTTTTTTCTTCCTGTTCGCGTTTCAGATCAGCTTTCTCATGCTTCAACAGCCTGGTTTCGATTTCTTTTAACCTTTCCATCGTTTGCTGTGTAATAATCTTGTTGACCAGCTCGGTTTCGGTTATCTCCATCTGGTCCATCATTTCCTTTAATTCCTTGCTGTTTCCCATACCCTGTTCTTTCATCTGGCCCTGGTACTGCTCCATCATTCGCCTTATGGCTTCCTGCTGTGCGGCCATCCTGGCGAAACCCTCACTATTGGCTGAATTCCGGCTGTCCTTAGCTTTTGAGGGGGTCTTGCCACTTTCCTTCATCTGCTGTATTTGCTGGTTGAGCTGTTGCTGCATCTCCCGCATGCTTTTCACGGAGGTAGAACCTTTACCCGGCTTGGGGCTGCCTTTTTTACACTGCCCGGAACATTGCATCTGCATGGTAGACATCATCTGTTCCAGGGTCTCGGATAACAGAAGCGCCAGGTCATTCACGGAAGTCATGACATACTGCTGGTTTTCACCGGCAGTCCCCTTCCTTCTTTCCGTCAATTCCTCCAGGGCTATGTCAACATGGTGGTTTATATCCTGTATCTCCCTTGTAATGAAGGGTTCGATCATCTGCTGCCTCTTACTCAATGCCCAGAGGGAATCTTCAACCATCACCAGGTCATCCTTGATCCTGTTCTGGGCTTCTATTACCGATGGGAATTGCGGATCCATAACAGAGGTTTCCCTTGTTCTGGCAATAAGATCTTCCTGGTCAAAAGATAATTGAATCAGGTTTTCAAGGATTTCGCGCAAATCCTCAATATTTTCGCCCATCTCCTCAGAATACATTTCGCCCTGCATTTGTTCCATCTTACCGGCCAATGATTTCATACCATCTGATGCATTTTGCTGAGAAGGAGCCGCTTTTGAAGGCTTACCCTGTTCAAGCTGTTCCGATCCCTCCTCCATCTGTTCCTGGATCTCTTCCTCCGCCTGGTCGGTGTTTTCCATTTTATTCGGCTCTTCCAGCTCTTTGTTCTTCTCCTCCAGCGCATTCAGATCGTCACGCAACTGGTTGAATTCATCATTTAGCTTATCCTGCTCTTCTTTTAATTTTTCCGCGTCAGCATTCTTCTCTTCACTCTTTGCCGCCAGTTCATCCTGCTTTTCAGAAAGTTCCTTCAACTTATCAATTGACTCCTGTAGTTTCTTTTCAAATTCAAGCTGTTTGAACAATTCCAGGTTGCGGTCAAGTTGCTTTTCAAGGTCCTTGTTATCCGTCTGCATTTTCTCCAGCATTTCATTTACCTTGTCCTTATCAACTTCTTCCAGCAGTTTCTGCAATTCTTCAAACATTTTTTTCATCTCCTCGGTCATGATCTCATCAAATAACTCTTCCAGCCTTTCCTGCTTCCTGACCAGCTCTTCGTCGATCTCTTTGTACTGCTGTTCCTGCAGTGATTTAACCTGGTTCTCTTTCTGGATCTTTTCAATTCTTTCCTGGAGCTGCTTCTGGTCATCCAGTAAATCCTGCAGTTGCTGCTTTTCCTGCCAGCCGATGTTTTCCTTATCGATCAATTTCCTGCTCAACTCTTCCGCTTTTTTTTGCAGGTCTTTGGCTTCCTGGATGCTTCGCTCCAGGTCATCCATTATCTTTTCATTGTCTTCTTCTGTCTTTTCTTCAATTTCATCCAATGTTGGCGCCCTGAAAATCATCGGTTGTGACCGTGTCACTTTGCTCCCGTTCACCCCGTCATTATCCCAGACCTCAAAATGATAAACGATCTGGTCCCCGGGTTCTATGCTGATCGAATCAAGCTCGAAAAAATGAAAGAATTGCTGCTGGTTGCTAAGCTTGCTGACAGGCAATTCGACGATCATCTCAGCAGCAGGTTCCCCGGTCGATAATCCTTCCTGATCAACCTGATAATTAAAGGTTAGCTTGCTGAATCCATAATCATCCTTGATCAATCCCCTGAAATAAATCCTTTTATCGAAGATGGAGTCCCTCACCTGGTCTATTGTAATAGCCGGGTAATTATCCGGTATGACACTTACTGTATAGGAAAGCGAATCAGCATTCCGCAGAAATTCATTCGCAGGTATAACGGCATAAGCCTTGCTTGTTAGGGCACGATCTGAAAAAGAAAATGTATTTGTCGATTCATTTTCAAGTTCCTGCATGGCATCTCCCCAGCGGAAGAAAATGCTCCGTGTGTCCCTTGTAAATATCTTCCAGGTTAACAGGGTCCCAAGGGGTACGATCATATCGCCGGTATTTTCAATCGTTTCATCCTGCTTTCCCGTGTAAGAAGGATAATCAAGTGAAACCTCAAAACCAAGTACGATGGGCCTGGGGAAAACAAGGAGCTCAAACTGAGCCGATCTGAAAAGATCGTTCAGGACGATGAACCGCTTTGTTTCCTGGACGTTCCGAAATTTATAGTGAAACAAAACGGGACTTTTCTTTTCCATCCGGTACTGGATTCCGCCCATTTCAAGGAACAGGTCAGAAGGTAATTCATCGCCCTCAACTTTGATCTCAAGTAAAAAATCCTCCTGCTGAAATGTCTCCATCTTCTCGTTCAGCACTGTTATAGTGAAAGGGAGCAGGCGGGGTATAGACCGTCTGAAATTTAACAAGCCTCTCCGAAGGTTCTGTAATGACCCGGGGAGAAAGGATGAGGATGAGGATTATGATGATGACTGGCGGAAGGGCGTACTTCAGATACCGCAGGTTTTGTCTCAACTCGATGGCGAGGGTAAAAGGGACCGGACGAAGCCTGTTAATTTTCTGGTCGATTCCGGCTTTTATCAGGTCGGCGGGTATTTCCGGTCTGTGCTCATCCTGCAATGCTTTCAGCTGGAGCGTATTGAGTAGTTTGTCACTTATCTCCGGGAAATGAGTGCCGATAATTTCAGCAGCTTCCTCATGGCTAATCACCTTTCCTAACCTTAGCAGCTTAAAGATCGGAACTATTATTAAGCGCCACATTATCAATGCGTTAAAACCAATAAAGGAATAGAAAATGACGGTCCTTGTGGTGGTGTTAAAGCGCCCGAAGAACTCGGTGAGGGTAATGACCAGGAAGAATATGGTCAGCAAGGCAATAAAAGAATATACCACCCCTGATCAGCCGGTTTTTATAATATTTCCGGATGAATTCGTCAAGTTTCCCG
Organism: uncultured Bacteroidales bacterium; assembly: GCA_963701785.1. Taxonomy (GTDB): domain Bacteria; phylum Bacteroidota; class Bacteroidia; order Bacteroidales; family JAGOPY01; genus JAGOPY01. The sequence goes on along the minus strand of CAVPBC010000002.1, from coordinate 537,690 downwards.
ATCAGAATACCGTAATTATCTGTTGCCATGGGTTTTAATAGGTCCAAAGGTTCTACCTTCTAACGAAACAAAACAAATAAATATTATCTTTGTTCGCTCAGACAAAGTTAGTCATAGTTTTCGCCGCCTTTCCGGCATCTCAAATAAAATTCCGGCATGAAACAGCTCATATTCTCTCTTTCACTGGTCATATCAGTCATACAGGCCATTGCACAATACAATGTCCCGGTTTCTTTTGATGATAATTATTGTCATCATATCAAATCCTGCGAACACCAGCTCAAACAATACCATTCGCCTTTGATCACCAATTCCCTCCTGGATAAATACGATGTCAACTTTTATTTCCTGGACCTGAATGTGGAGAATAATAGCATTTACGTGAGCGGGGATGTGACCATAAAAGCAACTGCTTCGGTTAATCCGCTTGACACATTTGCTTTTGACCTGAATTCAGAGATGACCATCGATACGGTTTTTGTAAACGGTATACAGCATGCATTTCAGCACTACGATGGTTTGGGGATTGTTCCTTTAACATCACCCATTCCCCAGGGAACACTATTTTCCGTAAAGATCTGTTATCATGGGACCCCGCCATCGGGTGGGTTTTTCTCCGGTATCACGACCGATTACTCACCTCAATACCAGAAAAATGTAACCTGGACACTTTCGGAACCTTACGCGGCAAAAGACTGGTGGCCAACCAAGCAAGACCTTCATGATAAAGCAGACTCGGTATGGGTTTTTCTTACGACCAGCCCTGAAAATAAAGCCGGTTCACAGGGTTTACTGACCGGAATTACCACCATGCCCAACGGCAAGGTCCGTTATGAATGGAAAAGCAATTACCCCATTGATTATTACCTGATCTCTTTTGCCGTAGCAGATTACCAGGAATATAACCTGTATGCCTATCCTGACGGCACGGAGGATTCCGTATTGATCCAGAATTTTATCTATGATCATCCCGATTGCCTTCCAAATAACCAGAACGGTATTGACCAGACGGCTGACTTCGTTGAATTATTCTCCAATCTGTTCGGCATGTACCCTTTCATTGATGAAAAATACGGCCATTGCCTGACCGAACTGGGTGGAGGCATGGAACACCAGACCATGACCACCATCGGTGGATTCGGCTTTGGCATCGTCGCACATGAACTGGGGCACATGTGGTTCGGTGATAAGGTTACCTGTGCCACCTGGAGCGATATCTGGATCAATGAGGGCTTTGCCACGTATTCCGATTATCTTGCCCATTCTTTTCTAAGCACGCCTTATTACGATTCACTCTGGTTAAAGATCCGTCATGACCAGGTCAAGAGCCCAGCCGGGCGGGAGTGTTTATGTCCCGCCTGATCAACTTGGCGACATCTGGCGCATTTTCGACGGGCGGTTATCATACAGCAAAGGTGCTTTGCTGTTGCATATGATACGGTTTGAACTGCAGGATGATGAGATGTTTTTTGATGTCCTGGCAACTTATGTTGAAGAATACGGTGATTCTGTGGCCACCGGCGACGATTTCAGGGAATGGCTTGAGGCCGTTTCCGGCAAGGATTTTACGGATTTCTTCAATCAATGGTATTACGGCGAAGGTTACCCGATATTTGATGTAACCTGGCACCAGGGCGGAAACAACCTCTATCTGACCTCCACTCAAACTACATCCACCAGTGTGACCATGCTGTTCAAAATGACAGTTCCTTACCAGTTGAATTTTAATGATGGCACTGATACAACGATTTTATTATACCAGGATGCCAATCTGAATTCATATGTGATCCCGGTTTCCAAGATCATTGAAAGTATTGAACTGGATCCGGAACAATGGATCCTTCACAGGCTCAACAGTCTTTCCGTGGGATTGGAAGATACCGAAAACCCATTGCATTTCACCATCGGACCGAATCCGGCGACAGACCGGTTAAACCTGTTCTTCACGCATCGTCCCAACAAATCTGTTACACTGATAGTATCCGATCTTACCGGCCGCAGGATCCTCGAGGAATCTATGGAAACCACACACAAAATGATCGATGTAAGCGATCTTCCCGGAGGTGTTTACCTGGTTTCCATTTCAGATGGAACCTACCTGATAAATAAAAAATTAGTTGTTGAATAATGATGAAGAATCAAGTCAGGGTGCGCTTTGCACCCAGTCCGACCGGGCCCTTGCATATAGGCGGCGTCAGGACTGCCCTGTATAATTATTTATTTGCCCGTCATACGGGCGGGAAGATGATCCTCCGGATAGAAGACACCGACCAGAACCGGTATGTGCCCGGGGCAGAGAATTATATCATCGAATCTCTGAACTGGGCCGGCATCCAGTTTGATGAGGGGGTTCATGTCGGGGGGCCATATGCGCCTTACCGCCAGTCTGACCGTAAGGACATATACCGGAAATATGCCGATGAGCTGATCAGCAGCGGGCATGCCTATTACGGCTTCGATACCGCTGAAGAGCTTGATGCCAGGCGAAAAGAGGCTGAAAAGGCGAAACTGGTCTTCACTTATGATGCATCAGTAAGGATGGGAATGAAGAATTCCCTTTCCCTTTCCCATGAAGAGACCCACCAAAGATTACATTCCGGTGAGCCGTATGTGATCCGTTTCCGGATCCCGGAAAATGAAACACTCATCTTTCATGACCTGATACGCGGCGAAATTATCGGTAAATACCGCCACGCTCGACGATAAAGTGCTGTTCAAATCAGATGGAATGCCCACCTATCACCTGGCCAATATCGTCGATGACCATCTCATGGACATATCCCATGTGATCAGGGGGGAAGAGTGGCTTCCTTCTCTGCCGTTGCATATCCTGCTTTACAGGAGTTTTGGGTGGCAGCCCCCACTGTTTGCGCATCTTCCTTTGATTCTCAAGCCTGAGGGCTCAGGAAAATTAAGCAAACGTGACGGGGACAGGCTGGGATTCCCTGTATTCCCGCTGGAATGGCAGGACCCTTTTACCAAAGAGGTATCCTCCGGTTACCGTGAGTCAGGCTATTTTCCTGAGACCGTGGTGAACATGCTGGCTTTGCTGGGCTGGAATCCCGGTACCGAAAAGGAAATTTTTTCCATGGAAGAACTGATCGAGGAATTTTCCATCGATCGCGTGGGTAAATCGGGCTCACGTTTTGATCCGGGTAAGATAAAATGGTTCAATCATCAATACCTGGTTACAAAACCTGTTGCCGAACTGACGTCCCTGTACAGGGAAATACTTATGAGCAAAGGGATTGAGGCCGATGATGACTTCATCGACAAGATAGTGGAACTGGTAAAAGACCGTTCAGATTTTGTCAGCAATTTCTGGGAGCAGTCATTTTTCTTTTTTCAGTCGCCTCAAACTTACGATGCAGATATTGTCAAAAAAAAGTGGAAAGAAGATACGCCTGGTTTACTGGAGGCTTTTAGCGATCTTCTCCCGTCCCTTTCCGATTTCCAGGCTGAAAATATAAAAGCCCTGGCTGAAACATTTGTCCTGGAAAAAAACACCGGTTTGGGGCAGTTAATGAACCCGCTGAGGCTCTGCCTGGTTGGCGGCAGTTTCGGGCCTGACCTGTCGCTTATCTGCGAGATGCTCGGCAGGGATGAGGTCATTTCGAGGATAACCATGGCACTGGATTACCTGGCAGAACAGGGTTTAATTAACAAAGCTGTTTGATATGGGGACCATCTCTATCGAAGGCATGGAATTTTTTTCCTACCACGGGTGTTTCAAGGAGGAGCAAATCATCGGCACAAGGTTTATCGTCGATCTTTTTATGGAAACGGATACCACGGAAGCGGAAATAACCGATAACCTTTCAAAGACGGTCAATTACCAGGCAGTGTATGGCCTGGTGGCGAAAGAGATGGCTGTCAAATCCAAATTGCTGGAACATGTCGCCCGCCGGATACTTGACCGTTTAACCGGTGAGTTCCCGCAAATAACTGAAGCCAGGATAAGGATCTCCAAGATGAATCCGCCGGTGGGGGGGAAGGTTGAGAGGGTGAGTGTTGAGATGAAGACCAATGACTAATGACCAGGAACCATCGGTTTGTCCTAAGTGCGGAAAGCCTTTCAGCTGCAGCAAATCCGGCAAGTGCTGGTGCTATGAGGTTTATCTTCCGCTGGATAAACTGGAGGAGATAGAAAACCTTTATGACAGTTGTCTTTGCCCATCCTGTTTGAATGAATATGCCGGTTCGCCAAAACCGCAGGATGGAAAATTCTCCAGGAATAGTTTTATCTACACCAAAAAAAAGAGGCCATCCTGAAGGACGGCCTCTGAATACATTTCAAATATTTTCCCTGTTTATTTTACTTCAACTGGTTCGAGGGCACTGACTTCGCGCGGGATCTTAATCTTCACCGGGGCGAAGGTCAATTCATCGATCAGGTTCTGTGCGCCGGCATATTTGTCGATAACGAAAAGCACGTACCTGATGTCGACACAGATGGTACGCTGGAGTTTAGGCTCATAAGCAATATTACCGCTCATGGCTTCCCAGTTTCCATCGAAAGCAAGGCCGATCAGTTCGCCGTTTCCGTTTATCACAGGGCTTCCTGAATTACCACCGGTGATGTCGTTTGTTGTCAGGAACCCAACAACCAGGTCATCCCCGCTTCCGTATCTTCCAAAGTCCTTTTTTGCGTACAATTCCTTTAATTTTTCAGGAACGATGAATTCTTCGTTGGTGGGGTCTTCTTTATCCATAACGCCGCTGAGATGGGTTTTATAATCATAATAGACAGCATCGGCGCCTTTATAATCCTGGACCGATCCATAAGTAAGGCGCATGGTGGAGTTTGCATCAGGATAAAAAGCCTTATCCGGCATCATCTCACGAAGTCCGGCCATGAAAAGCCGTTCATATTTTCCAAGTTCCTGGTTGGCCTTGCGGTATTCTCCGGATAAGGTCATCATGGAACCCATCAACTCATTGCCCAATGCAATGGCGGGATCTTTTGAAATAACCTTATAGCTCGGTTTGTCGAGAAACGCATTGACTTTAGCTTCCGTTGACAGGAAAGAATCCTCAAAAACACCTGCGGCCATGGCATTAAAATCGCCTTTATAATCAGCCACCATTTCCTTGAAACCTTCGGGTTGCATATCTGCCGGCGTATCCTTGGAATAAATCTCCATCATCTTCGCAAAAACTTTTTGATCAGTGGAAGTGTTGTAATTCTTGAAATGCTCTTTGGCCGCTTCCCTCAATTCTGCAACGGATTCATCAATGGCGCCGGTCTTGTCTTTTGCTTCCAGCAAACCGCTGATCACGCCGAAAGACTGGGCGAAACCGAGGATTTCCGGTGATGATGCCGCAAGGGCCGCGGTGATGAAAGGACCAAATGATTTGCCGATATTTTCATATCCTGCTTTTATCCCGGGCAGGACATCGGCGTATTTTTCTTTTCGGACCGGATCCTTGTACCATCCATGCATTGAAATCAGCTTCAATCATTTCCTTTTGTCCTTTAACATTAAGTTTTTTCAGCCCTTTTAATTCCCCGATGTAGAATTTCCATCCATTGGCGGTGGAGGCATATTTAGAGGCATATTTGATACCTACTTCACGGTCGGCGCTCATGTCTTCTTTCCAGATTGACAATTGTTCGCCGAGCAACCTGACAATATTGGGATCAAAATACCGGATCTGGAAATCGACACCATAAGAACTAAGATAACGGTCGGTGGTGCCCGGGTAACCCCAGATCATGGCAAAGTCGCCTTTTTCTACCCCGTTTAAACTGACGGGGAGATGGTATTTAGGTTTCAGGGGCACATTTTCTTTGGCATATTCAGCCGGGCTTCCATCAGGGGCGGTATAAACCCTGAAAATGCTGAAGTCGCCGGTATGTCGGGGCCACATCCAGTTATCGGTATCGCCGCCGAATTTTCCAATGGATGATGGCGGGGCGCCAACCAGGCGGACATCGGTATAAACTTCGTAAACAAACAGGTAATACTCATTCCCGTTAAAAAAGCTGGTCACATTGACAAAGTACTTCTTATCAGGGTCAGCATTTTTCTTCAGCCTGCCTGAGATTTCCTTCACTTTAGCAGACCTGGTGGAGGCTGACATGGTATCGGAAAGGAAAGGAATAATGGAGTCGGTCACATCTTCCATCCTGACAAAAAATGTAGCGCTGAGGCCTTCGTTAGGAAGTTCTTCTTCCTTGCTCATGGCCCAGAAGCCATCGTTCAGGTAATCGTGTTCGATTGAGCTGTGCTGTCTGGATCACATCAAAACCGCAATGGTGGTTGGTGAAAAGCAAGCCCTGGTCGGAGACCACTTCGGCTGTGCAGAAAAAACCACCGGGCTGGGGGCCATTGCTAAGGCCCACGATAGCGTCTTTCATGCTGGAATTATTGATGCTGTATATTTCTTCAGCAGTGAGATGGAGTCCCATTTTCTGCATATCGACATAATTCAGCCTTTCCACGAAGATTGGCAACCACATTCCTTCATCAGCCCTGAGTGAAGAGCCGAAGAACAGGATAAAAAGTGCAACGAGTAGATTTAAACGTTTCATTGTAAGGGGGTTAAATTGCTAAATTGTTAAATTGCTAAATTGTTAAATTGTTAAATTGTTAAATTGTTAAAAATTCTGAACTTGGAACCAGGAACTGGAACCAGGAACTTTTATAGTCCAAGAACTTTTTTCCCTTTCTCAAACACCACATCCACCGGGATACTGGCTGCATTGATACGGTCGAGGTCGGCCTGGAGATCGGGTTTGACGATCCCTTCGGTTTCTACCCATTTTTTGGCGGCTTCATAATCGCCATCACCCTGGATATAAATAATTTTCTGCACCAGCTTTTCCATTGCTGCTTTTGATTTTTCAAAATCAACCGTATAAGTACCGTCTTCATTACGTGTAAATGCGCCTTCTTCCGTGAAAAAATTAAAGCGCATCATATTGGATTTACCGTGTGCGCTGGCTGCGCCGAACCGGGACGAACGGAAAATGCCGGCAAAGAATGTCACATAGTTGTCCATTACTTCTCCTCTCGGTCAGTTCACCCATCTCATAGAGTTTTGTAACAAGATAAAGACCCATAATATCCGCTTTTCCTTCTTCAATGGATGAATACATTTCCTTGAGGGCTGTCCGGGCAGGGCCATTGCCGTTGATCGTATTTTTCACACCCATGGCATGGGCGACTTCATGGAACATGGTATTTTCGAAGAATGCGTTAAAGGTAACATGTTTGCGCTGGGCGGGATCGATGAGCAGGTCTGCGATGGGCACCATGATCTTATCGAATTTCGCCTGCATGGCATTTTTAAGCTGCAATTTACGGGAGCCTTTCTGGAGCTGCACTTCTTCGTCGTTAGGCAGGTTTATGGCGATGGTTTTGCTTCCGGCATTGCAATCTCCGGCATAATAAACCACATCATAGGCATTCAGGTCGGCATCTGCACCGGGGATTTCAGTCTTATATTCATCCTTCACCGGCAATCCGCGCTGCAGGTCGGGAAGCATAGCGGCATATTTTACCAGGCGTGCGCTCCAGACCGGGTCCTTGATCAGGATATAGCTTTCAAAAGCGGCTTTATAGCCAAACAGGGCATCTTCATAATTCTCGATAGGGCCGACGACAAAATCGATATTGGATGACCGCATTTCCATCCAGGCAAAATCGCTGGCCTGGTACTGGCTTGTTAGTAAAGCGTCGGCGCGCAGTTCGAGGTATTTTTTCAGCCCCGCATCTTCTGCAAGGGCGGCTGCCTGTTTCATCAGTTCAGCGGCCTTTTTCAATTGCGCTTCATATGCCTCGTGGTACCAGATGCTGCGCAGGGTGCCGTCTTCATTACGGCGGATAAGGGTATAGAGGCTTTTCTTGTTTGGATCGTTGCAAGGCTTCGAATTCCTCTTTTGTCATATCGACCGGGTAGAAATTAGCCCCTTCGGGTTTTGGCCCGACTTCAGCGATGAATGGTTTGTTGCCGTCGAGCCTGTCCCATGGGCCATAATTAACCATGGCAAATTTCTTCGTGGTTTCATCCTGTATCCTGGCCAGGAAAGGATCTTTCGGGCCCATGGCCTGCAACCAGAACAATTCGTCCATAATATCGGCCACATCAAACAGGATGGATAGCAGCTGCTTTTCTTTCGCCGACAGGTGGCTGATGTCGGAAGTCAGAGTAAAAGGAGCATAAGTGGCGAGGCGCTGGGCGACATGTTCAGGTACGTCGGGGTCAGGGGTTGCTGTCCCGGAACTGTTCCTGAATACTCATTTTCCATCTGGGATTCGGTTTTAGGGGTTTGCTGGCAGGAGATGACAATAACCATGGCCATAACCATAAATACGGAAGATAAAATCTTGTTGAGCATAGTCTTGATTATTAGGATTTTTAAGCTGCGAAAGTACTTAAAATCTGCTAAATATCACTTTTTCAGCTATTTTTAGGCTTATTATCCATCATTTTAATGATCCGCTTGGTTTCTTGATCTTATCTTCCATGGAAAGGCCTGATTTCACTTCGACGTTGATCCCGTCGGAAAGGCCGGTTTTAATGTATCTCTTTTCAAATTGCTGCGGGGCAATCTCGACTTCGACATAGGAGGAATCGCCTTCAAACTGGAGGATGCTTTCCGGTATAGCCAGCACGCTGTCGGTCCGGTCGAGGACCACCTTTGCGTTGGCGCTGTAACCTGCCCGGATAAACTGGTCCTGTTTCAGTTCAACATTGGCTTTGATCTCAAACTGGATGGCACCGTTTTCTTCGACACCTTTAGGTGAAATATGTTCCAGTACCGCAGTCGAAAGAAGCATCGTCAATCGCCCCGACGGTCAGGATCAGCGGCATGCCTTCTTTAATTTTTCCGACTTCGGTTTCATCGATCTTTCCTTCGAAGATCATATCGCCCATATCTGCTACCGAAGCGATGGTAGTGCCATCATTAAATGTATTGCTTTCGATGACGGAGAAGCCGACTTCCACCGGAACATCCAGGACCATTCCTTCAGCCGTGGAACGGACAATGGTATTTGTAGTGGCCTGTCCGCCTTTTTTGGTCTGTCCTTCTTTGATCAGTTCCAGGTTGTTTTCGGCCGCTTCCACTTCTTCGATCGCATTTTTATAAGCCAGGTCAAAGGGTTCGAATTCTGCCACGGGCAATAACTCCCTGGTCCAGTAGATCCTTTTGCCGTTCATACTGTCTTTTTGAATCTTCAAAATTAATCCTGGCCCTGTTCAGCCGGGATTGAGCATTATTGAGGCTGACCATATCGGGTATGATCTTGATCCTGGCAAGCAGGTCGCCCTTTTTGATCATATCGCCCGCTTCAACATAAAGCTCCTCCACGATCCCGGACACCTGCGGCTTGATCATGATCTCTTTCCTGGGGAGCACCGATCCGGTAGCCACAGTACTTTTAATGATCTCTGTTTTGATAGGCTGCGTTGTTTCGAATTCAATGGGTTTTGCCTGCGATTTCTGGTAAAGGAAGTAAATCGTATAAACGAAAATCGACACCACAATCACTCCTCCCAGTATTTTCAATGCTCGTTTCATGTTTTATTGTTTTTTTTCTTTGATTGCAGAGACATAACATGTTTACGTCTCTACGAATTGATATTGTTAATGTTATTGATATTGATATTGTTTTTATTCATCCCTTAATGCATCGATCGGTTTGATGCTGACCGCCCGCCGGGCCGGTATCAGGCCTGCAAATATCCCTGAAATGACGAGGATACCCAACGACAGCATGGCCATATTGAAATCAACTTCCGGGTTCCGGAACATATCAGATTCCGCGCCGCTGGTCCTGATAAGGTAATCAACCAGTTCTATCAATCCGACGCCGACAACCAGGCCGATATAGCCTGCCATGGTCGTAAGAAAGACCGATTCAATGATGATCTGGCTGATAATTGCAGAAGGCGGCGCCCCAATCGCACGTTGTATCCCTATCTCTTTGGTCCGTTCTTTAACTACGATCAGCATGATATTGCTCACCCCTACCACGCCGGCAAACAATGTTCCGGATCCCACGATCCAGACCAGGATAGTGATTCCTGTAAACAGGCTGTTAAACTTATTGTATTCATTTTCCATATTCCATGAACCGATAGCCCTGTTATCGTCGGGATGGATATGGTGCCTTGTTTTCAGGTAATCTTTTGTTTTCTGCTCAACTACAGAGGCCGGGATTCCTTTCTTTGCCGTAATGGAATACCATCCGATAATATCACCATAGTTATAAGGTCTGCTGAAGAGTATTTAACGGCATATGGATGGTTTTTTCATCCTCTTCTGCCTGAAATCCCCTCTGTTTTGATTTTACCACGCCGACCACCTTGAAATAAACACCCTGTATCTGCAGGTACTCGCCAATAGGATTCTCATCTTTCTTAAACATTTCCTGGTAAACCCTATCACCAATTACAACGACTTTCCGCTGTTCATCCAGGTCCATTTTATTGATCAGCCTTCCCCGGGTAACATTCATCGGCATAATTTCAAAGACATCCGGTGTATCTCCGACAACTGAGAAAGTACCGGTCCGTTCACCACGGATAATATTGTTACTGCTACCTCTGTAACCACCCGCCTGAAGCCTTGGAGCAACCTTATCGACTTCGGGAATATTTAGCCTGATGGCTTCCGTATCAGCATTTTTGAAATTATAGAAACGGCCACGCTGGAAATCCTTTATAAGGCATGGTAGTACGCTGGGTCCACATAAAAAAGCTGTTGGTCGCCATATTTCCGAAACCTTCCAGTGCACTGTTCCGAAGGCCGTTGCCTGAGCCCATCATGACGACCAGGAGGAAAATACCCCAGAACACCCCGAAAGCGGTAAAGAAAGTCCGGAGCTTGTTCTTTTTCAGAACAATCATGATCTCCTGCCATTTGTCGTAATCAAGGATACTCATATTCAGTTTTTCAATTTTTCAAAATAAGGCAGGGGGTGAAAAATAGCATCCCTCAGAGTCCCCCTGCCTGTGCAAGCATTAACCATTCTGCTGCTTTATCTAATATTAGACGCCTAAAGGCGTCTGTAAGTCAATTATATTATTCATAGCGTAATGCTTCTATGGGTTGGATCGCGGCGGCTTTACGGGCCGGCACAAAACCGGCCAGCATGCCTGAAACGATCATGACCAGCGTAGCGCCCATCGCTATGGTGATATCCACTTCCGGATTTTTAAAGAACGTTTCCGAGTTTTCAAAAACAGGTGAAATCAGTTCCAGCAGTCCCACTCCCATCACCAGGCCGATGTAACCCGCAAAAGAGGTGATCAGTACCGATTCCAGGAGAATAAGGCTGACAATAGACCAGGGTGTGGCACCCAGGGCCTTCCGGATACCAATTTCATTTGTTCTTTCTTTCACCACGATCATCATGATATTGCTCACCCCCACAACCCCGGCAATGATCGTCCCGATGCCGATGATCCAGATAAAAAGCCTGATCGAAGCGAAAAGACCGAGAAGCTTTTTATATTCTTCCAGGTTATTCCATACAAACACGGCCCGCTGGTCCTCAGGATCAAATTTATGCTTCTGGGCAAGGGTCTGGCGAACATCATCAGCCATGGCACGGCTTTCTTCCACACCAATATCCTGTGTCACGATGCTAAGGGTAAATATCTTGTTCCCAAAATTGAAAACCCGCTGGGCGGTGGATAGCGGTATATAAATCCTTTGCATATCCCTGTCGCCTCCCGCATCGCTGAATACACCCGTAACCTTGAACGGAACACCGCTTACCTGGATATATTTTCCAATAGGATCTTCGCCTTTAAACAGGGCATCCCTTACCGGTACCCCGATGATCGCCACTTTTCTGAACCCGGTGATATCATCATTATTGATGAAACCGGCCTGAAATAACATCAAGGGTTTCATAATATCCATAACCAGGATGGCAGGCGATGATATCAAAATTGCCGTATTCTTTTTTGTAAGAAATCGTATTGTCCTGCCAGACACTCAGCCTGCCGGAGATTTTATCAATGTATGGTATTTCTTCGTTCACGAGGTCATAATCCTCATTGGTGAATTGGATGTTACGGCCCGCTTTAAGCCCTTTGTAGGCTGTGCTTGTCTGGCCCGGATTGATCCATAGCGTATTGGCGGCATCGCCTTCAAAGGCCTTTCTTGACGCCATTTTCCAGGCCATTGCCAGAGCCCAGCAGGATGATCAGCATGAAGATGCCCCAGGCCACGCTGAATCCTGTAAGGAAGGTGCGCAACCTGTTTTTCTTCATTGTTTCGAAGATCTCCTGCCATTTATCCCAGTCGAACATGCCTGTGATCTGTTTTATTCTTTAATTAACCGGTTCAAAATAATGATGCTTGTTCTTTCCGTTGACTTCCGTCCGCTCGATCAGCCCGTCCTTCAGGTGGATAATACGGTCGGTCGAGTGGGCGATGTCATATTCGTGTGTTACGATCAGTATGGTAATCCCGGTCTGGTTGATTTCCTTCAACAGCTCCATCATTTCCATGGATGTTTTGGAATCAAGTGCACCGGTAGGTTCGTCGGCCAGGATGATGCGCGGGTTGGAAACCAGCGCCCTGGCAATGGCGATACGCTGTTTCTGGCCGCCTGAAAGTTCGTTCGGCAAATGGTGCCACCATTCGGCAAGGCCCATTTTTTCGAGCATTTCCATGGCTATCTTATTGCGCTTTTTCCTGCTTATGCCTTTGTAATAAAGCGGCAGGGCCACATTTTCCATGGCATTTTTAAAAGAGATCAGGTTGAATGACTGGAAAACAAAGCCAATCATCTCATTCCGGAGCTGGGCGGCTTTCTTTTCCGTCAGGTCTCTGAATAGTCAGCCCGTCGAGAACATATTCCCCTTCGTCATGATTATCCAGGATCCCGATAACATTCAGCAGGGTAGATTTTCCCGATCCGGAAGAACCCATGATCGAAACAAGTTCGCCTTTTTTGATATCCAGGTCGATCCCTTTCAGGACATGCAGGGGGTTCTTGCCTATCCCGTAAGATTTATTGATGTTCTTCAGCCGGATGATATTCTCTTCCATTTGATTTATTTATTCAGGGTTAAAGGATTACCCATATAGAAGTCAAGCACCGTCGTGGTATAAATAAAGCGGTATTTTGCCTGGAGAAGGTCGGATTCAGCAGAAGTAAGGTTTTTCTTGGTTTCATTGTATTCAACGGCTGTCACAAGGCCCACGCCCAGTTTTTGCTCAGAATATTTAAAGGCTTCCTGCTGGGCACTTAACTTTTTCTCCGATGCATTATAATTTTTTAATGCTGCAACCGCATCTGCATAAGCCTGTTGAATTTTTTTATCCAGGTCGAGTTTGGTTTGTTTAAGGGTCAGGTTGGCCTCTTCTTCTGCAATTTTTGCCTGGCTGATGGCGGTACGCGCCTGCCAGCCGTTGAAGATCGGAATTTGCAAAGACAGTTGCAGGCTTTTATTCTGGTTATCATTGAGCTGATTTTCAAAAGGAATCGTATTATAACCCTCGGGTGTATCATAATCGGAAACCACTATTTCCTGGGGATTGCTCTGCAGGTATCCTATGGGAACAGTATTTGTTATGATCATGCCGTTTTCCTTCTGAGCGGCGCCTGAATAACCTGTTGCCCATGAACCATTAAAGCTCAGGGTTGGGCTCAGGTAACCACGGGCGATGGAGACACCTTTTTTGGCGCTTTCGACACGGATTTCGGCACTCTTGATTTCAGGACGCTGTGCAAGGGCAGCATCGTAAACATTCTTTGCGGTCAGGGCAACCTGGGGCGCTTCAATCGGCTTAAGCTCAGGGATCTCAATCTTAAAATCCGGGGAATAGGGATGATCGATCAGTTGCTGCAGGCTTAGGTATGATATAGTGAGCCGGTTTTCTGCTTCAACGATCTGCAATTCTTCCGTCGCCAGCTGGGCTTCTATATTGAGCAAATCGCCTCTTGCCAGGGTCCCGGCATCCACCATTTTCTGCATGCGGTTCACCTGCTGCTGTGTGATCTCCTTTTGTTCCCTTGCCACTGCAAGTATTTCCTGGTTAAATAAAATATCCAGGTAATATCCTGCTAATGGCAATTGAAATGTCGTCCATCATCAAATCCAGGTCATATTGAACTGCCGCGTAATCCAGTTTTGCCTGGTTCACCGTATTGATCTGTCTTAATCCCTGGAAAAGATTCAATGTGTGTGCCTAAATAAAAGTTATTTGATTGAACCCGGGTCGTGGCAAACTGGTTGGTGTAGCGGTCGATAGTCTGTCCCCAGTTATACCCATGGGTGGCTCCCGCATTCAGGTCGGGAAGCATGATCAGGTAATCCTGCAATAACTGCGCTTTTTGACTTTCAACCATCAATACCTGCTTTTTGATATTGATGTTGCTGTCGAGCGCGTAATTGATACAGTCTTCCAGTGTCCATTCTTTTTCCTGGGAGGATGCGGCCAGGAAAGAGAAGAAGACAGCTGTGAAAATGAGCGTTCTCAATGTTTTTTTCAGGATGCTTTTTTGGTTAATGCTTTTTTCATTCATGGTTAATAGAATTTAAATCACTTTCTTAAGTAACGCATCTTTGCAGCGAAAAATATGCCATTATCATAATAAATTGATTAATAATGTTTTGAATAAATGGAAAAGGATGGATTTTCAATCCTCCTGTTCGTTAGTTTACATGGATTGTTCGTTAACGGACAATTGAAATGCAAAGGTGCAACAGCATCCCGGTAAAAACCCGATTAAATCAACAGGGGGACAGGAAGAATTAACAAATGGTCAATTTCTGCATTTATTTAAGTTCATATGCCATGACCCGGTTATCGCTGAAGGTTGGGACCAGGATAAGTTTCAGGGAAGGTATGTATTCAATATCCGCCGCGTTGATACCTGCAGGAGTAGTATCCAGTATTTTTTCAATCTTTTTATCCGCTCCGGCTAGATAAACATTACCCTGCCAGTCGGAGAAAATGTACCGGCCATCACCGGTCCCTTCCAGGCCATCGATACCACCCGTATTGTCAAGCCAGACCGTGAGTTTCTTATCATCAATCCCGGCTTTGACGATCTTGTTACACCCTATGATCAATTGGTTTCCTTCAATAAAAAGGCCATTGGGGCTGGTCAAAATTTCATTATCCAGCCAAACTTCAGTTTTACTATTTAAAATCCTGTAAATCCTTGTGGACATCATATCAGAAATGTAAACCGCACCATCCTGGCCGATGGCTATATCGTTAAGGAATTTTGCTTCCGGGAATTCATAAAACCGGATGTTGGATTTATTTTTAAGATCGATTTCAGCAACCCGGTCGATATCCGATACGTAGAGTTTGTCGTTATAAATACCCATGCCTTTAGGGGCGTTGAGGCCGGTAATATCGGGGCCTTTTGTAATACCGCCGTCAGTGGTAATTATAGAGATAAATCCATTCCCGTCTTTGTCGGTAGGCTTACCGCTGATATTGGCCACATATAGGAGATTGCCTCCTGCATAGCAAACGGATTCCGGCACCTTGAACACTGGCGCTGTTTCCCATTTTTTTACCAGCTTATTGCTCTGGAAAATTTTAACATCCTGGGTGATACCGGAAAAGGTAATTAAAACGAACAGCATCACTGCAGGAAAGAGGATTGATTTTTTCATGGCTTTTTGATTTTAAATGAGGGATTAATTTTTAATTAACACTCCTACTGGGATTTTTGTTTTATGCATCTATCATTTCCCTTTCCTGATATCATGGAACGGGGCAGCCGGTGTAAAAGCTTTCCGGCGTGAATACCGGAAATAGCCTTCCCTGGCCGTTTTGACATCTTCAATGGTCACAAAGGCCTGGGGATTGTGCTCATGGATGATGCCTAACACATCTTTGAGATCTTTTCTTTTGACGATAGTAAATATCATTTTTAATTTCCCTGTCATGCCTTCAATATCGACCAGTGAAGCGCCAAAACTTTCTTCCCTGAGCCGATTGATCAGATTGGTCGTATCCATTTTCGGCACCACCCTGATTAAAACGGTTCCCAGCGACATTTTTTCGTCCAGATAGATCCCGAGGTAATTCCCGGTGGCAAAACCAAGACCATAGGCAACATAACACAGGAAGTTATCCAGGTGCTGCATGATCTGGCCGATGGCCAGGAGCCATATGATCACCTCAAAGAATCCCAGGAGCGGGGCATAGAACTTATATCCTTTTGAAACGAAGATCAGCCGGAGGGTGCCAATGCTTACATCGAGGATACGGGCAAAAAAGATCAGCAGGGGGAGGATCACCCAGGTAAAAACGGGTGAATCGGTAAGAAATACAGTTTCCATAATTAGTGCTTTTGTGCTCCGACGGGTAAACCCATCGGTTCAGACGTTCGTTATAATCTTTTATTAATTTTGTTAAAACAATCAGAATAAGTATCCTGGGATTTTCAATAAAAACTAAAAAAGTCCGTTAGATAACAAATACTTTTCCGGTGCAAATTTACTACAAGAAAAAGAGATGGAAGTGGCTATTATTTGGTGCGGCTGTGCTCATCATAACCATTTCGCTATGGTACACCAATATACTTGTCAAAGAGATCGCCGAAGACGAGAGGATGAGCATCAATATATGGGCTAATGCCATCCAGCGCAAAGCCAACCTGGTCAATTACACCAAGGTGTTTTTTGACCAGATCCAGGAAGAAGAATATAAAAGGGCCAGTTTACTTGCTGAAGCATACCGCAATTTCCTTTTTGAAGAATCCTCGCGTACGGTTGAATTTTACAGGCAGATCATGGAAAACAACACCACGATCCCGATTATCCTGACGGATGCCGATGGCCAGATCATGATCTATAAAAATGTTAATGAGAAGGATCTTGCCGGGATCAGCTCAATGAACGACAGCCTGAAAAGGGAGTTTTCATCTTTTGAACCCATAAAAGTACCGCTTGTAAAGGATGAATACCAGCTTTTATATTTCAAGGAATCGACTATTTTCACCGAACTCCGCCAGGTATTAAATGACCTTGTGGAATCCTTTTTCTCAGAAGTGGTTGGAAGCTCCGCTTCCGTGCCGGTGATGATCACCGACAGCGCCGGGCAACAGGTGATCGAATCGGGTAACCTGGATAAAGAAAAGCTCAAAGACCCTGAATATGTCAGTCGTCTCATCGCCAGCATGTCATATGAAAACGACCCGATCGAAATCAACCTGCCTGATTACGGCAAGAGCTATATTTATTATATGAATTCATCCCTGATGGAGCAGATCATGTATTATCCTTATATTATGCTGACCATTATCAGTGTATTTCTATTCATCTCCTATTTATTATTCAGCACGGCCAGGAAATCAGAGCAAAACCTGGTCTGGATAGGCATGTCGAAAGAAACCGCACATCAGCTGGGGACACCTCTTTCGTCTATCATGGCCTGGGTTGAATTACTCAAGATGAAGGGCGAAAACATGGAGGAGCTCACGGAAATTGAGAAAGATATAAAACGTCTCGAAGATATCACCGAAAGGTTTTCCAAAATCGGTTCGCCTGCAAAACTGGAACCGCAAAACCTGGTAAGTGTTTTATACGATTCAGTTGCCTATCTCGAACCGCGCATCTCCAAGAAGGTCAAATTCCATATCAATTATAGCCCGGAAAAAGAAGTCAGCGTGCCACTTAATAAACAACTTTTCGAATGGGTTGTTGAAAACGTCTGCAAGAATGCCGTTGATGCCATGAGCAGTTCAGGCACCATCAATATTAACATAGAAGAGGCAAATCAGCATGTCAACATCGATTTTGAAGATACCGGAAAGGGCATTCACAAATCCCAGTTTAAATCGATTTTCAACCCCGGTTTTACCAGCAAAAAACGCGGCTGGGGTCTAGGGCTGTCACTATCAAGGCGCATCATTGTGAATTACCATAAGGGAAAGATCTTTGTGAAGTCTTCAGTAATAGACCGGGGCACGGTTATCAGGATTGTTCTTAAAAAATAATTTCTTATTCATGGACGATTGAACATGGACGATGGACGATGGAAAATTATCATTGTACTATCTCATTTTAAATGTTCAATCGTCGTTGTTCAATCGTTCATGAAAAGACTTTGATCAGAAAGGAAACTCCTCCTTATAATCAACCTTCTCCTCGATCCTGATTTCCTTTGGTTTTTCAGCCACAAGGTGGATTGTGTTACCCTCTACGTATATGGATTTCGGGTCGGTGGGGCAGGCGTATTCGCAGGCGCCGCAACCTACGCAGATGCTGTTGTTAACTTCAGGGATATTCAGCTTTTCCTTGTAAGGGACCATATGGACGGCCTTTGTGGGGCAATGCTCGGAGCAGGCGCCGCAGATGGTGTCTTTTGTGTAAACGATACAATTCTCTTTAACAAAATAAGATTTGCCTAACTGAAGTAATTTTTTCTCCTCGCCGGTGACCGGCAGGATGGCGCCGGTTGGACAGACCTCGCCGCAAAGTGTGCATTCAAAATTGCAGAAGTTGGTGATATAGTCCATCCGCGGTTGCAGGAAACCCGACAGGCCGTAGAGGAAATACGTGGGCTGCAGGACCTGTGTCGGGCAGGCTGTAACGCATAAATGACATGCGGTGCAGAGCGAATTGAACCTCGCCTGGCCCAGGGCACCGGGTGGCGTTACCGGGTGCTCCCTTACAATAGGCACGGTAGCCGGGATGACCTCCTTTTTCTTTTCTTCCTGTGCAAACAACCTGGCTGAGATCAATGATCCGGCAATCATCAATCCCGATTTCTGAAAGAATTTCCTTTTCCCCGGATCAAATTTTATCACTTTCAATCCTTCCTTAGCCCAGAATGGCACGAATTTTACACCATTGTCAGGACAGGGTGACAGGCAGTTCATGCATCCGACGCAACGGCTGAAATCTACACTTTGATCTTTTGAATTGATGCATTCGGCTTTACATACAGACGAACATTTTCCGCAGCTGTTGCATGCCGTTTTATCCAGCCTGATCCTGAATAGTGAAATCCCGGCAAAAATCCCCAGGACCGCACCAACGGGGCATAATGTGTTGCAGTATAACCGGCCTCTTTTCACTGCCATGAAGACCAGCAGTATCATCCATCCCAGGGCCAGCAATAAAGCAGCTTTGTTCACCGCCACCCATTTGACACGCGGGAGCCAGTAAATGTCAGCATAACCCAATGCCGTGGAGGCTAAGTTGTTTGCAAACACGAGCAAAGGCCTGAATAAATTACTGACAATCTTTCCGAAGGCGCTGTATGGATCGAGCAGGTTGACCAGCAGGATGCTGCCGGCAAATACTGAAATAATGGTTAATACCAGCAGGCTGTATCGAAGCCAGTTAACCGGTTTTTTATATTTAAAGATCTTTTTTCGGGGAGATAATTTCACTGACATCCCGGAAAAGATATCCTGTAATGTCCCCAGCGGGCAAAGCGTGGAACAGTAAATCCTTCCGAAAAGCAATGTAAGAAGGATAATAAAGGCGAAACCCAGCGAAAGCAATGAAAGCGTGGAAATAAACTTTACCAGGGAAGGGACAAACTGAAAACGTAAGATGAATAATGGCGCTAAATCAAATATTTTCCCGAAAAGCTCGAAAAACAAAAATGCGATGACCAAAAAAAACAAAAGGGAAAGTACGATCCGCAGTTTTTTTAACCAGCCCAGGCGCATGATCAGAGGATGATCCGGTGAACGTTAAGCTTATCGAGCTCCATCGTACCAATGCCCATCGAATCGGCAATGCCGATATAAGGGACATCGTCAGGTGAAACGCCGAACAGCTTTGCGGCTGCAGCGTCGGCAGCCACCATGTCGGGTGTGAGGATCAACGATTTCATCAGCGTCACGTCGGCTTCTGAAACGCCGCGAGGCCCGTTTTTCATCATGACCCGGTACGCATCGACAATATTGAGGGTTGGCTTTTTAGCATAAGTTGCATAGTCTGCAATGCACTGGTGGAGGTCGTTCCGGTGCCAGTAGCCCCTGTCCCACACCACTCCCATGAGGTTTTTCATGGCAACCGTAAGTGTGGCCGAACTATGGCTTTTAAGGATGGGCATGTTGATAAAGACATCCGAATCGAGGATCAATTCGTGCACTTTGGCTGTTTTCAGCTTTTGCCCACCGGGGATGTCGACCGTTTGATAATAATTCTCCGTATTACCCGGGGCGATCTTTCCCCCGGCATCTTTAACGGCTTTTTCGATACCACTGGTGGCATAACAGCGGTCCCATTTGTCGCATGTGTTATCAAAAACATACACCTCGCTGGCTCCTGCTTCCAGGCAATGCCGGATAACCCGGGCAACCAGTTTCGGGTTGGTATTGCCGGCGCGTTCGGGTGTAACATCCCAGCCGATGTTTGGCTTAATGACCACTTTCTGGCCCTTCCGGACAAATGACTTCATCCCGCCCATGGCTTCTATGGCCTGGTCGAACATGGCTTCAGGCTCACCGCCTTTGATGGCCACCATGTCGAAGGGAAGCGGGGAGGCGGGGAGGCGGGGAGGCAGGGAAGAGGGGAAGAGGGGAAGAGGGGAGGCCCAGAGTTTGCTGCCAAAGGGAATGGAAAGGGTTGCGCCGGTGAATGCCGCTGCCTTAACGCCTTTTCGTATAAAATCACGCCTTTTCATATCGTTGTAAATTGATGAATAGGCAAAATTAAATATATTTGTTTGAATTAATCGAAATAAAATCCGTGTTAATCCGCTGCATCCGTGTTTATCCGTGTGCCATTAATAGAACACGGATGACACGGATCTTGACGGATTTACGCGGATAATTTAAATACAAATGGCCGGCATCTATCTCCATATCCCTTTTTGCAAGCAGAAATGCCATTACTGCAATTTCTTCTCTGTGGCGACCCTTAGCCGGAAAGATGCATTTGTATCAGCCTTGCTGAAGGAGATCGAATTACGGAAAGATTACCTGCAAGGGGAAACTGTCAACACTATTTACTTTGGCGGCGGGACTCCATCCCTGCTGCACATTTCCGATTTAGCATTGATCATTGAGCATTTAACAAGGCATTTCGACATTGATCATTTAGCCGAAATTACACTTGAGGCCAATCCTGATGATATCAACGAAGACAAAGCAAGGGAATGGCGCACCCAGGTTAACCGTCTCAGCATAGGGATACAATCTTTTTTTGATGATGACCTGCATTACTTAAACCGCGTACACAATGCAAACCAATCTTTTCGGGCAATACAGGATGTGAAGAACACCGGGTTTGATAACCTCACTATCGACCTGATCTACGGCATTCCGACATTGACGGATGACAAATGGGCAAAGAACCTGGATTTCTTTTTTTCCCTGGATATTCCCCATCTTTCGGCTTATTCCCTGACCGTGGAGCAGAAAACCCCGCTGGCTTTGCTGATTCAGAAAGGAAAATATGCCCCTGTGGATGAAAATCTTTCAGTAGGTCATTTCAGGATGCTGCAGGAGCAGATAAAGGTCCATGATTTCATCCATTATGAGATCTCGAATTTTGCAAAAGAAGGATATTATTCGAGGCACAACAGCCTTTACTGGCTGGGTGGACATTACCTGGGACTGGGGCCTTCGGCACATTCTTTCAACGGGCATTCCAGGCAATGGAATATTTCAAACATCAGCAAATATATTCAGCTTGATAATTTTCACACTTCTGTTGAAGAAAAAGAAGTGCTGACGATTGAGCAACGTTATAATGAATATGTTATGACTTCGCTGCGGACGGTTTGGGGATGTGATACGGTTCATATCCGGAATGTTTTCGGAGAGAAGTTTGAATCTTATTTCGTTGATAATTCAAAAGTTTTCCTGGAAAAAGGCCATTTATTCCAGGATGGGACGAAATATTTCCTGACAGATGAAGGGAAGCTTTTTGCTGATGGTATTGCGGCGGAGTTGTTTATTTAATCCCAAACCTCATCTCAACCGGCTGGTGATCACTCCACTCAAATCCAAGGTCATTCGTTTTG
The DNA here is from genome assembly GCA_963701785.1 of uncultured Bacteroidales bacterium. GTDB lineage: Bacteria > Bacteroidota > Bacteroidia > Bacteroidales > JAGOPY01 > JAGOPY01. The sequence goes on along the minus strand of CAVPBC010000002.1, from coordinate 515,762 downwards.
ATTTCCAGTACTTCAACATTCGGTGAAACGACAAAGAAATCGATGATTGTGGTGTGGGTTTTCCCTTTCTGATAGGCCTGGTTAACATCGCGGTTTGTGGTAATTTCCGGGTCGAATACCCATTGCCAGTCTTCCGGAAAAAAATCAGGTTCTATAGCAGGCTCAATGGTCCTTCGAACATCGGCCATCGACAATCGTTCAATCGAATATCCAACCGGGTTCTGGTTCCAGTCGCCACCGGTGATCACAAAATTGCCTTTTTCATACTCATCCAGCATCAGGTTTTTCAGCACGGCCATCTGTTGTTTCCGATGCGATCCGTCATCGAAAGCTTCATTATGGGTATTGATCAGCACAAGTTCTTTACCACCGGGCAGGGAAATCCTTGATAACAGGAAACAACGGTCGAGCATAAATAATCTTACCGGCCAGTCATAACCACCGGGAAAAGCATAACGTATATTTTCCATCGTTTGAAAGGATGAAAAGCTGACCAGCCCGCTTTTCACATGACCCATAGGATTCCGCAGGGGCATCGGGACAAAGCTGACCTGGTAATTAACGGCGAAGGAAGACTCCATGCCCGGGAAAACCCCGCGAAGCCTGGCAATCTGGTCATCATCATAACTTCTGGCCGCTTTCAAATCGACTTCCTGGAAGATATAAAAATCGGCTTTTTTCATGCGGCCAAGATATTTTATAGCCTGGCTGGCATATTTAAGGTAATCGGCCTCCGCCGGCCTGGTCATTTTACCGCCGTCATAAAAAAAATCAGCCTCTTTCCCCAATCCGAAGTAGCCCAGGTTCCAGGAAAGAATGCTGAATACGCTGTCGGTTTTTTGAATCGCCGGGGAACTTCCCCATGTTTCCGCTGTTTCTTCGGGCCCGGGCTTAAAGTCTGCCAGTGTTGCCAGGCCCAGCAGCAAGCATAGCAGGGCGGCAACTGAAAGCAGCACGATTGATATTGTTTTCAACCATTTCATAAGGACGGGATGCTTACCAGACTTAAAAGTACTATTTTATCATTTATTTTTTACTTTTGTTTACACATTAACTAGTTGCAACAAATGCCGATATTAGGACCATTAGTCAAGAGAGCATATGAATTAGGGAGGTTGCCGGAAATAGCCAAGCCAAAAGTCGATGCATATACGGCTCAAAAGAGGGTCCTGAAAAAATTATTGCGCAAGGCCCAATTTACGGCATTCGGCGAATATTACGGCTTTTCGGATATCATGAAAAGCGGGGACCCGATCAGGGCTTTCCAGTCGAGGGTCCCGACGTTCACCTATAATGCCATGTTCAGGAAATGGTGGTACCGGATCCTGAACGGTGAAGCTTTCGTCACCTGGCCGGGGCGGGTCAAGTATTTTGCACTGACATCAGGGACCTCTGAGGCTTCGAGCAAGCATATCCCTGTAACAGGTGACATGATCCGGGCTATCAGGAAAGTCAGTATCCGGCAACTTGTGTCGTCACTTTCATACCATCTGCCGGATAAGTTTTACGAGAAAGGCATGCTGATGATTGGCGGAAGCACCCATTTACATTTCAACGGTACTTACTATGAAGGGGATCTTTCCGGAATTTCGGCGAGTACCATTCCATTCTGGTTCCAGCATTTTTACAAGCCCGGCAAGCGCATATCCAGGGAGCGCGACTGGGCCACCAAACTTGACGAGATCGTAAAATCGGCCATAACCTGGGATATCGGGGTTATCGTAGGGGTACCGGCCTGGATCCAGATCATACTGGAGCGCATCATCTCATTTTATAACGTTAAGACCATTCACGATATCTGGCCCAACCTGGCCATTTATGTCCACAGCGGAGTGTCATTCGAGCCTTATGCAAAGTCATTTGAAAAGCTGTTCGGCAAGCCCATGATCTTTCATGAATCATACCTGGCATCGGAAGGATATATTGCATACCAGAAAAGGATCAATGTGAAGGCTTTGCAACTGGTGCTTGACAATGGTTTGTTTTTTGAATTTGTTCCCTTTGATGATCATAATTTTGATGAAGAAAGCAACATGGTTGATCATCCGGTTGCCTTAACGATAGAACAGGTGGAGGAAAACAGGGAATATGCCCTGCTGATATCGTCATGTGCCGGGGCCTGGCGCTACCTGATCGGGGATACAATAAAATTCACTTCGAAAGCAAATTCGGAAATAGTTATCACAGGCCGGACCAAACATTTCCTGAGTATTTGCGGCGAGCACCTGTCGGTGGAAAATATGAGCCGTGCCATCAAAATGCTTTGCGACGAGCTGAATGTGGAGATCCGGGAGTTCACCGTAACGGGGATTAAGCATGACAGCCTGTTTGCGCACAAATGGTACCTGGGTACAGACGACCCGTTAGATGAGATGCTGGCAAAGGAAAAAATCGATGAGTACCTGAAAATTCTGAATGATGATTACCGTGTTGAGCGAATAGCCGCTATAAAGGATGTTTTCGTCGAGGTATTGCCTTCAAAGGCTTTTTCGACCTGGATGAAGATACACAATAAAGAAGGCGGCGCAAATAAATTCCCCCGGGTATTAAAAAAGGACCTTCCCCTTGAATGGGAAAAGTTCCTGGTGGATTATCATTTCAAAAAAGCCTGATGCAAACGATTTTCGAAGGGATAATACTGGGTCTGACCCTTTCTGTCTTTTTTGGCTTTGGGCCAGCATTGGTGGCCATGATCCAGACCAGTATCCTCCGTGGTTTCTGGGCTGCTGTTTTACTGGCTTTTGGCGTTTTCTTGAGTGATGCGGCACTGGTTGCAATGGGTTTTTTAGGTGCGGTGCAGATTTTTGAGAGCAATAAAATCGTCCTGGGAATAGTCGGTGGGATTATCCTGATCATTTTCGGCATTGTGACATACCGAAGGAGGGCTGCCATCGATGTCAATCGTCAAAGCCAGGAATTCAAAAAACAAAATCCTTTTTTTTTAACGTATATACTCAAGGGATTTTTTATCAATTTCACCAACCCTTTTATATGGATTTTCTGGATGGGGATCGTAGTGGGTTTTACCGCCAATTATGAGGGAGATGTGCTTCTTTTGGTTTCTTTCTTTGCTTCGACCCTTGGCACGGTATTTCTGGTAGATATGTTAAAAATTTTCTCTGCTTACAAAATCAAGAGATATATACAATCGCACAATATAGTCTGGATTAACAGGATTGCCGGAGTTGGACTGGTCATATTCGGGATTTACCTGGTAATAAGGACCTATCTTGAAATTGGGCTTTAATGCCTTACCCCTCCCCATCCGGGGAGGAGAAATGGGTAAACTTTATAATATTTTAAAATTATTAATTATGAAAAAAGCTAATTGGATCGTTTTTGTTGTCAACGGGGTGATTGCCATCCTGTTCGGCCTTCTGGCGCTGCTGGTGCCTTCTGAAACCATTTTAACCATGACCATTTATTTTGGTTTGCTCATACTGTTTGGCGGCTTGATCATGTTTTATGTCTCTTATAAAAACCTGCGGGCAAAAAAACCTTACATGCTCATAATGGCAGAGGCCATTTTCGCTATCCTGGTTGGGGCGGTCATCTTAATTTATCCAAAATCCTCCCTACAGATCTTCATGATCATGATAGGTATCTGGGCAACCATCATGGGATTGTTCCAGATCATTATCGCTGTCCAGATGAAGGGGAAAGTCAGCCACCACAGCATGTATACCCTGAACGGGGTTATCACGCTGGTCTTCGGCCTGTTGTTGTTTTTCAACCCGATAGGTGCCATCAAGGCTGTGCTTGTCATCATCGGTCTGCTGGCCCTGGTGGCAGGAGTAATGCTGGTTTACCTGGGATTTAAGCTGAGGGGAGCTAAAAATTGAGAATTTCAAATGGACTATGCACTATTTCATAAGGAAATACTTGCGCAATCGTGTATAGTAAATATGAAATACGCTTTACCCCACCGCCGGCTTGATATCCTTGATATTGAGCTGGAATGACTTTTTGCCGTTCCATTCGTTCTCTTCGATGTGGTAACAGATGTTGAACGGGTTGCCGTCTCGGATATATTCAAAGCCTTCACCCTGCTGGAATGCGATAGCTGAGATCGGCTCGCTCCTGACATCGCGCTGGAAAACTTCCAGCTTCAGGTGGTTGTTCCCGACAATCTTGGCTTTACCGGCATCAATGACGTTATCCGTTTCGAACACCGGCGACATGTTTCCCGGTCCAAAAGGGGCGAACTGCTTGAGAACATCAAAGAATTTGCGTTTTACATCCTGCAGGTCCAGTTTTGCGTCGATCTCGATTTCAGGTATGGAAAGTTCTTCTGACAGGTGTGAACTTACATACTCTTCAAACCGCTCTTTGAACTTATCGAGATTTTCGGGCTTCAGCGACAGCCCGGCGGCGTACATATGTCCGCCGAAATGTTCCAGCAGGTCCCCGCAGGCATCCACGGCATCATAGATATCGAAGCCTTTGACGGAACGCGCCGACCCGGTGACCATGCCTTCTGATTTGGTCAACACGATGGTTGGCCTGTAAAATGTTTCAATCAGCCTGGATGCAACAATGCCGATAACACCTTTGTGCCATTCCGGGTGGAACAGAACGGTACTTTTCCGGTCGTTGAGTTTAGGATCTGCATGCATGATCTCCAGTGCGTGCTGCGTAGCGTGCGAATCCAGTGTTTTTCTTTCGGTATTCAGCACGTTGATCTGGTTTCCCAGTTTGAAAGCCCGGTCAGGGTCCCTGGTAATAAGCAATTCAACCGAGTTCCTGGCGCTTTCGATCCGGCCTGCAGCGTTGATCCTGGGGCCGACGATGAAGACCAGGTCGTTAATGGTCAGTTCCCTGATATATTGCCTTTCGGGCCCTTCCTGCCCGTTTGATTTACTATATTTATTGCTGACGTTCAGGATGGCCTCCAGTCCGGCGCGCGGCTGGGTGTTGATCCGCTTCAGGCCATAATATGCCAGGACCCTGTTCTCCCCGGTGATAGGGACAATATCGGATGCAATGCTCACCACGACAAGGTCGAGATATTCTTCCAGCGATGAAAAGGCAATATTGTTCTTCCATGCAAAAGCCTGGACCAGCTTGAAACCGATCCCGCATCCGGCCAGCTCTTTATAGGGATAAGTGCAATCATCCCTTTTCGGATCGAGTATAGCGCAGGCTGCAGGCAGGGTATCGCCCGGCCTGTGATGATCGCATATGATGAAGTCCACCTTGCGTTCTTTGGCGTAGTCTACTTTTTCAACCGCTTTAATCCCGCAATCAAGCGCGATGATCAGGCTGAAGCCGCTCTGCGCTGCAAAATCGATCCCTTTGAAGGAAATGCCATATCCTTCGCTGTAACGGTCCGGCACATAAAAATCCACATCCGTATGGATGGTTTTCAGGAAAGTATAAACCAGGGCCACGGCAGTCGTCCCATCAACATCATAATCCCCGTAAACAAGTATTTTTTCACCTTTCTTCAGCGCCAGTTCGATCCGTTCGACCGCCAGGTGCATATCTTTCATCAGGAAAGGATCATGAAGATGTTCCAGCTGAGGGCGAAAATAGGCCTTAGCCCCGTCGTAACTGCTAACCCCGCGCTGGGACAGCAGGTTCGCCAGGTTCTCGTTTATATTGAGAACCTTGCTCAGATGCCTGACCAGGTCCTGGTTCCCTTGCGGTTTTAATACCCAGCGTTTTTCCATAACATTTTCAATTGCTAAAATTAAGCATTTAATCTGCTTGTTAATCAGGATTCCGGGTAAATTATACCCGGTCAGAATTAAAAAAAGTTTTAAACCCTGGATTTATCCTCTAAAAAGTCGACCGCATGGCTTCGACAGGATCCAGCTTCGAGGCATTCCATGCCGGGATCAGCCCGGAAATAAAACCAATAAAAGCAGAGACGAAAATCCCGAGGAGAATGTTATTCCGGGTCAGGACAAGATCCATATCAAATACCTGCGAGATGGTGAACGATATGATGAAAACGATGATCAGGCCCAGGATACCTCCCATAAGTGATAGAAAAATCGCCTCAAACAGGAATTGAAACATGATGAAAAATTTTTTGGCACCGAGAGATTTCTGAATGCCGATGATCCTTGTCCGCTCCTTCACTGAAACGAACATGATATTGGCGATCCCGAATCCTCCCACCAGGAGTGAAAATCCCCCGATGATCCATCCTACCATGGCAATCACACCAAATAACTGGTCGAAGCCTTTGGAAATGATGTCTGTCTGGTTGATGGCAAAATTATCCTCGGCTTTAGGCTTTAATTTGCGGACCGCCCTCATAATGCCGGTCATTTCATCCCTCATTTCATCCAGTGAAACGCCCTGGTTGGCTTTGACGATGATCGCTCCCTGCAATTCCTTCATATCCATGTGATTCCTGGCAAAATTTACCGGAACGATCAGCTGGTCGTCAGATGTGTTTCCGAAAATGTTGTTGCCTTCTCGTTTCATCACCCCGATCACTTCCACATTGAGGCCGAAAATCCTTATCTTCTTACCGATCGGTTCCGATGTTTCCAGCAGGTTTGTAACTATATCGCTTCCAATGACAACCACCGGCCTCCCGCTTTTAAATTCCACCTGTGAAATAAACCGTCCTTCCGCGACATCCACGGGCATCACTTTATCATATTCATCCGAAACCATGATCACATTAGCATTCTCAACAGCTTTTTCCCGGTATTTTATCGTTCCGTTGACCCCGGCAAGATAGGCGCTGGCCTGGGATGTCTGGCTGCGGCGCTGGATTTCCTTCAGGTCGGTCAGTGAGGCTTCCGGCCGGTTCATGTATTTCCACCAGGCGTAATCGGCGCCCATGGCCCATGGCCATTTCTGGACGAACAGCACATCATTGCCCAGCGAGTTAATACTGTTGCGTATATTGGATTCCATGGAATCAAAAATGGTAAAGACTGCAATGATCGAAAAAATCCCGATGGTAATGCCTAAAAGGGAAAGCAGTGTGCGTACCTTGTTCATGAGGATCTCATGCAGGGCCATCAAGTAGCTTTCTCTCAGTAATTTCAGGAAAATTTTCATAAATTGATGTTTCCGAAATAGATGGTAAAATTAATATAATTAAAAAGAGAATTAAGCCTTATATTTGAAGATTCATCTTAATTAATTTTTTCAGCAGTTTTTATGGAAAAGAAAATCAGAAGTGCCCTGATTTCGGTGTATTACAAAAATGGACTGGAAGAAATTGCCAGGGAACTTCACCGGCATGGGGTAGCTATATATTCGACCGGCGGAACCTATGATTTTATCACCTCGCTGGGGATCCCGGCCACGGCTGTTGAGTCAGTGACCGCTTATCCGTCGATATTCAGCGGCAGGGTGAAAACACTGCATCCGAAAATATTCGGCGGTATTCTTTTCCGGAGGGAAAATAAAGACGACGTGGAACAGGCAAAGCTTTTCGGCATCCCTGCCATCGACCTCGTAATTGTCGATCTTTATCCTTTTGAAGAAACTGTGGCCAAAACAGATATTGAAGAAGACATCATTGAAAAGATAGATATCGGCGGGATCTCGCTTATCCGTGCAGCAGCAAAAAATTTCCAGGATGTGCTCATAATTGCTTCTTCTGCGCAGTATCCCGAACTTACCAGGATCCTGAAAGAGCAGCAGGGAACAACCACCCTGGAGGACCGGCGCAGGTTTGCCGGTATGGCGTTCGGGGTCAGTTCTCATTACGATACGGCCATTTTACGGTATTTCCAGCCCCCGCAAATCCTGCGATATGGTGAGAACCCGCACCAGCAGGGTGTTTTCCATGGCGACCTTGATAAAGTTTTTTCCCGCCTGCACGGAAAAGAAATATCATACAACAATTTAGGTGATCTCGATGCGGCTATCGCGCTCATCAATGAATTTGACGAGACGACCTTTGCCATCCTGAAACATAACAATGCCTGCGGTTGCGCGAGCCGTCCCGTCCTGGCCGATGCATGGAAAGAGGCCCTTGCCGGTGACCCGGTTTCGGCTTTTGGCGGGGTCCTGATCACGAACCGGGAGATCGATGAGGAAACCGCTTTTGAAATTGACAAACTCTTCTTTGAGGTCATCCTGGCGCCAGGATATAAAAAAAGTGCCCTGGAAAAACTTCAAAGCAAGAAAAATAGAATAATTTTGCAGCGGGGAAATTGCGATTTTCCTGTGCGACAGTTCAGGTCGATGTTGAATGGTGTGATTGAGCAGGATAAAGATCTGAAGACAGAGAAGAGAGAGGACCTGCGTCCGGTGACTGAAAGAATGCCATCGGACAGGGAAACTGAAGATCTTCTCTTCGCCAATAAGATCGTAAAGCATACCCGCTCCAATGCCATCGTGCTGGTTAAAGACAAGAAGTTGATTGCCAGTGGGGTAGGACAGACCTCACGGGTTGATGCACTGAAACAGGCCATTGCAAAAGCCGGGGAGTTCAATTTTGATCTGTCAGGAGCCGTTTTGGCGTCGGATGCTTTTTTCCCTTTTGCCGATTCCGTCGAAATCGCCCATCGGGCAGGGATTACCGCTATAATCCAGCCGGGTGGTTCGGTCCGCGACCAGGATTCGGTCGATTATTGCCGGCAACACGGTTTAGCCATGGTTTTTACGGGAACCCGGCATTTTAAACATTAGAAATATATACAGCGCTAACTGAAGATAACGAATGGGACTCTTTTCATTTCTCACCAAAGAAATCGCCATTGACCTTGGAACTGCCAATACGATCATTATATATAACGATAAGGTCGTTGTGGATGAACCTTCTATTGTTGCCCTGGAAAGGAATACCGGAAAGGTAATAGCAGTAGGAAAGAAAGCAATGATGATGCACGGCAAGACCCATGAGAACATAAGGACGATCAGGCCCTTACGTGATGGGGTTATTGCCGACTTCAAGGCCGCCGAGATCATGATCCGGGAAATGATCAAGATGATCGGCTTCAAGAATAACATATTTCCCCCGGCATTAAAGATGGTTATCTGCATTCCATCTGGTATCACCGAAGTGGAAGAACGCGCCGTTAAAGACTCTGCCGAACAGGCCGGGGCCAAGGAGGTCAGGCTGATCCACGAGCCTATGGCAGCCGCCATCGGGATCGGGATCGATGTACTGGAACCAACCGGCAACATGATCATCGATATCGGTGGCGGGACCAGTGAGATCGCCGTTATTGCGCTGGGCGGCATCGTGAATAATAAGTCGATCCGCATTGCCGGCGATGATTTCAATGCCGACATTGAAGAATATATGCGCAAGCAGCATAACATCAATATCGGCGAACGCACCGCCGAACGGATCAAGATCGAGGTCGGTGCGGCCATGACCGATATCGACAATCCCCCGGATGATTTTCCGGTCCATGGACGCGACATGCTCACCGGGATCCCGAAGGAGATCACTGTGAATTATGCAGAAATCGCCCATTCTTTAGATAAATCGATATCCAAAATTGAAGCGGCGGTATTGAATGCGCTGGAAATGACCCCGCCCGAGCTCTCTGCCGATATTTACCGGACCGGGATCTACCTCGCCGGTGGCGGTTCATTGCTCCGCGGACTGGATAAACGGCTCCATTTAAAAACCAAACTGCCGGTCCATATGGCGGAAGACCCGCTCAGGGCCGTGGCAAGGGGTACCGGTATTGCCCTTAAAAACTTTGATAAATTCACCTTCCTGATCAAGTAAAATGCGAAACCTGCTGGCATTTATTTCCAGGTACCAGTTTTTATTTTTCTTCCTGATCTATTTGGTCATCTCCTTCGTACTCATTTACAACAACAATTACTACCAGCGGTCGAAGGTGGTCAGCACGACAGGTGGGATAACCGGGAAGTTTAACCAGTTTTACGAGAACTTTTCACAGTTTTTCGAACTTAAACAATCCAATGAACAGCTTGCGAGGGAAAATGCCCGCCTGCGCTCGTTGCTTAACATCAGGACGAAAGCCATCCCCGACTCCCTGATCCTTCTTGAATCAGGCCTGACCGTAAAGTATATCAATGCAAAGGTCATCAGCAATTCTGTGCAGTTCAGGAATAATTACTTCATGCTCGATAGAGGATGGCGCTCGGGAATTAAGAAAGATATGGGCGTGGTCACTATGGAAGGCGTGGTGGGAATCATTGTCGATGTATCGGAGAATTACAGTTCCGGCATTTCCATCCTGCACAAGGATTCAAGGATCAGCGGCCGGATCAAGAAGAACGACCAGCTGGTCAACATTTCCTGGGACGGCTGGAATTACCGGCTTGGTGATATTTCCCATATCCCGACACATGTGAACCTTGTCCCGGGAGACACCATCCTGACCAGCGGAAATTCGCAGATATTCCCGGAAGGGCTCATGGTCGGAACGGTAGAATATGTGGAAGATGAAATGGAAAACCTCTTTAAAAAGGGAAAAGTCCGTTTTACCATTGATTATAACCAGATCACCTATGTTTATGTGGTTGAGAATTCTTCCCGGGAGGAGTTATTACGTTTAAAAACAAGCATGCCGGATGAATAGGAGGCTTTTTGGAAATATTATCCGGTTTATTCTACTGGTTTTTGCACAGATATATATCTTCAACAAAATCCAGGTCAGCGGGTTTATCAATCCGCAGGTCTATGTTTTGTTTATCCTGATGCTCCCTTTCGAGATATCTGGTTTCTGGTTGTTGTCTTTTGCTTTCATGATGGGCCTTACCGTCGATTTTTTCCAGCATACACCAGGCATGCACGCAGCCGCTTCGGTAACCCTGGCATTTTTGCGTCCGGGCATCATCAGGCTGGTTGGTAAAAAGGAAGACCTTGAGCCCTGGCAATACCCGAATGTCAGGGATGCCGGTTCCATGTGGTTTTTAGCTTATGCCCTCATCCTGGTGTTTCTCCATCACCTGTTTCTGTTTTACCTGGAGGTTTTCCGCTTCAGCGAGTTTTTCCATACCCTGTTGAAAGTTCTTATCAATACTGTTCTTACGACCCTTATCATCATGCTGATCCAGTATTTATTCTACTCTCGAAGGGCTGATTAAGGATTTGTTTTGTAGTTTTGCCAGCAGAAAATTTATAAATATGATTAAAAATCTGTCCATTGTCCTGCTCGCTGCCATCATCCTGGCTTCCTGCACAAAACCGCCGAAAAATGCTTTTTTGATATCCGGTACGCTGGATACCGCGATCAGCACCACGGTTTATTTACAGAAAAGGATGAATGCCCCCCTTATTACAATTGATTCTACACTGATTTCCGGGGGTAAATTCAGTTTCAAGGGAACGATCGATTACCCTGAAGTTTATTATATCACTATTCCTGCCACCAAATCCTCCGTCCCGTTTTTCATTGAACCTTCCGAAATCATCGTGAATATCAATACGAAGGAAATCAATAAGACTAAGATCACCGGTTCCAAAAACCAGGCGGCTTATGACGGTTACCTGAACATGCTTGACCAGTTCAATGCCAAGATAAAAGAGAGCTACCAGATGTACAATAAGGCGGAAGAGATCGGTGACCTGGAAAAGGTCAGGTATTATGACTCCCTTATCACCGTCCTGGATGAACAGAGGGGCCAGTTCTCGAAAAAATACGTGCTCGAGAATCCCCAGTCATTTATCAGCCCTTACATTATGTACCGCAATTCCTACACCTATGAAATGGAAGACCTGGAAAAAGCCCTGAATGCTTTCGATACGAGCCTTTCACACTCCATTTACACAGGATTCATGAATGAATACCTTGCAACCATGAAGCGGACAGCTGTCGGTCAGATGTATGTGCCTTTCTCCATGCAGGATTCAACAGGGATCAATATTTCCGCAGAGGATCTTATCGGCAGTAACTATCTCCTGGTCGATTTCTGGGCATCATGGTGTGCGCCGTGCCGCCAGGAAAATCCCAACCTGGTTAAGCTTTACAACAAATACCATGAGCTTGGCTTTGATATTTTCGGGGTTTCGTTTGATTCTAACCGCGAGCGCTGGCTGGGCGCCATAAAGGAAGACAGCCTCACATGGACACATGTTTCAGATCTGCAGGGTTGGGAGAACAAAGCCGGTAAGCTTTATGGCATCAGGTCTATCCCGTCGAATGCACTGCTCGATACCAACGGTATGATCATTGCGAAAAATCTCCGTGGAGATGACCTGAAAGCGAAACTGGAAGAATTGTTCCCGGCGCCGGTAGCGAAGAAGAAATAGCATGTAGGGTCAACCGGCCGGTTGACACCATACTGTTCCTCTGCTTCCTCCTTGGCCGTGTCTTTCCGGACCTTGTCCTGCTGTTCCTTCCATAGCTTATTGAATGTTTTGGTTTCCAGATGAGGCAGTTCCCGTCTTGGGCCCCAGGCGGAGGCGAAGAAGTTTCTGAAAAGCGCATTTTTAAATCCCCCGCTCATATTCATCAGGTTACGGCTGAGCAGGACTTTGCGTATATTGTTCATCATGAATTTTTCACCGCCGGTGGCCAGGCCCTGTTCAATGCTTTCATGGCGGTTCACCAGCAGCAGCTCATGAAGGGGTATGCTGACCGGGCAAACATCCGTGCACTTGCCGCAGAGGGATGAGGCGTAGCTCAGGTGCTTGTAATCCCTCATATTCTCCAGGTACGGGGTAATGACAGAGCCAATGGGTCCTGTATAAACTGTAGAATAGGTATAACCGCCGATGTTCCGGTAAATGGGGCAGGCGTTCAGGCAGGCGCCGCATCGGATACAGGATAATGCCCTGCGCGTCCTTTCCTGCTCCAGCACTTTTGTCCGCCTGTTATCGAGCAGGATCACGTACATCTCTTCCGGCCCGTCAGTTTCACCTTCTTTTTTCGGCCCGAAAATGATGCTGTTGTAAGCTGTCACTTTCTGGCCCGTGCCGTATGTGGCAAGCAATGGCCAGAAAAGCTGCAGGTCATTGATGGAAGGTATAAGTTTCTCTATGCCGGCAATGACAATGTGAACCTTTGGAAATGAGAACGACATCATGGCATTGCCTTCATTTTCCGTCAGACAAACCGCTCCCACATCTGCCAGCAGGAAGTTAGCCCCTGTGATCCCCGCCTCTGCCTCGCCAAATTTGTTACGCAGGTGTTTCCTGGTAAATTCCGCAATCTGGGCAGGCGTAGAATCATCTGGCATGCCGAACTTCTCGTGATAAAGTGCGGCTACATCTTCTTTAGATTTATGCATCGCCGGGGTAAGGATGTGATAGGGTTTTTCACCGGCTAACTGCACAATAAATTCCCCTAAATCCGTTTCAATCGCCTCTATCTTTTTCTTTTCCAGTATTTCATTCAGCTCCAGCTCCTCGGTCATGATCGATTTTGACTTCACAACTGAGGTGGCCTTCAGGTTTTTCAGGATGTTCAAAATCTCTTTTACCGCATCTTTTTTTGTCGGGGCCCAGATAACCTTGCCGCCATTCTTTTCAAAACTGACCTCAAATTCTATAAGATATTTATCCAGGTCATTGAGGATCTTATGCTTCAGGTTGGCTGCCTTTTTCCTGGCCAGTTCCAGGTCGCTGAACTGCTGTTTACCTTTCAGGACATTTATATTATACTTAGAAATATTATGTTCGAGCTTTCGCCTGTGATCCAGGTCAAAGCTTATCTTTTCAGCATCTTTCAGAAATTTTCTCTGAATTTCCATTATTGTTGGTTCTTTATTAATGACTAATGACCAATGACTAATGACTAATCTTATCCACCCGCCCCTGGTGCCTGCCTCCTTCAAATTCCGTATTTAAAAAAATGCTTACCAGTTTCATGGCAAATTCAGGCTCCAGGAAGCGCCCGGGTAATGAAAGAATATTGGCATCATTATGCTGCCTGGCAAGTTTTGCTATCTCTTCCGACCAGCAAAGGGCAGCCCGTACCTTCGGATATTTATTGGCAACCATCTGCGCCCCATTGCCGCTCCCGCAAATGATGATCCCCAGTTTATATGTGGCATCATTGATTTTACTGGCTAATGGATGGATAAAATCAGGGTAATCAACACTTTTATCATCATAAGTACCAAAATCCTTTATCTTATATCCGTTTAAAACCAACTGATCAATGATATAGCTCTTCATTTCAAACCCACCGTGATCAGAAGCAATAGGAATTATTTCATTTTTAACATTCATTTATCATTATATTAATACAAAACAAAGTTAATTTGATAATGGATTTGTTCTACCTTATTAAAAGTTTTTTATCTTTAACTTATGTACCTTTTTCACTTCTTAACATTTCATTGTTCATAACTGTTTATTTCACTGTATAACTGGCATCTATTTTGATTAAAATAGATGTTTGCAGGCTTTTTAAAGAATTATACCTGTTTTTGCAATTACATATGAGTAATCCGGGGCTGGTTTATAAACATCCGTTTATGGTTTTTACAGGGTTATTTTTGAACACTCTAAGTTATGGACATGTTGTTAATAATTGTTAATATTCGTAAAATCAAATAATAATGAAGAAATTTGCAAAAAAATAATGTTTATAATTTTGAATAAGTCAATAAAGCAAATTTTATAAGATTAAGTTTTAAGCCTTATTAACAGGCATAATATATTACTATAATTTCTTTATTAAAATATAATAATTAAAGAGGGGTTGATAACAGTATAAATGGAAAACAGGGAAAGTCATCATCATACTCAGATTGATTTCAAAAATGAATTTTTAAAATTGCGAAAAGAGAAAAATGCAATTTTGCTGGCCCATTATTACCAGGTGGATGAAATACAGGAAATAGCAGATTATGTTGGCGACAGCCTTGGGCTTGCGCAGCAGGCTGCTTTATCTGATGCGGAAATTATTGTATTTGCCGGGGTTCATTTTATGGCTGAAACAGCTAAAATACTTAATCCGCGGACAAAAGTGCTGATCCCGGACCTGGATGCAGGATGTTCCCTGGCAGATAATTGTCCGTATGATCAATTCAGTGAATTTATTGGCCGATACCCTGATCATATTGTTATATCCTACATCAATTGCAGTGCTGCCGTAAAATCAATATCGGATGTTATCTGCACATCGAGCAATGCGGTTCATATCGTAGAATCGTTCCCGCCGGAACAAAAGATCATCTTTGCACCGGATAAGAACCTGGGAGGCTATGTAAACAGGATGACGGGCCGGGATATGGTTTTATGGGACGGGACCTGCGAAGTGCATGATATCCTGCAAACGGAAGCTATCATCAATTTAAAGATCCGGAATCCGGATGCCAAACTTATCGCCCACCCGGAATGCAAGGCACCGATCCTGGAAATAGCCGATTTTGTCGGATCTACAACCGCCTTGTTGAATTATACCATCAAAGATAAAGCAACTAAATATATCGTTGCTACCGAAACAGGCATTCTTTACCAGATGAAGAAATCCTCCCCCGGAAAGGAATTTATCATTGTCCCGTCGGATGAAACCTGTTCCTGCAATGATTGTCCTTATATGAAGCTGAATACCATGCAAAAACTTTACCTGTGCCTGAAAAATGAAAGGCCCGAAATTATCATGGGCAGCGATATCATTGAAAAAGCAAGAAAACCCATCGAAAGGATGCTGGAAATATCAAAAAAGGCAAACCTGATCAAATAACCTGGCAGAAGTGAAAAAGAGCAATACCCTGATAACAGTTTTTTTGCTTGCGGCAAATATTTATGTTTATTCCCAGGAAGCTGGAATCAACCCGGACGGTTTCCAGGTTTTTTATCATTCCAACGGGATAAAAGCCAGTGAAGGCATTATGCGCGACGGAAAGCCGGATGGATACTGGAAAACTTATAATGAGCAGGGCATCCTCGTTTCGGAGGGGAACCGCAAGAATTTCGAACTCGACAGCACCTGGAGATTCTACAATGACAAAAGCCAGGTTGTGATGGAGGTCAGTTATAAAGGGGGAAAGAAGGATGGCATCAGGAAAACTTACCGGGAAGATGAAATCACGGAAGAAACATTCAGGAACGATGTCAAAGACGGACTGACCAGCTATTATTATCCCGACGGCAGGATCAAAAAGGAAATCAAGTTCCGTGACGGCCTGGAAGAAGGACTTGCAAGGGAATTTGATAAAGACGGGCGGATCATCACGCTGATAACTTATAAAAGCGGGTTTATCACAGAACGCGAACTCATCAACCGTTATGATAACAATGGAAGAAAGCACGGTAACTGGAAATATTTTTATGCTGACGGGAAGGTCATGATGGAAGGCAATTACAAGCATGGGCTGGAAAATGGTTACTTCAAAGAATATGACAAAGACGGGAACCTGATCTCCACGGATAAATTTGCGGAGGGGACCAAGCTTGAAAATGTTGCCGAACTGGTCAAACTGGATGTCAGGAAGGATTATTATCCCGACGGGATGGTTAAAATTGCCGCCACTTACAACAAAGAAGGACAGCTGGAAGGGGTGAGGCGTGAATATCTTCCTGACGGGACAGTGGAAAAGTCATACATATTCAGGAACGGGATCATGATAGGGGAAGGTGTTGTGACCGAAAAAGGGGAGCGCGACGGATACTGGAAGGAATATTACGATGATGGCCGCCTGAGGGCAGAAGGAAAATATAACAAAGATACCAGGGAAGGACCGTGGAAGTATTATCATCCGAACGGAACAATTGAACAGGAAGGGGTTTATGCCAGTGGAAAACCGGAGGGGGACTGGCTGTGGTATTATGCCGGCGGACAGGTCCTTCGGGAGGAAGCATATTATAACGGCTTACTTGACGGGATGATGACCGAATATGATGAAGCCGGGAATATTATCACAAAAGGCGAATACGTTGAAGGAAAAGAAACGGGTGAATGGTATTACCGTATTGGTGACAGTGAAGCTACGGGCAGTTATGCCGAAGGCATGCGGAATGGCCTCTGGAAATACTTCGATCTTGCGCCGGCAATGGGAAAACAAAAGGTTTTAAGGTTTGAAGGGAGATATATTGAAGATAATCCTCATGGCAGGCATACTTATTACTGGGATAACGGGAACAAAAAAGATGAAGGGGAATATGTTATGGGCAGAAAAGAGGGTGAGTGGATCTATTTTAATTATGACGGGACCCCTTTTATCGTGGTGTCATTTAAAAACGGGATAGAATACCGGTATGACGGGATTCAAATAACGGATGGCAAACCGGAAAACGAATGAAATAATTACTAAATTTGCCGATATAACCTAATTAAAGAAAAATAGCATGAAAAAGTTTACATTTTTAGCTTTAATTTCTTTTGTCCTGGTTTCAGCGAGTACGCTGTTTGCTCAGGATAGCAAGAAATCTATGCAGATGACAGCCACCTCAGATTCACAGGTAGTAACGATTACACCGGAGAAATTCCAGGACTATGCTGCAGAAAATGTTGGCAAAGAAGTGGAGATTCAGGGCATGGTAGTGCATGTTTGCAAACATGGCGGCAAGAAAATGTTCATCATCGGGGAAGATCCGGAAAAGCGCGTTAAGATCACGGCAAGTGACAAAGTAAATGTTTTCGAACCTGAATTTGAAGGCAGCACCATTATGGTGGTTGGCATCATTGAACCTATTGAAGAAGAAGCCGTTCCGGAAGAGGAAAAAAGTACAGAAGATGCAGATCATAAAAATTATTATCATGTGCCGCAATATGCCATCTCCTGTTCATCAGTCAAGACAATAGACGAATAAAGACGATCATTACCAGGTTATTCTGAAAGGGCTTTTGATGAGTTCGGCTTGTCGAAAACCCTTTCTTATTTTTTATAATTAGCATCCGATGAAATTTCAATGGAGAAAATGGTTCAGGGTTGTACACCGGGATTTCGGGTACTTATTTTTCGGGCTGACCCTGGTTTATTCCGTTTCCGGAATAGCCCTTAATCACCTGGACGACTGGAATTCGAATTACATTATCGTCCGGAAGGAAATTACGGTAGAAAATCCCAGGAAGGTTACATCCAAAGATTACCAAGCCGGAAGTCAGGGCCATCCTGGAGGAGCTGGGGGAGAATTATGGCTATAAAAATCATTATTTCCCGGAAAGCGGCCGGATCAAGATTTTCCTGAAAGGCGGTTCGGCCATCATTGATACGGAAACCGGGAATGGACTGCTGGAAAGGATCAATCGCCGTCCTTTTTTCCGGGAAATGAACTACCTGCATTATAATCCGCAGGTTAGCTGGACCTGGATCTCCGATGTCTTTGCCGGGGCCCTCATCATCCTGGCAGTCACCGGCCTGTTCCTCGTCAGGGGTGTGAAAGGCATTACGGGCCGCGGTGCCTGGCTGACGGTCCTTGGCATCATCATTCCTGTAATCTTTCTTTTGATTTTCTTTTACTAAAATCCCGGCATCATGAACATCATGTGGTTCAGCATCATTTTCACCCTCTGGTACATCCTTGCACTGGTGGTTTCGGAAAAGATAGGAAAGAAAAGAAAGATCGGGGAAGAATGGTCGTTTTTCCTGAGCATCCTTTTGACGCCCCTGGTCGGATTGGCCATCAGCCTTTTTACTAAACCGGTAAAATGAAAGCATTTAGCGGCGCCTTCTGAACGGGGCCGTTTCGGGCTTTTCATTGATGATCTGAAAATCCATTTCCTTTCTTGAAAGATCTATTTTCTTGACCCGGATCTTGACCTTATCGCCTAATTTATACCTGTAGCCATTGCGCTGGCCTATGACCTGGTAATTTTCCTCATCCAGGAAATAGTAATCGTCGGCAAGGTCTTTTAACCTGACCATTCCCTCACATTTGCTCTCCATGAGCTCGACATAGATGCCCCATTTGCTGACCCCCGAGATCAGGCCGTAAAAATCCTGGCCGATCTTATCCATCAGGTATTCCGCCTGCTTGTATTTCACCGAGGCCCGTTCAGCTTCAACGGCCTTGCGCTCCATGTCAGATGAATGCTCGCATTTCTTCTCATATTCATCTTGTCCGACAGAATGTCCGCCCTTCAGGTAACTGTCCAGCAGCCGGTGCACCATCAGGTCGGGATAGCGGCGGATTGGTGAGGTAAAGTGTGTATAGAACTTGAATCCCAGTCCATAATGGCCGATATTCAGGGTCGAATAAATGGCTTTTGCCATGGTCCGGATGGCGATGGTCTCGATCATGTTCTGCTCCCCTTTCCCTTCGATTTGCTTGAACAGGTTGTTGAAAGAAGAAGCCAGCCCCTTCCGGTTTTCAATATTAAGCTTATAACCGAGCTTGGATAAAAACTGGGCGAAAGTGGTCAGCTTTTCCACACTTGGCGAATCATGTATCCGGTAAACAAATGTTTTGGCTTTGTCGCCCGCTTTCACTTTTCCGATCAGCTCCGCCACTTTCTGGTTGGCCAGCAGCATGAAATCCTCGATCAGGCGGTTGGATTCCTTTTGCTCTTTGATATATACGCTTAGCGGTTTCCCTTTTTCGTCGAGCACGAATTTCACTTCCTGGCTGTCGAAATTGATCGATCCTTTCCTGAAGCGCTCTTCCCGGAGCTTCGTCGCCAGCCTGTGCAGGACCAGTATCTCTTCGGAAAATTCACCTTCCCCCGTTTCGATGACCTGCTGCACTTCCTCGTAGTTGAAGCGGCGGTCGGAATTGATCACGGTCCGGCCTATCCATTGCTGCCTGATTTCAGCCCTGTCATCGAGTTCAAATACTGCGGCATAGCAAAGCTTATCTTCGTTGGGTTTAAGCGAGCAGAGGTCATTGGAGAGCTTTTCAGGGAGCATGGGGATGGTGCGGTCGACCAGGTAAACGGAAGTTCCCCGGTCAAAGCCTTCCTTATCTATCAGGCCCCCCGGCCTCACATAAAACGATACGTCGGCAATATGGACCCCTACCTCGTAATTGCCGTTGGACAATTTCCGCAACGATAAGGCATCGTCGAAATCTTTGGCATCGGGCGGGTCGATGGTGATCGTAAAAATGTCGCGGAAATCTTTTCTCTTTTTAATTTCTTCAGGGGTGAT
This sequence comes from uncultured Bacteroidales bacterium, assembly GCA_963701785.1. Lineage (GTDB taxonomy): Bacteria > Bacteroidota > Bacteroidia > Bacteroidales > JAGOPY01 > JAGOPY01. The sequence goes on along the minus strand of CAVPBC010000002.1, from coordinate 495,872 downwards.
CCCGCGGTCGATTTTTGACGCTTCCCGTTCTACTTTTTCCGGGAATACCCATGGAAAATCAAATTCGGCGAGGATCGATTTCATTTCCACGTCGTTGTCGCCAGGCTGGCCCAAAACTTCCACAACGGCCCCGACGGGGTTTTTGGCATGCTCAGGCCAGTCGGTGATCTTTACGACCACCTTCTGTCCGCTCACAGCCCCTTTTATCCCTTCTTTAGGGATCAGGATGTCGACCGGCATGTTGGTATTGTCTGCGACAAGGAAAGCGAAATGTTTTGAAACATCGATGATACCTACATACTGTTCCTTACCCCTTTCCATGATCTCGACGATCTGGCCTTCGATCTTCCTGTCCTTTCTCCGGGGAAAAAGGAGCACTTTAACCTTATCACCGTTCAGGGCACGGGAAGTATTGTTGGGGGCGATATAAATGTCTTCCCCGCCATCGTCATTGATGATGTAAGCTTTACCGGTACCTTTCATATCCACCTTCCCGGTAATATATTTCTTTAACTGGGGTTTTTCCGCCACAAAAGCCGGGCTGACCTTATATTTACCCGGGCGGAGTTCCTCGATAGCACCTTCCTCGATTAGTTCTACGAGGATGATATTTACCAGGTCCTTGCTGGCTTTATCTTTCAGGCCGAGACTGGCGGCCACCTGCTTGTAGTTATAAGCGCGGAAAGGCTCTTTGGTGAAAATGCCCAAAACGCTGTCGGCAAAAGCATTTTTGCCCCGGGGACGTGATTTCTGAGTTTGCTTCTTTTTTGACATAATATATTGAGTTCTTTGTTGGCCCCCACCCTTACTCCCTCCCCCAATTGGGGGAGGGGACGGGGTAGGGGTTGAATTTAAGCTGGTATTGATTCGATCAGTTTTTTTGTATAATCAGTTTTAGGGTGGTTGTAAATTTCATCTGCGGTGCCTGTTTCCACTATTTTGCCGTCTTTCATCACGGCTACGCGGTCGGAGATGAACCTGACCACCGACAGGTCGTGCGAGATGAAAATATAGGTCAAGCCGAATTCTTCCCGGAGCTCTTTTAACAGTTTCAGCACCTGGGCCTGTATGGACACATCCAATGCAGAGACAGACTCGTCGCAGACGATGAATGCCGGCTTTACGGAAAGTGCCCTCGCGATACAGACACGTTGCCGCTGACCTCCGGAAAGTTCATGCGGATAACGGTAAAAATATTTCTCATCCAGGCCGACCCTTTGCAGCAACTCAAGGGCCGATCTCTTCCGTTCGTGACGGTTTTGGCTTTTACCATGAACTGCCATGGGTTCCGTGATGGCAGTCCCAACGGTTAATTTTGGATTTAAGGAAGAATAAGGATCCTGGAAAATGATCTGGATTTCTTTACGGAGCTTTTTCATGGCCCCGGGCCCGAGCCCTGTCATGTCTATTTCCCGGAAACGGACCTTCCCGCCGGTAGGTTCCGCCAATCGCAAAATGCTCCTGCCCAGGGTGGTCTTTCCGCACCCTGATTCACCCACGAGGCCAAGGACCTCCCCTGAAAATACCTGCAGCGAAACGCCATCAACTGCTTTGATCTCAGCCGGGTTCCCGGCCTTGCGCACCCTTATCCGGTAGAAAGTTTCCAGGTTTTCAGTTTCAAGAATGGTTGGCGCTTTTGGATTTCCTCCGGATTAACCGGTGAAATATCTTTTGAAAGCCTGCAGGCAAGTAATTCCCGGGTATAAGGATGCTGCGGCGCCGAAAAAACCTCTTTTACCGGGCCGGATTCCACGATCTGCCCGTTTTTCATCACCAGCAAGTCATCGGCTATTCCGGAGATCAGCCCGAGATCGTGGGTGATGAACAGGATCGCCATCCCGTATTTTGACTGCAGATCTTTCAGCAGCTGGATAATGCTTTTCTGGACTGTCACATCGAGGGCTGTAGTCGGTTCGTCGGCAATCAGGACGTCCGGGCTGGGAAGCTACAGCCATGGCGATCATCACGCGTTGTTTTGCCCTCCCGAAAGCTCGTGAGGGTAAGCGTAAAAGATATCCTCCGGCCTGGGCAGCAGGACTTCCCGGAACATTTCAATAACTTTTCTCTTAGCTTCATTGCGGGTCATGGACTGGTGTGCGCGGACAGCCTCCACAACCTGGTTCCCGCAACGGGTAACCGGGTTCAGGCTGGTCATCGGCTCCTGGAAGACCATCGAGATTCGGTTCCCCCGGATATGCCGCATCTGCCGGTTATCCAGCTTTTTTAAGTCGGTGGGATGGCCATCCTGGTCATATAGCAGCATTTTATCAGCGCTTATGATGGCAGGCGGTGCAGGAAGCAGTTGCAGGACAGACAGGGCGGTAACGGATTTCCCTGATCCCGATTCCCCCACAATGCCGGTTGTACGACCTTTTTTCAAGGTAAAACTGACCCGGTCGACAGCCCTCATTTCTTCTCTTTCCATGCGGAAAGTGACGGTAAGGTTCTGTATTTGAAGTATATCCGGCTGCATTATTACAAATGGATCAAATCAAAGGTAATATTTTTCTGCCAGACCGGGTATTTCTGGAGGAAAAACCGGATTAACAGGTAGCTTCTTTTGTAGTAGTCCGACGACTGAAGCCGTCGGTTCCAATTTTGTAACACCAATAGAACCAACGGATTTACCCGTTGGAGCACGAACTTTATATTTGTCGTTGGAGCACGAACTAAAGAATGATGAATCAAATTTTCAAAACAACGAGAGAATTATCTGACGATCTGTTCGGCCTGTTTTTTCCGAACCTGTGCCTGGGTTGCGGGCAGCCGCTGATCAGGGGGGAGGAGGTGATCTGCACCATCTGCCACTTTCACCTGCCCAAAACATATTTTCATAATGACCCGGAAAACCAGCTAAACCGGGTATTCTGGGGCCGGGTGAACCTGGAAGCGGTGACATCGTTCCTGTATTTTCAGAAAGGGAGCACGGTGCAGCATTTGCTTCACCAGCTGAAATATAAAGACCGGCAGGAAATTGGCATCCGGATCGGGAAATGGTATGGCCAGGAATTGTGCCATGCCGATCCTTTCAGGGACGCTGAGCTGATCATCCCGGTCCCGTTGCACCCGAAAAAGCTAAGGAAACGCGGTTACAACCAGAGCCAGGCTTTTGCAGAGGGACTGTCGGCCGTGATGAAAGCCGGTACAGAAACTGGCTGCCTTTACCGTAAGGTAGATTCCAGCACACAAACCCGCAAAGCACGTTATAACCGCTGGGAAAATGTAGAAAACATATTTGCGGTAATTCATCCCGAAAAGATCAGGGGCCGTCATATCCTTCTGGTCGACGATGTCATCACCACCGGCGCCACCCTGGAAGCATGTGCACAGGCCCTGCTTGAGGTTCCGGGGGTGAAAGTGAGCGTGGCCACCATTGCTTATGCAAGCACCTGATCTTTACCTGTTCCTGGCCAGCACGCCGGCTTTCTTGTAATGCCTGGTGTTTCCTTCCATATCCAGCGTTTCCGCGTAAATGATATATATGCCATCCCGGGCAGGGGTCCTGTCGTCCAGCGTCCCATCCCAGGAAAAGGCCCCTTGTGTCCCGGGCAATTCATTGTTGACAAGCGTTCTGACCAGCCTTCCTTCGGCATTGAATATCAAAACCGTTATGAGTTTCCCGGGAGAATCGAATTGGTATGCAATCCCCAGGTTATCATCCCGGCCGTCCCCATCAGGTGAAAATACTTCCGGTTGCAGGGACAAAAAAGCATCAACTTCCGTTATTTCCAGGTACTGCGAATTCCTGTACCCGGGGGTGGCAAATCCGGCCGTCCCTGCGGCGGAGTGCCAGTTGGAAGCATCATCACCAAGCCTTTCCTGGCATATCCGTTCCAGCGAGACGCCTTCCGTTGAATTCAGCATCAGGAAATGCATTTCTTCGGAATACTTCATGCCATCAATCACGGTTTTAGCCTGGTCCGTCAGTAAAACCTGGCCCATGTCATTGTTATAGGATGGAAAAGATGCCATCTCAATGAAAGCATCAGGATCAGCAGCATAGTACTGATTTTTGATCTTTTGCGGATCAGATGTCAATACGAGATATCCTGAAGGCAGGATAGCCTGGCAGGATGTGGTAATAGCCACTGATTGCGTATCAGGAAGTTCTGGTGGTGAATGCTTAACTGAAGCCAGGAACAGGTCTTCAAGATTGATGGCTTTGGTTGACCGGTTATAGATCTCGATAAAATCCACCCCATCACCAATGGGATTAAAAAGCACTTCATTGATAATGATATCGAAAGGTTCAGCGGGTTGGGGAATAGCAAATTTTGATTGCAGTGAAAGCTGCAATTCCTCGCCGATACAGTTCTTTAGCCCCGGGTTGACGGTCAGTTCATAGATCTGGCCGGTGGCAAAACCCTTGCTGAAATGCAGCTTTACTGCACTGAAGCCGGGTGATACCGGGATAGCCAGGTCCGGATGCCAATGCAAAGGTCCCGCTGAATAGCGGTTAGTATCTGCAGCGACCAGGCTGTCGAGCGATTCGCTGAAGCCAACCTCAATTTCATATTCATTTAAGCAGCAGGTATAGGTTATTTTCATCCCATGATCCAGGCTGGCCGGGGCTGAATTTACAGTTCCGGGCGTCCCGCCTGCAATATGAACGGAAGCCATCCAGTTTTCCTCATTCATACAGGGACTGGCCGGGTCGATCATTTCCAGCGACCAGCCGCCATCGGCTTTTGTATCGTCTTTATACCAGGAGACGTCATATTGCAGGAAACAAACCGTTTTGCCGCTTGTATCCGCCAGGTGGAGCTGTGTCCCGGTATTCGGCAGGTTAAAGGACGGGAGAGAGATTGCCCGGCCATAGTGTCCCATGATAAAAGCAGCATCTTCGTCGCAAATCAACAGGTAACTGCCAGGATCGAGTATAAACGACGGCAACTCATGAACGGTTGATGAAATGGCCAGGTCAAGGTTTCCAAGGTCAATGGGAAACGGGCCCCGGTTGAGAATTTCGAGATATTCATATTCGGCGAGATCTTTGGGAGGGGAGGGATCGGCCATGATCTCCGTGAAAACCAGGTCATACGGCATGATCGAATAGTACAGGACAGGCAGGGTGGCCAGGTCCATGGCATTCCCTGCCAGGTCTTCGACGGAAGAAACATTCAGCGTGCAGGTAACCCCGTTTTGCATCTCAAGGTCAAAAAATAAATGCACACTGGCAGGATCGAGCAGCCTGACAGCAGCATAAGGATGGCCCGGGCCGGGAATAAGTTCATAATGAGAGGGTTCTTCGGCACTTTCCTGGCTAACAGCTTCACTGAATGTCAGTAAAATTTCAGACGGGTTTACCACATCGGCTTTCAGCAAGGCAGGCGGGATGCTGTCGACAATAAGGGGGCCCGCATAAAAATCATCGAAATAAAACTTGGTTGTATTGGAAGAAGTATACTGGCAGGATATTCCGAAAAAGCCGCCTTCCGGGAACACCAGGTCGATCGGTTTCTCCCTGGAAACCCGGTGAATTTCCACCCAGGGTATCGGCGAAGAATTTCCAGTTGCCTTCCTGGCTTCGGAGTACCTTAAATCTCATGGCATTGGTGGAATTCCCTGTAAATGCCGTATTCAGCCGGAGCAGCCTGATGGCATCGAGGGAATCCTGGCGGAAAAAAATGACACTGTCTTCCGCGCCCCCTATTTGCAGGAAATACCCGTTCAGCGGGCCTTTCAGGTCGTTATTGTCCGACATCAGGTAAATCCGGGCAAAGTTGCCCGAAGACGTGTTCAGGCTGAGTTTGACCCAGAAGTCCCATTCCAGGTCTCCCGTGAAATGCTGCGCCACAGTGAGGGCCGATATGCCGGCTCCCGGCGCGTTGAGCTGCAGGGCTGGCCGCTGCGCTTCCGGTATGGCGGAGGATGAGCTTATTTTGAAATGGCTTGCATCTCCTGACCAGGCGGGATCCTGGGTGAAATCGCCATCTGAAAAATCCTCCAAAACCTGCGCAAACACAGCCACCGGAAGAAATACCGATAAAAGGAAAAATGTTCTCATAATCTTTTTCCTGTTTATCGGCATTTTGTACCAAATATACCCGGGACGGAAGAAATTTTTTAATCCTTTTAATCACTATTTTTGCACCGCTTAATCAAATCATTTATGAAGATCTGTGTTGTCGGTGCAACAGGTTTAGTTGGCAGTGAAATGGTCAGGGTGCTGGAAGAGCATGACCTGGGGCCGCATGAATTTTTCCCGGTAGCTTCAGAACGTTCGGTGGGCCTTCAGGTCAGGTTCCGGGGAAAGGATCACCCGGTGATCGGCATGCAGGAGGCGGTGGATAAAAAAGCACAGATAGCCATATTTTCAGCCGGGGCAGAGGCTTCGCGTGAATGGGCGCCTGTATTTGCAGCCGCCGGCACCACGGTGATCGACAATTCATCGGCCTGGAGAAAAGAAAAGGACATCCCGCTGATCGTGCCGGAGATCAATGCAGGTATTCTGAAATCAACGGACAAGATCATTGCAAATCCAAACTGCTCTACGATACAGATGGTGCTGGTCCTGGCCCCGCTTCACCGGAAATACCGCATCAGGCGTGTGGTTGTTTCCACCTACCAGTCGGTTACCGGGAGCGGTGCAAAAGGCTACATGCAGCTGGAAAATGAACGGAAGGGAATAGAAACGCCCCTCTTTTTCCCGCATCCTGTTGACCTGAATGTCATTCCTGAGGCCGGCGATTTTGCCGGGGAGGATTATACCTCGGAAGAGATCAAGCTGGATTTTGAAACACGCAAGATCATCGGGGATGACAGCATCAGGGTCACGGCCACAGCAGTGAGGGTCCCTGTTTATGGCGGCCATTCCGAGGCGGTGAACATTGAATTTGAACAACCGTTCGAGGTGGACAGAAGTAAGGGAATTGCTTTCAAAAGAAAAGGGGATCATAGTCCAGGACGATCCTTCCAGGTCCATTTACCCGATGCCCCGCAATGCCAGGGGCCGGGATGAAGTCTTTGTAGGCAGGATCAGGAGGGACCACACCATAGCAAACGGATTGAATTTATGGATAGTATCGGATAACCTGCGGAAAGGTGCGGCCACCAATGCTGTGCAGATAGCGGAGTATCTGGTAGAGAAGGGGTTGGTTGTTTAGTCATTGGTCATTGGTCGTTGGTCATTGGTCATTAGGTAGTTCAAGATGTAATTGGGATTTTAAATTGAAGATATACCACAATATCGATTTGTTTCAGCCGGTGCCGAACCCGGTTGTGAGCGTTGGCACGTTCGACGGGGTGCACCTGGGCCATCAGCAGATCTTCGCCAGCATGCGGGAAGAAGCGCTGAGGTGCGGAGGCGAAACGGTTGTTGTAACTTTTTATCCCCATCCCCGCCTGGTCATTCATCCCGACAGCAAAAACCTGAAGTTTATCAATACCCAGGAAAAGAAATACGAGATCATCAGCCGCAGCCAGATCGATCACCTCATCATCATCCCTTTTACTCGCGAGTTTTCAAATCTTTCTTCCGCTGATTTTGTCAAACGTTACCTGGTTGACAGGATAAAGATGCACAAGCTGATTGTGGGGTATGATCATCATTTCGGCAAGGACCGGCTGGGAGGTTTTAACGAATTAAAAGGACTTGGCAGGATACACGGATTTGAGCTGGCCGAAGTCCCTGCCCGTATGACCGACGGGTTGCCGGTGAGTTCGACAAAGATCCGGAATGCACTGATGGAAGGAAATGTTAAACTGGCCAACAGCCTGCTGGGATACGATTATTCCATTTCCGGCAAGGTGGTCTACGGAAACCGCATTGGACGGACCATCGGTTTCCCGACCGCCAATATTGAACTCGAAGATGAATATAAGCTGATCTCGGCTGTTGGCGTTTATGCCTGTAAAGTCGATTACCACGGAATGATTTACAAAGGCATGGGAAACATCGGGTACCGGCCGACCATAGAGATTGGCAACCTGACCATCGAAGTGAATATCTTTGACTTTGATGAAGAGATCTACGGTGAACGCATCATCATCTATTTTATCGAACGGATCAGGGATGAGAAAAAGTTTGAAAACCTTTCCGCGCTTCGGGAGCAACTGACCATCGACAGGGCCAGGGCGCTGGAGATCCTGAAGTAGATTCAACCTGATTTCTTAACAATCAAGCCCCAACCTGCATGATCCCCGGCAGGTCAGTCTGCGATCATGGTGCTGGAAATTTCCACTGTACAAGTCCCGGGTTCGGTGAATTGAAAATCCTCCCTGGCAAGATAGACAATGTCCCAAAGTTCGCCCATTCCCTCTCCAAGCAAATTGCCTTCATCATCTTTCAGCATGATCTTGTGCTCCATCATCCTTGTTTCGCCGGATGGAGTATAAATGGTGAACTTTATGGTGATATATTTAAAAGGGACATCGGTAAGATGCCTGATGGCAATATAAAAATCATAACTAAATGAAATATCTTTAATATCGACCCGGAAGGTTTTCACATCAAACCGGTTCCATGTAATCCTTTCATTATCAAGATGTTTTTCATAAATCTTGCCCGAATCACAGGAAGAAAAAACAGTCATAAACAATAAAAGTGGGAGGATAAGTTTTTTCATTTCAAAGACTTTCAGCAAAATTAAGGGAAATGATCATTAATTTCGTTTTCTAAACCCATAACGATGGCAGGGAAGAAGTATTATGTAGTCTGGAAGGGAATCAAGACCCGGTGTATTTGACAGCTGGAAGGAGTGTGAGGCCCAGATCCGGGGGGTGGAAGGTGCTGTTTACAAGTCATTTCCCGGCCTGGAAGAAGCGCGCCGGGCCTATGCAGGTAACTGGAAGGATTATATAAGCAGAAAGGCCTCCAAGCCGAAAAATAGAGATCCCGGAGTTGGAAACCCTGTTCAGGATAGTCTCAGCGTAGATGCAGCCTGCAGCGGAAACCCGGGAATCATGGAATACCGCGGGGTGGATACAAAAACCGGGATCCAGCTCTTCCACAAAGGCCCTTTTCCATTGGGGACCAATAATATCGGCGAGTTCCTGGGGATTGTACATGCCCTGGCCTATCTGAAAAAAACCGACAGCAGCATACCTGTCTACTCCGATTCCCGGACAGCCATTAAATGGGTAAAAGACAAGGCGGTCAAGACCAAATTGCCCAGGAATAATAAATCCGGGCCCCTTTTCGAACTCCTCGACCGGGCCATATCCTGGCTAAATAACAATGAATACCCGAACAGGGTGCTGAAATGGGAAACGGAATCATGGGGAGAGATTCCGGCCGACTTTGGAAGGAAATGAAATTAGTTAAATCAGTATTTAACTTTGAATTTAACGAGTTGCCGGTGATATAGAGATATTGATCTCAATAATAAAGTGCAGCCCGATGCCGAGCATGATCCTCAGGAAGGCCAGCATCACCAGCATCATGGCCAGGTAGCCCAGATTGACATTCCTTCTTTTCTTAACTTTTAGCAGGTTAAGCTGGGGTTTTACCTTTTCGTTGAAGAATGGCGGGATGACCAGGAATGCCATCGAGAACAGCATCAGGGTTTCATAAGGGTAGTCAAAATTATGCGGTATCCGGATCAACAGCATCAATACCGTTCCGATCAGCCAGGGTATGGCCGCCTGGTACAAAATGAAGGAAAGCCTGTTATCGGCCTTGATCCGGTTCATGGAATCGGAGGTTTCAAGGATGTGCTGTGCGGAAAAGTACCCGAATAACGCCGAGGGCAAATAGCGACAGAAGGGCAAACATAAACTTAAAGGCTGTATTCATATACATCCAGGCTGCCACATAACCGAATCCCTCATCAGTTATGATGCCTGAAGGGAATGCCCCGAAAAAGTGGTTAAAAAGGTGGAAAGCGCTCCACAGGATAAAAAGTTTCTGTAACCCTACGAACCGTTTAATTTTAAATATTACCTGGTACAGGAATATTCCCAGGAAAAGACAGAAAAACGGCGGAATGCCGGTAACCAGCAGGATATTGAAACGGCTCCACAGGGGAGAATGATTGTTGAATTTCAGATCATAAAAATACAGGGTCGAATCCAGGCCGTACCACGACGCCACCATCATGCTGGTAAGCCAGTAGAACAGATAAACGAGCGTATAGGTCAGCAGGTAGATGAAAACCGAATTGACCGTGATGGTCATGTTCCGGTATATCGGGCTGCGCTGGGAAAATACCGGTAATTTTTTTTCTTTCGCAGCTTCGTCGCCCTCTTCAGCCAGGTTAAACAGTTTTTTGCCAAGGCCCGGGCCCTGGTTAATCTTACGGAACTCCTGCTGTGACTTTTTCCGGTGCTTTCTCTTCATCTGCTCTTTCAAGCGTTCTTCGCGGCGAAGTTCCCTCTGCTTGAAATACAGGTTTATAGAACTAAAAATGGTTTTCTTCCGCCTTGACGACACCGGGTACCTGTATACCGGACTGACCTGGTCAGCCTGGACCGGGTTGCTTTGAGAGAAATCACCTCCCGCATCTTCAGATGCGGGCTGCGCTTTGGAAGAAGGCGCCCTTCCGTCTCCGTGTTTTTGCTGCCAGGTGGCAGGGTCATAATCTTTAGGCAGGTTAATGCCGGGAAATTCAGAGCGGTGCCGCGACCGGTGCCGCTTCCTGCCCATCAAACGGTCAAAAAACTCACCTACCGGGCCCTTTTTCCTGCGCTTACTGTGATGACGACCGTGATCGGACATTTTATTCTGTTTATGAATAAAGGGTTAAAAAGTCTTATTTTAGCCGCAAACTTCTCCTTTTATACAGGCAAAGAATGAAAAAGTTATACGGAGAGCTGAGCAAAAGTATAAAAAAATACAGGCTATATGTATTAAAGGATGTGATAATCTTTGTAATTGTCACCTTAACAATACATTATGCTTACCGTTACTGGGCGAATTCAAAAAATTACTGGCCTATCGAAAATCAAATGAACCTGGCCCATGAAAAGGCTTCACAGCTGGTATTCGACCAGAGTGTCTGGCTGATAGAACATGTGCTGAGAATACCCATAACTACTGATGAGAACAGGTTCATCCGTTTCGGGAACGGTGGGTTCATTGCCATCAATCATGGCTGTTCGGGCCTTAAGCCCATCCTGCAGTTTGTGCTGCTCATGCTGATCTTTCCAGGGCCCTGGAAACATAAGGCCTGGTTCATCCCGATGGGAATAGTGCTGGTTCATTTCACCAACCTCTTCCGGATTACCGGCCTGGCCGTTGTGACCATTACGATACCCCAATACTGGGACTTTGCCCATGATAACCTGTTCCGGCCCTTTTTCTATGTGGTGATATTTTTCCTCTGGGTGTGGTGGGTGGAAAAGTTCAGGAAAACTGCCCGGGACAAAGAGCCCGGGGTTTAACTCAGGTTTACCTCAGCGTGAATGTCGTATGGCCTATGATAGCGTTTTCGCAGAAAATATCTACGTGGTAAAGTCCCGCCATCATCTCCTGGTTTGAATATTCCTTTTTCCAGTAAACACAGAGGTCTACAGCGATGATTTTCATATTCTATGGTTTGCATGATGGAATACTGGAGCCTTTCACCCTGGTATTCGAAAGAGTAATCATCGATCCTGCTTTTGACCAGGATTTCCTGGTCGGGACGGGCAATGCGGATATAGATATCTTTTTTCCCGGGAGATGCGATCTCATTTTCACCGACAGTGAAGCATACCCTGACCTGGTCGACCCGCTGGACCTTATCGGTAGTAACCTCTTTTTCACCGCCGCTGCGCATCCTGATTCCGGCCGCTTCCATATTGATCGCTTTCAGCACTGAAGCGATCTCAACTTTGCCCGAAAGCACATTCCGGTCGCTTTCTATCTCGTCTTTCTCTTTTCTTAAGTCTTTCAGATCTTTTTTAATGGCGACATTTTCTTCAGACAGGGTTGCATTGACGCGGTAAAGGGAGTCCATCTGCCTGACATATCCCTGGGCGACAAGCTGGAGCTGGGCCAGCTTTTTCTTTACTTTATAATATTCCCATTCGGTATCGAGCAAACGGCGGATTTCCGTGGCATTGGCCTGGATGACGCTATCCTTCGACACCAGCGAGTCGGATAGTTGGCCGTATTCAACCTTCACCCTGCTATGCTCTAAAAGCAGCGAATCCAGTTCCTGTTTTAGTTCAACCCGTTGTTGCTCCTTTTCGTATAAAAGGTCTTTCAGGTTTGTCCGGGTTTGTAATAGCACGATGATCAACCCGATCACAATGATGGCCAGCACAATGACAATGGCCAGCATAGTCGTATTTGATCTGCCTTTTGGTCTGTTTTCGTTAGGATCGAATTCCATATTTCAAGAATTTATTACAAATGTAAGAATAAATTCAGCCTTAATCATTTTAAGATCAAAGGTATTCTTTGCAGGGCTTTTTCCAGTACAGACCCGGGGGCAGCCGATATTCATCCGCTGGAAGCCATCACCGCCCGGGCCGAAAACAGGGCCCTCCACGAAACCAAGCCCCGCTTTTTCAATAAGAAGACTTTTGAGTTCAGGCGCCGGGATGCCCAGTTTCCTGAAATCAAGCCAGAGCATGTAAGTAGCTTCAACAGGACTGACAGTGATTTCAGGCATATTGACGGCCAGGAAATCCCTGGTACCAGGTCTGCATTTGTTTTTAAGTACGCCATCAGTTCACCAAGCCATCCATCTCCTTCCCGGTATGCAGCTTCGGCTGCCGTAATACCGAAAATGTTGGCGCTCAGGTGCACCTTTTCCTCTGCCGCCTTGAATCGCCTGCGGAGGGAATCATTGGGTATGATGACAGAAGAAGAATAAAGGCCTGCCAGGTTGAAAGTCTTGCTGGGCGCAATACACGTGATGGTGTTCCGGGCTGTTTCTTCAGAGATCGCAGCCAGGGGTATATGCCGGTACGGCTCAAAAACCAGGTCGCAATGGATTTCGTCGCTTACTACAAGCACCCCGTGCTCCAGGCTCTTTGCCCCCAGCCATTCCAGCTCTTCACGGGTCCAGCAGCGGCTCACGGGATTATGCGGACTGCACAGGATGAGCATCCTGGCACCTTCTTTCATCTTATTTTCCAGGTCCTCAAAATCAATGGAGTAAACCCCATCCTTTTCAATTAACCGGTTGCAAATTAAGGTCCTGCCGTTTTTTTCAACGCACGAAAAAAAAGGAAAATAAACCGGGGGCTGCACAATGATCTTATCTCCCGGATCTGTCAGGGCCTGGACGATGACATTCAGCCCGGTGACCACCCCGGGGCTGAATAATATCCATTCTTTCCGGATATCCCATCCATGCCGCCTTTTCTGCCAGTCCATCACCGCCTGGTAATAGCTTTCGGGGATGATGGAATATCCATAAACCGGATGCGCCGCCCGTTTCCGGACAGCCTCCGAAACAAACGGGGGTACCGGGAAATCCATGTCAGCAACCCACATCGGGATCACATCCTCCCGGCCGAAATACTGCTTCCGGAAATCGAATTTAACGGAATTGGTGTTTTCGCGCGGGACGGGGGTATCGAAGTTAATGCCCACCACCAACTACCTTCAGCTTATCGCCGGTCTGTTCAACGATCATCCTGAGGAACCATTCAGGATAGCCGGGCTGTTCGACTTTCGGTGCGTGGTAAATATAGCCTTCGGGAACGTCAACAGCGGTCTTGATGTTGCCATCCATGTACCTTGTAAAAAGATAACCGTAGAACTTCTTCCAGTCCATTACGGCATTGTTCCCTGCATTAACCGAGTAGTCGGTCAGGAATTCAACAGCCTTGTCACGATCGGCAGCGAGAAGTCCTTTTGCAGTATTGTCGATTTCGGGAATGGTGGCAATGAATTTCATTTCATCGGATTGCTGTTTGCTGAAAATTTCAGGATGGATATAAGAATACCGGGTATAAGAAAGATTGGATATCTGGTTGAATACCCAGAAAGCGGCATCATCGACGAATTCCATCATCGAGCCGTAGCCCTGGGCCATTTTTTCCGGCACGCGCCGGATGCTGCAATACATCGGCATGAGCAGGCTGCTGGTAGCATCATCGACGCCAAACCAGAAGATGCCCCCAACCGGGGCGGGCAACCAGGAACGTGACTGGGCAAGGAACCAGAAACCGGTTTGCTGGGTTGAAGTGGCTCTTTCGTTGCAGTAGGTCACATCATCGATTTTCCAGGTGAGGGGACGCCAGCGGTAAGGACTGCCGTAAGGACCGGCCCCGATATCTTTCGTCATGTCAAGTTCGGTTCCTTCCAGGTGGTCGCGCATGTAATTCATAACTTCGTGCAGCTCCAGCAGGTGGTCAGGCTTGATCCACAGGGGCATGCGGTTTGTGGCATAACCGTTTTCATTAGGACGGCCGTCGGCGAAGGTGGGGTTGTGCTCCAGTTTCCCGCTTGCATAATCGATATATTTTTCCAGGTCCTTATTGGCGGATTTGAAAAATGACCAGACCCTGACCTCGCAGAAACGGGCCGAGCTGAAATCTACCGGGGCATAAGTGTCGGAAAAACTGAAATCCACGTCATTTCCCTTGAACCATCCTTTGCTGCTGGCGAAGGAAACCACGTCATCGGCATAGTAGCATTCCACTTCAGGGTTATTCAACAGGCTGCGCTGGCTGAATTTGATGGATTTAACCCCGTCTGCCTGCGGGAAAGTGGTGATACGGGCCTGGTTGGCATGGGCGCTGACATATCCGTCAGGTATTTTCATCGCCACCCAGACTGCGCCTTTCTGGCTTTCGCCTTTGCCTATCATCTCAAGGATCCAGGCCTCATTGGCATCCGTAATGGAAATAGATTCACCGGTGCTGGCATAACCGTAATCCTGCATAAGCTCGGTGATCACTTTCAGGGCTTCACGGGCCGTTCTCGACCGCTGCAGGGCGATGTACATCAGGCTGCCGTAATCCATGATCGCACCCGCCTGGGTGCCGAGTTCTTCACGCCCGGTGAATGTCGTTTCACCTATGGCTACCTGGTTTTCGTTCATATTGCCGACCACGTTGTAGGTGATCCGGGCCTGGGGTATCTTTCCGAGGAACTTGCCGGTATCCCATTCGTATACATCAAGCATGGTGCCGGGAGGATAAGTGCCTGCCGGCCAGTGATATAATTCGCCATAAAGGGTATGTGAATCGGCTGAGTAGGTGATCATTACCGAGCCGTCTCTTGATGCGCCTTTGGTAACCAGGAAATTTGTACAGGCCGTTGATTCGAAGGTAAAAGCCAGAGTAAGTAATACTGTGACTGCTAGTGCTGATAGGATTTTCATGAATTGTTAAATTGTTAAATTGTTAAACTGTTAAATTGTTAAACTGTTAAATTGCTAAAATTTTAATTTTTCATCTGTGTATTTGATCAGGTAATTGATTTCACGGGGAAGCTTTGACAGTTCCCCTAAAATGTGATTATATTCATCAACTGACAATAAGTTTCTGATTTTTGACTTTTCATTCCAATCGAGAGATTCTTTTAATGAACCAAAACTATATCTATAGAAATGTATTTTATCTTTTTTACCATATCGACCAAACCCTTCAGCGAGATTTGCAGAAATTGAATCTACAGCTCTGACAAATTGCTTTCCGACAGTGTCTTTCTCGAAAAAGTTCCATTTAACTACAATATCCCAGACGTAGTTTGACAGAGCAAAGGATATTTTATAAGCACTGATATCATTCAACATCAAGTAGTTATTCCCCTCTTCAAATATCCAATCCCCCATATTTTTTTCCGGAATTTAAATGCCAAAGTTAACAAAATGAATTTCTTACCCTAACAATTTACAATTAACAGTTTAGCAATTTAACAACAATTTAACAATTTAACAATTTAACAATTTAACAATTTAACAATGTAATCAGAATCCAACATTGAACCCTACCTGCACGGTTGTCGTTTTCCCCTGGAACAAAGCCGGAGAATAACGGTCAAGATAATATTGCGCCGGGTGGTCATCCATATCGAACCCTTCCGTATCACCGAAAGCCAGTCCCGCAAACACATATGCATTGTTCAGGAACTCATACCGCCCGCGCAGGGCCAATTCACTGCTGCGCCAGGTCAGGTCCTGCATCACGGGTTTCTGTCAACATCGGGTGAATAGTCATAGACGTAATCGTTGTAATGCAGACCCAGCTTGTAAGAAAGATCAATAATCAGGCCACGGACAGGTTTACAGGATAAGGAAAAGAAGATATCCTGTGAATTTTCGCGAAGGTAATGGCCAAGGTTATACTGGTTGGATTCGAAGGTTGTAGTGGCGATATTATGCTGGTAAGTCATCGGCAGCGTGTAAGTATATTCCCCGGTCAGCATCAGGTTCTTAACAGGCCAGTTGCTCAGGCGGAACCCGCCTTTCCAGGAAAGGAAATTATATTCATCTGGTTCGGTCACTCGTTCGATCAGAGAATTCATCCACAAACAATAGTAAGGAATAAGTGCAGGTTTTTAATATTGCGCGAACTGATATCAAAAAAAAGCTGGGAATTCTGCCCGGTATATCCGGCGCTGTTCAGTGGCATTCAGGGTATGGTCCACCGATTTGTAGAACAGGAATGGAACGAGATAGGCCAGGTGCACGTTCATATCGCTGTAAACGATGGAATTCCCGATGGAAACGGCCAGGTTTTTCACGGGCCGGAAGGTGAACATGTTGGCAGCGATATATTTCGGATAAAAAACCGCACGGTAGCGGTCACCATCCCAGTATGAACGGCTGCTGTCAACCACTTCCGAAACCAGCCAGCCGTGGATGTAATTGAATTCGAACCACCGCACCGGGGTGAGCTGCAGCTTGATCTGGGCGAAAGACGGTGTCCGGCCCGATAAAATGTTGGAGCCGTTATAGTTGTTTCCCCACTCTGCATGGTCTTTCACGATGCCGATAGCGCCCCATTTCCATGATGCCATCAGCCCGCCACGCGCCTCGCTGTATTCAATGCCACCTTCCGGGCTGCCCTTTTGCGGGGCCCCCTGGAACTGGTTGAAATATTCCGGGTCCGTCAAGGTCCCGCTTTCATAATTATCCCGCAGGCTGGTATAGCCCCCGAGGTGCTCCGTGATATAGGCGAATGCCTCCAGGCCGCCCCAGCGGTGGTAAGCATCGCCGTTGCCATTCGTGTAATAATCGATGCCCCAGATGGGCCTGACCGAAGCGGTGAAGACAGAATCACGGTAATGAAATCCCAGGGGGTTCAATGCCGTCGCAAAATGGTCGCTTTTCGGGAAAATATTTAGCGGCTTCATACCCCTGGTGTTGAATTCCAGCTCGAGGCGGTAATCCTTCAGGTAAAATTCCAGCTCCTTCTGCTGGCGCCGGCTGAGCTGGTCAGGCTGAAGGGAAGCCTCCTTCAGCTTTTCGGCTATGAAGCTCCGGGAGTAAGGCTTGATGGCGGAGTTGATCTCAATTAGCTTCGCGTTGGCAAGTTCGTCTAGGAAATCGTAAATGGATTTGCGAGAAATGTGCTCGTAAACGACCTGAGAATTTATAACTAAAGGCAGAAGCAGGAATAATAAAAATAATTTTCTCATTTTAATTTTTTTTCACCACGGATTACTCAGATTTTCACAGATTTTCACAGATTTAAGACCTAAAACAAAGGTAAATAAATGTTGCTAACCAGCTTATCGCAAGTTGAAAGAGATTCCAGCTTTCGCTGGAATGACGCAGATAGACGGGACGAACCAAAAAGCGGCGCGGCATGTTATTTGATTCCTACTTTCCTGGGATTTACGGTTGCCGCGCCGCTTTTTCTGTTCAACCCGGAAGGTTCGTCATTCCCACGAAAGTGGGAATCTGTCTGCTTTGGTTAGATGGAATTAAACACAGAAAAACACCCGTTCAATTATCTGAGTCTTCTGTGAAAATCTGAGTAATCCGTGGTGAAATTATTAATTGCTCCTTGCCCGTTTCATCGCAATATTATAAAACGCCTTCCAGAAATACTTCCAGTCGGTCAGAAAAGGGCGTTTGAAATGCGCTTCCAGGTACCTGTCCTCTGAAGCCTGTATCTCTTCCAGTGTCTTTGGCATATCGGCGTAGAACGGCGGGATGAGTCCCGGCCTGGTCCTGATCCGCTTTGCCCTCAGCTCCTCGCTGTAAAGCTCGAAGTACTGGTTGCTTAGCGGGCGCACCCCTACGAGTTTCAGGTCGCCACGGAAAAGGTTGATCAGCATGGGCAGCTCGTCGATCCACAGTTTGCGCATGATCCTTCCCATGGTGCTTACCCTGAAATCGGCGCGGAACTTGCCGCCGGCTTCCAGGTCATTGGTCCGGTAAACATAATCCTGCAGGTATTCGGAGTAAGGATGCATGGTGCGCATCTTGTAGACATAAATGGTCTTACCGTTCTTACCTACCCTTTTCAGCCTGATCAGCGGCCCATAGGTCGGATGGTAATCAAACGCGGGCTCCTGGATCTTCCGGGCCACGAAGTAAAGCTTATCCCCGATCTGTTCGCTGTCGATCAGCTCGAAGCCGCATGAATAAAGGCGCCCGAAGGTTTCCGCCTTCGAAATGGCCCGGTTATAGCCATTGGTCACCCAGAAATAAAACCGCTTGGTGAAGGGCAATTTCGGGAAAACACGCATGAAAATGAAATGAAAGAAATAATAGATGCCATTGATGACCGGCGGATATTTCCTCATGATCCGCTCCTTGCGGATCTGGTTTGTCACCGAACAATTGATGTACAGTCCATATTGGGGCAAACGGCTGTTGACCGTTTCGAAGAACTTGTTGATCCGCTTGAAATCGTTGACGCAGTGCAGGTTTACGATAGCTTCGTAATGGCCTTCCGGCTGGCTCAGGATGTTAAAGGAGGTCGTGGTGGAAACCACCAGGGTTTGCCGGTGCTCCAGGTTGATATTTTTCTCAATGAACCGGAACACCTCTTCCCCGGCTTCGCGGATCACCAGGTCGCGGTTGAGCGGCATCACGGTGGTCCCGGGCTTTTCCGCCAGGATCTTTTCCGCTTCTTCCTGGTCGAGAAGGCCGGCTTTGACCTGTATCCAGGTCTGTGTGAACGTGTCGAAATGCTCCGCATCGCGGCTCAGTTTGCGGTTGTAATAATAGACAAAGGCCAGGAACACTTCGGCCAGGAATGAGAGCCCCAGTGTCCCGAAAACGATCATCCTGGAATAACTAAATTGCTGGAATAACAATATCAGGAAAATAACTGCAGAAAAGATAATAAAATCCCCTGCGATGACCGGGAAAAGTATGTCGCGGAGGCTTTGCTTTTTGTCCAGGCGGTATTTATCGATCGAAATGGAAACCAGTATCCAGAGGAAAAGGAAAAAAAGGAAGGGGGGGAAATATGTTGGAAGATAGAGCCGCCTGGAAGCCGGCTTTATCCAGATAAAAACTAAAAAAGCAGCCGTCACGACAAGGATGTCGATGATAAAATAGACCAGGGTCCGGCGGCGTATGATTTTTTTCATTCGGGAGGTCAAATTTAGTAATTAAGAATGTCTTTTGGTTTTCACCACAGATTACTCAGATTTGCACAGAGGAGCACAGATAGATGAAATTCTGGTAATCTGTGTTTAATCTGTGTTAATCCGTGTAATCTGTGGTGAATTGCTCAGATTTTCTTCAGGTACGACAGCAGATTATACCCAGTTTCAGCAATGGCATAATAATATTTATGGTTGATCCTGGCAAAGCGCCCGAAATTCACCATTTCGCCGCCAAAGCGGGATTTGAATTCCCTGACCCCGTATTCCCGTTCAGGGATCCCTACCCCCATGAAATCGAATTCCGGGATATTGTGTTCCACGGCGTATTCAAGTGCCGCCCAGGTGGCCAAGACACTGGGGTGTACCTCTTTGTACTGCTGGTCGAGGCCGCAGACGTACCATTCGTAGATGGTCTTTCCCGGGGTGACCGGCGAAAGGATGCCGCCCATGATCTTCCCCTCGTACTGCACCAGCCGGATGATCCCCAGCCTGCCCTCCCTTGAGATCCGGTAGAACTGATCGAAGAAATCCCAGGGAGGCAGCGGCTTTTTAACCCTGTACTTATACAGGTTGAAAAGGATATCATAGAATTCCCTGACCTGGTCAATATTTTCCGGCTCAATGATCTTTGCCCCGATGCCCTGTCCCTTTCTTTATCTGTCGCCACCTCGATGCGCTCATGCTTTTGATCACGGTTTCCCTGGATGAAGTGTCGACGAGCAGGTTCAGCCTGTCGCGGAAATGGAATCCGGCGGCAAGGAATACCTCCCTGTTATCTTCCTGGCTCCTGAAATTACGGAACTGGATGAATATGGAGTGCCTATTCACTTTTCCGGTCAGCCCGTCAAGAAGCATCTGCAATATTTCCTCCCGGCCGGAGGCGCCGGGATCAATCAACGGCCCGCCGTAGATCACCGTACGGGAAGAGAAATAGCCCGCCAGGCCGCTTAGTTCACGGATGATGACAGCCAGTAGCACCCCTTTGAGCGCTCCGGTCCCCGGGTCTGCCACCCCGATAATGACCGGTTTCATCCTGCCGGTATTCCGGAACAGCTCATACATGTCAGGGGATTGAAAAACCGTGCCTTCCGTGTGCGAAGCAACAAACCCGCCCCACCCCAGCTGCTTTAATTTCTCACCATCCGTGATTAATGAAAATGACAAATTGTTAAATTGTTAAATTGTTAAATTGTTAAATTGTTAAACTGTTAAATTGTTAAATTACTTCCCCGCTTCCCCGCTTCCCTGCCTCTCCTCAAAACCCAGACCCCCGCTACCCCTACCAGCACCCCCGCAAAGTTATACGCCATATCGACGGGGTTGAACGACCGGCCGGGGATGGCGAGCTGGGAGAATTCAGTGATGATGCCTGTTACCGTCCCGGCTAAGATCGTAAAAAAGATCAGAATTCCCGGGATTTTTCCGCGCCAGCCGGTTCGCCAGGTGATGAACGAAGCGCTAATCGCCGCGTAAAACCCCAGATGGCCTATGTAATCAAGACGGAACCATTCACCTTTGACCCTCACCTTCAAATCCGGCAGGTCGGGGTAGTACGTCAGGGCAAGCAGTGCGGCCAGCAGGGTGAAGAAGAGGATGGCGAAGATGGTGCGGAGATTCATGGCTGTGGCTGTAGGACTTTAGGACTTTAGGACTGTAAGACTGTAAGAGGATTTTAATTTTTAATTTTTAATTTTAATCGTTTTATTCAGAAAGAATGGGAAATTCCTGGTAAATTTTTAAAGGGTAATCGTTTCAGACAGGAGCTTGGTCCTGACTATTTTTTTTGTATCACCATCCATTAATTCACCCAGGCCGTCAAGTAAGTGTTTACCTTTCATTAACTCAAGAAGGTTTATGCAGTTACCGATGTGGACCGGCAGTTTTACTTTCATCCGGTGTTCGATGATATTTTTATTAACAGGAGTGTGACGCTGCAAAAAAAACCATATATCGAAAATATCACGATTTGTTGTGGTACTTCTATCAAGTAAAGCACACAACTTATGGGAGAACATATCTGAAACCTTCATTACCTTAACATTAAAGCCTAACAGGTTTTTAATTTCATAACTGTCGTCAAACACCCGATTGGATATTTCCACCTTCAGTTTGCGCTCACCCATACCATAATCCAGCACAATTAAAAGCCCGAAATGCTTTTTTGCCTCATCGAAAATGGTTCCGTATTTCATTATAATTTTTCGGACCTTATCGAAAACAATTTCCTCTTTTCCAGTAGCTAATAAATTAAAATCAAGATCTATCGAAAACCGGGGAAGATCGTAAAAGAACATCAAAGCTGTACCACCTTTGAAACCAAGGTAATTGGCCAGTTCAAGGTCTGAGTAAATATCCTTAAGTATTTGAACCAGAAAAAATTTATGCCGGTTAATATCAAACATCTTTAAATAATTTTCTTATTCTTTGCGTTAACGATTTTGATTGATAAACAGGTAAAATCTTTTTTAAGACGGATATGTTCAATGGATTTAGATTATCAAAGTAGTATTCAGGTTCGAGGTAAAGTGTATCAAGAAATGCACGTTCAGGACAGGCCTGATTTACCTGGTTACTTAGCCGCATTATCCCGTTTGTATTTGTTAATATCGTTCCTTTTACTTTTCTGAAACGGTAATTTTGATTTTCAATAGCAATGGACCGGCTCAAATAACTGACTAAAGTTAATTGGGAGTCGAATTGAAATATAATACCAGCTTTCTGCAGTGCATAATCAAGCGAAATATAGGATGGGCTGTATAGACGGCAGGCAAGTTCTTCGACAATATATTCAGGTTTGGTATAGATGCCCTTACGCGGATTGAGCAGCTGATCTTTGTGTACATAATAATTTAATTTCTTGTTAAGTATCTGCAAATCAATTTCCCCAACAAGCATGGCAACATCAATCAACCGGAATACCGTACGTGTATCCCTGTATAAAGCCAATACGATATCTTTATTTTGTGAACCAAACATCCAATATTATCGTATATTTAGTTTACAAAAGTACATATTTTTAAATTGTTAAATTGTTAAATTGTTAAATTGTTAAACTGTTAAATTGTTAAAACTTTGAACTCAAAGGTTCCCGAATTCAAAATTCAATATTTAACATTCAACATTATTCGTTTCACCATGTTCTTCACATTCTGCATCACCAGTTCCTTCAGCCACAGAAGCGGTTTATCGGTCCAGCGCTGGGGATGGAAGGTGAACATGACCTGGTCGGGGAGAAGGCCGGCAGCGGCAGCTATAATGATATCGTGAGTGCAATGAAAATTAAGTTTCGGGTTACGGGTTACGAGATTCGGATTATGTGATCCATCATTTTGAACTTTGAACTTTGAACTTTGAACTTTATCTCTGACACTAACCTTCCTTCCGTCCCACCTTCTGCCGGTATCGGTCAGGTAGAAGACCTTTGAGAAGTCGATATCGAAATAAGGCTCGCCGATAATGCCGTAGTCTGAGTAGTGAACAGTGAACGGTGAACGGTGAACGGTGTCGTTGTCTTGAGGGTCAGGGGATGCGGGATGCGGGTTACGGGATACGGATTCCCGGGATTTTGTAATTTGGGTTTTGTAATTTGTTTGGAATCTGGAATTTGGAATTTGGTGCTTACTCCAGAGGTCACGGTTGTCCCATTTCGACAGCGGCGCCCCTTCCATGCAGATGGTCTTCACTTCGGCGATTTCCCTCAGGGTGGCCAGGTTTTTTTCGAACCGGTTGATGGCGGCGTCATGATCGCCTTTACAGTGCGACAGGTCGTCGTAGTGGTAGCCTGTTTCATGGCCCAGATCAGCTATTTGCCTGATAATATCCGTGCTGAAATGGTTGGGCAGAAAGCGGAAATAAAAGGTTCCGCGGACACCGTGCCGGTGCTGGATCCTGGCAAATTCCAGGGCATTGCCGTATCGTGCCTCCACGTCGTGCCGCAGGATGATGGCACGTGGGGCGGGATGCTCCAGGAAGTCGGCGAAAGGCTGGAAAGTATAGCCCTGCGCGATCAGCGAATCAAGCAGTTTCCGGTAGGTTTTTATCGTGAAATCCAAGAGGGATAAATTGTTAAATTGTTAAATTGTTAAACTGTTAAATTGTTAAACTGTTAAATTGTTAAACTGTTAAAGGATTCGGGTGTAACTTAGCCCTACGCCCTGCGCCCCAAGCCCTAAACACAAAAGACCGAGTATAATGGTATTGATTTGATATTATTTTCCAGGCCGAAATTTTTAGCCGATATCCGGATGGAATATGCGGGGGAATATTTATGAATAAACTGTTGAAGGCTTTTAGAGCGCACGTTTGCAGATGATTTGACTTCCACAGGGATAATATTTCCGTTCTTATCCTGGATAACAAAATCAACTTCCGCTTTTCCCTGTGATTCCCAGTAAAAGGTCCTGTAGCCATTGAATGCCAATGCAGCAGCTACATAATTCTCAGCCAGCGCCCCTTTAATTTCATTAAAACCCGTAAATTCTGAAAGCATAGATGCAAGCGTGATACCAAACTGAGAGCACAGAAGTCCGGTATCAGTCATAAAAACCTTGAAAAATGAGGGTTCCATGCTTGCAACCAGCGGCATAAATCCTGAAGATACCTTAGGGCAGATTATAATAATCCCTGAAGCTCTGAGCCAATCCATTGGCGTTTCATACTGATTGGCCCTTGCGCCGGATTTAATCAGCCGGTATTGGAATTTTTTATTTTCTTTTGCCAATTGAGAAGGTAAGCTTTGATAAATCGACATGATCCTGACCGCTTCAGAAGGTGTGGCGTATTTAACCATGTCGGCTACAAAAGAATCTGTAATATTTTTTTGAACAGGCACAACGAATGCGTAATCATTGGTTTGAATAAATTCTTTTACGGCATTTGGCATTCCGCCTACACACGAGTAAGTTTTATACAGATCCAGAAACAATTCATGCAATGGACATGGTTTATTAGTATCGAAAGAATCCCGGATCATATTGCAGGCATCTTTCTTACCTAAAGCCCCAAGAAATTCACCAAAATCAAGTGGATACATTTGGATCATAGTTACTTTGCCTACGGGAAACGAATACTTTTCACGGTTGATAGCTATGCCAAGCAGACTTCCAGCAGCGATAACATGATAACCAGCGGCTTCCTCTGTAAAATATTTTAATGAAGTGAGCGCCCTTTCACAAGCCTGTATTTCATCAAAAAATATCAGTGTATCATTTTCAAGGATAGTTTCTCCGGAAATAACCCCAATCTCCCGTAAAATAACTGAAGGTGAAAGGGATCTTTCAAAAATAGCATGCAAATCACGATTGCTTTCAAAATTCAGGTAAACAAAATTTTTATAGTATGTTTTCCCGAATCTCATAATGGAAAAAGTCTTTCCAACCTGTCTTGACCCATGCACTATTAAAGGCAAACGGTTTTTTGACCCCTTCCACGAAAGTAATTTTGTTTCAATATTACGTTCCATTAAATGCTGCTTTATAACAATAATAGGAACTTAAAAATGTAAAAGTAATACATTTATTAGAACAATCGGAAAAAAGTGTTCAAATGTTCCAGGGTTCAATTGTTCAATTGTTAAACTGTTAAATTGTTAAATTGTTAAACTGTTGATAGGACATTAAGACTGTAAGACTGTAAGAGAATTGTCGATTTCATTTTGAACTTTAAACTTTAAACTAATAGGTTCCCGCACTTAACCCTCAACACTTAACCCTTAAACCTCAAGATCGCTTCCAGGCATCGTTCCGCCGTATGACCGTCCCAAAGCTCCGGCCTTACCGGTTTCCTCGGCATTTGCAGGGTCTCCATGAATTCCTCTTGGATCCGTTCGACATTATTTCCCACGAGTACACTGGCACCGCCATGTTCACGGAGGGTAACGGGCCGTTCCGTATTCCACCGCATGGTCAGGCAAGGGGTTCCAAGGATGGTGCATTCTTCCTGCAATCCGCCGCTGTCGGTGAGCAGGAGGCGGGCATCCATATTCAGACGGAGCATCTCCAGGTAGCCCAGCGGATGAAGCATGACAAGTCCGGGATTGGACAGGGCCTCTTCCCAGATATTGAACTGTTTCATCATTTTTTCGGTACGGGGGTGCACCGGCCAGAGCAAGAGCAATTTTTCAGTCACTTCATCAGCAAGGAAGCGGAAAAGAGGTACCAGGACATCCTGCTGATCCACGTTAGAAGGGCGGTGCATAGTGATTACGGCAAAAGAAACGGCCCCCTCCCTTCCTCCCTCCCCCAATTGGGGGAGGGCCGGGGTGGGGGTTGTTATTTTGAATTTTGAATTTTGAATTAAATTGCTCTTAATAATTGCTTTTATATCAAGCCTTGATGCTCTTTCCCGATTGTTTTCCAGTGTATCGATCATGATATTTCCTACGAAGGCGATTTTTTCTTCAGGGATGCCTTCTTTGCGGAGGTTTTGGTCAGATAGCCTGTCAGGTGTTAGCAGAAGATCAGCGAGCCGGTCCGTCACCAGGCGGTTGATCTCTTCCGGCATGGTCATATCGCCGGAGCGGAGTCCGGCTTCGATATGACAGACTTTAACCAGTTCTTTTTTAGCAGTGATCGAGCAGGCAAGGGTTGCATTCACATCCCCAACTACTACCACCCAATCTGGTTTTTCTTTTTGAAGGACTTTTTCAAACTCGATCATGGTTTTTCCTACCTGTTCGGCATGTGTCCCCGAGCCCACTTCCAGGTTGATGTCGGGTTCAGGCAGGCCCAGGTCACGAAAAAATGCCGTTGACATGCGGATGTCATAATGCTGGCCGGTATGAACTAATAAATGTTGAATGTTGAATGTTGAATTTTGAATTACTGGTTCTGAATTATTGTAATGGTTGATAGCATTGATGAACGGTGCTATTTTCATAAAATTAGGCCTGGCGCTGACGACGGAGATGATTTTCATGCTGAATGGCTAAGTTGTTGTTAAGACTTTTCGATGAATCTGACAAAAAAGTCAGTGACGTCAATTTTATCAGCAAGCATGTTATGCCTCCGGCGCTGCCATTCTTCTTTCAGTTCAGGCATGGCGAGGAGCTCATCAATTTTGGCAAGCATATTACTGAAATCCCCGGGATGGTATGCGAAAGTGAGCTTATATTTATGTTCCTGTTCTTCGAGGTAGGATATTTTTCCTTTAAAGCTGTTTAACCTGATCGAAGGAATTCCCAGAATGGCTGCTTCAGATGCCATGGTCTGGCTATCGCCGATGAACATGGTTGCATAGGCCATTAAACTGTGCATCTCTGCGGGGTGAAGGCCGATCTTATATGACTGGAGATTTAGTGATGGATCATTTTCACCGGTAATATAAATCCTCCCGTAAGGAGCCAGCTTTTTAATCAATGTTTCTTTTTGTTGAAGAGATAAACCGCTTTGACCGGCATCATGATAAGCTTCAAAAGCGTTGAACCTTAATATAAAATAAGGCTCATTGACTTTTACTCCCGCCTTTGCCGGAACCGCTTCATCCGGAGTAAAACGATCCGGGTGCAGGTAGGCTAATTCATGGTATCCCTTATAATATACATATTTATCGTCTCCCTTTTGCCAGGAGAGGCAATCCGGAGATACCACACGGTTGGCAAATCTATGAGCGAAGCGATAGAACAGCGGAGTGACAGCCCGGTCATCGTCGTCAAAAACAAGGGATTTCATCCTGCAGAATAAAGCAGCATGCGGCACCGACATGGAAACGCCAAGTCCCAGATCGATTTTATATTTATTTGCAATTTTCCAGATGCGCCAATCGAACCATAGTTGCCGGATTGCTTTATTTAATAACGATCTTCCTTTTCTGCCCAGGTTGATAAAATCCATGCCAGCATCCTGTAAAAGTGAGATGAGTACCGGCTGATCCTTGGCAGTAATGATCACCTTATGGCCATTGGCCCTCAGGGCAAGAATGCTGTGTTTAAAAAGGTGAAAATGTGCCGGATGGCCCAGATCGAAAAGTAGGTTCATTTTATTGATTTCTCATTAATTTATTATTGGCAGATATTTTTGGATCAAATTCTGCCAGTAATAATCCGAAAGATCTGATGGCGAAGAACTTTCCGTAAAAGTGGTACTTTTTAAGGAATTCAGCGTTTGTTCAATACTTTTAAAATCGTTTTCCACCCTGATCAGATTCCGGCAACCCTGGAAATATCTGAGAGAAGCGCTTTGGCTATTTGATGAAATGAACAGGATGGGCTTATTAAATCCCAGGAGTTCGATAGTTTTTCCGGGCACCTGGATTCCGTAAGCATTATCAATAAATACTATAATATCAGCCTTCAGGTACTCCATGAACAGTTCTTCCTGGCTAACCCTGCCATGATATTCAATTTTGCCTGAGGGCCCGGGTAAGAAACCGGGATTTATTTTCCCAAAAATTTTAAGCTTAATATAAG
Source organism: uncultured Bacteroidales bacterium (assembly GCA_963701785.1). Lineage (GTDB taxonomy): Bacteria > Bacteroidota > Bacteroidia > Bacteroidales > JAGOPY01 > JAGOPY01. Next base: position 468,072 of record CAVPBC010000002.1, on the reverse strand, counting down.
TATCAGATTGCTCAATTGCTTTATAGAGGTTAAAGGGCTCACGAAGCTTTTTATAGAATAATCCACCATAAACTAGAACAAACGGTTTATCTTTATCTTTTAACTTCTTCGGGATCTGCCTGCAGACATCTGATATCTTTTCAATTAGTAAATTATCAACACCTTGCATAATGACTGAAATGTCCCTGGCCCCTAAAATATTTTCATAGAATGTTTTAATTTCTTCATTCAGAACCACAAGGTGATCAGCCAGGGTAACATACTTTTTTTCATATCTTCTGGCAAGCATTTTCACTAATAAATTCCAGGAATGCAAAACAGTAACATTCCCGTAAAAAGGATCGCTTATATCGAATATCAGTTTGATGTGAGGATAGTTCTTTTTAATAGACCTGGCAAGGTGGTAAAACGAAAAGGGTGGAACCCCAAGTAAAACAGCATCAAACGGTCCCGTTTTCAATTGTTTCATTACCTCCCGCTCATACCATCTCCGGATGAAAATAAACTCATCTGGAAAGGAGAATCTTCTGATCAGTTGCCTGTAAATTAGTTTTTTAAGCCTGCTTAAAGGAGAAGTGGAATTAGAGATGGCACTAGTTTCAGAAATAAATTTATCATACCGGACGATTGTTATTTGACAATATTCTCCAAGGTACCTGATCATATTCTGGTGCCTGACACCTTTTGAAGTGTTGATATTTGAGTTGTGCGTGATGAAAAGGAGGTTTTTCAAAGGATTCCCTGATGTGAAATTTTTAAAACTTCTCCTGCTCTTTTTCCAGTTCCTCCAGGCGTAACATTAGCAGTTTCTGGTTCCTGATCAGTTGTTCGCGTTCAACCTTCATCATATTGATGTCATTTTTAAGCTCTTCTATGGCATCTTTCTGTTCCTGGATAGCTTTGATCATAGGAGAGATCAACTGGCTGTAAGTAACGGTTTCTACCTGCCCGGCATTATTGTAATGGACAAAATCAGGATTAACCTTCTCAACTTCCTCAGCAATAAAGCCGTATTGCTTTTTCTTCTGTTCATCCGACTTGTATGTGAAATTCACTGGTTTTAAGGAATAGATCCATTTAACATCTTCCAAATCAGAAATATTCTCTTTATAACGGGATGAGGAAGGAATGTGACCAATTTTTCCTGTATTGTCGGCAAAAAGTTCGACTTTATCGGAGCTTATAGTGCCCATATATGCACCCATGCAATAAAACGAAGTGATTTCAGAATTCCCCAGCCTGACCTGGTTGCTGGTATCAACTGATGCCAGGTAGCCGATTGCGATGGTATTGGTGTCGTTTGTTGAACAACCTGCCGCATAACCTACAGCTGTATTATAGGAACCAGTTATGATTTCATTACCTGCCTGGTATCCCAGCATGACATTACCGGAACCGGTGGTATTACTTTGTAAGGCCGTGGAACCAACAGCAGTATTAAAAGCACCGGAAGTATTGGCATTTAATGCCTGGCTTCCGAGCCCCGTATTGTAGCTTGCATTATCAACACCAGGCCCGGCCATGGTGAAATTTCCCGCGTCAATGCCAATGAAGGTGTTCTGCCCATCATTGGATGCGGATCTATAATTGTGAATGAACCTGTACCCGTCCTTCCGGATTACTCCCGTAGAATCTGAAACTGTATTTGGAACATTTATAAATCCAGTTCCGATAAAATCCTTACTATTTATATCATCACTGGTTATTACTGCGTTACAATAAACATTTCCCGCGAGGTTAAAGTGTTCGGCTCCTGACAGATTACCATTTATTCTTATGGAATCATTTGCAAAATCACCCCAAATCAATGGAGTTGAAATTGAATCATTATCTATGTAGAGTTTATTGCTTCCCGTCTCATTATATCCAGCCCTATAGCCAAGCATAAGATTACCTGACCCGGTTGAATAGAACCCGGTATAATTTCCGAGGTATGTATTGTCTGATCCGCTGACATTAGAAAAACCTGAATAATCACCCACTGCCACATTTACATCTCCGTCAACCAGATTAAATAAACAATTATATCCTACTCCGACGTTCAATTTATCAGTATTCTTAAATAAAGCCTGTGTTCCAATTGCAACATTTCCCCAGCCTGAAACATTTGAGTATAAGGCATTTGAGCCCTGGGCTGTATTATTATACCCGGTTGTATTCTGTATCAGAGTTGCACTGCCGACAGCCGTATTTGAATAGCCAGTTGTCAAAGCCTTAAGTGCTTGTTTTCCGACCCCTGTATTATTAGAAGCTTCGAATGCTGAATCACATATCATTGTAAAACTCCCGGCATCCAATCCGATAAAAGTATTACCACCAAAACTGGCATCAGGTCTGTAATTATGTATGAACCGGCTCCCGGATTTTCGAATTACGCCTAAAGAATCTGTTAATGTATTTTGTAAATTAATATTACCTGTTCCAAAATAGTCGTCATTCCATATATCTTCTGTCCTGACAATTTTATTACAATAAAGATTACCGGTAAGATTTAAGTTTGCCGCTACTGATAAGTTTCCATTAATTCGTATTGAATCATTTAACAAATCACCCCAAATCAAAGGGTTTGATGTTGTATCATTATCAATATATAATTTATTACTTCCCATTTCGTGATAGGCAGCTCCGTCACCAATGAAAATATTTCCGCTTCCGGTCAGATTTTCATATCCTGACCAGGCACCAAGTACTAAATTGTCTTCACCTCTTAAATTATGATAAAGTCCATATTGACCTATGACGATATTGTGCGCACCCCAAACTTTATCATTCATATTGAAAACACCGATCCCAATATTTGCATAACCGGAATCAATAGTCCCGATTGCACCTGATCCGATGGCTATATTATCATCTCCCCAGGTCATATTTTGCAAAGCCCCCGCTCCAAGTGCAACATTACAAGCACCGGTTCTTGCCCGGGCATATGCACCCGATCCGACAGCAACGTTGGTAACTGTGGAATCAGCATACATCATCGCCATATACCCTATCGCTGTATTACCATAAGAATAGGTATTAGAACTCAAAGCCCACGTTCCTACTGCGACATTACCATGTCCCGTTGTATTACTTTTTAATGCGGCAAATCCCACGGCTGTGCTGGTTTTTCCAGTTGTGTTATTTATCAGCGCCGAATCACCTACCCCTACCAACCAACTTCCATCGTTACCCATTGCTCCTGCCAGGGTTAAATTACCTGCATTTTCGCCAATGAAAGTATTATGGCCATCCGTTCCTGCCTTTTCAAAACTATGCAACCAGGGCACCGAATCCCGGTAAATAAGCCCTGTTGAATCCGTGGAAGCTGGCAGAACAAAATTCCCTGTTATTTCAAGCTGCTGCCGGGGTGAAATGGTTCCAAGACCAATTCGCTTATTCAATAAATCCCCATAAATCAAATCCTGCGAACCGATCACCATCTGGTTGTCGGCAGTGCCGGAAGGTACTTCCGCCATATACCCGATTACAATATTATTTGAACCTGTTGTAATTCCAATTCCTGTGCGACTGCCCAGAGTTGTATTATTCGAACCGGTTGTAGTATTGTATAATGCATGGTAACCAAAGGCAGTATTTGAGTTCCCGCTGGTGATCTTCGAGCCGGCACCACCTCCGAATAAAGTATTGTACCGTCCCACATTAACTTTCCCGGCAAGATAACCCAAAAAAGTAGATGTTGAATCGATAAGTCCGGATTCAGCACTGTTGAATTTGAAAACAAGGGCATTATCATCAGTTGTTCCAAGGAAGTCGGTATTATGGTCTATATCCGCATTTCCTGAGAGCGACCATCCGTTTGTGGAATAAAGCGACTGGTTCCATATACCCGAACGATAAAAACACACGCTGCCAAGGTCGGTGTCATACACCATCAGCCCTTCTGACGGGTTCGTTATAGATATCCTCTGGGCTGTTGTCATACGGGGGATGAGTATTCCTTTATCAACAGATTTTACATCCAGGATTGCACTGGCATCGGGTGAACTTCCGTCGGTATTAATGCCTACTTGCGAAAATGTTACATTAGTAATGATGAGGAAGAGAATGATTAGTGTAATTAGCTTTTTCATAGTTAGCGCAGGTTGATATTTTATTAACAATATTCATCTGGTGGTGGTTTAAATATTGATAATGCTGTAATTCTGGGCTGATTATCAGCCCGGTACACTGCTAAAAATATAACCGGGCAAAAATGCGATTATTAAATAAGTATCTCCAGTGAAAAAACTTATTCTGTAAAATTTGGAATTAATCCAGACAAGAATTATGAGTTCTGAGTTCTGAATTCTGAGTTATGAGTTATTGACTTCTGGGTAAAGTTTTGGAATGCGGTTGATGGTTTCTATGACCTCTTTAAAATCCAGGCCGATGATTTCCAGGTACCACCGCATGGTTTCATACCTTGGCCGGTTCTCTTCCTCCACCAGTTTCAATGCCGTTTCCCGGTCAATCATCCCTTCCCTGATCTGGTTGCTCCTGAACGTATCTATCTCGGAAAATCCTGCCACGGTGAAATAAATATAGTTGTAAAAACTTGCCGTTCCGTCACCGATGCGCCATGTTGAAGTCGTATCGATTGCCTTTCCCACTGGTATTCGTTTGAGATCAGCTCGGTGATCTCTTTTTCATCCCAGCGGTAATAATCGAACAGGTGATAATAGTCTTTTTTAGGAGCAATGTACCTTGTGGCATAAGATCCGAGACTGTCAATCATTGACTGGTTTATATAAGCCGGATTTCTCATGACGTTGCCTGCAACATACCCAAGCAGCTTCGCCTGGTTAATTTTTGAAAGGGAATAAATCCTTTTCTTGTCAAATTTCGGGGGAAGACCGGCAAAACCGGTTTTAAACTCGGTGTTTTCAAGATGGTTGATACCCCAGATATTCAGTTTGAGGTTGGTCCGCTTTTTGACCTTATTGGTGTAATAGAAGAAGAATTTATCCCCGGCCATGAACAGGGGGATCATGCCCAGTTGTGGATTTTTCAGCCAGGCCGCAACATTTTTCCTGATATTTTCCCTTTTCCAGCGGATATCGGCCGACACGATAATATTTTCCACACCCAGCTTTCCGCATACCCTGGCTATATTGCGCCTCGCCAGGTCGGTCACCATGCCCCAGTCGTAGGTAAATGCTATAGGATGCAGATCAAGTACTTTTTTTACAATATGCAGGGAATAAGTACTGTCGCGGCCGCCGCTGAATGGCACGATACAGTCGGGTTTCCCCTGCAGGTCCCGGAAAGGTTCAACCAGCTCCCGCAATTCATCCAGAGAGCCGGATTTATTTTTTGGCTTGTAATGATGGCAGAAATTGCAAACGCCTTTTTCATCGAATTCTATGAAGGGAAAGGTTTCCGGCAGCAGGCACCTGGTGCAGCGTTTCAGCCGCCTGACCGCATCGATATTATATTCCAGCAGGTTGAAAAGGTGCTGTTCTTCCGCCCGGTTGATATAAATTGAGGGATCGATCACCACTTCATAACGGGCATCCTTGTTTTCCAGCAGGTGCTTTTCTATTTTCAGCGATTTTTCACATGAAGGAAGGACCGGCAGTTCCTTTTCCTGTAAAATGGAAAAAGGGGTGATCTTCAATGTTGACATGTTTACTGCAATACCCTGGTTAGTAACCAGCGGGACAATTTCGCGGTTTCCCGCGAATGTTTTGAACGCTTTTTCTTTTAAAAGCTGGTCCAGGAAATAGCTTTCCGAAGCGAAAACGAAATAGCTCTCATCATCGGTGATATAATAGAGAGAGCCGTTATTGGTGGCCAGGATAAATTCATCATGATCATTGAGCATCATGGCAACGGAGTAAGTGCCTGTTAATTGGTTAAATGCTTCATTGCAGGATGCCGGCAGCCCTTTTTTCTTTTCCAGCCCGGACCGGATCAGGGCGGGGATGATTTCCGTATCGATGCTGTATTCACGTGTCAGGGCGGGATGTTTTTCCCAGAGCTCATCCACGTTCACGATGATCCCGTTGTGGATGACCAGCATCCCGTCTTTGATAACCGGCTGGTTGTTGACTTCATGCAGTTGCGAGCCATTGGTAACCAGCCTGGCATGGCCGAAAACTGAAAAACCATTCCCTTTTTCATAGGCATGGAAGGTGGAGTCGAGGTGTTTGAAATACAGCTCATTTTTAATAAGTTCTGATACGGGAATGTCTCCCTTGATCACCCCGATTTCATTCAGCGATACATTCCGAAAGGCAATGCCAGATGAATCTTTTCCCCTTGATTCGGAGAAAAGGGCGATTTTTTTCAGGCTTCCTTTAACGGAATCGGCCGAATATAGAGTCCCCGGTTTTAATATGATACCGAATATGCCACACATAATTAAGGCTTTTTCTGATAATTTAATTACTTCTTACACCTTTAAAAATATGCTTTAAGGTCAGGAAGAAATAGACTATGTCTGTTTTAACAGGATTTTTTAAATAGCTTGTTAAATACTCTTGCTCTATACGCACTATATCTTCAAAACCCGCTGTTTTTTCATCAAAAATGGGAGATATGATTCCGGGTTTGACCTTAAAATATAGCTCCTTGTATTCCTCAGGATACAAGCTGAAATAGTGCTGGCTCATCGCCCTGATACCGACTAACTTGATTTTACCCCTGAACCAGTCAATAAACTGGGGAATTTCATCAATCCAGTATTTTCTGAATATTTTACCTAGCTCTGTTATCCTGTAGTCATTTTCAAATTTTCCGGTAGATGTCAGGGAGGCTTCCTCAAAGATCCTTTTTTGAATGAATTCACTGTACGGATACATTGATCTGATCTTGTGAATTTTAATTATAGTTCCATATAAGCCTACCCTGTTTAGTCTTATAATTGGATAAAATGAAGGAGCCGGATTTTCAGAAGGGGTTTTTGACTTTCTTGCCAATAAATAAGAAACGCCCTCCTTTTTGATTTGTTTTTCAACCTCAAATCCGCAGTAAAATAGCCGTCCCAGAATTTCAGCCCTGGAAATGACTTTATTTCTGCCACCTGAGGTTAGCCTGTAAAGAAAGTTTAAATATGGGATTTTAGGAAAAGCCCTGTAATACAAATAGTAATACCCGGTTTTAAGAATCCTGGTAAACCTTGATTTTGACGTTAAATATTCCTGCTCAAAATCATCGAGATCTTTGTAAACAGAGAATAAATATCCATTATTCATCATTGACCGGTAAATGGAACCAAAAGACTTATTAATGTCAGTTAAATCATTGATCCGGATGTCTAAAAAGCAAACCGGATATTGTTTTATTTCCCTGTTTAAATCATTCAATGAGCTGATAATATTGACATCAGAACCATTCGTGATTGCTTCAGGTTGTTCTGCCGGATGAAGTTCATGATAGGTTTTTTCGGTAACAAGTGAAATTTTACCTCGTATTGCTTTAAAATCAATAAAAGGTTTAACAGGCAGACCGGGCTGCAAATCTTCCTGGAGATATTTTTTTGTTTGTATTGATCGTTCCCTGACGTTTTGGTTTTTAATTCCATTAAGCAGGATGATCAGGGAATAAATTAAAAACTCTGTGGTTAAATAAAGTATTGAACTTTTAAGCAGTAACCCTTTTCCACCGTATGATGCAAGGAATACAAGGCTGAATATATAAACGAAAAACAATTGAAAAAAAGCGGCTTTAAAAAATGGAGCAATTATATAAATCCATTTCTTTTGATAATACTGTGGTTTATATTTATGCGTCAGCCAGGCTGTCAGTATCCATGACGATATAAGTACTATTAATCCCGGATTAATTAATTCAATGAGGCTTTTAACCTGCTGATAATAAAAGCAACAGGCAACATATCCTGAAATAAGCAGCAACAGCTGGAAAACAAAAGAGATAAAATTATGAATGTTTTTCACAATTACTTAAATCTGTTCTGAACACCCGGATCTTTAAAATATTCATTTTTACTTTCAGGGAAGTTTTCAAATAACCAAATTAAAAAACCGGAAACATCGATGGTATCCTCTAATAGCCGCTGCCTGCGCCGGAAATATTCATTTTTGATATTTTCGGTCAGTGCCAGTTCTCCCACCTTATTTAGAAATTCCTTTTGCTGATCAGTTCTGAAACAATGAATAAGACCATATTTTTTTTCAAGTTCAATCATTTGCTCTATTTCGTAAAAATATTCGTCAAATTCAACGGAAGGTGTTCCTAAAACAGCAGCTTCCGTTGACATGGTCGTGCTATCCCCGATAAAGATACTGGCAAAGGCGATGTAATGAGTAATGTCATTTTTCCTGATGTTCAGTCTGTATTTTTCAAGTTCATCCGGAAGCTTTCTCTCTGAAGTTATCATGATCTTTCCATGTGGCTCCAGGATCTCTTTTAATTGGAATAAAACCTCATCGGAGATGCCGCTTTTATTAATATCATGAGTTGCACCAAAACCAGTACAGCGTATTAAAAAATACGGATCGCCCCCCCGTAATTCTGCGGGCAGTTTCGATGCATCCGGGGCAAAATGATTCGGGTGAAGATGTGCAAGAGCTTTATAACCGTAATAGGCTATTTTCTTATTTTCAAACTTGCCAACATTTGTTATGACCGGAGCAATAATGTAATTTGCCGGGATGAAAAATGTTCTTTGTTCGGGAACTGCGGCAAGAACGTCATCCGTAGGATAAAGAGACTGGACCCCTTTAATTCTGCCGACGTATGTCAATGCATCCCCGATAAACAGATCATACTTTTTACCTCTTGTAAATTTCAGCAGCCGGTAAATAGAGCGCATTAAACTGATGCCGGCGGCAATGTAAACATGAACGCCTTTGATCTTGCGGCTTTTGGGGAATATATTTGTGTATTCCCAGCCCTCTTCACGCACAAGGTCCTCAAGAATGTCCTTGGTATTGATTACAATATCCACAATATGCCCGTGCTCAATTAATTTATTGATCTGGACCTTATGAAACTGGAATTTTGCCGGATGGACAAGATAAAAAAGGAAACGTTTTTTTGTCACAACTATTACTCATTTATTATGAACCTCCTCTTACCGGATTTTGTTAACGGGATATTTTCTAAGATTTCAACCTCTATTTTTGAACCCAATTCTTTTTCCCAGTAATTTTTTATATAATCGGCCACTGATTTTGTAAAACGCTGATTAACCACTAATCTGAATATTACAATTGAATCTTTCTTTACGACCTGAAATTGATCAATAGAGCGTTTTATCTCAGGGTGGTCAGTTTGAAAGAATCCTGTAAAACTATGAACTATATATTTCTTCCCGGTTTTCATTTCCAGAATTTCATTATCTCTTCCCAGCACCCTCAGGAATTTAAGATGTTTGCGACCACATGTGCAGGGCTCGGGATCAACTTCCACGAGATCTTGGGTATCATACCTGATGAAAGGATGGGCGATGTTCCATAAATCGGTTGAAATCAAACGCCCAATCCCAGTTGTGATAGGAAATCCTTTTTCATCAACGATTTCTGAAATCCCATATTCTTCAGTGGAATGATAACAAGTATGTGTCGGACATTCAAAAACCGTGGAATTCCCTTCACAACTATAAGAATCGTATATTTTACACCCAAATGCTGACTCAATTTCCATTCTAGTTTCAGGGAATAATGTATTGCCCGTTGTTGCAATGGCGACGGGGTGATATTTGAATTCAGGGTGATTTTGCTTATATCGTGCCAGGAACAATAACGGATCAGGATAGCATCGAATAATCTTTGGTTTATACTGTTCGATTTCTTTTAAAATAAATTTAAAGTTTGATTCAATTAGTGGATTAGTTGCCAGGTACAGATTTCGGCTCATCTTATCCTGAAGTTTCTTAACAGGATTTTTCCTCAGGTTTTGACTTAGTTTTACGTATTTATCACCCAGGCGATACCCCGTTCCATACCAGCCTCTCAGGTTGGCTGCAATATCCATCGAATAGGCTTCTTTAGTAGTATAATAAAACAGGGGTTCCCCGGTTGATCCGCTTGAGCCTTTTTTTATCAGTTCCTTTTCAGTTACTGCATGAGAAGTGAAGCTTTCAATGCCTTTTTCTTTAATAATTTGTTTCGTTAAGACGGGTAGTTTTATCAAGTCCTCCCTGGTCTTTATGTCTTCTGGTTTTAATTTTAACTCTGTAAATAAATTTTTATAATAATGAACATTTTCGCAGGCATGAGTGATCAGGATTCTTAATCTGTCATTTTGAAATGACTCAATTTCTTCTTTAGACCAAGACTGGCTTTTTTGCAGGAATTTCCATTTTGAATGCACGGATTGCCCTGTAATTTTATCGCTTAATGGAAGAATAATATTTTCGGAAATGAAATTGAAATAGCTCATTTTGATATCACAGGTACTTTAAATTTCGATGTGTCCGACCCAACCCTTATGTGGCACGAACCTGACCACTAGCGAAGAGGGGAATTTTGACAGGGGAAACGTTTCCCCATTAAATAGAATTTTAATATCTTCCATTTTAAAGTCAGCCAAAGGAAAGCGATTAATCCGAAATGCATTTTCAATTGAAGGGATTTTTGCATGATCAAAGTTCATCATACGTGCACAGACTGCATCCACCGAAACAGGATTCGAACCAGCAATTATGTACCCGGCATTTACGGCATCCGGAGCTTTCGGTCCGTTACCTTCGCCAGCCACAATGCTATCCACAATGCTAATATATTTTTTCATATTTGAAACAGATCCTTCCTCTCAGGGTCCCATCAGGGTTTACATAAAACAGGACTTTATTGATATCAAGTACCATCCTCCAGAGGGTATCATTCCCATACCACGAACCACCACGAATGGTTTCCCGGTTATCGCCAAAAACCATTTTGCCTAATCCTATGACCGGGCTAAAGAGTTTGGCTAAAAAGGAATTTTTCAAAATATTTTGATGGATAAATGGCATTAAGGCACTTTCAATGCGTGATTTCGCACGGGCTGCAGGGAATTGATCCCCCCCATCGGCAGGAGTTCCAATCGAATTATGCGGAAGATAATTGCGGTACGTATTTATTCCAACCAGGTTTTTCAGCGAGCAGGTAATACCGCCTTTCTTATGAGTCTTTAGCTTTGGCAGGTTTATAAAGACATCGGCTTCAACAACGGAACGCGAAACACTGTAGAGGTTTGTAGAGCCATCATGTGCGCGATTTGCTTCCTTTATATCAGATCCTGCACCAAAGTATCCTTTCTTTGATTTTAAATGGCCGAAAAATTCACTGTTTTCATCGAGAAGATTTGCAACAACTTTACCTTTAGGATCACCGGGAAGTTTCACTTTTTTAATCGTGACATTTTTGTCTTCAATGTATAATTCCTCACGGAAATCAATAATTTGCAGGGAAATATTATGCTTATCTGTGATTGATTTCCATTCATCCATTGGCTGGTAGGAAAGTATCCTGTCAAAGTCGGCGTTAAGCTCTGGTCCATCGGCAAGAATAATCCGGCCATTGTTTCCAAGATGGTCAACCACCATGCGCAACACGGCAGTTACAACAGCCGGATGGGTAATTACCTGTTCCCATTCTCCATGGCGGTATTGGTGGTGCTCTAAAACCCAGTTTGGCTTTAAAACTACCGTGTCACCCGGTGAAATTATCGAAAACAATTGCCTGGGCAAGGAATCATAAATCTTATCGGCATGGTAACCGTTTTGTTTTATGAGGTGGACTTCATGAAGTTTGTTGATCATTTTAATAGCTTAATTGTTCCCCAGGAGTAACATTGCATAAAATCGCTGACATATCCGGCCCTGTGCTTCCGGCGTGTATTTGCCCAGAATGGTTTTTTCCCCATTCTCAGCCAGGCGGTTTAATAAGATCTTATCATTCAGTAACCTGATTGCATTTGAAGAAAAGCCTTCCAGGTCATTCCAGTCAGATATAACAATGGAATTGTGATTATGCAAAGCAGCTTCAGTTTGATTGCCTACATCAGAAGTAATGGTTACGCACCTGCAGGCCATAGCCTCGAGCATGGCGGTCGATAATCCTTCATTTGCAGATGGAAAAAGCAGGATATGCGAACGTTTGAAGTAGTTTTCCGCATCATTCACGTAACCAGCAAAGGTTATATTTTCTGATAATCCGAGTTCGTTTGCTCTTTCAGTAATACTATGATAAAGAGGTCCTTTACCGATAAACAGTGCCCGGATGCCGGGTAATTCTTCTGACACCCTGTGAATGATCTCTAACGCACGCTGGGGGCCCTTGTATTCGTCAAAATATCCGGCAAACAGGAGGTCAATATCTTTATTTTCTCCCCTGATAGCAAAATCTTTTTGTATCGATAGCCCCGTTGAAAACACTGATTTTTTCTTCCTTAAAACCATGGCGGAGCAAATATTCATTGTCTTTCCTGCCTTTGGTAGTTACGTGATGGGCCTTCTTTAAAAACCACATGATCAGGGGACGGCTGTATCGTTTTATAAAGAAGGACCTTCCGATCTCTTCCCTGCTGCCTATGACGGAAATGATACATTTACTGCCGCTAAGTTTTGAGGCAATGAGGCTGTTCAATCCTTTAGGATACGAGTAAAATCCATGGATGATGGCAGGCCTGAAACGCCAGGCATAAAAGGTCAGCTGCAATGGTTCGTAAATTATCCGGATGATCCTCTTTAAAAAGCCTGGCATGATGTGCCTTACAAAACCAGGAAGAATGATATACTTTCCCCATCCACAGCTAATCCGGGTTCTTCACTGAATATATAAATATTTGAAAAAATCCCGCAGGATACAACAGGCAAGGCTTTGGATGCAACGAGGTTCTTCCCCAAACGGCCTACGACTAAAAAGATCGACTTTCTTCCGGCCATTATCACACCATTTTATCCAGCATCATCATCGTCCAAATAAAGTTACCATTGTCTTTTTGACCAAGCCTGTTCTCTTCAACCAATTTATTAATCCGGCGCTATTCAATATTTTGTTCAAATTAGATAAATTGTTACTGATATTATTTTTAAATGAATCTTCCTTAAACCATTCCCGGAGCGGAATTCCAAACCCTTTTTTGGGAGCGGCCAGAACATTCGGGGGCAATTTCTTTCCAATTGTATTTCTCAGGATACTCTTGCGCTCCCATCCCTGCATCTTGACTTTTTTATCAACCTGTACCATAAATTCTACAAGACGATGATCGAGAAAAGGCACCCTGGTCTCAAGCGAGTTTGCCATACTCATCCTGTCGACTTTTACAAGATAATCATTAGGCAAATCATGTTTGAAATTCAGATACATCAATTTATAGAAATCATGCTTATAATGCTGTCTTTACCATAAATTCTACAAAGTAATCTTCGACTCTGACTATATTTTTTAAATCTTTTGTTAAAGCTTTTATAGAGGAAAAATCTGTATAAGCTGATTTTTCTACCATTCTGCGGGAAAATTCCAGGTTTGCGGTACGAATCACAGACGAAGCTTTATTCATCGTATAGCGTATGTTTCCTTTGAAAAGTAATGCAATCCGGTCATTTATTATAGGGATTAGATTCCTGACAGACCAAGGCACAGATTTAATAAGATTTGTTAATTTAATTCCCTGGTATGAAGGGTACCCTGATAAAACTTCATCCCCCCCGTCACCGGTCAGGACCATTTTAACCTTTTCTGCAGCAAATCTGGATACATAATCTACATTGATTGCCGAGGAATCACCAAAAGGCTCATCGTAATGAAAAGCGATTCTTTCCGTTATCGTGTTGAAATCTTCCGGGGTCACCGTTCCCCTGTAGTGTTGGGTTCCAAATTTTGATGCAACCTCAGCCGCTAAAGAGCTTTCGTCAAATGCTTTTTCATCAAATCCGATCGTAAAAGTGTTGACCTGGTATGGCGATATCCGGGCCATAAAAGCTACTATAGAAGAAGAATCCAGCCCGCCGCTCAGAAAAGCGCCGAAAGGGACATCGCTTCTCATCCTGATCTTTACGGAATCTTCCAGTAAATAGTTGAACTTCTCATAGATCTGCTTTTTATCAGACAGCATGTTATTTTCATCAATTTCAGGCAGATCCCAGTATTTAAATTCTTCAAACGACCCATTTTTGACAATAATATAATGCCCTGCCCGGAGCTTTTTGATATGCCTGTAAAAAGTATACGGTTCCGGGATATTTGTCATCACCAGGTAAACCTCCACCATTTCTAAAGTCGGTTCCTTTAGAATGCCACAGGCAAACAATGATTTCATTTCAGATCCGAAAACAAAGCTGTTATCATAAACGGCATAATGCAATGGCTTCTCGCCAATCCGGTCCCTCGAAAGAAATAATTGCTGTTACGGTTGTCCCACAGTGCAAATGCCCACATGCCATTAAACTTTTCCTGGCAGGCAATTCCCCATTCTTCATATGCCCTGATCACCACTTCAGTGTCCGATGTGGTCATGAACTATGCCCCAGCTTTACCAATTCCTCTTTTAATTCGATATAGTTATAGATCTCGCCGTTAAGCACTAGTGCAATACTCTGTCATCATTGAACATGGGCTGGTCGCCGGTTTGCAGGTCGATAATTGACAGACGCCTGTGACCCAATCCAATATTGCCATTAATATAAAAACCTTCTCCGTCGGGCCCGCGGTGCCGGATAACATCTGTCATTTTTTTTAACAGCGTATTATCGACAGTTCTTTCTCTGTCAAAATGAAATATTCCGGTTATTCCGCACATTTTTTACAAGACTATTGATTCCAATTCATAAAATATTTAAAACAGGCTATTTGTTAATGAATTCAGATATTCTTTTTGACTGATTAACATAGTTCAGGTTCCATCCATCCATTTATAACCATTGAGACATAATTTTTCAGAAAGCTTTTTATCTGTTATTATTTTTTCAAAACCATCAACAATAGATTCAATGTTTTCCGGCTCTGCCAGTATAACATGCTCTTCATCTTTTAAATATTTCGGGATATCTCCGACACGGGTTATAGGGGCAGGTTTTCTGCATGATAAATACTCTCCCAATTTAGTTGGAAAACCGGCTTCGGCAAATATTCCCCCGGGCTTGTCAGGGCTAAAATCTGGCATGATAAAAGCAATTCAGGAATTGCAATGTGAGATTTCAGACCGGTGAACGTGATATTATCTTCACTGACACCCATTTCTGTTGCATATTTTTTCAGTTCGGGCACGATGGAATTCCCATTGGTTATATCACCGATCAATAACAGATGCGTATCCGGATATTTGGCACTTACCCTGCTGAAACTTTTAATTAAGTCCAGCGCGCCATCTTTTCTTGTCGGGGTCCCGACATAACCGATTGTAATTTTACCCGGATTGAAAGGTTGAATGAGATCCAGCTCAAATCTTCCTGGATCAACCAGGTTTGGCATTATAAGGACCTCTTTACAGATTTTAATCTGCTTTCAACGTAATTTTTTAAATAATAAGATACTACGATAAACTTATCGGCAAAGCGGGCCAGGTACTTAATACTGAAATAGAATCTATACCAATCAATCAGTAATAGTGAAATGAATTTTGATTTCGGTTTTTCATAAAATTCAGGCAGGATCAGCACTAATTTTTTTCTAAATAAATATTTTGTTAATAAATGCATGATCAGTGCAAAAAACTTAGGATCATAAACTATAATAATATCCGGTCTTTTTTTCCTGCTTTTTAATAACAGGAAAAAGAAAGGCGAGAAAAGCCCTGAAAGATTATCAATTATTTTTCCGAAATAATTCCGCGGATGATTTATAAAACCGAGGTGGCGGTATTTCACAGATTCAATATGACCGGACCTGTTTTGATTAACATCGACTTTTTTACCATAATAAGAACCTGTTGGAATAATGACTTCCACATCATTGTTCTGCATAGCGAGGGCCAGTGAAAAATATCGCATAAGGTTGGCGCCGGCGCCACCATAAGGGAAACTGCTTGTAACCAAAACTATCTTTTTATTCCCCGCCATTTATTGCTCAATTTCGTGTTGCCCATAATCGGCTTCAAAATGCGTGACTGGTGACTGGTGACTGGGTGACAAGGTGACTGGGTGACTGGGTGATGGTCTGGAATTTACAGTTTACACTTTATAATCTAGGATCTAGAATCTAGGATCTAGGATCTGAATTTTTGATTTGAGATTTAAGTAAGAATTAAGATAAGATTTAAGATTGTAAAATGTAAACTTTAAAGTGTAAATTAATGGTTTTGAGGGCTCCAATTCCTATTGCATCAGCCATGTCCAGCAGGGGATCATCGTTATTGCAATTATATCAATCTGTAAATTCTTGGAATGGGATACCGGATTGCCTGCTGATGGATTTTAAGGTTCCAACAGGAATTTCCTTTCTGGGAGCTGGGATAATAACTGTCCTTTCGCCATTGGTGTATTTCTGATGACTCCCTTTCTGTCCAACAAATAGAAATCCATGGTCAGATAGAATCTGGATCACTATTCTGGAAGAGGGTAACTTAGTCATCAGAATCTGATATTAAGCTCTCCGATCAATGTGTCTTCAATTTTTCTGTAGCTCCTGCGTGCAGGTTCATCTTCAAAATACAAATCGAGCGCTTCCTTTAGGTTTAAAGCTGCTTCATCAATGGTTTTCCCAAAACTTGAAATTTCAACATTCAGACATTGGGAAACATAATACTTCCCTTCTTTGAATACAATATATTTAATGGTCTTCATTTAACAAAGATAATTTAAAACTTCCTTTTTTCATCTTGTCACGGGTTTTGCATATGGTGGCTGGGTGAGTGGGTGATGGTCTGGAATTTACAGTTTACACTTTACAATCTAGATTAGGATCTAGGATCTAGGATCTAGGATCTAGAATCTAGTTAGAATCTGAATTTTTGATTTGAGATTTAAGATAAGAATTAAGATAAGATTTAAGATTGTAAATTGTAAACTTTAAAGTGTAAATTAATGGTTTCTCGCCGACCAGGGTTTCCAGGGCTCCAATGTCCCAGTCTTAAAATCTTACCGTCCTACCGTCTTACCGTCTCCTATCTTGAAAACAGCGGCAGGGTATCTATGAATTCCTTAAACATCAGGATGCGCTTGCTGTGTCTTTGTTCAAAAACGAGATGATCGAAGTCCTTCGCTTTATGATCCAGGTCAATCTTTTGAAGGAGATCGTGAAGGGCCTTGTGAAGTGATGCTGCATCGCCAATACCACATCTTGCCGTTAAAAATGCCCAGTCAGGCCCGGATTGCTCAAGCAAAAACATGGTATCGTAAAAATCGCGCCCTTTCGAGCGGTTGAGTAATGCAGCAATCTTCATGGAACAAAGCACCGGATCGGGGGGGACCGGAAAAGGAAAAAAAAGCCCGCATCCTTTTATATTTTTCATTTCCGGTTTGTATTCCACTTTCTGGTCCTGGCATCCCAGCTTGATCAGAAACCGTTCTTCACGATGCCCGGTCAGGTTCATCTTTTTAAGCAATTCAGGGAAAAAGATATTGCTCCGGAATGCCAGTAGTTTTTCTTTGTTCTTTTCTCGTAATTCCGGATAAAAACCGAGTCGTTGCAGAAACAATATCACGTCACCGGTCAGCTTGTTGAATTCTTCTATGGTAAAATTTTTACGATCAAAATCAAGATCTTCCGAAAAACGATCAATACCTTTGATCAAACGCAGATTTGTTCCTCCGATAAAGATAAGTTTCCTGATATAGACCGAATTTGAAAGGAAATCGAGAACCTGAAGCTGGATGTATTCCTTCAGCATGTATTTTCGGAATGCCGGATTATCCTGAATTGCCGGGGGAAAAAGTTTCGGATTTGATCCAGGGAAATCATGCCAGGTATATTTTCAATAATAATTTTACGCGATATTCCAGTTCATTGTTTCTGATCTTAGCTGCAATTTCCGTCAGGGTTTCCGCATTCACGCTTTCATGAATTACTTCTTCATCCAGTCTCAGAGCCTCCAGTTCATTTTCCGTATTATAAAAGGGATAGAGATACAGCAGGTCAATCAGGCTTTTCTCCGGCGTTGCCATAAGCAAAGACCGTTCCGGGGTAATCGGTTTTATATCATATCCGAACATTAAATCAGGCTTAACCGAGCTGTATGTATACATGCCAAAGGGATTTTCAAATCTTGCCGTTTTCAACGCGGTCACACTGGTAATTTGTACAACTGTTTCAGGGATCAAGCCATAATAAGACAATGCTGTATACAGGCTAATATATGACGGTTGGTACATCCGGTTGGCAAGATACAATTCGAAACCCGGCCGGCCAAAGTATTCCTTGAAACAATACATTCCCTGACGGAGTTTTATCAATAGTCCTTTCTTTGCCCATCTTCCCAGATTATTCTTGTCAAACTCCGGTCGCCATGCATACACCTGCCGGGAGGAAAAACACCCGAGATCAAAAAACACCGACCGAAATGCTTCAAAAATCATTTTATTTCTTTAATTCAGCAAATATACGGAAAAATAGAAACATAATTGCGAATTTGTGGAAATTTGTGGATCATTGGTTATTATTTAATGGGATACGGGTTACGGTGACTGGGTGATGGTCTGGAATTTATAGTTTACAGTTTACAATCTAGGATCTAGGATCTAGGATCTGAATCTTAAATCTAAAAATCTGAAATTTAGATTATAAATTGTAAATTGTAAACTGTAAAGTGTAAATTAATGGTTTCTAGCTAATCAACGCAGATTTTAAGCGTTTAACAAATTTCTATTTTCTAATTTCTGACTGCCGACCGCTAATACTCTTTCATTAGCAAAAAATCGGCTATATGCTTGTGTTGTATCCCTTCGATATTGTCTTTCCAGGTTTCATCCATGGTTACGACATATTTAGGATGATGGTCCCGTATTTCAAGTAAGGGTTTAAACTCCCGGTCGACGGTTTTTTGTTCCGCTATTTTATATGCAACCTGGATATAGACTTTTCTTTCTTTGAATTCAGCAATAAAGTCTATTTCCTTATCATCTGATTTTCCAACGAATACCCTGTAGCCCCTTCGCATCATCTCAAGCATCACAATGTTTTCAAGCACACCGGAAATCAGCCTGTCTTTATAACCCATTACGGCATATAATAATGACTGGTCGCCCAGGTAATATTTTTCCATTGTTTTCAGGATTTCCCTTCCCTTCACGTCATAGCGGGGTATCTTGTATATTATAAAAGCGCTTTCAAGTGCATTCAGGTAATTATATACGGTATTGAGATCTATTTTACGTTGCTGGCTTTTAAAATAATCTGCAATATTTTTAGCTGAGAATTTATTGCCGATATTATCGAAGACAAATCTTACCACTCTTTCCAGCAGCTCTACGTCACGTATTTTAAATCTTTGAACCGTATCCCGGAGTATTGCTGAAGAATAAACATCAAAAACTACTTTATAGGCTGTCTCTGCAGTATATTCTGCCGTATGAAGCACCGGAAATCCGCCCAGGCGCAGATAATTCCCAAATTCCTGGTAAAGATCAGTTATGGCCGTTTGTGTGCGTTGCTGTTTGAAAAGTAAATGCTCAGCAAAAGAAAGTGTATAAATGTGGATCTCAATATATCTTCCTGCAAGATAAGTTGCCAGCTCGGAGGATAAAAGCCTGGAATTGGATCCGGTGATGTAAATATCCGCATCGAAATCCACCATGAATGCATCTACGGCCTTTTCCCATGAATCCACTTCCTGAACCTCATCAAGCAGAATATAATATCTTTCAGATTTTATAATTTTACCCTTAACCAGTTTATATAATCTTTCGGAATTATCAATGTCCGCATAATTAAAACTTTCGAAATTAATGTAGATTATGTTCTCTTCCGATATACCCCGCTTTAATAACTCGTCCTTTAAAAGAAGCAAAATAATCGATTTGCCGCTTCTTCGCAACCCCGTAATCACCTTGATAAATGGCTTGTCCGTGAAGCCCATCAGTTGATCTAAATATTTTTCCCTTCTTATCAAAACCATAAATATATAGGGTTATAACCACAAAGATATCAAATAAATCTGTTTTATTAGGGGTATAGCCATAAATAAATCAATTATTCTTTCTTCCTGGTGACTGGGTGACTGGGTGACAAGGTGACAAGGTGATGGGTGATGGTCTGGAATTTACAGTTTACACTTTACAATCTAGGATCTAGGATCTGAATCTTAAATCTAAAAATCTGAAATTTAGATTATAAATTGTAAATTGTAAACTGTAAAGTGTAAATTAATGGTTTCTCGCCGATCCAGGGTTTCAAGCTTAAAATCTTGACCAATTACCGATTGATTCCATGCCAGCGGTTTGAGAGCCTGGCGTTGCCCATGATCAGCTTCAGCACCCGCCAGGAGGTGTCGGCTATCAGGTACTCCTGTGGTATGTGACTGGTAACTGGTGACTGGGTGACTGGGTGACTGGGTGACTGGGTGACTGCTGACTGCTGACTGCTGACCGCTGACTGCCGACCGGTTTCAAATTCGCTGATCACCAGCTCAATTGACTGCATCACGATGTCCGGGTCGAAGCCGGTCAGGATGATCGTTCCGGCATCCTGCGCCTCCGGCCGCTCCATCGACTGCCGCAGCGAAATGGCCGGGAAACCAAGTATCGCGCTCTCCTCGCTGATGGTCCCCGAATCGGAGATCACGCATTTGGCATGCTGCTGGAGATGGATGTAATCGAGGAAACCGAATGGCTTCATGAAATGGATCAAGGCTTGTGATTGTCGATTGTCGATGGTCGATGGTCGATTGCTTACTGCTGACTGTTGACTGACTGCGACTGGACCGTCGACCGCTGACCGCCGACTCCTCCAGGCGCTTCCGGGTGCGGGGATGGGTGGAAACAATCACCGGAAACTGATACTTTTCAGCCAGCCGTTCCAGGATATTAAGGATCTTTTTCAGGTTTTCCGGGTTGTCGACGTTCTCTTCGCGGTGGACGGAAACGAGAAAATAGTCTTTGGTCTTTAGTTTCTGGTCTGTCTTCTGACTTCGTGACTTCTGACTAGGGACTTAAGACTGACTCTTCAATCTTCACGGTAGTAATCCAGCACTTCCTTCATCGGACTGCCGGTCAGGTATATCCGGCGGTGCGGAAGGCCTTCGGAAATAAGGTGCCTTCTTGCATGTTCGGTGTAAACCAGGTTGAAATCGGCGATATGGTCGATGATGCGGCGGTTGATCTCTTCGGGGACGTTGAAATCGAAGCTGCGGTTGCCGGCTTCCATGTGGAAGATGGGGATGTGCATCCGTTTTGCCATATAAGCCGCCAGGCAGGAATTGGTATCGCCCAGGACCAGCATGGCGTCAGGCATCTCTTTCCTCAGCACCTCCTCCGATTTGCGGATGATATCGCCGACGGCGGCACCCAGGGAAGAGGTGTCTATTTCAAGGAAATAATCGGGTTTGCGGATTTCAAGGTCTTTGAAGAAGATCTCGTTGAGCTCGTAATCGTAATTCTGCCCGGTATGGACGAGGATGTGATTGACGTGCTGGTCGAGAAGGGCTATGGTTCGGGATAACCTGATGATTTCCGGCCGGGTCCCTACAACAGTTAATACTTTTATTTTTCATTTTTCATTTTCCATTTTTATAGCACACGGATGACACGGATGCGACGGATTTTCGCGGATTTGTTGTTACTTATTTATTTTTGTTCCAGGGAATAATTGATTAAAATTCCCGAATAATTTTGTGCCTGCAGACTTCAAAAAAGAAATTGTCATTAATATAAAGTATATCCGTGAAAATCCGTTGCATCCGTGTCATCCGTGTGCCATTCAATTTAAACTTCTTCAAAAAAAGTATCAGGATCAGCAGGATCGTAAAACTCATTGATCCAGAATATCGTATACAGATCATCTTCACCGGTATTGGTGATGTTATGCGTATACCATACCGGCATATCGACAAAGGAAGGATGCTCACCATCGAGATCAAATGATAGGACCTTATCCGTTCCGATCTTTCTAGCTGGATCCTGGCTTTTCCTTTGATGACGGCAAATCGTTCGGCTTTGCGGGTATGGAAATGGTTTCCGCGGGTGATGCCGGGTTTTGTGGTCGAGAAACTCACCTGCCCGCCGCTGTTCAGCTTCACCGTTTCCACGAAACTGCCCCGCTCATCGGTGTTCTTTTTCAGCATGAACGGAAAAAAGGTTGCATGATCGATATAACAGAGGAAAGTGTTGAAAAGGTTTCTGTCGAAAGGATCGTTGAGGTTAGGAATGACGCCCTTTTCGAAGTAGTTTTCCTTGAATCCTGTCAGTTTTTCCAATAATTCTGAAACCTTGATTTTGGAAGTGTGAGGGATAGAGATATTGTCGATTGTCGATTGTCGATTGTCGATTGTCGATGTTTGATTGTCGACTGTCGATTGTTGACTGTCGATTGTTGACTTCTGACTTCTGACCGCCGACTTCTGACCGCCGACAGAATCAGATCTCTTTAACCAATTCTCCAACATAAATAAGTTTAATCTCGCCATCGATTTCAATTTTTGGCTGTTCGTTATGGGTGAGCTGGTGGCAGAAGGTGGCGATGACGGAGTTATAGTAAGGATTGCCGAAGGGGCCGAAGACATTGGGAATGATCAGGCCGGTGAATGCCGCTTTATTTCGTTCCGCCCAGGCTTTCAGCATCCACGGCCTTCCTTTTTCGACCTTCCGTAAGGGTTATCGCGTTCTTCCTGTGTGGAGGAGGAGAACAGCACATGGGGCGTGCTGCCGGTATTTTCCATGGCCGAGATCAGTTGCTTTACCAGGCGGATATTGGTCTCGTAGATCACCTGCGGATCGCCATGGCGGTTCATGGCAGCCAGGTGGACGATCACGTCACACTTTACGAAATCGTTCAGCAGCCCTCGTTTTCGAAATAATTATCTTCGAAAGGGATCCGGGAAAATTGGTCCGGATAAAGCCCAAGGGTGTTGTAAAGGTGGGTGCCGACAAAACCGGATTGACCTGTGATTCCTACTGTTTAGCATGTGATTGGTGCCCTCCCTCCCTCTCTCTTTCTTTATGTGTCTTTAAAATCTCTCCCATAATTTTCTAAAATTCTAATTCCAAAATCACAAATCACAGATCACGTTACTGGTTACGGTTCATAAACATCCCCCATATCCTCTCCCAGGATATCCCTTCTGATCATAGGCAATTTCATCAGGAGCGCTTTCATGCCCTCCACATCCAGGCGTTCGGTATTGTGCGAGGTGTATTCTTCCACCTGTGAAACTTTTACTTCTCCTTCAGAGAAATATTTTCCATAGTTCAGGTCCCGGGTATCGGCGGGGATACGGTAATAATTGCCCAGGTCGGATGCTTTGGCCATTTCTTCGCGGTTCACGAGCGACTCAAACAGTTTTTCACCATGACGGGTACCAATGATCCTGATATTGGGTTTGGTATTATAGAGATCGAACATGGCCCGGGCCAGTACTTCAATGGTAGCGGCAGGGGCTTTCTGGACAAATATATCCCCCGGGCTGCCATTTTCAAAGGCGAAAAGCACCAGTTCGACGGCATCATCCAGGGTCATCATGAAACGGGTCATATTGGGATCGGTAATGGTGATCTCCTTTCCGGATTTGATCTGGTCGGCGAAGAGCGGGATGACGCTACCGCGGGAAGCCATGACATTGCCATACCTGGTGCCGCAGAGCATGGTCCCGGTCCCGTTCAGGTTGCGGGCTTTGGATATCATCACCTTTTCTGCAAGCGCCTTGGTCATGCCCATGGCATTGATCGGATAAACGGCTTTATCCGTGCTCAGGCTGATCATTTTCTGCACGCCATGCTGAATGGCGGCGTCGATCACATTTTCGAGGCCCATGACGTTGGTGCGGACCGCTTCCATAGGGAAAAACTCGCAGGAAGGGACCTGTTTCAGGGCCGCGGCATGGAAGACATAATCCACGCCCTGCATGGCATAATCCACGCTGCGTTTATCCCTGACATCACCGATATAATACCTGATTTTATCGTTACGGTAAAACTGGCGCATGTCGTCCTGTTTTTTTTCGTCACGGCTTAAGATGCGGATCTCATTAATTTCATCCGAATAGAGGAAGCGTCGAAGCACGGCATTGCCGAAAGAGCCTGTACCGCCGGTGATGAGGAGGGTGTTGTTCATGATCATTTTATACTAAACTTATCTGTAAAATCGTTTTTTAAATAGGACTATCCGTGGGCTCAATGTTTTCGGTTTTCTGAATTTCATACCGCCGGGACCTGTTTTTCTTTTTTAATAGGGGCAAATAATAAAAACCCGGGACTATGATAAAGAATGTGTACCAGAGATCACGGCCTGCAAGCGTTTTCATTGCACCTAAAGCAACAATTGAAAGCACGGAAAGCAAATAATAAAAAGCGAACTCTTTATCGAAATAATTCAAATTAATTTTTACATTCCGATAGATTATATATATGAATGGTATTATCCCCAAAAGGCCGTAAACACCCAGTTTATTCATCCAGAAAAGATGTGCCCCCTCAGAGATATCCATATACTTCAAATTAGAAAGAAAATGTCCGAAGAAGGGATTTGCCATAAAAGAATCCCATAATAAAGGATATCTTGCTGCCCTGCTGCCCATTCCTGTTTCTTCGTAGCTACCGCCGGTAGCAAAATACATTGCCGTATCGTTGAATTTATAATAAAGATCAGAACCCGGATCAAACCAGGAAGCCATAGTTTGAAACATATCAATATATATGCTGACAGGGATCAAAAATAAAATTGTAGTAACAATCCCAATAGTTACAAAGCCTCTTCTAACGTTTTTAGCACCAAACCAGCTGAAAGCTATGATAATAATAGAGATCAGGATATTGGCATAAATCTGCATCCCAAAAAGTGCAAACATAAAAATCATAATTATCAGAATTATAAATGGTTTGCTGTAATAGCTTGCTGCTCTATGTTTGAAATAATACATCAACAGCGGGAACAGGCAGACAAGAGCAGATGCATAACCATAACCGCCTCCTCCATATTTTTGATAACTTAAAATCTCTTCTCTTTGGGCTTCATTTATAGCTGACGAAACACCGATGATATTCCTTGCGTAGAAGGGATTTATCAAGGATGTGATAAAAGACATAATTCCGGTTATCATTAAGAAAACCATTGTCCATTTTACAAGATTGGCCAGTCCGACATAATCACGTTCCAATCTAAAATAAGTAATTACAGAAATTGCTACCGCGATTTCGTAAAACTCCATCGTTAATTGATTTTTATTCCAGTCATTAACATCGACATAAAGGGTATTTAGCAGCAGCAATATCATTACGAGGCCATAAATCAGCACAAATCCCATCAGATTTTGATGCAGTATTTTGATATTCATAACCAGTATTGAGGCAAACCATGCAATTGTCCAAATATGATGGCTTCGTAAAACAGGTGGCAGGTTTGCAAAGATCAGCGGTAAAAATGTACTGATCATCAGCATGAAAGCCATGAAGCGGAAGTGGCCTTGTTTTGATAAATTATTCATTTAACAATAATAACTGATTTTAGCGATTTATCAATTTTAATCATTTTACCGGTTCCAGATCCCATTAGCTTTCTGGTTAACTAGTTTATTGGTTTGGTAAACCTGGATTGGTATTCCAATACCATTGATAATGCATGTTGCCACCATTACACCGGCTAATTGCAAAGGGCTCTTTGCCAATAATATGGCAAGAGGTATATAAAAGATGATAATAATAACAACTAACCGGGTAGCTATATATAGTTTTCCCATTCCATTTATGAATTGAGAGTAAGGAGAAAGGAAAACATTAATCGAAGCGTATAAAGCCATTGCTGCTGAAACGGCAAAAGGTATAATTATATTATCTCCAATCCAGTATGAATAAACATAAGGGCTTATTACAAGCATTAGAATAATACCCACAAAAAAAACCACAGAAAACTGATTCAGTTTTGTCAGAGTATTTTTGAGCCAGGCAAAATCCTTTCGTGTGTAAGCGTCTGTTACTGCAGACCAGATAGGAGTCATGATTATTCCGTAAAGCATTACAGGCACTTGGAAGTATTTGAATGCAATATTGTATATGGTGACGTCTTCTGCACCTAAAATTTGAGTTATGATAATATTGGAAGTGGTGAAAAGAATTATGGCTGCAATTTGAATGACGAAAAATTTAACCCCTAATCCTAATAGCGAATGAGAGTGTTTCCATCTTATGTTTTTTAAGCCGGGTCTTAAAAAACGATATTTACCCCGAAACAAAAAAAAGGTCGCAACCAGCAAAACAATAACAGGAACAACACTTAATACAAAACCCATTAATATCAATGCCCCTTTCATAGTTAGTGAAAGTATATAGATAATTATTAATGAAACGATATTGCCTATAGGGCTAAAAGCATTGTTTAAAGCAGGTTTTTGATCTGCCATAAGAATAATCCCCATTAAATTGAATATAAAGCTTAAAAGGAAAAATGTAAAGACTATCAATGCTAAAAGGCTAAGCTCATTTTCAGGAACAAGCGAAGTGTTTAATATTTTATTCCAATGCAAAAAAGGGTTGACACAATAAAAAAGGATAAGGACTCCGGAAAAATCAATGTGATTATTGCATAAGTCGTGCTGACATATTCTTTTGCCAGTTGATGTTTGTCTTCTGCCAGGGCTTCAGTAAGCCTGTTACGCAAGCCATTTCCCAATCCTATATCGAAAAAAGTAAACCAACCCACAATAGAAGTCAGCGTCAACCAAACGCCATATCGTTCCGCATCAAGATAATTCAGTAATAATGGCACAAACATCAGTCCGATAGCAACACTTATCCCTTTAAGAAAAAAGGAGTAAAGAATTTGTTTCTTTGCCAGTTTACTTCTTTCGGAGCCTTTGAATAAAAGGGATATAAGCTGATTAAAAATCATTTGATTTTAGAATGGTATAATTAAAGGGACTGTTGTATGTAATTGCTATATTCATCCCAATTACCTACATCTTTCCATGATTTTTGACTTACCGGAAAAACACCCACGTTACCTTTTCTATTTGAGACTTTTTCAATTAAATGGGTAATATGAAAGATTTGGTTCTCCGGGATTTCATCCAGCAGATGTGGTTCAAGGATGTACATTCCACTGTTAATTTTAAAAGTGAGTTCAGGTTTCTCGACAAGCTTTATTAATCTTCCATTTTCTCCTGTTTCAATCGTGCCATAAGCTATAGGAAAGTGTTTAAGGGCGGCAACAATTGTTATTTCATTTTCATTGGAACGGTGATAATCCAGAATTTCCGAGTAGTCCTGCTCAATCAATATATCACAGTTACTAACAAAAAATGTCTCATTTATTTTTCCTTTTAACAGGGACAGGCTACCTGCAGTTCCCATTGGATTTTCTTCTTTGAAAAAGTGCAAATCGTAAGGTAATTTTTGATTTTGGATATAATATTCTATCAAATCAGATTTATAGTTAACTGAAATATAGAATGAATTACATCCATGCTCGGAAAATCGTTCAAAAATATCTTCAAGCATCGTTTTTTCACCAATAGGAATCAATGGTTTCGGAATAACATTCGTTAAAGGTTTCAATCGCTTACCAAAACCACCTGCCATAATGACCACAGGCAAACTAAATTTCCTGTTTGGAGGAAGTTGCTTTGTTAAAAATAGATCCTCCCAAAAATAGACATCATCAATGTTACCATTTTGATCAATAACCGGCATAAATTCCATACGAAATTGTAACATTTCCTTTTTTATTTCTTCAATCGGAGTGTTAACAGCGGCAACTTTAGGATTCTTTTTTAAAATATCAACTATTTGTGAATCTAATGATATGCCTTTTATTATTGCTCTTTGGATATCTCCAATACTTAATAAACCGAGAAATGTATCTTTTTTAAAAACAAGCAAAAGCCTTTTACGGGATTTATCCATCTGCTTTAAGGCATTCAGGACGCTTAAGGCACTATCAATACGGATATTTTTTATTTTTTCGGGAAGAAGCATGGTTTAATTTTTTATAGACGTTTATAGATATCAGGGCGTACCACCGATTCTGCGATTTTCATCCAGATTATCAATTAAGTTCATATCAATATCACTTATGTGAAAATCAAAAATATCCGCATTTTCTACAATTCTATCAGGACTTGCGGATTTCGGAATAACTGCTATTCCCTTTTGCAGGTTCCACCGAAGGACGATTTGGGCTGCAGATTTCCTGTATTTGTCTGAAAACAACTTAAAATTTTCATCATTCACAATCCGGCCCCACATTAAAGGACTGTGCGCCACAACCTGAATTTCCCTGTCAAAGCAATAATCCACCAGTTCCTTTTGTAGAAGGTAAGGATGATGTTCTATCTGATTGACCATTGGCTTAATTTTACAGGATCTTATCAATAAATCCAGGTAATCTGCTGTAAAGTTGCTTACTCCGATAGCTCTGGCTTTTCCGGACGAGTATATCTTTTCCAGGGCTTCCCATGTTTCCGTAAGCTTTTCCTTCTTAGGCCAGTGAATGATATACAGGTCAACATAATCCATTTTAAGCCGGAGCAAGCTGCTGTTGAATGCCTTTAAAGCGCCATCATAACCAAAATCAGACTTCCACAATTTAGTGGTAATAAAGATCTCATTGCGGTTATAGCCACTTTCCTCAATTGTTCTGCCAAGCAAATCCTCATTGCCGTATATCGAAGCGGTATCAAAATGCCTGTAGCCTGTTTTTAAGGCCATGTTAACTGCAAAATTAAATTCATGCTTCTCTTTCAGATTATGAACACCAAAACCAAGTATTGGAATATCAGTTCCGTTAGAAAGTTTTCTACATGAATTAATATCGCTTATACGCATAGGGATAAGACTGTTTTTACAATAAGATTAGAATCAGGATAATAGGCATTCTCTAAAACATAAGATGCCGGAGCCGGCAGGTCTGGCAAAGCTATTCTGGCGGGTGAAGATTTTAACCATTCCATACCTTGTGTAACAACGATAGTAATTATTTCAGAAGCCAGTCCCCCTGTTATCCAACCACCATCAACTACTACTAACCGGCCTGTTTTTTTAACAGATTTTAATATTGTTTCACTATCAATGGGTTTGATAGACCTTAAATCAATTACCTCAACATTGATATTTTTTTCTTTCAATACTTCCGCTGCAATTTTTGATAGGTGCAGCATCTGAGACGATGAAACAATAGTAATATCACTCCCTTCGATTTCAACATTTGCTTTATCAAGGGATACCTTATAATAGCCCTCAGGAACATCGCATTCTGTTGCATACAGTTCCCGGTCTTCAATGTAAATTACAGGGTTGTTATCTTCTACTGCGGCAATCATCATGCCTTTAGCATCATAGGCATTTGAAGGCATCACCACTTTTAGCCCGGGAATATGCATAAATAAGGCATGAATGGCCT
This sequence comes from uncultured Bacteroidales bacterium, assembly GCA_963701785.1. Classification (GTDB taxonomy): domain Bacteria; phylum Bacteroidota; class Bacteroidia; order Bacteroidales; family JAGOPY01; genus JAGOPY01. Next base: position 438,724 of record CAVPBC010000002.1, on the reverse strand, counting down.
GTGAATGTTGAGCAGATTGTTCACCCTTTCTGTTTATTATACCACGTATGACCAGAGGCACAGGTGAATTACCACCTAAAGAATAGTTTAGACTGGCTGCATGGTTGCAAATCTGATCCATTGCATAATACATAAAATCCATCCTGGGAAATGTAAGAATAGGGCGCATTCCTGCCAATGCAGCGCCTATTGCAACGCCCGTAGTTCCATTTTCAGATACCGGAGTGTCAATCATCCTTTCTTCACCAAAAGCATCAAGCAATCCATTCATGGTCTGGCCAACATACCATGGTGTATTTATGCCTACACCAATCTGAAAAACAGTCTGATCTTTCTGCATTATTATATGCTGTGCTTCGTTAATTGCAGCTGAATATTTAATTTTTCTCATGAATCAAAGTTTTTATTAATCAATTAATTAAATAAGCCCTCATAAATCGATATCGGATCTGGTGAAGGGCTGTTTTTAGCAAAAACAACGGCTTCATCAATCTGGAGATTTATCTCTTCTCTCATTTTATCATATTCATTTATTGTAATAATATCATTTTTAAATAGATCCTTAGACAGGAACTCAATAGGGCATCTATTCATCCAGTGTTCAACATCGGCTTTTTTCCGATATCCGACATCAAGGTCCTGCCAATATCCAACATGAGATAACCACCTGTAGGTAGTACATTCTAGGAAAGAAGGCCCTTGATCCTGGCGGGCTCTTTCTATCATTGATTTTGCCGCATTATATACCTCGTGTGGATTATTTCCATCAACTTTGGCCGAATTTATTTTAAAACCATCAATTCTGTCAATAATGCAGGTGTTTGATTGCCTTAAGAAATCCGGTAAATGGGTGGAGAATCCATTATTTTCACAAACAAAGATTACGGGTAATTTATAAACTATGGCAAAATTTAAACTCTCATAAAACACACCTTCATCCGTAGCCCCATCTCCAAAAAATGCAACCGAGACCTGACCCTCTCCCTTCATTTTTGCTGCTAAGGCCGAACCGACAGCAATAGATATCGACCCTCCAACAATGGGGGAACTTAACATATAGCCGACTTTTCTGTCGATGACATGCATTGATCCTCCTCTTCCCTTTGAGCATCCAGTCTCCCTGCAATAAATTTCAGCCATGATTTTATTAATATCACCGCCTTTTGCCAAATAATGACCATGACTTCGATGTGTGCTGAACACATAATCTGAATCTGTCAAATCAGCACAAACAGAAGCTGCTATAGCCTCCTGCCCAACATATAAATGAACAGGACATTGAATTTCTTCATTTTTTGCAATTTCAGCAACCTTTTCTTCAAAGATCCTGATCCTGAGCATTGAATGCAGGATATTAACTAATTTAGACCCCTGTTTATTAAGTTTTTCAATCATCATATCGTTGTATTAATATTCTTAAATGTAATTTATATTTCTATTCATTCAGGATCGATTTATAAGCAAGTATAATATCATCTAATGCTTTCCGGTTATTCCACCTGGAAGTGGCATACTCATATGCTCTTTCAGCAAGCTCTTCCGCATAGGATGGGTTTTCCAGTAAAAACAGAATTCTGGCAGCAAGCCCTTCAATATCTCCTTGTTCCACTAATTCAATATTATGGCGGGTTAAATTAACCTCAGGAATTCCCCCGCTTTTGTAGGTAATAACAGGTATCTTGCGAACCATGCTTTCAATCATGCCTCCCGGAACATCTCCTACATAAGCCGGAAGTGCAAATAACCTTGACTTGCTCAGGATTTCATAAATATCAGCTTGTCTTGGAATAAATCCTTTAAATTGAATATTCTCCAAGCAATTGTTTTTAATGGCGAGATTTTTTAAAAAATCGAGATAAACGGCATCTGAGCTTCCAAGAATGGCTAACTTAATGTTGGCAACGATTGCCTAATCAGCCCGACAGCTATGATTAAATCTTCTATGCCTTTCGTTTTTGCCAGCCTTGTGAAGTATATGATATCATAATGCTTTTTATCCGATATGATAATATCTTTTTTACTTTCAGGTATATTAATAAAATATTCATGCCAGTAAAAGTTTGCACGGGGATTATATTTTAATATCTCTTTTTTCATGGCATTATCTCTGATTCCAAAATTCTTTGCTTTAGAAGAATTTTTTTTTCAATAGCAACGCCTTTTTTGTGGACATTGGTGATTTTGTTATTTGCATTAGTGGCATCACTTAAAGCTAGAGAAATAAAACCCTGAATAGTTACAAGGTTAGGGTAGCTATTCATCAAATCAAAAAAAGATGACGTGAAATATGCATTCTCTGCCCCGTGCCAATGAATAATATCAGGATTTATCATTTTAGCGAATTTTTCAATCCTGATTCTGTTTGAACGAAACCCGGTGTAAGAATCCCAACGGAAAAAATATGGCCAATGACGACCATACCAGGGTATGCCCGGGTTAAAGAAGTGATAAAAAACATTTTCATCCTGAAATTCTTTTATTCCACTTATCCATCTATGGGGAGAGATAATATGAAGTTCGATTTCCGATGATCTATTTTTTACTTCTTTAATGCCTAAAGTTATCCAGGGAGCGAATTCGGGTATTCTTTTCCTGGATTTTAATTGATTTTGAATATCAGCATTAGTAAAATGGCATATCCAAATTACCTTTAGCTTTTTTGTCATTGTAATTTTTTGATTATAAATTATAAATCCCCGGTTTATACTTTGCCAGGTTCTCAGGTTTAGCAAACCACTCACAGGTGATTTCAAGACCCTTCTTTATATCATAAACAGGTTTCCAACCGGTCAATTCCCTGAGTAACGCATTATCGCCCCAGAGCCTGAACACTTCTGAATTCTCCGGGCGGATGCGGGCCTCATCTGAAACTACCTTTACGTCAGCCTGCATGAATTCTTTTATAATCCGGAGAACCTCCTCCATTGAAATCTCAAAGTTTGAGCTGATATTGATCTCTTTGCCTGCAGCCTGGTCACTCTCAGCTATGGCGATAAAACCGGCGCAGGTGTCTTTTACATAGTTAGGTCGCGCGTGGGTCTCAAATCGCCCAGCCTGATCTCTTTCATCCCGGAAGCGATCTGGGTGATGATGGTAGGGATGATGGCCCTGGCCGACTGCCTCGGGCCGTAAGTATTGAATGGCCTGGCTATGGTGACCGGAAGATTGAACGCGTTGTAAAAGCTCAAAGCCATGGCATCGGCCCCGATCTTGGTGGCCGAATAGGGCGACTGTGGCTGTTTGGGATGCTTTTCATCGATAGGAACGTATTGGGCCGTCCCATAAACTTCTGAAGTGGAGGTATGGATGACCCTTGTCCCGCCATTTTCGAGCGCAGCCTGGCAGATATTCAGGGTGCCTTTGATATTGGTGTCGACATAACTATCGGGGGCCACGTAGGAGTAAGGGATGGCGATTAGCGCCGCCAGGTTGAAAACCAGGTCGGTATCTTTAGTGATGTTTTTAGAAAGTGAGGATCCCGGATATCCCCGGTGACGATTTCCAGGTTTGGATTGACCGGGATATCCTTGAGCCATCCCCAGAAGTTGAACGAGTTGTAGAATGAAAGGCCTTGACTTTGCAGCCTTTTTGCAGCAAGGCTTCCGTAAGGTGAGACCGATGAACCCATCGGCGCCAGTTACCAGCACAGTTTTATTCTTAAGTTCCATCTATTTTAAGTTCAAAGTTCAAAGTTCAGAGTTCAAAGTTCCAATTAACTATTTTTCAAATAAGCAGCCAGTGTCTCTGAAAACAGCCTGGCTCCGTTGTCATTGAGGTGCAATGGATCGAAAAAATAATTGTGATTGTTTATAAATGCAGAATCCGATGAATAATCAAGGTATTCCACTTGACTGGATTGAATTGTTTGCCTGATTGGATTTACATCATTTGAAGGAATTGACTTTACAAATGCAGGTGAATTAACCAGCAGAAGCCTGATTCCATTCAATTTACAATCGTGAATAATCTCTTTTAATACCTTTTCTTTGTTGGGGTCGATCATACCAGAAGCATTTGAATCGATTTCAGCTCTGGTTTTATTCCAGGTACCGCTAATTGGCACATAGCCACTAATGTCTGATTTGCGCTCTTTATTCTTCGCGGTATTTCCTATGGCGATGGTCAACAACAAGGAATTATACGGATAAATTGTCGACAGGCATTTTATCTTTTCAAAAGGACCTCTCAGTGCAATCATTTGATCTATAGTGCTATTGCGGTTTTTGTAAGGCAAAAGAGATGACAGTCGTACGTAATCATCGGCCGTAGAACTTAATTCATTTCCGGCTACATCAATAATGACAATTTTAGGTATGTACCTCTCTAAAACTGTTTTAAAAACAGCAAAATTGTAAAGTAAGAAGTTCCCGTCCCGTCCGGTATTGTAACAGCTCATCCCTAATGAACTTTCAAAGACCCGGGGATCATAATGATGATTTGCGCGTGACGACCCAAAGATGAGTATATCAGCGCGGGTGCTGTCCATCGAATAAGTGGTCCGGTAAAAAGCCCCGGAGGTCTGTGTAAAATAAAAATGTTCAAGGGTTTTCCCTATGGCAAAATCAAATAAGAAAATGATCCCGAAAAGGAGTAAAAATTTATACAGCAATTTCAATATTTGATTATTAATTTTCACGTGACTGGTTAGAATTGAAAATAGATAAACTGACCGCCATCGAAAACGCCAAAGAGCAGGATAAATAATATAATGCCTGCATAACTAAGATGACGTACCCAGGCATTCTGGTGATGAAAGAAAGCAAGTTTACTGTCGAAGTACTCTTTCTTTATTTCACTGATTATCAGGAAAATAATTGCCATAATGGAAAATATCAGCACGGAAGGTGTTCCGATATACAGCGGCCCTTTGAATTTCATGATATTTCCAATGATCTGAAAAGCATCATGGGTTGAATTGGCACGGAAAAAAATCCAGGCAAAACAAGAGAGAAAAAAAGTAAATATGATTTGAATGAAATTGTGCAGCCGGGGAGAATGATCCAGGTAAATTTTCTGATTGATTTTTGATCTTACTTTATCGGTAAAAAGAGCGAAAATCAAATATATCCCATTCAAGGCTCCCCAGATGATAAATGTCCAGTCAGCCCCATGCCAGAGCCCACTTATGAGGAAAACAAAGAAAAGGTTAAAATACATCCGGGGAACTTTCACCCTGTTCCCGCCTAAGGAGATATACAAATAATCCCTGAACCAGCTTGACAGGGAAATGTGCCATCGTTTCCAGAATTCCGAGATCGAACGGGCAAAATAGGGCCGGTTAAAGTTTGTCATTAAATTAAAACCCATGACTTTTGCAGCACCAATAGCAATACTGGAATACCCGGCAAAATCACAATAGATCTGGAAAGCAAAGAACACTGTCGCCAGCGCAAGTGTTTGTCCGGTATGTTGTTCCGGATTATTATATGCGGCATTTACATAAATAGCCAGACGATCAGCTATAACGAGTTTCATGAAAAGTCCCCATAACATCATTTTTAAGCCTTCTACGACCCGATGATATTCAAAGTAGTGCTTTTCGTAAAACTGGTGCAGAAGGTTTTGCGGGCGTTCAATTGGTCCGGCTACAAGCTGAGGATAAAACATGACGTAAAGGGCATAGATACCAAAATGTCGTTCAGCCTTATGGTTTCCCCGATAGACTTCAATTGTATAGCTCATAGCCTGGAAAGTATGAAAAGATAAGCCAATAGGCAAAATTAAGCTCAGGTCGGGGATTCTGTTCTCATAGCCTATGGCATTGAGAAAACCAGATAAATTCTCATTCAAAAAATTATAATATTTAAAAATAGCCAAAACCCCAATATTTGCTATAAGACTGGCAATCAGAAAATACTTTCTTTTTTTCCCCGCTGTCCTCTCTATCCAAATTCCCGCGAAATAATCAATGACAATAGTAAATCCCAGAATAAGAATGTATACAGGGATAAAAACCATGTAAAAATAGCAGCTGCTTGCCAATAAAAAGAACCACCTGAAACGATGCGGCAGGGTAAAGTATAGGGTAGTCACCACAACGAAAAACAGGACGAAATGAAAAGAATTAAAGAGCAAAACTTAGTTGTTTTTTAATTACTTTGATTTTAGTTTAGCGTGAATCATGAAAAAGGGAACAGTAATACTTTGAACAGCTGAAATTTAACGGCCGCAGGCGCGTTCCCAGTCCGCCGGCGAGGAATACTGCTTTCATGGGGTAAACTGTTAAACTGTTAAACTGTTAAATTGTTAAATTGTTAAATTTTTAAAGGTGGAAAGGTGGAAAGGTGGTAAGGTGTGTGTTCCAATGTTACAAATTTCTATTTTCTAATTTCCGACCGCTGACCGCCGACCTCAAACCTCAAGCAGCCATTGCCAGACGGGCATAATATTGATTCGCCGGTCGTTCTGCATGATGACCGAACCATTTCCTTCTCCGATTATTAATGTTGATTCGGTAAGAGAATAATGGTTCATGGCTTCTGTTAAGCCATGGATTTCTCTTTCATACGTATAAGTGTCTGATATGCTGTAAGCTACATTAACCAGGTTCAGCCCCCCCTCGTACTGGTAGCAAAAATCAACTTCCTTTTTATCTTTTAAATAGAATATATCATGATGTCTCCGTCTTAATTGGAGAAAAACCAGGTTTTCAAGTAAGCGGCCTTTATCAGCATTGTAATCCATCAAAAGTTTTAAACCAATATCGACCACATATATTTTTTTAGGATTTCGCTGCTGTTCTCTTAAATTTTCAGCATAGATCGCTGTGCTATAAAAAATGTAACTATCCTCCAGGTAAATCAGAAAATCATATAAACTGTTTTTTGATAATTGAAGTCCCTGTGATTTAAAATCGTTAAATATTTTATTGATACTGACCTGATTAGATATATTGACGATTAAAAAACGAATAAATAATTTTATTAAACTATGCTGGGTCAATCCATGTCTTTCAATCAGGTCTTTATAAATCACCATATTTATGTATTCATGTAAAACAGCTTGCTGCATGTTCACATCTGTTTCCCTGAACAATTCGGGTAAGGCCGAGGAATTTAAATAATTTTGAAAGGCATGTTGTAATTCAGCTTTTTGCCGTGATGAATAGCCTTTCCCGGTGTCGATACCATACCAGTCGACATATTCGCGAAACGACAGGGGAAACAGCTCAAAAGTGATCGTGCGTCCCCGCAGCGAAGTGGCTATTTCTTTACTTAACAGGCGGGAAGAAGACCCGGTCAGAAACAGGAAACAATTCTCAGTATCATACAAACGGCGAATAAATAAATGCCATTCTGGTATATTTTGAATTTCATCGAAAAAGAAATACACTTTTTCCGATTTATATGAAGGATAAATTTCATAATACGTTTCGATCAGCTGCTGTGCTTTTTCCAGTGTAAAAGGAAACAATTTATCATTTTCAAAATTGATGTACAATAATTTTGATGCCAGGACAGTTTGGCGTAATCGGTTAATATGGTGTAACAGTAAATAGGTTTTACCAACCCTTCGTGCCCCGATTACTGTAATGATCCGGCCAGGCTCATCGGGAAGGTTTAGCGTCCTCGGTTTTATAGCTGAGAGATCCCGAGCCACAAAATCGTGAATAAGTTCCCTGTAATATTCCTTCATTTATTCCCTTTTATAAAGGACAAAATTAATGATTTATTTCCTTATAAATAAGGATAAAATGGTAAACTATAAAGTGTAAATTAAGGGTTTCTCGCCAATCCAGGGTTCCCATGTTCCAGTCTTATAATCTTACCGTCTTACCGTCTTACCGTCCTACAGTCCTAAAGTCTTAGGTGACAAATTAGCACAAAAGTAATTGGTGACTGCCGAGCGCTCACCCGTCCATCAGCCATTTCCAGCAAGGCATAAGGGTGATTTGTTTTTCTTTGAAGTCGATGGTATCTTCCTTGTCTTGGGTAATTAACAATCCACGGGTTAATTCATATCCTCCATCGCTTCAGCCAGACCGTTTAGTTCACGTTCGCGGTTCTCGTCGCTGATTATCCATGCTACCTGAATCGCCTCCTTTATTTTCAATCCTTCCCTGACCAGGAAGTCACATTCATGTTTCCCGGAATGATAATACACCTCTTTCCCTTTGCGCAACAATTCAAGAAATACAATATTCTCAAGTATCCTTCCCATGTTCCCGGAGAAGTTAAAACCTAACCGGTTTGAAAATGAAGGATCGATGGTAAACACTTTTTTGGGATTCATGATCTGCTTTTTTACTGAATAATCGAATTTCTTCAGGTAAAAAAACAGAAACGACTGTTCATAATACCACAGGTAATCCTTTATAGTGCTGAGACTTTTTATTCCTGAAAATTTCTGAATGGTGGCGTATGAAAAAATCTTACTGATGTTTGAAGCGAAATAAAGGCCGATCTGCCGAAGCTCATTTACCTGGCTTAACCTGAACCTTGAAATGATGTCGCGGTATAAGATATCCTGAAAATAACCGTTAACCAGCTCCAGGTCATTTTCTTTAACGACCAGGGGAAAGCCCCCGAATGCCATATATTGATTGAAATCTTTCAATAACAGGGCTCGTTGGGCAGATGACAGCATAGCCAGCTTATATGAACGGCCTGAAAACTTTAAAAATTCAAGAAATGAAAAAGGATACAAGGACAGAACCTGGTTTCTGCCGGTCAGGCTTGTGGATATTTCGGAACTGAGCAGACGTGCATTGGAACCGGTCACAAAGATTTTTGCCCCTCTCTCGTACAAACGATTGATGAATTTTTCCCACCCCTCTATGTTTTGGATCTCATCAAAGAAGAATACCGGCTCGGTGCCGTATATTTCGAGATGGAGAAGGTATACCTGCTCCGGAACTTCAGTTTCGCGCATAATGCGTTCATCATCAAAATTGAAATAGCAATATGCCGGTTCATCCAAATGCATTTTTTGTTTAAAGAGATATAGCAGTGATGATTTCCCACAGCGCCGGATTCCTGAAATGATCACCACCTGGCCGGTCCTGATGTATCGTTCATAATCAATATCACGTTCGATCAGCTCTTTCTGCCTGTTGAAAACCTCTCTCTGGTCGAACATGACCTCCCTTAAACGTTCTTTATTCATTTGTAATATTGTTCGTTTTAAAAGAACAAATATAATACTAAATCATTCTCTAATAAAGAATAAAAGATAAAATTGTAAATTAATGGTTTCACCTTTCCTCATTCTTCCATATCAACAGCATATCCTTCCCCGTGCGGGTCTTGCGGTAGCCTTCAAACTCGTCGGGGTGAAAGATCACGTAACGGATCTTCCGGCTGATCAGGGTTTCGGTCTTGTTGACAAGTTTGACCAGGTATTCCTGGTTGATTTCGGCGCCGACAAACACCAGGTCGATGATCTGCGCATCCATCCCGCGGGCAAAATCACCCGTCACATAAGCCTTTTCCACGTTCCCCAGCTTGGTCACCACCCGGTCGATGATCTGGTCGAAACCGATCGTCTTCATCAGGATGTTATGGATGTCCTGGAACAACGGGTGGCCCGTGTTGGCGCGGAAAACCTTCTTGTTGCCCTCCACCTCCGATTTCAGCAGTCCTGCACCCTCAAACTTGTTCAGCTCCAGGCGGATCGCATTGGTGCTCTCGCCGAATTCCGACTCCAGGTTGCGCAAATGCGCCCTGGCATTGGAGTTCAGGAAGAACTTCAGGAGAAGCTTGAGACGGGTTTTGCTGGTAATTAAAGTGTCGAGCATGTAGGAGAGGGGTGAACAGTGAACAGTGAACAGTGAGCAGGACGGAAATTTTTATTTGCTCTTTAAATATTTTATCAATCCGACAATAAGTTTGCGGATGTGTTCAATTTTTTTTGTTACAGTTTCAATTTCATTTTCTTTAAAATAATTTAAGTTCCTTCCTATAATTATGAGTGTTTCAATTTCTTCGAGGGAACCCAGACTGATATAAAGGAACTGGATTAATTCTTTATCAGATTGTCTTCCTGCCCCTTCTGCTATATTTGAAGGAATAGAAACGGCAGCTCGCCGCAGTTGACTAATCAGTCCGTATTTTTCTGAATCCGGTAGAAGATTAGATAATTTGTAAATTTCCGTCACTAATTTTATCCCCTCTTTCCAAACCTCTAAGTCCTTGTGATTCATAATTTTATATCATATTATCTCCTGTTCACCGATCACTGTTCACCGTTCACTTCTCATGGCTTCGCCACGTCAGTCACAGGGATTTATCCCCGGACCGCGTGATATCGAGTAACAAAAGTACTCATTCATTATACAGAAGTCAAGAGAAAAAGGTTACTTTTTTGTTAAAGAATTATCAAATAGCACACGGATGAGGCTGTATTAAATTCTGAGCCACCTCTATTTTGTAATAATCCGACGAGTGAAGCCGTCGGTTCAAATCTCCTTCCCCCGGTTGGGGGAAGGCCGGGATGGGGGTTCCGTGTGCTATAAATAATTTTACTTTATGACCCTGAGCTGGGCAATCGGGATGGTTACAAGGATCGACTGGCCGACGGCGCTGATCTCCACGCGGACCTTGTGCCGGCCTGCCACCTGGACCAGTTCGCCGGAGATGCCTGTCAGCGGGCCTTTAATGACTTCCACCGTGGTCCCGGGGGTGTAATGATCCATGTCAGAAGCATCTGTGAGGTCAGAATTTATGCTTTCACCGGCTAAAAAATAACGTATGGCTTCGATCTGTTTTTCGGGGATCGGCACGGCCTTGCTTTCAAAGGTAATGTACCGCACCACGCCCTGCGTGTTAAGCACGTCGAAATAACTGCCATGGGCGATGTTTACAAAGAGATAGGAACGGAACAGCGGCTCCTCGACCCATTTCTTCCGGTCGGACCACTGCTTCAGAATACGCTGTAACGGAAGGTAAGCATCAATGCCTTTTTCCAATAAAAGTGCGTGGGCTTTCTTTTCGCACCGAGGACTTGTATATACAGCAAACCAATTCAACATTCAACATTCAGCATTTAGCATTCAACATTCATCACCGGAGGTGCTTGTGGTACCATTCGCAGGCCAGTTCAAAACCTTTCCGGGCATCGAACTGCGGGTCATATCCCAGGTATTTTTTTGCTTTTTCAATGGAAGCGTGGGAGTGGGGGATATCTCCGGGGCGTTCGGTAGCGTAAACAGGTTCAATTTCAGCGATTGCCGGGTCGAACTTCGACAGGTTATCGCGAAGGATGCTGAACAGCTCGTTGAGGGTGGTGTTAGCGCCATAGGCGATGTTGAAGACCCCAGCAGCCCCCTACCCTCTGAATCCCCTCCCCCAATTGGGGGAGGGGATTTAGGGGTAGGGGCCGCAGCTACCTCATTCGCGTGCACCACGTTATCGATATAGGTAAAATCCCTTGAATAGCTGCCGTCGCCGTTAATGACCGGCCGCTCGTGCTTCATCAGCCGGGCGACCCATTTCGGGATCACAGCGGCATAAGCCCCATACGGGTCCTGCCGGCGGCCGAAGACGTTAAAATAGCGCAGTCCGGTGGTTTCAAGACCGTAAATTTCGTGGAATACGCGGGCGTACTTTTCATTCACCACCTTGGTGACGGCATAGGGCGACAGGGGCTCGCCGGTCTCTTCCTCCACCTTGGGCAGCTTTTTGCTGCTCCCGTAAACCGAAGAGCTGGAAGCGTATACGAACCGCCTGACTTTTGCATCGCGGGCGGCGACCAGCATGTTCAGCATGCCGGTGATGTTGATCTCGTTGGTCCGGGAAGGGTTCTCGATCGATCGCGGCACCGATCCCAGGGCAGCCTGGTGAAAGACATAATCAACGCCGTCGCAGGCTTTTTTGCAGGTTTCCGGATCGCGGATGTCGCCTTCGATAAAGGTAAAGCGCGGGTTGGAAAGGAAAGGGGCGATATTTTCCCGGTGGCCGGTAAGGAGGTTATCCAGGCAAACGACTTCGTTATCCTGCTTCAGGAAAGCCTCGCAAAGAGCAGACCCGATGAACCCGGCTCCACCGGTAACTAAAAGCCTACGGCTTTTTAATTCAAAATTCAAAATTCAAAATTTAAAATTATACAATCATTCCCACTCCTACTGTATTGAACGTTCCTTCCTCAATCAGGATGATGCTCCCGGTTGTGCGGTTGCGGCGGTAGCTGTCGAAATACAACGGCTTGGTGGTCCGCAGCTGGACACGGCCGATTTCATTCATTCTCAATTCTTTTCCGTCAGGATGGCGCTCGAGTGTATTGACATCGACCTTATAAACGATTTCTTTTATCATGGCCCTCACCTCGGAGGTGGTATGGCGGAGGTAATATTTCATGCCCGGGACAAGCGGTTTATCGCTCATCCAGCACATCATGACCTCGATATCCTGGCTGATTTCGGGCACATTGTTCTCACGCACGATCATATCGCCGCGGCTGATGTCGATATCTTCTGACAGCCTGAACGTCACCGACATGGGCGGGAAGGCTTCATTGATTTCCTTTTCGTCGAAATCGATGGATTCGAGCGTGGTTACAAAGCCGGATGGCAGCACCATCACCTTTTCGCCTTTATGGAAGACGCCGCCGGCAATTCTCCCGGCGTAGCCGCGGTAGTCGTGGTATTTTTCGGAGATGGGCCGGATCACGTACTGCACGGGGAAGCGGGGATCGATATGGTTATGGTCGCTGGCGACATGGATATTCTCCAGGATATATCGCAGCGTACCGCCTTCGTACCAGGGCATATTGTTCTGCTTTTCGACCACATTATCGCCATTGAGCGCGCTGATAGGGACAAACTGGATATCTTTCACATCGAGTTTGGCGGCAAAAGCGCCGAAGTCATGCTTGATCTTTTCATAGACCTCCTCGCTGTAGTTCATCAGGTCCATTTTATTGACACAGATGATCAGGTGGGGGATCTGGAGCAGCGAGGCGATATAGGAGTGCCGGTAGGTCTGTTCGGTCACCCCGTTGCGGGCGTCGATAAGGATGATAGCCGCATTGGCTGTAGAGGCGCCGGTGACCATATTACGGGTATACTGGACATGGCCGGGCGTATCGGCGATGATGAATTTACGTTTTGGCGTGGCGAAGTAGCGGTAAGCCACATCGATCGTGATACCCTGTTCGCGTTCGGCACGGAGCCCGTCGGTGAGGAGGGCCAGGTTGATCACCTCGTTGCCTTTGCGGATGCTGGCGCGTTTGACCGCCTCGAGCTGATCCTCGAAGATCGATTTGCTGTCGTACAGCAAACGGCCGATCAGGGTGCTTTTTCCATCATCCACGCTGCCGGCTGTCGTAAAACGCAACAGCTCCATTTCGAGATACGCTTTGCTTGAGAATTTATCTTCCACAATCGAAAATTATCAAAATTAAAAATTAAAACTCAGCACTCAACATTCAACATTCAACATTCAACATTCAACATTCTTTAGAAGTATCCTTCTTTCTTCCTGTCTTCCATAGCTGATTCCGATCTCAGGTCATCGGCGCGGCCGCCCCGTTCGGTTACCCTGACGGCTGCGATTTCCTGGATAATGTCTTCCAGGGTCGATGCTTCGGAAACGGTCAGGCCGGTGCAGGAAATGTCGCCGATGGTACGGCAGCGGATCCGCATGGTGACCACTTTTTCGGATTCCCTTTTTTTCATGAACGGTGCATCGGCCAGCCAGACGCCATCCCGGTTAAACACCTTGCGCTCATGGGTGAAATAAAGGTTGGGGATATCGACATTATCGAGGTAGATATACTGCCAGATATCCATTTCGGTCCAGTTGCTGAGGGGGAAAACGCGGAAATGCTCGCCCACGCGTTTTTTACCGTTGAAAATATTCCACAGCTCCGGGCGCTGGTTTTTAGGGTCCCACTGTCCGAATTCATCGCGGTGCGAGAAGAAGCGTTCTTTGGCGCGGGCTTTTTCTTCGTCCCGCCTGCCGCCGCCCATGGCCGCGTCGATCTTGTATCTGGTCAGTGTATCGAGGAGGGTGGCGGTTTGTAACAGGTTGCGGCTGGCGTCGTAGCCGGTTTCTTCCACCACGCGCCCGGTATCGATCGATTCCTGCACCGATCCGACGATCAGTTCCACGCCCAGTTTTTTGACCAGTTCATCGCGGAAAATTATGGTTTCAATGAAATTATGGCCGGTATCGATATGCATGAGGGGGAAAGGGATCCGGGCGGGCCAGAAGGCTTTCCTGGCCAGGTGGACCATCACGATCGAATCCTTGCCGCCGGAAAACAGCAGCGCCGGTCTTTCAAACTGTGCGGCCACCTCCCTCATCACGAAGATAGATTCCGATTCCAGTTCGCGGAGATGGTTCAGGTTGTATTTACGTTGAAGGTCGGTCATTGGTCATTAGTCATTGGTCATTAGTCATTGGTCATTGGTCATTAGTCATTGGTCATTAGTCATTGGTCATTGGTTGATTGGTCATTGGTTTTTATTTTTATTTTTGACCTTCGACCTTCGACCTCCGACCTCCGACCTCAGACTACCGACTTAATCTTCGGTAATAAAAACTCCACCAGCTTATTCACTGAATCTTCGATCGTAAGCAGGTCGGTGCGGATTTCGAGGTCTGCATCGACGGGAACCTCAAAGGGTGATCCAATCCCTGTGAAGTCTTTAATTTCTCCTTTCCTGGCCCGGGCATAAAGCCCTTTGGTGTCGCGTTGTTCGCAAACGGCCAGCGGGGAATTGATATATACTTCAATAAAGTCTTCCCTCCCTATAATATCCATGGCCAGGTGCCGGATTTCGCGGGTCGGGCTGATGAAGCTGTTGATGGCAATAATGCCGCAGTTCAGGAAAAGCTTGGAGACTTCTGCAATGCGCCGGATATTTTCTAGACGGTCTTTGTCAGAAAAGCTCAGGTTGTTGTTGATCCCGCTCCGGATATTGTCCCCGTCAAGGATCTGGACCATAAAATTCCGGGCAAATAATTCCTCTTCGAGTCGTTTCGCCAGGGTTGTCTTCCCGGCACCGGAAAGACCCGCAAACCAAACAACTTTCGCCTTCTGACCTAATCTCCTTTCCTTGTCTTCACGTTGTATGATCTTGTGAAAAACAGGGAAGATATTGTTTTGACTATTCCCCATAAATTTTCAAACAAAATAGTTTTACTTGAACATGCGCTTTGCGGTAGATTCCTTTTCCTTGTCCTTATCGTCGGAATAATACCCATAGCCGTAACCGTATCCGTAGCCATATCCATATCCATAGCCGTAACCATAACCGTAACCGTAACCGTAACCATAGCCATACGAGCCTTTGGTCAGTTTCACGTCGTTGATGAGGATATGCACGTTCGGGATCTTTCTTTTCTCGATATCGGTTATAATTGAGGCGAAGACTTTTTTGAGGGTATAATTCTGGCGTACCGCAAAGATGTTTGCATCGGTATATTTCATCAGCAGGAAAGCATCTGTGACCAGGCCTACCGGCGGGGTATCAATGATGATGAAGTCGTAGTCCTCTTTCAGACGGCGGAAAAGCTCGTCGGTCTTTTCGGATGCGATAAGCTCGGATGGGTTCGGGGGAACAGGGCCCGCCATGATAATATCGAGGTTTTCGATCATGGAAGGCTGGATTATGCTTTCATAGGAGCTCTTGTTGATCAGGTATGAGCTGACACCCTCGGTGTTCGACAGTCCGAAATCCTGGTAAATCTTGGGCTTCCTGAGGTCAAAACCGATCAGGACCGTCTTTTTCCCGTAAAGGGCGAATATCGATGCCAGGTTTATCGAAACGAATGTCTTTCCCGCGCTGACCATATCGGAGGTGATCAGAACGGTCATTTTTGTTTTTCCTTTGGTGACGAAGGAAAGGTTTGTACGGATCGACCTGAACGACTCTGCGATGGACGATTTGGGCGATTCGGCCACCACGATGGTGCTCAGCCGGTTGCTGTGGATCACGTGGCCGAGGATCGGTAACTGTGTTATCTTCTCGATGTCGCTTCGTTCCACGATCTTGTCGTTGAGGTAGTCCTTACCGAGCACATACAGGACGGGCAGGATGAGGCCAAGGATAATAGCGATGATATAGTTCAGGCTGTTCTTTGGATATACCGGTGACGAATCGAGCAGCCTCGCATGATCAACGATCTCGTTATCAGAAACGTTGGATGCCCTGGTGATCTGGGCTTCGGCACGGCGCTGCTGGAGGAAATTGTAAATATTGTCGCTCAGCTTGAATTTCCTGGTGATGCCGAGCAATTCCCGCTGTGTCTTGGGGATGGTGGTCATCTGGCCGGTCAATAATTCGATCCGGCTGCTGATGTCCTTCAGCCCGATTTCAGAGTTCTTCACGATATTGGTGATATTCTCCAGCAAGGCATCTTTGGTATTTTCGATGCGGAGATCCAGCGCGATGACCATTGGGTTTTTTTCTGTGGAGGTCAGCAAGGCTTCTGCTCTTTCGTTGAAAAGGGTTGAGAGTTCCTGGATCAGGCTGGTCGTCAGGGGGTCATCAATGCCCATGGCTGAAGGGACGATCAATCCCTGCTGGACGTCTTTGTTGCTTTCGACGTATTTTTTCAGGGATTTGTAGTACATATTCTTTACCTTCAGGTCGGCCTGCTGTGTTTCCAGGGTCTTCATATAATCGACAGCCTGCTGCGACTGGAAATCGATGTCCATGACGACGTTCTGGCTCCTGTAATCCTGCAGTTCCAGCTCGGCGAAACTCAAAGAATCGCTGATGTCCATCAATTGTTCATCGATAAACCTGATCGTATTTGTGGCGATCATGTTTTTCTTCTCGAGGCCCTGTGCCAGGTATTCCCTGGTCAGCGTGTTGAGAAAGGCCGCGGACTTGGCTTCATTGAATCCGCGCAGCGACAGCTTCAGGATGGAAGCGTCCTTGTTGATGGGTTCGATGGTCAAGCCCTTGTACCTTTCAACAAGGGATTTCAGATCTTTGAAAACAAAATTCAGGTTTTTGGATACCACATCAGAAATCCGTACGCCGGGTTTCAGCACCAGGTGAAAACTGTATGCCTCCCCTTCAAGCTGTTCACCGAAGAATAATGTATCACTGACCTTGAGGAAGAGATATTCTTCTTCAGTTTCTTTAAAGGTCGCATAATCGTAAAGCGTGGCATTTTCTGCTTCAACCTGGATGAAATATTTGGATGCCGAAAGGATCTTAACCTGGAATTCAACATTGACCGGCTGAAGGTGGCTGGTATCATACACCACTTCAAAGGGGTTATCGCCGTATTGTTCCTTTGAAATGAAATTCTCCTCTTCGAAATAGGCGACAAAGAAATTAAGGTTTTTCACCGTACGTTCGGTCAGGGAGTAAGAGCTGAGCACCCCGATCTCATTCTCGATATTTTGCAGGTCACCCTTAAAACCAAGCCCGATAAGTTGTTGCGGATCGATGTTCCCGCCCCTGTCGGATTTGATGATGACGGTCGTACTGACCTCATATACAGGCTTCGTGTATTTGTTGAAAAGAAAAGCGATGATGAGGGCCACGAAGATGGTCAGGATGAAAAAATACCAGTGCCGGTATAATTTAAAGAAGAAGGCTTTATAATCAAAGTTTTCCTCTGCCTGCGGCTGATTTTGCTGATTAATGCGGGTATTATCGTATTCCACTTTTTAATTTATTGAATGTAATTTAAAAGTAAAAGGGTTGTTGTAATGGTGGTTAAAATTAAGATATAAGGGAACTCGCTGAAAGCAAATTGTTTACCCTTAAGGGGCTCCACATAAACCAGGTCATTGGGCATCAGGTAATAATAATCCGATTCCAGGATACTGTAATCATTCAGGTTGATCCGGTATGTCTTGACCCCCTTTTCACTCTGGCGCACCAGCAACACCTTGTTTCTCTTGGCGAAATCGGTCATGTCGCCCGCCATGGAGATCGCTTCGAAGATATTGATCTTATCCTGGTAAATAACATATTTTCCGGGATTATTAAATTCACCCACCATGGAAACACGGAAATTTGCCAGTTTAACGATGACTACGGTGTTTTTGATATATTCGTTGACTTTTTCCTGCAATTGCCTTTGAATTTGTTCAATGGTCTGGTTATTGACCATCACTTTGCCGATCAAAGGGAACTCAACATACCCCGAGTCATTGACGGTGTAACTATTAAGGTAGATACCCGCTTCCGAATAATAATTGCTGATATCTCCCGCCTTGTCGAAATAATTGCTTTTTTCATCCAGGCTGTTTACCCTGATGTAGAGATTATCTCCTTTATGCACCAGGTACTCAATGATATTCAGGCTTTTGAAAATCGGCCTTGGTTTCTTTCTTTTTATCTTTGGGGTCCTGCAGGTATCGGATACGTTTCATAGGGACGCAGGAAGACAGGAGTATGGCTGCCAGGAAGATGATCAATCCTGTTTTTTTTAATATAGGCAAGGTTCTCATCATATCGAATCTTTTCACTAATTGGTTCAAAGCTCTTTGCTGTAAATGATCAAACGGAGTGCAAAAGTAAGGAAAAAGCTGATATGTAGCGTTTGTTACATAAGTTTTTGGTATGTCTGCCACCATCTGTCGGGGAGGGTATTCTGGCAGGCGGTCTGGTAATCCTGGTAAGAACAGGGCACAAGGTGGTGCCTTTCGTAGCGTTCACGGTGTTTGCTGCGGATGGGGACCTCCATCCACCAGCGTTCGCTTTTGTTGCTCCGGTAGAAAATCACCTCGTCTTTGAAATCTTTCAGGGTCACGGTATATTTCACCAGTTCTTTTTTCTTATCGGGCGGGAAATCACCTTTGCGGCTGTAAAATCCATCGATAAAATACCAGATCATATGGCTGGCAAGCTGGGCGGTTTGCGACTGGCGGTCCAACCTGGGATTAAGCTCGTAAAGCCCCAGGGAGGTTAATTTGTCGCTAAGTCCTGCATAGCGCATGATCTGGCAGACCTGCTCACCGTAAAACCCATTGGGGCTTGCGTTGGCATTGCCAGGGGCATCGGAAGCCCTGATAGCACCCATATCAACGCTGATCATATCTGCATTTCTGACCATGGGCTCTACTTCTTCCAGGTCTGCCTGCACCATACCAAGCCGGTATGTGTCGAAATACAGGTTTTTCATCAGGGTGATGGCCTGCTGGTCGACATAGTATGTCTGAAATCCTATATTGGTATAATTGAACAGGTAATTTGGCTGCTGCAGGATGATATGGCTCATATAAGAGCGTGAACCAAGTTTTTCCCCGGATGTGCCGATGTCAAACTGCGGGTCCACAGCGGCGATATTGATGATCCGGCCGAGTTTTTCGTAGGCTTTATACTGGGCAAAGGTCAGGTCCTGGCCACCGCCCAGGATAATGGGGACGATATTCCGTTCCAGCAATTCGACCAGGATGGTAGTGAGGGCGAAATAAGTATCTTCTATGCTATGCCCGTTCAGGATATTCCCAAGGTCGACCAGTTTGAGCTTAAAATTACCCTGGAAAAGCTTGTAAAATTCTTTCCTGATCGAATCGGGGGCAAGCCCGCAACCGTTATTGAAAAAAGAATTCCTTTCTTCCCCTACGCCGATGATGGCCAGGTCAACATGTTCGAGCGAGGGAAAGTCGTTGGGCTGAATGTATGCCTTCACAACATCCCCTATCAGTTTCCTGCGGGTTTTGTCGGCATAATGATAGCCTTTTAACTGAATGGGATCAAGGTAGATTGAAATATCCATTTAAATCGATTGACCGGTCAAAAATAAATGGAAATAATGAACAATCCATGCTAAGCTCAGGATTTTTTGCGTGTGGGCACCGTTTTCTTTTTGCCTGTTTTCTCCTGGGCCTCTGCGATCCTGAGGCAGTCTTCAAGGCTCAGG
This sequence comes from uncultured Bacteroidales bacterium, assembly GCA_963701785.1. Lineage (GTDB taxonomy): Bacteria > Bacteroidota > Bacteroidia > Bacteroidales > JAGOPY01 > JAGOPY01. The sequence continues at coordinate 418,949 of CAVPBC010000002.1, read as the reverse complement.
CTGCCGGGATCCGTTCCTTTTGGGATTTTATAGTTCGATTTTTCAATGGCAATGTAAGGGCCAAAGCGTCCGTTCAGCACGACGACCTTGTCGTTTTCCTGGAACTTTTTAATTATTTTTTCCTTATCCTGCTTTCTTTTCAGCTCAATAATTTCCAGGGCCCTTTCCTGGCTGATGGTAGCGGGATCGTCAAGTTTTGTTAGTGAATAATACTGGCCGTTATGTTTAACGTAAGGGCCAAACTTTCCGACTGCAACGGTCATTTCGCTGTCTTCAAAAGTGCCTATATTGCGAGGGAAATTGAATAGTTCCTTCGCCTGTTCCAGCGTAAGGGTTTCCATCGACTGTCCCTTGCCAAGTCCGGCGAAACGGGGTTTCTCATCGCTTTCTGTCTCACCGATCTGAACGACAGGACCAAAACGGCCCAGTTTCACGTACATATTTTTACCGGTTTTCGGATCTATGCCGAGCAGCCTCTCACCGCTGAACTTGCCGGTTTTGTCTACGGTTTCCTTTATCTGGCGGTGGAAAGGCCCGTAGAAGCTGGTGATCATCTCATTCCATTTCTTTTCGCCACGTGCGATCTCATCAAAGCCTTTTTCTACTGTAGCAGTAAACTGGTAATCGATGATATTTTCGAAATATTGCATCAGGAACCGGTTGACCAGGACACCCAGGTCGGTAGGCAGCAGTTTATTTTTTTCACTTCCGGCTTTTTCCGTTTTTTCCTGCAGCTTAATCTCACCGTTTTTCAGGGTCAGCAGGTCAAAGTTCCGCATAAACCCTTCCACATCGAGTTTTTCGACGTACTCCCTCTTCTGGATCGTGGAAATGGTCGGGGCGTATGTAGATGGCCTTCCGATACCAAGCTCTTCCAGCCTTTTGACCAGGCTGGCCTCTGTAAATCGCCTCAAAGGCTGGGTAAAGCGTTGTTCTGCCAGCATTTCCGACAGGTCGGGCAGATCGCCTTTCGACAGTGGGGGCAGGATTCCACGGCCTTCTTCATCCCCGTCATCATCACTGGATTCCCGGTAAACTTTCAGGAAACCGTCGAATTTGATGACTTCACCCTGGGCAACGAATTCTTCACTTCCAAGGGTTGAGGCGCTGATGTTGATGATGGTTTTTTCCGTCTGCGCATCGCTCATCTGGGAGGCAACGGTCCTTTTCCAGATCAGTTCGTAAAGCTTTTTCTGGACGGTGCTGCCATTAATGGTGGCATTGCTGATATAGGTAGGCCTGATGGCTTCATGCGCCTCCTGGGCACCCTTGGTTTTGGTGGCATACTGCCTGGTTTTGGCATATTCCGGCCCGTAAAGCCTGATCACTTCTTCTTTTGTCATGGCCAGGGCCATTTTGGAGAGAGTCACCGAGTCGGTACGCATATAGGTGATCAAACCTTCTTCATAGAGCTGTTGGGCAATGCGCATGGTATTCGACACTGAAAATCCCAGTTTGCGACTGGCTTCCTGCTGAAGGGTGGAAGTGGTGAATGGTGGCGCGGGTGATTTTTTTGCAGGTTTAGTGTCGATACTGGTTACCCGGTAAGTGGCACCGATGCATTTTTCAAGGAATTTTCTTGCTTCTTCGCGTGTTTTGAACCTGGCCGGGAATTCGGCGTCGAATGCGTAAGCCTGTCCTTTTATTTTAATGGTGAACCGGGCAGTGACTTTGTATGATGAAGTAGAAACGAAAGCCCGTATTTCGTCTTCACGTTCCACGATCAGGCGTACGGCAACCGATTGCACCCTTCCGGCCGAGAGGGCCGGCTTAACTTTTTTCCAGAGCAGGGGCGACAGCTCAAAGCCTACCAACCGGTCGAGCACGCGACGGGCCTGCTGGGCGTTGACGAGGTTCCGGTCAATTTTGCGCGGGTTCTCGATTGCTTCCATGATAGCAGATTTGGTAATTTCATGAAAGACGATCCTCCTGGTTTCATTTTCATCCAGGTCCAATGCGGAAACGAGGTGCCAGGAAATAGCTTCCCCTTCACGGTCCTCATCAGTGGCCAGCCAGATGACTTCCGCATCCTTTGCTATTTTTTTCAATTCAGTGACGACCTTTTTCTTCTCCTGTGAGATTTCGTAGATAGGCGCGAATCCTTTTTCAATATCCACCCCCAGGTCTTTTTTCGAAAGATCCAGCACGTGGCCAAAGCTGGAACGGACAATAAAATCTTTTCCGAGGAAACGTTCTATAGTCTTGGCTTTGGCAGGAGATTCAACAATGACGAGGTTTTTTATCATTTTTTTTGGTTTGAATTTTAAGCCACAAGCCTCAAGCTTAATGCCTCAAGCTTGTAGCTTGCAGCTGTTGGCCCCGATTTTGAGCCCGCAAAAGTACAATATTTATTATTAATCGGGTTTTTAGGAAAATATACCCGGCCTGATAATAAAAAATTTTAAATTTGAGGGTTAAGGATAAGTTGAGCACATGACATTAATAAAAAAATACCCGAACTTAACCCTTAACATTAAACACTAAACATTTGACAGTGCCCGTTCGAGGGTATCAAATTTATGGTGGTAATCTTCCATGGAGCGCCGTATCACTTCGTGTGCCTCATCAATTCCGAAAACATGCGTGATCACCACATTGCTCTCATGGCCCGGCAGGTCTTTGTAAGTAAGGAAATAATGCTTCAGGCGTTCGACCACCAGGCCGGGCAATTCGGAAATGTCGTTGAAATGCCCGTAAACCGTATCGTTGAACATAACGGCAATGATCTTGTCATCAGACTCATCCTTGTCGATCATTCGGAATCCTCCTATAGGCCTGGCCTTAACGATAATGTTGCCATGCGAGATCTCCTTTTCTGTAAGCACACAGATATCTATCGGATCGCTGTCACCTTTAATATTCTCCCTTCCTGATTTCTGCATGCAGAAATCGGCCACTCTGTCTGAACTGAAAGTCTGGGGGACGAAGCCATACAGGGCCGGCACAACATTGGAATATTTCTGGGGCCTGTCGATCCGCAGGTAACCTGATTCCTTATCGATCTCATATTTAACGGTATCTGTAGGCACCATTTCGATAAAGGCAGTAACGATGACCGGGGCTTCCCTGCCAATGTCAACACCATGCCAGGGATGCGATTTATAGCGCAGGCCCATCAACCGGCCGATAGGATCCATTAAAATGTTTGACATGGTTAACTATTATATGGTTAAATTGTTAAACTGTTAAATTGTTAAACTGTTAAATTGTTAAACTGTTAAACTCTTAAATTGTTAAATTGTTAAACTGTTAAATTGTTAAACTGTTAATTGTCTTACCGTCTTACCGTCTTATAGTCTTATAGTCTTATAGTCCTACTTTCCTGAACCAGGGTGCAAAAATACGCAAACTATCCGCATAAACCTATTTCGAAGAACCTGCCTGCCGGTCAGGATTTTCACTGAGGAAAGATTTCCAGCCCGTGAATTTCTTTTCCTGCTTCCCGGGATTATTCTGAAAGTAATGACAAACAGCTGCCGCCAGTCCGTCGGTGGCATCCAGGTACTGGGGCGACTGGGTAAACTGAAGCAGGTTTTGCAGCATCAGGGCAACCTGCTCCTTCGAAGCATTGCCCCTGCCGGTGATCGATTGTTTTATTTTCCGGGGGCTGTATTCAAAAATTGGGACGGTCCTGGATAAAGCCGCAGCCATGGCAACCCCCTGTGCACGGCCCAGTTTGAGCATCGACTGGACGTTCTTTCCATAAAAAGGGGCTTCAATGGCCAGTTCATCCGGATGATATTCTTCGATGAGAGATACCGTCCGCTCGAAAATTCTTTTTAACTTGTCCTCGTGTTCGGAAAATTGATGGAGCTTAAGCACACCCATTGTCAGCAGTTCTAACTTTTTTTCCCGGATCATGATCACACCGTAACCCATGATAACAGTACCGGGATCGATACCCAAAATGATCCGTTCCAGAGACAATTTTTTCAGTATTAATCAATGACAGAACAAAGGACAAATATAAGGAAAACCTTCAATTACCTGATCCGGGCGCTGATAATCATCGTTACTTACGGATTTATCTATCGCCAGGTTTTCGTCGAACGCAGGCTGCAGGAGATTCCAGGCATTTATAACCGGATCCTGGAACAGGGGGATATGTTACCGATGTTCATCCTGCTCCTGTTCCTGATGCTGGTCAACTGGAGCATTGAATCAGTCAAATGGAAGATTTTAATTTCTAAAATTGAAAGGATCTCTTTTTTTCGGGCTTTCAAGGCTGTCATGACCGGGGTTTCGGTCAGCCTGTTCACGCCAAACCGCACAGGGGATTACCTGGGCCGGGTTTTTATACTGGAGAAGGGGAACCACATTGAAGGCATATTTATCACCCTGATAGGAAGTTTTTCACAGATCGTGGTCACCTTCAGCCTCGGTCTTTTCTGTTTTCTGTCCTTTGCGGATCAATACCTCCGGGTACCTTACCAGCTTGAGGAATACCTGCTCACCAGCCTTATTTTTTTAGTGCCCGGCCTGGTTTTTCTGATACTGCTTTTCTATTTTAATATAGGCCTGCTTTCTTCTTTAATCGGACGATTTATACCGGGAAAATGGGAACGGTTCAGCCAGTATGCCCTCGTCTTTGCCAGGTTTGACAGCAAGGAGCTCCTGGGTGTCCTGCTCCTCAGCCTGTCCAGGTATGTGATCTTTTCCACCCAGTTTTACCTGTTGCTTCGAATGTTCGGCGCGGACCTGCCTGTCGCCCAGGGGATGATCCTTATCCCGGTGATCTACCTGGCGATGGCCATGGTGCCTACGGTAGCTCTTACCGAACTGGGGATACGGGGATCGGTTTCTATTTTTATTATCGGTCTTTATTTTAGCAAATTCGGTTCTGGCAATACCGATATTGAGCTGGCCATCCTGACTGCCGCCACGGTAATATGGTTCATAAACCTGATCATTCCGGCCATCCTGGGGACTTTCTTCGTCTTCAGCCTTAAATTTTTCAGGAAATAGAAGGTTAGCCATGGAAAACTATGCGATGATCACCGGGATATTGCTTACTCTGACCGGGTTATTATATTACGGCCTGATCGGGCTTTTCACTATGGGATGGAAATGGGCCAAAGGTGCGTTGACGCCTGGATCAACCACTCCCGGTGTGAAAGTCAGTGTTATCATTGCTGCCCGGAATGAAGAAAAAAATATAGCCCTGCTGCTGGCTGACTTTAAAGATCAGGATTATCCACCTGAATTGCTGCAGGTTATTGTGGTTGATGACCATTCGAAAGACAACACGGCAGAAGTTGTCAGGGATTTTATTGCAAAAAATAGTCTTGCCGGGTTTAAGATAGTAAAAATTGAAGAAGATGACAGAAAGGGGAAAAAAGCGGCAATTACTCATGGGATAAGCAATTCAGCCGGTAGTTTGGTCCTTGTAACCGATGCTGATTGCCGGCTTCAGCCCGGTTGGATTTCAGCAATGGCTTCAAATTTTCAGGATGATAAAATAATGATGATTTTCGGGCTCGTTTCTTATTTCCCCCGGAAAGGAATACTGAACAAGTTTCAGTCACTTGAATTTTCCGCACTGGTAGCATCCGGTGGGGGAGCTGCCAGTGCCGGTTACCCGTTCATGTGCAACGGGGCATGCCTGGCTTACCGGAAAAGCGCATTTTTGCAGGTAAGGGGCTTTGAAGGCAATGAGCGGTTCCTATCCGGGGACGATGTATTCCTGATGCATAAAATAAAGAATCAATTTGGAAAGAGGGCCATCGGTTTTATTAAGGATACCAGGGCACTGGTTCTTACATCCCCGGCACCAGGATTACGGGCATTTTTTAATCAACGGATCCGCTGGGCATCGAAAAGTAAAGGATATCGTGATCTCTTTGCTGCGGCAACAGCGTTGATCGTTTTCGCTTACAACGCTGGCATTGCAGCCATATTCCTCGCAGGGTTCCTTAATTCAATATTTTTCATGCTGTTTGCAGGTTCGGTTATAATTAAAGCAGCTGTTGACTTTGCCCTGATGTGGGGAGTGACAGGATTTACAGGCAACAGGAAGCTCATGAAGTGGTACCTGCCATTCCAGGCGATTTACCCGTTCTATATTGTATTAGCCGGGATACTCAGTTTGTTCGGGAAGAGGAAATGGTGAATTTATATTATCAGCATTGCGTCGCCGTATGTGAAGAACTTGTATTTCTGGTTGATGGCTTCTTTGTAAGCGTCCATCAGGAAATCATAACCTGCGAAAGCGGCTGACATCATCATCATGGATGACATAGGGAGGTGGAAATTCGTCACCATAGCATCGGCAACGGTAAAGTCGTAAGGAGGGAAGATGAACTTATTCGTCCAGCCCCGGTAAGGCTTTACTTTTCCCGAAATGGAAACGGCTGTCTCGAGGGCTTTCATAGTGGTAGTCCCGATGGCAACGATCTTTTTCCGGCTTTCCTTGGCAGTATTAATGATCAGCGAAGCTGGTTCTTCGATCAGCATCTCTTCTGAATCCATCTTGTGTTTGGTCAGGTCTTCCACCTCGATGGTCCGGAAGTTGCCAAGCCCTATGTGAAGCGTGATCTCGGCATAATTGATCCCTTTCAGCTCAAGCCGTTTCATCAGCTCGCGGCTGAAATGCATGCCGGCGGTAGGAGCGGCAACCGCGCCTTCGTGCTTGGCATAGATGGTCTGGTAACGGATATCATCCATGGGCTCGACAGAGCGCTTATGGATCTTGGGCAGAGGGGTCTGGCCCAGGTCGGTGATCGTTTTCTTAAAATCCTCATAAGGCCCGTCGAAAAGGAACCTGAGCGTCCTCCCGCGGGAAGTGGTGTTGTCGATCACTTCGGCAACGAGGGAATCGTCATCACCAAAATACAGCTTGTTGCCAATGCGGATCTTTCGCGCGGGATCAACAAGTACATCCCAAAGGCGGGATTCACGATTCAATTCCCGGAGCAGGAAAACTTCAATCTTGGCCCCGGTTTTTTCTTTCGTACCGTATAAACGGGCAGGAAATACCTTGGTGTTGTTGATCACAAAAACATCACCATCATCAAAATAATTCAAAATGTCTTTGAATTCCTTATGTTCGATAGAGCGGGTTTTCCTGTTGAGAATCATCAGTTTCGCTTCATCCCTGTTTTCAAGGGGTCTTTCAGCAACGAGTTCAGCAGGTAGATAGTACTTAAACTGGGAGAGTTTCATAGCAACACTTTACATCTTCAAAAGAACGTGCAAAGGTAATCATTTTATAGGGCCTTGTCAAATTTATATTATCTAATCTTTAAGTTATGTGCAACAGGCGGGTTAATCCGACGGTTGTGCGGGGGCTTCAAATCATGCCGGGTGAAGCAATGCTTCAAACTGATCGATATTTAAAGCATCCCTGACATCGTACTGCCCGATTCTCGTCCGTCTCAGTGAAGTCAGGTATGCCCCCGCATTTAATGCAAGGCCGAAATCCCTGGCCAGCGACCTGATATAAGTGCCCTTGCTGCATACAACACGGAAACCGACCTCCGGTAAATCAATCCGGGTAATTTCGAACTCATGGATATTAACGGTCACAGGTTCTATGATGACTTCTTTGTTCTTCCGTGCCGATAGGTAGGCCCGTTTGCCATCCACCAGCTTGGCCGAAAACTGCGGCGGGACCTGCCGGATGGTCCCTGTAAATTTTTGGGTTGTAGCACGGATGATTTCAGCGTTCAGATGGCTGATGTCAAATTTCTGATCGGTTTCAGTTTCCGTGTCAAAAGAAGGGGTTGTTGCACCCAGGAAAAATGTGCCGGTATATTCTTTGTCGAGGCCGACCAGGTCGTTAATCTTTTTGGTCATGGCCCCGGTGCAGATCAGGAGTAGCCCGGTGGCTTTGGGATCCAGTGTGCCGGCATGGCCTACCTTCAGTTTCTTTCCCAGTTGCCGGCTGATTAGCCTGCGCACTTTATTTACTGCATCAAAAGAGGTCCATTCAAGGGATTTGTCGATCAGCAGCAGTTCGCCTGCGATAAAATCAAATGAAGGGTTCAATCTTTGGGTTTCTTCATGATGGCGAAAATCTCAACCACATATCCTGCCAGGATCAGGATCGGGGCAAGGGTAAGCCGTTGGAAATTAAAAATATCCTGGCTGAAAACGTTGGGATCTTTTGAGCCTCCGCCGATCATCAGCAGAAAACCAAGTACTATTAAAGCCAGCCCGATGAGCAACAGGCGGTAATTTTCCTTTCCAAATGCAAATCCAGCCCTCGATTCCGGCTCAACCGCCTTTGCAGCAGGCTGTTTTTCTTTAACGGCAACTTTTTTCTTTTCCATCATCTTTCACTAATTATGGGCAAAATTAATAATAAATAACAATACCCCAACTCAACCCTTAATCCTTAACCCTCAACACTAATAATAAAGGTCATCCTCATTCATCTTCAAATACTTCCTGACAGCGAAAAAAGTCGAGACCCAGGCCAGGAAAATGCCGGTCAGAATAACAAGCCCAAAAACGGCCAGGTAAATATACATATCATACAGGCCGACCATCTCGGGGACCTGCTGCATCAGGAAATACAGGATCGTAGCAAGCAGGATGATGGCAAATATGGCGCTGTAAAACCCCTGGAGCACCCCCCTGAGAATAAATGGGCGGCTGATGAACCCGCGTGTAGCCCCCACCAGCTTCATCGTCCGGATGATAAACCGTTTTGAATATACGGATAAACGGATCGTATTGTTGATCAGGGCCATGGCTATTAGCAGCAGCAACCCACTGAATCCCAGCAGAACAATGCTAATCCTGCGGATATTTTTATTGATAAGATGCACCAGCGATTTCTGGTAAAAGACTTCTTTGACGACAAGTTCCTGCATTAGCCGGCCCTCGATCACTTCAAGACTGTCGACATTGGCATAAGCCGCCTTTACCCTCAGGTCGATAGAAGGGGGAAGCGGATTGTAACCCAGGAAATCGATAAAGTCTTCGCCCAGTTCTTCTGTCAGTTCCCTGGCGGCTTCATCAGGAGAAATATATTCAGAAGATTTTACAAACGCGGTTGCATCCAGCCGTTTCTGCAACAGGATAATTTCTTCTGCCGGGGCATCTTCTTTTAAATAGACCCGGAAGCCTATATTCTCCTTAACATAATCCGACAATTTTTTGGCATGAAAAACCGTAAGTGCCAGCAAACCCAGCATGACCAGCACCAGGGTGATACTTACCACCGTGGTGGCGACACTCGAATGATAACGCCTGCGGGTGTATTTCTCTTCCGATGTTGTCATGGGCACGAAGATAGCACTTTTTCGAAAACAGCGCATCCTGCGAATATTTGTAACTTTGCCGGCGGACAGCCTCACCCCCTTAACCCCCCGTCCCCCTTTCCCCCTCTCCAGTTGGAGAGGGGTCAAGGGGGTGAGGCTGGAATTTGGAATTTGGAATTTAAAAAGGTATGGAGTATAATTTCAACGCGATCGAAAAGAAATGGCAGAATTACTGGCGGGAGCAAAAAACTTTCAAGGCTTATAATACATCTGACAAGCCTAAATTTTACGTGCTCGACATGTTCCCTTACCCGTCAGGAGCCGGGTTGCATGTAGGCCATCCGCTGGGCTATATAGCCTCTGATATTTATTCCCGGTACAAGCGCCTGCAGGGATTTAACGTACTCCATCCGATGGGTTTTGATGCTTACGGCCTGCCGGCAGAGCAGTATGCCATCCAGACCGGGACCCATCCCGCCGTCACTACCGCTAAAAATATAGCTCGATATCGTGAACAGCTTGACCAGATCGGTTTTTCCTATGACTGGGACCGGGAAGTGGTGACCAGCGACCCGTTTTATTACAAATGGACACAGTGGACTTTCATCCAGCTTTTCAAGCACTGGTATAACCTGGAGACCAATAAGGCTGAGCCGGTCGATAAGCTTGTTGCCCGGTTTGAGCGCCAGGGAAATGCAGAGGTGAAAGCATTTTGCGATATTGTGGCAATCTTTAGTCCTGCAGAATGGAAAACCTTTTCAGAAAAAAAACAGCAGGAGGTGCTGATGAATTATCGACTGGCATATCTTTCTGATACCTGGGTAAACTGGTGCCCTGCCCTGGGGACGGTTTTAGCCAATGATGAAGTGAAGGATGGGTTTTCGGAGCGCGGAGGCCACCCGGTGGAGCGTAAACAGATGAAGCAATGGTCATTGAGGATTACAGCCTATGCACAGCGTTTGCTTGACGGGCTGGAAAAGCTCGAATGGACCGAGTCGCTCAAGGAAGTACAGCGCAACTGGATCGGCCGGTCGGAAGGGGCGGCGGTTAATTTTGCATTGGCAGAGAAGTCTTTGGTCGGCGGTCGGCGGTCGGCGGTCGGCGGTCAGCAGTCAGCAGTCAGCAGTCAGCGGTCAGCAGTTATGGAACCCTGGAACAATCAACCCGGAACCCGGAACCCGGAACCCGGAACGGCAATCGAAGTCTTCACCACCCGTCCCGATACTTTGTTTGGCGCCACTTTTATGGTGCTGGCCCCGGAACATGAACTGGTCGGCCAGATCACAACCCCTGATCGTAAAGAAAAAGTGAACGAATATATCGAATGGGCGAAAAACCGCTCCGAACGTGACCGGATGACTGAAGTGAAAAGGATCACCGGTGAATTTACCGGTGCATACGGGATCAACCCGCTGACCGGGCAGGAGATCCCGATCTGGGTGGCGGATTACGTCCTGGCAGGCTACGGCACTGGAGCCATCATGGCTGTTCCGGCGCACGACAGCCGCGACTTTGCCTTCGCACGCTTTTTTGAACTGCCGATAATCCAGGTCGTAAAGAAACCGGATGAAGAAGCTGTCGATACGCACCAATGGTCGGAATCCTATGATGCCAAAGAAGGGATAATGGTCAATTCCGGATTCATAAACGGGATGACGGTGAAGGAAGCGATCGGTGCGACCATCCGCCGGATCGTGGAAATGGGCGCAGGTTATGGCAAGGTCAATTACCGCCTGAGGGATGCTATCTTCAGTCGCCAGCGTTACTGGGGAGAACCGTTCCCGGTCTGTTACAGGGATGGGATGCCCTATATGCTGGAAGAAAGTAACCTTCCGCTGGAACTCCCTGATGTCGACAAATATCTTCCCACCGAATCAGGCGAGCCGCCGCTGGCAAGGGCTAAGAACTGGAAAACCCAGGAAGGATGGCCGCTCGAAACGAACACCATGCCCGGGTTCGCCGGCTCCAGCGGGTATTACCTGCGCTATATGGATCCATGGAACAACGATGCCTATTTTTCAAAGGAAGCCAATGAGTACTGGCAGGATGTCGACCTGTATGTCGGTGGCGATGAGCATGGGACGGGCCACCTGATCTATTCGCGTTTCTGGAATATGTTCCTGTTTGACCTGGGATTGGTCTGCCGTGAAGAACCTTATAAACGGCTGATCAACCAGGGTAAGATCCAGGGTAGGTCCAGTTTCGTGTACCGTATTAACGGGACCAACACTTTTGTTTCGCATGGCCTCAAGGACCAGTATGATACTACGGCCCTGCATGTCGATATTGAAATGGTCGACAGCGATGTGCTCGATATCGGGGCTTTCAGGAAATGGCGGGAGGAATACAGCCATGCCGAATTCATCCTTGAAAATGGAAAATATATCTGCGGATGGGAGATCGAAAAGATGTCCAAATCCAAGCATAATGTTCAGACCCCTGACGACCTGATTGCCAAGTACGGATCTGACACCCTCAGGATGTATGAGATGTTCCTGGGGCCTGTCGAGCTTTCCAAACCCTGGGATACCAAAGGGATTGAAGGTGTATTCAGGTTCCTGAAAAAATACTGGAGGCTGTTTTTTGATGAGAAAGGGGATTTTGCAGTTACAGACGTCCCTCCGGGACCTGAAGAACTAAAAGTTCTGCACAAAACGATCATTAAGATCAGGGAGGATATCGAACGATTTTCTTTCAATACCGCGGTCTCTAATTTCATGATATGCGTGAATGACCTGACGGATCTGAAATGCAGCAAGCGGGCGATACTCGAGCCATTGAATATCCTGATATCTTCTTTTGCCCCTCATATTGCGGAAGAGCTCTGGTCATTGCTCGGTCACGAAGAAAGCATAACTTTCGCCCGGTTCCCCGAATTCAATGAGGAATTTATCAAAGAAAATACGTTTAACTATCCTGTGTCGTTTAATGGTAAGCTCAGGTTCCAGCTGGAGCTGCCGGTGGGGATCGGCCAGCAGGAAGCGGAAGCCGCAGTGGTAACCGCACCTGAGTCACAGAAATGGCTGGCTGGTGGGGCACCGAAGAAGGTTATTTTTGTACCGAAGAAAATTATAAATGTTGTGTATGAGGTTTAAGGGTTTAGGTTTAAGGGTTAAATGGGGGAATTTTTTTCATAAAAGATATTCCCGCACTAAACCCTTAACCCTTAACACTCAACACCTTTTAGTTCAGTTTGTTCCTGGCTCCAATGCTTCTGCTTGGTCAAACCGATTATCGTAGCGTAAAGAACAACACTTTCCAGCGTGGAGAATACCTTAAGTACCGTGTTTTTTATGATTCCTGGATAACCTACTGGATGACAGCAGGTTATGGTAGCACGGAGATTGATCCGGAGCCGGTGGATTTCAACGGCAGGGAAACCTATCATATCAAGGTGGAGGGTAATTCTGCCGGGGTGTTCAATGTGTTTTTCAAGGTACGTGACCGTTTTGAATCATTTGTCGACAAAGATGCTTTGATGCCGCATAAATTTATCCGGAGCACCCGTGAAGGTGGTTATAAGAAAGATGATGAGGTTATATTTGACCATATAGGTAAAGTAGCCCATAGCACCCGTAAAGTAAAGGAGATCACCCCTTATGTCCATGACATTGTTTCCGCTTTTTACTATATGCGCACGTGGGACTTTGATACGGCAGAGGTGAACGATAAATATTATCTCGATTTTTTCCTGGATGATTCCCTGTACCACAGTGAAATTGTTTTCCTTGGAAGGGATTGGGTGGATACCGATTTCGGAAAGATATACTGCATGAAATTCAAGCCCCGGGTTGCCACGGGAGAGGTATTTGCAGATCCCTACCCGATGGAGCTCTGGGTCACCGACGACAAAAACAAGATCCCTGTGCTGATGAAATCAGCCGTATTTATCGGCTCGGTGAAGATCGAGCTGATAGAGTACAAAGGGCTGAAATGGCCATTTGGTAGTCATTAAGTTGTCATTAGGTTGTCATTAGGTTGTCATTAAGTTGTATCCGTGCTGACCGCCGACCGCCGACCAGTTCTGGCACGAATTTAGTTTTATGCTTTTTGTAACTTTAACCGGAAAAACCTCTGTGAAACTCTGGGTAACCTCTGTGAACCTCTGTGAAACTTTTTAAAGCTATCTGCACAAAGTTTCATGAAGTTTATGGAAACGATCGAATCAAATCATCAATAGATAAACATCTTAATCATGCAAAAATCACTTTTAACGCTGATAATCCTTGGATTAAGCCTGACATCCACAATAGCACAGAAGAATTACGAGAACGAGTGGAAAGAAGTTGAATCCTTTGTCCGGAAAGGACTTCCGCAATCGGCACTAAAAATTGTCGATAACATTTACCTCCAATCGAAAGCTGAGAACAATGCGCCCCAGTTCCTTAAAGCAGCCATTTACCAGGTGAAACTGCAATCTGATTACCAGGAGGATTTCATGGAAAGCAGCCTGGCCCGGATCAGCGAAGAACTGAAAAGCAGCCAGCCGCCGGTCAGCCAGATCCTTCATTCCATCCAGGCAGAGCTTTACTGGCGATACTACCAGGGCAACCGTCATAAATTCATGGACCGCACCAGGGTTTCCAACCCCGACCCGGCTGATATCAAAACCTGGGATCTGCAGACGATGGTTCAGGCAGTATCTGAAAACTATTTAGCTTCGCTTAACCAGGCTGAAATATTACAAAAGATAAAGCTTACCGATTTTGATCCAGATCATCGCAACCGAACAGGGATCTAAGATTTTCCGCCCCACGCTTTACGATTTTCTCGCACACCGCGCCCTGGAATTTTTTAAAAATGAGGAACCTGCCCTTATAAAACCAGCAGCTGGATTTGCGCTTGACAAAGAAAGTTATTTTGCCCCGGCCGTGGAATTTGCAGCACTCATCATGGCAACCGGGGGAAAAGATGACCTGAAATGGCAGGCTATATCCCTTTACCAGGAACTTATCCGGTTCCATTTAAATGATAAGGATCCGGCAGCGCTGATAGATGTTGACCTGGCCAGGATAAAATTCGTGCAGCAGGAATCAGTTTTAGCCAATCGGCATGATCTTTACCTGCAAGCCTTGCAAAATCTGCAAAACAGCTTCCCCGGCGACCAGCATTCCGCTGTTGTTTCTTATGAAATAGCACTCGAATATCAGAGAAGAGGGCAGGAGTATAACCCTCCCCAGTCAGATACAAACAGGTGGGCTATCAAAACGGCAAAAGAGATTTGCGACAAAACCATAAGCAGTTTTCCCGGAAGCCAGGGGGCACAGAATTGTTCCATCCTGCTCCGGCAAATTACAGAACCGGCTTTGACGTTTAGCCTCAAATATGCAAATGTGCCCGATCAGCCGTTTCTGGGGTTTCTTAATTATGAAAACATAGATGAGATTTTTTTCCGGATCATTAAAATCAACCCGGAAGACGACCGGAACCTTCGTCAGAAAGAGCGCGGCGAAATGATCATTTCAAAATACATTTCAGCTGCACCTGTTAAAGGAATGGACACTGAAATTGCCCCAGGAGGGAGACTTCCAGGCACATCGCACGCAAATAAGGATCCCGGCCCTCCCCAGGGGATATTATGTCATCCTGGCTTCGGATAATAAAGATTTCCAGGTCGAAAATAAAGCGGTCGCCTATGCGCCATGCTGGGTTACAGGGATCAGCTATATCAGCGAAAGCAACAGCCAGGAAGCACAAATGGAAGTATTTGTCCTCGACCGGGATAAAGGGACCCCGCTTAAGGGGGTCAAAGCACAGGCCTATGTAAGGGAGTATGATTACAACACCCGTTCTTACATCAATAAACCGGTCGATTCATATTATTCCGACGAAACTGGCTTCTTCTCCATACCAGGCCAGGCCAATGCTTCCAAATCATTTTACCTCGAATTCAGCCTGGATGGCGATCTTTTCTACACCGAGAATTATTTTTATCTCAACCCGCCTTATAAAGATGATAAAACCCGCGTGACCACGCATTTTTTCACAGACCGTTCCATTTACAGGCCCGGTCAGACAATCTACTTCAAAGGAATCGTCCTTGAATATAATGGTGAAAAAAGTGAGATCAAACCTGATTTTACATCTGTCGTGACTTTCTATGATGCCAATAACCAGAAAGTCTCTGATCTGGCCATGACCACCAACGAATTCGGCTCTTTTAACGGGACCTTCACAGCGCCTTCAGGAGGACTTACCGGCTGGATGAGCATACGAAGCGAATCAGGCAATGTCGATTTTTCCGTGGAAGAATATAAAAGGCCGAGATTTAAGGTAGAAATTGATCCGCTCGAAGGAAGCTATAAACTGAACGAAATTGTAAACGTGAAAGGCAAAGCTTTGAACTACAGCGGCAGTGCGGTCGACCAGGCTGAAGTGACCTACCGCGTGGTAAGGACCGCCAGGTTCCCCGTTTGGCGGAGCTGGTGGCACTGGTTCCCGGCTGTTCCTGAAATGGAAATCACAAATGGAATTACAGTCACAGATGCCGAAGGCGCTTTCAGTTTGTCATTCAATGCCTTGCCTGATTTGCAGGTCGATAAAAAATTCCAGCCGGTATTTAATTATACGGTTTATGTCGATGTTGCCGATCTGACCGGTGAAGTGCGTTCAGCGGAGGAAAGTTTGTCGGTCGGGTACCAGTCGATGCTGATGGACCTTGATATACCGGCAAAGCTGGATATCGGTGGGAATAATGCGTTCAAACTGACCGTGACCAATCTCAACCGTCAGCCATTAAAAATTGAAGGCAAGATTACCGTTTATCCGCTTGAGGCTTCTGTAAGGCTTATCAGGGAGAGATCATGGGAAAGGCCGGATGTCTTCACTATGAGCCGCGAAGAATTCCTGAAAGATTTTCCCAATGATCTGTATGATAATGAAAATGACCCGGATACGTGGAAAAAGAATGCTTTTGTTCTCGAAAAAGCCTTCAATTCCGCACGGGACAGCGTATTTACACTGGAAAACCTGGCTGGCCTGCCGGTTGGAGAATATGTGGCAGTCATGGAAGCAATTGATGATTTCGGCGAAAAAATGGAAGTGAAGAAGTATTTTACATTATTTGATGCTGAAAACAATAAAATGCCCGCTGTCAGCCCGTTCTGGCATGTTATGATTGAAGGATGGCGGCGAACCCGGAGATACGGCTTCTTTTATCGTCGGGACTTCTGAAAAGAATGTAAGGATGCTGTATGAGATTGAAAATGAAGGAAAGCTGATCAGCCGTGAATGGTTGCAGCTTAACCAGGAGAAAACAAAGATAGAGATACCGGTGAAGGAAGAATACCGTGGTAATTTCTTCGTGAAGCTGGTGTTTGTAAAAGGTAACCGCTGTTATGAGCTTGCGGAAAAGATCACGGTCCCCTATACCAACAAGGAATTGAAGATCACGACGGAGACCTTCCGAGATAAGCTCACTCCGGGACTGGAGGAAGAATGGAAGCTCCGGGTCACCGGGATGAAGGGCGAGAAAGTGGCTGCAGAGATGCTGGCTTCGATGTACGATGCTTCTCTTGACGCGTTCAGGGAACACAGGTGGATCTTTGACCTCTATCCTTCTCGTTACAGTTCACGCAGCTGGGATGTTAATTCAGCTTTTATCCTGTCGAACAGCCATTATGTTTCGATGAATCCGGAACTGGACCTGTTTCCAGTCTTCCAGGCTTATGACCGGCTCAACTGGTTCGGTTTCGATTATTACGGGGGACCTTATCCAATGCGTGGTGGCATCCAGATGAGTATGTTGAAGAATGCCATGCCGGAGATGGATGGCAGATCGGGGGAGGATGCAAATGAAGTTTTAATGGACCAGACAGTTCAAAAACTTCCGGATGAGGAGGAAGTTGAAAAAGAAGCGGCAGTAGCCCCGGAAATGCCTGTCAGGAGGAATTTTAACGAAACGGCTTTCTTTTTCCCGGATTTGATGACCGATTCAAACGGCGATGTTATCCTGAAATTCACGGTGCCTGAATCACTGACCGCATGGAAATTGATGGCACTGGCTCATACAAAGGATTTGAAAACAGGCATCCTGGAAAAGGAAGCCGTAAGCCGGAAAGAACTCATGGTGATGACCAATGCCCCGCGGTTCTTCCGGGAAGGCGACCAGGATGATGTTTACGGCCAAACTGGTCAGCCTTTCGGAGCAAAAGCTCCAGGGACAGGTAACGGCTGAGTTTTTCAATGCCTATACAATGCAACCTGTCGATTCACTGCTCGGGAACCTGGTCAAAACGAGGGATTTTTCTGTTGAAAAAGGCAACAGCGGCATTTTCCATTGGGAAATCCAGCTCCCCGGGGGTGTCGATGCCATCGTTTGCCGTGTAAAAGCAACAACAGGCGAATTCTCAGATGGCGAAGAGATTGTCGTGCCTGTTTTGCCAAACCGGATGCTGGTCACGGAATCACTTCCATTGCCAGTAAGCGGAAAGGGGACAAGGAACTTTAAATTCAGCAAGCTGACCGATTCCGGGAAGTCAAATACAATAAAGAGCTACAGGCTAACGCTTGAGTTTACCTCAAACCCGGCCTGGTATGCGGTACAGGCATTGCCTTACCTGGTGGAGAATCCCCACGAAAGTGCGGATGGTCTGTTCTCACGCTATTATGCCAATACTCTTGCTTCCTTCATTGCCAATTCAAATCCCAGGATCAGGCAGGTCTTTGAGAACTGGAAAAACCTGTCACCGGATGCATTGCTTTCCAACCTGGAGAAGAACCAGGAGCTTAAGTCAGTTCTCCTTGCCGAAACACCCTGGGTGCTTGAAGCGAAGAATGAAACAGAACGCAAAAAGCGCATCGCCCTGCTCTTTGACCTCAACCGCATGGCCAATGAACAGAAAGCTTCACTGGAAAAACTACAGCAGTTGCAGACGCCGAATGGAGGCTGGTCCTGGTTTGAAGGCATGCGAGATAACCGTTATATCACCCAGCTTATCGTTACAGGTTTTGGTAAACTGCACCAGCTAAAGGTAATTGAGCTTCAGAGGGAACCGGCCCTGATCAGTATGGTCCAGCGGGCATTCTCGTACCTTGGCGAGCGGATCAGGGAGGATTATGAGTATATTCAGAAGAATAATAAGGATAAGATGAATGAAAATCATCTTGGCACCTCCCAGGTCCAATACCTTTATGCATACAGTTACCTGAAGGATTTTGTAAAAATAAATCCCAACAACCGGGAGGCATTTGATTATTTTAAAGGACAGGCGGCGAAGTACTGGATTGATCAGAATAAATACATTCAGGGTATGATCGCTATTGCCCTTTATCGAATGGAAGTTCCCGGCACACCTGTGGAGATCATTAGTTCACTTAAGGAAAATGCCTTGTTTTCAGAAGAAATGGGCATGTACTGGCGTGACCAGGAAGGATATTACTGGCACGAGGCACCGGTGGAGAGACAGGCCATGCTGATAGAAGCTTTTTCCGAAGTAGCCAATGACCAGCCTGCCGTGGAGCAGATGAAGATATGGCTGCTCAAACAGAAACAAACGCAAGACTGGAAAACCTCGCGGGCCACCTCCGATGCGGTTTACGCCCTGTTGCTCAAAGGCACTGACCTGCTGGCCGGCGACCAGCTCGTGGAAGTTACGATGGGAGGAGAAAAAATTAATCCCCTGACGATGGATGGAGTGGAAGTGGAAGCAGGAACAGGTTATTTCCAGGTCAGCAAAACAGGTAAGGAGATAACGCCGGAAATGGGCAATATCAAGGTGGTCAAGAAAGATGAAGGCATCGCCTGGGGGGCAGTTTACTGGCAGTATTTTGAGAACCTCGACAGGATCATACCTGCTAAAACACCGTTAAGCCTTGAAAGGGAGTTGTATGTCGAACGCAATACCGCTTCAGGCCCTGTCCTGGAGCCGGTATTCGACAACAACATCCTGAAAACCGGGGATAAGGTTGTTTCCAGGATCATCCTCCGAGTTGACCGTGATATGGAATATGTCCACATGAAAGATATGCGTGCCGCGGCTTTTGAGCCCGTGGCAGCCATTTCCGGTTACCGTTACCAGGGAGGGCTGGGCTATTACGAATCCATCCGGGACGCATCGGTGAATTTCTACTTCGACTACCTCCGCAAAGGGACTTATGTCTTCGAATACACGCTGAACGTGACGCAGAAAGGCGAATTTTCTAACGGCATCACGTCCATTCAGTGTCTTTATGCGCCGGAGTTCAGCGCAAATTCGCAGGGGATGCGGGTGACGGTGGAATAGGATATTTCAAATGCAAAATGCACGATTGCATAAGGAAAATGAAGCATTATACCATCCCGATCTTCATCCCGCAGCTCGCCTGCCCTTTCCAGTGTGTCTTCTGCAACCAGGAGAAGATCACAAGCAGGGGGCACATACCCGATACGGAGGAGGTGATCAATACCATTGAGCAGTATCATTTCTCATTTCCCAAGGGTGACAAGCATGTTGAAATCGGCTTTTTCGGGGGGAATTTTACCGGGATTCCCCTTGCGGAACAGGAAAAATACCTGCAGGTAGCCCAATCTTACCTGGAAAAAGGAACAATCCAGGGAATACGGCTCTCTACCCGTCCGGATTACATCGATGAAAAGAGACTCCATCTCCTGAAAAAATATGGCGTTACAACAATTGAACTTGGAGCCCAATCACTCGATGATGATGTCCTGATCCTATCCGCCCGTGGACATACGGCACAGGATGTTGAGATGGCATCCCAAATGATCATAAATGCAGGTTTCAGACTGGGTTTACAAATGATGATAGGCCTTCCGGGTGATACCCTGGAAAAAGCACTCTATACTGCAAAAATGATCATTGAGCTGGGCGCTGCTGAAACGCGCATTTATCCTGTCCTGGTTATCAGAGGGACGAAGATGGCGGAATGGTATGAGGAGGGAAAATATAAGCCACTTTCAATGGAAGAGGCTCTTTTTTGGTTAAAGAATATTTTACCCGTCTTCGAAGAAGCAGGTATTGTAGTTACCCGCGTGGGGCTGCATTCATCTGAAGGGCTCCTTTCAGGGAAAGAACTGGTGGCCGGCCCGTTCCACACCTCCATCCGCGAGCTGGCCATGACCGGGGTCTGGTGGGACCGGCTGAATTTTCTTCTGAAGGAAGAGAAAAAAGATGGGATCAGTGTTTCGGTTCATCCTTCACAATATAATTTTGCCATCGGGTATTATGGAAAGAATCGCAAGAAGTTGTTACAACGTTTTGGAGAAGTTATCTTCTTGAAAGATAATAAATTGAAAACGAATGATTTTCAATTTAAAGTATATTAACCTATAGTAATGCTTATAATCATTGATCAAAAAATATCTGCCAGCGCAAAAGAAATACTTTCTTCCTATGGGGAATTGATGGAACTGGCGACCAAAGGCATTACGTACCCGGCAATTTCCGGACATCCGGATATTTTTTTCTGTCAGTCGCCCGATAAATTGATCGTAGCACCCAATCTCCCTCAAAAATATTTCGATCAACTGAATGATCACAAGATCAATTACATTACAGGAGAATTACCGGTTGGCCCTGAATACCCCGCCTCGGCCCGTTACAATGCCGTCGCGACATCAAAATATCTCATCCATAACCTTCGTCATACCGATCCTGTGATAACCAGGGCCCTCATGATTTAACCCCGGTCCATGTTGACCAGGGATATTGCAGGTGTAATCTGCTGCCGTTGAATGATGATCATTTTATTACTTCGGATAAAGGAATTTATAAGGTTCTCAAGGGACTCCATCCCGTGGGACTCCATCCCGGGGACTCCATCCCGTGGTTTCTCCATATAATATCCTCCTCGAAGGTTTCCCCCACGGCTTTTTCGGCGGATGCTGCGGGGTTTGGGAGGATAAGGTGTTTGTGAACGGGAGTCTGAGGTTTTTTAAAGATGGCAGTAAGGTCAGGGATTATCTTTATAACTTGAATTGCGAAATCCTGGAACTTCATAAAGGCCCTCTAATCGATACAGGAAGCATTTTTTTTATCTAATAATCCGCGAAAATCCGTTGCATCCGTGTTTATCCGTGTGCCATTCTGCCCATCTTTTATCTATCTTCGCAAACTGAAATAAAAACAACCCGAATTATGCTCAGAACCCATACCTGTGGCGAACTTCGCCTCTCCGATGCCGGCAAAACCGTCACCCTGGCCGGCTGGGTGCAACGCTCCCGCGACCTCGGCGGCATGACCTTTATCGACCTGCGCGACCGCTATGGCCTGACCCAACTGGCCTTTAATATGGAGACCAACTCAGAACTCTGCCTGCTGGCCCGAAAACTTGGGACGGGAATTTGTGATCCTGGCCACCGGAAAAGTGATCGAAAGAAGCAACAAAAACCTGAAAATACCCACGGGGGAGATCGAAATATTTGTCGAAAAAATGGAAGTGCTCAATGCCTCCAAAGTGCCTCCGTTTACCATCGAAGATGAAACCGACGGCGGTGAAGAACTGCGGATGCGCTACCGTTACCTGGACCTGCGCCGCAACCCGCTGCGCCGCAACCTTGAGCTGCGGCACCGCATGGCGATCGAAACACGGAACTATATGGATTCCATGGGATTCCTCGAAATCGAAACCCCGTTCCTCATAAAATCCACCCCTGAAGGGGCGAGGGATTTTGTGGTACCCTCGAGGGTCCACAACGGCGAGTTTTATGCCCTGCCGCAATCTCCCCAGACTTTTAAGCAGATCCTGATGGTGGCCGGTTACGACCGCTACTACCAGATCGTCAGGTGCTTCCGGGATGAAGACCTTCGCGCCGACCGCCAGCCGGAATTCACCCAGATCGACTGCGAAATGGCTTTTGTCACACAGGAAGATATACTTAATACCTTCGAAGGCCTGGCCCGGCACCTTTTCATGAAGGTGAAAGGTTATGAAACAGGGCCCATACCCAGGATGACCTTTGCCGATGCCATGAAATACTATGGTTCGGATAAGCCTGATATTCGCTTTGAAATGAAATTCGTCGAACTGAATGACCTGGTCAAAGGAAAAGGCTTTGGAGTATTTGATGATGCGGAACTGGTCGTGGGTATTTGTGCTGAAGGATGTGCAGAATACTCGCGCAAGCAGCTCGACGAACTGACCGAATTCGTCAAAAAGCCGCAGATCGGAGCTAAGGGCATGGTGTACCTGCAATATAAACAGGATGGTACTTTGAAATCTTCAGTCGATAAGTTTTATTCTGCCGAAGAACTGCAAAAAATTGCCGAAAGCTTTCAATGCCAGACCAAATGACCTGATATTGATCCTGGCCGGCCCGGCGCATAAGACCCGTAAGGCTTTGAATGAGCTGAGGCTCGAAATGGGCAGCCGTCTCGGTTTGCGTGATCCAAACATTTTCAAACCGTTATGGGTCGTCGATTTTCCGCTGCTGGAGTGGGATGAGGACAGCAAGCGCTTCTACGCCATGCACCATCCGTTCACTTCACCTAAACCGGAAGATGTTCCCTTGTTGAATACCGATCCGGGAAAAGTCCGTGCCAATGCTTACGACCTGGTGATCAATGGCGTGGAAATCGGCGGAGGCTCCATCCGTATCCATAACAAGGAACTTCAGAAAAAAATGTTCCAGATCCTTGGCTTCACCGATGAAGATGCCCAGGAACAGTTCGGTTTCCTGATGAATGCCTTCGAATTCGGCGCACCGCCCCATGGAGGTATCGCTTTCGGTTTCGACCGCTGGGTAGCTATGTTCAGCGGCATGGATTCGATCCGTGAAGTCATCGCCTTCCCGAAAAACAATGCCGGACAGGATATGATGATCGATTCACCGGCCGGAATTTCAGAAGAACAGTTAAAGGAGCTGGGGATTAGGACAGTTAAAAGTCAATAGTTGTATTTTTTTAACTCAGGAGCATCTCTGAACAAATGAGATGCCATCTCTTTTTTAATATAAAATCTCTGAAACCATTTGTCTATCTAGTAATTGCTAATCTTTTATCGATGGAAAAAGATGCCATCTCAAATTACTCGATTATTCACTGGAAATCCATGCCAATCAAGTGATGACGAAATCTATGATGGCGAAAAAAGATGCCATCTCATTTGATTTGCATCAACTCCCCGATAATCTTCGGAATATCCGTATTATCAATATATCCTGAAAACCTTTCTGCCCCGATACCGATCGAGTAAACAGGCACATTAATGCAGGTATGGGAATGGGATGCCCATGATATTCCGGCCTTTTCAGCCAGGATGGCAACGGCATCAGCGATAAATGGCTCATATTCCCCATATTCCCCTTCTACTGTTTCAGAGCCGTAAACACTCTCAACAAACGCTTTTTTCAGTGTTGCTAAATGTTCTTCAGTGAGTAAAGTGTTTCGCTGCCCGCTGTTCAATCCCATATCATTCTCCAGGACCTTGAGGATCTTTGCAAAATCAACTTCAGGATCGCCCGATTTATTTGCCCTGAAATGTGACACGATCTTGTTCAGTTCTTCCATCGATGATTTCTGATATTTCAGTAAACCCAGATATGAATTGTAGCCTGTAACTTCATTCCCCAGGGCAAGTCCGCCGGTTTCATGATCGGCCGTCACGATGATCAATGTTTCATCCGGATGTTTTAAGTAAAACGTTACGGCATGCTCAACAGCCTTGTCAAAAGCGATGACTTCATGGATGACCGTAGCAGCATCATTTCCATGGCCGGCCCAGTCGATCTTTCCCGCCTTCAACCATCAGGAAAAAGCCTTTTTCATTGTCCAGCATGCTGATGGCTTTAGCCGTATAATCGGCCAAGGTGATATCCAGCGGGTCCATGTCGATTGAAAATGGCAACGAAGCCTCGCCTGGCGGTCCTGGGAGATATAACCAGGGTTTTACCAGGTCCAGGTGAGAGTTTATCAAATCCTTCACGGGTATTTACCACATTAAATCCTTTTTGCATGGCGTAATCAATAACATTGACAGCCCCACTGTCAATGCTGCCGCCATCCGGGATCAGGAAACCACCGCCGGCAAAAAAATCAAAATCACTTTGGGCAAGGTCAAGCCCGATTTCGAAATACATATCACGGTCTGGCTGATGGGCATAAAAAACAGCAGGAGTGGCATGATCAATCGATACACTGGTAACGATACCCACTTTATAACCGTCTTTCTTTGCTTTGACAGCAATGGATTCATAAGGCTCAGTAGCCATCAGGATCCATAGAGATGCGGCCGTTATTTGTTTTATTCCCGGTTGCCAGCGCTGTCCCGGATGCTGCTGAACAGGTGATCATCTGGTTATTGGCATAAGTGCTTACAAAACCGGCTTGCGGGAATTTGGTGAAGTTCAAGCTGCCCGAAACCAATTCGGTCTTCCAGGGCAGCAAGGTAACCCTGGGTTAAATTTACCTGGGCCTGTCCCATCCCGTCACCAATAAATAAAAAAACATATTTTACTTTTTGCGGATCATCACCGGAAGGTAATATGGCAAAAACCCTCGATTGAAGGGCAATAATGGTTAGGAATACTATGAAATGAGCGGAGCAGGAAAGTTCTTCTGTTCATATTTTTAAATTTCATTAATTGACCGCAAAAATACTCCTTTTGCAGGTTCCGGGAATTTTAATGTTGTTAAGAAACCCTTAATTTATCCATGTCCCGGTGGAGACCCGCAAGAGTGGAAAACATTGTAACTTTGCGGCCATGAATATAAAGCTGAGTTCAAAGGATATTGAGATCATGGCGCCTGTTGGTTCTTACGAATCACTCATGGCCGCCATACAGGGCGGAGCAGATGCCGTTTATTTCGGGATCGGTCACCTGAATATGCGATCCAAATCCACGCTGAATTTCACATCCGAAGATTTGAAATCGATCGTGAACATCTGCCGTGAAAATGATATAAAATCATATATAACGCTCAATTCCGTGATTTTTGACGAAGAACTTGCGGAGATGCGGACGGTCATCGACGATGCAAAGTCCTCCGGCATCACGGCCATCATCGCTTCCGACCAGGCTGCGATCCAGTATGCCCGGCAGGTTGGCATGGAAGTCCACATGTCGACCCAGACCAATATTACCAACCTGGAAGCGGTCAGGTATTATTCAAAATATGCCGATGTCATGGTGACTGCCCGGGAACTGAACCTGGACCAGGTCAGGGCGATCACGGACGGCATTGAAAAAGAACAGATCAAAGGGCCATCCGGCCGCCTGGTGAAAATCGAGGTTTTTGCCCACGGCGCCCTTTGCATGGCAGTATCAGGGAAATGCTACCTGAGTCTCGATAATATGAATTCATCGGCTAACCGGGGCGCCTGCCTGCAGCTCTGTCGAAGGCCCTACAAGGTCTTTGACCGTGATGGGGAAGTAGAACTGGAGATCGACAACCAGTATATCATGTCGCCCAAAGACCTGAAGACCATTGATTTTATTGATAAGATACTCGATGCGGGAGTGAAGGTCCTTAAGATCGAAGGCCGGGGCCGTTCGCCTGAATATGTTAAGACCGTCACCAGGTGCTACCGGGAAGCAGTAAATGCGTATTGCGAAGGTAATTTCACCCAGGAAAAACTTGGAACCTGGAACCTGGAACTTGGAACTGTTTATAACCGCGGATTCTGGGATGGTTATTACCTTGGCAGGAAGATGGGGGAGTGGGCCGGGCAGTATGGTTCCCAGGCTACACGGAAAAAGATTTATGTTGGAAAGATCATGAATTATTATGCTAAATCCGGGATTGCGGAAGTTAAAATCGAAGCGCATCCATTACAGGCAGGTGATGATATACTGATCATCGGGCCCACGACCGGTGTGTTTGAAGGTAAGGTCAGCGAGATATGGCTTGATGAAAATAAGGTCGATAAAACAGTGAAAGGCGATTTATGCACCATCCCGGTCAGCACATTTCTGAGACCTTCGGATAAATTATACAGGTGGGCTGATTCCAGGGAAGTTATAACCCAAACTGAATAAATAGAAACTGCCCCTGATGTGATAGGGGCAGTGTCCAGTTTTGCCAAACCTTAGGAGAGAGAGTTAGAATGTTCTAACAGCTTTTAATCAAAATTTGACCTTTTAGTAATACAATTTTTACATATTTAAAATGATTCTGAATCTATATAACCTGCATACCCATTCCAAATTCTGCGACGGCACAGGAGAGCCCGAAGAATTTGTTCATTCGGCCCTTGCAAAAGGGTTTCACACGCTCGGATTTTCGAGCCATGCCCCTGTGCCTTTTGAAAATAACTTTGCTATCAGGGATGAAGCAGCACTTCAGAACTACTGCCGCACCATCCGGGAACTCCGGGTCAAATACCATGACCGGATTTCGATATGGCTTGCCCTTGAGCTTGATTATATTGAAGGGATAAGCCGGGATTTTTCAGAGTTCAGGCAATTATGCGGGCTTGATTATACCATCGGGTCGGTGCACCTGGTAAAGAACGGTAATGATGATGGTTTATGGTTCATTGACGGCCCGAAAAGTCGAATCTTATGATAAGGGTTGAAAACATATTTTCGGCGGCGATATCCGGCAGGCCGTAAGTACCTATTATCAGCAGGTCAACCGAATGATCCTGACGCAAAAACCGGATATCCTCGGGCATTTCGATAAAATTAAAATGCATAACCAGGACCGTTATTTCCGTGAAGATGAGACCTGGTACCGGGAATTAGTCATGGAATTGCTTGATACGGTTAAGCAGTCGGGAGTGATCGTCGAAGTTAATACCAGGGGGATTTATAAGAAAAGATGTAATGACCTGTTTCCTGGTACCTGGGTTTTAAAAGAAATGAAAGAAAAAGGTATACCGGTAACCATAAGTTCTGATGCACACCGGCCGGAAGAAGTTGATGGCTATTATGCCGGAGCGCTGGAAATTATAAGGGGGATTGGTTTTGAAAGCCTCTTATACTTCCATGAAGGAGGATGGAAGGAGCAGGCAATTTAAAACGAGAAATTAGAAACCAGTTGGTGCGCGATTGCATCGCGTGCCTGACTGATACACGCGTCGCAGACGCGCGCTAACAATTACGTTCATTACTTTGGATCATAAGCCCACTTAATCCAGATAGCACCCCAGGTAAATCCGCCCCCGAAAGCTGACAGGATCAGGTTATCGCCTTTCTTAAGCTGATTTTCCCATTCCCATATGCATAACGGGATGGTAGCCGAAGTCGTATTGCCGTATTTCTCAATATTTATCATCACTTTTTCCTTGGTGAGACCCATTCTTCTTGCAGTGGCATCAATGATCCGCAGGTTGGCCTGGTGGGGGACAAGCCAGGCGATGTCTTCCGGTTTGAGATTATTTCTTTCCATGATCTCCACCGAAATATCAGCCATTCCCACAACCGCAAATTTAAATACAGACTGGCCTTCCTGGTAAACATAATGTTCACGGAGATCTATTGTTTCCTGTGACGCCGGCTTCACTGCCCCGCCGCCTTTCTGATGAAGGAAAGCCCTGCCCATGCCATCGGTTTTCATGATAGCGTCCATGATACCGGCCTCTTCTGTCGTTGGTTCCAGTAAAACAGCCCCGGCTCCGTCACCGAAAAGCACACAGGTTGTCCGGTCAGTGTAATCAGTCATCATCGACATTTTTTCCGCCCCGACTACAATGACTTTTTTATATGTGCCGGCTTCAATAAACTGGGCTGCCGTATGAAGGGCAAAAACAAAGCCTGAACAGGCGGCATTGATGTCAAAGCTCCAGGCATTTTTCAGGCCGCACTTATCACTGATAATATTGGCAGTGGCAGGAAATGCATAATCGGGGGTAACTGTGGCGCAAATAAGTAGATCGATCTCTTCTGGGCGGGTGCCTGTTTTTTCGAGTAATCCCATTACTGCAGGAGCACCAATGTCAGATGTCCCTTTTCCCGGCTCACGCATGATCCTTCTCTCCTTTACTCCGGTCCGGGTCATGATCCACTCATCATTGGTATCAACCATTTTCTCCAGTTCATCATTGGTCAGGATATAATCAGGCACCCAACCGTGAATACCGGTAATGGCAGCTCTAAGTTTTTGCATGAGATAAAGGTTATTCTTTGTTGTTAAGTGAAAACTTTTGCAAAGCCTTTTGAATTTTAGAGGAAAGCCCCACTTCGTGAACTTCTTTGGATAGAAGGATCATATTTTTAATGGCAATATCGTTGGATATCCCATGCCCGACGATAACAGTGGCATTTATCCCGAGTAATGGCGTGCCGCCGTAATTTTCATAATTCATGCGGTCGATGTATTCATCTTTCACTCCCCTCTTGACCAGCATCCTGTAAACTGACTCCATCAGTTTAAGTACTACATTTCCGGTAAAACCGTCACAAACGATGACATCGGATTTATCTTTTAAAATATCACGCCCTTCAATGTTGCCAACGAAATTAAAATCTTTAGAGTCCTTCATCAATGCGAATGAAGACTGGCATAACAGGTTACCTTTTTCTTCCTCGGTGCCCAGGTTGAGGAGGGCAACCCGGGGATTTGCGATCTTGTAAATATTCTCCGCATAAAGAGATCCCAGGATGCCAAACTGGTACATCACATCAGGCTTTAGTGTCGGGAATAGTCCCGACATCCAGCAAAATTGAGATGCTCCCGTTTTCTTTCGGGACAATGGCAGATGTGCAGGGACGGATGATACCCTGGATTGTACTGACGCTATACATGGAACCCACCACCATGGCTCCGCTGTTGCCTGCACTGGCAAAGGCATCAATGTCACCGGTCTTAAGCATCTGGAAACCAACTGCGATACTTGATTTTGGTTTATGGACCAATGGCACGCGTGGGATGTTCACCCATCCCGATCACTTCGGGTGCATGCACAATGAGTGAACGTGCCCGGATCAACGCCGGCCAGCTTTAGTTCTTCCAGGATAACATCTTCCGGCCCGAACAATACAATCCTGTCGGAAGGTGAAATCTCATTTAAGGCCAAGCAGGCACCTTTAATGGTGGCTTTCGGGGCAAAATCCCCGCCCATGACATCAAGTCCTAATTTCATCAGTCAAAAGCTTGTGTAAGTTAAAAGAGGTTACTCCCCGGCTTTACTTACCACCAGTTTGCCTTTGTAATAAAGGTCTCCGTCAACATAATAAGCACGATGGTAAACATGAATGGTACCGGTTACCGGACATTTTGCCAGTGTTGGCTTTTCAATCTTGTCGTGCGTCCTTCTCTTGTCCCGTCTGGTTTTGGAATGTTTTCGCTTTGGGTGTGGCATATGTGTAATTTTTAATTTTCGTCGTTATTAGTTTGTTCTTTTAATTTTTGAAGTACTTCCCAGCGAGGATCAACAGGATGATCCTCAGCTTCTTTGATATACCGGATCACTTCAGGGTCGCATAAGCTGAATTGCCGTTTTCATCGGTTCCGTGAACCTTTTTTATTGGAAGCAGGAGATGGATATATTCGTACAGGAACTGGCTGACATCCAGCTCATGTTCCTTTTCCGTGATAACCAGGATGTCTTCCGCTTCTTCCGTATGATCCACGCCAAACTTCACGATCAGTTTTTGCTTCCCTTCAATAGGCTGGTCAAATTCTTCCGCACACCGGTCGCAGGGTACCCTGACCGTCCCGGTAATGTCGAAGTAAAGGACCATCATCCTTGCCTGCTTATCAAGATGGCAATCAACATGAAGTTTCCCCTTTTTGATCTCCGAGTATTCAAAATGCTCAAAGAACTTGTCCTCAATCTCAAAGGTAAAAGTATAATTTCCTACCTTCAACCCGCTGAAAGGGATAATGAAATGTTTCAGATAATTCATCGAAATCCCTCTTAAAAATTGGGGTGCAAATTTAAAGATATTATTTTGAATTACAAAAGAATAATTTGAATATCAAAATTTCAGCCACTTATGTGAAATAATTAACAAAAGGTTATTTTTGCAGATTGCTTTGAAGATAGTAGATTTATCAACCTCGCTAAAATAACTAAAATTCAATAAGATGTTCAACAAGATGATCGCGGCCATGCTGCCGTACATGCCAAAAAGTTTTGTCTGGATCTTTTCCAAAAGATATATTGCAGGGAAAAAAATCGAAGATGCTATCAGGGTATCGAAAGAACTAAACAGCCAGGGAATAAAAATGACTGTCGACCTGCTCGGTGAGTTCATAACCAAACTAAGCGAAGCCGAAAAGAACAAGATTGAATACCTCGATATCATCGATACTTTCGTCAGGGAAAAAATTGACGGAAATTTTTCCCTTAAACCTACCATGTTCGGCCTGCTGATCGATAAGGAAGTCTGCTATAAAAATATCCGTGAGATCGTTCAAAAGGCGGCTTCCTACAATAACTTCGTCCGCGTCGATATGGAGGATTCACAATGTGTCGACCTGGAAATTGAACTATACAGACGGTTAAAAGCTGAATTCCCGAAAAATGTCGGACTGGTTGTCCAGGCCTACCTGAAACGCACCCTGAAAGACCTGGAAAACCTTATGGATATACATTCAAAGGAAATCCCGCTGAATTACAGGCTCTGCAAGGGAATTTATGTCGAACCCGCTGAAATAGCATATAAGAAATACCTGGAGATCAACGAGCACTTCCTCATTGATCTTGAATTCATGCTGAAAAACGGGATCTATCCCGGTATCGCAACCCACGATAAGCCCCTTGTTGACGGGGCTTATAAGCTGATTGAAAAATACAGGGTCCCGAAAAATATGTATGAGTTCCAGATGCTCTACGGCGTCACGCCGGAACTCCGGAAATCCATTGTTGAAAAAGGCCATAACATGCGCGTTTACGTGCCTTTCGGCGAACAATGGTTTGCTTACTCCACCCGCAGGCTGAAAGAAAACCCGAAAATGGCGATGCTGATTATCAAGGCGCTGTTTTTTAGAGGGTGATTATTGAAATTAAGCCAACTTATCATATCTTTGCGCCAAATTTTCAATAAATCCCCATGGAGAACAAAAAGATCGGAAAAATTGCCCAGATCATCGGGCCGGTAGTTGACGTTTCTTTTGAAGATGAAGCTCATCTGCCCAATATTTACGATGCCCTCGAGGTCACTAATGATAAAGGTGAGGTAATTGTACTGGAATGTCAGCAGGACATTGGTGAGAATACGATCCGCACGGTAGCAATGGATTCTACCGACGGGATGCGCAGGGGAATGGATGTCATCGGCACGGGCAAGCCAATTTCCATGCCTGCTACTGAAGAGATCCGCGGACGGTTGTTTAATGTGATCGGTAAGCCTATCGACGGTTTGGGCGAGGTTTCAAGAGAAAAGGTTTACCCGATTCACCGTGAACCCCCGACATTTGAAAACCTGACCACCCGGCAGGAAGTCCTTTATACCGGCATTAAAGTGATCGACCTGATCGAGCCTTATGCCAAAGGCGGTAAAATCGGCCTTTTTGGTGGAGCCGGCGTAGGCAAGACCGTTATTATCATGGAACTGATCAACAATATAGCGAAAGTATATTCCGGTATGTCTGTTTTCGGGGGTGTTGGTGAAAGGACGCGTGAAGGCAATGACCTGTTAAGGGAAATGATCGAATCAGGCGTTATTCAGTATGGGGAAGATTTTTTGAAAGATATGGAAACCGGCGGATGGGACCTTGTCAAAGGTTGACCGCGAAAAGCTGAAAGATTCCAATATCACGCTGGTGTTCGGCCAGATGAACGAACCTCCCGGCGCACGTGCCCGCGTAGCATTATCAGGCCTTACCCTGGCTGAATACTTCCGCGACGGAGATGAGAAATCAGGAGGCAGGGACATCCTGTTCTTCATTGACAATATTTTCCGTTTCACGCAGGCCGGTTCCGAAGTATCAGCATTGCTGGGCCGTATGCCATCGGCAGTAGGTTATCAGCCAACCCTCGCCACGGAAATGGGTATTATGCAGGAACGGATCACCTCCACCAAACGCGGATCCATTACATCGGTCCAGGCAGTTTATGTGCCGGCCGATGACCTTACCGATCCGGCCCCGGCAACAACCTTTGCACATCTGGATGCCACCACGGTTTTGAACCGGAAGATTTTTGAGATTGGGATTTACCCCGCAGTTGATCCACTCGATTCCACTTCCCGTATCCTCAGCCCTGAAATCGTCGGAGAGGAACATTACCGCACAGCACAGCGGGTGAAGCAGATCCTGCAGCGGTATAAGGAACTCCAGGATATCATCGCCATATTGGTATGGATGAGCTTTCTGATGAGGATAAGCTGATCGTGAGCCGTGCCCGCCGCGTGCAGCGTTTCCTTTCACAACCTTTCCATGTGGCGGAACAGTTTACCGGCATCCCGGGAACGATCGTCCCCATTGAAGATACCATCAAAGGCTTTAAGATGATCATGGACGGGGAAGTTGACGAATACCCGGAAGCAGCCTTCAACCTTGTTGGTACGATTGAGGAAGCTATTGAGAAAGGTAAGAGGATTTTGGCTGAGAACCAATAGAGAGTCGGAGGTCAGTTATGACCTGTAACCATGACCAATGACCAATGACTAATGACCAATGACCATTATTTATGAAACTCGAAATCATAACCCCCGAACAAACCCTCTTCTCAGGTGAAGTGGCCCTGGTGCAGCTTCCGGGTATAGACGGCTCGTTCGAGATACTGAATAATCATGCTCCCCTGATTTCCGTCCTTGCCGGCGGTAAAGTCAAGATCCAGGATGACCAGAAGAAACTGCAGTATTTCGAGATCAAAGGCGGGGTTGTGGAAGTCCTGCACAATAAGGTTCTGGTGCTGGCGGAGTAACTTGAGATGGCATCTCAAAATAACGCAAATTCTTGCTGTAATTCTTAATCAATAGGCCTTTCGAAATTATTTTTCATAAAATTGAGATGCCATCTCAATCAACAAAACTTTTTCTACCTTTGTGAAAAAATTAACAATAAACTTAAACTGATGAAGATATCTCATATTGAGCATATTGGAATTGCCGTCAAAAGCCTCGAAGAAGCTATTCCATTCTATGAAAAAGTGCTCGGGCTTACATGCTACGCCATCGAAGAAGTTAAAGATCAAAAAGTTAAGACAGCTTTTTTTAAGGTTGGGCAAACCAAGATCGAATTGCTGGAAGCAACAGACCCGGAAGGTCCTATAGGAAAATTCATTGCAAACCGCGGTGAAGGGGTCCATCATATGGCTTATGCCGTCGAAAATTTAGAGGAATGTCTTAAAGAAGCCGAAGCCAAAGGGGTTCGCCTGATTGACCAGCAACCCAGGAAAGGCGCTGAAGGTTTACATATTGCCTTCCTTCACCCAAAATCAACGGTCGGAGTGCTTACTGAATTTTGTGAGGATAAAAATCTGTAGCATCCATGGCAAAAGAAAGATTTATCCACGACCGTCACCAGGAAATTCAACAATTGCTTGATAAACGGGACCTTGCCAAACTTGGGGGAGGGCTGCAAAGGATCGAAGCCCAGCATAACAAAGGCAAACTGACCGCCAGGGAGCGTATCGATTTGCTGCTTGACGAGGGGAGTTTTGAAGAATATGATATGTTCATGGTGAACCGGAGCCAGGAATCAGGGCAGGAAAGCCAGCAGGTGTTAGGTGATGGTGTTATTACCGGTCATGGAACCATTGATAGCAGGGTGGTATATGTTTTTTCCCAGGATTTCACCGTATTCGGCGGATCACTGTCTGAAACTTTTGCCCTGAAGATATGCAAGATCATGGACCAGGCCATGAAAGTCGGGGCGCCCCTTATCGGCATCAACGACAGCGGTGGAGCCCGTATACAGGAAGGGGTCCGAAGCCTGGCAGGTTATGCCGAGATCTTTGAACGGAATATCCTGGCCTCAGGCGTTATTCCGCAGATTTCTGCCATTTTTGGCCCCTGCGCCGGAGGAGCCGTCTATTCTCCGGCCCTGACCGATTTTATCCTGATGAGCGACAAGACCAGTTACATGTTCGTTACCGGGCCGAAAGTCACAAAAACTGTTACCGGTGAAGATATATCGGAGGATGACCTGGGTGGGGCCCAGGTCCATGCCATGAAATCGGGGGTCTCCCATTTCCTGGCTGAAAGCGAAGAAGAAGGCCTTATGCTTATCCGAAAGCTGATCAGCTATATGCCCCAGAATAACCTGGAGGATCCGCCGGTCATCGACTGCAAAGATCCGATCGACAGGCTGGATGACAACCTGAATGAAATCATCCCGGAAGACCCAAACAAACCTTACGATGTTAAGGAAGTTATTTATGGGATCGTTGACAATGCCGAATTCCTTGAGATACAACGGCATTATGCCAAAAACATCGTTACCGGCTTTGCCCGGCTGAATGGCTTCCCGATCGGTATTGTAGCAAATCAGCCTATCTTTATGGCCGGGGTACTTGATATCAATGCATCCCGAAAAGCAGCCCGTTTTGTCAGATTTTGCGATGCATTCAATATTCCTATCCTGACCCTGGTTGACGTCCCCGGCTTTTTACCGGGAAGCGCCCAGGAATATGGCGGGATCATAATACATGGTGCCAAACTGATGTATGCCTATGGAGAAGCAACCGTCCCCAAAGTTACCATAACCCTGCGGAAATCTTACGGTGGAGCCCATGATGTCATGAGTTCAAAACAATTAAGGGGCGATATCAACTATGCCTGGCCGTCGGCAGAAATTGCCGTAATGGGACCTGCAGGCGCCATCGAGATCCTTGAAGGGAAAACCTTAAAAAATATGGCCACTGAAGAAGAGCGGGTCGAATTTATTGCAAGGAAAGAAAAAGAATACCGGAATAAATATGCCAACCCTTATGAAGCAGCAAGGTATGGTTACATTGATGATGTCATCGAACCGCGAAATACCCGTTTCAGGATTATCCGTGCCTTCAGGACCCTGTCAACTAAAAAAGACAGTAACCCGCTGAAAAAACATGGTAATATCCCATTATAAATATCCTTCTAAAGATTTCTTACTATGAAAGTCGATTGGACAATTGTTTTACAGGATGGCGTTATTATAAGCCTAGTAGGGATAGTTATCGTTTTTATTGCACTGGCAGTCCTTTACAAAGTGTTTTCCTGGATTTCGCTTCTGATCAGTCTGAATATCAGGCAAAAACTGAAACGGCAGGGAAAGCTGACCGGGGGTGAAAGCGATAGCCTGGAGATCCCTGCCGATCACAGTGCGGCCATTGCCATGGCGCTTTTTCTTTACAATGAACTTCATGATGAAGAGAGTAATATACTCACCATCGAAAGGGTTTCAAGGATATATTCTCCCTGGAGCAGTAAATATTACAACATGAGAAAACCTACCCGGTGATCCCGGAATGATTAATACCAACCAGATGCGATCTTTTAAATTCAATATCAAGGGCCAGGAATATGAAGTTGAGATTAAACGGCTCGACAATGGACTGGCCGAGGTGGAAGTCAACGGGACGACTTACCAGGTCGAAGTGCAACAGGAGACCAGGCAATCTAAAACCCCTATCCTTGTAAGGTCTGAGCCGGCAGTCCCAAAAAGCGCCCATAAATTCAAGAAGAAAATCAGCGGTACCAACGAAGTAAAAACCCCATTGCCGGGCAACATCATGCATCTTTTTGTTAAAGAGAATGATGAAGTTAAAAAAGGAGATAAGCTGGTGATGTACGAGGCCATGAAAATGGAGAACACCATTTATGCTGAAAAAGACGGGCTGGTAACAAAGATCAAGGTAAAGCCAGGCGATACGATCCTCGAGGGTGATGTTTTAATGGAAATAGCCTGATGCCATGAATGCATTTGACGGAATATTAAGATTTATTGAATATACCGGTTTTGCAAATGTTACAGCCGGTAACCTGGTTATGATCCTGGTTGGGCTTGTGTTCATTTTCCTGGCCATTCGTTACGAATACGAACCATTATTATTGATCCCAATCGGGACTGGCATCCTGATCGGTAATATCCCTTTCTTCCAGAGCGATGATATATCGTTTCAGATCGGAATCTATGAGAAAGGAAGCGTACTAAACTATCTTTACTATGGTGTGACGCAAGGGATCTATCCGCCCTTGATATTTCTCGGGATTGGTGCCATGACAGATTTTTCATCGCTGATCTCGAACCCTAAACTCTTGTTGCTTGGTGCTGCTGCCCAGATTGGCATCTTTGTGACTTTCCTGGGCGCGTTGATCCTCGGGTTCAATCTGCCGGAAGCGGCTTCAATCGGGATCATCGGCGGTGCTGACGGCCCTACGGCCATATTCCTGTCATCCAGGCTCGCCAACGGCGGTATCGTTAACGGACTGCAAACACAGAACCTGATAGGACCGATTGCCATTGCTGCATACTCTTACATGGCCCTGGTGCCGGTTATCCAGCCCCCGGTCATGCGGTTGCTGACTACGAAAAAAGAACGTCTCATCAGGATGAAATCACCAAGGGCGGTTTCCCGCCTGGAAAAGATCATGTTCCCAATTATAGGACTTCTGTTAACTACTTTCATTTCCCCCGGGGCATTACCGCTTCTCGGTATGCTTTTCTTTGGAAACATACTAAAAGAAAGTGGTGTTACACGAAGATTGGCCGATACGGCAAAAAGTTCCCTGATCGATATTGTCACCATCGTTTTAGGCCTTACAGTAGGCGCATCCACCCAGGCCAGCGTATTTCTTACTCCTCAATCGATCATGATCTTTGCCCTGGGGGCGGTTTCATTTATTATCGCTTCGGCCAGCGGCGTCCTGTTCGCTAAATTTATGAACATCTTTCTGAAACCAGGAAGCAAGATCAATCCTCTTATCGGATCGGCTGGTGTGTCTGCGGTGCCCGACAGCGCGCGCGTTTCGGAAATGGAAGGACTGCGCGAAGACCCAAGTAACCACCTCCTGATGCATGCCATGGCACCTAATGTGGCTGGCGTGATCGGATCGGCAGTAGCTGCAGGTATCCTGATGAGCTTCTTAATGTAGGTTTAAGTGTTAAGGGTTAAGTGCGGGAAATTGATTAATTTTGCACTAAATTAAATTATGATGAAACGCTTAACCATTTTTTCACTGGGATTGATTGCCATGACAATGGTTTTTATAATCTCATGTAGTGAAGACAATAATGGCATCAATATATTTACAGTAGATGATGACAAACAATTAGGCCTTCAGATGGAACAGCAAATCCAGGGCAGTCCAGCAGAATACCCACTTTTGTCTGTAAGCCAGTATGCTGAAGCTTACCAGCATATCGAAAGAGTGAGAGATTCCATCCTCGCTACCGGCCTGGTGAATTATGACACGGAATTTGTATGGGGGGTTCATATTATCAGGAATGATACGGTGCTGAATGCATTCTGCACGCCCGGGGGATATATTTACTTTTATACCGGTCTTATCAAATTCCTCGATAATGAAGCCGAATTTGCCGGGGTCATGGGGCATGAAATGTCACACGCGGCCCGCAGGCATTCCACCCAGCAGATGACCAAGGCGTATGGCATACAGGTGTTATTGTCGGTTGTCCTTGGAGAAAATCCAGCCCTGCTGGCCCAGATGGCTGCCGACCTGGCTGCCGGGGTTTCTATGCTGGCTTTCAGCCGTGACGATGAATATGAATCCGATGAATACTCCGTTAAATATTTATATGAGACTTCCTATGATGCCCGCGGCGTTGCAGGATTTTTCGAAAAAATGGATGCCACATCCCCCATGCCTGAATTTTTAAGCACCCATCCCAATCCCGGCAACAGGGTCGAAAAGATCTATGAGATCTGGCAGGATTTGGGCGGTAAAGAAGGGGAGGAGTATGCGGAGAGATATCAGCAGTTTAAAAACAGTCTACCATAAAATAATGCCGAACAACGAAGAACTATTTAAGAAGATCATCTCCCACGCCAAGGAGTACGGGTTTGTATTTCCTTCGAGCGAGATCTATGACGGGTTAAGCGCTGTATATGATTACGGTCAGAATGGCGTGGAGCTGAAGAACAACATCCGTGCATACTGGTGGAAATCGATGGTCCAGTACCATGAGAACATCGTCGGGCTGGATTCGGCCATATTCATGCATCCCACTACCTGGAAAGCTTCCGGCCATGTGGATGCATTCAGTGACCCGCTGATCGATAACAAAGATTCAAAGAAGCGTTACCGCGCCGATACCCTGGTGGAGGATTACATGGCGAAACAGCAGGCCAAAATCGACCAGGAAGTGGAAAAAGCAAGGAAAAGGTTTGGCGAAAGCTTTGACGAAAAATTATACCTGGAGACAAATCCCCGTTTACTGGAATACAGGCAAAAAATTGATGAGGCTAACAGGAGGCTGGTTTCTGCGATGGAAACCGGTGATCTCGCCGCTTTCCGCCAGCTTATCATCGACCTTGAAATAGCCGACCCGGTTTCAGGCACCCGCAACTGGACCGATGTGCGCCAGTTCAACCTGATGTTTGCCACCCAGATGGGTTCCCTGGCTGAAGATACCAACGTGATTTACCTCCGGCCTGAAACGGCACAGGGCATTTTTGTAAACTTCCTGAACGTGATGAAAACGGGCAGGATGAAGGTCCCCTTCGGCATAGCCCAGACCGGAAAGGCATTCAGGAATGAGATCGTGGCACGCCAGTTTATTTTCAGGATGCGCGAATTCGAACAGATGGAGATGCAGTTCTTCGTTCAGCCCGGGGAAGAAATGAAATGGTTCAACTACTGGAAGGAACAGCGGATGAAATGGCACCTGGGAATGGGTATCCCGGCGGAGAAATACCGTTTCCATGAGCATGACAAGCTGGCCCATTATGCCAATGCCGCCTTCGATATCGAATTCGACTTCCCTATCGGGTTCAAAGAGCTGGAAGGGATCCATTCCCGGACGGATTTCGACCTGGCATCACATCAGCAGTATTCCGGCAAAAAACTCCAGTATTTCGATCCGGAGCAGAACCAGAGTTATGTTCCTTATGTCATCGAAACCTCAATCGGTCTTGACCGCACATTCCTGGCTGTGCTGAGCCATTCATTCAATGAAGAAAAGCTGGAAGACGGAACCGAGCGCGTGGTGCTGAAGATCCCGCCATTCCTGGCGCCTGTCAAAGCTGCCGTTTTACCGCTGATTGCCAAAGATGGCCTGCCTGAAAAAGGCCGTGAGATCTTCGACAGCCTCAAGTTCGACTACATGTGCCAGTACGAGGAAAAAGATTCGATAGGGAAGCGCTACCGCCGCCAGGATGCCATCGGGACACCGTATTGCATTACCATCGACCACCAGACCCTGGAGGATAATACCGTCACCATACGCGAGCGCGACAGCATGAAGCAGGACCGGATCCCTTACGACCAGGTTTCCGGGGTAATTGCAGAAAGGCTTAGGAAGGTTTAAGTGTTGAGGTTTAAGTGTTGAGTTCGGGTATTAACAAAAGATTTTATCATCTCAACAGCTTCCTCAATCTTTGGAACAAGCAGCTCCTCCTCGGCTTTAGTCCATTTCCCCAGCACGTATTCCGTCTGGTAGCCTTTGGCAAAATCATTGCCTATTCCGAAGCGGAGCCTGGCGAATTCTTCTGTTTCCAAAGTTTCGATGATGCTTATCAGGCCGTTGTGGCCACCGGGGCCGCCTTTCATCCTTAACCGCAGCTGCCCCGGGGGCAGGGCAATATCATCCACAACAACCAGTAGGTTTTCGAGGGGAATTTTTTCGGTATCAAGCCAGTAGCGTGACCGCTTTGCCGCTCAGGTTCATGTAGGTCGACGGCTTGATGAGGACGAGCGTCTTATTTTTAATTTTCACGCGGGCCACATCGGCG
This sequence comes from uncultured Bacteroidales bacterium, assembly GCA_963701785.1. GTDB lineage: Bacteria > Bacteroidota > Bacteroidia > Bacteroidales > JAGOPY01 > JAGOPY01. The sequence continues at coordinate 379,077 of CAVPBC010000002.1, read as the reverse complement.
TAGCGCCCGGGTTGAAAAGAAACACCTGATAACCGGGCCAGGGCATCCACCACGTTAAAGCCGATGTTATGCCGAGTATTGGCATATTCATCACCGATGTTGCCCAGTCCTGCTATCAGGTATTTCATGGCTCAGGCCGAAAAAAACCTTATTTTGCCGGTGCGGCGCCTTCAGCACCTGGTTCGGTGGTGGCAGACACACGTGTAGCCCGGATGGCTATGATATATCTTTCAGGTTTTTCCAGTATGGTATATTTTTCCTGGACCAGTTCACCGATCGTAATTTTCTGGTCAATATCGAGATTGCTGATGTCGATGACCACAGATTCGGGCATATCGCCGGGAAGGGCACGGACGTTCAGTTTCCTGAACTTTTTTATCAACTGGCCCCCTTTGATCAGACCGGGTGCGTTCCCGGTAAATTGCACCGGTACACTCATGGTGAGAGGTTTATCCATGGAGAATTCGATGAAATCGGCATGGAGGATCGTATCGCTCACCGGGTGGTACTGGATATCTTTCAGGATACAATCATGGCTTTTACCATCAATGGTAAGTTTAATAAAATAAGAATCGGGTGTAAAGACAATCTGGGCAAAGGATTTCTCATCCGCCGTAAATTTGTATTGTTCTTTACCTCCATACAAGACACATGGGATACGCCCCTCCGAACGCTGGAGCTTAGCATCTTTTTTCCCTACGCTCTCACGTGAAGAGCCGCTCATAGATACTGTTTTCATGAAATTAAATTGTTAAATTGTTAAATTGTTAAATTGTTAAACTGTTAAATTGTTAAATTGTTAAATTGTTCTATTGTTATTTTAACTAATGACCAATGACTAATGACCACTGACTGCCGACTGCCGACTATTTCTTATCGCTTTCATCCATAATGAACAGCGAATTGATCGATTCGAAATTTTCAATCCGCCTGATCACTTCTGCAAAAAGATCGGCTGTTGAAAGAACGGTTATTTTATCGCTATGTCTGTTTCAGCGGGATAGTATCCGTAACAACGACTTCGGAGAAAACCGAATTTTCGATCTTTTCATAGGCACCGCCGGAGAATACAGGATGGGTGCAGAATGCCCGCACGCTGTTGGCCCCTTTATCCATCATCAGTTTGGCAGCTTTTGTGATAGAGCCACCTGTATCGATGATATCGTCAACCAGGATAATGTCTCTTCCCTTCACATCCCCGACCAGGGCCATCGTGGCAACCTCACCGGGTTTTGACCGTTGTTTGTAGCAGATCACGAAGTCGGTATGCAAAGCCTTGGCGTATGCGGCCGCACGGCGTGTCCCGCCGGTGTCGGGCGAAGCCATCGTAAGATTGGGAAGATTGAGTGTTTCAATATATTTGCGGAAGATCATGGATGCATATAAATGATCTACGGGGACATCGAAGAATCCCTGGATCTGGTCGGCATGGAGGTCGAGGGTTACGATTCGCTGCACCCCGGCTGCCGTGAGCAGGTTGGCTACGAGCTTCGAGGCGATGGAAACCCTTGGACGGTCCTTTCGATCCTGCCTGGCGAGCCCGAAATAGGGGATAACTGCCACGATATTTTTAGCAGAGGCCCGGCGAGCCGCATCGATCATCATCATCAGTTCCAGCAGGTTATCGGCAGGCGGAAATGTCGACTGCACGATAAACACATGGCGGCCGCGGACATTTTCCTCAAAAGCAGGTTGAAATTCGCCGTCGGAAAACGGGAAAACGGATGATTGTCCCAAGTTCAGTGCCATAGCTTTTGGCTATTTTACCGGCCAGTTCGGCGGTAGCTCTGCAGCCGAATATACTAACAAGGTCCTGCTTTTCACTCATAATGAGAATGATTTTCTGGTTTTTGGGGTTGCAAAGGTAAGATAATCTGGCAATAAGTCAAAATTTCTCTTATCTTTGCCCTCCCAAATCGAAAATCCACACCCACACTTCACCTGCACACTCAACACTCACACCCACTTCGCCCGGGTGGCGGAACAGGTAGACGCGCTGGTCTCAAAAACCTGTGAGCGAGAGCTCGTGCCGGTTCGATCCCGGCCCCGGGTACGGCAAAAATCCTTCGCAGAGCGGAGGATTTTTTAGTTTTAAGGGTTGAGTGTTGAGTTTTAAGTGCGGGAATTATTGCCCTTCACCATATCCAGTATATCCAATTTGATAATCTCCCAGTGTTTTCCTTTCAGACAAATGGGATTAAAATCCTGGTCCGCAATACGGAAGTCTGTTAATTTTTCCAGGATCAATGCCGGATCATGAGTAAAAGGATAGCGTTTTTTGTGTAAATCAAGCATTTGCTGAACTGTCAATTCCTCTTTCAATTCATGAAGGTCCCAGAAATCTTTTTTTCTGCCCCCCCTTGAAATCACGTCAATTTTCATAGCTGTAATTTCACCAATGCTTGCCAGGCGAATGTTATCCAACGATACGATATCTTCAATAAACTTGTCTGTATAACAGAGATCAAGTTTTATGCATTCATCTTTATGATTTCCAATATAATATGACTTTCCCATGCCAATGATCCTGTAATCACTGGTATCTAAATATGGATAATGTTGATGTAAATATTGATCAATTGCAGCAAAATCGATAGAATCATAATCCGAATCAGTGAACAGATCAATATCTGCTGACTTCCGGTGTCCGGTTTGCAGACTTAATCCAGTGCCTCCGACCAGTCTGAATTCATCAAATTCATGATTTGCCATCAGTGATGTCAGGACTTCCAGGAGTAGCGGCGTTACTGTATTGTAATACAATTTAATTTCCGGCATTATTTAAAACCTTATTAACTTCATCAGGTCCATAAAAGCGGAGGATTTCGTTTTTCTCTTCTTCATTGCCTCTTTCAAAAACCCGGTTTATCACCGCATGTTTTTGTAAGATCCAGTTAATTTTTTCCGGTTCTGTATCCCAAAACAAAACCGGTCTTAACTTTGACAGATCAGGATGACTTGAGTTTTCTTTCTTGTTTTCAGTAGCAATGTCAAAATATACTTGCAGGATCATTAGAAATCCCTCTTCAATTCCCAGTGCTTTTTCAATTTTCAATGCCAAACCAGTATTCATTTTACGCTTCCCTTTTGTAATAGAAACCAATGTTTGCGGATACTCCTGTATTGAAATCGCAAATCTCCCTTTACCCAGATGACGTCGTTTAAGTTCGCGTTCAAGATAAAAACCAGGATGGAGACCTTTTATTATTGATAATTCATTATTCATTATACAAAAATAAACAAAAATGTTTAAACAAATATGTTTATAAAGATATTATCAATTTGGAAAATGCCGGTAATCTCACACAAACTATAGCCTGCCGATACTGGTCGATATGCCCTTTTTTAGTTTTAAGGGTTGAGTGTTGAGGGCTGAGATGGGGAATTTTTCCAAAGCCCGAAGGGCTTAAATTTAAATAAACGGTGATAATAAAGCGATTTAATATAGAAAAAGTTATATCTTTGCAATTCTAAAACATAATTGACATGACAGAGAATTGCAAAACAACAGAAAGACCAAAGCCCTATTGTAAAGCGGCCATGCGGCAGGAAATGCTGATTTGAGTTCTGAGTTCTGAGATCCGAATGCTGAGTTTAGAGTTCTGAATTCTGATTTTCTGAGTTATTAGGAGTTTTTCAAAAAAATGTTATCATGGAAACTAAAAACGGTAAGGTCATTACCCTGAATAAGAGAGAGTTTAAAGAAAAAATATTTAATTATTCTGTAAGTAAAGAATGGGATTATAAAGGGGATATGCCGGCCGTAATCGATTTTTATGCCGATTGGTGCTTGCCCTGTAAGGTGGTTGCCCCGCTGCTGAACCAGCTGTCAAAGGAATATGATGGCAAAGTGAAGTTCTATAAGGTCAATACCGAAAAAGACCCGGAAGTGGCTAAAGTATTCGGCATTTCAAGCATCCCGACCTTGCTGTTTATAGCGCCAACCGGCAACCCTACAGTTGTAAGGGGTGCCCAGCCCATAGGATCACTTCGTAAAAATATTGAACGGATCCTGCCAGATGAAAAAGAAGAAAAAAGCTTCCTGAAAAGTCTTTTCTCTTTTAAACGGTAATAATGCATCCCTCACAAAACTACCCATAAAGTCAGAATATTTTGTTGCTTTGTAGATAAATTTACCTAAATTAGTGGACCAAAGTATACAAAATTATGATTGACAGGTATCTTACAGCACAATTGGCGGGAAATCTTAAAAAGGGTCAGGTAACGGCTCTTTTTGGAGCCAGACGCACCGGTAAGACCACCCTGATGAATATGATCATCGGGTCACTGCCGGATAAAAGAATTCTGGTTCTTAATGGTGAAGATTATGACGTGGCGCAGGTTTTATCATCAAAACGGCAGGAAACACTTCGCACACTGGTTTCCGGTTATGATTATATTTTTATTGATGAAGCGCAAAATATTCCGGATATCGGTCAAAACCTCAAATTGCTGGTCGACACACAGCCCCAGGTTGCAGTATTTGCAACAGGTTCGGCATCGTTCGACCTGAGAAATCAAATTGGTGAGCCACTAACCGGTCGCTCCAGGTTTTATTCTTTGCCTCCTTTTGCTTTGGGCGAAATATCAAAAGGATATATGGACGCGCTTCAAATGCTTCCGACGTTGCTTATTTACGGCTCATACCCCCAGGTTGTGATGGAACCCAATCAAAAAGAAAAAAGACACATCCTTGAAAATATCCGTAATGGATATTTGTTAAAAGATATTCTGCAATTAGATAATATCAAGGATAGCCTTTTTGTCATGAACCTGCTTAGAATGCTGGCTTTTCAGGTTGGGAATGACGTTTCATTAAACGAGCTTGCAAACAACCTTGGTACTACGGTGAAAACGATTCAGCGATACCTGGAAATCCTTGAAAAAACATTTATCATCATTCGCCTTATGGGATTCAGCCGAAATTTACGAAAAGAAATAACCAAATCTCCCCGATTTTATTTTTGGGATAATGGTATCCGGAATGCAGTAATTTCAAATTTCAATTCGATTGAGATACGCGATGATACAGGCAAACTTTGGGAAAACTATTGTATTTCAGAAAGGATAAAGAAACAAGTATATCTTGATTCTTTTTCCAATTTCTATTTTTGGCGCACCTACGATCAGCAGGAAATTGACCTGGTTGAAATAAAAGATGATCAAATAATTGCCTTTGAATGTAAATGGGGTGACAAGGAAGCCAAAACACCAAAGGCTTTCAGGGAAAATTACCTGGAATCCGAATTTCACACGATCAACCGGCTTAACTTTTACGAGTTTCTCAGGTTATAAACATCCGATTACAAACGCAGATTCACCGAATCATAGACTCCAAATGCGCTCAGCAGCCATAAGATAACAGCAATTACCACTACGATGTTGAGTATGGTTTTAATTACAGATGCCATTGGAATATAGGCATTGATAAGCCATAAGACTACGCCTACAACGATCAGAACTATTACAACAGTGATTATTGACATGGTGTTGTTTTTTTAAGTCTAATTTGAGCCTATATTACCGTGGCAGATGATATTGTCTATATGAACGGCGTCTTTATAAACATTGATATAACCATCGTATACCATCCAGTTATCGTACGTAATGTCAATTCCACTGTCAAGCTTCCGGATGTTCGTATAGCCCTTCCCGAGTGTCCCCTCAACATCGTTCAGCGTTTTCACAACAGGCCCGCCACCTATTGATTCAATAGAGCCAAGGTTGATTGATGCCGGATATAACTCGTCGGGAATGGTTCCTGCAAGGGTTATGGTTACCAGGGTGTTTCCATTTACTCTTTTTTCAAATAATGCAGTCCCGGAGACGCCGAAAGTTGATACGGTTTCCAGTGTGTACGTTTTCTTGGTTGAAGTGATCACATTACCACCTATATCGCCCTGTGCGAGAATTACCTCCGGTTCGGCGCTGCTTTTATGGACTACAATGAAGCCATCATAATCAATCAGCATGTCATATGATATCGATGTTACGGCAGTTGAGCTTTTCCCGGTAGCATCAACCGGATTGAGTGTAATAACAACATTTCCTCCTTCGACTACTGTATTCATGCGCAATTCTGCCGGATGGGTTCCCGAAGGAGCATTGATCAGCACCAGATCTATGTTAGTCGAGGTAGAGCTTGTTTCGTTAAAAGTTGCTGTACCTGAAACCCCGAGTACATCTTCAACCATCAGGCTATATGAAGCCTGGCGGCCGTTGAATTCATCTTTATTGCATCCGGTAAAGGCCACCATCATAATTATAACGATAAGAAGGGGCAGTAAGGAAATTACTTTTATTGTTTTCTTCATTTTTAATATGTTTTTAATCCCGCTTCTGGCGGTCCAGCTGTGTTTGGATTTTCACTATACAAAGGTCGGGCCAAAAATATCCAAAAGCGTTACACATTTATAGAAAAGAATTACATCATTCACACATTTCGGGCAACAAGTCCGTTTTAAATTTGAATGAATTGAAAAATGACCAATGACCAATGACCAATGACTAATGACTAATGACTAATAACCACTATCTTTGCCCCATTATATTAAAAGTGCACAAATGGATAACCCACGTCGAATCTACCTATATCTCCCCATCATCCTTGCCCTTGTCCTCATTCTGGGCATCTGGCTGGGAAGCAAGCTTTCGTTTGTTAAGAACGATAAAATAGAGAATGTGCTCTTCGTAAGGCCCGCCCATCATGACAAAGTAAACGACCTCATCAATTATATCCAGCAGGATTATGTGGATTCGGTCAGCCGGGAGGACCTCACAGAAAATGCGATAGAAGGCATCCTCGACAAGCTTGATCCGCATTCTCAATATATCCCGGCACAGGATTTCAACGAGATGGAAGACCAGCTTAACAGCAACTTTGAAGGGATCGGCATACAATTCAGGATAGAAAAGGACACGATCATGGTGATCCAGACGATTCCCGGCGGTCCATCTGAAAAAGCGGGTTTGCTGGCCGGTGACCGGATCGTGAAGATCAACGACTCTGTCGTGGCCGGAACCGGTATCACCAACAGGGATGCCGTTAGCCAGCTCAAGGGAAAGAGGGGATCGGAAGTTAAAGTGGGCATATTTCGCCGCGGCCTTACAGACCTCATTGATTTTACACTCATCCGTGATGTCATCCCGACCTACAGCATCGACATCTCTTATATGGTCGACGATACGATCGGGTATATCAAGCTCAGCCGGTTTGCTGCAAATACCTATAAAGAATTGTTAAGCGCCCTCGGCAAACTTATGGAACAGGGTATGACCAGCCTTATCCTTGACCTCAGGGGAAATACCGGCGGGTTCCTGCAAGCCTCCATCCAGATATCTGACGAATTCCTCCCTGACCAGAAACTTATCGTTTACACCGAGGGCAACAGCCGTCCGAATAATTACGCTTATGCCACCCAGAAAGGGATTTTTGAGCAAAATGGTCTCGTTGTCCTGATTGACGAGTCTTCCGCATCTGCCAGCGAAATTGTGGCCGGGGCCATACAGGATAATGACCGCGGGATCATCGTTGGCCGGAGGTCGTTTGGTAAAGGCCTTGTCCAGGAACAGCTAACTTTCCCCGACGGGTCAGCAGTCCGCCTGACCGTTGCCCGGTATCACACCCCGACCGGGAGGAATATCCAGCGGCCTTATGAAAACGGGACCAGGGAATACTACGAAGAACTTTATGAGCGCTATGCCAGCGGGGAAATGGAAAATCCAGACAGCATCGCTCACAGCGACACGATAAAATACTATACGCCGGGCGGGAAAGTGGTATACGGCGGCGGGGGCATCATGCCCGATGTTTATGTTGCCCTGCAGCCCGATGACAACGACAGGCTGTATAACCGATTGATCCATCAGAACCTGATCTTTCAGTATGCTTTTGATTATACTGACAGGGAGCGTGCAACACTCCAGCACTTTAAAACGGTTGAGGATTTCAGGAAGAATTTTGAGATCGATGACCGCCTGTTTAACGGGTTGCTGGATTTTGCCCGAAGCCAGGGAATCACTTATACCTCTCAGGAATTACGGGATTCTGAAAAGAAGATCAAAACCCTGCTCAAGGCTTACATCGGCCGCAACCTGCTCGATGACCCTGCCTTCTATCCGATCTATCACGATGTGGATAAAATCTTCCAGGTAGCTTTGGATACACTTCGAAAATAATTTCTTCTTATTTTTTTAAATAGCACTCGGATTTTCGCATGCTTTGGACTAAGGTCCGGTAATTACCTGATTATCAATTACCCCGACATTAATGTCGGGGTAAAGCAAAATACTGAATAATAGGGCTTTAGCCCAAAACCTCCTCCGGATAAAGACTTTTCGGACCAGGCTCAATCTTTAAAGCACAAAGTTCAAAGTTGCTCTTGTTTTTAAGTGCATTTCTCTATAACTTTGAATTTTGAATTTTGAACTTTGAACTAAAAACCAAACCTTTATGAGCTTCGAATTACCACAATTGCCTTACGCGCTGGATGCGCTGGAGCCGTTCATTTCAAAAAACACGCTGGAGTTCCATTACGGGAAACACCACCAGGCCTATGTGAACAACCTGAACAAACTGCTTCCGGGTTCAGGATTTGAGCATGCCACCCTTGAAGAGATCATCCAAAAAGCTTCAGGCGGGATTTTCAACAATGGTGCACAGGTATGGAACCATACTTTTTACTGGCATTGCCTGAGCCCTTACGGCGGAGGGCTACCCCACGGAAAGCTGATCGGCCTGATCGACAGGGACTTCGGTACTTATGATGCCTTTAAGGAACATTTTACGCAGGCAGCCGCTACCCTTTTCGGTTCGGGATGGGCCTGGCTATCACTGGATTCATATGGAAAGCTGGTCATCACCCAGGAAAGCAATGCCGGCAACCCGCTGCGAACCGGACTGAAGCCCATTCTCACCTGCGATGTCTGGGAGCACGCCTATTACCTTGACAAGCAGAACCGGAGGCCGGATTATATTGCCGATTTCTGGAAGCTGATTGACTGGAAAGCGGCGGAAGGGAGAGTTTAAGACTCCCCTCCCTACTCCACCGTCACACTCTTCGCCAAATTCCTCGGCTGATCTACGTTACAGCCGCGCATGACGGCAATGTGGTAGGATAAAAGCTGCAGCGGGATGGTTGCCAGCAGCGGCACCAGCATTTCTTCCGTTTCCGGGATCTCGATGACGTGATCCGCCAGTTCACGGACAAGTTCATCATTTTCGGTGACGATCGCGATCACTTTTCCTTTACGGGCCTTGACCTCCTGGATATTGCTCAGGGCTTTTTCATAAGTGCCCTTGTTGGTGGCGATGAATACCACGGGCATCTCTTCGTCGATAAGGGCAATAGGGCCGTGTTTCATTTCGGCGGCGGGATAACCCTCGGCATGGATATAGGATATTTCTTTCAGCTTCAGCGCACCTTCCAGCGCAACCGGGAAATTATACCCGCGGCCTAAATACAGGAAATTCCGGTGGTCTTTGTACAGTTCAGCGATTTTCTTGACTTCGGGATCAACCAGCAGGGTTTTCGCCACTTTTTCCGGGATCTGGTCAAGTTCATGGATGATCCTGATAAACCTGGATTTGGGCAAAGTGCCTTTCTTTCTGTGCGATGGTCAGCGCCATTAAAACAAGCACGGTTACCTGGGAGGTAAAGGCTTTGGTGGATGCGACACCGATCTCAGGCCCGGCGTGGGTGTAAGAACCGGCATGTGTAGCACGGGGTATGGACGACCCGACGACGTTGCAGATGCCGAGAATGGTCGCCCCGCGCCCTTTGGCCAGCTCAATGGCGGCTAAGGTATCGGCTGTTTCCCCGGATTGCGAAATGGCAATGACCACATCTTTCTCACAAAGGATAGGATTGCGGTAACGGAACTCGGAAGCATATTCCACCTCCACCGGTATCCGGGCCAGCTCCTCGATAAGGTATTCCCCGACGAGGGCGGCATGCCAGGAGGTTCCGCAGGCCACGATGATGATCCTCTCGGCATTCATCAGCTTTTGCTCATAATCCACAATGCCGCCCAGCGAAACAATGCCTTCCTGCAGCCTCAGCCTTCCCCGCATACTGTCACGGATCGAGCGGGGCTGTTCAAAGATCTCCTTCAGCATGAAATGCTTATAACCGCCTTTTTCCAGCGCAGTCAGGTTAAGTTCCAGCTTCTGGATATAGGGGGTCTTCTCTTTATTCTTGATGGTTATGATCTTCAGCGGCTTTCCTCTTCTTAAAATGGCCAGCTCTTCATCATTAAGATACACGACATCTTTGGTATACTCCACAATGGGTGTGGCATCCGAGGCAATGAACATCTCGTCGACGCCAATGCCGACCACGAGCGGGGAGCTTTTACGCGCCGCGATAAGCATATCGGGATGGTTTTTGGAGATCACCACGATGGCATAAGCGCCGACAACCTGGTTCAGGGCAATTCTGACGGCCTCCACCAGGTCCACATTTTCATTCACCTGGATGTCTTCAATAAGATGGATCAGGACTTCTGTATCGGTATTGCTGGTAAATACATATCCCCGGTTGATCAGCTCTTTTTTTAGTGTAAGGTAATTCTCGATGATCCCGTTATGGATGATAGCCAGGTTCCTTGACCTGGAATAATGCGGATGAGCATTGATATCATTGGGTTCGCCGTGCGTGGCCCAGCGCGTATGAGCAATGCCGATGGTCCCGGCCAAGTCCATACTTTTAGTATAAGTTTCAAGATCGGCAACTTTACCCTTGGTCTTGAATACTTTCAGACTATCATTCAGAATGGCTATTCCCGCACTGTCATAACCCCGGTATTCGAGACGGTATAATCCTTTCATCAGGATTGGATATGCTTCTTTAGGTCCTAGATAGGCTATAATTCCGCACATAAAATATGGGTTTTCAGTTTAATGTTGTATAAGTAATGACCAGCTTCATCCGGTCCTCCATTGAACTCCGGCAGCTGGGGGTCTGATCCATCCAGGAGGACCCGTTCGGCATTTACTGCACCCCCGGAAAGATAAATCTCAAATCCGTAATCAGGATCTTCTGAGCGCATCAGATCCTGCACGGTGGATGTGATCCTGAACCAGTATCCATGATTGTCATCATCATAATATCCGCCAAAATAACCTGCTCCGTCCAGCTGATCATCAAGGATTTCATATCCTCCTTCTTCATTTCTTTTCACCATGATCAGTAACGTGGCGGCATCCAGCAGCGGGTCAGTTTCAGCAGCATGCAGGAAAAAACGGGCTTCATTGACGGCAATTTTTCCATTGGTATAGAAATTCTTCAGTTCAGGAAAGCGGACAAATGTTTTAACCCCTCCAAGGGCCTGGACATAACAAATGTTCTTTCCCAGTGTCGTATCTTTATCGATGACCTGTGCCTTGAATGCAAGCGTCGGCAAGGCTGTAATCATGTGTAAAACTGCCGAAACGGGCACAATTGCTGTTGATCAGGTAAGCAAATTTCAGGGAATCGCCTGCACCGTTATGGTAATATAGTGTCATTTCTGAAAGGGAGGATAACAGGTCGAAATAGATGATGGACCCCCCGCTGTTGGCAGGTTCCGCAGTGATATATAGCCCGTGAAAATAATTCAGGAAGCTGGTATTGTTGGCCATGCTGTCGGCCGGTGCATTCAGGAGTTTCATGGCAAGGCTGAAAGTAATGTCACTGAGGTTGATGCGAAGATGAGGCGCCAGGGTATCTCCAAGGACTGCAACACTGTCGGCGAAATTGGGGACGAATGTTTTCTCTGCCAGTAAGGTTGACATTGTTTCAAGTGTCTGGTTCGAGTAATATACAGAATCAATGAGGATCTGCTCGGCTAACTCATAAACCCTTAACGGTCATGGCTGATGTGGAATCGCCGTAAAAATCTTCATAATCAAGTGCAAGGACGAGTGAATCAGGAAATGGGGTTGTCCCAAAGTCAAAAGCAGTTTGCGATAACCTGAACTGGGTGTAAAAACTGGCTGTCGAGCTGCCGAATACTGGATCTACCATGCTTCCCAGCAGGGTGAGTGAAGTTTCATCGGTTTTAACTGAATCGACAATCTGGGAATATGCTATTACTGCGGTTGTATCAACGGTGAAGACGTTCAGTTTATCATTGGGCGGCTGGACGTCCAATCCAAGGCTGTTTTTATCATCATTACAGGTTATGAGCAGAAAGGCTAAAACAAGGATAAGACCTGCAGATAACCAGCGATTCTTGTTTAACATGATTCACGTTAAATTAAATTTGAATTAGCTGACAGGGTCCGGATGATCAACGTGAAACAACGGGTTCCTCAACCAGTATCTTGTCGTAGAAATCTGAGAATGCTTCCAGGTATTGTTCTTCTCCCTGGTATTCAAGGACAGGTTTTCCTGACATATCAGCATAGTCCTGAAGTTCTTCATTGATTTCCGGGCTGCCGATGATCACCCCGTCGGAATATTCCACAGCAGCTTTGATCAGGTTAACGAAATTGGTCTTCTTGTAGTATGCCAGGTCCTGTTTTGTTATTCCGTCATACTTTATTTTTTTACCGATATCGGCAGGGCATTTCTTCTTTAAAATCATCATTATAAATTGACATGACCACTTTTGTCTCACTGAAAAGAGGATTATCGCGGTAGGATTTCTTAAGATAAAGCGGGATAAGACTTGTGAACCAGCCGTGGCAATGTATGATATCCGGGGCCCAGCCTAATTTTTTAACGGTTTCCAGCACTCCCCTGGCAAAGAAGATCGCCCTTTCATCATTATCATCGAAAAATTTCCCGTTTTTATCATAAAGGGAAGCTTTGCGCTGGAAATAATCTTCATTGTCGATAAAATAGATCTGCATGCGGGCCTGCTGGATGGAAGCCACTTTGATGATCAGCGGATGGTCGTTGTTATCGATGATCAGGTTCATCCCTGACAACCGGATCACCTCATGCAACTGGTTTCTTCGCTCGTTGATGCTCCCGTAACGGGGCATAAAAGTCCGGATTTCCCTTCCTTTTTCCTGGATCCCCTGGGGCAGGTAGCGGCCTTTGAGTCCAATGGGAGTTTCTTCAGTGTAAGGTGTTATTTCCTGAGATACGAAGAGGATCCTTTTTTTTTCCATAACCGGGAAGCTTGAATTTTTTTAAGGAAGTGCAAAGGTAGTTAAAATTAAGTAATTAATCAATTTTAACAAGTGCTATTCCTGTGCAGTTTCATTTTTAGCGAAGAACTTCTTCTGAAAGATCAGCAATAAAAATACCCCGCTTGTGATGGAAGAGTCGGCTATATTGAACACGGGACGGAAAAAGATGAATTGTTCCCCTCCCCAGAATGGAACCCACTCCGGCATTACAGTATCGATGACGGGAAAATAAAGCATATCCACCACTTTTCCGTGCAGGAATGAATTATACCCCCCTTCAGGCGGAAACATGGTCGCTACCGTATGATAACTGCTCTGGCTGAAAATAATACCGTAGAAAGCGCTGTCGATGATATTGCCCAATGCACCGGCCATAATTAAAGAAAAGCTGATGATCAGCCCGGGATGAGATGATCTTTTACTCAACCGGTATATGTAATAACCAATAAAAATGACGGCTATAATGCGGAAAATGCTGAGAATTAATTTACCGGCAGAGCCACCGAATGTGAGGCCGAAAGCCATTCCCTCATTTTCTGTAAAATGAAGGATGAACCAATTCCCTGCCACGTTTATTTCCTGGCCCAGCGTCATGTGTGTCTTGATCCAGATTTTTAAAACCTGGTCAGCAATCAGCACCAGGAAAATAATAAGAATGGATTTCTTCAAGGCTTTACATTCTGGTTTAGCTTGGCTTCGATGCTTAGTGTGGCATGAGGTACGCTCTTAAGCCTTTCCTTGGAGATCAGTTTTCCGGTTACCCTGCAGATTCCGTAAGTTTTATTTTCTATACGCAAAAGGGCATTTTCAAGGTTATTGATAAATTTTTGCTGACGGGAAGCCAACCTGCTGTTTTCTTCTTTCGACATGACCTGGTACCCTTCTTCAAGGATTTTAAATGTAGGCGATGTATCATCAGTACCATGCTCACCATCAAGATGATAAGCTTCCATCAGCAATTTCAGATCTTCATTGGCTTTTTCCAGTTTACTCAGGATTAGCTCCTTGAATTCCTCAAGTTCTTCATCAGAATACCTGTTCTTTTCCTGTAATTCCGCTTTCAGCTTTTTACTTTCAGTCATGGCTCGAGGTTTTATCGGTTAAAAAAAATTAAATATAAAATCACTATACTTTATCTATGCTGATATGTTGTACTGAATTCTTCTGTCAGTTCAACGGTAACCCTGTTATCTCCTTCAATCATATCAACCAGATCAAGGGATTCGGCTAAAATTTCGGCGCAAATATACGATAAATTGTTAGTTATTGCAGAATCAAGGTATTCCATTTTTTCGACCTTCACCCTTATCTTGTCCGTAACTTCATAATCCCTGTCTTTGCGGAGATTCTGGATCCTGTTGATGAGTTCCCTGGCCAGGCCTTCCTGCTTAAGCTCATCGGTGATATTGATGTCGAGGGCAACAGTCAGGTTCCCGGCAGATGAGATCAGCCAGCCCGGGATGTCTTCCGTGGTAATTTCGACATCATGCATCGTGATCTCAACCAATTCGCCTTCAATCGTCATCTTGAAGATCTCTTCCTCCTCCATCCGGCTGATCTCTTCCGGGCTGAATGCACCGATTGCCGCTGCAATGGGTTTCATCAGTTTTCCGAAACGCGGGCCCAGGGTTTTAAAATTCGGCTTGATCTTTTTCACCAGGATGCCTGCCGTCTCAGTCAGATAATCGATCTCCTTCACATTGACTTCCGAAAGGATCAGGTTCTCGACAGCCTTAAGCTGGGTCCTGTTATGTTCGTTCAGGATCGGGATCATGATCTTGTTCAGTGGCTGCCTGACACGGATATTTGACCTTTTTCGCAACGAAAGGATCATGGAGGATATCTTCTGGGCCAGTTCCATTCTTTCTTCAAGGTCCAGGTCGATCTGGCTTTCATCAGCAACAGGGAAATCGGTCAGGTGAACTGAATCGGCCTTGATCCTTCCGGTAACCTCATTCAGGTCGGTGTAAAGCCTTTCCATGAAGAAGGGGGCAATGGGGGACCCAAGCTGGGCAACCACCTCCAGGCAGCGGTAAAGCGTCTGGTAAGCGGCAATTTTATCTTCCGAATAATCACCCTTCCAGAACCTGCGCCGGCATAACCTGACATACCAGTTGCTGAGATGATCGATCACGAAATCCTGGATTGCGCGTCCGGCTTTGGTCGGCTCATAATCTTCATAATAGCTTTCCACCTTTCGGATCAGGGAATTCAACTCCGAAAGGATCCAGCGGTCAATCTCAGGGCGCTTTTCGAACGGGATTTCCTTCTCAGCATAATGTAAATCCGTCGATATTGGCATAAAGTGAAAAGAAAGCATAAGTATTGTGAAGGGTGCCGAAGAATTTGCGCTGCACTTCAGTTATACCGTCGAGGTCGAATTTCAGGTTATCCCAGGGCTGTGAGTTGGTCATCATATACCAGCGGGTGGCATCCGGGCCGAACTTTTCGATGGTGTCAAACGGATCAACAGCATTGCCAAGCCTTTTCGACATTTTATTGCCTTCCTTGTCAAGCACCAGTCCGTTGGAAACACAGGTTTTGAAATGAAACGGAATCGAACAGCATCACTGCAATGGCATGCAGGGTAAAAAACCATCCCCTTGTCTGGTCAACCCCTTCCGCGATAAAATCAGCCGGGAAATAATGCTCCAGCTCGCTTGTTCTCGAACGGGTAATGGAACTGGGCATAAGGCATCGCCCCTGAATCAAACCAAACATCGATCAGGTCGACTTCACGGGTCATCTTCTTACCCTTGTCAGAAACAAGGAAGATCTCATCCACATAAGGACGGTGCAGGTCGAAGGAATGATAATTTTCAGCAGACATATCCCCGGGAATGATATTTCTCCAGCGGATTATCTTTCATAATACCCGCCTGCAACCGATTTTCCAATTTCTACTTTCAATTCCTCAACAGAACCGATGCATTTGAACTCTGTCCGGTCTTCGGTTATCCAGATCGGCAGCGGAGTACCCCAGTAACGGGAACGGGAAAGGTTCCAGTCGACCAGGTTCTCCAGCCAGTTGCCAAAACGGCCGATGCCGGTGGATACGGGTTTCCAGTTGATCGTCTTGTTCAGCTCGATCATCTGGTCCTTGTAAGCAGTCGTTCTGATGAACCAGGAATCCAGCGGGTAATAAAGGATGGGTTTGTCGGTCCGCCAGCAGTGCGGGTAGGAGTGCTCGTATTTTTCGGTTTTAAACGCCCTGTTCTCCTTTTTCAGCTTGACAACGATATCGACGTCGACGCTTTCATCAACACCCGGGATCAAATTTCGGATCGTATTCCGTTTTCACAAACCTGCCGGCAAATTCACCCATCGATTCGATGAATTTCCCTGATTTATCGACCATGGTCAGTGAACCGATACCGTTTTCCCTGGCAACTTTGAAGTCGTCGGCGCCAAAGCTGGGTGCAATATGAACGATGCCTGCGCCATCTTCTGTCGTAACGAAATCACCCGTCACGACGATGAAATGCATCCCCGGTTTCAGGCTGGGCGTATGGCAGAAGCTGCTCATAACGAATCCCTGCCAGCCTGGATCCTTTAAACGATCCGGAAACCTCGAAACGGAATGGCTTTCTGGCCTTCCTGGTAATCTTCCAGCTTAAGTTCCGCATTTTTTTCCGGGAAGAAATGATGCAGCAGGTCTTTTGCCAGGATGACCGTAATGGGCAGGTTTGTGTATGGATTGAATGATTTAACCCTGATGTATTCAATGTCTTTTCCGACTGCCAGGGCGGTATTTGACGGCAATGTCCAGGGTGTGGTTGTCCAGGCGAGGAAGAAAACCTCGCCATGGGCATCTTTGAACAGGAATTCGGATTCTGCGTTGCGGACAACCTTAAACTGGGCAGTAACGGTAAGGTCTTTCACTTCTTTGTAAGCCCCGGGCAGGTTCAGTTCATGTGAGCTCAAGTCCTGTTCCGGCAGCGGGGGAATATGGCTGGATGGTATATCCTTCATATAGAAGGCCTTTATCATATAATTGCTTCAGCAGCCACCAGACCGATTCAATGTATTTGTTGTCGAAAGTGATATAAGGATCATCCAGGTCGACCCAGTAGCCCATTTTAATGGTAAGGTCGTCCCAGAGGTCTTTGTATTTCATCACCTCCTGTTTGCAGATGCGGTTGTATTCTTCGACGGAAATCGTTTTCCCGATATCTTCTTTGGTAATGCCAAGGGTTTTTTCCACGCCGATTTCAACCGGCAGGCCATGGGTATCCCAGCCGGCTTTGCGCTGCACGTAGATATCCCTTCAGGGTTTTATAGCGGCAGAAAATATCTTTGATGGCACGGGCCATCACATGGTGGATGCCTGGTTTGCCGTTGGCAGACGGCGGCCCTTCGTAAAATACAAACTCCTTATGCCCTTCCCTGATCTGCAGGCTTTTTTCGAAAGTCCCGTGCTGTTCCCAGTACGCGTTGATCTCCTTGCCGATGCGGGTCAGGTTAAGTTCTTTATATTCCTTGTATTTGCGTTTCATGCAGCCTTGGAATTGCAGTTTTTAAAAAGAGGGTGCAAAGGTACTGAAATTCCAAATCCCAAGCACCAAATTCCAAATTCCAAACAAAATCCAAATATCAAATCCCAAAAAACAATCAATGACAATCAATGTACACGAGCGAAGTGAGCTAATGACAACCAGTGACCAATGACTAATGACCAATGACTAAACCGAAAACCTCCACGCACAATAATACTCCCCCGGATGCGGATCGGGAGGGCAGGAGATGCATTCGGTCTTAATGCGCGGATCGATGGCCCGGGCAAAGGTTGTGTATTCAACGAGGCCGCCTGATTTGCAGGGATAATCCTCCAGCCCTTTACGCTTGCGGGCATTCTGGACCCGGCATTCATTCATTCGGAAAATAAAACCAGATGGAGTCTCTTCAACGATCGACTGTTTGTTTATGGTGGCGTAAAGCCGGAACTGCAACGCGGTCTTAAGCCCCTCGAGACCCAGGTTTTCGGCCAAACCGAGAAAATTCCGGATCGACCAGGCCTCGAAAGGGGAGAAGTGGGCCCAGCAGGTGTCGTTGCACCGCTTGGCATCGAACAGGCCCTGGCTGAACTCTACAGCCTGGAACCAGACCCCGTCGTTGGCCAGCCAGTTGATGGCCACGCTTTCGATCAGTTCATCCAGTTTTTCCTGAGGAAGATCAAGCAATGGAGCGGGAATATTGTCTTTCATCTCAAAACCGAGTGTTTTGGCAAGGCGGTTCAGCTGGATGCCGGAACTCCTGGCATAGGCCTCCTTCATTACTTCAAGTGCTTTTTCCTGTCCATACTGGTGCTGGACTTCCGCAAACCACATGGCATGATGCATCATGATGCGGTGGAAAAAATCCATCAGTAATCTTGCTTTTTGTTCCTTGTCCAGGCTTTCCTGGGTTTGAAAACCTCTGTTCATTTTATTTGGTGAATTTTTTGATCATCGGAAGACTGGTCAGGATGTTCGACAGGATATCCTGGGAAATTTCGCTGCCATATTCCTTGAGTTTTTCGAGTATTTTATCCCGTTTTAATTCGGGGCTTTCGCCGGATGCCAGGACCTGGTTGATTTCTTTGACCTGTGACCCTTTCATCTCATCCTGGAGGGCGCCGGTAATGATCAGGAAGAATTCATCGGTGGTTTCTTCAGATTTCGGAAGACCGAGGGTTTCCAGCTCATCTATCGAGGCCTGGAGGATCTCCCTTCCAAGTCTTTTACAGCTGTCGAGGTAAATATTCGAACCGGTTGTATCCCTGAGCGACCAGCTGCTGTAATCGTACTCGATGCTTTCGATCTGCTTGATCTTAAGTGAGTTTTCACCAAAAATCCGGGCCAGGATGATGATGGTATATTTTTTCCAGGCATTCAGGTCGAAATCTTTCTTGCTCAGCTTGTCGATCTGGGTTTTCAGGAGTTGAATTTCTTTATCAGGCATGATATAATTGTGTTAGAACGGTTAAAGGTAGAAATAATTGGGATGCGGCTTTACAAAGCGGGGTTAATACTTGATAATATTCTATTAATCATGGTTTTAAGTGTAAAACGAGATGGCATCTTATTTTCAAGAAATTAAATCAGCAAAGTCTTGTCAAATAAGCATTATAAGAGTATTTTCCATTAATTTGAGATGCCATCTCAATATTCGATTTTCTTTATCAACAATCCTGATTTCCGTTATCACAATATTACCTTTGTGAAGTTATATCCATTCATTTTGATCTCCAAGCAAACTATAGCGAGAATACTGGAAGATGCCCGCATCGAGGAAGTGATCGGTGAATTTGTCAAGCTTAAAAAAAGCGGGCAGAATTATAAAGGGCTCAGCCCGTTCACCACTGAACGGAACCCTTCATTTTATGTATCGCCGGCAAAAGGGATATTCAAATGCTTTAGTTCGGGAAAAGGTGGCAATGTCGTCAACTTCCTGATGGAGCATGAACATTTCACCTACCCGGAGGCCCTGCTCTTCCTGGCAAAAAAATATGGAATTGCAGTTGAAGAAGACGCTATCAGCCCGGAAGATACCCAGGCAGAAAATGAACGGGAGTCACTGTTCCAGGTAACGGCTTTTGCCCTGAATTTTTTTACCCAAAATTTACTGGAAACGGAAGCGGGAAAGGCGATTGGCCTGGAATACCTGAAAAACCGCGATCTCAGGCTCGATACCATAAAAAAGTTCCAGCTTGGCTATAGTCCTGAAAACTGGGATGCCTTTACGAAGCATGCCCTTGAACAGGGATATAAGCCGGAATACCTCGAGAAAACAGGGCTTACAATCACAAAGGATGGCCGCAGTTATGACCGTTTCCGTGGTCGCGTCATGTTTCCCATCCATAATATTTCAGGGCGCATCCTGGGTTTCGGGGGAAGGACATTATTAAAAGACGATAACGTTCCGAAGTATGTCAACTCCCCTGAATCAGACATTTATAATAAGAGCCAGGTACTATACGGGCTTTATTTTGCCAAGAGCGCCATCATCAGGCAGGACAATTGCTTTCTGGTCGAAGGTTACACCGATGTGATCTCGCTTCACCAGGCCGGTATTGAGAACGTGGTGGCTTCTTCCGGCACTTCCCTCACGGAGGAGCAGGTCAGGCTTATTAAAAGGTATACGCCGAATGTGACCATTCTTTATGATGGTGACCCGGCGGGCATCAAGGCTTCTTTCCGCGGGATCGACATGGTGCTTGAGCAGGGGATGAATGTCCGTATCGTTTTATTCCCCGATGGAGAAGATCCTGATTCATATGCCCGTAAACACAGGAGGGCGGAACTGGAAGATCTCATCACTACCAGGGCCCAGGACTTTATCCGCTTCAAAACCAGTTTATTGCTAAAGGAAGCCGCAGGTGATCCCATAAAACGGGCAGGGCTGATCAAGGAAATTATCGGGAGTATAGCACTTATCCCTGATCCCATTTACCGCTCGGTTTATATCAAGGAATGCAGCACGCTGATGGAGGTCCAGGAGCAGGTTCTGATGACGGCTTTAAACAAAAGCCTTTACCAGCAAAACCGGAAACAGGCTGAAAAGGAAGCAGTAAAGCAGGAAGTGGAATTCCCTGAAACGCCTTCTGTGAAGCAGGCTGAAGCTGATCAGTCGGGTACGGAGTTCCAGGAGAGGGACCTGATCCGGATCATGCTGATGTATGCTAATTATGAAATCCCTGTCAACGAAGAAAATGAGGACGGGCAGGTGTCACAGCAAAGTATTACCGTATCGCGCTATATCATTGAAGAAATATACCGGGATGAAATGAGCTTCAGCAACCCGGTGTACCAGAAGATCTTCAATGATTTTGACCAGGCACTGAAAAATGGCGAAGAGCCTGATGAGCAGCTTTTTATCAGGCACACGGAAGACCTGATATTAAGTTCGGCTGTAATTGATTTATTGAGTAATCCTTATGAATTGAGTGAAAACTGGCTTCGAAACCGGGTCCAGGTGGTTTCGGAAAAAGACAGGTTGCTTCAGTCTGTTGAGACCACCTTACTCTCGTTCAAGGCTAAAACCATTGACCGGATGATTGGCGAACTCTTAAGGGAGATGAAAGAAACTACCGACGAAGAGGATATTACAATTTTGCAGGCGAGGCATAAAGGCTTGAAAGAGATCAGCCGGAAAATCAATTTCAAACTGGGAAGAATTATTATTAAGTGACTGGAACTTTTCCGTGGTTTCTTGCCTGTAACATCCAAAAACGCAACGAGGATCAAACCTTGTCGGAAAGATCCTCGTCCACTCATCGGTTGCCGAAGCTTCCGAAGATTGCCAGGCTACTGTTATTATGACTGACCTTTGAATCCGGTTCCTTTCGTTTCCTTCTCCTGAGGGTCGGAGCTCGTTCGGCGTGTCTGCCTTGCGGCGAATTTAGCTTCTGCGTTCTCCAGGCTCTGCGGCCGCCGGTCTTTTCTCGCGCTGCCTTTCGGCGTTGTCTGATCTAACTCCCCCTCGCTTCCGTCACCTTGCGGCTACCTGGTTGTCTGGGGCGGACTTTGTCTCTGCCTCCTCCTTGCGGACTCAGCGTTGCTTCTGCCCTGCTGCCCGAGCCAGCCTTTTATCGCTGACCTGATGAAACAAAGATATATCTATTTATCTGCCTAAGTCAAGCTTTTTTCCTGTGTACTGCTAACAAGTTTAACACATAGGTTATTAACAATTGTTAATAACCCGCCTGGCCAAAAACGCAACGAGGACCAAACCTTGTCGGAATGATCCTCGTCCACTCATCGGTTGCCGAAGCTTCCGAAGATTGCCAGGCTACTGTTATTATGACTGACCTTTGAATCCGGTTCCTTTCGTTTCCTTCTCCTGGGGGTCGGAGCTCGTTCGGCGTGTCTGCCTTGCGGCGAATTTAGCTTCTGCGTTCTCCAGGCTCTGCGGCCGCCGGTCTTTTCTCGCGCTGCCTTTCGGCGTTGTCTGATCTGACTCCCCCTCGCTTCCGTCACCTTGCGGCTACCTGGTTGTCTGGGGCGGACTTTGTCTCTGCCTCCTCCTTGCGGACTCAGCGTCTCTTCTGCCCTGCTGCCCGAGCCAGCCTTTTATCGCTGACCTGATGAAACAAAGATATGTCTATTTAAATGCCTAAGTCAAGGATTTTTTCTTCCCTCTATCCACAAGTTAAACACAGAGGTTATTAACAATTGTTAATAACCTCCCCGATCACCCTCGGAAAATGCTTGTACTCCAGCGCATGGACCTTTCGGGCAATGCTTTCTGCAGTATCGTCCGGGAGGATATCGAAAGAATCCTGGAAAATGACTTCTCCTTCATCATAATGATCGTTCACAAAATGAATGGTGATGCCGGTCCTTTTATCACCTGAACTGATAACGGCCTGGTGGACTTTGTCGCCATACATTCCTTTGCCCCCGTGATTGGGAAGCAGTGCAGGATGAATATTGATGATCTTTCGCGGATAGGCCCTGAGGATATTTTCCGGGACGAACCACAGGAAGCCCGCCAGTACGATAAAATCAATCTGATATTCCTGCAATACTTCGAGGATGGAGCTGCTATCATAAAAATCCTTCCTGGTAAAGATAAGGAATGGTATGCCTAAATTTTTAGCCCGCTCCAGGACATAAGCATCTGGTTTATTGGAGAGGATCAATGAAACACGTATATTCTCAGATGGTTTGAAGTACTCGGCAATATTCTGGGCATTCGTGCCGCTGCCAGAGGCGAAGATGGCAATTTTTTTCATTCAGGTCATGGTTCAGATGGCCAAATATAGCCAAATTCCCTATATACTTGACTTTTTGCTTTAATGAACTGATATGTAGTTAGTAAGATAAAATGCGCTGAAAAAGGGATTTAAACATTTAAATAATGTCATGTGATTGATATAGTGTATCATACGAAATGCCTCATTCAAAATATTTTTATTTCTTGTTGCTTTATGTCAAGAATATTACTTTCTTTGCAGCTTGTTTAACCAAAATCATTTAAAGTATGTCTGACATTGCAACCAGAGTCAAAGCTATCATAGTTGATAAGCTTGGTGTAGATGAAAACGAAGTTACTCCCGAAGCCAGCTTCACAAACGATTTAGGCGCTGATTCCCTGGATACGGTTGAACTCATCATGGAATTCGAAAAGGAATTCAACATTGCTATCCCCGATGACGCAGCAGAAAAGATAGGAACAGTTGGTGATGCGATCAAATACATCGAAGAGAACACCAAATAAATTTCCTTATCTTACATGCCCTTACGCCGAGTAGTCATTACCGGACTTGGAGCCCTTACCCCATTGGGCAATACGGTCGAGGAACTCTGGACCGGATTGATCAATGGGGTTAGCGGAGCCGCTCCAATTACCCGTTTTGATGCATCAAAATTTAAGACCCAGTTTGCCTGCGAGCTGAAAAACCTGGACCTTAATGATTATTTTGACCGCAAAGAGATCCGGAAATATGATCCTTATGCTCAGTATGCTGTGATTGCCGCTGACCAGGCTGTGATTGACTCGGGTATCGACCTGGAAAAGATCGACAAAGAGAGAGTCGGCGTTATTTGGGCATCTGGTATCGGCGGTTTGGAAACCTTTGAAAATGAAATTGTCAGTTGGGCCCGCGGAGATGGTACTCCCCGGTTCAATCCCTTTTTCATCCCCAAAATGATCGCTGATATTGCAGCTGGTCACATTTCAATCCGTTATGGTTTTATGGGACCGAATTTCGCCACAGTTTCGGCCTGCGCCTCCTCTGCCAATGCCATGGTTGATGCTTTCAATTATATCCGCCTGGGTTATGCCGATATGTTCGTCACTGGCGGTTCAGAAGCATCCATCACGCCGCCGGGTGTCGGAGGTTTTAATGCCATGCATGCCATTTCTACACGAAACGACGATCCTAAAACGGCTTCAAGACCCTATGATAAGGACCGTGATGGTTTTGTGCTTGGCGAAGGCGGATGCGGCCTGATCTTCGAAGATCTTGAACATGCCAAAGCCAGGGGTGCAAAAATCTATATTGAAGTAGCCGGAGGCGGCCTTTCCGGAGATGCTTACCATATGACATCCCCTCACCCTGATGGTAAAGGTGCTGCTATTGCCATGGCTAATGCATTGAAAGATGCAGGGATGAGACCGGATGAAATCGATCATATCAATACGCATGGTACTTCTACCCCGTTAGGAGATATAGCAGAACCCAAGGCTATTGTGGATACTTTTAAAGAGCATGCTTATAATATCAGTATAAATTCCACAAAGTCGATGACCGGCCACCTGCTTGGTGCTGCAGGAGCCATTGAAGCTATAGCAACAATCCTGGCTATCCGCAATGATATAATCCCCCCCACAATTAACCATTTCACGGATGATCCTGAAATCGACAATAAACTGGATTTCACGTTCAATGTCGCCAAAAAAAGAGCTGTAAATGCTGCCTTGAGCAATACATTTGGTTTTGGCGGACATAATGCCTCAATCATCTTTAAAAAATACCAGGGATAAATTCCTGCTTTCCCGGAAATGTTTAAGTTTCTCATTGTTCAATTCGCAAATGACAAAATCCTCTATTCTGCAGTAAATAACCTGCTGGGCTTTTATCCCCGTAATATTTATTTATATAAGGTTGCCCTTTCCCATAAATCGGCTCCGCAAGTCTGGCTGAAAGGGCAGCAGGTAAATAACGAAAGGCTGGAATACCTGGGGGATGCCGTGCTGAGTTCCATCGTCGCAGATTATCTTTATAAGAAATTTCCTTATCAGCATGAAGGGTTCCTGACCGAAATGCGATCACGGATCGTCAGTCGGAGCCGTTTTAATAAACTGGCCCTTAAAATGGGCCTGGACAAACTTATTTTCCGGGGCAACGGAACATCTTTCACATCCAGCAAATCCATTTTTGGTGACACTTTTGAGGCACTGATCGGGGCCGTCTATCTCGATAAGGGGTATAATTTCACCCGTAAAGTCGTTATCCGCCGGATTCTTGATGTACACCTCGACGTTGATGAAATCGAAAGGACCGATACCAATTTTAAAAGCCGGATACTGGAATACGCACAGCGGGAAAAGCGGCAGCTGGAATTCAAAGTTGTGCAGGAACTTGGCGATGGGCATCGTAAACAATACCTGGTAGAATTGTATCTCGATAACGAGCCCGTATCCCGCGGACAGGATTTTTCCATTAAGGCAGCCGAGCAGGTTGCAGCCGAAAAGGCCTGCGAAGAATTGATAGGTGATTAAACAGGGATAAAATGGGACTCCATCTCAAATATTATTGACTTGCTGAGATGGAGTCCCATTTCGATTTTTTATTTAATTTCATTACCAAATTTCCAAAGTAATCCGTTATGCATTCCAATTCCATTATCAACCTAATCAGATTCCTCCTTCCTGCATGGCTTATATTCCAATCGTGCCTTCTTTCAGCATATCCGGGCCAGGTTATCAAATCCTTCGACCTTCCAGGCCAGTATTGTACCGGAATAACTTACGACGGGACAAATCTCTGGGTATCTGACAGGAATACCGATCTCCTTTATTGCATCGACCCGAATTCAGGAAAGGTCAGCCGGACCCTCCAGTCGCCGGGCTATTGGCCGCTGGCCCTGGCCTGGGACGGAACAGCACTTTGGAATTCAGACCTTAAGGGGGGAAAAGACGTGTCTGAAGATTACGATGGGATAATTTACCGGGTTGACCCCAATGACGGGCATATCCTTCAAACACTGGATGCCCCGTCCGACAGTCCGGTTGGACTGGCCTGGGATGGCCGGTACCTGTGGTGCATCGATGATCTTTCGGATGAAATTATCCAGTTCAGCCCGCTTGACGGAACTACCATTTCCTCCTTCAGATCCCCTGCCCCTAATCCTTCCGGCCTGGCATTTGACGGACAATACTTATGGGTTTGCGACCGGGGCAAAGATGAGATATATATGGTAGATCCGACAGATGGCCGTGTTGTCATGATCACGAATTCCCCCGGGCCTTATCCGACGGGCCTTTGCTTTGACGGAACCAGCATCTGGAATATTGATTATCAGCATGACAGGCTTTATCAGCTTACTTCTCGCGATGAGCAAACATTCCTCAGGTCTAAAGAGAGAAAAAGTAAAGTGATCTTTACCCACCAGTTGAAAAATTTCGGCCCTGGAATGGTAACTACTGCTGACCTTCATATTGCCATCCCGGTCGATCGCGATAACCAGGAATTATCAGGGGTCCCATCTTTCAACATGGTACCGGATGACTATGTAACCGACCGCTGGGGACAGAAAACGGCTCATTTCCATTTTGAGGATATAAAGGCCGGGGAAACGAAAACGGTGGAAATGACAACGATGGCAACAACATGGGAAGTGCGGTACTTCATCTTTCCGGATAAAGTCGGATCATTGGATCAGGTACCCGGGGATATTAGCAGCAAGTACCTTGAAGATAACGAAAAATTCCAGCTTTTGCACCCTGTCATTCAGCAGGCCGTTAAAAAGGTAGTCGGTGAAGAAAAGAATCCATACCGGATCATGCGAAATATCTTCGATTACATCAACGATAATATGTATTACGAGATGACGGGAGGCTGGAACACGGCCCCAACGGTGCTTTCCCGGGGCAATGGTTCATGTTCTGAATATACATTCGTGTTTATATCCATGTGCAGGGCGGCAGGTATCCCCGCACGCTATGCAGGCTCAGTGGTCGTAAGGGGTGAAGATGCCAGTATGGATGATGTTTTCCATCGCTGGGCAGAGGTTTACCTGCCGGGTTATGGATGGATACCGGTAGATCCCAGCCGCGGCGACCAGGATTGGCCGCGTGATAAAGCTGCAGCGATCGGCAGTGTAAGCGGGACCTTACTGATCACTACACAGAGCGGAGGTGGCTCGGAAACACTTGGCTGGACTTACAATTCCAATCAATTCTGGACAACGGAGCCAAAAACATATGTGAATTTTGAGAATTTTGCCGACTGGGAAATAGCACCATAATTGAAGGTTTAAGGTTTTAGTTTTAAGTTTTAAGTTCGGGTATTATGAAATCTTTTAATTTTTTCTTTTGCATTCTTGCATTGTCCATTATACTTATTTTATCCTCCTGTTCTTCGGATGAAGTGGTCCGGCTGGATTCGCCGGATGGCAGGAATAATATCGTTTTTATCCTTAGTGACGGCATTCCTTATTACCAGGTGATCAGAGACAGCCGCATCATTATTGATACTTCAGGACTGGGATTCGATCTGAAAGACCTGCCGCCGCTCAGGGAAAATTTTAAGATGGAAAAAGCGAGCCTTTCAGGTAACCGTGACCGCTGGGAACCGGTCTGGGGACAGCGGAACAAGATCAGGGATCATCATAGCCGATTACTTGTGACATTAAAAGAGCAGGTTGAACCACACAGGGAGCTGCAACTGGAATTTAAAGCATTCGATGACGGGGTTGCTTTCCGTTATATTGTCCCCGAACAACCCGGCATTGAGAAGATGGAAATCATGAAGGAGGCAACTGAGTTCCTTTTCCGCGAAGATATGAGCGCGTGGTGGATTCCGGGGGATTGGGACAACCATGAATTTCTATACAGGAATACTCCGTTAAGCAAGGTAGATTCAGCCAACACTCCCATGACTTTTGAATCTCCCGACAGCCTTTGTCTGAGCATACATGAAGCAAGCCTGGTCAATTATCCCGAAATGAGGCTGAAAAGATCTCCGGATAATCCACTGAAACTAATGTGCGACCTGGTTCCCTGGCCTGATGGCGTAAAGGCAAAAGTGGAAATGCCTTTTCAAACACCCTGGCGCACCATTCAACTGTCAGATCATGCTGGCGGATTGATTGAATCGTCTCTCATCCTGAATCTTAATGAGCCTGATTCACTGGAGGACAAATCCTGGATAAGGCCCATGAAATATGTTGGCATCTGGTGGGGAATGCACATCGGCAAATATACCTGGGCGAATGGCCCGAAGCACGGGGCTACGACTGAAAACACAAAAAAATACATTGATTTTGCAGCAGATAACGGAATACCCGGCGTACTCGTGGAAGGCTGGAATAAAGGCTGGGAGAAATGGGTGGACGGGGTGGAATTTCCCATGATGGAACCTTATGATGATTACAACCTGGTTGAATTAGCCGCTTACGCTAAAAACAAGGGCGTCTATCTCATCGCTCATAATGAAACGGCTGCCAATGCTGAATGGTACGAAAAGCAGGTTGATTCAGCTTTTGCGCTGTATGAAAGACTGGGGATCCATGCCATCAAAACGGGCTATGTCGGGCGGATCAGGCCTTTGGGACAGTACCATCATGGCCAGTGGATGGTGAACCACCAGGCCATGATCATTGAGAAAGCCGCTAAACACCAGATCATGGTAGACGCTCATGAAACCGTTAAGGCCACAGGGCTGGAAAGGACCTGGCCGAATTTCATGACCCGTGAGTGGGCCAGGGGCAATGAATACGAGGCCTGGAGCGAAGGGAACCCCCCGGATCATACCTGTATCCTGCCTTTTACGCGTGTGCTGGCGGGCCCGCTGGATTACACGCCGGGCATCATCGATATATTTTTCGAAGAATACAAACCTGATAACCGGGTTCACACCACCCTTGTCAAGCAGCTTGCACTGATGGTGGTTATATATAGCCCGCTGCAAATGGCCGCCGACCTGATCGAAAATTACCAGGGGCACCCTGCTTTTCAGTTTATCCGGGATGTACCTGCCGATTGGGATGACACAAAGGTTTTAAACGGAAAGATCGGGGATTATGTCACCATAGCCAGGAAGAAAAAGGATGCCTGGTATATCGGTTCCATAACAGATGAAAATGCACGGGAGTTTACTTTCAAACTTGATTTCCTGGATGAAAAGATCAATTATGAGGCTGTCATTTATGCCGATGGCCCCGCTGCTGATTGGAAAACCAACCCGACGGATTATGTGATTGAGAAGAAGCTGGTTAAGAAAGATGATGAATTATTAATGAAACTGGCTGCCGGAGGTGGGCAAGCATTAGTGATAAAACCAATAGAATAGTTCAAAGTTCAAAGTTCAAAATGGCAAAAAAAATAAAACTGGCTTCCGGTAGTTCTTACGATTACACTACAATTGGCATTGCCTGCCATATGAAAGATTACCGGTTTACTTATTTCCTGAACGAGCAGCTGGGATTTCATTTCAAACGGATGGATGATTTGAATTCAGGTGAAGAAAAGGATGCACGGACTTATTCATTTTATATCTATATAAATCCTGAAGACCGTAGAAACTATTACCTGGTTTCCAATTATCATGAAGAAGGAAGGCTCATTCCTTCAGAAAAAGGAGCAGATTTCTTTCTTATTGTGAATGACATTTTACCGGCGAGCCGGAAAAAAGAGATGATTACTAAGATCCAGAAAGTTCCCCAGGCATTGGCGGCTTATGAGATTCCGGCGGGTAAGGTGAAAAATTTAGAGATCATTTTTGAGGAAATTGAAGAGCATTTGTTATGATTTTGAGATGGCATCTCAATTTCACCTGCTAAATTGATATAAGCTTTTATTGACAAGGGTTTTGAAAGAATAATCTTTCGAATTGAGATGCCATCTCATATTACCCCGGAAAACTGCTTCAAAAACCTCACGTCATTCTCAAAAAACAAACGTATATCCTGGATACGGTATTTCAGGATCGTGATCCGTTCTATTCCCATGCCGAAAGCGAACCCGGAATATTCGTCGCTGTTGATACCGCAGTTTTCAAGGACACTTGGATCTACCATGCCGCATCCTAGTATTTCCACCCAGCCTGAATATTTGCAGATCGGACAGCCTTTCCCGCCGCAGACAAAGCAGGTGACATCCATCTCTGCCGAAGGTTCCGTGAATGGGAAATAGCTCGGGCGGAAACGCACCTGCGTCCCTTCACCGAACATTTCATGGGCAAAGTAATAGAGTGTCTGTTTCAGGTCGGCGAAGGAGACATCATGATCGACATAAAGCCCTTCGACCTGGTGGAAAATACAATGCGCACGGGCTGAAATAGCCTCGTTGCGGAATACGCGGCCGGGATAAATCTCGCGGAGCGGCGGTTTGCGGAGCTCCATAGCCCTGATCTGAACCGAAGAAGTATGGGTGCGCAAAACAATTTCAGGGTTTCTTTCGATAAAAAATGTATCCTGCATATCCCTTGCCGGGTGGTCCTGCTGGAAATTCAGGGCAGTGAAGTTATGCCAGTCATCTTCAATTTCAGGCCCTTCGGCTACAACAAAGCCAATCCTGGAAAATATCTGTACGATCTCATTTCGGATGATCGACAGCGGGTGCCTTGAGCCCAGCTGGATAAAATCGACAGGAAGGGTAAGGTCGATGCCCGATTTTACCTCTGCAGCGCCTGCTTCAATCTGTTCTTTCAGGAGGTTGATTTTGTCCTGCGCCTTGTTCTTCAGGTCATTCAAAGCCTGGCCCATCTCCTTGCGCTGCTCCGGGGCAACATTTTTAAAATCCTCAAACAGGGAAGGGATAAGCCCTTTCTTGCTGAGGAACTTAATACGGAACTGCTCCAGCTCATCGGCGCTTGCGGTATCGAACCGGTCAATCTCTGAGAGGTATTGAGTAATGAGGTCTTGCATTATTTTGGTTTTTGCCTCACCCCCTGTCCCCCTCTCCATTTTGGAGAGGGGGACAGGGGGCAGGGGGTAAAGGGGTGAGGTTATTCCACTATCTCAATCTTCATCGTCACAGGGCTCACCGGCTTGTCACCGGGGCCTGTCGGAACGGCTGCGATTTTATCAATCACATCAAAACCGGTCACAACTTCCCCAAAAACAGTATAACCTCCATCCAGCCATGGTGTCCCGCCAATGGTGGTGTAGGTCGTGCGCTGTTCGGGCGTGAATTTTGTGCCATAGCGCTGTTCATAGGAATTGAGCGTTTCTTCGGTCAGCACGGTTCCCTGCACGATATAAAACTGGCACCCGGAAGAAGCTTTCTGCGGATTGACCTGGTCTCCCATACGGGCAGCCGATAAAGCGCCTTTTTTATGAAGATGATTGGTATTGAATTCCGCTTCAACGGTATAGCCCGGATCCTGGCGGCCGTCTTTGTTGCCTCCGCCCTGGATCATAAAGCCTTTGATGATCCGGTGGAAAGGAGAGTCGTCGTACCATCCTTCATTGATCATCTTAATGAAATTGTCCCGGTGTTTCGGGGTGTCATTATACAACTTGGCGGTGATATCACCATAGCTGGTCTTGATCAGGACAAGGGTTTCGCTGCCAGGGTTTCCTTTAGGATTTTCCTGTGGATTTTCTTTTACCTGGTCCTGGGCTTTGACCTGGCTTTTTTCCTGTGGATTGCTCTGTGAGCAGCCTGATTGCTGTAAGGCCATGAATAATACGGTTAAGATTAAGAGTGATTTTTTCATGTTGAAGATCTTTTTAAGTTGATCAGGAATGCAAAAATAACAAAATACACCTTTATTCATTCAAGAAATTTGAAGTTCATACTAAGTCAAGACTTTAAGACGGTAAGACTGTAAGACTATAGGACTATAAGATGAAAAGGTGAATGATTTACTTATTCAATTCCTTTTTCTTTTCTGAATAACACCGGCGGCATAGCGGCTCATAGCGGTCCGTATCGCCAAGAATGACGAGCCCTTCCTGGCCACTGGTCCTGTGCGAATAGTGGGCCAGTCCGCCGCAGTTGATACAGATGGCGTGGACCTTGTCGACATACTCCGCGGTTGCCAGCAGGGCAGGAATCGGTCCGAAAGGCCTGCCGGTATAATCCATATCGAGGCCTGCCACGATGACCCTTGTCCCCATTTCGGCCAGCTTGTTGCAGACCGCTACCAGCTCATCATCGAAAAATTGCGCCTCATCGATTCCGACAACATCGTAATCATTTGCATAAAGCAGAATTTGTGTTGAAGCTTCCACCGGGGTTGACGGGATTGAGTTCTCGTCATGGGAGACCACTTTATCTAAACTATAGCGGATATCAACGGCGGGTTTATAGATCGCAACCTTCTGTTTTGCGATCAGGGCACGTTTCAAACGACGGATCAGCTCTTCGGTCTTGCCTGAGAACATCGATCCGCAGATCACTTCGATCCAGCCGGAACGCGCATTGCCGTGTGAACGCTCTAGAAACAAATGTTGAATGTTGAATTTTGAATTCGGGATTATTATTTATCAAAATTAACAATTATCCTGGTAGTTTCTCAGCAAGATATTTAATGATCGCCTCTTCTACAAGTTGGTTGAGAGAGAGGCCCAGGTTGGTTGAGAGCTGTGCTGCTTTTTTATGTAAACCCGGATCAATGCGAATATTAAAGCTTCCTTTATAAGATTTCTGCAATGGTTTGCCGGCAGTTTCACATAACGTAGTATAATCTTCGACTGCTTCCTGAAAAGCAGACACTAGCTCGTCCACGCTTTTGCCTTCAAACGTGACCAGGTCATCAACACCTTCTATTTTACCATAAAAAACTTTATCTTCTGAGCTAAAACGTACTGAGCCGATGTGGTATTTATATTTTATTACATCTTTCATATTAAGTTTTCTTTTTTAAGTTCATGAATGATATAATCGATCTGGTATGATCTTAATTCTTTACCCATATGAGGTTTATGAAGACGTATGATATGCTTCTTTGAAGGTAAGATAAAGGCCCTTCTTGACCCGGATGTTTTTCCTGTTTTTACTTCTTCATAACCCAATATGAGCAATAGGGTCTCCAGCTCCGAATAGTTGAAATCCCTTGGTCTGGATAACAACCGGGCGATAATTTTTTCACGTCTGGACATGAATTATTGCAACTGATAATTAGTTGCAAATATAGTAATATTTTTTAGAGAAGTATCAGAATTTAGAAGAAAAGTCGTCGTCTGCCTGGTTTATCTTCTGCTTGAAGAATTGTATCCATTGAAGTTTGGTGCCGCGGATCCTGTAAAGGGTACCGTTATGTATTACTTCGACAACATAAGTGAACTGTGAGCCGTCCTGGAAATCATCCTTATCCAGTTGATCATACATGGCTTCGATCAGCCCGGGAATTGACACGACCCGGTCCAGGTCCAGGTTCACCACCTTGATTGGAATTCGATTAGCGGTGAAACCGTCTGCACTGGCAACGCCAACCATGGCGAAGGCAAATATCATTGCGGTCAGGGCTATTTTTAAAGTTTTCATGACAACCTCCGTTTTACAAGTGTTAAGGGTTAAGGGTTTAATGTTAAGTGTTTGATGATATAAAGGTATTTTGGATTTAAGGGAGAAACATGGCGGAATTTGTCCATCTTTTCTTTTAGTGGTTTTTGGGGAGGGGGCAAGTTATTGGTTATTGGTTCTTAGTCATTGGTCATTGGTTGTTTTATTACCGACCTTCGACCTCCGACCTTTGACCGCCGACCGG
This sequence comes from uncultured Bacteroidales bacterium, assembly GCA_963701785.1. Classification (GTDB taxonomy): domain Bacteria; phylum Bacteroidota; class Bacteroidia; order Bacteroidales; family JAGOPY01; genus JAGOPY01. Next base: position 345,592 of record CAVPBC010000002.1, on the reverse strand, counting down.
AAACGTTCGTTTACCCAACCCCGGCGTTCGTATATCTTGTTCATATCTGCCTTTCTCACATTGTAAATTTGCTTTTGCCTCACCCCCTGTTTGCAGGACCTCACCCCCTGTCCCCCTCTCCCAGGTCCCCGCGAAAGCGGGGAACCGGGGGAATAGGGGGCCAGGGGGTAAAGGGGGTGAGGTCAAACAATAGAACTCTTGAACAATTAAACCATAAAGCCATGAAAAAACTAGTCCTTTCATTTTGCATTTTTCACTTTTCGTTTTTCACTTTTCATTTAAGTGAAGCGCAGATACTTCATGTGCCTGCCGATTACCCTACCATCCAGTCTGCTGTTGATGCGGCCGGCTGCGGGGATACTGTCCTGGTCTCTCCAGAGACTTACCTGGAAAACATCGTGATCCTGGGGAATGATAAAACCATTACCCTGGCGAGCGAGTTTTTATTCAGCGGCGACACCAATGACATCAACAACACCATTATCGATGCTAGTGAGCCGCAAAATCCAAATTACGGTATGGCCATTTTCATTAAAAACCAGGACTCTACGCTCGATACCAGGATCATTGGATTTACCATTACCGGTGGTACCGGGTATTATATTACAAATGGAGGAGGGATAAATACTATTAAAGCTACACCCAATATTGAGTTTAATCACATCCAAAATTGCTCTGCCACTGGTAATTTTGCATTTGGTGGGGGGATACGAATTGGAAATACAGGAGGAGACACGAGTAAGGTTTGTCTGATCAGGAATAATGTTATTAAAAATTGCACAATTTATAATGCTAACCAGATTGGTATTGGAGCAGGCATAGGATTAGAAAATGTCAGCGCTGATATTGAAGATAACCAGATTATTAATAATATCATCACAGGTGATTCAAATGCAATTACCGGCGGCGCCGGGATTGAATTTGAAGGATGGTCAAGTGCATTTAATTTCCCTCAAGTGCTTATAAAGAATAATCAGATTTCGTTTAACGAAGTGTTGTCAGGTCTGGCTGACGGCGGAGGAATTGATATTTCAGGTTACTTGCCCTGTCAACCGGTGTTGGTCATTGAAGGAAATACGATTACTCATAATGAGGTCCATTCAAATGCGACCATAAATGTTGATGGTTATGCCGAGGGTGGTGCAATATACCTGCGATCGCCAGGTCAGGGGTCCATCCTCTCCGGGAACGAAATTTCTGATAACAAAGTTCTGGATTCCCCAAAGCGCTGGGGTGGCGGGATTTACCTTGAACGCAATTCCGACAATCCGCCTGAAACAATGCCTTTGATTGAAAAGAACAGGTTCACAGGGAATAACGCCGGGGAAGGCGGGGCGATTTACAGCCTGGATATCGGGATTAAGCTGGTCAATAATTACGTTTATCAGAACATGGCGGACAGCATGGCTGGTGCAATCAGCTTGAATTGGCTTTACAATTATATCCCGGTTACAGAGATCATCAACAATACGATTGATTCCAATTCCGTCAACCTGCCTGGCGGAGCAGCAGGGAGCATGCTCATTAATGGTAAAAGCAGGGTACTGATGATGAATAATATATTCTTCGATAACACTGCTGATAATGAGATCAACATTTATGAGGCTGCAGTTGAAATTTACAATTGCGATATAGATACAGATGAAATTGCTGGATTATGGACTGGTGAAAATAACTTTCCCGCTGATCCGGAGTTCATCACGGAATTAGCCTGGGATTGCCTGAACCATGAAGCCCCTTGCTCGGAGAAAGGGATCGATATTGTTTTCGCATTTGATCAATGGTTCGAAGCACCCGATGATTGTATCATGAATAATCCCCGACCTCAGGATGAATTTGTCGATATAGGCGCTTGTGAAGTTAAATTATGCTGGGTGGGTTATCCGGAAAATCCTGATAGGAATCAAATTGTAAAAATCAAGCCTAATCCCTTCATCGATTATACTACCCTTGAGTATGAACTCGAACAGCCCGGAGAAGTTACTTTGACCATATTCGACGACCTCAGCCGGCAGGTTTTATTACTGGTGAATGAGCGCCAGGAAAAAGGAAGGCACCAGGTGCAGTGGAACGCGGAAGACCTGCCAGCCGGGATTTACAGCTGCAGGTTGGCGGTCGGCGGTCAGCGGTCAGCGGTCGGGAAGCTGGTGAAGTATTAGGTGGTAAGCCTCACCCCCTGCCCCCTCTCCCAGGTCCCCGCGAAAGTGGGGAACCGGGGGAATAGGGGGCCGGGGGGTAAAGGGGGTGAGGCTGGAACCTGGAACCCGGAACAACAAATAAACTTGCATTCCGCCATGACTTTCACTAACTTTGAAGGAACAAACAGCCAAACCATGCTTCGAACGGTCATTATTGACGACGAAGCCCATGTGCGCGAAACCCTCACAAGGTTGCTGGTCATGCACTGTCCCCAGGTGAAAGTGGTGGGCGAAGCCTATAGCGTGGCCAGCGGACTAAAAATCATCCATGAACTTAATCCGCAACTGGTACTGCTCGATATTAAGATGGACGATGGATCGGGATTCGACCTGCTCAGGAGGCTGGAAATCATTGATTTTAAGGTCATCTTTATCACTGCCTATGAAAAATTCGCCGTACAGGCTTTCAAATTCGCAGCCATCGACTTCCTGCTCAAGCCGGTCAATCCTGAGGAGCTGGCAGATGCGGTGATGCGAGCCGAAACCCTCGTCCAGGAGCATTTCAACACGCAGCTCCAGGCCATGCAGGAAAATCTTCGCAGCGACATCCGGCAGAAAAAGAAGATCGTCCTGAAAACGCTGGACAATATTTTCCTGGTTGACATGCAGGATATCACGCATTGCGAGTCGGACGGCTGCTACACAACCGTCCATTTTTCCGGTGGTGACAAGATCATCATCTCTAAAAACCTCGGGGAATTCGAGGATATGCTGGGAGACAGCGGCTTTTACCGTGTTCATAAGTCTTACCTCATTAACCTGATGCACATCAAAAGGTTCGAAAAACATGAAGGTGGATACATTATCCTGACAGATAATGAAAAAGTACCGGTAGCGTCGAGGAAAAGGGAAGAGCTGATGGAACTGTTTGAGAAACTCTGAGCCCCCACCCTTTCTCCCTCCACCAATTGAGGGGAGGGACGGTGAGCGGGCAGTCAAATATTGAATGTTGAATACGGGAATTATTGATAAAATCCGTGAAAATCCGTTGCATCCGTGTCATCCGTGTGCCATCAAAAAAATTATGATTCTCTTTCTCTCTTTGATGAGCTTACTGGTAACCGGCCAGATCCCGTCCATTCTTGATCATCGCAAAATTGACAGCCTTATCCTAAGGTTAAAGGTTGCTGAAGGCACCGATAAAGTGGATGTTTTAAACGGCCTGGCATTACACCTGGCCCCACGGTATCATGATTCCAGCCTGAATTATGCCACCGAGGCATTGCAGCTTGCAGAAAAACTTGGTAATAATAAAGCGAAGGGAATTGCATTATTCAACATTGGAAATAGCTATTATTTCAAAATGGATGTGAAAAGTGCCTTGACTAAATATTATGAAGCGTTATGGTTGTTGGATGAATTGGGACCTTCGCAGGAATTAGGCAATTTATATTATCAGATTGCCTTTTTCACAAGTGGCTCTGAATATACCCGGAAAGCATTGAGTATATACAGGGAGATAGGAAATAAAGCATCGGAAAATTTTATCCTGGCCAGAATTTCAGGAAACTCCAGTTTTGATTCATCAATTGTGATATATGACCAAAACCTGGAATATTTTAAAAAAATCAACGATCAGGATGCAATTTACTTAATCCTATATAATATGTCAAATAGCTATTTTTATCTAAGGAAGCTGGAAGGATTGCAGTATGCGCAGGAAGCCCTGAAAATAGCTGAAGATAAAAAGGACCTCTGGCTGATCGCCAATGCATATCATAAGATTGTAAACTACTATGAAAATGTGTTCAATTTCCCGGAATATAATACAGATTATATACTAGCCGAACATTACCTTTTTAAAGCCCTGGAGCATCTTTATAAAATGAAGGAGCCGTATAAATATCAGTTAATTGCAGAGTCTTACCGGGAGCTGGGTGGAATAGAATTATTCCAGAAGCAATACGCTTCAGCCGCCAGGTATCTGAATAATGCGGTCATTAACAATGAGATCTTTCTGAAATCATTTGATACCATAACGTTTCCGGAACCTTATTTTAAAAGGTTTTACTGGGGCATGGCATATGGGAATTCTGTGCATACATATACTTATTTATCAAAGTTGTACCTTGAAACCGGTGATTACAAAAATGCTTACAGAAGCAGATCACTAGCGGATTCAATGGCTACGGTTGAGAACCTTGAAGCATCCCTGCAACATACATCGGCTGTGGATGCCAGTTTTAAATACGAGAGAAACCGTCAGCAAATTGCACTTTTGGAAAAGGAAAATAAATTACGAACCTTGAAGCTGAACCATACAAGAATTCTTTTCGTTGCTATCGGAGGGGTCATGCTGGTTGCTTTTCTGATCATCATGATCTGGTTGCAGAGAAGAAGGTTCCGCTCAGAGAAAAAAGCCTTTTTCCTGGAGCAAAAGCTCCTCCGGTCCCAGATGAACCCGCATTTCATTTTCAATTCACTGTCATCCATACAGAATTTCATTGTCACCGAAAAGCCGGACAAAGCAAGCATTTATCTTTCTAAATTCTCCCGGCTGGTCAGGAATATTCTCGACAATTCCCTGGAAGAATTTGTTTCCCTGGAAAAAGAGGTCAATACCATTGAAAATTACCTGGAATTGCAGAAAGTCCGCTATGCCGGCAAGTTTGATTACCGGATCGATATTGCAGATGACATCGATCCTGAAACTGTACAGATCCCGCCCATGCTGGCCCAGCCTTTCATCGAAAATGCGATCGAGCACGGCATCAAGCACCGGGAAACACCGGGTCATATTGATATCCGCTTCAGCCTTAAGGATCAGACCCTGATTTTCGAAGTGGAAGATAACGGGGTAGGACGCCAGAAAGCCCGCGCAATAGAAATCCTGCGTGACCCGGAACATAAAAGCATGGCCACTTCCCTCACCCGCGAACGGCTTGCCAATCTTAACCGAAAACTTCACAGGAAGATTGTGCTGGAGATCATCGACCTGCAAAACGCCCTTGGCGAAGCAACAGGGACGAGGGTTGTTTTCGGGGTGCCGGTTGGTCATTAGTCATTGGTCATTGGTCATTGGTTCTTGGTCATTAGTCATTAGTCATTGGTTCTTGGTCATTGGTTCTTAATTGTTTGATCGATGACCGCCGACCGCTGACCGCTGACCGCTGACCACCTCATGGTTTTCCGCCAATTTTTTTCCTCCCCGATATCAACTACACTTGAGCGATGAGGTGGTTGTAATTTTGTTTTATCAATCTGAAAAACTTAAAACCTTATAGCCATGAAAAAATTAGCATTAATACTGATCGCTCTCTGGCCGGCACTCTGGATGTCAGCCCAGCAGACCTCAATTCCCGATGTGGATCTGAGGGATATTGACGGAAACATCATTTCATCATTACAAATTACCGAACCCGGCACCTCCACCCTGGTGGTATTCTGGAAATCTTCAAGTGGCAAGTGCTGCGATAACCTTGAAAAACTGCAGGAAGCATGGGAAGAGACCCTCAGCCGGCATGGAGTGAGAATGGTCGCCATCTGCGTGGATTGCAACGGATCATGGACACAGGTAAAACCGATCGTGAATGGTAATAGCTGGGATTTTGATACTTATATCGATGTGAACGGCGATTTCAAGCGGGCCATGAACGTTGGCGACGTTCCCTGCACGATGCTGTTCGATGAAGACCAGAACATGATCTGCAGGTACAATTCAGCCTGCACCGGCAGCCAGGAATTCATCTGCGCAAACATTATGGATCATTTGAATATTTCTGTGGCTGCTTCGAATTACGAAGCATCGAAATAACAGGCAACCACCATCCCACGGGATGTCCATCATATTAATCCGTGATTTACGGTTTACAAACTAAGATCTGAGATCGGAAGTTGTAAACCGTAAATATTTATCAACTTTTCCCTTGACAAAACATTCTTTATTTCGTACCTTTCGTCAGCTAAAGTCTATTAACCAAATCGTTACTGCCTTTTCTTCAAACTTATCCTCACTTAACGGAATAGTGCATTAGCATGAGACCAGGGGTTATCCATAAAATCCTTTTATCCGGGATAATGATCCTGGTCGGAGAATTCATCTCAGGACAAATTTTAAAAAGCCCGGATCGGAAATTAGTTGTCGACAGGTCGAAAAGTATCCTGGCCATAACTCCCTGTTCAAGCGGATCATTTTATATGAATGATTATTACCTGACGGATATTTCCAGGAATGATACTGTTTATATCTACAACCTGAAACCGGGCAATTATTCTGTCAAATTTGTCTCCGATACATCAACTTTTAAAAGCGGGATGACCATTGGCCCCGGAAAGATCCAGTCCATCAGTCCCTGTCCTGACTCGGTATCCTTTTTTCCGGTTGACTTAAAATGGAGCTCGACCTTTCGAAAAATGACAGGGCAAACGATCAGTCCAAACAGGGTCAGGCGGAACAGTTTTTACAATATCACCCAATTTGCCTTATTTAATTTTTATTTAGATGTAGATGGAGGGGAACCGAATACTTCTTTTTTTCAGTCATTTACCATCATTAACGGGTACCAGGTTGCTCCGGGTTTCTGCACCGGCCTGGGTGTTTCATATAATTATTATCCTTTCGAAAAAATGGCCCCATGGGATATGGAAATAAAAAATGTCAGGCTATATTTCCTGCCGGTTTTTCTTGATGTCCGTGCCCACTTGCGGCCGAAAGGAGAGCATGTTTCACCATTTTTCAAATTTGGTATCGGTTACAATATCCTGCTTTATAAGAACCCGTTTGAAGCAAGTTATCCAGGTGGGGATATTTATGTGATGAATAAAGGTGGGATTTATATTTCTCCCGGGTTCGGAATGAGGATTTTTATAAATGACCTGGTCCAAATAATTACAACATTTGAATATTCATTTGAGAAGTCGAGTTTCTATGTGAATACTCCATACTATACCAGGGAAAATAATTTAAGTTTCCTGAAAATAAGCCTGGGAGTTGGTTTTCAATACAAATAACCATTGTTTAAAAGGATTAACATAATGATGAAAAGTTAAGGTCATGAGATTCGATAAATGTATCATGAGTTTCCTGCTGATCCTCGTATTCCTGAATTTAACAACAGGCTGTTATTTTTATAAAGTTAACACGAAAAAAGATCTGGCACCGGAGGATGTCAGGTGGGAGGGTTTCAATGGCAAGTATCTTATCATTCACTATGGCGATTCAGCCTGGCAGATGAGCCATATTTCGATCGATTCCACCTCATTGAATTGCTCCATCTCGGCATTGCCCGACAACCATAAGATGTACCTGAAAACAGATACTGAAAAATCCAACCGTTATATCAAAGGAGAAGCGGGTTACGAAGGAAATGTCCTGGACGAAGTCCACATATACACTTCCGGACCGGTGAGTATCAAAGACACCAGTTTAACGGCTGATTTTTCAAGTCTTGACAGGATGGAAATCTATATTCCCGATACAAAAAGAACCGGTACCTCTGTTGCGGTTCCCATTCTGATTGTCCTGGGAGCGGCGACAGTAGTATTTTTCATTATAGTCCTTATCGCCCTTGCAACCAAATCTTCCTGCCCTTACGTATATACTTATAATGGTGATTCCTACAGTTTTGCAGGGGAAATATACAGTGGCGCCATCTATTCTTCCCTTGAAAGAAATGATTACCTGCCTTTGCCGGGTTTTGAGCCTTACCAGGATAATTACACGGTCAAAATCGCAAACCAGCTTCCTGAAATTCAATATATAAACCTAGCCGAGCTATGGGTCGTCAATCATCCGGAGAATACTGCGGTTTTAGCCGACAAGCATGGTGTGGTGCATAACCTAAAATCGCTGCTGGCACCTGTTAAAGCTATCTCGGCAGGGGGCACTGACCTTCAAACCCTGCTTTCCGAAAAGGACTACCAGTTATTCTTTTTTAATGAAGAACCTTCCTTAACGGGTGACACTTCAGCTATAAACAGTGTGGAACTGACATTCGATGTCCCGCCCGGACAGGAAACTGGGAAACTGGTTGTGAACGCAAAAAATTCATTCTGGGGAGACCATATCTTCGGGGAATTCACAAAATATTTCGGGAACAGTTACGGGGCCTGGATTAAAAAGCAAGGTAAACTTCCACCTGACCAGCACATCCAGTGGAAAAAAGACCAGGCCTTTCCTCTTATGGTTTATCTTGAGACCGCTGACGGCTGGCAGTTTGTCGATTATTTTGATATGGCGGGCCCGCTTGCTTTCCGGGAAATGGTGATGCCGGTTGACCTTACCGGTGGCCTGAAAGATAATTGCGACTCCATAAGCCAGGTCAGGATTAAAATTGAAACCGGTTTTATGTTCTGGGAGCTCGACTATGCAGCCATGGATTTTACTTCCGATACATTTACGGATATTCTCAAAATTGATCCATCATCGGCAATCAGTGAATCGGGAAAGGATGTAAAAAATTCAATTGCCGGTGATGACGGTGAGTATTACGTTCAGTCGAAAACAGGCAATGAAGTCGTCATGGATTTTAAATGTCCGCCGGAACAGCAGGATATGGAGAGAAGCGTTATACTTCACACCAAAGGTTATTACACACATGTGAGGGATTATAACGGCCCGCCTGATATGGAACAGATCCAGGCATTCCGCCGGCCCGGGAAGCTGAGTGAATTCTCGCTCGAACGGTTTCTCGAAGTAAAAGAGAGTTACACCATGAAATCATCCCGGGATAAATAATAAAATAAGAACCGACGGGCTTACCCGTCGGAGCACCAAAAAAAGAGTTTATCCCGACTTTTGAGACAGCCTCAGCACTAAAAAAGAGAGGCTGCTCAGACTTTTGAGACAGCCTCCTAAAGCAAGAGGCGGATGATGATTTAATTGATATTGAAAACGACCTCTTTGCTTTTCTTCGACGTCACCCCTTTTAGCCTGAAAAATTGAATCCACTGTCCAAGGGTGCCGCTGATCAGGTAATGGGCCCCGTTGTAATTCACTTCAAAGATGTAAGGCGGTAATCCAAAGTGCAGGATATCCTTCTCATTGAGCTGGGCATACATGGCTGCCACCAGACCGGGGTCCTGAGTAGCCTTTTCAACCGTCAGGATGACCATTTTTGTGAATTTGGGCTTACTTTTGAACCCGTCTGCGTTTGCAACTGAAACCATCGTGAATGCAACCAGCGCTGCGACCAATGCTAATTTTAAAGTTTTCATAATAACCTCCGTTTTTTAAGTGTTAAGTTTTAAATGTTAAGTTCTTAATGAAACAAAGGTATGTTGACACGGAAGCGTAAACATGGCAGAATCCTCCCATCGTTTTTTTTAGTGGAAATCAGGGATTGGCAGGGAGAATGAAAAAACTGTGCGGTCGTGGTGGGAAAATCTTGCAGTCTTTTCTTTACCTTGTATTTATCTTCTTAACTTTATTGGCTGAAATCAAGACCGACCACCTGTTAAAATTACCGGGAAATGGACAAAAAAATTATAAAAGGGCTTATTGACGAAAAACTGGAAGTCATCCAGGAACAATTCTCTATCATTAAAGAATACGAGGGAAAAATACCGATCATTGAGGTTGATCTTTTAATGACCAGTATCCGTGACCTGTATGAGCTCGTTTTAAGTCTTCAGATCGAAAACATGGGCAGTGTACTGCCAAAACCTGCCCCAAAGCCTGAAATCCATAAAGAAACGGCCCCTCCTCCGGTAATCCCGGAAGCCCTCAAGGAAGAAATTCCCGTTCCGGTAAAAGAAACCGTTGAGAAACCAATGGCAGAAGTCCTCCTACAACTGAGCCTGTTACCCCGGCCCGTATGTCATCCAGTTTTATCAGTATGGAGCCTGTAAAAGAGGAAGAACCGGAAGCAGTAACGCCACCTGTTCAGAAGTTTGAGCCTTTCATTCCGGAAGTACCTGTGCCTGAACCCCCTGCACCTGAACCTCCCCCTGCTGATCCGGTTCCACCGGCTCCCGAACCGGCCCCTGAAACAAAGCATGACCTTAACCAGCCGCATGAAAAATACCAGCGCATAACTTTCGACCTGTTTTCCGAAGGAGGGGGGAGCACCCTTGCCGACCGCCTGCGGGACGGACAGGAAAAACGGATCGCCGATAAGCTCCAGGAAAATAAGGTGGCGGATTTGAGGACTACCATTGGTATCAATGATAAATTCCTGTTTATCAATGAGCTCTTTGAGGGCAATATGCGGATCTACGATGAAGCCATCCAGAGACTGAATGCATGCACCAACATGGCGCAGGCCGACCTGCTGCTGCTTGACCTTAAAATAGTCTATAACTGGGAAAGCGAATCACCTACCGTGAAGAAATTTGTCGAACTGGTCAGAAAAAAATTCTGAATACTATGATCCCATGGCCAAGCTTTACCTCGTACCCACGCCCATAGGCAATATCCGCGACATTACCCTCAGGGCCCTTGATGTGCTTAAAGAAGTCGACCTGGTCCTTGCCGAAGATACCCGGAAAACAGGTATCCTTCTGAAACATTATGAGATCATCACCAGGATGAGCCCGCATCACCAGTTCAATGAGCACAAGGCGGTCAAAGGGATAGTCGAACGGATAGAAATGGGGGAGAATATGGCATTGGTGACCGATGCCGGTACACCTGGCATCTCTGATCCGGGATTTCTATTAGTGCGTGAATGCATCCGGAGCGGGGTCGAAGTTGAATGCCTGCCGGGAGCCACAGCTTTTGTGCCGGCCCTGGTTAATTCAGGCCTCCCAAGCGACCGCTTCCTGTTTGAAGGCTTCCTCCCTGTGAAGAAAGGCCGGAAAACCCGCCTGGAAACACTGGCAGAATCCGATTGTACGATCATTCTCTATGAATCGACACACCGGATACTGAAAGCCCTTGAAGAACTTATCGTGTATTTCGGGCCCGACCGGCAGGCCAGCGTTTCCCGTGAGCTTACAAAAGTTTTTGAAGAGACCGTCAGGGGTACATTACCGGAAATTGCCGCGTATTACCGTGACCACCCGGTTAAAGGTGAATTCGTTATTGTTATCAGCGGGAAAATTCCTGGAAGATAAATGTACGATCCCGTACATTTTTGTTCGCTAAGTGTACACCATTCTTATTTTTATCGCATCCAAATAATCAATACAAAGTATTGATTATTAATAGTATATGATTTATGGCACACTTTATGCCATAGATCTTGCATTCCTGACATATAAATATTAAAGCCATGAAAACGTTAATTCTCTCTTTAGTTTTGATTTTCGGTGTGAGCGCCACAAATCATGGTAAGCCGATCAATGATATATATTCCATGAAAGAGCCGGTTTTTGAGGAAGAAGATTATATCAACGATATCCCTTTCAATACATGGGAAATTGCTGTAGAAGCCATACTTGACGGTGATGAAGTCAGGATGGATGAAGAACCTTATGTAGATGATATTCCTTTCAATACTCGGGAAGTGGCCTGTAAGACTTTACTTAATAAGATGCTGGAAACAACCGGGGAAGCTAACGTGAATGATATTCCTTTCAGCACTGAAAAAGTATTATGCGAGATAATGGCAGCCCGGCTGATTGAACTTTACCGCAATGAAAACAGTATAAATGACCTTCCATCCTTCGAAACAAATTATATCATTTGTTCTAATGATCATGGTAAACCGTCATATGTGACTGTAAAGGTCAGGATCCCTAAAAAAGATGCATACCGGCAAAAAAGAATAGAAAGTTCCGAATACACTATCATTTACCCGGTTAAACTGGATGTACCCAGGATCGAAGAGGGTAACCAGTTAAATCATGAAGTTTTAGTTTCTCCCGGCTTCTCGTTGTAAATATATCCCGCCCTTTTTTTCTAAACATTTTTGGTTAAGTGAGAGTCCTGTCAGTTCTGATGGGACTTTTTTTAGTTCCAGGTTCCAGGTTCCAGGTTCCTAGTATATCCGGATATAACGGTGGTATTAAACCACCAGCAGGTTGCAACCCCTGATATCACTGTCGTCAAATCTTCCGACAACTTCAAAAGAACCGTCTTCATGGAGTTTACCCAGGTCCTGGGTGGCTATGAATGAGCAGGAGTAAAGATTGGCCAGGTCAATAATGTTGATGCCTCCTGTAGCTCCATTTGGAAGAAGGTGGAAAGGGTCGTTCGTGTCACGGATCAGGATCTTCATCCAGGGAGGTGTTCGGAAAATACCGTTTCCATTAGAATAGGCCTGGGAGAGGAGTTCTGTCATCCCGTATTCAGAGTGGATCATGTTCACTTTCAATTGGCGGCAGAGGGCCTCATGAAGCTCTTCCCTCACCATTTCCTTTCTTCTTCCTTTCATGCCGCCTGTTTCCATTATAATAACTCCATTCAGATCAACCGGGAATCTTTCTGCAAAATCCAGTAAAGCATATGAAGCCCCGAACAGAATGGTTTTAACGGCCCCGGCAGAAGGGCTTTGCAACTTTTCAATCAAAGATGGCAGGTCATGGAGATAAAAACCGCTACCATGTTTATCGGTTTTACGGATAAAATCATCAAGCATATAAACCAGTGACGAGCCCTGGCGTTCCAGGTACCCCGGCAGCAGGGCCAGGAAGCGGAAATTGCCCGGGTCACCGTAGAAGTGACTGAACGACTTTGAGAAGCTTTCTTCATAGAGTTTTAAGTCGCTCACATAATGGGATGACGGGACACTCCCTGTGGTTCCGCTGCTGGTAAATACTTTCTGGATGATGTCATCCCTCACTGAAATTATTTTATGATCCCTGAAGAGGCTGATGGGAAGAAAAGGGATCTGGTGAAAATCACGGATTTTTTCAGGATCTGTTTTGAGCAATTGCAACATTTCCCGGTAAACCGGGTTGGAGTTGTACTGGAAATGAAATATTTTCAGCGCCAGGTCGTTAAAATGCCCGGCACCTGAAATATGAAACACAGATTTTCTTATTTCTTCACCAGGATTCATAGGGGTTAACAAATTCAGGAACGAAATTTGCTTAATTTTGAATGATCATCAAATTGTCATGAAATTCCCCATAAAAATAAGCTTAATTCTTTCCGTCCTCGTTATTCTTGCTGTTATTTCATGCAAGCGCATTGACGAGTACCCGCCTGAACCAACCATTACTTACCTGGATTTTGAAAAGATATTCAATGAAACCGACAGTATCTATGACCGAGGGATCCTTAAATTTGAATTTACGGATGGCGATGGAGATCTGGGGTTGGCAAAGAGCGACACCTTTTTCCCGTTTAATCCGGGGAGCAAATATTATTATAACCTGATCATTGATTATTATGAAGTCAGGAAAGGGGTTGAGACGCCGGTCTGGCTTACTTTTTTCAATTCTGAAACCCAGGAGTTTGACACGATTTACCTGAGTGCCAGGATCCCGCTGCTAACCCCAAAAGGTTCAAATAAAGCACTTTCAGGCGAAATCAATGATACCATTTTCATTTATAATTATTATTCCGACTTCGATACCTTATTTCTCAAATTCAGGATTGTCGACCGTGCCCTGCATGAAAGCAATATTGAGACGACACCTTATATTGTGAGAAAGTTTTACCCGTGATTTCAGCCCTTCTATTCAGAAACTTATTAAAAATAGCCGGTTCATTACTTTATAGGAATTCCGCCCTTAACAGGTATTTATTATCTGTAATTTTGTGAGCCCCGCATCCCCGGAGCCTTACCTACTATGAAAAAAACCCTGGAAAGCAGGAAATATGTTTTTATAACCCTCTTTATCATTGCAGGGATTGCTTTTATTATCAAACTTTTTCTTCTGCAGGTAGTTCAGGATCGCTATAAACTATCGGCAGACAATAACGTTCTCAGGTATGTAACACAATATCCTCCCCGGGGCGTTGTATTTGACAGGAATGGCAAACTGATGGTATACAATGAAGCTGCCTATGATCTGCTGATCGTTCCCAAGCAGGTGAAAGCCTTTGATACGCTGGAATTCTGCCGCCTGCTTGATATTACTATTGAAGAGGTCAGGCAGAATATCAAAAAAGCCCGCAATTATTCGATGTTTAAGCCCTCCATTTTTCTTGAGCAATTATCCAAGGAAGATTTTGGTTACCTGGATGAGGTGCTGTTTAAATTTCCCGGTTTTTTCGTGCAGCTCCGAACCATCAGGAAATATGATTCGCCAACGGCCGCGCATGTCCTGGGTTATATCGGGGAAGTGAACAATAGGGACATTGAGCGGGATCCCTATTACAGGATGGGAGATTACATTGGTATGAACGGGCTTGAGAAATCTTATGAGAGCATCCTCAGGGGGAAGAAAGGGATTAAAATCAAACTGGTTGATGTACACAACCGCGAAATGGGCAGTTACCAGGATGGAAAATACGATAGTTCAGCCGTTCCCGGGAAAAACATCACCATATCGATTGATGCGGAAGTCCAGGCCTATGCCGAGAAATTAATGCGTTTTAAGAGGGGGAGCATTGTTGCTATCGAGCCATCGACGGGCGAGATACTGGTGATGGTATCAAGCCCTTCTTATGACCCCAACCTGCTGGTCGGACGGGTGCGCTCGAAGAATTTTTCAAAGCTGAACCAGGATACACTGAAGCCTCTTTTCAACAGGGCCATACAGGCACAGTATCCCCCCGGATCCACATTTAAAACACTCAATACGCTTATTGCCCTGCAGGAAGGGGTGCTTCATGAATACACACGTTATGGATGCAGCGGTGTCGGTTCATCTCCGATCCCCTGCAGTCACAGCCACCCGTCGCCGCTGGATCTCCTGCACGCTATCGAGCAATCCTGCAATCCATATTTCTGGCAGGTTTACAAATCGATCCTTGACCAGGATAAGTTTTCCACCATGCAGGATAGCTATAATTACTGGCGTGACCTGGCGATGAGTTTTGGCATAGGCACCATCCTGGAAGGCGATGTGGTGGACCAGGCAGACGGGAACCTGCCGAAAGACACCTATTACGACAAGTATTACGGAAAAAAGGGATGGAGGCCGATAACCATACGCTCACTGGCCATAGGCCAGGGGGAAGTGGAAGAGACCCCGCTGCAAATGGCGAATTTAGCTGCTATTATAGCAAACAGGGGTTATTATCACCCGCCCCATCTATTGAAAGAAGTGGAAGGTGATGTTGAACCGGCCAGGAAGTTTGAAAAAAAGATATACCCGAAGGTAGCATCCGATTATTACCAGACGCTGGTTGATGGAATGGAAATGGTTTATGTTGGTGGCGGAGCCAGGTGGTATAAGATCGATAGTGTAGATTGTTGCGGTAAAACAGGGACTTCACAGAATCCTCACGGGAAAAACCATTCCGTTTTTATTGCATTTGCCCCGAAAGATAACCCCAAAATTGCCATTGCCTGCGTGGTTGAAAATTCAGGCTACGGGGCGACCTGGGCTGCACCTATCGCGTCCCTGGTCATGGAAAAATATCTTAAAGGTGAAGTCAAGCAAACTGGCTACTGAAGAACGTATGATGAATGCATATTTATTAGGTGATCAGTGACAAGGGAAAGAAACGTATACGGAAAAATTGACTGGATTACGGTATGGCTTTATATCATACTGGTCCTGATGGGATGGGTGAGCGTTTACTCCTCGGTATATGATGAGTCGCACAGCAGCATCCTTGACATATCCCAGCGATATGGCAAACAAATGATCTGGATCATTGCCGGGGGAGTCATTGCATTCATCATCATGCTCACGGATGCAAAAGTATTCAATGCGTTTGCTTATATTATTTACGGTATATCAATCTTAGTCCTGCTTGCCGTTTTAAGTATCGGCACGGAAATTTCAGGCTCCAAGTCATGGTTTCAGATTGGTGGAGTAGCTATACAGCCTGCCGAGTTTGCCAAATTCGCAACCTGCCTCGCCCTGGCGCGGTATCTCAGCTCTTATGCAACCGATATTAATGTGCTGCGAACAAAGATCATTGCCACCATCCTCATATTCGCCCCGGCTGTTCTCATCCTGCTTCAGAATGATACAGGATCGGCAGTTGTTTATGTAGCCCTGATCCTGGTCCTATACAGGGAAGGCCTGTCCGGTTATTTCCTTATTTCAGGGGTAATTGTAGTCATCCTGTTTGTGATGACCCTTCTGATCAACCAGTACATGATGACCATAGTGCTGACAGTATTAGCGGTCCTGTTATATTATAACAACCGGTTCCTCAGGAAAAAATGGTGGATCATAGTGGCGATATGGGTGGCTTCCGTAGCAGTGGTTTATACTGTAGATTATGTTTTTGATAATTTCCTGGAAGACCACCAGAAAACAAGGATAAATGTTTTGCTGGGCAAAGAATTTGACCCAAAAGGTGCCGGCTATAATGTTAACCAGTCAAAAATCGCGATTGGATCCGGCGGATTGATTGGGAAAGGATTTTTGCAGGGTACACAGACCAAGTACAATTTTGTGCCGGAACAGAGCACCGACTTCATCTTCTGCACAGTAGGCGAGGAATGGGGTTTTGTCGGGAGTTCAGTAGTAGTTATCCTTTTCGTCTTTTTGCTTTACAGGCTGGTTAAAATGGCCGAACGGCAACGTTCGGATTTCAGCCGCATATATGGCTACGGGGTTGTTTCCATCCTGTTTTTTCATTTCCTGGTCAACATAGGCATGACCATCGGGCTTGTTCCGGTAATAGGGATACCGCTGCCATTTTTCAGTTATGGAGGATCTTCGCTTATGGGCATTTACGATCCTGCTTTTCATTTTCATCAAGCTGGATGCAAACCGACTGGCCTTATTTTAGAAGAACAACAACCGGTTATCTTCGATTTTTGCTTTCTTCTGCAGGGCATTGAACATCGGATTACTGCTCATGCGGGAACGGAAAGTTGAAACCATCTGGTCACTGGTAGATCTTAGCATCAGCAGCCTGGGCAGGTTCATAAAAACGATCGAGTTTTACGACAAATACCCCTCCGTTACCCTGTATCGGACCGGATTGATCACCTTCATTCATCGAGAAAATTTCACCGATTACCTGGAATTCACTTCCAAATCCGGGGATATTCCTGGATGAAAAGGTCAGGTTCAGATTTGTATCGACTTTGGAGTTGAAGTCACGGGCGATCTGGTAAATATCGCTTCCTGAGCTTTTAATCTTTTCCGATATGATGGAAGCTTTTTTCTCATTGAGAACAAAAGTTTTAATAGTTTCCTTCATTTGCTCGAGGGGAATAGTGCCTTTTTCACGAATGGTAGTCAGCACCGCAACGACATAAGACCCCCCGATATCAAACACCGGGGAAACCTCACCGATTTCAATTCCTTCATAATAAGCCCAGCGGATAATTTCACGCGGGTTTTCAATGCCTGCTATATTGTTTGCCATCTCACGGAGATAAGTGGCTGATCTCTTGTTGAGGCCCAGGTTTGTGACGGCAGTCTCAAATTTTGTCTGTGTATTGTTTTCACCTGCAAAGGCACTGGCCTGGGTATATACGTCCTGGAATGTTTTACTGCTCGGATCAATATTCCGGTCAATAATAGCAGCCCTGACCTTGGTTACCGGGTCTTTTTTCCCGGTAATTTTGATAATATGGTAGCCAAAAACGGTCTCAACTTTCACGATGTCGCCAACTTTACCTTTCAGCACAGCTTCATTGAACGGGCCTACCATACTTCCATCGGCAAACCAGCCCAGGTCACCATTATTTTGTTTTTGCAGACCCATCGTCAGAAATTTGGTAGGCAAGGGCCTGCAGCTTGGTTTTATCAGCGTTCAGAACACTTATGAGGCTGTCTGCGGTTTTTTCAGCCTGTTCTTTGGTCCGTGTGATGGTTTCACCGGACCTGAAAGCACCCTGGTAAGCAATCAGGATATGTTCCGCTTGCATGGAATCAGGGCGGGCCTGGATATCCATCAGGCGGGCCATATGCCATGCATTATTTTCTTCATAAGGAGGAACGAAAGTTCCGACAGGGGAAGAAAACAGGACGGAATCGAGGGAAAGCGGTAACTGGCCTTTTTTAATCCAGAGGCTGTCATAGCGGTTATCAGAAGTCGAATTCACAAAGGTGACAAAATCAGAGGCATTGCGGAAATCATCATAGATCTGGTATATCGATTCCCTGATCGCAGAACGGTCTTCAGCCGAAGGGAGAACTTCAAAGACCACATAATCGATATCCCTGGAAGGCTCCTGCTCATAAGAATGCTTATTTTTTTCATAATAGGCCTCATAATCTTTATCAGTGAGTGTAACCTCCTCGTCTTTCACGGTTGTATACCGGATGCCTACATAACGTACTTCAGCTGCTTTCTTTTTGCTGGTATAATCCATACCGGCAAAAGCAGCGGGTACATAATATCCTTTTGAGACCAGTGCCTGGTATTTTTGATTCATGCGGTCTTCTTTGATATATTTTTCCAGATTGAGCCATTGCTTTTTTACCTCCGGCGCCATATTATCAAGGTTCTGAAGGAAATTGATTACCATCTGCGGGCTGTATTGATTGGTGCTGGGATCCTGGAAGTATTGCCTGATCAGGCTATGCGGGTTGGGCCCCTGTACCAGGTCATACAGCTCTTCAGTAGTGACAGTAAGGCCCAGCCGTTCATATTCCTTTCCCATAATGATCTCATTAAGGTACTGGTTCCATGTGCTTTGCCTGATATCGTATGTTTCCTGGGCGGTGAGATTTTCTTTATTCTGGTTGGCGCGCTGCATTTCTAAATTTTCATCAACACGGCGGTTATAATCTGTAACGGTGATTTCCTCTCCTGCAATTGTTCCCATCGGAAGGAATGCTGTTTCTCCCTCCCCTTTTGCCGGTGAAAAGTCACTGACTATAAATGCCGCAATAGCAACACCAATGAGAATAACGGCTAATGCCGAATGTTTACGAATTGTTCCGATTACTGCCATATCAAAATATTGTTTTTAAAAAGAGGTGCAAAAGTACATAAAATGTTTTAAGTTACAACGCTATGGGACCACTTAATCTTCTTCTAAAGTGAGTCTCACCAGTTCAATCCGTGCTTCGGATGCCTGGAGGATATCGAATCTGAAAGGCTTGACCAGGATCGTTTCCCCTTCTGCCGGTATGCTTTCATGATCGTGGATGATAAGTCCGGCAAGAGTTTTGTAATCTTCTGATTCAGGAAGTCCCAGCTTATAATTATCGTTCAGGTAATCTATCTCCAGTCGTGCTGAAAAGATAAATTCACCCGGCCGGATAATTTTTTCAGTCATTTCTCCGGCATCGAATTCATCTTCAATCTCCCCGAAGATCTCTTCCATAATATCTTCCATGGTCACCATCCCGCTGGTTCCGCCAAATTCATCCACCACGACAGCAATATTTTTTCTGTCCCTGATGAATTTTGTCAGGGCGACATTGGCCGGCATGGTTTCAGGAATAAAAAGGATGGGTTTGATGATGGATTTGATATCGGCCGGATTCTTAAACATATCAAACGAATGCACATAACCGATAATATTATCGATAGTTTCACTATAAACCGGGATGCGTGAAAATCCATGGTCAATGAAAGTGGTTTTTAGGGCATCGATTGTCTCCGATTCTTCCACTGCGATCATTTCATTCCGGGGAACCATCGTTTCCCTCAGTTTAACCTTCCGGAAATCGATCATATTCTGGAACATCTGGATTTCCTGCTGTACATCTTCAATTTGTTCTTCATTTTTTGCCAGTTCCTGGATATACTGGTCCAGGTCTACGTAGGTAAACACCTGTTCCTGTTTTTTAAACCTGACTTTCAGCAACCGCTGCAGGATAAACTGGGAAATGCCTGTAAAAAGGTATACGATGGGATAAAGAATATAATAGATCATCCAGAGCGGGACTGCAAAAAATTTGATGATGGCATTGGCATTGATCCGGAACAGCACCTTTGGGAGGAATTCACCAAGAATAAGGATGATCAGGGTGGCTATAACCGTCTGTACCAGGAGGATCATGAACCCGGTATTGAATTGTTCCGGGAGGATAGAAATCAGAAATGGATCCAGTACATTGGCCATGGCGATGCCATAAATGACGAGTGCGATATTATTACCAAGCAATAAAGTGCCGATGAGGCGGGAAGGTTCACGGTAAAAACCTGACATGATACGTGCGGTAAGCAACCCCTTTCCTTTATCCAGCTCGATTTTCAGTTTATTGGAAGTGATAAATGCGATTTCAATGCCTGAAAAAAAAGCAGACAGAATAAGGGTGATAATAATGGCGGCCGTGTTATTCATGCTTACGGCTCTTCTTTGATTTCTATCAATCCTTTTGGGTTTGATATAAAAAGCTCGTCAAACGGTTCGGCAGATGTCAGGCCATCGCCGGTAAAAACCTGTTCTCCGGAAGTAAGCTTTACGAACTTATTAGAGTAAATGATCTGTTTTCCCCTGTCCCAGAATAATTCTTCCGTATTTAATTTCTCTCCTTTTTCCATGTTTTCAACCACCACATTATGGCGGGCTTCCATAATTTTCTTCTTTTCATAAGAAATGCCATAATCGGCGGTTATGGTCGACTGGAGGTTCATAGCTGAATCGTAAAAGAATACGGTGAATCCTTCAGGGAACAAAAGAATCGGTTCTTCTTCCGTTTTGTTGACCAGGTAAGGGCTGACCAGTCTGATCTGGACTTTTGCTTTTTCGCTGTATAGAATTTCAATATCCCTGGCAGTCAGTTCGGGCAAAGTATCGACCACGTCCAGCGACAGGACGGTTTGCACGTCATTTTTACAGGAAGGAAGCAACGCGGTGATGAAAATGGCTGCGATGCCTGATGTAAATATGAATGCTAAGACTTTCTCCCTGACAAGAGATGAAGTTTTCAAAGGAATCGGGTTATTGTTTGGAGGCTCTGACCTTCGTGTCTTCATTGATCCAGCATTCAACCCTGTAAGTATCGCCTTCTTTCAAAGTATAAAAGAAGATGGTGGATATTGGCGGAAAGTAGATTGAATAGGTAGCAATTTTTTTATCAGCTTCTTCAGCGACAGCCGGATCAACCTGTTTGGCTTTGTAATATTTATCCACTGCTGCCCAGAATGCAGCCCTGCTGGTAAGTTCATTATCACCGCAATCTTTGGCTGATTCGGCATACAGATCGCCAATCATCATGTAGGGTTGTCCATCAGAAGGATCCAGTGCAATGGATTTCAGCGCATAAGCCCTGGCTGAAGGATAGTTGTTCAAAGCCCTGTAAGCTTGCGCAATATACAAATAGCTTTTTTCGAGGGCTTTTGGATCTTCCATTTTTTCAGTTTCCTTTAGATATTCAATTGCTTCGGTATATTTTCCTTCATTCAGCAGCATTTTCCCGATCATGTAAGCCGAAGAAGGGGAAGGCTCCAGTTCGTATAATCTTTTTGTAGCTTCAAAATAAAGCGGATCCTCATGACAGCTTTTCTCGTCAAGGATGTTGGTAATTTTCTTAAGAAGGTCAATATCATCCGGAGTTGCAGTGAATTTTTTCCGGAAGATCGAGACCAGGTCTTTGCAGGTTGCAAAAGGTTCAAGGATAATCTCAATGTTACCCTGGATCGTTTCCCAGTTTTCTTTTTCAGAAGGGATATTTTCGTTCTTTTTGATATTATTTTCTAAAATCCCGGTGGCAATGTCATAGGTGTCAAAAATGATGGTAGAGTCACTTTTTCCTTCTTTGGCCATATTTACGGCTGCCTTCAGAAAATAGATCAGGACCGGGCCGGCGGTGTTATCGCCTTCCAATTCGACTGATTTTTTTAAATCTTTATATATCTGTTCGGTATCTTCCGGACGATAGGTTGTAAGGTCGACCCCTTTTCTGCCAAGTACATATCCTTCTTTACCAAAATACTGGATGCGCTGGTCATAAACCATCATGAGGGTATCGATATATTTATTTTTCAAAGCCGGGTCCTGGGTTGATTCGATCAGGTATGAAACAATCTTGGTCCCGTCGATATAGGTATTCTGTGTGCCTTTGGGGCAATTCAGAAAAACCCACCTCCATGGCGGAATAACATCATTGACCGTTTCATTTTTGTAATCGCTTGCTTTCCATTGTTTAAAAAATTCACGGTAGAGGGAAATATTCATGATACAGGTTACACTATCGGATCCATAACGACCAGAACCGTTTCCCTGGATTGCATCTTCATCCTGGGCAAATAATAAAGATGAAGGAATTCCGGCAAAAACCAGGCTAAAAAATAGGGTGAAAATTTTCCGTTTCATAATTTTTGATTCATTAATAATACTTGCTTTTGAAAAACCAGTTTTCAAATACATTGACCCCGACTGTAAATCTAATAAAATTTTCTTTAATAAGACCATACTGGGTAGTACCTTTTTTACCGATCACAGCCGACATGTTCACAGTTGACTTTGATTTCTTTATAGGTAAGCCTATTCCAAAACTTATACCAAACTCATCAATGTGCTGGCCTTTTAAGTACAGGGGGGTTTTACCATAATGGAAACCAGCCCTGTAAGCAACTTTCTGGAGATAATTACCAACACTCCGCGCATTGGGGATATATTCACCACCGACAGCAATATTCCAGCGGTTGACAAGGGAATCAGAATTCCCGTAATAGGTGAAATTTTCCCAGTTTTGCCACAGAAAATCGGCTCCGGCCACCCATTTGCCTTCTTTCCCGATGGTAATCCCTGCTCCGGTCCTTATTGGCATGGTGAAGCTCCCCTTTTCATCATACAATGCTTCGATTGTATCATAGGAATACTGGGCGGAGTTGATATCACCGAAGTAAGTCGTAGCCAGGAAATTAGCCTTGGAATTTATGTTCACCTGCGGGCCAAAAACACCGCCGACAACCATAAAGAGATCTTTAGGCAATTTAGTTTTATACTGGAAGCCTATCTCGCCATAAAAGTCGCTCGGCCTGATAGAACCACGTATGTAAGTATTTTTCATTTCGATGGAATCAGGAAATGAAATGCCACGGCTGCGGACAATCGATCCGAACAAATATTTCATGTTGAATCCGACGGAAAGTTTTTTACCAAGGACAAATGCATTGCCCCAATAAAGCTGGTTTAAGCCTCCTGATCCCTGGTAAACGTACTGTACATCTGTTATCCCTTCAAGTTCTTCTACGGCGTATATGTCATAACCCACATAACTGAATGGCAGGATCCCCACGCTTGTCCGCCACCACCGGGTTACAGGGAAGCCAAACATCAGGTGGCTGAGGGAAATGTAGTCACCCTGGTCGGTCTGATTATCGGTCTGGAGATTGGAAACCATGCCGAAAATGCCGCCGTCAAAGACAAAGCTGACGGAGTCAAAAGCGCTGTAAGATGCGGGATTGGCCGTGTTAATGAGGTTATTTGCCCTGAGCCCGTAATAAAGCCCGCCCATGGCTGTGATCCGCGGGTCCATGCCGTTTTCAACGAGGTTACCCAACCCATAGCGGGTATAAGGCGAATTGACCTGGATTTGTCCCTGTACTGCAGCAAACTGGGTGATCAACAGTAACAATAGCCCAAAAATATAATTCCTTCGTTTAGTCAGAATCATCATTATAATCCAATATTTCGTTCAACCCGAGCAGCACGAGATCCGGGACTGCAAAGATGTTAATTTTTAGTTTATTGTGCAAGAATTGATGATCACCACCTGTTATGATAACCATAACTTCATCGTATTTTTCGCGGTAAAGCCTGATTATTTCCCTGATTTCAGCGGTCACCCCGTTTTGCACTCCTGAAAGAATTGATTCGCGGGTCGATCGTCCGATGAGGTCATCAAAGTCATCCGGTTCAATTAACGGCAATTTCCCCGTGAAAGTATGCAATGCTTTTAAACGCATCCTGATTCCTGGCGAGATCCCGCCTCCAAGGTATTCGCCGTTTTTGTTCACGAAATCGTAGGTGATGCAGGTGCCGGCATCAATCACCAGGATGTCAAGGCCGGGGTATAGAGACCAGGCCCCGGTTACCGCTGCGATCCGGTCTTTTCCCAGTGTTTTCGGGGTTTCGTAAAGGTTTTTAAGGGGGATAGGAGTATAGGAGGTAAGCGGGATAAACTTGCCTGCATCAGCAAGAATTTTTTCCGTTTCGGGAGTGTGTATAACCACCGATGACTGGATAATTCCATGGAACGGACCGTTATTTTCTATAAATTGGATTAAATTGTGAGGTTTCAGGTCCTGGAATGTTTCTTTGAAGAGCAGGGTTTTGTCATCGAAAACCGCAAGTTTTTGCAGGGTATTCCCGAAGTCGATGATAAGTTTTTTATGCACTGTTTTAAAAAGGGATGCAAAGGTAGGGTTTTTTAGTTTGGAAATTTGGAAAAAGTATTTATCTTTGCCCTCCTTTTTGATTGGTACCATAGCTCAGTTGGTAGAGCAACGGACTGAAAATCCGTGTGTCGCTGGTTCGACTCCCGCTGGTACCACATGATCCCGCCGACTCCTGGCGGGATTTTTAATTTATCAGGTTTATCATTTAGTCTTATTTTTCTTTGTCTTTGTCCCTTTCTCCTTTTCCTTTGTCTCTGTAACTGATTTCCGGTTGATCTGGTATTTCTTTATCGGCAGGATGGTTCGTACCATTCCGCTCTGGATTGTCTTCCAGACATAATTGATAATGCCTTTGTTCTTGTCTCGCTCAAAACCGATCTCCACTATTTTTAAATCTTTCCCGGGCGCAGGATTATTGGATAAGGTCATGGTGTTGGCCAGGAAGGAAACAATGCCATATTCCTTTGCCAGGATCTTTTTTCAGAAGAATAACATCCAGGTCCTGGTATAGAAATTCCATCCAGCCTTTCGATGAATAGTCATTTGCCGAGAAATAGAAAGTCATCCGGTTGAGCTTTCCTTCTTTGAAGTTCATGTTCATTGAAGGCTCCACCATGCCATTCAGCGGGCTCAGCTTCATGGCGCCAACACTGCCGGTGATTTCAAAATCGTGCATATTTCCTTCAAGCGGTAAGACCAGTTCAACATTCATTGGGCCTTCGCTCATTACTTTTGCATTGATAAAAAATCGCATTTCATGGATCCTGGTGCTGTCTGAGAGTTGATTCGTAAGCCCGTAAGAGCTGAGATTAAAATTATCAAGAAGGATCTCTCCTGCCGTTTGTCTGCCTTCAGCCAACTCATTGTATAGAATTTTAGAGTTGGAAACCATTACCGTATCAATGTACAGGGGCAAACCGATTTTCATAAAGGATTCGTTATAGAATGGCGGGAAGCGGTTGATATTGAATGCGACGTTTTTATCCCGGTAAATATCGGCATCCAGGCTATCCAGCCTTATTGCGGAAATCCTTAGCGGCTCTCCCTTGATAAGCTGCTCAATACCAATGCCTGCCAGTTCAATTTTTCCAATGACAAGATCGAAGCGGTCAGTCTGGAATTGCAGCTTCCCGGAGAATTCCTTTTTATCATATTTCGGGATTACCCTGAATCCATGAAGCATGATAGTCGAATCTTCCTTGTTTGCCGCAAATCCATCCACGCTCATGTCATACAGCCCAGATTCTGAATGCAGAATGATATCCGAAAGGGCAAGCTTCATTTTATCGTAAGTGTATCCGATCGGCTCATCAGCGTTGTTTTTAATTAAATTGATATGTTCTGCAATAAAACTAATGGCAGGCGAACTGGCCAGGATCACATTATTCTGGATCAGCTTAAAGCTGCCCCCGGAAATCAGGAAACGTTCCAGGGAAATGCTTTTAAGTGCTTGTTTTTTAGCCCTTTCAGCCCTGTCGCCCTGGACACTGTCGATTATCTCTTCCGGGGGGTTTAACGGCAAATGGACGATGACTTCCGGCTGGAGAATATCTATGTCACCTATACTGAGGGCCTTATCAAAAAGAACCTTGCGGATATCAAATTTAGTAAGCCTGATAGTAGATACCGTGACTTCCATCCAGATGTTCTCATCCTTATTAAGTTCCGGTACCGGTGACATTCTCACGTCCTTGATTTTAATGAGCTGCCTGAAAAGATTGACTTTGATTTTTTTGTATTCAATTCGGTGATTCATGGGCTTGTTTTGCTCCAGCAGGGAGCGGACATAAGGATCAATGATCCGGTCGGTATAGACACCGGCGAGGATTAAAAGTGTGGCAATCAAAACTATTAGTATGATTATACCAATCAGGAGTTTTCTCATGTGAAAAGATTAAGAGAGGAATTAAAAATTAAAAATTAAAAATTAATCTCAAATGATACCATTACTGAGTGATTAATCTTCTTCTGTTGTTGATTCGGATGAAAAAACCTCATCATTAAATTCTTCGAAAGTGATCTCTTCAGGGATAGGTTCTCCTGTTATTAGACCGAGATCCAGTCCCGAATCTATGCTGCTGAGTTTCTGTAATGCCTCTTCGTTTAAAAATTCATCAGCCTCGGATTGTATATCCTGGTAAATGAACTCATCGATCAAAGAGATCACGTCGCCGTAATTTTTACTTTTAATCTCAGCGAATAGCTCCTGGAATTCAGGATCGCTTTTTACCTGTTCACGGATATCTTCCACATAATCATCCAGCTCGTCAAAATCGGCCATTTCAATGGTTTCGCGGATGGTTTCCAGGTATTCAAATTTCCTCGTGTCCATTTTAGTGATATTTAGTCTGGTTTATCAATTGCTTACAACCGGCGGGTTACCCCGACGGTTAAGAGTCGGTTACAATCATTTTCACTCTAAATGTAATCATTTTTTTTCAAAAAGCAAGAGGAGGACTAAAAAAAACGTTTGATCCCGGTTAAGTCAGATTTTTTTGCGAGCTTTATATCTTACTTTATGATCTTTGCGTGAAATAAAAATTTTACATCGAAATTAAATAAACTTCCATGGATAATCTTGCATTTCGGAAATACGCCCATGAGTTTGTCGACTGGATGGCCGATTACCTTGAACAGGTTGAGAAACTGCCGGTGAAAGCACAGGTGGAACCGGGAGATATTTATCGTCAGATCCCTGAAAAGCCCCCGGTAAAAGGGGAGTCGATGGCAGAGATCTTTATTGATTTCATGAACATAATCCTTCCGGGGATGACACACTGGCAAAGCCCGAATTTCTTTGCTTATTTTCCGGCTAATTCCAGCTATCCTTCTGTCCTGGCTGAGATGCTGACGGCTACCCTTGGTGCGCAATGCATGAAATGGGAGACATCGCCTGCCGCTGCAGAACTGGAAGAAAAAGTGATGAACTGGCTCAAGGGCATGACCGGACTGCCCCGGAATTTCCAGGGCGTCATCCAGGATTCAGCCTCTACGGCAACACTGGTGGCTATTCTGAATGCCAGGGAAAAGCATTCCGAATTCCAGGTCAATGAAAAAGGAATGAAATGGTTCGATAATTTCCGGGTTTACTGTTCAACCGAAACCCATTCTTCCATTGAAAAAGCGGTAAAAGTTGCGGGCATTGGCAGCCAGAACCTGGTGAAAATAGGCGTGGATGACCAGTTTCGCCTTGATCCGAGATTGCTCAAATCGGCTATCGAGTCGGATCTGAAAGTTGGCAACAAACCTGTTTGCGTTGTAGCTACGTTAGGTACAACAGGTGTCACGGCCATTGACCCTTTACAGGAAATAGCTGGCATCTGCTCACGTTACGGCATCTGGCTCCATGTCGATGCAGCTTTTGCCGGTTCGGCCCTCATTTTACCGGAATTCCGCTGGATGATCAAAGGGGTGGAGCATGCCGACAGCTTTGTCTTCAATCCTCACAAGTGGCTTTTCACCAATTTCGACTGTTCGGCATATTTTATAAAAGACAAGTATTCCCTGCTAAGGACCCTGCAGGTCCTGCCGGAATACCTGCGCACTCACGACCAGGGGAAGGTAAATGATTACTGCGATTGGAGTGTCCCCCTCGGCAGGCGTTTCCGGGCACTGAAATTATGGTTTGTGTTGCGTAGCTTTGGAGTTGCAGCATTACAGGAAAAACTGCGGTTCCATATTTCGCTGGCTAAGGAACTGGCCGAACGGATCGACCAGGAAGAAGGATTCGAACTCATGGCCCCGGTTACGCTGAACCTGGTATGTTTCCGTTTCAGGCCAGAAGGTGTCGACGATGAAAATGAGATCAACAGGATTAATGAAATGTTGCTAAAGAAAATCAACGCAACAGGTAAAATCTACCTCACCCACACCAAATTGAACGGAAAGTATGTCATCCGTATGCTGATCGGGCAGACGAATGTGGAACGGAAACATGTTGAGGAGGCGTGGGAGGTGATTAGAACTCAGAACTCATGATGGAATCCAATTGAAAATGCAACAGGTAAAGGCCCTTGCAGCACTTCCAGGCGGGGATCGTTTTTCATGGCGTTATAGTCTATCCAGAAATCAGGGGTTCTCAGGGGGACATTCAGGTCCAAATCGAAGCCGTTGGATTTCTTTTTCCCGAACCGGAATTCTACCCCAAGGCCTAAAGTAAACCCTTTGTAAACCTTATCATATTCATCGGCACCTTCCACGGCAATGACGGAGTTGGTCCCGAACATCGCCTTAAGAAAAGGACGGAAGGTTTTTTCAGTTGTTTTCGGGATGAGCAGTCCCTTTATTCCAACCTGCCAGCCAAATTCGAACAAATAATAACCTCCGGCAGCAAAAAGAGTGAGGTGATTTATCGGAGCCACTCCCACCTGGACACCCAGGACACCGCCATAATCCAGTCCAAAACCAAAGCCCAGGTCCAGCGAATGCCTGATAGCGGTGGGCGGCTTTACCGGCTGGTCGTCCCTGACGGGGATCTGGTCATCCTGTGAATACCCACTTATGCTGATCAACAAAAATCCTGCAAAAATGAAAACAAATCTCAAGGATTGATATGGCATGGCCGTATTTTTTGATTGTGGATGAAAAGCAACTCCTTTGCTTCAAAGTTACAAGTTGATAGGTTACTTTTGCAGCGTCATGGAAAAAAAATCTCAACCTGCCCGGGCTATGCAAAATCTTCAAAAAGATACAAGGCCGCTATATAAGATATTTACCGCCGTTCCGCCGAGTTATGACCTGATCAACAGGATATTTACCCTGAGGCTGGATGAAAAATGGAGAAAACAGGCAGCAGGTGAATGCCTTGCTGAAAAGCCGGGACGTGTCATGGACCTTTGCACCGGCACCGGTGACCTGGCTGTAAGGCTTGCAAAAGTGACGGACGGAAAGGTTGAAATCACCGGGTATGATTACAGTCAGCCTATGCTCGACCTGGCGAAGAAAAAATCTGAAAAAGCCGGTTGTACAAATGTAAAGTTCATACAGGGGGATGCAGCTACAATGCCTTTTACAGACGATTATTTTGATGCTATCGGGATAGCTTTTGCTTTTCGAAATCTCACATTTAAGAACCATGATACGGCCAGGTTCTTAAAGGAGATCCACCGTGTTTTGAGGCCGGGTGGGAGGTTTGTGATCATCGAGAGCAGCCAGCCGCAGTGGCCCTGGCTCAGGGCGCTTTTCCGCATTTATACCCGTTTTTTCGTCTACCCTGTCGGGAGCCTTGTGTCCGGTAACAAAGGGGCATATAAATACCTCAGTTATTCCGTGATACATTACTACAAGCCTGAAGAGATCAGTGAGCTACTGAAAGGATACGGTTTTTCTGAAGTCACTTTTAAGCGTCTTTCCGGTGGCATATCAGCACTGCATGTAGCGGTGAAATAATAAAGTTGTAGTACGACTATAGTCGTACTACAACTTTTACCGCCAGATTATTTATTTCCCTATTTTTGGCTGGTAATACAGCATATGCGAAATATCCTCCTGCACATCCATCCTCCCAAAGTCAGCGAAGATTCGCTGCAGTTCACCAGAACCTTCGGGCTTGGAGGAATGGCTGCACTGCTGGTCGTGATTCAATTTATAACCGGTATTTTACTCAGGTTCTACTACATCCCTTCCCCGGCGGAGGCCTATGATTCAATTATTTTCCTTAAAAACCAGGTGCTCTTCGGGCAGTTCATCCGGAACATCCATTACTGGAGCGGCGTTTTCCTGCTGGTGATCGCATTCCTGCATTTCCTCAGGGTTTTCTTCACCGGGGCTTACAGGGAAATCAGAAAATCCAACTGGCTATACGGACTGGGTCTCCTTTTCCTCGTCGTATTCCTGAATTTCACCGGGTATCTGCTTCCCTGGGACCAGCTGGCCTACTGGGCGATCACGGTCAGTACCAATATCATTGGCTATTTGCCACTGGTCGGCGACAGGCTTCGGATGATGATAGTCGGTGGGAATGAACTGAATGCCGGTACTTTACAGGCATTTTATACTTTTCACACGGCAGTTCTTCCTTTCCTGCTGCTTTTTCTTGTCCTGTATCATTTCTGGCGCGTCCGTAAAGCGGGAGGCGTTTTAATTCCGGAATCGATTGGAGAGACACGAATGGTGCCGGTGAACCCAAACCTGGTTTTCAGGGAGTTTATCATTATGCTGGTTTTACTTGCAGTTGTTTTTTTATGGTCCGCCCTTTTTAATGCCCCCTTGCTTGAAAAGGCCAACCCGGCTTACAGTATGAACCCTACAAAAGCACCCTGGTATTTCGCCGGCGTGCAGGAACTGCTGATGCATTTTCATCCCGTTTTCGCCTCGTTCATCATCCCGGCCGGTGTGACGGCCTTTTTGGCCTGGCTTCCTTTCCTGAAATTCAACGAACCACCGAATGGCCGTTGGTTTATCTCTGAAAAAGGAAAACAATCGGCTAAAAGCACTGCAATTTTTGCCATTATTGTCACACTGGCCGGCATACTTTTCAATGAATATATCCTGAATTTTGAAATGATCCTGGCGGGTGTTCCGGCTTTTATCAGCAACGGGATGATTCCGATCATGATCCTGTTATGCCTAATGGCAGGATTTTATTTCATTTACCTGAAAAAAATCAGGCTTTCAAAAGAAGAATTGGTCCAGGCAATTTTTGTTTTTATCATAGTTGCTTTTATCGTTTTGACCATAATCGGGATATTTTTCAGGGGTAAAGATATGGAGCTGGGATTTTAAAGGCTTCATCCCACCTGCAATTACCTTTCAGGATTATTTTTGTCATTTATCCGCAGGTTCAGCACCTCTGACAAGGGTACTTTCCTGATCAGGGATTCAACCCAGGCGGTAAAATCGAATATCCGCAAAATTTGCATCTCGAAGACATCCTTACGGATCTCATTAAATTCTTTCAGTGTTTTATCCAGCAGTTGCATTCGTTTGATTGCCATAGCCGGCACCTGCCTGTTCAGAAATCTGAACAGGAACTTTTCAATCCCGGAATCTTTGCCGGTATAATTAAAGTCCCGCTTCATGGAACGGATTTCATAACGGATGAGCTCAAAATCCCCCAGCATGTAAAGAATGATAAGGTTCACCAGGCGGATGGTCCGGTAAAGAGGAAGATAATAGTAGTTCTTCCCCCGGAGGATAATCTGGTTCAGGAACTTATGCGCTTTATGAAATTCGGAGTTCCCGAAGAATATCAGGGAAGTGTAAAGGCAAAGCTCTGCCTGACGTGCCCTGTTCATGCTAAAAAGCTTATCATACAGCGGTTCTTTATACTTATGCATGAGCAACATGGCTGATGCAAATTCACCGCGGTCAAGAAAAGGGAACAACTCATACAGGTAAATGGTGCAGGTTAGATTAATCCTGAAGCCGGCCGATTGGCTTTCGATCGCTTTCAGCTGGTCAATGAAATATTTCATCCCATCATAGTTATGGATACTTCTGAGGCTCTCGAGGACCCCCTCCAGGGTATGCATGTAATAAACCGGCGGATTGCTCCAGCGATGCTTGTTGGCTTCAAATAAATTATTCAGTTCAATATATGAATTCAATGCCGATTTATAGTCGCCTACACTGATCAGGTAATTGGATTGAAAAAGCTGGTGAAGTTTGCTGATCTCAAAATTGTCGAGGTTTAATGATGCCACGATGCTTATCTCGCTAAATACCAAATCATTTAACTCGTCCTTTTGCTTCTGTGACCTGGCATGACCTTTATAGATCACCCGGTGTTTCAGGATCTCATAAAGAGAAGATTGCTCATTGATCTTCCTTAAATATTTTAAAACTTCGTTGATCTGAAATTGCTTTTTTAAAAGTTCTTTTTCGTCTATATTCGGAAAATTCAATGCCAGCAGGTATTCAAGTTCCAGTCGTGAAGCCAGCAGCAATGCATGGTAATTCTCATATTTCTCAGCATGGACAATAACATAGCTGAGTATTTCGAAACATTCATCAAAGAGTGATTTTTCATACAGGATCCTTGCTTTAAGAATTTTATTGAAGAGATTATAAAAACTATCCTGTTCTTTTCTCAGCTCGAGCATGGATTCAAGAATAAGTTCATACAGGTATCTAACTGTTGTTTCGAAGGAAGCCCCGGGCCTGATATGCATGAACTCATCGCGTAAACTGGACGTGGTTTTTTCCCCGCTCTTTTCTATGGTATCATAAAGAATGATATAATCCGGCACCACTTTCTTTCGTGCAGATTTTATTTTGAAGGCCTTTTTCTCGGATAAAGTCATGGAATGGATCAGCAGCAGCAGGGATTGAAGTTTTGTCATGGGTTTACCTTTTAATCGTTATTGTATTTGTAGTCCGATGGCTAAAGCCATCGGTTCCTATATTTACAGGCCCTGGAACCGACGGATTTACCCGTCGGAAGAAAAACTACTAAGGCGCCCGACTTTAATAATAAAAATCAGGTTTAAAATTACAGTATTTATACAATTTTCATAGTATAAATATTAATATTAAAATACATTATATCAATTATATATATTATCTTTATTAATATATTTAATGAATTTATAATTACTGAAATTGACGCATAATTGATTTTTTTTTGATTCAGTTATTAATAGATTTGTGAAAAAACCAAAACTGAAATTTAATGGACTCAAAAAAAATAGTTGTTGTCGGAAGCTGTAATACAGATATGGTCATTAAAGCCGACAGGCTTCCTATTCCCGGGGAGACGATACTTGGCGGTACCTTTTTTATGAATCCCGGCGGAAAAGGGGCCAACCAGGCAGTTGCGGCATCTCGTATGGGTGGAAAGGTTTCTTTCATCAGCAAAACAGGGAACGATGTTTTTGGAAAACAATCTGTCATGCTTTATAATTCCGAAAATATCAACACCGATTTTGTTTTTTCCGATCCAGGCCTGCCTTCCGGTGTTGCCCTGATCACCGTGGATGCTAATGGCGAGAATTGTATCGTCGTTGCCTCCGGCGCCAATGCTACGTTAAGTCCTGCAGATATAAATAAAGCTTCGGGTGAAATTGAAACTGCCGACCTGGTCTTGATGCAGCTCGAAATACCGATAGACACTGTTGAATATGTGGCTGATATCGCCAATAAAAAAGGTATTAAAGTGATACTGAACCCGGCTCCTGCCAGGTCCTTATCTGACAAGCTCCTGAAATGCCTTTACATCATCATTCCGAATAAAAGCGAGGCTGAAATCCTTTCCGGGATCAAAGTGACCGATTATGAAACCGCCCGGCAGGCCGCCGACCTTATCAGTGCCCGGGGAGTCGATAATGTGGTCATTACCCTGGGATCACAGGGGGCATTAATAAAAGAAGGTAAAGAATATCATTTTGTTGAAGCCTATAAAGTTGAAACGTTGGATACAACTGCAGCAGGTGACTCTTTTTGCGGATCCGTGTGCGTCGGTCTTTCAGAAGGAAGATCAATCCTTGACTCGGTAAAACTGGCTGCCCGGGCCGCAGCCCTGACCGTAACCCGCATGGGGGCGCAATCATCGATACCTTACCGTTCTGAACTGTCATCACTGGATGTTGAAAAAGTAAATTCTTCGATATGAAATCAAATTATTTGATCAAAAAATTGGGATCCGGGTTTTTGGGACTGGCGCTGACACTCATCCTGGCAGTCATGGTTGTTAATTTAAATGCCCAGGATAATAAGCCAGTCAAAATATCAGGGAGAGTGGCTGATAAGACGACCAACGAATCATTGCCGGGCGTGAATGTCACCATCAAGGGTACGCAAACCGGCACCGTGACAGATGTTAATGGCCTGTTATTCACTGGAAGCCATAAAAGACTCGACCCTCGTCTTTACCTTTATCGGTTATGAAACCAAGGAGGTGAAAATCGGGGACCAGCAAACCATTGATGTCGGTCTGAGTGTATCCGTGGAGTCACTCAACGAAGTTGTCGTTATTGGTTACGGAACGACAACCAAGAAAGAAGTTACCGGTTCTATCTGCAACCATAAAATCCGATGAGTTCAACCAGGGAAAATATTCCGACCCGATGGGTTTGATCCAGGGAAAGGTGGCCGGCCTGTCGATCATGAAACCTAATAATTCTGATCCGCAGGGCCGTTACCAGATCATGCTGAGGGGAACAAACACCCTTACCCTGGGCCAGGAACCGCTTATTATCGTTGATGGCATCGCCGGGGTAGATCTGAAGAATGTCAGTTTTGAAGAAGTTGAATCGTTCGATGTTCTGAAAGACGGCGCCGCCGCGGCAATTTACGGCTCCCGTGGTTCCAACGGGGTTATTATCATCACTACCAAAAGGGCTAAAGCAGGACTGACCCAGATAGATTTTTCCAGCCAGTTCACGTCACAGGTGATGCCACGGGGAGTTGAAAACCTTTCATCTGACGAATTCAGGTTTGCCATTGAAAATTATGCACCGGATAAAGCCTCAAGTATTTACGATTATAATACCGATTGGTTTGATGAAATTACCCGGGATTTTCCATTCAGTCAAACTTATAATATTGCCTTTACCGGCGGAACGGAAAATTTTTCAAACAGGACGGTGGCTTTCATCGATATAGCGCAGGGCTTATTAAAAGATAACAACGCCAAAAATTACCTGTTCAAGACCAACATGAAACAGAAAGCGATCGGGGGATATTTAACACTCGATTACAATTTAAACTATAGCACGCGCAATTATAATCCTGCCAACTACGACCTTTTCTACCAGGCATTCATCCAGAATCCTACCGCACCGGTTTATGATTCAGGAAACGTTTATACCGGGGGCTATTCACAGTTGCCGGGGATAGAATACTATAATCCGGTCGCCATGCTGAATGAGAGGACCCGTGAGGGCAAAACGACCGATTTTGGCGGCAATATTACGGCCAGGCTGAATTTTACAAAATCACTTAACTGGGTGAACATGGTTTCGCTCCAGGAGTCGGACTGGGAAGAGCTGACCTACAAAACAAAATATTACCCCAGCGCACTGGGCAGGGGCGGTGAGGCTGAAATCAGCAACGGTAAGAGCAACGACCTGCAGTTTGAGAGCACATTGAATTACCTGAAGGCTTTCGGAAAACACAACATCCAGGCTTTGCTGGGTTATGCTTTCCAGGAGATAGAGGCCAATAATTCATATATGCTGAACACAGGCTTTGACAGCGATTATTATGGTCCGCATAACATTGGCGATGGGACAGCCCTTGGGGAAGGGACTGCGGAAATGGGATCTTATAAAGGTAAGAGCAGGCTTATTTCATTTTTTGGCCGTGTCATGTATAATTTTGATGAACGTTTCCTTGTTGCAGGATCACTCAGAAGAGAAGGGTCATCGAGATTTGGCGAGAACTATAAATGGGGATGGTTCCCGTCTGCCAGTGTTGGCTGGCGAATGAACAGGGAAGCATTTCTGCAGGATGTTTCCTGGATCAACAACCTGAAAGTGCGGCTTGGTTTTGGCGTTACAGGGAACCAGGATATCGGGAATTACCGCTCGCTCATCCTGATGGGCAAGGCAGGAAAGTTTTACTATAACGGCGAATGGCTGAACACCTACCAGCCGATCAGCAACCCGAATCCGGACCTGAAATGGGAGAACAAGTACGAGCTGAACTTCGGGATCGACTTCGCATTCCTGAAAGAGCGGCTTGGAGGTGCAGTCGATCTCTATTACCGTTCAGCACCGACTTGCTTTATACCTACAATGTACCGGTTCCCCCGTATCTGTATGGAGAATATTTCACCAATATCGGCACCATCAGCAACAGGGGAATTGAAGTGACCCTGAATGGCGTTCCAATCCGGAAAGAGAACCTGAAATGGACCACCATCCTTACTTTCAGCCGTAATGTAAACAAGCTGGATAAGTTTTCCAATGAAGAATTCACCAATACAAGTTATGATATCGGCTGGCTGGGTGGCGCCTTTCCGCTGAACTGCCAGAAAATCGTGGAAGGAGAGCCGCTTGGGACTTTCTACGGCCCGTCTGGCTTGGGGTGGATGAAAATGGCAGGGATATTTTTAAAAACGCTAACCCGGTCGGCAAGGTCGATCCCGAAGACTGGGAACCGATCGGAAATGCCTACCCGTTCTGTATGCTTGGATGGAGCAATGTATTAAATTACAAGAACTGGAACCTTAATTTCACCCTTCGCTCCGGCATAGGAGGCAAAGTATTGAATATGTACCGGCTGTATTATGAGAACTGGCAGAATATCGGTACCCGGAACATCGTGCATACCCAGCTGGAGAACCCTGAATTTACCGGAAATGGCACCTATTCGTCGAAATATGTCGAAAGTGCAACATTTCTCAGCCTCGACAATATTTCGCTCGGGTACAATATTCCCATTCACAGCAAATATATTTCCAAATTGAATCTTTACCTGACAGCCCAGAATGTTTATACCATAACCGGCTATAAAGGGCTGTATCCTGAAGTGGACCTGACCGGCCTGGAACCCGGGATTGACCATCTGTCTTATTATCCAAGGACTACCGCTATTACACTGGGATTCAACATTTCTTTCTAATTTTAGATATATATTCATCATGAAAAAGTCGATATTTCCCAAACTGATTTTCACAGCATGCCTGGTGTCGGGACTGTTTTCCTGCACCAATCTTGATGAAGAAGTTTACTCCGATATTCCACTGGATGAATTTTTCCAGTCGGAGAAAGAAGTGCTGATGAATGCCGGCCGGGCTTATACCAAGTTACAGCCATACCCGGAAGAGTTCAGTCTCTGGACCCTTACGGAGATGGCATCTGATGAAATGGTCGCTCCCGGGAGGGATGATGGTTTTGTGTGGGATAATGGCCGCTGGGATGAATTGCACAAGCATGATGTAAGCTCGAACAATAAAATCCTGACCCTGGCCTGGGAATTTGTTTTCGAAGGTATCAGTGCCTGTAACGAGATCATTTATGAAACCGAGGAAACAGATATCACCTTCCCGGCAAAGGAGCAGATCGTTTCGGAAATCAAAGTCTTAAGGGCTTATTTCTATTATTTTGCGATGGATAACTGGGGCAATATCCCGTTTACGATAGATTTTACAGATAAGGAGCTCCCTGCAGCAAAAAGACCGTAAATTTGTTTTTGATTATATTGAAAATGAAATACTTGCAAATGTTGACAAATTGCAGATCGAGCCGACGTCATCTTACTACGGGCGTGTAACCCAGGGCATGGCCTATACCCTCCTGGCAAAACTCTATTTAAATGCCCAGGAATGGATCGGCGAAGACCGTTTGCAGATGTGTGTGGACGCCTGTGATAAGGTGATAGCGAGTGGAGGTTATACCATTGAAACCGACTACTTTTCAAATTTTAAGGTACAGAATGAATCATCCCTTGAAAATATATTTGTAATCCCTATGCATTCTATTTATACCAAGGACCGTTTTTACTGGTACACCCTTACGCTCAATGATGCAAGCCGCGCTACATTTGGCTTTAAAGGCGCCATGTGGGATGAGTTTGTCCTGGAGCCCGGTTTCCTGGATAAATATGACTGAAAATGACATCCGCAGTCATTCTTTTCTTTATGGTCAGCAAAAAGATATGGCCGGAAATGATATCATTATCGACGGCGAGCCCTTTATTTACACACCAACTATTGCCAATTACATGTCGCGCAAAAAGTGGGAAGGCGCACGATGCTGCAAGTATGAGTACCAGTTGAGCCTCGAATATTACGTAACAGATATGGAAAATGATTTTGTACTTTTCCGTTATGCCGATGTTCTTTATACAAAGCTTGAAGCTTTATGGCGCCTTGGCAGGGCAGGCGAAATGATCGCCGATCCTGACCTGCAAAAGATCAGGACGCGTGCCGGGCTTGCACCTTACGAAATATCCGATCTTACCGATGAAGAGTTCCTTGATGAGCTGGCCCGTGAATTTGCCTGGGAAGGCCACCGCCGCCAGGACCAGATCCGGTTCGGGGTATGGGGAGGCTCATGGTGGAACAAACCGCCTTCATCCCCTACCGACAAGCTGTTCCCCATTCCAGAAACAGCCCTGAGTTCCAATTTCAACCTGAAGCAAAACGATGGCTACTAGAATATTTCATATGCAGACAGAATGCACTATTTCAAAAGGAATTTTATTGATCCTGCTTCTGGCAATGATTTCATCTGCATCTTTCGCTTCAAAACCTTTGAAGATAAAGATCAGCGATTTAAAGGACAAAATTGCGGGTGCCTGGATTGGCCAGATGATCGGGAATATTTACGGGCTGCCGCATGAGAATAAATATGTCAGCGCGCCGGGGCTGGAGAACTGGCCATATGGCTATACCAAGAATCTTGACAAGCTTCAGAAATACAACGGGGCATTTTCGGATGACGATACCGATGTGGAATACATGTACCTGCTCCAAATGCAGAAATTCGGCCCTGAGCCGTCCTATGCACAATTACGCGACGCGTGGATGTACCATATCCGCGACCGGGTCTGGCTGGCCAACCGCGGTGCGCTCGGACTGATGCATTTCGGATATACACCTCCTTTTACCGGGAACAAAGACCTCAATCCGCACTGGTACCAGATCGACCCTCAGCTGATCAATGAAATCTGGGCTTTCACCGCTCCCGGCATGGTAAACTATGCCGCTGCAAAATCCGACTGGGCTGCCCGCATCACCAGTGACGACTGGGGCACGGAACCTACCATTTTCTATGGGGCGATGTATGCTGCGGCATTTTTCGAAAATGATATGGACAAGCTGATCGAAATCGGCCTGGACGCGCTCCCTGAAAATGGCCGGTTTAAAGCTACCGCACTGGAAATGATCGCGCTGCATGCTAAAAACCCGGATGACTGGAAAGCTGCCTGGCAGGAGATGGCGCAGAAATATTATATCGATGAGCATAACATGACCAAAACCATCTGGAATGCCAACCTGAACGGGGCATGTGCCGTCCTGGCCATGCTTTACGGAGAAGGGGATTTCCAGCGCACCCTCGACCTGTCATGCGCGATGGGTTTTGATGCCGACAACCAGGCTGCAACTGTCGCAGGATTGATGGGTATCATTCTACGGCTTGAAAGGATTACCTGAAAATCTTTACCTCCCTATAGAAGGATGGAAAAAACCGTTTAATGACAATTATATCAATATTACCCGTTATGACCTCCCGGATGCTAAAATATCGGATATCATTGATAATACGGTGAAAGCAAGCAATTGACCTGATAATGTGGAAAGGTGGCAAAGTGATCAGGAGAACCGGGCAGCGAGGTGCTGACCATCAATCCAGATGCAGTATTCAACCCTCCACTTGAATTTTATATCGGGCCTATGCCGTATATGGAAATTGGTAAGCCGGTCGATTTTGCATTTTATACCGCTGCCAATAAATCCTACAACTGGACACTATCTTCAGGAACTTTGCCACAGGGAATGGTTTTTAATAAAGGAAGATTGACAGGCATCCCTGAAACCGCAGGAGATTATAAAATATCACTTCAGCTGGATAACGGGAAAGATAAGATTGTAAGGGATTTTGACTTGCTGGTTCGCAAAGAGAATATTGCCCCCACAGCGGATACCATCCTGGCGAATGTCCGCCAGCTCAACGAATTTGTGCTTGACTCCTGCTGGTACACCTTTGGGAAATCGATGTATGCCAAAAATGTGGACGTCATCAACGATGGCAAAATAAAAGGGGAAGGTTCGGTCTTTTACAGTCTTGCCGCTAAAACAAACATTCCCAAAGTTGATTATTACGGATATGGATGGGACAATCCTCAGAAAATCAGCATGCTGGCCTTGCATACCGGTTGCCTGGAAGAATTCGGCGGGTGGTTCACCTCGCTGAATGTGCAATACCTGGATGGATCAGGCCAGTGGGTGCCTGTTGAATATTACCATTACACCGCCTTTGCCGGCAACCAGCATCGTTTTCTTCCAGCCTCATTTTGTCGAATACGTGATCAGGTTTGAGACGGTTGAAACGAAAGCAATCCGGATCATTGGCGATGCCATGGTGCAGGGGCACTGGAATAAATACACCAAAAACGTTTCTTCCTTTACTTCGGTAACGGAATTATATGTTTATCATTAAAAATGTTCAGAACCATGAGGTTAAACATCAAATTATATTTTAAGTCCGCATTAGCGTGGACGCTCCTGTTCCTGCTGGCTTTAAGCTCCTGTGTGCCATACAACCAGGCAGATAAGATCTCTGTAAAAGAAAATACCCTTACTGTCAGGCAGCTTAAAGATAAGATCAAGGGAGGCTGGGCCGGTCAGACCATCGGGGTTGTTTATGGCGCCCCGGTAGAATTCAAATACCAGGGCTCCATCATCCCTGACTACCAGAATATTCCCTGGCGCGAA
Organism: uncultured Bacteroidales bacterium; assembly: GCA_963701785.1. GTDB lineage: Bacteria > Bacteroidota > Bacteroidia > Bacteroidales > JAGOPY01 > JAGOPY01. The sequence goes on along the minus strand of CAVPBC010000002.1, from coordinate 304,917 downwards.
GGATATGTAAAATACTGGTGGGATAAAAAGCCGGGCCTTTTTGATGATATTTACACTGACCTGAACTTTGTCAATGTTTTTGAGAAATACGGGATGGATGTATCCATGGATACCATCGCACATTACTGGGCCGGAACGGCTTATCACCTCGCCCATGCCAACCAGGCTTCCAGGTATAACATCCTGAACGGGATCATGCCCCCCGCATCGGGTTACTGGAAAAATAACCCGCATGCCGATGACCTGGATTTCCAGATCGAAGCCGATTTTATCGGCCTGATGGCGCCAGGGATGGTAAATTCGGCCACTGAAATTGCCGACCGCGTAGGGCATATCATGAACAGCGGCGATGGCTGGTATGGAGGCGTTTTTGTTTCAGCTCTATATTCCCTTGCGTTCATCTCCGGCGATGTCAATTACATCGTTGAGGAGGCGATAAAAACAATTCCGCAGGGTACAAAATTTCATGATTGCCTGGCCGATGTGATAAAATGGCATAAACAATACCCGGATGACTGGAAAGCTGCCTGGTTTGAACTGGAGAAGAAATGGAACAGGGACGTGGGTTGCCCTAAGGGCGCTTTCCTTTCCTTTAACATCGATGCCAAGATCAATTCAGCCTATGTAGCCATCGGGCTATTATACGGCAAGGGTGATTTTACTAAATCTGTGGATATTGCAGCCCGCTGCGGGCAGGACGCCGATTGCAACCCGGCAACGGTAGGCGGCGTGCTGGGTGTGATGACCGGATATGACAGTATTCCTGCATTCTGGCTGAAACCGCTCCAGGAAATTGAGCCGCTGGACTTTGAAGAATACAACCATGTCGCTTGCCAAAGCTTATGATCTGAGCTTTAAACATGCCATGGAAATGATCAGCAGGGAAGGAGGGTCCGTTGTGGGTGACAAAATAGTGATTCCTTTTGCTGCACCTGTTCCGGTTGCTTTTGAGCAGAATTTCGAAAAGACTTACCCGGTATTCCGTGACCGGTTCGACCGCTCATTTACCGATGAGCTTATTTATGAATTTACCGGGAATGGCTATATTTTCTATGGAAACCTGGTAAAGAATTCGAAAATAGATAAAAACTACATCGATCGTGTTTCGAAGAGGGTCGGATCGGAAGTATTTGGCCTGGCTGAACCCGACGATCCTTATGTCGCTGAACTGGAGGTTTATATAGATGGCAACCTGGATGAAACAGTGAAGATGCCTATGAAAAACACCTCCCGCCGGCTTGAACCCGACTGGAGGTACCAGCTTGCAGAAGGTAACCACACGGTCAGGCTCAAATGGATCAATCCAAACCCTGAATATGAGATCAGGATAAACGATATTATGATTTATTCGGAAAATCCACCGGTAAGCAATTTACCACAATAGATCCCGGTATGATAAAAGTTAAAAACTATCTCTTCCTTTTACCGGCATTGTTGCTGCTTGCATCCTGCGGAGTGAAAGAAAAGCAGGTTACGGAACTCCCTGAAAAAGCTGTTCTTTCAACAAAAGCACTGAAAGACAAGATCAAAGGCGGATGGGCCGGTCAGACCATCGGCTGTACTTTTGGCGGGCCTACCGAGTTCAAGTTCAAAGGCACCATGATCCAGGATTACCAGCAAATGGTCTGGTATGATGATTATATACAGGAAACTTTTGACCTGGATCCCGGATTATACGATGATGTTTACCTGGATTTCACTTTTGTCGAAGTGCTTGAAAGAGTTGGGCTGGATGCGCCGGCTGATTCCTTTGCATTAGCCTTTGCCAGGGATGACTATAAACTCTGGCATGCCAACCAGGCAGCCCGTTATAATATCCTCAACGGGATCATGCCACCTGAATCGGGACACTGGATGAATAACCCCCATGCCGACGATATCGACTTCCAGATCGAAGCCGATTTTGCAGGGATGATGTCGCCGGGAATGATCAATACTGCTTCTGAGATCTGCGACCGTACCGGCCACATCATGAATTACGGTGATGGATGGTATGGGGGTGTTTTCATGGCCGGAATGTATGCTACAGCTTTTATTTCTGACGATATTGATTTCATCATTGATCAGGGTTTAAAACCAATCCCTGAACAGAGTAAATTTCACCAGGCTATCAGCGATGTGATCAAATGGCATAAACAATATCCTGACGACTGGAAAGAATGCTGGTTTGAGTTCGAAAAGAAACATACTTCGGAAAAAGGTTGCCCCGAAGGCGTATTTAACGCATTCAATATCGATGCCAGCGTGAATGCAGCTTATGTAGTCATCGGGCTTTTATACGGTGATAAAGATTTCTTTAAAACCATGGATATCGCCACCCGCTGCGGGCAGGATTCCGACTGCAACCCGGCTACTGCAGCAGGAATCCTTGGGGTTATGCTCGGTTATGAAAATATTCCTGCTTTCTGGAAACCGGCCATTGAGAAAGTGCAGGATGTAAAATTCCCGTATTCTGATCTTACCCTGAACCAGGTTTACGACCTGAGCTATAAGCATGCGTTACAGCTTATTAATGATAATGGCGGGGAAGTCAGGAACGACAGTGTTTTTATTGCCATCCAGACGCCCAAAATCCTCCGCTTTGAACAATCCTTCGAAGGCATGTACCCTGTTAAAGAACTCCTGGTGAGGAAAGATTTTCTTGAAGAAAGCATCAAAATCGATTTTAAAGGTAATGGGATCGTTGTTTTGGGCAATGTTAAAAGCCAGTGTGGTGTGGCAACCAGTGATTATGCCGCCCTGCTGGATGTATATATCGATGGGGAAAAAACGGAGCAGGTCCGTATGCCTTACGATTATATTGTAAGGAAGTACGACATCTTCCATAAATATCTTTTGCCAGAAGGTGATCATAAACTCGAAATAAAATGGATGAACCAGGATCCTGATTTCAGGATCTACCTCAAATCTTACGTGGTCTACAGTGATTCTCCCGGCAAGCAACTAAATCCCGATGGTCAAATGACTTCAAAATGAAAATCAAATCAGGGAAAATAAATCAACGATTACTATTATTATCAGTGGCCATCCTGCTTCTGCCGGGGATAACGGGTTGTGAGCGTGAGACAGATCCGCCGGACGAACCAGATCCTTTTGAAAGGTTACTTAAGGATGAGACTTATCACAGCAACATCCTGCGCAGGTCCATGGATTTCGCCGTGCTGTTGCCGGCGGAATATGAAAATTCTACCGACTCGTTCCCTGTGGTTTACCTGCTTCATGGGTATAATGATGATGAAAAAGCATGGTACCGGGATGGGTATATACAATATTATGCCGATGAGCATGTGGATGAGAATGGGCCGATGATCTTCGTGATGCCTGAAGCTTTCAATACCTATTATGTAAACAAATACAACGGCAATTACCCGATGATGGATGTGCTGGTGACAGAGCTGGTCCCTTTGGTCGATTCCATGTTCCGGACGATTAAAAATGCCCAGCAAAGGGCAGTGATGGGATATTCGATGGGCGGTTACGGGGCTTTGATCCTGCCGGCTAAAAACCCGGATGTCTTTAAAACGGGCGTACTGCTGAGCATGTCGTTCAGGACAGATTCACAATACGTCGCCGAACCACAGAATGTTTTTGACTCCCAGTGGGGGCCCATTTTCGGCGGGATCGGGGCCGAAGGAAATGCCCGCTTTACGGATTATTTCCTGGAGTACAGCCCGTTTCATTTCTTTTCCGACCCGGCTAACCATTACCTGTGGGAGTTGAATTTTATGATTGATTGCGGTGATGATGAAGAAAAACTGGATGTGACCAATCTGGAATTGCATGAATTGCTGCTTAGTCTTGATTATCCGCATACCTTTATCATGAATCACGGGGGGCACTCCTGGGACTACTGGCACGGCGAACTTCCCGCGGCGCTGAGCTTTATCGGCAACTCATTCAAACTAAAAGACGGCAAGCCATGAGAAAAGCTGCATTATCGACATTCTTCGTCCTGTTCGCTTTCTGCCTTTCTTTTGGCCAGGGCGGACTGAGGATCATGGAAAGCCTGGTAATGCCGAGCCGGATATTAAACCAGGAGGTTAAATTTTCCGTTTGCCTGCCTGAAGATTATTATGAGAAGAATAGTTCGTATCCTGTAGTTTATCTCCTGCATGGTCTGGGAGATGATGAGACCGCCTGGCTGGAATACGGCCGTATCAGCCAGTATGCCGATTGGGCAACAGAAAAAGACGGAGTAGTCCCTATGATATTCATCATGCCCGAGGGTTACACGAATTATTACGTAAACGATTACAAAGGCTCATTTTTATACCAGGACATGTTCGTAAAGGAACTGGTCCCTTATATCGACAGTATGTTCCGGACCATAGCCGACAGGCAGCACCGCGGATTAATGGGTTACTCGATGGGCGGTTTCGGCGCCCTGGTCCTGCACCTGCAACACCCGGAGGTCTTTGGTGCCGCTGTTCCCCTTAGCATTTCCATCAGGACCGATGAGCAATACATGAAGGAATATGCCCCTGAATGGGATGAACAATGGGGAAGATTGTTCGGTGCACAGGGAATTGAAGGCCCGGGGCGGATCACGGACTATTACAGACAGAACTGCCCGTTCCATCTGATCCCGCGGATACCATCTTCTGAAAAGAATAAATTTCACATTTATATTGATAATGGCGATAAAGAAGAAACCCTGTGCAGGAGCAACGAAGAGCTGCACATACTGATGAGGGACCTGGATTTCCCGCATGAATTCCGCGTCAGGGAAGGCGGGCATAGCTTTTCTTACTGGTGTTCGGCTTTACCCAATGCGCTTCGCTTTCTCAGTGATGCTTTCGAAGATAAACCTTATCGGGGTGATATCAGGCCGGAGAAGGTAAATGATCATCCTAGTATAAAGTTTATTCTTTCTTCAACGATTATGACCGATAATGAAGAAGTAAAGGCTTACGTTCCGGATGAATTCAATAAAACCAGTCGCCTTTACCCGGCATTATACCTGACCCGAAGCCTTGACAATACACAGATCTTCGAGATAATTTCCAGGATCAACATGATGGTCAGAACCAATGAGATAGGACCAATAGTGGTTCTTATCATCCCGGAAAATATGGTCGGTGAACTGGCTTCCATGATGCCTCAGCTTGAAGATGAATTCAGGCTCCGAAAAGATTATCATTTCAGGTCGATCATGGCTTACAAGGGAAGTGCTGAAGAGGTCTGCAATATTGTAATCAACCAGGTGCAATTCAGTTCATGTGTCCTTGTTGATGCAGATCTTCAAAAAGATACTATCACAAAGCTGATTAATGAAATGCCTGAAGCAGCCCTGAAGAAAACCCCATTCTTCATTCATTGCGCCGGATAAGGGAAGTTATTATGAAGGAAACGGTAACCTGCACATGATCTTAAGGGATAAGGAAATCAAGCATGAATACAGGGTCGGGGAAGCGATTTGGGAATTGGAGGGTTTGCGAGTTGGAGGATTTGAGGAGATGATAAAGTTTGTTGCAACTAATTTTCACAGGTAATATTAACTAAATCTGATAATTATGTTTATAGTAAGTAGCTACACATTGGCCGTCGGACTTTGCTTCGTCACCATGCTATGCTGGGGATCGTGGGCAAACACCCAGAAAATAGCCGCCAAAAACTGGCGTTTCGAGTTATTTTACTGGGACTACGTATTGGGAATACTCCTGTTCTCATTGCTTTTTGGCTTCACAGCCGGAAGTATCGGGACAAAAGGGATGGGTTTCGTGGAAAGCATCAGCCAGGCCAGTATCTCAAGTATTATCAATCCTATCATCGGCGGTATCATCTTTAACCTGTCGAATATCCTGCTTGTCGCCGCGATAGCCATTGCAGGAATGGCCATTGCATTTCCGGTCGGTGTTGGGCTTGCCATGGTCTTAGGTGTACTTATCAATTATATCGCAACACCGAAAGGCGATCCCGTATTGTTGTTTTCCGGGGTGGCGATAGTGGTTTTAGCTATCATCCTTGATGCGACAGCATATAGAAAACTCAGCCTCAACGCAAAGAAAACTTCGACAAAAGGGATTGTTATTTCCATCCTGGCCGGTTTCCTGATGGCCTGGTTCTTCCGCTTTGTGGCAAGTGCTATCGCCGTTGACCTTGAGAATCCCGAAGCTGGAAAACTGACACCATACGCTGCTTTCTTTTTCTTTGTCATCGGGATGGTTATCAGCAATTTCCTGTTCAATACTTACCTGATGAAAAAGCCTATCGAGGGTTTACCCGTAAATTTCAAACAATATTTTCAGGGTAATTTCAGGAGCCACCTCTCAGGGATCATCGGCGGGATGATCTGGGCGCTGGGGTTCTCATTAAGCCTGATAGCTGCCGGAAAGGCAGGGAATGCTGTATCTTACGGACTGGGACAGGGCGCAACCATGATCGGCGCATTATGGGGAGTGTTTATCTGGAAGGAGTTCAAAGGGGCAAACAAATCGATCAATACGCTGCTGTTTTTAATGTTTGTATTGTTCACCGCGGGCCTGGCTATGATCATCATAGCAGGCAACAATTAATTTTGAATTTTGAATTTTGAATTATTAATTCTCATAGTTTCTTAATCTTTAAATTTTTATCAAATGAAAAAGCAACTTTTCTTTCTGACAGTGGCAGCTATCCTGGCCATATCAGTCACTTCGTGCAAGGAGGATGAAAATGCACCTTCCGTAAGCACAACAGCTGTCACTTCCGTGACATCGACCACGGCAACCTCGGGTGGTGATATCACCTCTGAGGGTACTTCACCGGTGACCGCCCGTGGCGTTTGCTGGAGCACCAGCGCAAATCCCACCATTGCCGATTCAAAAACATCCGACGGTACAGGGGTTGGCACTTTTACCAGCAGTATCACCGGCCTGGCCCCGGGTTCAATTTATCATGCCAGGGCCTATGCCACCAATGCCGAAGGTACCGGGTACGGCGCCGATGTTCAGTTCTCTACCGCATCACTCATCAAAACGACAGGGGTTGTCTATACCGATGGCACTGATCTGTATGAATTCAGCTATGATGCTCAAAGCCGGATCGATACCATTACCAATTTCTGGAATGACGAACTGGATAAAGCTATGTATTATGACTTTTCGGTTCCCAATAAGCTGACTATTGACAGGAATGGCGACCTCTACGAATATGAACTCGATGGCCATGGCAGGGTTGTTATTGACGCTGACGGTTCGAAATACGAATATGATGCCGATGGTTATCTTCTTAAAATGTCTGAATGGTGGGATGATGCCTTCCATCTGAAGTATGAAATGGTGATTACCAATGGAAATGTCATGAAGATTACCACCTATGATGACGATGGCGTTACCGCTAAGAAAATTAAAGAGTTTGTATACACAAGCGGCGAGAATATTAACGGCATCGACCAGGTTATCGTGGTTGACTCTCCATGGAAAACAATCGGCGGACTTTATGGCAAAGTGAGCAAGAATCTTGTCGATTACCTGGAGTACTGGGACCCGCGTGAAAACCCGATTGTTAAACTCAGGACCACTATCACGTATGAATTTGATTCCAATGACAGGCCGACGGAGATTCTCAGGACTGGCGACGGCTGGCAGGAAGTGTTTACCTATACTTATTATTAATAGAACCTGCTTTTAACCGCAGAGAACACGGAGAATACACGGAGTGCGCAGAGGAATTATAATATATATTACAAATATTCTGCGTTCTCTGTGACTTTTCTGTTAACTCTGCGGTTATTATTAAAACACACTCTGAAATAAAAAGACTATAGAATTTAATAAGATTTGGTTATCGATCGCGGTGAAGAACAGTAAATATATAGCTATCTTCGGAGGTATCACTTTTCTAATTGTGGCGCTCCTGCTGCCCGTGCCGCCCGGCATGACCCCGGAAGCGCGCAACGCGGCCGCCGTGGCATTGCTGATGGCCATCTGGTGGATCACGGAAGCTATTCCCATTTATGCTACAGCATTTTTACCAATGGTGCTGTTTCCATTGTTAAAGATTTTGCCGGCAGGTGAAACCGCAGTCAATTACGGGCATGATCTGGTATTGATGATGATCTCCGGGTTTTTTATCGCCAAAGCTATTGAAACCCAGAATCTGCATAAAAGAATTGCACTTGTCCTGATCAAAGCACTAGGCACCAGCCGGCCCCGTATATTGCTGAGCATTATGATCGCTACCGCTTTCCTTTCGATGTGGATTGCTAATGTTACTGCTGCTTTGATGATGCTGCCCATTGGATTGGCAATAATTTTAAAAGAAGAAGCCCTCGGACATACAAATCCCAAATTCGGGACTGCAGTTATGCTGGGGATTGCCTATGCCGCCAGTATCGGGGGTGTGACGACGATCATAGGGTCACCAACAAACCTCATATTCAGTGGAATGATGGATAAAATTTTTCCCCTGGCACCCAAAGTCAGCTTTTTAACCTGGTTAAAAGTCGGAATTCCTATATTGATCATCTTCCTCCCATTGATCTGGTATTACCTCGTCAGATTCTTCAAAATCAAAGGCAGCATTCCGGGTAACCGTGAGTTGATTGAGGATGAACTCAGGGGATTGGGTAAAATGTCGGCCGGTGAAAAGAGGGTCATGTATATTTTCATTTTAACGGTCATCGGCTGGGTCTTCCGTGAAGGATTTACTTTCGACCGTTTTACTGTTCCCGGCTGGGGCAAATTGTTCGGAATCAGCGAATATGTATCCGACAGCACTGTCGGGATGTTTTCTGCAATGCTGCTTTTCATGTTTCCTGCCGGCAATGGCAAACGTCTGCTTGACTGGAAAACTGCAGGTTCTATACCCTGGGGAGTAGGTGTCATTGTAGGTGGCGGATATGCTATGGCCGCCAGTTTTAAAGCCACCGGGCTGGCCGACTGGCTGGGCTACCAGCTCGCTTTCGTAAGCAGTTATCCTACTTTGATCGTCTTGATGATCGTGGTGGGAGCTGTTTTGTTATTCACCGAAATGAATTCCAATACTGCAACAGCCAATATTTTTCTTCCGGTGCTGGCCAGCATGGCTGTAGCCGGAAGCATCAACCCGATGCTCCTGATGATCCCGGCCACTTTTGCATGCTCCATTGTATTTATCATGCCTGCCGGAACCGGCCCGAACACGGTTATCTTCGGGAGCAACAAGCTAACGGTCCATGATATGGCCAGGGCCGGCATCTGGCTTAAGTTGATCAGCATGATCCTGCTGCCCCTGGTACTTTATGTATTGATCATTTACGTCCTGGGGATTGATCTGGCACTTCCGGTCTGGGCGAAATAATAACTTGTAGTACGACTATAGTCGTACTACGATTATTTTAAACCAATTGATAACCAGGCTAATATCATCTGGATTTAAAACAGTCCCAGACTGATGCTTTTTTAGGAAAAATCATACATTTGTCCTGGTCTGGAATGAACAATAAACGCAATATAAAAAGTCCTGTAAAAGTCGGGGGCGGCAATGCCGAACAAATAAACCGCCGTGATTTTTTCAGCCTGGCCTGGAAAGGCCTGGGAATTATTGCAACTCTCGAAGTGCTGGGCATCATTACGGCTTATTTCTTCTCCGGGAAAAACAGGTCAGTCGCTACTCCAAAACAATTGCTCGAAGCAGGGCCTGTAGATTCCTTCGCCCCGGGAAGCGTCAACGCTTTATGGGAGGGAGGTTTTACCTTGCCCGGCAGCAGGACGGAGGGTTTATCGCGCTATCGCTGCGATGCACTCACCTGGGCTGCTCTGTCACCTGGGAAGAGGATAAGCAGAGATTTATCTGCCCCTGCCATTCTTCTGCCTTTGATATCAGCGGCGAAGTGCTGAATCCACCTGCTGCCCGGGCACTTGATTATTATCCGGTGCTCATTGAAAACGGCATGGTGAAAGTGGATATCGGCACGCTGAAAGAACGGAATACATTCAGAAAAGAGCAACTTCATCTACGCATGAAAGCCATGAACCATAGATCCTGGAAAATTACCGGACTTATTGCCACCGTGGTGATTGTGCTCACCATTCCGCTTTCGCTGGCATTGAACCGGAATTCAGTGATCTGGCACCTGAACCGGTTGCTACTTTTACCGGTGGACAAGCCTGTATTGAATGCCATCAGAAAGAATACCGGCTCTGGAAAGGATCGGATCATGACAATGCCATGGCTGTGGCTTCGGATACTTCGGTGCTGGGTGATTTCAACAATGCTGAATTTACATTTAATGGGAAGACCTCGAAATTTTATAAACGTGACGGGAAGTTCTATGTTTTCACCGAAGGGCCCCGGGGAATAATGAAAGAATTCCAGGTTTCGCATACCTTTGGTATCACGTCCGTTGCAGCAATATCTTATTCCTTTCGAAAACGGCAAATACCAGTGCCTGCCCATCGCCTGGAATACGTTGAAGAGAAATGGTTCCACATGGCTGCCATGGTTTATCAAGCCCGAAGATCTGAAACCCGACAACTGGCTTTACTGGACCAACCAGGCACAGAACTGGAACAGCATGTGCGCCGAATGCCATTCGACCAACCTTCAGAAAAATTTCGACCTTGAAACCAAATCATACAATACCACCTGGGTCGATATCAATGTAAATTGCGAAGCCTGCCACGGCCCCGGTTCGGCGCATATCGAATGGGCCAGGCTGCCCGAAATGGCAAGGCCACAGGATAACAATACCGGTCTTAGTAGTAAAAACAAGCAAAATCACTTCCCGCCAGTATGTCGAATCCTGTGCCCCCTGCCATGCCCGCAGAAGTTCATTCGGGCCCGTACGATCATACGCACAGCTGAATTTTTAAGCTATGCCATTCCCCAGTTGCCGACCCGGCCTTACTACCATATCGACGGGCAGTTCCTGGATGAAGATTACGAATATGGCTCTTTTACCCAAAGTAAGATGTATATGAAAGATGTGCGCTGCGGCGATTGCCATGATCCGCACAGCCTGAAGCGGAAATTTGAAGGCAATGCTTTGTGTACCCAATGCCACCGGGCCGATGAGTACGATACATACAACCATCATTTGCATAAATCAAAAGGAGAACCAGGGAATTCATTTGTACAATAAACAGGGCGAAAAGGTTGAAGTCGGGGCCGGGGCGCTTTGCCGGGATTGCCATATGCCGGGACGTTATTATATGGGTGATTGATAAACGGTATGACCACAGCATGCGTATTCCCCGGCCTGACCTTTCGCTGGAGCTGGGCACTCCCAATGCCTGTACCCACTGCCACGATGATAAAACCGACCAGTGGGCGCTTGCATTATGTGAATAAATGGTATGGCGAAAGAAAAAAAGCACATTATGCCACCATGCTCGCCGATGCGTATGCAGGTAAAGCAGGCGCCGATTCAGGCCTGCTGAAGATCATCAACAGCAATCTTTACCCCGAAATAATCAGGGCAACAGCCATCGGTTATTTGTCTGCTTACCAGAGTGCCAAGGCCCAGGATGCCGTTGCGCAAGGCATTGAACGATCCTGATCCTTTGTTGCGTTACACTGCCGTGGAAAATTATATGACAGCTGATTCTGGCGGGACTGTTCAGTGTTCTCGCGCCTTTACTCAATGATCCTGTAAAATCGGTGCGGATGGAAGCTGCCAACCGGCTGGCCACCTTCAGGAAGAATGCTTTTAATGAAATCCAGTATTCCGCTGTTCGTCAAGGCGCTGGATGAATACAGAAATATCACAGGAATATGTGGCAGATTTCCCGACGGGACGATATAATCTCGGAAATTATCTATTCGAAACTAAATGATGTTGCCAAGGCCGAGGAAAACTACAGGGAAGCCATTGGCTATCGATAACCTGTTTTATCCCTGCCAAAAGTAACCTTGCCATTATTTATTACCAGCAGGGCAAAACGGATGCTGCCGAAGACCTTTTCAACGACCTGGTTACCAATCATCCCGATGTTATGGACGGATATTATTACCTGGCTTTGCTGTATGCCGAGCAAAAAAAGTATACTGAAGCGATCGGGTTACTTGAAACAGCATCAACAAAACCAGGTATCTACCCTAGAATATTCTACAACCTGGGCTTGCTTTACCAGGAAACAGGCCAGTCTGATAAATGCATTAAAGCATTTGAGAAAGGTTTAGACCTGGAACCCTGCAATGCCGATCTGCTTTATGCCCTCTTCGCTTTTCACATGAACCGGGATGACCGGACTAAAGCCGCGCCTTATGTTGAGAAAATGAAAGACTGTTTCCCGGATGAAAAACAGGTTCAGGATTTGTACAACGATTTTTATTGATTTAAAGTCTAAAGTTAGCACGCGTCTGTGACGCGTGCTTGTGATGACTCTATTTTTTGGTCTCGATCTTTACTTTATTCAATTTCCCGTTGAATTTGGAAGATGCGCCATAATCGGCCACCGGCGTTCCTTCATCCAGGCCCACATCGGCGAGATCATCTACAGAGAATATATTTGGCTGTGTCCTGTTGATCTGTCCTTCGGCAACTTTAACGCCGTTAACAGTAATGGTACCTGTACCACCCTTTCCAGGGCCCCCTCCATCATATTTGAAATCGTAAATAATGGTGTATTTGCCCTGCTTCAATGGCTGATCGGCCATAATGGTTGTTGACTCAAGGCCCAGGAAGTTATAGCTGAATGCTGGTTTTCCATCTTTCATATAAAATGACAACCCGCCAAACCTTCCTCCCTGGCAAACGATGACACCATGGCCGTCAGCCCCGACTTCAACATCAGCGGTCATGGTATATGCCGTATTCCGAAGATCAATGAAAATGTCGACACCCATGCCTTTCATGCCTTCGCCATAGGTCACCGATGTTCTACCTTCCATAATTGTCGGCCTTCCCATCGCAGCTGCATCCATTCTTTCAAAAACCCGGTCATCAATCGGCAACACGTGGTATTTCTCCGCTTCCTTCATGAACAATGCCTGCATTTCTTTCAGTTTTTCAGGATATTTCGGCGAAAGATCATTTGACAGGCTGAAATCTTCTTCAGTGTTATACAATTCCCATTTATTTTCCTGAAGGGTTTGAGGAGGTTTAGGCAACCAGGGGGCCCTGTGGATTGTCCGTGCATACCAGCCATCCTGGTAAACCCCACGGTTACCAAACATTTCAAAATATTGCACTGTATGTTTTTCAGCTGCACTGACCTCTCTGAACGTATAGGCAAGACTGGTACCTTCTATAGGATCCTGAGAGATGCCATTGACTACTTTTGGTGCAGGTATGCCGGAGATTTCATAGATTGTTGGCGCAATATCAATAACATGGCCGAACTGCCTGCAAATTTCACCTTTCTCTTTAATACCTCCCGGCCAGTGAATTACCATGCCGTTGCGTGTACCGCCAAAGTCCGAGGCCACCTGCTTTGTCCAGGTGAAGGGAGCATCCATGGCAACAGCCCAACCCGCTGAAAAATGCGGATAAGTGCTTTCGGAGCCCCATTCATCATAATGATTCAGCATATCAGGAACGGTTTCAGGGACCTGGTTGAAATAGGTCATCTCGCTGAACATGCCGTTCATCTGGCCTTCGGCGCTTGCGCCATTATCACCTGCTATGTATATGATAACGGTGTTATCCAGTTCCCCGATTTCTTCAATGGCTGATATCAATCGACCGATTTCATAGTCAGTATGTTCTGCAAAACCAGCATACACCTCCATCTGGCGGGCAAACAGTTTCTTTTCATCAGCAGACAGGGCCTCCCAGTCTTTAATATCGGCAGGTTTCGGCGCCAGCCGGGTATTTTCGGGGATGATCCCCAATTTTTTCTGCCGTTCGAAAGTTTCCTCGCGAATCTTATCCCAGCCCTGGTCATACTTGCCTTTTTGTTTGTCTATCCATTCCTGCGGAACATGATGGGGGGCATGCGTCGCTCCCGGGGCATAGTAAATGAAGAAAGGCTTATCGGGTTGGAGTGCTTGCTGGAATCGCATCCATGAAATTGCCTGGTTGGTCATATCGGTTGTGAAATGGTAATCAGGATCATCCGGGGTTTCAACAAGGGTTACCCCATCATAGATAAGCGGTGCCCACTGGTTCGTTTCACCACCGAGGAAGCCATAGAATTTTTCAAAACCCGAATGGGTCGGCCAGCGGTCCTGAGGGCCGTTGTTAGATATTTCCCATGGCGGCACTTCATGGCACTTGCCGAACTGGGCCGTGTTATAACCATTTTGCCTCAGCACTTCGGCCAAAGGCGTAATGGTTTGAGGACGAACAGCCGTATATCCCGGGTAAGTGCTGGCAAGTTCCGTGATAACACCCATATTGTTCGAATGGTGGTTGTAACCGGTAAGTAACGCTACACGGGTTGGAGCACACAATGCCGTTGTGTGGAAACTGTTATATCTTAACCCGTTATCGGCAAGCTTGTCGAGTGTCGGCATCCGGACCGGGCCGCCAAAGGCATCGGATACCCCGAAACCCATATCGTCGAGCAGCACGATAACCACGTTGGGCGCGCCTTCCGGTGCTTTTACCTCAAACCGTGGCGGAGGTGTGACATTCCGAACGTCAAGCTCCTTGTATGTTGGCCGCTGCGGTTCCCTAACCGGCAGAACAGTGCGGTCCTGTGCTGCAAGTTGCCCTGTTACAGCAGCACATGCAAGCACAATCATTAATAGTCTTTTTATCATTATTTAAAGTGTTAAATCGTAGGAATTTAATAAACTAAGATCCTGAAATCAGGAGCATTAAAATTACATCTAATCAAGTTAATAGGTATACTTATTTCCCACTATTTTCCAGTACCACCACAGCCACGGAAATAAAGAATCCGAGCACGGTGAACAATCCTGCCAGTTTTCCGCCATGTTCATAAGCTTCGGGAATCATGGAATTGGCGATCATGAGCAGGATGGCCCCGCCGGCAAAGGCATTGATAAACGATAGCCACTCTACCGATACACCGCTGAAAAGACTGAAACCGGCAACGGATGATGCTGCACATACCAGGGCAATAAATATCCAGAGAAAAGCAATTTTTCCCTTGCCCCATCCGCTGGCTTTCATACCGGTAGTTCCGGCAATGGATTCCGGCAGGTTGGAGATGAAAACTGCCACCAGCATGGCTATGCTGACTCCACCACCTTCGAAAATGCCCAGCCCGATCACGATAGACTCGGGTATCCCGTCCAGGATGATGGCCAGTACCATGGGAACAATTAGTCCGGATGACTTATGGGTGTCAGTGTCCATGGGATCGGACCCACTGAATTTCTCAATCAGCTTATCGCTGAAAAAGAACGTTAATGCCCCGGCAAACAAACCATAGGCCGGGAAACCTGTTCCTTTGCCAAGTTTCACAGCTTCAAAGATGAGCTCATAAGAAATCGCCGAAATCAAAGTCCCGGCGCCAAATGCCATGATGACCCCAAGAGCTTTTTTACTTAAAGAAAACCGAAGAGCAATCATACCTCCGAGGATCAGGGAGGACGTTGCCAGTAAGCCCCATAAGAATGCATTTAACATGGTAGGAGATTTTAAATGTTGAAGGCTAAATTATTAAAAATAATTAGTTCTATTATTCAGTATTTTTACGATTTGATCAAATATACCAACTTTTAGGTATTTTGTAAATTCTTTGGCTGTATGAGAGCTTCGAACACCTTTTGTTTAATATTTGCCTAACTTTACATAATCTAATACTGAAATATGAGGAAAAAATTACTCTTTTTCTGCATCTCTTTTATAATTTTTTACACAGCATCTGCACAACAGCCCGACACAACCTCAGTTGAGAAAACCAAGCCGGTAAAAAATTGCGAGCAACAGGCTATTGGGGACCTTTTCCGGAAAGAAGGGAAAACCCCGAAACCGCCTAAAAAACTAAGTGCTTTAGTATTGCCCAATATCAGCTCCAATCCTACCAATGGATTTATCCTCGGTATCGGGGGGGCTTTAGGATGGTATATGGGGCCTAAGGAAACCACCAAGGTTTCAGCGGCACCTTTTACTGCGGCCGTTACTTCTAAAAGCCAGCTGATTACATTTGTAAAGCCTAATATTTATACAAAAGATAACCAGTTCTTCCTGCAGGGGGATTACAAGTTTTATATATACAGCCAGCCCACATACGGATTGGGTACCAACGCACCGGATACACTGGCAGTCCCAAATGGTATCAGCTGGATGGGCGAGGGCGCCGGGAGCGATAGCGTCCTTTTCCCGATGAAATTCAATTTTGTCAAAATCCACCAGATTGTTAACAAAAGACTTGTGGGGGAATTATATGCAGGTTTAGGATACCACCTGGATTATTATTATGCCATCGATGATGAATATTATCATCCTGCAACAGATTCCACGCCTGAATTAAATACACCCCATCATTATTATTCTCAAAAGAATGATTTCAGTGAAGATAAATATATGGTCAGCGGGGTTAGCCTGAATGTATTGTATGATACCCGTGATAACCAGATCAACCCTTATAAAGGGATCTATGCGAATATCAATTACCGCATCAATCCCACATTCCTGGGCAGTGACCAGAACTCTACTTCTTTATGGCTTGAATTCCGCACCTATAAAGGACTATCAAAGAAAACCGAACGGCATATCATTGGTTTCTGGGCTTTTGGTGACTTCAATCTTTCCGGCGATTTGCCTTACCTTACGGTGCCATACCTGGGTGAAGACCAGCGTGCCCGGTCAGGAAGGGGCTATACCAACGGTCGCTTCAGGGGTAAAAACATGGTATATGGCGAAGTGGAATGGAGGTTCCCGATCAGCCGCTGTACCAAGATCCTGGGAGGTGTTGTCTTCGTGAATGCGGTTTCTACCGACAACCCGAACACTGATGTCGCATTGTTTGAATATATAAAACCAGCTGTTGGTTTTGGCATCAGGGTGATGGTGAACAAGTATTTCAGGACCAATATCAATCTCGATTATGCCATAGGGATGAAATCGAAAGGGTTCTACTTCTCAGGGCAGGAAACCTTCTAGGATTGGGCGATTTGACGATTTGACGATTTGACGATTGGGCGATTTGGGATTTGGGATTTATTTTGTATCTTTAGATTTTCGATTTACATTTTAATTTTTTTCAAATGAAAACCAATATTTTACGAGTTTTGACAATTTGCCTTGCTGTCATCTTTGCATCCTTCTTCAATAATGCCAAGGCACAGGTTGATACTGCGAAAGCAGTGCAGCCTGACACTTCATTAGTAGCACAGCCTGATACTGCTGTCAATGAAAAAGATAAAAAGGAGAAAAAAGAGGACGACAAGAAAAGAAAAGATGAATTTATTGCCTATGCCGGCGTTAATCTTAATACCCTGAATGTATCTTCAGATGTATATGAATCTGACCCGAATTTAGGCTTTCACCTCGGTTTCAATTATAAAAGAGGGAAATTCTTTTACTGGCAGGTCGGGGCGCGATTTTATAATTCGGTCTACACACTGAATAAACTGGGTACTGCAGTCGACTCATCTGATGCTGTTGGGGTTATGGGTATTGATATTCCGGTGACAGGAGGTATCAATTTCTTGTCATTCAGCAACAGGATCCTTGCCCTTCGGCTGTTTATCAGTGCCGTTCCTGCAATTAATTTTGGTGTCAATGATAATGAAGTGGGCCTGACTGAAGATGATATTAATCCATTCATCCTTTACGGGCAGGGAGGAATAGGCTTCAATGTGGCCTTTATAGTGTTAGAAACCGGGTATAACTTTGGCTTTAAAGACTTGCTTAAGGGTGATGACTCCAAACCCGGGCAAATATTTGTCAACCTGGGGTTCCGGTTCTGATCATCTTTTTACTGACAATTTAAGTTCATCCTTTATGAACACTGGATTGTTGCATCACTTTAAATCGAAACGGCAGAGCATTGAAGAACGGATCTCTGCCGGTAAAAATTTACGTGCAAAAATTCCACGTATTAAACATGGTGATTACAAACCATCCGCAAAGCGTGCCGATCCGGTATCTATTCTTGAAGAGCAGGCAAAATCACGTCTCCAGAACCTTGTTCCTGTCCGATATGCCAGGATGCTTACTTCGCCGTTTGCCTTCCTTCGGGGAAGCGCTGCAATTATGGCTGCTGACCTGGCTGCCGGGGGCAGGACGACCGGCATCCGCGTGCAATGTTGCGGCGATATGCATGTGGCAAATTTTGGATTGTTTGCTTCGGCTGAACGTAATCTGATTTTCGGGATCAACGATTTTGATGAAACACTTCCTGGCCCCTGGGAATGGGACCTCAAGCGCCTTGTTACAAGCATAGTTGTATGCGGCAGGTTTTTAGGTGCCGGAAAAGTCGTGATTGCGGCTTCAGTCCTTGCAGCAGTGAGCAGTTATCGTCAGAGGATGAGGCAATATGCAAAAATGGGGAACCTTGAATTATGGTATACTTCAATTTCGGAAAAGGATATTATGAATTCGTTACCGCCAGAGCTGCAGCCTAACTTTAAGAAGCTTGCCGGTAAAGCCCGCATTCGCACGCATATGCAGGTATTAAATAAGATCACCGATATTGTCGATGACAGATTCCGCCTTCGGGATGATGCACCTTTTATTGTTCACGAAACCCATTCCCAATCCGGAAGACCGATTGAAGAAGCATTAGGATTGCTCCTTGAATCCTATTTTGAATCACTGGCTGAAGACCGCAAAATCCTGCTAAAAAATTACAGGATTGTAGACATCGCAAAAAAAGTTGTCGGTATCGGTAGTGTTGGAACCAGGTGCTGGATTATCTTCCTGGAAGGAAACCATCAGAATGATCCGCTATTTCTCCAGGTTAAAGAAGCTCAGCCATCAGTACTCGAGCCTTTTGTCGGGAAATCTGCAATAGAAAATAATGGCCAGCGCGTAGTAACCGGGCAACGACTGATACAGGGAGCCCCTGACATTTTTCTCGGGTGGGGCGAACAGGATGGAATACAATTTTACATCAGGCAGTTAAGGGATATGAAAGGGGGAGTTGAACTTGATCCGGATAAAGTTAATGTTCAATACCTTCCCCAGTTTGGTTCATTATGTGCCTGGGCTCTTGCGCTGGCACACGCCAGATCAGGTGATGCAGCGATGATCGCTGGTTATGCAGGCAACAGCGATGAACTTGATGAAGCCATGGTACATTTTGGATTTGCTTACGCTGACCAGAATGAAAAAGATTTCAGGGCTCTTGAGTCTGCTGCAAGGAAAGGAAAGATCAGATGCTAAAATACTTATAGCTAAGTATTTGTTTGAAAAGAAACAACAGTACATTTGACCGATATTTATTTTTAAGAAGATAAACTGTAACCTATGAAAACCAGGAAAACAATAAAATTCATCGTGACTGCTTTTGTACTCTTTACATTCAGTTATAATGCAAACTCGCAGGTTCTAATATCCCTGCTTTTCGGAGAAAAGCTCAACACCGAAAAATTGAAATTCGGTCTCGATGGCGGGGTTAACTTTTCAAATATCTCCAATGTTGATAATTCAAAATATCAACCCTATTTTAACCTGGGGTTCTATTTCGACCTCCTTTTAAAGGAAAATACACGCTGGTACCTCCATACCGGCGTCCTGGTTAAATCAAACAGTGGAGCACAAAACATTAATACATATTATACAGGTAATGCCGATATGGATTCTTTATTTCTGGACGGTACTATTGAACGAAAGCTAAGCTATTTCAATGTGCCCATTATGGTGAGGTATAAGTTTAAAAATGAGTTGTTTATTGAAGGGGGCGCCAACCTGGGTCTTTTATATAAAGCATATGATAATTTCTATGCTGATGTAAAGGATGAAGAAGACCTGCTCTTTAGCCTGGAGGTACGTGATCATTATAACCGTATCGATGCCGGTGCAATGGCAGGAATCGGATATAGTGTGCTGAAAGGAACCGGCTATAATTTCGGCATCCGTTATTATTACGGATTGACCGAACTGATGAAAGACAATACAGGCGATCCGCAGCGTAACTCTGCGATCTACCTGTTTGCCAGCCTGCCGGTAGGAGCGGGAGAAAAAGCAAAGGCAAAAGCAGATGCCAAAAAACAAGAGAAGGCAGCCAAGAAAGAGGAAAAGGCAGCCAAAAAAGCAGAGAAAGAATAGAAATAAGATAAATTTGGCAGGGGTCTCCGGCCGGTGACCCCTGCTGTTAAAAAGAACGCTGATGAACAAAACCTGGATTTTATTACTGTATTTCTCACTGATTATCCTGGCCTCAAACGCCCAGGTTAAAGACGGTACTGTAAAACTGCCTGAGTCGTTGGCTTTCCAGCAAATCAAGATCAGTGAATATAAAATCACCGGGAATAAACTTACCAAAGATTGGTACATTATCAGGGAACTTGATTTTAAAATCGGTGATACGCTTTCTACTCAGGAGGCTGGGAAGAATTTAGATCTGGAACTTAAAAGGTTTATCCCCGGGGATTCGAGCGAGTTGCACCTGCGATTGATTTACAGCCGTGAGAATATCATCAATACGAATTTGTTCCTGACGGTCGATCTTTCGATAGAGCAAATATCCACCGATCAGTACCGCCTGCTGATTGATGTGGTTGAAAGGCATTACTGGTGGCTTTTCCCTGTTGTTAAACTGAATGCGCCTAACTTCAACGAATGGCTAAGGGATCCTGATATCAAAGACGTCAGTATGGGGCTCTTCTTCAGTCATAATAACCTATTCGGCAGAAGTCACCAGAGTTCACTGGTAGGTTATGTGGGAAAATCTTATGCCGGGGCTTTTGGATATAAGATTCCCTGGATCGGCAAAGGCAAGAAGACCGGTATTACTTTCGCATTAGGATATGAAAACCTGTATACGGTTGAATATGGTTCTTATCAGAATGAAAGACAGATGCTTTATGAATCTAACAGCCAGCAAATTGCAAAAGTCGGTGTAAACTTCAATTTCAGGCCAGGACTTTACAATTATGCATCTGTAAAGGTGACCGGTAACTGGATAAGTGTTTCAGATTCCCTGCACAGCCTCGATTCAAACTATCTCGCCAAAGGGGATAAAACAAATACTTACCTGAATTTATATGCTGATTATGCTTATGATTCACGCAACAATAAATCGTATCCTCTTTATGGCAATTACCTGAAAATATTTGTAAATAAAGTCGGGCTTGGAATGATTTCGAAAGATGTGGATTACTTCTTTTATGGGGTTGATTTTCATTTTTACCAACAGATCACAAAAAAGTGGTATGTGGCGGAAATGTTCAAGCTGGCGAATTCTTCGGGGGAAAATATTCCTTATTACTATGAATTGAATATGACATATAAAAAGGATTTCATCAGGGGTTACGATCTTTACACCATCAAAGGCGACCAGATGTATTATTTCCGGAGCAATATCAAATATGAACTGATTGCTCCCAATGTTAAAAAGGCCAAAAAGGAAGGGGAGGAGGAGAATAAATTCAAGAACCTTCAGTATGCTTTCTATCTCAATACTTTCGGCGATTGCGGCTATGTGGTCAACAAATTCACAGCAGACAATCCGCTGAACAATAAAATGCAATACAGCTGGGGCTTTGGAATAGACTTTGTAACTTACTACGACATGGTTCTCCGCTTTGAATATGCATTCACTTCAAATCATACGAATGGGTTTTTCATTGCGTTCGGAATGCCGATCTAGGATAGTTGCCTGCCACAGCCCTAAAGATCCCGGTTTATGGATCCATCTCATTTAAAACTTTAACCATATCCATGTCCCTTACACTTCTTGTAAGCAGTTTAAATTCTTCAGTTTTTCCCAGGAAATGGATAACAAAATCAGGTTTACTCTTTTTCTCAGAAAATAATGTCAGCATTACATAATTCCTTTCCGGAGATATTGTATCCTGATCAATATTCAGGAAATAATCAACAGGAGACCTGTGCAAAAGGCTATCCTCATAAAAGAATTGAATCCTGTCATCATCCATACAGCCCCCATTCCTCTTGAATTGAGTTTTAAGCAATCCCGATGAAGGAATTTGGTAAACCCGTGCATCATTTTCATATTGAATGGTTTGGCCATCAGGCTGATCAAAGAACACAATAATTTTTCCGTGAAAGCCAGTTGATAATAGGTAGATCTCATTTTCACAAGGTGTACTCCTTATACATCCTGTCATGAAAACAAGTACGAGAAAGATCACAATCGGTTTAAGCATACCGGCTACCGCATCAGTTGCATGAACAATCTCCGTTAACTAATGCTGATTCATCATCACATAGCTGTTCCAGGTTATCAATGTCTTCGTTATCTCCGCAGACTTCAGGATATTCATATGTTCTGGTTTCGTTGAGCACGACATAAGTGTATTTACATGTGGTGCACTTTTCGCAGGACATGAAAGAAAAACAAAATAATAATAATAATGCTGCTGATACAAATGTCAGACTCTTTTTCATATTTGATTGAATTTTAACAAACTTACAATTAATTTTTAGATGAAATTAATAAATGAAGTACTTAATATCGGGTATTTTTAAGTTGTTGGTGAAGATTTACACAACCGAAAGTTACTTATTGAAGAATATTGTTCCTTAACTTATATCTGATCTCTGGGCATTAATAAATTACTTAATTATAAGTATATTTGATTATTCATAATGCATGTAGATTTGAGTCATTGAAAATCAAAGAATTCACAAAATGTCATGCAATGATATTCAGCATATTACGAAATTTCCGAAATTCAATTTAAATGATACTAATTAAATCAGAAAAAATGAAAAAAAATGTTTTTTACCTGATCGGAATCATCTTCCTGATGGTTTCGTGTTATCCGGACGATACGATGTATTATGAGGATACCGACCTCGTGTACACCAATTACACCGAAACCTTTGATTTTGCAAGCAAAGGCACTTATGCCATGCCGGATAAGATTGTAAAGATCACTGGAACCCTTGCAGAAGGACAGCTTCCCGAATATGTGCAGGAGCCTTACAACACACAGATCCTGAACAAGATCGAAAGCAACATGACCGCCCTGGGCTGGACAAAGGTTGCGGACCCTGAAAATGCAGACCTGGCTTTAATGCCAGCCGTATGGACCAACACGACGGTTGTATACTGGTATGATTACTGGTGCTGGTACTACTATTATTATTGCGGATGGGGATGGTCCTATCCTTCTTACACCTCATACACGACCGGGACCCTGGTCATGGGGCTGATTGCTTCCGGCGATGAATATGTCGATCCTTCCATTGTCTGGACCGGTGCTATCAATGGCCTTTTATCAGGGGCTTACGATATTTCGCGTGTCAACAACGGCATCGACCAGGCATTTAAACAATCGCCTTATCTGGATACCAAGTAATTAGAACCTATAAAGAATTATTACGATGAAAAAAATAATTATTTTAGCTATATTCTGCTTCTTTGTAAGCATGACCAGCGTATTCAGCCAGGCAGAGAACCATCTGTCTATCCAGTATGATATGAGCTTCGGGACCGGCGACCTCGGGGATTATATTTCCGCTCCGAGTTTCCGTGGCGCATCTGCCCAGTACAGGTATGCTGTAACACACAATATCCTTGTTGGTATCGATGCTGCCTGGAACGTATTCTATGAAAAAAAGGACTATGATTCATATACTTCGGGAACAATCACGCTTTCGGGTGTGCAATACTGCTATCATAACCAGGTGCCGCTTTTAGTCGCGATCGACTATGTCTTCATGCCTGAAAAAGCTTTTCAGCCCTACCTGGGATTGGGTATCGGAACGATGTACTCAGAACGGAATACAACAATGGGTATTTGGGTCCTGGAAGAAAACCCCTGGCAGTTCGCACTGAAACCGGAAGCCGGCTTAATGTACAAATTTGCTTACAGCAATGCCATAAAGCTGGGAGTCAAATATTATAGCGGGTTTGGTGGAGATCTGGGGACACTGAGCTATATCACCGTAAGCGTCGGCGTTGCATTTGGATTTTAATTTGCTTTCTGTTTCACGCAAAGGGCGCAAAGAATAAAATAAGCACGCAAAAGTTCAATATTCAATTTGTTACTTTGCGTTTCTTATTAACAAGCTTTGCGAACTTTGCGTGAAAATTAAATCTAAATTATTACAAATCAATACTTAATCATTAATAAATAAACCATGAAAAAGAACTTTCTACTCCTTGCCGCAATATTCCTGGTATCATTCGCCTATTCACAATCCAACAAAGAAGAGATCGACCTGGTGCAGGCTGCCTTCGGAATGGATAAGAAAGCAATAGTAGCCGATTTCGTGCAGCTCTCAGATACCCAGAAAGATGCCTTCTGGACCCTTTATGACGAATATGAAACCAAACGGAAAGAGTATGGACGTGAGCGCATCGAATTACTAAAGCAGTATGCTGAACAATACATGACCATGACAAGCGAACAAGCTGATACATGGACAAAAAAGGTGATGGAACTGCAGATCAAGACCGATAAACTCATTGCCACTTACTATGAGAAAGTAAAAGCTATTTCAGACGGCGTGGTTGCAACCCAGTTTTACCAGATTGAGAACTATATCCTTTCCATGATCCGGATTTCAATTCTCCAGGAAGTGCCTTTTCTGAAAAAAGGTAAGTAGTCATAAGCTTATCAGGCCTGTTGAATTCACAACAAACCGCGCTCCATCAGGTCAAAAATAAGCTCCGACATATGAGACATGCCGGTTTTATTAAGGATATTCCTGCGGTGGGTATTCACGGTATGCGGGCTCAGGAAGAGTTTTTCAGCGATTTGATCACTGTTGTAACTCTTTCCTATGAGTTTGATTATTTCCATTTCACGTTTTGAGAAGTTATTCCCGATTTTCAGCATTTCCGCGTCGGGATATTTAAAATTTGAAAGGTCTTCACCTAAATAATAGTGGTAGTAACTTTTCTGTTTTATACACCAGTCAATGTTCGTGTGCAGTTTAAGAAAATAGACTGTCTTGAAAGGTAATGAACTATAAAACAAGAATATTTGCATCAATAAATTTGAGTAATATCCTTCAGGATTTCTGATCCTTAATACAGTAGATAACAGTTTACTACCTTTCTCAGCCACGAAAATTTCATTTGCAAGTTTCAATAAAGTTGCCCTTCCCAGGCTGTTCCTTTTAATATCATCAGGATGAGTAGCATCATAAAAATGATACAGACTGAGATCCACTGGCTCAATCCCCATCATTTGTTTGCTTCGTTTGCTGGTATAAATTATATTAATTTTTATGAGATCTCCAATGTAAAAGAACTGGTCGTGTTGTTCCATCTTCTCCTCCAGTTCAACTACCAGCGGATCTTCCGGTTCGATAGCTGTAAAGCCTGAAGGGCCGTACTTTTCAATAAATCTGAAGAAAAGGTTATAATAAGATGAATTAACAGGCATTGATAATTTCAATTAATGATCGCAGGATAAAAGTAGGTATAATCAATTTAAATATACTCATTGGTCGGTATATTCTATGGAGTCGAACTAAAGTACATTTGATCCTTAGTTAACTCCTGTCGAAAAGTTAATAAAGAATTGAATTTCAACTTATAAATAAATAATTATGGAAAACGAAAAAGTTAAAGTTACAACTTTTGAAAACACAAAGCTGAACGTGGTTAAGCTGAACTGGAAAGAGGTGTATTACACCAATTGTCCGCTGGTGTCGGCCAGTAACGTGGATGAAGGCCTGGGCCTGACCAGGAAAGAGTTTAAGAAGATCGGGGTGAAGTTTGCCTACATGCGTTCGACTCCTGAAACCGATTGGTATCCCCACTACATTCACAATCAGGAAAATCTTATTCGCTTCGGCGGGTTGTTTCCGCCCATCGAAGTCCACGCAGATATCCGTCGGACCAAACTCCTGGGGGTAACGCAGATGCCGGCCGAAGGCGGCGTTATGATGGTACGCGCCAAGGACAATATCTACCGGATGGCTGATTTAAAAGGCAAAAAGATCGGCATTTCCAAGAGTATGAACAAAATCAAAAACGATTGGTGGCGGATTCAGGAACACCAGGGCATCGAGCTCATGCTCAAGATGAACGGCATGACCATGGCCGACATCGAACTCGTTGAGTTTCCCTATGCAGATGACTGGTATAATTTACCGGAAATGATGAAAGCAACCATGGAACTTTCGATTGATCTGTGGCTTGCGCGTGACCACAAGCGCGACCTGGCTTTCCGTCCGCTGGAAACCGCCCTGGAAAAAGGAATCATCGATGCGATGTATATGCAAACTAAGCCGCTGCAGCAGGTCTGCGAGGCGACTGGTAAGTTTGCAGCAATCGAGGATCTCTCCCGCTATCCTGACTGGCGCTTACAGGTGGCTAACATTCCTGCTGCTATCACGTGTACCGATGTCATGGCCAGGGAACACCCTGAACTCGCTGTTACATTTATGAAGGGCATGATCCGGGCCGGTCGCTGGGCCAATCAGAACAAGCATGCAGCTGCGGAAATTCTAGACCAGCAGACCTTCTACCGCGACATCGAGGCTACTTACCAGGGCATCAGAGATGTTGACCTGGTACCCAACCTTTCACCTTTGAATCTCGCCGCTGTTAAGATCGGTAAAGATTTTATGTTTAGCCATGGTTACATCAAGAATGATTTTGATGTAAACGAATGGGCTGCACCTGAATTCCTGGAACAAGCAGCCCGTGAATTGCTTGAAGATGAATGGAAGAAACAAACTACTGCTAAACTTCCTTATACAGCCGATCCGCTGGACGGAACAGGAAGGGTAGGATAACGAAATGAAGGTTTAGTTCTGTCCGCACATTCATTAACAAACCTCAGAGCAGGCCCTGATCCTTCAAATCAGCCATCAACTCCTGGATCCGTTTGTGGCCTGTCTTTAACAGGATATTCCGTCTATGGGTGTTCACGGTATGCTGGCTCAGAAAAAGTTTTTCGGCGATTTGCTCGCTGCTGTAACCAATACTCAGTAACTTCAAGATCTCAAATTCGCGGTCAGAATATGGATTGACAATGCTCAGCAATTCCTCATCCGGATAGCGGAATTTCGAAATATCCTCTCCACAATAGTAATGATAATTGCCTTTCAGTTTATCATACCAATCGATGTTGGTATTGACCTGGAGGAGATATACTGTATTCCCTGGTGACTGAGTGTAAAATGTATAGCATTGAAAAAGGATCTTTGAGTAGGCTCCCGCAGGGTTTTTCAGTCTGAAATTGCTTGATAGCAAAGAGGAACCTTTCTGGTTTTGTTCATAGATATTAGCCGCTTTCATCCTGTTGGCAATCCCCAATCCCATTCTCCCGAGATCATCCTGATGTGTGGCTTGATTTATATGATACGGAGATAATAGTTCAGGATCAACCCCAATCATTTGCAGGCTTCTATTGCTGCAAAAAAGAATTTTCATACTGATTAAATCAGCAGCAAAGAAAAACTGGTTGCTAATTTCTGTCATCAATTCCAGTTCTTTAATCAGCGGATCATTCCGGTCTATTTCATTGAAGCCTGCAGGTATATATGCTTCAATGAATTTGAAATACAGATTATAGCCGTGGAGATTATTTCCCATATTTATAAACCTGAAAACTTGAATGTAAGATAATACATATGCAAAGGTATATAAAAAACTACTCACTTTTAAGTATATAATTTGATGAAAATTACCAAGTATTAGGTACTTTGAACGGAAGAGTTAGAATTACCTTTATATTTCTTTTAAAAATTATCCGTCACTTCTTATAACAAATATTCTGTCGGATATTAATTAATGAAACAACGGGTGTATCAAAAGTCCATTTTATATTGTTTGTCTATTTTCATTCCTGCTCCAACGACTAAAGCCGTTGGTTCTATTGATATTACAAAATTGGAACCGACGGCTTTAGTCGTCGGACTGCTAACAAAAACGGCTGCTTAAGCTTTAAACCCTTTTACTTATTAAAACCAAAAACTATGAAAACATCAATGATCATTCTTTTTCTTGGAATCCTGATTTCAGGTTATTCACAACTTGACCGTGATCAACTATCGCTCGACATCAGCAAAGCGGAAGCCGCCAATCTTGAACAACTGAAACAATTCATGTGGAGGCGCGAAACCGTAGTCACTGTGGATGGGCAGGTAAAGATGAATGCCCTCTCCGAACTGAATTTTGACGAAACCGGCAAACTTGACGTCAGGAACCTTGAAGCTGAAAGCACGGTAAAGGATAAGCGTGGTATCCGCGGGCAGATCCAGGAAAACGCTGTGGAAAGCAATATGGAATATGTGGAAAAGGCATTAAAGATGGCCATTTCTTATACCTATATGTCAAAAGGACAGCTCATAGATTTCTTTAGCAAGGCCGAATTAACGGAAAGCAATGGGACTATCCTGGCAGTTGCCAAAGATGTTCAGGTGAAGGGCGATGTTGTTACTTTTAAGATAGATGCAACAACCTTGCTGTTTGTTCACAAGGCATTTTCCAGCTTACTCGGTGAAGATCCCATTTCCGGTGAAATTGAATATGATACGTTCAGTTCTGGCGTAAGTCATGCAACAAAAACGGTCATGAACCTCGCGGCGAAAAAAGCCGTGATTGAATCAGTAAATAAAGATTATACACAGAAAATCAAGTAAAACTGTTATGAAAAAGATCAGATTATCTTCATCGCTGCCTGCCACAACAGCTGTTGCAGCATTTATGCTCATTGTTATCCCTTCCTGTGATACACAGATGAAGACCGATAAAGAGACCGCCAAAGAAACGGTCCAGGCCCAGCCGGTTCAACCCGATCTGTACCAGGGTATGACGAGAAAATTTAAAATGAACATTGGAACAGCCGGTGAAAGGCGTCATATTTACAACACCCGCGGCCTCGCTTTTGGAGGCATGGCTGCATTGGTAGGTACCGGTCGTAACCAGCGCGCCCATGTATATACAGCAACATTGGGCGAAGGAGAATTGGTTCCCGGCAGCATTGAAAAGATAGATGCTAAAAAACTCGCTGAAGAAATCGGAGCTGTTGCCTGTGTGCTGAATATAGGCCGCAACTGGATGATGGACGAAATAGATATGCACCTGGGAGAAGTCGTTGATTTCCAGGGCGTGAAAATGGCATGGGCCGGGGATATGTCGGCTGATGAGGTAATGCAGCACTTTGGAGGACCCTATGTCATTGGCAAAATCCTGCGCAATACCAACTGGATTTACAAGGCCGGTAAGCCTGTTTACCTGTTGCGTGAACCCAGTGGCCTTGTTTGGGTCATGCAGGAATACACCAAAGAAGTTGACCCGACTTTAACCGTCGACAACCTCAGCGAAGTTGGCGGAAAGCTCAAGAACCTCCCGGAAGGCTGGGTTTTTGAAACCAAGATACTCGACAGGGACCTTTCCCTGGATACCCGCCGCTCGGGTCTGTGGGCCTCAATCCTCCGCGATGAGTTGGGCAACACTTACGAATGCACAGGTTTCGATGATATTGCAAATTACATTCCTTAGTTTGTAGCATATTTATGAATCATGAGAATGTTTCAAAAGCAATTTAACCACAGAGAAAACAGAGGTCTGGCAGAGGAAGCAGAGAGATAATTATATGATTTCCAATCCTCTGTTGCCTCTGAGTATCCTCTGTTACCTCTGTGGTTATTAAGAAAATGGACTCTTGAGACAATCTTACTTCAATAAAATATAATCAACATATAAGCTTATGAAAAAACTATTTATTGTCTTGCTGGTATTCCTTGCCGGCCATTATTGCATCGCACAGGTCGATACAACGACACTTCATCCATTAAAGAAAACTAAACTCGGATTATATGTAACAGCCACTGAAGCCTATGCGATGTGGAAAGCAAATCCTGAAAAAGTATTCATCCTGGATGTACGCATGCCGGAAGAGTACGTGTTCGTCGGTCATCCTGAAATGGCATATTGCATTCCCTTAGCCTTGGGAACTTACGAGTGGGACGCTGAAAAGAAAATGTATAAGATCAAGCCAAATCCGGACTTCATGCCACAGGTAAAGGCACTTTTTAAACCCGATGATATTATCCTTGCCACCTGCCGTTCCGGCGGCCGGGGTGCAATGGCAGTTAACGCGCTCGCTGCAGCCGGCTATAAAAACGTGTACAATATCACCGATGGTATTGAAGGCGATGAAGTAAAAGACCCGGAAAGCTTTATTTTGGGAAACGGATGCTAAACGGATGGAAAAATGCCGGATTGCCCTGGACTTATGATATCAACCCGGAATTGATGAAATTACCTAAAAATTAAAACAAGTATTAACAATTAAAAAAGTAAAACTATGAGATCTAAATTAAAAGAAATGAACGTTGTAGACGATTTTGTTACCAGGAATACACCTGGTCTACAAATTTGGGATGTAATGTGGGGTGGCATGCAGTGTGCTTGCCATGTCTTTGCTCCGGGTACCGACTTTACAGATATTCTTAAAGGGAAGGGACTTGAGCATGATTTGTGTGGTGTGGAGCATTGGGCTTACGTTTTAAAAGGCAAGCTGGAGGTTATTTACCTTGATGGAACCATTGAAGTATGCACCGAAGGAGATGTGTGCTATTGGCCGGCGCCACACAACTTCAAGTCGAAAGAAGGGGCTGAGATCATTCAATTCAGTACTGCCGGAGGTTTGGCTGCACAAGGCAAGAGAATCGCGGACTTTGTTGCAAAGCATAAACATTAATAAGTTTTTATGCCTCGGCTGTCAAAGCGCCTTAGAGATTTTGTTGCCGGCACATATATAAGTGCTGGCTGATAGAACTTTTATTTTACAACTGAAGCCCATTTCTGCGGTGATGGGCTTCAGTGTTATCAATACCTGGCGAACTACATAAAATACCAGTTATTAGGTATAAAGAGCCGGATAAATTGGTATATTTTTACTTTATTAATAAAATTGATGGATTCAATGAAAAAACTATTCCTCGCTGCCCTGGTGACCCTTCTATTTGCAAATCCTTACTTCCTGTCTGCCCAGGATTCAACGTATTATCCCGATGGTAGTCCTGAAAAATGGAACGTCAGGCTGACACCATTTTTATGGATGCCCTGGATCAGCGGTGAACTTGAATCACCTTTCATTTCGCAGAGCTTTGATGTTCCGGTAGTTGACCTCCTGAGCAACCTCAAAATGGCGTTCATGATCGATGCAGAAGTTTCCAAAGGAAGGTTTTTTGCTACACCCACCTATATGTACGTAAAAGTGGGTGCAGAGGAAGTCATCAGGACCAGCCACATCGGGGATGAATCGGCTGTAGCAAAACCTGAGCTGAAAATGAATATTGCAGAATTGATGGGCGGTATGCATTTCCCGATAGGGAGTAAATGGATCCTGGATCCTTATGTTGGTCTCCGGTACAATAGTTTCAACACCCTGATCAGCGTGGATGGGATCCTGGATACGACCTCGGTTAAAGAAACGAGTGTTTACTGGGACCCGGTGATCGGCTTCAGGGCACAATACTTTCCACATCCCCGGGTGCCGCTGATCTTTAAGGCTGATGTGGGGGGCTTTGGCGCCGGCTCCAGAATTTCAGGGACGGCAGGATTGACCAGCGGGTACACTATTTCCCCGCAGGTTGACCTTCTTGCAGGTTTTTCTGTCTATGCCGCCGACTTTGTCGGTGAAACAAAGACAGGTGGCGAAAGCAGCTTTAAAGCAGCATTCTACGGATTTAACATTGGGGTCAGAATTATCTTCCCAAAGAGATTCAGAGACCCATCGGTTTTTAAAAAGGCTAAATCAGAATAAAAGTTAATCAATATAGAATAAAGTGCAAGTGAATTTTAATAAGAAGATTTTTACACCCGGTTTAATTTTAAATGATACCGGATTTCTTCTTGTAAGGATTCCGGCTATTATTTCAGCATTGCGAAATACGCAAATCAGTAAGGCATTTGTAGAGAAGATCATGATGGTGACCACCGCTGTTAATGGATGTACCTATTGCACCTGGTTTCATGCAAAACAAGCCCTGGCCAGTGGTATCAGCGAAGCGGAAGTGAAAAACATGCTGAATCTTCAATTTCAGGCTGATGCATCCTACTTTGAAACCATGGCCTTGTTATACGCCCAGCATTTTGCGGAAACCAACAGAAAACCGGAAGAAGAAATGACCCGGAAATTCATTGATTTCTACGATAAAAAGACGGCAGGTCATATTTATTTGTTCATTCGTTTAATCAATTTCGGGAACTTATATGGAAACACCTGGGATGCTGTTTTAAACAGGTTTAACGGGCTGCCGGCTAAAAACAGCAATGTTTTTTTTGAGCTTTTATTCTTTCTGTCATCCTTCTGGTTTATGCTGCCCATTATGGCATTATCAAAATAAAACTTATGAAATCAAATCCATATAAAACAAACAGATTAATCAGGAAGTCATGAAAACGAAAACCTATTCACTGATCATTTTAATTGCGATTTTTGCCGGATGCTCCCCGGCTACAAAAGTCACAAAAAGCTGGACAGACCCATCTTTAACCCCTGATGAGGCAGGGAAATTTAAAAAGGTCCTGGTTGTTGCGTCATTGAAAGATGACCCCTCCAGGCGGATTACCGAGGACAAACTGGTTTCAGAGATTATCCAAATGCAAGGCGTGCAGTCCTACAGTTATATAACTATCAGTGACACCATTCAAAACAAGCTCGAAGAAAGAATGAAAGCAGACGGTTTTGATTGCATACTTCTTGTACGGCTTGCAGATGTGGAAAAAAACCTGTCATACACGCCTGGAACATCTTATGGTGGCTGGTATGGCTACCGGTATTATGATGAAGGCTATTATTCGGAAGACAAGACATTCTACATCGAAACAAACTTCTATGACTTCCCTCAGAATAAGCTCCTCTGGTCTTGTGTAACATCTACCCTAAATCCAACTAAACTTGACAGTACACTTGATCAGATTATTTATGCCATTAGAAATGAGTTGAAAGCAAAAGGACTGATCAAATAAGTATCTTATACATCTTCAAAATCAAAATTGAAATTTATGAAAGTTATCATAATAGGCGGAGTTGCCGGTGGCGCTTCCTGTGCAGCCCGCCTCCGCAGACTTGGATGAAAAAGCCGAAATCCTCATGGTTGAAAAAGGGCCTTATGTTTCGTATGCGAACTGCGGACTTCCTTACCATGTGGGTGGTGTGATAGAAAAAGAATCGAGCCTGCTGGTTGCCAATGAGCAGATGTTCCGCGGGATGTTCAACATTGATGTGCGCACCAACTGTGAAGCAATCGAAATTTTACCCAATGAAAAGCTGGTTAAGCTTCGCGATGTCAAATCAGGCGAAATCACCGCCCAGCCTTATGACAAACTTCTGCTTGCACCCGGTGCAGTAGCCAGTACGCCCGCCGCTTCCGGGAATAGACCTTCCGGGTATTTTCCATGTCCGGACAGTACCTGATGCAAGGGCAATCAATGAATGGATCGAAAAAGGTAACCCGTTCCTGGCCGGCATGTATAAGTATTCCGGGTTCCAGGCCGTTCGTCCCAAAATCCGCGCGGTTGTAGTGGGTGGTGGATTCATCGGGCTTGAGACAGCAGAAAACCTTATCCACCGGGGCTTTGAAGTGACCCTCCTGCAAAATGCGGATCATGTCCTCACCCCGCTTGACCCGGAAAATTCTATCGTGGTCGAATCACTCCTTAAACGCAATGGCGTAAAGCTTGCCTTGAGCGATGCAGCCGTTGCTTTCCGGCAGGATGCAAAAGGTTCACTCGAGGTTGAAACCAAATCCGGAAAAATTTATCCGGCCGATATCGTGATCCTGGCAATCGGCGTCCGCCCGGATACTACGCTGGCTAAATCAGCAGGCCTCGAGATCGGGGAACGTGGCGGGATCAGGGTCAATGAGCACATGGTTACCAGTAACCCTGATATTTTAGCCGTGGGCGATGCAATAGAAGTGAAAGACTGGGTTACCGGGCAATGGACGCTTATAGCGCTGGCCGGACCGGCCAACCGCCAGGGCCGAATTGCAGCCGATGTCATTGCCGGGCGCAATTCCCGTTACCGTGGCACACAGGGCACTTCCATTATTGGCCTCTTTGGTGGAACGGCTGCCTGGACCGGCGCCAGTGAAAATGGCCTGATCCGCGCAGGTATTACGGATTTTGAAAAAGTCTATCTCTACCCGAACTCCCATGCAGGTTATTATCCCGGCGCCAAACCGATCGTCATCAAATTGATCTTCCGGAAATCGGATGGAAAGCTTCTGGGTGCGCAGGCCCTGGGATTGGATAACGTTGATAAACGGATCAGCGCAATTGCGGCTTTCATGCAGATGGGCGCGACCATTTACGACCTTGAAGAAGCCGAATTGTGCTATGCGCCGCAGTTTGGCAGCGCCAAAGACCCGGTCAATTTTGCCGGTATGATTGCAGCTAATGTGCTCTCGGGCGATATGCCGGTCAGTCACTGGGCTACGGCTAAAGATGGCTTCATCCTGGATGTCAGGGATACAATCGAACTTGCCGTGGAAAGCATTCCCGGTGCGGTAAATATCCCCCTGTGGCAGCTTCGTGCAAGGCTCAGCGAACTTCCACGGGACAAAGAAATCAATGTCGTTTGCCGTTCCGGCGGACGTGCCTATTTCGCTACCAGGATTCTTCTGCAGAATGGGTTTAAAGCAAAAAATGTAACGGGAGGGATGCTTTCCGGAGCGCAGAACCATATGTTAGATTACAGCTATGAAGATTAATGTGCAAAAGTACCTGCCGATCCTGGAATGGGGAAAGGCATACACAGGCAAGATAGCAGTAAACGACCTGGTCGTCGCAGTGATTGTCACTATCATGCTGATCCCCCAATCGCTGGCGTACGCCCAGCTGGCCGGCCTGCCCCCCGAGGTCGGTCTTTATGCCTCAATGGCCCCTCTGGTTTTGTACGCAATTTTCGGAACATCACGTACGCTTTCTGTGGGGCCCGTTGCCACGTCGAGTCTAATGACCCTGGCTGCAGTTGCTCCTATATTTGCAGTTGGAACCCCTGAGTATGTGGGCGCTGTAATTGCACTCGCCTGCATTACAGGTTTGGTACTCATAGTACTTGGATTGCTTAAGCTTGGGTTTATCGCAAATTTTATGAGTTTTCCGGTAATGGCCGGTCTGGGCACAGCCGTCGGACTCCAGATAGCAGCAAGCCAGCTGGAACCCGTTTTGGGCGTTCCCCTGGAAGGAGATTCATTTTTAGCAATGATGATTTCATTGCTTAAAAACTTCAGTCAGATCAGTGTTCTTACTGCGGCAATCGGAGTCTCCTCCGTTATATTTTTACTCCTTGCAAAAAAATACTTTGCAACCCTTCTCATCAGTGCCGGTATGAATAAAAAATTAGCCGGAATCCTTGCTAAAATGGGACCTGTTATCGCCATCATTATCACGATATTAGTAGTTTCAGGCTTAGGACTTGATAAACAAGGCGTGAAAATAGTTGGCGATGTTCCAAAGGGGCTTCCCACCCCGGTGCTTCCTCCTTTTGATCTTAAGTTATGGAGCCAGTTGGTAACACCAGCTATATTGATAGCAATTCTGACCTATGTCGGTTCTTTGACAGTGTCACAGACACTTGCTGCAAAAAAGCGACAGCAAATTAATCCAGACCAGGAATTCTTTGCTTTAGGAGCTGCAAATATCGGGGCTGCTGTTTCAGGAGGACTGCCTGTAGCCGGTGGTTTTTCCCGATCAATTGTAAATTTCGACGCCGGTGCTGAAACCCCCGCGGCCGGAGTATATACTGCTGTTGGTATTGCACTGGTTGCTCTCTTTCTTACTCCACTGCTCTTTTTCTTGCCCAATGCAGCACTGGGAGCTACCATTTTTGTTGCCGTTCTGTCGATGGTAAACTTTAAAGCTGTTTTTAAAACATTTGGATACTCAAAAGCAGATGGTATTGCCATGGCTTTAACAATTATAATTATACTGACTTTAGGTATTATTTATGGACTGATTGTGGGAATTGGCACCTCACTTGCCATGTACCTTTACCGTACTTCGAAACCTCATGTGGCCATCGTTGGCCAGGTGCCGGGTACACAAAGCTTCAGGAATATTGAACGACATGATGTGATTACAAGTGCCCGGATCGTTTCCATGCGTATCGATGAAAGCATTTACTTCCCCAATGCCAAATTCCTGGAAAACAGGATCAATGAAATTGTCGCTTCATATCCGGGGATAAAGCACTTTATACTCAACTGCTCTTCGGTAAACAGCATAGATGCTTCCGGGCTGGAAAGTCTTAAAGCGGTTAACAGCCGGCTGAAGGATGCAGGGATTTTATTTCATATGGCTGAAATTAAAGGACCAATCATGGATGGTCTGAAAAAAACACAATTTCTGCAGGATATGAAGGACAGGATTCACCTGACACAATATGATGCGGTGAAAAGTATCGATCCTGAACTGGCTAGAAAAACACTGGAATCTGAAAGATAAGGGGTAAATGTTAAAATCGTAGTTACTAATGAAAGAACAAAAGAAAACCTGGAAACAGAAGCTCTTTCACGAGATTAATGAATACCTGGTCAATTTTGTATATATGGCCATTGTATTCAGCGCGATTGTTCTATACAGGAGATTATTGCTGGCAGAACATGGCATTCAACTGAACGACTATTTTGCGGGTGTCATCGGTGCGGCAATCATTGCCAAAGTAGTGATGCTAGGGGCTTTTTTAAGCATCAGCCGGAAATTTGAACATCGTGCACTCTATGTTCCGGTACTCTATAAATCGTTGATATTTACGATTTTAGTAATGATTTTCAATATTATAGAAACATTTATCCATGGGCTTATTCAAAACCCAAACCTGGCAGAAGCATTCAACTACCTTAGATCACACATCGATCTTGCCTGGCTAGGTATGATCCAGCTGATCTTTTTCACCTTTATCCCTTTCTTTGCTTTTAAGGAATTGCTGCGCAGGATAGGGAGTGAGAAAATGCGCGAATTGTTTTTAAAGAAACATATAATAAACTAACTACTATGAAAAAGATATTAAGTATTTCTGCATTTATGCTGATGGCCTTATGGGGCATTTCCCAGCAAAACATGATCACAGTCAGCGGAGGTTATTCTTTCGCAAACCTTGAGTCCAGTGAAATAATGGAAGACGACGGAAAAGTTAAAGCCACCGGATGGCGGATCAATGGGCTTTACGAATTCAATCCTGCAGAAGGGAAATGGGCCTACGGATTTGCTGTCGGGTATATAAATCTTACCGGAAATGACGGATCAGGACTTGATACTGTAGACTTTAAAGTTTCAACGGTACCCTATTATTTTGCACCAAAATACATTTTTGGCAAGAATGATATCAAAGGGTATGTAAAAGGTGTTCTCGGCATGCAAAGCTCAAGGCTGGAAAGGACCGGGGCTTTAGGTACGGTTGAGGCCTCTGATTTTGGATTCTATGGAGGGGCATCTGTCGGTATGATGGTTTTCCTTAACGAAATGTTTTTCCTGAATGGCGAATATGAATTCGCCTGGATGTCGAATTCTTTTTATACAGACGGGTTGATAAATTCAGCAATGCTTGGTGTAGGTATTAAGTTTTGATACTCTCATTTTACTACTTTAGTGCATTACATTAAATTATTGAATATGACTAAATTTTCACTTTTGCTTTTTACAGGATTATTACTCTGCACCCAGGCTTTCAGCCAGGTTTATACTGATAAGGTTGTTGGTGCAAAGAATGAAACGCTTATCGATAGCATTGAATCCCATGAATATCCGTATGTTTTACCGATCTGGGGTAAAAAAGCAGCTGAGAAAGGATTTCTGCTACCCTATTCTGCCGGATTAAGTGTAACATATCTCTGGCAGGAATCGGCGCTGGTCATCGACAACCTCATGGTTGGCTTTAACAACGGCCCTTTGTATAATATTGATGAGATTGTCAGGATCGAGGATGCTACTTCATCGGCCAACGGTATGAATTTCAGGCCTGATTTCTGGCTTTTCCCTTTTTTAAATGTTTATGGCATCCTGGCTTTTGCAAAAACATCTACTGCGATCGATGCGGGAATTTGGATGCCCGATGCCGATAGCGCCTGGTCACAGGTTTCATCATTTTCGACAGTGGCCGAGTTTGATGCGAAAACTTTTGGTGTTGGTTTTACGCCTTCTTTTGGTGTAGCCGGCGCCTTTGTTGTTCTGGATATGAATGTAGCCTGGACCGATGTCAGCGCCCTTGATAAACCGGTATTCACTTTTGTCTTTGGTCCAAGGGTGGGTAAATCGTTTAAATTTAAAAATCCGGAAATGAATATATCAGGTTGGGTTGGAGGTTTCAGGCTTAATTATTCTTCCGAAACCAAAGGGTCACTGGATTTAAGTGAGCTGATCGAAACAGATGAATTGCAGGCTAAAGTTGACCAGGGATTCACAAAGGTTGAAGATACATACCAGGATGTGGAGGAATGGTGGAATGGCCTGACTCCTGCCGAGCAAAATAATCCGATCAATGCAGCAAAGTATAATGCAGCCAATAATGCACTCGAATCGGCAAGCAATCTGCTAACATCTGTTGATGGTGCATTGAATGATGGTGAGTCCTCTACGGTACAGTATTCCCTGGACAAACGGGTGCAAGACAAGTGGAATTTTATCATTGGGACCCAATTCCAGATCAACAGGCACTTTATGGTCAGGGCTGAATATGGTTTCCTGGGCAGCCGCCAGCAATTCATCGGTGGATTACAATACCGCTTCGGACTTTAGCAGGTATAATTTTGAAATTAATTAAAGAATCCATCGGCTTAAAGATCTTTTCTGTCGTCATCCTGATCGTGGTTGTTATGGTTGGGGTATCGATTGTGAATGTGAAACTGGAAAGCCGTGTGGGTCATGCCCTCGACAG
Organism: uncultured Bacteroidales bacterium; assembly: GCA_963701785.1. Lineage (GTDB taxonomy): Bacteria > Bacteroidota > Bacteroidia > Bacteroidales > JAGOPY01 > JAGOPY01. The sequence goes on along the minus strand of CAVPBC010000002.1, from coordinate 266,163 downwards.
GATCTCGAACCGGTATCTTTTAGCCTATGGTTCGCTGGCGCGGGCCAACCTGAGGTCAGTTGAGCAGGCTTTCAATGTCCGTGGCTTAATTGTAGCCTCGTTTATTTTTAAATCCGAAGATATCGTCAAACTTGCAGAAGAACAAATTGCTTTGAAAGGTAAGGAGTTCTGGGAAGAAACCACCCTTTTCCACCGGATGATCGAACTGGAACTTAATGAAAAAGTCCACCTGGTAGATGTTACTTTGCTAGCACGGCTTGACGAGAAAGTCAGATCCATTGAAGCGTCACAGAAATACTTTGAAGCCGAACTGAACAGTAATCTGGCAGCTTTAAAAAACGAAAAAACGGATAAAAATTCCATCGATTTCTCAAGACTTGAATCATGGCGACGGGATTACAACGACATCCTCAATGATACCCGCCACCTCATGCTGACAGCGACACAGGAGGCGTCTGCTGAAGTCATCAGGTTGCAGGTTCGTCTTCACCAGATCAGCCTCATTTTAGTCGCACTGGCTGCTATACTTGCCATATCCCTGGCTGTCTATATTACAAGAAGCATTGTAAAACCCGTCAGGATCCTGCTTAATGGCACCATATCCGTCATCGACGGCCGCCTCGAAGGTTCTTTGCCTGTTACTTCATCGGATGAGATCGGCAACCTCACCACAGCATTCAATTCAATGACAGGTGAACTCCGAAAAGCCGATATGGTCAGGGACATGTTTGGAAAGTACATCGATCCCCGGATAGTTAAGGATCTGATCAACCAGCATCAATTTACGACCAGCCATGGCGAACGGCAGGTCATGACCATCCTGTTTGCTGATATGAGAGGATTCACAGATCTCAGCGAGGGACTTATTCCCGACAAGCTGGTGACCGTGTTGAATCGTTATTTTACGCTGATGTCGGAAGCCGTCCATGAGAATGACGGAGTGATCGACAAATTTATCGGCGATGCGGTCATGGCATACTGGGGCATGCCATTCAACCAGGAAAACAGGCAGGCTCAGCTGACAGCCCAGGCAGCCCTGGAGATGTTTGAAAAGATTAAAATATTACGGAAGGAATTGCCGGAATTGATGGGTATCCGCCGGAACCTTCCCGAAATCTCCATTCGCATCGGTATTGCTACCGGCGAAGTTGTCGTTGGCAATATCGGCTCGGAAAAAACGAAAAGTTACACGGTGATCGGTGATACAGTCAATCTCGCTTCCAGACTGGAAGGAGCAAATAAAGCCTACGGGACGCAGATCCTTATCACGAAAGAAACCTGCGATCTGCTGCATCAGAATATGGTCACGCGCGAAATCGATACGATCCTTGTGCCGGGTAAAAATGAAGCTAAAAGGGTATTTGAGATTATGGGCATGAGTGCGATGATGACCCCGGCTTTACTGGAGCTTAAGGAGAAATATGAAGAAGGGCTTAGAGCTTACCTGGGACAGGACTGGCAACATGCAGGAAATGCTTTCCGGAAATGTCTTGAATTAAAACCTGATGACGGACCGTCGGCAACTTTCCTTAAAAGAATAGAGCATTTTAAAGCCAGTCCCCCAGAACCGGGATGGAATGGTACCTGGGTCATTACGCAGAAATAAATGATGTCATGTATCCATTCTCTTACCGTTCGCCTCCGACGGTAAAAGTCACCCCGACCGGGATGCTGATATTTGCCCCTTCTTCCAGGTTTAACTGGTCGATGACCGCATCAGCACCGGTAAAATCAGAAGGATAAAAAGTCCCGATCAGGTCCTCTGGAATGATGACCTCCGAACCTGTCCCGGGGATAACGCCATCACTCCAGTTTGCAGGGTTATTCCATTCATTGGTAAAACCGAGCCAGCACCCGGTGGGCATGATGAAAACCTCACCGATTGAGGGAATATGATTGAAAGCAGTGACCGTTACCACGAGGGTGTCTTCAGAACTGATCGGGGTGAATGAGATATCAGCACTGCCACCACTGATAAATCCGGTTCCAAGCAGATCGTTATCGTTTGAAATGGCAACACGGGCCCCTTCCTGGTCGCAGCTGACAGTCAGCTGGCCGGATGTAAAAGTTAAAACGGGGACATAGCTGACAGTCATTGAAGCCGGCTCTGCAGTCCTGACCATCAGCGACGGATCGCCGAAGAGGGTCCAGGTATCGGTCATATCGGCCCCGGCGGTGCCGTAAACATCATTCATGTTCATGCACCCGTTCATGCAGATTCCCCCAAAGGTCCTCCTGATATTAGACGGGTAGCTCTCCGCTAGGATATCAACCATCTCGTCCTGTCCGCGCATCGGGGGGTTCCAGTACTGGTTGATGGTCGACATCAGGGTGGCGATGGCGCCTGAAGGCTGACCGTTATAGGTAGCCCTCAACCATGCTTCAGCAAAACAGGTATAACCCACAAAATTTCCGTTGACACAGGCAACAGAAAGGATAAAAGGCAGCTTATTGTTATTGGTGAGGTTATTGACGCCAGTGTTGCTGAACCCGGTCGTCCCCCAGGATGTAGTGCTTCCATGTCCTGTGTATGATATGATCCCGGTCCCGGTATTGACCTCACTGGCGACCATGGCTGAATTCGGATTTCCGGTTGCGTCCTGTCCGCCCTGGCTTCCGTCGTATAATTCTGCCCCATAGGAATAGCTGTATGCCATATAGTCGGTGCGTATGTTTCGTTGATGCTGGTAATCATACTCACCGTCATCACCGGGCCCCTGGTTGGAAGCTATGCACATGGCCCTTTCGAAGGAGCCCAGGATAGTATCGGGTTCTTTTTCGTAATCCAGCGTCCTTTGAACCTGCGTTTGCACATGGGCATTGGTTTCGGCGGAGAAGCGGCCTGTGAAAATATCGGGGTAATGATCGCTTCCAACGATGTAGCCGTAATCATTATCGGAAATCCCGGCACCTGTTGATGAGGCTGGCACCTGTGCAGCATCACCCACCAGTAACAAAAACGTCAGGCCATTGGTATTGTAATAATTTGCCACATAGGTTTTGATGGCAGCCGAACCTGATCCGATCGTACTGACATTCACTATTTCCGTTGGGATCCCCGACATGTTTTTCCAGTCGGCAAAATCCTGCATATCAGCCATGAAAGGACCGTACGAAATGATCAGCATGTTTCCGTCGTCTTCCAAAGGAACATAGCGGGAAGCGTTTTTGTATTGAGGATAGTTGATGAAATTTCGTTCATAGATCCCTTCAAACACTCTTACCGTCTTACCTTCTTCCCGTCTTACAGTCATAGGATTCTCCCCGTCCTGCCCCGCAACTTTCACTTCAATCACGAGCCTGGTATATACCCTCAATATTTTCCGGACCGGATTATACCGGAAAGGATAGATCACCACAACCTGCCCGCGCACATCCCTGATGATGTGAGGTGTTCTGAGTTCTGTGATAACCCCGGGTAAAAAAGCATCTGTTTCGTATTCGCTTCCGTACTCATAAGGGATATCATCAGGGTTGATGTCCCTGGTCAGGTTCCCTTTTGATGGAATGATGTATATCCCTTCAAAGTCGGTGAATTCTTCCCCGGTAACACTAACCTGCATCCTGGCCAGATCAGGTATGGCAAGGGAGGCTGTCAGTTTTTCAAGGTCAGGGGCGCCTTTGATCAGGAGGGGAGTACTATTAACGGCAGAGATCTTGATTTCGGGATTTCCATTGGTCGTCCTGATGATTTCTTTCCAGAATCCTGACGTAATTATTTCAAAGCGTGAAATTTCCGTATCCGAATATAATAAGTTAATTTCGGAAGATACAGGTTCCGGGGATGTAAATCCGACCCAGCTTTTAGCAGACTGAAACTGTCCGGAGGCTATATTGGCACTAACAATGAAGGTGAATAGGAGCAAGCGGGTAAAAGCCCGGAAATAATATACAATGCTGGTCATAATTCGGCTCATTTAATTGAGGGTATAAAGGTAAGAAGTAAATGAAATACTTGACAACTTGTAGTACGACTATAGTTGTACTACAACTTTTTATAAACCCAATATAATCAACGAATTAAAGCGAATAGGAAAGACATGTATGAAGTAGTGTAGGTGAAACCTGTAGAGGAATATAAAACGGCCACCCGATGGATGGCCGTTGCCTGATACTATCTGTTGATTGAAATATTTTAATCCCTCAGCTTATTCTCTGCTTCTTTAGCCAGATCAAGGTATTGTTTCTGATCAACACTAACTTCAACAAAGTATATTGTCCCGCCTTTGAATTCACCGGGCGTATCATATAACTGACTGACAGCATCACCGCTGTCGTAGCCAACACATAAGCCATCGCCGACAAGCGAAAAATTCCCTGCCTGGGCACGCATCGGGCCTTCGGCAACCATGTTATCGTTGATATAAAGCTTTGCCTGGCCAAGCGATTCATGATGCTCGCCGGCCTTTTCCCTGATGAACTCCATACCAACCGTGTATTTTCCGGGTTTAAGCACACCTGAAACAAATTGTTGTTCCGGCTGGATCCCAAGGAAATTGTAAACATAGTGTAACTTCTTGTCTTTGATAAACAGTGAATGGCCTCCAAAGCGTGCGCCATGGGCGAAGATTACACCGGAACAATTCGCATCGGTGATCTCGATGTTGGCGATAATTTTGTAAGAACGGCCCCTTACACTGACGGCAACTGCTTCGGGAATGGGAGCTGCATGCGAATAATAGGTGTAAACTTCACGCGGGCCTTCTTCGGTAGGCCGTTCGATGCCAATTTGCTGAAGGGCTGTGCGGTCGTCAAGCGGCAAGGCAAAATTTTTCTCAGCCTCCTCGAGCCAGGCTTTCTTCAATGCCTCCAGCTTTTCAGGGTTTTCCTTTGCCAGGTCTTTTGATTCAGCGCGGTCGGCATCCACATGGTAAAGCTGCCACTGGTCATTTTCAAAATTGCCTTTATCTGTAAGCGGCGCATGAACGGCAACGGCCTTCCACCCGTCTTCCCAAATAGCCCGGGTACCGAGCATGGAATAATACTGACGGTGCTTCTGTGTCGGGTCATTGGGGGTTGCATCAAAGGTATATTTCATTGAAACCCCTGAAAGCGGGTATTGATCAACACCACGATAAACTTCTGGCATTTCAAGGCCGCAAATCTCAAGAATGGTTGGTACGATATCGACTGCATGATGGTACTGATTCCTGACTTCCCCACGGGCTTTGATTCCTTTAGGCCAGTAAATAACCAGCGGGTCAGCGGTACCGCCTGAATAGTTTGAATAACGCTTGAACATCTGGAAAGGAGCCGAAAATGCAGCTGCCCAACCTGTCGGGAAATGCTCGTAAGTATTGGGCCCGCCCAGTTCGTCGAGGTATTTCATGTTCTCGGCCAGGTCATCCGGGTAACCGTTAAAGAATTTGTTTTCGTTTACAGAGCCATTTGGAGTGCCCTCTCCTGACGCGCCGTTATCGGCAGCATAAAGAACGATGGTATTCTCAAGCTGACCGCTTTCTTCCAGGTAGTCTATAATGCGGCCTATCTGAACATCAGTATACTCCGAAAAACCAGCATAGACTTCACACAGGCGCGAGAAAAGTTTCTTCTCATCTGCATTCAGCGATTCCCATGGACGGACATGATCAGCAGGATTGGCCACGTCTTCGGGCATCGGGTTGAGTGGAGTAAGCTGTGTTCCCTCCGGAAGAATGCCCTTGGCGATCATACGCGGCAGTACCCATTCGCGATAGGCCTCATATCCTTCATCGAATTTGCCCTTGTATTTGTCGATATAGTCCTGCGGGCACTGGTGTGGTGCATGGTTAGCGCCGGGGCAGTACCACATGAACCACGGTTTTGACGGATTTGCTGATTTCTGGTCCCTGATCATCTTGATTGCCTGGTCGGCCATGTCTTTTGAAAGATGATACCCTTCTTCCGGGCCATAAGGCTGTTCTATATAATGATTATCTTCAACCAGGTCGGGGTACCACTGGTTCGTTTCCCCGCCGATAAAGCCATAGAAGCGGTCAAATCCTTTTTGCAGGGGCCATTCGCTACGGTTTGATCCTGATGCCAGGTCTGATACCGGGACATTGTGGTTCTTGCCAAGCCAGAAGGTGCTCCAGCCATTGTCTTGCAATACCTGCCCGATCGTGGCGCACTCCTGCGGGATCCTGGCGTTGAACCCGGGGAACCCGTTTGCGCCTTCCGTAATGCTTCCAAATCCGTTAAGGTTGTGGTTACGCCCGGTAAGGACACAGGAACGGGTCGGTGAACAAAGCGCTACCGTATGCCACTGGGTGTATGTGAGGCCATTGGCAGCAAGCTTATCCAGGGTAGGCATATTGATTGCCCCCCCGTAAGGGGACCAGGAAGCCAGTCCGGTATCATCATATAAAATGAAGAGGATATTCGGCGAACCCTCAGGTGCTTTTTTTAGCATGAAGGGTTCCCAGTCAGGGGTGGATTCACGGACATCAAGCTTAACAACACCTTTGAATTCCTTGGATGTTGTTGCAGCTGGTTTTGCTTCCTTCCGCGCGGTTTGAGTGCACCCGAAGGTGAAAACGATCAGTGTAAACACTAAACATCTGGATAACATTCTGTAATTCATAAATTAATATTTTGGTAAATGATTTGTCAGGGGGATAAGGTTAATGATGGATAATTGGAATGCAAATATAACGATTCTAAATAGCATTTGGTATTATAAGTTTGACTAAATTGGGTGGGTTTGGCATTTTTCGTAGTACCACTATAGTGGTACTACGATTTTTCATTATTGTTACATATCAATAAGTAAAAAATCTAACTAAATAATCAAAAACAAATTATCTTTATTTCACCATTTTAATCATTAAAACTAAATCACATGAACGGAATCTTAAAAAAAACCGCCGCTGAGTTCTTCGGAACCTTCTGGCTTGTATTCGGTGGCGTCGGAAGCGCCGTTATTGCTTCTTCCTTTCCTGAAGTTGGGATTGGGCTTGTGGGTGTTTCACTTGCATTCGGTTTGACTGTTGTGACTATGGCCTATGCCGTTGGACACATCTCGGGCGGACACTTCAATCCTGCTGTTTCCATTGGTCTCTGGGCCGGAAAAAGATTCGCCGGCAAGGAATTACTTCCTTACATCATTGCCCAGGTCCTGGGAGCTATTTTTGCCGGATTGATGCTTTATCTCATCGCCAGCGGGAAAGAAGGCTTCAATATGGCTGAAAGCGGCTTTGGCTGCAATGGGTATGGAGAACATTCCATAGGAGGTTACTCCATGACGACCGCCTTGATTGCTGAAGTACTCCTCACAGCTATGTTCCTGATCATTATAATGGGGGTCACCGATAAGAAAGCACCTGCCGGTTTTGCGCCACTGGCAATTGGTCTGGCTCTTGCATTGATTCACCTCATCAGCATCCCAATCGACCAGACTTCAGTAAATCCTGCCAGGAGTACCGGTGTAGCCCTCTTTAAGGGCGGCTGGGCCATCCAGCAGCTTTGGCTTTTCTGGCTGGCACCTATCGTGGGCGGTATCCTCGGCGGGTTGATCTACAACTTGTTCGGGAAGTCCAAAGACTAAACCTTATATTTATTTCTTTACTGCAGAGACGCGGAGTCGCTTGAATAGACCTGGCGAATCCTCTTCTCTGCGGTTATTTTGATCTTTTAAAGGATTTCTATCTAAATGAAGAATAAAGCACTCTGGCTCTCAGGTGGAATCCTCGGCCTGGTAATCCTCATTTTCATACTGCTACCGGGATTTGGGAAAAGATACCTGGTAAGCCACAGTGAGGAACTGCTCGGACGAAATGTTTCCATCGAGAAGATCAGGCTGAATTATTTTACTACCACCCTCAGTGTACTCGGTTTTAAAATGTTTGAAGCTGACGGAAACACGACTTTTATTTCGTTCGACACGTTACTTGTAAACTTTCAGCCCCTGAATTTCATAAATAATGAACTGGTCATTGAGCAATTATATTTAAGTGGATTATATACCAGCATCATTCAGGAAGATTCTACTTTTAATTTCGATGACCTTGTCGATTTTCATACTGCTGAGGAAAACAATAAAGTTAACGATACTACTCCTTCCAAACCTTTACGTTTTCGTTTGACAAACCTCGAATTGAAACAGGCCAATTTTATCTTCGATGACCAGAATGTCAGCAAAACCACTTCTCTTCGTGACTTCTCCCTTTTTGTCCCCTTCATTGCCTGGAACCAGGCGGAAAAAAGCGAAGCTGGTCTGAGATTTAATTTTGCTAAAGAAGGATATTTTGAATCTTCCCTGAAAATTGACCTGGTCGCTGGAGATTACCAGGCTGATATTACCATTGAGAGGCTCTACCTCCAGGCTTTCCAGGAGTATATTTCCTATTATTCGAATGTGGACTCACTAAAAGGGATATTCAACTCGCGTATCCGTTTGGATGGGAATATTAACAGGGTTGAAGAATCGGTGGTTTCAGGAAAAATTGAGATCCTTGATCTTCTTCTGACCGATCCACAAGGACAAAAGTTCCTTGGTGCAGGTAAAATAGACATTAGCCTTAAAAACATCGATCATTATCATTCCCGTTATGAAATCGATTCAGCCGTTCTAACTGAACCATATGTGCATTTTATCCTTAGTGATTCAACGAATAACCTCATGCAAATATTCAGTTACCCTGAAGAGGACACTTTACTTACGGCAGTAGTGGTTGATGACAGCGTTTCATCAGCGGAAACCGGTTCGCTTTTCTATTCGGTGGATGCTTTAATCATTAAAAATGGAACCGTTGATTATAATGATAACCTCACCGGTGAGCCGTTTGATTACCACCTGAGCGATATCGTCTTAAACACTGACAGTATTTCCAGCAATGCCGGCTGGGTAAACCTTTATTCACAGATGCTCCTGAATGAGCGCGGGACACTGAAGGCAGAAGTTGGATTCAATCCTGCTGACCCTGTCAATAACATCAAATTAGATTATGTAATTACCGGTTTCCAGCTCAGCGACCTGAACATTTATTCAAGGTTTTACATGGGTTTTCCGATCCTCCTCGGTGAAATGTATTATATATCGGAAACCGGGATCACAGGCGGGCAACTGAATAGCGAGAACAAGCTTGTGATGACCAATGTTGAACTGGGTGAAAAAGGTGGCGGTATCTACGATATTCCGATCAAATTTGCCCTTTTTATCCTGAAAGACCGTGAAGGGGTCATAAATCTGGATGTGCCGGTGAGGGGCGATATGAACGATCCAAAGGTCAGGCTGGGGAAGATTATCTGGAACACCTTTAAAAACTTAATATTCAAAGTTGCCACCGCGCCTTATGATGCGTTGGCCGGCAGTGTAAATGCTGATCCCAAAGACCTTGAATCCATTAATTTCGAATATATGGATACATTATTAACCGCTCAAAGGCAGCATCAGCTTGACCTGCTAATTGAGCTGGAGGAAGTGAAAGAAGGATTGGGTATTGAACTGGTGTATTTCAATGATGCGGAAAAAGAAAAGGAAATGATAGCGCTTACTGATTTGAGTTTGGAAGAAGAAGAGGTAGAGAAACTGGCAACGATATTTTCAAATTCAAGGATGACTGTGCTGGAAAAGTATCTTCATTCCGTGAATGACTCGACACAGATTAAATTTTCAATATCCAATCCGGGTGATCCTGATAACATGGGTAGCAAGCCGTTTTTCAGGATATTATATTCTTTGGAAGGGGATTGATGTGGTTGTATATAAAAAGTCGTAGTACGACTATAGTCGTACTACGACTTTTTATAATGCCTTGCTTCTTAGACGATTGTCATCACATCATGCAATCGGAATAACCGATTGAAACAGGATGAATTTAATCGCCCTGCAAAAGTGGGATCTGGAGCGCCAGTTCAGCATTCACCAGCGTTTCGATCTTATTTTCAAGTTGAAAATAAGTTGCAGCTTTTGTGGCTGGTATCAATTTCTTGAATTTAGGATAATACTTCATATCCAGTTTAATCAGCTCCTGCTTGATCGAGAAAACTTTCAATATAAGTTCGTCGGCTTTCTCGGGGGTCATGGTTTCATAATTTGCTGCGAAGTCCTTGATCAGTTTCACCCTTTTGGTCTGGATCGTATACATGGCTGAATTATATTCATCATAAAGCGGCCAGAAGACGTCTCCTTCGGCCGATGTGAGCTGTAAAACTTCGGCCACCACAACTTTCTTGTCTGCTTTAAGTTGTGTCCTGACCAGTTCAACATAATCATCAACGGTTTGTGCATAAATAAAACTAACGGCGAAAATAGCTACAACGGTAAGGATAAGTTTTTTCATTTTAATAGAGTTTGAGTTAATATTGAATTAATTGTGATGCAAAGATATCAGAAAGCAACAATTATATTCTGTGGTTTCATATTTTTTGTAATCCCGGGAGATTCCTTTGGAACAGGTTTTTTACTTATTTTTACCTTATGGTTAATTCGAACTTGAAAGATAGAAGCCTTAAATCTGCAATTTTTATTCTTATCATTTCCCTGCCCTTTATTTCATACGGTCAATCGCATAATTACTGGACAAGGAGTTTCAATGAAGAATCCTCCCTGCTATCAGGCGCTGTTGTTGGCGGGGGGTCAGGGCCCAGTGCGATTTATTATAATCCTGCAAGCATTTCAGAGGTTAAAGCTTCAAAGTTTTCATTGAATGCAAGCTTGTTCTCCTTTGACTTTATCAATATAAAAAATGCCCTGGGTGACGATATAAATATCAATATGTCCAGGGCTACCGTAGAACCGCGTTTTATCTCTTATATGATAAAATCAAAAAGATACAAGAACTGGAGTTTCGAAATAGCCATCCTTAACAATGAAAATTCCAAATCTGCAATAACAGAATCCGTCGCCGAACAGATTGATGTTTTAACAGGAATTCCTGGTAATGAGAAGTATTTTGCGATATACCAACATAGTAACCAATTCCGGGATGATTGGATAGGCGCGGGCGGATCAGTGAGACTGAGTGATAAACTGAGTGCCGGAGTAAGCATGTTTGTAACAATCAAAAGCCTCAATTACAATGAATCACTTGATATAGAAGCTTATTCCCTTGACGATTCTGTTGTAATCAATGGTAATTATGTCCCTTTTTATGTGGCCGCATATGAAAAAGCCGAGTATCTTAAATTCAACGATTACAGGTTGACCTGGAAAGCGGGTATCCTTTACAGGACGGAAAATTACAGTATTGGACTGAGTATGACCACACCCTCTTTGGGTGGTATCTATTCTGATGGCAAGAGGGTGACCAGGACAGAAAAACAAAGCAATATTACCATGCCTGGCAGCGGTGAGCCGGTTCCCGATTATATCATTATAGATTACAAGGAAAAGAAGGATGTTAGCGTAGCTTTCAGGACACCATTTTCTATTGCCGCAGGCTTTAATTATTATTTCCCTGACAGGAAGCGGATTTTCTACAGTTCTGTAGAATATTTCTTTAAAATTGATCCTTATCGTATTGTCGAAGCGGAAGAAAGCCAGGATATCGGACCGGATCATATTTCTGATGAAGTATTGTTTTCGGAATGGCTGACCTTTGTTACTGGCGCAACACCTGTAATTAATGCTGCACTGGGTTACAGCTGGACATTAAAGAAGGGCCTTTTACTTATGGGAGGATTCAGAACGGACTTTAATTCTTTAAAGAAACTGGATTATGACCCATATACCGGCTATAACAAAATGCAATCACTAAATGTCGATCGGTACAATATCACCTGCGGCCTCTCCTGGAACATTTTAGGGCAGGATATTATTACAGGGATACAATATACCCTTGGTCACACAAAAGACCAGAAACAACTGGTTAACCTGTCTGATCCTGTAGAATATAATACCATCGATAACACGGCACTGCAGGGAACACGCACCAATGACATGAGTTCGTGGTTTAACTCGATCAGCCTTTACTTCGGGGCATCATTTAATTTCGGTGAAGAAAAGGAGTAATGCTTTTTTTTTATTTGTAGTACCACTATAGTCGTACTACGATATTTTTTAATCATTTGAACTTCAGCATTATATTAATAATCGTTCACGGCTTTTCAACCGGAACGATCTCTAACTCCACCAGCCCACCTTTTCGCAGCACTTTCAGCCTGATCACTTTGTTGATCCTTTCGGCAGTCAGCAGCCTGAACAGCCCGGAAGAACCGGAGATCATCTGCCCGTCAAATTCAACCATAATATCTCCTTCCATCATTTCTGCCTTTTTGGCAGGAGAGTTGTCGTTAATACCGGTCACATACAATCCTTTGATATTGCTTAGGTGGTGGAAATTCCTAAGACGGGGATGGATCTCGATCTCCTGTATCATCAATCCCAGGTAAGCTTTTACAACTTTACCGTTAAGTATGATTTGACGGGCGACCTCTTTGGCCATGTTAATGTCGATAGCGAAGCTTAGTCCTTGTGCCCCGCCAATAATGGCAGTATTTATGCCGACTACTTCGCCTTCGGTGTTGATGAGCGGGCCGCCTGAGTTGCCGGGATTAAGCGGCGCATCGGTCTGTAAAACATTTTCGATCAACTGACCGTTGGCAGTTCGCAGGGTCCTTCCGACGCCGCTCAGTACGCCCGTGGATACCGAGTGCTGGTAGCCCAGCGGGTTGCCGATGGCAATGAGGAACTGGCCGATCTGCAGTTGCTGGGAATCGCCCAGCCTGGCAACAGTATAACCGTTGGCGTATATTTTCAGGATCGCAATGTCGGAATCGGGATCTTTCCCGGTAATAACAGCTTCCAGTTCCGTTCCATCGAGCAGAGTAACCCGTTATCGTTCCTGCTTTTGCAATCACATGAGCATTGGTGAAAATCAGTCCGTCACTTGAAAAGACGAAATCCCGACCCGCTCCCTGCCGGGATCTTCCGGCCGTTCTGCTCCCGGAATACGTCAATCTTAACTACGGCATTCTTTATTTTTTCAACGGCATTTATTATAATTTTTGAAAACTCATCCATGTTCATCAGTTTTGAAAAGGTGAGGATCAAAAACCAGGCCTCAATTATCTAATCATTTTGCTGCTTCCGGCTTACCAAATCCTATCTTTTCCAACGCTTCCATCTGTGTTGCGGCATCGCCTGCAATTACATAATACATCCGGTCAGGGTCGAGGTACTTTTGTGCTAGGGCCTTATGCTGTTCAAGGGTCATTTCGCTGACGATCCTTTCCTGCTCCCGGATATAATTCAGCGGCAGGTTATACATGCTGATTTCCTGCAACATCCTCATCTTACTGCTGAGGGTCTCGAATTCCCTGGCCTTGGATTTATTCAGCGAATTTTTAGTGAATGTCAGGTCTTCCATGGAGATGCCCTGCCTGTATTCTTCCATGAGGCGTTTGAAAATTTCCACCGATTCGAAAGTGGCGGATGACCTTACGCTTGATGATGCCAAAAAAGTGCCCGGGATGTATGATCCCGAATAGGTTGTCCTGGCACCGTAAGTGAAGCCTTTTTCCTCCCGAAGGACCAGGTTCACATTGCAGTTGAATGAACCACCAAGTTTATGGTTCATCACCGTAACGGCATAATAGTCTTCATCGTTGCGTGATAAGCCGGGGCTACCTATATTAATGACCGATTGTTTGGCACCGGGGATATCTACAAAACAGATCCTGGATGCTTCAGGAGGGACTGGTATGGTGTATTCCGGGAAGTCCACCTCCCTGGCAACCCATTTATGATCCAGGTTTTTCAGCGAAGCCATGGCTTTTTCCCTGGAAATATCACCCGCAATATGGAAACTGGCTACCAGCGGTGAAAAATTAGTCTCATAATAGTTTTTCAGATCATCAATAGTAATGTTTGAAACTGTCGTTTCATTACCCTGTCGGTCGAAGGAGAAAATATGCTCCGGACCGTAAACCAGTTTCATGAATGCGTCGCGGGCCAGGGCAGTAGGATCGGCTTTGGCACGCAGCAGGCGGTTCTGGAGCCTTGATTTTGCCATTTCGAATTCTTCTGCGTCCCACCGCGGCTCCAGCAGGATCTCCTCAACCAGGGCAAGGGCTTTTTCATAGGTCCTGACCAGGGTATTCACACTTATGGAGATATCAGTGGCTGAAGCGTTGATATTGATGTAAGCGCCAAGTTTCTCTATTTCTTCTTCCAGCTCCTGCGGGGTTTTATTTTTAGTGCCTTCCATCATCAGTTCCGCTAACAGGTAAGCCGTCCCGGCTTTTTCAAGTGAATCAAGGTAATGCCCGCCTTTCAGCACGATATTGAACTGGATAAGGGGTAATTCATTGTTTTCAGTTCCCAGGACCCTCAGGCCGTTATCCAGTTTTTCGCTCCAGACCACCGGCAGGTTAAGTAGTGGGTCAGGCCCGTCGACAGGTATGACTTTTCGGTTGAAAGAAGATGGCGTCTGCAGGATGGATTCCTCTACCATGGCTTCGATGGAAACCTGAGTGGCATTGGAAATATCTTCCTCCTTGACCCCGGCATTGATCGAACCTTCTGCTACAAGTTCAAGCTGGCCTTTCGGAACAAAGCTGGTGGCCAGGTAAGGCTTTCCTTTGATATATTTATCGTAAACCCTGATAATATCATCCTTTGTTACGGCTTTCATCTTTTCAATATCGGTCAGGTAATACGACGGATCTCCGGCATATTCATTATAAGAAGCCAGTTGAAAAGATTTCCCGAGGATACTGCTGATGCCGTTATAAAAGTTCGTTTCCTGGCTGGCTTTGATCCGTTCAACATCTTCCTCCGTAAACCCTTCACTTTCAAATAACCGTAAGGCCTCGAAAATCGCTTCTTCGACATCTTTTAAGCTTACCCCTTCATTAGCGGTAACATTAATGCCAAAACTGCCCGCAATTTCCTGGCTGTTGTTATAGGCATTCTGGCTGGTGGTCAGTTTTCTTTCTTTTTCCAGGACTTTGTACAGGGGGGCCTTTTTTCCCTGCGATAAGAGCTGGCCCAGGTATGTAAGCGGGTATGAATCTTCGCTGTATTCCTCCGTTGTTGGCCAGATCATCCGGAATTGCGGGGCTTTGGCAAAGTTATCCTCATGATATAGCTTTTTGGTTTTCCCCAGTTTTACAGGTACCGGAACAGGATCTTTAACATCATTCCCCCTTGGAATTTCACCAAAATATTTTTCGATCAGTTTTTTAGCTTCCTCGACATTAAAATCTCCGGCCAGGACCAGGGTGGCGTTATTGGGGAGATAGTATTTGCTGTGAAATGCTTTTACATCTTCCACCTGCGCGTTGAACAGGTCCTCCATTTCCCCGATTACGGTCCAGCTATAAGGATGCCCATCCGGATAAAGGTTTTTGGCGATCACTTCCTGTGTGAATCCGTAAGGTCGGTTATCGTAAGATTGTCGTTTCTCATTCTGCACAACATTCTGCTGGACGGCAAATGATTTTTTCGTCACCGTATTGATCATAAATCCCATCCGGTCGGATTCCATCCAGAGGATCTTTTCAAGCGCATTATTCGGGACAATTTCAAAATAGGTTGTGGCATCACTGGATGTTCCACCATTGAGCGTTCCTCCGGCATCCTGGATCAACTTGAAGAACTGGTCTTCGGGGACATTTTCAGAGCGCTGGAACATCATATGCTCAAAAAGGTGGGCAAATCCCGTACGGCCTTTCACTTCTCGGTTGGAGCCGACATGGTACTGCACGGCAAGTGCAACGATTGGGTCCGACCGGTCAATGTGCAGGATAACATCCAGGCCATTGGCCAGCTTATATTTTTCGTAATCTATTTTCAATTTTTTTTCTTCAGGGTTGGAGCCGGATATCATTATCACAGCAAGCAGCAAAAGTAATGAGGTTCTTTTCATATTGCGGAATTTTGGATAAAACTATGATAAAATCGTACTACGACTATAGTTGTACTACGATATTTTTTAATCCACTGAAATATAATTCCTTACAAAGTATAATTTTAAGGATATTTCGTTACTTTGCAGCCAATGAAAAAAATTTCGATCAGGGAAAGATTGATCTTGTATTTTGTCGTGCTCAGCGTCATCTCGATAACTATTGTCAGTCTTTTTTCAATTTTTGAGGCTAAAAAAGGTATCACCAACAGGACGTACAGCCAGCTTATCCTCCTGAGGGATTTGAGAAGAGAACAGATCCTGACTTTTTTTCAATCCCGTAGCAATGAGCTGAAATCATTGGCTGCATCGAATGATATTGTTGAAATGGCCCTATATATCAATAAACCAGGAGAGCCTGACAGACTTAAACCATTTATGCTTAAGGATTATCATATTATGGCTCTGGTTTCTGATACCAGATATTGCAAAGCAATTTATTTTATTTCATCCTCAGGTTCAATTTTAAGATATTCATCAGTTGGACCGGATCAGGCTACTTTCTTTCAGGACGAATTGATCCCTTTGGATTCAGGCTTCCTGCCTATTTACTTGAGTAATATAAATAAACCAGGACCAATAATTTTTGAACAGATTGGTTTTCAAAATGAATTGCAAATATTCATTGCAATTCCCGTATTTGATGAACGCAATAATTATCAGGGTGTTCTATTGACAGAAATCCTGCCGGAAGCGGTATATCAAATTATGTTTAATAATAATCCAGGGACAGGAATGGGCAAAACGGGAGAGGCTTACCTGGTCGGAAAAGACGGGCTTATGAGAAGTCCTTCCCGTTTTGTTTCCGGGGCTATTTTGAAAGTGCAGGTTGATGCGGAAGGGTTTCTAAGGGCGGCTGAAGGGAAAGAAGGGGTTGGGACATATCTTGATTACCGCGGTGTAAATATATTAGGTGCTTATGGTAACCTGAATTTCGGCGGGGTAAGCTGGATCATCCTGGCTGAGATCGATTCGGATGAAGCGATGGTGCCGCTGGAAGCTATACGGAATGAGATTTTGTTTCTATCGTTGCTCATTGTCCTGGTTATATTTGCAGTAGCCTGGTTTGTGGCATATGGCATCACACGTCCACTGGTCAGATTAAAAAATGCGGCTAATTATATCGCTTCGGGGAATTATAACCTTCAACTCGAAGTAAATAAAAATGATGAGATAGGCGAGCTTACCCGTGCATTTAATGCAATGGCAATAGAAATAAAATCCACGACACAGGAACTTAAAGAAAATGAGGAGCGCCTGCGGCATTTCTACCGGGCTACCCTCGATGGAATTATTTTACATGAGAACGACCGGATGCTGATATTCAATTCAGCCATACAGCATCTGACCGGCTATTCTGAAGATGAATTGTTGGGATTCCGGGTTCAGGATATCCTGCAGGAAAGGAAAAGCATCGATTGCAATAAAGATACGGAGCCCAGGACTTTCGAATCATTACTGATAAGGAAGGATGGTGCGGATTTACCCGTCGAGATCCAGGAATCATGTGTTGATTATGAAGGGAAGAATATCAGGGCCAGTGTGATCCGGGATATCAGCGCACGAAAGAGAATGGAAGCAGAATTGATCAATGAACGTAATAAACGGATCCGTGCAGTATTCGACGGACAGGATATTGAACGTCAGCGACTTTCAAGAGAATTGCATGATGGCCTCGGACAACAGCTCGTCGCAGGGAAACTGATCCTCGAAAGTTCACTCTATTCTGATATTGCCAACCTCAAGCCAAAGATCAGCGAAGCACAGCATATCTTCGATCAGATCATAGGGGATATAAGACGCATTTCGCATGATCTCAGCCCTTCCATCCTGCAGGAGTTCGGGTTGAAGGCTGCCTTGGAAAACCTGTGTAAGGGCATGGATAAAACATCCGGTATCCGGATTGATTTCACCTATAACCTGGATGATGAAGATCCGGATGAGATGACGGCAACTTATCTTTACCGCATCGCCCAGGAAGCCCTTAACAACGCCCAGCGTCATTCAGGAGCCACGAATGTGAAGGTTATCCTGAATAAAGACCAGTTCGGGATTTTCCTGGAAATTGAAGATAACGGCTGTGGGTTCCGTAGTAAAGAGATTTCAAAAAAGGGGGGGAATGGGCTTTATAATATCCGGGAACGGGTAAATATTCTCAAAGGGAATCTTTCTGTGAAAAGCCATCCCGGCAAAGGGACAAAAATACTGGTCAGGGTGCCGGCAGGAAACTAAATGTTTGTTAAAGCAATACCAGAGGAATGGATAAAATAAGAGTGTTTCTCGTGGATGACCATCAGATTATCAGGGATGGGATAAGAGCCTTACTATCAGGGATCAGCAATATTGAGATTGTCGCGGAAGCTGCCTCTTCAGAGGAAGTTTTGCTAAAAATAAGATCAATACCGGTTGATGTTGCCCTGATTGATATCTCGCTGCCGGGCATTTCAGGTATCAAACTGACCGAGCAGCTTACCTTGTCCTATCCCGGGGTAAAAGTGATGATCCTCTCTATGCACCTGAATGAAGAATATGTATCCAATGCATTAAGAGCCGGTGCACTTGGATATCTTGTTAAAAATACCACCCGTGATGAATTAATTTCTGCCATCAATATGGTGGCGGACGGAAAAAAATACCTTGGCAGGGAAGTGTCGGAGGTTATCACTGCCGGCTATATCCGGCGAATTAAATCCGATCAGGCCCTGGACAGGGAATTGCTTTCGAAAAGGGAGTTGGAAATATTGAGACTTACTGCGGAAGGATATGGGAATAAGGAAATTTCCGAAAAACTTTTTATCAGTATCCGGACAGTAGAATCACACAAGAACCACATCATGCAGAAACTTGAGCTGAAATCGGCTGTTGAGATGGCCAGGTACGCAATAAAAAAAGGCCTTATCAATCTTTAACTTTTTTTTACGTGTTTCACGGATCAAATTCCGTATTTCTTCTGACTTCCATTTGATAATCAACTCATTACTTTGAGGTTAAATTTTAACACCTCAGCGTAATGAAAATGAAAAACTTAACTGCAATTTTAATCCTGGTAATGATGATCCCTTTCATTACAGCCAGGGCACAGGAAAAAGAAGGGATAAAACCCGAACTTGGTTGCGATTTTGTCACCAGTTATATCTGGAGAGGCTCACCGGCATATGCCCCTCTGGGTGAGCAAAATGTGCTGGCACCAACCTGCAGCCGGCGTTCTCACTAAACTACATGGGCCTTGAACTTGGAACATGGGGCTCCATTGACTTTACAGGCACTTACAAAGAACTCGACCTCTACCTGAGCTATTCGTTAAAAGGCTTCACCCTGACAATGACCGATTATTACTGGTCAGGAGACTGGATCGTTAATAATTATTTTGAATACCAGAACGACAGTACCGGTCATTATATTGAAGCTTCACTTGGTTATAAAGGTGAAAAAATACCCTTCAGTATCCTTGTCGGCACTATGATCTATGGCGCTGACAAAAAATTTGAAGATCCGGAGAAAAACAATTATTCCACTTATATTGAACTGGGTTATTCATTTGCAATCCAGGAATATAATCTCGATCTTTTCCTCGGAGTCACCCCTATGGATGGATTATATGGTGACGGCTACGGGGGCAGCGACGGATTCGCGGTTGTAAATACCGGAGTTACCGGTTCAAGGACAATTAAAATCACCGATAATTTTTCACTGCCGGTGAAAGCTTCCGTCATTGCCAATCCGCAGGCCAGAAAAATGTTTCTCGTGTTTGCCCTGACGATTTAACTGAATTCATAAACCTTAACAAATAAAATTATGCTTGACACAGGTTCAACTGGCTTTATGCTTCTTGCATCCAGCCTTGTTATGCTTATGACCCCCGGCCTTGCCTTTTTTTATGGCGGGCTAGCTACAAAACGGAACATTCTGGGCATCATGATCCAAAGTTTTGCTTCCCTGGGATGGACAACCGTCCTATGGTTTATTTTCGGCTATTCTTTATGTTTTAGTGGCGGAGAAGGAGGCATTATCGGGAATTTTGACAAAGCATTTCTGAACGGGGTAGGCCTTGATTCGATGTACAGTAACGGGAAGATACCCGAAATTGTTTTCATTGCCTACCAGATGATGTTTGCGATTATCACACCCGCTTTGATCACCGGCGCTTTCGTGAACAGGGTCACCTTTAAGTCATACATGATATTCCTGACCTTCTGGCAGATCCTGGTCTATTATCCTTTTGTTCACATGGTATGGGGTGGCGGTTTACTGGCCCAGTTAGGTGTTCTTGATTTTGCTGGAGGGATCGTGGTTCACGCAACTGCCGGATTTGCAGCCCTTGCTTCAGTCTTCTATATCGGCGCCCGTACGGATAAAAAGTCGGTGCCTAACAGTATTCCACTGGTGGCTATTGGCAGCGGGTTGTTATGGTTTGGCTGGTATGGTTTCAATGCGGGTAGTGAAGTTGCTGTCGACAGTATTACGGCACTTGCATTCTTAAATACGGATATTGCGGCTTCATTTGCCACCATGGCATGGGTAGTTGTAGAATGGATACGTGAGCGAAAGCCAAAATTTGTCGGAATGTTGACAGGTTCTATCGCCGGTCTTGCAACAATCACCCCCTGTGCCGGGTTTGTACCCCTCTGGGCCTCACCGATAATCGGCATAGCTGCCGGGTTAACCTGTTACCTTGCCGTACAATGGAAGAACAAGATGAAGTGGGATGATGCACTTGATGTTTGGGGCGTTCATGGTGTAGGCGGGGTCCTTGGGACCATCCTTCTGGGCGTTTTTGCATCGAAAGCGGTGAACAGCGCCGGTGCCGACGGATTGATATACGGCGGTGCGGTTTTCTTCGGAAAACAGATCATTGCAGTAGTCGCTGCTTCAGCTTATGCCTTCATATTCACATACATCATGTTATCCCTGATTAACAGGGTAACACGTGTAAGGGTTTCGGAAGATGAAGAGAGCCAGGGGCTCGATGTTGCGCTTCACGGCGAGAAAGCTTACGACGAAGGGGCTTTGTAATAAGTGAGATTGAGTTTTCTGATTCAATACATTAGCTTGGTTGCAATTGAAATCGTAGTACGACTATAGTCGTACTACGATTTATTTTAATCATTTGAAATATAAATCTTTACAGAGGAGTGTTTAAAAAAATTTCGTTACTTTGCAGCAATGAAAAATATCCTTCTTGTTGTTCTTATTGCCCTGGCTTTCTTTTCCTGTAAAAAAGAAAATCCCGACACTCACATCATTCCGCCACCCCCCGATGATACCACAACTTTTGCCATTCCAAAGACCGATGATATTGCCATGTATGAAGTGAACCTGCGGGCTTTGAGCGTGACAGGAGATTTCCAGGGTGTTATCGGCCGGTTGGACAAGATTAAAGCATTGGGGATCAACGTACTCTGGCTCATGCCTATTCATCCGATAGGGGAGATCAATTCAGTTAACTCCCCTTACAGCGTGAAGAATTATAAAGAAGTTAACCCTGAATTTGGTTCGCTTAATGATTTTAAAGAACTGGTAAAGGAAGCCCATGACGTTGATATCGCTGTTATTATCGACTGGGTAGCTAACCACACAGCATGGGACAATCCCTGGATCAGTAACAAGGACTGGTACACGCAGGACGGTAATGGAAATATCATTCATCCGGCGGGCACCAACTGGCAGGATGTGGCCGACCTGGACTATTCTAACGAGGAAATGAGGCTTGAGATGATCAATTCGATGAATTTCTGGATAGCAATTGCTGATGTTGATGGGTTCCGGTGCGATGCGGCCGATATGGTTCCCTTTGATTTCTGGCAACAGGCCATTACAGCATTGGATACTGCCACTGATAAGGAACTCATCCTGCTTGCGGAAGGTGCCAGGAGCGATCATTTCTCGGCCGGATTCCAGGTAAATTATTCATGGGATTTTTACAACAAATTGAAACAGGTCTTCAGGCAGAATACCGCGGCGTATAATCTCATCAACGTTCATAATTCAGAATATATGAACCTGCCAGTCGGGAAACATAAGTTGCGGTTTACCACCAACCACGATGAATCAGCCTGGGATGCCACACCCATGGTTTTATTCAACGGGGAAAAAGGTGCGCTGGCTGCATCGGTCATTGCCATATATATGGGTGGAATTCCGTTGATTTATGGGTCGCAGGAAGTTGGGGTGGAGGAGAATATCCCGTTTTTCAGCAACGCTCCCATTAACTGGTCGTTGCATCCGGAGATGCTCCAGGCTTATACAGATATCATTAATTTTCGCAACGGATCGGATGCGATTAAAAAAGGTGAACTGATATCTTATCCCGCTGCAGACGTGTTGTCTTTCAAGCGTGTATTTGGTGAGAAGGAAGTGCTTGTTTTCGTTAATGTCAGAAACAGAGACCTTTCTCATGCAATCGTCCCGGAACTGGATAATACATACTGGTATAATGTTTTTGATGGATCAGAGGGCACTCTTGCCGGAAGTATTGAGATGGAACCATACGGGTATTTGGTTTTTACGAATTAGATCAATATTTTTCACCACTAAGGCACTAAGGGCACAAAGGAACACTAAGTATGATGTTTTGTTATCTTAGTGCTCCTTTGTGCCCTTAGTGTCTTAGTGGTTAATTTTATATCTTGATTATCTTCTTCACAATCATTTGATTATCGATAAATATTCTGACGAAATAGATCCCCGCCGGACATCTGGTGATGTCAAATTCCAAATCCCAAGCACCAAGCACCAAACAAGCACCAGATTTCAAATTACAAACCGAAGCATCTATTATGTTTCCGTACAAATCGACCACCTCACATTTTTGAATTTGATTTTTTAAATTTGTTTGGTCCGCCAGCTGGCGGATGGTGCTTGTAATTTGGAATTTCCCCCTCGTCGGGTTCGGCCAAACCTCCACGCTCCCCGGCTTCCCCGCTTCCCCTCTCCCATGCTCCCCCGTGCCGCTGATCTGTCCGTACTTCAGCAATGTCATTCTATTGCCACATACATAACCGTTATTTGAAGAGGTAAACTGCACTCCGCTCAGCCACTCGTTAGTCATTCCTTCTGCTTCTTTTATCCAGTTCTGCCCGCCGTCAATGGTTGAGAAAATATCCCCTCTGGCACCCGTGACCCATCCATGCAACAGATCAAGGAAAAAAAGGCCGTACAGCGGGTGGTTGCCGATGTTGCTGAGTTGTGGCATCCAGGAAGAGTCGTTGGTAGTATGAACCACAAAGGTCGTGTCTGTTGTCGTTCCGGCCCCGGTGAGCCAATACCCGGTTCCCCAGCCGTGCAGGGAGTCTACGAAAAAGATGTTGTGCCAGAATCCGCTCGGGTAAGCATGTCCGGCCACCCATTCCCCGTTTTTATACTCCTGCACCACGCCTTCGCCACATACCCAACCCTGGTTTGGTGAAATGAAATGGATGGCGTCCTTGTTGCTTATAGTTCCTAGGAACATTTCTTCGATGCCTTCGGGAGTGATTCTGAAAACAGCGCCGTTCTGCCCGCTGACATAGCCGGTATCGCTGCCGGGTGGAAAATCCATATCGGCAAGCGACAGCGCGAATGTGGAACCATGAAATTCCCAGGTATCCCCTCCATTTGAGGTATGATAGATCATTCCCAAGTTAGCTGCAGCATAACCTTCAGTTGCCGAGAGCATCTCAATGGCAACAATTGGAAATTCAACCATCTGTACCTCCCAGGTTCCACCACCGTTCATGGTGTGAAGTATTGCGGCAGAATCATACCACGGATGATAGGTTGAAATCCATCCTTCGTTGTCACTGATGAAGCACATTCCGTGAAAATTGGCAATAACGGTATCTTCACCGTTATTGATTATTGTTGTATCATAGGGGAAGTCCGGCAGGTTGGCAGCGATATTTTGCCAGCCATATTGCTGCGCAAATGAATAGTAAATAACGAAAAATGAAAAGTGAATAATGAGGATTAGTTTTTTCATGGCTAACTATTTTATGGCACGCGGATTTACACGGATGCGACGGATTTACGCGGATTTCTAATTCGTGATCATTCGTATAATTCGCGTTATTCGTGTTCTATTTTCATAACTTAACAATCTTCTTAACTATCAATTCATTGCCGTTCTTTATCCTGACAAAGTAAATCCCTGCAGGGTAGCCAGTGAGATCCAGTTCCTGGTTCCTGGTTCCTGGTTCCTGGTTCCAGGTTTCAAGGATCTTTCCATACAAATCCACCACCTCAACCCTGACATATCCTAGATTGTAAATTGTAAACTGTAAACTGAAAATCCCGGAGGTCGGGTTCGGGTGCAGCAAAATGCCATCATTCATCACGAACCTTTCTCCTTCATCCAGGCTGGTAAAATAATCAACAGTTACAGTCCAGATTTGCGTTATGGCCCCATCGGCAGAGGTCACCGTGTAACTGACCGGGTTGGTGAAGTCCTGCGATTGTCCACTGGGCGGATCACTCGAAGCGCCGGCTGACAGGAACAACTCCGGGATCAGCGAAGTAAGATTAGCCTCAGGGTCCACTTCAGCATAGACAGTCAGGTTTTCAGGGTCGACACTTGAAGAGCCGACCTGCTGTGATACCGCAAATCCAAGGATGTCAGCACCTTCAGGCGCTCCTTCCAGGAGGCTGAATTTCAGGATGGTCCCGTTGTCGCCGACGGCATACCCGTTTAGCGGGGAGGTAAAGAAGACCTTCCACAAGCTGGCGTTGGTAAGCCCGGGGGCCTGAGTATTCCACACGGTATTGTTCCCCCAGTCATAGGGGATCGAATTGATATAGAAATCATCGCCGTTCGGAGAATGACGGATCAGGCCATAGGCCCCGACAGCCCATACATCCTTTCCATTGGGTGAATCGATATCATACAGATGTTCAATATAAGACTCTGGGTGCAGTTTAATCCAGGGAAATTCAAGGGAAACAAATCCATCTATTTCACCGTAATTGTCGATCACCCATCCCAGCCCATCATCAAACATATCCATTGAATATGCGGTGTTTGTGGTTGACAGAGCTTCAATTGCCGCACCATTGTAATGCCACGTGTGGGTGCCGCAGAAAAAAGCCTCATTTTCTGACATGGCCGCCACACTGGTTAAGGTACCTACCAGGCCGGTATTGATTTGCTCAAAAACCCCGTCGCCTATTCTCCAGAGCTGGCCGTTGCCCCCGCAGGAAAAACCGACGGCTGAACCAGGAGCGAAAGAGATGTCCAGGCAGTCACTTCCCATGGAATTAAGCAATTGCCAGGTATCACCACCATTGGTCGTATGGTAGATCCAGCCTCCATTTCCTCCTGCATAACCCTCGTTAACATCCAGCATGAAGATCGCATCGCAGTAATCCATGGTGGTCTGTACCTCGAAGGTTTCTCCTCCGTCGGTTGTGTGAAAGATGCCATTTGTGGAGGTGATCCAGCCTTCATTGTCGCTAATGAAATGCAAGCCGACCAGGTTTGAGCCTGCTCCATTCTCCAAGGGAAAAAGTGCCTGGCTGATATCGCTCCAACCGTATGCACGGTTGAATTCTGCTGTGAAGTCAGCAGTAACCGGTGAACCTGAAACCGTCACGGTCCGTGAGTTAGGTGAAAAGGCGTAATACCAATAAGATGGGGTAATAAGGTAGGTTCCATTGGGAAGATGAGAGAATTCGTAATGGCCGGTAGCATCGGTTTTCGTCCTGGCATTGACCGGCCCTTGAATCGCGATAGATACTCCTGCACCAGTAATCCCGGTACCATCGATTGATCCCTGTATGGAACCTGAAGGCAGGCTGTTGCTATCGGTCCTGACCGGCCAAACGTAGGTTTCAGCATACTTGGGCCGGGCTCGTGAATAACCATCGCTTAAATGTACCGACCAGGCCGAGTCGGCATTACGCCCTGTAGTTGTGGAGGTCCAGCAAACGAGCGCGGAGGAATCATTCTGTGAATCAGCATGAATAAAGGGATAGCCTTCCTGAAGTGCGTATTCGCTTCGGCTGAAATCTAAAATGCTAAGCATCTCAATGCGGTTGGGCAGACGCCAGTCGGAATGTCCAAGGTAATTCTCGTCATTGAGAAAAGCCACATAGTCCAGCGCATCGGTCCATTCCACGCGCCCCCCTTCACCGGCATAATTGGGATCGCGGCTAAGCATCACGTTGGCATCCTGTGTCCACATCAGCCCGGTAAGCCGGTCGATGACGGTCTGGTTCCGGTTGTCCACCAGCCTTGGAGTGGGCCAGGGAGTGCCCGGGTTGCACTTCGCCATCATCCCCTGAATAGTAACTGATTTTTTGGCCGCTTCGCGGAAGACCGATGGCCCCGGCATTTTCTCCATCCCGCACAGGCATGACATATAGTTTATAATATGCGGGAGAATATATATCAAGGTCTTTATTGAGGCCTTCCATATCCCCCGGGAGCAGGTTGGTGTTGGCGTGTACGCGGTATTCCTTCAGGAAGACGGGAATTCCCATTCCCCTGAAGCGTTCCCAGGTTGTTGAGCTCCAGTAGCCTCCCATAACATTCAGGAAGGGATGTCCGGCTGACAGGCCTGTGTGAGCCTGGCTGTAATCAATCAGTGAGAGTAGCTCAATCACTGTCGGAAGCCGCCAGTCATCATATCCCAGGTAATTTTCATCATTCAGGAGCTGGATGTAATCCAAAGCACGAGTCCAGTCTAAATCTCCGTCGCCCGGGATACGGTCCTGGTCGTAGGATGGATTACGGGAGGCAATCAGGTTAGCGTCTTTGACCCACATCAGGCCGGTAAAGATATCAGCGATTGAACCGTCGCCATTGTCGGTGAAGCGGTTAGCCGGGAATGGAACGCCCATCTGCAGGTCGCCGTCGTCACCGGGGTAATAGCTGGTGACCTGGCCGGTTGCGGGGAGTTGGATGGTACCCTGCTGGCCCGGGGCAAAGAGCGCAGGGCCTAGGGCTAAGAGAAGGAGTGAGGCTTGGAGGGTGAGGCGTGAAGCGAGTTTTTGGATTTTCGGTTTCATAGCTGATATTTTTTATGGCACGCGGATGACGCGAATACAGCGGATGACCGCAGATCAGTTATCCGCGTAAATCCGTCTAAATCCGTGTCATCCGTGTTCTATTATCATAACTTTATTATCTTCTTCACAATCATTTGATTATCAATTGTTATTCTTACAAAATAGATGCCCGCAGGCAGATGGCTGATGTTAAATTCCTGGTTCCTGGTTCCTGGTTCCTGGTTGAATGATTCCACCAATTTTCCATCCAAACCTACTATTTCGACCCGCTGAATCTCCCCTGCGAACTGCGAACTGCCAACTGCGAACTTCCCCCTCGTCGGGTTCGGCCACAACTCCACGCTTCCATGCTTCCCCGCTTCCCCGCCTCCCTGCTCATCAACCGCAGTAGTGATATCCACCGTCACTACCCAGTCTTTCTCCGTCTGGCCATTCTCGGAGGTTACGGTATAGATGAAGGGATTGGTGAAGTCCTGCATGGTTCCCCCGGGCGGATCGATGGTGGCTGCTGCAGAGACAAAGATCTCCGGGATGATCTGCGTTAAATCTGTGCCTTCTTCGACAATTACATGGATGGTTTGTTCCGTGCTGTTGATCGTGGCCGGCTGGATTTGCTGGTCCACGACAAAATCGATGATATCTGCCCCGCCGGCAGGGAAACCTTCCAGCAAACCGTAGCGGAAGAAACCGCCATTGCCCCCGATAGCATAGGCATGATTGGCATCTGCCACCCAAATATCTATCAGGCTTTCCTGAGCAATATTCTCATATGAAAAGTGCACGGTATCCGCCGAGGCATTCACAGTGGTCAGGACATCCCCCCCCATGGTAACCGCCCATAATGAATCGCTGTTCAGGACATAAATTCCATTAAGCGGGTCACCTTCCTCCTCATCCATCCTGTAGATGTAATGCTGTTCTGTCCCTATCCTTCGTACAATGCCGTCAGAAAGGCAGAACCACCCCAGGTTGTTGTTCAGCCAGTGCAGGTCATTATAGGTCGGCATATACATTGCCCCGCCTATGTAAGTCCAGTTTCCGTTCTCGTACCAGGCTTTTCTCCCGAAAATACCGCCCATAAAACCAAAATCCAATGATTCGGCAAATTCTATGCACATCCAGTCATCATAGGACAATTGAGCGCCGTTTGTGGTTCCCGTGGGGGTAATCCATGCCCATGAGCCGTTTGAACCGCAACTTATACCTGAATTACTTCCTGGCGGGAACGACATATCATAAACCTTTCCCATGGTGATCCCGTGAAATGTCCAGTTTGTCCCTCCATTAGTGGTTTTCAGGATCATGCCTGTCGAACTGCCGCCTCCGATATATCCTTCCTCAGCCGATAACATGGTTATAGCATAGGTTGGAACGAGGGAGTTCTGCACCTCCCAGGTTTCTCCTCCATCCGATGTATGATAAACTTCCGGGAAGTCGTTTCCGCTGGTCACCCATCCTTCCTGCCCGATAAAGAACATATCCGACAGGTAATTCCCGGCGGCATTTCCAACCTGGAAAAGGTTGTCGCTGATGTCGGTCCATCCGTAAGCCCGCTTGTACTGAGCCGTGAAGTCGCAGGTAACAGGGTTGCCATTCAGGCTTACCTGGTAAAATTCAGGGGTAAAACGGGTATACTTATCTTCAGGGGTGATGAAATAATCTCCGTTGGGAAGATTGGTAAATTCGTATTCGCCGTTAAGGTTTGCCCGGGTATAGGCTTTAATAACCCCGTTGAGGACGATCTCTGCACGTTGATAAGGATTTCCATCCAGGGTGATGGTGCCGGAAACGGAAGCTGTTGGCAATGGCGAATTGTCGGTCCTGACCGGCCAGACGTGCCAGTCGGCCGTTTTAGCATATTGCAAGCGCATTTCCTCCTCCCATCATACCTTCCCTGAGCACCACGATCCAGGCCTGGTCCGTCTCGTCGGCCCGCGTAGTCGAAGTCCAGTAATAATATTCAAAATTATAGTTACTCGTATTGGTAAATGGAAATCTTTCAGGCAAGGTTGGATTTTTCCGGCTGAAGTCGATCAGGCTGGTCATCTCATTGCGGTTGGGCATGCGCCAGTCGCTGTACCCCAGGTAGTTCTGTGAATTCAGCAGGGCTATGTAGTCCAGGGCATGTTGCCAGTTCACGCAACCGTCGACCCATTGGTTGGTGTCAAATTCAGGGTTCCGGGTGACCATCAGGTTGGCATCTTTTGTCCACATCAGGCCGGTCAGGCGGTCGGTAACAGTTTCATTATTGTTATCCACCAACCGGGGTGATGGCCAGGGTTCCCCTGCTTTCAGCCCGCCATCGTCACCGGGCCATAAATTATACCGCTGGCCTGTTGCCGGCAATTCCACAAGGCCGGGGTTTCCAGATGATCTGACAGGAAGGAGATAATACTTGTAGTCAGCTGATGCACGTTTGGCAAAAAACTCCGTTTCTCCGGCCACGTTGATGATATTGGAATGGAGGTAAAACTCTGTCATGAAAAAACCAATCGCACAGTACCGGTAGGATTCTACTGTAGTTGACGACCAGTACAGCGGTTTCACATTATAGAAAGGATGTCCGGCAGGAAGGACGGAATCGGGCCTGCTGAGATTGGCAAAGGAGCGGAGCTCCACCACGTTTGGCGCCCGCCAGTCGTTATATCCGAGATAATTCTCGTCATTCAGCAGCTGGATATAATCCATGGCGGTTTGCCAATCGATATCTCCATCGCCGGGTATTCGGTCCTGGTCGAATGAAGGATTGCGGGTGGCCATCAAGTTGCCGTTGGTGACCCACATCAGCCCGGTGAGCAGGTCGGTGGCAGAACCGTTGCCGTGGTTGGTAAATCGGTTTGCAGGCAAGGGCACACCTATCTGCAAATCGCCGTCATCGCCGGGGTAATAGCTGGTAGTCTGGCCGGTGGCGGGAAGCTGGATGGTGCCCTGCTGTGCAAATGAAAAATGAAAAATGAAAAATGAAAAATGAAAAATGAGGAGTAGTTTTTTCATGGCTGATTTTTTAATGGCACACGGATTAACACGGATTCGATGGATAATCGCGGATCAGATATCCGCGTAAATCCGTCTAAATACGTGTCATCCGTGTTCTATTCTTCATATTTTAATAATTTTACTGACTATCAATTCATTGCCGACACTCACCCTGATAAAGTAGACTCCGGCAGGATAACCGGTGAGGTCGATTTCCAGTGTTTCGACCCCCACCCCCGGCCCCTCCCCCATTCGGTGGAGTGGAGAGATCATTACCTGTTTTCCATACAGATCAACCAACTCAATCATAGAATTTTGAATTTTGAATTTTGAATTTGTTTGGTGCTTGGTGCTTGTAATTTGGAATTTCCCATAGGTGGGATTCGGAAACACCTCCACGCCCCCATGCTTCCCTGCTTCCCCGCCTCCCTGCTCATCTTCGCCAGTGATCTGCGTATACTTCAACAGCACATTCTCCCCTCCCGAAACAAACCCATTCTGCGGAGAGGTGAAGAATAACGAAAGAAAATCTACATCAGGCCGGGGATTGGGTTGTGACACAAAGGTAACATTGCTCCACCACGAACCGTTCGACGTATCCCGGCCGAATTGCGAGGCATTTTCAGAATAGTAGATGTACCCTTCAAAACCTGCAGCCCAGACATGGTTCTCATCTAACGCAAATACTTCATATAAAGGCCATTCGGTATACTTAAGATGCACCCAGGGGATATTTTTTCCCACACATCCTGAGATAGTCCCCGGGTTTTTATCTTTAACTCCATCATTGCCCACGCCCCAACCGAGGTTGTTATGCACAAAATCAATTGAATTGTACCAGGTAGAAGAAATCGGTTGATCTGTCAATCCATCTTCATCAAAAGTCCATACACTGTTACCCCCACTGATCCAGATCAGATTATGTGACGGGGCACTGATTGAATGCCACCAGTCTGAATTACCAAGGTTGATGGGATTTACAAGTTCCGGGGTGATTTGTTGCAGGATAGAACTCATATAGCTGCAGACATAGCCTGTATCACTTCCGGGAACAAACGACATGCCTGTGATTGTTGCTCCGGTGATGCCATGGAAAACCCAGTTAGCGCCTCCATCCATGGTTTTGAAGATCAACCCTCCGTCACTGCCGGCATAACCCACATTTTCATTAACCATATGAATAACCTGGCAGGGTCTCATCACGGTTTGCACTTCCCAGGTCCCGCCGCCGTCGGTCGTGTGCAGTATGGCCGCATTCTGATCGCTGAAGGCATGCCAGGTGGTCACCCATCCTTCATTATCATTAATAAAGCTGATATCTGAAATATTGGCGATACCTGTATCTGCGCCGTTGTTAATAATGACGGTGTCGAAAGGATAATCGGGGAGGTTCTGGCTGATGTCGGTCCAACCATACTGCTGCGCAAATGAAAAATGCAAAATGAAAAATGCAAAATGCAAAATGAGGAAGTTCCTGATGGTGATCATGTTGAGGGAATATTGGTTCCCTCAAATTTAAGGAGATTTTAGCGTAAAATCAATTTAAATTAAGACGGTTGCTAGGGTATGTTTTGACGGA
This sequence comes from uncultured Bacteroidales bacterium, assembly GCA_963701785.1. Taxonomy (GTDB): domain Bacteria; phylum Bacteroidota; class Bacteroidia; order Bacteroidales; family JAGOPY01; genus JAGOPY01. The sequence continues at coordinate 234,798 of CAVPBC010000002.1, read as the reverse complement.
TTTTTGATCAGATAAGGCTTTTCAAATTAAAAAGTGGTACTACCACTATAGTCGTACGACGACTTTTTTTAACCTATTGCAAAACAAATAGTTATTAATCGAGATTCCCCTACCGAACCTTGATTAATTTCCCGACAAAAATATCTTTACCTGTCGTGATTTTCAAAAAGTATTGCCCCTCCGGCAAATGGCTGATGTCAAGTTCCACCGTTCCACCGTTCCACTGTTCCACCAATCCAACGTTGTAGGATTCAAGAACTTCCCCATTTAAATTAACTACTTCAATAATTAAGTTTTGTGCTCGATTTTTGGAATTTGTTTGGAATTTGGTGCTTGTAATTTGGAATTTCCCCGATGTCGGGTTCGGCCAAATCTTCACGCTTCCCTGCTTCCCCGCTTCCCCGCCTCCCTGCTCTTCAACACCCGTCTGTAAATCCCACACCGCCGTCGCCAGCCCCCTGCCGTGAGTTGCCGCAATTACTGTGAAATCCGACATCCTCATCTGCAGCATATCCACCCTCACATTGGCAAGACCTTCAATATCCTGGGTCCAGACAGTCTCCTCTTCATTCAGGTTCGAGGTAGTCCACACACCAAGCTCCGTTGCCAGCATGGCGTAAGCTGTGCTGTTCGGATGGTAGAGTGCCCATCGTACAGGTATGTCAGGCAGATTGGTCTCCTTTTCCTCCCATGAGATGCCACCATCATAGGTTTGCCATACGGAGGAAATGCCATAATTGGAGAAAGTGACCAGCAACGTGTCGTCGGAGCCTCCGATGGCTATGCTTGAAATGGCCCCTTCCGGAAAACCAGCACCGGTGATCTCGGTCACTTCCGGCACATTTTGAGCATCCGACACTTTGAATAACCTGCCGGAAAGCGACCCGGTAAAGAGGGTTGAAGTGCCTGATGGCGAGTGCTGGCTGTACTTTACAGCCGAAAAGTATACATCCAGGCCGGTGTTAAGGTTGATATACGCTCCGGAAATGTTATTGGGGATGCCTTTTATGCGGAGGAGCCGGTTGGCCTGGCTTCCGCCGAATGAGCAGGCATTGGCATAAAGTATGTTGCTTTTGTAATCATAATCTGCGGGGCTGACAAAAGTCCCGCTCTGCCAGTCACTCATGGATTCGTAATAATTCCCGTTATTCCAGAGCGTATACTGGTTGTAGTAAACCGAGGTGATCATATATTGGGGCTGGTCCTGGTCGATGAAGGAGCATGCCCCGTCACCGCCATCGATCATATCAAATATCGTCAGGGGGGTACCGGTGTGGTAAAGGGTCCCGTTATCCTGCAACCCACCGACATATTTTACCGATCCGGCAGTTGGATGGATGGCACAGGTATAAAACTGCAACGTCCCGAAGCCCTGGTTTTTCTCCTTGAATGGCGGCCCCGACAATTGGGCCTGTGATGTATAAAACACACCCCCGTCGCTGGTGACCAGCAGTTCGTCGGATGAGCCCGGTTTAAAATCGATATCATGGATATCGGCATGGACATACAGGTCACCGCCACCGTAATACATATAACGCCAGTCAGATACCTGTGTCCAGTCGTTCCCGCCGTCGGTCGATTTATAAACATCCAATCCGCCGATATACAATGCATCGGCATTATTCGGATCAACCCCGAGTGTAAGTGCATGCCAGCCAATTGATGCCCAGTAATAGTCCCCGCCGGTCGGAATCGGTTTCGATACCCAGGTCGAACCGGCATTATCGGATCTGACAATATAAACCCCCTGTGTATATACAAAACCATTGGTGCTGTTTACATAACCGGCATCCAGCAGAGCATAGACGACATCGGGGTCTGACGGCGCACTGCCGATCATGACCCGGTTGGGTATATTCAAATCGGGATTGGATTCTATAATAGCGACATAATTGTCATAAATCGTCCAGGAGCCGATTATACCCTGGTCTGAATAAAGGATCGTCGCGCCACCATCACCGTAAAGATTAGGCATCGAACCGATCATGATACGGTTTGCAGCAGTGATCTCAATATCAGCCACAGCATAAGGATAGTTGGTGCCGGCAATATAGGGCATTACCTGGATCCATGAAGCTCCGCCGTCTGCAGACCGGTAAAGGCCATCGGAAGGTTCGCTTTGCTGGGTGCCGTGATATTCACCAGAAGCTACGCCCGCATAAATGACACTGTTGCCGCTTTCATTGCGGACCTCGATATCGGTAACAAATTTCCAGTTTAAGGTAGAAGGAAGTTGCTGCCAGGTTTGTCCGCCGTCAGTCGATTTAAAGATTCCTGAGCCTATCCCGGAGGATTCCCGGTATATGACACGGGCAGTAAAGGCTTCTCCGGTCCCCACATAGAAAACCTGGGTATTATTAGGATCATAAGTAATGCTGCTGATAGCCAGGGAAGGCCAGAAATCATCGACAGGTACCCAGGAAGAGAGGCTGCTGGTGATATTGTCGTTGTACCAGAGCCCCCCGGTTACTGCGCCAGCCCAGACTTTATTCCCTGTGGTACTGTTGGGGTCATACATGATAACCCTGGTCCGGCCGCCCATGTTAGAAGGGACGATATCCCATTGTAAGGGATTCCCGGTCTTAAGCCCAGAATTTCCGGGTGCAGCCTGTAGCTCACGGTAAGCCTGGTGCAACCTTTCAACCGGTACCCTTTTTTCCTTCGGGTCCACGGTTTGTAAGAAATCCTGGAAAGCCGCCATCTGGGGCTCGTCAAAGGATTTTCCTCCGGTTTCCGATTTGGGGGCCTCGATCTGACGGGAATTTTCAAGCAGGTAAGCTTCATATTTATCCCGTTCAGTTTGATTTTTACGGAGAAGGATAAAACTCGAAATCAACGCAAATACAGTAATGGCAGCGATAATAGCAGGGATCAGTGGAGATTTCATAAGATGAAGATTAGTAATCTTTTGGTTTTGTTTAGGATACAAAAGTAGTGAAAAGGTAATTAAGGTGGTTAAGCGGTAAGGTGATAAAGTGATGTGGTGAATAAGCTTTACCAGCCGTCCTGGTGGATTCGTTCAATATTGTAACGGTCAGGCTGTTCCCTGTCTTCATCGGGTTTTCCCACAGAAACCATGGAAACCGGCAGAATATTACCCGGGATCCGGAGGATGTCAACTAGAGGCTTCAGGCGGTCTTCCCGCGGATGCACGCCAAGCCAGACGCTTCCCAACCCCAGTTCATGGGCAGCCAGGAGGATATTTTGTGTGGCGGCGGAACAGTCCTGGATGATGAAACTTTCCGAATCTTCCAGGTTCAAATCCCCGCAAACAACGATAGCACTGGCCGCTATTTCAAGCATTTTCCAGGAAGGGCTCACTGTAGCTAGTTTGTTCAGGACCTCACGGTCACTGATGATGATAAAGTGCCAGGGTTGCCTGTTCCTGGCCGATGGGGCATGCATGGCGGCCTTTAAAAGCACCTCGTAATATTCTTCCGGAATATTTTTTTCTGAATATTTCCTGATACTTCTGCGTGTAAGTATTGCTTTTAGGGTTTCCATGTCGTATATTTAAAGATTAAAAAAGAAGGGGCAAAAATATGAATCTTTTTCAACTATTTCGCAGGACAAAACCTGGAGAACACCGGGTGGTGTACATCGTAAAAGGCAGTGCCGATGATTTCAACGTGACTTTCAAGTCTGCCGGGGAGCTCAAAGTCGTCCAGGAGCCTCATATTCACAAAGGCTGGAAATTTACATTCATAGGGCATGACGGTGATTACATGTATATATCCGCCCAGTCGAACAAGCCACATTCTGACGTTAGTGTCATGATTTATGAAGACGGGAAGTTGATGAATAAAGTAACCAAGGCAGGTGATTTCCCGCTTGTACAGGTTTCAGGAACGGTTCACTGAGCTTATTTATTGCAATAAATATCGATTGCTTTTTGAGCATCCGGTGATCCCAGCCTGTTCGCCTGATTCCAGTCGGAACAGGCATTCATGGTATCTTTTTTGTAAAAATTCGCCAATCCTCGATTATAATAAGCCTGGGAATAGTTCGGGTCAAAACTGATGGCCTGTGTGAAATCTTCCACAGCTCCTTTATAATCCTTTAATTGACCACGTACCAGGCCCCTGTTAAAATATGCCTTTGGAAAGTGTTTACTTTTTGAAATGGCATTGCTGTAATCCCGGAAAGCACCATTAAAATCACCTTTATAATACCTGGCCAGGCCGGAATGATACAAAACCGCTGTATCTGAAGGATTGATCACCAGTGAACTGTTGAAATCTGCCAGGGCTTTATCATAATCTTTCATGTTTAAATAAGCAAAGCCGCGATTAAACAGGATCCTGGCATTTTGCGGTTCGTTTTCAAGGGCGCGGTTCAGGTATTCGATCCCTTCAGCATAATTCCCGGCCTGGATCAGTTCTACTCCACGCCTGGCAAGCGTGGATGTATTTTTAGTTTCCTGGCTCGGAGGTTTGGCATCTTTTAATCCTGACCCCGGAAGCGGCTTTTCCCCTTCCACTACCATGGTTTCCGGTTTAGTTCCTTCTTTGGTAATTGTTTCAGTTTTTGCAGGTTCCTGCCTGGTCTGGCAGCCAAAGAGGAGGAATAGCGGGAGTACCAGTAGAGCGGTCTTTTTCATTTTATGATGATTTGAATAAAGCGGGGCAAAAGTAATGAAAATCACCTTAAATCACCCCTCTTTCTTTCAGATTCCTCCGACCTCCCACCCCTGACTTTTTTATTGCTACTTTCCGATTTTCTTCGTAAACTTGCAGCCGGATTTAAAAAACAGCTTTAGCCCATTGATCAGCATGCAGAAACGTTTTGTAAAATCAACTGTTTTACGGATTTTTACACTTGCTTTTTTCGTTTTTTTCTGGGGGATTTCTACTACCCGGGCTGAAGAAGAGCATGGTACCACCTCGAGCTATGGACACGTAACCGCTAACTCGAATCCCGTAACGCGGAACGCGGAACCTTCAGCCACACACGAGAAAGAAACTGAAGCCTTCAACGCCGGCGATATGATCATCGATCATATTGTCGATGCCTATGAATGGCATATCATGACAATCGGGCACACCCATGTTTCTTTGCCGCTTCCGGTAATCCTGATCTATGACGGTAACCTGAACGTTTTTATGTCGACAAAATTTCACCATGGCCATGATGCATACAAAGGCTTTAAAATTGCAGATGAAGGGGCTAAAAAAGGGAAGATCGTCAGGGTGAAGGAAGGGACGATGGAGGCGGATGAACAGGCCGGGCGCATTATCGATCTTTCTATCACCAAAAACGTCCTGGCGATATTTGTCAGTGCCGCTTTACTCCTGATCATCTTCATCAGCATAGCTAAATCATACCGGAAGAATGAAGGTAAAGCACCAAAGGGATTGCAGTCACTGCTCGAACCGATCATTATTTTTGTTCGCGACGATATAGCCAAAGCCGCTATCGGCGAAAAGAAATATGAGAAGTACCTGCCATATCTGCTTACGGTATTCTTCTTCATCTTCTTCAACAACCTCATGGGGCTCATCCCGATCTTCCCCTTTGGGGCCAACGTAACAGGAAACATTGCCGTAACCGGTGTCCTGGCGCTGTTCACTTTCATCATCACCACTTTCAGCGCCAATAAAAATTACTGGAAACACATTTACAACGCGCCGGGTGTGCCATGGTGGCTAAAATTCCCTGTACCGCTGATGCCTTTTGTCGAGTTCCTCGGAGTATTCACCAAGCCGTTCGTCCTCATGGTCCGTCTCTTTGCGAACATCAGCGCCGGGCATATCATTATACTCGGATTCATGAGCCTGATCTTTATTTTCGGCAATATCAAAGGCATGCTGGGTGTGGCCGTGGCACCGGTATCCGTTGCCTTCGGCATATTCATGGGATTCCTGGAACTGCTGGTGGCTTTCATCCAGGCATACGTTTTCACACTTCTATCGGCCCTCTACTTTGGCATGGCCATGGAAGAGCATAATCACCCGGAGCATCACCCGGAACCTCATACAGAACATTAATACAAAATGATTTTTTCACTTAATAAATACAATTAACTATGGAACTTTTAACGGTTTTATTACAGGTAGCAGCAGACCTCACCCCTTTAGCCAAGATGGGAGCCGGAATCGGCGCCGGAATCGCGGCCATCGGGGCAGGCATCGGCATCGGCCAGATCGGCAAAGGCGCGGTGGAATCCATCGCACGGCAACCTGAAGCAGTAGGTGATATTCGTTCGAATATGATCATCGCCGCTGCACTTATTGAAGGGGTTGCTTTCTTTGCTATCGTTATCGGCCTGTTGGTCTTGTTTGTCTAAGAAAGTTCAGTCGTCGAGAAACATCCCGGCGGTTGGCCGGGATGCCATCGGCCTTGTTAATTCATTAAAATCTTAAAACATGGAACTGATTCAACCGGGATTAGGACTTATTTTCTGGATGACCCTGTCGTTCGGCTTAGTACTGTTCCTTCTAGGCAAATATGCCTGGAAGCCGATCATGAAGATGCTGAAAGAACGGGAAGAATCGATCGAGCAGGCATTGCACCAGGCCGACAAAGCCAGGGAAGAAATGAAAAACCTGGTGAGCGATAACGAAAGACTGCTCGCCGAGGCTAAGAATGAGAGGGATGCCATCCTGAGCGAGGCACGGAAAATCCGCGAGAAAATGATCGAGGAGGCCCGTCATAAAGCTAACGAAGAGAGCCAGCGCATCGTCGAAAATGCCCTCGAAAGAATTGAAAATGAAAAAATGGCGGCCATCACCGAACTGAAAAACCAGATCGCCCTTCTTTCCATCGAAATAGCTGAAAAACTGATCAGGGAAGAACTTTCACACGATAAGAAACAGGAAGAGCTGATTAAAAAGATGCTCGACGATGTCACAGGCCAATTAATTGAACCGCACATGCTCGATTCCATCATAGCTGAAAGATACGCCAAATCATTGTTCGAACTTGCCCTCGAAACAGGTAAGCTCGAACAGGTCAGGAAAGATATGGACCTGATGCATCGAAGTCTGCCTGAGTAACAGGGATTTCAGGCATATGCTGCTCAGCCCGGTGATCCGGCCGGAAAAAAAAGTTGCGGTGCTGGATGCCATTTTCTCAGGTAAGATTGAGGAATTGACCAGGCAATTCTACAAGCTGCTCAGTCAGAAGCGCAGGGAGAAATTCCTGGAAGGCATTGCAAGGCAATTCGTTGCCAAATACAAGAAACATCATAATATCCATGTCATCGAGATCAGGACGGTCTGCTCCGCTGAGCGAAACACTCAGGGAGAAGATCATCAATATTATCGAGACACCGGACCAAAGGGACCGTTGAACTGACCGAGATCATCGATAAGAACATGATCGGTGGATTTATCGTTTCCGATGAAGGAAGAAGGTTCGATGCCAGCCTTACCACAACGATCAAAAAATTAAAGAAAGAATTCGAAGAGAATTTATATATCAGGGAATTATAGACAAAGTCATTTATGGCACAGATTAAACCCGCTGAAGTTTCTGCTATCCTGCGCCAGCAACTGGCAGGATTTAAAGATGAAAAAGCATTAGAAGAAGTTGGAACGATATTGACCGTCGGCGACGGTATCGCACTGGTCTATGGACTGAGCAATGCCCAGGCCGGTGAGCTGGTCAATTTCGAGAAAACGGGGGTTAAAGGGATTGTTTTGAACCTTGAAGTCGATAACGTGGGGGTGGTGCTCCTCGGATCATCCAATAACCTGAATGAAGGCGATAAGGTGACCCGTACCGGCCGTATCTCCTCGATCGAAGTCGGTGAAGGCATGCTGGGAAGGGTTATCAATACCATTGGCGAACCGATCGACGGAAAAGGGGAGATCAAAGGCGAAAGATATGAGATGCCGATGGAGCGCAAAGCCCCGGGCGTTATCTTCCGCCAGCCGGTGAACGAGCCGCTGCAGACCGGTATCAAGCCGATCGACGCCATGATCCCCATCGGCCGCGGACAGCGTGAGCTGATCATCGGCGACCGCCAGACCGGAAAAACGGCTATCGCCATCGATACGATCATCAACCAGAAAGAATTTTACAAGAGCGGCAAACCGGTTTATTGCATTTATGTAGCCATAGGCGCAGAAAGGTTCATCGGTTGCCCAGACGGTCAAAACGCTGGAGGATCGCGGCGCCATGCCTTATACGATCGTGATTGCAGCTACTGCTTCCGATCCGGCCGCCATGCAGTTTTACGCACCGTTTGCCGGCGCCGCCATCGGCGAGTTCTTCCGCGATACCGGCCGTCCGGCGCTGGTTATCTACGATGACCTTTCCAAACAGGCTGTGGCTTATCGTGAAGTCTCACTCCTGCTGAGAAGGCCCCCGGGACGTGAAGCATATCCCGGTGATGTTTTCTACCTCCATTCAAGACTGCTGGAAAGAGCAGCACGTATCATCTCTGCTGATGAGATCGCAAAAAAGATGAACGACCTGCCGGATATCAATCAGGCATATGGTCAAAGGAGGAGGTTCATTAACCGCTCTCCCGATCATTGAAACCCAGGCAGGCGACGTTTCAGCCTATATCCCGACCAACGTGATCTCCATCACCGACGGGCAGATCTTCCTCGAGACCACCCTCTTCAATTCCGGTATCCGCCCGGCTATCAACGTCGGTATTTCGGTATCCCGCGTCGGCGGATCGGCCCAGATCAAATCGATGAAAAAAGTGGCCGGTACCCTGAAACTCGACCAGGCGCAATACCGTGAACTGGAAGCTTTCTCAAAATTCGGCTCCGACCTCGATCCTTCAACCAAGGCCGTCATCGAAAAAGGAAAACGGAACGTCGAGATCCTGAAACAGGCACTGCACGACACCATGCCGGTAGAAAAGCAGATCGCCATCATTTTCTGCGGAACCCGTGGCCTGCTGAAAAATGTGCCTATCGAAAGCGTGAAGGATTTCGAAGCCGAATATCTGCATCATTTGGAAGAACACCATACCCGCGTTCTGCAGGAGCTGAAAGCCGGCAAGCTTTCAGATGATGATATCAAGCTGATGGAAAGTGCAGCGAAAGATATATCAAAGAAATATGAGAAATAACAGCCCACATACAGGGGTAGGGGCAATTCAAAATTCAAAATTCAACATTCAACATTTCTCAGGTGGCTAGTTTAAAAGAAGTACGTATCCGGATCGAGTCGATTCATTCGACGCAGCAGATCACCAGCGCGATGAAGCTTGTCGCGGCCAGCAAACTGCGCCGGACGCAGAATGCCGTCCAGGCCCTGGCGCCTTATGCCGCCAAGCTGCGCGAGATCCTGGGGAACCTCAGCTCGAGCCTTGATAATACCGAAGAGGCTGTTTATGCCAGTGTAAGGCCGGTGCAGAAAGTATTGCTGCTGGTGGTTACCTCAAACCGCGGACTCTGCGGCCCGTTCAACACCAATGTCATCAAGGCGGCTAAGGCTTATATCGATGGTAACTACAGGGAAATAAACAGGCAGGGCCATCTCGATATTTTCACAATTGGTAAAAAAGCGACGGATTTTTTCAGGAAGAACAAATTCAACGTCGTAAACACCAATAATGAGATTTTTGATTCGCTGACATTTGCCAATACCACCGCGATTGCCGAAGAGCTTGATGGCGGCTTTTGCCTCAAAAAAATACGACAGGATCGAGATCATCTATAATCATTTTAAAAATGCAGGTCAGCAGGTCCTTACGATCGACCAGTTCCTGCCGATCGTTCCGGTTGCGCCTGCACCTGGCGTAAAAGCCGGAAAGTAGAATGCCGATTACATTTTTGAGCCGGAGGAGGCAGTTCTGATGAAGGAATTGCTCCCCAGGATGCTGAAAGTTCAGCTTTACAAGACCATCCTCGATTCCTATGCCGCCGAGCACGGCGCCAGGATGACCGCCATGGCCCAGGCCACGGAAAACGCCACCGACCTGCTTAAGCAGCTTCGTCTTTCTTACAACAAAGCACGCCAGGCATCGATCACGAAAGAACTGCTTGAGATCGTTAGCGGTGCGGAAGCGCTTCGCGGGTAATTCTGTGCAAATCTGCGTTATCTGTGGTGAAATTTAAAAGTCTTCTTATTACTGTAACTTTATGACTATCTTTGTATCTTTACAATCAAACCATATAAAATACATAGACATGATTTCTAAAAAAGTAGAAAAAGCCATAAACGAGCAGATCAAGAAGGAAGAATACTCCTCCAGGCTTTATTTAGCCATGGCTTCATGGTGCCAGAAGAATGGATACCAGGGCGCTGCAGCGTTTCTTTATACACATTCCGACGAAGAGCGGATGCACCAGCTCAAATTTGTGCATTACCTGAACGACCGTGGAGGTTATTCAGTCCTGCAGGAAATCGAGCAACCGCCATTCAAGTATGAGACGCTGCATAAGATGTTCCAGGATGTGCTGAAACATGAGCAATACATCACCGCTTCCATCAACGAGCTCTATCATGTAAGCATATCAGAAAAAGATTATACCACGGCCAATTTCCTGCAGTGGTTCATTACGGAGCAGCTGGAAGAAGAAAACCTGGTTAACGGCATTCTTGACACGATGGCACTGGCAGGAAACGAAAAATCAGGATTGTTCCATATCGACAAGGAGCTTGGAGCAAAAGCCGCACCGGCCGGAGGAGTCGCTTCCGCAACGTAAAATATTACTCTGTGTTCCTCTGTGTTACCTTCGTGGAACTCTGTGTAACTTATTACCTGATTATCACAAAAAGTTACGCAGAGTTGCACCGAGGATTCACAGAGTTACACGGAGAATTAATTACTGACCTTTTCTAAGATCAATTTCGGATTCCAGTTGCGAATACCAATCTATTCCGTATTTCCTGACAAGTGCTTCTTTCAAGAATTTATACAAAGGGATCCCTTCCCTGTTGCCCAGTTTTAATGCAGGTTTACAGATATTCCATTTCTGGTAATTAACCGCATCGAATTTTTCATAATTCGTGATCCTTACCGGGTAGAGGTGGCAGGAAACCGGTTTTCGGAATTTCGTTTTGCCTTCAAAAAAAGCCTTTTCAATGGCACAATAGGCAATTCCTTCTGAAAAATTTGTAAAAGCACATTCCCCGTCATTGACAAGAGGGGTAACAAACTTTCCATGGATATCATAATCGAAAACGCCATGCTCCTCAACCGTTTTAATGCCTCTCTCAGTCATGTAAGGCTTGATATGCTCCAATTCGTCTTCAATAACAGAGATCTCCTCTTCTTCAAGTGGGGCTCCTGCATCGCCGGCCACGCAGCAGGCCCCCTGGCATCGGATTAAATTGCAGCAGAACCGGACCAGGTAAAGGTCGTCGGAAATGGATGTATTATCGATGATGATCATTATTTTTCCTGGTTAAACTTCCAGTTGATCCTGGAGGCAAGCAACTCGATAGCCACTTCATTTTCCCCACCCTGCGGAATGATCAGGTCGGCATAACGCTTGGAAGGCTCGATAAACTGAAGGTGCATGGGCTTGACGAAACTCTCGTAATGCGTTAGGACTGTATCCACCGAACGGCCCCTTTCCAGGATATCGCGCTGGATGATGCGCATCAGGCGGTCATCGGCATCGGCATCGACAAAAACTTTCACATTGAACCGGTTCCTGAGCAGCTCATTGGTCAGGATCAGGATCCCTTCCACGATGATCACCCTTTTCGGCATGATGGCTATAGTTTCCTTTGAACGCGCGCAACTGACATAGGAATAAACGGGCATTTCAATCGGGGAACCGGCGATCAGGCGGTCCAGGTCATGAATAAGCAATTCCCATTCTATGGAATCAGGATGATCGAAATTGATCATTTTCTTTTCCTGTGGCAACAGGTGGCCATTGTCCCAGTAATAAGCATCCTGGGAAATGATGGAAACCGAAGAAGTCGGAAGCCCCTGGATGATTTTATTGACTACGGTGGTTTTTCCCGATCCCGATCCGCCGGCAATACCAATGACGAGCATAAGCGCAGAGTTTCTGCGAAGGTAGAAAAAAAAGTCAGCAGTCAGCAGTCAGCGGTCAGTAGAAGGGAGGCGATTTTTTCCATAGGTGAATTTCAAGTATATTTACAGCAGGATTCACTTTGAAATAAGTGAGATTAATTTCTTCGCCTTTTAAAATCCTTTTTAAATGAAACTACTTGTGACTTTCTTTATTTTGATTCTGATTGGCTTTGTAACTCAAGCCCAGGTTCCTATGAACTGGACCCGGGATGAGATAAATCCCGGCGAGGATTTTACACTTACGCCTGACGAATCTTTCTTTTCTGATGGCATAAAATCCTGCCACATGCAACTCAACAGCAGCGCTGTTCCTTACCTTATATCCGATGTTTATTATATTACTCCCGGTGCGGAATATGAATTTTCATTTGATGTATTTGATTATGATACCGCAGGCCAGGTAAAGGTTTATGCGGATTTTTACGATACTTACGGATTTGATATTTTCGGCCAGCCACCGGTGTTTTCTTCTGATTCATCAGGATGGCAGACCATAAGTTGGGGAGGGGTGGTGCCCGGCCAGGCAGTAGTTGGGTTTGTGCTTATTAAATTTTATAGCCAGCCAAATTTATATAATTTCAATCAGACCGCCCATGTCTGGATTGATAATATTAGCTACCATGAAACCGGCGGCAATAACCTTGTGACAAACGGAGATTTTGAGGAATGGGCCGTTGGGATTGATGATTACCATAAAAATAAAAATACACTCTTTATTTATCCGGTGCCAGCAAAAGATTTAGTGAATCTTACATTTCCGGGAATTGCAAAGTTGATTATTATTTCGGACTTAATGGGAAGAGAATTACTCAGGATCACCACACCTGCAATGGGGAAATATCAGTTAGATATTACTTTGCTTCCAGATGGATTATATTTGTCATCTATTGTTCGGGAAGATAACAGTGTATTTCAGGGTAAGATAATTGTTTCACGCAGATGACCGCAGATTTATAACGCAAATCTTCGCAGATAACTTGAACATCAAGTTGGAATAATGTATCTGCGCTTATCTGCGTTTTATTCTGCGATAATCAGCGAGAAACTTCACTAAACTTAAGTTACCCTAACAGGTTCAGATATTCCGGATGCCTATCAATATACCGGGTAGTATAAGAGCAGTATGATCTCACCTTTAGGCCTTCATCCCTGGCATATTCCAGCGCGGTCTGCGCCATTTTACCCGCAATCCCCCTCCCTTCAAAAGCGGGAGGAACTTCTGTGTGCAATAAAATAAAAAGCCCGGCCTTTATCATGTATATCAACACTGCTTTGTCTATGTCCAGATCGACCACAAAACGATGATGATCTGAATCATGAATCACTTCAATTTCCTGGACGTTTATATTCATATAAAACTTAAACTTAACATTTATTGAACTTTGAACTTTAAACTTTAAACTTTGAACTTTGAACTAAAACACTATCTTCCATATTCCTCTTAAATCCCCAAGTTTATACCCAATCGCCAGGTCGTTTGGATATTTGGATTTAATGAAATCATAATTCATCTGCTCTAAAGTTGAACCGGGTTCACCGTGACATTGCAGACAGGCCGGGTTCAGAAGAAGTATTGGAGAATAATAGATAATTTCATCAGCAGTGATTTCAAGATGAGGTTGCAACTCCACCCCCTCAGCAAGCTGTTGGCGGTAGGAATCCAGAACAGTTAAATCGAGGTTGCCAGGTTTATTGGAAGGATTACGATATTGGTCCGAAACCCTGCTGATCTTTGCCCCGTAAGCGTCAGAAAGGGAATCAATAAGCGGGCTTGCCTGTAAATGACAATATCCCACGGCATGCTCGACGCCACCTTCCTGCAATGCATTCATGACCTCACCAGATAAAGCTTTAAAGCTTTGCATGGTGATTTTTTTCCCTTTTGAAATCAGTTCTGCCTGCTCGTCGGGAGTCAGTCTGTTTTTTTGGACAGCTGATTGACAGCTGATAAAAAGCAGAATCGGGAAGGCAATGATAAAAACGGATGGCAGCTTTTGTCTCATGATTTAGGGTTTGAAATCGTTGTTTGACGGGATAAAGTTAAGGATAAAATGAAAGTTGTAGTACGACTATAGTTGTACTACAACTTTTTTTAATACAACCGGGTATTTTTTAAAGAAATCCGGATAAACAGATATAAATTAATTAATAAAAAGGAGGATTATTATGAATTTAATTGAAGGCTCACTCTATCATGTCTTTAATAGAGGGAACAATGGGGAAAGGATTTTTTATAAATCCTCGAATTATCTGTTTTTTGTTCAAAAGATTAGACATCACATTTTACCTTATGCTGAGGTTCTATCATGGTGCTTAATGCCAAACCATTTTCATTTAATGATACTAGTTCATCATCAAATGGTTAAGTCTAAAACTATCAATCAATCAATTGGAACAATGTTATGTTCCTATGCAAGAGCCATTAATATTCAGGAAAATAGAAAAGGAAGTCTATTTCAGCAACATACAAAATCTTTATGCCTCAATGGTAATGAGACATTAAATCCAGCATGGTATAAAATAATGGGGGTAACTAAAATCAACAGACGAGATGAAAAAGCAGAATATCCAACTGTTTGTATGAATTATATTCACCTAAATCCTGTTCAGGCAGGAATTGTCATTGATGTTAGAAAATGGCCGTGGAGTTCTTACCAGGAGATCTATTTAAAAAACACAAATATTGAATTAGTTAATTTGGAGGCATTAAAAGCTGTAGTACGACTATAGTCGTACTACAGCTTTTTTAACCTAAACACTCTAATCCCTTCCCCGAAGTCCTTTTCTACATAATAATTGCTTTTAATGAAATCCTTCATCATCCCTTCCGGGTATTCCTTCTCCGTAATTATATAAACAGGCCGTTGTGCCATAATATGCCTGAATTCTTCATCAACATTGATATCCAGGGCTTTGATATGTTTGCTCCCGAGTAATAGTGACCGATGAACATATTTTGTCGGGCTATCTTTCTTAAGCAAGTAATAAAGAATATGATGATAATTAGCTGTATAGATGACATCTTTCTCCTTTAATACTGGTTTAAGATATTCGGCAATTTCACAAGGCACATCCCTGCGAATAACATATTCTAATTTCATGATTGTTACCAGAATGATCAGGACAAAAAGGATAATTCGTCCCGGATTGCCTGTTAGAATCTTTTTCAGAATCGGGGGCAGTCTTCTCTCAGAATGAAAGAAAATACCTGCCATGATGCTTACAGGCAACATGAGCTGGATGGTATAATGCCCGAATGTCTTTCCTGCAACAAGAACGGCAGCCAAAGACAAGAATGACCATATTATGCAAAGATTTTTTGTCACTGAGATCTGCGTAGCGGTTATCCTTTTATCAAAAAGGGCATAATAGAAAAAGAAAAATACGGGAAGATAGAGTAAATGGAATTCTATAATAAATTTAAGCATTTTCCACGGATCAAAAGCTGAAGGATACCTCGCCGGGGCAAGATAAACGATGTTGTATAGATCACTGAAATTTCCTTTTAGATAATAAATCATGTTAAACAAGGCAAAAGGGAGAAAAAAGCCTATTCCTGAAAGAAATAATGAAAATGTGACCCATAATATTTTCGGTTTTTCTCTTCTATAATAAGAAAGGATGATTATGAAAATTATAAAAGCAGTAAAATCAGCTATAACCAGGTATTTAACTATAAATCCAAGACCGGCCAGTAAGCCGGCCAGGAAAAAATTTATTAAATCTTGCTTCCTCAGCAATATATACAAGGCTGAAATGGTGAAAAGGTTGAAGAAGATTTCCGGGGTGATGGAGATACCATAAAACGACCAGGTCGAGATAAAAAAGATGTAAATAATTCCAGCGGCCAGGGAAGCATTATCATCTTTAACCAGCAGCTTTCCTGTTTTATATACCACGAATGCAGTAGCGGCAATCCATAATGCTACCAAAAGTCTTAAAACAAAAATTGAGTATCCGAAAATAGCCTGGAAACCGGCAAGAATGAGAAATATCCCGGGAGGTTTAATGTCGATCATATCGACATATAATGTCTTGCCTGAAAGGATCATCCTGGCTATCTCAAGATAAGTCGATTCGTCATGGTCGATCACACTGGGGAAAAAACTGAATAAACGGAGAATTACCGTCAATAGTGCAAATAGCAGCACGACTTGCAAGGAGGACAATCGGCTGATGTAAAAAATTCTTTTCAGGATTATTTTTTTCAAAATTATCAATAAATGATAAAAGGATGGAATATGACCGTTATATTGATTAATGAAAATCGTAGTACCACTATAGTCGTACTACGAAATTTTTTATTTCCTTGTTATTCAGCTTTATACGTTTCAATCTTGTTCTGATATAACTTCAAGGATTTTATTGAATTTTTCGTTCGGAACCGGCAAAGAAAGTACATAATGCATAATCTTCCATTCACCGTTCTTCAACCTTAGAACGCCTGAACCACGAAGCCTTCCATAGGAAGCCTCGAGTTGCTCATCAAACCAGGCTAAAGCTCGATCTTCTGAAAAGTATAGGTTCCGCTCCTCAGCATGGAATTTCCAGGCTTTACCTTTGTCAAAATAAGGTTTCGACCAGTCGAAAAAAGCCTGCTTGGTCCAGTTCTCCGTTGCATCGGTACCGATATAATTGCCTTCATCATCTATTTTGTTAAAATATGCCTCTATATCGGCCCGGGCCGCATCGGAGTGCCATTCGTCAAGAAATTCGTTCAACCTGACTTTCAGGGAATCCTGTGAGAATAATGAAAAGGGGAGGATGAAAAACAGGAGAATAATTACTATTCTCAATCTGAGCATCCTGAGTGTTTTCTTTATTGAAATTGACATTTGAAGGTCATTAATGGGTTTAATCAAAGATATGGAATTGAACAACTTTACCAGGCATGTGTCATATTTAAAGAATCAGGGCAAAAAGTGTGATGCTTGCGATGATAAAATAAAAGTTGTAGTACCACTATAGTCGTACTACAACTTTTTACAGCAACCATCATAACGGTCGCCTGGGTTTAATTCAGAAGTAGAAGCTTATTCGTTCTTCATGCCGTCTTTGGCAGGAGCACTTCCGGCAGATTTTCCGCAATCCTTTGCATGTGGGCATGTTGATGCACAACTTGATTTGGCCGCAGCAGCCTTAGGTGCACAGGCTTCTTTGCATTCCTTTTCCGTTTTTTTGCACGTGTCGCATTTTCCGTCGCCGTCAGCATCTACCCATTTGCATTCCGCTTTTGCGCCGGTTGTTGCATGACCTGTGCATTCGCCGGTTTTGGCGTGATCAGGAGTCGCAGTTACTGCAGGAGCTTCCTTTGAAGTAGCCGGTGCGGAACTCTGGGTTTGTGCATAAGTTAAAGCACTGATCCCTAAAAAGAGAACAATTAATAAAAAGAATTTTGTTTTCATAGTTGGTTTTTTTGATTTGAAGAGCAAATGTACGAAATTAATTTTTTGAAAGAATAATAAAATTGCACAAAGCATGGGGCAATGGGCAATGGGCATAGGGCATAGAGCTTAGGGCTTGGGGCTTGGGGCTTAGAGCTCTTCACCGGAATTTTCTTGCCCAGCATGATGAGGAAAAAGGACAAATAAAAGGAAAACCAGGAGTGCCACCTATACAACCTGGGTAAGGGAAATGAAAAATCCGAAGATCAGGTGCTTGGGTTTAAGCATGGATTTTGGACCTTGAGGGCAATAAATTAAAGAATAATCTAATGATAAATCATATTTAGGCCGGTAACCTTGACCAATATGCAGTAAATTTATACTGCAATATTTTTTTATAAAGAATACATTACATACTTCGGGCCTTAAAAGTCATAGTATGAAGAGTTTAATACTGATTACAGCCTTATCGGTTTGCTTAATAAACGGTAATGCTCAGGATAAAACCAGTTTCTGGTATTTTGGTGACCATGCCGGTATAAATTTTAGCGCTTTAGGGCCTGGAGCACTCACTGACGGAGCCTTGAACACGGGTGAAGGATGCTCTTCAATTTCTACGAATGATGGATTGTTGCAGTTTTATACCGATGGAAGGTTTGTATATGATAAGAACCACGACCAGATGCCGGCCGGAAGTGGTCTTTTAGGTCATGCTTCCAGCACCCAATCGGCAATTATCGTCCCAAAACCCTGGAGTACAAATCAATACTACATCTTCACAATAGATGCCTACGACAATGGCCTGGTAAACGGTCTGTGCTATTCCCGTGTTGAAATGACCCTGAATGGCGGGCTTGGAGATGTTGTAACTTCAGAGAAAAACATATCCCTCCTGCCTTTTGCCTGTGAAAAAGTGTCTGCCGTCAATCACAGCGATGGTGCTTCGTACTGGGTAGTCACCCATCAGTGGGGGACAAATGCTTTTTATGCTTATCACGTAACCTCATCGGGTGTCAACACCTCACCTGTCATCAGTCGCACAGGCCCGGCAATTACCGGCGATATGCAGGCATCGAAAGGATACTTGAAAATATCCCCCGACGGAGCGAAATTAGCAATGGCCAATCATACTGCCTACTCAGTGGTAATGTGTCATTTCAACAATTCTACCGGTATTGTATCACACCTGGTCACAGATTATAATTACTCAAATCCTGGTGGTGCGGATCCTGGCGGACCCTATGGGATCGAATTCTCACCAGGCAGTCAACTGCTTTACGTCGGTGAATGGAAAACTAACCGAAAGATATACCAGTACGATCTTTCTTCAGACCTGCCCGACGTGATCCTTGAATCGAGGGTAATCGTAGCAACGGTGGAACAGAATTCCGATCCCATTGGTGCGCTGCAGCTTAGTTCCGATAACAAGATATATATTGCCAGGCAAAATAGCTCCTATCTGTCGAGGATCAATCACCCTGACATCCTGGGAATAGGATGCAGTTTCGAGGATAATGCAATCGAACTGTCCGGCCGTGAGTCGACTTACGGCCTCCCATCATTTGTTCAGTCATATTTTAAATCATTAAATGCTGAATTTTCTGCCACCCCTTTTCAAGGCCCTTCACCGCTGTTAGTTCAGTTTACAGATGAGTCAACTGGAAATCCGGTGCTCTGGAAATGGGATTTTCAAAATGACGGGATCTATGATGCTTTTATTCAAAATCCATCATTTACCTATGATGAACCGGGAGATTATAGTGTTAAGCTGGTTGTGATCAATGCAACGACAGCTGATTCTACGATAAAAGAAAATTATATCACCGTTGTCTTGTATAATGGCATCATCGGCTTGGAAAAAACCAAAGAATCAGGAATTATCATTTATCCCAATCCTGTAAATGACTTCCTTAATATTCAAATTATATCAAATAACTTGGATCCTTATGCAGAGATTAAAATAACTGATATTCACGGAAAGCTTACCTATTCAAGTCAAATCTATTCCAAAAAGAGTTGCATCAATATTCAAAATTTAATCCCGGGTATTTATTTTGCAAAGGTGAAATTTAACAGTAGAATACTGCATAGAAAACTAATAATTTATTAATCACATCGATATTTATCGTATGCCTCCTGGCATAGAAATTAGCAAAAAACAGACCATTTATCTTTAACTGGAAGGATTGAAAATGTATACTTTCAGGATGCCTGATTAAATCCTATAAACTTGAATAGTATCCCACCAGGACAGCTATTCCTATAATAGCAGCAAGTATAATATACGACCACAAATTTGCAAAATTCAGCGTCCAGCCCATCCATTGATTTCTCTTTAGCACGATGATCCGGGTGTCGTCAGGATTGTAATAAAAAATTCCCCATTTGTAATGCTCCGGGTTGTATTCAATCCGGTGGAAATTGTCGGGATTGTAGCGTGATTTCATAATAAAAAATATTCGTGAAAATTCGTTACAGTCGTGTTTATTCGCGTTCTATCATAGAACACGAATGACACGAATTTATACAAATTTACGCGAATCTATTTAATACAGGATTTTTGATACTTTTATCTTTCTGAACTAAAACATAAATAACCGTGAAAAACCTCTTCACAATCGTCCTCACATTCAGCCTCCTGGCCGTGATTTACGCCCAATCCCAAACCGATTCCGTAGTCCAGCAGATCATACATATCGGTAAAACCGACAACCAGACCATGGACCACCTCGACGTCCTGTGCAACAGGATCGGGGGCCGGCCCATCGGCTCATCAGCGTATGAAAGCGCTACCATCTGGGCTGCGGGCAAGTTCATGGAGTGGGGTATGGAAGTGGTACTGGATGAAGTGGGCGAACTGCCTGTTGGCTTTAACCGCGGCCCCTGGTTTGGAAGGATGCTTTCCGATGAAGGCATGATCCTGCACTTTGCTACCCCATCCTATACCTCGGGAACCAAAGGCGTCCAGCGCGGCCATGTGCTGATCGAGCCACGGACACAGGCCGAGTTTGACCGCATGAAAGGGCAACTGAAAGGCGCCTGGGTCCTTATCCTTGGAGAAAACGAGGGCTGGCCGATAGATTTTTCAATTAGGGCCGACAGTATACGCGATTCCATCAAGGTCGTGAATGCTGCGACAGCAGAACAAAACAACCAGATCAGGAAGGAAAACAGGGATAACAAAGACAAGGGGACAAGGGGACAAGGGGACAAGGGGATTCCTGAGAAAGAACTGCTGCCCCTGAATGAAGAGCCTGCCCTCTTCTATAAAGAAATGCGCGAAGCCGGCATACTGGGCATCATCCAGTCGTCGAAAACACCCATCCGGGTGATGTACGACAGAAAGAACATCATGAACATGACTTTTGAGAACCTTCCCACTGTTCCTGATATAAAACTGGATGAACACCAGTATAAGGTTATCAAACAGATGGCAGAAGAAAGGCGATATTTTCTCCTTGAATTCGACATTCGCAACCATTTCCGTCCCGGGCCGATACCCTACCACAATGTCATCGGCATCATTCCCGGAACTGAATTCCCCGATGAGTATGTCATCATGGGGGGGCACCTGGATTCTTATGATGTAGGTACCGGTGGTGTGGATGATGGCTCCGGCGCTACGCCTACCATGGAAGCTGCGCGCCTGATCATGGAAGCAGGTGGAAAGCCCAAACGGACCATCCTGGCCATCCTCTGGGCCGGCGAAGAATTCGGCCTTCTCGGCTCACAAAGCTGGGTGGACCGCAATGGCGACCTGCTGCCTAAGATCTCAAACATGTTCAACCGCGACGGGGGACCGACCGTAACCACGGGGATCAGCGTTCCTGCTGCTATGAAAGCTGATTTTGAAGCGATCTGTGCCCCGCTGAATGATATCAATCCCGAGTTTCCTTTCAAAATAGAAGACAGGCAGCCTTCCGAAATACCGAAAAAAGCCTGGGGCACCGACAGCGGACCTTTTGCCGTGGCCGGCGTTCCTACGCTGTATCTCAATACCGGGGATACAAAAGGCTACGACTTCAGCTACCATGAGATCTGGCACACCGAGCGTGACACTTACAACAAAAGCATCAAGGAGTACCAGGACCATGTGTCGATCGTAACGGCAATTGTGGTTTACGGCGTAGCCAACCTGGACCATTTGCTTTCGAGAGATGGGTATTGGTTAGAAGAAGGCATGGAGGCGGGGAAGCGGGGAAGCGGGGAGGCGGGGAAGACGGTAAGACGTAAGATGTAAGACTGTTAGAGGATAGGAGTTAAAATGAGTTTAAAAATTGTCAAGCAATGTTACATATTTGTTACTAACAAATTGGTTAGTAACGATTAAATTACTTATTTTTAGCAAATCATTGATCATGGACACTCCGTTTATCTATTTTAGGCTAGCAATTGGGTCACTGGTCATTGGTAATGAATCTGGAACTCAGAACCCGGAACCCGGACAATGAATAAGTATAAATTAATAAACCATTACAAACCGATTCACTACTAATCCATTCTCAAGCGTAGCTTTAATCAAATACATCCCCGAATTACAATGGCTTAAATCAATATGCTATATTCCCAGGTTCAGATATTTTTACTTTATTGTATCCATCCACTCAATTTTCCTGTCAGATCTAAAGATACAGATATTTCTAATCTTTTGGTTTATTTGAAGTGTGAACTGCCCACGATTTCGGTTGGGAATAATCAGTTATGAAACCAGAATTTCCTTCCAGATCTTCAATACCTACATTTGTGCTTATAATATTTGAGAAGACAGACACTGTAGGATCTATTTTCTTTTTGCTCATTGCAATCGTTATCATTTCTGATCTCGATGACATAATCCAGGATTCCTGACGGTGGGTTCAAATCGGTATAAGACATAATGCTGTTCGGCAAAGGAATCAAGGATATGGAAACCATCCGCCCCTTGCCTCCGGTGTATATAATAAGTCTGATAACCAAATCCATAATAAGGGGTCCAGATCAGGTTATACGAATTGATCCCTGTGTTTATGTTCAGGTGTACGGTCGTATGAATTTCACTCATAGCAGATTCATTATTGCAGGTATCCAGCGTGCTCAATCCATAACTGAACGATCTCTGCAACGGATTTGATGCATTGTCAATATAGATTCCTGCATTTTCATGACCGATATTTCCCATCATTTCAAAATTACCACCGGAAGTTGATTCCCTGTAAATGTTGTAAGATGCAATGGCTTCATCCGGTGTTTTCTCCCAGGCAATGATGTTTTTACCCGTTACAGAATCCACGCTGACCATGCAGATCTCATCGGTCTGTCCATAAACAAAATAACTGATAACGGCTGTGTTTTCCATCTCGGTTGACACAACCTGTAGTGACCATTTGTTGCTACAACTGTGTAACTGCCTGCTTCTCCCTGGAGTCCAAAATTGAGCGGAAAACCCGTGCCGGTTTTTATGATACCGGTCGAAACGGAATTTAGGTATAATTCATAGTTACATTCTGTTTCTGAGCCATTAAGATGTATTTCCAACACCTTCTCCGCCCTGGCAGATGAGCCCTCCTCCGGATAAATAGAAGATATCAGGATCAGGGAAGATGTTGATCCGGATTGAATCTGAAATAAGCTGGTAACCATCGGTCACTTCCAGGATATACCAGGTCGGCTGGCCTGGATTGACCACCGGATTTTGCAAGGTTGAGCTGAATCCATCCGGATTTGATGTCCAGGTGTAATCATAAATGCCTGTTCCACCAGAAACTGATGCATACAGGTTGACGCCCTGGTTTTTACAAACCGTATTTTCTGAAGCGGAGAGAAGCAGGTTAAGCGGGACCGGTTCACCTACATAAACTGTCACTTCATCCTGACCAACGCAACCATTATTGTTTTCAACCTCCAGTGTAAATGTCGTGGCACTCACCAGCGGGAGTGTTATGGGATTCTGTTCCCCGGCATCCACCAGCAAGTCTTCAGGTTCCCAGTGATAAACAGCACCACCTACGCCTCCCTGACCGTACAACTGCGCACTCGCGTAATATGCAATCGTCTGGTCTTCGCCGGCATAAGCCACGGGGTTTTGGACGGTAACGGCCACACTGCCCTGGACGTTGTTATAGCCATCACTCACAGAAACTGTGTATATTGTTGTAAACATCCGGCATTACAACAGGATCAGATAGAGTCGACTGTGAAAATCCAGTAGGCGTAGATGTCCAGTTATAAGTTATAATTATCCAGTTACCTCCAGATGGCTATAGCGTTTAATTGAACGCTGGCTCACCTTGTACAGATCTATTGGGGGTGTAGCCATTGGATTAACCCCTAGCGCATCACCGGTTATTATAACTGCGACATTGATCCATCTGTCACGCAATACAACCGGTCACTAGCATCTGTCACGTATAAAGTAAATAGCGTCGTTTGAGTTGAGATTAACTGTTGTTGGCTGTGCCACATTCGGGTTGATCAATTTATCTGCTGGTTCCCAGCTGTATGAGTAATTGCCCGAACCTGAACTTGCGCTCCCCTGGAGAACAGTAGAGGTCCCATAGGGGATGGCTTGATCACTCCCGGCATCTGGCACTGGATTGTTATAAACAGTAACCGTGACCGAACCGCTGGCCACACTATATCCATCATCGACCGTTACCTGATAGGTGGTTGTTACAGTTGGGACTAACAACAGGATCAGGCAGGTCACTTGAAAATCCAGGTGGATTGGACGTCCAGCTATATGAATAATTTCCACTCCCACCTGATGCGTAGGCATGCAATTGTGCCGACTGCCCATTGCAAATCTGGGCGGGATCGGCAGTGGGATTTACGGTTAGTTGCCCCTGGGCAAAACAATCGAAAGAAAGGATGAGCGCGAATAGCACAATACAGAGAGATTTCAGGTCAAACGATTTGGTTAATAGTATCATTTTTGTATATTTTTACAAATGATATCCTTGTTTGAAAGAAGTTCCGCTAAGATACAGGATTCTAATGAAACTCCTGTATGAGGGTGTCTCAAAAGTCTGATTTCTTATTAACCGCAGAGGTAGCAGAGGATAAGCAGAGC
This sequence comes from uncultured Bacteroidales bacterium, assembly GCA_963701785.1. Classification (GTDB taxonomy): domain Bacteria; phylum Bacteroidota; class Bacteroidia; order Bacteroidales; family JAGOPY01; genus JAGOPY01. The sequence goes on along the minus strand of CAVPBC010000002.1, from coordinate 210,407 downwards.
AAACAGAGGATAGGAAATCAGATACTTTTTTCTCTGCTTTCTCTGTTGAACCTCTGTTTTCTCTGTGGTAAAAATGCTATTGAGACATCCTCATATTAAAGCACCCAAAGAGCGAGGAATTTATGTAATAAACATTAAAATTGTCCTATCCTGTATCAGGTTTATGTAAATTTATCCTGAAATTAATAAGACGACTAACGACTAACGACTATCAATAAGCCTGTATCCATAAAAGGGCTCAAGGAAGAGTTAAGGCAGCGCTCACCGGGCGAATTGGTTGAGCTGTGCCTGCGTTTATCGCGGTTCAAAAAGGAAAACAAGGAATTGCTGACCTACCTGCTGTTTGATTCTGTTGATGAGCAGGCCTATATCAAAAGCGTTAAAAGGGACATTGACGAGCAGTTTGAGCAGATCAACACGACATCTTCATATTTTATAAAAAAAAGCATCCGGAAAATCCTGAGGAACACCAGGAAATACATCCGTTATTCAGGGAAAAAGGAAACTGAAGTTGAGCTGCTGATCTACTTCTGTTTTAAGCTGAATCAATTTAAGCCTTCTATTCATAAAAACACAACACTCCGAAACCTCTTCGAAAAGCAAATTATGCATATCCGGAAAACGTTGCTTTCCCTGCATGAAGACCTGCAGTATGATTATGGGAAGGAGTTGGAAGGAGTTACTATAAAAACATTTTGAGTGAATAAATGTACCTTTGTTTACCAGGCTGATTCTAATATATCAAACCGTAATGAACAGATATGCAGAACATCACAATCAGGATACTAATCAATATAACCTAATAGGGTTATATCATGCTATTATAACCCATGGGGGTTATAATGAAGATTAATAACCTATTGGGGTTATATTTGCAGATAATACGGCAAATGGAGAAAAAAACGAACATTATAATCTTACTCAAATGGATATAAAAGCTGTAATTACAGGTGATCTGGTAAAGTCGAGGAGAATTCATGAAGGTGATATTGATTCGGTCATTAATTCTCTCAAGGGTACTTTCAATGAAATTAATGAACAGCTTTTAGGAGGAAAAGGAAAGTTTGAAATATTCAGGGGCGACAGTTTCCAGGGCCTTTTTCCACAACCTGAGCTGGCATTGCTTGTCTCAATTATTATTCGGGCAAAACTGCCGCACCTTCGAGCCCTCTATGAGTCTTACCGGAAAACACGATAAAGAAAAACCAATCTTATATGCTTACAGTGATGCGCGGATTTCTATCGGGATTGGTGAAGTGAGTTATAATGGTAAAACAGTTGCTGAATCTCAGGGTAATGCATTTGAAAGATCAGGGCATGACCTTGATAAAATGAAGACCGGGCATGCAAGGCTGGCCATTGTAACTCCATGGGAACTGGTGAATAAGGAACTCGAAATTGAGTGCCAGCTGGCAGATGTAATCATCAGCCGATGGACATCTACCACCGCCGAGGCAATCTATCATCATTTTCTTTACGACAAAACACAGCAGGAACTTGCAGATCAGTTTAATATAACCCAACCGGCAGCACGCAAACGTCTTGTGGTTTATGGAAATGTTGAGAGTATTCATGCCTTCATAAACAGATATAATGATATAATAAAAAGTAATCTCTGAGATGGAAGCTATAAATTTCGAATTGTTGATACGAATACTGGTGGCCCATCTGCTGTCGGATTTCATTTTTCAACCTAAATCATGGGTAGAAAATAAAAATAAGTATGGCTTAAGGTCAAGTCATTTTTACCTGCATATTGGGCTAACGGCTATAATTCTGTTTGTTATTTTATGGGATGTGAATTTATACCCGGTTGTCATGTGGGTTACCGGGACTCATTTCATAATTGATGCATTAAAAAGCAGGCTTCCCAACTCTAACATTTGGATTTTCCTGGCAGATCAGCTAATTCACCTGCTGGTAATTCTTGTTGTTTGGCTTGGATATACCCAACAGTTCCAGGTCTTTTATACTGCCATATCAGAAATTATGGCTCCATCAGAATTATGGCTTCTTTTGTTCATGTACCTGTTGTTAACCATTCCATCTTCAGTATTGATAGGGAAATTAACACAAAAATGGAGTGATGAGATTGATGAAGAAGCCAAAGGCATAAGCAAGGGTTTGAAAGATGCCGGCAAATGGATAGGGATCATTGAACGGATCTTAATCTTCACATTTATAGTCATTAATGAATTGAGCGTCATTGGATTTCTAATAGCAGCCAAATCGGTTTTCCGGTTTGGTGATCTGAAAAAATCATCCGAACAAAAGAAAACAGAATATATTATCATTGGCACTTTTCTAAGTTTTGCACTGGCAATTGGGATTGGACTTCTTTACAAATTATTAGTCTGATAGAAGAAAGTAAATAAATGTGGCAAACATTAAATAATGCCTTTTTGAAGGTCTTGTATTTCAAAATTCTGCGTAGCAGATTGTTCGTGTGAAGGAGTTTTAACTATTCTTAAAATTGAAGCTTGTTTTTTGCATGGCAGTTTTATATCTTTACTAAGTATTGATTATGCCAAGGCCCTTGCGATAGAATTGAAGAATTTTCTACTCTTAAACAGGAATAATATGAAGATTAGGACTTATTTAACAATTTTCCTGGCTTTTTATTCTGTTTTTATGTGTGGACAAATTTCTTTTCAGAGAACGTATGGATCTGTTAACAAGGATGTTGGATTAGCAGTAGCCTCTACATTCGATGGTGGATATATAATGACGGGGTCTTATGATAACGATAAGATTGGTGTGATCAGGACAGACAGTTATGGAAATTCCATCTGGATCAAAACCTATGATTTTCAAAACGCAGAATCAACCTCAATTATTCAAACTTCAGATAGCAATTTTGTAATAGCCGGATCAATTGATAATGACTTTCTCGTTTTTAAGATCAATTCAATTGGGGATACGATCTGGACAACAAGAAATGGACCAAACTCTATTCCTTTTGTTGCCCAGGATATAGCCGAAGATCTTAACGGCAATCTAATAGTTGCTGTTTCCATGGAAGTTCTCACTGAAATTTGTTGCTGGCCTTATATTTATAAGTTTGATCCATTTGGAAGTCTCCTCTGGTATAAAGGGTATGATTGTCCATCATATAACGGATGTCGTTTTGAGGATGTTTTTATTGATATTGAAGGAAATTATTTAGTTACCGGCGACACACCTTATCCAAATATTCCCATATCAAAAGATCAACGAAAACCAATACATCCGGGAATGAAATATAGAACAATTACTATACTGAAACATATGTGGAATCCAATTGTATAGTGCAGGCACCAGACAGCGGTTATCTAATCACAGGTGTTAGCATGGTTGAGGATAGTTTACCTGTGATTAAAACAGATAAAAATGGGATTATTGAGACAATACGATCATATTTAAATGATACAAGGCAATGGATTGGCCGATCCATCGATAAAACAGTTGATGGGTATTATTTATCCGGATATACACAAGGGATATGGGATTTATTTTTATTAAAAATAGATGAGGAGATGAATTACTCATGGTCCCAAACCTATGGTGGTGCAAGTGGTGATGTTTGTTATAAAATGAAATCTACTGTGATCATGGAGGTTGTGTTTTAGTGGTTGGACAAATAGTTATGGAGCCGGAAATAAAGATTATTACCTCGTAAAAACGGATCAGGATGGTTTGGTCTTGGTCAGAAAGAAATTGAGTCAAAGATGAGTGATAATAGCCTTTATCCTAATCCTTTCAAATCTTCAGCAAAATTATCACTCAGCCATTACCAGGAGAACATGGCATATTCCATTTACAGTTTTACAGGCCGGGAGGTAATAAGAATCGAAGGTATTTCCGGAAATGAAATTCGGATATAAACACAAAACTTATCAAACTTAATTTATTTTATAACTATTTAAATATATCTAAATATTATCTATTCATATAAACTTTCAATATTCTATTAATTTATTATAACATCTATCAATTTATTAACTATTAATCTTCCCTTATCCACTCCTAAAATCCATTTCCTTTTTTTATCTCCAATATTTACATTCTACAACATTAATACATTACACAACCATCAACACACAACATTTCTTCACTCTCTTAATTATTTTTATAAATATCGAAAGCTTTTAAGCGAATATTTAAAGAAACCAACTAAATGAACGATCTGTTTAACAAATTCAAATTCATATTTTTGATCCTGATTCTCTGCTTTACTGCAACTTTAGCCCGGAGTCAAAAACTTAACCTGAAAATTTCAGGTGATCAAGAACAGGGTTTCATGGTGGATATATATGATGGGGATCAATTATTAATTAAAAATACTGAAGAGTTTACACTACGGGTTGCCAACCTGGATCTTAGTGAGATCATTGAAATACCTGCATGGAAGGGATCAGCATGGACCGGTGATGAAAACCGTGTGCAGCTTTCACAGGAAACCTATTTGTCGGAACTGGATTTGAACTTATCCATCATTGTCACTTATGAAGTGATTAATCAAAATGTAATCAGGAAAAGTTTGGATTTGTTCCAATCCGGCATGCCTTCCCTGTATTACACGATTGAGGAAACTGCCAAACCCGCAGAAACACCCGTAAGATACGTCACTTTTGAATACGATGATTTTCCCGGGGGTTTTGTACATGAAATTTTTCCATCAGCCGGATTTGTGACCACTGGTAACCAGGTCGTCGGGTTTTTGACGGATGCAGGCTATAAAAATCATTATACTCGTACCACCCGCCGGCGTTTTAACGGTCACGGCGGCGGTTTTGTGGGGATGAGGATGCTGCCTGATCCTGCCCTGGTTTCGGTAGCAACACTATCAGATAGAGAAAAAAATGAAAATTATGTCCGGCTGACATTTGGTGAAGTTTACAACCTCGATGCCGGATCGGAACTGGAACTTAAAATTGATGATACGTTTCAAAAAGTGGGAGATGTTGACATTGACAAACAGCCCGGGCTGATTACACTTAATTGTAACACTTCTGATCGCGCGGGTATTGAAATGATTACGCCATTGACAGATCAAATTGTATACACCATCTCCTTTCTTTCCCGCGGCACTTCGCCGGTTGCCATAAAACTTTTTCGTGTTAAGAACGGCATAAAAACCCTCGAACTGGAGCACGGGATCAAGTACATAGATAAATTTCCGATAGCGGAAAATGAATGGACCCTTTTCTCAGGAAGCGTTATGGTTCCATACATCGAAAAGGATAGTGTGTCGATGTTTATTGGCTCACAATCCGGGAAGCAATGCCGGATACAGATTAAAGATTTGAAAATCGTGGAGCATCAACCTGAAAAACTGCCGTACAATGTCATTCCTATGGGTGAAAAGGTCACCAAAACAACCTATGTCTTTGTTGAACCCTGGAAGAGCCATCATGATTTTATCATTTCATCTCAATTGCGTCTTGCCGAAGGAATGGGATTTGAGGGTTCCATGATGGAGAAAATGCTCTATGCAAACTTGAATATGCTGACCTGGATAACCTCGATTGATGATTTTACGCCTTTTAATGTGCCCAATATGAATTACTCTCCTGATATGTATAACCGGGATTCGTTTTTTTCCATCGTTTCAAGTTATAATGAAGGATTGAACCTTAAGATCTGGGAGCAATGGGGTAAGACTCAAACCTCCAGCGGGGCAATAGCCACCATCATAACACCTTACATGGGGACGGTAGAAGTAAAGGGAAATGAGGCCACCATAGAATGGCTGATCTGGGCCATGCTCAATAAACGGCGTTTCGGGGTTACCCTGCCGGAAGAGAAGATAACCAGGGCAGCCGAATATGTCTTGAATGAGTTTGACGAAGATAAAGACGGGATTTGCCGGTCGCATTTTATTCTTGGCCAGATAGATGTTATCGATTACCCGGTAAAGACCGACCGGCTTGCTGTAAACCAGGGGATGTTTGCCGTTGCACTTCGGACAATTAAAGAACTGGGTTATGATATCTCAGACACATATATTGAACAAGCTGAACAGGGGTATCGTGATTTTTACGACAACAAAAGAAAACATTTATTATTTGACAGGGATTTCCCGGATATCATTTCATTATCTGACCTGGAGCCGGAATTTTTCTCGTTGTGGTTATTTAACAGGATGATTTTAACCGATTCTATGGTGGTCAATCACCTGGAACAAATACCCGTACTTAACAAAGTGGCAGGTTCACCTCACCCGGATTATGGAACAACAGCGCCAATATGTATCAGGTTGACAGATGATGAAAAAGGATACGCCTACTTAACAGCCGATTACCAGCCTTTTGGTGAATTTGGGAAATCAAATTACAGCAATGGCGCCGGAGATGGTTTATATTATAACGGAGGAAGCTGGATGCGTGCCGAATATTGTGCCTGCGTAGTCGGTTTAAAGCATGGATGGGATAAGGCACGTATCCTCATGGAAAACAGGGTCTGGGCTGAGATCAACCTCAACCCGGAATGGCCATACAGCAAAGAATTTATCCCTACAAAATGGACGACGACCGGTTCATGGTGGACATCCACCCGCGGGCTGTGCTGGAATGTTTTTATACTTATGGCCGGCGAAGTAGCCGGTCTTCGCACACCTGACATGGATCCGGATTATAAAAAATAATGCGATCTCCCACATAATTACCTCCCGAAGCTAATCGCTGCGGATGAGCGGAGGTAGAATATGGACACGTAACTGTCTGAAATCTTTTCCTCAAGGGGTAAGATCAACCCGAAATCCATTCCGAAAATGCCGACCCTAAAACCGGCTCCCGCGGTATAATAACGCCTGTTTCCTTTGGTTTTATGCTCGTAAAATATTCCTGACCTCGCTGAAAAGAAAGTCTTATACCGGTATTCGAACCCTCCTGCAACAGCCCATTCGTGCATTTCTTCCTTAAAACCACCCGGGGCATCATACCAGGATTGGATCATGCCTTTGCAGACCGTCACATTGGGATCCATCCCTTCCGCAACCACCGGGTTACCGTCTTCATCATAGACAGGATTTCCCATTTCATCGCGCATATAAACAGGCGGAGTGGGAACCAGCAATTTGTTCGCGTCAAATTGGAATGAGAGCGAATTATTTTCATCGAAATAATAGGTAAAGCCTGCCCCGAGGCGGAGATTGGTTGGGAGGAAACTCTTTTTTTCAGGGTAAAAGAAATATGCCATTTTCATTCCGATATTCGAAACATCAACTCCCCAGCGGATCTCTCCGTCCCTGGAACCAAGCTCAAGAGGCTGCTGATAGTAAACGGCCAGGTCAAAAGCCACGGAACTCGCTGATCCTTTTCCTTCGGCCTGGATGGATTGGTCCTGTGTCATCCTGGAATAGATATACCTACCCGCCAGGGCCGCGGAAAAGGTGTTGCTGAATCTGTAGCTGTAAGCGAGGTCAAGGTTTAGGTCCAGGGGCTTGAAGGTCCCTAATTCATTCCCGTATTCATCTGTATAGGTGATATCGCCAAACGCATCAAAATAGGTGAATGAGAAGGCTAAGGCCGATTTTTCCTTTATCTTCATGCACGCATGAAGGGTGTTAAAACCTGTACTTATATCCATTTTATCGTTAAACTTCCACATCAGGTTCATCCAGAGATAATCTGAGTAGGAAACCGCAATCCCGTATTTGTTTTCGAGAAAAGCAAACTTGGCCGGGTTCCAGTGCATGGAGAACGCATCGGGAGAAGATGCAACTCCTGCTTCGCCCATTCCGGCCGAACGTGCGTCGGGCACCAGCTGAAGATATTGGACATTTGTTAAAATTGGATTGTAATTCTCATCATCCCAGTAATTTTGTGCTCCCGACCATAGCGAAACGGATAGTAAAGCAATTGTCAATAATGATTTCATTGCATGAAAATTTATCCGGTGAATGGTTCTTGCTTATAAGAAATGATTTGGCGAAATAAAGATACGACAAAACCTTCACTTTATAACATGGCTGGCGGAGGGAAATGATCAGGCGAGATGGGATTTGATCAACCGAAATCCCGATCAGGCGAACGGGCGATATACGAGTTGATCAGACGAAATCCTGACCTGTTGATATTTAATAAAATAGTACGTACCTTTACCCTTATATCAGGCCTTTTTAATTCAACCTTCTTACAATGGCCTTAATTAACTGATCAAAATGAAAACTATCCTCATTTCCATTCTGGTTGCGTTGACCTCCTGTATATTCGGCCAGCAAATATTTTATAAGACTATTGTCAAGCCGGACTGGGATTTCGCTGATGCCGTCATTGAGCGATCTGACGGTAACTATCTCATGGCAGGCTGTTCCCGAAGCCAGCACGGCACAGATTATGACATCAGCCTGATCCTTGTCGATCCCCAGGGAAATACGATCTGGGATAAATATCTCGGGCAGGCGGATTCCATGGAATTTGCCTATTCGCTTGTTGAGACCTCGGATGGCAATTACCTGGTAAGTGGCAGAATCGGCATGTACTATCCTTATCTGTCAGTTTTTGATATCAACGGGGATTTGATCCGGGATATGCGCTACCCGGAAGGCGATCAGTGCTATGGAGCCTATTCTGTGGGCGAAACAGCAGATGGCAATTATTATTTCATTGAAACAGGACCTGCCTCCACTTTATACATAGTCAATCTTTTAGGGGAAATCATAACGAGCAAAACCTATGATTTTGCATACTGTAATGCGGTGATCCGGACATCGGACCAGGGGTATATGCTTGCAGGCCTATGTGAAGACCAGTTTGGCTATTACAAAAATATTATGATAAAGACCGATACGGAAGGTGATACACTGTGGACCAGATCAATTAATGACGAAGGTTTTTACGATGGAGTATCGTTGCTGCAGCTTGAAGATGATGGATTTATAGTTGCAGGTTCATATGATTATCCTGATATTTATGATGAACCGCCTACAACGATCCTGGTAAGGACCGATCCTGAAGGAGATACGCTATGGACAAAGATACTGCCGTTCGATTACTGGATCGGAACTCCGCTATGCATAAGGGAATGTCGGTTTAATACCGGCTATATCCTTTCTTCACGCCTGTACATTTCTCCAGGGGGCATATACCCTGATGAATATTACCTGTCAATTACGCGCCTGGATACAGCGGGCGATATAGTTTGGAGCCGGCATTTTGATGCTTATACTTATGGCATCGGAAATAATGTCACCCAGACCTCCGATGGTGGCTTCCTGCTGACCGGTCATAAAGAAGGAGAGCCAGAAGCCACGGATGCTATTCTCATCAAGCTTGACAGTCTTGGGGATTATATTTTATCAACGAAAGAGATAGAATTCAAGGAATTTCCTCAAATATTGACTTATCCGGTCCCGGCAAAAGACATCCTTTATTTCAGATTACCTGAGAGTAATTTAAAGATTGATGATGTCAATATCTACAATAGTTCCGGGCAGGAGGTGAATGTATTGCCCGTGTTGTCAGGAGATGAAATGAAGTTAGACCTGGCTGGCTTTCCCCCCGGGATATACTTTTATAAGCTCACTACCAGGAATAACAAGACTTTCAACGGCAAGTTCGTATTGCATTAACCAATAACCAATGACCAGTGACCAGTGACCAGTGACCAGTGACCAGTGACCAGTGACCAGTGACCAGTGACCAGTGACCAGTGACCAGTATCCGACTGTAACCAATTCATTTTCTCTTCGTCTTATACCCAAATCCTGGTACCATGTTCAAAAACCTCCTGAAATACAGCCTCCGGGCGCTTAGCCGGCAAAAAGCCCATGTCGTTATCAATATCATCGGGCTCTCGCTGGGAATGGTTTGCAGCATGATCATCGCTTTGTTCATTATCCATGAACTGAGCTATGATAAGTTCAACGAGAAAAAAGACCGGATTTACCGGGTCATTCTCAATGGCAAGCTTGGCGGACAGGAAGTAAAAGTAACCTACACCGCATCGCCTATCGGGCCGGCCATGAAGAATGAATTCCCGGAAGTGGAGGATTTCCTTCGCATGAATAACTGGGACGAAACGACCCTCAGGTACGGGGAACGCAGTTTTACGGAAAAGCATTTCATCGAGGCCGATTCATCATTCTTTCATTTCTTCTCTATCCCGCTGATCAGGGGAGACTCGAAAAAGGTACTTAACGAACCACATACACTGGTGCTCTCGAAGTCAGCGGCTAAAAGGATCTTCGGAGAGGAAGACCCGATCAATAAAATGCTTAAAGTCGGAACCGATACCATTTTATACCGGGTCACGGGGATCATGGAAGAAGTCCCTGAAACCGCTCATTTCTCAGCCAATATCATCAGTTCATTCATGACCAATCCGAGGGCAAATGATGATGAGTGGCTCTCGAACAGCTTCAGCACTTATGTCCTGCTTCACCCCGGCGCCTCCCCGCAAGCCGCGGAAGCAAGGACCCCTGATATGATCGTTAAATATGTGGGTCCGGTCCTTCAATCTTTTCTGGGCGTCACGGTGGAGGAATTCTTTTCCCAGGGCAATAAATACAGCATGTTCCTGCAGCGCCTGGAGGATATACATCTGGATCCGACTATCGGGCAGGCATTTAAGCCAGCCAATGATCCGAAGTACCTGCTGATCTTCGGCAGCATCGGGGTCCTGATCATCATCATCGCCGCTTTCAACTTTATGAACCTGGCCACAGCCCAGGCAGCCAGAAGGGCAAAGGAAGTAGGCATAAAAAAGGTTTGCGGATCAACCCGGGGCCAGCTCATAAGCCAGTTCATGACCGAAAGCATGGTGCTTGCCATCATCTCCCTTCTCCTGGCTGTTATGATCACGGTGCTTATCCTTCCTTACTTCAATAACCTGCTGGAAATCAAAATGAATGCAGACCTGTTCGGTGGCTGGTATAAAATTCCGCTGCTCCTTTTCACTGCCATTTTCATTGGTATCATGGCAGGCAGTTACCCGGCGTTTTACCTTTCTTCCTTCAATCCCTATATGGTGTTGAAGGGGAGTGCAGTGAAGGGGCACAGCAGCGGCAGGCTGAGGAACTTCCTGGTTATCCTTCAATTTGCCATCTCTATCATCCTCATCATAGGTACCATGATCATGTTCAGGCAATTGCAGTTCATGCAAAACAAAGAGCTCGGGTTCAACAAAGAAAATGTGATGGTGATCAACCGTGCGGATGCCATTGGTGATCACATCAAAAGCTTCAAGGATGAGCTTTTGAAGATACCTGGTGTCATGTCTGTTTCCGCTTCCACTGCCGTGCCGGGGCACAGCAACAACAATAACGGCTATCGGGTACAGGGCCGGCCGGAGGAATCTTTGCTCCTCCAGACCAACTGGGTTGATTATGATTACCTGGAAACCTACGGAATTAAACTGGCGTCAGGCAGGTTTTTTGATAAAAGCTACGCGACCGATAAAGATGCCAGTGTCATCAATGAATGCGCGGTAAATCATTACAATTTCACCGATCCTTTTGAGGTAAAATTTATCTTACCAACAGGACCTGATCCTGAGGATCTTGAGACCAGGCCTGTCATCGGGGTGGTAAATGATTTCCATTTTGAATCGCTTCGGACTCGTATCGGGCCCTATATCATGCATTTTAAAGATGAAAGAAATAACTGGGGCTATGTGAGCATCCGCCTTTCCACAGAGTCCGGGCCGGCAGCACTGGCTGAAATCGAGAAAGTTTGGTCTTCCTACACATCCAACGATCCCATCCAGTATTTCTTCATGGATAAAGACCTGGAGCGGCTTTACAAGGAAGAAAGGCAGAACTCGAAGCTGGCGGTCATGTTCACCATTCTCGGTATACTCGTCGCATCGCTGGGGCTTTTCGGTTTGACCTCCTATACCGTCCAGCAGCGCACCAAAGAGATCGGGGTAAGAAAAACCTTCGGGGCTTCCGTCTATAATATCTGGTACCTGATTGCCCGGGAGATCCTTATCCTGATCACCATTTCCGCCATCCTGGCCATACCGTTTGCCTGGTGGATCGCCGACAACTGGCTGCAGAACTACGAATACAGGATCCACCTTCAGCCATTTGATTTCCTTGCCGGCTTTCTGATTGCTATAATCATTGCCATAATGACCATCAGCTACCGCGCGATCAGGACGGCGCAGATGAATCCGGTGATTTCGTTACGGTACGAGTGAGCTGTAGAAATACGATAAAGTTCTCAATCTGAAATATTCTCCAGCATTTCGATCCTCCGGATCAGGCCATCAATCTGCTTCTGCTGGTCTTCAATGATCGCCTGTTGCTGCTGGAAAGCCTTCACCAGCGGGGCGACAAACTCGCCATAACTTAATCCATACAATCCATTTTCATTCCCTGGTGCGGACACCCCGCTGAAATCATATCCTATCGATTTTGCAGTTGCTTCCACCTCCTGTGCAATAAAGCCGGTATAAACTATTTCTGCTTTCTCTTTCCGGCTATTCAGGATCAACTCAGATGGTGAACCTTCCTCCGGTTCGCTCCCTGTGTATTGTTTTCTGATTTCATCCACGCTGGCTCCGTGTTTGACTGCATCGAAATTATAGGTCACAGGTCGCAATTTCAGGATGAAATCCATGCCGGGAACATTATCCCGGATATTCCTGCAGTAATTCATGTCCGCATCATAATTGGTCCAGGCTTCAATTCCTCCGATCGCAGTAATGCTTGTATTTCCTAAAAATATTTGGTTGGGGGCCCAAACATATGCATCATATCCGATCGCTGTTACATTGCTGCCTCCTACATTTAGGGTTGCACACCCAAGGAAAGTTCCATTTGCTGCCTGGCACACCCCCGATCCGCTGGAATGCCCTATAGCAGTATTGTTATCCCCCCAGTCATGACACCATAAAGCGTAATTACCAACAGCTGTATTATCGTCCGTTGTTTGATTATATTCCAGAGCAATAAAACCTATTGCAATGTTTTCATCTCCGGAAGTGTTGGCGGTTAATGCCATATATCCTACAGCGACATTATTATTCCCTGTTGTATTAGCGTCAAGCGCCACTCTGCCAAGGGCAGTATTTCCACTTCCGAGAGTGTTGGCATAAAGCGCCTTTGAACCTATTGCCGTATTATTTATAGCTTCGCTTGAAACAGACGCACCGTTTCCATTATTGTACATTGATGAATCCCCGATGGCCACAAGGTTGCTCCTGTCCGGGTTCCGGAATAAGGCCCTTGTTCCTATTGCAATGTTGGAATAACCCGTTGTATTGTAATAGAGGGCAGCCCTTCCGAAGGCCAGATTATTGCTACCGCTGGTATTACTAAACAGTGACCCTCCCCCGATGGCGACATTGTTAACTCCTGTTGTGTTTGATGTTAGGGCCGTATAACCAAATGCCGTATTCCAGGTGCCTTCGGTATTCGATTTTAAGGATTGGTAGCCGCTGGCTGTGTTACGGAACCCGGTCGTATTCAGTTTAAGGGCTTCCATTCCATCGGCCGTGTTTTGATAGCCCGTCGAATTGGTCAATAAAGCCATATAACCAATGGCAGTATTGCCGGTCCCGGTAGAATTGGATTTCAGGGATTGGTATCCCGTTGCCGTGTTCCCGTTGCCTGTAGTGTTCGAATAAAGGGATTCCATCCCTGTTGCCGTATTTTGGTCACCTGTGGAATTCAAAATAAGGGCATTATAGCCGCAGGCAGTATTATGATAGCCTGAAATATTATTATAAAGAGCCCCATAACCGATTCCTGTGTTTCCATAACCAGAAGTATTGTTAAATAGCGACTGAAAACCAACTGCAGTATTATTATTTCCGGTCATGTTTGAGTTAAGGGATTGATGCCCGAGTGCCGTATTTTGACTGCCGGAAGTACTGTTATTAAGAGCCATGGCGCCCAAAGCAGTATTCTGGCTGCCGGTTGAGCTCACATTAAGCGTGCGGTAGCCATAAGCAGTATTATAACTGCCGGTGGTGTTGCTTTCAAGCGCTTCGAATCCTGCGGCAGTATTCCTGTATCCGGTAGTATTGGCAGAAAGTGTCCTTGATCCGATACCCGTGTTGCAGGAAGAATGGTAATCTTCAGTTGCGCCAATGCCATTAGAATACAGAGAGCTGTCACCAATGGCTACCAGCTTGTTTTTATTGCTGTTATTATACAATGCGCATGTCCCCAGCGCAACATTAGCCCTACCGCTAAAATTGGTATACAGTGCTGCATAACCATATGCTGAATTAGTTGACCCGGTTGAATTGGAATACATTGACTCATACCCATTGGCTGTATTAAGTATACCTGTTATATTATTTTGCAGGGCTGCACCGCCTGAGGCTGTATTATAAGCACCGGTAGAGTCATTAGATAGTGCATTGTAACCAATGGCTGTGTTGGCATGACCGGTACGAAGCGATGTGAGTGCACTATAGCCTACGGCAGTATTATAACCACCTGTTATACTTTCGTTAAGGGCAAATTGTCCTATCGCGACGTTATGCTCACCATAACCTGAACCCCGTCCGACGGTGACCCCATAAATCAGCGCATTTCCTCCGGATACTTCGAGTTTGGCTGATGGGGTAATAGTACCAATCCCTACATTGCCCCCTGCCGGCTGCAGTGATAACGGGTCTGCAACAGTGCCCTGGTAACCGGCCTGGATCCAACCGGCAAATGGGAAAGCCCCGCTTTTGCCTATATCGATACCCTCGTCATCTTGAACGCCTATCCTTAAAATAGCCGTGGAGGTGGATGAAGGGATAGAAGGACTGCCGTATAGTCCCGATACCGACAATTTCGCCGGAGGATCAGCGATCCCGATCCCGACATTGCCTGTTTCAAGGATTGACCTGCCTGACGATTGATTAAGTGTATCATGTCTGACTTCAGCGCCCTCCTGGGCAAATGTATTTGAACAAATTACCAATGATATCAGGAGGATCATAAATTCAATGACTTTGATTTTCATGGCATAAGATGTTTCGTAAGACTAAATACGAAAAGTACAAGAAAAAGAGGGAAAATCCAAATTTATTTTACTTATTATCGGCGATATATGATTTCATCAGCCGAAATCCCGAACAGGCGAATGGGCGAAATACGATTTTGGAAGGAATTTCTTATTTTATATGCAATATGCACTATTTCTTAAGTATTGTCCTTATGAAAAAGTGAATAGTGAATTACTGGTGATGCGTTAACTTTCAATTCCCATGTGAATTCGAACTTATGCCAGTTATGTTAAAGAAATGTTATTAAGTTGATTTCTGATTTTTTGGGGATTATGTTTGTATTATAATTTAAATGCTTTTTTACCGATTACTTTTTTTAGCTGCCAGCCTTACTATTCTTAAATTAGATATTTGCTACCTATTGGTGAGTAGGCAATTACATAAACTCGTTTATTGGTCTTAGAAAATAACACAGATGATACAAAATAAACAACTTTCCAATCCTAATTTATTAAATCCGCAGCTCTCAGCGGAAGAAAAAACCATGCTTGTTAATAATGAGCTGCAAAGGCTTATTAATCATTTTGATAGCAAGGCAGATAAAGGCAAAATGAATTTTCATTTCTATAAATACACCAGCATTGTACTTGCCGCAGTTACAACCATTGTTTCATCACTACAGGTTATTTATCCGGTCGGTTTTCCACTTTGGATATTGCCCGTTGTCAGCGCAGGTGCAACAGTAGCCGTAGCATTTCTTGGCGCTTCCAGTGCACAAAGAATATGGATTAACTCAAGAACCACCGGCCAGCAATTGCAGGCAGAACAATTCATATTTAATCTGCAGGCCGGCAGTTATTACAATGTTTCAAAGGAAGAAAGTTTGCGCCTATTTTCAGAACGAATGATACAAATTTGGAATGAAGGCCATGGCAAATGGGAGCAAACGGTGAATGAAGGGTAAGAAATGGAAATCCCGAACAGGCGATCAGGCGAAATCGCAAACAGGCGAGCGGGCGAGATGTGAATTTATCAGGTAATGGCGCTCGCTATTGCTTGTAAAATTTGAACGTCACAACTTCCTTATCTGAAATAGCTCTTACAAAATATACTTCGGCAGGATGACCTGAAATATTAATACTCTCTGCAGAGTTTCCGGGCTTGATTTCAATATCATAAATTATCTGACCTAATGAATTGGTGATCAAGATCTTCTTTACCGGATCATCCGTATTATTATTGATGATTATATTGATCAAATCCCTGGCCGGATTGGGATAGATCCTGATATTTCCGGATGAAATCTCATCGACCGACTCGCAAATCTCGATGGTCACATTCAGTATTTCCGCAGTTGCTGAACAACCCTGGTCAGTGGTCTCGGTCACGCTGACCGAACCATCTCCGGGATTTCCCCATAAAACGGTCACCTGGTAGGTACCTGCACCATCTACAATGACTCCTCCGAAAACTTCCCAGGAGTAAAAACTACCATCGTGATCAGCGGTCTCATATTTCTCCTCATAGGTGGAGCAAACTAGCTGCAATCCCAGGATCTCAGGTGTTGGTGTGAGAAAAACGCCGATTTCAAGGGGTTCTGATTCAGGGCCCTCACCGCATAGGTTCTCACCATGAACGCTGAGGGTTGCATTCCCGGTGAATCCGGGATTCCAGGTTATATAGACCATCTCGAAGACCGGGGTAAGCACACCGGCTACTTCCGGGGTAAGCGTCCAGATATAAACATCCGCATCTGCCAGTGGATTGGTAGCGTATGTTGCCGATTGCCCGTCGCATCCGGTTTCTGGCCCGATCGGCATGTCCGCCTGCCCCGGTGCAAGAATTTCGTGGACGTAAATCTGCCCGACCATGAAGGCAGAGCAATAATCGGTATATCCCATAGCGCTGTAAATACCCGGTTCAGTGAAATAGCCGAAATTCAGTGGTGATCCTGTGCCAGCCATCATGATCCCTGTCGGCTCACTGTCAAGGTACAGCTCATAATCCACCCCGGTCTCCGAGCCGCTGAGGATGAGCTCTGACCCTTCTGTACCTTCGCAATAGCTTCCTTCACCGGTAAGGTCAAACTGTAGCGGGTTGTGGCTGATCAGGCAGGAGGTTTCCGCTGACCAGGCACCGTTGCCACATTGGTTCTCTGCCATGACTTTAATGGTGCAGGTCCCGACCCAGGTATGAGATGCTGTCAATACAGCCGTTGTACCATTGCCGACAATGGTGCCGGCTTCACCAGGATTGACATTCCAGCTATAGTTATCCGCATAGAGGACCGGGTTCGTGGAATAATTACCCTGATAGCCGCTGCATAGGCTGGCAGGACCCGAGGGACCGTCAGGCTGAGCAGGGATGTATTCAACAGAAATATAATTCTGACGAAGCAATGTATCGATGAATATTCCATCATAAACGATTAATCGCACATGATAAACTCCATCATCGGGATAGGTTACAATCGGGTTCTGAAGGGTTGATGCCGCAGGATCCCCGCCAGGAAATGTCCAATTCCATGTTAGAACCGTACTGTCGGTCGAAAAACTCAGGTCTGTAAACTGGACCTGTGCGCCTTCACAGACAGAGGTTGTGCTGGCGACAAAATTGGCATAGAGACCGGAAGGAAGGTAATCGTTCAGGTAACGGGTCATCGCTAAATCATTATTGCCTGAAGATGAAAACCCGGAGGTCATCCCTGCCAGGACAACTTTTCCGTCAGGTTGCATCCCAACGGCATTGGCCTCATCCCAGTCAGGCCTGATGGGTGTAATTACATACCCTGTGCTGTTGAAATCCAAATCCAGATCCCCATTCGGGAGGAACCGTGCGAGAAAAAAATCCCTGTTCCCTGTTCCGCCCATCCCGCTGGTACCACAGGTATAAATTTTATTATCTGTTGTTTTCAGAAGGTCAATACCAACATTGAAAGGATTAGGGTTGAGAAAAGTGATCCCGTTGTTTCCAAAATCAGTATAAGCCGCTCCCGAAGGGTTCAGTTTGGCGATGAAGAACTGATAATTATTGCTTACATCATACATATAGCCGGTCAGATAGATGGAATCATTGTGAACCACCACTTCATTGGCTGATGAAACATCGTTGAATATTGCGGGGATTAGTACGCCATTGGTTCCGAACCCGGAAACCGGGGTGCCGTTGGCATTCAGCTTGGCCATAAAAACCTGTTCGCCCCACAATGGGTCGGCCTGGTACCCATATCCAACACCGATGATGTTGCCATCATTCATAATTCCAAGTCCGTTGATGATTTCATCCTGAACAGAAGCATCGATCGCGGTATATCCGTTTATGCCAAAAGAAGCATCGAGTGTGCCATTATTGTTCACCCGGGTAAACAGTAACTGGAATGAGCCGAGGGCTGTGCTTCCCGCGAGTACAAATTTTCCGTCAGACTGCATAGTCATCGAGCTTAAATTCTCCTCATTATTGCTGTATGCCGTGATAAAATGCCCGGTAGAGTTGAAAGTAAGGTCAGGTGTCCCATCAGGATGAAAGCGGGAAATATAAAACTCGGAATTGGGAATATCAGTATAGACAAGCCCTGCAACAACAAGCTTGCCGTCTGCCTGCAGTTCCATGCAATAGGCATAGGTTTCATCGCCATAGGAGATCCAGGTGATGCCTCCGGTACCAAAGCTCATGTCCTGGCTGCCATCATTCAGGATGTGCATCAGGAACCCTGACCATACCCCTGCATTGGTACCTACACCGCATATGATCATGGTTGAGTCTTCAAGCATGACCATGTCGTGGGCAGTTTCATGCAAACTTCCCGGGGAAAGCATCACGATCCCTTCATCCCCGAAAGAAGCATCAAGTTGTCCGGCCTGGGGGGTTCCTTTTAATGGGAATAACAATGACGCTGAAAGGATCAGCAGCAGGTAAGTAATTTTATTCATGAGGTAAGGGCGTTAGGATTTTCAGCAAATATAGACTAAGTTGTTATATTATTGGTAGATATGCATGCAAAAAAGTGAATATTTCCTTGGAGGAAAAGGATTGGAAAAATGATCGGGCGATATCCCGGACAGCTGCATAGTATATTATTTGAGTCCACTCCGAAAAGTCAAACTCTCAAAATATGCCTCCAAAACACCAAAACACAAAATATCACAAAAAACTGAGTATTAAGTTAATAACTTTAGTGTAATTTAGTGTTTTAGTGCTTTGGTGGCCATGATAAGGCTTTTCGGAGTGGACTCTTATTTGTACTTTTAAACTTTACCAATAGCTAATTAACGATGTTAAAATCAATGAGTACCTTAAAAGTGGCGTTGGCACAAATTGCCCCGGCCTGGTTAAATAAAGAAAAAACCTTGGATAAGATCATAAAATCAATAAAAGATGCGGGAAAGCAGAATTGTGAACTGATCGTTTTTGGAGAAGGACTGCTGCCCGGATATCCATTCTGGATAGCATTGACCAATGGCGCAGAGTGGAATTCCGCTTTGCAAAAAGAAATGCATGCTCATTATATCAGAAATTCGGTTACTGTAGAAAAAGGAGAATTGGATATTGTCTGTAAACTCGCAAAGGAATTCAATATTGCAATTTACCTGGGCATCATAGAAAGAGCAGGTAACCGCGGCGGCCATAGCCTTTATTGCTCCCTGGTTTACATTGATCAATCCGGCGAAATAAAGTCGGTACACAGGAAGTTACAACCCACATATGATGAACGCTTAACCTGGGCTGCCGGAGATGGTAACGGGCTGCAGGTTCATCCATTAAAAGATTTCACAGTAGGGGGATTAAACTGCTGGGAGAATTGGATGCCCCTGGCAAGGACGGCTTTGTATGGTTTGGGAGAGGATCTTCATATTGCTGTTTGGCCGGGCAGTGCTCATAATACCATTGACATCACAAGGTTTATCGCCTTAGAGTCAAGATCGTTTGTTATTTCTGTTTCCGGTCTGATGAGAAAAGAAGATTTTCCTGAAGATACACCGCACCTGGCCAGGATACTGGAAAACGCCCCAAAAGTATTGACAAACGGAGGTTCTTGTATTGCCGGCCCTGACGGAAAATGGATCGTAGAACCGGTAATTAATAAAGATGGATTGATTATTGAAACGCTTGATTTCAATAAGGTCCTGGAAGAGCGCCAGAATTTTGATCCGGCTGGTCATTACTCACGCCCCGATGTAACTAAATTATCCGTCAACAGGGAAAGGCAATCAATCATTGACTTATTAAATGAATAAACAGTTGAGCCTAAAAAAGCCCGCACATCGCAAATCCGCCTAACTAAATAGTGCTTAATACAAATGAAAAGACCCCTGGTATTTCCGGCGACAGAAAGAGAAGACAATGAGTTTCAGGATCTGATTCAATTTTTTAATGAAACATTAGGCTTTTGTCCCAACAGTGTTAAAACCATGTATCACAGACCTTCGATTGCATATGCTTTTATAGAGCTAAATAAAGCAGTTATGGAGAACAAAGGAAGGGTGACAAGTGCACTGAAAAGAATGATCGGATACATAAGCAGCAATGTTGCAGGATGCAGGTATTGCCAGGCCCACACAATACGGGCTGCCGAGAGATATGGTGCCGATGCTGAAAAGATGGAGAATATCTGGGAATTCAGGACCCATAAGTCCTTTACAGAGCCTGAACGGGCTGCACTGGAATTTGCATTTGTCAGTTCAACCATTCCAAATGCCGTTGACGATTCCATTGCTGATAAACTAAGATTACATTGGAACGAGGGAGAAATTGTAGAAATACTTGGTGTAATAGCCCTTTTTGGATATTTAAACAGATGGAATGATTCGATGGGAACAGAGATTGAAGCCGGAGCCATTGAGTCGGGAGAGAAGTATCTGAAACGGAACGGCTGGACGGCGGGGAAACACCTGTATTAGGTTCTCTTCTTCTAAGTCTTTAATTGTATTCTTGTTTAACCTCTATGAGGTAAGCGGCTATTTCCACCCGGCTGACCGGGCAAAATTTTTAATGTTCGGCCTGGGCGATGCGCGTATGTTAGGCGCAGTTAAATTTAAAATTATAAATCATCCTAGTATTAGCTTCGAATCTGATTCTATTGCTTCGAATATAATGTCGTATAATCTCCATGCGGATTATTATCATTGGTAATAATCAAATAATCACTATCGATATAAAGTATCTCAAGATTCGAATTTTTATATGCCTTCTTTTTGGTACCTAATATAATTTGACAAGATTTCTCATCGAAAATGTAGACGTCCTTTTTAAAATACGGTCTCTTCGGATTTATTGTTGGATTATTATAGGTATAAGTTCCATTCATTTGAAATTCATAGATATGAGGGTCTTTTTGAATATGAATTATCCTTTTTAAACTATCGACATTGCCTATTACATTTTGATAACCGCCTACGCTGCCGATAGATTTCCATGTACCATAAATCACATTTTTTTGGCACTCATTCTGTCCATAACTTAAAACAGTTGCATGTATAATTAATATACTAGTTATCAGAATAAACTTCATTTCCAATTTATTCATATTCTCCTTAATTGCGCCTAACGGCTGCGTGTATGAGCCGTTGCGTTGTAAAAGCGCTTTGTTGTCGAGTTACCGCAAGGCAGAAAAAATTGCTAACCTCCGCAAACCCTCTGCCAGCAATGGCTTATACACGCTGTTGGCTATAGTGCTTATCTATATAAGGTTTTTACTTCAGAGTATGTCAACTCTCTTTTAAATAAAATAATTTCATCCATATAGCCTTTAAAGAAACCATTGTAATTGGAAGTTCCTCTTTGACCAATGTATATATATCCAAAAAAGCTACTCCAGCTATCACTTGAAAAAACTGTATCTGCTACCAGATTTCCATTAACATATAATTTATTTAGTAAATCATTGTTTAAAACTGCTACAATATGATTCCAATCTTCATCTATATATGTTTTATATATTTGTTTATTACTATCATCTATGTCCTCAAGTATGTGCAAGGAATCCCTATAGAATAAGCCCCAATTATTATAAAAATCATGAGTCTTAAATATTACTGAACCCTCTTGAGGTGTTACTAATGGATATATCCAAAGAGAAATGGTAACCTCATTTAATGCAAGATTTGTATCAATAATGAGATAATTATCAATTCCATTAAAATAACATGCATTATTTTCTGTGTTGTTTTTATCATTTGTTAATGTCACTCCATTATTGATTATATCAATGTTGTTAACACTTTCATCCTTTATGTCATTATCAAATGGCAGGTAAAAAACCAGACTAGAATCATTCAAAATTTTTTGGTAAGGATCGATTTTATCTTTCTTACATGAAGCAAGAAAGAAAAGAAAAATAATAACGCAATAAAATGTACTTTTCATATTAATAAAATTTAAATATTTGTTGAATATTCTTAAGCATTATAGCCAACGACTATATATCCCGACCCTTCCTGTTATCCCCCCCGAATCACGGGAGTAACACGACCAGGATTGATTGATTTTATAGCTAGATAGCCGGTATGTATAATCCATGTCATTATAAAAGGTTCAGATCCAGGATAAAGAAATAGTGGTTAATTATTTGACAATAAAATTATAAGAAAATATCTGTCTGATCGACATTGTTAAGAATTAATTTGTCCGCAATCTTTCCGGAGCCTGCCGAAAGTCATTCATAAGCGTTAGAAACCAATAGTTCAACCCTTTCAGGGTTGGTGGCCTTGCGGGTGGCTTCTTTCCGTGCGATTCTCACACGGTTATTCATGTTAAAGCCCTTTGGGCTTGGGGAGGAGTTAATGTTTAATGTTTAATGTTTAATGTTTAATGTTTAATGAGGAATGCGTAATGTCTGAATGCGTAATGCTTAAATTAGTAATGTTTTAATGACTGAAGACTGACGACTAACGACCAACGATTAACGAATTGAATCAGGCAAAATCGCGAACAGGTGCTTCCATTTAATTTGTACTTTTAAACTTATAACCTCTAAGAGGTAAGCGGATTTTTCCCTTTAGTTGCTTACAACAATCGATCGCCTACGGCGAATAATAGAATTGAAGGGTGGATGGATTGCGGGGTGCGGACGGCTGCCCGATTCTATGCAGTTATTATGTTACATGTTATTGGTCTTCTTTACCTCAAAATCACAACTCGTTTACTTATTTCCTCACCACCAACCAATTCGATTTGCAGTATATAAACACCTTCACGTAGTGTAGATATATCTATTATTTGATCATTTTTCCGATAATGCTTTAAAACCTGACCATGAATCGAAATTATTCGCAAGCTTTCTATTTGATTATTACTACCTGTCAAATCAATATGGATTTCTGTTGAAGCAGGATTTGGATATATTTTAATCCTCTCCATGTCTTCTTCAGACAGACCAATGATTGTGAATTGAACAGCAGATTCACATCCATCGAAATCAACAACGGTTACAGTCATAACATTTCCAGTTGTGTCAATTGAAATATCATATGGTGGCACGCCTCCCGTCACGATAATCTCTTCATTAACCATGTCGATAATCATGGTGTCAAGCAAGCAGCAAAC
Organism: uncultured Bacteroidales bacterium; assembly: GCA_963701785.1. GTDB lineage: Bacteria > Bacteroidota > Bacteroidia > Bacteroidales > JAGOPY01 > JAGOPY01. The sequence goes on along the minus strand of CAVPBC010000002.1, from coordinate 186,992 downwards.
GTCTGGATTACCATTGCCCGTGGGTTCACCATCCGGATAATAGAGGTCTATGATGGATTGCAGGATATCGGCCCGGTCCTGGGCTTCGGCTGCATCGTAAGTCAATGATTTCTGGTAATGCCACCCTACCCCGTAATCAGGATCGGCTGTTGGTCCCTCAATGTAGAGATCTGGATATATAGCCAGGGCATAATTGACGAATGCCGTGTTGTCCTCAGGAATCAGGTTGAAATAGTCTTGCATTCTGCTGTAGACCGTGAGAGATGTCAGCACGCCGATCTGGGCCAACGTGTCTTGCACCGCAATTGAATCTTGTGCAGGAATTCCAAAAACATGGAACAAAGGACGCAGATCTGCTTGAGCGGCAACGGACATTCTGATTATCCTGCTGTCAATATCCTGATCATTGATGCCATGGTTGATCCCATTCACAAAGTCAATGAATTCCTGCTTCCAGAAATTTCTGAGTGGACACCACCCAAACATATTGACTATCTCAAAATAGTGTCCGTACCCTCTGTGCTGGTAACGTACTTCGTTTGTTGTAGAATTTGAAATATCTCTCTCCGAACCAAATGTATTGGAAACCATCCTATGAGTAGCGGTTTTGTCGATGTCGAATGTATTTGGAACGAAGCTGTATTTCACCGCTTCATTCAGGTCGACACCGAGGCCATAATTCATTGCCATGATATATGGTACATTGACCAAAGCCTCCTCCTCACCCGGAAATTTGGATATCGCCAATGCATGCCCTGTTTCATGAAAGTTTGTCTCATCATCAGGTCCAGGGCCGTTAATAAAGTAAGCCGGGCCGGGGACATCGGTATAGTTCAGCGGTGTGTTCGACATCGGATAACCGATTGAATAAGCGCCAATTCTGATATCTATATCAGCAATCATATACATATTGTGTTTGTCGGGAATGATCTGTCTGGCTAAAATGGAATTGACACCGCGTACAGCCGACTCCCAGTCTAACATGGCTTGCATGATGTCATATTGACCAGGGACAATAGAATGCCTGGGTATGGTAAACATCACATTTTCTGTCTCAAAGACCGCCCAGGGTCCGGGCTTGTTGAGTTCAGCATTGAAGTCAGGTGTTTCATAAAATGACTTCAGCGAAAAGAAGGGGGCTTCGACACCGTTGCTCACGCTGATCCCGACAATACCATCATTGGCACCGTAGGGGACAAGAACCGAAATCGCTCCTCCAAACGGATTGAAAACCTCTATTGTCGTTGAATTGATTGGAAATTTCCTCGATATCCTGTCAAATCGTCTGAAATAGGTTCTGTCGGTCAAATCCCATTCATGGGAACCCACTCTGATATAATAGTCTTGGCCAACTAAACTATCCGGCACATTAACGCTGGCTATACTTCCGGGAGATAAATACAGGCCTGTAGGTCGAAGGGCGTGATTGGTTCCATCTCCATTAATATCGAAGTAGGGGTTCATCCCATCCGGGTCTTCAAAATTTGCACGGATTAGTACCGATATACCTATGGATGAATCTGCCGGCGGGTCGACATATCCGGGAAAAACGTAGCACGAATTGAACAACCAACCATTAATGTGTTGTGGATAATCTGCGTAAACTTCCGGGGTGAATATATGATCGAATATTCCCTGCTGAAGCGCAAACATAGCCCGTTCCAGTTCCATGCCTGGTGCGGCTGCAGGGTCCTTGGAAAATCCGTTTTCGGTGGTGGGAGTAGTAAAAAGTGCCCCGATTTCATTATCATAATCTTCAACCACACTTTTAGCGAGCAAAATGTTAGACTCACTGCCGGCCAGACAGGCCGGGAATAGTGTGAAAATATTTCTGATCAGTGTGAGTTCCTCAGCGTCAAGCGTGAATGATCCATTGATGTGTGCTTGAAGATCATTCAGCGCATTAAGAATCATACCACATGAATCCCAACAATTCACAACGGTCATGGCGTAAGATCCAATGTCATTGGCAGCGCTATATACAAGTATTTCATCCAGATAAAGCTCACACCCTCCGGGAGCATAAATACCATCTCCCCATGTATCATAAATCTCGAAAAACAAGCACTCATCAGAAAGAACACAGATGCTGTCGTAGTAGCTCGTGTTGTCATCGTAAACACCACCCTGGCCACCTTGCATGACCACAGTACCCATAAGATCGGACAAGGTCCAGGAAGTTTCCTCGCCCCAATTATCTGTCATTATATCGACTCTCACCTCAACTTCACTCTCGTCGCATTGTGCGAAGCTGTACCCAATAAAAAGGGTCAGAAGGGAACTGATTAATAAAATTCTTTTCATTTTGTTTAACGTTAACTGTTTATTTTATTTAACGGTTTGCTGCTATGCGCAGGTGCTGTTAGCATGAGTTATATTTAATTCGTCCAGGGTTCTTTGTCTTTGGCATTCATAAATTTTTGTCCATCATAAAGGCATATTCCTTGCCAGGTTCCAAACCAAAGCTGTCCTTTGTTGTCCTCAAGAATACTTTGAACTACATTGGATGCTAAGCCATTGTCAGTTGTGAATTGCGTGAAATTAGCCCCATCGTAGCGGTAAACACCATAACCTTCAGCCGAAAACCAAATATTTCCCTGGCTGTCTTCACAAAAATTATAGGTTTCTACACCTTCAATAATTCCATCCTTAGTGAAGTTGGTATAGGTTTTTCCATCAAATTTACTCACACCACCATAAAAAGTTCCAATCCAAATATTTCCTTGCTTGTCTTCTAAAATATCCGCAGCATTATTATCGGTAAGTCCATTCTTATTTGTTAAATGAGTAAACTCACCTTTATTGTATTTGAAAATCCCATTTCCATCAGTAACAAGCCACATCATTCCATTTTTGTCTTCCATAAATTTTAAAACCAATTTATCGGATAGCATATACTGTGGATTTTCGACCGTTGTTTCCGGCAACAAAAAAGGCGTAAACTTTTTTCCATCAAAATGACTAACCCCGCCAATCGAACCAACCCAAATTAGTCCGCTTGCATCAACTGCCAACCCCCAAATATCTTCATCTTGCAAACCGACTTCTGTTGAGAATGTTGTAAACTTTTTCTCCATCATATTTTACAAGTCCGGAAGAAGTTCCAAACCAAATATTGCCAACTTTATCTTCAATAATTTCTCTAACAGAAACCCACTTTTGTTTTTGTTCAATGGTAACTTTTTCAAGTGTTTGACCATCATAACGTATAATCCCATTTCCATTTGTTCCAAACCAATAGTTCCCTTTTTTGTCCTGATACATTGCCCTTACAAACTCCCTGACCATTCCATTTAAATTGGTGTGAATTTGTGGAAATGTCGTACTTTGATTTAAAGTTAGTTGTTGGATTGCTTACTTCATTTTCTATTTTATCATTAACCGATTTTTCTTTCACTTGTCCTGTGCATGATGAGATTTGAAAAGTCAGAACAATTAAAATTAAATTTCTTGTTATGGATATTTTCTTGCTTTCAATGCTTGTCATATTGTTGGTTTTATAATTGTTGCTACCGGTTTATATCCACACCTTTACCGGTATTCACCCGGATCTGGGGTGTAATATTACCAGGATTAATTGATATTGTTAAGAATTAATTTGTCCGCAACCTTTCCGGTGGCTGCTGAAAGTCATTCTTGAGCGTTTGAAAGGACTCTAGCTTTGGAAAGCACCAGAGCACCAAAGCATCATATTCGATATTCGAGGTATTAATTCTTTCGTATATCCTACTCTGATGCTCTGGTGCTATCGTTCTTTGAATTATTCAGCCCTTCGGGATTGGGGAGGAGTTAATGTTTAATGCTTAATGTTTAATGCTTAATGTTTAATGCTTAATGTTTAATGCTTAATGTTTAATGTTTAATGTTTAATGTTTAATGAGGAATGCGTAATGCTTTAATTAGTAATGTTTTAATGACTGAAGACTGAAGACTGATGACTGAAGACCGCCGACCAACGACCAACGACCATAACATGCTTTATAGACTGGTAAATCATAATGTAATCCCATTTTCAAAAAATTTTTCGATGGGTCTTCGCCCCAAACTCCAAATAGTTAAACAGCCAAATTGTCAATAATCCCTGAGGCAGCGAACGCTATGTCCGTCAAACTTATTAATGGCATACATTGCCGAATTCCAGTGATTGAAGGCGATATTACGGATCCACGCGGAATTCAAGTAATCAAACTCCGTCGAGGTCCACCATGTGGTCCATAGGGTGGCAGCGTAGAAGTATCCGTCGCCGGTGCAGTATCCAGCCGGCTTACCGGAGAAACCAAACCGGTCGTTGCCGTGGCCATTTTCGTTCCAGCCACTGGTTGTCTTCAGGTTTGAACCGACATCTGAACCACGCCAATGCTGGTAATCATCCCATATAGGATGACCTATTCCGCACTGGCTGTCCACTGTTCCCTCCAATATCTTCCATTCTTCACTCGTCGGCACATGCCAGCCCGGCGGACAAATGCCCTGTGTGCCCTGCTGAATGGTGTATTGCATCATCTCGTCCCACTGATACAAGCCGCCGTATTTGCTGCAACTGTCGGGACTGTTATCGTAACAATATTTCTCCCTGATGCCGTTGTCGGTTTGCATCTGTCCCAGGATTAACATGGTCCCCACATTCAGGTTCTCCTTCAGCCAGCATTGGCTGAAGACCTGGATGGTGTTGTAAACCTGTCCTTCGTACTCAACCGTTGGCATTCCAGGGCAGGGGATATTGGTCGCGAACTGGAAAGTAATCATTTCGTTTGAAGCAGGCGCATCGAGAATTCCGGATTGCTGCATGACCTGATCGTTCTTTTGATACGATGCTTTTAATGAACCGTCATTTTCGCCGCTTCCGGCATAAGTTAACCTGCAACTCCTCCCCGGGATCGGATCTGCATTTATTATTTTGGCACTTTCAACCAGGTTTTTCCAACTGGCAGTTACAAAATATATTGTGCTGCTGCCAGGTGAAAAGCGAAAAGAATGAATCCCTTTGTCTAAATGTTTTTCTTCTGATATAATCACACTTCCCTGGATATCACTTACCTGTATGAATACAGGCCCATCGTCAGGCAGGTACATTGAAATAATGCACTGGTCTTTTGTTGGGTTCGGAAAACTTTGAAACAGCTGGAATTGCGAATTTATATGATTGATTTCATTCACTCCTAAATAAGTTCCGGATGAATAACCAATGTAAAGCAAGGTGTCGCCTGGCGTGATTTCAATCGATAGTGTTGTATCGGGATAATAGATGATATTTTCCCCTCCCTGGGATCGATTCATCACTATGATGCTATCCAGCTGAACATGAGCAGCGTTTTTAACAGCAGTGAATGTAAGCTCAATTGATAACTTTTGGCCTGAGACACTTAAAAATGTAAAGAGCATTAAAAGTATAAACAATGATCTTGTTTTCATATAGCCTTTGTTGTGTGCTGTGTTTAATTTATAGTTTTATGTGTTAACTATTTTAGTGATTTTTTATACTCTATTATTTTTATGACATCTTCAATCTGTTCAATTCTTTTCATTTTAATTTCTAGTGGAATCAATTTACCAATATTTTTACTTTGACTAAGTTCTTCTTTAATACTCTTGTCAATATTGAGTTCAGTGACTCCTGAACAATTTTTTTCTGTAAAATAGAAACCTAATATGAAATGCATTTTCCAAATTGATAACCAAAACACAGTTTTCTTTTTATAACAAACTTTACATAACCATGATTTTCCATCATTATAATATTTCCATTCAGGAGTTAATCCCAAATCAGAATCTGTAATAATTTCAATAAACTTATTAAAAACTTTATAATTATCCTCTCCAAGTGCATTCTCCAGAACTTCCTTTGATGGATAAATACTCGAATCTTTAACAAAATTTCTTCCATAAGTTTATAAATTATTAAAAAAGGTAGATTGTATTACATGGCACACATCGTTCTGCAGCTACCCGAAAGGCGGGGCTTTTACCACAAAACTTGATTTGGAAAACCACTGTTTGATTAACCACTAAACTGTCTTTGGAACACGAAACCCCGCCTTTTGGGTAGGTGATGTTAGCTGCTGCCATTCTATTCACAATAGGTCTATCTTTATATTGTTTCTGTGTCCGTTCATTTGAGATTGTGTCATTCTTCTTTGTATTCGGAAAAAGTGGCAAAGGTTTTTCCATCGTAACGGCTCAAGCCAGACCATCTCGTTCCGAACCAAAGATTGCCGGCTTGATCCTCTAAAATACTAAAAACAGAATTATTGACCAGCCCGTCTGAAGTTGTATAATTTTTAAGAGTTTTTCCATCATAACAGTACACTCCATTGTTCTCCGTAGAAAACCACATATTTCCTTTTTTATCCTCCAGAATTGAATATAATCCATAACTGACAAAGGCTTCATTCTCGCTGAAACTGGTAAAAGAATTTCCGTCATAACGACAGGCTCCGTGTCTTCTTGTGGCGAACCAAATATTGCCAGCTCTGTCTTCCGAGATAGAAAATATCATATCATCAGTAATGTAATCTGGAGAATGAACATATTTTGTAATGGAAGAAGAATAAGCATTACTTCGTTCATCTTCAAAGAATGAATAATAATCAGCAGATGGAAGAAAGTGAGTAAGGATTGTTCCATCGTATCGCCATACGCCTCCACGGTTCCATGAGCTGAACCAGATGTTCCCCTTTTTGTCTTGTATAATATCCATGATCATTTTCTCATGCTTATCAGCAAAGATTGGGTGCTTGTACTTATAAAGAAAATTAGTAAGATTCGTTCCATCATACCGATAAACTCCTTTATTCATCGCACCAAACCAAATGCTTCCGTCTCTATCTTCTAATAGACTGGTAATCCTGAATTTGTTAATCGAATCTGTCTCCAAGTATCTGCTGAAGTTTTTTCCATCGTACATGCAGATGCCGCTTTTAGTACCAATCAGAATATTTCCTGATTTACACTGAATTATATCACCAACATCATTATCACACAGTCCATCTTTCGTTGTAAAATTGGTAAATGATTTTCCATCAAAGCGGTAAACACCTTCTCCACCTGTACTGAACCAAAGGTTGCCATCTCGATCCTGCAACTCACAAGTTATATTTCCTGAGGTAACGCCTTGTGTTCGGATCATCATGGGGTAATTTTCCGTAGAAGATTTTTCCTGACTTACACGGTCTTGGGGCGAATCGGTTTTGACTTGTCCATTACAGGATGTAACTACAAACAATAATGACAGTAGTAGGTGATTTGTATTTAGAAAGTGCTTTTGCATTTTTCAGGTTTAAAATTATATTATTTCTATCCCTGTCTTGTTGAATGTTATTGGTGGAAGTTCTCTATGGTTGCAGCTAACGCTCAGCGCAGCGCCCTGGGCCGGGTTAATTTGGCCGGGCAGGCGGGCACCTTCATTTTTCGTTTTTCACTTTTCATTTTTCACTTAATTGCCCGCCTGACCGGGCAAAGTTTTTAGCGTCCGGCCTGGGCGATGCGCGATTGTTACCGGGCGTTAATTAACTAAACCAATTCAAGGTTTCCATCATAAAGTTCCACTGAAAAGTTCACCTTAGCCTTTAGAGCATGAAATACTTTAATGATGGTTTCTAACCTTGCATTCTTTGTGCTTCGTTCCAATTTCGAGATTTGAGCTTTTTGAACTCCAACTAATCTGCCAAGTTCTTCCTGGGTGAGATTTCTGTCTTTTCTAACTTGTTTTATCATTTCGCCAAGGAGTTCCAGTTTAAGTTCATTTTCATATTTATCTCTCAGAGTAGTACCAATCTTACCTAAGGATTCATCTTTAAGTAGCTCAAGGGGGAATATTTCTAATTTTTTCTTTTCCATGTCATTGATTTTCAAAATATTGTTTTCTATCATTAATCGCTTTATCTATTTCGTTTTTATTTACTTTGTCTTTCTTTTTAACAAATCCGTGAGTAGAAATTACTAACGTATGTTCTTCATTCCTTTTATCCCAAAATGCGAGAAGTCGAATTTGTAAAGATTTAGCTTGAATTCTGAACTCCCAAATTTCATTCTGAATTTTCTTGAATAATTTCGGATCATTGACGTATGATGCTTTATCCAGCACGGAATAAATTTTTGTTTGAGTTTTAAGATCCAGACCAAAAATAAAATCTCTAGCCGATTTGAGCAGAACCACAGAAAATCGCTTTTGCATAAACAAAAATATATGCAAATATACAAAAAATGTTTCCCTAATGGGAAACATAAAAATATTTTATTCAAAATAATTCCCGGTAACTAGTCTATAACCCCACCCTTATTGTTATCCACCTGGATCAGGGGTGTAACACGACTAAAATTGATTGATATTATAGCCGTTATATACAATCAATGTCATTGGAAAAGTTTCAGATTCAGGTTATAGAAATAGTGGTTAATTATCTTGACAATAAAATTAAAAGAAAATATCTGTCTGCTCGTTATTGTTAAGAATAAATTTGTCCGCAATCTTTCCGGAGCCTGCCGAAAGTCATTCAAGAGCGTTAGAAACCAATAGTTCAACCCTTTCAGGGTTGGTGGCCTTGCGGGTGGCTTCTTTCCGTGCGATTCTCACACGGTTATTCATGTTAAAGCCCTTTGGGCTTGGGATTCAAAATTTCTAATTTCTAATTTCAGACCGCTGACTGCCGACCGCCGACCGCCGACCGCTGACCGCCGACCTATTCCCCCTCGATCACTTCCATCACCTCCCCGAACTTCTCGTTCGGAACCGGTAATGAAAGCACGTAATGCAAGATCTTCCAGTTCCCGTTTTTCTGGATCAATACCCCTGAACCTCTTAGCGGGCCGGAAGCAGAACTGAGCTTTTCATCGAACCAGGCCAATTGATTATCTTCGGAAATATAAATATTGCGTTCTTCGGCCTGGAACAACCAGGCTTTTCCCTTATCGAAATAAGGCTTCGACCAGTCGTAAAACGCTTGTTTGGTCTAATTTTCGGTTGCATCAGTGCCAATGTAGATTCCTGCCTCATCCGTGTTTGAGTGCCCATGTTAATTGTTTTTTCAAATATAAAAGATAATTAGATCGGACGAAATCCCGATCAGGCGAACAGGCGAAATAAACAGAATCCAATACCCCTGTGTCAATGAAAAAATGTCACCGGCGGTGGACTCTTGCCTCTCAGCAGGCTATTCATCGTGTTTATCCGCCATTCTTCATTGGAATAATTGTATAAAGACTCAAGGGCCGGCTTATCATCGGTCAGTAATACCGCATCGTTCAAATCCAGGCTATTTTCGGCCGATATCAATTCAATTGTGCTTACCAGTGAAGGGTAATCTACCGGGTAATTTTTGCAGCAAGCATTGATATTTTCCGGCGGAGCAAATGAAAGTGTAAAATCTGTTGGCGAAGCAATGAAGTGAATATCTCCCGAATTTTTTTCGTCGCCGGCAAAAAAGTACTTTACCTTAAAACCTGATTCTGACAGGGTCTTATAAACAGACCTTGCGCCGGGCCCGTGTTCACCCAGTAAAAATCCCTGGTTATTAATGATGAGCAAGCCGTCAGGTTCCAGGATACGCTTCATTTCTTCGAATGATTCCTTTGAAAACATATGATGAGGCTGGATTTCGCCGTTCAGTACATCGATGACCATCAGGTCATATTTTTGTTCAGTTGTCCGGATAAAGTGCCTTCCATCATCAACATAAACATGGATCCCATCTGGTTCAAAGCCGAAATATTTCTCAGCCAGTTCCGGCATCCTCTTATCATATTCTATGGCATCGACGCTGAATCCCATCATTTTCAGTTCCATCGCAATATTGCCTCCTCCCAGGCCTATCAGCAACGCTTTCGAGTTTTCCGGTTTCATGCTCGCAATCATGGCGATACGGTGAGGGTACTTCCACAGGGAAGCCGGTAAATCAAGGGGATTTACCTGTGTTTGCGGGATTTGATTGATAAATAAAGTGCGGATGGGCGGAGCGGTTTTGGTCTCCACAACGGTTATCTGCCCTAAAATTCCTTCACCCCTGTACAGGTATTTCCCTGCTACATTAGCGTCTGAAAAAGTTTTTGCCGACGCCAGGAACAAGATCAGGAGTATAAAAGTACCAATGGCAGATACTGCCTTGTATTTCCTGCCGATGATGACCACCAGAGCGGCCATGGAGCCCAGCAGGATGGCCGAAAAAAAGACCGATATCCGTATTCCCCATTCAGGCAGAAAGTAGAACCCCATCAGGAGGGTCATGGTGATCCCGCCGATGGTTGAGATAGCATAAATCGTTCCCGCTGTTTTACCCGTTCCTTTCAATTCCCTGTTCTGCAACTGGATGAGGGTTGGCGATATCATGCCCATGCAGAGCAAAGGCAGGAACATAAAAGAAAACGATGAAAAAAGGGACCCGAAGCGCAAGCCCATACCGCCGGTGATCGACATGAACCTGACCGCAAGGAATGGCATCAGGGCGATCAGCAAGGTGCCAGCAAGTAATTCCCAGAAAAGTATTTTCATCGTGGAAAAACGGTACGTGGCCCATCCGCCGGCAAAATAGCCCGCAGCAAGTCCACCCAGGGTAACGGCCAGCACCGAAGCCCAGACATAAAGTGATGTCCCGAAAAACGGCGCTATCATCTTAGCGCCTGCCAGTTCGATAGCCATGACCGAGCCGCCTTCGATAAAAGCGATCAAATAAAGGTATTTCCGGTTAAAAATGTCTTTTTCCAGGGTTGCATTTCGGGGAGGAGGCAAAACAGTTTTTTTGGACATCGCTATAGGTTTTATTAAGATGGGAGGGTTACACTGTTAAATTGTTAAACTGTTATACTGTTAAATTGTTAAACTGCTGATAACATCTGACTTCTGTCTTCTATCTTCTGTCTGCTCAACAAAAGTAATCAATTCACCCTGGAAGGAATTTATTATTTTATATGCAATATGCACTATTTCTTAAGTATTGTCCTTATGAAATAGTGCATAATGAATAGGAAATATGAAATACATTTTTTCAAGGCATTAAAACTTGCTTTTCCCGGTTAAATGCCGTATATTTATTGCACCATTATTAATCCATATTCAAGTCGCAATTAATTTCTTACATTATGAAACGTGCAATGTTAATCATTACGGTTTTGAGTTTGGTTACATCCGTTTATTCTCAGGAAAAACCAACTCTGAAAAATGACATCAAATCTTATTCTGTGGTTCAGAATGACAGAATAGGTACCATACCAGAAAAAACCAGGCCGCTCACGACAGCACTTTTTACCCCGCCTTTGTCAAACAATGGCTCACGCGATGTCCAGTTTGTCACTATCATTTCAATCGGAACCTCGGCCAATGCATACAGTTACGGATATGGCGGAGGCCAGAAATCCATTCTTTACGCGAACAATGACATTAACACGGTGACGCACCTGCACCGAATGGGAGGAACGCTAGATCCAGGAGGCTATTCCGGCGATCTGGGCGTGGATGTTTCAACCAATGGTGGACTCACCTGGTCAAACATGAATGAGATATATACTTCGACGATCTCCGGCGGAAGTTATAATACCGATGCAGCCCGTTATCCGAACCATGGAATTTATAATCCGGCAGGTAATACAGATCCCGACAATGCGTACATTACTTTCTTTGCCCCGACCCTCGATGGCACCAACGCTGCCGACTCATGGGGCGGATATGGTTATGGACGTGCTGCCATCAACGCATATACCGATACGACAAAGAACCTGAGTCATTCCGCTCCCCCTTATTACCAGTATATTCCTGATGCTTATGATGTATCAGAAGATGGCTTCGCCATTGCCGTGGATGTTAATCAAAACTGGACTACCGGAACCGTTGTCTACCAGGGTTCCCTTCTTGTTTCCCACGGTGTTTGGGACACCGATGTGGAAGATTTTATATTTACAAGGTCATTGATTGATTTCCCCACCAATGCAGAGAATGACAGGCCGACTCATGTTTCAGTTGCATTCGGCCCTGATGGAGAGACCTGCTGGATCGCTGTAATTTCCGACAATGAAACGGTTACGCCCCTCACGGGTCTTCGTTACTTTTATCCTATTTTCATCCATTCAGACGATGGTGGCCTGACCTGGGATGATCCCATTTCAGTGCGCCTTGACGGCCCTGACGGTTTACCCGGCGTGCTGAATTACCTTACTGATGAACAGATCGAAGAATTATTTGAACCACCAGTGCCGGAAAGGGATGAGATCCCCTACACCACCGCTTTTGATTGCGACCTCGTCGTGGATAAATGGGGCAATCCTCACCTGTCAGTCATCGTTGGAGTCGGTGCCTCCGGCGATTACAGCATCATTACGGCCTCAGAAACTTTTGCCGCTTTTGATATCAGCACAACGGACGGTGGAACCACCTGGAATGCCTGGATGTGCGGCAAAGCCATGCAATTCCGGGGCACCTTCGGGACAGATTATACGGAAGATAACCGCATCCAGGCCTCTGCGACACAGGATGGAGAAAAAGTTTTCATTACCTGGCTTGACACACAGATGGAAGATGCCGAGGAAAATAATGCCCCGGACATTTACGCCCGCGGCATAGATGTCAGCGCGGATGAAGAATACAGGAGCCTGTCAACTAATCCTGACGGAGAGGATCTTCCGGACTGTGTCACCGCTTTTTCAGAGGCTATGTGGCAGGCATATTTCGCTGTGACTTCAAGGTTTACCCTCGATGATGGAGAGGGGAACTTTACCATCCCGTTTTCTTATGAAGCGCTCACCACGCCTTTTGATCCCGCTCTGCCAGTGCAATTTAAGTACATCCAGGACTTTACGTTTACAGATGCTGATTTCCTTCCTGTAACACCAGACACTGCAGACATTGATGTCGTACCTACTTCTATGACGATAAACCAGACTTTTGTTGCTACCCTCAATCTCCCTCCCGGTCCGATGTCGGACGATACCCTGATGATCTACAATGTGGGTGATGGTGATTTGACGATAAATTCAATCTCTACGCCGGACCTATGGATTCTATTATCAGGTATACCAACCACCCCATTTGAAATTGAAGCCGGTGAAAGCCAGTCGGTCATGGTCAGTATCGATTGGGCTATGCTGGGAGGCGAGAGCGCATCAGGAATCATTGTGATCAACTCGGATGATTACGATGAACCGGTCGTAGAGGTATCCGTAACGGCTATACCTGCCAATCTGCCTGACCTGACAGTACAGGACCAGTTTGTCGAACCTGTCAGCATTGAAGCCGGCAGCACAACGTATGTTTCCTGCAATGTAGTGAACCTGGGAAATATCCCTGCCCCTGAAAGCATGCTGAGATATTATTTATCGGAAAATAACACCTATGGAAGCGGTGACATCGAATTGGGATGCTGACCTCGTGGAAAGCCTGGATACAGGGCAGGTTAGCTTCCAGCAGGATACCCTGCTCATACCAGCCAATACTGAGGCCGGGCAGTGGTTTATCATCTTCATGGCCGATGCTGATTTTAACCTGATGGAGTTCGATGAAAGCAATAATCAAGCCTATATTGTGATCAATGTCCTGATAAGTCCTCCTGATCTTGTGGTGCAGGAGGCTGAAGCAGAACCGCTTATTATCGAGCCTGGCGGGACGACTAACACCGTTTGTGATGTACATAATCAGGGGGAGGGTGTAGCAGGAAGCTCGATAATAAATTACTACCTGTCAGCAAATAGTACCTTCGAAGTCGAGGACCTCATTCTTGGCTATAACGATGTCGGGAGCCTTGAGCCGGGCGAGTCAAGCAACGAGTCAATAACGCTGGAAATTCCTTCGACAACATTGCCCGGGGAATGGTACATTTTATTCTTCGCCGATGCTGAGTACCAGGTGGACGAATCGAATGAAAACAACAATATTGCAGTTGTCCAGATCACTGTGGATGATCCATTTTACATTTCAGATAATATTAAGGACAACTTCAAAGTTTATCCAAATCCTTTAAAAGAAAATCTGTACATCGATATTTCAGGCCTTACTGAAAAACCTGTATCCCTGGAAGATCATAAATTCAACAGGGAATCTGGTCAGGCAATATGCTGTTTCACAACTAAACCCGGGGGTATTGTCGTTCAACCTCAAAGACCTTGCAAGCGGAGTCTATGTAATCAGGATAAAATTTGAAAAAAATGCAGCTAAGGAAGTGACCGTTGTAAAAGAGTGAGATTAACAGAAAAGGCGAAATACCTGTTTACAAGGATGAACATTCTGAATGGATTATTTGTTTCTTAGCTGATCACATTTTCACTAAAATTATAATCCATGAGAACAACGATAATTGGTTTTTTATTCTTCCTGTTCCTGAGCAACGGATATTCTCAAGATCTCAGCTATTCTGTTCATGGAAAGTACAAACATCCCATCACTAAAGAAAAACTTAGCGATGCCAGGTCCATGAATGATATAATTCCTTATTATCCTTCAAGTTGGATAGATAGTTATATTTCAGCTGAGATCTCCGCGATCAGCAGCGGCAAAACATTAACAGCAACTAGTCCCAACGACATCTTTAGCGAAGAGCAAATAAAGATGTTAAGTACGCTGGACTTTGGAGATGAAATCGTAATTAACATCAAGTACCTTCGTAAGGGCACTGTAATACATGAAACCGGGAATGGGAATATGAATTATTCAGCCACGGTAGTACCTGAAACCGAAGCTGAATATTCCGATGGATATGAGCAGCTTACTCAGTATATTAAGCGCAACGCCATTGATAAAATTTCCATCGAAGACACCAAAGATCTTCAACAGGCGGTGGTGAGATTCACCGTCAACGAAGAGGGTAAAATAACCGGGGCCCAGATTTCCAAATCATCAGGCATTCCCGGCGTTGACATTTTATTGCTTGAAGTTATCAATGACATGCCAGAATGGAGACCCGCGGCAGATTCACAAGGCACGAAAGTCAAACAGGAATTTGAATTTACCGTAAGTGGGCCTAACGATGGATGCTAGATTGCTATCTCAAGCCATCGTAAATAGTTAAGAGAAAACAGGGAATAAATCAGGCGAAATCCCGAACAGGCGAACAGACGATTTTGGAAGGAATTTCATATTTCGAATGCAAAATGCACTATTTCGAAAGTAATTCCTTCTGAAATAGTGCATTCTTAATTTGAAATTCGAAATCTCTGTAGCCCCACCAGGAATCGAACCTGGATTTAAAGTTTAGGAAACTTCCGTTCTATCCGTTGAACTATAGGGCCGGAACGTAGTGTTAAGTGTTGAGGGTTAAGTGTTAAGTTCGGGAACTTTTTTATGTCTAACCCGCCAGCAGACTGCAAAATTAATAATTTTTACAAAACCTTGCACTGAAACCTGAGAACTAATTCCTTAAAACAAATAAATCAATAAAACTGAACACTAAAACCCAAAGACTAATAA
The DNA here is from genome assembly GCA_963701785.1 of uncultured Bacteroidales bacterium. GTDB lineage: Bacteria > Bacteroidota > Bacteroidia > Bacteroidales > JAGOPY01 > JAGOPY01. The sequence goes on along the minus strand of CAVPBC010000002.1, from coordinate 171,613 downwards.
CTTCCAACAATTCCCGAACTTAACCCTCAACCCTCAACACTTAACACTAAAGATACATTCCCGCATTAACCCTTAACCCTCGACATTCAACATTCTTTACCGGATCAGCCAGACAAGGGCCACCACCACTGCTGCGATGGATAGGAGAACGTAGATCACTTTCCGTTCTTTGGTTAATAACCGCTCGCATTCGGCTGCTTTCCGGCTGGCCTGGTCATTGTCAACATCCAGTTTTGCGGCTTCTTTGTAATTTTTGACGGCACTGCGATAGATCTCGATCTTATAGAAATCATCGCCCATTTGCATCAGTTCCCGGAATTTCTTTTCGGCATGACTGACGTTTTCATTGGTTTCATGATGTCCCATATTGTTTGGCTATTAGTCATTGGTCATTTGTCACTAGTCACTTGTCATACGTCATTAATTCCATTGACCAGTGACCAGTGACCAGTGACCAAATCACTTCACCTCACTCCCGTTCTCAAGCAAATCCCTCGGTGTGATTAGGCTCAGGGTGCCGTCCGGGTTCTCTGCCGAAAGGATCATGCCGTTTGATTCGATTCCCCTTAATTTCCTTGGCGCCAGGTTCAGGACAAAACAGAACTGCTTCCCGATAAGGTCTTCCGGCTTGTAATACAGTGCGATGCCCGAAACAATGGTGCGGGTATCCAGGCCGGTGTTCACGGTTAATTTCAGCAGTTTGTCGGCGCCCTGGACCTTTTCTGCTGCCTCCACGGTACAAACACGGATATCGAGTTTCGAGAAATCGTCGTAAGTAATCGTTTCTTTCATGGGTTTCAGGTTTATTTTCGGTGCGACGGCCGCTTCATTCTGCTATCTTGGTGTTTAGCAGCTTCTGCACCTGCGCTTCGATCACGCTGTCTTCGATACGTTCAAACAGGTATTCGGGCTGCCCGAGCTGGTGGCCGGGCTCCAGCAGCTCCGGGTTCCCGCCATAGGCCCATTTGCGCTGCGGCAGGTTCATCATGCGGCTGAGCCGGTCAGCCGTAAAGGGCAGGAAAGGCTCGCAAAGGATGGCCAGGTTGGCGCAGATCTCAAGTGAAATGTTCAAAATGGTCTTCACGCGTTCCGGGTCGGTCTTGTAAAGCTTCCAGGGCTCAGAATCGGTCAGGTACTTGTTACCGAGACGGGCCAGGTTCATCATCTCCGTAAGTGCTTCGCGAAACCGGAACTGCTCAAGGCTCCCCCCGATACGCCCGGGGAACAGCTTAATTTCATCCAGGGCATTCAGGTCAGTCTGGTTCAGCTCACCGCGCTCAGGTACCTTGCCTTCGAAATACTTCTGGGTCAGAACCAGCGTACGGTTTACGAAATTGCCGAAAATGGCCAGCAGTTCACTGTTATTCCTGGCCTGGAAATCTTTCCAGGTAAAATCGTTGTCTTTGGTTTCCGGTGCGTTCGTTGTAAGGACATATCTTAATTCATCCTGTTTGCCCGGGAACTCCTCCAGGTATTCATGCAGCCAGACGGCCCAGTTGCGCGACGTGGAGATTTTATCATTCTCCAGATTCATGAACTCGAACGCAGGAACATTGTCGGGCAGGATAAAAGTGCCTTCTTCCTTCAGCATGGCCGGGAAAATGATGCAATGGAAAACGATATTGTCTTTACCGATAAAGTGGATCAGCCGGGTATCAGTATCTTTCCACCAGGGTTTCCAGTCTTTGCCGTGTGATCTGCCCCCATTCCCGGGTTGCGCTGATGTAACCGATAGGCGCATCAAACCAGACATAGAGCACTTTGCCGTCGGTATCTGGCAAGGGCACTTTCACGCCCCAGTCGAGGTCGCGGGTAACGGCGCGTGGCTGCAGGCCGTGATCGAGCCACGACTTGCACTGTCCGTAAACATTAGGTTTCCAGTCGTCCTTATGGCCTTCTACGATCCATTTCTCGAGCCAGCCCTGGTACTTATCCAGGGGAAGGTACCAGTGTTTGGTCTCTTTTTTCACCGGAATATTGCCACTCAGGGCCGACGTCGGGTTGATCAGGTCATCGGGGCTCAGCGAAGTGCCGCAGCTTTCGCACTGGTCGCCATATGCCCTGGGATTGCCGCATCGCGGGCAGGTGCCTGTGATATAACGGTCGGCAAGGAAATGCTGGTGTTCTTCATCAAAATACTGCAAGGATGTTTTTTCGATGAACTCTCCTTTGTCGTACATGGTGGTAAAGAACTCCGAAGCCGTTTCATGATGGATGGCATTGGAAGTGCGTGAATAAATATCGAACGAGATCCCGAATTTTTCGAAGGAATCCCTGATCATCCCATGGTAGCGGTCGACCACTTCCTGGGGGGTGATCCCTTCCTTGCGGGCCTTGATCGTGATGGGCACGCCGTGTTCGTCCGATCCGCCGATGAAAAGGACCTCTTCACCTTTCGACCTTAAGTAACGCACATAAATATCTGCAGGCACATACACACCAGCCAGGTGTCCGATGTGAATAGGGCCGTTGGCATAAGGTAAAGCCGAGGTGACCGTTGTCCGTTTCCAGGTTTTTGTAGCCATGAATGATTTATTTCTGACAAAATTATTGAATTATCGGGTATAAAATGGGGATTTTCCGGATAAACAGATGTAGAGTTGTTTTTATTCCACGCAAAGAATGCAAAGGAATATATAAGAACGCAAAAAGTAATAACATGAATAACATGAATGAAAATGAAATTTCGTATCAAATTATTGGTGCAGCCTTGAAAGTTCATCGCAAAGTAGGCCCAGGATTATTGGAATCTGCTTATGAAAGCGCACTGGCGTATGAATTAAAAAAACTTAATCTAGTTGTTGAGCAACAAGTTACTCTCCCGTTTGTTTATGAGGAGGTCAGGTTGGAGGCTGGATATCGTATTGATTTGGTGATTAATAAATTGGTTATTGTTGATATAAAATCTGTAGAGAATCTTATGCCTGTTCATCATGCTCAAGTTCTTACCTATCTCCGTTTGACAAACATAAAGTTAGGATTACTGATTAATTTCAATGCTATGGTTTTAAAAAATGGGATTCACAGAATTGTCAATAATTTATGATTAAGAAAATATACTTAGTGAATAATTTAGCGCTCTTTTATTAACTTTAGCGTCCTTTGCGTGGAATAAAAAAATGATAATACCTCCATATCTCAAAAAAGGCGACAGGATCGCTTTCGTTTCCCCGGCCAGGAAGATCGCTCCCGCCGAGGTTCAAACCGCTATTAGTATCTTCAAAGCCTGGGGACTGGAAGTGGTGCTGGGAGATCATCTTTTTGCTTCCTATAACCAGTTTGCCGGCTCCGACGACCAACGCCAGAGTGATTTTCAGCAAATGCTCGACGATGAATCCATCCGTGCTATCATCTGCACCAGGGGCGGTTATGGCACCGTCCGCATCATCGACCGGCTGGATTTTACCCGGTTCCTCCAGAGTCCCAAGTGGATAGTCGGTTACAGTGATGTCACTGTGCTGCACTCCCATATTCACCGGCATTATGGCGTGGAAACCCTGCATGCCATCATGCCCGTGAATTTCAAGGACGACAAATGCGATGGGAGCCCTTCCCTTAACAGCTTAAAGAAAGCTTTGTTCGGCAAAGAAATTGTTTATCGCTTTCCTGCAGAACCTTATTTCAGGAAAGGTGCCTGCAAAGGGCAGCTGGTAGGCGGAAACCTTTCTATCCTATACAGCCTGACCAATACCAGTTCTGATATTGATACCAACGGCAAGATCCTGTTCATTGAAGACCTGGATGAATACCTGTACCATATCGACCGGATGATGATGAACCTCAGTCGCTCCGGTAAGCTGGACGGATTGGCGGGACTGATAGTCGGAAGTATGACCAGAATGCATGACAATGAAGTGCCCTACGATAAAACCGCTAACGAGATCATTGCCGAAGCGGTGGAAGATTATCCTTACCCTGTTTGTTACAATTTCCCTGCAGGGCATCTTGATGACAACCGGGCACTTATCCTTGGAAGGGAAATTACACTCGAGATCGGTGAAGAAGTGAAACTGATTTTTTAGTTTTCTACGCAAAGTCCGCTAAATTCAAAATTAAGTCAGCAAAGGTCTTTTGCGACCTTTTTTAATATTTGTGCCCTTTGCGTGAAAAAAATTTCAAATCTACCGGGTATATTTTGGTCTTTTTCCGGATTAACATATGGCCCCCTCCCCTTCACCCCTCCCCCAATTGGGGGAGGGGACGGGGGTAGGGGCTGGATCACCATGTCAGAAGCAAACGAACTCGGCAAGCAGGGCGAAGAGATCGCCACCACCTACCTCCTGAAGCAGGGATACCTGATCCTTGATATCAACTGGAGGGCGGGACGCAATGAAATAGACATCATTGCGAGGGATAAGGATTTTTTGGTCATTATCGAAGTGAAATCAAGGCGCAGCGACACCTTCATGGAGCCCGAAGAGGCTGTCACCAGGGAAAAGCAGCAGGCTTTGATCAGGGCGGCGAATGCTTATATTTTCAGGAAAAATATAAACCTGGAGACACGCTTTGATATCATTTCCATCATCCATAATAAAAACGAAACCCGGGTCAACCACCTCAAAGACGCTTTTTATCCCAGATTACGAACAGGTTAAGGGAATGTTTGCTATCTTTGCAGCCTCAGAATGTGTTTCTATTCACCACTATTCACCACAGATTACCCAGATTTTCACAGATAATCACAGAACAATTCAGCATTCAACATCCAACATTCAACATTGCAATTCATGTCTCCAGAAAAACGCCCCCGCCAGCCCAGGAAACCATTCCAGAATGTGGGGAAAAAAGTCAGTAGTGCCGGCACTGATAAAAAAAGTACAAGTCCGGATAAAAGAAGGAGCGGACGTTCAGAAGGACGAATGGAAAAGCCTTACAGTCCGCGGCAAAAAGAAGACAGGCTGGAAAAACCCCGCTTTAAAAAGGAAAGACCATATCCGGCGCGTGATGAAGGTGACAGGCCAGCCAAACGTGCTTTCAAGAAAGAAAGTCCCTATCCGGCAAGAGATGAGGGTGACAGGCCTGCCAGGCGTGTTTTCAAGAAAGATGGGCCCTATCCAACAAGAGATGAGGGCGACAGGCCCGCAAGGCGTGTTTTTAAGAAAGATGGGACCTATCCAACAAGAAATGAAGGCGACAGACCCGCCAAACGTATTATAAAGAAAGCCAGGCCTTTTTCCGGTAGAGAGGAAGAAGAGAGGCCTGTGAAACGCCGCTTTGGTGAAGAAAGACCTTATAGCACAGGTCCCGGAAAGAAATACGCGACCCGCAGCGGGATACGTATCAAAGCCGTTAAGGGTGAACCGGAAGGCATCAGGCTCAATAAATTCATTTCTAATTCGGGCATTTGTTCACGGCGTGAAGCAGATGAGCTGATCAAGGCCGGGGTAATCAAAGTGAATGGCGAAATTGTATCTGCCCTGGGAAGCAAAGTCATGCCCGGTGATAAAGTTCAATATGGCGATCAGACTCTGAATAATGAGAAGAAGCGCTACCTTCTGCTCAATAAGCAAAAGGGTTATGTAACCACAACCAAAGACCCTCATGCCAAGAATACGGTGATGGAGCTCATTGCAGGTGCCTGCAAAGAGCGCATCTACCCGGTCGGAAGACTCGACAGGAACACGACAGGACTTCTGCTATTTACCAACGATGGTGAAATGGCCAGGAAACTCATGCACCCACGGTCAAGGATCAAGAAGATGTATCACGTCGTTCTTGACCAGCCATTGTCAAAAGGCGACCTGATGAAAATTGCCGGCGGAATGGAACTGGAAGGGGAGCGGATTGAGGTAGACAGCATTGCCTATGTTGAAGACGCCGCTGACCGTCGCGAAGTGGGCATGGAGGTTCATTCGGGGCAAAACCGCGTTATCCGCAGGATATTTGAATCAATGAACTACAAGGTCACAAAGCTCGACCGGGTCATGTATGCCGGACTTACCAAGAGAAACTTGCCTCGGGCCAAATGGCGGTTTTTAACGGAGAAAGAGGTGATCTCCCTGATCATGGCGAAATAATAAGTTTCCGCAGGATTTTTATATATTTATCCTGCAAATTGACACTTTATGCGCGGCGATCCAAAATTATACCGGATACTGGAGGAACTGGGTATCACTTTTGATTACTATGAGCACCCGGCAGCCCCGACCATTGAAGAAGCCCTGAAAAACTGGAAGAATATTGATTCCACCCATTGCAAGAACATTTTTTTTCGAAATCACAAGGGGAATCAACACTTTCTTGTCATCATGGAGCATTCCAGGCCACTGGCCATTCACGATCTTGAAAAGAGGCTGAAACAGGGGAAACTGTCCTTTGCATCTCCGGAGCGGTTAAAAAAATATCTTGGTGTCACCCCCGGGTCTGTTTCCCTCTTCGGGCTGATCAACGATGAAACGGACCATGTTTATCTTTTCCTCGATGAAATGCTCAAAGAAGCAGAGCATTTAAGTTTTCATCCCAATGACAACAAGGCGAGCCTGGTGATCACCGGGGAAGGGTTTCACAAATTCCTTAAGTGGTCAGGGAATGGGTTTGAGTTTCTAAAGCTTGATTAATTGAGATGGCATCTCAAGCTAACCCAAAATATAACATAAAGCATTGATAAATAATTAATTATAACGAAAAATTAGTATCTATGAGATGCCATCTCAATTTACAAAAAAATCATTGATATTTATTTGAAAAACAATAAATTAAGAGTGAAATAAGGTAATTAAGAGATGCCATCTCATTTTACCCTAAATCAACCCCTTCCTTTTTAGCATCGGCTTCACATCCGGCTCTTTTCCCCTGAAAGCTTTATAAAGCTTCATCGGGTCATCTGTTCCGCCGCGTGAAAGGACATTATCCCTGAAAGCTTTGGCCGTCGACGCGTCGAACAGGCCGTTTTCCCTGAAGGCTTCAAAGGCGTCAGCATCCAGCACCTCTGCCCATAAATAACTGTAGTAACCAGAAGAGTAACCCCCGGCAAAAACGTGCGCAAAATAGGGGATGCGGTAACGTACAACGATTTCAGGGATCAGGCCTATTTTAGCCATCGATTGGTTCTCAAATGCAATCGCGTCGATCATGGTCGTGTCCCTCATCGTGTGGATATCCATATCAAGATAACAGGCCGACATGTATTCAACCGTGGTAAAGCCCTGGTTGAAATGTTCGCTGGCGGTGATCTTGTCGATCAGTTCCTGCGGAATCACTTCGCCGGTTTGATAATGGCGTGCATACATTTTCATCACATCCGGGTCGTCCGGCCCAGTTTTCCATGATCTGTGAAGGCAGTTCAACAAAATCACGGGGGGTCGAAGTGCCTGAAATCCTGCGATAGGTGCAATCGGAAAGCAATCCGTGAAGGGCATGGCCGAATTCGTGGAACAGGGTTTCGACCTCTTCGAAGGTTAGCAATGATGGCGTATCTGCTGTTGGCTTGGTAAAATTGCAGACCATGGTGATGACCGGGGTGACGTTTGAATCACCTACCATATACTGGTCACGGTAACTGTTCATCCAGGCACCGCCTTCCTTGCTGGCACGAGGGAAAAAGTCCATGTAAAGTATCCCGATATGTGAACCGTCGGCTTCTTTCACTTCAAAAGTCCTGACCTCTGGGTGATATATCTGGATATCATTACGTTCGGTAAAAGTGATCCCATAAAGGCGGGTGGCCACATCAAACATGCCGAGGCGCACATTTTCCAGCGAGAAATAAGGTTTCAGCGCTTCTTCATCCAGGTCATATTTCTGTTTGCGCAGTTTCTCGGCATAATACCACCAGTCCCATGCCTCCAGCTTAAATTCAGACCCTTCTGCATCGATCATGGCCTGCAGTTCAGTCACTTCTTTTTTGGCGACAGGCAGTGCGGCCGTCCAGACCTTGTCCAGGAAAGTGTATACTGCCTGTGGATTTTTTGCCATATTTTCTTCCAGGATGTAGTCGGCATGTGTGCCATACCCGAGCAGGCTAGCCCGTTTCACGCGGAGTGAAGCCATCTTCGAGGCAATTTCTTTATTGTCATACTGGTTATTGTTATCGCCCCGGTTGATATAAGCTTTCAGGACTTTCTCCCTTAACTCCCTTTTAGCTGAAAACTGCAGGAAAGGTATACGGGAAGGGGAATGAAGCGTTATCAGCCATTTTCCGTTCAGGCTGTCTTCTTTTGCGGCGGCAGCAGCAGCATCCCTGACAAACTGCGGAAGGCCGGCCAGGTCGTCGGGATTATCAATGATGAGCTTAAAGGCATTGGTTTCGGCCAGCATGTTATCGCCAAACTGCAGGGAAAGCAGCGAAAGCTCCTTGTTGATTTCACGCAGTTCTGCCTGTTTTTCTTCGGGAAGATTGGCTCCACCCCGCGCAAACTGCTTATATGTTTTATCAAGTAAAGTTGATTGCTCGGTGGTCAGGCTCAATTGTGATTTCTGATCATAAACGGTTTTTATCCGCTGGAACAATTTTGCATTCAGCAGGATATTATCATAATGACTTGTCAGCAGAGGTGAGACCTCTTTTGCAATAGCCTGCAGTTCCTCATTGGTGTTTGCAGATGTCAAATTGTAAAAGACATTGCTGACACTTACAAGAAGGTCACCTCCCCGGTCATAAGCCACAATGGTATTTTCGAAATCAGGGAGTTGCGGATTTGCCACGATGGCAGCGATCTCTTCTTCGTGGACTTTCATACCCTGAAGGAAGGCCGGCATGAAATGTTCATTTTTGATCTTATCAAATGCCGCGGTTTCAAAAGGTGTTCCATAGGCACTGAAAAAAGGGTTTTCTTCTGTTTTCATCTTTTGTTCTCCTGTTGTGCAAGACATCATAATTACCATGAATAACATGGAAATGCCGGAAATTGTTTTCATATGGTTTGGTTTGGAAATTTCAGATAGCGAAATTAGGAAGATTTGCGATTTGTTAATTTGTTTCTCGCAGATTTGCGCAGATAAAAAAATCGCAGATTAACGCAGATAAGATTCACTTAAGTTCCTGTTTATCTGCGTCGATCTGCGTTATATATCTGCGAGAAACCTCTGCGGGATTATTTATTTTTATCTTCTTCGGTGCAGCATTTATCATCTTTGCAACAGCAGCAGCAGAAACAACGTGTTCCTACAAGGATGAAAATACCAAGGAAAATAAAGCTGTTTGCAATGAAAAAATAGTTGTAGAAATTTCTGACACCAAGAAATTCGGTACCTGTAAAATAACCTATAACGCCGCCCAGCATCAGCAGGGCGCCGAAAATACCTGAAGCCCAGCCCAGATAATTGATAATTGTACACAGTTTCATAGTGATTGGTTTTGGTGAACATCAAAGTTAATTAAAAAAAAGGGCAGGTATGTTTTAGAAAAATATTTTTTATAATTTTAAACCAACAAACTTGATTAGTCAAAAAGTTTAAGATTTATGACCAAAGACCAGACCAGGGATAAGATCCTGACTGTAGCAGCCAGGATGTTTGGAAAGTACGGGTTCCAGAAAACAACTGTAGATGAAATTGCCCGGACGGCGCACAAAGCCAAAGGATCGGTCTACTATTATTTTAAAAGCAAAGAGGAACTTTTCCTGGCCGTGGTCACCCAGGAACTCAATGTGCTGAAATCAGGGCTGACCCGGGTAATAGTAGATAGTCAGGAAGCCACGGGGATGATCCGGAATTATCTGATGAGCCGGATGGTCCTGATGAAAGATGCCGTAAACTACCATGAGTCGCTTAAGGCAGATTTCGTGGCTGATTTTAGCTTCCTTAACGAATGCAGGGAGGATTTCACCCGTTTCGAGATCGACCTGATGAAAGCTGTGCTTGACAGGGGCGTGCGTGAAAACAAATTCCAGATCAAGGACACCCAGGCCACGGCACAGGTGATCATCCTGGCTATGAAAGCCATCGAGATCCCATTTTACCATCAGCATAAAATAGCCGAATATGAGCATACGATCGTGGAATTGCTCGATATCCTGATCAAAGGATTAGAAAAACCATAGTCATCTAAAGAAAAATTTGGAAAATTTTTAAAAATTGCCTATCTTTGCAATAGTAATGACCAAAAAACGTTATTAGTCAAAAGGAATAATAAAAACCAATAACAATGAATTTAAACCCTGAAATGAATTTAATTTGCCAAAAAGTCATACAAGTGTTATATAATACTGATATATCGCATTCACTGGGATGATTTTTTTTTGCTTCTGAACTGACTTTAAAACGATAAACGTCAAATAGTATATTTATGATTAAAATGTCGAATTTGATTATACGATTTCGTAAATTAATCATCATCGCCACCTTAGCACTAACCTGTGTGATGGCTTTTTTCTTCAAGAACCTGGAGGTTGACCCGGATGTGTTCAATTATCTGCCTGAGGATGACCCGAAGGCGATGCTTTTCAGGGAAATAGGGGATAAATACGGAGGAAATTACACAGGGATCATAGGTCTTGAAACAGCCGATATTTTTAATACTTCTACACTTGAACATATCCGCATGGTTACAGACTCCCTGAAAACTATCCCGGGTGTTGCTACAGTCACAAGCCTGATAAATATTATCGATATAAAAGGCAGTGATTGGGGGATTGAGATAGGGAACCTGGTCGACAAGTACAATATCCCTCAAACAGGCGAAGAACTTGCCGCTTTAAAGGAATATACACTTTCACAGGAGATGTACCGTGGCACATTGGTTTCTGAGGATGCTACCCTGACAGCTGTAGTGGTTAAAATTTCTGAAGGGGTGGATAAGATCATGGTGGCCACGGCCATAAAAGAAAAAGTGGAATCCATGAACCTGACAGAATCCGTGTATTATGGGGGAATGCCTTTTGCTTTTAAAAGCCTGGCTGATATCATCATGGGGGATATGGCCTTCCTTGCCCCCATCACGGCGCTCGTGATCATGGTCGTGCTTTTCCTATCATTCCGGACCTGGCGCGGGGTTATCCTTCCGCTGGTTACTGTTGCCATAAGCATTATATGGACAATTGGCCTGATGGGAATGCTGCATATCACGATTTCCATCGTTACCGATGTCATCCCCGTTATTTTGCTCGCTGTCGGCAGTGCATACACCATTCATGTCATCAACCGCATCCGGCAGAATGCCGCTGAAAATCCCGACAGGCCCATGCAGGATGCGCTGGCGTACATCATGATCCCGGTATTCCTGGCCGCGACCACCACGATGGCAGGTTTTATCTCATTTATTTTCGGATCATACCTGACGATGATCAGCACCTTCGGGATTTTTACAGCCCTGGGGGTACTGTTTGCCCTTGTTCTGTCACTCACTTTTGCCCCTGCATGTGCTTTATGCATTCCCGGAAAAATCAAGTGCTTACAAAATGCAGGGCTGAATGGCCATGACCTGATGAGCAGGTTACTTAAGTGGATATTCCAGCTTGTAACCCGCAACCCGAAACACGTCATTCTCACCTGGTGCCTTCTGCTGCTAATGGCCATTGCGGGTACTTTTATGATCCAGCGGAAAGTGGATATCATCGATTATTTCCGCAAGTCGGATCCGTCCCATATTTCCGAGATCATGTTCCGTGAGAAATTCGGCGGGAGTACGCCCGTTTATGTGACCGTAAAAGGTGACGTGCAGGACCCGGTAGTATTAAATACTATGGCAGAAACAGCTGAATATATGAAACAAACGGGATTTGTTGAGCATTCGCAATCGGTTGCCGATCTGATAGAAGAAATGAATGAAGTAATGGGTGAGGGCAAAATAATTCCCGTTGAAAAAGCGAAAGTAGAACAACTCTGGTTCCTTCTTGAAGGACAGGATATCATGGAGCAGCTTGTGACATACGAAAAAGATGAAGGGCTTGTGAATGCGACTTCCGGAAAGGGTGACCTCGGCACCATGAAGGAATTCGTGGATAGCTTCGAAAAGTACCTTGCCGGTCACCCATCATGGCAGGGGAAGGTAGATTTCACCGGCCTCCCGTCACTTTACCTGCAGATAGACCGGAGTATACTCAACAGCCAGATGCAGTCGCTGATTTATGCCACCCTGTTCGTCTTTCTCCTGGTAACTTTCATCCTGAGATCACTGAGGCTTGGCATACACACCATCATGCCTATACTGGCCACGTTACTCGTCCTGTTCGGGTTCATGGGACTGGCGGGAATACCCCTCGATATTGCGACGGTCCTGGTGGGAAGCGTTTCGATTGGTATCGGGGTAGATTACGCAATCCATATGATCACACATTACGACCATGAGATCAAATCGGGTGCTGATGTTTCCAGTTCCCTGGAACATGCTATCCGGATCAGCGGAAGGGCCATTGTCATCAATGTTTTATCGGTGGCACTGGGATTCCTTGTTCTCACGTTTTCGAATCTCGTTCCCCTGCAACGCTTCGGCCTGCTGGTAGCCGTAACGATGTTTACCTCCGGGGCCGCGGCGCTGACACTATTGCCGGCAACGTTGATGCTATCAAATAAGTTTAAAGTTCAAAGTTTAAGTTCAAAGTTTAAAGTATAAAATTTAATCCTGACAAGATGAAAAACAGAATTCTTTTAACCGCAATTACCCTTTTCATGGCAGTTATATTCGCCAATGCACAGACCGCTGCGGAGATCCTGAAAAGAACCGATGACGTCATGTATGCGCCTAAAGACCAATCATCAAAAGTAAAAATCATCCTTACTGACAAAAAAGGCAACAAACAGGAGCGGGAAGCCGAGTACATCCAGCAAGGTTCCGAAATGCGGCTTTTCAAATTCACGGCCCCTGCATCCCAGATGGGAATCTCTTTCCTGTCGCTGCCTGACGATGTTATGTACCTCTACCTGCCTGCATATGAAAAAGAACGGCGGATTGCCTCGCATGTCAAAAACCAGACCTTTGCCGGCACCGATTTTTCTTATGACGATATGGAGTCGAAGCCCCTGTCAGATGAATATGATGCCGAACTGATTTCTCAAACTGCGGATGCCTGGAAATTGAAGCTTATCCCTAAACCGGGAATCGAATCGGATTATTCACATCAGGAAATTCTGATAAACAAGGATAACAATTATTTCCGCCAGGTTGATTATTATGACCTTGGCGGACAAAAGATCAAGCAACTGGTCAACAGAAAGATTGAAAAGATCGATGGTTACTGGGCCGCCACCGAGATAGAAATGACCGATTTAGTGAAGGCCCACAGTACGGTCTTCCAATCCTTTGAATTGAGTTTTGATGACAACCTGACGGAAGAGAATTTCACAGTCAGGGAAATGAAGAAATGAAAATATAGGAGGGTTGGTGGAAACGGGTTAAATGAATAATCAGTAATAAGATTGCCATGAAAAGGATTATGTTTTACTCAGTAAAATGGATTACTGCAACATTGATCCTTATTTTAGGATCAATTTCAGCGTCAGCCCAGGAAACCCCGCTTCGGTTATACGGTGAGCTATATTTAGATAACCGTTTCCGCCTGGCCGACGGCCAGTGGTCATGGAACGAGAACCGGCTAGACCTCCAGCTCGACAAGAAGTTTGCCGACAAGGCGAAATTTCATTCCCAGGTCTGGCTGCGCTCATTCGGTTATCCATTCCTGCAACAAACCGAACAACTTTTTGACAAGGATGAGACCTCACCATACAATATTGACATACGGGAAGCCTATTTAGAGCTTTATGGCTTATTCACCAAAAACCTTGACATGAAGATCGGGCGGCAGCGGATAGCCTGGGGCACCGCCGACAAGCTCAATCCTACAGATAACGTTAATTCCTATGACCTGGAGGACATCTGGGACTTTGGCCGTCACCTCGGGTCTGATGCCATTCAACTCAAATATTATTTCAGGGATTTTTACCTCGAAGGCGATTATATCTTATATTTTCGTCCTGCCAGTCTTCCGCGGGGCGACTGGGCGGCAGGGCTTTTCATGCCGATGGAGCTCCCCCCTTACCTGCACCTGGTTGCATATAAGGACAGCCTGGCCATGCCAAAGCTTAACCTGGAGGAAAACGCCACGTATGCAATCAAGCTGGGCGGAATGGTTGCAGGATTTAACTTTTCAGCAAGTTATGTTTATGGCAGGGATGGACTGCCTATGAATTATTACAACCTGATAATACCGGTGGATACTGTTGGCGGGGTTGAAGTTAAAAGCCAGTTCTTTTTCCCGCGCCAGCATATTATTGGCCTGGATATGGCCGGGGCCATCGGGAGCGTGGGTATATGGGCCGAAGCCGCCGCCTATATACCTGTTGAAGAAATTACGCTCACCAACGACCTGTCAGCTTTTGGCCTGCCACCTGTGGATTCAGTAGTCCTTGAAAAGCAGCCTTATTTCAAAGTTGCAGCAGGCCTCGATTATACATTCAAGGGTGGACATTATGTTAACCTGCAATACCTTCATGGCTTTGTACATGAACGTGGCCAGGGTAACCTGAACGATTATTTTGTAATTAATTATGAGAAATATCTTTTCAATGATAAGCTGAAACTGCGGCCACTGACCACTGCCTTTGTAGTCTCCGACTGGCAGGAAATGACAGGCAATTATGCCCTGATCTATATGCCATCATTCGCGTATCTTCCCAATGATAATACTGAGATTTCGCTTGGCATTCGGATTATTGGCGGTGAAGGCGATGATGTTTTTGCGCAATATAAAGACAAGGATGAATTCGTTTTCAGTGTCAAATTCAGGTTCTGATTTTAATTTTTAATTTTTAATTTGACTTCCCTGATATAATCCAATCCAGGAAACTTACTCTCCCAGTAAGCATTCCCCTGCACCATCACCGAATCCTGGTGGTTAGCAGGCTCGAAGCCATAAGTGCTATTGAATGCTTCAACGACCTCGAAACCGCCGATGATCCTGGCTACGGGAGGAAAACCTCGCAGACCATTATAATTGATCGTATCCAGTTTGAAGTTATCTTTCTTATTTATGAAAAGCTGTGCGGTTCGGGTATTAGCCCCATCACGGGCATAGGAAATCACCCCTTTCAGGTTGTTGCCTATGACGGGTTCATCAGCAATGGGTCGCATGTCCCAGAAAGAATTAGCCTCAGGATTGTCTGAAATGCCAAACTGGACTACATACTCGGGCTGGACCCGAAAGATACAATTGTTGGTATAGAACCCTGAAGTGATCAACTGGTAAAACCTGTCGACCCCCTGTGGTGACCAGTTCCGGTAAGCTTCTATGGTGAACTCACCTCTTGTGGTGACAAATACGGCCTGGAAAGTGTCGGGGGCAATGACACGGAGGATGGAGGTATCGGGAACGTTCTGGCTACGTGAAAATAAAACTGAAATAAAAACCAGGGAAATGAGAATTAAGGATCGGCTCATCTGTTTTTTTATGCTAATATAAGATGATTCCGATTATAATAGCATCATTAAAATCTGTGTTCAATCTGGGTGAATCTGAGTAATCCGTGGTAAAGATTCACCACAGATTACACAGATAATTCTAAAGATTAATTCAGGAAGATCTCCCGCATGGTTTTCCTGCCGGTTAAAGTCGTAGTACCACTATAGTCGTACTACAACTTTTTGATTAAAAATCAGTCACTCACTCCAATCGCCCACCCCTTGCGGATTTCAGTACTTTTAAAAATGGCTTCCCCAGAAAGCTGTTTTCATCCAGCCGGCACAGGTTCTCATACATCTCTTTATTCACTGTAAACGCAATCCTGTCCGGAGGCAAATTGGTTCGCATGGCCATATCGGTCGAGCCGACTATGCCTCGGGGTCCCGTTTTTCCTTCCAGTAGCGTAAGCATCTCCATGCATCCGGAGCCGAAATCTACGGTCACTGCAGCTTCGGCTGTGTATGGCTGGAAATATTGTGCACCTGTCAGCATCACGCTCAACTGGTCAGGGTTTACATAAAATGTTATGGTTTTAAGATAATCATATTGAGTTTCTTTCATCGGGCCTACCAGGATAAATCCATGTTCTGGCTCGTATCTTTTCACCGCGTCGAACCAGGTGCCCATCAAATCCTCGCTTGCTTTCAGCCCCTCTTTATTCGCAAGAAAATCAAGATAGCTTTTCCTTGAACGTATCTGTTTGTTGAACCACCATGTGCCACATCCCCCGCAGCCATAATCTTCGGCAGTTAAAACAAGCGTGTGACCCGCGACCCAGTCCTTATAAAATTCGAAAAGGCAGGCTCTTTGCAGGGAAGGAAGATGGACAAGTGGTTCAAAGGGTTTGGTATCAGGGGCGTCGTATACTCCTATCAAAGGTATCGATAAATCAAGTCTGGAAAGGAGGTAGGTTGGGTCTGGCCGCATAATTGTATTCTGGTTTATATTTCAGTCGAAAACTTTGAATAATTAGTTTATAATTTCAAATTTAAGAAGATTTAAGTTGGCATCTTAATCGATCGTAATAGTATTTAATTCTGAGGAATCTATATATTTGCGTTAACCAAGCATTCGTTATGACAACGCTGCAGAATAGAGAGGGAACAAATTTCAATATCGGTAAATTTATCCAGCAAGAGTCATTCGGCGGGTTCCTGCTGATCTTTGTCACCATCGTAGCACTAGTATGGGCCAATTCAGGACTTTATGATCTGTATCATCACGTCTGGCACGAGATCAAATTTGGATTTTCCTTCGGTGATTTTGAGATGAAGTACTCCCTGCAGCACTGGATCAACGACGGGCTGATGGCGACCTTTTTCTTTGTGGTTGGTCTTGAGATCAAGAGAGAAGTGATCGCGGGAGAGCTCTCCACTATCAGGAAGGCTTCCCTGCCTTTAGCTGCGGCCTTTGGAGGAATGCTTTTCCCTGCCCTGATCTATGTGGCGTTCAATTATAACAATCCGCAGAATTTAAGCGGATGGGGCATCCCTATGGCTACCGATATTGCTTTTGCACTTGGGATGCTGTCTTTGCTTGGCAAGAAGGTCAACATCAACCTGAAGATTTTCCTGACAGCCCTTGCCATTGCCGATGATCTTGGAGCGATCCTTGTCATTGCCCTGTTTTATACCGAAACCATTAATATTGCCCAGCTAATCAACGCCGGGATTTTCCTCCTGATCATGATAGGTGCGAACCGGCTGGGCGTCAGGCGTGCCACCTTTTATGCCATTGTCGGATTCCTCGGCGTCTGGCTTTCATTCATGTTTTCCGGCATCCATGCCACCATTGCCGGGGTACTTATTGCACTTACCATTCCGGCCAGGACAAAAGTTAATGAAGAACAATATGTTGACGAATTGTGCGTGCTGGTGGACAAATTCGAAAAAGTCAAACCCAATGATAATGCACTACTCACGCAGCAGCAGACCCACCTGATATCAAAGATCTCCAGGCTCAGCGATGATGCCCAGACACCCCTCCAGAAGCTGGAGCATGCCCTTCACCCGGTTACGGTCTTTTTCATCCTCCCGTTGTTTGCCCTGGCCAATGCCGGGGTTCATATCGAAGGAAACATCCTGGACATGCTGTATCACCCTGTAGCATTAGGCATCATGGCAGGCCTGGTCCTGGGCAAAGTAATCGGTATATCGTTGCTCTCAAGGTTAGTGGTAGGTCTGAAACTGGCCGTCCTCCCGGAAGGGGTTACCTGGAAGCATATTTATGGGGCAGGATTGCTGGCCGGTATAGGCTTCACCATGTCGATGTTTATATCCGGACTGGCATTTGCGGATGAGGAGCTGATCCGGACTGCCAAGATCGGGATCTTTGGCGCATCGCTCATCTCGGCCATAGCGGGGCTGCTGGTGCTGAATTCTATCAAGGGCAAACAGGAATAAACCAACCTATCAGTATCTTATGATTCTTTCGCTTTTCTCCCAAGCAATCCGAGCAGGCTTGTAATTCCCGCTATGGATGCACCAATGGTGAGAAACAGCTTGTTCATGTTTTGAAGGAACTCCTGGTTACTAATAAAAATGAAGGCAAAAAGAGCCACGATGACCAGCAAGATGGCAATTTTGTACCCCGTCCAGTTACTGGGCCCGATACCCAGGGCTTTTTTGCACTCTTCTTTATTCTGCCTGGAATAGTGTGATACCAGGAAATACCGGAAGCTATCATTCATGAGCTCAACAGAATCCCTGCCATTGATAAATATTCCCCTTCTTAACAGTTTCACTATTACCTGTTTATTTTCTATATTAGCTATATTATCAAAAGCAAGGTCCAGTAAAACGAATTTTTCTTCAGTTGAGCAGGTTTCCAGCAGGCATTGATAATATTTTTCAGCCATTTCACTGATCCTGATCACAATCAATTGTTTGATTTCTTTGTTGCTTAACTTTTCTGATTCCAAATATGACAGGTATCCTTCCATAGTGTCATGAAATCCAACGAAATAATTACTCAGGCTAAGTTCCCTGGCAATTTGTTCCCTGGGATTTTCATCAACCTTATTTTTAAATTGTAATAAATTACTGACCGTTTCAGTTTCAACGCCATGATCGGGGTAACCAACCGGAATATGGAGGACAACTACCCTGTTCATGAATGTTTTGAACAAATTAAGAGTTTTGCCGAATTTTTCCTCAATATCATCAGGCCTTTTATCAGTTTTGGGATCAGGCTTTTTATTGATCCCGGCTTTTTCACTGTAATAGTTCAAGATGGCTTCAGGATTAATATCCATCAGAACTAACAGTTTTTCTGATGTTTTCAACCATTTCATCAGGGTGCTCAATTTTTTGCTGAACGATTCAGGGTCGTGGAAATCTCTGTGAAGATCACTGACAAGCCAGACTTCTGTAAGATGGACATCCGCTGGATCAATCCAGTGGAATTCATTAGCTGAATAATCTTTGGATATTTTTTCAACCAGTCCTTTATAACCTATAAAAGACGATGGATTGATCAGCATGACCGGATTCCCTTTTTTAATATGCCCGGTGACTTTGTGCTCCAGGTCAGACGGTGTAAAATCTTTAATGAACGATACCCCGAATACCTTCTGTGTAGTAAACCGGATAAGCTTAAAAAACAGAAAAATTATGGCAAGGAACAGAAGCACCAGGATGATCTCCAGCACTGCCCTGGATTTAACATTTTCCCCAAATGGATTAATAATATTTGTTTTTGGCAAAATAGTTTTTATCACTCTCATTTTTTTCTCCTGCATGTGAAGATCTTCAGTCGGGCTTTTATAGACCAGCATTAAAGTATCTTCAGATTTCTTCCAGTTAAAGGACCTGTTCTCAATTGAATCGATAAGCAGGTATTTACTGAAAACCGATAATCCATCCTTATAGACCGGTCTGAAAGCGTTGACCAGGGATTCGATATTTTCTGACCCTTTCAGATTACCTGGTGAAACCGCTTTTAAGCTATCAAATGCAGTGCAATGCCAGAAGTTTGTATAGATACCTTTATCCTTTCTTTTGTGGTGTGCCGAATCGCGATACTCATTTTTGCCGGTTTTTCCGAGATTTTCAATTCTTTTATAATAATTAGCAAATTCCATATTCCTGGCTTCCCGGGCAGAGGCCAGTTCGAGCTGGCCATATCGGATGTTGATATTATTTTCAAGGTTTGCCGAAATATCAAAGAATTTCATAACAGGCGCCACTCCAAATAATATAACCATGAGTAAAATAACCAATGGGTAAGCCACATCCGGCTTTCTTTTAAGCCAATCATTGAATTTGTTGAACATGGGCTTTTCATCTGGTTCACCGACGTCAGATCTGCTATTTGGTTTATCTGGTCTAAAGGAAGGATAGGCAATAATCACAATTAATAAAAGAAGAATTAAGCCTGATATGATTTTCATACGTGAATTAGTGACATTACCGGAATAATTATGTTCCAGATAAAATAAATAAATAAATAAAGTGATCACAATCAGCGCATTGATGATAATAAAGATGTAAATGGCCGGACTTTTAGACTTAAAATCCTGGAGGTAAATAAAAAGTATCGTAAACAGGACCGTAACCATAATGAGAATTGAAATGATTGCCATCACATCCGGCATCGGGAGGATGAAAAAGTAAAACAGGATAAGTGTAAAAATGAAGAACCAGGTAATGCGAATATAGTCAGCGATTTTACTCTTCCTGAAATTAATAAATTCGATCTGGAAATTCCCGGGTATCTGGTCATCTTTAAAAATCCTTTTAAGAATCAGAAGTATCATTACCTGGAGCAACAGGTAAATAAGCATGCCGGTTATCAGAAGTAAAGTTGTTATAAACACCTGTGCCTGGTTTGAATAATCCAGCCGGAGGTCATACATAGTTACCTGGTACAGTGGCAGATTACTTAACGGTTCTAAATGGATCCTGTGCGGGTAATTATAATAATTGACATTCATGGATTTTGACACTTCAGAATATAATGCTGCCTTCAGTAGCCTGTTATCATTGCATTCCCGGATAAAGTTTTCAGCCTGGTTCTGGTATTTATTTGAATGGAACCATACTTTTCCGGCTTTGTCGATGATACAGAATTTATATCCCTTGGGCAGAATCGGATCGATCAGGGAGTAAAACCGCCCTGTCATAACAATGACATTATCAGTAATAGTATCGCCTGATCTATTGAGTTTATGAGATGGCCTGGAAAATGAGGCCTTGTAGTCACCACTTGTCACGGAAACGATGGGCCCCATCCAGAATTTTCTATCATTTCCATGAATAGTATCAGGCCAGTACCATTCATTTTTATACTTAAAATAATCCCTGTAGGAATAATTCAACAATTTCTCCTTTACAGAGAAAGGCGTGATTTGTGTAATGGCCATCCCTGAACTTTCCAGCCAGATGATATAATCAAAGAAAGAGTAGTGATCAATTTTCCATATTGTATCATCAGAAAGAATATCAGTCATGGACTTTTCAGCATCATTGCTATAATATTCGGTAAACGTATTATCGGCATCAAAGAGTTGCTTATAAATCAATTTCATCTCCCCTGATAATGAATTCTTTATTTCATCAGAAAGGCCTTTTAGTTTTTCGTCGTTATCCCTGACCCTGGCGAGATTGAATGCCTGGAAGAATAGAAAATGTACCAGGAAAGTTGCCCCCAGAAGGAATGCAATCCCGGAATAAACGATGGTGCCCGTACCAAGCATTTCTGTCCTCGACATAACTTTAAGCTTGACAAAAGGAAGGCACAGAACGATCATTAAGAGTAGCAGGGAAAGCACAATAATAAACCATGGAGCTATACTTTGTTTTTCATTCCGGAAGTCTTCATAATTCACCAGGCCGCAAATAAACATGTCTAGCCCGTCAATCCTGACCGGTTTTAAAAAAAGCTTATAAGGACCGTCAGACAGGATGATATCATAGCAGCGGTTACTGTAAATAGTGGCAGCTTTCACTCCTCCATCGAACGGCAGGAATAAGGTGTCGGATTTTTTTACGGTATTGAAAACAGGTCTATTATCCTGCTTAACCAGTGATGGGTCAATAAATGCCACTTTAAGATCTTCATCAAGTGAAAAATAAATAGCGGAAGAATCTGCTATGACCAGGGATTGGTTAAAGACGTCCTTGCGCTGGATGTTTTGTAACAGGAATTCTCCAGGTAAATAAAACTTCATTGATCTGCTGGAAATAAAGGCCGAATCATTACTTACTTCAAGATAAAAAGTCGAGTCATTATTTAAGGCGATTTGATTAATTAATTCTTTACTATATCCTTTAATAAATTTTAAATCGCCATTGTAAACCTTACTGTAATTGTCAATGGCATCCTGGATATTTTTTTGTTCCTCATTTAAGGCTTTTTGTATTTCCGGAAGGTCTTCAAATTTATTTTCCAGGTTGATGCCCAATTGATTCTTCTGGATCTTTCTGAGTTCTTTGATAGTCGTTTTTAAAGAACTTTGGATTGGATTGATAGAGTCCTTTAACTTTGGGTTTTCCAGTTTTAAGGCCTCCAGATCCTTTAACTGTAAAACCAGGGAGTATTGATTTTGCAATGATTCAAGTACTTTCAGGGAGGTATTCACTTCATTCCTGTAAGCATCAGCATTTTTCTTGTAAGAATCCATCTTAGCCTTAAAATTTTCACCCATTTGGTCAAGGACCCTGAACCGGGTTTGGATCAGCTGTTCTTCCCGGTTTCTCATGTAAACCTGGGTATACAAAAGATAAAGTAAGATCACCACAAAGAACGTCGAGAGGATTATGGTGATGTTCCTACGGAACTGCAAGGATTTCATAATAATTGGTATTAATTGGACCCGGCGCCTGTTTTTTTTATTCTGGAAGAAAAGGCAGAAGAGAGGAAGATGGCGGTTAAAAAAGACCGCTCAGATCATTAAAGAGTTAAAATTAAGTAATTATCAAAAAAAAAGCAAGCAGGAATGACATATTAATCAATAATGATGTTCACACGGAACGCTTTTTGACCTGTTCAAGGCAATAAAAATGCACCCTGCAAAACAATCAACCGGATTTTTTGTTAGCACTCAAAACAAAGACCGAACTATGATCAATCCCGAAAATAAAAAGATACTGATCCTTTTTGCCCACCCGGCACTGGAAAAATCCCGCGTTAACAAACATCTGACCGAAGCTGTCAAAGGACTTGACGGGGTGTATTTTCATGACCTTTACCAGGAATACCCTGATTTTCACATTGATGTGAAAAGAGAGCAGGAGCTCGTAGAACAGCACGATATCATCATTTTTCATCATCCTTTTTTCTGGTACAGCACCCCTGCAATCCTGAAAGAGTGGCAGGATCTTGTCCTTGAGCATGGCTGGGCTTATGGTAGCCAGGGAAATGCGCTGAAAGGCAAGTTGTTCATGAATGTGACCACCACGGGCGGGAAAGAGATCGCTTATCATGCTGAAGGCAATAACCATTTTACCGTCAGGCAGCTGCTGGCGCCTATGGAGCAGACAGCCAATCTCTGCAAAATGATTTACCTGGCTCCCTTCATTGTTCACGGCACCCATTCCATCACCTCTGAAGACATAGCCCGTTATCAGTCGGATTACGTGGAACTGGTCATGGCCCTCCGGGAAAACCGCGTTGATATTGAAGCAGCCAGGAAGCTAAACAGGATCAATGATCATCTTGATATGGTCATTCATCATTTAGAAATTAAATAGCGAACTATGGAAGGAGGAGGATTTTTCTACCAGGCGTTAATATACCTTGCCGCAGCCGTGATCTCCGTGCCCATAGCCAAGCGGCTGGGACTGGGATCGGTCCTCGGGTATCTCATTGCCGGCATCGTCATCGGCCCGTTCGTTCTGCAGCTTGTCGGCGAAGAGGGCCAGGATGTGATGCACTTCGCCGAATTCGGGGTGGTCATGATGCTTTTTCTCATCGGCCTTGAACTGCAACCGTCACTTCTATGGAAGCTCCGGGGCCCAATACTTGGCGTAGGCGGATTGCAGGTCGGCCTTACTGCCCTGGTTGTGATGGTTATCGGGCTCATCTTTGGATTAAGCTGGCAGGTCTCACTGGCTATCGGCCTGATCCTGGCCCTGTCATCCACGGCGATCGTATTACAGACCCTGAGCGAGAAAGGACTTACCAAAACCAGCGGGGGCCAGTATTCTTTTTCCGTGCTCCTGTTCCAGGACATCGCGGTGATCCCGATCCTTGCCCTTCTGCCGTTATTGGCCATGGCCCCGGTATTGCACGATAGTGTAACGGGAGATCATCACGCTTCAGTAAACTGGCTCGAAGGGCTTCCCATCTGGGGACAGACCCTGGTTGTGCTTGGAGTGGTGACGGCCATTGTTTTCGCGGGACGGTATTTCATCACCCCGGTCTTCAGGTTTATTGCAAGGACAAAGCTGAGGGAGATCTTCACTGCGGCCGCTCTACTCCTGGTCGTGGGCATTGCCGTCCTGATGTCGAAGGTAGGGCTCAGCCCGGCACTGGGGACTTTCCTTGCCGGCGTGGTGCTGGCCCAGAGCGAATTTCGTCACGAACTGGAATCTGATATCG
Organism: uncultured Bacteroidales bacterium; assembly: GCA_963701785.1. Lineage (GTDB taxonomy): Bacteria > Bacteroidota > Bacteroidia > Bacteroidales > JAGOPY01 > JAGOPY01. Next base: position 147,740 of record CAVPBC010000002.1, on the reverse strand, counting down.
AGCCTTTCAAGGGATTGCTATTAGGCTTGTTTTTCATCGCCGTCGGCGCTTCGGTCGATTTCCGGCTTATCGGCGAGAACCCGATGCTGATAGCCGGACTTGTGCTGGCTTTGATCGTGGTGAAATTCCTGGTCCTTTTTATCATCGGGCGGATCTTCCGGATGGGGCTCGACCACAACCTTCTCTTTGCTTTCGCGCTGGCCCAGGGAGGCGAGTTTGCCTTCGTCCTGTTCTCTTTTGCCGTTCAAAACAATGTGCTCAGCACCGGTGTCGCCAACCCGCTGATCGCCGCAGTCGCCATTTCAATGGCGCTCACCCCGCTGATTATGCTCATCAACGAAAAGCTGATCCAGCCAAATTTCGGGACACTGGAGAAGGAAAAGAGAGAGGACGACCGGATGGATGAGAAAAACCCGGTCATCATCGCGGGCTTTGGCAGGATGGGCAGTATCATAGGGCGCTTCCTGAGGGCCAATAACCTTCATGCCACTTTCCTGGACATCGATGCCGATAATGTCGATCTGCTCCGCAAGCTTGGACTCAAAGTTTTCTATGGCGATGCTTCCCGTGTTGACCTCCTCAGGGCTGCCGGTGCCGCGGAGGCAAAACTACTGATCGTCGCCGTGGATGACCCTGAAAAAACCTTCCAGATAGTGGAAGCTGCACAAAAACACTTTCCGCATCTTAAAATCATGGCCCGGGCGAACAGTTACCTGGATGCTTACGAACTCTTCGACATGGGCGTCGAACAGGTTTACCGGGAAACCTTTGATACGGCGCTCCGGATAGGGGCCGATGCACTGACGATGATGGGTCAGCGTGCTTTCAAGGTTAACCGGTCAGCACTGACATTTCGCAAGCACAACGAACGGGTCATAAAGGAAATGGCCAATCACCGCAAGGACCATATTGAATGGATCCGGAAGCTCAAACAGCGGATAGAGGATATTGAGCAGATCATGACCGATGAAATGGAACGGACAGGAAAGGATAAGGACCTTGGATGGGATACTTCGGGACTGATAGAGGAATTCGGCGGGAAGAAGAAAGAAAAATAGTATATTTACGAAATAAACTCTCCCGAACTAAAGGGGGTGGGTTTCTCAGCTATGTTCACCGACGAATATTTTATGCGTGAGGCCCTGAAGGAGGCGATGAAATCGTTAGAGCAGGATGAAGTGCCTGTTGGCGCCGTCATTGTCTGCCAGGACCGGATCATCGGGAGGGGGCATAACCTTACCGAACGGCTGGTCGATGTTACGGCACATGCTGAGATGCAGGCATTCACTGCCGCTTCGAACTACCTGGGGGCCAAGTACCTTGATGAGTGCACGCTTTACGTGACCCTTGAACCCTGCGTGATGTGCGCCGGGGCCGCTTTCTGGACGCAGATCGGGAGAGTGGTTTACGGTGCAGCCGACGAAAAGCGCGGTTATACGAAAATGAATGCATCTATACTTCATCCCCGTACAACTGTTGTCCCCGGTATACTCGAAAAAGAATGTGCCGCATTGCTGACAAATTTTTTTAAATCAAAACGATCAGATGCAACTGAATAAGACCAACCAGGGAGCGCAGGCCGTAGCGGCCGAGATTGCTGAAATTGCTTCTTTGCTGTGGCAGAAGGGCTGGGCGGAAGGAAGCGGGGGCAATATTTCGGTGAATGTGACGGAATATTATCCTGGCATCCACATCGATTTCCGCACCTATCCCATGATCCCGCTGGAGGTGAAATACCCGGCCATCGCGCATCATTATATTTTTATCACAGCCAAGGGCTCAAGGATGAGGAGCCTGGCGAAGGATCCCGGTCCGGGGCTTTGCCTGATCAAGATATCCAAAAAAGGTGATGCCTACCAGGTGCTTTTTGAGGACGCGGAGCGCCCCCTCTTCCCCTCATCTGAAATCTTTTCACATTTAGCCATTCACAACCATATGGTGAAACAGGGACAGGGCGAAAAGGCCATCGTCCACACCCATGTACATGAGCTGGTGGCGCTTACACACGATAAAAACCTGCAAAACGAAGCCCGCCTGAATGAGGTCCTGCTGGGCATGCACACTGAGACTGCATTTTTCATCCCTGAAGGGATTGGTTATGTTTCGCTTGTAGAGCCGGGAACACAGGAATTGGCCAAAGCCACTCTTAAATCCCTGAAAAACCATAACATTATCCTGTGGGAGAAGCATGGATGTTTAGCGACAGGGAAAGATGTGAATGAGGCTTTTGACCGGATAGATCTAATGGCGAAAGCAGCGAAGATCTATTTGCTTATTTCCCATCCGTAATCAATATATTCCCAGCTAACATCATCTCCTTCTACCTTCAACTGTAAAAATCCTTCTTCCGTGCCGAGATACGGCCCTTCCCACCAGGCTGCGGAGACTGCACCGCCGGTGACATAACTGGTGCCGAAAACAAAAAGTGTTTCATAGTAGTGCAGGTGGCCCTGGAGAACAAGTTTCAGGTTATGGCCCTTAAAAAGGTCGATGACTTCTTTTGAATTGACGACCACTTCACCGGGTTCATTGGCGGCGGTGGAACCGCGGAGGATCTGTGCTTCGGTGGTCAGGAGCGGGATGTGGAGGCTGATGACGACCGGGGTTTTTGCGGGAATGTCGGACAGTTGATCTTTCAGCCACAGGATCTGCTCTGCATCCACACCTCCTTCATAGCCTCCCTTGCCGTCTTTCACCACCGAGTCGAGGATCAGGAAGGTCCAGCCTTTGTGGTCGATGCGCTGGTATCGGGGGCCGATGCGTTTTTCAAACATCTGCTTGCCGTATTCCGGGTGGAGGGTATCGGCGCCACTGCCGGCATACCACCCGTAAATCTCGTGGTTGCCCAGGGTGTTGTGGACAGGCATGTTGAATTCCTTCAGCATGGCGGTGTAGATGTTATATAGCGAGTCGGCCCGGCCGTATGTCTGGCCCAGGGCGTCCATGACCAGGTCGCCGCCGGTGATGACGAAATCGGGGTTCAGTTCGTTCACTTTTATGATAGCTTTGCGGAAGCCGGAGATGGCATCTCTTTCACGCTGGACATGGATGTCGGTCATGAAAGCGAAGCTGAACCCGGTTGACCGGTTTTTCTGCCGGTGGCTGGTTGGTAGTGCAGGCGGCGGCAAGGATTATTATGGCTGCAATAAAAAGATGCCGAAGGAAATGCATAATTCGGGGTTTTAAATTTCAGGCTAAGGTATAATATTTCTCACAGAGGTTCACAGAGGGTTTCACAGAGAGCACGAAGTAAATCTGCGGTTATCTGCGTTTTAAATCAGCGTTCATCTGCGTGAAACTTTAAAATTTTTCTCGCAGATTTTCGCAGATCAAGGCGCAGAAACTCGCAGAATATCTGGCTCAATGTGCTATTATAATTTTTCTATTAATTACCGCAGTTTCCACACTAATTCTCATCAAATAGAGCCCTGTTGGAAAATCTTTAATTTTTATTTCAATAAGCCTTTCATCGACCTTTTCCTTCATCATCAATTCCCCGAGAGGGTTGAAAAGGCTTATCATTTCCATTGCTTCGGATGATTCGATCTTTATCAGGTCATTGCATGGATTCGGGGAAATGCTGACATAATTTTCTTCACCCTTATCATAAATTCCTTCGCAAATATCACCATCTTCATTAGAATAATCCGATTCACAAGTATCATTTCCACTTACATATAATGCAGAAATTTTGTACATATACGATCCACCCGGATCACACACAGAATCATCCAGATAATAAGTTTGTTCCCAAAAGTCCCTCAGGAAATAAGGAAAACCATCATCTGAACGGTAGATGGCGTATGCTGCCGCACTGTCGGGAATAATGCCCGGTTCAATAAAAGCCTCAATACTCCAGTTAAAATCCAGTTCGGGATTTGCTTCTAATAAAGTTTGCCAATTTCCCCAGTAACACCAATTTCCATAGCCATCAATTGCCGGGCCATCATCGCATCCGGCAGGGTAACCGGAATCACAATGGATATGATAACCCACCCATAATTCCTGCGTTATATCTATTGGTACCGGTGTATTCAGTGTAATATAATTCCATTGATACACAACCGGGGCTATAACTTCCTGGTCGATAAGCAGATTTGCAGCTTGCTCACCTGTCCAGACCCTAACTTTGTAAATTGCCTGTCCGGAACCTGGGACAAAAGCAATTTGCGTAATTGAGGCGCCTTCAAAGTCAGTAAGCTGGTCCGGTGTCCATCTTGCCGCCACAGCCCAATTATACCCGGCGAATACTGAGTTACCGCTAACTTCACCATCATCCCAGTGTATCCATTGTTCTTCAAAGCCTGTACCTGCAGGTTTTTCCCAGCTAAGATGCATCCCATTCCAGTCCATGTTAGCTTCTAAATTTTCAGGCGGATTGCAAGTCCTGTAAACATGGATATTATCTACGAACCAGCTCAACAAGTTCAGCGAATATTCCCCCTGTGCAACAAACCGAATTTTAAAGACCGTTTGCATCACATCATTAGTTATATCAAGATGTTCCGATATCCAGTCAAAGCTGCCTTCTTCGTTGGAATATGCTTTTACTGTAGTCCAGTCCTGGCTGTCCCAGTTCCAGACCTGCAAGAGCATCTCCTCGGTCCCGGTTGCAAGGTAATTATCCAGTTTCAGGTCGAAATCCAGATAGATCTGCCCTTCTGTCAAAGTATCGGCAAGTAGCGGATAGCTTTCCAGGGAGATGAAATAATCGGTCTGGATCGGATCCCAGGTGAATTCGGCGCAGGGATCGGGATTGCCTTCGTTTCCATTAATGGACCAGTTTGACCCGTCGATGGACCAGTTGTTGATTTCAAAGGTTCCAAGGTTCCATTGTTCCAGGAAGGGGAGAGGGTAGCCAAATCTAATTACCACAACAGTAGCAAGTGGCATTGATTCCCCGGTTTCGCCCGGATAGCCATAAGGTGTCAGATCATAAACAGCAGTTATTGTATATTGATAGATGCCCGGTTGCAACCATTCTGCTGGCGGAGGTGGCGGAATTGAAGGAAAAGGTATAAATTCAATAAATTCCATATTCAGGTAAAGATTGTATCCAAGAAAGTTTGGAGGAATATTGCCGGTGGAATCCATAGGCGGACACATGATGAGCGGCATATTCCCGGTATCGGCCTGGTAGAAGCAGGAAGGAGGATAGAGATACTCACAGAATACGGTATCGGTTACCGGTGAACTCAGACCGCTCGTATAATGGGCTCTCACTTTTATGGTATAAAATTCACCATATTCAAGGGGAGAAATGTCAATATTATTCGAATCTGTAATCGCGAAAAGAGAATCATTAATATAAACGTAATATCCATCAAGGGTATAGGGTGGAGCAGGTGAATAGATCCTGATATTATCCACTGCCCATCCGGAAGCATCCTGCCCGTTGTCGTCTGCATGAAAAGCAAACATGATGGGGTCATATTCCGGGCCTGAGAAAGTACTGATATCAAGTTCAATGAATTCCCATGAAGTTGAAGGCTCAAGCTGGTAATATGGATCCCAGTATATACCGTCAAAACTATATTCGATAAAGGCTTCCTGCCCGTTGCTCCCGTCAAAATAACTGTAAAATGACAGATAATTATTATACCTGTATGAAAGATCAACCACATGAGTGACCAGATAATCCATACTCCCGTTATTATCATTTCCAGGAAGCACATCATTGGTGCATGAATAATAGCTATTCCAGGCCGGGATGTCCCATCCGGCACCGCTTCCGTCATCCGTCCTGAACCAGCCATTTCCTTCGCTTATAACCTGCCAGCCGGCGGGAGGGAACTGATCGTCTTCAAAATCTTCATCGATATTTACAACCTGAGGTGGATCCCATGTTGCCTGCAACGATACCGGATCCACATACAAATTCCTTACCGGATAGGTAAACCCCCACAGTATGATATGGAAAACCAAATCTTCACGAATATGAATATCCTGTGAAAAAGTTGAATTTCCCGGGGCAGATACATAAATCCAGTAGGAGCCTTCCTGGATATCCTCTAATTCTATTGATCCGCAGCACCCGTCCATTTCGATGGGATAAATTTCACCGTTGACCATCGCTACGGTATAATCAGACCAGGTCGTATCGGTCAAAGTTACAGGGATAGTGAAATCAAAATAATTCAAATGGCCCACAATATTTGAAACATTATAATCCGACCATTCGCCACTTGTATAGTGTTCTTTCACACCATAGGCAAACCATCCCATGGGTAATCCTGCCCAGTCATAATCATGATAATCAGAAACGGAGGTTGTATCGAGACATGTCGTATCGCCAAGCAGGGGTGAGCCGTTCGGATCGAAATTGGAAAACCGGTCAACCTGGTAATAATCCACATCCCTGTTGTTATTCCCGCTTGCTACCCGGGGCTGGATCATAAAATCCCGGAGTGGCGGTGTAAAGCAATCATAGTAGCCGGGCCAGGTAACCAGGCACCAGGTGTCGTTATCCATAACGGTTGCGGTGACATTAAATCTTGAATCATCAATATCCAAGGATGGAGAGATCTCCGATTTGAGGAGGCAGGCCTGTGAAAGGCCCGTTGTTCCCGGCAGGGTCAGGAGAAAGACGAAAATCAGAAGGTGCAGCTTTTTCATCTTTTATCGGATTGATGTTTGATTTTCTATTTTTTTCTCACAGAGGTTCACAGAGGATTTCACAGAGAGCACGAAGTAAATCTGCGGTTTTCTGCGTTTTAAATCAGCGTTCATCTGCGAGAAATTTTAAAAAGGTTTCTCGCAGATATTCGCAGATCAGGGCGCAGATGTTCGCAGATATACAGCATTATACACACAGTCTTATCGTTTTACCGTCCTATCACCACCTTTCTGGAAACAACGCCTCCTCCCGTCTCAACCCTCACCAGGTAAATCCCCGGCGCCATCCCCTTTACCGGAATCTCAATTCTCTCCCAGTCCCCTTGTCTCCTTGTCCCCTCTTCCCCTCTTCCATTATAGATGCTGATGCTCTTCATTCTTTCCGATGATTCAATGAAAAGCACGTCAGAGGCTGGGTTGGGGTAGATTTTAAGGAGGTTTTCCTCTTTTTCAATGATACCCGTACAATTTTCATACGCTTCATTCGAAAAATCAGACTCACAGGTGTCGCTTTCAAAAATGTGAAGGGCAGTAACCTTGTATTCATGATACAGGGGAGGGAGCATACAAGTTGAGTCATCAAGGTAGAAATTTTCATCGGAATAATCCCGCAAAAAATAGGGCCCGCTATCATCCGAACGATGGATGGCATATTTTACCTGGTGCCCATCCATGTTATGCCGGAGGTAAGCCGCGATACTCCAGTTATAATTGAGATCCGGGTTCATCTGGAGCAGGGTCTGCCATCCCCCGAACTCGAGCATATTACCGAATCCGTCGATGGCCGGGCCGGCATCAACACCGGCCGGGTAGCCAACCGGCGTATCTATATTATAACCGACCCAGAGTTCCTTATCGCTGTCGATGATGACAGGATAGATCAGGGAAATATAATTCCATTGATCAATGATCGGATCGATGACTTCCGTATCATAGATCAGGTTTGCAGCACCCTGTCCGATCCAGACCCTGATGCGGTAGGTGGCCGCTTCTTCCCTGGGGTAAAATGCGACTTCGGTCAGGGTGTCACCGTCAAAATAATCCAGTTGATCTGTTTCCCACCGGGCAGCTACACTAAATTCCGCCGAAGCCCCGGTTCCAATCCCCAGGATGGAGTTCTCCCCATCATCCCAATGGATCCATTTATTCTTATCAATACCGTTCCAATTCAGCTGAATGCCTCCCGATCCCCCATAAGCTTCCAGAGAGACAGGAGAGGCACAAAAGCGAAAAACATGAATCTGATCAAGGTACCATCCTAATACATTCAGGGAATTTTCCCCTTCGGCGACAAAACGTATCCTGAACACCTGGTCCATAGCGTGCTCCGAGATATCAAGATGTTCTGAGATCCATCCAAAACCGCCGGCTTCATTGGAATAGGATTTTACAGTCGACCATGAACGATATTCCCAGTTCCATACCTGGGCCAGCAGGGTTTCATTCCCGGTGGCAATCACATTATCAAGTCTGATATCGAAATCTAGGAAGACCTGTCCTTCTGTCATCGAGTCGGCCAGGAAGGGATAACTTACCAGGGCCATAGAATAGTTCTCCTGGACCGGTTCCCATGAAAACCCGGCCGAAGGAGCCGGATTGCCTACTGTATTGTTTACCTGCCAGTTCGGAGCATCAACTGACCAGTTGTTGGTTTCAAAAGTTCCAAGGTTCCATTGTTCCAGGAAATCCAGAGCGAAGCCATATCTGATGAAACATTCAGTCGTTACAAAGTCCGACTGGCTTGTTTCACCGGGATATCCGTATGGTGTCAGATCATAAACCGCATTAGAGGCATAAGCATACATGCCGGGAAGTAAATCCAGTTCAATTTCAAGTGTATCCGGATCAGGTAAAAAGGAATAATATCCTACAAAATCGCCATCCCTGTAAAGGTTCAACCCCAAAAGGTTATCCGGGACATTTCCGAGGGTATCCAGCGGAGGGCAGATGATCAGGTAATATCCATCTTCTGACTGGTAGAAGCAGGAAGGAGGAAAAAAATCCAGGCCATGCGATACGATATTGGAGGCATCATAATCCGACCACACCCCGCTGGTGAAATGTGTTTTCACTCCATAGGCATAATAGCCCGGATCTAAGTCTTCCCAGGCAAAGTCTTCATAATACGACTCCCATGTAGAATCCAGGACTGTAGTGTCTCCAAGGAGAGGCGACCCATCGGGATCAAAACCGGAAAAACGGGCAATCCTGAAATAATCGATGCTCCTGGCAGGCTCCGAATATCCGTTGACCCATGCCCTGATCATAAAATCCTGCAGCGGCGACTGTACCCATTCGTTATCACCAAATTTGCTATAGCTTATAAAGTAAGTAGGATTATCCATATCCACTCCTACCGGTGCGGCATTCGGGGCAGGGGCCAGCTGCTTCATCGCAAGATAAAAGTCACCTTCGGATATTTCAACAGTAAAGCCTTCAAAAGCAACCCATTCATAATTATTTACCGTAATGTCCACCGAATCGAGCGCAGTACCGGGAAGACCGTCATTCCCATCATCATCATATATCAAAACCCTGAATGAAGTACCCAGAAACGGGCCGGGGAAATTACCATCTCCAACATAGATCCGGCCCCCGGTAATGACGACAGGATATCCATAGGGGGTAAACTTGTTGGCGTTCATGCTTCCCGCATAAGTATAAATGAAGAAGTCATCCGCTTCGCCATCGTCGGGTGCATATTCCCAGGGGGAATACATTTCAGGCCAGGAAACAAAGCACCATGAGTCATTATCCATGACAGTTGCTTCAACGGTAAACCTTGAATCATCAGTATCCAGGGAAGGTGTGATCTCCGATTTGAGGAGGCAGGCCTGTGAAAGGCCCGTCGTTGCCGGCAGGGTCAGGAGAAAGACGAAAATCAGAAGGTGCAGCTTTTTCATCTCTGGATTGGTTAATTTGTCATTATTTAATTGTTTCTCACAGAGTTTCACAAAGGGTTTCACAGAGAGCACTAAGTGATCCGCGTAAATCCGTTGCATCCGTGTTTATCCGTGTGCTATCGATAGATACGCGGATGACCGCCGATACTTTGCGGATGATCGCGGATTTTTAAAGTGGTCCGATTTCATTTGTCTTAACATCTTATTGTCTTATAGTCTTACTGTCTTACCGTCCTAACACTACTTTCCTGGAAACAACGCCTCCCCCCGTCTCCACCCTCACCAGGTAAATCCCCGGCGCCAGCCCATCCACCCGGCACCCTCAATATATTTCTTTCGTCCGTTCGTCTGATCGCCTGTTCGTCTGTTCATCCTCTTGCTATCCAGGATTCTTACACTCTTTATTTCCTCCGATGACTCGATGAAAAGCACGTCAGAAGCGGGGTTGGGGTAGATAGTTAAATTTGAGTTGATTTTTTCCTCACGGTTTTTCCGCAAAATTCGCATGCCTCCCAGTAAGGAAGCTGGGACTCGCAAGTATCATATAATCCCTCATAGATTGCAGTGACTTGATAGCAATGAAAAATTGCACTTGCACAAAGGCAGAATCATCCACAGGAAGTAATTAGTGTCTGAATAAGCTCTTAAGAAAAATGGCCCAACTATCATCAGACCGGTAAACTCCATATTTTGAAACAACCTGGGCATTAATTGTTTGTTGAATATATACTTTGATATTCCAGTTGAAATCCAGTTCCGGGTTAATTTCCAGCAGGGTTTGCCAGCCTCCGAAATTCATCATATTACCGTAGCCGTCTATGGCAGGTCCGTCATCAACGCCTGCAGGGTACCCGGTCTGAGCATTGACATAGTATCCCACCCATAATTCCTTGGTAATGTCAATCAAAAGGGAAGGATCCAGCATGATGTAATTCCATTGCCCGATGACCGGATCAGGAACAGGCTGGTCGAAAACAAGGTCTACAGCATTTTCTCCTGTCCAAACCCTTACATTATAAGAAGCCTGGGACTCTGCCGGGAAAAATGCAATTTGAGTTATTTCATACCCCTCAAAATCAGTTAGCTGATATTGTGTCCACCGGGCTGCAACATCAAATTCAACTTCACTGCCTGTGCCAATAGAATTGCCGGAATTTACGCCATCATCCCAGTGAATCCATTGGTTATCCGGACCATATGGATCACTCCAGTTTAAAGCAATGCCCTGATACCAGAAATCGAACCCAACCGTCAATTCATCCGGGGCTTTGCATACCCTGTAAACATGGATATTATCAATGAACCAGCTCACCAGATTCACCGAATATTCCCCCTGAGCAGCAAATCGAATTTTAAAGACCGTTTGCATCGCCTGGTTTGTGATATCAATATGCTCCGGTGTCCAGTCGAAACTGCCTTCTTGGTTTGAATAAGTGTTGACAGTTGCCCATTCCAGGCTGTCCAGGTTCCAGACCTGCACCAGCATTTCCTCGGTTCCGGTAGGATTGAAATTATCTAACTTAAGATCAAAATCCAGATAGATCTGCCCTTCTGTCATAGAATCGGCAAGTAGCGGATAGCTTTCAAGCGAGATTAAATAATCATGTTGGATCGGGTCCCAGGTGAATTCGGCAGAAGGATCTGGCTGTCCTTCCTGCCATGAAATTGACCAGTTTTCACCTTCATGAGTCCAGTTATTGGTTCCAAAGGTTCCAGAGTTCCATTGTTCCAGGAAGGGGAGCGGGATGCCGTCTTCATCCTGTGCAAAGCCTTGAATCGAAGCCATGTGGCAGAATATCACGAAAAAAATGCAGATTAACTTTTTCATCGTTGGTCTGGTTAATTGGTGATGAGAAAGAAACAAATGGATTGGAGGATGAAATCATTGATAAGACAGGGATTTATTGAGAATGGTTGCATGTAAGGGCTTTTATTTTTTGTTAAATTGCCCAATATGTTGAGCATAATGTTGTAAATTTGCCCATTCAAAATAATTTTTGCCATGATCGCTTATGATAAGTTGAGAGAAATATTGAAAACATGGGAGCATGAAATTTCCCAAACTTCAATATTCTCAAGGGAAATCTACCCGTTGGTCAGGGAGCAGTTCAATAAACCGATTCCTATAGTGCTGCTTGGATTGCGAAGATCGGGAAAAACATACCTGATGTATAAATTGATGCAGGAATTCCCCGGGGCGGTTTACATCAATTTTGAAGATGAAAGGTTTTCCGGTGCAGGAAGCGATATTCTTGATGAAATATATTCAGTATACATCGGTACTTATAATCCTGAGCGACCGGTTATGTTCCTTGATGAAGTTCAAAACATCACTGCCTGGGAGAAGTTTGTTAGTCGCCTTCAATCCAAAGTCAAATTTGTCGTTTCCGGGTCCAATGCCACGCTGATGAGTTCGGAATATGCAACAGCCCTGACCGGAAGACATATACCGATAAGAATATATCCGCTTTCTTTTTCCGAGTTTGTCGGAGCAATGGGTGTTTCAAAATCCGATCTGTTTGTTACGGAATCCAGGGCTAAACTCAGGTCGTTGCTTGCAGATTACATTGAATTTGGCGGATTTCCACAAGCATCATTATTAAAAGATAAATTTTTACTCAAATCGACGTTCGATTCAATTATCTTCCGGGATGTCATTCCACGTTTCAATATCCAGAATCCAACAGGCATAGAGTCATTGGCCAGATTTCTGGTTTCAAATCCAGGCAAACCTTTTTCATACCGGAAATTAACCCCGGTGGCTAATGTCAGACATGAAGACACGGTCAAATCTTATGTTGATTATCTTGAAAAAGCATACCTGTTCCATGTTTTGACAAGGTTTGACTATTCAATAAAGAAGCAAATTGTAAACCTGAAGAAGATATATCCGGCTGATACAAGTTTTACCAGACATTCAGGCAGTTTATTCTCTGAGGAATCCGGAAGGTTGCTGGAAACCATTGTCTGTAATGAATTACAACGAAACAACCATGATTTGTTTTACTGGAAAGATGCCCGTGACCGGGAGGTTGATTTTGTGGTATGTGAAGGATTGACGCCCATTTCGCTTATACAGGTTTGCGAAAAGATAGAGAATGAGAAAGTTATGAAAAGGGAAACGGAAAACATGTTCCTTGCGGCAAAAGAATTGAATGTGAAAGATTTGATTCTATTAACGGAAAACTCTCCAAATCTGACAATTCCGGAAGGTATCCGTTTGATCCCGTTGCTAGATTGGCTTCTGGAGTAAATCCCAGATCCTTAACGAATTACTACCTTCCTCCCAACCACCCCGCTTCTTGTCTCCACCCGCAACAAATAAAGCCAGGCACCAGCCCAATCAAAGGTATTTACATTGTTCCAGGAAAGGGAGAGGGTAGCCTTCATCGACCAGTGAAAGGACTGGTATTACAGACAGGAGGTTGAATAGCGCGAAAATGATGCCTGTTAACTTTTTCATCGTTGGTCTGGTTAATTGGTGATAAGAAAGAAACAAATGGATTGGAGGATGAAATCATTGAAAAGACAGGGAATTATTGAAAATGGTTGCATGTTTATCTGTGAGAAAACAAAATCTCCCGGAAATTTACTAATATTGTTGTTTTGATTGATGAAGTTAAAACCACTAAGTCACTAAGAACACTAAGTACCACTTAGATTAATTATTTGGTATTCACTTCTTAGTGCCCCTTAGTGATCTTCGTGCTCTTAGTGGTTAAATAAAACTAAAATCTATGTACAAAATATATTTAATTGCCCTGGTTCTGACCGCGACCTCAATCCTGAGCTTCGCCCAAACTTCCGCCGACCTCCGACCTTCGACCTCCGACCGCCGACCGCTGACCGCTGACCTTCTCAACACTGTTAAACCCGAGAATTACCCGGGCGCCAACGTGGTAGTCGTGTTCGACAGCACCATCGCCAATGTCCAGGAATCCGGCCTTACCTACGTGGATATGCACCGGCTTTATAAAGTGATGACCCCGGCAGGGGCGCTGCAGCTCAGCGTAGTGAAGATCGATTATGACCCGCTGTCGGCGTATGTGGAGATCAGGAAGGTGGTGGTGTATAGGGGCGGGGAAGCTGGGGAGCAGGGAAGCGGGGATGCTGGGATGCAGGGAAGCTATGAAATTACTTCGCCAGTGCTTGACTATCCGGCGCCGGCAAGGGCTATTTACTGGGGTGCCAGGGAGAAGATGATCGAGGTGGGGAGGCTGGAACCGGGCGACGCCGTGGAGGTGTGGCTGTTCCGCAAAGGCTTTACCTACGCGCTGCTGGATGGTGAACAGGATGGCGATGAGCGCTATATCCCGCCGATGAAAGGCCATTTCTATGATATCGTGCCCTTCTACGGCGACGACCCGATCGTGGAAAAGGTTTACCGTGCCACCATCCCGGCCGATAAGGTCATGCAATATGAATTTTACAACGGGGATGTGAAATCCTCCGCCGTCAGAAAAGGCGATGTGATGGTTTATACCTTCTCCAAAAAAGATATCAAACCTTTGAAAAGGGAGCCCGGCATGGTCGATCTGTCCGATGTGGCGCCCAAGCTGCTGATGTCGACCAGTCCCGACTGGTATGCCAAATCGAAATGGTTCTACCAGGTGAACGAAGACTTCGGCAGTTTCGACTGGACGCCGGAGATCAAGGCCAAGGTCGATGAGATATTGAAAGATGCGAAATCAGAAATGGATTCTGTATCGCTGCTCACCCACTGGGTAGCCGACGAAGTGCGCTATTCAGGCATTTCGATGGGCTGCGGCGAGGGCTACACGCTGCACAAGGGCGAGATGACCTTCACCGACCGCTGCGGCGTCTGCAAAGACAAGGCAGGCATGCTGGTGACCATGCTCCGGGCGGCGGGTTTCGAATCCTATGCCGCCATGACCATGGCCGGCTCGCGCATCGACTACATCCCCGCCGACCAGTTCAACCACAGCGTGACCGTGGTGAAGCTCTCCGACGGGCAGTATCACCTCCTCGATCCGACCTGGGTGCCGTTCATCCGCGAGCTCTGGTCGAGCGCCGAGCAGCAGCAGAATTTCCTCTTTGGTTTACCGGAAGGAGCCGACCTGGGGATCACCCCCGTTTCGCCCCCGGAAAATCATTTTATCAATATCTACGGCACTTCCACCCTTTCCGCAGATGGAACGCTGGAGGGCGAGCTGACGATCCGTGCCGAAGGGCAGTCGGATGGCGGTATCCGCCGCATGTTCACCGGTTATTACAAAGACCAGTGGGACCACAGCCTGGAGATGGAGCTGAAAAGGATCAATCCGGCCGCGGAAATGCTCTCCGTCGATTACGGCGATCCGTACAAATATCTTGATGGTCCTGTAAAAATTGTGATCGGGTTTCGGGTCCCGGGTTACGGGATGGTGAATGGGGATGAGATGATGGTGAAATCGTTCATTGCATCCGGTTTCTTCAAACGTGCGATGGGTCATCTTTACATGGACACCCGTTCCGAAAGCAAGATCTACCCTTTCCGCGACCGTTGTTCAAGGCAGGTCAGCCTGACCGAGTCGATCACGTTGCCGGCAAAGTACCAGATCACATACCAGCCCGAAGCGGAGACATTCTCGGATGGAACGGCTTCTTACGAAGGTTCCTACGAGATGAGCCTGGAAGGAAACGTCTTGAGGATGAGCCAGCTGGCGAACTACAACAAGCGGATCTACGAAGCAAATGAATGGCCCTCGTTCCGAAAGGCAACCCTGGCGCAGCAGAAGTTTATTGACGAGCCGGTGGTGCTTAAGAAAGTGATTAATTAAAAAGCCTCCGCGTAACTCTGCGCATCCTCTGTGGTACTCTGCGAAACTTATTGAATGAAAGTTACACAGAGATCCGCTGAGAAGACACAGAGGAACACAGAGATTAACATTAAGATAAGATTTTCATCATCAACATAATTACCCCATGAAAAAGAACCAGATCAAGTTAATAATTATCATTTTACTTTTATCGCCAATCTTTCTTAAAGCCCAGACCGAAAGCTACGACGCCGAATACCTCAAGCTCGTAAAGGAATATACCCTGAACGCCGATGGCAGCTATGATTATCATTATTTTAAGGAGATAAAGCTGCATACATACTATGCGTTCCACCGGCTTTTCGGTGAGACTTTCATCGTTTACAATCCGGAATACCAGGAACTGAAGATCAACGAGGCATTTACGATCATGGCTGACGGGAAAAAGATCGTTGCGCCGGAAAATGCGTTCAACGAGGTCCTTCCAGGCTTTGCCCGCGACATTGCAGCTTACAACCACCTGCGCGAGATGGTCGTGACCCACACCGGGACAGAGATCGGTTGCGTGATCACGCTAGATTATACTATCACGACGAAGAAGGGTTTTCTGCCTTTCTTCTTCGGATCGGAAGAAGTAAAGGAAATAGTGCCGGTGAAGGAATTGAACATCATCATCAATGTTCCGGATAACATCGACCTGAAGCACCGGATGCTGAACAACCGCACGGCACCGGCGGTTACCGGCAATGAAGGCAAAAAGGCCTACACCTGGACATTCAGGGATGTGCCGGCCTTATCGCATGCTTCAAACCAGGACCCGGACAGGAAAGAGATCCTGTTTTTCAGCACCGCCAAGGATATGACGGCTGCCTATTTCGCCTTTGTCAACCAGGATGCTTTTAAAAGCCAGGCGGGCCCTGCGATCAGCCGCCGCGTGGATGCTGCCGTGAAGGATAAAAAGAGTGACCTCGACATGATACTTGCCTTGCAGGAGGTGGTGGTCGATGAATTGAAACTTGCAGACATCCCTATGGTTTACTCTGGCTATAAAGCCAGGACCCCGGATGTGGTCTGGCAGAGCGCCAATGCAACCGGCCTGGAGAAAGCGGTTTTGTTGTCGGAAATGCTGAAAAAAGCCAATATCAATGCCTGCCCGGTGGCTACCGTCACCAATGGCTGGTACAGCGCGGAAATGGGCAACCCGGCGGTGTTCGACGGTTATATGGTGCAGGTCAACCCGAAAGAGACCGGCCGGATCTACCTTTCTGTCACGCAGAAACAATCGCAGAACCTGATATACGATGTGCAGGACAAAACTATGATCCAGCTCGACGGCGCGATCGAGTCGATGCGGACGTTCAAGGAGAAGCCGGTGGCGAATGTGATGGAGATGGAAGGCGAAGTTGAGACTGGAGACGGGGAGACAGGGGACGGAGAGGGAGACGGGAGATGGATGAAATTGGAGGGGAGGTGGAAATGGAGATGTCAGGCATTTGCAATCCTTATTTTAAGCTCCGGAAGGATTCAACTTATGTGAAGAATTTGATTGCGGGGGATTTTACGTCATCTTCAATTAAAAACATCGAAGAAAAAAAGTTATCTGAACTGACTTCTGAATATATTTTAACCAGTAACCCGGAACCCGTAACCCGGAACTATGACGGTTACATCTACCTTGAGCTCCCGCGCTTCAAAACCGGTTTCGATGCCTGGAACCTGGTCCAGTTCACCGCAACAGGCAATACGCCGGTGAGGCTTGATTTTCCTTTGATCGAAGAATACAGCTACCAGGTTTCGATCCCGTCGGAGTACGTGTTGTTTACACCCCCGGTGGATATCAGCATCAAAAATGATCTCGGCGACCTGGAGATCAGCATTTCCCAGTCTGGATCCACGGTGAAGATCGAGCGTTCCTGGGAGCTTTACAAGGATGTGATCTCTCCGGATATGATGGATGAATTCAGGGAGATGATTTTAGCGTGGGAAAATGCGGATTACCGGAAGATCGTGCTGATGAAGAAATAATTTACAGTTTACAGTTTACAATCTAGAATCTTGGATCTTAATTTTAAATCTAAAAATCTTACATTCAGATTACAGATTGTAAACTGTACACTGTAAACTGTAACTTCTATATTCCCGAAGTATTCAGATTTCCTAGACTAACTGTAATCGTCCTTTTGCTCTCCACTTTCCGGTCGGAATAGATCTCCATAGAGATTTGCAGGTGCAGGTTGAAAATGTTGATCAACGTTTCCTTCGACTGTATCTGCCCCACTTTCAGGATATCGGAATTGATGATACCGGTCCTCCGGTTTGAAGCATTCGTATCGAGGATCTGGTTGCTGCCTTCGCTGATCCATTTCCGGTCGTAATCGAGGAAATCATAGATATTGGCTATTTCTTCTATCGTCATAACCTGCAGGTTTTCCAGCCCGTCGATGCTGATGAGGAACCAGTCGTAGGTCTGCTGGTCGATGAGGCAGCGGTTTAGGGTATCTTTATCCAGGATGCGTGCATTGTTGATGATGGCGCTGCCGTAAAAATTGTCGTCAAAATGGAATATCGTGTCGTAGCTGATGGCATATCGCAGGCTCAGGCTTCCGATGATGTTGCGGAGTTTCGGGAAGAGATGGTAGGAGTTGTAAGCGCGGATGACCATTTCGAAATTGATGGCGAAGAAGAGGGCATGCAGCGGGGTTTCGAAGATGACGAAACCGCCGTCGCCGGTGCTGATGAATGATTTTTCGATCTTTTCCTTTGTATAGCGCTGGAAGATGAACTGGTTGTTTTCGAGGCAGAGCCGGATGGCTTTCTCGAACAGGATCTTGAACAGCGGCGGGATGAGTACCTGTTCGAGATGCTTATACATCCCGTAGCGGTAAATATCGATGCCGAGCACCGAGCGTTTGACAAAAGAACGGAGGTTGATATATTCAGAGATGGCTTCCTGGAGGTCTTCGCTGTCGGGGATCACGTTCACCTTATCGAAGATGGATTCGGTGTCGTAATGGCGCATGATTTCAAGGAGCTCATCGTAGTTTAGCTTTTTGACTTTATTTTCCATTAAGGGTTAAATTTTTTGCAAAGATAATGAATCGGGATTGTTCTATTGTTCCAAAGTTCCAGGATTCCATATCCGTGTAAATCCGTTGAATCCGTGTTATCCGTGTGCCATTAAAGGATAGAACACGGATGACACGGATGCGACGGATGACCACAGATTAGTCACTTGTAGGAATTATAGCTTATCACTTCTTCCTCCTTTTTTCTGACCTTCAGCCTTTGGCGGTAATCTTCCGGGGCGTAGCCCAGCGTGATCAGCAACCCGATGCGCTTGTCTTTCGGGATATTCAGCAGTTCCTTGATGGGTTTTTCATTGAACCAGCCCAGCATGCAGGTGCCCAGTCCTTCCTCTGCGGCTTGCAGGCAGAAATGCTCCGCGGCTATGCCGATGTCGATCAGCGGGTATTCCCGGTCCTGGATCGAAGCGCCAATTTTTGTCAGGGTTTTCATTTTTTCGATGACGATGGCGACGATAACGGGAGCCTGTGGCACGAAGTTGTTGAAGGTCGAAAGCGGGCCGATAGTTTCTTTTGCTACTTTCTGCCGCAATTCCGGGTCGTTCACTACAACAAATTTCCATGGCTGGCTGTTGCTGGCCGATGGGGCAAGGCGCGCAGCTTCGAGGCAGCGACTGGAGTTTCTCCTCTTCGACAGGTCTATTCGTATATTTCCTAACGCTTTGACGTTGATTTACTAACGAGAGAAATGTATTGTTTTCCATAATTATTTTAAACCACTTAGGCACTCAGAACACTAAGGAACACTAAGAAGTATGAGTTTCCCGAACTAAACCCTTAACCCTCAACACTTAACACTTAACACTATTTCGGTTTGCCAAGCAGTGCGAACATATTCTTCTTATACGCCTCAACCCCCGGCTGGTCAAATGGGTTCACGCCCAGCACATACCCGCTCAAACCGCAGGCCAGCTCGAAGAAATAGATCAGCTGCCCGAGCACATATTCATTGATTTCCGGCACCTGGATACGGATATTCGGCACGCCACCGTCGACATGCGCCATTAACGTACCTTTTTCCGCCATGTGGTTGACATAGCCGATGCGCTTGCCGGCCAGGTAATTCAGCCCGTCGGCATCGTCGGCGGCAAGCGGGACAGTTAGTCTCATGCCTGCTGTTTTCCACGGAGATCACGGTTTCAAATATTATCCTCATACCATCCTGGATATACTGTCCCATGGAATGCAGATCGGTCGTAAAGCCTACTCCGGCCGGGAAAATACCTTTGCCTTCCTTGCCTTCGCTTTCGCCGTAAAGCTGCTTCCACCATTCGGTCAGGTAAAATAAATTCGGAAGATAATTCACCAGTATCTCGATGGTTTTCCCGCTGCGGTAAAGCGCATTTCGGGCGGCAACATAGGCCATGACTGGATTTTCCGCGATAGTTTTTGAATCCCTGCAGAAAGTTTCCATATCGGCGGCACCTTCTATGATCTTCCGGATGTCGAAACCGGCCATGGCAACAGGCAACAGGCCGACAGGCGTCAGAACGGAATATCGCCCGCCTACATCATCGGGTACGACATAGGTTGGGTAACCTTCACGGTCGGCCAGGCCTTTCAGTGCCCCTTTCTGACGGTCGGTAATGGCGATGATCCGTTGGCGTGCGCCATCCCTGCCGTATTTTTTCTCCAGGTGGTTTTTCAGGATACGGAAAGCAATTGCGGGCTCGGTGGTAGTGCCCGATTTGGAGATCACGGCTAACGAATAGTCTTTTTTGTCTAAGAATTTCCAGCAGTTCGGCCATGTAATCCTCGCTCAGGTGATGGCCGGCATAAATGATGTAAGGGTATTTTTTTTCTTAAGTAAATCATAAAACTGGTGACCCAGCGCTTCGATCACGGCCCGTGCGCCGAGGTAAGAGCCTCCGATGCCTATCACGACGAATATTTCCGAGTTGTCGCGCAGGCGGGTAGCATCTTCTTCTATCTTTCTGAAAAGATCTTTATCAAATTGAGAAGGAAGATCCACCCAGCCCAGGTTATCATTGCCTTTCCCGGTTTTGTTGAACAGAGTAGGGTAATGTAGGTCGATTTCTTTCTGAAGTCTAAGGATCTGATCATCAGAAACGAAGCTGCTGATATTGCTGAGGTCGATTTTGATCTGGTTCATATGATTGATATTTTAATGTAAGTATCTTCTCTGCGAAATCTTGAGATGGATCTCATTTGTAAATTTGTTACACAGAGTTACACAGAGAGAATCACATGAGTTCATCGCAAAGGAATTAATTAATTGCATTGGCAAAAGTAGTAATTATTTACTCGCCTATAAAAGAAGAAGCCCGTCTGGCGACGGGCCGCTTCCCCCAATAAACCAAAAACCAAAATTATGAATCAGACTTTTTCGCGCACTATGTAACCCAGTGATTCATTTGTCTGGATTGTATGCTACAAAAATATAACACAAATTTTGTTCCAACTGTTAACGAACTTTAAGGAAAGTTAAAATATGTTAAACCACCTGCTATACCTCTATAATTCAGTAATTTTGCTTCATGAAGCAACGGATGATCATCTTCGCCATTATCATGCTCTCCATCGCCCTGGCAGGCCTGATGGTCATCCAGGGATACTGGATTTACAATGCTTACAGGATCAAGCATGCCAATTTCGTCAGGACAGTGAACGAATCGGCGCATTCCGTGATCCTGACAATGGAAAAGATGGAGTTGGTCAGGCGGCTCCAGGATCCGGAGATCATGGGAGAAACGCATGCCTCTGCGATCGAGGCGGTTGATTCCATCAACCAGGTGCTGCTGAGAGAGATGCAGCGCATCAATACCAGGAAAGACCTTGAGATCTTCTTCAATAAATATTTCATGGCCAGGGAACTGATGGAAGACCGGATGTTCAGCATGGATGAGCGCACTTCCAGGAAAAAAATCGACATCATGTTACTTGGATTCGTTGCTGGCTGAAGAGTTTACCCAGCGTAACATGAACACGGATTGGGAGTTTGGCGTCTATAATCCATTCAGCCTTGAGATCACCACGATGGATGAATCCTATCATGAAAAGGCGCTTCTTGACCCGGAACTCAGCTTCCATTTTGAGCTTTTTCCCGATGATCTGCATACCCATCCTGATTTCATGCTGCTTTATTTCCCTTATGAAAGGCAGTATCTGCTGGGACAGGTCTGGCCCCTTGTTGTCATCTCCATCATCCTGATCATCATCATCATTTTATCCTTCACCTATACACTGATCATGTATTTCAGGCAGGGCAAATTATCGGAACTTAAGACCGATTTCATCAATAATATGACCCACGAGTTCAAGACGCCGGTCTCCACGATTTCTTTAGCCTGTGAGGCTCTGAATGATAAGGATATCAAGAAGTCTGATGAACTTTACCAGACCTATATCAACATCATCAATGAAGAAAACCGGCGGCTGGGGCTGATGGCGGAACGAATCCTGCAATCGGCGGCACTGGAAAAAGGCGACCTGGTCCTACACAGGGAAATGACCGACCTGCATGATATCCTGACGGAAGTGATCCGCAATATTGGCATCCAGATCGAGATCAAAGACGGGCAGATCATCAAGGATTTCAGGGCGGCAGACAGCCTGGTTGAAGTAGATCGCATGCACATGGTCAATGTTGTGCAGAACTTAATGGATAATGCCAACAAATATACCCCTTTGAGGCCACAGATCATCGTATCGACCCGGGATGCCTCAAACGGGCTGGTATTTTCGATCCAGGATAACGGCATCGGGATCAGCAAAACGGACCAGAAAAAGATCTTCGACAAACTTTACCGCGTCCCGGAAGGCAATATCCATAATTTCAAAGGTTTCGGGTTGGGGTTGAGTTATGTCAAAACTGTGGTGGAAAGCCATGGTGGCAGTATTAAACTGGAAAGTGAACTGAAGAAGGGGACTAAAATGGAGGTGTTCCTCCCACGGAATCATAAATAAAAAAATATGGAAAGCATCGAGTTAAAAGTATTGCTGGCAGAAGATGACAAGAACCTTGGCGCCGTTCTGAAAGCATACCTTGAAGCCAAAGGTTACCAGACGACCCTGTGTGTCAATGGAAAAGAAGCGTTTGATATTTTTAACAAGAAGAAAATTGATTTCTGCATCGTCGATGTCATGATGCCGGTAAAGGACGGCTTCACCCTGGCCCAGGAAATCCGAAGGCTTGACAAACATATCCCGATCCTTTTCCTGACAGCCAAATCTTTGCAGGAAGATAAGATCCGCGGATTCGAGATCGGTGGCGACGACTACCTGACCAAACCTTTCAGTATGGAAGAGCTGCTGATGCGGATGAAGGCCATCCTCAGGCGGGTGAATGAAGGGAGCAGCACGGATAATAAAACCACCATTTACAAGCTTGGCAAGCTGACCTTCGATTACAACCGGCAGCTGCTGACGGCATCGTCCGGCGAAAATAAGCTGACATCAAAAGAAGCGGAACTGCTGAGGCTTTTATGCGAGAATGCCAACGATGTGCTTGACCGCAGCGTGGCGCTGAACCGGATATGGCAGGACGACAGCTATTTCAATGCGCGCAGCATGGATGTGTATATCACCAAGTTAAGGAAGTATCTAAAGGAAGATCCTGCAGTCGAGCTCCTGAATGTGCACGGGATCGGATTTAAGCTCATTTTGCCCTGAAGGGGGACAGAAAGTTGTCATAAAGTAGACATTAAGTGGACATTAGTGGAAAATTCTATTTCTGTACTTTCCTGAATTTCTTTGAAGGTTGATTATAAGGGCAAACCGGTCCGAGTTCGAATCTTTTACTGTCGAGTATATCATAAAGCACTGATGCAGATAGGGAACGTGTGGTATTGGTCAGCACGATGATGGTTTTCTCCTGGTAAAGGTCGCGGATGAAATAGGTGCGGAACCCCTTCCACCAGCCATAATGGTAAACGGTTCCCGGTCGGTCGGCCCTGATCCGCCAGCCGAATCCGTAATTATCCTTCCATTTGGAGATCTTCGGGCTGCCAGGGGAAAAAGCTTCTTTGAGCGTTTCATCACTGACGAGCGAGCCCTGGTAAAGCGCCTGGTCCCATTTAAACAGGTCCTCAACCGACGCATAGACCCCTTTATCGCCCACTACCCCGTTCTGGTAGTGGTTCTGCTCCACTCTCGGCAAACTGCGGCCCGAGCGATGTCCCGCAACACCCACAGGCACATATTGAGTTATTTCCTGGCCCTCTTCCAGCTGGTATATAAATGAATCATCCATGGAAAGCGGATCAAATATATACTCACTGATGAACTGGCCGAATGGCTTATTGGTTATCCTTTCCACTATAGATGCAAGGAGAGCGTAATTTGAATTGCAGTAATCGAACCCATTGCCCGCAGAAAAATAGCGCGGAGGTTGATTCCCGGCCATGATCCTGATCATATCATTATTGGTGAGAGGTTTGTCCTGGTCCCAGAGATTATCGGAAAAGTGCATATAATCAGGTAATCCCGACCGATGATTAAGCAGATGCCGAATGGTGATGCCTGTGTAAGGCAATTCGGGAATATACTGCCTTACGCTGTCGTCATAATCCAGCTGGCCTTCTTCTTTCAGGATCATGATGGCCATAGCCGTGAACATCTTCGAAACAGAGGCCAGCTGAAAGGAAGAGGAGGTTGTCAGGCGCTTTTTAATTTTATAATCATCATAGCCATAGGCTTTTTTAAATACCAATCGTCCTTTTTCACCGTAGAGGACACACCCGTTAAAGCCTCCTTTAACCTGCAAAGTGCTGAAAATGCTGTCGATGATATCAGCTTTTTTTGCCATAACAGCCTTATCCAGGTCGATTAAGATGCTGTCGACAGGAAAAGCGTGGCGTTTGATATATCGCGGCGATTCCTTTATCTCCCGGGTCAGGAAAAGGATAGCAGCAACGATCCCGATAGCTGAACCTATCGGGAGGAATATATATTTGGTCAGTTGTTTGAGGAGCCGTTTCAATCCTTAAAAAATCCGGGGTTAAAAAACCACAACCCTTTCCACCTTGATCCCATCCCCGCTGGAAAGACGCAACATGTAATAGCCTTTGGGATATTTACCCAGGTCTATTAAATCTTTTCCCGGAGACTCCATCTCATGTTCCAGGATAACTTTTCCATTCATGTCAGTTATTATGACCTCAAGATTTTCCGTTTTACCTTCAGCCTCAATGGTGAATTGACCATGATTCGGATTAGGGGCAACTGTCACGGTCAAACCGGATGAAAACTCAAATATGCTCGTGCAATCCAATAAATTAACCGAGATGGAGTCTCTTTTAACCAGGCCGCCGATGTCAGTTACATCCACCCAGAATATTTCTTCTCCGTGGCCATAACCTGATGAGTCAACTGTAAGCGTTTGCCCTTGCGAACCATCCATCCAGCTGTAGCCTGCAAATCCTACACCAGCATCAAGCACGATGGAAAGATGTCCGCAGAAACTGGTATCCTGGCCCAATGAAATGCCGGTAACCTGCAATTCTACCGGGACCCTGGTTTCAACGGCTTGCGGATCATTGCTTAAAATCGTCATCGTGGCTCTGTATTTGCCATAATCGAACCGGCCTGCGTCGAAATGCAGGGAAAGGTCAAGATTTCCGGACGCAGGGATAATGCCGCTTTCCGGGTTTATCTTTATCCAGTTCACTTCATCCGTGCCATCATCGATACGATATAAAGATCCGCCGGTTTTACCATACCACAGGTCACTATGGTCATGCGCCAACGCATAGGAAGCACCGGCAGGGGCTGGGAACTGGCTGACGATATGACCCGTGCCATCTTCGTCTTCCCTCACCTGGCCTATTTTCCCGCTGTTGTTCGTGAACCATAAATGACCGGCGTGATGCTCCGGGACATAAACTAACTGCCAGATTTTCATATTGTTCAGCAAAGCCTGAAAAGTGCTGACCACCTGGCCGGTTTCATCAATCCGGCTGATCACCGGGTTATTATCCATGATATAGTTTGTCAGAAAATAGTTGCCATCCCAGGCCAGGGTTGAAAATCCGTTATCCGGGCAACTGAAAGACAATCCTGCAGATGTGCCATCAAGGTTATAAGCAAAGACATGGCCTAACTTGTCCCCGATCCAGAGATATTCCCCATTCCAGGCCATGCTGAAAGGTGTATCATGGATGAGCATCGTATCGGTTATTATCTGAAGGGACGTATCATACCGGAGCAGGTAATCTTTTTCCATATCCGTCAGGTACAGCACATCACCCACCCAGGCCATACCTGACACGGCATTGGCAGCGTTGGTGTATATCCCGAGTATATCGCCGGCAGATCTGCCCTGGCCGACATGATCACCCGGGCTCCTGTCCGTTTTTTCAGTGTTGAGGGTATCCTTCCGAATCTCGTAATAAAGATCACTTGCCCCGTTGTTTTGTATTTCATACAGGCGGCTGCCTGCAGATCCGGGAAAAATCTTCTGAACCAGGTAATCCTCCTCAAGGGTGATATCAGGTACACCGGGCGTGGCAGCCTGCACCATATTTGATAGACCTGAATAATTGAACTGCCGGTCACGGACTTTCATGGCAAAATAATACCCGGTACTGAATTCCAGGCCTTTTACTGTGAAGGATTCTATATTGCCGGCTGCAGAAGGTGTGGGAACATTTTCAACCTGGATGGCAGATTCGAAATTTTCCCCGGTGATCAATTCTGTTGAATAGCGGATATCATAAAGGAAGGCTGTGCCGGAGTTGCCATCATCACCTGATGCAGTCCACTGCAGGGTGATCGAATTTGTCGTGTTCGAAGTAGCTGCAAGGTCTGTCACTTCTGCAGGGGCGATATGGTCTTCCACCATCCGGAATCCCGCAATCCTCGTGCGCCAGCTCACCTGGCCCGACTGCCTGATATATTCGGTTGTGAACCAGAAAGTCGTGTCATCTGCCGGGTCGACCGACATCATGCTGTAATCTCCCCAGCGTGCAACCGACCCGGTCTGGATGCCGGTTCCGGCCATGATCTCCTCTTCAAAGAAAGTCATCTGCCCTGGCGGATCATTAGGGCTGCGGCCTGTATAACGGATCGATGCGTATTTGGTCTCGCTGACGATACTGAAGCCAAGGGCGATATATCCCCTTCCGTCCATGGCGGCGCTTCCCATCCAACGGTGGTATTCATCGGGAGCATAAGTCCCCTGCTGATAAATGAACCAGCCATTGCCATCATTCAGGTCCCGCATTTCGTACCAGCGTATTCCGGCATGGCCTTCACCGTCGACATTCACCGTATGGTTGGTGACCATTGCCTGGTAATCGCCGAAATTGCGGTATTGAAGACGGTACATCAGCCGGTCGGAGAGGGCTTCCAGGTTTGGCCCGTTATCGGGCTGAGGCAGGCAGGTGCCCAGTGAACCGTTGCAGAACCACGAGTTGAAAGGTTCTGTATCCAGGCGGGTAACCTCTTCGAAAGTTGAATTTTCAGGGGTTTCCCAGTCGGAGGTAAATGCCCATATGCTCAGGTAGTCGCCGGAGCCAAAGGCATCGTCCATGACATAAGCGAAATAGTTAGGGGCGCCGTCAGCGGGAGGGGTGCCGTCGAAGTCTGCCGGCAGCAGGCTCCAGGGCTCGCTTCCTTCAGGCATATCAAAAAGGATCATCCTTGCATTCGAATCGCCAACCAGCATGGCATCTCTTTCCAGCGCACAGACGGCGGCACGGCGGTAATCGCCACCGAACATATTGAAAGAAAAGTAATACCCATCAGGCCAGACACCCACCTTTGGGTAGTCATTAAAAACAGGGAACTGGAAAGCATAACGGTAATAAGCGCCTGTCGGGTCCCCTGTTTCGGAAAGGGCAACAAGTTCCCAGAAAGTGCCGTCCTGCGTATGAATGGCAAACTGGGTTGCAATCCATCGGTCTGCCTGTTCATCATACAGGATGATGGGATCACCGTCGTTGGTGCCCGTCCATGGCCCGATAAATCCGCTCCACAGGGTCCGGTTATCGGCAGGTCCGTAAAGAGAATTGCCTTCTTTGTCAAATATCTGGAAGGAGAGGTTGATCATCTGGAAATAATGGTCCGGTCCGACATCGCCGTCGGTATCGGGAGGATATACATCATTGAGGTTAGGGACGCCATCGAAATTTGAGATGATCTCGTTTCCGCCACGAAACCCGAATTCTTTCTGCCACACCGGGTCAGGACCGTTTGGCAACGGGTTGGAGTTGTCGTTGAATTCCCTCCCCGAATCTTCATTCCGGATCACCCCATCTTTCCAGCTCCTGTCGCGCGGGCCGGGCTCGTAAAGCTTCATTTCCCTCAATGGTGGTGTCTTGTCGAAATATACCGCTTTCTGCACCTTAAGCAGTTTTTGAGAATTTGCAGGAAGAAGGCCGATGACCAGGAAAATCAAGGTCAGGATAAATGTGGAAAATGATTTCATCTGGTGTTTGTGGGTTATGAGAGCCAGTTTCAACTCTGCCGCAAAATTACCAATTTTGGATTAACTTTGCCCTCTTCCAAAGTCTTATACTTGTATTATGAGAATATTCCGCCTCAGCCTGATCAGCATTATTCTGTTATCCTGCCTGGTAATCTTTGCGCAGGACACAATAGTGCATCCGACAGCCAAAGTACAGCTCATTAATGAAAAAGGAAGCCCTGTCATTCTTTTAGGCGATACACTTTTCCTGATACGTTCATCTTATGGGGCTTTTACTGCTGAGGAGCGTGCGAGGTCATTGATGGCCAGGCTGCAGGAGGTCATCCGTGAAGAGGAATATTACCCGGATTCTTTGGAGGCCTTTTCCGTTGATAATGAATATTATGTTGTATATCGAAACCGTACTTTAGCGGTAATACATCAGAATGATACCATTGGCACCGGTTTGTCGGCAGATGCCCTCTCACAAAAATTCATTTCTATGCTTAATGACCACCTGGCATCGAAAAGCATGAAATTTAATTTTATGGCTACCATAAGGAATATCGGCTATACCCTGGTGGTGGTAATGGTGCTTATTCTGATCATCTGGATATTGAACTGGCTGTTCCGTAAGATTTTCCGGTATGCTGAGGTCCATAAAGATAGGCTCTTCAAAAGCATCAATATCAATACATACGAATTCCTTTCAGCAGAAAGGGAGTATGAAGTCGCTAAAAGTCTTCTGAAAATATTCAAAATAGGACTTATTATCTTTTTATTCCTGGTAGCTTTACCGGTAATCTTCAGCATATTCCCTACAACCGAAGGAATTACCCGCAAAATCATCGGGATGATATTGAGCCCGGTGCGGAATATCCTGATGGCAGTGGTGAATTACCTGCCTAAGCTTATAACTATCATCATCATCTATTTGATCTTTAAATACCTGATACGCTTTATCCATTTTCTTTCAAGGGAAGTTGAACGCAATGCCCTGGTGATACCAGGTTTTTATCCCGATTGGGCCACATCAACTTATAATATCATCCGGTTATTGCTGTATGCTTTCATGTTCGTGATCATTTTCCCTTACCTTCCGGGTTCAGATTCACCTATTTTCCGGGGTGTATCAGTGTTCCTGGGAGTATTGTTTTCCCTGGGATCCAGTTCTGTGGTTTCAAATATCATGGCCGGCCTGGTCATAACTTATATGCGGCCTTACAAAGTCGGCGACAGGATTAAGATTGATGACATTATAGGGGATGTTGTGGAAAAAAGCCTGATGATAACCCGCATCAATACGATTAAAAATGAAGATGTCACTATACCCAATTCGAAAGTTCTTACCGGATATTCAGTTAATTATTCTTCTCCAACGGATAAGGAAGGCCTGATCATTCATACTACCGTCACTATCGGTTATGATGCTCCATGGCGAACCGTTCATGAATTGCTGATCAGGGCTGCGGATCTTACGGAAGGAGTAAGCCGTTCACCCAGGCCATTTGTTTTACAGACCAGCCTGGATGATTTCTACATCAGTTACCAGATCAACGCCTACATCAAAGATGCGCACAGTATAGTGAAAATCAAATCAAATCTGCATCAGAACATCCAGGATGAATTCAACCGTTCCGGGGTCGAGATCATGTCGCCGCATTACCGGTCTGAGAGGGATGGGAACAAGGTCACTATTCCTGATGAATGGGAGATCGGGCTACCGCCGGTGAAGGAGGGGGAGAAGGGACAAGGGGACAAGGGGATAGAGGGAGGAGATAGGAATGGAAGACTGTAAGACGGTAAGACTGTAAGACGGTAAGACTGTATTACGGTAAGACGGCAGGATAATAAGAATATAAAAGTGTATGATATCAGGAGGATAAAAATTTATTAGTTAAATCATAAGAACAGAATGACAAAAAAAATAATGGTAATAATATGCCTTTTCCCGTTAATTGTTTTTAGCCAGGGTGGGATGAAACCTGCCGAAAATCTGTCGAAGATCATGCTGCCCAAAGGGTATAAAATTGAGGTCTACACCGATAAGGTGCCCAATGCCCGTGCGATGGATTTTGCGGAAGACGGGACTTTGTTTGCAGGATCTATGAACGAAGGCAAGGTATATGCGATCAGGCCTGACCGCACTGTCGTCGTTATCGATGACAGCCTGGAAATGCCTACAGGGCTTGATTATTATGATGGTGACTTATATGTATCGGAGATTTCACGTATCCTGAAATATGAAAATATTTTGAAGACGTTGAATTCCTCCCCGGAGCCCGTTGTTTTAAACGGCAATTTCCCCGCTGACAGATGGCATGGATGGAAATTCATCCGGGTCGGGCCCGACGGAAAGCTGTATGTGCCGGTTGGTGCGCCCTGTAATGTTTGTATTCCTGATGAAACATGGCACGCAAGAATATTAAGGATGACGCTTGATGGGCAGTCGCTTGAATATTATGCCGAAGGGGTAAGAAATACAGTTGGATTTGACTGGAACCCGGCATCCGGCGCTTTATGGTTTACCGATAACGGGTGCGATGAAATGGGAGATGACATCCCGCCGGATGAATTGAATAAGGCCCGGGTCCACGGGCAGCATTTCGGGTTTCCGTACATACACGGGAAGATCCTGGACAAGGAATTCTGGCCGCAACGGCCGTTCAATGTGAATTTCACCACGCCTGCAATGGAATTGCCGGCTCATGTAGCTTCATTAGGGATGCGTTTCTATACCGGTAAGATGTTTGATGAAAAATACCGGGGCGGGATATTCATTGCAGAGCATGGGTCATGGAACCGTTCGGAGAAAACAGGTTACCGGGTTTCATTTGTAGCGATTGAAGATGACCGTGCCACCCGTTACGAAGTATTTGCCGGAGGCTGGCTACAGGGCCAGACTCCCTGGGGGAGGCCGGCAGATGTGCAGGTCGGACCGGATGGATCGCTGTTTGTCTCAGACGATTTTGCTGGGTGTATTTACAGGATCTATAAATAGATTAACAACGCTGACAGGTCCTCCTTCGTCGGACGCTGTCAGGTTTAAATAAAGATCTTTGACCTGCAAGCGTTCGACGAAGGAGAACCTTGCAGCGTCTGAAGATCTTTTAATTCCTGATCAAAACTTTCGATGCCTTTCCTTTCGAAGTCTGCATTACAACAGTATAAGCACCTGCTGCCACGGCCTGACCCGCTGCATCGGTGCCGTCCCATTGCAATTGATGTACACCCGCAGCAAATTTCTGATCTGCCAGTGTTTTGATCAACTGCCCGTTTAAGGAAATGAGGTTAACGGTGATGATATCCGGTACTTCCAGTTCAAAAGAAACCAGCACATTCCCTGAGGAAGGGTTTGGGGAGACGGACAGGTTGAAAGATGACCGGGTATTTTCTCCGATCCCTACCCAGATGAAATGAAAGAGCATATCATGATCATTCATGTCCAGCGTGTCAAACTCGTTTGAAGGTTCCAGGTCTTCATACCAGGCTGTACCCTGGTACGCCCCATAAGGCTGGTTGAGGATAACAAGGGAATCGCCGGTTATGGTTCCGCTAAGTGTGCCTTCCGGCCCTGTGATCTCAAAGTCAACATCATTCAGAATTTCCAAGAAATTGTCAATAGCCCTGACCACCAGGTCGCACCTGACGATCTCCAGCTCAAAATTGACATTTTCGGTGGTTTGCCCCATCACGACATTTATCCCGGTCAATGAATCAGTTAACGTGTAAGGATGATCGGCAGTTACAGTATAGGTACCTGCAGGCAGTGAAAGGAAATAGTACCCGTTTTCCATAGGGCTTGCGGACTGCCCGCCTGCCGAAACAGTCGCTTCGGTCACATCCCCGGTTCCGTCCACCAGAGTGACATAACCTGAAATATAGCCTGCATCGGGTATTTCATACAGGTAAAAATCAATATCCGGTGTCGTTTGCTCCACTACGACGACGACCCCTGGCACCGCTCCGGTCAGGTAGCCGGGAAGGTTGGCGGTCACTTCATAAGTGCCTGCCACGATTTCAAGCAGGTAAACCCCGTCTTCATCCGGGTTGACAGTAACATCTCCGGCCGTAACATCAACCTGCGTCACATCGCCGGATCCTCCGGAAAGTATGACGATACCGGTTATAAATCCCGTAGTAGGTAACGGGTCGAGGATAAAATCCACGCCCACGGTGGTCATTCCTTCAAAAACAACAATGCCTGAATCGACATCAGGAACATATTCTGCCAGTTGTGCGGTAACATCGTAGGTCCCGATCTCGATTTCCATGATATAATCACCATCGCTGTCAGGGTTAACCACATGATAGCCAGCCACGACCTCGACTTCGGTTACATCACCTATGCCTCCTGAAAGGACAACATTCCCGGTAATATAACCGGTCGGTAAAGCTTCCAGGGTCAGGTCGACATCTTCGGTCGTTTGGCCAGTCAATACCACAACGCCATTGACCGTATCAGGTATATACCCGCCCAGGTTGCCAGTGACCTGGTAGGTGCCCTGGGTAACGACCATCGAATAGAACCCGGTTGCATCGGGATTGGTTGTGAACTCGCCGGCAGTGACCATAACCTGTGTGACATCGGCAGAGCCACCCACCAGCGTTACCATACCTTCGATGACGCCTTCCTGCGGGTCATATGGCCCGAGGGAGCCGTCGAGCTGGATATTCTGGGCATAGCAATCAGACTGGCCGTTGCGGTCGTCTTCCCAGCTGAGGATCCACTGGTTGTTGGCAAAATTGTTCACTTCGGTATGGACCTTCGCCGAAGCCACTGAACAGATGGTTTTACTCGCCGGGGTCCATACATATTCCCCATCGGCATCGACCCGCATTGCCTTGAGCTGGTATTCGGAGCCACCCACAGATTCTTCATAGAACACAACCACATCGGTAGGGGAGTGGCGCACACCGTCGGGTAAAACATCCGTTGAGGATATTTCAATGAACACCTGCCCTGTGGTGGCCCAAAGCCGTGTTCCGGCTGATGTCAGTTTCTGCCCGTAAATGCCGCGCAGGTTCTGATCGGCATCCATTTCGTTCCAGAATACAAATACGTCGGAGGAACCCGGCGGAAGGTCAAGATAAGGATAGAAGTGGTTCCGTCCGCCCAGGGTGGAGGCTTCCACTCCGTTAGTCGGGAAAAGCGGGGCACCGGCGTTACTGATATGATGCACCCAGGTGCTTGCGAGCATGTTATTGTCGCGGTCATCGTGCCAGCAGATATAGAAGCCGTCGCTGCCGTCATTTACAAAGGGGAATATCTGGGTCCAGGGCGAGATGCCGCCGGCGCTGGAGACCACGGTAGGAGAAGACCACACCCCGCTTCCGCTGGCGTTATATTTCTGTGCGTAAACATGGCGTGTTAAGGCCGGGAAAGTGCCAGAATCCTGGAAATATTTCAGGATGAATTCATCGGTTCCTACCGGCAGCAACTGGGGCCAGGAAAAAGTGATCCCGGTCTGGCTCAGGGTGATGCCACCAGATCCCCAGGGCAATGAGCCGGCAGGATCGATCTTCTGGAGGTGGATCACATCCTCTTGCTGCCAGGCCACGATGGCATTGCCCGCCGTGGTGGCGGTAACTTTCGGCGAAAAATTACCATCGCCGGTTGAGAGAACGATTCCATCGGCGCCCCATGCAAATGAACCCGACGGGGAAATCCGGTAGGCCACCACATTGGCCCCGCCATTCCGTATATCCGGGAACACCAGGATAGCGTGATTGGCTACGTCAGCAACCATATCCCAGTCAGTAAGCCAGGTATCCTGCGGGTTGTCGCTTATCAGGATCCCGTTGGTCTCCCACTGGGCGACACCCTGGGCGTTAAGGCGCTGCATGCGGACGTTGTAATTGCCGCTTTCGTTTGAGAAAGAGGCGATGTAAGTGTCACCGTTGGGGCAGGTCGCAATTTTGGGAATGGCCTGCTCACCCGACAGGATGTTGATCGGGTTGTTGACGGCGGGATCGGTGCTCCACTGGGACAGGGAGACCAGGGGGACAAGGGAGACAAGGGAGACCAGGGAGACAAGGAGAATCAGGAGAGGGTGCGTTGAGTTAATGATGTACTTTTTCATGGTAATGTGTTTATAATCATCATCAAAATTACACGATTCGGCATTGTCAATTGTCGGTTTTCGAAAAATTTTATATTGAAAATTTATCGATATGAATTCACTTAGAAATAATAAACGAGAATTGAAAATATGGAATGCAAAAGGCCCTATTTAACCGCTAAGATTCTGTGTTAATTTTGAAATTTAACTTTTCGCGTCTCTGCGACTCCGCGGTTTTATCATTTCACAGCGAAGCGCCGTAATATTGTCCTCTCATTAACCGTCATCCCCTCGCAAACGGTGATCTGCCGGCAATCATGATGAAATATCAGCTATTGAACGGCAGTATCAGGAACACAACGATATCCCATACCGTATGGCTGATCACGTTGATCAGCATCGATTCATATTTCAGGTACATCCAGCCCCAGAAAAGGCCACAGATAAGGGCTGCCATGATCAGCATGAAATTGCCGGTAAAGATATGCACACCTGTATAAAGGATAAGGGCCAGGATGAGGCCGACCCATTTGCCGGTTCTTGCCGAAATTTTCCGCTGGAGATAACCCCGCCAGAAGATTTCTTCTCCCGGGCCGATCACAAAGATCATCAGCAGGGCGATCCGGATCCCGGTGGCATCGCCTTTAAAAGCATAGACATTTTCAATGCCGGATCCTGCAAAATCGAACCATTTCCTTGACAGATAATTTCCCACGAAAAACAGGATGTAAAGAAAAAGCGCCGAAAGCAGTCCCAGCCCCGTTTTCTTAAGGGTCTGTCCGGTGAAATCTTTCTTCAGCAAGTTGAGATATTCCCGGTCAATTATAAAGCAAATAGCAATTAAAATGATCAGGTTTGTGCTCATCCACCACCAGAAATCGAATTCCCCGATCTGGTGCAGCACGAACATCGGGCTGAACATGACGACAGCGAGTACTGAAATAAAGATGATACCCGTGTTTGAAGTATTTGGTGAAGGAATATTATGATTTAATTGAGATGGCATCTCAAATATGGGGATTGGGTTTCGTAAAATGCTTAATTATAGGTTTTTAAGAAATTTATTTTTGATTCTTGAGATGGCATCTCGATTTGCACTAAAATTAATTCTAAATAAAAGATTTACAGATATTTGCAATAAAGAATCGATGAATTTGAGATGCCATCTCTTTTTTACCAGATGAACTGTATTACGGCATGCAAAATCAAGGCGATGGTACACAGGGATCCAAACAACAGGTTAAGTTGTGCCGTGGCGCCGTCGAGTGCGATGAAATCCAGCGGTTGCGACGGATTCTTGCGGTTCAACGCTTTCCTCCACAACCTGATCGCCAGCGGAAGTGCTCCGATCGTGATCAGGAAGGTGAACGGCATCGCGGTCATCTCCGGGAACAGCAGGAAAGGCACAAGGATCAGCAGCAGAACGAGCACAAACGGACCGTAAATCAGCAGCCCGTAATAACTCAGCGAGCTTTTATCGCCAAGCAAAGCGGCTATGGTGAAGATCTTCCCTGCTTTATCCGACTGGATATCACGCCAGTTATTTGCATGGAGGATGGCGATGACCAACATCGACATCGGGACTGCCCACAGCACCGGTATCCATGATAAAGAAGAGGATTGAACATAATAAGCGCCAAGTGAACCGAGTATACCGAAGTTCAAAAAGACAGCCAGGTCGCCGAGCCCGTGATATTTCATATTTACCACGGAGTGATTAGTATAAAATGTGCCTATAAATAACCCGAGGAAACCGATGGCAAGAAGCCAAGGACCGCTGACCCAGGCCAGGTATAGCCCTGTCGCAGTTCCCACCACCAGCATGCTGACCGATCCGATCCAGGCTTCACGGATGGTGATATAACCCCGCACGACGCCACCGCTAACCGGTGAAGGCACTTTGTCAAGGCCTTTTTGAAAATCAAAAATATCGCTCAGGATGTTCGCCCCCGAATGCAGGATGACCATTGCGAAGAAGGCAAGGATAAATAACAGGGGCTTGAATTCATATCCGCCATAGACATAAGCCAGCACGGTTCCGAAAATAACCGGCATGGTGGAAGCGGGGAAAGAGAAGGGGCGGGCCGAAATCCACCACTTCTTCAGAAAAGGTATTTTAAGTTGATCTTCCATTTATTTATGATTAAATAGTGATTAAAACAAAACTTAACAAGATTTGTTCGGGGCTGCAAAGGTATAAAATTTGATAATTGCGCGATGAAATTTGCCTTACTGCCTGATAATCAATTTCCGGGAAACCTGTCTGCCGTAACCTTTTAAATTCAGGAAATATATGCCAGCAGGCATATCGGAGAGGTCGATTTCCATTACAGTTTCATTTCCGGGTATATTTTTCCCGAAGATTATTCCAGACAAGGGGCTGTATATAGATAGTTCTCTGAAATTTCCAGGATCATCTATTTCAATTTTAAACATTCCCTTGTTTGGATTAGGAATGATCCTCACGGTTTGATCCTGGTTTTCCTCGCTAATTCCATAACAATAGCCGAAATCGAACATGACCTGTATGGATCTTGAAAAGCTGCATCCATCGGCACTCGTCGTGGTCAGTTCATAGGTCTGCATGCTGAAGCCGATCCCTGTGGCACCCAATGTAATATGGTCATCCACAGATCCGTTTGACCAGAGATAACTCCATCCGGCCGGGTGGGGAATTGGGGTCAGCACTATAGTATCATAAGGGCAGGCCATGATACTTTGCTGTCCGTCTGCCCAGTTAAATTCAGCGGAAGGAAAAACAATCAGTTCAAAGTATGCCTCAACCTGGTTATACCCGTCATCGGCTGTAACATGGAAAACAAGTGTATTTTCCGGAGAAATAGTAATTTGATGGGTTGAAGGATAGGAATTGCCGAGGTTATCGCTCCATGAATAGGTATAATTTAAGGGATTGCCCCCGCTGGCATAAGCTGTCAGGACGGCCGACTCACCTTCACAGATATCCGTTTTGTCACAGTTGATGACCACAGCCAGCGGCCCGCCTTCGATGTGCACGATTATTTCATCGGATTCACCGGTACAACCTGTAACCTGGTCAGTTACGATGAGGGTAAAGATCATCGTACTTTCCAGGTTTACCGTTTGAGTGGAGGAAGCGCCCGGGTTCAAAACAAGGTCAGCCGGCTCCCACCGGTAGGCATAGCTTCCGCTACCCCCTGAAGCAGTTCCCTGCAATACAGTATTTGTGCCGAACGCAATAGTTTGATCGGCACCGGCGTAAGTGGCAGGATTGGCATGAACGGTCACCGTAACCGATTCACTGGCCAGGCTTAACCCATCGTCAATGGTAACGGTGTATTCCGTGTTGATCAATGGCTGGACGGTTACCGTTGGGAGATCTGAGGTAAAGCCCGGCGGAAATGATGACCAGGAATAAGTATAATTTTCTGTTCCCCCAAGCCCCTGGGCTTCCAGGACAGATTGCCCACCCTGGCAGATCACGTCAGGGGTCGCCAGCAGGCTGACCCCAAGCGGCCCGCCGGCTACCTGTATGACGACCGTATCATAACCTGTGCAGTTTGCAGCCAGGTCAGTCACCGAGAGGATAAAAGCCGTAGTATACTCCAGTGCGGTTGTCTGCGGATCGAGCGTGCCGGGATCAACAAGCAATTCCGGGTGATTCCACTCATAGACAAAGGGCCCGATGCCCCCTGAATAGGTTCCGTGCAGGATGGTGGAGGAGCCATAAGGAAGAATGGTGTTATCGGCAGAGACCATGACCACAGGGCTTTCCCCGATGGTAAGGTATTGAAAAGAAGTGTCGGAAGCGCAGCCATCCCCGTCAACCCAGAGGCTTATTTCCGGATTTCCGGACGCATCATACACGATCTCGTAAGGCCCGGGACCACTTCCGGAATTCACCGTCCCACCGTCAAAATCCCAGTGGAAATCGGCTGTATCGGGCGCATTTCCCGTATAAGCGACCGGGATGGCTTCCCCGGCACAGGCCGCTGTTGCAGAAATGAAGGAAGAATTGAACTGTGGCAGCACGTCAACATACACGGTGTCGTAATAAACAAGTACTGTGGCAAATGAGATGTCATCCAGGGCGAAATCGTTTCCGCTAAGAATGGTATTCTGGTTAACGATACTGATTGTTGCCTGTTCATTGTCACCTGCGTCCCAGATGTGGAAAAACTGGTACCAGTCGCAGGTATAGGGGTAAGCCTGGAATGGTTCCCCCATCAGTTCCCCGTTGATACTGAACTGAAGGGTGGCAGGATTGGTTATATGAAGGCTGGTGATCCAGGTTGAAAATTCATACCTGACATCTGGCTGGACGTTGGTGAGCGTAAGAGACCAGACTTCCACATTAGCCACCCCGGCACCGTTGACGGCCATAAATTTGCCGCTGCCCGATGTATGGTCCTCATTGCAGAAAAAATTCGGGTGTACTGTATGTGCGTCAGTTACAACAGCGTACGTGCCCTCATCTACTATGCTTACCTGGTTATTAACGTAGTCGCTGTTGAAACCCATCACGCCCAGCTCAAATGACCCGTTCAGGATCAGGTTCCCGGTGGCGATATTGGATTGCACGACGTACATCGTATTTACCTGCGGGGAAACAACGGGGTTCTGCTGTTGCGGGATAAGCAGTGACGGATCGGTCGGGAAAGATTGCCAGGAATAACTTGCTCCTCCGCCGGAAGCGGAGAGCTGGGCCTGGCCACCCTGGCATATTGTTGTGTCGCCATGAGCTTCAAGCTGGCTTAAGGAGGTCTTTGTAAGAAGCGTTAGAAGCAAAGAGATCCCAATAACTATGCAGTATGGTTTCAACGGATACATTACTATTTCAGTTCCTTTTTTAAATACTCTTCAAGTTCTTTCTCGTTTGGCAGTTCCAGCATATATTTCTGGACAAAAATATTTTTATCCAACCCGGCAGTCGCATACTTTACCATAGTATTTCCTTTATCGGTGCAGAGCAAAATTCCTACCGGTGGGTTGTCATCTTTCCGCATGACCTCATTCCGGTAATAATTAAGATAAGCGTTGATCTGGCCTGCATGACTGTGCTTGAATTTTTCTGTTTTTAAGTCAATCACTACATGGCATTTAAGGATACGATGATAAAAAACAAGGTCGATAAAATAATATTCATCGTCAATTAATATTCGTTTTTGTCGGTCTTCAAAACAGAATCCTTGTCCTAACTCCCGTAAAAAATGGATCAGATGATCGATCAGGGCTTGCTCCAGTTCTGTTTCAGTTACCACCGCCCGGGAGTCTAACCCTAAAAATTCAACGGCAAAAGGTGTATTGATAATGTCTGCGGGAGTGAACTGAATGGCTTTCTGCTGCACCAGTGCCGAAAGCTTTGCCTTGTCTTTCGACAAACCGCTACGTTCAAAGTACAGGCTCTCCACCTGCCTCTTCAATTCGCGAACTGACCAGACCCCTTTTGCACACTCGATTTCATAAAATGCCCTCTTTAATTCATCATCAATTTTAACCAGTTCCACGAAATGTGAAAATGATAGTGATTTCAGAAGTTTATCAGGTGGGAGGCCAAATTTTTTAACGCCTGAAGCCACTGGTGAAAGTTTACTTACAGCTTCATATATTGCAGGAGTTAATTCGTCAGACACTGTCTGGCGAATTTGAAATTGTTCAGGCAATATCTGAATCATTTGCTGGCCCTTAAAAAAGTCAGACACTGTCTGACCTATCTCAGGATACAATCTGAAGAATTGTCTGAATATTTTGAGGTTGGTCAATGATAATCCTTGAATATTAGAGGCTTCTGCCAATTCAATCAATAAATTATCGCCATATTTCGCTCTGTCTTCTCCATTTTGTTCAAATTCAACTATATAATAACCAAAGAGCCAGTTACGAATAGTCATCGGCGTGTTTATTGCTTTGGCTGCAACTGCCTGCAAATACAAGTGGGTATCCTGGATCGTATGTATCAGGTAATCAAAATTCATTTTCTTTCTGGATACCACCTGTATAATTAAATCCTATGAAATAGCAGCAATAATCTGTACAAATTTACAACAAAGCATATTGACATAGCGTTTAATACAAATATATCAGATCAAAAAATGAAATCTCAGGTCATCATTCTGGCATCAATCCTTCTTCTTTCTCTTTCACTGAATTCCTGTAAAGAAGAAAAAGTGGACGGGCCTTCCGCGACAATTACAGAATTAGGATACAACAATTCAGGGATCGGTTACCTTGGCGGGCCGCTGAATGTTGTTGCACAGATCATTGCTGACGGGAAGATAGATAATATTCAGGTTGGGATTCATCAGCAAAATGGAAATTTGAAAGTTGAGCAGGACTTGAAGAAAATCAGCTCACCCTGGGTTTTTGATTCTACTTATACAGCTAAATACCAGGGTACAACGGATACCACCTTTAGTGAAGTAATCGCTATTCCTTTGGATGTTGATACCGGATCTTATATCTTCAGCTTTAAAGTGATTGATCTGGAAGGAAATGAAACTTCAGTCCAGGATAATTTCAAATTAAACTACGGAAAAAAATAATAATAAGGAAAACAGGATGCTTAAAAATTTACTTATGACTTCCTTTGGTTTTACTCGTTGTAAAACATGCCATAAAGAACGCTGTTTCCCCAGTCGATGCTCTGGATCGTGACCCATTCCTGCTCCTGGTAATCATATTTCTTATATTCAATAGATTGGACATAAGTTTGTGATGCTGCCCCTTCGAAATTCCATATAAACGAATCCCAGCAGTTCCATTTATCATGTTGCCAGATGATCATATTCGCTATTTCAAGCTTCGATTCCTGGTCAAATTGACCGTCCGAATGAATTTTAGTGATCGTCAAAAGGCAATGGCGGATTGTTTTGCCATCTGATGACATTTCACCCTGTATCGACATGGTAGTTCCCCCATTTCCTGAAGGTTTGGAAGACTCAGCATGGAAGGTGGAATCAGTCCAAACCAGAGGGGAGGTGAAATAATAGGTATCCCAATCAAAAAATCCATTCCCAAGGGTTTCACCGTTGGTCAGGGTGATGTTCGGTCCGTTCATATAAAAGAAATTCGTTTCGAAAAGCTGGTAAGATTTCAATCCACCGAGGTAAGATGGATCTTCTATGTTTACCTGGGTATCAAATGCTTCAATAACTTCATCGTTCGAGAAATTTCTCACCTCCACTTTCACGGTATAGCTTCCCGGCAAGCCCCACCTACCAACGATTTCATTCCCGGTCTGGTTCATATTAAATGCGGTTTCATGGCCCAGGTCCCAGAAATAATAGACCTGTGGCGGCAACTGGCCATTTACGTTGCACCTGAGGGTATATTCGACGCAGGTATTGCCGGGGACCAGGATGGGGGCCTTATCCGTTGCCAGTGCCTCGATTCCTCCTTCGGCATTATATTCAGGCTTCCAGAGAGTGAAGGCGCTATTGCCGTTATAGTTAATACTGACCGTTTTTTGGTATTCTTCATCATAATAACTCTTGGGGATTTCTGACCTGGTCATCCAGTCTTCTACAGTCCAGGGCTCTTCAAACGATTTATCGGACAGGTTTTTAATCAGGTCGACAGCCCAGTTCGCGCATTTGCCGGATCGAACCGCCCAGCTGACGCCAAAATACGTGCCCGATGCACAGCCATCGACGATATTCGGCCAATTTCCAAGGAAACTATAGCAAAAAGACCCGTAAAAAAGGACAGTATCTTTGCTGAAATCATTGTATTTCGTAATGAAATCGGGCGCAATGCAATACCTGGTCGAATTTTTGTAATTTATAAGGATGACCCTTTTTTCGAGCATGTCTTTGTAAAATAATTCTGTAGTATGGTTATAGGCTGCTTCGCCTGTGAGAAAATAAACTTCTTCGATGTTTTTATTATCAGGCCAGGCCAGGCCATGTGAATTCAGGCTGATTATACTGGCTTGCTTTGACTGCAGTTGTCTCAGGTAATCCAGCTTTACCTCATCATTCATATTATAAACACTTGGAATACCCAGATTATTAAGCAGGTAGTATTCCCAGCTTTCAATTTGCCACATGAAAATGTTGGGAAATTCATTCAAAGCTGCTGCAGCTACTCTTCCTTTTTTGAAAGTCGGCAGATTCTTAAGGTAGGCAGAGGCATCAGAAGTACGCACTAAAGCCTGGTTTTGAACAGAGGGAACCGGTTCATCATATGATTCAGGATCAAGCAGGATCCCTCCATACATGCCATTGGAATAGCTGACGGTAATTCCCTGGCTGCTGACTTTGGCCCAATCAACATTTTCCTGGTCGCGGAACCATTGTGCAAGCGCTTCCACAGCAGCGGATGAGTCCATAGTGGCCTCAAAATCAGCAAGAATTACATCACATTCTTCCTGTAATGCAATGACTGTCTCATAAGCCTGCTTCGCTTCATCATCAAAGGGATCGTCATTTTCTTCCTTACAGGAGGGTGAAAAAAGAACCACGGAGAGGCAAAAAACAGTAAAAATAGTGAAGAGCTTAGTGTTCATTTTAGATTGGTTTAGTTGTGCAGGTGTGGATTGTCAACTTAGAGGTAAATTTAAAGAATAATTTATTTGAGCAAAATAAATTATTAAAAAGGGACTCCATCCCGAGGGATGGAGTCCCTTTTTTAACGTCCCAATTGCAATCAGAAACTTGCCCTTAGTGCAAGGATAAAGTTCCTCCCCGGGGCTGTGATGCCTGAACTGTATGGCCTGTAACGGACATCAGTCAGGTTTTCCACTCCCCCGCTTACGGAAAGGATATCGGTAATCTGGTATATCACCTTGAAATTTAACGTATACCAGGCGGGAGAATAAGGATTGCCGTCATCATCTTTTGCATACATGTAATCCTTGCCCTGCTCTTCCGGGGGAAGTTTTTCATTGCTGACCTCGCCGCTGTAGGTCGAGTAGAGATCCATTTTAAGCTTGTCGGCCGAATAGGTCAGGCTTGTCATGCCGAACCAGGGCGCAGCATGGCGCAAAGGACTGGTGGTCCCGTCATCAAGTTCTTCTTCACCTTTCTGGTAATTGATCTGGCTTGAAAATCCAAAGCCTCCCGGGATTTTTACCTCGACCTCGGCCTGGATGCCATATACCGTGGCAAATGCTGCATTCTGCATGGCCTGTACCTGGCTCATTTCCCCGTCGTACATGATGCTGTCCTGCCCATTCAGGGTGTAATCGCGGCGAACCATGGCATCCTGCAGGTATGTATAATAACCAATGATATCGATCTTCAGATAATCCCCGAAGACTTTAGCGATGTCGATTTCACCATTGTAAGCATATTCAGCTTTAAGATCCGGGTTCGGAACGACCACTGAGCCAGGTTCGGAATCAAATACCTTGCCCACATCATCCACATTTGGAGAGCGGAAACCCGTGGAAAAGTTTGCACTGAGCGACCATTTCTCAGCCGGGTTATAAACCAGTCCCAGGCTACCGGTTAATGCACCATCACTGATATCAGCTGTTGTAAAAGGGAATGGATAGAACGTAGTATCGAATTTACAATCTCATCGAGTACAGGTTATACCTTGCCCCGGCCTGTAGGTTGAATTTCTCGTTAAACTTATACTGGTAAGTAAGGTAAGCTGCATAGGAAGCCCAGGTCGACTGCGGATACCGGCTTGGCCCCACTGCAATTTCACCGGTGGTAATATCTTCATCGGTGCCGGTAGAGGTTACTTTATTGAAAATGTATTCCAGTCCGTAGAAAAGATGATGTTTTTCCATGATCTGTTTTGTGAAATCGATATTCACAGAGGAGGCATCTACCTTTTCGTTCCTGTTGTATTTCATGGGCTTGTTCAGGTCTCGGTCATGACGGCTTTCTTCGAAATACTGCCTGGCCAGCCGGATGTTCATCTGGTCATAAATGCCTGCCGCAGCTTTATTTTCGATATTCAGGACATTCATCATCCATATCTGTGGCCCGTAGTACCATTCGGCGCTGCGCGGAAGGCCGTTCTTTGTGCGAAGCAGCCTGTCGTAGCGCGAAACATCGGTGGAGGTGGAGTAATGAAAACCATAGGTGAAATCCCAGTTTTCATTCGGTGCAAACCTGATTTTCTGCATCAGGTTGGTCTGGGCATAACCTGTAGGAACCTGGACCTGCGGATCAGGATTGGTGATGACGACATCGACACTGTCCTGGCGCTGTACATAATTCGGTCTCAGGTAATCATCAGGCCCGTTAGTTCCCATTCTGAGATCATTAAAGTCGAAATGAGAGAAACTGGATGTTATCGCCCATTTTTTCCAGCCAACATTTACATCCAGGTGCCCGGTAAGTTCATTATTAGCCGAGGAGAAGCGGGTGACTGCATTTCCGGTAACAAAAGGGTCCGCGTCTAATGAAAGATGTGGTTTTAAGGTTTGAAAGCTCATCACACCACCGATCGCATCGCTGCCGTAAATTACCGAACCCGGTCCAAAAAAAACTTCCGTTTTTCCAACCGCGAATGGATCGAGAGAAATAACATTCTGAAGGTTGCCGCTTCGGAAAATGGCGGTGTTCATACGAACGCCGTCAACTACGATAAGCAGGCGGTT
This sequence comes from uncultured Bacteroidales bacterium, assembly GCA_963701785.1. Taxonomy (GTDB): domain Bacteria; phylum Bacteroidota; class Bacteroidia; order Bacteroidales; family JAGOPY01; genus JAGOPY01. Next base: position 103,414 of record CAVPBC010000002.1, on the reverse strand, counting down.
GGTGGAAAACCCGCGTATCATCGGGCTGCCCCCACCTTGCTGGCTTTTCTGGATGAATACTTCTCCGGATCCTCCAAGCAGGTCTGCAGCGGTCTGTGGATTTAGCAAAGCAACTTCTTTAGCAGAAATTGAGGTGATCTTTGCCGGGACTTCCCTCGTCGCCTGGCTCCAGCGGGTGGCCGAAACCACCACCTGGTCAAGTGAAATGGCAGATTGAGCCAGGTAAACCTGGAAGCCTGTTTTTTCCAGTTCCGCATAACTCCTGGCAACGGGCGAATAACCCAGGATCCTTATGTCGATGAGCGACGAGCCAAGGAAAGCAGTAATGTCTGCCTGTCCTCTTGCATTGGTAATAGCCGATGCCTGAGGGGATTCGCTGGAAAGGGTCACCAGCTCAAGAGGCTGGTGATTTTCCTTGTCTTTGACGGTGATAAGCTGCGCCTGGGTCACCATGACTGCAAGGAATAATATCAATAAGGATAAATATCTTTTCATTTTTTAATTATTAAGAAAGAATTAAAATTTGAGATTTGATGATAAACATAAGAGTCACAATAGGACAAATTATATATTACACTATAGAAGGCCTATGTATAATCTATTGTGCCTTATGTGCCTATGTGGTGAATAAAAAGATAGTCAGACGCACTTGGGTGGCGGAGAAGGAGGGGATTCTGAAAATAATGAATAATGCTTAAGGTTTAATGCATAATGAATGATGCAAGGTTGGATTAGATTAGGTTTCCATGCATCAATTTCATGCTGATAAATAGTCTTGAAAAAACTTTTTATTCTTTCTTTTTGATTTTTCTGCAACGGGTCCTGGCCTAACGCTTTTGCAACGACCCGCTTCTTTTCTAAGTTAAGCCGGGTTTCTTTATCGTCTTTATAGCAAGTATAGAATACGGAGTCGCCCTCCTGCCTTTGATCAACAATATCGTACATCTGACCTTTGTAAACAAACTCTCGGGAATGTTTCCAGGTGAGGATGGTCTGGGTTTCTTCCTGTGTGAATTTCAACAAGATCAGCTGTGTTTTATCCAGTCCTGCCGCAAATTTCCTGTTGACTTCCATCCTGGCCCTCTTTCTCTCGAATTGAAAATAGGAATAAGTTCCCCAGAAAGGACAGGTCAAAACTGAAATAAGGAATATGATGATAAATGTTTTCAAGCTTTAACAAAGGCAACTAATTCAAAGCACGAAAGTAATAAAAATATACAATTTGAGATGGCATCTCAAATCTTACAAAAAATCAATATAAAAAAATGATAATCAAAATATTATAAGGTAATTAATGCATTTTTCAGATGCCATCTCATTTTGACTTTCTAAACCGGTTTTTTTCTTCCGGGGTCATTTTTTCCGTAGCATACTGGAATATTAGCCTTGGAGCTGTATCTTTATATTTCAGCAAAAACTCTTCGACAGGGGCCGGCTCAATTTTCCAGGCTTCGCGCAAAAACCAGCCTACACCCTGGTGCACTTCCCTTTCATTATCCATTATCAGAGGTTCGATAAAATATAGGTACTCCGGGACCGAACGTGTTTCTTTGATAAGTTTGATAAGCGAAACGGGAACAGCACGCCGCTGAAATTTATTAATGCCTGTCTTCCAGTTCTCCAGTTCCCCATAGGGGATCAACTTTTTCAGCAGGAAAACCGATATGATCTCCGAGCAAAGTGCATCGGTATGCGCCCAGTTCCTGATACCTATGCTGAACCAGTTACCGATTTCTTTAAAGTTATCCGGGGTATATTGTTTTTTCAACGCTTTCACCATCATAAGGGCAAAACTGGCCTCCTCATATTTTGCGCCTGGTATCAGAAGCCGGCTGGCTTGAAGGATAAAAGGGAGGTCAATCCCGGGTTCTGCAAGGATAGCATTGACTTTCTCCTGTAAAAGCGGGTAAGAAATGCCATAGGCATCATAACCGCCTTCTTTGAAATAGCGCGAATACTTTTTTACCAGGGCTTCATCAGCATGGGCCTGGCAAAAGGCGATGATGTCGGAGTGAAGGGATTGAGGGGTTGTCATGGGTTAATGGTCATTAGTCATTGGTCATTACTCATTGGTCATTTTGCTGACCGCCGACCGCCGACCGCTGACTAATCTTTTTCAGCATCTTCCTGCCGCAAGTTTTCATGGAAATTTCGCTTTCGTCCATTATAATCTCAATGGTTGCTGTAAGTTCCTGCAGTAATGCGGGCTCTTTCAATCCTAACTTATAGATCACTCCCATGGCATGAATTTTTATGGCCGGAGTGAGACTGCCATTGAGAAGCCATTCGAAACAGGTGTTCAGAAGTGGACCGGGATCATTTATCCTGCTTATATCGATAAATTCAGCAAAAATCTTGAGGAAATTGTGCCGTACACCCTTGATTTCAGACCGGATTGTTTTTTCGACAACTTCATCCAGATAAGGATAAACAGCTTGTGGGTATTTCTCGCAATAAAGCTGTACAACCCTGGCAGCGCGCATGGAGAGCGGATACTCCTCCAGAAAGCAGAGATCAAGCAAATCCCTGAATGAACCGGGAAATTCCTCCAGGGCTTTAACCGCCAGGTCGGCAACAGCACGTTCGCTGCCCATTTCGAGGATGGTTTTGAAGTCACTGGTCATTGGTCACTAGTCATTAGTCATTAAGTCATTAAGCATTAAGCATTAAACATTAAGCATTAAGCATTATTATTGTCCCAATATCTCAAGTATTTGTCCGGCAGGGATTTCGAATGCAGCCCCATTTTCAACCGACAATTTACGGATTGCATTGTAAGGACCCGAATTAAGGAATGGGAATGCCCCACCTGCCGGTCCCTGGGGGATCAGAACATCGCAATACTGGTCGGGCCGTTGCCGGTGGCTCCAGTTGTGCGGATTGTTCCAGTCTTCCGAGTACCCCAGCCAGGTGATGTGGTTATAGGTGCTGACCACATTGCTGTACCCCGAACTCCCTGCGGCATTGACCGCCTTAACCCGGTAATTAACCTCTGTGCCCTCTGTGTATTCCTCTGTGTCCTCTGTGTTAAAATTAACAACCTCAGCTAACACCTCCCACTCTCCATCGGCACCCACCTTCCGCTCCACCACAAAGCCATCCTCATTCGGGGAATTATCCGTCCATTCCAGCCTGATCCGGTCGGAAGCCGCCGATAATACGCTTAACGATGAAGGGGCAAGTGGTTCCACCGGGTTTCCCTGCACCCAGACTGACCACGACCGGGGAGGCAGCTCGATATAGATCTGGCTGCTGCCATTCACCACAGCGTAATCCCAGGCTGAATTTCCGGTAATATCGTACAATTCGCTGCCTGTGGCCAGGCCGTTTACCATTTTTATCCCATGATCGACCTTGAGTATTGACCCGGAAAAATTAATGGCTACGACGACTTCTTTCCCGGATGCCCCGCCACTGACCTGGAAGATCAAAGCCTTATCGGCCGATCCGCTGATGTAATTAGCTGAATACGGGGTTGAAAAGCGGTTAAGATAATCTATGCCTGTTGCCCCAAAGATATAGTTGGAATGGAGCTGCACGAGTTTGTCGATGTCCTCCTTCATGGGAGATAAACCGGTTGGGAAATAGGGATAAGTCAATGCGTCGGCCGGATAACCGAAGTAATCCGGATAGAAAACGCAGGGCAATCCCACTTTGTTATTGGTGAACAGGTAAACATAACCAAGTAACGGATCATTATGCACCAGGGAGGCAGAACCGGTATTGTCCCGGAAATCGTGGTTATTCAGAAAAGTGACGACATGGAAACCTGAAAGCCCTGAAGCATCGGCAATACTGCCCGGATAAACATTCCTCACATCGAATCCGCTATTGTCGCAGCTTTGCCGCAGATTTTCCCTCAAAGAGAAATCAAAGATCCTGGGGGAAATGGCAGTTTGCGTTGCAGGCTGCATGTAACTCAAAACGCTGTTGACCCAGCCTGCAAGTTCAGCGGTATTTGTCCCGTACCATTCGCCGACGACCAGGCCCGGATCTTTCCCGCGGGCATGGAGCGAATCCAGCATATCGCCAACGAATTCCGGGGTGAAATGTTTCACGGCATCCATCCTCAAACCCCGCATTCCGACATCATCCCAGTTCCATTCTGTCCAATCGGTCAGTTTTTCTTCAGTATCATCCTGGAACTGGTCATAATCATAAAAGAAATAAGGGGAATCCCAATCACCTGACATCCCTGTGGAGTTGTCAAGATTAGGTTTGAAGTTGGACCAGTTCATGCTGCCCTGTCCGCTGGGCAGTGATGAAAAATCGGTGTATGTCTGGTAAACGAGGTCGTTGACAATATCCATATTCCCTGGTCCCGACCAGATTCCGTAGATCCGCATGTCTGAATAATCACTGTTCCGCTTTCCAAAATAGATGAAAAGGGTGTCGCCGGAACTGTTAAAATCGGAAGTAGTGAGTTCCAGGTGGAATTCATCCACCGTGCATCCGGTAGCATCCACCCAGACATTCATATTGCGGCCCAGCAGGATGTCATTGTTTGTTTGACCGCAGTCACTACCCCCGTTGGGTTCCGATTCTGTCAAATCTGGTTCACCCTGCCATCCCACCAGTGAAGTTTGCATGTAAATATTATATTCATAGTTATGAAAGCGGTGCATGCTGTGAGGATGAGCTGACCTTGAAATAGTAATGCCCTGCCGTGTTTCCGGAAACCCCTCCTAGGGGAAGGATGCACCGCATCCGGTCAAATGGGAAGGGGCTGTCCCCGTTATTGGCTTTCGTCCAGTTGTAATTATCGATATAACTCTCCAGGCCCGGATTATTTTCAGCTTTTCCGCCGTCACGGTGGTTATAGATCATATCCGCGACCAGTTTCACACCGGCATTATCCAGGGCATTCACCATGCTGTCCAGATCGGCCCGGGTGCCATATCCTGCCGCACCGGCAAATTCCCCGTAGTCGTAAAGGTCTTTCGGGTCGTAACCGTTGCTGTTACTGCCAAAGCTGGCACGGGGCAGGGGCGGGGCCCAGAGGAAGGTAAACCCGGCCTGGCCGATTTCATCAGCCTTCAATCCAAGCGTGTCAGTCCAGTTCGCACCTGCAGAAGTTTTCGGATAATCCCAGTACCATCCCTGCATCATAAAATCCTGGGAGAACAGGAGAAAGGGAGACAGGAAGAGGAGGAGAAAGGGAGACAAGGAGAGGGGGAGAAAGGGAGACAAGGAGAGGGGGAGAAAGGGAGAAATAAGTATTTTTAAGGTTTTCATTATTAATTTTTTAGGGAAGGCAAAGTTAGGGAAAAAGGGGACTCATCCCGTTGCAGTCAGATTACCATTATCAAACCTGACAGCGTCCGAAGGACCTGTCAGCGTTTGAAAGGACCTGTCAGCGTTTGAAAGGACCTGTCAGCGTTTAAATGACCTGTCCGTTTGAAAGGACCTGTCAGCGTTTAAAAGCGTTTGAAAAATAATTAACTTTGAAATATCTAAAAGAAATTCCATGAAAAAATTCGCAGTAGTCTTATCCGGTTGCGGTGTTTTCGACGGCGCAGAAATCCATGAAGCCACACTTACCCTCCTGGCCATTGCACAACAGGGAGCCTCTTATGAAATGTTTGCCCCCGATATTGAGCAGCACCATGTTATCAATCATTTCACGCAAAAAGAGATGCCTGAGAAGCGGAATGTGCTGGTTGAATCGGCCCGCATTGCACGTGGAAAGATCAAGCCTCTTAACCAGTTCAGGGCATCGGAGTTTGATGCCATTATTTTCCCAGGTGGCTTCGGCGCTGCCAAGAATCTGTCGACTGTTGCATTTGACGGAGCAAGCGCGAAGGTGAACCCCGATGTGGAATCAGCAGTCAGGGCCATGCATAAAGCAGGCAAACCGATCGGAGCACTTTGTATCGCACCGGCAGTCATTGCAAGGATCCTGGGACCTGTCGAGGTTACCATTGGTAATGACCCCGGTACTGCCGGGGTAATCGAAAAAATGGGAGGCGTCCATATCCGGGCAGGCCATGGCGAAGTGGTGGTGGATAAAAAGAACAGGATCTTCACAACACCATGCTATATGCTGGATGCAACGATCGTGCAGATATATGATGGGGCGAGGAATGTTGTGCGGGAGATTTTAAATAATGTTTAATGTTTAATGTTTAATGTTTAATGTTTAATGTTTAATGTTTAATGTTTAATGTTAGTACTGAATAATTCAAAATTTAGAATTTAAAATCCAAAATTAATGATCCGAGTAGCTTCACTTTTCCTTTTTCTGGTATTGATTTCGTCGCAGACTTTTTCGCAGTACTCCATCACCCGGCTCGAACCGCCTTTCTGGTGGGCCGGGATGAAAAACAACAAGCTTGAGCTGATGGTCTTTGGCCCCGGCATTTCCGGGTTGCAGACGGTAATTAATCATGAAAAAATTACATTAAGTCATACTACTTGTGTATCCAACCCGGATTACCTGTTTATATTATTGGAGATCGATAAAGATATTCAACCGGGAAGTTTTGAAATACTCTTTCAAAAAGATGGCATAACGATGGTGCAATACACTTACCGGCTTCTGCCAAGGGATGAAGGCTCTGATCAGCGCAAAGGTTTCGATAATTCAGATGTCATTTACCTGATCACACCTGATCGTTTTGCAAATGGAAATACGGGAAACGATAATATGCCAGGTTATCCTGAAATCGCGAACAGGTCAGACAAGGATGGACGGCATGGCGGCGATCTGAAAGGGATCGCAGACCACCTGGATTATATCGCTGACATGGGTTTTACTGCAGTCTGGCTGAATCCGGTCCTGGAGAACAATATGCCTCGGACATCCTACCATGGATATGCCACGACAGATTTTTATAAGGTCGATCCCAGGTATGGCAGCAATGAAGAATACCGGGACCTGGGCGGGATGATGAAAGACAAAGGCCTGAAGCTGATCATGGATATGATAGCGAATCACTGTGGTTCGGAACACTGGTGGATGAAAAACATGCCTTCTGCCGACTGGTTCAATTACGACGGGAATTATGTCATGACCAATCACCGGCGGTCTACGGTGCAGGATCCGCACGTTTCACCGTCGGATAAAAAACTCTTTCCCGACGGGTGGTTCGTCAGGTCGATGCCGGATATGAACCAGAAAAACCCGCTGGTGGCCAATTACCTGATCCAGAATTCCATCTGGTGGATCGAATACGCAGGGCTTTCAGGTATCCGCCAGGATACCTACTCTTACCCGGATAAGGATTTTATGAGCCGATGGTCCTGTGCGATCATGGAGGAATACCCGGAATTCAGCATTGTGGGTGAGGAGTGGAGCGAAAACCCGGCCATCGTGGCTTACTGGCAAAGCGGAAAAGTCAATCCCGACGGCTACACCTCCTGCCTGGGCAGCCTGATGGATTTCCCTCTGCAGATGGCTTTAATTCAGGGATTGACCGATGGTGAGGTTTTTTATAAGGACGGCCTGATCAAAATGTATGAAATGCTGGCCAATGATTTTCTTTATGCAGATCCTGATAAACTTATGGTTTTCCCCGATAACCATGACATGAACCGGTTCTTTACCCAGGTGAATGAAGATTTCGACCTTTTCAAGATGGGTATTGCGTATATACTTACAGTCAGGGGTATACCGCAGATATACTACGGTACGGAGATCCTGGCGAAAAGCCCCTTACAAAGGGATGATGGAATGATCAGAAGTGATTTTCCCGGGGGATGGGAGGATGATGCGGTGAATGCCTTTACCGACAGGGGTTTATCTTCTCAGCAACTTGAAGCCAAACGCTATTTAAAGACACTGTTGAACTGGCGCATGACCAAAACCTGCCTGCATGACGGGAAGCTTATCCATTATTCCCCGGAAAAAGGGACCTACGTGTACTTTCGTTACAATGAAAATGAGAAAGTTATGGTAGTGTTTAATAAAAATGACCATGAAGTTACCCTTGACGGTTCACGGTATGCAGAATTGACCGGAACAGCGGTGCAGGGCCGGGAAGTGGTTACCGGAAAAATCCATTCCCTTGATTTAATTGTAATTCCTGCCAGGTCGGTATTAATTTTTGAGCTTTAAATTTATTTAATTTGATATGTTAAATATTTGTTAATTTTATCACAATTTCAATTGCAATCTAATGCAATGATTATCAATATTTTAATAAATCTTATTAAAAACCGAATTATGACAAAGCACTACATTAAAAAATTGATCCTGCTGCTGTCATTGCTGTTTTTAGGCTTTACGACCGCATTTGCCCAGGGCGATGTGACCGGAAAAGTAACCGATGCAGCAGACGGGCAAGTATTAGCAGGGGTGACGGTACTGGTCAAAGGTACAATGGCCGGTACGACTACCGATATGGATGGGAAATTCAGGATCCCGGTAAAAGCCGGTGATTTCCTTGTTTTTTCATTCATCGGTTATGAAAGCCAGGAGATAGCGGTACAACCTAATACCGTTGTCAATGTAAACCTGGAGATCAAAGCGGAATTCCTTGAAGAATTGGTAATTATCGGTTACGGTGTGCAGAAGAAAGAAGATGCTACCGGTTCTGTTGCTGCAATCGGAACGAAGGACTTCAACAAGGGGGGGATTACGACGGCACCACAGTTAGCTGTGGGTAAGATTCCCGGGGTCCAGATCACATCCGTTGGCGGTGCACCTGGCGAAGGTTCTGTCATCCGCATCAGGAGAGGCTCTTCCTTAAGTGCAAGCAACGACCCGCTCTATGTTATCGACGGCGTGCCGGTTGACAATGATGGCATCTCAGGTACGAGAAATGCACTAAGCACGCTCAATCCTAATGATATTGAGACGTTCACGGTTTTGAAAGATGCTTCTGCCGCAGCCATTTATGGTAACAGGGCTTCTAACGGTGTCATCATCATCACCACCAAAAAAGGCGCACTCGGAAAGGATGGTGCAAAAGGAAAAAGCATCAACCTGGAATATAACGGAACTTTTTCGCTTTACACTGTGCCAAAAACTATTGATGTCCTTGGTGCCGATGAATTCCGTACCTTAATGAACGAGCGTTACGAAGGCAATGAAACGGTATTGAGAATGATGGGAAATGATAATACCGACTGGCAGGATGAGATCTACCGCAACGCATTCGGGATGGATCATTACATCGGTGCTTCAGGCGCCATAAACTGGATGCCATATCGTTTTTCTATCGGGTATACGGATGAAGATGGAGTACTGGAGACCGACAACATGAAACGCACCACTTTGGGCCTGTCACTAACTCCAAGCCTTTTCGACGATCATCTGAAAATTAATCTCAATGCTAAAGGGATCTTTGTGCAAAACCATTTTGCAGACCAGGGAGCCATTGGCTCTGCCCTGCAGTATGATCCCACTCAGTCGGTCACTGCCGATACATTGAATTATTATGATTCAGAAACAGAAGAGCCGATCTACTTTGCCAATCCCTATGGCGGCTATTATACATGGATCCAGACCTATAACCAGGACCCGGTATCCCAGGGATCAAGCAACCCGGTGGCATTGCTGAACTTGAGGGATGACAATTCCGATGTAAAAAGGCTTCTTGGAAATGTGCAGCTGGATTACAAGCTTCATTTCTTCCCTGACCTTCGGCTGAACCTGAACCTGGGTATGGATCATTCCTGGAGTGATGGGACAGTTTATGTTCCGGAATATGCAGGATGGGAATATGATCCTGTTAACGGTGGAGGTTTAAATACAGTCTATGACCAGCAAAAGAAGAATGACATCCTTGAGTTCTACGGAAATTATGTAAAGGAAGTAAAATCCATCAACAGCTCATTTAATGTGATGGCCGGTTATTCCTGGCAGCACTTCTACCGGGAAAGCTCGAATTATTCAACTAACATTGCCCAAACCCTGGTCAATGACAGTTCCATTACTGCTACGGAAAGTTATATTGTTTCATTATACGGACGTTTAATCTATGGATTTAAAAACAGGTATTTAGCCACTTTAACTATAAGAAACGACAATACATCAAGGTTTTCTCCCGATACCCGGGCAGGTTATTTCCCGTCAGTTGCCCTGGCTTGGAAGATCAATGATGAGCCCTGGATGGCAGGACTTGAGAATCTGTCACAGTTGAAACTCAGGCTCGGATGGGGCGTTACCGGTCAGCAAAACATCAGTGACAATGATTATCCGTACATTAACAGTTATACATACAGTGAGCCTAACGCAGCTTATCAATTCGGGAATTACTATATTCCCACTATTCGTCCTGAAGGTTACGACGAGAATATCAAATGGGAGGAAACAACTACCTTTAATATTGGCCTCGATTATGGATTCCTGGGCGACAGGATCTATGGATCTCTGGATTTCTATTACCGTGAAACCGAAGATTTGCTCAATCGTATCCCCGTGCCGGCAGGCTCTAATCTTACAAACTATATCCTGACCAACGTCGGTAATATGAAAAATAACGGGGTAGAATTTGCCATCTTCACAAAACCAGTTGTCACGACAAACTGGGGATGGGACCTCAATTTCAATTGCACCTATAGTTACAATGAGATTACCAAGCTGACCGCCACTACAGATACCAGTTACCTTGGTGTACTTACCGGAGGCATTTCAGGAGGTGTAGGAAATACAATACAGATCCAGAGCGTAGGTTATGCATCAAATTCTTTCTTTGTTTACGAGCAGGTTTATGATGCTGAAGGCATGCCAATCGAAGATATGTTTGTAGACAGGAATGGCGATGGCGAGGTGACCGATGAAGACCGGTATCAATACAAAGATGCCAACCCAAAATTCTACTTCGGCATTTCCTCGACACTCACATATAAGAACTTTGACTTTTTCTTCGCAGGGCGTGCTAATTTCGGAAATTACGTCTATAATAATGTCAGCTCAGAGAATGGGGTTTATGAAAGACTTTACCGTCCGGAAGGCCCTTACATCGGCAATATCACTTCCGACGTAACCGACGTTAATTTCGTATCCCCGCGTTATTTGTCCGATTACTACATCCAGGATGGGTCTTTCTTTAAGATGGACGTCATTTCACTCAGCTATCTTTTTGCTAATCTGGCAAAAGACAAGCTGAATCTACGGCTCACCGCGACGGTGAACAATGCCTTCACGATCACGAATTATACCGGGATCGATCCCGAGATCAACACCGGGATCGACAACAGGATATATCCTCGTCCGCGGGTATATGCACTTGGCGTAAATCTTACTTTTTAACTTATAAAACAGTATAGCTATGAAAAAATTACTTTATATAATTCCGATGATAGCAGTCCTGTCCTTTCTGGCAACATCCTGTTTCAAGGACCTGGACACGCTACCTATAGACCCGGACCAGGTGACGTCAGCAAGTGTTTACGAAAACCCGGACGCTTACATACAGGTACTTGCAAAACTTTATGCAGGCCTGGCCGTTTCTGGCCAGACCGGTCCCAGCGGCAATCCAGACATCACCGGTATTGACGAAGGCTTCGGCCAGTACTTACGCGGTTACTGGTATATGCAGGAACTGACTACCGATGAGGCAGTTATAGGCTGGAATGACCAGACCATCAAAGACCTTCACTGGCAGACCTGGGGAGCCAGCGATGTGTTTATCACCGCTTTTTATTACAGGGCCATTTACCAGGTAACACTCTGCAACGAGTTTATCCGTGAGACAACCGATGATAAGCTTAACGAAAGGGGCATTTCATCTGAGAAACAGGGAGAGATCAGTTATATGAGAGCTGAAGCCAGGTTCCTGCGTGCGTTGAGCTATTGGCATGCACTTGATTGTTTTGGAAATCCACCGTTTGTAACAGAAGAGAATTCTGTCGGTGCCTTTTTCCCGGAACAGATCAAACGTGCCGATCTTTTCAATTATATTGAAAGTGAATTGCTGGCTATCCAGGACCTGATGATGGGGCCCAGGCAGAATGACTATGGCCGTGCCGACAAAGCCGCCGTATGGACCCTGCTGGCCAAACTGTACCTCAATGCCGAGGTCTATATCGGTCAGCCGAAATACACCGAATGTATTACTTATTGCAAGAAAGTTATCGAAGCAGGTTACACACTTGAACCGGATTACCAGCACCTGTTCCTTGCCGACAATGCCTATCTCAATGAAGTCATCTTTTCAGTGAATTTTGACGGGATCAACACAAGGACCTGGGGAGGTACCACTTTCATCATCCATGCTGCAGTTGGCGGAACCATGGACCCTGCTGATTTCGGCATTGACGGGGGATGGGGCGGAACCCGCACAACAGGTGCATTCGTGGATATCTTCGGAGAAAACAATACCAGCGACCACCGCGCCATGTTCTTCAAAGACGGACAGAACAAAGAGATCAACGATATCGGTTCTTTTACGGATGGCTATGCGATCACCAAGTTTAAAAATGTAACCAGGGATGGAGCTCCCGGAAGCCATCAAACCCATACCGACACCGACTTCCCGATGTTCAGGCTGGCTGATGTTTACCTGATGTATGCCGAAGCCGTGCTGCGGGGCGGAACCGGCGGCAGCGAGGGAACTGCGGTGGATTATTTCAATGAGTTAAGATATCGTGCTTATGGCAATTCTAACGGTGAAGTTTCCCAGATCGACCTGGAAAAGATCCTCAATGAACGTGCAAAGGAACTTTACTGGGAATGCCATCGCCGTACCGACCTGATACGCTACGGGCTTTTTACCGGCAGCGATTATCTCTGGCCCTGGAAAGGGAATGTGAAAGAAGGTATTGGAACCGATTCCAAATACAACCTCTTCCCGATACCATCCGCAGATATCACAGCAAACCTGAACCTTGACCAGAATCCGGGTTACTAATTTTAATCTTAAAAATTAATGAAGATGAAAAATCTGATAATCATATTTATTGTGCTGCTCGGGATCGGTTTTCTGGCTTCCTGTGAGAAAGAAATAAAAGATCCCATACTGGAAATTGACCAGACTGTTCTGCCCGGCATTACTTCGCCGGCAAATAGTGCAACCTACGTCCTGATCAAGGAGGAAGCCGCAAATCTCCTGGCCAATTTTGAATGGACGCCAACCCGGTACAACCTGGACAATCTTGAAACCACCAAGTATGTGCTGCAAATGGACCTGGCCGGCAATAATTTTGCCGATCCCAATGACCTGGCCAGCACGGAAGGAACTTCAGTCGGTATTACGGTCGGTACGATGAACAACCTCCTGCTGAGTGTTTTTGAGCTCAGCGCGGATGAAGCACACGTCCTCGAACTTCGGGTACGTTCCTTCATCAACCAGGTTACTGACTATTCTGAAGTATATTCCGAAGTGGTGACAATCAACATTACCCCATACGATGATCAGGTTTATGTGAAACCGATCTACCTGCTGGGCAGCGGCACCACTATTGGCTGGGATAACATGCTGGCCTTGCCAATGGAGCATATCGGCAGTGGTAAATTTGCCAGGGTCGAAACCATTACCACGGGCACTGACAGGTTCATCAAGTTTATCTCAATGCTGGGCCTATGGGCACCGCAATGGGGCACCGATGCATCCGGTACGACAGAAGCCGGCCCGCTGGTTTATCGTCCTGACGAAAATACCGCTGACCCGCCTGCTATACCGTTCCTGACGGCAGAAGCCGGTGATTATTACATCATGGCAGATACGCTTAATCTTGTTTATGAGACCTTTAAGACATCCGGCCAGCTCTTCCTGGTTGGCGATGCTACACCTGCAGGCTGGGATGCCGGTGCCGCTATCCAGTTAACGCAAAGCTCCCCGCATATCTTTACGATCACGACAACGCTGAATGCAACTGGCGGAATGAAGTTCCTGGAAGTTCAGGGTGCATGGGCTCCGCAGTGGGGTACCAATGATAAAGGCAACAACAAGAAAGGCCTGCTGGTTTACCGTCCGACGGAAAGCGTACCCGATCCTCCTAATATTCCCGCACCGTCAACTGCTGGTCAATATACGATCACGGTCGATATGACGACGATGCAATATACGATCGTGGCGAAGTAATTTCGATTTTTGACGCTGTCAGGTCCTCCTTTGTCGGACGCTGACAGGTCACTGAGAATAAAACCTGACGGCGTTCCGATTTAATCGGGACCCGTCAGCGTTTTTTAATATGAATTAAATTTTATCTGGCCTGGCGTCAATTCACCCGACTGAGCTGTTAAAATTATCTCTCCCGGCTTTTCACCAATCCTTACCAGCGCAGTTGCAATCCCGGCCTCACATATACCGGTCCTTCCCGGGTTGATGATCGTTGCGTCGCCAGTTACCCCGAACTGAAGTTCGAGGCCATTCACCGGTACCCGGTTTCCATCCTTATCGACAATGATGGCATGAACAAAGACCGCATCATTACATCCTGCTGCAGGCTGACGGCCACTTTCATCCAGTAAAAGTTTTATGGCAAAAGGGGTCCCGGGGGTGGCCAGGGTATCCGCTAACATCGGTTTTCCATTGATATATCCTGTTGCAACCAGTTCACCCGGTTTGAAAATGCCTGTATGGAACGTGAAAGGAGGATGGGCAAGGTTGTTGCAAATCCTGCCTGTATCAGGCTTCTGCCTGGCAACCAGCTCCCTGTTCAGCCTGAGCTCCACTTCTTCGCAATTGCTGAATACCCTTACATCTGGCGATGAGTTTTCATCCCAGTAAGATACGATTGCTACCATCGGGCCGGATGAAAATATGGATGATATCTCATCTGCATCCCGTTGGCTTTTAAAGAAATAATAACTGAATTTCGGGACGCGGAAAATACTCATAATGCCCGATGATTCAATATCGTCTGTATATCCGCGGTTGTAGTCGAACATAGCCCAGTAGCCATCGGCAAAAGCAGGGGTGTTGAAATTGTCGTTATGCGCTTCCTGTATATTGGTAGCCTGCTGCAAAAGCCTTTTTTCCCCGCCTGATAAGTACTGCCGGCTCGATCTTTCTTCAGGCACAAGATCCTGCCATTTATCCTGGTCAAATCCCGCGTTCATCGCATAATATTCCCAGTCGCCGTATTCGGAAACGATATAAGGTTTTTCCGGTGTTTCGTAATGTTCAAGACGGTGCTGACGGGCCTGCAGGTAAATATCATAGCCGTATTTCTGCCAGCCGGCTGTATAGCACTGGTCGCCGGGATATTCCTCACGGGCCGCCGACACTGCCCTGTCGATAAAAGCTTCCGGCATCCAGGATTCATTGAGCGATACTTCCCAGGCCATCACGCAGGCATGGTTCCTGTCCCTGCGGATCATATCCCGGCAGGTTTGTATGGCCTGGTCCTGGAAAGCCATATCCTCGCTGAAATACTGCCAGCCCGGGATCGCATCGATCACAACCAGCCCCAGTTCATCGCAGGCATCCATAAAAGCAGGGGAGTGGGGGTAGTGCGACAATCTAACATAATCAAAACCGGCTTCCTTGATCAATCGTGCATCTCTGTATTGAGCATTATTACTTAAGGCGTAGCCGATGTACGGGTATTCCTGGTGCCGGTTCACCCCTCGCAGGATACATCTCTTCCCCGTTAATCGCAAATCGGTCCTTACGGATTTCGAACTGCCTGATCCCGATCCGGGTGGTATCAGCATCAGTTAACCGGCCATTGCTGTAAACCCCGGTTACCAAACTATACAGGTGGGGCGTTGATGGCGACCACAATAACGGTGACGTTAATTCGATGGTTGTTATGGTGGTTGAACCGTTTTCAGCAGTCTCTGTAACATTTCCTTTGGTTAAACCGGCTGGATCAATCAATTGGTGCCGGACCTCAATTTTTTCATCCCCCGATCCGGTATTCCTCACATGTGTCTGCACCCTGACCACTGCTCTTTCCTTGCTTACTTCAGGATAACTGACAAAGATCCCGCCGCCGCCCGGGGTATTCTCAAATATGGGGTCGGTAATGAAAACGGTATTTTCCATGATCATGAAAACATCGCGGTACAGCCCTCCATAAGTGTTGAAATCAAGCTGTTTTAACGGTTTCGGCCCTGTGATCGGATTGTCGGTATTATCCAGCCGGACGATCACCTGGTTAACTGAATCTGCATTTGCTTCAGCTGTAAAATCGACGACAAACGGAAGGAATCCTCCAAGATGGGTGACCTTTTTCACCCCGTTGATCCACACTTCAGCCACATTCATGGCCCCTTCAAAGCTGAGGAACAGGTTTTTGCCTTTCGCTTCCGACGGGAGGGTAAAATCCTTCCGGTACCAGCAGATCCCCTGCCACTGGTCATTCACGACCAGCGGTTCGATGACGGATGTATGGGGAAGTTTTACTTTTTCCCATGCCAATTTGTTTGCCGGGTCAAAGACTTCGGAACTGTCGGCAGCAAGGATAAATTGCCAGTCATCGTTGAATAGCAGAGGCGGGATCGGCTGTGGAATTTGTCGGTTACAGGAAAACAAAACCAGGATCAGTATAAAAAATGTGCATGCCTTAATAGTTATTTTGATCATAAAAATGCTATTTAAAAATTCGTGAAAATCCGTCGCATCCGTGTTTATTCGTGTGCCATTAATAGAACACGGATGACACGGATAATACGGATTATCACAGACTATTAATATTTTGTAAACTTATCGAAAACCTTAATAACCGGCAGCACATTCCCTTCTTCATCAAAGAAATCCCTTGCCCCGACATGGCCTAAACCGGCAGTGGCAGGCTCCCACCACATGATACCCACGCCCAGGTTATCGGGTGTATCGAGTACGATCTGGGTGACCTCCTCCAGGAATTCTTTCTGTCCCTCCGGGGTTTCAGGGAATGGGCCCGGTTTGGATTGATATTCGGCCGGTTCCGCGCAATAGGCCACTTCCACCAGCATGATCGGCTTTTTATATTCCTTCGCCATAAAGATCATATTTTCACGCAGTTCAAGCAGGCTGCCGTGCCACCATGGGTAGTACGACTGTCCGATCACGTCGAAGTCTATACCATATTCAAAAATTTTATCGAAGAAGTACTTTGTCCGGTCCTTATGGCCTCCCTGGTCGATATGTACCATGATCAGCGGACGGGGAAGGTTTTCACTTTCGGCATACACCCCCTGAATTCCGGCACGGAGGAGATCGGCGAAATAATCCCAGTTTTCCGGTATCTTTCCGTCGGGCCAGAGCATGCCATTGATCACCTCATTCCCCGGCTGCACCATATCGGGGAATACCCCCGCTTCCCTGAACCTTTTCAGCACATAACGGGTATATTCAAATACGGAAGTCACCAGTTCTTCGTGTGATTTTCCTTCCCATGCTGCCGGTATGAATTGTTTGGCAGGATCAGCCCAAGTATCGGAATAATGCAGGTTCAGCAACAGTTTGTATCCCAGTTTTTTTGCATCCCGGGCCAGGGCAATGGTGTAATCCAGGTCGTTCGGCAATTCGGTTGGGGTATGGAACAAGCGCAGGCGGATCCAGTTATAGCCATGGTCCCTGAAGATCTCCAGCCCGGGTTTTGCTTTTCCATCTTCCTTAAACTGGAAACCGCTTTCCTCCGCGGCTTTCAGGAACGACAGGTCGGCTCCGATAGCAAATTCCTGTGCTTGCAGAGTCTTATTAAGGAATAAAATCATGATGATTCCGGCAAGAATACCTGCCCAGAGAAAATCCGCGTAAATCCGTTGCATCCGTGTCATCCGTGTGCTATTTTTTGTTGTCCAAACAAAGATAGGAAATCCTGATCAACAAATAATTTGATACTGTCAGGTCTCTGGCAGAACGCTGGCATATCATGAATTTGATCAAATATGACAGCATCGAAGACCGGTCAGCGATTGAAATTTTTTTATCTTTGAGTAAGGAATATTAATTCACCACAGATTACATGGATGATCACAGATAGGCACAGATAACTTAAATTGATATTGAAAAAAATCCCGAATTCAACATTCAACCTTCAAAATTCAACATTAATGAACCGAATAACCACCCTCTTCAACATCCGTTACCCCATCATCCAGGCCGGCATGATCTGGTGTTCCGGCTGGGAGCTGGCTTCGGCCGTGAGCAATGCCGGCGGGCTTGGCCTGATAGGCTCCGGATCGATGTACCCGGATATCCTGCGGGAGCATATCCGCAAATGCAAAGCCGCGACAGACAAGCCGTTTGGTGTAAATCTCCCGTTGATCTATCCACAGGTTGATGACCATGTGCAGGTCATTATAGATGAAGGGGTGAAGATCGTGTTCACCTCGGCAGGAAATCCGGCAAAGTATACTTCATTCTTTAAAGAAAGAGGGATCAAGGTAGTCCATGTCATCGCCAACACAAAATTTGCACGCAAATGTGAAGAAGCCGGGGTTGATGCAATCGTTGCCGAGGGCTTTGAGGCAGGCGGACATAACGGTATCGAGGAAACCACCACCATGACATTGATCCCTATGGTGCGCGAGGTGACCTCACTTCCCCTGATCGCTGCCGGCGGCATAGGCACCGGAAGGGCTATGCTGGCTGCCTTTGCTTTAGGAGCAGAAGGCGTGCAGATCGGCAGCCGGTTCGTGGCTTCTGAAGAATCGTCGGCGCACCCGGAATTCAAGAAGAAAGTGCTGGAAGCGAAAGACGGCGACACATCCCTTACTTTGAAAAAGATCATCCCGGTCAGGCTAATCAAAAACAAGTTCTACCAGGAAATCAAGGCGATGGAAGACCGGGGAGCGGGCCGCGATGAGATCTATGAGCACCTGGGCCATGGCCGTGCAAAAAAAGGCATGTTCGAAGGCGACCTCGACGAAGGTGAGCTGGAGATCGGGCAGGTGAGCGGGCTGATCCACGAGATCAGGCCGGCGGGGGAGATCGTGGCGGAGATCGTGCGTGATTTCAATTTAACGATTGGGCGATTGGGCGATTTGACGATTTGACGATTGGGCGATTTGACGAAGGGATTTTGGGATTTTTATTTTTCATCTTGCATTTCACCTTGATTTTTAGCTCCTCCATGACTCAGGTGGTAAATGTAAACGCCATCCGGTCTTTTCAGGTAGCTCTCATCATCGTGGTAAAGGAGACATTCATAATAAATTCTTTCGTTCCTCATTTCATCATATTGTTCCACCTGGTCTTCGGTTTGGATGAGAAAAATTTCACCGGGCAGCTGCTCCGGGTCCGTGTAATAAGGAATTGTTGAACCCATGGCCTTCCACCAGTTCTCAAGCTCTTCTTCATCCATGTGAGGTTGCCATATCCAGTTCTGGTAATCCGGTTCTTCCTGGACAAGGACATTCAGTTTCCCGGCGGTTTCATGTCGTGAATTATCGGATTCCGTTTTTCCTTTGTGAAAAATGTTGATACCGCCCGGTTTCCAAAGAAAACTGTTCTTGTCAAATTCGATGATTAACCTCCAGTGTGCTTCTTTCGTGGCTATTTGTAAAAACTCTTTAAATTCTTTATCGTTTGAAATAAAATGAACAGGGCCAGGAAGATTTTCCTTATCGAAGATGAAAAATTTATGAGCGGTTTCCACATTACGCCACCACTCTTCAAAATCATTCGGGTTCAAATCCGGTTGAAGGAAGCCGTACTTCATCCCGGTGATGTGCCGGAGCTGGAGAATAACGGTGAAGGATTCGTATATTTTTAGGGATTCAATATTCATCATGGCCTTCAGTGAAATTTATCGAAATTAATATTTTGGAATTTGGTATTTGGAATTTGTTTGGAATTTTGTTTCACCACACCCTCCAGTCCGCCTCCGGGTTCTCCTGGCATAAAAACGTAATTATCAAGAAATATTTAATTAATAGCCACTCTTGAACTACTTATAATCTGCTCAATCAAATAATCAATATTATCAATATTTCCTTTAACCTGCATGTCTTTCCCGATCTGTAAATCATTCATTATGACCACATAGTCGACCACAACATTGTTTCCTTCCGTAATATAAGTCCCTGAAATCTGGTAAGATCCAGGATACCCTGATCCGTCTGAAAATATGAGCGGCGCTTCTTTGCCTTTTGCGGACAGGTCCCGAAGCTGACCATTGATTTTATCACTCAGTTTAAATGCATCCCTTTTTAGCTTTAAATCAAGGAAAGTAGATGCTACAAACACCGGCTTCGGCTCCGATATAACGATCTTCTCCTTGTCCTCCTTGGCCATACGGCCTATATCGAAGCTGCCGCGGTCTTCGATGCCGCGGGAGAAAGGCCGCTGGATGCCGCCGATATTCTCGGCCAGCTTCGGGACCTCGTCTTCGGCGTATTCGAAGAGTTTTTTAATATCCACAAATTCTTCGGCCCCATCGACGCGGAGGCACTCGCCTTTCATGCCTCTCAGGAGGGCGTAGGTGAGTACACCCTGGCCGTAGAGGCTGGTCTCGTAACTCACTTTATCCGCTGCCGAGCCGGCAAGGATATAGAATCCCGTCCGGTCTTTCATGCGGTCAAGTGCACGGATCTGGCTTCCAGGGACCTCCTTCTGGGTGTTCATGGCCAGAAGAATGTCTTCAGCAACCTGACCGGCTGAGCAGGCATCCAGGATGAGCACTTTTTTCCGGGCAGGGATATCATTGATCCACTCGGTCAGCTCGGTGCTGGAGATGGTATGGTTGGCGAAGTACGGATCGTTAAGGTGCGAGGCATCGGCGGCAGTGGCATCCATGGTCATGTAGTAGAAATCTCCGTCCTGCCCGCCGGCATTGACGCCATGACCGGAGAAATAGAATACAACCACATCCTTGGCGCGTGCCTGTTGCAGGCTGTCAAAAGCGGATTTGAGGCTGGTTTTATGGGGGAGCCTTTCGGGATCATCCGTGGTAAACAGGAAGATATGGGTACTGTCGGCTCCAAACAGTCGGTTGGCCCCCATTTGGAGCGCCCGGGCTATATCGGTGGCGTCCTTAGAAGCGAAACGGAGATCAATGGCGGAGCCGCTGTAGTCGGAGGTACCCACCACCACGGCCCAGAAAGCAGGTCGCTCGGTCATCGTAACAGAATCAGGTACCAGGCCAAAGCCTTTTTCGTCCTTTAAACAGGGATAATAATGGACTGTGTCCGGGCGGCTGGAGATATAGCCTTCCGCGTTCCAGGCAATGACTTTGATGATGTTCAGGTGGCCATAATAAAGTTTATCAGAAAATCGGCCCAGGTCTACTTTGATATCCAGTTCCGCTTTGCTGCTGTCGGCCGGGGAGTTGCGGGCATCCTCGATGAGTTCGATATCGTCGAGGTAAACTGATACTTTCCCAATGCCGCCGCCGCGGTTGGTGAGATGGATGGAAAGTTCATGATTGTCGATTGTCGATGGTCGATGGTCGATGGTCGAGGTGATTTCGGGATAAAGGCGGACGTAATCGAAAGCGGGCACCTGGCGCAGAGGCTCATTGCTGTAGCCCAGCAGGATAGGCAGCAAGCCCGGCTGCCAGTAGCGGTCCTTAAGCTGGTCAAACTCGATGACCTCCATGCCGGCGACAAAATGCATGAGTTTCATGGCGCCAGGGGAAGCATCGAAAAGGCCCGAGGGAGTAGTGACGATCCAGTCGGTAGAATCAATATTTATCACGAGTCGCGATTTCTTTTCACGGATGTGATATCCCATATTTTCATACTATTATCCCCGCTTGCTGATAACGGCAAACCGACCAGGTCGGGAGAGAAAACAAGTTGTCAGAAACCTGACTTGCTATGTCCTGAATATTCCAGGATTCCTCTCCCCCCCACTTTGTACATCCCAAAGCCCTAAGTGTATTATCGTAGCTTGCTGATAGAGCTTGACTACCATCTGGGAGAAAAATATGCAGAAATGGCTCTTCAGAAGTATGCCCTTGAAAAGTGCGGATCTCCTTACCGGTCTTCGACATCCCATAGTTTTAAGTTGTTTTATCCCAGCTCGTAGATAGGGCTAACTCAGTCAATATCGCGAAGAAAAGCAAACGGAAGAGACAGTATAAGTCATGTCCTCTTAAATTTTACGGATCTCTCTTACCTGTCTGAATATCAAATAGCATCAGGACAGCACCGGGACCTGCACAAAGAATATATTTACCCATCAAGGAGAAATGCAGGCATCCTTGACCCAATCATTAAGTCCTTTTATTGTACTGATAACTATTCCAGTTTTCACGTCACTTAAAATAAGGTCGTGGTTCTTACCTTGAGAATAGAATAAATTGTCCGTCGGGAGAAAAACATGACCATCCTTCAATCGTACGTGCCTCCTTTCCTGATTGAGCATCCCATAATTTAAAAGTATTATCATCGCTTATTGAGAGAGCATAATGACCTTCAGAGAAAGCAAACGGAACTTAATAAAGCGGTTTGCCCTTTAAAAAAACGGATTACTTTACTGTTCTTAACATCCCACAATATCATGTTGCTATCATAACTTGCAGAGAGGGCTAAGATTGAGTCAGGAGAAAAATAAAAGAAGCTAAGAGAAGCATTGGGTCCTATAAAAGTACGGATCACTTTACCAGTTTTGACTTCCCATAATCTAATGGAATTGTCCGAGTTTGATGATAGTATATATCTGCTATCCGAAGTTAAAGAAGTGAAAAGAACCGAGGCGCTGTGACCTTTAATTGTAAGGATATTTATTCCATTTTGCACATCCACAATTTAATGGTTTCGTCAGAACTTGCCGAAAGGATATATTTTCCGTTAGGTGAAAAGCAAGAAGAAATAACACCAGATGTGTGCCCTTCATAGGTCCTGATTAATATGCCAGTTTGTACATCCCATATTTTAATTGTGTGGTCATTGCTTGCAGAGAGTGCAAATCGACCGTCTGGAGAAAAGCGAACAGATTGAACCATATTAGAGTGGCCTTCGAAGGAGCGAACTTTTTTGCCAGTTTGAATATCCCATAATTTTATATCATTCTCAAAACTTGCAGAAAGAGCAAATTTTCCATCAGAAAAGCAAACAGAAAGAATTGGATCAGCAGTTTCCCTTAAAAAGGAACGGATCTCTTTGCCTGTTTGTAAATCCCATAATTTAAGGGTATTATCCCAACTTGCTGATAAGGCAGTAAGGCAGTTGTAAAAACATACGGATTGTACACGCCAATTATGACTTTTAAGAGTGTGAATTAAATTACCGTTCTGAACCCATTCCAATATTTAATGGTATTATCCCAGCTTGCTGAGAGAGCATATTTCCCATCAGGAGAAAAACTAACGGAATGAACAGATGCAGTGTGGCCTTTTAAAGTACGAATTTCATTGCCAGTTTGAATGTCCCATAATTTAATTGTGCTGTCCGCGCTTGCTGATAGAGCAAAATAGCCATCAGGAGAGAAACAAACAGAATAAACCCCATCAGTATGTCCTTTAAATGACCGAATCTATTGCCTGTATTCTGATCCACAAAATAAGAGTTTTATCTATACTTCCTGAAAGAGCAAATTGGCCATTTGGAGAAAAACTTACTTGAAAAATATTCTCATAATGGTTTATCGGCAGAACTAGCTCCGGCTTCTGGGAATATAGGGATGAAGGTAAAAGAGCTAAGAAAAGCAATTCTAATATAAGAATGAAACGGTGGTGTGTTTTCCAGGTTTTCATTGGATAGAATTCCAATTGTTTTAATGCTCGATTGTTAAACTACAATACTGATTTATTTCTCCAGTCTTCTTATCACATTTATGCCAATTTGATGCTGTTGAACGATTATCTCAGTTTAAAATTTACAAGGCACTGATTAACAATTGATTAATCATCACTTCCCCACACTCCTCAGCGTGATCCTGTCGAGCGACCAGTTGCACCGAACCATGTAACCACGGGTGCTTACTTTAGCACTGCCCACCTGGCTCAACAGTTTGGCAAGAGGGTTCAAATCGGCTCCTTTCGTCACATCCAACACCCCTTCGCTGCTAAAAATATTTTGTGCATCCGGTATCATCTGGTCGGAAGCAAGCAGGAAGTAGGTGTCGTAACCAAAGGGCTCACCTATTTTCAACCTTTTGGTATCTTTGAGCGTGATAATATCCCTGTCATTTTCGCCTTCATAAGGCAGCAGGTTTTCCCCCGCAGCTCCGTAAGGGTAACAAAGCATCATTTTAGCCGTAGAGTCAATGGCAAAAATGTATACCCATCTTCTATTTCCATCCCAGGCATTTCCACTATTGTTTTTTATTAGGGCAAAATAATATGTATCCCCTTCTTTAACATTTCCTGAAGTAATGACCTTTGAGTCAGATATCCTCTGCAATCCCAGCCGGTAAGGGAATCCGCCTTTATCCTGCGGCAGAGGCCAGGTAAGCCAGCTCCTGACCTTAGCCAGCCTTACTGCATAGGCAGTCAGGCTGTCCCCTATATCGTCGATGCTTTCCGGTTCATTCAGCGCAGGTATCCAGCTTGGGCCTGACCCGGCAGTGTCCCATTATACGTGCTATCTGCCCCGGAAACGCCGGGCAGCACCCAGGCATATTCCAGGGTGTTGTTCTTCAGGCGGCCGGCCAGTTTGTATTCCGCCATGGCTGCATCGCTTTTTGCAACCCGGTTGTTTTTGGTCCCTTCCCCTAAGATACAGGCTGTCGAGCATGCTTTTAAAAGGAGGCAGTTCCATGTAAATTGAAGATTTCCCGGGAGTAATTAATTTATTGAGCCGGGTAAAGCTGAAATCCTTTCCTATGTTGTTTTTTACTCCCTTATTATCCATAAGTACCCATCCCTCTAAGGTATAAAACAGGAAATGGGTGGCATCTTCCTTATCCGGATCGGTTACCAGCCTGATATTGTTGTTGCTTGAAAACTTTTCGAATTCCCCGGCAATGGCCATCACATACCATAGTAAGAAAGTTTATCGGATGGGATATCGACGTAGAGACTCGGCCTGTCAGGAATGCCCCAGTTGATCAGTTCAAACAGATCCCCTGCCTGGATATCAGTGGCCAAGCCGCTTATGACTTTAGCCTCGGAAAGTGTGATTCCGCCCAATTTAGTGATCTCGATGATCACTCCGGGCTTTTTAATGTGCCTGAACTGCGATCCGGCAAGAATTCCCAGAGCCATGCCACCGTTAAGTTCCAGGATACCGGTCCTGCTGTCAACAGGATTGACCGCAACAAGCATTTTATCGGGGTATTTGCCGGCAGGTTCTCCTAACAAACCCGCTTTCGTCCGGGATGAAGGACAATCGGTGTCAATGTTTGGGATTTGTGGTTTTTCGCCCTGGTATTTTATTATAGCAGCAGCCCTGCTGACCACATCGCTGATCGGCGCGTTTGGTCCGGCTTCACGCAGCGATCGTATGAATGCATCGGTGAAAAGGCTTAATTCTCCTGATTTCAACTGGTTTGCACTCTGGGTCGGAAGCGAAGCGGCAATGACCAATGCACCCCTGGAGGCTGGCGATGGAATTACAGACGGATCTTTTACATCAGCCGTATCCATTGGAAGACTCTTGGTAACAGGAGGATCAATGGAAGGAATTCCCCTGCTGAGGCTGCCGCTGTGGCAACAATCAAAAACTACCGTCAGCAATGCACCTTTATCAAGGATCTTATTAAAGATTACTCCCAGTTCCTTGTCCCTGATATACTTTGCTCCATTGATTGCATCTGCTGGAACAATGGCTTCATCAAAAAAGCCTTCCTGCCTTGTTGATAATGAATTTTTCACCTCCGAACCATGCCCGGAGTAATAAAAAAAAGCAATGTCCCCAGGTTGTGACTTTTGAGTTAGATCTTCAAGGCCGGTCAGTATCCCGCTGCGCGAAGCTTTACTTTCTTTAAGGATGCTTATATTTTCCTCTTTAAAATCATATAGATTGATCAGAATCGATTTCATGGCATCGACATCATTTAGCGTGCCACTTAAGTTCTGCCACCTGGAACCTTTTTTCCAGGGCCATATTTATCATCGGGCCTGTATGTGTTAATACCAATCAGCAATGCCCGCTTCACCTGGGCGTCAACCGACCGAGGGTTGCCCGCCATCATTATGACCAGGCAACCCATACATATCCGGTAAATCACTGACTTTTTCACGACACTAGAATTAATTCGTGCCGAATGCGAAAACGGAAGAATTGTAGCCGCGGTTGGTCACCACGATATAATAAACTGCGGTCTTTTCCGGAACCCAGTAAACTGCACATTTATAAGAATCAGATTCATCGGCAACAATCACATTTTCATCCTTGTCCAGGACATACAGGTCGAGGTCAGCGTTCCCTTCGCCTTCCACTGCAACAATGGCCGGTTCATCGCATTTAAATTTCAGTTCGGTGATCAACGCGTCCTGGCCTTTTATTTCGTAAACCCCTAAAACAGGCCCACCTTTGACCCCTTTTGCTCCTGCACCGGCAATCTCGTCGGCCATCTTCTGGATACCCGCATCGCCACCGGAGAATTTTACAGCATCTGACAGAAGCCTGTCAACATTGAATGGATCCGTTTCCTGACTGACTTTATCACCGGATTTCAGTCTTAATGCTCTCCGGTACAATAGGTTCCGGCTCCCATTCGGCAAAGATCTTTGCGGCCATTAACAGGCTCAGCGGATCGTTGTGAGCATATCCATAGGTCATCAACTGCCGGGCAAGCATGATGTTTACAATCCCGGGATCTGGCGATATTGACTTTGATTTCTTTTCAGGAATATCCTGTGCCTGCAGAACGCTAAAGCTGGCGAAAAACATCACCAGCACAATCATCATTGTTTTTTTCATGGGAAGGATTATTAAGGTTAAAAATTTGGTTTATCGGATCTGGTCATTATGGTTCATCGCCATTGATAAAGAATCAAATGTATGAAATCTTGTGGTTTAAAGCAAATTCCGGACAATCAAATTGAATGTCTTACTGTAATTTAGAATTTGTATAATCTTTTTACTTTGAAAGGTATTGAAATTCAGTCAGAAAGCTACCCGTCTCATCCTGGCATAGCCAGGGTAAGAGATTTACGGATTCTCAGTTCCCAGGCCAGACAGGTTTCTTGGTAGTAATTCCCGTATCCGCTATAGCATGAGTCGCAATCCTGGTAATGATGACCGAATTTGATCGAATTGCTTTTTACAGAGAAAGCAGCATACTGTGATTCATAAAAGTAATCACTAACCGTTGAAGAGCAGATATCGGCTTTTCGCCGGAAAAACAGCTGTGCCAGCTCCATCAGATATCCATCGTTAAAGGTGACCTGTTCTGAAAAAACGAATTCAACATGGGTTTTATTCAATTGGTAATCCGTTGAAACCTCCATGGCCAGGACAAAAGGTCTGATAGTGTCACTGGTCGAAGGATTCAGTTTCACATCCAAAATATTGCCCATTTCAGCAGGATAAAGGAGGATTCTTTTCACTTCATAATCTCCTTTTGAAAAGCAAATCAGTTTTCCTGTGATGGAATCATTGTGGTTGACCTGGATGCTCAGGGAGAAGTTACCCAGCTCGTTTGTAATGCTATAAGAGCCAATTTCGTTTTCAAAAGGATTTTTCTCCCAGATCACGGTGTTTTGCAGGACCTGGCCTGTGACAGAGTCTGAAACAGTGCCATTAATTTTCACTATTTGTAAATTGTGGTCATCATAGCCATTGTAACCATACGAGTCATCATCCTTTTTACAGGAAGCCATCAAAAGGACGATTAAGACGGAAAATAATACCGACTTTGACATAATGTAGAAGATTTAAGGTGAATAAATGATTTGTATTATATGACTACAATCATTCATCATTAAAATGTAAACAGGCAGGCTAAATTTTTCTCCCGTTCATCCGTATTATCTTTTTAATTAGTATATTTCAGAGATAATTGTTTACCATTAATTTCTAAATGCTTGTACCCATGGAAACA
Source organism: uncultured Bacteroidales bacterium (assembly GCA_963701785.1). Classification (GTDB taxonomy): domain Bacteria; phylum Bacteroidota; class Bacteroidia; order Bacteroidales; family JAGOPY01; genus JAGOPY01. The sequence continues at coordinate 75,716 of CAVPBC010000002.1, read as the reverse complement.
TTTGTTGATGCTGATATAATCGACCTGATCAAAAAAAATGAGATGGATAAGGCATTTAAACTGATCAATAAAAGGCATCCTTATGAATTTCTCCCGTTTATCAAGTCATTATCCTGGAATCTTGATGAAGACGACGTAAATACAATTTACAATGATTATTTTCTTAATTTTTGCAGGAACGCTTTGGAAGGGAAGTTTAATTACCAGAATGATAAAGCGTTTTTAAGTTATTACAGAGATGGCTGTAAAATGCAAACATACACCTTCTCATCAGAAACAGAAAACCTTATTTGCACACATTCATCTTGATTCCTGAGATCATTGACCAGTTTAGGGATGAATTGTCAGATGAAGAAAAAAATGCTGCCCATGACTTCCTGAAAGAAAAAGATGAACTGTATGGAATTAAATTAGATTTTGAAGAAGAAGCTGTCGACACTGGTATCCTGGATAAGGTTATCAGTGGAGTTTCATACTTTAAGAGAAAGATGTAAAGAAAATCATAAGTATTTACTTGCTTGAAAACATACCGCATCGCGAAATTGCCCACGTATTGGGACTTGCAAGCGAAAACGTTTCTAAAACGACATATAACAGGTGCCTCGGTTACCTGAGGAGGCATTTTAGTCCACGATGATAGACTTGAAGATTGAGCGTTGTAATGGTATTAAAAATGACCTTAATTGTTAATTAATATGAAAGAGCAGATGTTGGACTCATATATAGGTTCCTGAATAATGAACTTTCTGGTGCAGAGGTTGAACTTTTTAAAGAGAAGGGATCCAGGAATGACCCTGAATTTAAAAAGGAAGCCAACCTGATGTCGAAAATCAGTATCTCACTTGATGCTGCCGACAGGGTAAGCAAAAAAGTGATCACAGAAAGGCCATTCTTATGGAGGTTTCTAAATTAAGAAGTGCAGAGGCGGAAGAGAGCCCCGAAGCCCATAACAGACAAATTTTATTCAGGTATGCAGCTATTATCATCCCGCTCCTGGCATTAGGGACGGTACTGGTTCTCACCCTGAGGCCTGGAAAAGGCTATGAAAGTATTTTTATGCTGCATATTTCAGAATTCCTGAAGAAGTTGTGGTTAAAGGAATATCAGAGGAGCATCCAAAAGATTTTTCCTTATTGTTCGAAAAAACAGACACTGAAATAGAAACACGGATCGATTCCTTGAGATCCATCTCGGACCAGGATTGTTTTGCCTTTGGGATATATTGCATGGAAGGTCATCGGTTCAATGAAGCCATACTTGCATTTTACAGGTTGCTTGATTCCAAAGTCAAAGATGTCAGGACCGCAAGTAAATGGTATCTTGGATTATGCCTTTTGAGGACAGGTGAAATTGATGAAGCTACCAGGATTTTCAATGAAATAAGAAGTGAAGATGGTCATCCTTTTCAAAAGCAATCAGTGGAGTTGTTAAAAAAGATTAGCTAATAAATTATTAAATATAGTTCTTTTCCTGTTTACTTTTTTTCCTGCTGTTGCTTGTACATTCAAATAAACGATTCATTAACCTTTAAAAACAAGCAACATGAAAACAACGAACAACAAACTGGTTATTCTAATGATTTCCCTCATTACCCTGGGATTTTCATTTTTACCGGCCTCCGAAGCCATTAGCCAATCGAAAGCTAAATTTGCCAAAACAGCTGATGATATAAAGGACTATTCTTATGGTTCGGTTCAGGTTGGCGGGTACATTTACACCATTTTCAATTCTCGGGTAGATATGGAAAACGGTGATAAAGAAGAGATGGGGGCAGCCATAGTTGGTGGTCTGATCATGTCGTTTGCTGAAGCCGGCAAAAAGGATTACATCGGAGTGATCATTATTAACACCTCCAATGAAGCTATTGCCATGACCATGGAAAGCGCCAGCCTAAAAAAATTCACTGCAGGTAAGCTAACTGTAGATGAATTGCTGGCTGAAACCAGCAGTTATTCATTCAACCTGGATGAGGTACCAGGGTTCAACACTAGCATGGTTCAGAAAAGATAGTATGAATTTCTTCATGAATTGAAAAAGGACGGTACGGTTGGTGCCGTCCTTTTTCGTTGAAGAAAAACAACCTGGTTTTTTAATACCAGAAGGTTCTTTTCATCGAATTATTTCCCGAAAAGGTGATATTTTCGGTTTCAGGGATAGTTTCAGGTATATTTTTATCGATCAGCCTGAGTGAAATGATACCATAGGGACCACAAAGCCGCAGAGCCGCTCCCAGGTCGCTCAGGCTATTGATGCGCCACATCATGGCTGAGCCGTCGCCTGCATCCAGACCCGCAGCCATGACGATCTTCTCCTGGTCAGAGGTACTAAACAGTCCGGATGATTTTTTCGTGGAATATCCTTCATCATAAACTACGGATTTTCCGGTGCCGGTTTTAAAGATCACTTCGTTGTCTGAGCCAAAGGATAGCGTGGATCCGTTTACTGTTTCGAAGAAATAACGGCAAATCGAATTAAGTTGTGGATGATCAAGCTGTTGAGCATGAACAATGACCTCCTGTTTCTTGCCGTTGACGATGATTGTGAAGCTGACATCTTTTATCGGGCAGGAGTTTCTCCATCTCTTCCTGGACCTGCTCTATGCCCATAATTTTAGCGCCATTAATGGCATATACAGTTGCCTCTTTCAATGTTTCAGCATAAGCAGAAGCAGGTGATCCCGGGATGATGCCGGAGATGACAGGGAGGCTGTCAGATGGCATCCACATTCCCTCTCCGTAAGAGTAATCTTGATAGGTCTGGGAGAATTCCAGACCCAGAAATGCCCTTCTTACCAGGCCGTCGTTGGTCAGTACATCATTGATGACCCGCTGTGCCACCCTGGCTTCCGGGCAAAATTTATTTGAGAGAGGACTTCCGGCTGTCCGGCAAAATCTGTTGCGAACAACTGTGAATTGATACCCACTACCAATCCTTTCATATCGATAAGAGGTTCCCCGCTATTACCCTGGAAAACGGAAGCGGTTGACTGCAGGAACCCCATCCTGCCGGTTGGTGCCGCATTCCTGACCCTGTTTTTGGCGCTGATGATCCCATCAGATATGGAGTAAGGGAATATGCCCATTGGGTTCCCGATAGCATAAACAGGCTCACCGATTCGGATCTCATCCTGCCGGAAAGCCATCGTGGTCAATTCAGGGCCGGGAGGGGTGATAAAGGCTAGGATGGCCAGGTCGTAAAAGGAATCACCACCGATCACTTCCATGTCATATTTATCCCGGTTGATGCTGAATACGGTGATATTTCCCTTTCCGGGTGAGGCTGAAGAGATCACATGGGCGTTGGTGATCACGTACTTTTTCCGTTCTGTTCGATAATGAATCCCGATCCGCATGAATTGAAACCACTCAGGTCAAGTGCCTGTTCATAGGCGATATTACTGTCATTTCCCTTGACTCCCAACAGCACCTCATCGTCTTCCGATTCAGTGACCGCCACGGTGACAACTCCGCTGAGGGACTTCTCAAGAATGTCGGAAACATTTTGTGCAAAAGATGATGCCGCGATCAGCATCAGCATGAATATGAAAAGCTTTTTCATGGTTTGGGATTTTAGATTAGTCGATATGGATAATTAATGAAGAATAATCTGTCTGGTTTGGATTACTGGCTAAAAGTGTCATTAAAAATACTGAAAATGAGATAATAAAATTATTTATTGCTTAGAAAATAAAACAACAAAGCACAAAAAGATCTGCGTTAATCAGCGCCTTGATCCGCGAAAATCAGCGAGAAACCTTTATAATGGTTCTCGCAGATGCCGCAAATAAAAAGCGCAGATAAACGCAGATTATATATGACAGGTAGGATGATCAGAAAATAGTGATGCTGATCCCGATGCTGAATGCAGGTACCCCGTGGCACATCGGGTTGTTGTAGCCTGATCCGCTATGAAACGTGACCCTTCTACCCAGGCTGATTTCAGCACCTTTGCCGGCGTTATGGATCGTAGGATTTCCGGGCCCGGCAGGGGGAACCAGTATCAGATCTTCGCGATCAGCAAGCATGATAGGTTCTGCCACAATGGTAGTATCTGCAGTCGCTGGTTTCGGATCAGAAACTAAAGCACTACGAGAAGGGGTGGTCTGCAGGTCCTCCGGTTCATCTTGCACCATATCCTGGCCCAGGGATGATAACGAGAGCGAAGTCATTAATAAAGCCATCGCCATGATTTTCAGCGCCTTTGAGCTACCCGATTGTAAAATTGTTGTTGTCATGTCTCTTGATTTTAGGGTTGGTTATCATCTGTACAAGCGGGGGTGAGGGGAAAGGTAAACAGGGAGTCTGAAATATTATTATTCAGAATTAGTTTTAGAGCAGCGTTTAATTATTTATATACTTGAATTCATTAACTTTACCTGTTAGCCGGAGATGATCTCTTAATTGAACCAAGTCATGAAAAGGCCCGTAGTTGTTATTTCCCTTATTTGTCTTTTGCTTCTCTCTTTGAATTCTTTTAGCCAAACCAACCTTGATGGAGAATTGCTGCAAGCGGTAACAAAAAATGACCAATCAAAAGTAGATTCGCTGCTACAAAAGGGTGCTGATGTCAACTCTAGGGATGAAAAAGGAGCAACAATCCTCATGTGGGCGGCTTATAAATCAGATCTGGACATAGTAAGATATCTTGTTGAGACTGGTGCCGATTATAACAGAAAAGGTGTTATTTATTTTGATGATCAGGGAAGCAGTTATGGAAATCTGACAGGTATTGCTGCAGGAGAAGGTAATCTGGACATGTTGCAGTATTTTATTGAAGAATGTAAAATCCCTGTAGATGATCAGGAATTAAATCCTGCTGACGGAACGATATCCGGATGGACTGCTCTTCAATGGGCAAGCTCTTTAGGATACATCGAAATTATCGATTATCTTATAAATAATGGAGCCAATTTGAATCAGAAAAATACACAAGATGGAGGAACACCATTAAAATATGCAATTTAGGCCGAACATTTCAAGGCCGCCGAAATATTAGTAGAAAAAGGTGCTGATGTGACACTTTCGGATAATTATGGATGGACAGCCCTTCATTATCTTGCTCAGACCAGGAATCTCGATCTGGCAGATAAACTAATTTCAAACAGAGCTAATGTAAATGCGCTTACCAAAGATGGTTGGACTCCATTAATGATTGCAACTGTCAACAACAACATTCATTTTTGCAAAATCTTACTTGATCACAAAGCGGATGAAAAGATCAATAATAATGAAGGAAAAACCGCTTTAGATCTTGCTAAAGAATATGGATTGATTAGAATATCGGCCTTTCTGGAAGATCCGTCGACTTATTCAGATGAACCAACTTATGAAGTTTTAAATAAAGAACTGATAGATCTATATCGCCAGGGTTTATATTCGGACGCTTTAAAATATGCTGAACAAGCGAAGATACAGGCAAAAATTGAGTATGGTGATCGTAGTGAAAACTATTCTACTTCTGTTAACAATCTGGCGATGTTGTATAAAGGAAATGGTGACTATGGTAAAGCCGAACCATTCTTCCAGGAATCAATTACTTTACGAAAGAAAATTAACGGTGAAAATGATGCTGCCTATGCAGAATCTTTGAATAACATGGGCGTACTATATTTGGAAATGAGTAAATTCAAGGATGCAGAGCACTTGATAAAATCCGCACTTTCTATTCGGATCGGTTTATTTGGTGCAGACCATCCGGAATGTGCAGGGTCATTTAATAACCTTGGACTTTACTATGATTTAACCGGAGATTATCAGCAGGCTGAAACGAATTATAATAAAGCATTAGAGATATATTTCAATAAATATGGAGAATATGATGCCAATTATGCTACCTCTCTGAATAATTTGGCTATGCTGTATTATCATATTGGTGATTATTCTTCATCTCTTCAATATTTTCAAAAAGTACTTAAAATCAGGGAAACTGTGTTACCTGAAATGCACCCGGATATAGCTCAAACCCTTGTAATTTAGGAACTCTTTATGATGCAATGGGAGATTTCAAAAGAGCTGAAGATTTTTATTTAAGATCTCTGGAGTTAAGGAAAATTATACCTGGTGAATTCCATCCTGATTATGCAAATTCATTGAATAACCTGGGATTACTTTATAAGACGATTGGAAAGTACTCTCTTGCCGAACAGTATCTGGAAAAAGCCTTGATTATCCGAAAAAACTGTCTTGGTGAACAGAGTATAGCTTATGCACAATCGCTTAACAATCTTGGCTTATTGTATAAAATGCTTGGAAACTATTCCACTGCTGAACCATTATTACTGAATGCAATTAACATCACAAAAGCTCTTCAAGGTGAACAAAATATTGAATATGCCACATATGCAAATAATTTAGCTAGTTTGTATTATTCAAATGGTGATTATGAAATAGCTGAAACGTTGATGTTAAAAAGTCTTGAAGTCACCCGGCATGTTCAGGGTGAAAGTCATTCCGATTATGCACAATGTATGAGCAATCTGGCAGCTTTGTACTTTACAACTGGCAATTATGCGGCATGCGATACGCTCCTTCATAAAGCTCTAATGATCAGAAAAGAATTTTTTGGCGATCAACATCCTGATTATGCCTTGAACCTGAGCAATCTGGCAAGTTATTATCATGTAATAGGCGATTTAGCTTTATCAGAGGAGTATTACTTTAATGCGTTCAGAATATTTGAGAAGGTTTATAATGAGTTTTATCCGGTCAGGCTTAACACCCTTATCAATCTTGCAGTATTATATGTCAGTATGAATAAATTAGAGTCATCTGATTCACTTATCGTGATTATTAATTCAAAGTTAAATTATCAAATCAGCGACTTTTTTACATTTATGACAGAAGAAGAGAGGTTCAATTTTATAAATACCGTCACTTCGAGTTTTAAAATATTTAATTCATTTACAGCGAAATATCCCAACAATCTCCCTGGCAGCAGGAGAATATTATATAATAATGAGTTGATACACAAAGGGATGATACTGAATTCTGAATCATCCCTGCGTCAATCAATTCTCTCTGGAACCGATACTGATCTGATAAACCGTTACGAGGACTTGCGGTCATTGAAACAACAAATCATCTTCTGGCAACAAAAGCCGATATCTGAGGAAACGATGGATTTAGCTTCATTGGAACTGCAAGCCAAGGAACTGGAAAAGGAGATTGTTCGCCAGTCTATGAACTTTGCTCTCATGCAAGAGCAGTTTTCCATCCCATGGCAGGATGTGAAAAAAAACCTTACTGAGGAGGAGGAGCTATCGAATTCTTAAGCTTCGATTACTATAATGGCGAAGATTGGACCGACAGCACCCTGTATTGCGCCCTGGTGCTGAGGCCGCAAGATACGATCCCCCAGTTCGTTTACCTGTGCGAGGAAAAACAACTTCGGCAGGCGCTGCCCAGATCCAGGTATGATGAACAGATGATCAACCAGGCATACCGGGGAGGACAGGGGATAACTATGGAAGTAGTGAATGAAAACACATATGCTTCAGGAAACCTGTACAACCTTATCTGGAAGCCTCTCGACAGCCTGCTGCAGGGCGTGGAGACGGTTTATTTCGCCCCGTCTGGCTTGCTGCACAGCGTTTCTTTTGCAGCGATGAATTGCACCGATACCACCTTGCTGATGGACCGCTACAACCTGGTGCAGCTCAGCTCCACCCGTACGCTGGCTTTGCCACAGGAAAAAACTGACATTACGAGCGCTGCCGTCTTTTCGGTGGAATAATCTACGATACGGATACCACAACGATGGAATCTGTGGCCTTAAAATTTGAGAAAGACGAGAATTATCTGATCCCTTATAATAAACCGAAAAAAGGAGTGAGCCGGAACGGATTTGAATACCTCAAGGGGGCGGAACAGGAATCGAAGGCTATTTCGGCGATGTTTTCCGGAAAAAATATCGATGTAAACACCTATTCCGGAACGGCCGCCAATGAAGAATCATTCCGGACCCTGTCAGGGAACAGCGCCCCCTCGGTGATTCATCTGTCCACGCACGGATTTTATTTCCCCGACACGATCACCAACGAAAAGACCCGGGAAATGATGAAGTTCAGCGCGATGGGTGAGCAGCGGTTCCGGATAGCCGACGATCCGTTGCTGCGTTCCGGGCTGATCATGGCGGGAGGCAACCTGAGCTGGCGTGGAGAAAAATTCCGGACGGGGTGGAAGATGGTATCCTTACAGCCAAGGAAGTATCAAACATGAACCTGCTGAACACCGAACTAGTCGTTCTGAGCGCCTGCCAGACGGGCCAGGGCGACGTGAAGGGCAGCGAAGGGGTGGAAGGACTTTTGCGGGGATTTAAAATGGCTGGAGTACGTTACCTGGTGTTGAGCCTCTGGGAAGTCCCGGACAAGGAATCGGCTGAGTTTATGAAGATCTTTTACAGCAACTGGCTGGGCGGCATGGAGATTCACGACGCATTCCGGTCCACCCAGCAGCAGTAGCATCACGAATACACCGACAATCCTTATAACTGGGCGGCTTTTGTGCTGGTGGAGTGAGGTAAGATAGCATATTTTAATATTGCACAAATATTTATATAATCCTTCACAATTCCTTACTTTAGAAGACATTATTCATCAGCTATGAAAAAAGGATCAATTAATTTATTCTTTTGTGTCTTTTTTATTTTTCTGGCGGAGCCAGGAATATTCTCGCCCAGACCGAAAAGGGAATAATAATGGAGGTTGAAGAACAACCCCAAATAAAAATTACCCGGGCGATCATCATAGGGATATCCGAATATGACCAGCAGCCAAAGCTCGAATATGCCCACAAAGACGCACTTGCAATCTATGACTACCTTCGCTCCAATGCAGGGGGGACCCTCGATTCATCAAGAATTATCTTATTGCTTAACCGTAATGCGACAGCCGGCAAAATTTGGGAAGCTCTCCAGGAATTGGTTGATGAGACTAAGCCTGGAGAAACCGTATTAATTTATTTCTCAGGACATGGTGACCTTGAAAATAAAACAATTCGGCAAAACGGTTTTTTATTGGCTTCTGATGCACCCAATACATGCTATTTTATTGGTGGTACTATTGGCTTGACCTATTTGCAGGACTTCCTTGAAACCATTGCAAATAAAAATAATGCGACTGTAATAATGATCACAGATGCCTGCAAATCAGGCAAGTTGTCGGGGGGCATTGAAGGTGTAAAAAATACAACAGCTGCTCTAGCCGAACAATGGGAAAATATTATCAAGATCCTTTCTTCCCAGGCGGGGGAAATTTCGCTGGAAGGTTCGGAATGGGGCGGTGGAGCAGGCGTATTCACGTATTATCTTCTCAAAGGCATTAAAGGTTTAGCAGACAGGAATGGAGATGATTTAGTATCGTTAGGAGAACTTTTTGGTTATTTGAATGATCACGTACCCCATGATACTAAATTTACACAGAATCCTTATGTGGTTGGTAGTCTGACATATACCATTTCAGCTGTTGACAGCGCCACATATGCCAAACTACAAATTAATGAATCTTCAAATATTCCATCCTTAGTTTATAACACAAGAGGGAATGAAGATGATCTAAAGAATCAGCTTGACCCGGAAATCTATAATGCCTATATGGAATTCCAGGGCTGCATTAAAAAAAGCAATCTTATCTACAGCTTTTATAAAGACAGCACCCTGAACGCGTATGACATATACAGGGAGTTAGAAGGTGATCCAGAAGCAGAACCGATACTTCCCAGGATGAAACGGCAGTTGCTTGCTGCTTTGCAGGATAAATCACAACAGGTAATCAATACATGGTTTGTCGGACAGGATAAACCCGATACCCTTAGCCTCTATGATGTATACGATGAAACTGAAGCTGCATTAAATTTGGTAGATTCCACCTATATACTTTATGATTACCTGAAAGGTAGATATTTACTGATGAAAGGGCTGACCACTTATGATACAACCGAAGCCATGCAACTTTTCCGGGAATGCATTCTGCTTGAATCGGATGCATCTTTTTATGCTTACTATATGATGGGATACAATCTCTTTCAAAGGAGGGAATTTAATTCGGCAATTAAATATTTTGATGAAGCTTATCAAAGAGCACCTGGATTTTCACAAGCACTTATTTGGAAGGCACGTTGCTTAACAGAGTTTAACGATTTTAAAGAGGCAATTCAAATATTATTATTGGCGAAAAATAATATTGAAAATAAATATGGGAACGAAAATTTGCATTTAGGCATATGCTTAAATAATCTTGCATTAAACTATAGTATGATGGGAAATTTTACTGAAGCACAACCCTTATATGAAGAGGCCTTAAACATTTATAAGAAAATTTTGGGGGATAATCACCTAAATTATTCGACTAGTTTGAATAATCTTGCTTGCCTATATCAGAGTATGGGGAAATATTCTGAGGCATTACCTTTGTTTGAAGAAGCCTTGATAATTCGAAAGGAAGTTCTCGGAGATAACCATCCAGATTATGCTTTAAGTTTAAATAATCTTGCAATGCTAAATGAAGATATAGGAAATTATACTGAGGCACTTACTTTATATGAAGAAGCCTTACAAATTCGAAAGGTAGCTATTAGAGAAAACCATCCAGATTATGCAACAGGTTTGAATAATCTTGCTTGTCTATATCAGAGCATGGGGAATTATTCTGAGTCACTCCCTTTGTTTGAAGAATCTTTGCAAATTCGAAAGGTAGTTCTTGGAGAAAACCATCCAGATTATGCAACCAGCTTGAATAATCTTGCAAAACTTTATAAAGACATGGGGAAGTATTCTGAGGCACTCCCTTTGTATGAAGAATCCATGCAAATTCGAAAAGAAGCTGTAGGCGAAAACCATCCAGATTATGCAACCAGCTTGAATAATCTTGGTGGCCTTTATATGGACATAGGGAATGACTCGGCAGCACTCACCTTGTATGAAGAAGCCTTAAAGATTCGTAAGGAAGTTCTTGGTGAATACCATCCAGATTATGCAACCAGCTTAAATAATCTTGCTATGCTATTTCATGACATGGGGAATGATTCGATAGCACTCACTTTGTATGAAAAATCCTTGCAAATTCGCAAGGAAGCTGTAGGTGAAAACCATCCAGATTATGCAACCTGCTTGAATAATCTTGCTTGCCTTTATATGGACATGGGGAATTATTCGGCAGCACTACCTTTGTATGAAGAAGCCTTAAAGATTCGTAAGGAAGTTCTAGGTGTAAACCATCCAGATTATGCAACCAGCTTGAATAATCTTTCGACTACTATATAAAAACATGGGGAATTATTCAGCAGCGCTCCCTTTGTATGAAAAATCCTTGCAAATTCGAAAGGAAGCTGTAGGCGAAAACCATCTAGATTATGCTTCAAGTTTGAATAATCTGGCAACGCTTTATTTAAAAATGGGCAAATACTCGGAAGCACTCCCTTTGTATAAAGAGGCTTTAAAAATTCGCAAGGAAATTCTTGGCGAAAACCATTCAGATTATGCTACCAGCTTGAATAATCTTGGACTACTATATAAAAACATGGGAAATTATTCATCAGCTTTGCCATTATATAAAGAAGCTATTAGGATTGATAAAAAAGTTTTCGGGGAAAATCATCCAGATTATGGGATAGACCTTTACAATTTTGCTATGCTTTATAAAGATATGGGGAGTTATGACTCAGCAGTAAATTTACTTAGACAAGTAATTAAAATAGATAAAAACTTGGAGAGCATTGAAAATGAAGAAATTGCATTAGATTATTTTCAATTGGGTAATATATATAAAAATATGGGAAGATTATATGAAGCGATTCAATATTATGATAGTACGCTCATATTTGATGATTCTAACCACGAGGTTTTTTACTGGCGTGGAAAATGTAAATATTTTACCGGAGATACTTTAGGTACAATCGGTGATTGCCAGGCTTATTCAGAGAAATCTGACAATGAATTAAGAAAAATATTCTGCCTGTTTTACTGTGGTCAAAATACCGAGGCTTTGATTAAAATGGAAGAATTAGTTAAAAATGATCCTGATCCGGCTTATATATATTCTCTTTCAACCATGTATGCTTTAAACGGCCGAATAACAGATGCTCTAGAATGGTTCGAAAGATCATTGAAAAATGGCTATTCGGATAAGCAGAATATTTTGACTGATCCAAATATCAGTTCCATAAGAGATTTAGAAGAATTCAAAAAAATAATGGAAAAATATTTCAAATAGCTTATCTAAAAGTAAGTTCATCATTATTAATGAATTAAGAAATTTAATCCATTTCCCAGTTTACATTTCCAAATTTTATGCTTGTACAGTTATAAGGCCACAATAAGTGCCTTACCTTAAAACTTACAAGTGTGATGAAAAAGTTACTCATTCTCACCGTATTGATGATTATCCTCCAGGGTTTTACCCCTTAGGGGGAAAATAAGCAAGCGACTCTGGCCTATCATGAAACCAGGCTTCGCAGGAAACCTTATGAACAAAGACAGCCATGAGCGAGAACGCCTCAAGGTATTCTGCGATGCCCTGGTGATGGATGAAATGCCGGATTCAGCCAAGGTGAAGGTCTTTACCGACTGGATCTGCAACTACCTTACATATGACAAACGATTGTATATCAATCTGAGGAGGGGATTCCCCGTTAAAAGACCGAAAAACCGGCAACCTAGGAAGAACTCTGCACACTAAAGATGTGTAAGATCAGTAAAAGCCATAAAATAAAACCTTACCTGCCCTGTCAGTCGGTTGGACAGATACTGCAATGTGAAAGATACAAGCTGTAATTGTTTACATTTTACATATCGGACGCTTGTGATATATGTAATAAACTTTATTAATTAAAAATATCAAAAGGAGGTCATTATGAAAAATTTAAAAAAAATCAATGTGCTAATTATTATCATAACCTGTGTCAGCGTGATAATAATGAATGGTTCATGCGACGAGAGCAATAGTGAAAATGAATTGCAAAATAAATGTGGTTCCCAGGAATATGTCAATATGGGAGATTCCTATATTGTGAATGATGACTGGGGAGCAAATGTAGAAGGTAAAACACCGGTTACCGGTTATAAGCAGTGCGTATTTAACGACGGTTGGGAATGGAGGTGGACAAATCCTGATGGCAGCAATTTCATCAAAGGATATCCCCATATCCTGACAGGAAGCAATCCATGGGGTATCTCCACACCGAACAGTATGCTTCCCATTCGGATTTCTGACATTTCGCAATTGGATGTGCATTACTCTTCTACAACAACTACTTCAGGGGATGAAAATAAATATAACCTCGCATTCGATTGCTGGGTTGTGAATGATGATTGGATAGGAGTAACAGCTAACCCTACAAAACAAAATATCCTTGCAGAAATTATGGTATGGGAACAAGGTATAGGGATTGGTGGGTATGAGACTAAATTCGGTGAGAATCTGCTTTTAGACGGCAATAGATACGATCTGTGGAATGCCACAGGTAATTCTGGAGGAATGACATGGTCATACCTTGCATTCGTACCGGTTTCTAATTTGAATGCCAGTAACCGCATAGTTAATCTGCTTGAATTCATCGATTACCTGATACAAAACGAATATTTAAACAGCATGGATTATCTTTCCAATTTATCATTTGGAAATGAAATCAATGAGGGTGAAGGAAAGACTGTGATCGATTATTATTCTGTAGCCATATTGACCACCCAGATCACCTCATTCCAAGAAGATTTCAATGATGGAGATTTTACAGAAAATCCTTCCTGGAATCTTACCCCGGGCGGTTCTGGCTGTTGGGAACCTGGCACCCGGGAGGTTGTCAATAAAGAGTTTCATGTTATCGATATGAATTCTCCAGGGTGCGGTCATTCAACATTGATTGATTTTGAGATGAATATGCCTGTAAATGATCAAACTACCATTGAGTTCGATGTTAAGCCGGTTTATTGCGATGTGCGCAATGGTGCCGGAGATACACATGAAGAATACCCCTGTGAAGTTCAACTCGAATTATACGATCAATATGACAATCTGTTGCGTCTCTGGTTCTGTTACAATTACCGCGGTGGATCCAGCCATAATGAGAGCAATTACATCAGGGTGGCTTTTCCTGATGTTCCTCAAAACGAATGGCAGCGTGACCAGGCATTCCGGATCAGGGAATATTTCCCTCAGGCTGTCAGATTGAGAAAGCTATATGTTGGAGCTAACGGCTGGGACTATGAGGCTTATTTTGATAATATTGAAATAAAAGTGCCATAATTATATTCTGTTCTAAATAAAAACCCGGTGTAGAGATAACTTCGCCGGGTTTTTTAACCAATTCAGGATTTTACTTTTATCATTAATTTTAATCACAATGAAACTAATAACCATCGGCGATCTCCACGGCTCCCTTGTCTGGAAGCAAATAAATCCTGGGAATTGGGACCGGATGGTTTTCATGGGTGATTATGTCGATTCCGGTAAATACAGTCCGGACGAAATTCTTTCCAACCTTTATGAAATCATTGAGCTGAAGAAATCTTATCCTGAAAAGGTCGTCCTTCTATGGGGCAACCATGACCTGGCTTATTTCTATGGCGGTCATGAACGACATTATTGCTCGGGATTCAAGGAAACGATGCTGCAGGTTTTATTTTTACTTTTTAACAAGCACAGAAACTTATTCCAGGCATCATTTCAGGTTAAAAACTACCTTTGGACCCATGCAGGCATAAGCCAGAAGTGGTTCGACAATTATATTCTATCCGAACAACTTCCCGCTGACGAAAACCTCGCTGCTACCCTGAACAGGCTCTTTGACCTTTCTTATGAACCACTGTTCCATGTCAGCGTGATCAGAGGCGGACTGTTTGAAGACGGTGGCATCTTCTGGGCTCATGGCACTGAATTGTTCGAAGATCCACTGATCGGATATCACCAGATCGTCGGCCATACCAAGACCAATGATGGTATAGTAGTGGCAAATCATTATGGCGGTGAGACAGCGGTCACTTACGTAGATTGCCTGCACGAGAGAACAGAATTCTTCAAAATGGCAATTAGTCAATTTGGAAATTAGTTAATTATCTAATTATCATATCTCCAAATTATCCCATTAACTAATTTTCTTACATTTGCCTACCAACCCGAATTCAAAATTCAAAATTCAACATTCAAAATTTCATGGATTTCACCTTCACCGAAGAACAATTGATGATCAGACAAGCGGCAAGGGATTATGCCGAGCGGGAACTGATCCTGGATGTTTTAGAGCGTGATGCCAAAGCTGAAATACCCTGGCGCCATATCAAAAACCTTGGCGAGCTGGGATTCTTCGGTATTACCGTCGATCCGAAATACGGCGGCGGCGGCATGGACACTATTTCCTACGTGCTGGCGGTGGAGGAAATATCCAAAATCGATGCGGCCATGGGGGTGATCCTGTCGGTCCATAATTCGCTTCCCTGTTATGGGATTGAGCATTACGGCACAGAGGAGCAGAAGGAAAAATACCTGCCCAACCTGGCCTCCGGTAAAACGATCGGCGCTTTTCTGCTGTCCGAGCCGGAAGCGGGGTCTGATGCCACTTCCCAGCGGACCACGGCCGTCGATATGGGCGATTATTACCTGGTGAACGGCACGAAGAACTGGATCTCCAATGCCAACAGCGGCTCAATCTATATTGTTTTTGCGCAGACCAATCCTGAAATGCGTCATAAAGGCATCAATGCATTTATCGTCGAAAAAGAATGGCCGGGGATTTCCCTTTCGCCGCATGAAGATAAAATGGGGCTGCGCAGTTCCGATACCCACTCGGTGATGTTCAGCGATGTGAAAGTGCCAAAAGCCAACCGGATTGGTGCCGACGGCTTTGGGTTCACCTTTGCCATGAAGATGCTCGAAACGGGCCGCATCAGTATCGCCGCCCAGGCTACCGGAATTGCTGCCGGGGCATTCGAAAGGTCGTTGAAATATGCTATGGAACGAAAAGCCTTTGGCAAACCGCTTATCGAACACCAGGGGATCAGCTTCAAGCTGGCAGATATGGCCGTCAAGATCGAAGCTGCCAGGAATTTTGTGTACAAGGCCGCCTGGCTGAAAGATAATAACCAGCCTTACGGCCTGGCCAGTTCCATGGCCAAGCTCTATGCCGCCGATGCAGCCATGTGGATCACCACCGAAGCCGTGCAGATCCACGGCGGATATGGCTATGTAAAGGAATATCATGTCGAACGACTGATGCGGGAAGCCAAGGTCACCCAGATCTATGAAGGCACTTCGGAGATACAGAAGATCGTGATCGCCAGGATGCTGCAGCAGTAAGTCAGCAGTCAGCAGTCAGCGGTCGGCGGTCGGCAGGATGCAGATTCCTCGCTACGCTGTGAATGACGATAAATCCGACAGATTCCTCGCTACGCTCGGAATGACGATTTTGCCTTGTGAATTTGGGCGGCGCGGCATGTACTATTTTAATTATTGCAAATATATTAGTTGCCGCGCCGCCCTTTTTCTTTACGGCTGAACAGCGTCATTCCGAGGAGCGCAGCGACGAGGAATCTGTTATCAATCCGCGCCGCCCTTTTTCTTTACGGCTGAACAGCGTCATTCCGAGGAGCGCAGCGACGAGGAATCTGGTTCTTTATGGTTCCATATGAAATAAAATTATATTTTTGCGACTAACAATTAAATAACAATTTAACAATTTAACAATATAACAATTTAACAGTTTAGCAATTTAAACGATGAAAATCCTGATCTGCCTGAGCAACGTCCCTGATACGACGACTAAAATTAAATTCACCGGTGACCTGAAAAATTTTGATGCCGCGGGTGTGCAATGGATCATCAATCCCTGGGATGAGCTGGCCCTGACACGTGCCCTGGAAATCAAAGAAACATCGGGAACCACGATCGAAAAAGTCACGGTGATCACCGTGGGGAAGCCGGAAACAGAGCCTACTTTAAGGAAAGCCCTTGCTATCGGGGCCGACGATGCGGTCAGGATTGATGCCGACTGTAAAGATTCATACCAGGTCGCTGCTCAGATTGCAGATTTTCTTAAAGGCCAGCCTTACGATATCATCCTCTGCGGTATTGAATCAAGTGATTATAACGGTTCCACCGTCGGGGGCATGCTGGCTGAATTTCTCGACTGCCCTTCGGTTTCTTCGGTTTCCAGCCTCCAGCTGGAAAATGGACAGGTCAGGTGCAGCCGTGAAATCGATGGCGGCCAGGAAGTGCTTGAGACTACCCTGCCTTTTGTGGCCATTGTCCAGAAAGGCATTGCCAAAGAACCCAGGATCCCATCCATGAGAGGCATCATGATGGCCCGGACCAAACCACTGACGGTAAAACCGGCGATCGCAGCAGAAGAGCTTTCAGAATTCACCAGCTTCGAACTTCCCCCTGCACATGCGAAATGCAAGATGATTGATGCGGAAAACATCGGCGAACTGGTGGATGTTATGAAGAATAATTTAAAAATGTTTTAAGGATGTGGAATTCATTATACAGAGTTTGAAATTAATTATTGATAAAAATATTTGCAAATATGGCAATATTAGCTTTCACAGAGAATTGGGACGGAAAATTCAAGAAGATCAGCTATGAGCTGGTTTCTTATGCGCATCAGCTTGCCGTTCAGATGGGCACCCATGCAGTTGTTCTTTCCATCGGGAATGTGGCGGAAGATGAGTTAAAAAAGCTCGGCCATTATGGGGCTTCAAAGATCATCAAGGTTGAAGACAGCCGGATCAATGGCTTGATCAACAAGGCTTTTGCTGCGATTATTGCGCAGGTGGCTGAAAAAGAAGCTGCAGATGTAGTGGTATTTTCCCATAATTTTACCGGGAAAGCCCTTGCCCCGCGTGTGGCAGTGCGCCTGAAAGCAGGTGTGGCCTCAGGTGTCAATGCACTTCCCGATTCTCTTCAGCCTTTCGTAGTCAAAAAAGGCGTTTTTACCGGGAAAGCCATCGGGCATATCACCATAAAATCTCCAAAAAAGATCCTGACACTTTTCCCGAATTCGGTCGAAACCATTGCAGCTGATGAGCAATCAACCATCGGATCTTTCACTCCCCAGCTTACCGATGCTCATTTTGCCACGAAAGTTGTCGATGTGAAGAAAGTCACAGATAAGATCCTGCTGACGGATGCCGAGATCGTCGTATCAGGTGGCAGGGGCATGAAAGGTGCCGATAAATGGGCTCCGCTGGAAGAACTGGCAGGCCTTTTAGGTGCTGCTACTGCCTGCTCCAGGCCCGTTTCCGATGAAGGCTGGCGTTCGCATCACGAACATGTGGGCCAGACCGGAAAGATCATCGGCCCGAATGTTTATATTGCCCTGGGTATTTCAGGTGCCATCCAGCACCTCGGAGGCGTTAGCGCATCGAAGCATATCATTGCCATAAACACCGATAAAGACGCACCCATCTTCGAAGCAGCAGAATACGGCATGGTTGCGGATGTGCACCAGGTGCTGCCCAGGCTGATCGAAGCGGTAAAGGAAGCGAAGAAACATTAGCCGGTCAGCGGTCGGCGGTCGGCGGTCGGCGGTCAGCGGTCAGTGGTCGGCGGTCGGCGGTCGACGGTCGGCGGTCAATAAAATTGTAACTTCTAATGACCAAGGACCAATGACCAATGACTAATGACCAATGACCAATGACCAATGACTAATGACCAGCCCTTCCCCCGGCTTCACCGGTTATTGTTCCATTGACCTTTAACTGACCGTTTCCGGTTATACTGAATTGCCTGGAACCAGGGATTATCAGGTTGCCATTGATTGTCAGTTGCGATGCCCCGTTCATGGTAATGTTCCCGCATTGTATTCCCAAAGTAAGGTTTCCGTTATAAACCGGCCAGTTTGGCGAGGAAAAAGGTATGTTGATATCGGTAGAGGTTCCCGGGATCAATCCGCCACTCCAGTTTCCTGTCGTATTCCAGTTGCCGGAAGAGGTCCCTGTCCAGAGTCCCGGCCTTACCCCGGTGATGCTGATGTCATCAACGGCCCAATAATAATCGTAAGCCCCGATATAGTTCCATTTAAATTTGACATTTGCCTGGCCGGCCAGCTGCGCACTCATGTCCTCGTCGAACGTGGCGGCATTAGCCGTATTGGATGTCCAGGTCTGGATGACTGTCCAGGTATTTCCGCCATTTATACTGTATGAAAGTGTTCCTGTGGAAGATTCATATTGCCTGAAGTAATGTTCGAATGAGAGATTTACTGATGTATAGCCCGTGAAATCAAGCAAAGGGGTTACCAGGTCGGCGTTCTGGCTGTTTCCATTCCCATAGGTGTCACTATCCAGAATAGCAAATCCATTTGATCCACTTGCCGTGTTAATCGGCCAGTTGCCGGGATTATTGAATTGCCATACCTGGCCATTTCCCTGGTTATCGATATTTTGCCAGCAGAATGGCAGGGTGCCGTCAGAAAAATCCTCTGCAACGGGAATGGGAAAATTATCACAATCTACAGCTTCGATCATATTGCTTCTGGTTTCGCTGTCACCGTTAAAGCCGTCTGAGACAGTTAAGGTAATAGAATAAAGACCGCCTGCAGTGAATTGCACCTGGGGATTCTGTGATGTCGCTGAGGTTCCGCCGGTAAACAGGTAGGTTCCCGGTGTAATGCTCCATGACCATGTAGTCGGCTCTCCGAAAGTCATATCAGTCAGATTGACGGTGGCATTGATCAATTGCCTGTTCAGGCCGGAAGAAAAATTTGCCATGATATTGAATGAAGATGGCTCAAGCTCTATTACAGTAACACCATAATGCACCATATCGGCATATGCACTTCCCCACATCATAGTATGGCTGCTGTAATCCCAGGTATCATGCAGATATACAAGGGTTCCGGCATCATCATAACCGTATCCAAGCATGGTATGTCCTGCAACCTGGATCAGGACAGGCCTGCCGTTATCTATTTCCTGCTTGTACTGGTCGAAGGTGAATCCCAGGGTATTCCCTTCCCAGCCATAAATAAATTGCGAATAATATGCTTCAACGTCATATCCCCTCGAAAGGTAGAATTGTTTGAGGCCGAAACATCCATCATTCCCTTCAGTCCCGCTGTATGGCGAACCATCAACATAATAATAAAATGTCGTGGAACCGTCTGAACTCCCCAGGGCTGATTGGTTTGTGCCCATAAAGTCGCCTGTGCATTCGGCATGGGTGTGTTCTATCCAGCCATTGGCAATATATGGATCGGGATTGGTGTCGCCATAGGATATCCAGTAATCGTCAACATGACCGCGCGTCGTTCGTCCGTCAACAGTATTTCGTGTGGCGCTTAAAGGGCATTGGGCACGTGTTTCGTCATTGATAACGACCGTGCCCCAGATACTGTTGTTCATAGGCATGAATCCCCAGTTTGCAGGGCCCGTGTACATATCCGGGTAACCATTGTTGTCATAATAGCCTGCCGCCATGGCAGCTGATGTTGCCGAACAGCCGAACGACCAGTCAAAAGCCGGTACATAACTTAACATAACCGTACTTCGTGATGGAATAGCCACCGGTTCGCGGTGTTTATCAGGGGGCTTGCCGGGAACAACTATTCCGACGACTTCTTTTCCGTTTTCATCAATTTTGCGATCATCGGATATATTGATCTATCGCATTTTCCCGTTCCTGGGCGAAAATATGGAACGATAAAATAAGTGCTGCTGTTAATGGGAAGTATCTCTTTTTCATGATTATTCACGATTGTTAAAAACTGAATAATAAGAAAGATAATACAAAGATAAATATTTTAGCGTCGACGGTCAGCGGTCGCGGTCGGCAGTCAGCGGTCGGCAGTCAGCAGTCAATACCTAATAATTACCAAGAACCAAGAACTAAGAACCAAGAACCAGGAACCAAGAACCAAGAACTAAGAACCAAGAACCAGGAACCAGGAACCAGGAACCAGGAACCAGGAACCATCTATTCCATCACTTTCAAGGTCTTACCAGGGGTTATATTAATTGAACCTCCGGGCAATACCATCAATGATCCGTTCACATCAGCATCATTGGCAAAATTGACGGTTCCACCGGTATTGCTGATAACTACATTGTTAAAAGTCTGCTTTAAAGACGCCGGGGTGTACCGGTAATTAACGGTTGGCCAGTCAGTGTCGCTTTGCAGGTCAGACACACCGGTCGTTGAAGACCCGGTAGTTGCTTCTTTGAAATTGCCCGGACCACCGGTGATGTTCTCTATCCCAATAGAAGCTGTCTCTGAACTGGAATGTGTTCCTGGTTCCAGGTTGCCATAATGAAACTCGATTACATTGGAGGTCTCAAACAGCTTTACCTGGTAACTGATCCGTGAAGTGGCTCCTGTGTAGTAAGTCATCATCCGGTTCCATTCTGCCGTGAATATGCGGTTTGGTGCGGTTCCCTCAGTCTTATAGTAAAGCGCACTCGTTGCATCATCATACAGGTCATCCCACCAGGCCGTTATAGTCGCATTGGGAGAGGTATTGCTAAACAAACTGGTGTTGGCATAACCCAGTTCCCCAGAAAGATTTAATGATAACCAGCCGTTTGTGCTGATTTTAAGAGTATTAAAGCCTGATCCTGCATAATTGAATGTAAATCCAATGCTTATATTTGAATTGTTATCATCACCCCCGGGCCCGAGCGTTGCACCTGTGAGGGGTGTCATTCCTTTAGGAAATGTGGAAATACAGTAAGCCGCTATATCATTCGCTGTAAGAGTGGTCGCAATTGACATGGAATCTGTGCCTGAAAATCTGACCGTACCGTTTCCCTGCGTGAAGGTGCCGTTATTTAACCAGTTGCCGGTGATGACCAGTTCCCCTCCAGCGGTCATATCCAGTGATTTTCCGGGATTGATGGTAAGATCACCGGAAATAGTCATCTGTGACGAACTGTTAAATGTAAGGTTCCCGCATTGTATGCCTGCTGTGAAATTACCTGTAAATGAAGGCCAGTGATCAGCCGTGGATGGGATGGTCACGATAGTACTGCCATTTGGAATGATTGATCCGTCCCAGTTTGAGGCTGTATTCCAGTCGCCTGATGTAGTGCCCGTCCATAAACCCGGGTGATAGGCATGGATATAGCTGGTTTTTGTTTCAGTGTCGTTAGTGATACCATCATTTACAGATAAAGAAACAGTGTAATAGTCAGTATTGTTGAAAGAAACAACAGGATTCCGGGAGGTTGCATTTGTTTCTTCAAGATAGGTCACGGTATTAGGTAAGAAACTCCAGTTCCAGCTTACCGGTTCTCCCGTCGACAGGTCTGTGAAATTAACCGGCGAGTTTGGGGCCGGGGTGGTTGTATAGGCAGCGAAATTTGCTGCCAGCGATTCCGGGCCGATCTGGAAGCTGCCGATTTTTGTTTTACGTGCACCTCCGCTTCCAATATATTGAGAAGTGAACCAGAAAGTCTCATCATCGGCAGGGTCAATTTGAAGAGCAGAATAATCTCCCCAGCGATTGTATGCTGTCTGGCAAAAGGACCCGTCCTGGATGATTTCTTCAGCAACATCAAAGTTTCCGGTAGCTGCTTCATAAGCCGGGGATGACTGACCGCAGTACCTGATCCCGGGGTACATGGATGAACTGGAAACAGAATAGCCCAGTGCAATCTCGTTTTGCCCGTTAAGCATAATGCTTCCCATCCAGCGTGAGTGTTCATCAGGGGCATATGTGCCATGCTGACGGATGGCCCATTCACTGCTTGAAACCCTGCGTAGTTCATACCACCGGATACCGGCATGGTCGGTGTTATCAACGTCTACGGTATGGCAGCAGAGGATCGTTTCATAGGAGCCGAAATTCCGGTATTGCGGAGGGTTCATAATAACCTGGGGGATAGCGTCAAGTTCGCGAGTCGTGCCTAATTGTTTGATGTTATCCCAGTTTGTTCCGAAATTACTGTCAAATGAAGCTACAGCTAATTGTTGTGACCGGGTGAAAGTCGAATTGGAAGGTGTTGCCCAGTCGACATCCAGTTCATATATCCATAGTTCGTCGTTTCCACCGCCGATAGCATCATCGTTAAGGGTGATGAAAAGGCCGGGCTCGCCTGAAGATGCAAAATCGCCATCATTATCCAGAGGAGGGACACACATAAAGCCATCAATGGTTCCTGGCCGCCAGGGATTGTCAAATCCTATACCCTGCGCTGTTCCGCCGGTTAGCATCTGCGATCTTTGAAAGACATAAATGTCTTTCCCGGAAGCATTGTTTGTTCCCATGTAATATCCATCCTGCCAGATCCCGAATTTCTCATAATCAGGCACATCGTCAACATCAAAAGAATACTTGTGCCAGGTGCCCGTGGGATCGTTGGTGGTTGAAACGGCGATAAGCATATAATCATTTGCGCCGCAAAGCGAAAATTCTGCGACAAGCCACCGGTCAGCATTTTCATCATATAAGACGATTGGGTCGCCATTATTACATTCAGAGCCGTTAACCCCGGTAAATAATGTGTTTAAAGCCGTCGGACCAGCAACCAGGTTACCGACTTTGTTATAAATGGTATAAACTACATTGATCGTTTGCATGTAATGGTTTGGGCCAACAGTGCCATTGGCATCCGGCGGATAATAGGGCGAATCCTGGCCGTTAAAGTTTATGATGGGGTCCCTGGTGTCGCGATTTGCCCCCATTTCCCGCTGCCAGGCCGGGTCAGGGCCTTTGGGAAGAGCCTGGCCGGCAAATGGAAATGAACGGTTACGCAGTTTGGGATTCAGCATTTTCCGTTCGGCTTTTTCGACCATCAGTTGCCATTCGGCCTCTGTAAGAGTGGGAAGATCCCTGAGTGGCGGCGTTTCACCCAGGTATTCACCTGTAATGATGATGGAGGGTTTGATGACTTTGTCTTGTGCAATGATTGAGATGGGCGCGATGAGGATGGTGAGTGCAGAAATAGTTCTTAAAGCAGAGTTCATAGTTAATAATTACACGCATTAAAATTACAAAAGAATTATTCTTCGGCTCAATTTAGTGTCAAAGACCTTGGGTAATTTACCTTGAGATTAGCTGCCGGATTGATTGTCAAAGTGCCGGCCACATTCACATTACAGCTAAAACTGACCTGTGTCCCGTTCTTGTTTATGTTTAAGTTATAAAAGTTTTCTATAGTTGGCGGGGGGCTGAACCGGTAATTCTCGGCCGGCCAGTTGGTCAGGCTTTTTAAATTGGAAACACCTGTTGTGGTAGATCCCGTTGTCGCTTCAATGAAATGATTTGGCCCTCCCGTTGCATCTTCAATTCCAATGGAAGCCGTTTCACTCCCGCTATGTGTTCCGGTATTTACATCCCCATAATGGAATTCAATATTATTGGTCGATTCAAACAGTTTTACCTGGAAGGTGATCCTGGCGGAAGCTCCGGAAGTATAAGATAATACCCTGTACCATTCTGCGGTGAAAACACAATAAGGTGTTGATCCTTCTGTTTTATAGGAAACAAAGCTAGTACCGTCATCCTCAAGGTCGTCCCACCAGGGCGCCAGGACAGAATTGGGGGCATCCATGCTGAACAGCTTGTTATTTGAGGCACTGCTCCCTGTGGCATTCAATGAGATCCAGCCGTTGGTGCAAATATGTGCATGGGTATATCCCTGTCCTGAATAATTGAATGTAAATCCGATAGGGACATCCACACTGACATCATCGCCGGCTGGACCGGGCATGGAATCGGAAAGGAATGTTATGCTTTTAGGGATTGTTGAACGTTGATAGCTTGTAATATTTGACAATGTTCCGTTATTGCTGACCAGCGACGGATTGGTACCGGAAAAGGTAACCGTCCCGGTTCCCGGTGTGAAAGTCCCGTTGTTGGTCCAGTTCCCGCTGATGTCAAGTTCTCCGTTTCCTGCGAAAGTGAGCGATTTCCCGGCATTAATCGTGAAATTGCCTGAAATTTCCATCAGGGCGCCAGCCGGAATGGTCAGGCTGCCGCATTGGGTGCCAACCGTAAAATCGCCAGTGAAGGAAGGCTCGTTCAATGCTGCCGGGGAGATGGTAACGTTTGTCGTCCCGCCCGGAACAACCCCTTCATCCCAGTTTGAAGCCGTATTCCAGTCCGAAGATGTAGCCCCGGTCCACAGGCCAGGAACAAACGCATGGATATAATTCGTTTTTGTTTCAGTGTCACTGCCATTAGCATTGGTTACCGTGAGCGAAACGGTGTAATAGCCCGAGTTGTTGAAAGATACCTGGGGGTTGTTGTGAGGCGGAAGTGCTCCCGCCAAGATAAGTAACCGTACCGGGAGAAAAAACCCATGACCAGCTCAAGGGGCTTCCTATGGACAGATCGGTAAAATTGACGGAATTGCCAGGCAAAGTTGTAGTCGTGCTGGCAGAAAAATTAGCCGTGGGATAATAACTGCCCGGCTCAAGCTGTACCACGCATACTCCCATATGGGTCATGCCGGAATAGCTGCCACCCCAGGTCATGGAATGGCTGCTATAATCCCATGTATCGTGCAGGTAAACGGTATTCCCGGTATCATCATATCCATAACCAAGAATAGTATGGCCATAAAGCTGGAGGAGGACCGGCCTGCCGTTATCTATTTCATTTTTGTATTGTTCAAATGTGAATCCCAGGGTATTTCCGTTAAAGCCATAGATATATTGTGAATAATTCGATATTACTTCGTAACCACGCGACTCATAGAAATCGCGTAAGCCATGGCAACCATCGATTTGACCAGGTTCGCAACCGGTATAATTGTAAAGCGGGCTGCCATTCGTCATCATGTAAAATAACAGTGCCGCCATCGACATTCCCTAATTCCGATTGATTGGTTCCC
This sequence comes from uncultured Bacteroidales bacterium, assembly GCA_963701785.1. Taxonomy (GTDB): domain Bacteria; phylum Bacteroidota; class Bacteroidia; order Bacteroidales; family JAGOPY01; genus JAGOPY01. Next base: position 49,961 of record CAVPBC010000002.1, on the reverse strand, counting down.
ATGAAATCTGCAGTGCAATCGTTATAGGTATGTTCTGTCCAGCCATTGGTGATGAAAGGGTCAGGGCCGGGGTTGTTATACAGGATCCAGTAATCATCCACATGTCCCGGTGTGGTTCGCCCGTCGACAGTATTTCGTGTGGCACTTAACGGGCACTGGGAACGGGTTTGGCCATTAATGACCACTGTCCCCCAGATGCTGTTATCCATGGGCATTATACCCCCGTTCGTTGGCCCGGTGTACATATCAGGATAGCCATTGTTGTCATAATATCCAGCTGCCATGGATGCCGAGGTGGCAGAACAGCCGAAGGACCAGTCGAAAGCCGGAACATTGGCTAAACTTACTGAACTGCGGGATGGGGCTGCTATCGGTTCCCTGTGATGATCCGGAGGTTTGCCGGGAACATTAATTCCAACGATTTCATTTCCGTTTTTGTCTATGGTGCGGCTTATAATATAATCCTCAAGCGTTTTCCGGTCATCCTGGGCATAACCGTTTAGAAACCCTGCAAGTATAGCTAATATTAGAAAGTAACTCGTTTTCATGCACTTTATCTAACCTATTAAAATGATGGTGAATAGATTAATCGCATAAAAACGTAAAGGTCACTCAAAGATTGTTTCTGAATAAGTAATTATAAATGACAAAAAAAAGAGGCTGTCCCGATTTTTGAGACAGCCTCTTTTAAAAATATCCGTATTCTTAGATGAAAGATAATACTTCCAACTTTTTATAAATGTTGTTACATCTGTTTCCTGTTCCTTTAATTTTCTGATTAAGGAAGCCAGCTGTAAATATAATCTGATTCCGGCGAACATTCACCAATGGCGAAATCTATTATTCCATCTGTGCCGCCAATGATCAGCTCATCATCTTCAAACGTAAATTCACCGTACTTTACATAATCAAAGCCAAGTCCTGCCTTAACAAGAACCCAAAGCTCAAAGGTGAATTCTTCGCCATCAACATTGATGTTGTCAGGATACTGGACACATAAAGGTGCTCCTTCACCTAACCATGCAAGATTACTGAAAGGGCTGTAAGGAATCGCAATACCATTCTTGTATGCACGGATTTCAAAAATTGCGGGCATATCAACCTGTAAGCCGTTTTCCTGTCCTACATAAGCAGAACCGACGTAATCAGCCGGGTCAACGCAGATGTCGCCAAAGAAGCACTGCTCCCTGATAACGATTTCAGTGATCTGGAACCAGTCGAAACCGAATGCATCATATTCTGCATCCTGGAAACAAAGTACTTCGACATCGATTTCCAGCTTGGTGAATTCCAGGACATTAAAGTCAAAATTCACGGGTTTGGAAACATAGACATCATAGTCGGAGCCAACTACCGGGGTTCCCATGACAATTACATCATCTCCCAACACCCCGGGCGTGCCGTTATCGTCCATTAAAAGGAACTGGGTAACGGTGTAACCGCCAACCGGTAATTTGATGGCCTGGGTGTATAGAACTCCGTCAAGACGGAAAACTTCAGGATAATAATCGATACCATCGATGATGACATGAGCATAATCGGCAATGAGGTCTTTACACTCCCAATCGTTGGTGGATTTTAAGCCTGCACCCGGGTCGAGTTCAATAGCGCTAAATACGACATCCTGCTTGATATCCGTATTATCGACTTCTCTTTTTGAACAGCTGAACAGGGTTACAGCAATCAACATTAAATAAAACAATTTTGATTTCATGTTTTGTTTATTAATTAATTAAAAATTAGTTATTTATATAAATTATTTTCAGTATTAGTTGATCCAGTTGAGATTTAAATCAGCCGGGATGAGATTGCAATCACCGACTACAAAGTCAACTATCCCGTCCTGTCCGGCAGGGATTGTTTCGTCATCTTCAAATGTCCAGGTATGATAAAGCACGTAGTCAAAACCACCTGAATTATTCTTAACAAGTAGCCAGAGTTCAAAGGTGAATTCTTCACCATCAACGCCCATGTTATCGGGATATTCTACACAAAGTGGTGCTCCTTCGCCCAGCCATGAAAGGTTACTGAAAGGACTACCCGGGATCTGGCTTCCTTCATGAAATGCAATTACTTCGAATATTGCAGGCATGTCTTCCTGGAGCCCGTTAATTTGACCGGCGTAGTCAGAACCTGCAAAATCAACAGGTTTGTAAGGGTTACCGTTAAGGCAGATATCACCGAAGAAACATTGCTCCCTGATTACAATTTCAGTGACCTGGAACCAATCAAAGCCGAAGCCTTCATAAAGGTTATCCTGGAAACATAAAACATCAATAGGGATTTCGGCCTTTTTAAAATTATTCACTTCAAAATCCAGGGCTACAGGTTCTGATACGTAATCTTTATACAAACTGGTTGAAGTGGGTGTTGCCATGACGATCTGCTCGTCATCCTCGAAATTACCTTTGGTCCCACCGTCATGCATCAGGAAAAATCCGTTTATAGTGTAGGTTTTTGATCCCCCGCCATCTGCCACCGGTAATTTGATAGCATTGGTATACAGCTTTCCACCGATGCGGTAAACGTCGGAATAATACGTATCGTCACCAATAAGTATCTTGGCATAGTCGGGTGAAAGGTCTTTGCATTCCCATTCTTCGGTGGATTTTAATCCGCCTCCCGGGGCTACTTCCAATGCGGTGAAGACGACATCCTGCTCTGTTATCACAGGTTCGACGTCTTTCTTCTGGCAACTGAACAGCGAGAAAGCGACCAGTGCTATGATAAGGGTATTTTTCACGTTGTTAAGTTTAATATTCATGATTTCATTTTTAATGATAAAAAGGGTCTAGCCTGTTTTATCCGGTTTAATATATTGATTTATTTATGGATCAACCAGTGTGAAAATCAACTGGTACTTCTGTGGCTGGTTGCTCTTGATGAACAACACGGCTGCCCACCCGCCGGGCAGGGGGACAAAGTCTTCATGGCTGTCGGCATCGGAAGCCATTTGCATAGCCATTACGCCGGCTGGCCTGCCGTTCAGGATCATCCAGATAGCGTCCTGGATGATATCTCCCTGGTCATTGGTAAGGGTCAGTTCACTCATGCTGAAATTTTCAAGGTGATTGAACAACCAGTTCACCTTTGCGATCTTACCCAGGGTGAAAGGCATTCCGGCCGGCCAACCTGTGGAATACAAGGATGAGTAAACGTTCATATTGTGATTGCCGTTGCTGATTATCTGGTTTATGTCCCCGCACCATCCGGTGAGATTGACCCGGACAGGCAGATCATAAGTGCCGACAGGCGACACGCTGTTGATGTAAATCCTCCAGAAACCCGGATCTGCGGGATTTGTAATGGAGATATTGGCTGTGACAGGAAGGTTCTGATAAGGTGCAAGCTGTAGGTCCGGCTCTGTTAAATTGCAATTTCCCAGGACAAAATCAACAACCCCGTCTTCACCGGGATCGATCATGCTGTCATCCTGGGTGGTCCAGGTATGGAAATGCTTATAAATGAATGTATTGCCGGATCTGACATAGATCCAGAGTTCAAAAGTGAATTCTTCGCCTTCAGCATTAATGTTGTCGGGATATTGAACGCAAACGGGCTGACCCACTCCCCAGTTTGCTTCTGTTGTGGCATTTGTAAAGGGTGAGTTAGGAACAGGCACCCCGTTTTTCTTTACTATTATTTTAAAAATGGCCGGCATGTCGATCTGAAGGCCGGTTGACTGGTTTTCATAATACGAACCATCATAATCGGCCGGGTGCTTCACGCAGAAATCGCCAAAGAAGCATTGCTCCCTGACCACCAGTTCAGTGATGGCAAACCAGTCAAAACCAAATTCCAGGTAAGCATGGTCCTGGAAACACAGTACTTCAATATCCAGCTCTTCTTTTGTAAATGCTTCGACAGAAAAATTAAAGCTCACCGGTTTGCTTATATAACTGGCATAAGGTGAAATTGCTGCCGGGGTTCCCATGACGATCTGGTCGTCGGTGGTATTGGTCTCACGGGGTGTCCCCCCGTCATCCATCAGCAGGAACTGGCTGACCGTGTAATCCCCGGTTTCCAGTTTGATAGCCTGGGTATAGAGGATTCCGTCGAGCCGGAAAACGGCCGGGAAATAATCTGTCCCGTCTATGATAACATGCGCATAATCGGGGACAAGATCCTTGCACTCCCATTCTGCTGCAGATTTTAATCCGTTTCCGGGAATAACGACAGTGGCATTGAACACGACCTCCTGTTCATTTGCTTCCGGTACGGCTTCTTTTTTCTGACAGCCAAGCAGCGGTAAGAAAGCCATAAGCAGAAAAAGGAAAGTTTTCATTGATTTATTGTTTTGTTTTAATAATCGGGAAAATAAAGGGAACGGCTAATTGCCGTTCCCTTTTGTAATTTTATTCAGATTGATTACGGGTCAACTCTTGTAAAGATACATTGTACCAATGATCCATCAACCGTATCAAAAGCTACTGCAGCCCATCCGCCTGGCAGCGGGGTGTAACCGCTTCCGTTGGCATTGGCACCGGCAACCATGGCAAGACCAGCGGCTGTGATAGCCGGAACGGTTCCACCGTGAGTATTTAAGCCGTTATACAGAGGGTCTTCCAGCATCCACAATGCTTGCTGGATATCATACCAGTTATAAGGTGAGAACTGATCAAGATGGTTGATGATCCAGTTTGCTTTATCCCATGGAAGATTGGCACAATTGGGTTGCATATCTTCAGGACGGAGTGAGCTGTGAACAGTCATGTTATAAACTGTGTTGAGGCCAATAGAGACATTCTGATTGAAGCAATTTACACCATAAACGCCGTTAGCAATGTCATATCCTGCGCCGATACCGGATAAAGTAACGTCGAAGTATCCAACCACGCCATCCTGGATAACTACAACCCCTGGAACAGTAGATCCGGTTGTAAGTGTACAGGTTGCAGGCAGGTTCTGGTAAGGAACTAACTCAAGGTCAGCTTCGGTCAGGTTGCAGTTTCCTAACACGAAATCAATAACACCGTCTTGTCCGGCAGGTACCATTTCATCATCTTCAAAGGTGAAAGTGTGGAATGATACATACTGGAAACCGGCACCAACTTTTACAAGGATCTTCAGTTCAAAGGTGAACTCTTCACCATCAACATTCAGGTTGTCAGGATATTGAACACATAAGGCCTGGCCAACGCCCCAGCCCATTTCAACAGTAGCGTTCGTGAACGGTGAACCCGGTACTTCAACGCCGTCTTTCTTAACCACTACCTGGACGATAGCTGGCATATCGATCTGGAGACCGGTTGACTGCTCTTCGTAAAGTGATCCTTCATAATCGGAAACATGTTTGAGACAGATGTCACCGAAGAAGCACTGCTCCCTGATGATGATCTCGGTGATCTGGAACCAGTCAAAACCGAAAGAATCGTATTCTGCATCCTGGAAACAAAGAACTTCAACATCGAGTTCCAGTTTGGTGAATTCCAGAACATTAAAATCGAAATCAACAGGCTTGGTAACATATACAGCATAGTCAGAAGCAACAACAGGGGTTCCCATGACGATTTCATCATCACCTAAAACTCCGGGGGTGCCATTGTCGTCCATCAAAAGGAACTGGGTAACGTTGTAAGAGCCAACCGGCAATTTAATAGCCTGTGTGTAAAGAACGCCGTCAAGACGGAAAACTTCAGGATAATAATCGGTACCGTCAATAATGACGTGGGCGTAATCAGGATCGAGATCTTTACATTCCCAATCCGCTGTGTTTTTCAATCCGGCACCCGGATCAACTTCGATAGCACTGAATACAACATCCTGGGTTGAATTTGGAGTTGAATTCTTTTCTTTTTGACAGCTGAAGAGGGTTGCAGCTATCACCGTAAGTAAAAACAGTTTTGTTTTCATGATTTGTTGTTTAATTTTACTTTGTTTAATAATGATTAATTGACTAATTGATTAATATATAAGGATTTAAATAAATTCTTTTAATTCCTGCAGCTTCAGGGGGTGTCTTAAAACAGAAAAATGACCCTCATTAAAAATGCTGATCATTTCCTCATACTCTTTGCTCGCGGAAACCAGTACCTCGATTTCAGGATAATTCCGGTTGATATAGTTTAAAAGGGCGGCATCCTCCGGCTTATACATCATCAGCACGACCATGTCGATCGGATGGATACTCAGTGCATGTAAAGATTGCTCAACATTAGCGGAAAAATAAGCCAGACCATTACGGCTATAAATGAAATCCCTGATTTCATCATAGAGGGGGGGCTCATATCCGATGAAAAGAATGTTTCTTTTCATTTGTTGGGGTTTTATTTTGGGTTTAAAGGGACGCCTATTAGCAATTGGTGTGCCACGATTCGTAAATAGTTATTATTCAAATATATAACAGGTCAGCGGTCAGCGGTCAGCGGTCAGCGGTCAGCAATTAAAACAATTCATCGGCCACAACTGCCCGATTCCGGGCAGTTATTTAGAATGAGTATAAATAAAATGCCTGACAACGAACTGGAAAATAGACATATATCTTAATATATAACTATATTGCCCGGAAACGGGCAGTTGAGAATGGCAGGTCCACGTTTTTCCGGGCTAAGTCAGCTGAGATTGAAAGATATACAGTCATTGACATGTGTTGCCCGGAAACGGGCAATTAGCGGTCGGCGGCGGTTGCAATCAGATCCTTCGCTTCGCTACCAATGACGTATCCTTTAATATCTTGATTAGCAGATTTCTCCCGTAAGGGAGTTTCGAAAATAGCCCCGGACGCCAGTCCGGGGCTGATAAGGGCGATTCTGATTTTGAGTTCCGTAGGAACGACAGAATATCGGACGGCACAATGAGCTTTTCTGTCGTCCTTACAGGACTTTATTTATGTGATCCGCCTTTTTCCCGGGACTTGCGTCCCGGGCTAATATCAGGCATCCCTTCGGGATTGGGTAGAAAAATATTTATGCAAACTCCGGAGGATTTAAATATTTGTAGGAAAGGCTTGTCATTGTTATCCGCCGGAGGCGGAGAGAAATCTCTCTCCATGGATATAAAAAACCTCACAGGCCTGTGTGGATGTGAGGTGAAAAGGCCTGTGAGGGTAATAAAAAGATAGTGGTTTAAATATATTTACTCAGAAAAGTAAATATCAAAACATTAAAATTATTTAAGCGGAGGAATGATCACCCAGGGCCAGACAAAATCTGCATAAGGTGAACAGTCCCCAATCGTAAAATCAACAATACCATCGCCTCCGTCAGGGAGGATCAACTGGTCGTCGATGATCTGGAAGGTATGATAGAGCTGGTAGTCAAAGGTATTCGGGCCGGTATTTACCAGGACGTGAATCTCAAAGGTAAATACATCGGTAATATTCTTGTAATCCGGATACTGGACGCAAAGGGGCGCGCCCACGCCATAATTTGCAGCGGCTGTGCCATTGGTGAAAGGTGAGTTAGGGACCGGAACCCGTTCCGGGTTAAATAAACCTTCATAATGGCCGGCATATCGACCTGGCAGCCTGCCGGCAACTGGTCAAGATCATATAATGAAGCCAGGTAATCATCAGGATCAACGCAGATATCGCCGAAGAAGCATTTTTCCCTGATCACGATCTCGGTGATCGCAAACCAGTCGAAGCCGAACAGGGTGTAAAACTGTGGCTGGAAACAAAGGACCTCAACAGGGATCTCTTTTTTAGTGAAGGCATCCACTGTAAACGTGAAGGCGACAGCCGGATCGGTGTAAACGGCAAAGTTTGACTCTTCCTCAGGTATGGCCATGTATATCTGGTCGTCACCCGTATTATCCGGCGTACCCATATCATCCATGACAAGGAATTGTTCGACCGAATAAGTGCCGGGCGACAGTTTAATAGATTGTGTGTACATCTTGCCATCAAGCCTGAACACTTTCGGGTATAATGGCTCTATGAAACCGGAAATGACAATTTTGGCATAATCAGGGGTCAGGCTTTCTATGCAATTATAATCGGTTGTAGATTTAAGTGGTGCGGCAGGTTCAATTTGAGCCGCCGTGAATGTCACTTCCTGCGCATCTTCGGGATCGTATTCCCTTTTGACGCAACTGAAAAGCGTTACAGCCACCAGCACAAGGTAAAAGATCTTTTTCATCTGTAATGTTTTTCTCAGCAGATATAGTATTTTAGCTTCAAAGGCAACGGCCATAACCATTTCCTTATGGGTTAATAATCAAGTTAAAAGTGCCTCCTGATGGCGGGTCCAGCCAGTTCCATTCGTGATCGGATCCGGGTGCACAGGTACCAACGGCGAAATCAACAATATCATCTCCCCCCCTTTCGATCAGCTGATCATCAGTGACCGAAAAAGTATGATATAACTGGTAAGTAAACCCCTCAACAGCTTTCACCCAGACCCAGATCTCGAATGTGAACACTTCTCCCGTTAAGCCAGGATCATCCTGGTATTTAACGCATATTGGAGCGCCTACACCGTACCAGTCATAATTTCTGAACGGGGAATCACTTACGGCTACTCCATTATTAGAAGCAATAACTTTAAAAATGGCAGGCATATCAGCCTTTAAATGATCAGGCTGATTTTCATAAACCGAGCCTTCATAATCAACAGGATTAACGCAGATAGTTCCGAAGAAACGCTGTTCCATTTGTTTGACAGCCTCAGTCTTTTCTTTCTGACAGCTGAACAGCATGGCGGCCAGCACGATCAGAAATAAGATCTTATTCATGGGGGGAATGATTAAGGGTTTAAGTTTTATTCTATTTTTTATAAAGGGAATGGCCGGAGCCATTCCCTTTTAATTTTAATTGCAAACTATTATGGCACTGGCGGTGCCTGCCATGGATAGATGTTGGTTGACATCGGTGAACAAATACCAATGGCAAAATCCACAATGCCTTCAGGTCCGGTGGCCAGAACAGCAGGACTCCCTCTTGTGATCGGTCCGTCATCAATGCAGGTATAAGTATCATAGTACTGGTAGCTGAAACCACCGACACTGTTTTTGACCAACACCCACAAATCGAAAGTGAAGATTTCACCATCCAGTGTTACCTGGTCAGGATATTCTATGCACAAGGGGAATCCGGCGCCATAGCCATATTCTAAGGAGGCATTTGATAAAGGCGAGAGTGGCAATTCTTCCGTGTTACCATCATATGTGCGGAATGAATAGATCTTGAAAATTGCAGGCATATCCATCAATACACCGGGGGGTAGTTGCTGTGCATCATACAATGATCCGGCATAATCATCCGGAGTCCATGCCGGGGGAACGTTGTTATTTCCATCCAGACAGATATCACCAAAGAAGCATTGCGTTCCTGATTATAATTTCGGTGATCTGGAACCATTCAAAACCGAAGCCCTCAATTTCGCTTGCATTAAAACATAATACATCAATTGGTATCTCGGCTTTTAAAAATGCATTTACAGTGAACGACATGGATACCGGATCTCTTACATATTCTTTATAAGGCCCTGTGGAACTTGGAGTAGCCATGACAATGCTGTCCTCCAGGCCAGGCCCTTTAGTCCCGAAATCGTGCATCAGGAAAAACTCGTTAAGATAATAGGTTTTGTTCCCTTCAGGAGGCACGGACATTTTGAGGGATTGGGTATAGAATATCCCATCCAGGCTGTAAACCTCGCTGTAATAAAAATCTTCCCCGATCTTCATTTTGGCATAGTCGATGGAGAGGTCATTACATTCCCACAGGTCTGTTGATTTTAATGCCCCATCGGGAAAGATCTTCAAGGCACTGAATACGACCTCCTGCTCAGTGACCACAGGGTCGGCATCCTTTTTCTGACAGCTTATCAGCAGGCATACTGCAGCTATCATTAACAGTAACTTTTTCATGGTTTTGGTTTTATATTTTATTCATTTGATTTTGGGCATATCTATAATGGCCGTGGGCCTTAAATTCTTATTCAATTATGGGTCAATCATGGTAAAGATCAACTGGTACATCCCGGGCATATTGCTTTTCACAAACAACACGGCAGCCCATCCGCCCGGAAGCGGGACAAAATCCCCGTGTGTGCCTGCATCATCCGCCATGGTAAGGGCCAGGCCTGTCGTGGCGTAATCGTTAAGTATTTTCCAGAGAGCATCCTGTATGATGTCTCCTTCGGAATCGGTAATAGTAAGCACATCCATGCCATAATTGTCCAGGTGGTTGAACAACCAGTTAACCTGGGCTATTTTGGCCAGTGTGATTTGAAATCCGGCGGGCCAGCCCGTCGAATACAAAGACGTATAAACATTCATATTATGGTTCCCGTTCGCGATGGTATTGTTTTTATCACCGCACCACCCGGTAAGATTGACGCCTGTCGGCAGGTCATAGGAACCATTGGGGGAAACGCTGTTGACATAAACATTCCAGTAACCGGGGTCTGCCGGTTTGATGATGTTGATATTGGCCGAAGTTGGAAGGTTCTGGTAAGGAGCCAGTTGCAGGTCAGGAGTGGTAAGATTGCAGCTTCCCAGCACAAAATCTACGATGCCATCTTCACCGGCCGGGATCATTTCTTCATCTTCGAAGGTCCAGGTGTGGAACTTCTTAAAGCTGAAATTATTGCCGGTTTTCACATAGATCCATAGCTCGAAGGTGAATTCGTCGCCTTCGACATTCAGGTTATCCGGGTATTGCACGCATACCGGTGCCCCTACGCCCCAGTTTGCCACTGCTGTGGCATTGGTAAATGGTGAATTGGGGATTGGTGCGCCATTCTTTTTCACAACAATATTAAAAATGGCAGGCATATCGATCTGCAGGCCGGTGGATTGGTTGGCATAATATGATCCGGTATAATCGGCAGGATGTTTTACGCAGAAATCACCAAAGAAACATTGCTCCCTGACAATGATCTCCGTGATGGCAAACCAGTCGAATCCGAATTCCAGGTAATCACTATCTTCGAAGCAAAGGACTTCCACGTCAATTTCAGTTTTGATAAAAGATAAAACACTGACCGTGAAATCCAGGGGTTTGGATGACATAAATCGCATAAGCAGATGCAGCTTCCGGGATACCATGAACAATCTGGTCATCCGTGATATCCACATTCCGCGGGGTTCCGCCATCGTCCATCAACAGGAACTGGCTGACGGTATAATCCCCCGGTGGCAGTTTGATGGCCTGGGTGTAAAGTTTACCATCCAGGCTGAACAGTGCCGGGAAATAATCCAGGCCGTTGATGGTGATATGGGCATAATCGGGTTCAAGGTCTTTACATTCCCATAATTCAGTTGATTTCAACCCCTGGGAAGGAATGATCTCCATAGCATTAAACACGACATCCTGTTCGTTAAACACCGGGTCAGCCTCTTTTTTCTGACAGCTAACCAGTGGGATCAGGAGCAAAATCAGAAATAACAGCTTTTTCATTTTTCTGGGTATTATGATGTGTGTTAAGGAGGATAAAAGGGAATGGCCCGGGGGGGCCACTCCCTTAGTACTTCAATTCAAATGATTATGGGTCAACCCTTAAGAAGATACACTGAACAACCGGGAGAGTTGCATGTTCAAAAGCAACACCGGCCCATCCGCCTGGCAGTGGAACATATCCATCACCATAAGTATCTGCAGCAAGCCACATTGCCTGGGCTATTGCCCCTCCGGCAGGAACAGAAGCATTTGGTCCCATAGCTCCAGGTATTATCTTCTATCTTCCAGAAGGCTTGTTGAATGTCAGACCATACATAGCCTGGGAAATCATCCAGATGGTTGATAAGCCAGTTTGCCTGATCCCAGTCAAGGTTTTTGCACGGGCCCTGCATAAATTGCGGGTAAAGTGAACTGTACACATTCATAAAGTAATATGTGCTCAGGTTAATTGTTACACCCCTGTTGAAGCAGTTAATGGCGTACATGCCATTAGCTATATCATAACCTGGCAGGAATAAGCGACAAAGTGACGTCGAAATAACCCGAATGACCCTGAATTTGTGTTACAGAAGGAACAACTCCACCCGTGGTTAATCCGCAGGTTGCAGGCAGGTTCATGTAAGGAGCAAGCTGCAGGTCAGGATCTGTCAGGTTGCAGTTGCCAAGTACAAAGTCAACCACACCATCGCTGGCTGGAGGAAGCGGTACAATCATTTCATCATCCGCAAACGTCCATTGGTGGAACCATACATAATCAAATATAGCCCCTACCTTTACGTAAATATACAGATCGACAGTGAAATACTTCGTCATCTATGCTCAGGTTGTCAGGATATTCAATGCATAATGGTGCACCTTCACCTAACCAGGTTTCGTTACTGAACCATACTATGCGTTCCATCCTCATATGTTAATTTCAGCTTGAAAATGGCAGGCATGTCTATCTGTAATCCGTTTAACTGACCTTCGTAAAGTGATCCATCATAATCTTCCAGGTGTTTTAAGCAGATATCGCCAAAGAAGCACTGTTCCCTGATCACGATTTCGGTGATATTAAACCAGAAATAGCCAAAAGGTATACAATCTGCCGGGATGAAACACAATACTTCGATAGGGATTTCTATCTTCTGAAATTCCAGAACATCAAAATCGAATTCTAATGGCCATTGTACGTATTCTTCATAATCGGAACCAATCATCGGTGTTCCAAATACAATCACGTCACCAGCATCATAGATATTGTTATTATTTACATCGTCAAATAATATGAATTTCTCGATGGTATAAGTTCCTACTGGCAGTTTGAGAGCCTGGGTGTACAAAAATGCCATCAAGGGTGAATAATTCTGGATAATAATTAATGCCATCAATTACAATCCATGCATGGGTAGGAACATTGGTAACGCATTCCCAATCCGCGGTGTTTTTCAATCCGGCACCCGGATCGATCTTAATAGCTTGAAAGGATACATCCTGCGTGGTGGCAGGGTCTGTCTTTTCTTTCTGGCAGCTGAATAGTGCTACAGCCAGCAACATCATTAAAAAAAATCTTGTTTTCATGTTTTTTTAGGTTTTTGTTGTGAAAAAAAATTGAATGAATTGGTTAAAAAAAATTTTTACAGGTAAATCCGGCCTTGCCGGAACAATTCCCGGGGAGGGATGGGCTCATAATCGCCAGGAACATTCTAATTGCATTGTTTTCATGTTTATTAGTTTAGGGGTTCATAATCTTTCCTTCTTAATTAAAGGGATGTTATTCAGATGAATGAATTCAGTTCCTCCAGCTTTAAGGGTTGTTTCAGCATTGAAAAATTGCCTTTGTTAAAGACGTGGATTATATCGTCGTATTCCTTGCTGGCAGAGATCAGCACCTTTACGCCGGGATAATATTGATTGATATATTTGAGGATGGCGGCATCGCCCAGCTTGTGAAGTGTGAGGACGACCGTACTGATCGTCGACTCATCGAGTATATGAATGGATTGTTCAATGGAATTCGAGAAAAAGGCTTCACCATTGCGATGAACGATGAAATCTTTAATTTCTTCGTTCAGGGAAGGCTCATATCCTATGAAAAGAATGTTTCTTTTCATGACTTTGGGTTTTGGTTATTTCGGGGGACAAATCCTAAAACAATTAGTGTGCCAGTTTGCGTAATGAATAGATAATGAGGGGTATAGGCGGGGGAGCGGGGAGGCGGGGAAGCGGGGAGGCGGGGAAGTGGAGGAGTAGGTATGGGTAAAGGTGCCCGGAAATGGGCAAAGTAATTTAGATTAAATAAACATAGATATATAAAGAACTAATAACCAATAACTAATGACCAATGACCATTAAACTGCCCGGAAACGGGCACATAGCCGGAGGCGGGCACATTTGAAGGAAAATATCTTTTTGTGGAAATAAAAAAAACCTTCCCCCCGGGCATGATTAAATCCATGGATTGTCCTGCAGGGGAAGGCATAGAGATGAATGGTGGTCTAAACCTTCATCCTATATCTTTGCCGGTTAAATTGGCTCAAGATATGGCGCAATAATCATGCCTGACTTTGTAAAGATTTGATTGACTGTATCATTTCGAGGTCGGCGGTCGGCGGTCGGCGGTCGGCGGACTGACAGGTCCCTCGTCGCTGCGCTCCTACCAATGACAAGTTATATAAATGACTGATTTACAAATAGCAACAGCACTCCGGAGGAGTGCAATATTAATAGCAATGACGGGAGAAACGCAACAATGCCCCTCCCTTTGGTGATTTGTTTTAATGCGAAAAGGGTTCACAGGGAGGGGTTGGGGGAGGGAAAGCACGTCCCATGTTCCCACCCCTTGATCCCCTCCCTTGCCAATTTCGTCTGAAAAATACGGATTTTCGCGGGAGGGGAAAATTATATGGTGATTCCGGGTCTGCTATTCATATTACACTCCTCCGGAGTGAATTCGAAAAATCAAATTAACGGTTATCAATACCAATGGCTAGAAAATTCAAAAGTTGGTTATTAGATTTCTTGTCATCTCATATTGTGGAGTTTGTAAAAGTCTTATATCTGGGGATGACGGCGATAATGGCGGGCAAACAGATCCCTCGTCGCTGCGCTCCCGATGACGGTTATATGTATGGCTAATTACAGATCGCACAGCGCTCCGGAGGAGGCGATATAGCAGCAATACAGAGACTCGTCGCTGCGCTCCCCGGGATGACGGCGATCATGGCGGGCAAACAGATCCCTCGTCGCTGCGCTCCTCGGGATGACGGCACGTCATGGCGCGGCAACAGGTCCCTCGTCGCTTGCCGATTCCGTCGTGAAAAATTCAGATTTTCGGCGATCATGGAGGGGAAATTTATCATGGTGCTCCTCGGGTACGCATATTAATATTACACTCCTCCGGGATGACCTGCGATAAATCCGGTCTAACAGTTACAATCCATCGCGCTGCAGCTCCTCGGGATGACGGCGATAAGTCCGGGCAAACAGATCCCTCGTCGCTGCGCTACCACGGGATGACATGTGAGTGCCGGGCAAACAGATCCTCGTCGCTGCGCTCCTCGGGATGACGACGATAAGTCCGGGCAAACAGATCCCTGTCGCTGCGCTCCTCGGTGATGACGGCGATCATGGCGGGCAAACAGGTCCCTCGTCGCTGCGCTCCCCGGGATGACGGCGATCATGGCGGGCAAACAGGTCCCTCGTCGCTGCGCTCCTCGGGATGACGGCGATCATGGCGGGCAAACAGATCCCTCGTCGCTGCGCTCCTCGGGATGACGGCGATCATGGCGGGCAAACAGGTCCCTCGTCGCTGCGCTCCTCGGAATGACGGCGATCATGGCGGGCAAACAGGTCCCCGTCGCTGCGCTCCCCGGGATGACGGCGATCAGGCGGGCAAACAGGTCCCTCGTCGCTGCGCTCCTCGGAATGACGATCGTGGCAGCGAACAAAAGAAAAGGGAAGAATGGCGCGACGAAGTCGCGCCATTCTTCCCTTTTTGATTATATGATCAGCCGTCATCCCCGCGCAAGCGGGGATCTGCTTCCAAAACCGCGAACCGCGAACTTATCCTACCAGCTCCTCACCAGCTTAACCGTCCGGATCATATCGCCGTTGCTGCTATGCAGCGTAAGGGTTGCCGTGTAAACGCCCGGCTGCAGCGGCAGGGCATCCAGTTTACAGGAATAATTGCCGGCGGTTTCCCATTTGTCGGCCAGCAGGGCCACATTCCTGCCCAGGATATCATTGATCCGGAGCGTTACATGACCATCGACCGGCAAAGTATAGGTCAGGGTGGTGTAGCTTGCAAATGGATTGGGATGATTTTTCAGTGCCAATGACGAAGCCGAAGAGGGTTCGGGAATGCCAGAGGTGGAAAACCCGAGGACATCCATCTCCAGGACTGCATCCGGAATGATATTGAAGCTGCCGTCTGCCAGTTCATTCAGCGGATCAGAGGCAAGCGTGAACCTTATCTCGTCACCCTGGGAGAAATCAGCGGTGGTCATGAGCCTGATGTTAAACAACATTTCACCGGCGCCAAATTCAAGCGGGATCAATGAATTCCATCCTATCCTCAGCTCATTTCCACTAACAGCCCAATCGAGCCGGCCTTCGTTTTCCTTCATGGTCACACCCATCACTTCTGCCAATTCCGGCGGGAAATTCAGGATAATGGATGCAGCACCCATGATGGAAGGATCCTTGATGTAAACAGGCAGATCGATCTCCATATTGGTTCCCATTTGCCTGGTTTCTCCAGCAATAAGTTGCAAAGTTGAGCTGGCACTTTTTAAACCACCGGGTGTGAAGCTCATGTTAAACTCACCGTTAGCCTGGCCAAACAGAGGTACGATTTGATTTCCATTAACGGTAACCTGTATGGATGGAAGAGTACAATTCGGATCAAAATTGCTCATGATCATATCCCCCGCTTTCCAGTATACCCAGGGCGTGCCTGAATTTAATGTTCTCTGCAATGGTGTTCCGTAAACGAAATAATACTGAATGGCCAGTGCATCGGTAGCATTATCATTAAAATTATCCGTCGCATCGCCTGCCAGGAACCTGACATGTTCAATGGGGAAGGAAAATGCATTCCAGAAATTCACCTGTGCGGCATCCGATGAGTTGATCCCGGTCACTGGCTTGTTATTGTTGGTCACCGTTATGGTATAAGTACCTCCGCAAAGGCTTCCAAACGAATAATTTCCTGAAGCGTCGGTTATGCTGGTTGCACCGCCTGGATTAAGCATCAGCGTTACATTGTTCATAGGTGTATTGGCAAGGTTATTATATTTCAGGGTTCCGGTGATGGTTGCCAGCTGAACGGTAAAGGTCGTGCTACAGGTAGCTGTGAGCAGAGCACCGTCTTTAGCGGTGATGGTCACATTGGTCACACCCAATCCAACCGGTGTTCCGGCTAATGGAAGCTGGGAGATGACAACCGGTCCGCAATTATCCGAAGCCACTGTTGTAGCCGTAAAATCGGGTACGGCGGCCTGGCATAAAGCATCGGCAAAAGCTGATTGTGCAGGGGCGCAGGTAGTGATTACCGGAGGCGTATTATCGGTTACCGTGAAGGTTGTGCCGCACGTAGCTGTAAGCAAAACACCGTCTGTAGCGGTGATGGTCACATTGGTCACACCCAATCCAACCGGTGTTCCGGCTAATGGAAGCTGGGAGATGACAACCGGTCCGCAATTATCCGTAGCCACCGTTGTAGCGGTGAAATCCGGTACGGCGGCCTGGCATAAAGCATCGGCAAAAGCTGATTGTGCAGGGGCGCAGGTAGTGATTACCGGAGGCGTATTGTCGGTTACTGTGAAGGTTGTGCCACAGGTGGCTGTGAGCAGGGCACCGTCTTTAGCGGTGATGGTCACATTGGTCACACCTTGACCCACCAGTGTTCCGGCTAATGGAAGCTGGGAGATGACAACCGGTCCGCAATTATCCGAAGCCACCGTTGTAGCAGTGAAATCCGGTACGGCGGCCTGGCATAGAGCATCGGCAAAAGCTGATTGTGCAGGGGCGCAGGTAGTGATTACCGGAGGCGTATTGTCGGTTACTGTGAAGGTTGTGCTACAGGTGGCTGTGAGCAGGGCACCGTCTTTAGCGGTGATGGTCACATTGGTCACACCTTGACCCACCAGTGTTCCGGCTAATGGAAGCTGGGAGATGACAACCGGTCCGCAATTATCCGTAGCCACCGTTGTAGCGGTGAAATCCGGCACGGCGGCCTGGCACAGAGCATCGGCAAAAGCTGATTGTGCAGGGGCGCAGGTAGTAATAACCGGCGGGGTATTGTCGGTAACCGTAAATGTCGTTCCACAGGTAGCTGTGAGCAAAGCACCGTCGGTGGCGGTGATGGTCACATTGGTCACACCCAGGCCAACCAGCGTACCAGCTGTTGGGAATTGTGTGATTACAACCGGCCCGCAATTATCCGTAGCCACCGTTGTAGCGGTGAAATCCGGTACGGCGGCCTGGCACAGAGCATCAGCAAAAGCTGATTGAGCAGGAGGACAGGTAGTGATAACCGGGGCCTCGCTTTCGCTGACCGTCACATTGAACGAACAACTGGCGGAATTTGTGCCGTAATCAGTTGCCGTAGCGGTTACCGGGGTAGTTCCAATTCCGAATAAAGAGCCGTTCTCCGGGCTGCAAACAACATATTTCACATCACAATCATCGGTCGCTGCAAATGGCAGAACCATCTGGTCGATATAGAAGTTGGCATGAAGAGCTACCTGGTTTGTTGCTCCTCCGGGATATGGTATCGCTCCGCATAAAACCGGATTTGCCATGCTTAGATTATCCCAGTACAACCCGCCCGGATAAACTACAGCACCATTATTCCAGGTTTCCCAGAGGTCGACGCAATATGCAGTGCAACTTACAGGGTCGCAGGGGCCAACTATGGAAATTGTATATCTTTGACCTGAAACTACATATACTCCTACTGATCTTGGAACCGGAAAGTTTATCGGATTTCCTGAAGGAGTAAATGCCGGATTATTATAAAGCACACATCCTGTTTCTCCTTCTCCATCGTAAATCGTAACATTCCATGGACCAAAATTGTTTTGGTTCGGAAATAGTACATCTACCTGTGTTAATACCCCGGTCGATGTAGCTGTAAATGATTGCCAGAGATGATGGCAGGCTGGAAATGGCATTCTGGCCATAATTCAGTTCTACTGGTGATTCCGGCATCCAGGTCACTACGGCCGAGCAAAGGCCCGGATCATTAGCCTGGATGATAGCTGCGGGACAGGTAATTGAAGGCGGAGTGACGTCAGAAACATTCACGGAGCCATCAATAAAATAAGTCCCAAAAGGTGTGTTGATATAAGGTATCCCATCAGGGCCGGAGTATTCATTTACACCCGGGTCCGGTTCCCAGTTCAGACTGGCGACACCCGTTGAACAAGCCTTAAAATAGAGGGTGAAGAGGATATCATTATTATTCAGGTTTATCCCGGTGAGGTTGAAATATCCCAGGACGAATACGCCGTCAACAGATGCATTGTAGTTGCTGCCGGAAACGATGGCCGGATTCAGCGTGACACCCTGGTACTGGAGTACAGAGGCGGTATAATTCAAAGTCAGTGAAATTCCCCCCACATTGACAAAATTGTTGACGGTTACCGGCACAGCAATCATGGATGAGGGGCAGGAGGAAATCACAGGTACCGTTGTTACCGGTCCGCCTCCACTGCACGGGTTCACCGTTACGCTTCCGTTAATAAAATAGGTTTCAAATGGTTCCCTGTTATAGGGGGTGCCGTCAGGGGTCGAGTATTCATTATCTTCCGGCGGGGTTGAAGGCCATGTTATAGTGGTGGTGGTGCCCGAAGAAGGACCAATATAACCAAAATTGAGCGTGAACAGGATATCATCATCGTCCAGATTAATTCCGGGATCGCAGATATAACTCAGGATAAATACCCCCGCTGTATCATCATTGATCACACTGCCGGTAATAGCAGGATTAAGAACGACACCCTGGTATTGGAGGATCAGAGAATCATATTTGAGTGTGAGCGAAATACCCCCGACATTGTTAAAATTATCGACCGTTATTGGTACAGCAATTGTAGGTGACGGGCAGGTGATTGAGATCACCGGTACCGTGGTCACCGGCCCTGTCAGCGGTCCGCAATCATTCACCGTTACGTTCCCATTAATGAAATAGTCTCCGAATGGATCCTTATCGTAAGGAGTGCCATCCGGGGCTGAGTATTCACTGTCCCATGACGGGGTTTCAGACCATGATATAAGTGAAGATCCGCCTGCAGGTGGCCCTATATAGGTGAAATTGAGCGTGAACAGGGCATCATCATCGTTCAGGTTAATCCCGGGATTACAAATATAACTCAGGATAAATACCCCTGCCGTATCATCATTGATCAAACTGCCATTAATTGCCGGATTTAGCATGACGCCCTGGTATTGTAGGATCAGAGAATCATAATTGAGTTTAAGCGAAATACCCCCGATGTTGTCAAAATCGGTTACAGTGACCGGGACATTGATCGGGTCACCATTACAAACCGTTAAGGTTCCTGCAGTGGTTACCGGCCCCGCGGTGGAGAAGGCAGCGAAGCTTAATGTTAAGCATGCGATGAGAAGCGTAATAATTTTTTTCATAGTGGTGTTGGTTATTTATTTATTGAATAAATGAATTTTTATTTCATTTGTTTAACCTCTACGAGGTATTTAGATCGTCGGGGTCATTTCCTTGCTACAATACCTTATCGCCTACGGCGAATTCCTCATTGCAGATATATTAATGTCATCATTTCCTTGCTACAATACCTTATCGCCTACGGCGAATTCCGCGCAGCGGATATAGTATTGTAGCATATGACATTTGCCAAACATTCCTTTCCGCGTAGCGGATACGCATCTAAATTTCAATTCTAATTAATAATCAGTTTGCACACAGTACCTGTGTCACTATCGTAAATAGCGACAAAATATAACCCGGGTGCATAACTGCTTATATCCAATGTTAATTCATTCTTTTCTTCTAAAGATTTGATGCTGTAACTGCCCACTATTCTTCCATCTGCAGCACTGACCGTAATTTCAACTCTTCCTTTGATCTGCCCCGGAAATATGATCTTCACTGCGTCATGTGCCGGATTGGGCGCAAGGCTGACTTTCCTCTCGCCGATCTCATCGATCCCGACAACAAGGTCAATGGTTTCCGAGGTATCGGAACTGCAGCCGTTCAACGTTACGATATCGTAATACCAGCCGCTTTCAGTAGCCACATAGATCTGGCTTGTAGCACCGGGGATGGGTTCATTGTCAAGGTACCACTGGTTTCCGCAGCATACACTTGATATCAGTGTATAATCAAGGACAGTTATTTCGGGTGTTTCCGGGTATGGGAACACATAAACATCTGCGGAGCCGTAAGTGGTCCCGCTGCAATTGGCATCTTCCAGGTCAAGAATGGAATAGGTTCCCGGCTCACCGGTAATGATATAATAAGGGCTGGTATATTGATTATTGATGATGACAGATGTGATCCCGTTTGTATAGATGAATGACCAGGGAGGGGTGCCGGTGAGGTCCACCTGCAGGGTTGTGAAATTGCCCGTGCCGCATAGGGTGTCACCGCCTGAAATGGTGGCTGACGGCAATTGAAAGACTTCCAGGGATACAGAGTCTTCGACATTTGTAAAATCATCGTAAACCGATAGTATATAAAGTTCTGATGTGTCGGGCGAAACGACCGGGTTGGCCTCATTTGAAGCTCCAGGACGGGTTCCGGGCAGACCCACTGGTAGGTAATATTCTCCGGAGCCGCCGCCGGCATTGGAATAGAGTTGGGAATATCCGCCATTGCAAATATTGCCGGGAAAAGCAACCGGGTTGACGCTGAGCGGGCCGCCGGTGATCGTCACGATCACTTCATCGCCGGCCTGGCAGGAGGAAGCCTGGTTTGTGACCACCAGGTTGAAAATGGTGGTGGTGGTCAGGATGATGGTCTGGGGGTTTTGCACATCCGGGTCAACCAGCAGCTCCTCGGGCGACCAGTGGTAGCTGAAGGATCCGTTTCCCCCGGAAGCCGCATGAAGCGTGGTGCTCGTCCCGTTATTGATGGTCGTGTCATTCCCCGCATTGGCAATGGGAAGCGGTGTTCACCGTTACCGGTAGCACCGATGATGGCCCGTTCCCGCAGGGATTGAAGGCATATACCGTAATATTTCCCGAAACCGCGTTCTCCGCATAATCGACCGTGATGGAATTCGTATTCTCCCCATTGACGATTATTGCTCCTTCAGGCAATGTCCAGGTGTAACCATCGACATTTGGAAGGGAAAGAACAGTATAGGTTTCCCCTGCCTGCCCCTGGCAGACAGAAGCATTACCGTCAATAGGGCCGGGATTCCCAATGGCCCCGCAGAGGTATCCGTTAATGTAATAATCTTCAGTCGGGATGTCGTTCAAGGCGATTGCCCATGGCATCGGCATATTCGCACGAAGACCCGTTTTCAAACCAGGTGAGGGGTGTGTTGCCGCTGATATAATTGAAATTTAAGGTCATGATCGTACTGCCATCTGCAAGTGTTTTGCCTGAACCATACCACCCCATGCTGATACGATGGAAGCCGTTTCCAAGGTCGGCATCACCGCTTAGAAAACCTGGTAACTGGGAATTTGGTATCCCCTGTATAAATTGCATCGCTGCATAATCATAATCAAGGGTTAGGGAAATGGCCCCGATATTGGTAAATCCTGTAACAGTCAATGGAACTGCAACAGTCCCGGCAGTTGCCCCGGAAACCGTTGCGCAGGTAGTAACAGGTGCATCCTGGGCTGTGCAGATCATAGCACAACCCAGGAGCAAACTGCCTATCAACGCTAAGGTCAGAACGTATTTTTTCAGCATGTCGGAATATGATGTTTCTAATCAAACCATTCAGTAAAGCTAGCTATTATTCACCATAAATTACCGGTTGCAAACCATCTTTATTATCCTTATCCATTCATCAGTGCTGCTTTTCAACCTGATGGATGCAGTATAAACACCGGGCAACAGGTTTTTTGTGTCAAATGCCAGGGAATGCAAACCTTTGCCCTGGAATTCATTGACCAGGCTGACCACCTGCCGGCCGGTCAGATCGTTGATTTGCAGCACAACCTGCCCGTCTGCCGGTAAATTATAACTGATTGTTGTGAAATCATGGAATGGGTTTGGAATACATTTGATGGACAGTGAATTCGCCTGATTGGGATCATCAATTCCAAAGGCCGAATTTTCGACAACGTCGGTGCCCAGGACTGCCTTGGGGATTGTACTGAAGCTGCCATCAGCCAGCTCATTCAGAGGGTTTTCGGCCAGTCCAAGCCTGATCACGTCACCCTGGCCGAATTCGCCGGAAGTCTTCATGCGTATAACAAGCAGCTCTTCATCAGCCCCAAACCATTGCGGCTGCAAGGTATTCCATCCAATCCTCAGCTCATTGCCGCTGATGTTCCAGGCAAGCTGGCCATCGTTTTCTTCCATAGTCACCCCTGTCACTTCCACCAGGTCCGGCGGGAAGTTCAGGATAAGGGAAACGGCACCTATGGGGGAAGGATTTTTAATGCGAACCGGCAATCCGATTTCCGTATTGGCACCTGCAAGTTTGGTCCCATCATAGGTCAGTTCAATGGTTGAGCTGGCATTCTTGCCTCCGTTCGGGGTAAAATTGCCGCTAAAATCGCCTATAGCCTGGCCATAAAGATTGATGGTCATATTGTCGCTGCAAACAATGGGGAATTCGGTTAGGCTGCAATCGGGATCACTGTTATTGGTGATCATTTCTTCTCCTGCTCTCCAGAATGCCCAGGATGAACCTGAAACAACTACCCTCTGGAAAGGCGTTCCAAAGACAAAATAATTCTGGATGGCCAGGGCATCGGGAGCTGTAACAGTCACTCCTCCATCCAGATTGACTTCACCTGCAAGGAACTTCACATGTTCGATCGTGGGACCGTTGACACTCCAGTAATTCACCTGTGCCGCATCCGATGAATTGATGCCGCCAACCGACTTGTTGATGTTAGTTACCCAGATGGTATAAGTTCCGGGCTAACAGGCCGCCGAAGGAATAGTTGCCCCCGGCATCGGTAATACTCGTTGCTCCGACCGGAAAGATTGTCAGTGTGACATTGTTCATCGGGGTCTTTGCCAGGTTATTATATTTCAGGGTGCCGCTTATAGTATAATATGGACCGCCGCCTGTAGCGACGTCTACTGTAACAGAAGATGAAGCCGAACAGGGACCCGAACTGGTAGCAATCACGGTATAGGTCCCTTCAGCGCTTGCAGTCACACCGGGAATACTGGGATTCTGCAAATTTGAAGTAAAGCCGTTCGGACCTGTCCAGGCATAACTGCTCAGGCCATCAGGCGAGCAGGAAAGGTTCAGCGTGGCGCCTTCATTCACGGGGCTGTTGCTTGAGGCAACCGGCACAGGCAACGGATTGACAGTCACTGTTGCACTGGCGTTCTGGTTCGGGAAACCGGTTTCCGTCACTGTGACGGAATATGTAGTCGTAGTTGCCGGGGTTACCGTGATTGTCCGGGTAGTGGCGCCCGTGTTCCAGGAATAGCTGTTGAAGAGGCCGGCATCCAGCGTTACCGATGTCCCGCTGCAGACAGGATTTACAGCCCCGCTGATCGTAAGGATCTTATGCAGGGTTGCGGTTTTCAGCACGATCTCATTATCCGGGTCGAAAAATACCTGCTCTGGCTTTTTATTATAGGTCCAGGTGAAAACTTCATTGTCGGTATTGTTCATCACAGTCTCGACAACACTGGTGTTATCAGCGAAGCGGACTTTTATTTCCAGCAGCATCCGGAAATATGCGGGATTGCTCTGGACCTGGTTTGCGGTGAACTGCACCTGCCACTGCCCGTTCCCGAGATCATTGATCTGGTAAGAATTCTGATAAAGCGGATGGTTTGGCTGATATATCCAGTCATTGAAGTACCATGAATAATCCTGTCCGGTAACAGTATTTACAATATTTTTAAAATCAGTGATGGTGGCCGCATGATATTTAAGGGCAGGATCGGCGCAATAAGCCTGGATGGACAGCAAAGAATTGGGTATCTCCAAAAATATACCTCAGTAAGTGAAGGACACAGGCACCTTTTGCATAAGTGACGGGCTAATTGAACAATAGTCCAGAGATAGATTTCAGGGTTATTTACAGCCCATTCAGGCATTGAGATGGCATAACCGGGATTACTGCCTAGGTAATAGCTTGCATCTCCATTGATTCCGGATTTATAAGCTGCTGTAACCTCCACTGTATTCATACCAGAAGCATTCAGCCCATTCGCAAATCCTTCGTTTAACCAGATATCCGCCCAGGTGGCACAGGTGATCATGTCGCCAAACCACTGGTGGGCATACTCATGGGCAACCAGTCCTTCACTCCAGCAATTAGGACACAGACTTGTAATGGTCTGGTTTTCCATTCCACCCCATGGAAACATTTCCGGTAAGGTGGCAAAGCCATTCTTTTGAAAAGGGTGGTTGCAGAACTTCTGCGAAAACCAGGTGGTCATCGGACCGATGATGGATTCGATATAGGAAGGATTTTCCCCGGTATTATAATAAAATCTTATCGGGACTGTCTGGTAAGGAGGATCGGGATTCGTCCAGCCTACAACATGCAGGTTATAATTTACTTTTGAGGTTATGACCATTAAGATAGGTCGCAATTCTGTGTGCGCTTTGCCAGTGATAGATCAGGGTATCCCCGTTGAGTACTGAATGTGGAATCAATCAAGTGCCCCGTTGGAACAGAATTTTACATTCGTGGGTACTTTTGCTGTCAGGTCCAGGGTAGCTTTATCTGCCGGCTTATCCCAGCAGGGGAACCATTACCGGGCCCCTTCCGTTTCACAATCGGTAAATACCATTCCGTTATTGCAGTGAAAGTTGTTGTCATGATACGTTCTGGTGCTGATAATTGATCTTTACACTGGAAATCTCTCCTCGGGTTATACGTCCTGTCAAGGTTGATGGTTAAATATATTACCTGGCATGAGTGATAAGAAATCCCTGCCATCGCTGACAGAATTGATGACAAGGGAACTGAATTTGACAGCATGCAGTGTAATGAAACTCAACGCAGTAATCAACTTGAACCTGGACAATGACGGAAGCCGGTGAAGTTTTTAGGGTAAGGAGATGAATAACAGTTATAAAGATTCAGCTTAAGCGTATAATTCAGGACATCGATATTCATGCGCAGGTGCGAGTCCCTGGTATTTTCGGTCAGGGGTGGCAGGTATTTCTGGCTCATTTTTTTCTGGGAGCAATAATATGAATCCTTCATGGGGATGATATCCTGTCCGCTCGCGGATAGGATGGCCAGGATCAAAGCCAGGCAGATTAAGGGTAAGCGTTTCATAGGGGGTTTGGTTTTGGGTTTATCTTTTTATTATATTATTGTTTATGTATGTTAACAGCTCAGGGGGTTTCAGTCCCTGAAACAATGATATATCCCTGGACAGAAAGATCATGATTTAATCGGTTTATGTTTGTTAAACCTCTACGAGGTATTAAAGGATTCGGGGTCATTTTCACTACAATAATTAATCGCCTACGGCGAATTCCGCGTAGCTGATCTGTTATCGCAGTTGTAATGGTACATAAATGTTTAAAGAAATTTCCGCTTAGCTGATCTGTTATCGCAACTGAAATAGTATGTAAGCGTTTTAAAAATTCTCCGCGTAGCGGATGAAGTATTGTAGGAAAGATGGCACAAAACAATATTTTCCCCGTAGGGGATATACAATTTACCCTGGAAATCAACGATCTGGTATAAATTATCTTTCTTTTCATTAATATTTTCGTTCTGAGTTATACGTTATCATCAGCTTTAATCATTCTGTTCCAATTACATGAATGGTTCCCTGTATGAATAGATTAGCCGGATTGGTTTTAGATACTGCGATTTTGTAAAACGTTTCAGGAGACGCTCCTCCGAGGATAGTTGCATCATTTGGCCCGGTAAAGTCAATGGTGCTGGTCCCGATCGTAAAAGTACCCAGGTTCAACCAGTCGCCGCCCAGGAACAGGGTCCCGGCACCTGAAAAGATCAGGGACGAGCCGGCTATTTATCGTGAGATCCCCGTCGACTATCAATTGGGCCGTGTCCAGTATGGTAATATTCGGACAAAGCACACCTATCGTCAGATCGCCTGTAAGATGTGGCCAGTTAATCGCATTTGCAGGAATGACAACGCTCAGGGAAGTTGGCGGAACCTTGAAATTATGCCAGTTGGAAGCCATGTTCCATTCACCGGAGGCAAACCCTGTCCATAGCCCCGGGGTGCCGATATACATATAATCATTTCTTATCCTGATGCTCGCGCTGGTCCCCCTGCTGACAATCAGCGTAACGGTATATACAGCCATTGGAAGTGAATTTGATCTCCGGGTTTTGCGAGGATTCAGTTGTTTCATTGATGAAATAATAGGTCGAAGGGCTGATGCTCCAGTTCCAGCTCGTGGGCCCGCCGGTAGTCATGTCCTGCAGGTAAATGGTGGTATCATAGTCACGGCTGGCGGTGCTGGCAATGAAATCTGCGACCAATGGGTTGGGCCCGACGTAACCGTTGATATAATAAAATGAACGGGGCAGATCATAAAGGGAAGGCCCGGAAGTGCTTTCCGCATACCTGCTTGCATTGCCGTCGTCAAACCAGGCCAGCGGCGACTCCCCTCCCATGATAGGTGAAGGTCAGGTTGACCAGGTGCTGCTGTCGGCCAGCGATGTGGCCGTGCCCGACCAGTCCATCACGATCCTTCCCAGGCCTGCCGTGTTAGCTGTAAATGTGCCACCCATGTCAGGGACAAGCGAGGCGCTTTGATAGGTCAATACGGCCGGATCATAATCCAGGTAAGGGAAAACAGGCCAATATTTGTAAAATTGTAGACATTCACGGGAACCGTAACCTGCTGACCGCTGACTGCCGCCGCTGACATGCCGGCGGCAATCTGCGGTGCTACATGCGAGGCGACAAGCCCGTCCTGGTAATAAGTGTCTTTTGGCACATCAAAATAAGCATTGCCGATGGCATCGTTGAACCTGCAGGAAGTCCCGTCGGTGACGATCCATTTCAGCGGTGAGGCCCCGGAAATATAGGTAAAATTCAGGTTGGCTATCAAATGGCCATCCGGGAGGGTTTTGTTTGCTGTACCCGTCCACGACATCACTATTTTTCTTTTCGAGCCTGACAGGTTGTCCACCACGGTCAGGGCGCTGCCAAAAGCCGTATCGGGAGTAAAACTGCCATAGGTCATCACGGCAGGGTCATATTCAAAGGAAAGGTTGAAAGATCTGACATTGCTGAAATCATTGACAAATACGGGTAATGAAACTGCCCCTGAAGGGACCGCATCGGTTTTCACGGGTAACCATACCTTTGGGCCATATTGGGTATAGACTGCTCCGTTATGGTAATAATCGGCAGCAGGAGAATCAAAAAAGGCATTCGCCGAGGCATCAGCATATTCACACGATGAACCGATTTCATACCAGTCAAGGCCTGAACAACTGCCAGTGGTATTGGAATAGATAAAATTGATGGTGACTACCGTGCTTCCATTGGCCAGGCTGACCGGACCGGCTTGTGCTTATCCAGGAAATCGTAACGAGCATTTTCCCGTTCGGGCCCATCTGGGGATTGGCATAAAAGCTTCCAAGCAGCCCTCCATTTGGCGTGCAGCTTTGAAAACTTAAAACATTCTGGTTATACTCCAGGTTCAGTGTCATGGCGGCAATGGAGGTAAAATCATCTACTGTAATTGGAACAGCAAGAAGGCCGGGAGAGGGATTGATAAAGGTCGGAGCAGAAGTAATGGGCGCCCCGCGGTTTGAAATGCCTCCATTGATATAATAGGTTGATTTTGGATTATCGTTTAAAACAATATAGGACCCGCCGGAGTATTTTTTATACTGGCAGATATTACCGAATTGATAAAACCAGTTTAAAGCGGCATTTCCGCTGATATAAGTAAATGTCAGGTCCAGCAAATGAGTTTCGTCAGGAAGTGTGACGCCTCCCGGGGTCTGGGGCCAGTTTATGACTAATTTTCCCACAGTGCCAACGACTGTAGGCGTGATGGTAATGCCCGTGAAAGCAGGGTGGGAAGCGGCGCTGACGTAGGTTACCAGGTTAGCCTGGTATCTAATGGTCAGGGTAAAAGCGCCTATGCTGACAAAATCTTTGACGGTTACCGGAACGACCGCAGCCCCCGGCGCTGTCGTTGCATCAGTGATGATACCGATAGTCGTGACCGGTGCATTCTGGGATTTCAGGCTTATTGATACCAGGCATAATAGAATAAGCAGATAATTAGAGGGGGTTTTCATGATGTTTTGGGTTTTAATTATCAAACCCTTCAAAAGTAGTCAATTATGATCGATTTTAGGGCTAAAAAGATTAAAAGAGGGGAGCAGCATTCCCGCTCCCCTCTCATTATATAAAAAATTACCAGTTACGGACTAACTTAATAGTCTTGATCATATCACCGCTGCCGGTGCGCAGGGTGATGGTGGCAGTATAAACGCCAGGTTGCAGTGGCAGCGCATCCAGTTTTATGGTGTACTTGCCGCTGACCTGGTATTCGTCGACCAGCATGGAAACCGTGCGGCCGAGCATGTCATTGACCTTAAGGGTCACATGGCCTTCAGCCGGAACGTTGTAGGACAGCGTCGTATAGCTTGCAAACGGGTTCGGACGGCTGTCGAGTGTCAGGGCAGACCCGGTTGAAGGTTCTACGATACCGTAGGTCGAGAATTCGAGGAGATCGATGCCGATGATGGCATCGGGGATCACGTTGAAGCTGCCGTCGGCAAGTTCATTCAGCGGGTCGGCGGCCAGTTCGAACCGGATCGCATCACCCTGGCTGAAGTTTGCAGAAGTCTTCACACGAATGGTCAGCAGTTTGTCATTAGCGTTGAACCACAATGGCTGCAACGAGTTCCAGCCTATCCTGAGTTCATTGCCATTAACTGCCCAGGCCAGATCGCCTTCATTCTCGTCCATGGTCACATTGGTCACTTCCATCATATCTGACGGGAAATTCAGGATGAGGGAAACAGCTCCCACGATAGATGAATTCACCATTCGGATGGGCAATTCGACTTCTGCACCGACATCGGCCAGTTTGGTCTCATTGTAGACAAGCTGGATGGTTTCACTGGCAGCCTTGACAAGGTTCGTCGGCGTAAAGCTGCCGTTGAAGTCGCCGATAACCTGGCCGTAAATATTAAGGGTCACGTTACCAGCAATAGCAACTGTTAATGGACTTTGAGATGCCAGCCTGTTGAAATCACCATTACCGGCAACAGGATTCACTCCTGCTCCCCAGAAGTTCCAGGGTGAACCTGAAAGTGTTACCCTCGGGAAAGGTGTGGCAAAGACAAAATAAGCCTGGATAGCCTGTGCATCGGTTGCTGTAATCCATGTATTTGCGTCAAGATTAACTTCACCGGCGATGAATTTCACATGTTCGATGGGAGAATTGTTAGCGCTCCAGTAATTCACCTGTGCAGCATCGGATGAGTTGATACCGCCCACCGGCTTGACCGTGGTAAAGCTGAGTGTATAGTTACCTGCAGCCAGGGCCGGGAATGAATAATTGCCACCGGCATCGGTAACACTGGTTAAAGCACCTGGATTTAACGTCACCGTGACAAATCTCATCGGGGTCTTGGCCAGGTTGTTATACTTCACGGTACCGCTTACGGTGTTAATAATTACCGTTACTGTATAACTGCAGGTAGCTGTGTTGGCTGGCGTTGCATTATCAGTTATCGTCCATACAACAAGGGTATTCCCAACAGGGAATGCTGCTCCGGCAAGGGAAGCCAGCCCGTTGAAACTATTGGTTACTGATAATACACCGCAATTGTCGCCGGTTGCAGTCGGATCTAATGCAATACCAGGTACTACATAAGTTAATCCAACATTTACATTATACGGGTTAACCGGGACGGCGCAAGTAATCGTCGGCGGCACGTTATCAACCACCACTACATTATAATTGCAGGTGGCTGTGTTTGCTGGTGTAGCAATATCGGTAATTGTCCAAACAACATTGGTTGTACCCACAGGGAATGCTGCTCCAGCAAGGGAAGCCAGCCCATTGAAACTATTGGTTACTGATAATACACCACAATTATCGCCGGTTGCAGTCGGATCTAATATAGCACCAGGTACTACATAGGTGCATCCAACATTCGTACCGTACGATGCGGCCGGAATGGCGCAGGTAATCGTCGGAGGCACGTTATCAACCACCACTACATTATAATTGCAGGTAGCTGTGTTTGCTGGCGTAGCTATATCGGTAATCGTCCAAACAACATTGGTTGTGCCAACCGGGAATATTGCACCTGCCAGGGTGTTCGTTCCGTTGAAATTATTAATTACCGAAAGTACACCACAATTATCGCCGGTTGCAGTCGGATCTAATATAGCACCAGGTACTACATAGGTGCATCCAACATTCGTACCGTACGATGCGGCCGGAATGGCGCAGGTAATCGTCGGAGGCACGTTATCAACCACCACTACATTATAATTGCAGGTAGCTGTGTTTGCTGGCGTAGCTATTATCGGTAATCGTCCAAACAACATTGGTTGTGCCAACCGGGAATATTGCACCTGCCAGGGTGTTCGTTCCGTTGAAATTATTAATTACCGAAAGTACACCACAATTATCGCCGGTTGCAGTCGGATCTAATATAGCACCAGGTACTACATAGGTGCATCCAACATTCGTACCGTACGAAGCGGCCGGAATGGCGCAGGTAATTGTCGGAGGCACGTTATCAACCACCACTACATTATAACTGCAGGTAGCTGTGTTGGCTGGCGTTGCTACATCGGTAATCGTCCAAATCACATTGGTTGTACCAACAGGGAATGCTGCTCCAGCAAGGGAAGCCAGCCCGTTGATATTATTGGTCACTGATAATACACCACAATTGTCACCGGTTGCAGTTGGATCTAAAGCAATACCAGGAACTACATAAGTGCATCCAACATTCGTGCCGTACGAAGCGGCCGGAATGGCGCAAGTAATCGTCGGAGGCACGTTATCAACCACCACTACATTATAACTGCAGGTGGCTGTGTTGGCTGGCGTTGCTATATCGGTAATCGTCCAAACAACAAGTGTCGAACCAACAGGGAATGCTGCTCCGGCAAGGGAAGCCAGCCCATTGAAACTATTGGTTACTGATAATACACCGCAATTGTCACCAGTAGCAGTCGGATCTAAAGCAATACCAGGAACTATATAGGTACATCCAACATTCGTACCGTACGAAGCGGCCGGAACGGCGCAAGTAATCGTCGGAGGTACGTTATCAACAACCACTACATTATAATTGCAGGTAGCTGTGTTTGCTGGCGTAGCTATATCGGTAATCGTCCAAACAACATTGGTCGTGCCAACCGGGAATATTGCACCTGCCAGGGTGTTCGTTCCGTTGAAATTATTGATTATCGAAAGAACACCACAGTTGTCACCGGTTGCAGTTGGATCTAAAGCAATACCAGGAACTACATAGGTGCATCCAACATTCGTACCGTAGGAAGCGGCCGGAATGGCGCAGGTAATTGTCGGCGGCACGTTATCAACCACCACTACATTATAACTGCAGGTAGCTGTGTTGGCTGGCGTTGCTACATCGGTAATCGTCCAAATCACATTGGTTGTACCCACGGGGAATACTACTCCAGCAAGGGAAGCCAGCCCGTTGATATTATTGGTCACTGATAATACACCACAATTGTCACCAGTAGCAGTCGGATCTAATGTAGCACCAGGTACTACATAGGTGCATCCAACATTCGTACCGTAGGAAGCGGCCGGAACGGCGCAAGTAATCGTCGGCGGCACGTTATCAACCACCACTACATTATAACTGCAGGTAGCTGTATTGGCTGGCGTTGCTACATCGGTAATCGTCCAAATCACATTGGTTGTACCAACAGGGAATGCTGCTCCAGCAAGGGAAGCCAGCCCGTTAATATTATTGGTCACTGATAATACACCACAATTGTCACCGGTTGCAGTTGGATCTAAAGCAATACCAGGAACTACATAGGTGCATCCAACAGTCGTACCGTACGATGCGGCCGGAACGGCGCAGGTGATCGTTGGTATCTGATTATCAACCACCGTCACATTAAAATTACAGGTACCGGCATTTCCGCCAAAATCAGTCGCTGTTGCAGTTACCAGGGTAGTTCCTTGTGCAAACGTAGAGCCGTTTTCAGGGGTGTTGGTAATATATTTCACATCGCAGTTATCTGAAACCGTCATTACACCTGTGATATTGTCAAGGAAGAAATCCAAGTTTACACAAAAAGCAAAAGATGGCACTCCCAGGCCCCCGCAAGGAACCCAATTATCCCAGACATTTCTGGTGTAGACAGGACCACCACCGCTATATGTGCACCATAGATCGATGCTGGGGGTACAACCAGAAATTACTCCTTTGGCTTCAAAAGTATAGACCTGACCTGTAGTAAGATAAACTCCAACTGATCGCGGAATAGGAATTGTTTGCAACCCTGTTCCGGTTGGGGTGTATGATGCGCTATAAAGCGAACAACCAGCATTGCCATCTCCTTTATATAGCTTAACTGTAAAAGGTCCATAATTGTTTCTTACATTAATTTGAATACCAGTTAATATGCCTGAAACTGGTACATCAAATGCTTGCCAGAACCAGCTATCCTCTGTGTATGCACCATTGTTACGGGCTGCAGGGATACTATGGGTGTAAGCGGGGAGCCAGGTTACTACCGCAGTGCAAAGGTTCGGGTCAGTATTCTGGGTGACAGGCCCCGGACAGGTAATAGTCGGCGCTATAGCATCAGTAACATTCACCGTCCCATTCACAAAATAAGTCCCGAACGGATCCTGGAAATAAGGAACCGGGTTGGTAGGTGAAAAAGTTGGGAAATATTCGTTGGATGAAAGATCAGGAGGAACGGCACCCGTAGGGTTATAAGCCCAGGTTAAGTTAGTAATACCTGTATTGGAACATGATAGCACTTTAAAATTAATAGTAGCAAGTGTAGGCGTAGTAAGTGCACCAGGCCCAAAGTAACCCAGTGTGAAAACACCGTTAACGCCAGTAGCGGAGGCGCCAGGGATACCCGGATCAACTACAGCACTCTGGAATTGAAGTACGTTTTGATCATACAGCAGCATCAGTGAGATGCTTTCCAGGTTGTTCCACCCTTCTGATAAAATAATCGGCACACTGACGACACTATTCGGGCATGCAGTCTGGGAAACCACCGTGGTGATAGGACCGCATAGCTGGCGGATGTCAGGAGTTAATCCTGCCGGAATAGGAACCGGAAGAGCAGCGAAAGCCTGTGCATAGGTCTGGAAAAAACGGGTCTGCGGATAACCTGCAGGTGAAGGGATCCAGGTCAGTGCAAAATCGAAATCGGCTGTATTAACAAATACATCAAAGAAGGAACTACAACCAACAGTAATGGGAATACCGGCAGCATCCTGCTCGGTCATAAGACCGCCATTGATCTGGCCGGAAGCGTTTACCCAGGTATTTTCGCCAAAACTATTAGGTCCGGTAATTACAATGCCCGTGCATAAGTCCAGGGGCATATTGCGGCTCGGTGCGCGACTGCACAGCCATACCGGTCCATTCATTGTTGTATGTGGTTAACCCTTGTACAAGGGCGCCATTTACTACAATTAAAGCAAGCCCTCTTCCGCCATTATCATGTAATATTACACTATTAGATAATGGGAATCCGATAGTAGAGTTATTGCAAAGGAAAAATTCAAGCCCGGTTCTGTAAAAATCCATGACTTCAATTTCATTGACGATGGAACCGTCTACTGTAGGATTATAAGGAGTGGTTCCCTGGAATTTGATCCCGCGCCGGGGTTCGATACCATTCGGTGGCGGTGACGGCGGGAAATTTTTCAGGCCAACTAATGTAAAACCTGTCAGGGTAACATTATTTTCCGGTACCCAGATGGCACACGGAGGAGAAGAATTAGGAGAAAATCCGCCAGGAACAGCCTGGATAATTGTCCATCCAATTCCAGCCCCCTGGAGGGTTATCCCCGGATGGCCGGTAAAGTCCAGACCAAGTACTTCAGGATATAAACCGGGAGCTACCTGAACGATATCACCAGGTAGAGTTGTTGCATTAATGGCAGACTGAATGGTCGGGTAGGGGACAGGGACAGTATAGACTGCAGCCCACGTGCTTGATGCTGCGAAGAACAGCGTAATCAGAAACAGTAGAAATTTTTTCATAAGAATTTTCTTTAAAGATTTAGACAATGGTTTAGTTAAGCCCTTTATATCAATCTTCCTTATTTTGGATCATTGATGATTAATTGGGTATGCCGGCACAAGGGAAGGCACCGGCCTGGCTAAATGGCTCTGTTCATGTCATATGGTTTAAATGGTTAATACTCAAAAGTATACTCTATTTACATGTTCTCAAATATAGTTTAATTTCTTCAAAAAATCAAGTAAAATTTCATGCCCTTTCCTACCAGTAAGAATGAGCCTTCCCCCTTGTAAAAGTCAGATGGTGGCACGACTTTAACTTCGGGGGAGAGCTCGCACTTTATGAAAAGAGTAACTCCTTTCATGATTTTGGGTTTGGTAATAATGGGTCGGTTTAGCTTTCAACAACCGTGCCGGAGTATGCAAATTGCTGTAAAACAGCAATTTGAATTTTGAATTTTGAATTTTGAATTTTGAATTCATAGATACAAATTGGAAAATGTGAAAGAAGTTGCCCGATAATGGGCAAAGTAATTTAGATCAAATAAGTATAGGTTTATAAATCGCTAATAACCAATGACTAATGACCAATGACCAGGATATTGCCCGGAAACGGGCAGCGGGCAGTTTGGGAGTGCTGAGTTTTGAGTTCTGAGTGCTGAGTTATTGAGTTTTGAGTTTTGAGTTAATGAGTTAAAGGGTGTTCTAACTTTTTTTTTGAAGGAGCGGGTATAAATTGGCATTTTTCCGGATAAACAGAAAAAAGCCATTATAAAAGGTCCTATTTATCAGAAAACTCATTTATTCTCATTACAGGCAATAGAGCTGTATAAAGTTATGCAATATCAGAAGGAAGGTATATTTCTAAACAGCTTCTGGCTGCGGCTACCAGTGTTGGAGCTAACATTCGTGAAGCTTCAGCAGCCAGCAGCCGGAAAGATTTTATAAATAAAATGACCATTGCAAGCAAAGAAGCCAGGGAAGCCAGATATTGGCTTGAACTGGTTAAGGAGAGTAATATTGTCAACTATAATTTTGACAATCTGTTAAACCTGAATGATGAAATTATTAAGCTCCTGAATAGTATTATTCTAACATCCCAGGGAAAACCTAAACCCAAATGACAAATCAAAAATAACTCAATAACTCAAAACTCAGAACTCCCAACTCAGCACTCAGAACTCAGCACTCAGCACTCAAGCGGTCATAGACTAAAAACCAGAATTTTTTTCTGATAGGCGGGTATATTTTGAAAAAATCCTGATAAACAAATAAAAAGCATATGGCAACAGGATTGGAAAAATTAAAAGATAAGGCTGAAATTATTGTCTATCAATCGGATGATAAGTCTGTGAAGTTTGATGTCAGGATTGAGAATGAAACTGTATGGCTTACGCAGGCTCAAATGGTCGAGCTGTTCAATTCTTCTAAACAAAATATCAGTTTGCATATCAATAATATATACAAAGAGGGTGAGTTGCTATCTGATTCAACTGTCAAGGAATTCTTGACAGTTCAAATGGAAGGGAAAAGACAAATAAAACGTAAGGTTGCATTTTATAGCCTTGATGTTATCATATCTGTTGGTTATAGGGTTAAATCACAAAGAGGCACACAGTTTCGAATCTGGGCAAATAAAGTTTTGAAAAAATACTTGCTAAAAGGATACATTATTAATCAGCGCATTGACAATGTTGAAAAAAAGTTGTTTGAGCACGATCAAAAATTTGATTTGCTGATCAGAACTAATTTGCCTCCAAATGAAGGTATTTTTTATGATGGTCAGATATTTGACGCTCATCATTTCGTGTCAGGCCTGATCAAATCAGCAGATAAATCTATTATGCTGATAGACAATTATATTGATGAAAGTGTCTTAATTATTTTTTCTAAAAGAAAACCCAATGTAAAAGCTACTATATACACTTCAGGTATTTCCACACAACTTGCACTGGATGTTAAAAGATTCAATGACCAATATCCCAAAATTGAATTGAGAAGATTCAATAAATCCCACGATCGCTTTTTAATTATAGATCATCAGGCAGTTTACCACATTGGAGCATCGCTGAAAGATCTTGGTAAAAAATGGTTTGCATTCTCAAGGATTGAATTTGATGTAAAGGAGATAATTGGCAGGCTTGAAGCGGAGAACTATTAGCGGTCGGCGATCGTAAATAGTCATAAGGTAGTCATAAGGTGGTCATTTTGAAATTTGGAACCTGGAACAGATAG
Source organism: uncultured Bacteroidales bacterium (assembly GCA_963701785.1). Taxonomy (GTDB): domain Bacteria; phylum Bacteroidota; class Bacteroidia; order Bacteroidales; family JAGOPY01; genus JAGOPY01. Next base: position 13,072 of record CAVPBC010000002.1, on the reverse strand, counting down.
ATATTAAACACAATAGGCACAGTAGGGCACAATAGGTTACACAATAGGTCTATGTGCTTTCTATGTGTTCTGCTGTGCCAGTGTGGTGCAAGAGTTGCCGGAAGCGTGAATTAAAGATTTATCGTTTTTTAATGTAACTGTTGATAAAGACTAAGAGAGGGGAGCCAAAGCACTCCCCTCTCTTATCAAATCAAACTACCAGACAAGGACCAGTTTAAGGGTCCGGATCAAATCTCCGCCGCTGTGATGAAGGGTCAGTGTTGCTGTGTAAAGACCAGGCTGCAGAGGCAAAGCATCCAGTTTCATCGTGTATTTGCCGCTGGTCTGGTATTCATCGACCAGCATGGAAACTTTGTGACCGAGCATGTCATTGACCCGGAGGGTCACATGCCCGTCTACCGGAACGTTGTAACTGAGGTGCGTATAGGTAGCAAACGGGTTCGGACGGCTCTCCAGGATCAGGTTGTTCCAGGTTCCGGGTTCCGGGTTCCAGGTTCCGGTTGTGGAAAACTCCAGGACATCGATTCCCAGCGCGGCATCCGGGATCACGTTGAAGCTGCCGTCGGCGAGTTCATTCAGCGGATCGGCGGCCAGTTCGATGCGGATCGCATCACCCTGGCTGAATTCTCCGGTAGTTTTCACATGGATGACCAGCAGTTCGTCATCAGCATTGAACCACAGTGGCTGCAATGTATTCCAGCCTATCCTGAGTTCATTGTCATTGACCGACCAGGCCAGTTCACCTTGATTCCCGTTCATTGTCACACCGGTCACTTCCACCAGGTCTGACGGGATATCCAGGATGAGGGAGACGGCTCCTACGATGGATGAATTCATGATACGGACAGGCAATTCAACTTCCATCCCGGCGTCGGCCAGTTTGGTCTCGTTGTAAACCAGCTGTAAGGTTGAACTTGCACTTTTCAGCAAGCCTGGCGTAAAGCTACAGCTGAAATCGCCGATCACCAGACCATACATATTAAAGGTAGTGTTACCAGCAATAGCAACTGTTAACGGACCTTGAGATGCCAGCCTGTTGCCATCACCATTACTGCTAACAGGATTCGATCCTGCTCCCCAGAAGTATCCAGGGTGAACCTGAAAGTATTACCCTTGGGAATGGCGTAGCATAGACAAAATAAGTCTGGATAGCCTGCGCATCGGTTGCTGTAATCCATGTGTTTTCGTCAAGATTCACTTCACCGGCGATGAATTTCACATGTTCAATCGCGAGATTATTTGCACTCCAGTAATTCACCTGTGCAGCATCAGATGAGTTGATACCACCAACCGGCTTATTGATATTAGTCACTGCGATGGTATAGCTACCTGCGCAAAGGCCCGGGAACGAGTAATTACCAGCCGCCATCAGTTGTGCTGGTGTGCCGCAGGTGGAACCAAGGTCAGCGTGACGTTATTCATCGGGGTCTTGGCCAGGTTGTTATACTTCAGGGTGCCGGAGAGGGAAAGATTCGAAACGCCGATCTCAATGGTATTCGACTCCACCCATTCCGTCTCGCAATTCACCTTCACCAGGCGTTTGTACCAGGTGGTGGCAGTGAGGGCGAGGGGGCTATAACCTTGCAAGGTAGCTGGAGGTACAATATCATTAAAAGTACTGCCGTTTGCTGAGATTTGCCACTTATATTCCAACGTCCCCACAGGGCTGCCTCCCGGAGCTTCGGTTTGTGTTAACGGTGCAGGAGTACTTCCTGAGCAAATTGACTGTGCTTCTGCTATAGTGCCGCCATCGGTGGGGTTGGTGCAGCAACTTCCGGTGGATCCGACCACTACTTCAATTTGTACAGGGCTGCCGCAATCTCCCGTCGCGTAAGCATAATAGGTGCCGGGTCCGACAGCGTTGGATGGTGTGCCGGTGCCATAAGAGGTTCCAGTACCTCCTGGACCATCATACCAGGTCACGGAAGCATTGGTTCCGGTGAGTCCGCTGTAGGTCAATGTTGTCGTTGCACCGGGACAGATGGGTGAAGCAGTTGCAGAAGCGGAAGCCAGGCCTACATTGACCTTAGCGCCAACCTCCACCATTATTTCCACAGGGCTGCCACAATCACCGGTCGCGTAAGCATAATAAGTGCCGGGTCCGACGGGGTTGGAAGGCGTTCCGGTTCCATAAGAGGTTCCAGTGCCACCGGTTCCATCGTACCAGGTCACAGAAGCATTAGTGCCGGTAAGGCCGCTGTAAGTCAAAGTTGTAGTTGTACCAGGACAGATCGGGGAAGCGGTTGCTGAGGCAGAAGCCAGGCCAACGTTGACCTTAGCGCCTACCACTACTGAGATTTCCACGGGGCTGCCGCAATCACCGGTCGCGTAAGCATAATAGGTGCCTGGGCCAACGGGGTTGGAAGGCGTTCCGGTTCCATAAGAGGTTCCAGTGCCACCGGTGCCATCATACCAGGTCACGGAAGCATTGGTTCCGGTGAGTCCGCTGTAAGTCAGTGTTGTCGTGGTGCCGGTGCAGATCGGGGAAGCAGTTGCAGAGGCGGAAGCCAGGCCCACATTGACCTTAGCGCCTACCACCACTGAGATTTCCACGGGGCTGCCGCAATCTCCCGTCGCGTAAGCATAATAGGTGCCGGGTCCGACAGGGCTGGAAGGCGTTCCGGTTCCATACGATGTTCCCGTGCCGCCGGTTCCATCATGCCAGGTTACGGAAGCATTGGTTCCGGTGAGCCCGCTGTAGGTGAGTGTTGTCGTGGTGCCGGTGCAGATCGGGGAAGCAACTGCAGAAGCGGAAGCAAGGCCGACATTGACCTTAGCATCTACCACTACTGAGATTTCTACCGGGCTTCCGCAATCACCGGTCGCATAAGCATAATAGGTGCCGGGTCCGACAGCGCTGGATGGGGTTCCGGTTCCATAAGAGGTTCCAGTTCCACCGGGACCATCGTACCAGGTCACCGAAGCATTGGTTCCGGTGAGTCCGCTGTAGGTCAATGTTGTAGTTGTACCAGGACAGATCGGGGAAGCCGTTGCAGAAGCAGAAGCCAGGCCGACGTTGACCTTAGCGCCTACCACTACTGAGATTTCCACGGGGCTGCCGCAATCACCGGTCGCGTAAGCATAATAGGTGCCTGGGCAACGGGGTTGGAAGGCGTTCCGGTTCCATACGATGTTCCCGTGCCGCCGGTTCCATCATGCCAGGTTACGGATACATTGGTTCCGGTGAGTCCGCTGTAGGTCAATGTTGTAGTTGTACCAGGACAGATCGGGGAAGCAGTTGCAGAGGCGGAAGCCAGGCCCACATTGACCTTAGTGCCTACCACTACTGAGATTTCGACAGGGCTTCCGCAATCACCGGTCGCGTAAGCATAATAGGTGCCGGGTCCCACAGCGCTGGATGGCGTTCCGGTTCCATAAGAGGTTCCAGTGCCACCGGTTCCATCGTACCAGGTCACCGAAGCATTGGTGCCGGTAAGGCCGCTGTAAGTCAAAGTTGTAGTTGTACCAGGACATATCGGGGAGGCAGTCGCTGAGGCAGAAGCCAGGCCGACATTGACCTTAGCGCCAACCACCACCTGGATTTCCACAGGACTTCCGCAATCTCCGGTTGCATAAGCATAATAGGTGCCGGGTCCAACGGGGTTGGAAGGTGTTCCGGTTCCATAAGAGGTTCCTGTGCCTCCGGTTCCATCGTACCAGGTTACAGAAGCATTGGTTCCGGTGAACCCGCTGTAGGTGAGTGTTGTCGTGGTGCCGGTACAGATCGGTGAAGCAACTGCAGAAGCGGAAGCAAGGCCGACATTGACCTTAGCATCTACCACTACTGAATTTCGACCGGGCTTCCGCAATCACCGGTCGCATAGGCATAATAAGTGCCGGGTCCGACAGGGCTGGAAGGCGTTCCGGTTCCATAGATGTTCCCGTGCCTCCGGTTCCATCATACCAGGTTACCGGAAGCATTGGTTCCGGTGAGCCCGCTGTAAGTCAAAGTTGTCGTTGTACCGGAACAGATGGGTGAAGCAGTAGCAGAGGCAGAAGCCAGGCCCACGTTGACCTTAGCGCCAACCACTACTGATATTTCCACAGGGCTTCCGCAATCTCCCGTCGCGTAAGCATAATAGGTGCCGGGTCCGACAGCGCTGGATGGTGTGCCGGTGCCATAAGAGGTTCCTGTGCCTCCGGTGCCATCATACCAGGTCACGGAAGCATTGATGCCGGTGAGTCCGCTGTAGGTCAATGTTGTCGTTGCACCGGAACAGATGGGTGAAGCAGTCGCAGAAGCGGAAGCCAGGCCTACATTGACCTTAGCGCCAACCTCCACCATTATTTCCACAGGGCTGCCACAATCACCGGTCGCATAAGCATAATAAGTGCCGGGTCCGACAGCGTTGGATGGTGTGCCGGTGCCATAAGAGCTTCCAGTACCACCGGTTCCATCGTACCAGGTCACCGAAGCATTGGTGCCGGTGAGTCCGCTGTAGGTCAAAGTTGTCGTTGTACCGGGACAGATGGGTGAAGCAGTGGCTGAGGCAGAAGCCAGGCCCACGTTGACCTTAGCGCCAACCACTACTGAGATTTCCACAGGGCTGCCGCAATCTCCCGTCGCGTAAGCATAATAGGTGCCGGGTCCGACAGCGCTGGATGGTGTGCCGGTGCCATAAGAGGTTCCAGTACCTCCAGGACCATCATACCAAGTCACGGATAGCATTGGTTCCGGTGAGTCCGCTGTAGGTCAATGTTGTAGTTGTACCAGGACAGATCGGGGAAGCCGTTGCAGAAGCAGAAGCCAGGCCGACGTTGACCTTAGTGCCTACCACTACTGAGATTTCTACAGGGCTTCCGCAATCACCGGTCGCGTAAGCATAATAGGTGCCGGGTCCGACAGCGCTGGATGGGGTTCCGGTTCCATAAGAGGTTCCAGTACCACCGGTTCCATCGTACCAGGTCACAGAAGCATTGGTGCCGGTAAGGCCGCTGTAAGTCAAAGTTGTAGTTGTACCAGGACATATCGGGGAGGCAGTCGCTGAGGCAGAAGCCAGGCCGACATTAGTACAGCCTATTTCTCCAACCTGTATATCACTGAAAGAAGTGAGACCGGTAGCATCAATAGAGGTTGCTGCCCTGTTAGCATAAGTTGGAGCTGTCCAGTCCGGACTGTCATATTTTGCTACCATAAAACTATTCCAATCGGCTCCTCCCTGGATATCTCCGGCCACCCAATTTACTGTGGCTGTGGCAGTTCCGGAAGAGTTGGTGAACACGATGCCGCTGTTGGTGAAGGTATGATAGCGATTGACATACTTTGAAGTGCTTATGCCCGAAGTTGCGAGGTTGGGGTGAGTACTGCCCAGAGTCACGGCGGTCAACTGGCCTCCTGTGGTCACATTGGTGAATGCAACCGTCGCAGGTGCATAGTTGTCGGCATCGCCAATATAAAATGTTTTAGTGGGTGTACCGGTTGCAACAGGCAGTTTTAGGTTTCCGTTGACCCAGCCATTTGTGCGGGAAGCAGTCTGGGGATAGATAATATTGGACGATATGGATACAATGCCGTTGGTCAGGGCCAGCGCATTGCTGACCGTGACATCATTGTTTAAAGAAAGGGTGTTAGAAGATTTATCTACGGTCAGATTGTAGAAAGTTTCGCCACCCGTTTTCGAGATGGATTGCGCACCCGTCCCGTTAAAAGTAACTGTTGCAGTTCCGGGAGTGAAGCTTCCGTTGTTGGTCCAGTTGCCGCCAACGTTCAAGTTCAGGTTATTTACGTTGAGCGTACCACCCGAAATGGTGACATCGTTTTTAACAGTAAGCCCATTTGTCAACAGCTTGGCTGTGGGAGAGTTTGTTGAATTAATGGTGAGGTTATAAATTGGGACAGTGCTGTTAATTTGCATTGTTTGGCTAGCCGGAGTTGATGCATTGCCAATCTGAAGAGTTCCTCCTGTCACATTGTTAGTGCTCGCCAGATTATAATAACCAAGATCATGCGTACCGGTACCTCCTTCTTTCTGAATTACAATGGTTCCTCCACTCATCGTAAAAGTGGTAGAAGCATGATTAAAAATTTCGAAAGGATATGATGTTGTAGCGGTAGAACCTACCGTATTAACAGTTATAACTCCTCCTGATTGATTATAAATTATATAAACTGGTTCTGCAGTAGAAGGCCTGAACCTTCCTGCGATATTAAGATTTCCCCCTTCTATAATAAAAGTGCCGTTATAATAGGTTAGCCCGTTACCAGAGATGCTACCGATATTTAATGTGCCGGAAGATATCCGGAGAAGGCCTCCCAAAGTCCAGCTAAAATTGCCGGTGCTTACCGTAGCTCCACTATGGTTCACCCATAATCCCATCACATTATTAAAAGTAGGGGCACTTGTAAACGGGATAATAGTTGAAGCGCTTGATAATTTAAAAGTTCCGCTGGTTAGTACCAGTGGATTGGATGCACCGGTAAGGGAAATAATGGATGTAGCCTCCAAGACCCTGCTTTGAGCGCCTTTCGTAACCTTCAGGATATTGAAACTGGTGCTTGCCGACCCTGCAATGGTTTGCAAATCGTTGGTACCATTGAAGTTAACTGTTCCGTTGCCGGCAGTGAATGTTCCATTGTTAGTCCAGTCGCCTGTAACTGCCAGAACGCGTGCAGTACTTATGGTAAGCGAAGCAGTGTTAGCGATGGTGATGTTCCGGCAGGTAGCATCGGCATTGCTGATCAAAGGCATGTTTGATGGACCGGCAGGAATAGTTACATCGGTGGCAGAGTTTGGCACAAAGCCATCGCACCAGTTTGCCAGATCATGCCAGTCGGTGCTGACAGCTCCTGTCCATTCCCCGCTGTTGCAACTACCGTTTTCTCTTACTATAATATCATCAATACAAACGCCATAACCGGCATTTACGGTGGATTCAAAAGCAATAAAATAGGCAGACGAAGCATTGGGTAAAAGGATGGATTCCTGTGTCCAGCTTGCGATTGAACTGGTATAGGTTGCCAGCAAATTCCAGGACCCGTTTATTGATGTCTTATAATACACTCTCAATTCATCCGGACCGGTCCAGACACCATCCGTTTCCTGTGTATGCCAAAATTTAAGAACGGGGGTTGAAACTGATGAAATGTCCAAAGCAGGGCTTTCAAATTTTGTTACATAACCGGCACTTGAAGTCGTGGTGCGGTTTCGTGCCAGGTATGTTCCCGTATGGGCACTTGCCGGATGACCATTTGTGCCTTGAGTTTGCATTTCCCAGGGATTGGCACCGTCAATATACTCCTGTGTCCAGCATTCAGGCATGGCCCCGGCATGTTCAAATCCTTCGGTCCAGGGAAAAGAACTGATAAGGGTGCAAAAAGTGGAAGTATTTGCCGTAACGCCGGTAGAATAGGTGGTACTTCCGTCTTTCGACCAGATTTTGTAATAATAGGTCGTATTTGGTGACAGCAAGGTATGATTAAAAGTTGTATTGCTGCCGTTGTAAAGTACCGTCCCTCCTCCCGGTATAGTTGTGGTATACGTAGTGCCATTGACAGGGGTTCCAAAAGTAGGGGAGGTATTGTAAGCCAGCATAACATCATTTCCCGATGCAAGCGCCCAGCTTAAATCAATTTGTGTGTCACTGCTGGCGGTTGCGGTAACATTGGTTGGGTTTAAAACGCCCGATTCATAGAGGTCGCTCACCCACATACCACGCCCGTATGTTCCGGCATATAACTTGCTGTTCCCCGGATTGGCATCGTAATAAATTTCCAGTTCGTTGACCACGAGGGTGGGGAGGTTTGTCGAAAACAACTGCCAGTCGGCAGCGCCTACTTTCAAATAGACACCCACATCCGTTCCGGCATATAATTCGACATCGGAGGTATTTTGTTTATTCTGGATCACACACATTACCGGAATGTTTGGAAGACCGGAAGAAATGCTGGTCCAGGTAGCGCCCCCGTCAGTGGTTTGGTACACCCTGTTTGCAGTATAAGTTCCCATGGAAACCCAAACCGTATTGGGGTCGTCATTCTTTACTGAAAAATAGGTAATCAATGAGGATCCGACAGGCAGTGTACCGGTGATGTTTGACCATGATGTTCCGCCATCGGTTGTACGATAGAGAATGGTTTGCGTGGTGGCATAAATATACTGAGAGTTGGAAGGAGCTATAGCAATGTTTGAGATTTCTGCAGTGCCCCAGTTACTGATTTTTGTCCAGTCAGTACCCTGGTTTGTAGATTTCCAAACATCTGAGTATGCGCAATAAATGGTTGTATGCACATTCGGATCGATTGCAAAGGGGGCTATAAATCTGGAATCGCCCGTCAGACCTGCAGTTATGGCTATCTCACTCCCACCGTGGTTGGTGGATCTTTTAAAACTACCATTCTGACTACTATAATACATAACATTTTGATCGGTATAATCGAAGAAACACTCCCCTCCATCGCCGCCGCCTACATCACTCCAGATACCGGAAAAGTATGCTTTACTGCCATTGTCCTGGGCTCCCAGCTGACATTCATTGTCTACTGATTGTGCCACGCCGATCCTGTAAATCTGGGTGGTCACCAGGCCACTCCCGATATAGGTCCACGATGTTCCGCTATTGGTTGTTTTGTAAAGGCCGCCATCATTGCCTAAAAACAGGTGATTTGAAACAGGCTGATAAGCAAGACAATGCTGATCGGCATGTACTTTGGTAGCAATACCACCACAAGTACTTGACCAATGCGTGCTGATATTCCAGGTTGAGCCTCCATCAGTAGACTTATAGGTGTTGACGCCTCCGATAAAAACCACGTTTGCATCGCTCGGATCGACGGCAATACATAGGTCATATGAGGCTTGTGAACCAGCCATGTCTGACCCGTCGCAATCATAGCCAAATAGATTTAACGTTGAAGAATTAAACACCCTGGTGAAACTGCTGCCGCCATCAACCGATTTATAAACAGGACTTTCATTATTAGGATTCGGCAAATCCTGCATAACCGCATAAACTACATTCGAATTAATCGGCGTAACCGCCATTTCAACCCTTCCAAATGTGGTTGAAAGGGTCGCCGTCCAGCTCCCGCCACTGTTGGTGCTTCGATAAATGTCACCTGCTTTGGATGAACCATAAATCGTGGTGGGGTCTCCCGGTTTGAACTCCATATCGCTAAATTGAGTGGCATAGATCAGGCTCCAGTTGGCTCCTGCATCGGTAGTTTTGTAAACACCGGAACTGGTAGCCGCATAAAGAATAAGGCTGTTGGTTGGATCGATTAAAAGGCGATTGATGGCTTTCTTCTCACTGAGTGCAAACGATAAACCAGTTGAACTCCAGGTTGCCCCGGCATCAGTTGATATTAACACCCCAACGCTGTTGTTGTCGTGGTCTTGTCCGCCGCCAAAGTGCCACATGGTGTTTTCCCTGTCGCCGGTCGCAGCATAAACTGTATTTGGTGTACCGGAAACAACGCAGATGTCGCTGCACCCTTGCGATGCCCAACCGTCGCTCAGAACGGTCCAGGAAGCGCCTCCGTCAGTTGTCTTCCACAACCCTCCGGATGCGGCGCCTGTATAAATTATATTGTTATCGGTAGGATGAAAAGCAACACAGTTAATCCTACCTAACCCGGCATAACCGCCGGGAGATGATGTTGGCCCTATTGAGGTCCAGTTGCCTGCTGTACTCCTTGAACCACCCGGATGAGTTTCATTGTATTTTTGAAATTCCTCATATGCTGTTGTCTTTGGAAACTCCCCGGTCAACGGATTAACCCTGACTTCCCAGTACCATTCCCATCTTTTGAATTGCTTCCATCCGGAGGCTTTTACTAATTCGCCCTTTTCATTGAGATATTTTCCATCCTTTACGTTGAAAGGTTCCCAATAATCATTAAACGCTTTCTGATAATCGAAAAAAGTGAGGTTACCGCTTTTAACCTTACCCTGTGGAAGTTTTTCAGTCCAGTCCTGGGCCGAAAGGGCCGTGGAAACTAAAATAATGATTGAAGTAATGAGAGAATAGATAACGCGTTTCATGGCTTTAATTTTTTGGTTGATGGTTTGGAATCGTCTGATGAAAAGAGAAAAAATACTACTTATTAGTTTAAATCAAATATAATCTAATAAAGTTTGGTGAAAGAAAAATGGCAGCGGACAAAAAGCGGACAAGATCCAAAAAATATAAAAGATAAAATCAGAACCTGCTGATATAATCTTCCAGAATGATCTCCCTGGATAAGTTCATTTTTTTCCTGATCCTGTACCTGGACTTGCGTATGGCTTCAGGAGAGACATTCAGAATGCTGGAAATCTGGTGACTGCTCAACTTAAGTTTCAGAAATGCACAGAACTTCAATTCTGATTTAGTCAACTCAGGATGAGCAGTTTTTAACTTCTCAAAAAACTTAGTGTGGAGTCTGCTGAATTGTTGGTTGAACAGGTCAAGCTTTGAAGAATCCTTAAGCTGGTCCCTGATCTGGCCTACAATTCCGTTAAGGGCAGGTATGCTCAGAATGCCGTCAGAAGCCATGGCTATTTTGATTTTATCATTGATCATACCAAGCAATTCATTTTTCTGCTCCAGCGACAATGCCGAACTTACCTGTTCCCTTTCTTTGATCCTGATCTCATTTTCTAGGTTTTCTATCTGCAATCTATGGATGAGTTCATCCTTTTCTGCACTGACAATCTTACATTCTTTCAACCGGAGTTGATCCTGCAGAATTTGTTTTTTCCTGGCGTTATTCCCTCGAATCAGATGAATGATTACAATGAGAAAACCGATGGAAATAACTGAAGCCAGGAATAGCAGCTTGAATAGCCTGTTGAGTTTTCTTTCTTCCTTAATCCAACGATTTTGGAGCTCGATCATCTCACCTTTTTTCTGATTCTCGTATTTAAGTTCTATTGACTCGATATTATTTTTCTCTCTATGCCTGTAAACCGAATCGGTTGCGACCATCAGGCTTTTTAACCTCCTTGCCGCATTCCGGTAATTACCTGAAAGAGTATCCAACGAAAGCAATAATCTTAATACTTGCCTCTGGGAGATATAATCATCAATGGCCTCAGCCATTTTCAAAGATATTGAAAGCAACAAACCAGCGGAATCATATTGATGATTATTCAACATGTGCTGCCCTATCTTTCCGTACAATGTTATAAGAAGAGAAGTATCGGAAATTTCCTCAGATACCGTCAATGATTTTTTAAGATAAAGCAGCATTGAATCATATTGTGATAAGGCTTCAGAAAACATGGAAAGATGGTAATAAACCACGGCCAGGTTAATACTATCATGAAAAGCGATCAGATCAGAAACCAGGCCTGTGTAAACTTCTTTTGCATGTTCGGTGTTTCCCATTCTATGGTACATAAAAGCCAGGTTACCTTTATTATGTATTAAACCGGTCTGATTACCCAATTCTTCATTTAATTTCATGGCTTTAAGAAAATAACTTTCGGCGGTGTCATATTGTTGCTGGCTGCTTTTTGAAACCCCGATAATATTATAAACTTTCGCAATACCTTCTTTATCAGATATTTTTTCAAACAAAGGCAGGGCTTCGTAATACAGTTTCAGTGCCTCATGGTCATTACCCAGTTCAAGGTTCACCGAGCCCATTTGCTCCAGGCATCTGGCCTGAAGCAGGATGTTGTTTTCATTCCGGGCCTGGTTTAAAGACTGAGAAAACAGGTCGAGAGCAGCAGAATAGTTATTTATTCTATATATTTCTAAACCTTGCGAGAATAACGAGTCTTCGTCACCGTTTTCCGTTTTATATGAAGATTCACTTTCTGTTTTAGAATTATCCACTGCCTGAATATCTTCCCGCGACTTTTTTTCCTGACAGGAAGAGAATATAAGTACAATCGCGATCATTATTCTGAACATTATTTTCATTTCAAAACAGATAAGAAAGAGAAATCCTTTGCGGATTAAGTTAGTAGCAAAGATAATTATTCCGGCTGGAAGTGTGGCCGGAATTTTGAAATTTGGAAACCTGGAATCCTGGAACCCTGGAACCCTGGAACTTTGAAACTAACAGACATTCAACACAATAGAAAAACATTTTAGATCTGTTGTGCTTCCTGTTGTGGTAAAACTACCCTGGCCAGGCAGTATTGCGCTCAGTATCCTGATGAATACGTTTTTCTTGATCTTGAAAAAATTGAAGACCAACGAAGAATATCTGATCCGGGATTATTTTTCAGAGATAACCGGCATAAATTGGTGGTCATCGACGAGGTTCAGCATCAACCCGGGCTTTTACCTGAAATCAGAGCTGAGGTGGATACAGACCGCAGGTCAGGACGATTTCTGATCCTGGGTTCAGCAGGCCCGGATATTATTTCAGGTTCGTCAGAAACACTCGCCGGCAGAATAAAATACCTCTACATGCATCCATTTACCATGGAAGAACTGGGTTATCAGCATCCATTGAATGATCTCTTCTTTTGGGGTGGTTTTCCCGAGGTGGCTCCGGAAATATGCATAGAGATCAAACTATCCAGCGCACCCCATATCACAAAAAGTTTTACCAATGCGATTGATGATCTGAAAACCTCACAGAATTATATTGTCATTCCTTAAAGAGCGACCTATCGGTTACGGGGAGATATCAGAGTGTGCAGCCTGAAGGATTTTATCAACAGGGAGATGGTTTAGCCGGCGGTCGGTAGTCGGCAGTCGGCAGTCGGCAGTCAGCAGTCAGCAGTCAGCAGTCAGCGGTCTAAAAAACCTTCGGAACCTGAAAGCCGGAACCAAGAACCAAGAACCAAGAACCAAGAACCAGGAACCAAGAACCAGGAACCAGGAACCAGGAACCAGGAACAGCTTGATATTAAACATAATAGACACATTAGAGCACAATAGGTTACACAATAGGTCTATGTGCTTTCTATTGTGCACTACTGTGTCTATGTGGTGAAAGAGCGGTCGGCAGTCGGCAGTCGGCAGTCAGCAGTCAGCAGTCGGAAACCAGAAACCGGAAATTTTTTATGATAAGCGGGTATATTAAAAAAAAATCCCGATAACAAAATAAAAAGCATATGGCAACTGGATTTGAAAATTTAGAAACAGGCGGGGAGAGCCATTCTAATTTAAAAGATAAGGCTGAAATTATTGT
>CAVPBC010000001.1:0-97515 GCA_963701785.1 uncultured Bacteroidales bacterium | reverse complement strand
TTCGACAGGTTCGCTTATGTTTTTTGCCCGGATATCATAAGTGGGGAACCAGCTTGCATCCCCTACCAGGTATGAAATTTCAAGATCAGCGCGTACTGCCTTACCGGCATCTATTTTAACCCATATTTCACCTGCCGGGTATTCCTTCTGGCTGGTCAGGGTTGCAATTTGATTTTCAGGTCTTTATGTTGTTTGGTCAATTCTTCGACAGTTTTATTCCGCTCAATCTCACCCAGTTTCAAAGAGGTAAGCTTTGTGCTGTAAAATGTCGACGATCTTTCAGATTGGTCACGCTAAGCTCCTGGTTTTTACCTCCGATAACCCTGTTTGCGTTAAGAAAGGCCATTTCTTCGCTTAAAATTGACAGATAAGTATTTTCAAGTGCTATTTTATCTTCAATTTCCCGGAGTTGTTTTTCCAGGTCAACCAGTAGTAATGATTTCTCCGGTTTATCCAGGAAGTTTTGCTGATGGTTGACAGCCAGCACCATAACTTCCCCTTTTGCTTTGACCTGTATGCTTTTTGAATCAATAAATGGAGAAAGGCAGGTAAATTTTAAAATGGTGGTGCCCGGCACCAGGTCAACGGATTTCTTTCTCGTTACCTGCGCACCTTCAATGAATACAACAACTTCGTTAACCTCTGATTTTATTTCCTTTTGAGTGGATTCCTGTGCGTATAAATTGTTAAACAATACGCAAATCAATAAAATCACTAATTGTTTCATAAGGTTTAGTTTATTTAAAGATGCAAAAACACATCATTTCCATAAAAAGCCGGTTTAAATATTTTATCCACCCGATCTTTTCACTTTGTATTTCTCGGCTAGAAGGTACTCGATAGTTTTCTGCACGAAATCCCCCTGGATGATGATCTCACCGTCTTTCGCCGAGCCGCCTACCCCGAATTTGGATTTCAGCTTTTTCGCCAGTGCTTCCAGGTCATCTCCCTTTCCTGAAAAGCCCTTGATCAGCGTGACCGACTTTCCTTTTCGCTGCTTCCGGTCGAGACTCACTAAAAAGGTTCTGCTGCTGGGATGGGAGGGTATCTGGCTCATCTTCCCCGCCCTTATTGTAGCTGAAATCAGGATTGGTGGAATAAACAACCCCTAGGTGGGATCTCCAGTCGCTAGGTATCGGCGGTTTTTGTTTACCAGGCATTTTGTACTTTGATTACTTTTCAAATTTGATTTCTGAAATCACTACATTGTCATCATGTATTTTTTGTTCTTCATAAGGATTTAGCTCCAAATTACGCACTGCATATTCTTTTGTCGGTTTCATCGTTAGGAAAATCGCAATGATCAAACCGGTCATCCCTGAAAATAGTAAATCGCCGGTCACTAAAAAAAATATTATTGCAAGGAATGAGGGACCTTCTAAAAGAGCATATTTCACTATACAAGCCGCACGATAATCAGCCATCTTCTCAATTAAACCTGCTCTGCTGCTGGCTGTCTTCATATTTTTCTTAAATAATATCCGGCCAATAAGAAACCCGCTAATAGTAATGAAAGGTACAATAAATAAAAAAATATCTTTTAAATTCACCAGTCCGGAGTTTAAGTTATTCATTTGATTGATAATAACCGAAACGAGACCGAAAAATACTTGTCCTGCAATCAATGCGTAGTAGATGATTTGTAATGTTCTGAAATATTCCTTTGAGGTCTGCGGTCTGGTTTCCATATGTGTTTAATGTTTGACGAGTAAAGTTAGAAAATATACATTAAATTTGTTTCACTAATGAATGCATATAAAAATATTTTCGTCCTGGTTATATTCTTGCTCTTTGGCCTGAATAATATAAACAGTATGATTAATCAGATACCTTCTTTTTCATTGGTTACTGTTGCCACAAATAGTGCACAGGATCATTCCAGTTCTCATGACTGTACAAGCGATGGAGATGATATAATTTCCTGCCAGCTGGAAGTGGCAATGTTTCCTTGTGATATCAATACTGATTTGATTAATTTATACAGTGGAAACATACTTTCCAAAATTTCCCATTCCATATGGCAACCGCCAAAAATTTCTTAATCGATATTATCCTATAAGCCTTAATTATAGAAATATAAATAAGGATTAAAAGCCGAATAAATAACATAGTATAATTTCTGATTTGTGTCTAACGAAAAAAGAAAAGTTGCCGGTTGGTCTGTATTGGCTGCAGTCTTCCTGACAGGATTCAAGTTTGTTGTTGCAATCCTGACCGGCAGTTTGGGTTTGCTTTCAGAAGCATTGCATTCAGGGCTTGACCTGGTAGCAGCTGTAATAACCTATTTTTCGGTCAGGTTGTCAGACAAGCCTCCTGATAAAGAGCACAACTTCGGGCATGGAAAAATTGAGAATTTCTCAGCCCTAGTAGAAACAATCCTGCTTTTTGTCACCTGTTTGTGGATTATATACGAAGCCATTCACCGGATGATTACCGGCAAGATTGAGATCGAGGTGAATGTATGGAGTTATGTTGTGATCATCACCTCCATCGTAGTTGATGTTTCAAGATCTCGTGCATTATATAAGGTAGCCAGGAAATATAACAGCCAGGCACTTGAGGCCGATGCATTGCATTTTTCCACTGATATATGGAGTTCGTCGGTGGTGCTGCTGGGCCTGGCGTGTGCACATTTCGGCCTGTATCTTCGCTGACCCGGTTGCAGCATTGATTGTAGCCCTTATCGTGTTCTTTATTTCATACAGGCTGGGTAAAAAGGAGCATGGATGTGCTGCTTGATAAAGCACCCGGTGATGCCATAATTAAAATTGAGGGAATTCTGCAGGATTTTCCTGAAATTAGAAGATTCCATAATGTCAAGATCCGCACAGCCGGGGCCGATACTTTTGTAAAAGTAAACATTCATTTGCCGCCTGATCTTTCATTAGAAGCTGTTCATGAGATTTGCGACAGGGTGGAGGACGAAATCGGAAAAAGCATTCCGCGATGTGAGGTTTTTGTACATCCCGAACCCGAAAATTAATTTAAATATAAATCCGATGAAACTATACATGAAAATATTGTGCCTTGTATTTATGCTGGCATTTATTACTTCCTGCGAGAATTTGCAAAAAAATGTTGAAGATAAAGCCAAAGAAATACAAGAGAATGCCGAAAAACAGATTGATGAACAATTGAACAGGGTTGATTCAACCCTTCAGACCCTGGATACAGCCATCCAAAGCAAAATTGACCGCCAGTTGGAAAAGGCCGATACATTAATAAATCATTTAAATGAAAATTTACAATAAACGAAAGGAGTAATAATATGAATTGTCCTATATGCAATGTAACCTTGCTATTAGCTGAAAAACAAGGTGTTGAAATTGATTATTGTCCGAAATGCAGAGGTATCTGGCTTGACAGGGGAGAACTTGAAAAGATCATCGAAAAATCCAGCCAGTATGAATCTGGCCTTTACCCAGAAAATCGTTACGAAAAGGATCATGATGATCACGATGAGCATCATTATTCAAACGATCACAGGAATAAACGGAAAAAGGGTTTCCTGGGAGATTTATTCGATTTTTAAGTTAACTATTATTTAATCCAAAATAAATCGATAAATATGAAACATATATCTGGAGTTTGCCGACTAGAATTACGCATTGGCTTGTTTTTATCGCATTGGTCATTGCTTATATTTTAAGTGGCGAAGAAGAGTATATTAACTCTCATACGCCCTGGGATACCTGGCCGGAACTTGATTTTTTTCAGGATCATTTGGGGGTTTGTTGGCCCGGATACTCAAAGTTTAGAGATTTTCCGGTTGGGATTAGAAAGCTGAAGGAGTTCGTCACCAATATGGAAGCAACAAAACATAAATATGCTGGCCATAATCCCGCAGCATCCCTGATCATGATTGCCATTATGATTGCTATTATCCTTGTTGTCTTCTGGCATGGCAAATCTTGCTACCGAAGGACAGGGTTTTCTGGCTTTTCTGAATTTGTCCGGAGAGTCAGAATTTTTTGAAGCTGCACACGAGACCATGGTCAATATCCTGATCGCCCTTGTAGTTATCCACCTTGCCGGAATAGCAGTGGATACTGTATTTCATGGCAAAACCGGAACGCTGGCCTCCATTTTCACCGGTTACAAAAAATTGTCAGGTGAAAATGCAAAATTGAATGGTTTTCAAAAAGTATTCAGTCTGGTTTGGATAGCAGGAGCAATAACGCTTTTTTCCTTAGCTATTACAACTCAAAATCTCAAGCTAAGCGATGCTGAAACTGAGAAAAATAGCAAGGAAGTGCAGGAATCCGGTGAAGAGGAGGCTGAAGATGACTGATTACTTATAATAGTAGTTATACAAGGAATATTACTTACTGACCATAAAAATTCCGGGATAATCATCTCCATATTTTGTAAAGATCTGTTATCCCGGAAATTTTTCATTATTGTTAACAAATGCATTCGCCGGCTACACATTGATTGCAATCATCAGGACAAATACATTCACATTCGTGACAAACCGGACATTCATCTCTGTCGCAGGAAGCAAAATATATTGCACATAAAAATAGACAAGCAAAGATTATTCTTTTCATATAAATGTTAATTAATTGTTTTACAATAAGAAGAGTAAATCTTATTCTTTTTTGTTAAGAAGCAAGATCAACAGGGATCACAATAAATGCATCAGTTATTTTCTGGAGGATGGTAAACATTGCAAAGGGGAGGGTCATTGTAAAATTCTGTGGGGTAAGGAATAAAGGAAATTTTTAATTGAAAAAGTTGTAAATAAGTTGGCTTTCTCTTAAAAAAATCATGCTGTAATTCCGAGTTATGTGATTCAAAAATATCTCCAAAAGAAGTTGTAACACATTCAATATGCCTATTATTATCATTTAATCCCATATCTGTTATTAGGCAAACAAAAAAGGATATGACAAGAAAGAATAATATTTTGCGAGTTGTTACCATTTTGCCTTCGAATATAGTCTTTTATTTAATGGTTTATGATTGATAATGAAGAAGTTAATTGTGTAGATTATTGAGGAAATGGTTTTTCAGATTAAATCCTAAATACATGGGATTTTGGCTTAATTTGTCATATTGCCGTTTTATTTTTTTCTATTTCTATTGATGCAATTACTCTTTCCGCAATTTGCCTTGCATTTTGTCATCGTCCCGGAATCCTACCATTATTTGATAAAAAACCAACCCTTTGTTAAACCCGGCATTGATAAATCCCATTTTAACTTTATCATTAATAAATGTGCCTTTTTGAAAGAAACCCGGAATATCTTCCTTGTAAGCATAATCTTCCGTATACTCAAAATCTGACACCCCAGGCTGCATCTTCATTTCTGCAACAGTGCCATTTGCAGCTCCCTGCAGATCAAAGGTCCCGACCTGTGGTTTATACCTGACGCTGTTTATCATGATCATCAGTCCATTTTTCGTTTCATACATGTAGCTGGAACAATTATCGATGAGTGCCTCTACCTGTTCCGGGAGGGGAAGCTGAAACGGATTTAATTTATAGGGTGTTTCCACTGATAATCCATCCCGGCCATATTTTCCGGAAATCCATTCTGTTCCAATACATTTTTTGAGGTTTTCCCGAATTTTATTAATTCAACTAATTTATCTCCAAATAATTGACCGATAATGGTTGCAATAGTTAAAGTTATCACGAAACCTATCCAGTATTTCAGGCCTCTTGGGCGCGTCTTTTTAACAGCCGGGATTACTGTTGACTTCGGCATCAGAAACGCATATCAATGCCTTAAAATCGTCAAGTGTCTTGTCCGGGTTTCTTACCTGCCACTCCCTGAAATTGTTTGTCAGCTTCTTATTGCATTTTTGACAGAATACTAAATATTCTGATTTCACTTCATTCAGAAAGCCGCAATTGTTACATTTTAAAAAGTGCATATCTATCAGTTATATAATTGTTTACTTCTACCGCTTAAATTTCGATTTGTAAATGTCAAGATCAGCATTACTTTTTACCGGGTAATCCAAACATAATACGGAGTTTGAAGGGTCATTCACTTCATAAATAACAATAAATCTGTATCCTTCTCTGGCATTAGTATTATCAGTTGCCCATATTTGCTTTGCTTCAATGGAACATGCCTTTGGAATAAATGAACCAATACTTTCTGTAAATAATGAATTATCTACCTGGTATTCATACATGATTGTTTTTAAATGTGATAGGCCTTTTGTGCTGGAATAATTCTTGCCTGTAATTGTTCCAATCGTCATTTTGCCATTCTTTTTGAGAAAATCAACCTTATTTCTGCTTTTATTGTATTTCTATTTTGCATTGTTACTAAAAATACAAGAAATCCAATGATCGATGCACCAATTAATATTATGATAATGAGTCTCTTAATTTTCATGCAGATCCAAGAAAATAATTTTTATAGCGTACCATTGCATTTCCCCATCTAAAATAGTGAAAAACGCAATTAATCTATTCCGCTTTCTCCCTTTTTCGAAAGTGAAAGAATAAAAGATAAAGGATAAAAAACGAGAAGAGATTGATGACAAGAATGGCAATGAACCCGCTTCCATAAATGAACAATACAGATAAAAAGAGAAGAACATTATTGATTATCAGGGCTTTGGAAAGCGCTCTAAATCGAAACAAATCAAGGCCTTCAAATTCATTTTTTTCTTTTGAAAAGATTACCAGGCTGAAGCCACCAATAAGCAGCATCAGGGTCAATTCTTCTGAAAAATTTGTTTTGAATGTTTCAAACAGTTTAGTTTCAAGGAACGAGGAGTATACGGCAAATACAGGCATCCTGAACCTGAAATCGAACCAGATATAGAAAATCGCCGATACCGTTCCCGCCAGTAAAAGAATGATACCGGCAAGTTTCCAGCGGTAAGGCAAAAGAAGTTTGTTCATTTAAATATTTAAAAATCCGGAATGTGAGATCATTCACATCCCGGATCAGATCAAATAATTTTAAAGCTTAGTTTTCCGCACTGGTATAAACAGGGTAGGTTACACTTGAACCGTCATCGAAATCAACTTTTATCCCTACCAACCCAAATTTGTGATTATAGACATAGGTGTATTTGGTCATGCCTACACTTTTAAGGTTATCGCCTTCCTGTTCAACCTGGATAGTCTTGATCATGTAAAAACCGTAAGGGTAATCATCAACTCCTGTTTTGCTGACGACCTTCCTTTCATTTCCTGTACTTCCAATCGGGTAAGTGTCGCCAACAGATGAATCGTACTTAACCATGACTCCTGAGTTGGATCCTGTAAGACATTTTATTCCTTCTTTTGTCTGCTGTATCTGCATGCCGGTGATGGTAACTTCGTCCCCGTTAATCGTTGCACCGGGAAAATTCGCTATCATATTTTTAAAAAGCGGGTTGGTGATGGTAGCCGTACCAGTGTATGTAGATATTCCATCCTCAAGGCTGGTAACAGTGGCAGTCATATTACTTACGCCTGCAATTTCGGCTGAGCTTGATGAAACAGTAACCCCAACCTCTCCCATGGGAGACTGATCGCCGTTTAATTCTGTAGAACTTTCCTTGTCACAGGAATAGCATAACACCAGGAATGATATGCTAAAGAAAAGGTTTAAAAATTTTTTCATAATTAGATTTTTGGTTTGTTAAAATTTTTATTTTTCGGATTGGTTAATAATTGTGGTAAAATCCAATAATCGGGTTTTGAACCGTAACAATATTACGAAGAGTTTTTTAGATTTTTCAATCTATTGCAAAGTATTTTTATGGAATCGATCATTATTTTGCAATTTCTGAATATTTCTCTGGATTTTTTCCATCTATTCCTGATGCTCTTAATGTTATTCGGATGGTTAATTCCGCCTTTACGAAAATTGCACCTCACGGTTGCACTGCTTATTGGTATTACCTGGCTGATATTCCTGCAAAATAATGGAATCGGCTATTGTATCTTCACTGACTGGCACTGGCAGATACTAAATAAGTTGGGCAAAACTGATCTTCCGGAGACTTATTCCCAATATTTATATGAACGCTTGACGGGTCTGACCATTCAGAAAAACACCGCCCAGGCCATTATCCTTTATTACTGGATAGGTTCGAGCATCTTATCATCCATCCTGTTATACAGAAGATATCTTTACGAACGCAAACTTAAGGTTACCGATTAACTCATCCTGTCTTTTACGTGATCTGAAAGCCGCAAAGACAGCGCCACCAGCGTGAGTGTCGGGTTCGGCGCGCCGGAAGTGGCATAGCAGCCCGACCCGGCAACGAATAAATTATTGATCCCGTGTACCTGGCAATTCGCATTTCATGTTTATTCACGATTCTTTTAGTAGTTTGAATGTTTCACTCCATGAGGGCTCTTTTCCAACTATGAGAATTGATACCCGGAATATTTTAGCAGCCAGTTTGCGCAGCAAATAGAATGTTGCAACTAAAATAATATATGAACCTGCCAGTTGCCATAATTCAACCTCTGTGACGGCCCATCTCATCGGCATAGCGGTCGCAGATGTTAACGGAAACCATGACAGAAACACGGACAAGCCACTGTCAGGGTCGCGGATTACAAGAAATGAAGCAATGACAAACATTAAGGGCAACATCATAAGCGAACTTTTACCCGAATTATTTGGGTCGGTGATTATCGATGCAATTGCAGCCAGTATGGCATTCCATAACAAGATTCCGGTCAGGGCAAAGGGCAAATACAATAAAATAGACGGCAGGTATAAGTAATCCAGAATTGTGGATATGGACACACCCGTGAATTGAAAAAATAGAATGCCGCCAATAATACCCAACAATGAATAAGTAATCATTGAAGAGAGTGCAGTCAGGGTAATTCCAAAAATTTTACCGTCCATCCATACTTGCGGACTGATGGCTGAAACAATCTGTTCTGTTATTTTTAACTGCTTTTCTCCGGTAATGGCAGTGAATTGATAGGCAAAACTCAGAAATACCGCAAGAAGCATCAGCCCGGCAAAAAAACAGGCCAGCAGGATCCTGCTTTTCGAATTATCTGTGTAAATATATGATTCAATAATATGGGCAGGTGAAAGAATATAAGCTAAATCGTCCGGACTTAATCCTTTTGTGTGCATTGCTTGCGTCCTGTTGTATTCTTCAAGAGTTGATTTTAGTTTCTTAAGTATCCTGGTATACTTGTAAGCGTGTATCTTGAAACCATTACCATCTTTGACAAGCAGGATGCCATCCTTTGCTTCCGATATTTCCCGTATGACAGATGATTCTTGTTCCGAAGGTACTATGTTCAATTCAAAATCAACTGATAGACTTTCTGTTAATTTGCCATCCAGATCCTTAAAAACGGTTAACTTTTGCTTTTCATCCGAATCGGAAAAAGCATATCTACCTCCTAAATAAAAAATTGCTGAAACCAAAAGCATTATTACTATTCCCAATGCCTCATTCTTCGGCTTAAAGAACCGCCTGAACTCCCATTTTGTAACAGTTATAACCTGGGTCAAATATTTCATTTCTTATGTTTTTTTACAAGTTGAAGAAAAATATCATGAAGGTCAGGCTTATGGCTTGTAATATTGCTGATGCCTCCGATCCCGGCCAATTCCGATAATGCCTTGTTTAGCCCGGCTTCCTGGCCAAATGTAAGGTTAACCTGGAAATCATCAATCCTGCTTACACTTTCGATCCCGGTTAAGGTTTGAAATATGGAATCCGCAACAGGTGATTTAAACAGCAGGTCAATGATATGCTTTTTTCCGAATGCATCATAAATTCCGGATAATGACCCATTATAAACCTCCTGACCATTATTTATCAGGAAAATCTTATTGGCTATCTTTTCAACCAACGACATTTGATGAGCACTCAACAAAATAGTTGTTCCTTTTTTATTGATCTCTTTTATATATTCAATAAACTTTTCCTGGTTCAGGGGATCCAAACCGGAAAATGGTTCGTCAAGTATTGCAAAGGTTGGTTTATGAAGGATCGAGGCAATAAATTGTATTTTTTGCTGGTTTCCTTTTGATAGAGCTTGCAGTTTTTCCTTTGATCTATCTGCAAGTTCAAGTCTTTCGAGCCATTCTAAAGCTACAATTCTGGCTTCTGATGGCTCCATCCCTCTGATAGATGCCAGGTAAACCAATGACCTTATAATCGGAATGTCAGGATAGAGTCCCCGTTCTTCAGGTAAATAGCCAATATTCTTAGCTTCTGGTAATGAATTATTTTCGCCATTCAGATTCCATTCAATCTGTCCGCTGTCTGGTTTAATAATGTCAAGCAAAATACGCAGTGTCGTGGTTTTTCCAGCTCCATTGGGACCAAGAAATGCGAAAATATCTCCTTGTTCTAGAGAGAACGAGATGTTATCCACAGCATGCACATTCATAAAGCTTTTGCTTAATGAACTTACCTTTAAAACTGTTTTAACAGAATGATCATTCATGTGCCTATACAGTTATTTTTTCATTATTTTCCTTGAAAATATTGCTTTGTCTGTTTGAATTCTGATAAGGTAAACACCTCTTTCGAATCCTGAAATATCAAGGTGGTATCTATGATCCTTAACTACTTTATTTGAAATTATTTTTCCGGTAATATCTGAAAGTATTACTTTAATTATCTCATTATTTTTCGATTCTATTATTAATACGCCATCTGCCGGATTGGGATAGATTGTGAGATTATAGTCTTCAAATGTTCCTATATTTTGAGAGCCATTATGGTAAATACGTACATGCCCGGCATAGCTATTTCCATCATTCTCAGGTGCTCCAATTGCAACTGTTGAGCCATCAGGAGTTAAACTGACTGAACGGCCGAAATCGTCACCTATGGCCTCCGCGTTAATATCATCCCCTGTCTGTATCCATGATCCTGAAATAAATTCAAAAATTCGAACATAACCGCCCCAGGTTTCGTTGTCGTGTTGCAACTGGGGCGCACCTATAGCAACAACGTTACCATCTGAACTTAAACTTAATGAATTGCCCAAAAAATCTAAAGCTTCTCCTTTTATATCTTCGCCCTTTTGCATCCATGACCCTGATGTATAATCATAGATACGCGCCAGTCCTGAAACCCATCCGTTATCTTCATTCCGGGGTGACCCGATAGCGACCACCCTGCCATTCGGGCTTAAACTTACAACTTCCCCGATACGGGTATACATGTCACCTAAGATATCTTCCCCGGTTTGATTCCAGTTACCGGAAAGATTTTCATAGATACTGACTGAGCCGTTACCTCCCGATGCCCCAGTCGCCACAACCGAACCATCAGCACTTAAACTTACCGCAAAGCCGGAATAGGCGTCCGGACCCTTTCCCTCGATGTCGGCACCAACCTGCACCCAGTTTCCGGATGAATATTTATAAATCCGCACATGCCCGGATGCCCAGCCGTTACCGCTGTTGCCCCATGCCCCGATGGCCACAACCAAACCATCAGCACTTAAACTTACCGATTTCCCACAATAATTATATTCTTCTTCTCCATCAATATCTTCCCCAATCTGTGTCCAGGTCCCAAGTGCATTTTTAAAAATCCCTACATGTCCGGCCTGTTGACCGTTCCCGTCATTATCACCTGCTCCGATGGCAACCATGGAACCATCAGCACTTATACTAACCGACATGCCGGAATGGTCCCCATATCCTTCACCATCTATATCTGCTCCAACCTGTGACCAGGAGCCGGATACATATTCGTAAACCCTTACCTGACCGGACTCAAAAGAGTTGCCGTAGTTCCTCGTTGCGCCAATAGCTACTATTGATCCATCGGAACTTAAACTGACTGAATAGCCTGAAAGATTCCCGAGAAATTCTCCGTCAATATCCTGTCCGACCTGTATCCATTGTGATTTAGCAGCTGTGAGGGAGACAAATACTCCTGCGGATAATAATATGTAAGATTTCCAGTTCATGAGTTATTTTTTTTAGGGACGTACCGCCCCTCCGGAAACTGCCCGCATTGTCGGTTGACGGCTTGTCAGGGAGCGTATTGTTTAATATTTTATTACAATAGGAAAACTTGGGTTTAAATCAATTTCCTTATTATTTATATTGTTGTCAAATGTAAATTCTAGTTTCTCCACTTTCCCTTTCTCAATATTAATACCATTTTTAGCTATGTTCTCTATCATTTCCGATGTACTTGTTGTTATTATTTTATAGGATGTTAAAGTTTTTATCTCATTATTATGAATATGGTTCTTCTTAAAATCATGAGGTTTATTATCAGTAAGCATTTCTTCGATTGAATTATAATTTGGGAATTCCATATTTGGATATAAAATAAACACAATCGGATCGTTTAAATTTTGATTATTTAAGGCCATTAACAATCCATGATCCCGCATCCAACTTGATTTATACTCCTTATAAGAAAATGGTATTTTCTTCTGATCAAATGAAGTCATTTTAAGACCTAATCCCAGGAAAGATGATTTGTTTTGGCACCATTTAGAACGTTTAATATAATTGCATCCAAAATTTTCGAGATTATTTAAAGCCTCTGTTTGATCAGAAATGTATAATAATTCGATGTAAAAATTAAGAAAGAAAATATATTTTCCTGCTGTTCCTTGTCCTTTATGCACTCCTGATATTATGCTCGTAAATCCTGCTTTCTTAAAAATTTCAATTTCAGGTGCATCTTTTTTCACCCAAATAAATATGTGGTCAAGCTGTAATATATTTTTCATCTTTTAATAGTCAACCCTTCAGTAGAACATTACATGCAATATGCGCCATAACAAATGGTAAAAAGCATTGTATTTATACCCCCAAATATACTGAATAAAAGCAATTATGGATAAGGAGAGAAGATGGTGTCTTAAAAGTCGCTGTTTTCTTATTTCTCGCAGATTTTCGCTGATTCTTAAGCAGATTTAGCTGAATTTATATCATTAATTATTAATAATCTGCGAGAATTTGCTTTTCATCTGCGTTGATCCCATATAACAATACAAAGACATTTTAATTTTTACCGCTGGAACGCTGAGTCGCAGCAAATTCCCTGCGTCCCGGCGACCCTGCGGTTTTTTTTCACCGCGGAGACGCTGAGGCATATAAGAAAATAATAATCAGCGTCCCGGCGCCTCTGCGGTAACATTCCAAAGAGTATTAGATAGTTTTCGAAATTGTTTTAGCATGTTTTTGGTCTTAGAATCTGCGTTAAACATAAAAGCAATTCTAAGACAACTTCAAGGAGCAAAAAAATCAGTAGCGGAAAGGCACACTCCGTCAGTTTCTTCTGGCGGGGCCGTCTACTCGATTAGCTGCTGCCCGTTTTGTCTATTTTCTACTATTCTTTCCAGTCTTTTACAGCGTTTTTATAATCTTTTGAAATACCCCAATGTGAAGTTAAAATATATTCTACATTCGGAATGTCTGTTATTTTTGCAATGGATTTAGCTGCCATCTTGTGGTCGAGGTCAAAAAACTTTACTGAATTTCCAAGTTTACCTTCATGCAAACTTGACATATCTCCGACAAATAAATATTTATCGTTTACCTGAAAACACATCGAACCGCTTGAATGACCTTCGGTAAGAATACAATTTATCTTATGCGACCCAATTACTAAAGTTTGCTTATCGTCCAATAAGATGTAGTCATTTCGGCTCATTTTATTGTTGATAAAAGGTATTTTCTGTTTCTTACCGTTAAGCATCTTCACTTCTTCCTTTGCCATATATAGTTTTGCATTCTTAAATAAAGGAAGTGCGGCAACATGGTCCATATCTGAATGGGTTAGTAGAACAGCAATCACTTCGTCCGCATTAATGTTAAGCTCTTGTAACCCTTTTTTTACGTTTTCAATTCCTTTTCCAGCATCTATAGCAATGTAACCAATACTATCTTTAATGAGATACATGTTGACAAAATCGTCTTTAATTACATACACATATTCTGAAATCTTTCCTGTTTTTGCAGGTCGCATTTTTGCTGTTTCGGATTTGAATTTCAGAACAAATCCTACAACAATTATTAGTATTACTACAATAATTACCCCAATTACGATTAATGTGTTCATTTTTCTTAAAATTTAAATTAATAATGAACAAAATTAATCTGTGTTTCAGGGTCAAAGCGATAACAAAAGATAAGAAATCAGATGTGTCACTTTTTGGTAATACGGTTTCTAATTCTGCTTAATGAGACTGGTGTAACCCCCAAAAATGATGCAATCTGATGCTGTGGTATTCGTTGAAGCAATTCAGGTCTGTCTTTCAAGAGAGTAAGGTATCTTTCTTTCGGGCTGCTCAATAGATATGAAATAAATAAGTCGTGCAAAAGGATAAACCTTAGTTCGATGGCTTTTCTTATAAATTCATTCATTTTCGGAAACACTTTGTATAATTCTTCTTGTGCTTCGTACGATAGAACCAAAACTTCACAGTCTTCTAAAGTTTCGATAGCTACTTTACTAGGCTTTCGCGAAAGGAAACTGTCATAAGAACCAGCAAACATATTTTCGGTAAAAAAGTATGTAGAAAGTTCATCACCATCTTTTTCGCAATAAAGCCTAATACAACCTTTAATCAAGTAAAAAACTTCGTTTGAAACTTTGCCAATATCCAGCAGGATTGATTTCTTCAAGAACTTTCTGAACTCGAAATAAGGCATGATAATATTCAATTCGCTGTCGTTAAAGTCAGTAAATTGTCTAAAAGTGTCTATTTTTTCTTTGTTGTTCATATATTGCAGTCTGTTTCAATCGGGTTGCAGCTAACAGGTGGCTAAAAGCATTGCGTTTACACCCCCAAATATAGTGAATAAAAGCAATTATAGGTAAAGTGAGATGAGAGGTGTCTGAAAAGTTTGAGCACCCACCAGTTGAAGTTGTGTGAGTTTCGTCAGTTTTATTTTTTTAACTGAAAATCAGGATGTCCTGTTTGCCAGAGGGCGAATTTTAAAATGTAAACAGGTTCGTTTTCGCTTTGCGTAGCATGGCCGCCCTCCCAATTCACTAAAAATAAAATGGGGCGCCCGCCCTGTTGCTCTTCCTGCAATTTAGCCGTATACCTGGCCGCTGGTGACATCGCTAATATATAATCTGTGGCCCCGTGCACAATAAGCATAGCGGGCAAGGCTTCTCCCCGGGGAATATGATAGTATGCACTTTGCTGGTAGTTCGATAAGAAGCCCTCAGGGGTAGCTTTGTTGCCAATAGACTTGTTACCATCACGGGCACCTGCAGCATCGGTATTCGTGGCAAGATCCGGTAAGCCCACAAGATAAATCCCTCCAGCAAACAAATCAGGCCGTTGATTAATAGCATTACCTACCAGGAAACTTCCGGCACTGGCACCCATGACCAGAATTTTTGAAGCGGAAGAGTAATGGCTTTTCACCAACCAGTCGGCTACATCAACTATATCATTTACTGAATTCATTTTGTTGGGAAACTGTCCGTCTTTATACCAATCTTCACCGAGCTCACCACCACCCCGAACATGGGCATAAGCATAGATACCACCACGTTTTATCCACGGATACATGTAGGGATCAAAATATAAATCCTGGGAGGCGCCACTGTTGCCATAGGCTTCGATCAGCCAGGCATTGGTGCTTTTAATGTCCACTGTGTTGGCATACACAATCGATACTGGAATTTGCTTTCCATCCCGCGAGGGGATGTAAATTACTTCGGTCTTTAATTCAGATGATTTATCAAATACTTTATCGGCAAAAGGAAAGCTATGAATGACGTTGGCTTTATGCTCATACCATTGGTACAGGTCCATTTTTACTGGAGAAGTAAGGCAGAACACCAGATCGTTGTCATTCAGCAATTGCAAATCGCATATCGATGACTTTTCAGGTAAAGGAATATTTGTTACTTGTTTTGTCGTTAAATCCACTTTCAGGATATGCATGTCCCCAATCTTCCGCACCAACGTGTACAACACATCGTTAGCGGCAATGATGGCTTTGCTATGACCCGCATCGGTTCCGGCAATCACATCCTCCTGCTGAGGTAAAAATTCAATCGGAGCATGCCCGGTCGACAGATCAATCATGACAAGGTGGTAACGAGGTGGGCCTTTTGTGGCGGCATACAACCACTTACCATTGGCATCAAATCCGTCACCGAGGTTAACATAGTCCTTCAGCCTCTTCCACGGAGTGCGAGATCCCCTGAGGTCGGAATAATGAACGGCGTATGCATAATTATCACCTTCAGCAGAACGTATGCGTGCAACAAGATAGGGTGAGTTTTTGAAGCTGTAGATATAAGGTGTTTCGGCCGGGCTCAATGAAATTTCCTCGCTAAGGCCACTGCCAAAAATAGATTCATCGGATGTTTCACGCTCACCGAGGACGTGCAGCTTTATTTTACCATTGAAGTACTTTTCAGAAAGAATGTCGGTTGGGGGCGATTGTGTGTATAAAATTGCCTGATCATCTGGTGACCAGGCCATCGATACGCCTCTCGAATCATTGAACATGACCGGGGCAAGGCTATCCGCCAGGAAAGTTTTCTTCTCCAGATCAAAAATGCGAATGTGTGGGTTGGCCTCACCTTTTTGTGTCAGCATTAATGCTAACAAAGGCTTTTGATGCGCAAATAATCGCTTTCTCACTGAGTAAGATTGTCCTTTGATGTTTACACGACCCAATAGTTTCTCTTCCGGTAAATCCGGATTCTTTCTTCGACATAAGGTAGCACCCTCTTCAGGGATGTCCCGATAGTAATAGATATACCCCCCGGCAGGCACCAGGTTCCATATTTCGTCCTGCATGCCGGTGAACAGTTCGCCCAGTTCACCCTGCAAGACACCCGTTCCGGGAAGCGTATCCAGCACCTGCTGGGCCAGTTGCCCTTGCTGCCGGCTGAAGTCTATCATTTCCTTCTCATTTTCCTTCCTGCTCATCCAGAAGTAATCATCCGAAAGGGTAATGTCAAAAATCGTAGTGTCGAACGGCTCCTTCCTCGCTGCCGGGTAGTCGAATGAATTATGGCCCGGGTCTTCATTGGTTAAAGGATTACATCCCACTAACAAGAGTAGTTGTATGACAATAAAATATTTTTTCATTATTAAGAAATTCGGGTTTATACCTTCAAATGTAGTGAATAAAAGCAATAATAGGTTAGGTGAGATGAGGGTATCTTATGTGCAAATCCATGCTTTTAAATAAATCACCATATCATGGGGCGACTTTCTTGTACCACCAAAATAGGGATAAGTAACATATCCCCATTTTCTTAATCTCTTATTTTTTGAATTATATAAAACCTCTTTAGTTTCCTTCTTCATGTCTTCAATTTGATACTCAATCATTACTTTTTCGCTACCTATTTTTGCATTTACGAAAAATTTATTTCCAGGTTCAATATAAAATAGTGTGTTGTCATAACTTTTTTGATTTTTGTACCAGTATGCCAGCACTTCAATAAGACCTCCCTGGCAACGCCAACCAATTCTTAATGAATTGCAATGATGGTTTGATCCAAAGCTATATCCGAATATCTTATTGATTGCGCTCCAGTCATTGCTGTTTTCAAAAGAATAAATGCAAGAATTGTCAAACATGCAGACAATGGTAAATTCACGACTTGTATGCATGATAAATCGCCTGTTTTTTGGAGAGTGGTGATTTTTTCTTATCAAATATTCCTATATTGCAGAAACATGCCTTTCGGTCGTTAGGTATGATAAAAACTCGTTGATCTCATTTTTACCCATCCCCGCCGGATGTTTTTTATTAAAGTAAAAGATGTATTCTTTTATCCAATGAATATAAGATTCTTCTGTTCTTTTGGCTGTAATGACGTAATTGTATTTGTTCGTTAACTAGATCTAATAATTATTTTGGTTTTTGTATTATTGTTCATTTTTTTTCTTATATTGTGGCATAAATTTACAGAAAAACTGTTTGGCAGTATTTGCAAAACGTATTTTAAATAATAATTTGGAAATCAATTTTTAAACAAAAGTCTAACAGGGCGTTCATACGCGCCAAAAGTGGTGCGCCCCATAACTTTACGTTAGGTAGTAACGTCATACACTCGATGTTCAAAAATATTCAAATAGGAGAGACAACCAATGAACATAGATAGTCTAACTTCTAAAACAACAGATCCGAGCGCTGAACCCCTCCTTATTTATGAAGAGCACCAGAGATTGGTGCACCGACGTTTTGAACTTTATCCTTCTCATATAATCTATCTAGGCAAGGACGCGCAGGGAGACTCTCATCATCAAACTATACAACTAAAAGACCTAAAGCCAGAGGCTCAAGCAAGCCAAGCGATAAGTGCCATTTTTGTCATGTGTCTAGTTTTCCTTATTCTGGGAATCGTCATACTTTACGCTTTTTCACAAATGCGGGGATCACAGAATTTTGGAGGGTTGGATACAGCGACCCAGTCAAGAACTTTGCCATACTTGGTAATAGGGTTAATTATAACACTCATGAGCGTGATTGGACTTATAACGAATAAGTTGCGAATAGCATGCCTTAAGATCTTCAACCACAAAGGGAAAGAGGTCGTGAGAATTGGGCTGTTTGGCGACGATAAAGCAAAGGAAGCAGCGAAGTGCTTCGGTCAAGCAATTTGCGATCAAATAAAATCTCTGCAAGATCCCTCAACGTGCAAAAATGATTACAAACATAGCCTCACTCAAGACTACTGATCCAAATTTCAAAAAGATTCAATTTGGATGGCGCTTTGAGATTGGTAAAGTCAGCTTCCGAGGCATTCAATTTCTCGCAGATTTTCGCTGATTCTTACGCAGATTACGCGGAATTTATATCATTGATTAATAATGATCTGCGAAAATTTGCTTTTCATCTGCGTTAATCTGCGTGAAACATAAAAGCACTTTTAAAACAGCTTTGAGGAACAAAAAATTCAGTCGTATTGTGGCAAAAAAAAAATCAAAAAAAGAGGGCGCATTATTTGCAAATCCACGCTTTTAAATAAATAACCATATCGTGGGGCGACTTTCTTGTACCGCCAAAATAAGGATAATTAACATATCCCCATCTTTTTAATCTCTTCTTATTTGAATTATAAAAAACCTCTTTAGTTTCCTTCTTCATATCTTCAATTTGATATTCAATCATTACTTTTTCGCTACCTATTTTTGCATTTATGAAAAATTTCTTTCCAGGTTCAATAAAAAATAATGTGTTGTCATAACATTTTTGATTTATGTACCAGTATGCCAGCACTTCAATAAGACCTCCCTGGCAACGCCAACCAATTCTTAATGAATTGCAATGATGGTTTGATCCAAAGCTATATCCGAATATCTTATTGATTGCGCTCCGGTCATTGCTGTCAGCAAAAGAATAAATGCAAGAATTGTCAAACATGCAGACAATTGTAAAATCACGACTTGTATGCATGATAAATCGCCTGTTTTGAGGGGAGTGGTGATTTTTTCTTATTAAATATTCCTGCATTTGGACACTGGTAAAACTTTCCATAATGGAGTCAATATTTACAAGGTGCCTTTTTTTTTCTGGCTCGATCTGACACA
Organism: uncultured Bacteroidales bacterium; assembly: GCA_963701785.1. Taxonomy (GTDB): domain Bacteria; phylum Bacteroidota; class Bacteroidia; order Bacteroidales; family JAGOPY01; genus JAGOPY01. The sequence continues at coordinate 78,062 of CAVPBC010000001.1, read as the reverse complement.
TGAGAATGACGGGAAAAAGAATTAAGACAAATACAGATAAAATGGTTTTCAAGGAAATAGCAATTTGATGAATGCCGTTATCGGCTTGCTGCTAAAATTAAATATCTCAGCAATGTCTTTTTTTCCCAAAAAATGGAAATTTAAGAGAACCATTTGGGCGGACGTCACTGGCATGTTATGTGGGGTTATTTTTCTTGGCTAGAATTATTTCATTCTATTTTCGGTATCCATTCTCTGATGCAGGATTCTTACAATGACAATCGTATCTTCTTCTTGTTGCTTATAAAAGATTATATGAGACTTTACTTTTGTTGACCTATATCCTTCTTTAATATAATCAATCGATCTTCCAAGAAGAGGATTTGAGGAGATGAATTCTATTTCATCAATAATCAAATTATAATATCTGTCCGCTTGGACAATCGACCATTTTTGTTTTGTATAAGACCAAATTTCTTCAAGATCTTTTACAGCTTCATTTGTAAACCTGTACCTGGTCATACCTACATTTGCTTCGCGTGAAGTGATTTTAAGTGGTTCATTGAATTAAAATCCTGTGCAATTCCACTTTTTTCACCTAGTTCAAGGGCAGATCTTATCGCTTCAACTTTTTTCTCCTCCTGTTCCAATAATCTTAATCCTGCCCGAATGACCTCACTTGCTGAATGGTACGTTCCGGATCCTACTTTTTTTGAGATAAAGGTCTCAAAATGTTCGCCTAATGATATTGACGTGTTCTTGCTCATAAGAATTGATTTTTACAAAAGTACCAATTATTGGTACAATAAGCAAGCTTCCATTAAAATAATCCCACATATCGGATGGCTATTAGCCATTGCGTTTACACCCCCAAATATAGTGAATAAAAGCAGTTATGGGTAAGGTGAGATGGAGTCTCTTCCGGGCAGAGACTCCATCTCAATCGAAATCCTGTTTACTTTTACTGAAATTATCTTTTTGACCTGAACACTCATGAAAAAATGCCTCCTCCTCCTGCTGCTCATCAATGTCCTGCTCCTTGCCTCCGCCCAGGACACGATCACCGTCCAGACCCTTACCTACGACTCCATCACCACCCGCCGGGGCACCTGGCAGTTCCCGGAAGGGGAAAGCTTCCGGAAGATCCTGATGTACCACACCCTGAAATGTGACGCCCTGACCACCCACGACCAGTATCCCTGCGGCGAATGGGATTATCTGACTTACAACATCGTTTACCGGCATACCGGGGTTTATGATTCGACGCTTTACTACCACCCGAACTTCACCCTTATCGAAGGCAGCTCGCCGGATTCAATCCTGCTTTCTGACGTGCCCACATATTACTACCGGAAAAACAGGCATTTCACGGTCAGTTACCCCGACACGCTTTCCTTGCAGCAAGCTGCGATCGGCACGCCAAACATGCAGGATTGTGATGTGCTCCAGACCCGGTACCATGCCGGGCGGTCACAGTTCCTGTGGAAAGCTGAAGAACTGCTAGATCAGAATTTTACAGCCGGTGAAATCACAGGGTTAAAATTGGCAACGGTCTTTAGCGGCAGCGCGAAACATTTTCTCATCAGGATGAAAAATGTGGAGCTTGATGAACTTACTCCTGATACGCTCATTTCAGATATGGATACCGTTTTCATTGGTGAAATCACTGGCAGTGTAACAGGATGGAATGAATTCAACTTTTTTGACCCATTTTCCTGGGACGGGCAGTCGGATATCGTCGTTGATTTTAGTTTCACCAAAGAACAAGGCACAACAGGGACATGCCATTTCGTTGAAGATCCCGGGTTTAACTGCGGCTTTACTTCCGGCAGCAACAACTTTGCCATCGATCTTGATGGAATCTCTGATTTCATTAAATCCCCGGAAGGGATCTATTTCAACAGCGACTTCACATTTGAGACCTGGTTCCTGAAAAGAAGCAATAACAACTGGAGCCGCATCCTCGACTTTGGTAACGGGCCGGACAAACAAAATGTGATCGTGGTCCTTTCCAAAGAAACGTCCGGCAAGCTCTCTTTCCATGTCACCAAGGACGGGCTCAGCCGTTCATTTGAGATCACGGATCCCACGCCGTTAAACGAATGGACGCATATCTCTTTGCGGCTCACGGGAAATATTGGCTGGGCTTACATCAACGGCAGCCTTTCGAAATACGGCCTGCTGCAGACCCCTCCCGACGTCTCCCGCACGGTGAACTACATCGGCCGGAGCAACTGGAGCGGCGATAAAATGGCCGATGTACTGCTCGATGAATTCAGGTTATACAATACAGCGTTGCCGCCGGAAACCATTAAATCGCATTACCGGCAGGAACTCACAGATCCGGTATCCGATCCGGATCTCGTGCTTTACTACAAATTTAACGAAGGTGCCGGAACGACAGTTGCTGATTCATCGCAGGGTGGTCACCATGCAACCGGTTTTGGGCTTCCTGGCTGGTATCCTGTGACCGGCCCCGAGACCTACCTCGGGTTCCGGCAATATAATCTGCGCCCGATCATCATATTCGAACGACTGGAGTCAGGTAATCCTGAGATCATCGAAGAAATAGTCATGGATTCACTGATGAACGCTCCGGTGCAGGTCATATTATTTGAAGATATAAATGACCCCACGATTCCTTCCGATACCATCATATCCTGGAGGGCAGGGTACCAGCCTGTTTATGAGAACCGGACCGTTGTGGATTCAATCTGGGCCGAACCTGGTACCACACTCCGCAAAGAGATGCTGCCATATTACGGGGAACCTTTTGAGCTCGTGGAGGAATACGAGATAGGACGCTATATAACGCCTTATGGGATAAACCTCAGCCTGGGCCCGCAGGGATTCACCTGGATTTACGATGTGACCGACTATGCCCCGCTTCTGCAGGGGATGGTCGACCTCAGCGCCGGCAACCAGCAGGAGCTGATCGACCTGAAGTTTGTCTTCATCGAAGGGACCCCTCCCCGGGAGGTAAAAAAGATCGACCGGGTATGGGGTGGGTTGCGTTCATACTATTATAAAGACCTCGATGACGATATCGTATTGAATGAAGCCACCCTGCCACTATTACCCGATGCTTCCCAATTCAGGGTGAAAACCAGGTTTACGGGCCATGGCCATAACAGCAACACCGGCGAATACCCGCACTGCTGCGAGTGGAAGGACAATGAGCATTACCTGATGGTGAACGATCAGCATGCAGCGGCCTGGCACATTTTCCAGTACCACGACTGCGCGTTGAACCCGGTATACCCCCAGGGTGGTACCTGGCCGGGAGCACGGGAAGGCTGGTGCCCAGGCGACCTGGTAAAAGACCATGATTTCGAGATCACCGGGTTTATTACCGGCAACGAGGTCACATTGGATTACGACATTACGCCGGTTCCACCCGACAACCTGGGGATGGGCTGGGGTAATTACGTGGTCAATATGGATCTGATCCAATATGGCCCAAATAGTTTTGATATTGATGCCGAAATCTGTGAAGTGATCTCACCGAACAACTTTGGCTATTATTCGCGGATAAACCCGATTTGCTATGGTCCTGTAGTGATCATCCGGAACAATGGTTCCTCACCGTTACAGACGCTGAAGTTCACATACGGCGTATCAGGTACGGAGCAGCAAAACTACACCTGGAGCGGGAACATACCTCCTCACAATTCCGACACCGTCAGCCTGCCTGTGCCGGGTTATGCTTTCTGGATAGGGGATGAGGAACAGATTTTCACGGCTACCGTCAGTGAGCCGAATGGTTTGATAGATCCGTATACAGAAAATGATTCCTTTTCGACCCGTTTCAATATGCCTGACCTGGTCAATATTCCCATGGTAACGGTGTTAAAAACCAACAAACAGGCCTATCGCTATAGCATGGAGGTAAAGGATATCGCGGGAAACGTGATCGTGTCGAGAAGCGGGCTGGCGGATAACACTATTTACAAAGATACGCTTGATCTGCCTTTAGGCTGTTATTCAATAGAGCTGACCGACGCGGAAGATATGGGGCTCAGCTACTGGGCATACCCGGAGCAGGGGACAGGCTACTTCAGGCTGATGGACCTTGACAGCAATATTATTAAGAGCTTCATTTCAGAATTTGGCCGAACGATCTTTTACACTTATCATGTCGGAGAAGGATTTTACATCCGGGAGCCCGGGTACGATAACCTGTTAAAGGTTTATCCTAATCCGACAGATGGGATAGTCAATGTTGAAATCAACGATCTTCGGGGCAAGGTATCAGTAAAGATTTTCGACATGCATGGAAGGATGATCAGGAAGGCGGAGGAAGAAGCCGGAAATGGCACGTTACTGGCTTTTGATCTTTCTGATTGCCCTGCAGGGCTATATTTTATTGAAGTGTTGCACCCTGTGGTTTCAGTAAGTAGAAAGATTATCAGGAGATGATGTTATATGTTGTATTACACAAAACATATAATATTTCTTAGTCGTCATACAAAATCGCATTGGTTATCCTGCATAGACACCCTTTTCTGATATTTTAATTGTCACAATCAAGGTCCCTGGCATTCTCCATAAGTGAAAAATCCGAAAGTTCGTCTTCTTCGTCGCACTGAAATTGAAAGTCATTATCAGGAGAAGGTTCCAGGATGTTGTAAACATCATTCGAATTTTGATTTGACCGGTCGACGGAATAGCCTTCGTGGCGCTGGTTGTTTTGATTTCTTGTCATGATCCTTATTATTTATTTGTGAATGAATTTCACTAAATAAAAATACGCTGCATTGGCCTCAAATGTGTTACATAATTTTGGAAATGAATTACATTATTCACACATTTATTTGTCGACAAAATATTCAAACGATGAACCAACGGTATTTTGATATCAGAATTTCAGTTAATGACCTTATTGCGCAAACCGCAAACCGTTCTGTAGTGATAACAGTAAATGGTATATTCTATCGCATCAGTTAGCAGCTTTCTTTGAAATAAAGCGCAGGGCATGCTTGAAGCTCCAGAATGAATCAGGATAATGCGGATAGACCAGCAATATATTCATAACCCTTTCTTTTTAATGAGTTTTATCCTGATCGGCTTGATTTTTAATAGATTGGGCATAGTGTCACCTAATAAAAATCCATAAGGTTTTAATGGCTCAATATGGTCGCAAATAAGTTTTACAATAGCAAGCAGCGGTATGGAAAGGAACATGCCCGGGACGCCCCAGAGAGCATTTCCGGCAAGCACAACTATTATCGAAAAAAGGGCATTGATCTTTACTTTTGAGGCAACTATTTTGGGAACGATATAATTATTGTCGATCAGCTGGATGATATAATAGCATATTAAAATGTAAACCGCATACCAGGAAGAATCCTTGGTTGCCAGGGCAACCATCATGGGTAAAGCAACGGCTACAAGTCCCCCGATGTAAGGGATGACATTCAGCAAGGCACCGACAATACCGAGCAGGATAGCATATTCAATTCCAAATATTAAGAGTACGGTAATTTCCAGGATGGCAACTATGGTCGCTTCAATAATCAGACCTACCAGGTAGCGTTGAATAACAGTCTTGGTCTTGGTTACTATTTCCGACACCTGGTTTTGGTTGTTTTTGGAAGAGAGTTTATGAATAAAATCAAGAATAAGGGGCTGGTAAAATAAAATTAAAAAGATGTAAACAGGAAGCAGGAAAATTATAACGATCCCACTTCCGACAATGACGAGGGTCTGCCCGATCGAATGGCTTACGGCATTGATGGCTTCAGTCTTTGTTTTAGCAATCCAGGCATTGATCGATTCCGGTTCTATATTAAAATAGTCGGAAGCCCACACGACGGTCTGGCCCAGTATCCCGTTAAATTTATCCACCAGGAGTGGCCATGAATCGCTAAGCCTGACTGCCTGTGAAATTAAAAGGCTGCCAAAAGCGACAATGATTAAAACGGTAATTAATAAAGTAATAATGATAGCCACAAGCCTGTTTATTCTTAACCGTACTAAAAAAGCAACAACCGGTTGAAGCAAGATGGCAAGAATGATTGCGAAGACAAGTGGGACGATGATATTGCTGGCGATGTATAGCATCGCAAAAAAAGCATACAGGCCAATAAGAAATAAGGCAGCCCTGGCGTAAAAAGGCAACTTTATTTCTTTAATTATCATGGCTTTTCAGATTTTTTCTTCTTCCTGAAAATTTGAGTCAGGGCCTGCACGCCGAACGATTTGATAGCACCAGTATGGTTCGAAATAAATTTTGAAGCACCGACCTGTATGACTGTGCCTAAAATTCTTCTGATAATATTGCTTGAAGCACCTACGACTAATCTTTTTGAAATATATCCGGTAGCTAAACTCAAGGTAGTATCAATAATGTTATCAAGCATATATGGCGATGAAACCAGATCTTTCAGGGTGCTGTGAATAAGCTTGGCCGGCTTAAAACTTTCATAAGTCAGATATAATTGATCTTGCAATATTTTCCCTTTAACAGCCTGTTCATCTTCAAGGATTTGAATTGCATTTTTCAGCTCTGCAACGGAATTTATTTTTTCCATGTCATCTTATTTAAGCACCTGTTTAATAATATAATTCCAGATCAGGTTTTTAAGCTTTTTATGAAAAATGAAATGCATAACAAGCCCTGCAACTACATAAAAAGCAGCTACTACAAAAAATCCATAATATGTGTTTCCGAGTATTTCGCCCAGCCAGAAAGCCAGGCCAAAATTTGCGAAAAGCATAAATGACGCAAATAGCACAAAGACAATGGAATGAGGTATCAATGAGGAAGCCACGTCCGATGATTTGTCGAGGGTTTTGAGCTTTGCTAACTCATAACTCGTTTTGCCATAATCAGTGACCTTCTCAATCAGTGTCTCTATCGACCTGGTAGTATCTTCCATGTCTTCTGAATTGATAACTTTCCGTTGCTTACTAATTCTTCTGATTTGGCTGGGGCTCTTCAGCAATGTCTGAAGCTTCCTCTGTGGCCTCCTCAAATTTCCCGGAGATATTCTCAAGAAATTCATCGAATTTCTCTTTTAACCCATTCGTAAAGTCCTCTCCTTTTTTAGATATCTTTTTCCTTGTTTCCGAGCCTTTATCCGGGGCAAAAAGAATCCCTAACACTGCTCCGGCAGCGACGCCGGCCAGCACACCCAATAATAATTTACCTGATCCCATAGTATTTTTTTTATAATTTAATTTAACCTGTTTATAAGACCCTTCTGCCGCGGATAACGCTGAATAGTATGGCAATAATCGCAATGACAAGAAGGACGTGAATGATGCCGCCGGCGCTGAAATAAAAGAATCCAAGTGCCCATCCGATGATCAGGATCACAGCCACGATGTAAAGTAAATTTCCCATGATAGTTTGTTTTTAAATTTCCCCGCTTCCTGCGGGACAGGTGTGTATAAATAATTGTATAACAAAGGTATGTCTCCCTGTTCCCGGAATCGTTACACAATTCCGGTAATAAGTTACATCATTCACACATTTGAAAGAATTGCAGGGCGACCAGTGGCAGATCAAGCAGTTTTTATACTACTGAAACAGCACGGTTGCCGGTTTCCCGATATCAAAATCCCCAAACCCGAATTCTGATGTCCTGTAGGAGTTAAATTTAAATGCGCCAGGTTCACCACCTGGCATAACAGGATAAAATGAAATCGATAATTGAAATGTATTAAAAACCAGGTAGTCATTTTTAATGATAACACCCAAACCTATTTGTGCATAGACTTTCCTGTTTTCAAATCCTGTTTTTTCATCGCCAAGTATGCCAAGGGTAAAATTAAAGAAGGGCCCAAAGCGGAACCCGATAAGATCCCAGGGGGCGTAGGATTGCGTTTGCATGGAAAATAAGAGCCGGGTTGTACCTTTTAATTCATAGCTTTTAAAACCATCAAGGCCATAACCGTCATTAAGTGTTAAACTATCATAAGCAAAACGGTTTAAGCCAATAATAACCTGCGGTTTTACAAATTGCCTGAATTTCCATTTTCCTATTTCTACCAATCCTGTAAAATATATTATGTTGGCTGAAATTACGCCCTGCTGTTGATTTGAAGCCCGGAAAAACGAGCCGTACTCTAAGTTTGTGCTGAGGTATCCCCAGGGATAATAATAGCCGAAAGAAATGCGTGCACCCAGATAGAGCCGGCTGGTATTGTTTTTTTCCTGGTAGCCGCCAGTCAGGCTGAAAACTTTTCCGATGGGTATATCTTCCGCGACTCCAAATCTGAATATGTATTTATCCTGTACATAGTTACGTGTTGAGATGCCAATACTTGCAAGGTAAAATTCTTCATCGGTGAACGTGTGTTCCGGGTCATATAATTCTACAGGTTTTTCGAGATACCGGATCCTTAAAAAGCGGGCGGCGGTGATAAAATTGGTTGTCCGATTATGCGGTGTAAGACCTTTGAATACGTTTACCGCATAACCTCCCCAGAAGTCCTGTGAATTGAATTTAAACTGCTGCAGAATAAGCAGCGAATCGTTTATGGTCAAATAATCCTCACGGGTATGTTGCGAAAATTCAATACCTGCAGCCCACCGGGCCAGGGGCGAAAAAAACGGGCGGTCAACGGCAAAACTCTTTGTGAAATCTCCATATTCATTGCCTCCAAAAATGTAGTGTTGAATTTATAAATGTATTACGGATATTGGGAATGTGATAATATAAATTATAAGCCACATGCCCGGTTTCAGGATTCCAGATAATACCGTCCTGGGTTTCGTGGCCCAATCCTATAAAATTTCTGTCAGTTAAGGTCAGAGACATCTTAGTGGCGGAGATCGCCCCTTTCGGAATAAGGCTCCAGGTATCTAATCTCACGGATAATAATATCAACCGAGTCTGAATTTTTTGAAGTAGCTATCACGAAAAATGAAACATCGCGAACATATTTCTGGCCGCGCACCAACCGCTCCGATTCTTTGACAAGCAAGGAATCGAATAACTGGTTTTCCCGGACAAGCAAAAGGTTTCGAATGGCACCGGTCCTGATTGTATATGCAATGTATTTCCGGCTCTTGATATAAAATTTTGGGGTGCCGCATTGGTGTCAGCAATTAAATATCCGAAAGGATCCAGTGTGGTAATGCTGATATGCCGGATAACTTTTCCTTCAAAAGTGTTGTATGGCTTTTGAATCAGTTTCTTATAAGTTTTCTTTTTTTTTATACCGGGGGCAACAGGTTTAAAAAACATGCCGTGCACATAATTTGGTAAACTTGCTCTTCCCGGAATAGGATTCAAGATCCTTATAGAGTTCCTTTGTATCTCGTTGTATCAGAAGTTTTTTGTCCAAATGCAAAATCAGTCGCTAAAATGAATATGAATGACAGTATGAATATAGTTTTGAACCACATTTGAATTTTTCATTAGCCTGATCAGTATTAACGAATCCTTTCGACATTATAAATCTTATTTCTATTCAACCTCATTTTTGATTATTTCTTTTCTTCTTCTTGCTTTTTCTCCTCTTTTTCTGATTTTTCCGCCTCCTTCTGGTCCTGTTTCAACTTTTTCTCGTCGGCTTTCTTTTGTTTGTCGGCAGCTTTTTGCTGCTCTGGCAATTGAATCTAAAGCTGCTTTTTCTTTCTTGTTGAAATATCCTCTTAAAAGGAAATTATGTTTGGCGGCTTCCATATTTTCATCCAGGCCTTTGGAGCTTGTTTTAAGATTATACATGGTCTCGCTCAAGTTCTCGGCAATGGTCGTATCCTGGATTAACCTGCCAAGAGTTCCTTTTCCACTGTTTATATTAAATATGATCTCTGCAAGCTGTGCGGAAATAATTTCTGCATTACCTGCCGTGACCTGCAGGCTTGCCATGATGGCATCTGTTTCAACAGGCTCCATGGATGCCAGCATTTGCCCTTCTTTTACCATGGGGGAATCCGGGCTGCCATGTGTAATGACAATCAACCGGTCGCCAATAAGTCCTTCCGAGCCTATTGACACTATACAGTCTGATTTTATAAACTGCTATAACCTCTTTCCTGATCATCATATCTACCTTTATGGTGGAATCGTTCATGATGTTGATGTTGTCGACGGTACCTACGTTAATTCCTGAGAAACGGATATTATTTCCAACCTGCAGGCCGCTGATATTTTTAAAATTTGCAGAAATTTCAAAAACCGGGTTAAACAAATTCTTTTGCTTTCCGATAATAAAAATGGCAAAGACAAAAAGAGCCAATCCTCCTGCAATGAAGAGCCCTAATCGTATCTTAAATTTTTGTGTGTGCGTATCCATGATAATGTTGAATGTTGAATGTTGAATGTTGAATGTTGAATTTTAATGGAAGAAGGATTTAATTAAGCGGGTCGGTTGAGTTTTCAAAGTCCTTAACGGGTCCTTCCTTGTAAACTTCCCCGTCCTCCAGCATGATAATCCGGTTTGCTGTGCTAAGCGCACATTTTATATCATGGGTAATGATCATGGAAGAAGTTTTATATTTTTTCTGCACATCATTGATCAGTGAACTTATTTCATCTGAAGTAACCGGGTCAAGGCCTGTGGTGGGTTCGTCATACAGCATGATCATCGGGTCCACCACGATGGTGCGGGCTAAACTTATTCGTTTCCGCATCCCGCCGGAAAGCTGTGAAGGCATTTTATTCAAGGCATCGGCCAGGCCGACATTTTCCAAAACCTCATTAATCTTTTCCTTAATTTCATTTTCATTAAGGTTCTTTCTTATTCTTCGCAAGGGAAATTCCAGGTTCTGTTTTACCGTCATGGAATCATACAATGCGCCGCTCTGGAAAAGAAAACCAATTTTTTGCCTCAAAACACCCATTTCCTCATGGCTCATATCAGTCACATTTTTATCAAACACATTTATAGTTCCACCATCTGCCTTCAGTAATCCTACAATGCATTTTATCAAAACCGATTTGCCTGAGCCGGATTTTCCAAGCACCACCAGGTTTTCGCCATTCATAAGCTTCAGGGAAACATTTTTCAATACTTCCTGAGTCCCAAATGATTTCTTTAAACTATTTATTTCGATAACCGGCGCAGCCATGATAATTTTGAATTTTGAATTTTGAATTTTGAATTTTGAACTTAAACCAGCATATCCGTAATTTGTACAGCGATCACGTCTATAACGATAACCAGGAGCGATGCTAAAACAACGGCAGAATTTGCCGCAATACCCACACTTTCAGTTCCACGCCCGGCATTATACCCTTTATAGCATCCTACTAATCCTATAGCCGCCCCGAAGAAGAAAGATTTAATGAATGCCGGTATGAAATCAATAAATTCAACCTGGCTGAATGCCTGTGCGAAAAACAGGGTGAATGACACATCGCCTTTAATATTCGCGCCTGCCCAGCTTCCTAAAATGCCAAGAGCATCAGCATATAAGATCAATAATGGAATCATTAGCGTTGCGGCCGCTACCCTGGTGACAACCAGAAACCTCATGGGATTGGTCGATGATACTTCCATTGCGTCAATTTGTTCTGTCACTCTCATGGAACCTAATTCCGCTCCCATGCCCGAACCGACTTTTCCAGCACATATAAGTGCCGTTATGACAGGGCCCATTTCCCTGATGATCGATATGGCAACCATACCGGGAAGCATGGAAACTGCCCCAAAATCAACAAGCGCCGGGCGCGACTGGATAGCAAGCACCAGGCCCATAATGGTCCCGGTGACAGAAATAAGCGGTAATGATTTATACCCTATTTGAAAACATTGACGGAAAAATTCCTTAAATTCAAAATCACGTGAAAATGTTTCCCGGAAGACCCTCATCATAAATAATAATGCATCAGCAAGAACTGTCAGGAAGTTGCCTGCCTGGGCAGTTTTTGCCAGAGTTTTTTCAGTGAGCTTCACGGATTGAGCCGTCGCAAAACCTTTGACTTTTATGACTGGATGGATTTTTTTCATTTCAACAGTTGCCGTTTTTTGCCTTTCACCATAGAACTGCAAAGGTCAATACATTAGTTCCGGAAAGTGTTACACAATTAACTAAAAGAGTTACATGATTCACACATTCATAGCTACCTCAACTATGAAGTGATGAGATTCCGGCTTGCGCCGTTTTTTTGGTCCACGCAAAGCGCGCAAAGCTAAAAATTAGATACGCAAAGTATTTATAATCAGTAACCTCTTTGCGTTCTTTTATACATCATTTTGCGAACTTTGCGTGGAATCCAGACTTTTGAGACACCCTTCTGCCAAATTTAGTTAGATGGAATTAGCGCAGATGAATAATACCTGGTAACAATTCAATAGATAAGCAGCACCAAAAAAAAGAGGCTGCTCAGACTTTTATGAGACAGACTCTTTTAAATTAAACCAAACCCATACATGAAAAACACATTTGTAGATGTGTTTATTTTAAATAGCTTTTATAATGTTTTTTATCATGTGAATTCACTCCAAAGTGTTAATAACTGATGCGTGGTTATTCCCGGGTTATTTACTCGTAACCGCTTTTTATTATGGTCATGATCATTTTGAAACGCCCGTTTGGTTTGACAAAATTGGGCGCATGAGCGGGTATTACGATTGATTCGCCCGTCTCCAGGAAATTTGATTCCCCGCTGATGACGATCTCCGCCTTGCCGTCTATAATTTGCGCGAACGTGTCAAAAGGGGTGGTTTTTTCTGTTAAGCCTTCGCCACTGTCAAAAGACATTACGCTGATATTCCCGGTCGATTTTTTCAGGATCGTTTTAATGACGACCGAATTCGTGACATATTCAATTATTTCCACGGTGATGTGAGATTTTGATTTTTCAAGTTCTGAATTTTCCATGTTACTTGATTTCACTGATGGATTAATTTTCATCATACAAAGGTCAGTACATTCATACCGGAAATTATTACACAATTAAGGAAAAAATTTACATGATTCACACATTTAAAGAAAGGAAGCCGGCCCGAATGGGAGGCTTCCTTTTTTAAGCAACCTTAACCGGATTAAGAAGATAGTGGTTGCGTCCGCAAAACTTCATGGCAAATATCTGGCATTATATTAAAAATAATGTTACATAATTTTGGAAAAAATTTACAAAATTCACATATTTTCGAGTGTGATCCGTCTTTTGCGTTTGAGTTGCTTAAAGAAGGTAGGAGTAAGGCCCGTGACCTTTTTGAATTGGTTGGACAGATGAGCCACGCTGCTGTAATTCAGCTTGTAAGATATTTCGGAAAGATTGAGTTCGTCATAAAGGAGCAATTCTTTTACCCGCTCAATTTTATGGGCAATGATGAATTTTTCAATGGTGGTACCGGTAACTTCTGAAAAAATGTTGGCCAGGTAAGTGTAATCGTAGTTAAGCTTTTCGCTGAGGAAATCAGAAAAATTTGTTTTAGGGACTTCGTCATTGTAATGGACCATCTCCACGATGACGTTTTTAATTTTTTCGATAAGCATGGCCCTCTGGTCATCCATCAGCTCCAGGCCTGATCTTAGCAGGGCTGTTTTCAACTTGACGCGTTGTTCTGCGGTAATGCTTCCTATGACTTCCACATCTCCCAGGTCCACCACTCCGTATTGAAGCCCGAGTTTCTCAAGTTCCGACTTCACCATCATTTTGCAACGGATAGAAACCATGTATTTGATATAGATCTTCATAGTATTTATTCTTGCCGCCAAAGAAGGCTGGCCGGTTTACCATCATTGAAACTGTAAAGATAGGGGATTTTAAAAAACAAGCTAATCAGAATTCGCCTATCTGGTATTCATGATGGCTCGAAAATAGAAATTACATGTCCATTTGCTTCAAAAATGATTGAGGGTATTGCGCCTTTTATTCTTTAATGCCTTGAAATAAGTAGGTGTCAATCCTGTGACTTTTTTAAACTGATTGGACAAATGGGCTACACTGCTGTAGTTCAGCCTGTAGGATATTTCGGAGAGATTGAGCTCATCGTACAGGAGCAGCTCTTTTACACGTTCTATTTTGTGCGCAATGATGTAATGTTCAATGGTTGTTCCCGTGACTTCTGAAAAAATGTTGGATAAGTAAGTGTAGTCATACTGGAGCTTCTCACTGATGTAATCAGAAAAATTTGTTTTGGGAGGTTCATCGGCATAGTGCACCATCTCAATGATTACATTTTTAATTCTTTCAATCAGTACGGCTTTTTTATCATCCATCAGCTCAAGTCCTGATTTCAATAATCCAATTTTTAGCAGATTATGTTGTTCAGGTGTAATATCGCCGGCCAGGTCCACTTCGCCCAGATCCACTTTTTTATATTGCAGCCCGAGTTTATCAAGTTCTGACTTTACCACCATTTTGCAACGGATGCATACCATATATTTGATAAATAGCTTCATTGATTTTCTTTAAAGAAAGAGTTAAAGATAAAATAAAATTATGCAAAGAGCAAGCAGATAGCCGGTTGAAATCAAAATATTTTCAACAGGGGCGCGCTGGAGTAACCTGGAACTATTCCTGTCTTTTCTATCTAATTGCTACCTGATATTAATTCGTGCCCCAACGACTAAAGCTCTTGGTTTGAAAAGGATTGTGCTCCAACGACTAAAGCCGTTGGTTCATTGATGTTACAAAAATTGGAACCGACGGCTTTAGTTGTTGGACTAATCTACTGTTTTGTAAAATTATCTTAAATAATATTTCCGGAATAAATTTAAGTTTGTAAAAACTATTTGTATATGAAAAATAACCTGATTTACTTACTTATAATCCCCTGGTTCTTTTTATTGAATGATGATGCTTCAGCCCAGGAAACCAGAGCGAACTATGATGTCTTCTCTTTCGAGCAACAGCTAACCCTGCCGGGTACAACCACCCTGATCTACGATGCCATCACCGGCGATATAAGCGGCTGGTGGGACCATACATTCTCGGATAAACCTTATAAGCTTTACATCGATCCCGTCCCTGGAGGTGGCTTTTATGAGATTTTCGACGCGAGCGGCGATGGGGTGAGGCACGCCACGGTAATTTATTCTGACCGGGGAAAGATGTTACGGTTCGACGGACCGCTGGGGTTGTCCGGAAAGGCTGTTCAGATGGTTTGCACATATGAGTTCCTGGAAGTTGGCGCAGATTCCACAACGCTGAAGCTTTCTGTTCATGCTGCAGGAGAGATCGAAGAAGGACTGCCGGCTATCGTTGAATCAGTCTGGCATCATTTTCTATTTGAACGGTTCAAGCCATACGTTGAAGCAGGGATGAAACCGCTTGACTGAATTTGTTATTATTACACGAAGTTCCACGAAGAAGGCACAAAGGATCACAAAGAAAACTCTTTGCGCAACTCTGCGCTAACTTTGCGTAACTTTGCGAAATAGCTAAAAAACCTGTTATGCCTTTTAAAACCCGTCTCTTTACAATCTTTTCAATCTTTGCCATCTCCTTTATCCTCATGAGCTGGGGCTACAACGGGCATTACAAGATCAGCCAAAACTCCTCCCTGTCATTCACCCCTGAAATGGAACAATTCATGTCATGGGCCGTAACGCTGGCTGAACATGCTTCCGATGCAGATTACAGGAAAGATGAAGATCCCAATGAAGGGCCGAGGCATTACATCGATATCGATAATTACCCGGAATTTTTAACGGAAGGCAGGATACCTCAAACCTATGACTCGGTTGTAGCCCTTTACGGACAGTCGTTTGTGATCGACCAGGGTGTACTGCCCTGGGCGACACAGATCAGCTATGATTCGCTTGTGAATTGCTTTATCCGTTTCGATTGGGAAAAAGCAGTACTGTTTGCATCCGACCTGGGCCATTATGTAGCGGATGCTCATATGCCCCTGCACATCACGCGGAACTATAACGGGCAGTACACCGGTAATTACGGGATCCATTCACGTTACGAATCGGGGATGATCAACGAATACAAGGACGAGATCATTTACCAGGGTGATGAGATATCCGTTATCAGCGACGTGAACGGGTATATTTTTGATTACCTGTACGCAAATTATAAGTATGTCGATTCGGTGCTAGTAGCCGACAATTATGCCCAGGCGGTTGCAGGTAATGATTATTCGGACGAATACAAGGCAGCCTTATGGGAGAAGACGCGTAGTTTTACCATCCCGCTTTTCAGCCGCGCATCTCATGCACTGGCTGAACTCATTTACTCGGCCTGGGTGGAAGCCGGGAAGCCGGATATGAACAGCGGTCCGGGTATTTTTGAAAGAAATGGTAAAGTTGATCCAATTCCACTGAAAATTCATCCCAATCCTGCTAAAGAAGGGGCAAAGATTAATTTCACCCTCCCGTTTGGATCAGATATAAACCTCCGCGTCATTAATATTGACGGAAGTATTGTTAAGAACCTGGCCGGTACATATCTTCCGGCAGGCTCGCATGAATTTTATCTAAATCTTGCAGAATTGCATGATGGAATTTATTGTGTCATGCTTGAAACCGGGCAATCTTATCATATCGCTAAAATAATAAAGATCACACCGGATTAACGGAATCCCCCACGCTTCCCCGCTTCCCCGCCTCCAAGCTTACTTCTTCGCGTCAGCGTACCTCTTTGCTACCGCATTCCAGTCCACAACATTCCAGATGGCATTCATGTAATCTGCGCGCTTGTTCTGGTATTTCAGGTAATAAGCATGTTCCCACACATCGATTCCAAAAATGGGGGTGCCTTTGAATTCGGCAATATCCATAAGCGGGTTGTCCTGGTTAGGGGTGGAGCAGATAGCCAGTTTTCCTTCCAGGGTGACATAAAGCCAAGCCCAGCCTGATCCGAAACGTCCGATACCGGCGTTGTTGAGCTGTGCTTTCATATTTTCGAAACTGCCAAAAGTGAAATCTATGGCTGATGCAAGTTCACCGGTCGGCAGGCCGCCTCCTTTGGGTGAAAGGGTGGTGAAGTACAAATCGTGGTTGTAAACACCTCCGGCATTGTTCCTGACTTTCATATCAAACTTTTTGGTGCTGGCCATGATCTCCATAAGAGTCATCTTTTCGGCTTCGGTGCCTTTGACGGCTGCATTGAGATTGGTCACGTAAGCTGCATGATGCCTGGAATGATGGATTTCCATCGTCTGGGCATCAATATGCGGTTCCAGTGCATTGTATGCGTAAGGAAGGGTGATAAGCTGAAACGGGCCCGATGCCTGTTGTGCATTCACGGCTGCTGTAGATGTTGTCATAATGATAATCATGAGTTGTAAGATTGATGTTTTTTTCATTGTGATAATTGTTCATTTATTTAACAATGACCCTTAAACACTTTATAATATGTATTGTTCAATTGGATACAAGTTTACACTTTTAAAAAATACCTTCTGAAACCCTTGATTTTATGCTCATATCACCACATTACACAGAACAGATTAAAGACAAATTTGAAGAGGCTGTCTCAAAAGTCGGAATTGCTTACATAACGATTCTGTAGATTCGAACTCCAACGACTAAAGCCGTTGGTTCCGTGTTAGTTACAAAATATCAACCGACGGCTTTAGTCGTCGGCGATGCGAAATAAAGAGGCTGCGCAGACTTTTGAGAAGCCTCAGAGACGGGCATGGGAACCGGGAACCAGGAGCTTCTTTCTGCTTTTCCTGCAATATCAGCCTCAGCGACGTGTCTTTTGTGAAATAATTGATGGCCCAGTTAAAAAAGACGATCATTTTGTTCCGGATACTGAGAATAAGCATCAGGTGCAAAAACATCCATACGAACCAGGCAAAATAACCCTGGAACCGGATGAAAGGCAGATCGACAACGGCTTTATTCTTGCCGATCGTTGCCATTGTCCCCTTATTCCAATATTCATATTCACGTAACGGCTTGTTTTTTATTAAGGATTTCAGGTTTCTTGCGAGGTTCCTGGCCTGGTTGATGGCCACGTTGGCCACCTGCGGATGGCCTTTCGGATATTTTGGCGTTTCCATATAGGAAATATCGCCGATGGCATAAATGTTTGAATAGCCTTTAACCAGGTTGTGCCTGTCGACGGTCATCCTGCCATTCAGCACAATCAGGCTTTTATCAATGCCTTCGATAGTATTACCGGTGACTCCTGCAGCCCAGATCATCCGTTTGGATTTGATGGTTTCGCCATTGTTCAGCGTAACAATTTTTCCGTCATAGTCGGTAACAAGAACATTGGTCTTCACAGTAACCCCAAGGGATTTCAGGTATTTTTCAGAAGTTTTACGGGCCATAGGGCTCATGCTGTTGAGTGTATAAGAACTTCCCTCCAGTAAAATGACCTTCAGATCTTTAAAATCGATAAGCGGATAATCTTTTGGGAGGATGTTCCTTTTAATTTCAGCAAAAGCGCCGGCCAGTTCAACACCTGTCGGACCTGCGCCAACAATTACAATATTGAGAAGGTACTCTTTTTCATTTTCATCCACCGAAAGCAGGTCTTCAAAATCATGCAGGACGTTGTTCCTGATTTTAATGGCATCGTAGGTCGTCTTGAGGCTGTATGTATATTTTGCCAGTCTCTGATTACCAAAAAAATTGGTTTTGCAACCCGTGGCAATTACTAAAAAGTCATAATTAAAATTACCGATCGATGTACTGATAGTATTTGAAGCGGGGTCCACGCTGTTCACCTCAGCCATCCGGATCTGCAGATTTTTTCTTTTCTGGAAAATTTTCCGGAATGGGAAGGAGATACTGCTGGGTTCAAGCTGCGATGTGGCAACCTGGTAAAATAAAGGCTGAAACTGGTGATGGTTGAGTTTATCGATGAGCAGGACATCAAACATTTCTTCATCAAGGTGCTCCACAAGTTGTAAGCCTGCAAAACCTCCGCCTATTATAATTAACTTTTTTCTTTCCATAGATCCAGGCTGCAAAAGTAGTTTTAAAATCAGAATCTGGATCTACCGCGGCAAATCTTGTTATTTCAGCGTTTTTACATAATCAAGGAGAAAATCCACGCTGGGCCTGTCTTCTGTCATCTGGCCTATATACTTGAATCTCAGTATGCCTTTTTTATCGATAATAAAGACTGAAGCAATATTTTGTTCTGCGGAAACCCCATCCCAGAAGCTGGTGAAAATTTTAAGCTGCCGCGACAGTGTCCGGTCTTCGTCAACCAGGACAGGTATGATCGTATGAGGATCTTCCTTTTTAACATCGAAAACCAGCGGGAAGCTTTTTCTGACCCAATCGGCGTAATCGGCCTGGATCGTACCAGCGGCAGGAGGATTCTGCGGATTTTTAATCCCCTCGACAACCTGGATCCCGTCCGGGAATTTTTCCATCCAGTCTTTAATCCGTTCACTGCTGTAAGGCATTACATAAGCAATTTCCACATCGTATTTAGCCATGATGCCGGACTTCTTTTCAAGCTGCTCCAATTCCAGATACTGGTAGGGGCAATAGGAGCACCAGTTGTTTCCTGTCCATCCGCGCGGGAAGATGAGGAGTACATTCTTGCCACGGTAATCTGAAAGCCTGAACGTTCCGCCACCGTAAACCGGTAAGTTAAAGTCAGTCATCGGGTCCCCGGCGATAACGGTCATGGCCTGTTCAAGGGTCAGGCTGGTATTCGGCCTGGAGATGCTGTTGAATATCTTCCATTGGCCATTGCCTTTGTACATCTGGATGTATTCTATGAATCCTGTTGACTCACAACGGACGACTGCCAGTCCATCGGTAATATCAAGGATGCTGACTTTATTGTTGCGATATACTTCATCCTGTTTCCCGATGCCAGACAGGGCATTTTCCATGACGGCATCGTAGCGCTGCCGCCTGATGCTGGTTTTGCCGGTTTGAGCTATGGGTTGCAGGGTAACCTTGTTGAAATCGTGATCGATTGCTATTTCCAACCTTGCTGCATCCGCACCGCTCAATCCGGCCAGGTAAATCAAAGCGGCTTTCTCAATATCCGCTTTTTCAGCATCAGCCTTGAAATCTTTGAGCCGTGGCGGAACTTTGCTGCCGGAGGTAAAGATGATATTCACAATTTTCCATTCGCCGTCGAGCTTAACAACCTGGATGTAATCAGTGAAATTGGCCGAGACAATTTTAACATTGGAAACATCATTTTCGTTATTTAAAATACTCACTTTGATATGTCGGGCTGTATCGTCGAGCGCCCCGATTTTAGCGCGGGTAAATTCGACCAGGCCTGAATATGTGGTATAACCCAGCGCGGTACGGCCTGACTGGGGAATATCCCTCGGGGTTGCTTTGTTTAAATCGGGATGAACCGCCTTTTCAATGCGGGTGACATCGCCGGAGTAATAGCCGTCGATATAGTCGAGTGCGGTCTGGATGATGGCTATGGAGTCTTTATGGATTCCATCAGCAGACTGGGCAAGGGTTGCAGTAAACGGTAAAATAAAGAATGCCAGAGTAAGTAAACTTTCTTTCATTAATTTTTTCATAAGGCTTGAGATTATTTAAAGTTATTTATTTTGAATAAACCATTTTTTTTACAATTGTCTGCTGGTTTGAAACCAGGGAATAATAATACACGCCAGGCAAGAGGTTATACTTTTCAGGGATGAACGATATGGTATGTTTCCCCTTATCCATTTTTACATTGTCGATGAGCGTCGCGATCTTATGTCCAAGCGGATCGATTACATTTAGCGAAACATAACATGACTTTTCCAGCTTAAATGAGAAAAAAGTATATTCCAGGAATGGATTGGGAGAATTCTGTAATAAAGAGAAAGGCTTGGAAGATTTTTCTTCGATTGTGACAGTGCCCGGATCTATTGCCGTCCCCCAAAGACTTAATTCCCCTGAATCCATTCTCATCCAGGTGGCAAAAACATGGTCGTCATGTGCACTGATCCCGATATAATGCCCGAAAAAAACCGAATAATAAGGAAAGAAAGGATTATTACTGATTTTATGATTGGTAAATGATTCCCCGCCATCATCAGAAATGGCAACATAGACATCGGTATTCTGGTCGGTGTAGTTCCTCCTGTCATAGAAAACAATGTATATTTTACCAGTTACCTGGTCGATAGTCATGTGGTTGAAAAACTGATGTCTCCCGGCAGGTCCGTCATTTACCATCATCGGTTCGGCCCAGGTAAGCCCGTTGTCTGTGGATTTGACCAGCCAGATGTCGGAATTGCTGCTACCGCTTCTCTTATCCGCCCAGTTAATATAAATTGTCCCATGATTCGGACCATTGCTCCTGTCGCAGGCAATAACGGGGAAGCTAACACCCAGTTCAATACCCGGAATTGTATAAATCCAGGCAATAGGAAAACCTGTAACATTGATATCTGTTTCAAGCCAGGTTTCACCTTCATCGGTTGATTTATCGAACATCAGGCCTGCCGGGTCCCACCAGGTAACATATACCTCTCCATCCGGTCCTGTCGCAGGGCAGGAGCCATGCACACTCATCAGCCCGCCCTGTGCATTTCCCCCTGCATTACTTATCAGTTTTTGTTCGCTCCAGGTCAATCCGCCATCTGCTGACTTCGAAATATATATAAATGTCGAATCCTGAGGGTTTGGGCTGCCATAAACATCAAAACGGCTCCATGTTACATAAATATTTCCTGAAACAGGATCATAAACCGCCCATTCTTTGTCGACATCCTTATTTTCATCATATGCAGTAAAGGTACCCTCCGACCAGGGTGAAAGGATCCCGTTCTTTTTGTGACAAACGACCCGGCTCAGGTCAGGTACAAGATGAAAATAATAAAAATTATTGCTTTGATCGGTGATGATGACCGGATCGCAATTTACTCCATACGGAGACTCAAGTATTTCATGTTGCCAGGTCTGGCCTCCGTCAATTGAAATATAATAGTTGTCCATATTAGCCCCAACGATAATTTCATTTGGGTTATTTGGATTAATACAGATTGAAGGTTCATTGGGAGCCCAGTTGCTTAAAGGGCCTCCAATCTGGATATTAGTGAATTGGGCTGTCAGGGAGTGGTTCATGAACAGAATCAATCCTGTAATGAAAATTCTCAGATTCATGATAATCATATTAATGATATCGTAAATCTAATTGAAGATAAGGAAAATTTAATGAAGGAATCTATAATCAGCAGAAATGAAAATACAAACAGCAAAAACCGGAATCCGGAACCTGGAACTTTGGAACCCAGAAATCATGGAACTCTTTCCGCTGCCTGGAACAGGTAAAACATATACTTCTTATACTTCCTGAAGTTTTCGCTGTTTCGCCGCCTTTGCATCCTGTTCATCTTTAATGTTATTCATTGATTCTGGCGTACCTGACCTCGTTCCAGAACTTTTCCTGCTTGAAAACAGCTTTTTTAAACACCCCTTCTTTTATGAAACCGCACTTTTCAAGGACCCTCTGGGATGCCAGGTTATGTTCATAAACTCCGGTGTGTATCCTGACGATATCAAGGTTCCTGAACCCGTAATCAACGATCAGGTTCAGGGCTGCTGTGACGATGCCTTTGTTCCAGTATGCCTCACCGATAAAATATCCAACTTCGGCGGACTTCCGGTAAACATCCTTGCATTTGACCAACCCGATATTACCGACATATTCACCCTTGTATTCAATGGCAAATATGGTTACCGGGTCCTGGTCTGTTAATCTCTGGATGAATTCTTCTGCATGCTGCAGTGTGTAGGGGTGGGGAAAGCCGTCCCTGAGGTTGCGGCTGATATTTTCATTATTGGCAAGATCAACCAACCTGGTGCAGTCAGATTTTTTGAGTCTTCTTAGTTTAACATTGCCAGATACTAATTCCATATTATTTTTTTCTCACAGATTATCACAGATTTGGCTAGTCAGTCATTAAATATGTTGGTGCCCTCCTGGCTCTGGTCCCCTGTTCAAACCCATAGGCGATTTCCAGCAGGACAGGTTCGCTCCAGGCCTTTCCGAAAAAAGATATTCCAACAGGCAGTTCATCAATAAATCCCATGGGGACCGTGATGCTGGGATACCCCGGTATGGCGGCGAGTGAAGAGTTTCCACCCATATAATGGTCACCGTTTACAAGGTCGGTCTTCCAGGCCGGGGAACCGGTTGGTAGCATTAGTGCATCCAGTTTGTTATCATTCATAAGCTTATCTATTCCCTTTTCCTTTGTTTCTTTCGAAATAAGAAGTAATGCGTTTTTATATTCTGCAGATTCAAGGTTGCCCTTTTCCTGTGCCTTTTCCAGTAATTCCTGGTCAAAATATCTCAATTCGATCGAGTCCGTTTTGTTGAACCGGATCAGGTCTTCGAGTGATTTTATGGGGGAATCAGGACCCAGGCATTGGAAATACCTGTTCAGGCCATCTTTGAATTCGTAAAGTAAGACCTGGAAAGAAGCATTTTCCACTTCAGGAGGTAATTCATAATTCAGTTCAATGACTTCCGCTCCCTGGCTTTTTAAATATGCTACTGCCTGATCTACAAGGAGATCCACTTTGTAATGAAACCCCATGGATTCTTTTAAAAGCCCGATCCGCTTGCCTTTGAGCCCGTCAGCCTTAAGAAATTGTGTATAATTATTATGAAATTTTCCTTCTGATGCGAGTGTTTTACTGTCGGTTGAATCAATCCCTGTCATAACACCCAGGCTGATGGCGGCGTCCTCCACTGTACGGCACATAGGTCCTGGAGTGTCCTGGGAGAAGGAGATGGGGATAATGCCCGAACGGCTTATCAATCCGACCGTTGGCTTCAGTCCTACAATGCCGTTGTTGTTCGACGGGCAAACGATCGAACCGTCGGTTTCCGTTCCAATGGCAAACGCGCATAGATTTGCCGAAACAGCCACACCCGAGCCCGAACTTGAACCACAGGGGTTCCGG
Source organism: uncultured Bacteroidales bacterium (assembly GCA_963701785.1). Classification (GTDB taxonomy): domain Bacteria; phylum Bacteroidota; class Bacteroidia; order Bacteroidales; family JAGOPY01; genus JAGOPY01. The sequence goes on along the minus strand of CAVPBC010000001.1, from coordinate 54,370 downwards.
TCGAGCACGTAAGGATTCCTGGTCTGGCCACCGACACCGCTCCAACCGCTCGACGACAGGCTGGCCCGGAAGTTGGCCCATTCGCTAAGGTTGGATTTGGCAATGATGATAGCCCCGGATTCCTTAAGCTTTTTAGCGACCCAGCTATCTGTCAGTGGGTATGAATTCTTTAAAACAGTTGCCCCGGCAGTATTGGCCATTTTATCATGCGTATCGATATTGTCTTTCAAAATAACAGGTATCCCGTGCAAGGGCCCCCTGGATTTTCCTTCGGCGAGTTCTTTATCAAGTTCTGCAGCTATTTGCAGGGCATCAGGATTTATAACAATAATGGAATTGAGCTGCGGGCCATTTTTATCCAGGGCCTCAATTCTGTCCAGATAGGTCTGAACAACATCAGTTATCGTAAATTTCCCTTCTTTATATCCGTTCTGAAGCTGGGAGATCGATATTTCTTCGAGGTTGAGCTTATCGGCCTTTGCGGTAACAGCCTGGTCTGCCATGGGCTGGCAGCTTAGCAGGGCGATAAGGAGGATGAAGTTGAAGTTGAGAATCCTTTTCATCAAAATATTATTTACTACCAAAGTTAAGACTTTATATATTGAACTTAAAGAGCGCACGCTTTATTGGTATTTCGTATCTTTGTAATATCAATACCACAACCATGAAACGCTCCATTCTACTTTTCCTGCTAATGGCCAGCTTCATTACTCTGACCGCCCAGCACCAGAATATCCTGATCAGTACAACGGCCTCTCCCAACGAGCCATCGATCATCATCAACCCGAAAAATACCAACCAGCTATATGGTGGGGCGAATATTGCCAGTTACTATTATTCCACTGATGCAGGCTTTACCTGGGAAGAAGGCACCCTGGAGTCGCAGGAGCACGGGGTCTGGGGCGATCCTGTCCTGTTATGCGACACCGCGGGCGCTTTTTACTTCTTCCATCTTTCCAATCCTCCCGTTGGCTCCTGGATCGACCGGATCGTATGCCAGAAAACCGAGACCCCTGGCGGACAATGGAATGATGGCTCCTACATGGGCCTCGACGGGAATAAGGCACAGGACAAGCACTGGGCTGCAGTCGACTGGAAAAACAATAATATCTATGTGACCTGGACGCAGTTTGATCAATACGGCACTTCCAATCCCGACTATTTCAGCAATATCATGTTTTCCCACTCCACTGATGCCGGTATGAGCTGGAGCCCTGCCATTCAGATCAATGAAGTTTCGGGTGATTGCGTCGATGATGATAATACCACGGAAGGCGCGGTGCCCTGTGTCGGGCCGGAAGGACAGATCTATGTATCATGGGCAGGTCCGGCCGGACTTGTTTTTGACCGCTCCCTCGACCAGGGTGAAACCTGGCTGGATGAAGATATTTTCGTAGCGGATATCGGAGGCGGATGGGCTTACGATATCCCCGGCATATACCGGGCAAACGGGTTGCCTGTCACCACCTGTGATACCAGTGGCGGACCTTACCATGGCACCATCTATATTAACTGGACAGATCAGGCCAACGGCCCCGGTGATACCGATGTCTGGCTGGTCAAATCGACCGACGGGGGCAATACCTGGAACGATCCGGTTCGCGTAAATGACGATCCCCAGGGAAAACAGCAGTTCTTTACCTGGATGGCAGTGGATCAGACCAACGGATATCTTTACTTTGTTTTCTACGACCGCCGCAATTATGACAATACCATGACCGATGTCTTTATGGCCCGTTCCACAAACGGTGGCGAAACATTTACGAATTTCCTGGTCAGTGAAGATCCTTTTGTCCCAACCAGCGGTATCTTTTTCGGCGACTATACAAATATTACCGCTCATAATAATGTTATCCGCCCGATCTGGGCCAGGTGCCACAATAACCAGATGAGCATCTGGACGGCCATTATCGACCCGAATGTAGTAGGTATCGAAGAAGAAGTTAAAGATGCCATCCCGATCAGCATGGAGCAGAGTCTATCCTAATCCTTTTACCGAATCTACCTGGATCTCTTTCAAAATGCATGAACCGGCCCCCGTTTTCCTGGCTGTTTACGACCAGCTCGGTCATGAAGTTGATGTATTGCTGAACAACGAAAAACTTCAACCCGGAAAATATACTTTTCAATTCAATTCTTCAGGCATTAACCTTTCTGCTGGAGTTTACCATTTCATGCTGATAAGCAATGACCTGGTGATGAGGCAGAAAATAGTCCTTTCGAAATAACTGGAATTTAAAAAGGTTGATTCTGAAATGAAAAACAAAAATCAGTATTTTTGATTTTTAAAATCATATTCAGATTCTTATATATTCCAGTTGATGATAAATGACCAAACAACCAAATCAATAAAAGGCAATCTTTATCTTGGCCTTGACCTGGGTTCCATTTCATTAAATACTGTTGTTATCGACAGTGATGAAAATATCCTTGAAAATTTTTACGATCATTGTCATGGACAACCATTCCATGTGCTCAGGAACAGGCTGACAGACTTATTGTCGAAGTATGATGCAGCCCGGTTCAGGCAAATAGCCATCACAGGTTCAGGAGGACAACTTGCCGCAAAACTTATCGGCGGGCAATTTATCAACGAGATCATTGCACAATCCAAATCCGTTTCAAAATTATATCCTGATATCAGGACCATTATTGAAATGGGGGGAGAAGATTCCAAGCTGATCATAATGGAACAGGGGAAGGAACCGGAGCACTCCAGCCTCTCTGATTTTGCCATGAACAGCATTTGCGCAGCCGGTACAGGCTCTTTTCTTGACCAGCAGGCTAAACGAATCGGGGTCCCGATCGAAAAAGAATTTGGTGAACTGGCGCTTAAGTCGGTCAATCCGCCGCATATAGCAGGGCGATGCAGTGTTTTTGCCAAAAGCGATATGATCCACCTGCAGCAGATCGCCACACCGGTGCATGATATTGTCGCAGGATTATGCTTTGCCGTGGCCAGGAATTTTAAAAGTAACCTGGCCAAAGGTAAAGAGCTGGTCAAACCAATAATTTTCCAGGGTGGTGTGGCCGCGAACGCAGGTGTCGTGCATGCTTTCAAAACATTGCTAAACCTGGGTGAAGGCGAACTGACCGTGCCGGAATATCATGCTTCCATGGGCGCCCTGGGTGCCATTTTTTATATCCGGGAGCAATCCCGGGATGACGTCCCTTTCAAAGGGCTTGACGAACTGGAGGAATACCTGCTTAAGACCAGTGGCAATGGCAAGGGTATGCCCATGCTGATTGAATCAACCGCGAATGTCATGAAAGGAGTTACTTTCGAACTTGACGGACATATGAAATATCCTGTTTACCTGGGCGTTGATGTTGGTTCATTGAGTACGAATGTTGTTTTAATTGATGATCAGAACCGGGTTGTTGCCAGGAGATACCTTCCAACGGCCAGTCGGCCGCTCGAAGCGATCAGGCAGGGATTGACCGAAATATTTGAAGAAGTTGGCAATAAAGTAGAAGTGAAAGCTGCCGGATCGACCGGCTCGGGCCGTTACCTTACCGGTGATTTTATTGGCGCAGATGTGATACAAAATGAGATCACTGCCCAGGCTACCGCTGCCATAGCTTATGATCCGGGTGTGGATACCATTTTCGAAATAGGCGGACAGGATTCAAAATACATCAGCATCGACAACGGTGTCGTGGTGGATTTTGAAATGAACAAAGTGTGTGCTGCAGGGACCGGCTCTTTCCTGGAAGAACAGGCGGAAAAACTTGATATAAATATCATTGAAGAATTCGGGAACCTGGCCTTGAACGCTGAAAATCCCACTTCCCTGGGATGCCGCTGTACAGTTTTTATTGAATCCGACCTGAATGCCAACCAGCAAAAGGGTGAGAAAAATGAAAACCTGGTTGGCGGGCTGGCATATTCGTATCGTTAATAATTATATCCAGAAAGTTGTAGGCCGTAAAAGGATAGGTGAGAAGATTTTCTTCCAGGGAGGTGTGGCAAACAACAAAGGAGTTGTAGCAGCTTTTGAGCAGATTACCGGCAAACCCATCATCATTCCGCCCAACTTCGATGTGACAGGCGCCATTGGTATGGCCATCCTGGCCAGGGATAAGGTTAAAGACACCGGGACAACAAGATTTAAAGGTTTTGATGTGCGCAATGTGCCCTATAAACTCGATAAGTTTACCTGCAAGGATAAAGATTGCACCAATCTGTGTGAAATCAGGATGGTAAAGATCGAAGGCGAAAAGAGACCTTTGTATTATGGGGGAAGGTGCGAAAAATGGGAAATAGAGGACCGGAAGAAGAAAACAGATGACATCCCGAATTTATTTGTTGAACGTGAAAATTTGCTCCTGGGCGATTACGATGAAAACAGGAATAAAGGTTCAGTTTCAATTGGCATCCCCCGTGAATTGATATTATATTACCAGGAATTTCCTTTCTGGAGGACATTTTTTACCGAACTTGGATTCCAGGTCGTGCTTTCCAAACATACCGACAGGAAACTTGTTTCCAAGTCGCTTGAAATGCTGACTTCAGAAACCTGCTTTCCGATAGAGGTTGTGCACGGACATATCATGGACCTCCTGGATAAAAAAGTGGATCATGTCTTCATTCCTTTTGTAGTAAACAACAGGGCTGCTGAAAATAACCCCACATCAAACTGCAATTGCCCCTGGATCCAGTCCTATCCTTTTATGATAAAAGCTGCACTGGCTAAACATCCCGGTAAGGACAAACTGCTTATCCCGACCTTCCATCCGAAATTCTTTGAGAGAGTGTTCATCAAAGAAATGGCGGATTTTATGAAGCAACAATTCGGGACAGACAGAAAAGCGGTCAAAAAGGCGCTCCTCCTCGCACGCGAAAAACAAAACGCCTTCGAAAATTCGCTTGTTGTACGTGGAAAAGAAGTCCTTGACAACCTGCCGCCTGATAAGGAATCTATGGTCATCCTTGGAAGGCCTTATAATGCCGGTGATCCCGAATTGAACCTCAGGCTTGTTGAAAAATTGATAAACCTGGATGTGCTCCCCATTCCCCTGGATTTTCTTCCGCTTAATGACGAGAATATTTTCGACGATTTCCCGAATATGTACTGGCCAAATGGCAGGAAAATACTGACAGGATCCAGGATGATTGCCAGGAATGATAATTTGTATGGCGTTTATATCAGTAATTTCCGCTGCGGCCCCGATTCTTTCATCCAGCACCTGGTATCTGAAGAATTAAAGGGAAAGCCCACGCTGCAGATCGAGATTGATGAACATTCGGCAGATGCGGGGCTGATCACCCGGCTTGAAGCATTTCTCGACAGCATCAGGAAAAAGGAGAAGCAATCGTATGCTTATCAAAGCAGCATTTCCAGGAATTTTAAGCAGGCTACGCCAACCGGCGACAGGGTATTGTACTGGCCATATATGCACGACGGATCCTATATTGCAGCCGCCGCTGCACGAAGCTGCGGAATCGAATCGTATGCCCTGCCCATGCAGACGCACGAGGACCTTGAGATCGGAAGGAAATACACCTCGTCAAAGGAATGTTTCCCGATGATTTGCACCACGGGTTCATTTATCAAGAAGTTGATGGAACCCGGAGTCGTGGATAGCAAGATCAGCTTTTTTATGCCCGACCACAATGGCCCTTGCAGGTTCGGACAATACAACCAGTTGCAGAAAGTCTTGTTTGACCGTTTGGGAAGAAAAGAAGTGAAAATCGTCTCTCCCTCCAATGATGGTTCTTACACTGACATAACGCCGGGCAATGGCACCAAATTCAGGTTTAATGCATGGAAGGGTTTTGTGGCCTTTGATATGATCCGCAAATTGCAGCAGCAAATAAGACCCTATGAAAGAATAAAGGGGGAAACCGACAGGATTTATTATGAATCACTTGACGATATTGTCAGGTGCATTGAAAACAATGCCAAAGGATTGGCTGCAGTGCTTGGAGCTGCAGGTAAAAAATTTGAGGCCATTGAGCGCCTTGACATCCCGCGCAAACCTATTGTTACTATCGTTGGTGAGATTTTCATGAGGGATAACAAGTTTTGCAGCGGTGATATTGTCGGCCGGCTGGAATCACTGGGGGCAGAAACACTGATGTCGCCGTTTGCAGAGTGGTTTGTATATTCAACATACAGGTATACCCGCGACAGCAAATGGAAAGGTGATTACAAAGGCATTATAAAATCCAAAATCCAGGAGTTTTCGCAGCATGCTTCTTATGAAAAGCTCCTTCATTCGGTTGAACACCTGATAGATACAGAAAAAGAGATATCTCTCGAATCCATGCTGGAACTCACCGCTCCTTATGTGCACAAAGATTATGACGGCGACCCGGTTATGGCTATCGGAAGCGCTTCTGCACTTGCTAAAAAAGGCGTCTCCGGAATTTGTAATGTTCTGCCATTTACCTGTATGCCAGGCACCCTTATCTGTTCAATTTCCGATTCATTCAGGAAAGATCATAACAACATACCCTGGGTTGATTTTGCCTATGACGGACAGGATGATGCTTCTATCGAAACGAGATTACAGGCATTTATGTACCAGGTAAAGGAATATCAGGAAAAACTAATGTTAAAGCAGGAAACATTTTAGATAGTATTTTGTTTCTACTTCATTATTAGTAATTTTGCGCCGCTTTGTAATATCGAGAAAATGGATTCGACCTTACGCGAGATTATCGAAAAATTCAGGGATTATCTTTACAGTATGAATGGCAAAGCTGTCATCAGCCTGGAAGAAATATCCTCCAGGATTGGTATTCCCAAAGAGGTCATCCTTAAATATATATCAGGTGAAGAAGAGTTAGTGGAAAAAGTGCTCGATTTTGAACGGCACCGTTTCGAAGAGATTTTTAAAATTCATGATTTCGAAGGGGTTAATGCAATTGATATTCTTCTTACCGTCAGCAAAGAGCTTGCGGAGAAATTTATGGACATTTCGCCTTCAGTGACTTTTGTCCTGAAAAACCATTTCCCTGATATTTACCAGAAACACTTTATCCAACGCCGGGATTTTATCTATGAAAAGATCAAGATCAACCTGTCGAAAGGCATCAGCCAGGGCATGTACCGTGACGACCTGAGCATCGAACTGGTTGCGCGCCTTTACCTCAGCAGGCTCATCGACCTTCATAACCCGGATTTCTTTCCGGCTGAAAAGTTTTCTTTCGAAACTATTTTTAATACCATGTTTGAAAACTTTATACGCAGCATAGCAAAACCTGAAGGCCTTGCTTATTATGAGCGTAAGAAAAAGAATTTCAACTTCGGGGAATAAGCATTGATTATCGAAAGCCACTTCTGTGGATTGACAATGAAAACAGAACCAAATTTTATTAAGAGAGAAAAAGACTTTAAAACCAGACTGGTAATGATATCAAAATTTATTAAGGCCGGGTTGATTTTTTTAACGGCAGTGTTCATTTCAGAAGGTGTTTATTCACAAGCCCTTTCTTTCAATCTGAAAGAAGCCCAGGATTACGCCGTGAAAAACAGTTATAACGTCAAGAATGCTCAGTTTGACCTGGATATAGCCCGAAAAACAGTAAAAGAAAACCTTTCATACGGATTCCCCCAGATCGATGCAACCGTCGATTACTCTTATTTTATTGCTATACCCACGCAACTTATCCCTGCTGAGTTTATGCCGGGTGGCGAACCGGGGGAGTTTATCGAACTGCAGTTCGGCCTGAAAAACAACCTTACAGCCGGAATTACACTGAATCAGCTTATTTTTGATGGACGTTATTTCATCGGGCTCGAATATGCAAGGATTTTCGAGCAGGTGTCGATGGAAAGCCTGGAAAAATCAGAGGAAGATGTGAAAGAAACCGTAACACAGACTTATTACAACATCCTGGTCGGGGAGGAAGGGGTCAGGATACTTGATTCAACCCTGGTCATCCTTGAAAAAACCAGGTATGAAACCGGGGAGATGTTTAATGAAGGTTTTGCGGAAAAGACGGATTATGATCAGCTTACTTTAACGGTGACCGATATTCAGAATTCGATCAACTCGTTGAAACGCCAGAATGAGATTGGTTATAAACTCCTGAATTATCAGATGGGAATCAGCCTGGACCAGGTGGTGACCCTTACCGAGACACTCGATGAACTGATTGAGAAGGCAACCGCAAGTGCACTGCTTGACCAGCAGTTTAATCTCGAGCAACACATCGATTACCGCTTAATATCCAGCCAGGAACAGATGAAGTACCTGAGCCTGAAGAATGAAAAGGCTGCCTATTATCCAACCCTGAATGGTTTCGTTTTTGTCCAGGAGAATGCCCAGCGCAACGAATTTAACTTCCTTGACCCAAATGAGCCCTGGTACCTTTCATCCGCCACCGGGGTTGCTTTGAAGATCCCTATTTTTTCAAGCGGTTACCGTAAAAGCCGTGTGGGCCAGGCAAAAATTGATCTTGAAAAGATACAGAATACGAAACAGCAGGTCGCCGAAGGCTTACTGCTGTCGATTACACAATCGAGATCTGAATTCAGGACAGCGGTGGAAAACTACATTCGCGAAAAGCAGAATGTTGACCTTTCCCTTGAGATTTATAAAAAAACACTGACAAAATATAATGAAGGCGTTGCAACCAGCGTTGAGCTGACGCAGCAGCATAACCAGTTTTTCGATTCGGAAAGAAAATATTTCCAGACCGTTTTCAGTTTACTTGATGCGAAAAACAGGCTCGACAAAGCGTTGGGTAATTATTAACCAATTATTATTATCAATATTTAGAAAATGAAATACTGGACTTTAGCAGTTTTGGTTCTCTTCCTGGCTTCCTGCAGTAACCAGGAAACTGAACAATCGATCAGGGACCAGATCACAACTTATAAAAAGGATATCAATACGCTTAACCAGAAGATAGCTGAACTGGAGAAAAAGCTTGGCTCCATGAGTTCCGGTGAAATAAATTCAGATAAGATCCCGGTTGATGTCATGGCCGTATCTTATGAACCGTTCAACCATTTTATCCAGGTCAGTGGCACGGCAGAAGCGGTCAAGGAAGCCTATATCTCTCCGGAAGTCGGAGGTCAGATACAGGGAAATTTATGTTTCGGAGGGCGATTTCGTCGAAAGGGGAAAATTACTGGCTAAACTTAATACAGAGGTTACCGAGAGCAGTATTGCCGATATGCAATCTTCCCTTGACCTGGCCACGGTTGTATATGAAAAGCAAAAAAGGCTCTGGGAAAAAGGCATCGGATCAGAGATCCAGTACCTCAATGCAAAAAACGGCAAGGAATCGCTCGAACAAAAACTGGTTACACTCAAGGCCCAGCTGGATATGGCGATGCTCAAGTCGCCGGTAAGTGGTATCGTCGATGAGATATATCATAAAAAAGGTGAATTGGCCAGCCCAGGCGTACAGCTTATGCGGATAGTGAACCTGGAAGAAATATATATCAATGCAGATGTGTCGGAAACCTACCTGGGCCAGGTTAATGAGGGCGAGAACGTCCAGGTTGAATTCCCCGTATATCCTGATATGAAAATGGAAGTGCCGATATACAGGAAGGGCAACGTCATCAATCCCAGCAACCGCACCTTTACCGTTCAGCTTAAATTAAAAAATCCGGACCGTCTATTAAAGCCAAACATTCTTTCGGTGATCAATATTAGGGATTTTTCTGCCGATTCAGCCATGGTTATACCTTCGGTATTGATCAAACAGGATATCACAGGCTCATATCTTTACACGATGCAGCAATCTGAAGGAAAATGGATCGCAAAGAAGGTTTATGTTACCACGGGTAAGTCTTACCAGGATAAAACAATGGTGATTACAGGGCTCCAGGCAGGCCAGAAGGTAATTGTACAGGGCTACAACCTTGTATCCGACGGATCGGAAGTCTATGTGAAAACTGACAATGCTTCTTAAGCAAAAAAGTATATTCCTTTTCCGCTATCTCCCCGTGCTGGTCATCATGACAGGGATCTTTACTCCTGTAATGCCTCTGCTGGCTCAAAAAACAACCCAGGTACATATTGAACATGCCGACATGCTGAAATTTGCCAACGAAAACGGTACGGATGTGCAGGTGCTGATGGGTAATGCGGTTCTGCGGCAGGACAGCACTTATTTTTACTGCGATACCGCTACCCTGGATGAAAATAACAACCTTCGGGCCATTGGCCAGGTTCATATCAGCTACTCCGATTCGGTGGATATCTTTGGGGATTTTCTTACCTATAATGGTAATTCCCGGATTGCCGTGCTGGATTCCAATGTCAGGTTGATTGATAAACGGGCGACACTTTATACCGACCACCTGGAATATGACCGTAACCAGGCAATTGCCTATTATTTTACCGGTGGAAGGATAGAAGATGAGGAAAATGTACTGACCAGCAAGATCGGCCGTTATTTCACCCGGACATACGATTTCCTGTTCCGCGATTCTGTTGTGGTAGTCAACCCGGATTACACCATTTATTCGGATACCATGCGCTATAATACGGAATCGGAAATAGTCTACATCGAAGGACCGACAAATCTCTACGGCAAGGAAGACCATATTTATTCTGAAAAAGGATGGTATGATACCCGGATCAACCAGGCGGAACTCAGCAGGAATAACCAGATCATGCACCTGGAACAGATCCTGAAAGGGGACTGGATCTTTTATGACCAGGAAAGGGAATACGGGAAGGCGATCGGGAATGTCTGGATGAAAGATACGGCGCAGAATATTATCCTGGAAGGCGGTATCAGCGAATTTTACAGGAGCGAGAAATATTCTTACGTGACCGATTCAGCGCGGGCTATCCTGGTTGAAACGTATGACTCCCTTTATATGCATGCCGATAGTTTTATCATGGTCCTGGATTCGGCCGACGATCCCAGGCTGATATTTGCCTATCACAAGATGAAGTTTTTTAAGGACGACATCCAGGGAATGTGCGATTCGCTTGTATTCAGGGTGCAGGATTCCATTATCGCTTTATTGAAGAACCCTGTTATCTGGTCGGATGAAAACCAGCTGACTGCCGACTCCATGTGGATGCATATCAGCGACAACCGTATCGATTCTATGGTCCTGTTCAATATGGCTTTTATTATTTCGCGCGACAGCACCGAGACCTATAACCAGATCAAAGGCAAGCAGATGAAGGCCTATTTCAGGGATAATGAGCTTTATCGCATCAAAGTGCAGGGGAATGCCGAAACGATATATTTTGTCAGGGAGGAAAATTTTGATCTTATCGGGATCAATAAATCTGTTTCCAGCAGTATGGTTATCATGCTTGAAGACAGAAAAGTCAAAAAAATATTTTACCTGACCCAGCCTGAAGCTACCTTGTTTCCGGAAAGTGAACTTCCGGAAGACGGGCAATTCCTGAAGGATTTCATATGGATCACCGGGCAAAGGCCTGTTACTAAAGATGAAATTTATATCTGGAAAGAAGAAGGATCAGAAGACTGAAACCCTGACATAACGCTTCGGGTTCAGCCGGATGTCTTCCAGTAGCAGGTTAAGTTCCGAAGCTGATTTTTCAAGATCCTTGTACAGCTTATCATCATTGATCAGCATGCCAAGCGTTCCTTCCCCTTTTTCAATCCTCGACATCACCAGCGAAAGGTCGCCGATCGTTTTATCGAGGTTAACGATGATCCCTGAAATATTGGACCTGGCAATGGTATCGCTTAAAGTGGCCAGGTTGTCGAGCACACGGTTTATTTCCTGGCTGTTGTTATTGAGATTCCGCGTGATCATGTCGATATTGTATAAAATGCTTGCCAGGCGGTTGGATTCGGTGATCACCAGGGTGTCAAGGTTTTGAGTGGTGCTTTCGAGATTTTTGAACGTATTGCGGATGCTCTTGATACTGGCATTGAGGTCATCACGGGCATCCTTGTTGAAAACGCCCTTAATGGCAACCACCATCGTATCGATGGAGGAAAGCAGGTCTTCAGCTTTTATTTTTAGCGGAAGGATCTGCTGGTTGACGGCATCCTTTAACGAGGTTTCGATATCGGTCCGGAGGGTGTCACCGGATTGCGCCATATCAGGGCCGGCTCCAAGCAGGATTTCAACAGCCTTGGATCCCATCAGGTCTTCACTGAAGATACGGGCAGTGGAATTGGAAGGAATGGGGAACTTATCCGTGAAAACCAGTTGAACGATGATATCCCCTTTCATACCGGGATCGAAAAAGACTTTGCCTACCTGGCCAACCTTTACACCATTAATATAGATAGGATTGGAAGGATTTAATCCATTTACATGCTGGTAAACGGCCATTAAAACCCTTTCTTTATAAAGGATGTTTTTATTCTTGAGGAAACTAAAGCCCCAAACAAGGACTGCTGTCGCAAGAATAAAAAGAAAGCCGATTTTGAATTCCTTGGAAAATTTCAAGCTGCCAACCTTTTATTCAGACAAATATAATTACTTTTTAGTCACTTCGAGGGCTTTTTCCAAAGAAATGCGCTCATCTTCCATAAAGCAGATAATAAAAGCATCCTTATACTTTTTGTTGTCTCTGACAAATTTCTGGTGCCGGACTGCCTCATCGTAAGACCTGAAATTTCCGGTTGAATACTTATACCAGCCGTCCTGCCTGTATTCCCTTATATCAGGCATTTCTTTGTACTTTTTCGGGTCAAAGGTTTTCTTTGTTTTAGAAGAAGTGAACTGTACCCTGAAGAAAACATCAGGTGGTTTGACAGCTTCCGGCTCTTCTACATGTTCTTTCACAACCAGCTGGGCCTTATTGTCTTTGCGTTCCATTTCTTCTTTGTAAAACTTGAATGACCTGAAAATGGCTGAGGCAATATAAGCCTGGCCATCTTCCGATTTGAGGAACCGCTCATCTTCAGCATTGGTGATGAACCCTGTTTCAACCAGGACACCGGGCATGGTCGTTCGGTAGAGGACCAGGAAACCGGCCTGGAAAACGCCCCTGTCCTTCCGCTTTACCCTTTCACGGAATTGCCGCTGGATTTCATCCGCCAGCATCGTGCTCTGATCCAGGAAAGCATCCTGGAACATGGTCAGGGTTATATAATCTTCATCCTGGTTTGGATCGAAGCCTTCATACATATCGGCGAAATTCTCTTCGTTGAGAATGGCGGCATTCTCCAGCTTGGCTACCTCCAGGTTGGCCTCGCTTTTGTGAAGTCCCATCACATAAGTCTCGGTTCCACTTGCGGACGTGCTTTTAGAGGCGTTGCAGTGAATGGAAATGAAAAGGTTGGCTTTGCTGTCGTTTGCGATTTTTGCCCTTTTGTACAACTCAACAAAAACATCGGTTTTGCGGGTATAGATCACCTCCACGTCAGGGAGGTATTTTTCAATATATTCACCGGTTTTCAGGGCAATGGCCAGGGCAATATCTTTTTCGCGGGAATTTTGCCCGACTGCACCGGGGTCCTTCCCGCCATGACCCGCGTCAATCACTACCCTGTGGATCTGGTATTGCGCTTCCACTGGCAGCATATAAGCCAGCACCAGCAGCACAGTACTAAAAATATAACGAAACCGTTTCACCCGTTTGGATAGTTTGAATATCTTTGATTTGAAAAACGGCATTATACTTGCAATAATTGTTGAAATAGCCGTTATAATACAAATTTAGACGGATAATTTGTTGGGATTTCACCTTGCCGATTAAATTATTAACAGCGTATTTGTTAAAACGTGCCATCCTGCTGATGATCACGTTTGCGCCGGCTGCCCTCTTCGCCGCCCGTGGCATGGTAACGGAATATATACACGTAACGGTTTATTTGCCGTTATATCAGTCGGAACCGGATACCATTATTGCCCCAGTCAGCGATACCATTGCTGCCGACAGTGTCTCCGAAACGGTTTCGGAAGATGCACTGGATGCCAAAGTAGAATACAAAGCGAAAGATTCAACTCTTTTCGATATTGCCAATAAGAAAGTCTTTCTCTATGGCGATGCGGTTATTAATTATGACGATATCAACCTGACGGCTGCTTACATCGAGATAGATTTCGCCAAAAATGAAGTTTACGCGACCGGGATGCCTGATTCAACGGGAAAGGATGCCGGGCTGCCCGTCTTTAAACAGGGCGATCAGAATTTTAAATCGCGGGTCATGCGGTATAACTATAAGTCGAAAAAAGGCTTTATCAACAAAGTCATTACTGAAGATGGCAGTGGATACCTGCACGGTGAAACCGTCAAAAAAATGGGAGATGATGTCGTCAATGTTTCGAAAGGATCTTATACCACCTGTAGCGAGGAGGAACATCCACACTTTGAATTCAGGTATAATAAATCAAAAGTTATACCGAAAAAACGGATTGTCACCGGTCCTGCATACCTGACCGTAGAAGATGTGCCGACCCCCCTTATGATTCCATTCGGATGGTTCCCCAATAAACAGGGGCAGCGTTCGGGGATAATATTACCTACTTATGGTGAATCCAAGGACCGCGGCTTCTACTTTGAAGGAATGGGATATTATCTTTATATAAATGATTATCTTGATTTTAAGATCCAGGCAGACGTTTTTACCCTTGGAAGCTGGGCTGTCAGGCCAAGCATGAGGTATAAAAAGCGATACAAATATTCCGGATCGGCTAATTTTACCTATGCCATTAACGTGACCGGGGTCAAAGAAACACCGGACTACACCAAGAAACGTGACTTCTCTATACGATGGAGCCATAAACAGGACCCAAAGGCCAGGCCCAGGAGCACTTTCAGTGCCGACGTCAATATCATGTCGTCCACTTTAAATCAATATAATCCCTCATCCACACAGGATTACCTGTCGAATACCTTCCGGTCGAGCATTGCTTATCAGACCAATTTCGGAGGAAAGTATTTTATCACGATAAATGCTGCACATGACCAGAATACGCTGACCAAGATCGTGAATGTGACCCTGCCGGAACTAACTTTTTCTGTTAACCGCTTTAATCCCTTTATTACTAAAAATAAAGTCGGCCCGAACAAATGGTACCACAATATCACGATGAGCTATAACCTGAATGCCAAAAATACCGTGACTGCAGCCGATTCTGTCATTCTTACCCCGGAAGCTCTTGACCTGATGAAAAACGGGATCAAACATGCCATCCCAATATCAAGCCCGATCAAACTGCTGAAATATTTCAACTGGACTAACACGCTGAACCTTAACGACAGGATGTACTTCGAATCTTACCGCAAATACTGGTCTAATGATACTCTTTTCACCGGAGGCGATACCACTGTGGGTTACCTGGTTAAAGACACTATTAACGGATTTAACAACCTGTTTGATTTCAGTTTTTCCTCCTCGCTGAGTACCAAAGTATATGGGATGTTACAGTTTGGAAATAAGTTCCCCGTCAATGCCATCCGGCATGTTTTTACTCCGACGGTATCTTTCTCATACCGGCCGGATTATGGTACTGAGTTCTGGAACTATTATGATACCTATATTGATCAAAACGGAAAGGAGGTGAAGTATTCGAAATATGAAGGGGCGCTTTACGGTGCGCCCTCTTCCGGTAAATCGGGACTCGTCAGCTTTAGTTTTGCCAACAACCTCGAGATGAAGATCAGGTCTAAAAAAGATACGGTTACAGGGACCAAGAAAATGGGGCTCCTTGATAATTTCACGATCAATTTTTCATACGATTTTGCCAAAGATTCCCTAAACTGGTCACCGTTGACCTTATCGGGACGAACCAGGCTGTATAAAAATTTTGACATCAGTTACCGGAGTGAATTCGACCCTTACATCCTGGATTCAAGCGGCACGAGAAACCTGAACAAGACCGAATGGTCAGTAAACCGTCGGTTACTCAGGCTTGAGCAAACAAACTGGACCGTCAGCCTGAACTGGCGGGTCAATTCCAAAGAGATTGGTAAAAATGCCGATAAAAAGGTGGAAGCACCCGGGCCCGGTCCGGGAATCGAAGAAATCAAAATGGGCATGAATACCCCCGGATTGGGCAATGAGAGTGAAATAGAGGAGATTGACCAGAACCCGGACCAGTATATTGACTGGTCTGTTCCATGGGACGTTACATTTTCATATTCATTCAATTATACTACTGTCCGCCGCTATCCTGATTATGTCCTGGAAAAGACGGAAACAATTGTTCAGACATTGGGATTATCCGGCAATATCAGCATCACCCCCAAATGGAAAGTTGGTTTTATGACCGGCTGGGATTTTGAGGCCAATGATCTTTCTTACTCTTCCATCAGCATATACCGGGACCTGCATTGCTGGGAGATGCGTTTTAACTGGATCCCGACCGGCTACCAGCAAAGCTGGAATTTCTCCATCAATGCAAAAGCTTCGCTGCTGCAGGACCTTAAACTGAATAAGAAAAAGGATTTCAGGGATAATTAGTGTTATTCAATCAATTCAATAAATTTGCCTTAAAAAATTAATTTAAATGAAGAAAATCATTCATACAGAAGATGCGCCAAAAGCAGTAGGCCCATACAGCCAGGCGGTGGAGGCCAATGGCATGCTTTTTATCTCCGGACAGATACCAATTGACCCGGCCATCGGAAAAATTGTCGAGGGGGGCATTAAAGAACAGACCGAGCAGGTCATGAAAAATATAGGGGTGATTTTGAAAACGGCTGGTTACACATACGCTGACGTGGTAAAATCGACCTGCCTGCTCAACGATATGGATAACTTCGCCTCCATGAACGAAGTGTACGCCAGGTATTATCCGGAAAACCCTCCGGCCAGGGCAGCGTACGGGGTCGTTAGATTACCTTTGGGAGCACTAGTAGAGATTGAGACAATAGCAATAAAATAGTGGACTATTGTTTAATGCTTAATGTTTAATGTTTAATGCTTAATGCATAATGCCTTAGTTTATAATGACAAATGCATTTTTCATCAAACATTATTTCATTTATCATCAATCATTAAACATTAAACATTAAACATTAAACATTAAACATTATGAAAAGATCACTATACCTCCTGATCTCTCTACTCTGCACACTGAATCTCTTCGCTGATGAGGGTATGTGGATCCCAAGCCTGCTCGGTGAACAGAAGCTGGATGAAATGAGAAAAAAAGGCCTGAAGCTTACGGCAGAGGAAATTTACAGCATTAACCAGGCCAGTCTGAAGGACGCCATCGTTATGTTCGGAAGAGGTTGCACCGGCGCCATCGTTTCGGATGAGGGCCTCCTGCTGACCAACCACCATTGTGGTTTTGGAAGCATCCAGCGGCATAGCGCCATTGAACATGACTATATAACAGATGGCTTCTGGGCCATGAGCCGTGAAGAGGAACTTGCAAACCCGGGATTGTCCGTTACCCTTCTCATCAGAATGGAAGATGTTTCTGATAAAATATCAGGAAGTTTAAAAGAGGGGATGAACGAAGCAGATCGCCAGAAAGCTGTGGATGAAGCTGCAAAATCCATTATTGCGGAAGCCATTAAGGATACCCATTACCAGGCCGAGGTCAAGCCGTTATTCGGGGGGAACCAGTATTTCCTTTATGTGACTGAAATTTTTAAAGATGTCCGGTTGGTGGGAGCTCCGCCTTCCGCAATAGGCAATTTCGGCGGGGATACCGACAACTGGATGTGGCCCAGGCATACCGGCGATTTCAGCGTGTTCAGGATCTATGCCGACAGCAACAACCTTCCGGCTGATTATGCCAAAAGCAATATCCCTTATAAGCCGAAAAAATCCCTTACGATTTCCCTCGATGGTGTGGACAAAGGTGATTTTACCATGGTTTACGGTTACCCGGCTTCGACAAGGCTATATCTTCCTTCATTTATGATTGAACTGATCGCAAACGAATCCAACCCTGAAAAAATTGATATCCGACGCAAAAAACTTGATATCATGGGCAACAGCATGGCTGCTGATCCGAAAGTCAGGATACAGTATGCCTCGAAATATGCCGGGGTGGCAAATGCATGGAAGAAATGGGTGGGCGAAAGCAAGGGGCTGAACCGCTTTAATGCAGTGGAGAAAAAGGAAGCATTCGAAAGTGATTTTACTGCCTGGGCCAGTCAGAAAGGCACAGATTATTCCGGTATCCTTCCTGCATACAGGAAGTTGACGGAAGAAATAAAACCCTATCAATCATGGATAGATAATTTTTCAGAAGCACCCTGGAGCCTGGACATCATACGTTTTGCCTCCGGTTACAGAAACCTGGTCACCATGGAAAAACCATCGGAAGAAGACCTGCAGAAAGAGGTGGGCCGGCTTACCAACGGCATCCCGGGATTTTTCAAGGATTATGACCTGGCAACGGATAAAAAACTATTCATCTCCATGCTCGACCATTTCCGCCAATCAGTTAACACCGGCGATTTACCGGATATTTACAACCTGGTGGATACAAAATTCAAAGGCGATATCGATGCTTTTTCTGACTGGGTTTATGAAGAGTCCGTCTTCGTTTCGGAAGACAGGATGAAAGAATTCATGGAGAACTATACCCTGAAAAAAGGTAAGAAGTTGAAGTCAGACCCGGTTTTTGAGGTCATGATGAGTTTTTACAATAAATACCTGTCAGGATATTCACAGCCATACCAGCAATTGATGGTCAGGCAGGACAGTCTTCAACGGATATATATGAAGGCCATCATGGAGATGGAATCTGACAGGCTGCTTCTTGCGGATGCCAACTTTACCCTGAGGGTTTCATATGGGATTGTAAAGGATTATTATCCGAAGGATGGGGTTTATTATGATTACCAGACCACGCTGGAGGGGATCATGGAAAAAGATGACCCTGAAATTTATGATTACCGCGTTCCTGAACGTCTGAAGGAATTATACAAAGCAAAGGATTACGGTGCTTATGGCCAGGATGGTGTCATGAACGTGTGTTTTACCGCGGCGAATCATACTACCGGCGGAAACTCCGGCAGCCCGGTGCTGAATGCAAAGGGGGAACTTCTCGGATTAAATTTCGACCGTAACTGGGAAGGAACCATGAGCGACATCATGTACGATCCCGATATGTGCAGGAATATCGTCCTCGATATCCGTTATTGCCTCTTTATCATTGATAAATATGCCGGGGCAGGGCATCTGGTGGAGGAGATGGAGATCAATGAGTAATGTTGAATGTTGAATTTTAAATTTTAAATTAAATGTTCAATGATCAATGCTCAATGCTCAATGCGAAATTACCTGACGTTGATACTTACAGTTGTCATGCTGTGTGTGACGGCCCAGGATTACCCTGCATCAATCCATGCAGAGCAAAATCAGTTTTATAAGCAGTTTGGTAAGCAAAAAGCCGGTTTTTTTGACTCGCTTGATCATTACTCAGGCCGGTTATTATCGCATGACCTGTCCGATTGCCAGCTCCAGAGGATCGTCTTTGGCTTTCATCCTTATTGGGCGGGTTCTGACTATCTTAATTACCAGTGGAACCTGCTTTCTGATTTATGCTACTTCTCCTATGAAGTTGATCCGTACACGGGAGGTCCGGACACTTACCACGACTGGCTAACCGATCCTGCCATTGATTCGGCCAAAGTCCATGGGGTAAAAGTTCATCTTTGTGTTACAATTTTTTCCGGGCATACAGTTTTTTTTACCAACCTTTCATCTCGTCAAACGCTAATAAACAACCTGATCTCCCTTGTACAACAACGAAATGCCGATGGCATTAACATGGATATCGAAGCCATGCCTTCCTCCCTTGGCGACAGCGTCACTTCATTTATGCGGGATCTGTCGGTCCGGTTAAAGGCAGTATTACCAGGAGCACAGGTCAGTATCGATCTGCCCGCGGTTGACTGGGACAATGCGTTTAATATTGAAGAACTTGATGAATATGTTGACCTGTTTTTCATTATGGGTTATGATTATTACTGGAACGGAAGTTCCGAAGCTGGTCCCGTTTCACCGCTGTATTCCCTGGCATCCGGTTATGACTACAGTCTTTCAAGGACGATTTCTTCCTTTGAATCAGCGGGAATTAAAAAACAAAAGTTTATCCTTGGAGTCCCATATTATGGCCGGCAATGGAAGACGGTCTCTAACAGCATCCCGTCGCAGAAGCTGGCTAACGGCACAGCCATGACCTATGCCAATGTCCGCAACAATGGAGGAACTTATAACCAGGCAAATTATTACTGGGAACCCAACAGCTTTTCATCCTGTTACATCTTTTTTCAGAATGATAACTGGAACCAGTGTTTTATCGGTTCGGACCGTGACCTGAGAAAAAAATATGATATCGTGAACTACCGCAACCTTGCCGGGATTGGTATCTGGGCGCTAGGCTATGATAACGGTTATCCCGATCTGTGGCAGGCTATTTCGGATAAATTCAGCGACTGCTATATCCCGTTAACGTATGATACCCTGTATGATTCCGGCGGACCGGAGTGGGATTATTATGCGGGAGAAGAATTCATCATGACTATTGATCATGGTCATAATGATTTGCGCTGGCTCTCTTTTACCGGTTTTAACCTGGATGCAGGTTATGACTCATTATGGCTTTATGCCGGGCCAGATACTACATACGCTTTTCTTGGAGGCTTCTCCGGTCAACCTGGTCCGGGTAATTTCTCCTCGGATAATGGTGCCTTTACACTCAGGTTCAGGTCTGACGGGATGCAGAATGAATCGGGCTGGATGGCAGTATATCATAACGGATCGCTGGGGATTGGAGAGAAATCTGCGGAAAATGAAAATAATTTTCTGATCTATCCAAATCCCGCATCTGATGAGGTCAATATACTTATACCGGAAAAGGAAGATGCCGGGAAAATAATTGTTTATGACATATCAGCGAGAGCGATTTTCAGCAAGCAATTAAAAGAAACGAACCAGGGGCAGCGATTAATTCACCTGGATATTTCAGATTGGCCAGCAGGGATTTACAACATTGTCATATTCGGTGGTTCGGGGCAGGTGAAAAGTACACGATTGATAAAAATGATCGAAAATCGCTAAATCGACCTCCCGGGCGCAGGGTGGAAGGGACTCCATCCCACGGGATGGAGTCCCTTTTCCCTTTTGTCATTATTGTTTGTAAATTTGCCCGTAAAATACTTTGCGCTCTTATTATTCCTTTGCTGTCCTTTGCGTGAAATAAATGGGCGAATCAGACAAAAGATGACAATTGTTTCTTTATGGAAGAAAAAATCAAAAAAGAAAAACTATTCCCTGAATTCCCTCCTGTAACTGCCGGGGAGTGGGAAAATAAGATATTTGAAGACCTGAAAGGGGCCGATTACGAGAAAAAGCTCGTCTATAAACCTAACGAAGGAATTCATGTAAAACCATACTATACATCTGATGATATTAAGGCCCTGGAATACCTTTCGCCTTACCCGGATGCATTTCCTTATGTCAGGGCAACGAAAAAAGCAGGAAACGATTGGCTTATCCGCCAGGATATCGTGGTCAGCGACCTGAAAAGGGCTAATGAGAAAGCCCTGGATATCCTGATGAAAGGTATAGACTCACTGGGCTTCATCCTGGATGAGGATAAAGAATATTCAAAAGATGATCTCGACCTGCTTTTGAAGAACATTTTTGCCGAAATGGTTGAGATCAATTTCCGCTCCGGCCGGAATGCCGTGCAGTTGATGCAGAACCACTATGATATGCTCGTCCGCTATAACCGTGACTTTCAGAAGATACACGGCTCCATTGAATTTGATCCGCTTGGCAGGTTGATCAGCAAGGGGAACTACTTTGTTTCAAAAGATGAGGACCTGGATCAATGTGTCCAGATGTGCAGGGTGTCGGCTTATCTGCCTCATTTTACAATAATTAATGTAAATGGGGTTCATTATCATGATGCGGGATCGACCATAGTTGAAGAACTGGCTTTCAGCCTTTCACAGGGAGCAGAATACCTGACCCTGCTGACGGAAAAAGGTCTTTCCATCAACCAGATTGCCCCGAAAATCAAATTCAGGTTTGCCACTGGTTCAAATTATTTCCTCGAGATAGCCAAATACAGGGCGGCCCGCCTGCTGTGGGCACATATCGTTAAAGCATACGGGCCAAGCAAGGAAGAAGTGACGAAGATGAAGATACACGCTACTACTTCCCGCTGGAATAATTCGATGTACGATCCGTATGTCAATATGCTCAGGACTACCACCGAAGCGATGTCGTCCATCATAGCGGGGATTGATTCACTTACTGTCGTTCCGTTTAATGAGGTCTTTGAAAAACCATCTGACTTTTCGGAAAGGATTGCCCGCAATCAGCAATTACTGCTGAAAGAGGAGTCATACTTTGACAAGGTTCTGGATCCTTCAGCAGGCTCTTATTATATCGAAAATCTTACCGATTCGATTGCCGCAGAAGCATGGAAATTATTCCTGGAAGTGGATGCCCTTGGTGGCTTTATTGAGGCGGCGACGCAGGGTTTTATCCAGGGTAAAATAGCGGAAACAGCTAAAAAGCGCCAGTCGGACCTGGCCAACCGGAAGGATATCCTCCTCGGTGTGAACCAGTACCCGAATTTTACGGAATATAAGACTGAAAAAGTAGCTGCTTCGGTATATAAGCAGGATGATCAAACGACGGACGGCGCTGTGGTAGAAACACTGAAGACCTTCCGTGGTGCGCAGCCATTCGAGGAAACCAGGTACCTTACCGACCAGTTTGCAACAGATCATAAAAGGCCTGCGGCTTTCATGTTCACTTTCGGCAACCTGAACATGCGGATGGCACGTTCGCAGTTCAGCCGGAATTTCTTTGCCTGTGCCGGGTTTGATGTGATTGACAACCTGGGATTCAAGACCATTGAAGAAGGTGTTCATGCCTTCATCGATAGTAAGGCTGAAATCGCCGTGATTTGCAGTTCTGATGATGAATACCCGGTCATCATCACGGGAATTATGAATCAGTTGAAAGATAAGGCTGTCATTGTCATTGCCGGTTATCCGAAAGATCACCTGGAACAGCTCCGGGCAGCTGGGGCAGAATATTTTATTCATGTTCGGTCGAATGTGCTGGAAGAGTTGGGGAAATTTCAGCGACTGGTGGGAGTTTTTGGCGGGGAGACTACGGGGACAAGGAGACGAGGAGAAGAGGAGACAAGGGGACCTGGAACAGAAATAATCCGCGAAAATCCGTTGCATCCGTGTCATCCGTGTTCTATCAATGAGTAAGTTATACAAGAAATAATATTTTCATGAAACCGAATTTTCAAAAGATCAATTATAAAGCAACTGCCGGTCAGAAGATCAGCTCCATAGAATGGGAACTTCAAAACCGGAAAAGTGAGGATTGGCAAACTGCTGAAGGCATTCCCGTCAAGCATGTTTATACCGCTGATGACCTCCTCGGGATGGAACACCTGCATTATGCCGCCGGTCTTCCTCCATACCTGCGTGGTCCTTATTCCACGATGTATGTCCAGAAACCCTGGACGATCAGGCAATATGCCGGTTTCTCGACGGCCGAGGAATCCAATGCCTTCTACCGCCGGAACCTTGCTTCGGGACAGATGGGGCTTTCGATCGCCTTCGACCTGGCCACACACCGCGGCTACGACTCCGACCATGAACGCGTAGAGGGCGATGTGGGCAAAGCCGGTGTAGCTGTCGACTCCATCCTGGATATGAAAGTCCTGTTCGACCAGATCCCGCTCGACCGGATGTCGGTTTCCATGACGATGAACGGGGCCGTTTTGCCCGTGCTGGCATTTTATATTGTGGCCGGCCTGGAGCAGGGTGCACGGCTCGATCAGCTTTCAGGGACCATACAAAACGATATCCTGAAGGAATTCATGGTCCGGAATACTTATATCTATCCTCCTTTGCCTTCCATGCGGATCATCGCGGATATCTTCAAATACACCTCCGCGAACATGCCCAAATTCAACTCCATCAGTGTCAGCGGTTACCATATGCAGGAGGCCGGCGCTACTGCCGAACTCGAACTGGCATATACCCTTGCTGACGGACTGGAATACCTTCGTACAGGAACACAGGCAGGATTGGACATCGATGATTTCGCGCCACGGATATCCTTTTTCTGGGGGGTAGGGATGAACCATTTCATGGAAGTTGCCAAGCTGAGGGCAGCCCGCATGCTCTGGGCTAAGATCGTGAAGCAATTCAATCCGAAGAACCCTAAATCCATGATGTTGCGCACGCACTGCCAGACGTCGGGCTGGAGCCTTACCGAGCAGGACCCTTTCAACAACGTGGCCCGCACCTGCGTGGAAGCGCTTGGCGCGGTGCTCGGAGGCACACAATCGCTGCATACCAATGCCCTCGACGAAGCTATTGCTTTACCGACTGATTTTTCTGCCCGCATCGCACGGAATACACAGATCTATATACAGGAAGAAACCCAGGTGTGCCGTTCAGTCGATCCATGGGCGGGTTCTTATTATGTTGAATATCTCACAGATAGCATTGCCCGTCGTGCCTGGGAACTGATAGAGGAGGTAGAAGCGCTGGGCGGCATGGCCAAAGCCATTGAAACAGGCCTGCCCAAGATGCGTATTGAAGAAGCCTCGGCGCGCAAGCAGGCCAGGATCGACTCGCATAAGGACACCATCGTGGGGGTGAATAAGTACAGGCTGGAGAAAGAAGCACCCATGGAAACCCTTGAGGTCGATAACACGGCGGTACGGGATTCGCAGGTGAAGCGTTTGCAGCTTCTGCGATCCACGCGCAAACAGGCCGATGTGGATCATATCCTGGATGACATTACGCATGCCTGTGAAACAGGCGAGGGTAACCTCCTGGAACTTGCCGTGGAAGCTGCTAAAGCGAGGGCCACGCTGGGTGAGATATCTTATGCCTGTGAAAAGGTTTTTGGAAGATATAAGGCGGTCATCCGTTCCATTTCAGGCGTATATTCCGCCGAATCGAGAAGCGACGAAAGCTTCAACAAAGCCAGTGAGCTGGCAGATCAGTTTGCCGCCCTGGAAGGCAGCAGGCCCCGGATCATGATTGCGAAAATGGGCCAGGATGGACATGACCGCGGGGCAAAAGTCGTTGCCACCGGCTATGCTGACATCGGGTTTGATGTCGATATCGGCCCCCTGTTCCAGACACCGTCAGAAACAGCCAGGCAGGCAGTAGAAAATGACGTGCATATCATTGGTGTTTCCAGCCTGGCAGCAGGTCATAAGACCCTTGTGCCGCAACTGATCGGAGAGCTGCAGACGCTGGGCAGGGAAGATATAATGGTCATTGTGGGCGGTGTGATCCCCGCGCAGGATTATGATTTCCTGCACAAGGCAGGTGTTGTGGCCATTTTCGGCCCCGGAACGGTTATTTCCGATGCGGCCATTAAATTGCTGGATATTCTTATTGAATCGAGGCAATAAAATACCTCCATGAGATGGCATCTCAAAATTGTATTAATTTCCTTCGAAAAGCTTGGTATTAGTCAGATATGAGAGATTAAAACGGTAAATTGAGATGCCATCTCAAAATAGTAGGGTCAACCGGCCGGTTGACCCTACTAAAACCCTTTCTCCTCTGCCTGAACGATTTCCGTGGTAGTTGTGTTATATACAAACGCAATTACAGAGCAATTATCTGCATTCCATTCAGCAGGTAATGTGAAAGAATAAGAAATTGTATGTTTTGATCCTGCAACCGCCTGACCGTCAGTCCCGACAGCATCGCCCCAGGTGCCATTCATGGACGCACGGAGAACATGATTATGTTCGTAAGTCAGGTTAATCCCCGTCTTTGTCTTTTGGGGGGAGATGATGCCGCTTTCCGTGATAAAAGCGCATATATTGTAGGTTCCGTCCATATCTTCAAGGAATTCGGTCTCAAAAAGGCAGTCAAGCTTTCGGGTCCCGGAATTATAGGTTGGTGTAATGGTAATGGCTGCCTGTGCTTCCAGCTCAGCCTGGACAGCCACGGCTGACTCCCAGCTGTCTTTCAGCATTATTTTGCTTCCGCCATACTCTGTCCGGTTCACCATGCCCATCGGGTACCCGGGAAAGGCATAAAAGTTATTCAGATCGGTTCCCACCTGCGTGCGATATTCTGCAGTAAAATCACCGGTTGTCTCCGGAACACTGTAGATGCCTGCATGGACCGCAAGAATAATCAATTGCTCTCCGTAATCTGCCTTAAGGTCATGGGCAATTT
Source organism: uncultured Bacteroidales bacterium (assembly GCA_963701785.1). Lineage (GTDB taxonomy): Bacteria > Bacteroidota > Bacteroidia > Bacteroidales > JAGOPY01 > JAGOPY01. The sequence goes on along the minus strand of CAVPBC010000001.1, from coordinate 28,339 downwards.
CAGCAGCTTCCGGACAGTTAGGGCATTGCTGGCCTGTATAATCCTCAAGTAAGATTTTACGGACATTATCACCGGGATCAATCCCGTTTCCACCGCTGACAGGCACCAGGTAAGGCTCCTCCACGATATCACAAGCCGGGATCAATACAATGGCAAGAACAATTACAATAGCAATGTTGAATATCTTATTCATGATCTATCCTCCTTAAAAACTTGTGCTAATATTGAGTGTGAAACCATTTGAGGCCGGTACCTGGCGGCAAACGCCACCCACACAGAGCAATCCTTCCCGCTGGCGCCCGTAAGCCAGTGATATACGGTGCGGCCCCTGTACGAATGCTACGGCAGCGGTATAATAATGCAAGCGCTCAGCTTCATCAGGATTACCATAATTATACTGATCCATGACCGAGAAAAACCATTTTGGGGCAACATTGTATTCCACCATTAACATGGCCCAGTCGCCACGGTCCTGTTTGGTCAGCAGTTGCTCATATTCCAGTCGCAATGATTTTGTTGAAGACAGTTTATAGGTAAAATCTATGTTATATTCATGCGCATGGACCATTTCTGCCCCGGGATGACCTTCAACCACTTCGATATTATAATCGATATAGACATATTCAAGATTAAGTTTGATCTTCTTGCCTATTTTTTTATCCACTGACACAGAGATACTCTGATAATACAAATCGCCAAAACTGAACCATGGTGCCTTATAGCCAAGGGTCCCGGTTGAATCGACAGGAATGCCTTCCTCAACGGGCTCTTTATCCAGCCCGTGAACCCTGGAGTAATTCAGTTCAAGCTTGGTCCCGTATTTGCCTCCCAGGCTGGTGCCTTTGGGGATCGTATAGATGATCTGCCCCTGTAAAGCTGCCTCCCCGTTTAACTGGGTGGCATATGGGTACACGTTTTCCAGCGAATAGACAAACTGCTTGGTCAATGGCGGGATGAAATTGATGTCGAGCACATTGTTGAGTTCCGTCATTTTCGATTTGTAACTCATGTTATCGATCCTTTTGGCTGCCAGATAAACACCAAGTCCTTTCTGCGAATAAGAGAGTGATGAGAGCAACGCCTGGCCGTCTTTGTATATGTAGTTGTTGAAAGCTGACGGGTTATTGAATTTATGCACATATTCCGTGTAAAAATTAAAACCTCCCCTGGAGATGCTTACCCTTCCTGCGGCGGAGGCCACATTCTCAGGTAACTGGTATTCGTATTTTATCGTATCAGCGACAAGGGATTTTGTCCGCATCTTTTCATATTTGCTGACAAAGCTTCCGCCAAGGATAAAGCGCGTTTTGGTTTCTTTTAAAGCGTTGAAAACATCATTCAACATCAATTCCCCGTCAAAACCACGCACGATGCCCCTGTTGTCATCTTCAAACGGCTCCCAGTAATAGCGTTGTGTCCCAACCAGGGCCTTGAAGTTAAGGCCCGCAACCGGGCTGTATTTCACCCTGAACCCGTTGATGGAATTGTCATAACCCAGGTCCCATTGCTGGTAACTGCGCAGGATCATGCCCATCCCGAATTGTTCATAGAAATGACCGGCCGTCACCTGCAGTTTATCATCGCCATATTCCACAAACCAGTAGGGGATCCCCTGTCCCTGGTATTGCGGATCATAACCGGCCAGTGGCGGAAGGTAAGCTTCATAACGGATACCGGCATTAAACCGCCACATCGAGATCCTGACATCGCCATATCCGTTCAGCCGCATCGATTTGCCCTGCAACACGGAATCGGTGATCCCCAGTTCGTCATCAGGATGATAAGTCTGTGCATCGATCTGGAAGTTCCCGTGTACCGTAGGATTTAAGGAATTATCCTGTGACCAGGCCACAGGGATGCTAAAAACCAGTACGATAAATAGAAAAAGAATTCTTTGTAGTATCATTAAGAATATGACTGTTAAATTGTTACACTGTTACATTGTTGTTAAATTATTTAAGCTGCCGACCGCCGACCGCTGACCGCCGACCGCTGACCGCCGACTGCTGACCGCCGACTACTTAATCGCCTCTCCTGCAGCAACCTTCTTAATAATCTCAAACAGCTCGTTTTCCCCGCCTTCTGCATAGGAAGTATGCTGGTAGACCACTTTTTTCCCGCCATCCACAATAAAAACGTGCGGGATCATATTCACACCCATGGCGCGCTTGAAATCGCCGTTCGGATCGCAATAGAATTCATATTCCCAGCCATTTCCGTTGACTGTCGGCATCACATTAGCCATGGACCGGGCATCGTCGATGGAGATAGCCACCAGTTTCACCCCGGTTTCATCCTGCCAGTCCTGGTAAACATCGGCAATTGCCGTCAATTCCCTGAGGCAGGGCTTGCACCAGAGTGCGAAAAAGGAGATAACCATCGGTTTACCGGCATTATCGATGTCGGATGTATTGAACATCTCTCCGGTCATCGTCTTGATATCTACAGATGGAATGGTTCTTTCAAGAATGCCTTCCTGGGCTTGCAGCGTGAATCCCAGGAAAAGGACTGAGATAAAAATGAATACTTTTTTCATATTTCGTTAATTTTTATTCTTTGAAATTATTTTTTAACCACTATAGGCACATAGAACACATAAGGAAAACACATAGGTATCCTGGATTTTAGCAGAAAATCCTTTTGTGTATTTTCTATTGTGCCCAATGTGCCTATGTGGTGAATATAAAGTGTTCATTTGCAAGTATTTAATCGATAAAGACTTCTAAAAATTTCACAGTCTTCTCCGGGTAAATCTCAACCTTGCCGATAATCGCCGGGATCAGGACAACCTCTCCCTTTCTGACTTCAATTTTTTCGCGGTCATCACATTTCAGCGTCATACTTCCTCCCGTACAGATATAAATTACAAACGAGTCAATTTCCTCGTAATTCTTTCTCAAAGGCTGTGCCAATTCCAGCATGTTAGTGGTGAAATACGGACAGGTGACCAGGTTGATGGTTTCATCAGGCCTTTGAATATAATGGGTTTTATATTCTGGATAATGATTAAAGTCGATCGCAGCCATGGCCGGCTCAGTATGGAGTTCCCGTTCTTTGCCATCGGCATCCACCCGGTCCCAGTCATGAATACGATAAGTTGCATCGGATGTTTGCTGGATCTCGGCGAGCAGGATGCCGGGCCCCAGGGCATGTATCCGGCCGGCCGGCATGAAAAACACATCACCTGCATTGACCATTTCATAGTTCAGGATGTCGGGTAATGTTTTATTCTGGAGATGATCAAGGTATTGCTTTTGGGAAATTTTCCTGTTGAAACCGCTTATCAGCTTTGAATTTTTTTCGGCATCCAGAATATACCACATTTCGGTCTTTCCATTTGGCATATTCCTTTTACGGGCAAGTTCATCATCGGGATGGACCTGGATAGAAAGCCAGTCACGCGAATCGATGAACTTGATCAGCAGTGGGAATACATCGCCGGAATTTTCAAAGACTTTCCCCCCGACCAGGTCATCCATATAAACCTCTACCAGTTCGTTGATCTCATTTCCTGCAAGGAAGCCATTGCTCACTATTGTTTGCTTTCCTTCATAACCTGACAATACCCAGGCTTCCGCACAACGGTCCAAGGGCGAGAAATCAAGGCCGAGGTGGGTCCTGACCTTTTCGCCCCCCCACATACGGTCATCAAATACAGGCTTGAATTTCAGCGGATAAAGCTCTTGCATTTTATTGAAATGAGAGGCCAAAAATAAGGTTTTTTAGTTAAGTACACCTGTTAAGCGTCATAGTTAGAATGGGTTTAAATTGGGGATGTTTAAATATCTTTCAGTAATTTGGCTGAAAATTTGAAAAATGCAGTCGATTTGTGTTTTTTGTGGCTCCAGCATGGGTGCCAGGTCTGAATACAGGCAAAGTGCAAAAGAATTGGGTGAGATCCTACTGAAAAAGAATATTCAGCTCATTTATGGCGGGGCCAATGTCGGACTGATGAAGGTACTGGCTGATACAGTCCTGGAGGGTGGGGGAGAGGTCATCGGGATCATGCCGCGGATCCTGGTTGAAAAAGAGGTTGCCCATCTGAACCTGACGAAAATGCATATCGTCGAAAGCATGAGTGAGAGAAAGAGCATGATGGTAGAACTTTCCGATGCGTTTATTGCCATGCCGGGCGGTTTCGGAACGCTGGATGAACTGGCTGAAGTGATCACCTATAACCAGCTCAGGCTAACCGACAAACCTATCGGGATTCTGAATATTGCCGGTTATTTCGATTCGCTGATGAATTTTTTCGATCATATAACTGAAGAGGGTTTCCTCAGGCATGAGCACCGGCAAAACCTGATCGTTGATGCCCATGTTGAAAATCTGATCATGAAATTGAATGAGTTCAAGCCAGTGGTAATGGATAAATGGATAGAGGATATTAAAAAGGAGAGCATATAGTTTTCTTGCTTTAGAAAAATGGTATTTTTACAAACATCATGATATAATTTATTTTCTGATACCGGAAACCAGATTCTAGATTCTAGATTGTAAAATGTAATTTATAAATTTCAATGTATCCCGCTTCTTATTCAGTTCAGCTTCAGGGCAATAAGGTCAAATGCACCCTTTGCCCCCATATGTGTATACTGGCCGAAGGAAAAACCGGGATTTGCAGGGTAAGGAAGAACGAGGGCGGTCAGCTGGTCACCGAAATTTATGGCAAAGCCTGCTGTCTTCGTTTTGATCCGATAGAAAAAAAACCATTGTATCATTTTTACCCGGGAAGCGTGATCCTCTCCGTCGGATCTGTCGGGTGCAACCTGCGGTGCAAGTTTTGCCAGAACTGGGAGATATCGCAGACCTGTGCGGAAGATTATCCTTATATCAAACCGGTCAGTGTCGATGAGATCATCAGGATGGCAAAGGAACGGCAGGACAATGCCGGGATCGCATACACCTATAATGAACCCATTGTCTGGTTTGAGTTCATGCTTGATATTGCCAGGAAATCCAAAGATGCCGGATTGCGCAATGTCATGGTATCAAACGGTTATATCAATGCCAGTCCCCTGGCTGAATTACTGGATTACATGGATGCATTCAATATCGACCTGAAGGCATTTACGGATGATTTTTACAAACGCGTTACATCCGCTAGGCTTCAGCCGGTCAAAGACACCATCCTGAAAATCCGTAAGCATGGCCGCCACCTCGAGCTCACCCATCTGGTGATCACGGGCCTGAATGATCAGGAAGAGCAGTTTGAAGAGATGGTCAAATGGATAGGCGGAGAACTTGGCCCGGAGACCCCGCTCCACCTGTCGCGTTATTTCCCGAATTTCGAAATGGAAAATAAGGCAACCCCGCTGCCAAAATTGCTGCAGTTGTACGAACTGGCTACCCATTATCTCCATTTTGTTTATCTGGGCAACGTGGCGGCCGACGAAGGCCGTATCACAACCTGCCCGGGTTGCGGCGCCCACCTGATCGACCGCATCGGTTATTCTACCTATAAAAAGGGGCTGGATGCAAAAGGAAAATGCCGCAAGTGCGGGCGGGAGGTGATTGGGTATATTTAGTCATTGGTCATTAGTCATCAGTAATTATTATTTATATGCTTAATGTTCAAGACTCAATATTAAATGAACGTTACAGGAACTCTTTCCTTGCTAAAGCAATCCGTTTTACAGGCAGGTATATAGACTATCCTACAGCTTTTGCCGGTGCATTGGTCATGGGGATAATAGTAGGTGTCATTAACAGGAAGTTTGGGTGGTGGCCAGCTACTACCGCGGCAATGAAACAAGCAGCCTATACTTTTCTTTTCGGTGGAATGATGATCAAGTTGCTTTATAACATTGTGCTGGCTGTTCCGGGCAGAGTATTTGCGCTCATTTTATCAGTTTTTATCGTTTCAGTTTTAACGATCATCCTGGTTTATCTTCTTCACAACCTGAGAGGTACACCAATGCCTTTTGAATCAACTTTGCCTACAATGATTCTTGCACCACCGGGATTTTTCTTTCTTGCTCACCGGAAGAAAAAGCATATGTAAACCCTAATTGCCTGTTTTAATTAACCACTAAGGCACTGAGGACACTTAGAATCACTTAAGAAAAAATTATCTTAGTGATTCTAAGTGCTCTTAGTGTCTAAGTGGTATTAATCATCCTTAGCTATACAGGAACCGCTTGATGCTCCGCTTCGGCGTCTTCTGGAATTCTTTCGGATGGATCTCCACTTTGGAGACACTCATAAAACCGGGAAGATGGTGGTTTACAACTTTCAGGTGATGCTCATACAGGGCGGTCAGATCATCTTCCTTTTTGCCTGCTTTTTCCATCTCTTCGTAATCAGGACAGATCAGGGCAACGAGCTTGTCGTTGCGCTGCACAACTACCGATTCAGCCACCAGGTATTTGTTATTGAAATGGGATTCTATTTCTTCCGGATAGATATTCTTGCCATTAGAACCAATGAGTACACTCTTTATCCTGCCGCGGATGTAAATATGCCCGTCATGGTCCTGCCTTCCCAGGTCACCGGTGTGCAGCCAGCCTTCTTTATCAAGAATTTCTTCCGTTGCCTGTTCATTCTTATAATAGCCCAGCATCACATTATCGCCCCTAACCATGATCTCTCCTGATTTTCTCTCCGGATCCGGCGAATCGATCTTTAATTCCAGCGTGTCAACCGTCTTCCCGGCAGATCCCGGCCTGGAATCTTTCCACCCCGTATAGCTGATGAGAGGGCCGCATTCAGTCATTCCATAACCGATCGTGAAAGGAAATTTCATTTTGCGGAAGAAGGCCTCGGCTTCAGCGTTGAAGGCCGCACCTCCGATGACAAGCTCCCTGAAGTTGCCGCCAAAAACTGCAGTTAATTTTTCCCTGATCTTTTTAAGGATGATGTCTTTGATGCCGGGAATGGTGAGCAGCACCTTCATGTGCGGTTTGCTGATGACCGGAAGTACCTGTTTCTTGTATATTTTTTCAATGACCAGGGGCACTGACAGGATGAGTGAAGGCTTCACTTCCTGGAAAGCTTTGATGATGACCAGCGGAGATGGCGTTTTGGTAAGTATGGTTATATCACAGCCCAGGGTGAAAGGGAAAAGGAATTCGAATGCGGCACCGAAAGTATGGGCCAGCGGTAAAAATGATACGATCCTGTCTCCGGGATTTAAAGGCATATGATGATGAGCAAATTTCATGTTGGCTGCCAGGCTGTTATGGGGTAACATAACCCCTTTCGTAAACCCGGTTGTGCCGGAGGTATAGCTTAAAACAGCCAGGTGATCTCCCGGGATTTCCGGCAGGTGGAGTTTATCGCCATCTTTATAAAACGAGGCGGTCAGTTTGCTCAGGTCATTATTCTTATAAGCAGATCGTATTTGTTCTGAACTTTTCAGGAGAGTGAGGTCTGTGATTGAAATGACACAGGTCAGCTGGGGCATCTTTTCAGGATCAAGTTTTTCATAGATGGCATCCTCAACAAAGAGAAGGAGGGCATCGGAGTGATCCACGATCTGCTGCAGGTCGTCGGGTTTGAAATCGGGCATGATGGGAACGATGACGGCACCATAAGTGACCGTGGTGATATACAATATCCCCCAGCGGGCGGAGTTTTTCCCGATCAAGGCTATCCTGTCGCCCGGTTTGATGCCTGCATCCCTGAAAAACTTGTGTATCCTGGTAATATGCCCCGCCACATCATGATAATGATAGGTCTCACCCTGGTAGTCAGAAAGAGCGCGGTACTCCCAGTTTTTATTGATGCTGTCTGCCAGGTAACGTGAAAAATTTTCCTTCAGCATAAGATAAGTGGTTAAATATGAGATCAAAGGTAGTTATTATTTAGCATGGCTGAATTCTCTGTTATATTTCATAAGTTTGTTCCTGCAATATTTTATTTATGCTGATTATCGGAATTACCGGCACCATTGGGGCAGGAAAAGGCACGATCGTAGATTTTCTTACAAAAGAGAAGGGATTTGTCCATTTTTCCGTCAGGGCTTATATAGCTGAAGAGATCATCCGCCGAAGGCTGGTTGTTAACAGGGATTCGATGGTGCAAGTAGCCAACGACCTGCGGAAAAACAATTCCCCCTCTTACATTACCGACCGGCTGTATGAAAAAGCGATTGCCATCGGAAAGGACAGTATTATCGAAAGCATACGCACCCCCGGGGAAGTTTACTCGCTCCGGGAGAAAGGCGGGTTTTACCTGTTAGCTGTCGATGCGGATCCTGAAGTGCGTTACAAACGGATCAGCGTCAGAAATTCCGAAACGGACAGCGTATCGTTCGAAACATTCCTGGATAACGAAAAAAGAGAAATGAACTCAACCGATCCCAATGCCCAGGATATTGGTAAATGCATAGAATTAGCCGACTTCAAACTCTGGAACAATGGAACAATGGAACAATTGAACCGGCAGGTGGAAGAGATACTGCTGAAAATTAAAGGAAGATAGGACTGTAAGACTATATGAAAGTATAACAGTATAACAGTATAACAGTTTAACAATTTAACAATTTAACAATTTAACAATTTAACAATTTAACAATTTAACAATTTATCAAGAATGACCACAAAGCATCATACCCGGCCAACCTGGGACGAATATTTCCTTGATTTAGCCAATGCGGCGGCTAAAAGGGCCACCTGCGACCGCGGCCGAAGCGGATGCGTGATCGTACGCGACCGGCAGGTGCTCGTAACCGGCTACGTCGGTTCCCCGAAGGGGCTGCCTCATTGCGATGATGTCGGTCACCTGATAAAGAAAGTAATCCATGACGATGGTTCTGTTACTCAGCATTGTGTCCGCACCGTCCATGCCGAACAGAACGCCATTTGCCAGGCGGCCAGGCGCGGCATGGCCCTGGATGGCGGGACCCTTTATTGCCGGATGACTCCCTGCCGCACCTGTGCCATGCTTATCATTAACTGCGGCATCGAACGGGTGGTTTGCCAGAACCGTTACCACGCCGGGGCTGAATCTGAAGAAATGTTCCGCCTGGCCGGGGTGAAGCTCGATTTTATTAATGAAGATGTACTGGATTACGAGAACCAGAAAGGGTAGGCATTTCGCATTGAGCATTGAGCATTAGCAATGAAACTTCACGTATTCGTCATAGCAGCAATTTTAACATTTAGTGCATCTGCGCAGAAATCTTCATTCCTATTTTCCACAAAAAGAATTGAATAAGTTCAATGCAGAAGCCCTGCAGAGGATTCGTTCAGGTGAAACTGTTCCGGCTTATACCGGTAAGGATGATGGAATCATTCCCGCAGCCGGCACTGTTTTGAACTATCATGAAAACAGGCCACACAGATTCCTGGTTCCATCAAACAAAGGAATGACATTCATCAACTCTGATACACTTTATGTTGGAGATACCTTGGGAATTAAAGGCGAATGGCTGCGAAACGGGCCAATAGTAATATATAATTCAGGTTTGCTTCATTTCTCAGGGGCCCAGGCAACCATCCTTGGGGATATCTATCTTTTAAACGAGGCTTCGTTGCTTGCCGATTCTTCCATCCTCTACATTCCCCAGGCTTATTTTTACCAGCGTGCAGTGGTGGCGACAGGCGGATCCAAAGTTATTTACCGGAACACAACCGTTGATCACAGCGGTCTTTCGCATAGTATTTTACTGGTGGATAGCGCGAGGCTTGAACTGATCAATGTGATCAACAGGGGATTTACCACCAATGGCATTTATCATCATTCATCTGTGTATGTGGATGGGATCAACCAGGCCGGGGAATATGTCATTGTCGATGAATCTTCACTGGAATTTCACAATGCCAAAACGGTATTGCTCTGGCACCAGTTTCCGGATAATGCTGAGGTTGATTTTGTTTTCCCCGAGGGGGATTCAGTCAATAATTACCAGTTCGATGAATCTATTGCGGGTGTAACGGGTATTGGATATTCGGTTTTGCTTGATAATTGTACAGATGTGATGTGGGGGATGATGCCTGCAACCGGTTCCGACATCACCATAACAGGTTCTGAAATCCGTGCTATCGGCCTGTGGTTCATGGGTTCCGATACAGTTGATGTGAATGGACTTGTCAACAATTCATATTATGACGATTTCCAGGCGCCCCTGGATGACCGCAAGCTCAGGCTGATCGACTGCAATGTGACCACCTGGAGCATTTATCCTATGGACCAGTCAGTGGTAAACTTGTCGGGGTGCATTGTCGGTGAAATCGGGGCCGGTAAAAGGTCCACCCTGATGGGAAGCCAGTTTTTCTGCGATGGTTCGGGCGGATATGTATGGACCTCTGATACATCATTCATGCTTGCCGGGTTTTCCTATACATCGGGTTATGTGAGAAGCCAGGCCAACAGCATTTTGTATTACGCCTATTCGTCGTTAAGCGGCGGATACCTGTCTGCCCTGCAGAATTCGGTCATCATGGCCATCCAGTGCACATTGCCTGAAGAACCCCGCGCTTACGACAACGGCGTCGCCTGGTATGCCCTTATCGAAGGCCCTTCTGAAGCTTATGCCGGAGAGACGGTGCAGGTGACAGGCTCAGCCTGGATTGACAGGACCCCAACCAGCGAGCTGATGGATTTTGGCAGTTACCGGCTCTTCTATCAGGAATCGGAATCAACAGGTTGGAAGGAGATTCCGGTCGATTCGCTGAATGAAAAAAGGAAGGAACCCTTGGGGATATGGAATACTGCGGCACTAACTCCAGGTCAATATATCATCAAACTTGTGATCAGGGACAACTGGGGTAACACAGCTGAAGCCATGAAAACCATTTCACTGCAACCCTCATTTGCAATCGAAGAACCTGTTAAGAATACCTTCAGCATTTACCCAAATCCGGCCAATGACAGGATCACAATTCTGTTACCCGCAGGCTTTGAGAATTTTCAAGTAAGCATATCTGACCTGATAGGCAGGATATGCCTTGAAAATGAGTTTTCTTCAAATCATGAAAAAGCTGAAGCTCAGATTCCATTGGATCCGATTCCGCCTGGATATTATATTGTGAGCGTCTCATCCGGTAAAGTTTTATACCAATTGAAGATCATGATCGGATTTCCGTGAAACGGTCCTTTTCTGCCATCACAATTCCTTCTGTCGTGCCTGCGGCACTTTAAATTGTATTTGCCGCTTATTCATCCCCGATTTAATCGGGGCTATTCACGTTCATCCCTTTTTGGGGACTTTCCCCCTGCTTCCCTGCTTCCCTGCCTCCCTGCTCCTTCATACCGCGCAGCGGTTCCGATATTGTATCTGGAACATCGGCCTGTTAAACAAGTCGCCCGGAAAGTGATAAAATATTTTCCAAATGCACGGCATTGTTTAATTAATAACACTATAATTGAATGACCAAATCATTAAAAGCAAGATTTTTAATTAGTTAGATTAGTAAATCTTAATTCCTTCCTTAAAATCTGATTTATGAAAAAATCGATCTTATTAATCCTGACACTAACAGTTCTGTTATTCTCCTGTAAAAAAGACAACAATAACAACTGGTCTGAAGAAGACAAGGCTTATTATAATAACGTGATGAACCTTGCAGAAAACGGCGTATGATAACTATACAACCTGGTTGCAAACGATGGATTCACTCGATGCCATCCAGCAATTGCAGGAATTTTTCCTCGCCGATTCTACAGTCACTTTTGCTGAAATCGGCAGCCAGGGTATTGCAGTCCAGTATTCCAATGGAATGCGTGGCGGCATCTTCATTAATCCGGAAGACGATTTCGAGCCGGACTCCCTGGTTGCGGACCCCGGGCTGAAAACTACTTTTTCAGGCTTCAATGAGAAATCTATTGTGAATAATAAGAAAGCAATCTTTCTTAACCCGCATTATTGGGACCGGAAAGAGGAAACAAACGATGTCATTGCGAACTACAATCAATACTTGCCTAAAGTAGGGTTTACCTTCCAGAATATTTATAAGGGTATGGATGCAAGTGTAGACCGGTTTACCCAACTTAAAGGGTACGGGCTCATCCATATTTATTCCCAGGGATGGGCCTGGCCGAAAATAAACCAACATTGTGGAAATTTACCTGTTGACCGGCGAAAAAGTAAATAGCACTACTTCCTGGAAATACTGGGATGAAATCCTGAAAGGAAACATCATCCTTTCCAATGAACAAGTAGGTGAAGATACGTGGGACAACGTCTATTTTGTTTCGGAGAAATTCGTAGCCTCTCACAATGACTTCAGCAAAGATACCACGCTCTTTTATGGTGGTTTTTGCTTTAGTCACCTGGGGTCATGGCCAGAAATTGAACAAACATTTGGCGACTGTTCATACTTTGGCTTTTCATGGCGGGTTGCGACCGGGTGGAATTGCAAAATGGCCAAACGCCTTATTGCAAGTATGACCGATACTTTAACAACTCCTCCGGGCACTCCGGAAAAGTGGTGGTCGAACCCGAATCCGTCAAAAAATCGATGGGATATCCATGATAACAGATATTGTAATATGCTGTATACCGGTGATGCAAATCTTATATTGTGGAGGGCGCCTGCAAAAGTTGATAACTTATGGGATTACAGGTATTACCGAAACATCCGCGACAGGAGGCGGAAATGTCATATCCGACGGAGGTTCCCCTGTTACAGCCAGGGGTGTGTGCTGGAACATTTATTCTAATCCCACCATTGATGACAGCCATACCACCGACGGCAGCGGAATCGGGGAGTTTGTAAGCAACATTTCCGGACTTACAAAAGACACTCCTTATTCAGTCAGGGCTTATGCCACTAATAGCGAGGGAACAGCATATGGTCATGAGGAAGTCTTTACTGCAACAGCCGGTTTTTATATTGGCCAAATTTATGGAGGTGGAGTCATCTTTTATATTGATGGTACAGAGTAAGCATGGGCTAATTGCCGCCACCAGCGACCAGAGCGACCATAGTGCAGTGGGGATGTGCTTCAATAGATGTTGATGGTACAGCCACTGCCATTGGAACAGGACAGGCCAATACAACAGCTATTGTGAACGGTTGCAGTGAAGCAGGCATTGCAGCCCGTATTTGTGATGACCTGGTGCTGAATGGATTCAGTGACTGGTTTTTGCCATCGAAAGACGAACTTAACAGTGATTGAACAACAGTATGTTATATTGACCTTTTTAGTAACTACTATTGGAGTTCTTCCGAGTCAGTGTTAACGACGCCTGGTACCATTCTTTTGACTCGTATAGTGGCTCCCCGGGGGCGAAAAGTAAGAACCTCCTTACGACCGAAGTGCGTGCTATCCGGGCTTTTTAATAATTTGTTTTATATCTGATTCAAACCACCATACTGATACAGCCACGCTTTTAAAAGTCCCGCCAGGGACGTCAGTATGGTAGGGAAGCAGGATATATTTTTCAATATCCACAATTGTTAATAGAATAACACTTACATTGCGTAACCAAATCAAATAAAAGCAAGATTCCATCATCCAACAACCTTTAGAATCTTGACATTTATTAAAGATCAGCCTTATGAAAAAAGCTACCTGCTTAATCCTGACCCTGGCAATTCTTTTATTCTCCTGTAAAAAAAACGATAAAAATGATGACTGGACTGAGGAGGATCAGATCTTCTATGACAACGTAATAGCATTGCAGGAACAGGCGGCTGAAAACTATGATACCTGGTCGCTTACAATGGATTCCCTGGAAGTCATCAACCAATTGCAGCAGTATTTCCTCGGCGATCCATCGGTTACATCAGCCACCATAGGCGGCCAGGGCATTGCGGTGCAGTATTCAAACGGCATGCGCGGCGGGATTTTCCTTGATCCTCAGGACGGACCCGTAAATGACACGATGACCATCGGTCCCCCGCCATCTGTGCCTTTTCCAGGCTTAAATGAGAAATCCCTGGTGAACAGAAAAAAAATGGTTTTGCTTAATCCGAGTTATTGGGAGCGCAGTGCTTATACCGACCAAATCATAACTCAATACAGGGATAAGTTTTTGCCTAAAATAGGATTTACCTTAGAGACTTATAAAAACGAAGAAGCCAACGTTGACCGGTTTACACAACTTTCAGGATATGGTATCATTCAAATTTATTCCCATGGATGGGCCTGGCCAAAAGAAACAGATATCAAGGATGTATACCTGAAAACAGGAGAAGTGGAGAATGATTATACAACAGAAAAATACGCCTTAAGAATGTTGACCGGAGATATTTTTGTCGCAGAGAGACAAGCTGGTAAGGATGATCTGGGGAAGGTAGTATGGAAAAATATCTATTATATTAATGAGGAATTCGTAGCTTCCCAGAATGACTTTAGCACTGATACCGTGCTGTTTTATGGTGGATTTTGCTATAGTTTCCTGGGGAAATGGCCTGAAATTGAAAATACGTTTGCCAAAGGGGCCTATTTTGGCTTTGACTGGAGCGTTTTAACTGAAAGGAATGCCGATTGGGCTTCCTGGCTGATCTATCATTTAAGTGATATTGCGACTATTCCACCGCGCAATCCTGCCATATGGATGAATATGCCGGCACCGGCAAAATCATATCATTACGATGGCAGGACAGTGAGTATTAATTACATTGGCGATCCAACCCTGACTTTATTTAAAGATTCTCTCAGGGTCGAAACCTGGTGGCCTGGCAGTATCACCCAAACAACTGCCGAAGTCCGTGGAAAAGTATTATCTGAAGGAGGTTACCCTGTAACACAACGTGGGATTTGCTGGAGTCTTTTACCAAATCCCACCATCGCCGACAATTATGATTACGTTGGCGGCGGAACAGATATTTTTACAATCGCACTTACCGGCCTTACCCCGGATACCCTTTATTATGTCAGGGCTTATGCTGTAAACAGCAAGTGGACGGTATACGGGAACCAGCAGACATTCAGGACACTTGCAAATCCCGCTTCCACTGTAACTACAGCTGTAGTTACCAACATCACACAAACTACAGCTACCTGCGGAGGGAATGTAACTTCCGATGGAGGGGTCCCCGTGACAGCAAGGGGAGTATGCTGGAGTAACTTACCCGATCCCACAATCGCTGACAGTTATACTTCCGATGGAAGTGGTACCGGCGAGTTTGAGAGCAGCCTCACCGGCCTCAGCCTTGATACCCTTTATTATGTCAGGGCTTATGCCACCAATAGTATAGGGACTGTTTACGGGAACCAGGAGAGCTTTACAACACGGCCACTTTATTTCATCGGTCAGAATTATGGAGGCGGGCTCATTTTCTATATTGATGGCACAGGGAAACATGGGTTGATTTGCGCCCCTACCGACCAGAGCACAGGAGCAAGATGGGGCAGTGACAGCACCCTTATTGGTACATCCACAGCTATTGGCGCGGGACAAGCTAATACAATTCTTCTTGTAAACGGCGACAGCGAGGCAGAAGCGGCCCGTATTTGTAATGACCTTGAGCTTAATGGATATAGCGACTGGTTTTTGCCATCGAGAGATGAACTGGGCCAGATAGCCTGGCAAGCAGGTGTGATTGGCAGTTTTACTTTTATGGCCGATTATTGGAGTTCCTCCGAGTACAATTCAGACCTCGCGTATAGCAATGTTGTATCCCAGGGTACCGTATGGACCATGGATAAAGAAATCACATACTATTGGGTACGTGCTGTCCGCGCTTTTTAATGCCTGGTACCGCGCAGCGGTTCCGGTATTGTAGCTGAAAAATTTGCGATATCCACCAATTCCCCGGAGGGGATTAATATGATTAGTATAATTATGATTTAGCTGGTGAACATGAAAATTAAAGAGGAAATTGCATTAAATGGTGCGATAATTGAAGTATTTAAGTGAACTATACAGGACATTCAAAAGAAGCCACAAACCCTGAAGACACTATGATAATCTGGCTTTTTCCTGTCATGCCTGCGGCACTTTAAATTGTGTTTGCCGCTTATTCATCCCCGATTTAATCGGGGCTATTCATGTTCGTCCCCTTCGGGGACTTTTATCATGCCTCCCCGCCTCCCCGCTTCCCCGCTTCCCTGCCCCCCCGCCTCATTAAATTATCCCTCTTTGTAACAATTGTTACATTCTAACCGTTCTGCCACATTTATCTTTACCCCAATTATTTACAAATCAATTTCTTATAACAATGAAGATAAGTATAAAATTAGTTCTGACTTTTACGATTATAACACTGCTCGCATCTTGTGGAGGAGGATCAGATCAAAAAACCACTCAATCAGCCACAACGGCACCAATGACTAATGACCAGGATCCAATGACCAACAAGGGCATCGGCCCGGTGAAGCAGGTTACTTTAGGGGAGATCAATCCCACGATGGTCGCTGAAGGTGAGCAGATATACAAATCCATGTGCTCCGCCTGCCATAAACCGACAGAGAAATTCATCGGCCCGGCTCCGAAAGGCATCATGGAACGCCGCTCCCCGGAATGGATCATGAATATGATCCTCAACCCGGAAGAAATGGTGAAATCAGACCCCATCGCCAAAAAGCTGCTGGCCGAATGTAATTTCGCGCCGATGGCTAACCAGCACCTGACTGAAGAACAGGCCAGGAAAGTGCTGGAGTATTTCAGGACGATTAAATAAGTCGTCAGTCGTCAGTCGTCAGTCAACAATAACTAATGACCAATGACTAATGACCAATGACTAATGACCAATGACTAATGACCAATGACTAATGACCAATGACCAATGACCAGGAACCAATAACTAACACCCAATAACCTATGAAAATGCAATCAATCTTTAAAATTAGCATGGCACTTAGTTTGTTTGCCATTATAGCGGCCTGCCAGCCTAAACAAACGGGCAGGAACCTCGGGGAAGGCAGCAGTGATGCGGCTTCCCGCATTTATGTCGCTCCCGGCCAGATGGACGAATTCTACGCATTCCTTTCCGGTGGTTTCAGCGGACAGGTGAGCGTGTACGGATTACCGTCATGCCGTTTGATGAAGGTTATCCCGGTCTTTTCCGTGGATGCGGAAAAAGGATATGGCTTTAACGAAGAAACAAAGCCGTTGTTGCAAACATCTTTCGGTATGGTTCCGTGGGATGATGCCCACCACCCTGAACTGTCACAGACTGCAGGTATTCCCGATGGGAGATGGCTGTTCATCAACGGGAACAATACACCCAGGATCGCCCGGATCGACCTGACTACTTTCGAAACGGCAGAGATCATTGAAATACCCAATAGCGGAGGTAACCACAGCTCCCCTTTCACCACGGAGAACACAGAGTATGTAGTTGCCGGTACCCGGTTCAGCGTGCCTTTCCCTCAGCAGGACGTGCCTATCGGTTCTTTTAAGGAAACTTTCAAAGGTGCCCTGTCGTTCATAACCGTGAATCCCGAAACAGGGCATATGGAGGTCGCTTTCCAGGTGCTGCTCCCGGCGTTCAGCTACGACCTGGCCCACTCCGGCAAAGGCAAATCGCACGGTTGGACCTTCTTCACCAGTTATAATACGGAACAGTCAAATACGCTGATGGAAGCGAATGCATCGCAGTTTGACAAGGATTTTGTTGCCGCCGTGAACTGGAAGAAAGCCGAAGAATACGTGAAAGCCGGAAAAGCCAGGGAAATCCCTGCAAGCTATTTCCACAATGTCTATGACGATAATACGCACATGGCAACATCGGAAGAGTTAAAAACTGTCAAGGTGCTTATTCCTTCAGAGTGCCCCGATATGGTCTATTTCCTTCCGACCCCGAAGTCACCACATGGTGTTGATGTCGATCCGACCGGTGAATATATCGTCGGTGCAGGAAAGCTTTCGGCCGATATGGCTGTGCATTCTTTCACCAAAATGCTGAAAGCCATCGAAAACAAGGCTTTTGAAACCACTATCGACGGTATCCCGGTGTTAAAATATGATGAAATCCTTGCCGGGATGGTATCAAGCGGAGGCCTGGGACCGCTGCATACGGAGTTTGACGCAAAAGGGAATGCCTACACAACATTCTTCATCTCTTCCGAAGTGGTTAAATGGAAGGTCGGAACATGGGAAGTCCTGGACCGCGTACCTTGTTATTACTCAGTGGGTCACCTCATGATCCCGGGCGGCGACAGCAAACAGCCGTTCGGAAAATACATGCTGGCCTTGAACAAGATCACGAAAGACCGCTACCTGCCAACCGGGCCTGAATTGAACCAGTCGGCGCAGCTTTACGATATTTCGGGCGACAAAATGCAACTCCTGCTTGATTTCCCGACAGTAGGCGAGCCGCATTATGGGCAGGCCATACCTGCTGAACTCGTCCAACCAAAATCGAAACAATACTTTTCGATAGCGGAAAATAATCATCCGCATGTTACGAAAAGTGAAGCAGATACTAAGGTCGTCCGTGATGGTAATGTTGTTAGGGTTTATATGACAGCTATCAGGAGCCATTTTGCCCCTGATAATATTGAAGGCATTTACGTGGGAGATAAAGTCTATTTCCATGTTACAAACCTGGAGCAGGACTGGGATGTGCCTCATGGATTTGCCATCCAGAGTTCCAGGAATGCTGAATTGCTGATCATGCCCGGGCAAACGGAAACGATGTTCTGGGAGCCTGACCGTCCCGGTGTTTTCCCGATGTACTGCACCGACTTTTGTTCTGCTTTGCACCAGGAAATGCAGGGTTATGTGAGGGTCTCGGCGAAAGGTTCTGATGTTCCGCTGAAATGGTGGACCGGATCACAGGAATAATTAAATCTGATTGAAAATGAAAACCCTACCGAGATTATTGATGGTTCTTGCAGCAATCCTGCTGATCTTCCTCTTCTTATTCCCTATATGGAGGATCACGCTGGTGGCACCGCAATATCCCGGTGGGGTTTCCATGTATATCTGGATAAACAAGATCACCGGTGATACACCCGGGACCCTTCAGAATATCAATATCCTGAATCATTATGTGGGCATGCAATTTATCGAACCGGACTCCATCCCGGAATTGAAGTACTTTCCTTACGTCATAGGCGGGATGGCTTTGCTGGCCGTCTTTTTTGCCATACTTAACAAGCGCTGGCTGTTTCTTTCATGGGCAATGCTGTTCATCTTACTGGGCATACTCGGGATATATGATTTTTACCTTTGGGAATATGATTACGGCCATAATTTATCACCCACGGCACCGATAAAGGTTCCGGGAATGGCCTATCAGCCCCCGCTTTTCGGCACTAAAATGCTCCTGAACTTCGAAGCATCTTCTTACCCCAGCTGGGGGAGCCTGTTTTATGCACTTTCGATAATCACCGGATTCCTGGCATTCTATATAGGAAAAATGCAAAATGCAAAATGAAAAATGCAAAATGGAACATGAAATTTTTAATGCTGTTGGCGATCATCTCTATGGTTTCCGCCTCCTGTTCTGTTGGGCCTGAACCTATCCATTACGGGGAGGATAACTGTGTCCTCTGTGCCATGACCATTATGGATACCAGATATGGCACAGAGATCGTTACAAAGAAAGGCAAAGTATTTAAGTTCGATTCGGTCGAATGCCTGGTGGAATTCCTTCAGAAGGATGGCGTTGATTCAACGGATGTCAAACTGATACTGGTAACCCCTTTTAATCGTCCTGAAGACTTGGTGGATGCCACTGCCAGCCATTTCCTGAATTGTAAGGATTTGGCCAGCCCGATGGGAATGTTCCTGACTGCTTTTGAAACTGAAGCGACTGCGATGAACTTTAAAGACCAGTTTGGCGGTAAAGTATACTGCTGGGAAGGGCTGAACAGGAATTTCCAGTTATTGCGACTGAAAGGCGCAGTAGAATAAGTTCAGAATCATGAAGTGCTTTAAAGGGAGATTTACGGTTTTTTTATTTTCAGCATGGCTGTTCTTATTTTTTTTGCCGGTGGTCAGGGCATCGGATACGATATTTGTGATCCAAAGGGACTCCATCCAGATGGAGTCTCTTAAAAAACCTTCTGAAAAGGCTGAAAATACTAATAGTCTGCGAGACGCCATCTGGATGGCATCTCGTGGCGACGTCATTATCGTGGCAAAAGGATTTTACCAGGAAGGTAACATTATCATCAACAAACAACTTAAGCTGATTGGCGTTAATTACCCGGTCATCGACGGGGGCAATACCAATGAAGTATTTACCATACTTGCCGACAGCGTCAGTTTATCCGGGTTCCAGGTCCAGAATTGCGGGGTTAGCTATGTAAAAGATTACGCCGGGATCAAAATAGACCATTTCAGCCATTGCATCATTGAAAACAATAAGCTTATCAACACATTTTTTGGTATTTATCTTAAAAATGCCAATCATTGTATTATCAGGAATAATTATATCGAAGGGAAGGCCCGGGATGAGTTTTCTTCCGGAAATGCCATCCATATCTGGTATTCCAAAGATATCCTGGTCGAAGGGAATACCTGCATTCAGCACCGCGATGGCATCTATTTCGAATTCGTCGAAAACAGCACCATCATCGGGAATGTCAGTGAAAAAAATCTAAGGTATGGTTTGCATTTCATGTTCTCTAACCATGACGATTATATTGGCAACACCTTCAGGAATAACGGTGCCGGTGTTGCCGTCATGTTTTCGAACCATATTATCATGAAGGAAAATTTGTTCGAAAATAACTGGGGTAGCAATGCTTACGGTTTGTTACTGAAAGATATAACTGACGGAGAAATAAAAAACAACCGGTTCATTGAAAATACGATCGGGATTTATGGAGATGGAGCTAACCGGATTAAGATGGAATCCAATGAATTCCGTAATAATGGCTGGGCATTGAAGATCCTGGGAAGCTGCAACGGTAATGTCATTGCAGGGAACAATTTTATATCCAACACCTTCGATGTACTTACAAATAACTCAACAAATTATAACGAATACAACGGGAATTACTGGAGTGATTATACCGGGTATGATCTTGACAGGGATGGTGCCGGGGATGTGCCGTATAAGCCTGTTAAACTGTTCTCCCTGGTAGCAGGGAAAGTGCCTTCTGCCATCATTTTACTCAGGAGCCCTTTTGTCGACCTGATAAATTTTGCCGAAAAAGTGATGCCTTCACTCACACCGCAAACCCTCGAGGACAAATACCCGCTCATGAAACAGGTAATATTCCAATGATAATCAAGAATCTACATAAAGCTTATCATAGGAATGAGGTATTGAAAGGCATAGACCTTGAATTGCCGGACGGACGCATCACGGCTGTGTTGGGGCCAAACGGTTCGGGGAAGACCACGCTGATAAAATGTATTCTGGGGATGGTTATCGGCCAGCAGGGTGAAATTGTGTTACAGGGCAGGAATATTAAGAATGACTGGCTTTACCGTCGTGATATCGGATACCTGCCCCAGATTGCCCGTTTCCCGGAGAACCTGAAAGTAAAGGAACTCATCAGGATGGTGAAAGATATACGGAACCAGCCTTCCACCGACTGGGAACTGATCAGTCTCTTCGGGCTGGAACCATATCTTGACAGGCCATTAAGGTTTTTATCAGGCGGCACCAGGCAAAAAGTCAATATCCTGATTGCCTTTATGTTTGAATGCCATTACCTCGTACTTGACGAACCCACGGTCGGGCTCGATCCCCTTGCATTGATCAGGTTCAAGGACCTGCTGCTCAGGAAAAAAGAGATGGGCAGGGCCATCCTGCTTACGACCCATATGGTAAGCCTGGTGGAAGAGCTGGCAGATGAAGTTATTTTCATCCTCGAAGGAAAGATCTATTTCCAGGGGAAGCTGCAGGATTTGAAGGCCCAAAGCCATGAATTAAGCCTTGAAAGGGCGATTGCAGGTATTCTAATGAAAGAGGGACATGTTTAAAGTTCTTAAATACAGCTTTTATGACCTCAGCAGGAGCCGGTGGACCTATGCTTACTTTCTGTTCTTCCTGCTTGCGACTTTCGGGCTGCTTTTTTTCAGCTATGATATTCCGCGAACAGTCATCAGCCTGATGAACATTGTCCTGATCCTGTGCCCATTGATAGGAACCCTGTTTGGTGCATTATATTATTACAGTTCAAAGGAATTTATTGATCTGCTGCTTGCCCTGCCATTGCCCCGCAGATCGATTTTTCTCGGGAAATACCTGGGCTTATCGCTTTCGCTTGCCATCAGTTTTATTTTAGGAACTGCAATCCCTTTTTTATTTTTCGGCATTTTTTCCAGTGGCGTGCTGATGAATTTCCTCATTCTTTTAACAGCCGGGGTTTTCCTTACATTCATTTTTACCGGTATAGCGTTTTTGATAACGATAAAGTTTGATAGCCCCATCAAAGGATTCGGTGTGGCTATTTTTGTATGGCTATTCCTTACGCTGATATATGATGGCATTTTCCTGCTGACACTCCTGTTGTTTGAAGAATATCCCCAGGACAAGCTTGCACTCGTGCTGACCCTGTTTAACCCGGTTGATCTTTCAAGGATCCTGATCATGCTCCAGCTGGATATCTCTGCACTGATGGGATATACCGGGGCGGTATTCCGCAAGTTCCTGGGCACCGGAACCGGAACGATGGTGGCATATGGCGGGCTATTGCTGTGGGTATTACTTCCTGTGATGGCGTTTCTCCATCTGGCAAAGAAAAAGGATTTCTGAATTGTGTGCCAGCCTCTTATGATGAACACCAGGGGACTTATGGAACTTATAGTTTTAAACATTGGATATGATTTGGGTATTTTAGGGCCGGAAATTTTCGCCATGTTAGTATTGATGGCATTATTCACCACTTTCATGACAGGTCCGCTATTGGATTTGATAAACTTTTCATTCAAAAAAAGGAAGTCTTTCGGTCATAATGGTAACCTTCCAACTTTTTAGATGTACATCAATGCCAACATAAATATGTTGGCCTGTAAAATCAATTTTGTTACTTTGTGTTTGCATAAGTCTGGTTTTTTAAAGGTTTATAGTTTGGTACCTTAAAACTAATAAATTTCCAGACTTATGCTTTATTTTACAAACATAGGGCCTACGGCACTTTAAATTGTATTTGCCGCTTATTCATCCCCGATTTAATCGGCGCTATTCATGTTAAATCCCTTCGGGATTGGTTTTTTGAGGCCGTCATTCCTGCAAAAGCAGGAACCACCCCCTTCCCCGCCTCCCTGCTGCTTCCCCGCCTCCCCGCCTCCCCGCTACCTTACCATTTTCTAACCATTTTCTGCTATTTAATATGAGATTTTCTTATCTTTATGTTTTATTTCAACTTTTATGAAAGCGAACGATTTTCTCTGTCCTTATTGCCGTGGCCACCTGATGCCCCATACAAAAGTAATCCTGGCTGCCAGGAAACAATCCGGAACACGGGGGATTATCCTGTTCAATCCCCAGCTGGGTGAATATGACATTATGGTACATCATACCTTCCGCATTGATGAAGGCGAACATATCGACATGCTCTGCCCGTTGTGCCATGCCAACCTCACTGATCAGACCATCAGTAAAAACCTGGCCAGGATCAAGATGATCGATAGCTCCGGCAAGGAGTACGATATTTATTTCTCGGAAATTGCTGGTGAAAAATGCACCTTTAAGATCAGCATGGATAAGAAAGTCGAAAAATTCGGGGAGGATTCGCCTGACTACCAGAACTATTGGGGAGCAGAACCGAAATATTAGTGTTGGGGTTTAGGGTTTAGGGTTAAGTTCGGGATTTTCTTATTGGTGTTACCTGTATTAATGTATTGAAAATTGCCACTTCTCTGTTCCTTCTGAGCTGTTACCACCCCCCGGAACATCCCGCTGGTGTTGAAAGTCATTGTGTAATTGCCATCTTTGTCAACCGCGATGACCCCTCCGTTGCCACCGACAGGAAGAGTTTGTCAAAAATGACCTCATTGGCTGCTTCTGCAAGGGTAAGTCCTTTATATTCCATCAAAGCGGAAATATCATGGGCAACGGTATAACGGATGAAAAATTCCCCGTGGCCGGTGGCCGAAACCGCACAGGTATTATTGTTGGCATAGGTTGCCGGCACCTATGATCGGTGTATCGCCAACCCTGCCGGTCATTTTATTGGTCATGCCGCCGGTTGAGGTGGCGGCAGCCAGGTTACCCGATTTGTCCAGCGCCACCGCACCGACAGTGCCGTGTTTCTGAGCTTTCAACAGGGCATCATATCTTTTTTGGGTGAAGAAATAGGAGGGATCCACGATCTCAACACCATGTTCCTTTGCAAATTTCTCTGCACCGTCACGGACCAGCAAGACATGTTTCGATTCCTCCATCACCTTCCGGGCTGCCAGGATTGGATTTTTTATCGTCCGGACCCCGGCCACTGCTCCTGCCGACAGATCCTTGCCGTTCATGATGGCTGCATCCATTTCGTTCTCACCTGTTTCTGAAAAAACCGACCCTTTCCCGGCGTTGAACAACGGGGAATCTTCCATTACTATTACAGCAGCCGTCACCGCATCCAGCGATGTGCCGCCTGATTTAAGGATGGCTTCACCACTGTCAAGGGCTTCCTGCAACTTATCCAGGTATGCTTTTTCCAGTTCAGGGGTGAAATCTTTTCTGTCCATCACGCCTGCACCGCCATGGATCACGAGGACGTATTCCGGACGGGAGGATTTTTGGTTGAACAGGCTACAATAGAAATGATATAAACCGAAAAATAAGATATTTCATATGCTATCTTTATTAATAGCACACGGATTAACACGGATGCAGACTGGATTAATTCACGATTTCAATAATTCACAATTCCCAGCACCAATTAACCACCTTAACCCCTTAAGCACCCACTTAACACCACTTCACTCTTGCCAAGCATCGCCCAAACATCTCCTTAATATCATAGATCCCCAGGAAATGCCCGGCCATGAAGATGGTGACCACGACAATGGCCCATTTGACAAATACGATCCCTTTTTTAACCGCCAGGTGGGATGCAATGAATGCTCCGATCACCGAGCCGATCGTCATGACCAGCCCATAGGTCCAGTTGATATCGCTGTAATACATGAATACCAGGAAGGAAAAAGGCATGTACATCAGCACGATGAGCACTTTAACAGCATTGGCCCTGACCAGGTCGTAGCCGGCATTTATTACGAGGGCGGCCAGCAAGAAAGTAACCGATGCCGACATGCACAAAACCGCCATAAATACCCAGGAAGAAAAAGATAACCACCTGCAGCAGGGTCACTTTTTTATCGACCAGGTGTTGCTTGCCGTAAATATATTTATCGGGATTGTAAAAGACGAAAACCAGCATCACCAGCATGATGACGGCGAAAGCCCTTTCGAAGACCAGCTTCATTGATATCGATGGCGATATAAGCACCGAGCAATGAGCCGATGGCAGAAGGAATACCAAGCATGGTGCCCTTCCTGAGGTCAAGTACTTTTTGACGGCGAAATACAGTTGTGGCTGTTAGAGTTTGAATTGTCACCGCGATCCGGTTCGTGCCATTAGCTACCGGCGCCGGCAACCCCATCAGCATCAGCACGGAAAGGGAAATGACCGAACCGCCGCCGGCCAGCGTGTTGATAAATCCGACCGCCAGGCCGGAGAAAATTAGTACCGAGATTTCAATCCAACTCATATCTTTAGTTCAAAGTTCAAAGGTCAAAGTGCAAAGTTAAAGTTCTAAAATTCAAAGTTAAGAGAATTCCAAATACAATTCAAAACTCTATAACTCAATTAACTCAAACTCTGCCATTTGACCTCAATGAACTTTGAACTTGCACTTTAATGATTCCTTCAGCATCAAATCCGCATTCCCTCGCAATTCGGCAACGTTCCCTGTTCGATGAACCGGTCAGGGATGCCGAGGCGGATAACATGTGCCTTGTAATTGTGATCGGACATGAATTCCAGTACTGCACTTCCCAGGCCACCGGTGATAGTGCCGTCTTCCACGGTTATGATTTTATCAAAACGGGTGAAAATTTCATGAAGCAATTCTTCATCGATGGGTTTTAAATACCTGATATCGTAATGTGCAGCGGAAATCCCTTCAGATTCGAGCTGATCGTCGCTTTTATGACTTCATTGCCGGTATGTCCGATCGAAATGATGGCAACGTCTTTTCCGTCCCGTATCTTTCTTCCTTTGCCGGCGGGAAGTTCTTAAATGGCCTTTTCCAGTCGGTCATCACACCGCGGCCTTTTGGATAGCGGATCACATAGGTCCCGGCCCCCGGTAACTGCGCGGTGTACATCATGTTACGCAGTTCTTCCTCATTCATCGGGGAACAAATGGTCAGGTTGGGGATAGCCCTGAAATAAGCCAGGTCGAAGGCGCCGTGGTGCGTGGCGCCGTCTTCTCCGACCAGCCCGCCGCGGTCAAGGCAGAAAACCACGTGCAGTTTTTGCAGGGCCACGTCGTGGATCACCTGGTCATAGGCCCGCTGCATGAAACTTGAATAGATATTGCAGAAAGGGATCATCCCCTGTGCTGCCAGACCGGCGGCGAAAGTCACGGCATGCTGCTCGGCAATGCCTACATCAAAAGCCCGGTGAGGCATCTTTGCCATCATCAGGTTCAGGGAAGAGCCGGTAGGCATGGCAGGTGTTATCCCAACGATCTTTTCGTTCTTTTCGGCCAGCTCGATGATGGTTCGCCGAATACATACTGGTACTTTGGCGGGATGTTGCCGGGTGATTCCGTATCAGTGATTTCACCTGGTCTCTTTATTGAAGAGGCCGGGCGCATGATAAACCGTCTGCTCCTCTTCGGCTTTTTTAAATCCTTTTCCCTTGGTAGTGATGGCATGAAGCAGCTTTGGACCGGGGATATGCCTGATCTCTTTCAGTTGATTGACCAGCTGGATGACATCATGGCCGTCGGTCGGACCGAAATACTGAAAATTGAATGACTTCGAAGAAATTGCTTCGGGTATGAAGGGCTGGGCTGATCTTTTCCGATCCTGCAGCAGGTAATCTTTCATGGCACCGACATTCGGATCGATGGAGATGCCGTTGTCGTTGAGGATCACCAGCAGGTTTGCCTGGTGCACCCCGGCATTGTTCAGCGCTTCCATCGCCATCCCGCCGGCAATAGCCGCATCGCCGATCACCGAGATATGGAGCCGGTCGTGGTTGCCCTGCAGGCCGGAGGCCACAGCCATCCCCAGGGCCGCCGAAAGGGAAGTGGAGGAATGGCCGGTCCCGAAAGCATCGTATTCGCTCTCGCTCATCTTGGGGAACCCGCTGATGCCGCCGTACATCCGGTTGGTGTGGAATACATCCCGCCGGCCGGTAAGGATCTTATGCGCATAAGCCTGGTGGCCCACATCCCAGATCAGCTTATCATAAGGAGTATCGAAGACATAATGAATGGCAACCGCCAGTTCAACCGCCCCTAAACTGGATCCCAGATGCCCCGGATTCTGTGAGGTTTCCTCGATGATGAACTCCCGGATCTCTTTGCAAAGCTATGGCAACTTATTCCAAATGAAGCTTTTTTAAATCCTTAGGAGAATTAATTTGTGATAATATGGGACCGAATGGCTGAGTTCAAAGTTCAAAGAGCTAAAGGTAGAGTTTATAAATTATAAATTATGTCATCATTTTGAACATATCAACATTCAACTTTGCACTTTGCACTTTGAACTAGATAGTCCCAGTTCCAGCTTCGCCTCATCCGACAGCATCTCCATGTCCCAGGGCGGTTCGAAAGTCAGTTCGAGGTCAACATCTTTCACCCCATCGACTGCTTTGACCTTTTCCCTGACCTCGGCCGGAAGGCTTTCGGCAACCGGGCAGTTGGGTGTGGTGAGCGTCATCACGATATGAACCATAAAATCATCATCGATCTGTATTTTATAAATAAGACCGATTTCATATATATTGACTGGAATCTCAGGATCATAGATCTGATTTCAGTTCCGCTGATGATCTTTTCTTCGAGGTCTTTTTTTTGTATTGGGAGTTGTTCATAATTTTTGTTTAAAAACTCTCGGGTGTGCATTAAAACCTGCCCTTTTGTTTCACGCAAAGTATGCATAGTAAATATTAAAATTCGCAAAGATTTAATATGCTGTATTTTAGTTTGCGTACTTATTGATTTCATTTTGCGTTTTTTGCGTGAAATATGACCTTTGATAAACCCTCCAGCTTCATTCCTTTGTATTAAACGCCAGTGCATATAGTTTCATTTGTTTGATCATTGATGTCAGACCGTTGGAACGGGTGGGGGAGAGGTGCTCTTTTAATCCTATTTTTTCCAGGAATCCCAGTTCCGCACCCAGGATGTCATCGGGCGACTGGCCGTCGAGTACCCTGATGATGAGGCTCACCAATCCTTTTGTGATCACCGCATCGCTGTCGGCAGAAAACCACACTTTTCCATCTCTATATTCTGCATGTAACCAACTCTCGACTGGCAACCGGTAATCAGATTATTCTGTATCTCTGTACCTCTCGTCGATCACCTTCAGGTTTTCCGAGTTCGATCAGGTAATTGTACCTGTCCATCCAGTCGTCGA